>NZ_JBXHAT010000001.1:0-2641619 GCF_056895255.1 Dyadobacter sp. HNCC25DJ187
GCCCGATTCACCATCGATAACCACCAATGCGTTTAACGGTTCCTGTCTCAGTATTACACCATAGTATGTCAGGCAGATACTGCGTTTTTTAAAATATTCCATTTGATTGACTCTGTTAAGGTTTATACTTCTCACCAAGTTGGGTTTATTTCCAAATCCTGTTTCAATACTTCCTGTAAAGCCGGTAGTATTCGAGCAGCGTAGCGCCTGCAAGCATCCTCACATTTCTGCCCATGAAGAATGTAAGACATGCCTACAAACATTTTCCCTCCGAAGTAGTCCACATTGAGGCTACAGATGAATTCTCTGAAATCAGCCTTCCCATAAGTCCTCCAGGCATAAGAGAGATTACCCCAATCAGTAACAGATGCAAACAGCCCGTCTGACGAAAGAACAATTTGCCCTAGCCAGCTACCACTTTGATCATAAAGGGTATAGCTCTTCACACTCACGTTATTAGTATTTTCCATAAAAAAATTGAAGTTTGAAAAAATCTGATGATCATCCCTCGCTCATTTCGGCGGTAGGATCCTGAATGGTTGTAAGTCGTTGTATCATTGCCGCCTGTTCCAGCGGTGCCAGCTCGAGGAACTTCGCATGCCAGCGCTTTAGCTTCCGGCTGATCCGTTCCCGTTCTCGGTAATCGCTGCCCAGGTATTGATAATCGTGTAATTCTGTTGGCTCCGGGTAATTCATCCAAAGCTGCTCGATCGCTTTGCCGTGACGGGTTTGGCTCTCAAATTCAATAAAGCGCCAGTTCATTCTATCCATGAAAAAATCATAATACAAATCATTCGGATAGGTGCTTAGCGCAATCTTGGCATCCGGAAGAGATATCAATGTTTCAAGCAATTCTTTGTGCCGTTCATCCGTCAACTCATGCTTATACCTGGTTGATGAGCTCCTTGTTTCCATCAAGTAAGGTGGGTCAACATAAATAAAAACATCGTCACAGTTCAATGCGCTATATGCTGCTGAATACTCAAACAATTCAAGTGAACAACCCGCGTATCCCCAACTACCCGCTGATTTTTTACTGTTCACCAAGTTTAATATTGAGTTAATTTTAAGCTCTGGCTTAATCTGAAACTTCCCCCACCTTGTTATCAGGTCGATATCCTTATCGATCAAGATGCTCAGTTGTGCCTGCCGCTTGTGTCGGTATATGCCGAGCATACCACCGAATAGCTCCACATATATCCTGTGCGGTGGAATCTGATTGATGATGGTCTGGTAAGTGCCTGCTCCGGACTTACCGCCAAAGTAAGCGGTGCTCATAAAATTGCCGGTTTGGGAAGAATTACGAACTTGATAAAGCTGATCACTGCAAATACCAGAAGTGTTGGAGCTGCCACCGCCATTCCAATCAGTGCAGCGCAGACAAGTATGATCGCGAAAATGATCCGGAAGATGATGACGACAAGGTCAGTAAGAAATTTGTTCATAAAAGTTTTGTTGGGAATGTGGGACGGAGGTTTCTGTCAATAAGCGCCTGGTCGAGTTTGGCGAGAATAAATTGCCGTGTATGATCGCTGGGCGAATGCTGTAAACGATAGTGCAGAATTCTTACAACTGACACCGGTATTTTATAAGCCGGGTCTTTTTTTGGCATTGGCTTGGTGAAGGTCGATAGACGCTTTCTCCACCACTGGACATAGAATTCAGCAAGTACAATCGTTTCTACTCTTACATTGCGATCAGCACACTTGCGGCAGGCATCTTCCAGGATATCCAGAATTGCCTTTACCTCGAATGGCGATAGGCGTATTGTTATAGGAGCCATTACAGACGGGTCTTAAAGATTGCCAATACTGTGCTTCCGTTCTTCAAATCCATTTCCCAGATGCTTTTGTAGTGCAAGTGGGTTTCGGCGGTACGGTATCGGTCGCGCTGTTTCCAGCTTTTAATTTCTTCTTCAACAGACAAGCGGATATAGTTCCTGTCAAATCCCTGGTCTGCTTTAGCCTTTGCTGCTTCCAGAATGGTATGTTCCATATTGGTCAGCTTCTTGCCTGTGGTTTGGATATCTACTTTTTTGGTCATGATTTGGGCGGTAAAGTGGGTGATATTTGAGTACAGTAAGTTGGGATGGCACGCTGCATAAAGTGATCTAGTTCGTCTCGGCTTTTCAGTGTCCATTGCAGGGCTCCTATTGAAGCTGCGATCAGTATTTGGGTCTCATCGTCCCGGGATCGGTTGAAAAACCGCATAATCGGGACTGGCTCCCATCCAGGTACATGGTACACCTTGTCATTTACCAACCGTATGGAGAATGTATTGCTACGAAATGATTGGATATCGATCTGCATAAAATTCGACCTAGCTTTTTTGTTGCTTTTCAATCTGCTTTGCCCATTTCTTCATCATATTGGCCGAGACCTTGGTAAGATCCTTTGCGACTTCACCCACTACTTCCAGCTCCTTGATGTGTAGCTGAACGCCACCACGTTTACCTCTGTCGATGCTGGCCGTAAGCTTTATGGCTGTTCCTTTGGTTAGTGTGCCGTATTTGAACCGCAGATTCCGATAGTAGCAGTTAACAGCACTCGGTCCTTTCCCACCTATTGCTTTAAGTAGGTCCGAATGCATTGGTATTGAAAACAGGATCATTCTTTCACCATCCTTTTCTCGCCACTTTGCTGGCCATGAAACCTTTGTTTCTAGTGTAATGACCTGTTCTTCTTCACTTATGAGGTTATCGCTCGACTTTTTGCTTCCAGGTGTTGTCGGATTTGAAAAAAGAGACATCTGATAATCCATATCGCTTTAAGTTAAAAGTTGCTACTCGCTATATTTTGGAATCATAGAGCCGATTGCTTGCGGTATGCCGCCACGAATTGGCATTGGTGCGGGATCATTGGTAGGAATCCGGCCAAACAGCGTGTGTAGGTGGTTTTCCGAATGATACATCAGGTTGTCGTACACATCTACCTTTACTAATTTACCCGTGGCCAGATTGGTCACTATGAAATCGTTGCGATGGACGTATTTAAAGCCGTAGAATCTGCGGAAGTCAACGCGTCCTGGACTGTTGCCAGCTTGCCTTGGATGGCTTCTGTTTACCGATTGCAGCGCAAAATCATGGAAGCCGACCATATGGACGTAATTTTCGAGTACACTCCAACCATACTTGGTCTCGATCATCTGAATGCTTTCATAAATCTCCGGCCAGTTGGGCATGTAAAGCAGCAGACTGTCATCCTGGTTGTGTGGCCTAAGCCATTTGACAAATTCATACAGCTCTTCATACTTCCAGATATTTGCCAGTAGTTGCTTCCACTGCATTCTGAGGTCTTTGCTGATGCCTTCAGGGAATTCTTCACGCTCTATCTGGTAGTCGTAACTGTACCAGGTTTCGCTCTTTTTCTGATTACCGTCCGCATCAGGCAACCAGGTGAGCTTGAATTTAAATAGGCTCTTGTTCGGATCGGGCTGTAATGCGCGTCCTTTGGTTGGTCTACGAGGGATTCCTGCCATTTTTTTGAATTTTGAAAATTTGTTTATATCGGATAGTAACTAGTACACAGCTTTCAATAGCTCTATCGCTCAATCTTTCAATTGAACCTCAATGGAAACCTCAATTGAAATTTCTATTGAAACATTTTTGCCATTTTTAGGACATAGTTCCCCTAACCCTGACATCGCTTATTTGCCGGTAACGTATTAGTATATATGTTTTGCCTTAGATGCTGTTCAGAAAGGGCATACTTACCCTTACCCGCGCAACTCTCATATAATGAGCACCTTTGGCAGGAGGTTGAGACGTACTTTCCCTTACCCAATCCGGGAGCAATGCCGGATCAGCAGTAAAACCTGTCTTACCTTGTAGCGGGGGCTGGACTCGAACCAGCGACCTTTGGGTTATGAGCCCAACGAGCTGCCAACTGCTCTACCCCGCGATGTCTTTTGTTGAAGCCTGGTTGTCTAATCTTCCCCGCCACAGCGCGGCGGGGAAGGACTTACTACATTACTCAACGGTCTCCGAGTGGAGATGTGAAGGAGACGGGATTCGAACCCGCACAGAGTGGCCGGAGCCAGACGCGCTACCATTACGCCACACCTTCAGTCCTGATAGTTTTTAGAATGACGGCAGCTAATCAGCCACCGCCATTACTTTACGTAAACCCTCTTCTACATCAGCGTTCTCACGCCAATTTCTTTATTTGCCAGCTCCGCTTGGACCAGCAGTATTGTTAAATTCTTGATATTGCTTTCTAAATTGGATCAGTTTTGCTCGAAGCACTACCACTGTTTCCTCTTGCTCTTTTTCCTTAGCTTCTTTGTCTCTTTTCTGTTGCCAGTGACTCCCTTTAAATAGTGGGCTCATATAAGCGTCATCCAGGAAGGACGAACTCAAAGTTTCTAATAGATTCGGCATATCATTGACGGCCATTTTCTTCAAAGCTTTATCGATCAAAGCAAAATCTTCATTAGTAAGGATTATAGAAGCTACCTGTGACATATGTTATTTATTTAAAATATGATTTTCGACTTCATTTTGAATGCTATCCAGTGACTTGCTGGATACTGCTAACTCCTTTATAGTAAGGCCACCGTTCAAGTAGGCATGCCACACTTCTTTATTTTCATTACAGTTTGGAGTGAGAACTGCTATGATCTCGCAACAGGGATGTGGCAGACCGTCCAAACGTTCTTCGAAAGTATGCTTCACATATACATGCATCCACTCATTCACTTCAAGCCACTTGAAATGCCACTTTGGCTGGAACCAACCAAAATGCATGTCAGTGAACTCCCAATGGTGCCCAAGTACATTAGAATCATTGTCCAGTAATACTGCATCAAAATCAATCTTGCCAACATTGTACACTCTGGCATACGGTTGAAAATTGCCCAACATGTAATTGTCATTTCGATAAAGAACATGTTCGCTTTCCTTGTACTGATAGTGATATGGTTTCTGAAGAAAGCTGAAGGTTTGGCCGGCAATGAATCTTTCACGATATGTCATATGCAAATCACATAAGAGTACGACAATTGATAAAGGACAATCCCGGTCATGCAATTGGGATGAAAATCAGATCTTCAAACTTGATCCGAATTGTTACTGTCTTTGCACCAAGCACCGAAATGTAAATGGTACATCCCGCCTCATTGATCTTATCGACAAGCCCATAGTATACCCAGCTGGCAGGAACTCCGAATTCACACTTCTGCACCCCGCATTCATCGTCGTAACGATACCGATGCAGATAGCTTTGTTTCCCAACGAATGGATGACCCGCTAAAAACCTCTCTTTGAGACTTAGATCTGTCGTGCTCATCTGTTGCGGCTACTTTTGATAGTGCTTACTACAAAAAGTCCGAACATTGCTCCGAGACAAATGCCTATGATCCAAGAATCGTATTTAGACATCAATTCAAAAGTTGTTTCTGATAGCAGGGCCATAAAAAAGGCGATTTTAAGAGCGGTTATGAGTTTCATATAAACGGGTTTACAGATAAGAATTAGACACTTTCACCTTTTAGGTTGGGATGTTCAAATAGCTCCGCAGTAGATGGCACTTCCTCAATGATCGCATCTCTCACAAATGAGGGAAGTTCATGTGCAACTGCGTTGGTCAGAATGTGTTTCCACCTGCCCTGTGTTAGCCCGATCCGAATCAGCTTTCTGCGGAGCAAAAGCCTGTCTACATTGTCAAGCGCTATCAGCGCTTGTCCCAATGGTTGCCTTACTTTGTCTTTATCAACGTTCATAATTGTAGGTTATAGACCGTTATTTACTATTATTGTCTTTCGTAAGAAGTGAACGACTTTTCAAATGTAATAACAATGTTATCACAAATGCAACAACAATGTTGTTATTAAATTTCTGTAAATTTTTAACTATTTAAAAATCAATTAATTAATCCAGATGAAATCGAAATTAATTTTACTCTCCTCCTTATTGTTAATCTCATTAGCTTCCAAAGCTCAGAAATTGCCAATCGACCCTGAAACTCAGAAGATCACTTACACGGAGGTTGTGGATCTGCCTGGTTCTAAGAAGGATGATCTGTTTTCGAAGGCAAAGTCGTGGTTTGTTACCGGTACCGGAGGCACAAAGCTTGCTTTAGAACTTGAAGACAAAGAGACCGGCAAACTTTTGGGGAAAGTTGTGAAACCGATGGCTGTGAAAAATCCGCCAGCTGGTATGTTTGAGGTTGGGAATGTGATTTATACCGTTACCGTGATCGTTAAAGACGATAAATACAAATACACGTTTTCTGATTTCAACCATGAATCGGCCGGAATGGATAAGGTTATTTCTTCAGGAGCATTGGAAGCGAAGAAAACTTCTGCGAAAGCTATAACAGGTAATATGCCGACCCAATATCAATGGAGCAAAATTAAGGAGATCACCGAGGAAACTGTACTGAAGCAAATCGAATCGCTCAAAAAGGCAATGTCAGGATCCGGCAAAAGCGAGACTGATTTTTAATGGAAAACAATTACATTCGAATTTTACAACATTTAGAGTCCTTTGCAGGCGATGGCCAGTTCCATCCAATAGACTCTTTTTTGGAACAGATAGGCATTCGCGAAAAGAAGGATAAGAACGCCGTTCTAACCGATTTGCGGTCCGCAGGTAATATCCAGTTTAAAGGAGGATACAGTGGCGGGATATATTTTTCGACGGCCGGCAGAAGAAACAACAGCTTTCGCGGCGATCGCTCAGGCTCCTATAGTATTCCGCCGTCGTATCAGCCTTACTCAGCTAAAATCACACCGACAGGGTTACACTATTTGTCACAAATCACAAGGTCAATGAATAATTATAGTTTTACAGTAGGTGATAATTCCAACGTTGTTGTCGACTCCAAGAATGTCTCAATTAATGACCCAGTTATGTTTAGGGAAATCATGAAACTCTTGGCTGTACGGATCAACGCTGACCAAGACGCAACTGACCAGGAAAAGGAAAGCGCAGTGGCGGTAGTCGATAATGCAATCGCAGAATCCGACACAGGGAAATTAAAGCCAAGTACCGTGTTAGATATCGTAGCCTTGGGAGCTAACATTGCTACAATTGCCCCGTTTGTTAAAGACGTTGTATTGAAGATGTTACCTCACTGAGGGCTTTCTCCGCTATGGACACGGCTTCAACCGCCTGTAAATAGTTTTCCAGTGGTACCGAGAATGTAGTGATAGGCTGTTCACATTCTGAAAGATGGAGCTCAGATCTGATCAGTTCAATTCTAGAAAAATCTAATCTCTTTTCCTTAGGAAAAACTAGATTTAAGTGTTCAAATACGTCCATTCTTTATATCATTGGATTAATCTCAGCAAATTTACCACTCCAATTCCCGCAAACCTCACCCGTTGCGGGATTTTTTATGTCAAAAGGTTTACATTTTCCACAAGCGGTATTGCTTTTAACTTTTCAAAAGTCAATATTTGCATTTATAAAGTTATTACTAGCTTGTTAAAGGTTATTACATATTTAACACTATATAAACAATATTGTATATGAGATCAACGCCAATAGGAGTAATCATTAAAGAAGTTGCTGAAGAGAAAAATCTTAAAGTCGCAAAATTAGCAACTTTGTCAGGCAAGTCACGTCAAGCAATGTATTTCACATTCGGTAGATCAGAAATGAGTGATGAAGAGCTTGAAGAATGGGCGAAGATTCTTGGTGTAACAAAAGAGTATCTTTTTAATCGCTGGAAAAATAGCGATGCTACTGAACCAAAGGAGTCAGGATATCTGATGGAGCACCTTGCCAGCCTTGAAGAACAATTTAAGCGCTTACTGAATCAAATAGATGTTAAGGATCGGCAGATCGAAGGTTTACAAAAGACGGTTGAAGTCCTACTGGGAAAGTATAATCCTGCCCCCGTAATGTCGAAGGTACTACCGTTATATGGAGAGTTGCCTACAGCAGCTTTAGCATAGAAAGTAACTTTCGGTGGCAGCAGTAAAAAGCCAAGCGCTTTGTAGACTACAAAATGTTGATACAATGCGGTTTAGATGAATATAGCTCGAAAGCCTTCGAGTCCCGTCCAGACCGCCAGATTTAATATCATAATACACTAAAAGCCTGTAAATCATATATTTACAGGCTTTTCCTTTGTCTGGAATACACCAAATTTTTCAAATCAGCAAAAATATTCGGGATTTGCTGGTAAGTTTGAAAGGTGAGGCAGATCAACAATCTAAAAACTAAGCTACAGGTATCTGCCCATAGTACATGTGTACGATGAAATCAGAAAATCCTCGCTCCCAGTATTGGTTGTGACTAAAACATCTTCCGCCGCCGCACTGCATTAACAATTATTTTCTGGTTTTTTACGATAAAAAAGAAACCGTATTTATGTTATCCCGGATGATCCTTTACGCTATCCATGTTTACCGCATGGCTCTTTTTATTGCGTTCTTCGTAATGAACGAAGTATACGCACAGTCGCCAGACACGTTGCTCCGGGAACTAATTGTTGATCTTGAAATAAGGCCAAGGACAGAATACAGAGATAATTTCATGTTGACTGCAGCTGACACCACAATGCCGGAACTTTACACAACTCAAAGAAACCGGCTTAGCATTAATTATAGGACCAACTGGTTTCGATTACATGCATCACCCCAGGAAATTCATGTGTGGGGGAAATCCGGCCGGTTTTCCAAGGTAGGCAATATGAATTTTTTCGAAGCATATGCTGAATCCAGGATTTTTACAAACCTTTCAGTCCGGATTGGCAGACAGGCATTATCGCTGGATAATGGTCGGATATTTTCTGCCGCGCCCTGGGGGCAGCAAAGCCGCGCACATGAAGGTATTCGGTTTCTTTATAAAAAGAAGTTAGAAACTGATTTGACCATCACCTTTACAAGGCCGTATGCGAAGCATTTTGATCCGGTATATTCTCCGGTTTCTCCTCATACCTATAAATACCTGTTTGTTCACCACCTAAAACACAAATTCACCAACCAGGTCACTTTGACAACCATAAATGCCGTAGATGTATTTCGGGCAACGTCCGGTGATAGGCACTACTACGAACGGATCACAAATGGCGGGCGACTGGAATATACAAAGAGCTGGTTTTATGCGACAGTGAATGCATATTACCAATACGGACAAACTGCTGCGTTAAAAAAGATCCAAGCCTATTATGTACAGCCTGAAATCAGTGCTAACACAGGCAAAACTTTGTTCAGGCTGGGAGCTGAAATTCTGAGTGGGAGTAAAAGAACAAACTCCGGAGAAGTATTCGCATCGTTTGTACCACTTTATGGGGTAGCCTGGAAATTCATGGGAAATATGAATCTGTTCACCAAATTTCCGGCCGATTTAAATGCCAAAGGACTAATCAATCCTTACCTGTTCATCATTTACCAGGCTGGTGAAAAGCTTTCCCTTCGCGGTGATGCGCATATTTTTTACACACAATATCCGTTGCTGATGCAAAATTTGGAGAGTAACGGAACCTATCTGGGTTTTGAAAGTGATATGTCTTTGAACTCCAAGCCGGTGCGGTCCATTGAAATCATTTACGGGTTTTCTTTTACAGTTGCTGATAAGCGCATGGAGCTGCTTGACAAGGTTCCGGACTCCGCAAAAATACCGGTGTGGAGCTATTTAATGATTTCATATGCCCCACGTATATTTACAAGAAAGTGGTTTAAAATTGAGTAAATCTTTAAGATGCCTTTCGCTGTATCGGTGATCCAAAGAAAATTGGCATTACATTTCAACAAATCATATTGTACAATGTGTGGTTTTTCATCTAATAGCCAGACATATCGCTCTCCCTGACTAAGTCTGCAATCATGGCTCTGGGTTTCGTTTATGTCCTGTGATTTAAAGGGATCTGAAGCTCCGGGATAACAGGAGTGTTTTTATTTTCAGATAGTCAGATTACATGAGGCAAGTTTATACTAAATGAATCGAAGATATGAGATAGTTAATCAAAATGAAAAGTTGCTACATTATACTACAATACAAAATTATTAGGAGCGGCGCACCTTGTTCAATATTCCATTATCGCTTTAATTGTTTTTTCTAGTTCAGAAAATGAGTTTTGCTTGATAAAAAAACCTTGTGCAGACATACTATATGCATCGATCACCATTTTCTGATTCATTGCCGTTGAGAAGAAAAGATATGGAATACACTTAAGCTGCAGTTGGGCATCTGTGTGCAATTTTTGTCTGAGTTGAAAACCGTCCAACCTGGGCATATTGATATCAGATAATATCAGAAATGGAACACTATCGATTTTATACAGATAATCCAGTGCTTCCTGACCATCGATAAAATATATCCTTTTATCTGGATAGCTCAACGATGTAAATACTTCTTCAAGCAGAAACCGATCGTAGCATCATCTTCTGTAATTATAATTGGTCCTTGTTTATTCATATCAAGTAAATATAGCCTTTTTATTTTCACCAGAAGTGTTTGATTTAAAATGCATAACATTATTGCCAACCGGATGTAGGCTGGCGTATTCCCATTAACTTAGTCTGCTTACCTTAGGATATTTGAAAGGTATAATTGGACAGATGTGATCTTTAAAAGACACATGCAGCTATTTGTACTATGTAAAAATACCGGATCAAATTACTTTGTATTATCATTTGCCTGCCAATTACATTATTCGGGCAATCTTTTATCGGGACTATTACTGATCGTCAAACCAAAGCGCCTTTACCATACGCCAGTATAGGAGTAAAGGGGAAAAGTGTAGGGGGAATAGCTGATTCACATGGTCATTTCCTTATCAACATTACCAATGCAGCCTCGCTTGATACGGTCATAGTGAGCTATCTAGGGTATGAATCTGCAACATTTTTGAAGCGCGACCTATCTGAATCCAATTATGAAATCAAGCTCACAGCAAATGCTATTGAGCTACATGAAGTGGTCGCCCTAGGCAAAAGAGAACTTATTATTATCGGCAACAAAAATCCTAGTTCCAGGTATACCGGTTGGGGTGATTACGTGAGCTCCAGAGGTCGTCTGCGCGGAGTTGCTATTCATACTAATGAGACGCCGTTAAAACTGACCAAATTTAAAATGCATCTTAATGATTGTGAATTTGACAGCGTGCGCTTCCGATTGCATATTTTACCACTTGACGAGAGTCATTCTGGAAATTTAAGCAAAGAGCTTATGACAGAAAATATATTTTTTAATGCTTACAAAAGTCAAAAGTGGGTCGATGTAGATTTATCTGCCTATAATCTTATTATTTATCAAAATATCATTGTCGCTGTGGAGTGGTTTGATGCATGGGTGAAAAATGAAGTCAGAACCGAAAGTTATCTATTAACGATTTCAACCTCACGACAGGAAGGGTACTTGTATTCCAGGAAAACACCAGAGGAGAAATTTTCCGTAACCAAATTGAAATCGACACCCACCATGTTCTTTGAAACTCACACGCCTGGTAATGCTGACGCTTCTAATTAGTTATAACTTTTTTGAATTTTATATTCAGAATTTTGAATACAAGCTACGATAACATATGATACGCAACTTACTCGAGAAGACCAAAGTATGCAATACGCCACGTAGGTGTTTGCTATGGCGTTTCAGGGATTGGAAAGTTATACCAAATGTTTCTTTACCATAGTAGTGGTTGTGTTTAACATTTGGTCGACTAACATAGCAATTTCATTCTAGGTATTTAGGACTATCAAATAGGTTGGGTGTGGTCGTTACTCCTACCTGTAGATATCATTTCCCGATATTACATGATGCCATTCATCTGCGTTGTTTTCCTTATTTTGTCGGACTAACAGCAGTTCTTTACTGATTCACTCCGTCCACTCCGAAACAGCATTTTACCACAGGAATTGCTTAGCCGACATGGGTTCAGCCAACACGCCGCGCTATCAGTATAGCTTGCTTTTCAACTGAAAATTGCGTATATTGATTATTTTCCGCGATTATGCCAGCTTGGCGTAAAAATTGCAGCGGTTGCCACTTGATGATGCCAACACGGCGGGGTAAAGTTTAAGTTTGGTCGAATCTGTGCAAGGAAGTTTCCCTAAAGGCCATCATGGTTTGGTATTAAGAGTGTGCTGTAGCTTATGGTAAGATAAGCTGATAGAAATCTGTTTTGACAATATAAATGCGCGTAAATGTTATTCACAATACTGATAGGTTTAATTACATCATGTTTGCTAATCCCACTGGGGAGATATTTCCGATCAGATCGCAGCATTATTCTGGCAGTGCTGCCGGCTGCGTTGTTTTGTTTTTTTGCAAGCCACATTCCCCAAATCCGATCAGGTAGTATTTTATATGAAAGTACCCCATGGGTGCCTTCACTAGGGACTAACTTTGAATTCAGACTGGATGGTTTGTCTTTGCTTTTCAGTCTATTGATCACCGGTATCGGATCTCTCATTTTCATATATGCCAGTTCTTATTTAAAAGGGCACCGCTATCTCGACCGCTTTTACGGCTACTTATGCCTTTTTATGTCTGCTATGCTGGGTGTAGTGCTATCAGATAACATTTTACTCCTTTTTGTCTTCTGGGAACTTACCAGTATCAGTTCCTTCTTCTTGATTGGCTTTAATAATGACAGCGCAGTTTCCAGGAAGAGTGCCCTTACAGCACTTAGTGTGACCGGGTTAGGAGGTTTTTTTCTGCTCGCAGGCTTAATCCTGATGGGAAACATCGCAGATACTTATTCCATCAGTAAGTTGATCTCATCATCTGGTATGATCACAGGTCACGAAATGTATCCGGTGGTTTTAGGGCTAGTTTTTATGGGGGCATTTACAAAATCCGCCCAATTCCCGTTTCACTTTTGGCTACCCGGTGCTATGAAGGCACCAACACCTGTATCTGCTTACCTGCATTCAGCCACGATGGTGAAAGCGGGTATATTTCTGCTGGCCAGGTTTACACCGGTGTTGGGAGGCACTTCGGCTTGGTCAAATACCTTGATGATTGTTGGAGGGATTACGATGCTGTATGCGGCATTACATTCCCTTTTCAGAACAGACCTAAAAGGCGTGTTAGCCTATTCGACGATCGCAGTATTGGGTGTATTGACTTTTTTGATTGGTTTAGGTACCGAAGAGGCGCTTATCGCGGCGAGTACATTTATCATCGTACACGCGCTGTACAAGGCTTGTTTGTTTCTCGTAACCGGTATTCTCGACTACCAGACAGGAACACGGGAACTCACGCGACTGTCCGGGCTAAGAAAAGTACTGTTCCCCGTATTTGTTGCGGGTGTGTTGGCAGCTCTTTCGAGTGCTGGCCTTCCATTTTCTTTTGGTTTTATTGGAAAGGACCTGATCTATGAAGCAACATTGGCTGCAGGTTCTCAATTGGCGATTATACTGACGGTGGTGGCTGTTATCGCTAACATATGTCTGGTGGCGGCAGGATTGATGGCAGGAATCAAACCTTTTACAGGGCCATTACCCTCAAGGTTTGAGAATGTCAAATTGCCTTCCGCACTGGTTTGGGTACCGCCACTCATCCTGGGTATCCTCGGTTTTGTACTAGGCTGTTTTCCCGATATAGCAGGGCAATACATTGTGGCACCTACAGTCAATGCTCTGTCAGTTGAACCTGTGGAGTTTACTCTGAAAATATGGCATGGCTTCAACACAGTACTCCTGTTGAGTGGGGCCACGATCGTCACCGGGACGGTTGTCTATCTGGTTAACAAGCCGGCAGCAAGTAAAATTGCCTTTGTTGAGAGATTCAACAGCTATACACCTCATTATATTTTCCAAAAGTCATGGGTTAATCTGAGGCGTTTTTCAGTATGGTATACCGGCTTCATGCACAATGGATTTTTGCGTTCGTACCTGTTTAAAATTATAGTTTTCGCCGAAGTCCTGCTTATATATGAATTAGTAAAAGGAGGACCTATCTATGTCGATTACAGCAAGCTGATTCCAATAAGTGTTCATGAAGGGGTTAATGTGGTGATTTTACTGGGAGCTCTTTATTTGACTGTAACCACTACATCCCGGCTCACAGCAGTGGTGGGTACAAGTATCATCGGATATGCTATTTGTCTGATGTTTGTATTTTACAGCGCGCCTGATCTGGCCATTACACAATTCACCATTGATACCTTAACAGTCGTTTTGTTTGTATTTGTGTTGTTCAATTTGCCGTCGTTTTTGGTTGTTCCGCACAGTAATCGAGCCATAGTGATCAGAGATGCTCTTGTCGCAGGGCTGTTTGGAATTCTGTTGTCTCTGACAGCAATCAAAGTACTACAAATTCCCACAGTAAAAGACATCAGCGATTTCTATGGGAAATTTGCCTATTCGCTGGCAAGAGGCAAGAATGTAGTTAACATCGTGCTGGTGGATTTCAGAGGCTTTGATACCATGTTTGAAATTGTTGTTTTAAGTATTTCTGCAATTGGTGTATATAGTCTGATCAAACTAAGACTAAAAACTTCAGAAAAAGATTAACCTATGAGAAGTCCCATATTACAGTCGGCATCCAGATATTTGCTGCCTATACTATTATTATTTTCTGTCTTCCTTCTGCTCCGTGGTCATTATTATCCGGGAGGAGGATTTGTAGGTGGACTGGTAGCTGCCATCGCATTTGTTTTACATAGTTTCGCATTTGGAACAGCCGAGAGTATGAAAATGCTCAAATACAAGCCATCAGCAATTATTCCGGTAGGTCTGATTGTGGCAGCTGTTGCCATGTTTCTACCCGTTTTATTTGGACTTCCGGTCATGACCGGACTCTGGATTGAGCAACCGATTCCGGTTGTAGGATTGGTAGGGTCTGCCTTGCTTTTTGACATCGGAGTTTATCTGGTGGTCATCGGCGTAGTATTGACAATTTTATTCACCATTTCTTTGGAAACACACTGATTATGGAGCTTTTACTCGTATTTCTGATTGGTGCGCTGTATGCTTCCGGCGTGTATCTGATTTTGAGAAGAAGTATGGTACGTCTGCTTCTTGGTATTATTCTGCTGGGGAATGGAACCAATATTCTGATTTTCCTTCTCGGGACGATTACCAAAGGAAAGCCTCCTGTTATGGCAGCCAACCTGGAAGTATTTGAAGATATTTATGCAGACCCTATCCCACAGGCTTTGATATTGACAGCAATCGTGATCAGTTTCGGACTCACATCCTTTGCTATTGTTTTACTCAAACGTGTCTACGCGCTGCTAGGGACGGATGATCTTGATACATTGAATACTCCACAGGAAGAAGATATATGATTGATAATCACATAATAGCGACAGTATTAGTCCATTTATTTACCGCATTAATTCAGCTTGCGCTCCCAAAGAAGACGGTTCAGCAAATGATATTGAGCATTGCCGGCTCTTTATTGGGTTTTATACTGGCAGTAGCTTTGTTTGCGAAAGTTTACAATGGTGGTATCCTTACTATGAACGCAGCTAACTGGGACGCACCCTTTGGGATTGTCTTTGTTGCGGACCTGTTCAGTGTTACCATGGTATTACTCACATCGGTTGCAGCTTTGGCAGTATCTATTTTTTCTGCGGTAGGGGTAGGGCGAGCGAGGATGCTTTTTGGTTACTTTCCAATATTCCATTTCCTGATAATGGGACTAAACGGCGCTTTTTTAACTGGTGATATATTTAATCTGTATGTATGGTTTGAGGTCGTGATTATCTCTTCGTTCGTGCTATTGACATTGGGAGGACGGATACCACAACTGGAAGGCGCAGTGAAATACATGGCCATGAATATACTGGCTTCGATGTTCTTTCTCACGGGAATCGGCATTCTATACGGCATTACGGGGTCACTGAATATGGCAGATCTTTCCTTGAAGATTGCAGCGATAGAAGATCGTAGTATTGTGAATCTGACGGCCATATTTTTTCTGATAGGCTTCGGGATCAAGTCTGCAGTATTTCCGTTATACTTTTGGCTACCATCGTCTTACCATACACCACCGTCGGCAGTAGCGGCTGTTTTTGGCGGCTTGCTTACAAAACTAGGACTGTACGCCCTCTTCAGGTTTTTCACATTGCTGTTTATTCCTGACGATTTTGTAAGAACAGTTTTCATCTTCATTGCTGTCGCTACCATACTTACCGGCGCGTTTGGTGCGCTGATCAGGACCAATATCCGGCGCGTGCTCTCCTATCTGATTGTTTGTCACATTGGCTTTGTTGTAGGAGGGTTGGGTCTGTATAATAAAATGGCATTACTTGGAGCTGTATTTTACCTGATACATGATATCATTGTTAAAACCAATTTATTTCTGATTGCCGGGCTCATCAGGCAGTTGCGGGGTACTATGAATATGGGCAAACTGGGTGGTATATACGCTGAATACCCAAAGATATCACTTCTGATAGCCATTGTATTGTTTTCGCTGGTTGGTATTCCACCACTTTCCGGATTTTGGCCTAAAATTTATCTCATAGAAGGTGCCTTGGCCAGTCAAAGTTATGTATACACTGCGAGTATCATTGTGGGTAGTTTTATAACCTTGTTCGTCATTGCAAAGTTGTGGTCTGAAGTATTTTGGAAAGATGCTGTTAAAGATGATGTCATCGTTGATAGTTTTAAACCGCTCAGAACCGGTAGAAAATTTCTTATGCTATTACCTATAGGCATATTGGCATGTACTTCTTTATTTATCGGCCTGAATGCGGAGTTTATTATTCAGGTTGCAGACAGGATTGCGAATGAAATGATTGATACTACACCTTATACCAGAGCTGTATTAGGAAATAAATAACGTAACTATGATAAAACACTTTTTAATGAATCTGCTGCTTTCCTTTATTTGGGTGGCACTTACGGGCTCATTGTATTTCATGAATTTCTTCTTCGGATTTCTGCTTGGCTTTTCGGTCCTGTGGATATTGAACCGCTCAGAAGAAGATCATCGTTATTTTACAAGAGCACCCCAAACAATTATGTTCATTTTCTATTTTGCTTATGAAATGATTGTTGCAAACCTTCAGGTGGCATATGATGTAATCACGCCAAAGTACTTCTTTAAACCAGGTATTGTTCGTTATCCATTGCAAGCTGATACCGATGTAGAGATCAGTATTTTGTCTACCATTATATCACTGACTCCGGGCACGTTGATTCTGGATATAAGTGAAGATAAAAAATGGCTTTACATTCATGTGATGTATCTCGGAGATAAGGAGCGTTTTATTCAGCGTATAAAAAATGGATTTGAGAAGAAACTATTAGCCATATTACGATGACATTAAACCTGTATTTCGATTACGTAATTTTCCCCTTATTGTCCGTATCGGCAATATTGATATTCATCCGCTTATTCAAAGGTCCGGATCTTGTTGACCGTGTGATAGCCATAGACCTGATTATCACTACCGGTATTGCTGTGATTACTGCGATCAGCATTCGTTCAGCGCAGCCGGTATTTTTGGATGTTGCAGTCATTTTAGCGCTGATTGCCTTTTTAGGTACGATCGCTTTTTCATTTTATTTAGATAAGCAAAAATAGCCATGACAGATATTTTCATCGCCATATTCAGTACGCTTGGTTCGCTGGCCATTTTGTTTGCAGCAATTGGCATGGTCAGGATGCCCGACTTTTATTTACGCCTATCTGTGACTGTCAAAGCAGGTACGCTGGGTGTAGGGTTTTTGTTGTTTTGCGCTGCCGTGATATTTCCGGATATTTCAGTAACGACCAAAGCAATTGCGATTGCCTTTTTCTTGATTCTAACCGCTCCTGTAGCAGCCCATATGATCGCCAGAACTGCCTACCATATAGGAGTTCCAATGTGGAAGGATACGATCATGGATGAGTTTGAAACGGAAGATGAGAGAGGGGATGAGGAAGAGAAATAGTTTGATTCACCGAATTCCAAAGCTTCATCTGTTGTCTGGCCCCCCCGGATTTACCTTTCTGCCGAGTAAATTCAGGATTTCTTATTTAAAATATCATCATTCACCCGGCACTCTCCAATAACCTATGGAATCTGTAGGAGCCCTGTTATTTGTGTTTTTAAACCAAAAGCAGAGAAGGATTGGACGAAGCACGTAAAGACGCTACGATCTCGGTATATATTGCAAAGCAAGTCAAATTTGCTTCTGAGCATAAGGCCGGATGGGCTCATGACAAGATAATTGGGTCGTATCCTTAGGGTCACTCATTGCTTAGTTAGTAAACCCGCTCCCGCAAAAGCTTTTATAAGCATCATTAATTCCTAACCTGAAATATGTATGATCAAGCTGATACTACCTATGAAGTATTTGTTAACGTTGCAAGTATTTCTGATCGGTTCCTTCGCGACGCATGCGCAAGGTAAAAAGCATTCCGGAGAAGTGTTAATCACCTCTGAAAAAGGTAAAAACTCTGTAACCACGAATGAAAATGGACAGTTACAGGTCAATGTCTCACCCAATCAGACTGCAACCTTCAAAAAAATAGGGGTAGTAAGCTACAACGACTTTGGTGCCAAAGGTGATGGCAAATCGGACGACACCGATGCTATTGCTGCAACGCATGCTTACGCCAATATGCATGGTCTTAGGGTCAAAGCGGATGACAAAGCGACTTATTATATTGGAGGAAAAGAAAGGACGGCGATGATTCGTACAGATACGGATTTCGGTAAGGCCGCTTTCATTATTGATGATACAAACGTCGAAAACCGCAATGCTTCTGTATTTAGTGTAGGTTCAGCGCTGAAACCTTTCAAGCTGAAAAATATTGTTTCACTTAAAAGGAATCAGCAAAAGATCGATGCGGCTTTGCCAGGAGCATGTCTGATCACTGTCACCAACGCAAATGTGAAACAGTACATCAGGTTTGGTCTCAATCAGAACAATGGCTCATCACAGACAGATATTTTTGTAGTTGATAAAAATGGGAATGTCGATATGAATGCGCCGATCATCTGGGATTTCGATCAGATCACCGATATCACCGCCTTGCCAATAGACGAGAAACCGCTAAAAATAACAGGTGGACGTTTTACCACCATTGCCAATCAGGCGGAGTCGAAGTATACCTATTACAACCGGAATATTGCTATCAGAAGATCCAATGTAATAGTGGAAGGATTAGAGCACCGTATTGAGGGTGAAATGGATCACGGCGCTCCGTATGGCGGATTTATAAATATTACTGATTGTTCTTTTGTAACAGTTAAAAACGCATTTCTGACAGGACATAGAACATACAGCACCATAGGTGCAGCGGGTAAGCCGGTATCTATGGGAACCTATGATTTGTCGGCAAACCGTGCGTTGAACGTTTCATTTATTAACTGCAGTCAGACTAACGACATCAATGACAGTAAATACTGGGGTATCCTGGGATCTAACTTCTGCAAGAACATACTATACGACAATTGCACATTGTCCCGCTTTGATGCGCATCAGGGAGTGGCGAATGCGACTATTCGTAATTCAACCTTAGGGCATATGGGTATCAATGCCATTGGCAGCGGCGTATTGAAAATTGAAAACTCAACCATTCGGGGCAGGAGCATGGTCAATCTACGGTCGGATTACGGTAGTACGTGGCAGGGAGAGCTGATCATCCGGAACTGCATTTTTGTTCCGGCTAATGGTAAGCCAGTGAGCGCTTCCTTGATCAGCGGATCTTATTCCGGTCAGCATGACTTCGGTTACACCTGCTATATGCCTGTAAGGATTACGATTGAAAACTTGCGTATCGACGATGCCAAACATCCTGAAGATTACAATGGGCCCACCATCTTCAGCAACTTCAATCCTGAAATGAGAGACGATTCGTACAAGGAGAAATTTCCTTATATCAAAACCAAACAGATATCGCTCAAAAATGTTACCACAGCCAGTGGAAAGCCTGTCAGAGTGAGTGATAATACATTTATGTTTAAAGATGTGAATGTGCAGGCTGAGTAAGAGTTAATTGATTTCGGTTGAAAAAATAAAGATGCCGCTGTGCGGGAACCATTTCCTTGTACATAGTTGAAAGTAATAAAACTATGTTGCCTGGAGAGATTTAAATTCTTTTTTAGTAAAATATCAAGTTTAAGTATAGGGATTTTGCTTTTCGCTTGTCTGACATAAGTGTCACAATTCTTAACGAAAAGCATCTCTATGAAAAAATCAATCCGAATCATGGCCCTGTTCATTGCATTGACAGGCGCTCTTCATTTTGTAGCCAACGCACAAAGCTACAATTGGAAGTCTGTGCGAATGGGCGGCGGCGGTAATGTGACGAGCTTGAAGGCTCACCCAAAAGTGCCCAATCTCTATTTTATCACAACCGATGTAGGCACGCCTTACCGTTGGAACCACGCAGCTCAAAAATGGGAAGACCTGATGTGGTACGATAAAATACCAACCACATACTGGAACTGGGAAGTGGCCGCACGATGCGGAGATCTTGCCTTTGATCCTAATGACTTAACAGGAAATATCCTATATGCAACGATTCAGACAGGTAAGGGAGCTAATCCCGGTGGTGGAACAGGGGTTGGCACGGTCATGAAGTCGTTAGACAGGGGTGCAACCTGGACTGACTGCCAGCTTCCTATAACTGTACTCCCCAACAGCGACCAGACTTTCACAGACCGTTTGGTGGTTGATCCAAACAACAGCAATGTGGTATATGTGACAACACGCGCGAACGGTACTTATAAAAGTACAGCGGCAGGAGCAGTGGGATCCTGGACAAAAGTGAACACTTCCTTAGCTGACAACATCGCAGGCAGATTTATCTTCTTTGATAAAAGTGGAGGGGTACTTAACGGCGTTACAAAGAATATCTTTTTTGGAAGTTTAGATGGCGTTTATCGCAGCACAGATGCCGGCAATACATTTACATTAATGCCGGGCAGCCCTGTGAGGCCGCGACGCGCAAGTATCAGTAACGATGGTACTTTTTATGTAACGCAAACACTTCGGGACTGGACTTTGAAAGAAGAAGGCACGACTGTCAATAAATGGAATGGAAATAGTTGGATTGATATTACCCCGGCAAGTGGTAAACAATATAGTAGCGTTGGCGTCAATCCTCTAAATAGCAATGAGATCGTCATTGCGACTTCCGGAACCTGGAACCACGACTTGGCTTATAGAAGTACAAACGGTGGAAGTAGTGGAAGCTGGACGCCCATGGTGCCGGCAACCCGTGACGTGACAGAGGCCCCTCACTCCGGTGGCAATGGAGCAAACGGAAATATAGGGCACGATGTCAACGGATTTGTGTGGGATCCTTTCCATGAAGGACAGGTATGGTTCACCGATATGTTAGACGTTGGGCAAACGACCAATGTTTGGGCAAGTCGTGTGACATGGAAACTACGCAACAATGGTCTGGAGGAAATCGTGGTAGCAGGACCTCTGGTAGCGCCACCGTCGGGCTCCAATTTTTTGGTGTCCACTACCGGTGATGTGGGAGGTTTTGACCATAAGACGCTTGATACACCACCTGCAAAAGGAGTATCAAGTTTTTTTGCGACCAATACAGGCTGTAACACTTCCGGCGGTGCCATTCAATACTCCGACCCGAATTTCATAGCACGTGTGGGTAGCGATGGATGGAACGGGCCAGGTATTGGAGGTTACTCAACCGACGGAGGTACATCCTACACCAAATTTGCTTCACTGCCGGGAGCCCGCGGACGGATTGCGGTTTCGGCTACAAGCAGAAAAATGGTCTGGGTTACACAGGGAGGTCTTACCTACCAATCGTCGAATTTAGGAACAACCTGGACACCAGCCGGCGGAGTACCCAATGCTGTTCTCAAACCAGGAGACATCTATCAAATCTGGGCTGGCATGAACCCGCTTGCGGCCGACAAAGTGAACGGAAATCTCTTTTATATTTATGCAGCCGGTAAAATCTATGTCAGTACAAACGGCGGCGTAAGTTTTGCGCCTACCGCTGCTACCAACTTGCCCAATGTTGGAAATGTCGCGCAAATGAACATAGAAACCACACCAGGTATTGAAGGTGATTTGTGGATTTCTTTCTCTGGCGACGGAATTTTCCATTCGACTGATGCAGGTAATACTTTTACAAAAGTGAATCCTGCGGGTATCACCAAAGTGAAATGGATTGCAGTGGGAAAGGCTGATACAACAGCTTCTTCCAATCCTGTAATTTATGTCACTTCCGAGAGCACGCCCATTAACGGAGTTTCGTACGGCGTTTTCCGTTCCGACGACAACGGAGCAACCTGGACAACCATCGCAAACCCTGTTCCGGGTATCGTGAGTAACATCGCTGCGGATCTGCACGGCAGAGTTTATCTTGGGATCGCCGGAAACGGAATCTTCGTGGGAGAACCTTCGGGCGGACCGGTTGTTTCTGTTGCAGTAGCTCCTGCCGCGGATTCCGTGATAGTAGGTTTAACCAAACAACTGAAAGCGACACTTACTCCTGCCTATCCGTCTAACACTTCAGTAAGCTGGAGCTCGTCGGATACGAACATTGCTACTGTGAATGCAACGGGATTAGTTACTGGCGTTAGTACAGGTATCGCAAATATCACGGTAACTACACAAGATGGAGACAAAACTGCTCAGAGCAGCATCAAAGTTACACCGGTAATCCATGTCACAAGCGTATTACTGGACTCAACCATCACCATTGGATTAAGTACAAGCAGAAATCTGACGGCAACCGTTCTGCCTGCCAATGCGCTTAACAAAAATGTGAGCTGGGCTTCGTCCGATACCACTGTTGCCAGGATCAATTCCAGCGGACTTGTGACCGGATTAAAACTGGGCACCACCACCATAACCGTTACCACGGAAGACGGAGCCAAAACGGCAACAGGTGTTTTGACGGTTGGAACTACAGTGATTGCAAACAACTGCGGCGGACCAACCATCGGTAATTTTGTAGCCGACAATCCGCAATCTTATAACATGTGGACTTCAACTGTTACCAATGCGATAGATATCAGCGGGGTAGTAAGACCTGCGCCAGCAGGCGCGTACAAAACGCAGCGTAACACTGGGGAACGGATGACCTACCTTTACGAAAATCTCATTCCCAACTCTAAATATGTGGTACGCCTGCATTTTGCGGAGCTTTCAACGGCCATTACAGCAGGGAAAAGGAAATTTAACGTAACAGCAAACACCGTTGCTGATACCTTGTTGAAGAACTTTGACATTTTCACACAGGCAGGTGGGAGATACAAAGGAATCGTGCGCGAGTTTGAAGTGAAATCCACAGCGCAAGGACAGATTTCATTGGTTTTCAGACCGATTGCAAACCTGAACTACCCTGCAATCAATGCAATAGAAATCGGGCTTAATCCGCTTACCTCTGTTGCTGTGAACCCCGCAACCGCATTTGTAGGGGTGGGCGATACAACAAGACTGGCAGCAACGGTATCACCTGCAAACGCCACCAACCAAAGGGTAACCTGGACATCGTCAAATACTTCGATTGTGAGTGTTGATGCAGCTGGGCTTCTTAAAGGTATATCCCCAGGTTCCGCGGTTATTACAGCTACTACTAACGAAAGTGGAAAAACGGCATCTTCAACTGTAACTGCTGCCAACATTGCTGTGACAGGTGTGACCATTCCTGCATCAGGTGCAGTTGGTGTAAACAATTCAATCACTCTGGCAGCAACTGTACAACCGGCAAATGCTACAAACAAAGCCATCACCTGGTCCAGCTCTGATGCAGGTATTGTTTCTGTTAATCAAAATGGCGTGTTAACCGGGGTTTCACCAGGCAATGCAACCGTTACCGTGACCACACAGGATGGTGCGAAAACAGCAAGCAGTGTGATTACTTCTTCCAACGTGTTGCTGACATCGGTAGTTCTGAATAAAACCAATGCAACAGTTGGTGTGGGCGATACAACTTCGATTAAAGCAACCGTTGCTCCGGCAATTGCAAGCAATAAAACAGTGCTTTGGAGCTCATCCAATCCATCTGTTGCTACGGTATCTAGTAGTGGAATCGTGACCGCTGTGGCTGTTGGTACAGCTACCATTGCGGCAACAGCTCAGGATGCAAGCGGTATTTCTGCAAGTTCCTCCATCACGGTAGTTGCTGCCGGTTTGTGTGGTATACTTACTAACAACGGCTTTGAAAGCGGTTTTGTAAACTGGATCAGAAACCCGAATGCAGCGGCTGCAAAAATTGGAACGTCTGCACAGAGCGGGTTGAAAAGTGCGGTAATCACAGCCGATAAGGGAGCGATCAATTATGGCAAAAGGATTACAGTAACAGCGGGTTCGGAAATCAATTTTGAGGTTTGGGCCAAAGTAGAAGGAACGCCTAATCCTTCCAATGCTTCACAATCCATCCTGCCATGGTGGGCTGGAATTGGTCTCGATTTTTATGATGCTCAGGGGGCGAAAATTGAAAGTGCAAAAATTGAATTGATTGTTCATCCGTCTACACCAGCTTCTACTGCAACCGTGTATACCAAGTATTCGGCGACTAAAGTTGTACCGGCAAATGCGGCAACGATAGGTATCTGGGCTTCAAAAGCTGGTCCATCCGGTCAGCTTGTACTAGACGATTTCTGTCTGACGATCACTGCACCGACACTTTTGGAACAAACTGTTTCTTTAGACAGTATTATTTCAAAAACCGTTGGAGATGCAGATTTTGAGCCAAATGGCCTGGCTACTTCCGGTTTGCCGGTGAGTTACGCAAGTTCAGATACTTCAGTAGCTGCTATCGTAAATGGAAAGGTGCACATCCTTGCACCTGGAACAACCGTAATCACTGCTTCTCAAAATGGCAACGCAACTTACAGTGCTGCTGCGTCATTGAGTCGTACACTCATGGTTTCATCTGGTTTGAAAGTGCTGTATAAAGACGGTGACAATGGTCAGGTTGATAATAATAACATCAAGCCGTTCCTGACGATATCCAATGAAAGTGGCTTAGCTATTCCTTACAGCGAACTTACAGCACGGTACTGGATCACTGCCGAGAATTATACAGGTATAAACAAGTGGATCGATCATGCTGAGATGGGGAATAACAAGGTTTCCATGAACTACGTCGCACTTGAAAAACCACGTCAGGGCGCTTTGGGATACATCGAGTATCAGTTTAATGCTTCGGCCGGTAATTTGAATGCAGGAGGAAACTCGGGTGTGATACAGTCTCGGTTTGCGAATACCAACTGGGAAAATTTTGCGGAAAGCGATGATTATTCCTTCAAAAATGGTTCTTCCTATGCTGTAAATGATCAAATTACTTTGTACCGCAATGGTAAACTCTGGTGGGGGGTAGAACCGGATACAGCCGCTTCGGTTTTGGATCTGAAAGTTTATTCCGAAAATAAAAACACCAATACCGGTTCAACTTCTCTCAGCACCTGGCTTAAAGTTGAAAATACCGGGAATGTACCAGTAGATTACGCCGATCTATCGATTCGTTACTGGTTCACAGCTGATGGTACAGCAGGATTGAATTATTGGATTGATTTTGCCAAACTGGGTACGGGAAATATTGCCGGACAGTTTGTGAACAACCAGCAGAGAGCAAATGCTGACAGCTATTTTGAACTGAAGCCAGCGTTATCTTTGGGGAAACTCTTTCCGCTGAGCAGCACAGGCAACATTCAGTACAGAATTGGAAAATCGAATTGGTCTGTCTTCGACGAGACCAATGATTACTCTTACAAAGCAGCAGGCGACTTTGCTGAGAATAACAAGATCACGGTTTACTACAAAGGTCAGCTGATTTACGGAGAGGAACCTGCCATGCAGGCTAATGGCAGAATTGCCGCCCTGGACAGCGAAACCGCGTCTGGCAAGCTAAATGTAACAGTACTTGGAAACCCGGTAACCGGAGATAAGGCCAGCATTGTCATCAGCGGTGCGCATGCTTATCCTGTTCGGATTATGGTAACGGATCTGACCGGACGTATTCTTTCACAGAAACTGGTTGAAAACCCTTTGGAAAACGAGCATCACACGCTGCCTCTGGGTAAAAATGCCGGTCTTTATCTGATTAAGGTAGGTAATTCCAAAGAATCTGTTTCGGTTAAAGTACTTAAACCCTAATTGTTCATATTTTCAGATTAAATGCTGGATGTTGTCCGGGTCAGCGAAAGTTGACCCGGACTGTTTTATGAATCCGGATGTACAGCATCTTATCTGGTTTTTTATTTAATTGAATTATTTATTGAAAAAAAAATATTATTTATAGTATAGGGATAGTGCATATCGGCTTGTCTTTACAATAAATCGCTAATGAAACGCTATGACGCTTAACTCTACCCAAAAATTATCTCCCCTAATACCGGAGACCATGGATTTAGCCGGCCAGGATGCCGAGCCGGTGATGCTCAACGACGAATATCTGATTCGGGATATGTTCAATCAGGATCCGGGAAAAGGGTGCGAGCTGCTGTTTAGAAAATACTATAAGAATTTATGCAACCACGCAATCAGGTTTGTACACTCACAGGAAGTAGCGGAGGATATTGTATCCGAAGTATTTGCGACCTTCTGGCAAAGCCGCACTTTTGAGCTGATTACTACCTCCTACAGAGCCTATCTGTATAAGGCGGTGCGGAATCGATCGTACAACTATCTTAAGTGGGATCTGAATCGTACATCTCCTATGGAAACCGTGACAATTCCATTTGCTGCACATACACTTAATCCATGTGAGGCATTGCAATACAACGAACTCTATCAACAGATTGAAACCATCGTGCAGCAAATGCCACCCCAATGTAAAAGGGCGTATCTGATGAAACGTGTGGATGGTAAAACACTTGAAGAAATAGCTGCAGAGCTTCAGATTTCTACCAAGGCAGTGGAAGCGCTTATCACCAGAGCTTTAGGTAGGCTTCGCAATGGTTTGAAAGACAGCTGGTTTTTATGCCTTGTATTTTACTTACAGTAAATTTCGCACACCGGTATGGGGTTGCTCATACTGTACTTGTCTATGTTACACGAAATGCAAAACAGGGTACCATTCCTTGGAAAGTGTTTTGGTTGGTCGTGATTCCCCAAGGCCTGTAAAAGCTAAAAAATATAAAATGAAAGATTCCCTATTCAAAGATGTCCTGTTTGATTTTTTTGACGGACGGACGACATCCATCCAGCGCAAGCTTGTCGAAGACTGGCTGGCTGATCCCCAAAATGAAGAGCTCTACTACCAGTATATGGATGAATGGGAGAGCCGGCATCCTCAGTTTTCACCACAATTAGAAAATGCCCTTGCTGATTATATGGCACTGGTAACAGATCTGAATACGGGTAAAGACGTACCGCTTCCTCAGAAACCTTTCATTCAGTCAAGCATCTGGAAACGCCCGTGGCTTTACAGCGCCGCTGCTGCCTGTCTGATATTGGTAGCCGGATTCGTTTTTAAAAATGAGTTGATATACAAAACATTAACCTCTGGAAATGGTCACGTTTCATCATTCCAGCTCTCGGACGGAACCGATGTTGTATTGAATGCCAATTCTACATTACGTGTGCCCAGACTGGGATTCGGATCCGGAAACAGAGAAGTGATGCTGGAAGGTGAAGCGGAGTTTAAAGTAGTGCATACCACAAACGATAGTCGGTTTATCGTGCGTATGGAGAAGGATTATAGCATTGAAGTGCTTGGGACCGAGTTTGTTGCTTTTTCCCGTAAAAGAGGAACCAAAGTATTTCTGACTAAGGGAAAGGTAAAATTGAGTTTACCGAAAGGAAAACAGCTCTATATGAAACCGGGCAACCTTTTCGCGACGGCTGCCAATGGCAGTTTTACGCTTACATCCTCATCGGCTCCTGCAGCATTTGTGGCCTGGAAGCAGGATATGTTTTACTTCGATAACACCTTGCTTTCCGAAGCAGTCGAACAAATGAATGACCGCTTTAAAGTAGATGTACGTATACTGGATCCCGTTTTAAGCAAAAGGCGGATTGGTGGCGTCTATAAAGCGAAGCAGGCCGACGATCTATTGGCCATATTAACCGAATTACTCCAACTGGAAGTAGTAAAACATAACGAATTCATAGAATTGAGAAAATCAGTAATCAACCCAGATCATGAGTAGCAGATTTCTACAAAAAACCCGTATTGTGCTGACCATGTTATCCGTTCAGCAACTTTGTGTGGCGCAGGGTATCTCATTGGCAAGTAACAGCAGAATACCTGTCCAAACGCAGCATCCTGAAAGCCGTAACAGAGCTAAAAATCTCAAAGACCTATTGGTGGATTTAGGAAAACAGCATCAGGTAAGCATATTGTTTGAAGAAGAAACAGTCAAAAATATTACCATTACCGGTGCAGCGTATCGCCAGGAGGGAAGTAAATTTGAAAAGCAGTTGACGGACCTTTTAAAACCTTTTAACCTGCGTTTTAAGAAGGCAGGTAAAGAAGCTTACATCATTGTATCGAAGTTCGAAAAGCGTGCATTGGATACCGGAACCGCTGCATTGGAAAGTGCAAGTATGTCGCAGACAGTACCCACTGAGTCCATGGGCAGGCCTGAGATAGCCATGTTGAAAAATTCTAAAGTGAGTATAGAAGAAGTGACGATCAAAGGGAAAGTGACCGACGAGCGTGGCGACGGGCTGCCTGGAGTGAGTGTGGTGCTGAAAGGCTCACAGCGTGGTGTTAGTACAGACATGGCGGGCAATTACGAAATAACAGGTGCAAACTCAGACGCAGTATTGATTTTCTCTTTTGTCGGCTATGTGCCAAGAGAAGAAATTGTAGGTAATCGGTCATTGTTGGATATTTCCCTCGCCGTCGATACGAAAGCACTGGATGAAGTTGTAGTTATCGGTTATGGAACTGCCAAAAAGAAAGACCTTACAGGCGCTGTCGCTGTGGTGGGTCGCAAGGAATTCGGCGACGTTTCGGCCACATCTGCACAGCAGCTGTTACAAGGTAAAATTGCCGGAGTACAGATCGTCAATACAGGAGGTCTTCCGGGATCTAATGCCAAAATCATCATTCGCGGCGTTGGTTCACTCACCAATTCAGACCCTTTGTATGTGATCGATGGTATTCAGGGTGGCGACATCAATTCGGTAAGTCCATATGATATACAGGACATCACAGTACTTAAGGATGCAGCATCAGTAGCGATCTACGGTGCTTCTGCTGCAAATGGCGTGGTTTTGATCACAACAAAAAAGGGCAAAGCAGGTACGCCCAAAGTTACATATAACGGTTATGTGGGCGTAGCACAGCCATGGAAAAAACTGGATATGCTGAATGCTGAGCAGTATGTACAACTGGTAAAGGATATCAATGTGTCTCAGGGAAACAAGGTACCCGACAAGCTCAACACACCTGATGTACTGGTAACCCGCACCGACTGGCAAAAGGAAATATTCAGAAATGCGAAAATTACCGAACACCATGTTAACGTAACAGGTGGAAGTGAAAAAGCTACCTATAATTTTTCCGCAGGTTATACCAATCAGGATGGTATCATGAAAGATTTTGGTTATCAGCGTATCAATTTGAGGGCGCAGTTGGAAGAGCAGATCGGTAAAAGAATCAGACTTGGGCAGACTATCAATTTCAAGTATAACCGTACCACGGGCAATGCCGCTAGTTTTGTAGAAGCACTTCGTATGCCTCCGTATGCGCCTACCATGGACCCTACTAATCTGGGGGGATACAGTCGGGTTACTACCATTCTGGATCAAAACGATGCACTGAATCCATTGCCTGGTATTTATCTTACTGAAAAATTATCCAGAGGAGTTTCTAATCTTTTTCAGTTTTGGGGAGAAGTGGATATCCTCAATGGCCTGAAATTCAGAACGCAGGCAAATATTGGTCTATCCAACAGCAATAGCTACAATTACACAGGAGAATACATGAATGGAAATCTCAGGACTGATCGTAAGATTGATGAGAGTTATTCCTTTGGTGTATCGCCGCTGATTGAAAATATCCTGACCTATTCCAAGTCTGCATGGCAGCACGATTTTTCCGTTATGGTGGGTAATACCTACAATGAAGGAAACAGAAGTAGAAGTGTTAATTTGACCGGCTCTGGTTTTACCAATGATCTGATCAAACAAATTGGTGTATCCAAATCCAATAGCATCACCAGCGCAGGTTCTAGTATCTATGCGTCTCGTTCTTATTTCGGACGTCTTACCTATGGCTTTAACGACAGATATCTGCTGAATGCTTCCATACGTCAGGATATCAATCCGGCGTTTGGAAAAGCTTATCGAAAAGGCAATTTTCCTTCTGTGGGAGTAGCCTGGAAGCTGGCCAATGAAGAGTTTATGAAAAATGTTTCGTTCGTTTCTGACCTGAAACTACGGGGTAGCTGGGGTATCACAGGTAATGCCAATATAGGTTTGTTTCTCACCGATCCAACCGTTTATCGCGGATATGGGAACAACAACATTGTTTATTCTTTTGGTGAAAACAAAGCATTCCAGCAAGGAGCAACTGTGACACGTGTACCTAATCCGTTTTTGAAATGGGAAGAAACTACTCAAATCGATTTCGGACTGGATTTTGGTCTATTACGTAATAAAATACAGGTCAGCATCGATTACTACAAAAGAGATAGCAAAGACTTATTACTGGATGTAAAACTTCCGATTTCTACAGGTCTGGGTGATGTTTACAACGACGCCAGTATGGTTCAGAACGCAGCCAATGCAGTTAATAAAGGTTTTGAAGCTGCCGTGTCCTATGCCGGACAAACGGGAGATTTCAGTTACAGCTTCTCTGCCAATACCGGTTACAACAAGAACAACGTCGTATCAATGGGTAGCGGATCACCAATTATCAGTGGTAGTACCAATGGCGGTATCAATATTACCAAGACTGACGTAGGTGCAGCAATCGGCTCATTCTACGGTTTCAAGGTAGATCATGTGGTGTCCAGTGCTGCAGATGTAGCAAGATATAATGAGCAGGCAGTTGGCAAAGGCTTTAAATCCTATCAGGATGGCCTGAAAGCAGGAGATATTGTATACCAGGATTTGAACGGTGACGGGCAAATCACTGATGCAGATCAAACATTCCTGGGTTCTGCCATTCCTGTCTGGACATACGGAGGATCGGTGAATCTGGCTTACAAATCTTGGGATCTGTCTATGGGACTTGCCGGAATAGGAGATGTGAAGGTGTACAACGCATTGCGTTACTGGACCGAAGGAACCACACGTCCATTCAATTCATCTACAGCAGTTTTAGACGCATGGAAGCAAGATGGGGACATTACAGACATGCCAAGATCGGGTCAGAATACGCCCTCTAACCTTCGCGCTTCCGATCGCTTTCTGGAGAATGGCTCATTCATGCGCCTTCGTAACCTGACTGTGGGTTTCTCACTTCCCAAAACGCTGCTGAATTCTTCCAATGCAAAAGTGTTTTCAAGCTTCAGAATATATGCAACGGCAATGAATTTACTGACACTCACCAATTACAAAGGATATGATCCTGAGGTGAGCGCAAGTGTCACGGATGCCAAGTCTTTCATTTTTACCAAAGGAGTAGACACAGGCCAATATCCGCAACCGAGAACTTTCCTTCTTGGTGTTCAGGTCGGGTTTTAAAATCTTCTCATTCAACTTCATTAAAGCATAATGAAAAATCGGATACTTTCTCTGGGAACTATGGCCTGCCTGGCCATGACCAGCTGTGACAATTCTCTGGATAATGTTAAAAATCAATCCAGTTATAATGATGACACTTATTTTACAACACCGGCCACCATTTCCGAAGCAGTAACAGCCACCTACGGTCTGATGCTTTACAAGGGGCTTTATTCGCGGGATTTTTACTACCTGATGGATCTGACCGGCAATGAAGCTGAGGCGGATGCACCGCTTCAGGGCGATGTTCTCCAGTTGCATGACTATAGCTATGCTGCCAACCATGTTCAGATTAATGATCTTTGGTCTACAGCTTATAAGGTTACATTCCGGGCAAACCTGGTCATTGATAAAGCTTCGAAGGTGGTTCCCGCCTCGGACGCTGAAAAAACAAAACTGGCTCAGTATACCTCAGAAGCATACTTTTTAAAGGCCTATGCAGAGTTTTTGCTGGTAACCCTTTGGGGCCGTGTGCCGATTCGCAAGGATTACGACGGAAACAGCGAATTTTACCTTAACAGAGCCAGCATCGAAGAAGTCTGGAAGCAGATCGAATCGGATCTGAACAATGCTATCGCAGGCTTACCAGCTGTCTATACCAGCGGAGCAGACTTGGGCAGAGTTACAAAAGGGGCTGCGATTGCGCTATTGGGTAAGTCTTATCTGTATCAGAAAAAATATACCGAAGCGGCGGGCCAGTTTGACCTGCTTACGAAAGCACCGTATGCCTATGATCTTGTACCGAATCTTGACGACCTGTTTACAAAATCGCCGGTAAAAAATGCGGAGACAGTTTTTGACATTCCGCATAAATCATGGGGTGGATGGGCAGAAGGGAGTCCGTACTATATGTTCGGATCACAGGAAGGATCGGGAAGTGGCAAGAATACGCTGACAGGCCGGGCGATGGAGTACGGCTGGAATGACTGGCGCAATGTCTTTATCTCAGATGCAGCCGTAAATGCATTTACCTATCAGGATGAATCCGGTAAAGCTTATGTGGATCCCAGAGCCAAAAATACGTTCTATGGAAGTAAGGAGAGCGGGGGAGATGTTACTTTTTGCGATAACTGCCCGGGTGGGGCTAAGCCTTATCCATATGCTGAGAATGGGAATGGATACCGATGGAGAAAATACCAGCCTTATGAGTACAAAGAAAAGGCCGAGCTCCCCCAGTCGGATATTAATTCCCAAGTCATTCGCTATGCTGACGTGTTGCTGATGTATGCGGAGGCCCAGATCAATGCGGGTAAAATCTCAGAAGCGCTCCCTCTGATTAACAAGGTACGTGCGCGTTCCGGAGCATTCACCTACACAACATTGGGCAGTAAAGATGAAGCAATGAAAAAACTGATGCGGGAACGCCAGCTTGAATTGACTGGTGAGCAAGTGCGTTGGTTTGACCTGATACGCTGGGGTGTGGCCAAGCAAACACTAAATGCAGAAAAGAAAGCGAAGTATCCAAATTCAAGTCAATCTTTCTTCCAGGATAAACACGTGTTATTTCCGATCCCTCTAACAGAGAAAAACACCAATCCGCTGGTGGCCAAAGATATCAGTAGCGACTGGAATTAGGGACGAGCAAAAAGTATAACAAGCAGATTTCGGCCTGAATTTCAGGGGGCGAAATCTGCCTTTTGCGTTGAGTTGCGCCTGTTATCCTTCTGTGGTAATGGGGATTTGTCTTGCCTGGCACGACATTTTCTTAGATTGACGATTATCAATAGGACACTAAAAACAGGCACGATATGAAAAAGCATCATGAAAACGAAAGACGTAAGATTGACAGTGTGGATGAGGTTTATGATGATGATAGAGATGGGACTTATTCACATGCCGGTGATGAGGAAACCGGAGCGCTCCCTAACGATCCCGCCGAAAACGCAAAGAAAACATCCCCTGAGGAAGATCAGGGAAAAAAGGAAGATACCAGATTATCTGCCGACAACGATTGATGAGACGATAAGGGTATAATAAAACCAGGCGCCACGGCAACTATTTTGCTTGTGGTGCCTGGTTTTATATAGCAGCTATTTCCAGAATAATAGCTATATTCATGATCTACATAAATCGCAAAAACTTTGATCTTCCATGAGCAGTTATTTAAATACTGCCATAAAACAATTTGAATACTATAAAATGCTCGGCGAAATGTGTATGGCACAAGTCAGTGATGAAGCACTTTTTGACTCGCAAAAGCAGAACAGCAATAGTATCGCTATCATTATCCGGCACCTTTCAGGTAATATGTTATCGAGATTTACTGATTTCTTAACGTCGGATGGCGAAAAGGCCTCGCGTAACCGTGATACCGAATTTGAAAGTGTAGTATCGCACAGATCAGAACTACTGACAATTTGGAACAATGGCTGGAATTGCCTCTTTCGTACACTCAGAGATTTACAGGAAGAAGACCTGGAGAAGATCGTATACATTCGTAATGAGGGACATACCGTTACGGAAGCCATCAATCGGCAACTTACTCACTACGCGTATCATGTCGGGCAGATTGTCTATATAGGTAAAATGTCAGCTGATGATAACTGGCAGAGCCTGTCTATTCCTAAAAACGATTCTCTCAGATACAATGCTGAAAAGTTCAGCAAAAACTCCAAATTTAAAACATGATATGGATGGGTGGCCCGGAAAGCGCGAATGAGCAACCAGATTCCGACATGACGGGTTTGTGAATCTATATTCGTATAGCATAATGCGTTCAAATATCTCATCACACTCGTGCTATTAGCTATGTTGCTAGGGTTCATTGTTCTTTGATCTAAAAATTTTTTTGCATCCTTGTATTGCTGTACTTTGTTGATATAAATTTATCTTTAATCCCGATTATGGATAGAGTCGACACAGATGAAAGAGACGTATAGTGATAGTGACTTGTTGGTTTTGATGCGTTCAGATGAACAATCTGCATTTAGTGCCTTGTATCATCGACATTGGGAACGTATGTTTAATAATGCTTATAAGCGTTTAAAAAACAAGGATTTATCACAGGATGTGGTTCAGAATGTATTTGCAGATTTATGGGAAAGAAGAGCGTTGGTTGAGATTGCAAATCTCCCGGCTTACCTGCACACTGCCGTAAAATTCCAGGTGCTCAAACAACTTGCACAGGATGACAACCAAACAGCCATGCTGGATCTGTTTGAATGTGAGCTGACTTCCAGCCAAAGGACTGATGATGTTTTAAGGGAGAATCAAGTAACAGAATTGCTCAATACCTGGATCGCAGCACTGCCCGAAAGGCGAAGAGAAATTTTTATGCAGCATTATTTTCATGGAAAGACAACTGAGCAAATTGCCTGCGAATTGAACGTATCACAAAAGACAGTTCAGAACCAATTGACAACAGCAACCAGTATCATCAAAGACAATTTTGACAGAATATTGTTGATTGAAATCCTCTCAGCATACATGATTTCTTAGGCTTTAGAAATCTGTTACCAACTATTTTGTAATAATCTTAGATTTTTTTAACTCCGTTTGGGAGATTCTTTGCATTTCAGTACATGTATATACAGGCCCTCACAACGGTCCGTATATATATGTACCGGAACTTATGGATAACCGAGATTACAAAAGGCAATTGCTGAATATGATAAAGCGCTACCTGTACGGTAGAGCGAGTCGTGAAGAAAAAGAATTTGTTGAAAAGTTCTATGATCATTTTGATCAGGATCCGCATATCCTGGATCAATTTTCGGAAGGCGAAAAGCAGCAGCTTGAATCGGAGATGCATCAGAATTTGCTGAACAGGATTACCTCGTCAGAGCCAAAAGCTACCATTCGAGTTTGGCAGACAGCCTGGTTCAGAATGGCATCAGCTGCATGTTTAGTCCTTGCATTTGGAATTTATATCAGCCAAAAGCCGGCGTTTAATCTCTCTTTATCTGAAAAAGTCAGCTCAAAAGTACTGGATGTTGCGCCTGGCCGGAACCAAGCCGTGCTTACGCTGTCGAACGGTGAATCGATCTCGTTGGACGCATCTGTAAAGGGTACCATTGCGCAGGAAGGACAGATTAAAATAACAGGAAGCGGCGATGGTGAGCTGGCATATGATCTGCAGGCTGACTCCAAGGCTGTTGTCACCGGATTTAATACAATAACTACACCTGCAGGGGGGCATTATCGGCTTGTGTTGCCGGATGGAAGTAAGGTATGGCTCAATGCAGCATCATCAGTAAGTTATCCTGCCGTATTCAGTGGACCTACCAGAATTGTACGTATTACAGGAGAATGTTATTTTGAAGTTGCCAAAGATGCCAAGCATCCATTTACAGTGGAAGTAAAAGACAGACAAAAGATTACTGTTCTGGGTACGCACTTTAATGTAAGTGCTTATTCCAATGATGAAATGATCAATACAACGCTTTTGGAGGGATCCGTTGACGTGAGCCGATTTGGAGAAGCAAATGGCACAGCTGCAAATCCAATCAGGCTCCGTGTGGGAGAGCAGGCCAGTATGGGAAGAACTGGCTCACTTTCAAAAAAACATGTGGATGTCAGCCAGGCGATAGCTTGGAAAGACGGTCTGTTCCATTTTCAGAACGCCGATGTAAGCACAGTACTCCGGCAGATAGAACGGTGGTATAATGTAAAAGCAGTTTACGATGTTCACGACGATACAGAGAAGTTTTCCGGCAAAATACATCGTGATGCGAACCTTTCTCAGATGTTGGAAATACTGCGCTTCTCCGGGCTGAACTTTAAATTACAGCCATCAGCCGATAAAGCGTTGAATGGGGAGCTCGTATGGGCATCTGCTCAGTAAGATTATCATTTATAACCATACGTAACCATCTCCATATGCAGCATCTTCTACGAGGCCCTTAGAGAACAAAAATGAGTCTTGAAAAAAGACCGCAGGTATGTTGCGAGCATTTCTGCGGTCATATTCAGGTACAGAACCGGTATGTCCGGAAAATGACTTCACATTATTTCTTCACCCAAACATCATAAATGTAATGAATTTTATTACACATGGAAGCCTTGTGCCCGGGAAGCGGATAAATTACGATCGGCAGACCCATCAAGGTACTCTGACACTGAGAATATCACCAACATTAAAACGGCGCATTTTTATGCAAATAAAACTGATTGCTCTTTTACTGACAGTAGTTTTTATCCAGGTGAAGGCCGACAGCGTCGCGCAGCCTCTTACCCTGAGCGCCAAAAACATGTCTGTAGAGAAAATATTTCAGACCATTGAAAGGCAAAGTAAATTTGTATTTTTTTATAATGACAAGGATGTCAGCAACCTGAAAGCAAGTGTCAGCCTTAAAAATGCACCGATTGAATCAGTGCTCCGCTCATGTTTTGACGGGCTGCCCTTAACTTTTAAAATTATTGATAATACGGTAGTGGTACGCAGATCCGCACCCAAAACCACTTCTGCAGATGCTGTGAAAAGCAATCAACAAAACAGCCCAAAGATCGATCTGAAAGGGGAGGTGCTGGATGAAAAAGGAGAGGCGCTGCCTGGCGTAAGTGTACGTGTAAAGGATAGCATGGAAGGGACAACGACCGATGGGGAAGGGAAATTTACACTCAGTATCAGAGAGGAGCAAAATACGGTTCTGTTGTTTTCTTTTATAGGCTATGTCAGTCAGCAGGTAGAAATTAAAAATCAAAGTAATATCCGGGTTGTTCTGGTAGTAGATACCAAAGCGCTTGACGAAATTGTGGTTGTAGGCTATGGTACTCAGAAAAAAGCCAGTGTTGTCAGCTCAATCAGTACAGTGAACGGTAGCCAGATCACTTTTCCAACGAGGAACCTGACCAACAACCTGGCAGGGCAGATGGCAGGTCTGATGAGTATTCAGCGAACGGGAGAGCCTGGGAGAGATGATGCTGAATTCTGGATCAGAGGTGTGAGTACCTTTGCCGGAGGGACGGCACCCCTTGTGTTGGTAGATGGTGTCCCGCGATCATTCAGTAATATTGAACCGGATGAAATCGAAACTTTCTCGGTACTGAAAGACGCAGCAGCTACAGCGGTTTACGGTGCAGAGGGTGCTAACGGTGTTATACTGGTAACAACCAAAAGAGGTGGGATCAGTAAGCCTCAGATTTCTTTCCGTACGGAACATAGCTTTTCAACACCTACGCGACTGCCCGAATTTGTGGATTCGTGGCAGTATCTGGAACTTACCAATGAGGCGCTTACCAATGATGGATTGAGTCCGATTTTTTCCTCAGACCTGATTGCTAAATACAAAAGCGGAGAGGACAGGGATTTGTACCCGAATGCCAACTGGCTCGACGAATTGATGAACAAAGTAAACCGTAACCAGCGCTATACGCTTAACTTTCGCGGAGGTACTGAAAAGGCCAGATACTTTGTGTCCGGAGCATATTTTGCTGAAGATGGTGTGTTTAAAAATGACCCGCAAAATAAGTATGAAACCAATGTGGGACTGAAGCGCTATAATCTGCGCAGTAACGTTGATATGGATATCACTCCGACTACACTTCTGAATGTAGACATCAGCGGGCAGTATCTGGCGCGTAACTGGGCCGGCGTCGATCCGGAAGATATTTTTAGTATGATGCTCAATACGCCATCTTACATTTTTCCGGCCGTTTACAGTGATGGCACTACCTCGACCTATCCGGCAGAGAATGATAGCAATAACCGAAATCCGTATAACCAGCTTTTCAATTCAGGTTACAAAAAGGAATGGAACGCACTGCTTCAGACAGGTGTCGGACTGACGCAAAAACTGGATTTCATTACACCTGGTCTTTTTTTAAATGGCAAGGTTAGTTTTGACTACGATGGAACATTCTCATCTACCAGGTCACTCAATCCAAATCGTTACTTTGCAACCGGACGTGACGCAAATGGCAATCTTATTTTCAGTCAGTCGGTGTCCGGCAATCCGGATATGGGCGAGCCTGTGGAAGGTTTCAGCGCAGCCAAAAAAATCTATATGGAGACTTCCCTGAACTATAAAAAACTCTTCGGTAAACATTCGCTGAATGGTATGATACTGTATATGCAGAAAGAGTTGCAGAATCATGATCAGGCGCTAGCATTCCGGAAGCAGGGTATTGTAGGAAGGGCATCGTATTCCTTTGGAGACAGGTATTTTATTGAAGGTAATTTCGGCTATACAGGTAGCGAAACATTCGCAAAAAACCATCGGTTTGGTTTCTTCCCGGCAATCGGTATCGGCTATATGATATCCAATGAGTCGTTTTTCCCTGAGGCTTTGAAAGCAAGTATTTCGTCCTTGAAAATCAGGGCCTCTGCAGGTCGGACAGGAAACGATAACACGGGAACTTCAAGATTTCTGTACCGTCCGACATTCAGAACGGACGGTTACAATTTCCAGCAGGGCATTACATCCGGTGGAGGTTCCAACGGACTTGGTACTGGTATTAATGAGTTGCAATTTGAGAACCAGTCACTACAGTGGGAAATTGAAAACAAGTATAACATAGGTATGGATCTGAGCCTTTTCGGAAATCAGATTGAGGTCATTGCAGATTATTTCCGTTCAAAGCGTACGGGCATACTTCTGCAACGCAGAACGATTCCGGGAACGGCCGGTTTCTGGGCCTCACCGTGGGATAATTTTGGCTCTGTTTCCAATCACGGGGTTGATGGAAGTATCAATGCACGTCACAGCTGGGGGAAATTCAAGCTGGGTATCAGAGGGACTTTCAGCTTTTCCAGAAACAAAATTCTTGAATATGATGAACTGCAACAGCCACATCCCTGGATGGCCCTGACAGGAACCCGGGTCAATGAACACACACTGTATATAGCAGAACGGCTATATACCGACGATGATTTCTACATCACGCAAAACAGCAACGGCACTTTTGCTTATAAACTCAAAGAGCATTTGCCATCTGTGGCATTACAGAACAACCTGGGTCCAGGAGATATAAAATACGCAGATTTGAATGAAGACGGTGTCGTGGATGTATTTGATAAGAAACGAGGGCACGGACATCCCTACAAGCCTGAAATTATTTATGGTTTTGGTGCCAATGTGGAATATAATGGTTTCTACGTCAGTGCCTTCTTCCAGGGTACAGGCAATACCTCTGTTTTGCTCGGAGATGGTAATAGTACCTTTTTTCCTTTTAACTGGGGTTATGACAAATCGAATTACCGTTCATTTATGCTCGACCGATGGTCGCCCGACAATCCTAGTCAGGATGTGATAATGCCTCGTTTGCATCAACGTTATGAGCGAAACGTCAATAAGGAAGCCAGTACCTGGTGGTTGAGAAATGGTAATTTTCTTCGTTTCAAGAATCTGGAAATAGGTTATAACATTCCCAAAGCAACAGCCAGTAAAATCAAAGCACAGAACATGCGGATCTACATGATGGGCTATAATTTGGGCGTATGGGATAAGATCAAATACTGGGACCCGGAGACCGGCAATAACAACAGGGGTATGAGCTATCCGCTACCACGAACTTTGTCGTTGGGCCTTGATGTGACATTTTGATCATTACTAAACAGCATTGATTATGAAACTATATAAAACCATTATTTTCTCAATTTGCCTTTTTCTGGGATCGTGTACTAAATTTTTGGATGTATCTGATGAGCTTGCAGGGGGGCTGACATCAATCGACGATGTGTTCAGTAACGTAGCATATACCAAAAGATGGTATTCTCAGATTTTTGATGGTGTGCCGGATTATTCAGTCATTCATTCGCTGAACTACCAATCGGGTGTGCAAAACCCGTGGACCTCTATGGCTGACGAGGTATTTACTGAAACAAATGGAGGAGCTCAGAACGCCGGTATTTACTCGGAATGGAACTCTGGAACCAATAACTTCCACAGATGGGCACCGCTTTTCAATCTGATCAGACAAGCGAATATTTTTATTGAAAATGCGAAACCCATTAGCGGTACGGGAACCAATGCCCAGGTTTTAACTCAGGAGGAGGTCGATCGCTTCAAGGCGGATGTTCGTTTTATGCGCGCTTTTTATCATTACCTTCTTTTGGAACAATACGGCCCCGTCCCTATAGTTGATAAATCACTTGATCTGACGGATGATCTGGATTTTGAAAGAAGGCCAATAGACGAGGTTGTTAACTTCATTGACAGAGAGTTGCTTTTGGCCATGCAAGGAATGCATCAGGGAAATTATCATTCCAACGAAAACTACAGGGCTGTTCCGACGAAAGGCACCGCCCTTGCAGTCCGTGCAAAGTTATGGATGTATGCAGCCAGTCCACTTTTCAATGGTGGCTATCCTGAAGGTCAGCAGCTCATGTCTTCGGATGGAATACCGTTATTTCCTGCTCAGGATTTAACCAAGTGGAAGAAGGCAGCTGAAGCTTGTAAAGATCTGATTGATTTTGCACAGGAAGGAAATTATGATTTATACAGAGCTTATACAGGCGGGAAACTGGATCCGGATCGATCTGTGTACGAGCTGTTTCAAGAGTATAACTCAGAGGTGATCTGGGCAACCGCCAAAACTGGCTGGGGAGGCATGGACGGAAGTGGATTTGACCGCCGTTCCACACCTACCAGTGAGCAAAACGGGCAAGGTGATATTGCTGTGCTCCAGGAATTGGTGGACGATTTTTATATGAAAGACGGCCTTCCTGTTAAGGTAAAAAGTCACCTCAAAAAATCCCCGCTGTACAAAGAGGAGGGATATTCAGATTACAATGGGTCAATGGTTAACAACATGTATATCAACCGTGAGCCTCGCTTTTACAACACTGTATTTTTCTCTGGCCGAAAGTGGCATATTACCAATAATGTAGTGAATTTTCATTTGGGAGGCAATGCCGATCGTACCAAAGCTTATTATCCGGCGTCTGGCTTTCTACTCTATAAAAGGTTCAACAGAACTGTGCACAAACGCGCCCCCGGTGTAACCAGCAGATTCAGGCCTTCCTACATCTTCCGACTGGCCGAGTTTTACCTGTTATATGCAGAGGCGCTCAATGAATCCGACCCTTCAAATCCTGATGTGCTCAAATATATAAACCTGGTCCGGGAACGTGCCGGACTGCCTGATCTGGAATTGCTAAATGCCTCTATTAAAGGAAATCAGGCTTTACAGCGTAAAGCGATTCAACTCGAAAGCCGTATAGAGCTTGCTACAGAGGGACAGCGTTATTTCGATGTGAAGAGATGGATGATTGCTGAAGATCAGCCCGGTGAAGGTGGCTTGGGAGGAGATTTTACCGGGAAGTTTGCCGCGGGTAATGCCACAACATTTGACCAGCGTGTAAGAATGCACACGCGTGTATTCAAAAGGAAAAATTATCTTTTCCCGATTCCACTGATTGCGTTGCAAAAAAGCAAAAAGCTGATTCAGAATCCCGGATGGTAAATAGACTATCAGCAATGAGCAGTTAATATTTCATGGGAGTCTGTGATCTGCCTGCGTTATGCAGGACATTCACAGACTCTTTTTTTGTCTGAAGATAATCATTAGGTTCTGCAACAATCCTGATCTTTCCGGTAATAATAAGCTGTACGCAGAAAACCTATCCGAATGGCAATAAATCCACTATTCATTCATTTGCGTGATAGTTGAACTGCTCATGGAGCATGAACTAGTGGAGGCTGTCTTCTTTTCATTGCCTTATATTCCGTAGGGAGCATATTAAACTTTGCTTTAAATGACTTCGCAAAATAATTAGGTGCGGTAAAACCGGTCATATAAGAAATTTGTGAAATGCTCAGATCACTGTTTTCAAGCAGGACTGCCGCTTTTTCAAGCTTGATCGACCGGATAAATTCGATAGGCGTTTGTCCGCTCATTTCCAGTACTTTACTATACAATGTGCCACGGCTCATGCCTACATGTTTGCTTAGATTTTCCACGCTGAGCTGGGAAGTGTGCAGATTGTCTTCGATGTAGGCGAGCATATCCTTTAGCAATTTTTCCTGGCTGGATTGTATCTGCGGATCCTGACCTGAAATTTTGATGTGGCGGGAATAAACACCTTTTAGCAGCCGGTTCAAAAGAATCAGATTATTGATTTTCGCGTTGAGAATTTCAAAATTAAAGGGTTTGGTCAGATAATCATTTGCACCGGAATTGAGCCCTTCCAATTGCTGCTGCTCGCCTGTAGAAGCGGTAAGTAGAATAATCGGAATGTGTTTGGTGCGTTTGTCAGCCTTGATCTTCTGGCTCAGAGATATCCCATCCATCTCAGGCATGGCAATGTCACTAACGATGAGTTCCGGATGATGGCTGAGCGTTTTCTGCCAGCCTTCTTTTCCATTGTTTGCTTCAATAACCTGATAAAATGGTAGCAAGCTCTCTTTGAGGTAATGCCTGAATTCGTCATTATCTTCAATGATCAACACCGTTGATGGATCATCCATTTGCGTTTTCTCCGGTTTACCTGCCGCCGCGTCAGTAACGTCGGATACATCAGCTGACCCCATGGTCTTCTGTTGTGAAGGAACGGGAGCACTATCTGGAGCAATTGGAAGCTTTACTGTAAAAGTACTGCCTGAGCCTGGCTCGCTGGCTACGGTGATGGTTCCTTGATGCAGTTGCACGAATTCCCGCACAATAGATAAGCCAATACCACTTCCCTGGTTGAGCACAGACAGATCCGTATCGTTTTGGAAAAAGCGGTCAAAGATCTTTTCGTGCTTGTCCTCAGGGATGCCAATTCCTGTATCTTCGATAGTAATTATTAAAAGGTTATTATCTGAAGAGCCGGACTCGTGATCGATTTCCAGCTGCACCGCGCCGCCTTTTGGGGTGAATTTGAATGCATTTGACAATAAATTAAATAGGATACGTTCAAGTTTCTCTGCATCAAAATCCATGAAAAGCTGGCTTACACTGCTTTCAATTCTAAACGCAATTCCCTTTCTGATTGAAAGATCACTGAATTGGTCGCATGTATCCCTGATATATAGGATGACATCTTTTCGGCTCAGATCAAGCGTAACTTCCTGCTGTTGCATATTTTTAAAGTCAAGAAGCTGGTCGACCAGGTTAAGTAATCGTTTGGCATTTCGTTTGATAGCCGTAACCGACGGATGCAATTCAGTTGACTTAGTCTTAGACAAAAGGTTATCTACCGGTGCCAGAATTAATGATATTGGTGTTCTAAACTCATGACTTAAATTGGTGAGAAATTTGATTTTCATGCGATCCAGCTCTTTTGCCTGTTCAGCTTCCGCCTTTTGTTGCTGTTCTTTGAATTGCCTTTGGAGCTTCTGTATACCTCGGCGCCTCATATACAAGACAATTCCTAATGGGATCAGAATATATAAGATATAGGCATAAATCGTCAAATAGAAAGGGGGTTTTACAATAACCTCAACAGACTTGGTTTGAGGTCCCCAATTAGACCCGTCGCTGCTTGCCTGTACTTCAAATACGTAATTGCCAGGGCTGAGGTTGGTGTAACTCGCCATATTACCTGTTCCCGTTTCATTCCATTCCGACTGCATGCCTACAAGTCGGTGGCGGTAACGCATCTGTTTGGGATTGGTGTAGTCGAGGGCTGCATAACTTACTGAAAAGTTCTGTTTATAGTCCAGACTTATCGTTTTAGCCACCGAAATGTCCGCATCAATGAAATTTGAATCCAAAGGCGTAATGTCCCGGTTACCGATTCGGAGATTTTTAAGGATAATCGGTGGAATGCTTTTGCCTGCCGGTAAGCTCCGTGTATCGATGTGATTGAATCCGTCGATTCCTCCAAAGAAAAGGGTGTTGTCAGTAGCGCGGATGCCTGCTCCAAGTACAAATGTCTTGTTCTGGATTCCGTTGTAGGACGTGTAGTTATTGAATTTTTTATTTTTTGTATCAAAGAAACTGATACCCTGATTGGTACTTACCCATATCCTTCCCTGAGCATCCTCAAGTACCTTGTTGACTATATTACTTGCCAGCCCTTCCTTTTCGCCATAGGTTGTGAATTTTCGTGTTTGCGCATTGTAAAGGGCTAAGCCTTCGCCGGATGTTCCAACCCAGATATTCCCTTTACTGTCTTCCAGTAGCGAGAAAGTAATATTGCTTGGCAGGTTGCTATTATTCTTATTCAGTACAATCGCTTTGCGCGTATTCGGATTGAAAACTGCAATACCTGTACCATGTGAAGCAATCCAGATCTGTCCCCGGCTATCCTGCATGATATCTCTGATATAGCCATTAAGCGGAATGGCCCTCTGAGAGATAGGCAGCTCCGGATGATAGTACCTGGTTATATGTTCTGTTTTGGGATTAAGCAGATGTACACCGCCTCCATTCGTGCCTATCCATACATTACCAGACTTATCTTTTTTCAGACAAAAAATATCATTATTAGCCAGGCTTAATGAGTCTTTACCTCTGGTAAATTGCTTGTAAGTGCCTGTCTTGGGGTTAAAGCGGAAAAGACCATCCTGAAAGGTTCCAATCCAAAGATCATTTTCCGAGGCCAATTCGAGTGTTAAAATAGCCAGACCTGAAGAGGCAATTTTGTTTTTAGGATTAATGGGGAATCTTTTAAATAGATTGGTTTCGCGGTTGTACAAATTAAGACCTCCACCATCTGTACCGACAAATAATCCTGCGGCCCCGCTTTGTGCAAATGATGTGACAAATGGCGCATTCAAGCCATATGGATCGTTCATGTCAGACCGTATCAATCCGAAAATAGCCAGGTTCTTATCGTACTTATTGACGCCTCCCTTGTAAGTGCCAAGCCAGCAAATGCCCTCATTATCAATCAGTATGCTACGTACTGACTTATTGCTCAGACTGAACTGTGTTCTTGGATCAGGAAAATACCGCGTGATGTTTCCGTTGCTGGTATCCAGAATATTCAGGCCGGCATCGGTGCAAATCCACAGGTATCTGTCGTTCACCCGGGCAATGGCAAATACCATATTGCTGCTCAATGAGTTGGTATTGCCCGCCTCAAACCTGAAATTCTTAAGTATTTGTCCATGCTCATTCAGCTTAAACAACCCACTGAATGTACCTACCCACATATATCCTTCTCGATCTTGTTCAATAGACTTCACTGACCGCGAGCCAGCATCATCCGGAAGTGATTGCAGGTAGTTCACATGTTCTTCATATTTATCAGAAGGGTCAATTCTGAATAAGCCTTTGTTGGAGCCTATCCACACTCTTTGCTTTCTGTCTATAGCAACACTGAGGATTAATCCTTTTGATATTTGATCAGGAATATTTGCCGCAGAAGAATAGGTGCTGATCTGATGAGTTTCGGGATTTACATTGATTAATCCGCTTGTGGTTCCTACCCATAACTTGCCTTTGGCATCGCTGGTTATGCTGGTTACACTGTGAGGAGAGGGTATATTTACAAAAGAATCCTTCTTCCTGTTGTAAAGGTGTAGTCCACCTTCGGTGGTGCCAATCCAAATGCGATCCCCAGAATCCTGGTGCAGACTGGAAATCTCACTTGACTTCAAAGATGTTGAATCTGCTTTATTATGGCGATAAACCGATACGTCAGTACCATCGAATTTATTTAAACCGTCTTCGGTCGCGAACCACATCAGTCCGTAGCGGTCTTTAACAATAGCATTTACAGTATTGGAAGACAACCCATCCATGGACGTCAGGGAAGTGAACTTAGGTTTGGGATGTTGCGCAAAAGCAAAAGAAGTTACCGCATGCAACAGTATCACCACACAAATTAATCGGATCGAGAGAGAAGTATTTAAGTGCATCGGAGTGATGAATTATACAGGCTACCCCTAGGTTAGCAGAATTTAATATGGCCTATGGAAATCTTGATTCTTGGTGGTTATGTTTTGTTATATCAACATTGAGCTAACTATGCTGCAAAAACGGGAAATAAATCCAAAAAATGCAAGTTTGTCTCAAAATCGGGCATTTTTTTGGAGAATTTGAACAATAGTACTGGTAAAATGAACAAATGTGCTCACGCCACGCCTTCAATGAGTACTACTTTTGTAAGCAATAAATTAAATAATATCTGGAAAAAATGATGAACAGATTTTGATGTATTCGCTCCGCATTTGTTAATGGCTGCCAATGTAATGCCAGTCAGTGCAATATGTTGAAAGACGCATCAGTCCCAATCATCACGTTCAAATTAAGTATTGTCAAATTGACACTAATTTATTTTGCCAGCATACGTAAACCGAACCGTCCAACTCAAGCAATGAAAGATTTTCAAACATTTTTTAACCCAAGCTCTATGAGATGATAACAACTAAACGTAAAGCGAAACTTGCTACCTGCAAATCTGCTGGTGGTGGACATTCCGGATCATAGACCGTCGGGATGAAATTTAGAACTGAATTAAACCATCAAATCATACATCAATTATGCATGACTGTTTATTAAACCGAAATACGTGGGCAAGGGTTGCGAGCATGTGCGGCCTTCCCATTTTATTACTTGGGGGAGCGTCGGATAAAGCTATTGCAGGTAGCGGAGTACTGGCTAATTACAGTAGCAGACACCGGTCTGTCTCTGTAGCCGACGTCGAAATTACGGGTAAAGTGACCGACGAAGATGGAGTTGGGCTGCCGGGCGCGAGTATATTAGTAAAGGCTACTACCAGCGGAACGATTACAGATGAGGACGGTACCTTCAAACTACGCGTTTCCGAAGAGTCAAATGCAATTTTGGTTATCTCGCTTGTAGGTTACATGTCACAGGAAGTTGCAGTCGGTTCGCAAACAACGATCAATGCTGTTTTAAAAAGTGATCATAAGGTGCTCAATGAGGTAGTAGTTGTAGGTTATGGTACGCAGCGCCAGGAAGCAGTAACAGGGTCTGTGGTATCCATAACCGGAGATATCATGAGAGAGGTGCCCTCGGCCAACTTGTCGCAAGCTTTACAGGGACGTGTAGTAGGTGTGGATATTTCACAAACTTCTTCAAAACCGGGTGCTGCCATGCAAATCCTGATCAGGGGACAACGTTCATTAAGGGCGGATAATAATCCCTTAATCGTTCTCGACGGGATTCCTTTTGCAGGTTCACTTACCGACATCAATCCCAACAATATCAAGAGTCTGGATATACTGAAGGATGCATCCGCCACTGCCATTTATGGTTCGCGTGGTGCCAATGGTGTCATATTGATCACAACAAATACAGGTAAACGCGGACAGAAGGCACTTTTCAATTACAATGGATTTCATGGCACAACAACTGTTTTTGCCAAGTATCCGATGATGAACGGACCTGAATATGCTGCATTACGTGCTGCCAGTCTTCAAACATTCCAAAACACAATCGATGAATCCAATGATGTTAATACCGATTGGCAGGATATGATATACCGAAATGGAATGATGACAAGCCATGATTTGAGCGTATCAGCTGGCACTGAGAAAGGAAGCTACTCGTTCGGACTGGGTTATTATAAGGAGAATGCGGTTGTTCCTTTACAGAATTTTACCCGGTACACACTACAGGGATCGGTTGACCAGGATATCAATAAGTATATCAAACTAGGCTTATCAACCAACTCAAACTTTACCATTAATAATGGAAACAATATACCTGCAGTAGGTATGGCGCTTGGCAGAACTCCGATCACCAATCCTTACAATGCAGATGGTACGATGAAAACCCTGGTTCAGGAGCAGACATCGGGTCCGCAGTGGGTGCCGTCGCGAGAAAGATTCAATAGCCTGGGTGACAGTTACATTGATCAGTCGAAAGCATATGGTTCCTACAATACGCTGTTTGGAGAATTAAAAATTCCGGGTGTAACAGGCTTAAAGTACCGCGCCAATCTTGGTTTGAATTTCAGACATACCACAGGCGGAAATTACCGTGGTCAGGGTGTTTTCAGTGGAAATCCGTTAAATGTCTCTGAAGGAGGTATCAATAATTCGTTGACAACTAACTGGGCGATCGAAAATTTATTAAGCTACGACAAGACCTTTAATAAGCACATTATCAATGCTGTAGCGCTGTACTCAGCGCAGCAGAATACCACCAACAACTCATCCGTTGCTGCGCGCGACATTCCCTCGGATGCTTTCCAATTCTATAACCTGGGTCGAGCTGATGGGATCATTACAGTGAATCCTGCCAACCAGGGTTATAACCAGTGGGGACTTCTCTCCTACATGGGTCGTGTGATGTATTCCTATGACGATCGTTACATGATCAGTGTTACCTATCGTTCTGACGGGTCGTCCCGCCTTGCATCCGGATACCAATGGAATGCCTATCCAGCGGTATCTGCGGGTTGGAATATCTCCAAGGAGAATTTCATGGCTGGCATACCGCAAATTAATCTGCTTAAACTAAGAGCGGGCTATGGACAAACGTCCAACCAGGCCGTGAACCCTTACGAAACCCTAGGACTGCTATCCACAAGACCTTACAACTTTGGCGATGATACGTATTCAACGGGCTTCTATGTATCCAATGCACCCAATCCACGTTTAGGATGGGAATTCTCAAATACGGTCAACTTCGGTCTGGATTTCAAACTGTTGAGTAATCGATTGTCTGGTACAGTTGAATATTACTCCCAGCAAACTAAAAACGTATTGCTTGGTGTTGGCTTGCCTCCTACATCCGGTGTGGGCAGTTACACTGCCAATATCGGACAGACGCAAAACAGAGGTGTTGAATTTAATTTAAACGGGACGATTCTCGAAAATGTGAATGGCTGGACTTGGGATGTAGGTTTCAACATCTATACAAACCGCAACAAATTGGTGTCACTTTCTTCGGGACAGCAACGTGATGAAGGAAACTGGTGGTTCGTAGGTCATCCGATCAATTCTATATTTGACTATGAAAAAATAGGGATCTGGCAGGCAGACGATGAGCACAGAAATATTCTGGAGCCGGGTGGTAACGCAGGTATGATTAAAGTAAAATATACTGGTGATTACAACAGCGATGGTGTTCCAACCAGAGCCATTAATGCAAGTGACCGACAGATTATCAGTATGCAGCCTGACTTCCAGGGTGGATTTAACACCCATGTCTCATACAAAGGTTTCGATCTGGGAATTGTAGGTGCGTTTAAAAAAGGTGGCTTGCTCAATAGTACGCTTTATGGCTCTTCCGGATATTTGAATAACCTGAATGCAAGATCGGGTAATAACGTAAAAGTGGATTATTGGACACCCGAGAACACATCTGCAAAATATCCTGCGCCTGGCGGAATAGGTGGCGACAACCCGAAATACGGTAGTACACTTGGTTACTTTGACGCTTCTTATCTGAAAGTGAGAACGATGACGCTGGGTTATAACTTCGATTCCCAGCAGCTGGGAAAGGTTGGTCTTAGCAGGCTAAGACTCTATTTCACTGCCCAAAACCCATTTGTAATGTTCTCTCCATATAACAGAGAATCGGGCATGGATCCGGAAACGAATTCTTATGGAAATGAGAATGCTGCGGTTCCATTATCAGGCGCGTTGAGACGTATACTTACAATAGGTACCAATACGCCATCGACAAGGAATTATCTGGTAGGAATCAATTTGACATTTTAAATAGCATTTTATATGAAAAGGATACAATCTTTGAGTCTTAAAGGACTGATGCTTCTGGTGCTTTTCTCACTGGGATGTACAGATATTCTGGAAGAAAAACCCAGGGCGATTTACACACCGGAATATTTCAAAACAGAAAAAGGTGTCTACGGAGGTCTGACGGGCATGTACGCCCACATGAGATGGATTTTTGGAAATGCCTACTACTACAACTCGTGCATGACCGGCACTGATGAAGCTACATGGGGAGCCAGCGGTGGTGGTGGTGGATTCCAAATCCACGATCTGTCGGGTGGAGGACTAATCATGCCCAATAACAGTGATGCGAGCAATGTTTGGTATAATGCGTTTCCCAATATCAATACAGCCAACGGCGTAATAGAAAATGCGACGCAGGTAGGCATTTCCGAAGCACTGATCGCCGAAGCGCGTTTCTTTCGCGCATTTGACTACTTTTTGCTGGTACAGGCTTTCGGAGGCGTACCACTTGATTTGGGTTCAGGAGAACTGGCCTTTAATATCTCCACACTCAGAACTTCAGTTCGCAACACGGTGCCGGAAGTATATACAAGGGCTATTTTTCCTGATCTTGTCAAAGCGGTGAATGACCTGCCGGCTACCGGACGCGTGACTGGCGGAGTAACAAAAACCGTCGCGCGTTTGTATCTGGCCAAAGCCTATCTGACTTATGGCTGGTGGTTAGAAAATCCTAAAAATATTCCCACTTACCCTGCTGCACCGCGTACGGATCCAGATGGGCACAACGCACAGTGGTATTTTCAGAAGGCTTATGATATCGCTACTGAGGCTATTGCAGATCCGGGTCCATTCAAGCTCCAAGATACTTACTACGATGTGAACTTAGGTCCGAATGATAGAAACAGTGAAATACTGCTATATGCTGATCACACCGAAACCAGCGAATTATTCAACGGTTCCAGCCTGACCTACGCTGGTGGTGGTGATGCCGATAACTTTGCGGTATGGATGCTGACATGGAATTATACAAGTATCACCAGTTCCAAAACCAATTGGAGTGCGCCTCAGACCGTCAATTCCGTCCAGCGTGAAGCGGATCAGTCACTTGGGCGTCCATGGGTACGGATGGCGCCGCCTCACGAAGTGTTTAAAAACACCTTCGCAGATAAAACCAACGATTCGCGTTACGATGGAACATTTACAACCGCTTATCGCGGCAATTGGCCAAAGGCCGGGGTAACGAATGAATTCTTATATAATGCCAACAATATGCAGGTACGTCCGGGTGATGCCATTCTTACATTCCTGAATGAAGATCCCACTGAGACAATAGACTATTCTAATAGTGTCTTCAAAAGCAGTGTAGGTCTTGGTGTGTTGCCCGGAAGAGCCGATTACGTTGTTGCTCCGAGTGCAATCAGCAGACTGGTATACCCTGGTCTTTGGAAACTTGGAACTTACAGAACGGATAATGGAACAGGTTTGGGCCAGCCTAATGCGGCCAACACACGCCCTTTCAACATCTCTAAATTCTCGGAGCTCTACTTTATTGCAGCCGAGGCCGCTGTAAAGGGCGCTTCTACACAATCGGGCAAAACTGCAAGAGAACTGATCAATGTTATCCGTGCACGTGCCGGTAAGTGGCGGTGGAACAACCAGGGTAATGTTGAAAAAATAGCAGATAACAGTGCAGCCATGGTCGCGGCCACACCGGCGACGATCACATTGAACTATCTGCTTGCCGAACGTTCTCGTGAGTACTATGGTGAAGGCTACCGCTGGTATGATCTGGTGCGCACGCAAACCTGGAAAGAAATTGGCGCTAGCTATACCATTTGTGGTACGGGAGTGGGAGATCGCAAACCTGTGAAATACAACAGAACTATTGAGAACTATCATTTTCTGAGACCTATTCCGCAAGGACAGCTGGATAACCTGGATATGACAGCCGAAGAAAAAGCGGCCTACCAGAATCCGGGATATATGTAGAAGGTCAGATAAAATCAAAAACTGTAAGGGAATGGTCAGCCATTCTCTTACAGTCTGTTTTTCCTGATAAGAAAGGTTTGGATATGTGTTGCGAGAGTATATTCCAGCTACGTCGTCTTACTCACATAGCTATTCAAATAATTAATAACAACATCAGATATGTTTTCTTTCAACAAACTTGTTTTCACACTGGCAGTTGGGGTAGGAGGCGTTTACGCTCAGCAAACACCAGCTCAAATTAAACCTTTGGTAAGCGATCTTTACACTGCCGATCCTTCCGCACATGTTTTCAACGGGAAAATCTACATTTATCCATCGCATGATATTGAAGCAGATGTGCCACAAGATGATGAAGGTGGACATTTCCAAATGCGCGACTACCACGTGTATTCCATGGATAAAATCGGAGGAAAAGTGACAGACCATGGTGTAGCATTGGATGTGAAAGATGTGCACTGGGCTGAAAAGCAAATGTGGGCGCCGGATGCCGCATATAAAAATGGAATGTATTACCTGTATTTTCCTGCCAAAGACAAAGAAGGCGTGTTCCGGATTGGAGTGGCTACAAGTAAATCACCAACCGGACCATTTAAACCGGAGGAAAAGCCCATACCTGGAAGTTACAGTATTGATCCAGCTGTTTTTACGGATACAGATGGCAAATCCTACATGTACCTGGGAGGTATTTGGGGCGGACAATTACAGCGCTGGCATACCGGAACCTACGATAAAACCTTGATGATGGATCTGGGTAAAGGTCATGAAAATGAACCTGCCTTAAATGCTAAAGTTGCGGTGATGAAGGATGATATGTTATCGTTCGGCGAACCCTTACGTGATGTACAAATTTTGGATGAAAACGGAAAGCCATTATTAGCCGGTGACACCAACCGTCGTTTCTTTGAAGGTGCATGGATGCATAAGTATAACGGAAAATATTACTTCTCCTATTCTACGGGTGATACTCATTTGCTATGTTACGCAGAAGGCGACTCACCATATGGCCCATTCACGTACAAAGGGGTAATTATGAAGCCAGTTGAAGGCTGGACAACGCATCATTCTATTGTAGAATTTAAAGGGAAATGGTATCTGTTCTACCACGATGCAGCCATCTCAGGAAAAACACACCTTCGTAATGTAAAAGTGAGGGAATTGTTGCGAGATAACAGCGGAAACATAAAAACAATTACTCCCTGATCATTATAAAAAATCAACCCTTGCCCTGTTCTGATACCGGAAAACACTATATGCACATTGAAAAAACGTGATGCTTTGTCAACGTAGACGCCGGCTGGTAAAGCTAGTTTATCTAAGCCATCTATTACCGGCGTCTACTTCATTTGACATCAATTTTGTAGCGGTATATATCAGAGATCTGATTCATGATTACAATTAATATGAGAGGTATTTTTATTCTGTTATTGATGACGGTTGCAGCGTCAGGTTATTCGCAAACGCAGCGTACACAAAGGCTATGGTATGATAAACCGTCGGGCAATGTCTGGGAAAATGCTTTGCCTGTAGGAAATGGACGGCTCGGAGGGATGGTGTATGGAGATGTGGCAAATGAAAGGATTCAGCTCAACGAGCATACATTATGGTCTGGAGGACCCAACCGCAATGATAATCCGGATGCGCAGGCAGCATTGCCGGAAATTAGAAAACTAATTTTTGACGGAAAGCAAAAGGAAGCTGAGAAATTGGCCAATAAAGCCATCATCACTAAAAAGTCCCACGGACAAATGTTTCAGCCACTTGGCGAACTGCATTTGAATTTCCCCGGACATGAAAACTATACCAACTATTACCGTGAACTCGACATTGAACGTGCCGTAGCCAAAACCACCTATCAGGCTGACGGCGTGAACTATACACGCGAAGTGCTTGCCTCTTTTCCTGACCGGGTCATTGTAATTCGATTAACAGCAGACAAACCAGGTCAACTTACTTTTGATGCCTCCTATGCATCCCTGCATTTGAACAAGGCCATCAAAATAACCGGCAGTAATGACCTAACCATCACCGGTACAGCTTCGGATCATGAAGGTGTCAAAGGATTGGTCAGGTTTGAAGGAATTACACGGATTAAAACGGATGGGGGAACGGTGTCAGCCAGTGATACGGCATTGCTTGTTAAAGGAGCCAATGCAGCGACTATTTATATTTCCATTGCCACCAATTTTAAAAACTATCAGGATGTAAGCGGAGATGAACATGCGCTGGCATTGTCGTATCTGAGCAAAGCCTATGCAAAGTCGTACAGTGCCATATTGAATCCACATGTTGCTGCCTACCAGAAGTATTTCAAACGTGTAAAGTTTGATTTGGGTATGACAGATCTGGGTAGTCTGCCGACAGATGAGAGGCTTAAAAATTTTCGTAATGTGAATGATCCTGAACTGGTTACGCTATACTATCAGTATGGGCGTTACTTATTGATTTCGAGTTCACAACCTGGTGGACAGCCCGCCAACCTACAGGGAATCTGGAACAACAAAATGCGGCCGCCATGGGACAGTAAATACACCATCAACATCAATGCACAGATGAACTACTGGCCCGCGGAAAGAACAAATCTGAGTGAATTGCATGAGCCATTTTTGAAAATGGTAGAGGAATTATCTGTTACCGGTAAGGAAACTGCCAGAACCATGTATGGTGCCAGAGGATGGATGGCCCATCACAACACTGATGTATGGCGTGCAACTGGCGCTATCGACGGAGCCTTTTGGGGAATGTGGATTGCAGGAGGTGGATGGACAAGCCAGCATCTATGGCAGCATTATCTGTATCAGGGAGACAAATCATACCTTAAAAAAATATATCCGGTGCTAAAGGGCGCAGCCGATTTTTATGCGGATTTCCTGGTAGAGCATCCCAAATACCACTGGTTGGTTGTCAATCCGGGGAGTTCTCCTGAGAATGCACCGGCTGCCCATGAAGGGTCTTCGCTGGATGCCGGGACAACCATGGATAACCAGATTGCGTTTGATGTTTTTACCAGTGCTATTCGTGCAGCTGAAATATTGAAAACGGATGCTGCATTCGCGGATGCACTACGGGAAAAGAGAAAGCGTTTACCCCCTATGCATGTTGGTCAACATGGACAGTTGCAAGAATGGCTGGATGATGTGGACGATCCAAATGACCGTCATCGTCATGTGTCTCATTTGTATGGATTGTTCCCTTCGGATCAGATTTCGGCTTATCGAACACCTGAACTGTTTTCTGCTGCCAGAACAACGCTGACGCACCGCGGTGATGTATCGACCGGATGGAGTATGGGCTGGAAAGTAAACTGGTGGGCCAGATTGCAGGATGGGAATCACGCATTCACACTGATCAAAAATCAGCTTTCCCCATTGGGTACATCAAAAGAAGGCGGCGGAACTTATAACAATTTGTTTGACGCACATCCCCCTTTTCAGATCGACGGCAATTTTGGTTGTACCTCGGGAATTACTGAAATGCTGATGCAAAGTGCGGACGGAGCAGTGCATCTACTTCCGGCTCTTCCGGATGTGTGGCCGCAGGGAAACATTGGCGGGTTGCTGGCGCAAGGCGGGTTTGAAGTGGTTGATATGCAATGGACAGAAGGAAAATTAATAAAGCTTGAAGTAAAATCTAAACTGGGTGGAAATCTTCGGCTTCGTGTCCCCAATAAAATGCAATCTGCAAATAGCAAGTCTTTAAGTGTAGCTTCCGGACAAAATTCCAACGGGTTTTTTCGCAATGTGGAGGTAGCTGATGCAGTGGTATCCCCGCAGACGAAAATGGTACAACCAACTATTAAAGAAACATTCCTTTATGACATGCCAACACAAGCTGGTAAGTCTTATGTGTTTATACTTCAATAACTTATAAAGTGTTATCGCTGGACAAGATTTACAATAATGATTAAAAGATTTATCTCCGCAGTACTCGTTGCATCCGTCTTTATCGGGCATGCTTCCATGGCACAAACAACGACTATCGTCAACCCGATCCTGACTGGTTTTTATCCTGATCCAAGTGTAGTCCAGGTCGGAACTGACTACTACCTTGTCAACTCTACCTTTTCCTATTTTCCGGGCATTCCAGTTTTTCATAGTAAGGATCTTAAAAACTGGAAACAGATCGGTAACGTCATCGATCGTGCAACACAAATGGATTTCATGGGAGAAAAGCTAACAAGGGGACTTTTTGCACCTGCGATCAGCTATCATAATGGGACCTATTATGTTACCTGTACCGACATTGATCATGACGGAAATTTCATAGTAACCGCCAAGAACCCGGCTGGTCCGTGGAGTAATCCTGTACGCGTTCCGCAGGTACATGGTATTGATCCGTCACTCTATTTTGACGATGATAATAAGGCTTACATTATTTACAACAGTGATGCACCAAACAGAAAGGCGCTTTATTCCGGCCATAGGACCATTCGGATGTATGAACTTGATCCGGCTACATTAAAGGTAGTGGGGGAAGAAAAGCAGCTGGTGAACGGTGGGGTTGACCTGAGCAAAAAACCCGTGTGGATCGAAGCGCCACATATTATGAAAAGAAACGGTTGGTATTATCTATACGCAGCTGAAGGAGGAACATCTGTGAATCACACGGAGGTAGTTTTTCGCAGTAAGTCGGTTTGGGGCCCTTATGTACCTTACGAAAACAACCCGATTTTAACGCAAATGGGGCTGCCTGAGGATCGTAAGGACCCCATTACTTCCGCTGGCCATGCGCAGTTTGTAGACGGGCCCGATGGAAAAACCTATGCTATTTTCCTTGCAGTCCGCCCTTATGAAGGAAATTTCTATAATACGGGTCGTGAAACATTTATAGCTCCTGTAGAATGGAAAAATGATTGGCCGATTATCAATCCTGGCAGTAAAGAGATTAAGTACGAATACACGGTAAATTACAAGGAGGTGCAGCAAAAGGACGCGCTGCCTCAGGCGGGAAATTTCGACTATACGCTGACTTTTGAAAAAAACCTGGATCCTTCGTTATTATTTATGCGCACGATTGATAGCAGTTCATTTTCGCTGTCAAAAAAGTCAGGCCTCACCATGAAGCTAAAACCGGAAACGGTCATGGAATTTGGTAATCCATCATTCATCGGCAAGCGCCAGCAGCATTTGTATTGCACAGCCGAAACGGAGTTGAATTTCTCTGTTAAGTCTGAAAATGAAAAAGCCGGACTAACCATTCTGCAGGATGAGTCGCATTTCTATTTTATCTCTAAATCCCTGCAACAAGGTAAGCCCGTCATCCAGCTTCACAAAGCCGGCGCAGAAAAGAGAACTATGGAATTGCTCGCGCATATGCCTCTTGCCGACGATTCCAAGCCTGTGAAACTACGTGTTACAGCAAACGGAGATACATATAGTTTCCACTTTTCAACTGGATCAAAGTGGGAGTTACTTAAAGATAAAGTGGATGCGAAATTCCTGAGCACGCAGGTTGCAGGTGGTTTTATAGGTTGTCTGTTTGGTATGTATGCTACCTCTTCAGGAGATCAGGTTGATAACACGGCGTCATTTAAGTATCTGAAATACAGTGGTAGTGATCCGATGTTCCCAGCTTCTAAATGAGTTAACAAGATATTCAGCTGTTGATATCCGGCCTGGCCATAACTCCCGGTATGACCATCCGGCCGGTATCACAGCTGACTCCTATACCAAGATTTTATCTCTGATATTCATTATCAATTACTTAAATAGCTGACTTATGCGAAGTTATCAATATCTGTTATTGTTTATATGTTGTGCTTTTTTGACAGGTAAGCCCGCCTTTTCACAGTCCAATTTTACCAGTAAACAAATCGGATCAGGCGTTGTAGTGGCGGACATGGAACGCTCGCTGGATTTTTATGTCAATGCGATCGGCATGGTGAAAACCGGCAATTTTACGATCAATGGTGAATTTGGAAAAAGAGGAGGTCTTACCGGCGGTGATGCGGTTGATGTCAATATTCTGAAACTGGAAAACAGCCCTGAGGCAAGTGAATGGAAACTGATGAGCTTTGGCAAGAAGGCAACGCATCCTAAGCAGAAATTTATTCAGGACGATACAGGGGTGCAATACATTACCATTCAGGTGAAATCTCTAAAGGGGATTATTGAAAGGTTAAAAGAAAGGAACATTACTTTTCTGGGAAGTACACCCACACCTTTAAATAAAGCTTCACATTTTGTATTGGTACAGGATCCTGATGGAACATTTGCTGAACTGATTGGGCCGATTGAATAGTAACTTCCTATATACCTTGCATGTAATGAAAGAGAAATTTAGGTTCGGTCTTTTCGGGGCTATTTTCCTGTTGATACCCCTTTTGTCAAATGCCCAGACTGCGCAAAATCCGGTGATTTTTGCCGATGTGCCTGACGTGGCCATGATCCGTGTGGGCAATACGTATTACATGAGCAGCACCACCATGCACATGAGTCCCGGGCTGCCGATCATGAAATCAACGGATCTGGTAAACTGGCAATTGGTCAGTTACGCCTATGATACGCTGGCAACCATGGATGAGCTTAGTCTGACCAATGGGAAAAGTACGTATGGCAGAGGATCCTGGGCGAGCAGTCTGCGCTATCACAATGGATTGTATTATGCAACAACCTTCGCACAGACAACAGGGAAAACCTACATTTTTACGACAAAAAATATTGAAAAAGGCCCCTGGAAGGTATCGTCTTTCAGGCCGTCATACCATGACCATTCCCTGTTTTTTGACGATGACGGAAAGGTTTATCTGGTTTACGGAGCTGGTAAAATTAAAATGATAGAGCTCGAAGCAGATGCTTCGGCGGTGAAAAAAGGTGCTGTTGAGCAGGTTATTATCGAAAATGCCAGTTTGCCTTCTGGTACCGGTGGAGGACTTCCGGCCGAAGGATCGCAGCTCCTCAAAGTGAATGGTAAATACTATCTTTTTAATATTACCTGGCCCAGAGGCAGCATGCGTACGGTAGTCATTCATAGGGCTGATAAAATTACCGGTCCATATGAAGGCCGTGTTGGCTTGCAGGATTTAGGCGTAGCACAAGGCGGACTGATTGATACACCGGATGGAAAATGGTATTCGTATCTTTTTCGGGATTATGGTGCCGTGGGCCGTATTCCTTATCTGGTTCCGGTAAAATGGGAAGCCGGATGGCCGGTGTTGGGCAGTAACGGAAAAGTACCTGAAACATTAGAACTGCCTGCCAGCAAAGGATTGATACCTGGTATCGTGGCATCAGATGAATTTACACGTAAAAAAACAGAACCTGCTTTACCGCTCGTCTGGCAATGGAACCATAATCCTGACAATAAGTTGTGGTCAGTAACTGAAAGAAAAGGATTTTTACGCTTGAAAACAGGGCGAATTGATACATCCTTCGTGTCGGCTCGAAACACCCTAACCCAGCGAACAATTGGCCCCGAGTCATCGGCATCTGTCTCCATTGACGTTTCAAACATGAAAGAAGGCGACTTTGCCGGATTAGGACTTTTGCAAAAGAACTACGGAGTTGTCGGAATTAAAATAGAAAAAGGGAGTGCTAAGATTGTCATGGTAAGTAACGCCACCGGAATGGTGGCGGAAGCAGAAAGTATAGCACTTAATAAAAAGATCATCTATCTGAAAGCCGATTGTAATTTTCGGGATAAGAAAGATACAGCCGGTTTCTTTTACAGTCTGGATGGAAAGTCCTGGCTGCCCATTGGCAAATCTTTGAAGATGTCCTATACGATTCCACATTTTATGGGTTACCGTTACGGTTTGTTCAATTATGCCACAAAGCAGGCTGGGGGATATGCAGATTTTGACTATTTCCGGATTACTGCCAATAATCCAAAGTGAAAAGTTAAGCATTTTCCAAAATCATGGATAACCAATGAATTCAATAAATCAATTACTAACCCTTTGAAATTATGAAACGATTACTATCTATTGTCATGAGTCTGATGCTGCTGGCTTTTGGAGGCAGGGCGCAGGAGATATTGAAAGAAATGCCCAAGGGTTATGATGCGGTACAGACTGGCGTTGCTGCCGGCAAAATAGATTCTGTTCAATATCAATCGAAAACGGTTGGCAGTACGCGTAAGGCATTGGTGTATACGCCTCCCGGTTTTGATAAAAAGAAAAAGTACCCGGTTCTGTATCTTTTGCATGGAATTGGCGGGGACGAAAAGGAATGGCTGAAAGGTGGTAATCCGCAGCTGATCCTGGATAACCTCTATGCTGAAAAGAAAATTGAGCCCATGATTGTGGTCATGCCAAACGGCCGGGCAATGAAAGACGACCGTGCATCAGGAAACATCATGGCTCCGGATAAGGTTGCTGCATTCGCAACATTCGAACAGGATCTTTTGAAAGATCTGATTCCTTTTATCGAAATCAAATACCCCGTGTTGAAAGACCGTGAACATCGTGCCATCGCAGGGCTGTCGATGGGAGGAGGGCAGTCGCTTAATTTCGGGTTGGGAAACCTGGATCAGTTTGCGTGGGTTGGTGGATTTTCATCTGCACCCAACACCAAAATTCCAACTGAGCTGATGCCCAATCCTGAGGAAGCAAAGAAGAAGTTAAAACTGCTTTTCATTTCCTGCGGTGACAATGACAGGCTGATCACGTTCAGCAAACGGACCCATGATTACATGTTCGAGCATCAGGTTCCACATGTATATTATGTTGAACCGGGCGTGCATGATTTTAAAGTCTGGAAAAACGGGTTATACATGTTTTCTCAGTTTTTGTTCAAACCAGTTGATAATGCTTCTCTGTCAAAATATACCCTTTTGGGAACACGTGCTGAGACCAATATCCGTTCTGCCCAATACCCTCAGATCTTGCCGGATAACCGGGTTGTTTTTAGGTTAAAGGCCCCACAGGCACAAAAGGTACAGATTGACCTGGGCAAGAAATATGAAATGGCGAAAGATACCGGTGGTTTCTGGACCGTCACAACCGATTCTATCGGAAAAGGATTTCACTACTATTCCCTTCTGATTGATGGCGTTGCCGTGGTTGATCCTGCGAGCGAAACTTTTTACGGGATGGGCAGAATGGCCAGCGGTATTGAAATTCCATATCGCAACGGTGGCTACTATGCGCAAAAAGATGTTCCTCATGGAGATATCCGTATCAAAAAATACCAGTCAAGAGCCATGGGCGGCTGGCGAGAAATGTATGTGTATACACCTCCTGGCTATGATAAATCCACAGAAAAATACCCTGTGCTTTACCTGCTGCACGGAGGTGGCGAAGATCAGAGAGGATGGGCAACCCAAGGCAAAACAGACCTGATTCTGGATAATCTGATTGCAGAGGGAAAAGCAAAACCGATGGTGATCGTGATGCTGGATGGAAACATGGGTGGCACAGGTGGCATTGCCGGTTTCAATGAAAATGTTTTGAAATCATTTGAAAACGAATTAAAACAAAGTGCTATTCCGTTTGTGGAAAGCAACTTCCGTGTAGAAACCGATGCGAAAAACAGGGCGCTTGCAGGATTATCCATGGGAGGAATGCAAACGCTTTATGCCGGAATCAGAAATACGGAGCTATTTTCTTCACTGGGCGTATTCAGCTCCGGTTGGTTTGCCAACAACACGGCACTCGCCACTCCGCAATATGAGTTCATGAAAAATAACACAGACAAAATTAATAGCAACATCAAAAACCTTTGGATCTCCATGGGCGGTCAGGAAGATATTGCTTTTAATAACTGTAAAATCATGCGTGCTAAATTTGACGAACTTGGCGTAAAATACGCGTATAGCGAATACCCGGGCGGTCATACCTGGCCGGTTTGGCGACATGATCTGTTTCAGTTTTCACAGCTGTTGTTTAAGTAGAAAATCATTTTTATCAATATAAGTCATGGTAAAATCGTCGGGATTAGGATTTTGGGTTCGGTGTGTGGCTGTTTCAGCGGCATTATTCTTCTCAGATAACCTTTTGGCTCAGAAAACGCTTAAAGAAGCATATAAAGATTACTTTCCAATTGGTGTCGCGGTTGCGCCAAGAAACCTAACAGGACCGGAATCAGAGCTGATTAAACAGCAGTTCAGCAGTATTACGCCTGAAAATGCGATGAAAATGGGGCCGATCCATCCTGAAAAGAACCGGTATAACTGGCAGGATGCGGATGCTATTCTGGCTTTTGGGCAAAATAATGGGATTAAGGTAAGAGGACATACACTATGCTGGCACAACCAGACACCGCGTTGGTTTTTTACCGACTCACTTGGCGCGCAGGTGTCACGTGAGGAACTGCTCGCCCGGCTGAAACAGCATATTACCGACGTAATGACGCGGTACAAAGGAAAAATTTACGCCTGGGATGTGGTGAATGAAGCGGTACCCGATACGGGAAAAGGCATTTACCGTGAATCAAAATTTTACCAGATTATCGGTGAGGATTACATTCAGAAAGCATTTGAATATGCACATGCGGTTGATCCGGAAGCGAAGCTTTTTTACAATGATTACAATACTGAAAGCGCTGTTAAAAGGGAAAAGATTTATCAGCTGGTTAAAAAATTAAAGGAAAAAAATGTCCCCATTCATGGGGTAGGATTGCAGGCACACTGGTCTATTTTTGAGCCTACACAGGCAGAGCTGGAAAAGTCGATCACACAGTTTGCGGATTTGGGGCTGGCCGTTCAGATCACCGAGCTGGACGTTTCAGTATATCCAAAAGAACATGAACGTAGGGAAAAAAAAGATACGGATAAAAGCGAATTCACGCCTGAAATGGAACAAAAGCAAATTGCACATTACAAAATGATATTTGATACTTTTAGAAAATACAAAGGCACCGTAACGGGCGTCACCTTCTGGAATGTCTCTGATAAATCAACCTGGCTGGATAATTTCCCTGTACCAAACAGAAAAGATTACCCGCTTTTATTCGACCAGAATTACAAACCAAAGAAAGCGTTTGATGGGGTGGTGAATTTTTAGGACAAGTATTGTTAGGTCTGGTCAGGTTATGTTAGGTTTTGTAATGTGTTGGGCACCAGGTTCTTGTATACTTTAATTTATCAATATATTCATTTTAAACATAAGGACAAATTGGTGCTGTTTTTTTACTGATTTGTGCTGTTACAAGTATCATTGATGCGCGTTTTTAAGTTTGCCTTTTTGTTGTTTTTTATTTCGGGTCAATTATTTGCTGACATCCGTTTACCAAAGCTGGTTGCAGATAACATGGTATTGCAGCGCGATCAGCCGGTTACGATTTGGGGATGGGCTACGCCAAAAGAGAAAGTAATTGCAACACTGAAAAAGAAAAGTTACAGCGCTGTAACTGCCTCTGATGGTAAGTGGAAAATTCAACTGCCTGCACAGTCCGCCGGGAGTGGTTATGAAATGATACTAAAAGGTAAAAACGAGATCCGGATCAAGAATATAGCATTTGGAGATGTCTGGCTTTGTAGCGGACAAAGCAATATGGTCATCAATATGGAGCGGGTGAAGGAGCGTTTTTTTGACGATATTGCAACGGCCAATTACCCTGATATCCGGAATTTCTTTGTACAAACCCTTACGGATCTGAAAGGTCCAAAGGACGACTTTCCTGCCGGTGAATGGAAAACGGCTAATCCAAAAGATGTGCTTACCATGGGCGCTGTGACCTATTTTTTTGCCAGGAATCTTTACGATCAATACAAAGTCCCCATCGGAATCATTAACAGCTCGGTAGGAGGCACGCCTATCGAAGCATGGATTAGTGAAGGCGGTTACAAAGATTTTACTGATATTCAAAAAACCATTATTCAGAATAAAGACACGGCTTATGTCAACTCGCTCAACCGCAGCTATTCAAATGTTGGAAGAAGACAATCTCAGAGCACGGATTTGGGACAGGCTGAACATTGGGAAAGCATTGATTACCAACCAAAAGGATGGCGGAATTTTAACATTCCGGGTTATTGGGAAGATCAGGGAATTAAGGATTTGAATGGTGTCGTCTGGTTTCGCCGGGAAATTGAAGTTCCTGAAAGCTGGGTGGGAAAGCAGGTCAAGCTTTACATGGGACGGATCATCGATGCAGATGACATGTACGTCAACGGCAAAAGAGTAGGGGGAACAGGTTACCAATATCCGCCGCGCCGCTATGAAATTCCTGCCGGCGTGCTTAAAGCAGGTAAGAATACGTTTGTAATCAGGGTTACAAACCAGGCAGAGAAAGGCGGTTTTGTGCCGGACAAACCCTATTTCATGACTGCCAACGATCAGCAGATCGATTTAAAAGGAACGTGGCAATACAAAGTCGGTCAGGTTTACCCGTCCGGAATGACGCCTACGGGTTCCGCCGCTCCATTTGTGGCGCAAAATCAGCCGACTGCTTTATACAATGCCATGGTTGCACCTGTACTGCCGATGAAAGTAAAAGGTTTTATATGGTATCAGGGTGAATCCAACGTCGCTAACGCACAGGCTTATTATAGGCTGATGCCGGCTTTGATCAACGACTGGCGCAGACTATGGTCTGATGCTAATCTGCCATTCCTGGTTGTACAGTTACCGAATTTTCAGGATATCGATTACACACCGGCAGAGAGTAATCTGGCTGTGCTCAGAGAAGCGCAAAACCAGGCACTTTTGTTAAAAAATACAGCTGTAACTGTAACGCTGGACCTGGGCGAATGGAATGATATACATCCTCTAAACAAAAAAGACATCGGAAAACGACTGGCGCTTTCTGCCAGAAATCTTGCCTATAACGACAAGGCTGTCGTGTATAGCGGACCCAGGCTTAAATCACAAAGCATTTCCGGCAACAAAATTCTGCTCACATTTGAAGATGTTGCGGAAGGCATAAAATCTAATGATGGCGAAGAACTCCAGTGGTTTGCTGTGGCCGATTATGATAAACGTTTTGTCTGGGCAAAAGCAAAAATTCTTGGAAAGAACCAGATTGAACTTTCAAGTGAATCAATAAAGAATCCAAAATATGTACGTTACGCCTGGCAGGATAATCCGGAGGGAATTAATTTTTACAATTCGGCAGGTTTGCCGGCTTCACCGTTCAGAACGGACGGAGAAATGCTGGATGAATCAAAACCGTGGAAGGGAAAGAAAGCCGCTGTGGTATTAACTTACGATGATGCACTCAATGTGCATCTTGATAACGTAATCCCGACGCTGGATTCCCTGAGTCTGAAAGGTACATTTTACCTGACCGCTTCTTCGGATGCTGCCCGTAACAGGATCCAGGACTGGCGCGGAGCTGCCCGGAAAGGACATGAATTAGGTAACCATACGCTGTATCATCCCTGTGATGCAAGCGGCCCTGGAATGAGCTGGGTAAAACCGGAATATGATCTGAGCAAATACAGTCTGAGCAGGATACAGGATGAAGTCAGGATGTGTAATGCCTTTTTGAAATCCATTGATGGCCGGGACAAACGCACATTTGCTTTTACCTGTGGACATAAAAAGGTAATGGAAGGTGAATTCATACCAACGTTGACTAATGAGTTCGCTGCAGCCCGATCCGTGAGACATGAGATGCATTCGTTCGATGAGCAGAAATTGCTGGACATTGATTGTTATTCGATGGTTGAGCAGACAGGCCAGCAAATGATTGCACTGGTAAAAGAGGCACAAAAAAGTGGGAAGCTGCTTGTTTTCCTTTTTCACGGTGTAGGTGGGGAACATGCACTGAATGTATCCAATCAGGCGCATAGTGAATTGCTGCATTACCTGAAAGAACAGCAGGATGATATTTATATCGATACCATGCTCAATGTAGCGGAACATATTCGTAATGTAAAAAAATAATTCATGTCTGATCCTATGATTCGTTCATCAACAGTTGAGCCTGTCTGTAACCGAGGACACAATTTAATACATACCATGACCAGAAAATACCTTTTATTATTTTTCAGTTTCATCATGTTCAGCCCCGCATTATTTGCCGCCGATCCGTTACCTTCTGATGGTGACGACGGCTATCGGCTGTGGCTTAAATATGAGCCGGTTACAAACGCATCTGTCAAAGCAGAATACCTTCGGTACACAGCGTTTATTGGTAACGCATCAAAAGGGGAGGTGGCGCAGAGTGCATCCAGCGAGCTGCAAAAAGGATTACAGGGTCTGACTGGCAAAAATATTTCGGTCACCAATGCTTTTGCAGGCAAATCCGGTGGTATTGTTTTCAAACTGGATGCGAGTACAGATCAGCAGGATGAAGGTTACCGCATCCAATTGTCGGGAGGCAATCTTGTGGTGAGTTCGAAAACGGAGCGTGGTATTTTATATGGAACTTTCGCTCTGCTGAGACATATGCAGATGCAGCAACCTATTAAAGGTTTGGACATTGCAAGCAGCCCGAAAGTACAGTACCGGATGCTGAACCATTGGGACAATGTGGATGGAACGATTGAGCGGGGCTACGCCGGTTCTTCACTTTGGAAATGGTATGAATTGCCGGAACGTGTTGATACAAGATATGAGGATTATGCCCGTGCAAACGCCTCTTTGGGGATTAATGGTACAGTGCTGAACAATGTAAATGCCAGTGCAAGGTTTATGTCACAGGAGTATATCGTGAAGGTAGCGGCCATTGCAAAGGTCATGCGGAAGTATGGCATCAAAACGTATCTGTCCGTATATTTTGCTGCACCCAAAACCCTGGGCGGACTTTCTACTTCCGATCCGCTGGATCCGCAGGTGCGTGCCTGGTGGGCTGAAAAAGTATCTCAGATCTATAAGGAAATTCCTGATTTTGGTGGTTTTTTAGTAAAGGCCAACTCCGAAGGTGAGCCCGGCCCACAGGACTATGGCCGCACCCATGCCGAGGGCGCCAATATGCTGGCAGAAGCGTTCAAACCTTATGATGGTATCGTGGTATGGAGGGCATTTGTATACAAGGCAGATCCGAATGCAGATCGTTTTAAAGCGGCTTATGAAGAATTTGTCCCGCTCGACGGCAAGTTCGATCCGAAAGTTATTGTGCAGGTTAAAAATGGTCCTATCGATTTTCAGCCGCGTGAGCCGTTTTCTCCTTTATTTGGAAATATGCCAAAAACGCCGCTGGGAATAGAATTTCAGATTACGCAGGAATACCTTGGTTTTGCCACGAATGCAGTTTATGAAGCGCCCATTTTCAAAGAATGCCTGGATTCAGATACTTATGTAAGTGGAGAGGGATCGACGGTTGCCAGGGTCATCGACGGAAGTTTGCATGGCTATCCAAAAACGCTTATGGCCGGTGTAGCCAACACAGGAAGTGACAGAAACTGGACAGGACATCCGCTAGCACAGGCCAATTGGTATGCATTCGGCAGGTTGAGCTGGGATCATCAGCTGAGCTCAGAGCAAATCGCTAATGAATGGGCAATGCTGACACTTACCCGTAATGCAAAAGCACGTAAATCAATTGTTAATCTGATGCTCAGATCGCGCGAAATATACGTCTCCTATAACACACCACTTGGACTTTCACGCCCATGGATGGGTGTACATTTTGCACCGGAACCATGGCAAAGCAGGGGAGCGCGTCCGGATTGGACAGCCACCTATTACCATAGGGCCGATTCTATTGGTATTGGTTTTGACCGTACCAGTTCGGGAAGTAATGCACTGGCACAGTACAGGCCACAAGTGCAGCAACAGTGGAATAATGCTGACAAAACGCCGTTGCCTTACCTGCTATGGTTTCATCATGTAGCGTGGGACAAAAAGCTGAACACCGGACGAAATTTATGGGAAGAACTTTGTACCAATTTTTACAATGGTGCTGACTCCGTCGTATGGATGCAGCAGCAGTGGAATCTGGCTAAGGGTAGTCTGGATCCAAGAGTTTATACTGATGTTGCACAGCGATTACAAGTGCAGCACAGGGAGGCAATTTGGTGGCGGGATGCCTGGGTGCTGTATTTACAAACCTTCGCCAAACAACCAATTCCTACGGGATTTAAACCACCAAAACAGACTTTGGATGAAGTTAAAAAGTCAGTCAATGTTTATCTGATCAGGTAGTGAACTACCTTGCAAATTTCAGAGGATAGTCGTGTTTTAATGTAACATTCTTACCCTTTATTCGAACAAATTTGCTCACGTGCATCGGTGATGGAGAGATATCTTTGCCTGTTGATTAATCATAGCATTTATGACAATGAGCTCCCAGTGATAATTGCACAAGGTCCGATACAATAGGATGTGAAGCACTTTGGTTGCGTATAGCAATTACAGTGCTGGTACGGTTTAAGAATATAAAGATCTTCTAATCACAAATATTACTATGTCAGGACAGAACAATCTGGCTTGGCAGAATCCTATCCATCAAATGCATAAGACTCATAGGTTAGAATAGTTGGTTCATTTCCCGGCAAATCTTTTGCCGGGAAATCTTAGTGTCTTTGCGGTGTAATAATATCCATTATAAACAAGAATAATTTTCAAAATTTTACAAATCTATATATGAAGTTTTTTATTGATACAGCGAATCTGAATGAAATTGAACAAGCTTATGATCTGGGCGTTCTTGATGGTGTAACGACAAATCCATCGCTGATGGCGAAAGAGGGAATTACAGGAAAAGACAGAATTATTCAGCATTATGTTGCTATCTGCAATCTGGTCGATGGTCCTATATCTGCTGAAGTCATCAGTACCCGCTTTGACCAAATTGTAGAGGAAGGCGAGGCCCTTGCCGCACTGCATCCAAATATTGTCGTGAAAGTGCCCATGATCAAGGACGGGATCAAAGCCATCAAGTATTTCAGCAGTAAAGGGATTAAAACCAACTGTACCCTGATCTTTTCAGCCGGGCAGGCACTATTGGCGGCCAAAGCTGGTGCTACTTATGTATCTCCATTTGTAGGCCGGTTGGATGATATTTCTGTGGACGGTATAGGGCTGATAAGTCAGATCAGACTTATCTACGACAATTACGAAATGGAAACCCAGATTCTTGCTGCTTCCGTTAGACATCCGATTCACATACTACGATGTGCTGAGGTTGGGGCAGACGTGATGACTGCACCTCTAAGCGCCATTACTGCACTACTAAATCATCCATTGACTGATTCGGGCTTAGCGAAGTTCCTGAGCGACTATCAGAAAGGAAATTCTTAGTCTGGTAAGTCAAACATAAGCTCGTTTTGTCCCATTCACTTATTATGCATCGCAGTCAATGAAACAATTACAATTACTTGACTATATTATATTTTTTGTTTACTTCATAATTGTTGCCGTATACGGTTACTGGATTTACCATCGTAAAAAAAGTGAAGCTGCCTCTACCAAGGATTTCTTTTTGGCAGAAGGATCACTTACCTGGTGGGCGATCGGGGCCTCTCTGATTGCATCCAACATATCTGCCGAACAGTTTATCGGTATGTCAGGCAATGGTTTTTCAATGGGATTGGCCATATCCAGTTACGAATGGATGGCAGCGGCTACGCTGGTGATTGTAGCGCTTTTTTTCATGCCGATCTATCTGAAAAACAACATATTTACCATGCCTCAGTTTTTGAGTCAGCGTTACAATCCGACGGTGAGTCTGATCATGGCAATTTTCTGGTTGGGCTTATATATCCTGGTAAATCTGACTTCGATTCTGTATTTGGGAGCATTGGCTGTGTCCGGTATATCCGGCCTGGATTTTGATTTATGTATGTGGGGACTGGCCGTATTCTCGATCATCATCACGATCGGTGGGATGAAGGTAATTGGTTTTACCGACGTGATTCAGGTATTTTTCCTGATTATTGGTGGGCTCGCTACAAGTTATATTGCCATCAATCTGGTTTCAGATAATTTTGATACTACTGGTCTTCTTAATGGCTTGCAATTGATGAGAGAAAATCATGGCGATCATTTTCACATGATTTTTGATGAAAGCAGTAAGCACTACATGGAGCTACCCGGGCTAACAGTGCTGCTGGGTGGTATGTGGATCGTAAATCTAAACTATTGGGGATGCAACCAGTACATCACGCAACGGGCCCTTGGGGCAGATCTCAAAACTGCCCGTAATGGACTGCTGTTCGCTGCTTTTCTAAAGTTGCTGATGCCAGTTATTGTGGTACTCCCCGGAATAGCAGCCTATACGCTTTACAACCAGGGACTTTTCCAGGAGGAAATGACTGAAAACGGTGTGATTGTTGCGGACCGTGCATATCCGGTACTGCTGAATCTGTTACCTGTCGGATTGAAAGGACTTTCATTTGCAGCACTTACTGCCGCTATTGTAGCCTCACTTGCTGGGAAAGCCAATAGTATCTCAACAATTTTTACCCTTGATATTTTCAAAATTTATATAGGAAAAAATAAAACTGAAGCTCAGCTGGTAACCATTGGTCGTATCGTCATTGTAATCTCGATGATACTGGCAATTTTGGTTTCTCCATATATGGGTATTGATAAGGCTGGTGGATTTCAGTTCATTCAACAAATGACGGGTTTACTTTCTCCGGGTATTTTTGCATCATTTATCATGGGATTTTTCTGGAAGCGAAGCAACTCTGCCGGTGCTCTGTTTGCTATCGTAGGCGGTTTTGTTATCGCGCTGGCCATGCACAACAATTGGCTTCCATTTGCTGATTGGACACAGGTGCCGTTTCTTGATAGAATGGGGTGGGTGTTTGTGATTTGCGTAGCCGGGATGTTTATACTGAGCTACGTTCTGCCAGACGAGAAAAAAGGACTGGTAATCGATTCTTCCATGTTTAAAGCGCATAAAGGTTTTGTATGGGGAGCAGCTTTCATTCTTGTGCTACTCGTATCGTTGTACGCTTACTTTTGGTAAAAATTACCCTTCCGAACTCACATTCGGAAAATAATTAATCGGTTATAACACCCCGGAAAACCTGATTTTCCGGGGTGTTGTTTTTACATATCATGCGTACTTCTATCTAGCTGCTATTGGATTCAACATACAAACAAGTGGGCTATTAAGTAATAAATTTATATTTTTAATTGTCATTGTTTAATTATGTTGTGACATATTAGCCTTTATACAAACTTGTGATTTTAGAATCTAATCAATAAAAAAAGGAAAGATATGAGATCAATACGCTTTACAGTACTCATATTGCCTGCATTTTTGTCCGCATATAGCAACGCTTTAGCGCAGAGCAAGTTTGCGATATCTGCTACAGTAACTCCATTTTACAGCCAAACAAAAAGCACTGTAAAATACAAACATGACGATGGTAGCGGGGTATTTGCAGAGCGTGTGATTCATTCAGAAATATCTTCCAATGGATATTTAGTAGGTCTGAATGGAAGATATCCCTTTTCGGAAAAGTGGTCCGCTTCTACAGGTTTATGGTTTACGAATTTTGGCTCCAATTCAAATTATTCTTACGGGAGGTCCTATTATTTTTCTATTCCTGTAATGGTCAACCTGAAGACATCTGAGAAAAAAATATCGCCCTATTTTTCCGCGGGCGCGCAATGGAACTTTGCCACTACGAGTCGTCTCAATATTCCTTCCATCGGAGAGGTTTATCTTAGGTCTGATGAAACATCAAGAATAGCTCCAATAGTAGCGGCGGGAGCTATTTATAATTTAAGCACGCGTTTCTCTGTGACCGCACAGCCTACTTTTACTTATTTCATTCCTCCATCTCGCATTGATATGCACACCTATCATATTGGTCTGCAAATGCAATGCATGTTAAAGCTATAGCATCTTCTGATCATGTACAGAAGGGATATCAACCTGTCGGTTCCAAATGAAGTCTACAGATTGGTATCCCTTTGTATTTTACGTAATTAGATCCTCGAAAGAGGAGCACTATTGTCTGACAAATGATCCTTTAAAATTGCCGATCTTATAGAAGTAAATGCCAGCATTCAATGCTGATACGTCAATTTCCGTCTGCTCTAACCCATTCAGATTTGATTCCAAAATTGCTTTGCCTAAAACGTTCATAATAATAAGCTGACCCTCTACTTTGTTTCCTTTAAGATCTACAGTAAGAATATCTCTAACCGGATTAGGATATACGATTACCCGCATGATAGTACTGCTGGTGACAGATCTCACCTGTGAATAGGCAGAGCTGCCGTAAAGATCGATCTGTTTGAGGCGGTAATAACTGATCGCTGGAAGTGGAGATTCGTCCGTAAACAGGTAACGATTTTCCTGTACACTATTGCCGTATCCTTTCACAGAACCGACTTTCTCAAATCTTTTTCCATCTATACTTCTCTCAATCTCAAATCCAGCATTGTCTGTTTCCGAATGTGTAGTCCACTGAATTCGCACAGTTTCTTCCACATACTCAGCGATGAAAGCGCCCAGGCGTACTGGTAGCGCACTTTCGTCCAATGTAATATCGAGGCTTTGGGAAGTGGTAGGCAGCCCGGGAGCTAAATATGCCCCGAATGAGCTAACAGTGGGTTGCGAGGTAGTTGCAGCTCTGTTAAACGTGGCTACTCCACTATTGGTACTTAGGTAGTATCCATTGACAGGCACTTTTATTCCGATAAAAACACCACCTGTGATACCCACCTGTAAATTACGTGCATTGGCGGTGATAATTCTCAGATTAGCAGCTGGCGATATGGCACCTGATCCTTCAAATTTGAATATCCCCTTGCCGCTCACAAGCACCGGCGTATTCGCAGGAATTTTGGAATCGATTATGATTTTACCAGTTACTTTTGGGTCTGTATATTCAAGTGTGTATGCCTTCACGCCCGAAGGAATATTTGCTTCAAACGGCAGTACCAGCATTCTTGCTCCATTCAACGTGCATGTGTAAGTAGCCTGTGTCGCTGTGAAGGGGTTTGGTGGATAGAAGTCACCGCCCACGTCACTCAATTCAAGATTTTCACAAACTCCCTGGTAAACAACATTCGTTTTGCTGGCTACCTCGTCACTCTGTGTGTAAAATACGCTGTTCTTGTTTGCGGCGGCCGCATGCCAGTCCGTATTTGATGGAATACCATTGTTCGCGGTAAAGTCGAGGGAGGTGTAAGTCATATCATCAAGGCAATCCATGAGATAACTATCATCACTGCTATATGGTCCTGAAAAGGCATATCCTCGTTCGTTGCCTATCGAGAGGTACACGTGAGCAAATTTGAAACTGAGAACAGAACTGTAGTTGCCGTTGCTGATTCCGATAATACCCGAGCAGCCTTCTGGCAGAACATTTTCTGAGATGTCAAAAACCCAATCAAAATTTTGTCTCCTTGCAAAGTCGAAAGTGCCATAGTTATGAGACTTTACTTCGCCGGCTTTATTGACATAGTAAAGTGTGGTACTACTGGACGTGTAAAGGTTGGTCGAGGAAAGCGTTTCCACCCGGAAAACCAGCTTGTTGTACTTTTTGTCCAATTGAAGATATCCGTTGCTGATGTCTCTGTTTGTACTCAATAATGGAGAATCAAACTTTAACACAGCTGTTTTATCACTTAACCTGTAAGCGGTTCCAAAAGCAGGATCAGTAACAGCCTGCCCTTCAATTTGTCCATAATTCACCAGCGTACTGGTCATTTCGGAAACCACGCGCTCACCACTCTTATCAAATATAAGTGTTGTTACACTGGACGCACCAATAGTAACTTTTGGACGAGCTGTCTCGGTAGTCATGGCAACATTGGTTTCAACCAAACTTGCTGCAGAAGTAGTGGTAATTGCTTTTCCTGAATTGGAAAGAAACGGCAGGTCAACTGATAAATTATAGGAGTTCCCGGAAGAATTGATTACTACCACAAAAACCTTATCACCTGCCTCTGAGATGTAAGACGAACCGTTGAGTGAACTGGTGTTATCATTCCATATATTTTGAATACGCTTCGCTCCTGTCACATACTTTGCATAGTGAGAGAGTATGCTCCCCCGTTTCGTGATTTCGCCGGCAACAGTACCAAATTGGCCGTCGCCCATAGGCCCGTAATACCGCTTTGTTGCATAATGAACCCACGCATTCACGTTAGCGAGCATGGCATCATTGACTTTGACTGCAAAGTCAAACGCATCAATTTGCCAGTTAAAATTTCGTGAGGTTCCCGTAGGATTCCAGTTAATCAGAAACTCAGTCATCCATACCTCTTTTCCTTGTGCCTGAACATGAAGCAAACCTGGCTGAATTGCACCGTATTGGTGACCGCCGAAAATATCGAAATTGGCCAGTACTGCCGGGTCCATAAATGCTGTTGCATAATTGTCTGTAATACCGACGGTTTCCGGAGCAATGATTTTACAGTTGATCTTACCGGCCTGCTCCCTGATGAATTTAGCCATTTGCGCCGGTGTCCAGATGCATCCTGCATAATCTACCTGATAATCAGGCTCATTTTGAAGTGATATAGCGTCAAGCTCCACACCGTTTTCTTTCATATAGGTTACAAAATCATCCAGGTATTGTGCATAATCTGGATAGTGCTGCTCCTTTAAATATACTGGCCTGTATTGTGAATTTTCAAGCGGGAAGCGGGATGCAATTGTATTGTCCGTTTTCCATTCTGCGGGCATGGACCATGGTGAGGCGAATATTTTAAGGCCAAGTGACTGAGCTAGCTGAGCTGTCGCTACAGTTTGCGACCAGTTTTCTTTGCCAATTGGAATGTATATCCGCATGATATTATATCCTGCTTCACTGTTTGAACCCCACATCTTCCTGATTTCAGTCTCAGTCATATGGTTATATCCAAACTGAGGACTGTTTACAAATCCCCCAAAGCCGGAAATTTTTTGATAGGATACATCCTTATTTAATATAATTGTAGCATTTATTGCCTGGGCAGAAATTGCCGAGTAAAAAAGCATCAAACCAGCCGTCATGAATGCTGGTCTGAAGAATTTAAGTAATTTTTTCATCATTTACCAAAATGTTTAATAATTACACTCATAAAAATGAGCACATAAATGGGGCACTTAAAAATGAAACTTGTGCAGAAAACTAGTTTCCGGCCTAACTCCACAGAGCTATTGGGGGGATCGATATCCAACATGCAGCAATATAATTTGCTTAATAAATAATATGATTTTACTTAGCAAATTTCGGTATGTGGCTTTTGGAAATAGGGAACGAATCAACAAATTGCTAGCACAAATGTTTGTTTATTGAACAAATTTGGGATTTGAATAGAAAAATCTATGATTTGATGGTCGAAGTGTTGTGATATGAGGAAGTAATGAACTGGAAGAAGGATGGGGGAAGCGGTAATAAGTGTATGAGAAATTCAATGGAACGCTGGTCAGAATTTAAACCAGATGACACAAGAAGAGCTACCCTGCAATATGCATAAGTAGCTCTCTGGATTGGATGATATATTTACAGGATATTCTAACCTTTCACTTTAAAGTGTTTCACCCTCGGGAGTCGGGCTTGTAGCGGTCCAACCGCCATCAATCACCAATGTCTGGCCCGTAATATGTTTGGCCGGTGCTGACAGTAGAAACAGCGTTGCGGCTGCAATATCCTCCGGCGTGGCCACCTGGCCAAGTGGCGTTACATCCGACCAGGCGTTTTCATATTCTTTATCATTGACCGTTCTCTGGGTTAAAGTGGCACCAGGTGCCACACAATTGATACGAATGTTATAAGGAGAAAGCTCCACCACCAGGTTTTTTGCCATCATGACGATAGCGGATTTTGTCATCGCATATGCACTCAGGTGCCTGTTGGCCTGTTTGGCATTAACAGAAGACATCAGCACAATGCTGCCGCCGGACTCCTGTTTTCTCATTTGATTCGCAACTGCCTGTGCAAAAAAGTAAGTGCCTTTGATGTTGACCTCCATCATTCTGGAGAAGTCTGCTTCGTCAAATTCTAAAAATGCACCCGGTACGGTAATGCCCGTATTGGCTACCGCAAAGTCTATTTTACCAAAGGAGTCGATAGCGGTAGTTACCATCTGCGCAATCACAGCTGAATCTGATGAATCTCCTGCCACTGCTACGCAGCTTCCCGCGTGTATTTGATTCAATTGCTCAACGGCCTGCCGGGTTGAATCTGGTTCTAAACTGTTTAATACGACACTCGCTCCATTCAGAACCAACTGTCGCGCGATTTCAAACCCGATACCTTCGCTGGCGCCGGTGATCACGGCAACTTGCTGTGGAAAGAAATTGGTATTTGTCATTAAATTAAATTTTAGTTAGACGATGTAAATTGCATTACTACTGAAAATAACCTTGCCGCATCACGCTCGTTGGCGAGGAGGCAGCAAGATCCAAGAGAATTACGTCACAGCTTTATAATGTACCATCAGCTCAAATCTGTACTTCAAATCTGTACTATAGACGTGTGATCAGAGCTGTCCAGCCGGTTTGATGGCTCGCACCTAATCCTCTGGATGTATCACCGTCGAAATGTTCATAGAACAAAATGAGATCTTTAAAATGCGGATCAGTAGCATAAATCTTATCATCACCATTACATGGACGCTCACCGTTTTCATTTGGCCGAAATGCATGCCAGAGTCTTTCCGATAGAAATGCGGCTGCGTCAGTCAAATCTCCGTTTGTGTCACTTCCTGTGGGCAAGGCTACTGTTACTTTGTCTCCATAATACTTGCCAAACTCTTTCAGTGCTCTCACGATAAAGAAATTGAAAGGATACCAGACCGGTCCCCGCCAATTGGAATTACCACCAAACATATTGGTATCTGATTCACCCGGCGTATACTGAATGCTGCTTACTTCGCCGGCAATTTCCATGGAGAATGGTTCGGTATATACCTTTGACAAAGAACGAATTCCGCCTGGCGCCAGTAATTCTTCTTCTGAGAAAAGAAATTTGCTAAGACGCTCCAGTTGTTCTGCAGACAATAATGCGAACAGAATACAATCTCGGTCATCATTTTCATCCATCACACAATAACAGGCATTGCCAGATTTGTCCTGACCAACGTAGTCCTGAATTTTTGCGTAAAATGTAGGTAAAGCGCGTGCAGATTCACGATCCACAGTCATTACGGCAAACAAGTTTGCAAGTCCGACCAATGAACGAAGAGGAATCGGAATGGTTTCATCATCAGCTGTATGCAGCACATCATAGGCAAAGCCATTATTGCTGTCCGGATTACGATCATCAATCCATAGTTTGGCAATATTTTGTAGCGCCTGACTTATACGTATGTATTGATCCAAGTAATAGCAACTCAGAGGCTCATAGGTATCAGGGTCGTTCTGAGCCAATTCAACAGATATCCGCATCATCGACAGGGTATATGCAGCAACCCATGCAGTTGCATCAGCTTGATCCAATACGCCGTCGCCGGGAATACCATGACTTCTGTCAAACAGGCTTATGTTATCCAGACCAAGGAAACCTCCCTGAAAAAGTCCATCCTCCTTACCACTTGCCTGGTTAAGCCACCATTCGTAGTTGGCTTGTAGCCTTTCAAACATCACAGAAAGAAATTTATAATCTTTTTGTCCAGTGAATTCGAGCTCCTGCTGGTAAAATACCCATGCGATCGCTGCCCGGAGTGGCGGGTTATTGTCTGAAAAATTCCATTCATATGCGGGTAGTCTGCCGTCCGATGCCTGATAACGTGGATCTGTGTGCAGATAGAGCTGTTGTTTGGCGAATTCAAGGTCTATGCTTTCGACAGCAATTGATTGAAATGCCTGGTCCCAGGCTGCAAACCAAGGATATTCCCATTTGTCGGGCATAATCATAATATGTTCTGCATTCAGATGTTGCCAATCCGAATTACGTCCCTGCCATCGCTCGTTGGGAGGTATGTTCTGCCCCGGATCCCCGGTAAGCCAGCGATGTACATCGTAGTGGTAGTACTGTTTAGACCACATCAGACCTGCCCAAGCCTGTCTTTTGATCAAGGCATCATCCGGGGTATTATTTTTCGTCAGTTGTGCATAGAACGCGTCAGCTTCTTGTTTCCGATCACTGAAAACAGCATCAAACTCGTCGTCGAGTGATACCTGCTCACTCTGACTCAGACGTAACCTGATCTCAGTGGATTGACCGGCTTCAATAACCAGTTTGTAAACCGGTGCACACTTGGTACCTTCAGGCTGCTTATCAAAGGGAGCAAAGTCGCCGGATATAATCGCATCATGGAAGGCATCTTTTACAAAAGGAGATGGGTTTTCCTCACCAAATACACGTTCTGTATTGGTTTCATTTTCAGTCATCAGAATTGCATCCGGAGTCTGAAAGCTAAGTACGTAGGAACCCAGATTTTCGTCTGTTGCCCTGACGCTGTTATGGGTTAGCCTTTGGATTTGTGGTTTTTTCACCTCCGGGTAAAATGTCCAGCGGTTTCTGAACCAAAGTGTTGGTAATACATGCAGTGAGGCCTGGTGATCGGCTCTGTTATAAACTTTTATGCTTATGAGAATGTCTTCTGTGTCATTCTTTGCATACGATACCCCTACATCGAAATATTCTCCTTCATTGAAAATACCTGTGTCAAGCAGTTCAAATTCCCTGTCAGTTGGCGTACGACTGGCGTTCTGGTCTCTGAGTTCCTGATAAGGGAATTCAGTCTGAGGGTATTTGTACAGCATTTGCATATGGCTGTGTGTAGGCGTATTATCCTGGTAGTAGTAAAGTTCCTTTACATCCTCTCCGTGGTTTCCTTCGGGGTTTGTCAGTCCAAATAACCGTTCTTTCAGAATAGGATCTTTGCCATTCCAAAGCCCTATCGCAAAACATAATGTTTGGGTCTCATCTGAAAATCCAGCAAGTCCGTCTTCACCCCAGCGGTAGGTGCGCATACGGGCATGTTCATGCGGGAAATACTGCCATGCGTCTCCATGCTTACTGTAATCTTCTCTGACGGTTCCCCATTGTCTTTCGCTTAAATAAGGACCCCACTTGTACCAGTTTTCTTCATTGTTCCACTGACGGGATAGTCTTTGTTTTTCTACGTTTTCGTTTTTCATCTTAAGATTTTTCTAAACCCTGAGGGAATTTAGTTTACATAAAACATAGGAAGAAGGCCATAAAAAATGTTTGCCAAGGGTGATGCTTCCTTCCATCGTAACATGATCTCTTCGGCTGATGTAAGCATAAATTTCTTCGGCCGGCTCAGAATCTGTGCATGAAACTTATGGGAATTAAATGGTTCGTCATCCTTTCCTATAGCGGGGAAATATTGAAGACAGTGTCCGACTTTCAGCAATGGATTAAGTATGACCTGTCGGCGTGGAGCAATGGGCTGATCAGGAATTGTAAAAGCCATTTATGCCTAGTGAGTCGAATGTTTCGTGTTCAGGATACTGAAACACGACGAAATTACTGAGGTCACCCATATTCATTTGGGAGTGTTGCTTTGCACTACTACATTTGCAAAATGAAATGGTTGGTCTGCCTGCTGTCAATATATCTCCTTACGCTTTCTGGCTTTACCTGTAAAGCTGAGAGTGATTGCTGTGACGATGAGTTGACTGAGCAAACCAGCACAGGACACCATGATGATGACCATCAGGCTCATAGTGCGTGTGTCCCTTTTCTGGCTTGTGGCGCTTGCAACAGTATATTGCCCGCTTACCACTCACTTGATTTGTCATTGAAGAGTGAGACACGCATCACGGTTCCATTTCATTATCTTGATGCTACCTGGACTAATGCACCACACGCCATATGGCAACCACCCCGGTTAGTCTGAATCTGTCCTCATTGTATGGTAGACTGTTTCAAGTCTGATCATCACGTCATATTCTTTACCTTCTTAAAATTTCAAATGAAAAAAACATTTGGCGTTCTGCTATTTGTGCTTGGAAGCACTGTAGCCATGGCGCAGCATACAGTAACCGCTGTCGTTCGTGACGTGGTATCTGGCCAACCGCTTGCCGGAGCCAGCGCGAAAATTGCTGAATCAAACACGAGCTCAGCCACAGATCAAAGCGGCGTTGTGACCTTAAACAATATACCCGCAGGCAATCACAAAATTTTATTCAGTTTAGCGGGCTATGAATCTAAGGAAGAAAATGTCCGGCTTCTTACCACAACAGATACGCTATTGGTATTAATGGAAAAGGAGGGGGAAGATCTTGAAGAAATCATTATTTCATCCACACGCAGTACGCGGACAATACAAAGCATCCCTACACGCGTGGAGCTGATTGCAGGAGAAGAGCTGGAAGAAAAGGCTAATATGAAACCAGGAGATATTCGTATGATGCTCAATGAGAGTACCGGCATACAAACCCAGCAGGTATCTGCTACTTCGGCCAATTCCAGTATCCGTATTCAAGGGCTTGATGGGCGTTATACACAAATTCTGAAAGATGGATTTCCGCTTTATGCAGGGTTTTCGGGTGGGCTTGGGTTATTGCAAACGCTCCCTCTGGACTTAAAGCAGGTAGAGGTAATCAAAGGAGCTTCATCTACATTATATGGAGGAGGGGCCATCGCAGGGTTGGTAAACCTGGTGTCTATAACGCCCAAAGAAGAAAGGGATTTACGCTTTTTAATCAATGGTACATCGGCTGGCGGCTTGGATATCAGTGGGTTTTACAGTCAGAAATTCAATAAGATCGGCTTCACCACATTGGGGTCACGCAATAGTACCCGTCCTTATGACCCTTCGGACGAAGGTTTTACGGCCATTCCCAAAACAGAAAGGTATGTCCTAAATCCAAAGTTATTTCTGTATTTAAGCGATTACACAAGGATACATCTTGGTGTAAATACTGTGATTGAAGATCGGGTAGGCGGAGATATTAAATGGATTAAAGGCCAGCAAGATCAGGTACATCGCTATTTTGAAAAAAACAAAAGTGTACGTGTTTCATCTCAGTTGACTTTAGAGCACGATTTAAGTGAGCAAAACAGGCTGACGTTCAAGAACTCTGTCAACGGTTTTGACCGTAGGATCAGTATCCCCGATTATATTTTTAATGGAAAACAGCTCTCTACCTATTCTGAGGTAGCACTTAACAGCAACCATGATAAATCTGATTGGGTAGCAGGTGTCAATCTCTATACGGATCGGTTTCGTGAATCCCCGTCAGATGATTTTGTGAAGAGAGATTATACCCAGAATACGGTTGGCGCTTTTTTTCAAAATACATGGCAAGCATCCTCCTGGTTACAAATCGAAACAGGTATTCGTGGCGATTATGTATTTGATTACGGCCTTGTTATCCTTCCCCGATTATCTGGTCTTGTCAAAATAACGCCTGAACTGAGCACCCGACTCGGTGGGGGACAGGGTTATAAAACGCCAACAATTTTTATTGAAGAAGCGGAGCGTAGGCAGTTTCGTGCCGTATTGCCGATCAATCCTGATCAGAACAAGCTTGAAAAATCGCACGGTGGTAATTTTGATCTCAATTATGAAAATTGTTTAGGTAAGCTCAGTTTTAGTTTTAACCACATGCTCTTTTATACACGTATCAATAGTCCTTTACTCTTGCAATTTACCAGGCAGCCAGGCATAGCTAATCTTGTCAATGTCAACGGTTATGTAGATACCAAAGGGATGGAGACTAATCTGAAACTGAGCTATGATGAGTTCAAGCTCTTTTTAGGTTATACTTTAACAGATGCGAACATCCGTCAGGATGGTATCAGGCGCGTCAATCCGCTTACTGCGAGGCACAGACTGAACAACGTGCTGATGTACGAGATGGAAGATAAATGGAAAATCGGACTTGAAGCTTACTATTACAGCGGGCAAACACTCAGTGACGGACAAATAGGTAAAAACTACTGGATCACCGGATGGATGGCTGAGCGTATCTGGGAGAAATTTTCACTGTTCATCAACTTTGAAAACTTTACAGATACCCGTCAGACACGTTTCGGGTCTATATATCAAGGTACCATCAGCAACCCCGAATTTAAGGACGTTTATGCTCCGCTGGATGGTTTTGTAGTGAATGGCGGTATCAAGCTGAAACTGTAACAGTAGGGATTCGTATTGACTGATCTTTTATTAAACTGAAATAGTTTGCAGAAAGGTGCTATACTGATGAATAACAGCTTTTGAAATGAAGAACATATTTGTGTTATTGGCTTTCACCATAGGGTTTACAGCTAAACAAAGAACACTTGCTCAGAATTACGACGAAAATAAGGTAGGAACTTATGTACTTCCGGATCTTTTTGACAACCCAACTAATAAGAGGGTACTCTCTGTCGAAGATTGGGAAAATAGGCGCAGACCTGAAATTCTTGCTCTTTTTGAGGAGCATGTTTACGGAAAAATGCCTCAATCTTTTGACCAGATTGATTTTAAAGTGGTAAATCAGGATGAAAATGCCATGTCCGGTAAAGCAACTTTAAAAGAGGTTGAAATCATAGTAACACAAAACCGGGAATCTATAAAAATTAATCTGGTCATGTTTGTCCCGAATGCTTTAAAAAAGCCAGCACCAGCATTTCTTTTGATTAACAACAGGAGCCCGAGCAACACACTTGCCTCGCGTGATTCGGTAAGTGGCTTCTGGCCTGCTGAGCAGGTGGTTGAGGGAGGCTATGCCATTGCCGCTTTCCACTACTCGGATGCAGCGCCGGATAATAAGGATCAGTACCAAAATGGCGTACTTCGTCTTTATCCCGATCTTGCAAAAGCAGATAATGGTATGAAGGCAGTAGGAGCATGGGCCTGGGCGGCAAGCAGAGTGATGGATTATATGCAGACAGATCGCTCTATCAATGCCACGAAGGTAGGCGTTGTAGGTCATTCCAGAGGCGGGAAAGCCTCACTCTGGGCCGCCGCTCTTGATCAGCGTTTTGCAATTTGCTTTTCCAACTGTTCCGGCAATACGGGTGCTGCTCTTTCCAGAAGAAATTTTGGTGAAAGTGTAGCAAGGATCAATACTACGTTTCCTCATTGGTTTAGTGGTAATTACAAAAAGTACAACGACAATGAGAAAGACTTACCGGTTGATCAGCACATGCTCATCGCATTGATCGCGCCGCGGGCAGTTTACGCGACAAATGCCTCTGAAGACCTTTGGGCTGACCCAAAAGGTACATTTCTTGCTTTAAAAAATGCAGAGCCGGTTTTTTCCATATACAAACAGGAATCCAAATTGCCACTACATCCACCGGGAGTCGATCGGCCTGTCACGCAGCCTCCACTTGGCTATCATAACCGAACGGGCAAGCATGATATGACATTTTATGACTGGCAACAGTACGTCAGGTTTGCTGATACCTTTTACAGATGACGGGCAGCTTTTGCCGTTCTATGACACTATTGCGATACGGATAAATACCCTCATGCATATCCTGTTGTGAAACTTTTAGCTTCATGACAGGATACTCCGCCGACCTTGTATACCATTATCCGGTCATGGCCATTTAAGAATGTCTGGATAAATTGGATTGAAAAGTGCTGAAGTATCAGGTTATGTTGACTTACGCCAACAAGCCGGAAATGCTTCATATTGGCTTGCAACTGATAAATTGAATTATTTATATTTCCTTCATACGAATTGATTTTCATGTTTAATACATACCTTGCCAACATTTACAAAACCTTCACCAAATGACAAGCAGCATTATTACAGACCTAAAAAATCATAGAGAACAGATTTTGTCCTATTGGATTGACCAACGAGAATTAGCTGAAGATTTTGGAGGTAACTATAATAGTATAGATGATCTGAAAGCACAGTCTGAAGAGCTTTTAGATATCTTGTTAAAAACCATAACGTCAGAGAACATCAGTGATTTGTATTCTCCCGATCTGGAACCACTTCTTGACTATGTAACCGGCATCACTATTTCCCGCGCTAAACAAGGCTTTAGTCCCAGAGAAACAGTAGTTTATATTTTCTCGCTGAAGGATGCAATCTTCAAAGTGCTGATTCAGATAATTGAACATGACGCAAAACAATTATATGATGCAACCATAGAGATCAGCAAGTTCATTGACAATATAGGAATTATCAGTTTCGAGACTTTCATTAAAGGGCGTGAAGAAGTAATTCTAAGTCAGGCTGATGAAATGGCGGAACTGTCTACTCCGGTTATCAAAGTTTGGGATGGCATTATTGCTATGCCTATTATCGGAACCCTGGATAGCGCAAGAACACAGGTGGTAATGGAAAACCTGCTGCAAGGCATCGTCGACAATGAAAGCACTATAGCCATTCTTGATATATCAGGTGTACCTGCAGTAGACTCACTCGTTGCACAGCATTTGATCAAGACGGTCAGCGCCATCCGTCTTTTGGGAGCCGACTGCATCATTAGTGGTATCCGTCCGGAAATCGCACAAACTGTTGTACATCTGGGTATAGATCTTTCCAAGATGGTTACCAAAGCGACTCTTGCCAGTGCTCTTAAATATGCATTTAATGTACTGCAGCTGGAAGTGAGACGTGCTGCAAGAGAGAAAAATAACCAGTAATTTACAGTAGAACAGAATTATGGAAAGAATACCTATCCTCAAAATGGGTAAGTTCCTGCTTGTGACCATTCAGGTAGATCTTTATGACAGACTCGCATTGAGCCTGGAAGAAGATCTGGTTCAAATGGTACACAAAACGGGAGCAAAGGGGGTGCTAATTGACATATCTGCGCTATCCATTGTAGATTCCTTTATGGGGAAAATTATTGGAAATATTGCGGCTATGTCCAGTATCCTCGACGCCGCCACCGTGGTAGTAGGGATGCAGCCTGCAGTAGCAATCACATTAATAGAACTCGGACTTCCTTTATCGGGTGTATACACTGCGTTGAATATAGAACGTGGTATGGCATTACTTGAACGCATGATGCCAGAAGAAACCGATAACGACGGGGAAGATGACGATGAATATTAAAGAAACCATAATTATTCAGCAGGAAAGAGATTTGATTATTTGCCGCAATCGTGTCAAAGATGCAGCGGTAAAAATCGGTATGGGCATTGTAAACCAAACAAAGCTCATTACGGCCGTGAGCGAACTAGCCAGAAATATGCTCGTTTACGGAGGTGGAGGTATGGCTGTGCTGGAGGTAGTGTCACGAGGTCGGGAGCAAGGCGTTCAGGTCATTTTTGAAGACAAAGGTCCCGGTATAGTGGATATTAAAAAAGCCATGGAAGACGGATATACAACCGGAAAGAGCATGGGTATGGGGCTGCCCGGAGCCAGGAGGCTGGCCAGTGACTTTCACATTGAAAGCGTGGTGGGGAAAGGGACTACTGTTAAGATTATTAAATGGAAAAATGGATAGCGGAAAGCAGATAGCCTTTGATGTGAGGGACAAGGGGTTTTTGCCCCTTATCAAGAAAGACGCTTCCAGATTAGCAGTACAATGTGGTTTGTCGCCGAAAAGGATAGCAGAAATCGATATCGTTATCAGTGAAATAGGTACCAATCTGATCAAACACGCGGGAGGAGGTGAAATAATAATTCGCTGCATGAATGATCCGTTGGCAAAAGGACTTGAAATCATCAGCGTAGACAGTGGTCCCGGCATGGCAGATCCTGGCCGCATGATGGAGGACGGCATCTCAACCAAGGGGACACTCGGACAGGGGCTGGGTGCAGTGCGCCGGTTGTCGGACCAGATGCAAATCTATTCTGTTCCTGAATGGGGGACCATCTTGTTAAGCCGCATTTTTGAGTCTGATCACCAGCAGATTCGTCCGTCGAAGATTTCGGTTTCTCCTATTGTTTTAGCCAAAGCGGGTGAAATTCAATGTGGTGATGCCTATGCATGGAAGTCTAATCCGTATTTTGTAAAAGTAATGCTGGCAGATGGCCTCGGACACGGTGCCCTAGCTAATGAAGCCTCTCAAAAGGCTGTTCATGCATTTGAAAAAAGCGTTTACAACACCCCCCATCAGATACTGCTGGATATCCATCAGAATGTTAAGAATACAAGAGGACTTGTTGCCACTGTTGCAGTGTACGACTTAACAAATAAGTACTGGCTGATAAGCGGAGTAGGTAATATCTCCACCCGGTTGCAGGATGCGATCTCTTCAAAGACTTACCTGCCTTACAACGGCATAGTAGGGGTGAACATTCCCAAAAGGCTGGAATCTCAAACAATCAGACCGGAGCCAGGACGAAATCTGGTAATGTGCTCGGATGGGATTTCTTCCCGCTGGGACTTATCTAAGCACACTGCTGCTTTTCGATATGACCAATCTATACTTTCGGCAGTCATTTATAAAGAATTTGCCAGACATTCAGATGATACCTCAGTGGTGATTGTAAAAGTTTAAAATTATGTATGAACTGACGAAGGTAGTGCTGACCAATGATCTTGATTTAATGCTTGCACACAAGCGTTCCATGCAGGTGGCAGAATACTTCGGTATCAGCCTGGTGCAACAAACCAGCTTCGCCACGGCTGTGTCGGAAGTATGTAGGATGGTAGTAAGCAAAGAAGAGCAGCCTTCTATTGTATTAGGCCTTCAAAAAGCCTCATCCGGGAAAAATTCTATCTATGCAAAGGTCACGGATCCCAGGATTTCGACATTTGACATTCAACACCCTAATTTAACCTATGCAAGAAGACTGGTACATGATTTTCGTATTAATAACAATGTCGTTACGCTGCTTTATGAGTTGCCATTAGGCAGCCAGGTAAGTATGCAGCAAATCAAAGAAGGACAGAAACTCTTTGATGAATTACCGGCAGTTACGCCCTACGAAGAAGCCAAAAAGCTCAATGACCGATTGCAGCAAATGACAAACAGATTGGGCGAAAGCGAAAGGAAATTTCAAGTACTTACCAATTCATTGCCTATACTGCTATTGACTGTAACGCATGATGGATTCATCGTGTTTGCAAACAAAGGTTTTATGGATTTTAGCGTTACTGACACGCTTGCAGGATTGAAATGGATTCATTGGCTTGGGCAAAGAAATCCAAATATACCTATTCGTAAAATTGAAGATCAAATGGCGTCAGGTCAGGCTTTTTCAATTGAAGTTTCACTTCAGCAACGTACTGATTCAGATCGTGTATGGTATTTGTTGTCTATGAATCCGATCCAAAGTCCTTCAAACTCAAATGTGGATTGGTCGGTTTTTTTGGTGAATATACAAGCTCAAAAAGTCGTTGAAGCAACATTACGTGATAATCAGGAGCTGAGAAATATTACTGCTGCACTTGAAGCACGGCAAAAGGAGCTGGATATTACCGTTGCCAATTTGAACCGAAGTAATCAGGAGTTAGCCAGATTTGCTTATGTAGCTTCTCATGATTTACGTGAGCCGGCTAGAAAAATGGCGGTTTTTTCAGATATGTTACTATCGCGAAACGACCCGTCTATTCCCCAGGAAACTTCACATCTTCTGACAAGGATCAAATCGGGTTCCGAGCGGATGCTTGATGTGATCCGGGATCTGCTTAATTATTCCTCTATATCTTCCGACAGCAATGTCGAAGTTGAGGCGCTGAAGCTGTCAGAGATTATTAATCTGGCTATGGATCAGCTGGAAATGCAGATCACTGAGTCTTCAGCAGAGATCACATTGGAGCAGGAATTGACCCTGGTTGGAAATAAACGACTTCTGAGTTTGCTATTCCAGAATCTCATTGGAAACGCCATCAAATTTGTAAATGATCTGATTACCCCTCAAATAAAAATCAGTACTTATCGGATCACATCTAAAGACCGTGAAGCATTAGGTTTAAAAGAAGATAGTTTGTGGACGGGAATTACTTTGTCAGATAATGGAATAGGATTTGATCAGAAGTTTTCAGAGCGTATTTTTGAAATGTTTCAGAGGCTGCACAGCCAGTCCATCTATCAGGGTACTGGAATAGGACTTGCTATTTGTAAACGTATTGTTGAAATGCACCATGGACATATCACTGTTAAAAGTGAGCCAAATGTGGGATCAGTTTTTACGATATTACTGCCGGATTTTGAAGAACAAAATAAGTAGCTTATGCAAAATAAGAATAGTAAAGTCATCGTATTAGTGGACGATGATGAAGACGATACATTTCTGATTCAAACTGTTTTTGAGGAACTCAACATTGAAGATGATATCAGAATTTTTAGAAATGGATATGATGCGGTGACCTATTTATTAGCTCCTGATCAGCAGGCGCCTTCCATTGTAATAAGTGATTTAAACATGCCCCAAATGAACGGGTTTGAACTTCTGGAAGCGTTGTTGAAACAAAATTATTTCGTAGGTGGTGAGCCAAAGTTTGTTTTCCTGACCACATCTGAGAAATCGATGGTTCCCAATCATAATTTTGGTGAACAAATCCCTTTCTACACAAAAGGCTATTCCTTTACCCAGGTCAGGGATACCATATTAAAGATCGTAAGTATTAGTGGCCTGCAGGATGCAACTGATTGATCCCGGGGAGATTGGTTACAGTAATTAAGATGAAATAAGAATGTTAAGATAAATTGATTGCTTATATTAAAATTCGGCAATTATTGATGTAATCCTGGAATGTTTTCGAGCACATTGCGTATATTCAAGCCACACTTCAATGGAGCGCAATGCAACATCTCTTTAAAAAGCTGTTATCCGAGATTCAAAGCTGTAGTTCTGATTATGACATCATCGACTACAAACAAGAAACAGACATTAGTGGGGAAATACGTATGGTTATTAACCGTCATCCTGCTAAGGCCCTGCAACTATGCTATTGGAAGAATGAATTCATCCAGGTAGATATTCTCCAGGAGTATTTTCCAAAAAAAAATGAAGAATACAACCTTTATATTCAATTCAATAATAAGAACCATGTTTTCACCAATCACGGCGGGCACTGTTTCATTTTTTGTTTGAACTCAGACTTAAATCTGTTGCAGGGTGAAGACGCTTATGAGAAAGCTCCCAATACTTTGCAGACCTATTCAGAACAACAATTCATTGATATGATCTTAGCAGTAATAGCACGGGAACCACAACGCTAATTGAACGCCTGACGAAACTCCACCGGCGATACATTCGTCTTCTTTTTAAATAATGTACTGAATGATTGTGCATGCTCAAAGCCTAGTGTATAGGCAATCTCACTTACAGACAAATTCGTAACAGAGAGTTTTTCCTTTGCTTTCTCAATTAATTTTTCATGAATATGCTGCTGTGTATTCTGGCCGGTATGAATTCGCAAAAGGTCACTCAGATAATTAGGTGAAAGATTCATCTGTTCCGCAATTTGCTGCACGGTTAAAAGACCTTTTTCTGCTGGTGCGTCTGACCCGAAATGATTATCCAATAATTGCTCAAATCTGACAAGGAGCTGATGATTGAGGTTTTTTCGTGTGATAAACTGCCTTTCATAAAAGCGCTGGGAATAATTAAGCAACAGCTCAATCTGAGACAGAATAATCTCTTGTGTGTGCTTATCTATATGTAAGCACTCCTTATCAATGTTGTGCAGGATATTAACCAGGTCGTTTTCCTCTTCAGCCGAGAGATGCAAAGCTTCATTAACTGCATAGGAGAAAAAGCCAAACGTATGGATGGTTGTTAATAGTGAATGAGTGAGCAAAAAATCAGGGTGAAATATTAACAGGAAACCCATTCCGCATTCTACGGTCTGCAGATCAAGATACTGTACCTGATTCGGGGCAGTGAAGCTAAGTACTCCCTTATCATAATCGTAGTGTTGCTGACCATATTTGATTTTACCTTTTGCTTCTCTCTTTAAAGCTATACAGTAAAAACGATTGACAAACTTCTTCCAAATATCATCTTCGAGAAACAGACTTTCTGAAAGATTGATGACACTTACAAGAGGATGGCGCGGCGCAGGCAGCGATAGCAGCCTGTGAAATTCTGATACGGATTCGATTGCGTTCATGAAATAAAAGTAAGCATAAACGACTGCAAAAAATGATATGCAGCCGTTCGATGTGTGTGTTAGTCAATAAGTCCCATACTGAACTCATCATAAGGTTCGCCCGTATCGGTTCCCAAAGGGATGATACTCTCGAGTTTAGATACATCAGTCTCGCTCAGCTCAATACCCGTTGCAAAAATATTTTGTTCCAGGTATTTTCTTCTTTTAGTACCTGGTATCGGTACGTGTCCTTTATTGATGATCCATGCTAATGCAAGTTGAGAAGATGTAATGCCTTTTTCTTCCGCCATTGTTTCTATGGCTTTTACCAATTCCATGTTCTTGTGAAAATACTTTTCCTGGAACTTGGGAATTCCTCTGCGGAAATCATCCTGAGGAAGATCATCTATGCTGCGAATCTGACCAGACAGGAAGCCACGTCCCAGTGGTGAATAAGCAACAAAACCAATCCCAAGCTCAGTCAATGTATTCAGAACACCACGTTCTTCTACTGTCCGCTCGAATAACGAATATTCACTTTGAACAGCAGTGATCGGATGGATAGCATGTGCTCTTCTGATGGTTTCTGAGGATACCTCCGAAAGACCAAGATAACCAACTTTCCCTTCCTTTACCAATTCACTCATGGCTTCTACTGTCTCTTCGATAGGGGTGTTCCGATCCAGTCTGTGCATGTAATACAGATCAATATAGTCGGTATTGAGGTTTTTTAAAGAACGCTCCAGCGCCTTTTTTACATACTTTTTTTGACCATTGATGGCCCAGGTGATTTTATGATTATCATCGATCTCCCAACCAAACTTGGAAGCGATGATATATTCGTCCCGTTTGTTTTTGATTGCTTCTGCTATAAGCTGTTCATTTTTAAGGGGGCCATACAGATCGGCTGTATCTAAAAAAGAGCCTCCCAATTCAAGAGAACGATGGATGGTGGCAATAGCTTCCTTTTGATCTGCAGGTCCGTAGATATGCCCTTCCTCTATGCCTGTCATGCCCATGCAACCCAAGCCAATGCCTGATACCAATAATCCCTGACTTCCTAATGCTATGTTTTTCATTTTCATGATGTTTGTTTTACGTTACACAAATATCAGAAGGTCCGACAAGTTGGCCGTATGTGAATCCACGAAGCTTGTATGCAAATCAAGGATACGACAGAACCAGGTTGTATCAATAATCAAGTCAAAAGGAAGGCATGTGCCTTAGTGCAGATCAGGTGCCCATTTATGCTCTTAGAATTTTCTCCATTTTTTTACCTTTTGCCAATTCATCAATCAGTTTATCCAGGTAACGTACTTTTTGAATAACTGGATCTTCAATAGCCTCAACCCTGTAGCCGCAGATAACACCAGTAATTTTTTTAGCATTCGGATGCATTTGTGGTGCATCATTAAAAAATGCTTCGAAACTGGTTTTGTTCTCCAGAATTGTTTGAAGGTGCTTTGGTCCATACCCGGTAAGCCAGAAGATAATTTCATCTACTTCGGCTTTTGTTCTTCCTTTTTTTTCTGCCTTGGCTACGTAATGTGGATATACTCCGGCGAATGACATTTTATAAACCCGTTCGTTATTTTTGTCGTTCATTGCGTTCAGGGTTTGGTTTGCGAGATAATTTCATCGGTAATCAGTTAGTAGCATCGACTTCCCGCTTTCTAAATTTGAGAATTCTTTCGATCAAATCCAGTGGCAATGGTTCGCTATGAGGAAACTGGATAGCTGCTTTGGAAATCTTGTAATTCATTAGCTCGCCTTCAAATTCCGACAGTAAATCTTGACTCCAGGGATGTGAGATAGTAATGTGTTTTGTAAATGCGCAGTAATAGATCAGAAATTTCTTTTCAATTTTAAATGCCGGAATAGAATAGCTGATCACCTCCTTTGACTCGGGTGCAACTTTATGAATGAGCTCTCTGATAGTCTGCATTCGCTGCTGAACCGGCTCATTAAATTGCTTTTGATAATGGTCAATGTCCTTGTATTCAACCTTCGCCATCGTATTTTAGAGTTTATATCTGCACCATTCTAAAAGCATCCGGATGCTTTTTCTAACTTCCTTATCTACCTACTTTTTAAATATAAAAACGGCCTGGAAATAAAAAGCTTATGTGGCTCCTCACTTCCAGGCTGTCGGTGATGAATCAGAATTAAATCCTTTCAGGATTGCTACGCGCTTTTAGTTGTGATTTGGTCTATATTCCCCAAGGACCGATTTTGAAAGCACTCATAGGCCTTTACCTTACCGATGATTTCAATACGGTATATTTTAAATTTTTAATACTGATACCTGATGCAGATTTGATATAAAGTTTGGACATCGGCGTTTCAGGGAAGAAAATATCCGTCATGACCGTCAGGCCGTTGTCCGCAAAAAGCTCAACGGACGCTACGTCTGCGATCAACGTAATAGGCATATCGCTTCCTGTCGCAAATCGTGGTGCCAAGTGCTTTTCTCCAAAACCTTTTTCGAAGTCAATTTTTCCTGATTTAGAACGATCAATGTAATATTGATTTTTGGATTTGTCATACCCGACAATGAGTTCGTTGCCTGCTTCATTGGCCAGCACAATTGAAAAATCCTTGGCATTGGTTGTCGTTAAATCCAGACGGAACAAACCGGTTTTGTTTTTTGCTTTTCCAGTCAGATTGAGTTCGGTCTTCACCTCTTGATTTTTTATTGAAAAACCCGTGGTGTTCAAGACATCCAGTTCTTTAACAGGAACAGAAGTCATATAAATCTCTTTTCCAACCGTTTTTAAACCCAATTCGCGGGCGATGGTATTCGCGCTTCTCCACGGATCGGTCGGAACCTGATTGGCATATTGCCAGTTGCTCATCCAACCCATCAGAATGTTGCGGTTGCCGGTATTGGCAAATGTTACCGCAGCATAGTTATCCGTTCCAAAATCCAGCCATTTTGTTTCTTTTGAATTGGAAGTGAACGTTTTACCATCAAAATCTCCCAGGAAATACTGGCCGGCAGAACCTTTATTCGGTCCACCCGGATTGATGTTTACGATCAACACCCAAATATCTTTTCCTTCATGTTTGATCGGAAAAAGGTCAGGGCATTCCCAAACACCGCCATGGCCGCCTTCGTTTGCACCAAATTCACTTTCACGCGTCCAGGATTTCAGATCAGGTGACGAATAAAAAGTAATCCGATCCTTCGTTGCCAAAGTCATCACCCATTTTTTCTGAGCCTCAAACCACCTTACTTTTGGATCACGAAAATCGCTGATGCCCGGATTTTCAATCACCGGATTTCCTTTGTATTTCGTCCAGGTTTTACCGTCATCCAGACTATACGCGATGCTTTGCGTTTCGTGTTTACCGGTTTTTTGTTTTTCCTGCACCGGGTCGTGGTGTGTGAAAATGGCTACCAAGGCATCTTTTCCGAAACCGGCCGTGTTGTTTTTGTCCACAACAGCACTTCCGGAAAAGATATAACCCAGGCTATCCGGATACAAAGCGATCGGCTGTTCTTTCCACGAGATCATATCCTTACTCGTGGCGTGTCCCCAGTGCATCGGTCCCCAAATCTTGTCATCCGGATAATACTGGTAAAAAAGATGGTAAATCCCATTGTGATACACCATGCCATTCGGATCGTTCATCCAGTTGGCTTTGGGTGTAAAGTGAAACTGCGGACGGTATTTCTCCTTAAACTCCTGGGCGATGGCAGTTGAGCCAGTCAGGACACAAATAAGGACTAGTGTAATGATTATTTTTTTCATATAGTTTGTTTAGAGCTTTCGGCGGTCGGCAGATGGATGCCGAAGACTTTTACCTATAAGCTAAGATTTTTGTTTATATAACTCTATTATTAATCGATATTAACTGACTGTGGATAACGGACCAAGCCGACAGCTGATAGCCGTCAGCCGCCTACCATCCCACATTCTGCTTATACAACCCACTGCTGAAATTGATTTGATTCAATGGTATCGGCAGATATTCATCCCGACCGGCAGTGAAACGGGCATCTGATAAATGCGTAGCCCTTGTTTTTTCTATCTGAAAATAGGCATTAATCGTTTGCGCCGCAACTCCCCAGCGAACCAGGTCGAAGAAATGATAGCCCTCACCGGCAAATTCTAGTCGTCTTTCCCAGCGCAAGGCCATGCGTGCATAGCTCTGTGTCCAGTCCGAATTTTTTACGTACGGTTGAATTTTGAAATTAGCAGTAGGTTTGCCGTCTGCTTTCACCAGTAAAGCAGTACTTGTGGCGGCGCGGGAACGGATCCTGTTGATCAACGGAAGTGCTTCGTCTTGCCTGCCCAGTTCTATTAAAGCCTCAGCTTTCCAGAGAAGTATATCAGAGAACCGGATAATCTGCCAGTTTTTCGAACTGGACATAAAAGGAGGTACTTTTTGGAAAGAAGGATCCGTTGGTAAAACCGCTTCTTTTATGCTTGCAAAAGCACCATAAACCGCAGGAGCACGAGCCCAGGATTTTTGGAATACATAGTTTGTTCCGTATTTGAACGGCGAATTTGGTCTTGCTACGGTGTGGTCAAGTCGCGGATCGAACGAGTTAGTTGTGAAATCAAGGGATGCTGCTACATCGTTGGTAGCATAGGTTTGAAACAAAGGCAGTCCGTCAGCACTTGTCTTGAATGAATTGATCAGGTCATGGCTTGGGACATGGAAACCGCAGCAACCGTATTCCTGATTCATAGGATAATTCAGCGCATGGCCGTAATCAAGCCTGCCCAGCGGTGTACCGTCGTTTTTTGAGTATTGAATTGCAAATACGGATTCCGGACCGTTTTCAGTAGCTGTTAAAAAATTATCAGCAAAATCGGTACTCAGGTTATACTTGCCGGAGGCGATCACTTCGTCGCAGAGCTTGTTTACCTCTTCAAGCACAGTTTTATTTATCGTTACTACGGCATGGGTTTGATTTTGTTCATAGGCCTTGTACAATAATGTTTTTGCCAAATAGGCTTTTGCTGAAATCTTGTTGGCGCGGCCTTTATCACTCTGGTTGTCGGGTAGCCTGTCAGCAGCACTTCGGAAGTCAGCCTCAATTTTTGACCATAGCTCATCATTGGAAAGCTTATCATTTGAAATGGTTGGATAGTCGGTTTTGGCAACGTTTTCGTCGATGTACGGGACATATTTAAACAGGATTTTCAGCAGAAAATAGAAATGCCCTCTCAAAAAATTTAATTCGCCCATCCGAGCTGCCTTTTGCGGATATTCTGCTTCGGACAAGGCACTTACTCTTCTCAGTGCGTCATTTGTCCTGCTGATACCAACATACAATCTGAACCATACCTGATCAATCATTGCATTGTCAACCCTGTTGAGCGAAAATGTTTCGAATAAATGAAATTCGGATAAATCACCCGGTCCGTCGCCACCTTTGTACATATCGCCTCCACGTATACTTCCGTAAGCCCACATACTGGAAAACGGAGAGGTATAATGATCGTTCCCAAGTGCGGAGTAGGCTGCTATTACCATTTTGTCCACATTTTCAGGTGTGTTCAAATCGTCACCTGAAACGACACCTTGTGCCGGTTCCACCAGTGCATCATCGCAGCCAGTTACAAGCAGCATGAGCAATGTGAAGCAATATATTATTTTTTTAGTGATCATGATTTCAGGATTTTAGAAAGTGACATTGAGTCCGATTGTTCCGATGATAGGCACAGGGAAAGCGAAGTTTGGAATCTCCGGGTCGGGACCTGTGTAAGATTTACTTTTGATTGTAAATAAATTACTTCCCTGCAGATACAATCTCGCGCTTTGGATTTTCAGGTTATTTATCTTTTTGACACTGTATCCAATTTGCAGGTTTCTTAATTTGAGATACGAACCGTTTTCTATAAAGTAAGTCGAAAAGCGGCCTTCATTATTCCTATCTACCAATGTCAATGCAGGAATATCTGAGCCCGTGTTTTGCGGAGTCCATGCGTCCATGGTTCTTTCGCCCCAGTTGGTTCCTGTCCAGAGTGATGAGAAATCGGTATAGGTTTTAAATTCGTTTTGAACCTTTACATCGATCCCCTGAAAGAAAAAGTTCAGATCGAAATTTTTCCAGTTGACGGTGGTATTGAAGCCATACATGTATTTAGGGGTACTGTTTCCAATAAAATCCCTGTCCTGAGCGTCAATTATGTTATCGTTATTTAAATCTGCATATCTGATGCGTCCTACGCCTTTTCCCGGCTGGGTTGCAGAATTGTCTACTTCGTCCTGATTCTGGAATATTCCGTCGGTAACATATCCAAAGAAAGAATTAGCCGGACGACCCAGTATAGTCTTATCCGTTCCGTTTCCAGGATAGGACGCAATCACCTCTTTGGGTAAATAAGTGATCTTGTTGCGATACAGTGAGAAATTACCGGTTAGGTTGATTTTCAGATCTTCGCCAATTTTTGTGTCATAGGAAAGTAATGCTTCAAATCCACTGTTTTTCATCGAAGCGCCGTTGGTAAACCGGTTTCCTCCGTCGCCAATCACGGCCAGATATGCCGGGCTTATTAATATATCCGAAGTTTTTCTTTGGAAATAATCAACAGAACCCGTCAAGGTGTTGTTTAAGAAGCCAAAATCCACACCAAAATTGGATTCTGCCAGGGATTCCCATCTCAGGGCATCATTGCCTTGCTGAATTAAGGTGAATCCTGACGGAAGCTGACCGGTGCCATTTCCTCCGATGTCATAAGCACTGCCATTATCAAAGTCCCAAGTAGGATCAGCGCCGTAAATGGCTGAGTATAAAGACTGCGTAGCGTTGTTCGGGATTTCCTGATTACCCGATCGACCCCAGCCATATCTCAGTTTTAAATCAGAAATGAATGGAAGGTCTTTAATAAATGCTTCTTCGCTCAGACGGTAACCTAAAGAAAACGAGGGGAATGTTCCGAAGCGGTTTTCCTTTCCAAAGCGTGAAGAACCATCACGACGTATGGTTACAGATGCTAAATATTTGTCTGCATAGGTATAATTTACTTTCGCGAAATAGGAGAAAAGTGAATTCGCACTGCCGCTGCCACCATTATTGATGTTGTTACTTCCTGCGTTCAGATAAGCATAATTGATGTTTTCCAAAGCCAGGCCTCTTCTGCTTGCCGAAAATTCCTGCGAGATATACCGGATACTTTCCTGGCCGGCCAGTATACTTATCTGGTGCTTGCCTGTGCGGATGTCGTAAGTCAATGTGTTTTGCCAGATCGAATTGCCTGAATAATCCTGGAAATTGGATACCTGATTCGTAGGGTCGGACAAGAAGCCTGACGTGTAGGATTTACGAAGCAGTCTCTTGTAACCACCGCTATAATCAATTCCGTAGCTGGTTCTTAAATGAAGTTTTGGGATAATTTCCAGGTCCGCAAATACATTTCCGAATAGTCTGTAAAAGTTACCCTTATTCTGTCTGTTGTCCTCAATAAGCCTGACAGGGTTTTGCCTGTCAGTCATTCCTGATGCAGGGCCGCCCCAGCCACCAGCCTCCGTATAAACCGGAACAACGGGTTGTGATACCAGCGAAGCAAATAATATATCGGCAGTCGGAGACTGAACATCCTGAATGTAAGTAGCCGACAGGTTTTCTCCAATTTTCAGTTTGGATTTAAAAAGTGAAAAATCTGAGTTTAGTCTTGCATTAAATTTTTTATTGTGCGTAGACTTTACGATTCCTTTGTTATCGTAATAGCCTAAGGAAAACATCGTACTTCCTTTCTCCGAACCATTGGAAATTGCCATGTCATATGACTGGATGATGGACTTCTGCGAGATTTCGTCATACCAATACGTATTCGCAGGTTTCATTGTTTTTGCAGCATCTATAAATTCCGGGTATTTGATCTGATTCAATACCGGACTGTTGAAATCATTATTCCAATCGTATTGGTAAATCTGGTTGGCATTCGGATCTGCTTTGTCATTTACAGCCGCCTGCCAGTAGGCTCTGCCTCTGCCGTCGGCATTAAGTGTTTTTAGCTTCGAAGCATAGTCCTGAATCGATGTGGATACGTTAAAAGTCAAACGCGATTGTCCGTCTTTCGCCTTTTTGGTTGTGACAATGATAACACCGTTTGCAGCCCGTGAGCCATAAATCGTTGCCGACGAGGCATCTTTTAAAACCTGAATCGATTCGACATCAGCCGGATTAATTTCATTCAATCCTCTTTTGGTCGGGATACCGTCGATGATGTAAAGCGGATCATTATTGCCCAAAGAACTACCTCCCCGGATCCTGACAGTGGCACCTCCACCGGGAGCTCCGTCCGTTGTGATAAGTACTCCCGGCACTCTTCCCTGTAAAGCCTTTGCAGGGTTACCTACCTGGCTGTCTTTGATGTCCTTGATGTTCACCACGCTTACTGCACCTGTAATATCTTTCTTCCTTTCGGTTTGATATCCGGTAACAACCACTTCATTCAAACTTTTTTGATCGTATTCCAATGTAACATCCATAACGGATTGATTACCAACGGATAACTCTTGTGCAACCATGCCTACATAAGAAAAAACCAGTGTAGCCGATGCGTTTACCGAAATCGTATATTTTCCCGTTGCGTCGCTCACTGCTCCGTTGGTTGTCCCTTTTTCCAGGACGCTCACGCCCGGAAGGATTTCTCCGTCCGTCGCTTTTACAGTTCCGGAAACCGAAACCCTGGTTTGTGCCCATGTCAGCTGCATACTGCATAGGATGGCAAATGCCATCATTAGTAATTTTTTGTTCATGGAATTATTGGTTAACGGTAAGAAAATGATCCAGTTCTGATTCGGAAATCTCCGGTGTAGCGCCGGAATAGGAAGCTACCAACGCACCCACGGCGCAGGCTTTTTTGAGTGCAGAGGGAATGGACGAGCCGGTGACATATTCTTTCAGGAACATGGCCAGGAATGAATCGCCACTGCCAATGGTGTCCTGCACTTCTACTTCGTATCCGCCTTGTTTATGGAAGCCGTCGCTGGAAAGTACAATGGCTCCATCGGCTCCGAGTGTTACACAAACCAGTTGAAGGTTGAAGCGTTCGTAAAGGAATTTCATTTGGGTTTCTACATCAGGCTGTATGCCAAACCAGGTGCAAACGGTATTGAGCTCATGCTCATTTACTTTCACAATGTCAGCTTGTTGCAGCAGGTATTCAGTTGTTGCTCTGTCAAGATGCGGCGGACGGATATTGACATCGAACACTTTCAGTTTTGCGTCTTTCAGTAACTCAAACAGCGTATCGCGGGATTGCTGGCTACGAACCGAAAGTGTACCGTATACAAACACATCTGAGTCTTGTACCAATTGTTTGTTTTCGGGTGTGGGCATGATATAATCCCATGCTACGGGCTGCACAATTTTGTAGGTAACCTCTGTTTTGTCGGTCAGGTTAACTTTTACAATGCCGGTCAGGTGTGTAATACCGGTTTGAATAAAACTGGTATTAAAACGCTGGTTGTTCAAATATTCCATGAGTTCAACGCCCAGGTCGTCGTCACCGACGCGACTAATGAAAGCGGGAATCATGCCGAAGTTTTTCAAGTGAATGGCCACATTCATGGGCGCTCCGCCGGGCTGCTTACCAGAAGGCAGCATGTCCCAAAGCATTTCCCCGAAAACGGTTATTGCAGGTTTCATATGGATTGAGATAAATATTAATGGATACTATTTGACTTTTTCAGAATTTCTGTTTTCCTGCTTTCGGCAGTCGGCTTTCGGCGGGGCCGCCCCGGCTATCAGATTAATCCAAGAAAAGACATTCTGGCCGACGGCTGATGGCTGAAAGCATGGCTGACTCAGTGCAGAACCATCGTCTTGTCCGTCCGTTCCAGCGAGGTTCCCTTCGTTTCGGGCATGATGCGCCACACGAAAATGAGCTGCAAAATCATCATGACAGCGAAGAAGGAAAAGGTGATTCCACCACCCAGATATTCGGAAATGATCGGGAATGAAAAGGCGATGATGGCCGCCATAAACCAGTGTGTGAAACTTCCCAGCGCCTGACCGTTTGCCCGTACTTCATTCGGGAAAATTTCAGATATAAATACCCAGATCACCGCACCTTGTGAGAATGCGAAAAATGCGATGTATACGAAAAGGAAAACTGGAACGCCGGTAAAATCCTGTATAAAAAATGCCCTTGCAACCAATCCTAGTGTGATGATGACGCCTACCGAGCCGATTGCCATCAATGTACGTCTACCAAAACGGTCTATAAAATTGATGGCTAAAAGTGTGAAAGCAAAGTTGACGAAACCGATTCCCGCAGAAGATAAAAACGCAGCTTTTGCTCCCAATCCGGTCATCTCAAAAATACGCGGACTATAATAAATGATGGCGTTAATTCCTGAAACCTGATTGAAAACAGCAAACAGAATGGCCAGTGTCACGGGCGTTTTATATTTGGAAGAAAACAGCCTTGCAGTAGGTTTGTCTTTAGTCTCCTCATTTGCGTTCATGATGGCAAACAAAGTTTCTTCGCTCGTTTCAATGTCGATGATATTGAGGATTTCTCTGGCTTGCTGTACGTCACCTTTTTTCATAATCAGCCAGCGTGGACTTTCAGGAACGTAAAGTATCGCCAGTAAGAAAATCAGAGAGGGCAAAGCCTGCACACCCAACATCCAGCGCCATGCATTTTCGCCCAGATCCTGCATGAAGTAGTTGGAGAAGTAAGCGATTAATATCCCGAAAACGACATTAAACTGAAAGAGCCCAACCATTTTCCCGCGTGATTTGGCTGGAGAAATTTCTGAGATATACATCGGTGCAGCAACAGAGGAAGCGCCTACGCCCAATCCGCCAATGAACCGAAAGAAGATGAAAACGTACCAGTCGTTTGCCAGTGCGGAGCCGAGTGATGAAACCAGGTACAAAACAGCAATCCAGAATAAGGTGGTTTTTCTTCCGAGCCTGTCCGCCGGAATACCGCCCAGCATGGCGCCAAGTACGGTTCCTATCAGTGCGATGGAAACGGTGAATCCGTGCTCGACCGCGGAGAGATCCCATAAATGCTGAATGGCTTTTTCCGCCCCCGAGATAACCGCCGTGTCGAATCCGAAGAGGAATCCACCAAGTGCAACGACGATCGACCAAACTAATACCTTACTGTTTTTCATTGGTAGTTCTGATTTTTTGTCAAAACTACCGCCGCTCGGCACCCGGAATAACTAAATAATATCTCAAAAAAGTTAAACTTTGATACAGTGGTATTTTAGAAGTATATTATTATGATAATCAGTGAATTAGATAGGTATTTAAAATTTGATACATCAGCGATCTTTCGATTTTGATACATCTTATTTAAAAATTGTAGCATTTTTAAAGCATCCATCAGGGAGCAATTGTACAATAATCTGAAAATATGAAATAATAAATCGGTTGTTTAGGATTTTTTATATTCCATGGGAGTCTGGTTATACTTTCCTTTGAAAGCCGTAGAGAAATAAGTAGGGGAGGAAAAGCCAACCTTATAGGCAATATCAGCTACCGTAAGATCATCACGACGCAGCAGGAACTTGGCCTTGTTGAGCCGAATCTGTTGCAAGTATTCATTGACACTCATACCCAGAAGTGCTTTCACTTTTCTGTAAAGCTGCACCCGAGACATACCCATGTCTCTGCCAATATCTTCCACACTCAGTTCTGAGTTGTCATAATGCTCTTCTATGTAAGCAGTAAATTGTGTAATAAATTTCTTGTCAAGTTTGTTTGGATTGCTGCCGGAAGAAGTTTCAATGGGTAATTCGCTGGTATAATGTTCGCGAAGCAATGCCCGGTTTTTAAGCAATGTTTTGATCATTTCCTGCACATACACCAAGTTGAAAGGCTTTGTAATGTAGGCGTCTACACCTGTTTGAATGCCTTCTATTTGTTGTTCTGTGGTGGTGCGGGCCGTTAGCATAATAACCGGAATGTGGGAGGTCCGGAAATCGGTTTTTAAAATGGCAGTTACGCCTAATCCGTCTTTCTTAGGCAACATCACGTCGCAAACGATCAGATCCGGAATGTGTTCAAATGCCAGCCGTAAACCTTCTTCGCCGTCATTGGCTAAGAATACCTGATAGCTATTCTGTAATTTTTGTTCAAGAAGTCTGATGAGATCATTGTTATCCTCAATGATCAGAACCGACTGTTCCCGGACCGAAATTTCACCGGGTGTTGCAACATCCGAGACCATAGATTCATCGTTAAGCTCAAAGTTTTGAACAGATGAAAAACTCTCTGTATGTTCGTTAATTAATTCGTCTTGTTGAAAGTGGTTGTTTCTAAGCGGCAACTCAATCGTGAAGGCTGTTTCTTTGTTGGGCTGACTACGAACGGCGATCGTTCCTTGATGAAGCGCGATCAGCTCTTTCGAAAGCGCCAGACCGAGGCCGGTTCCGAGTGCTTTGTAATTGCTTTCTGCCTGATAAAATACCTCAAAAACGTGAGCAACTTCTGATTTCGTCATGCCAATTCCGTTGTCTTCTACCATAATCTGAACATGATTAGGCGCAATGTTTTTAATATATATGTAGACCCTTCCTTTGTCAGGTGTGAATTTAAAGGCATTGGAAAGAAGATTAAAGATTACTTTGTCGAGCATCATAGCATCAAACCAAACCATTATTTCTGCTTCGGAAGCGATAAGCTGAAAGTCAATTTTATGTTTTGAAGCGAGTCGTTCAAATGCTACCATGATGTCTTTCACGAAGGCAACTAAATTATGTTCTCCGGCGCGAACCTGCATACGGTGACTACCCAGTTTCCGGAAATCCATCAGCTGTGTCACAAGCCGAAGCAGTCGCAATGTGTTCTTTCTGATCAGGGAAAGTTCTTGTTTAATCAAGGGGTCGCGAATTTTTTCACTAGCCAAAACGTCTTCAACCGGGGCGAGTATCAGGGTAAGTGGTGTACGAAATTCGTGAGAAATATTGGTGAAGAATTTGAGTTTGGCTTCATTCTCAATCTCTGCACTTTGCGCGAGTTGCTCTATCTGGTTCTTTTGATCTGATATTTCATGGTTCTGCACTTCCAACCGCTTGTTGATCTTTCGGTTTTCACGTAAGGAATAAAAGGAAATGGCTCCAAAAATCAGCGCCAGAGCGAGTGTAATGGAAACGGTATAAATGATGATACTCTGGTTTTCAGAAATGGCACGCTGCTCTTCGATCTTCTCCTGGCGCCGTTCTATATCCTGTTGCTGAGCCACCAGTTTTTCGCCCTGTAACTTCATGATTCTTACATTGGTAGAATCAATCATCGTAATCTGAAGCCGATTTTCTCTTTTGAAAGGCTGCTTCCGGAGAATCGCAATGGCAGTCCGTATGGCTTCTTCCCCCCCGGTAGGATATAAAATAGTTGCATTGAGAATGTTTCTGTCGACCAGATCAATACCGCCGTCTGGCCCTGTTAGCCCGTCAACACCTATGAGCCTGATCTTTTTTTCAACACCTAAATTTTTACAAACTTTAATTGCAGCCAGTGCTCGCCGGTCATTTTGACAAAAAATGACATCAATATCTGTATGGCTTTTCAAAAGTTTAGTCAATGGAACTTCAAACGAATATTTATCCCAATCGCCATCCAGCTTCGCAACTAATTTAATTCCCGGAAAACGGCCAATTGTTTCCATAAAACCTTTGTGACGGTCTGTGTCTGCAGACGAGCCGGGCTTTTCACTGATCTCGATCACCTTTCCGGTTCCTTTTAAAAGCGTATTGGTGTAAGCTCCGGCAATCTGTCCGACTTCCACATTGTCAGCACCCACATAGGCTGTGTACTGGTCAGAATTGGTGCGGCGGTCCAGAATAATAACAGGAATGCCATTCTGATATGCTTTTTCTACGATGGGCGTAATAGGTTCCGCTTCGTTGGGAGACACGATCAGCAGGTCAACATGTTGTTCGATCAGCGCTTCAATTTGAGTGATCTGCATTTGACTTTGTCCACCCGCATCTTTCATAATGAAGTTAATCTCAGGATTGAAAGACAGCTCCCGATACATACTTTCCTGCATCGTTCGACGCCAGTTGTCGGCACCGGTGCACTGCGAGAAGCCGATGGTAAATTGCTTGGTTTCTTTGGTAGAACAGGAAGAGACCAGCAATAATAGGAGAATGATGGTAAAGTATTTCAAGTCGTCAGGCCAATTGTACAGATTGATCAAATGTATTATAATTCATACTTGAAACAAACCATAGGCTCAGAGAGAAATGTAAATTTATAATGTCAGGCAATGCCTCCTCGTCGTCTGAGAAGTCGGCAAAAAGATTTAGTAGTAAGCATGTGCGTTAATGCTGTTGTGGAGAATTCCTTCGATTGAGATATATGCGGTACCCGACTTTCTCTTCGTAAAGCACTGACACGTTTTAGCCATCGTGCTTTACAAAAAGAAGTAGCTGGTTACTCGTCTGTATACTTATTCCAGCTCGGTTTAAATATCATTCGAAGCGATTGATCTTTAGTAAAGTAGGCTACCATCCAGTTGAAAAGTGTTCTGAATCGGTTCTTTTTAGTGATCAAAGAAATCAGATGTACAAACAGCCAGGCGAACCAGGCGATGGTGCCATTGAAATGAACCTTAGGTTTCGGAAGGTCAGCAACAGCCATCATCCTTCCTATAATGGCCATTGAGCCCTTGTCGACATATCTGAATGGCTTCAATGGTTTACCTTCAACCATAAGCCGGAAATTTTTCGCCAGATGTCTGCCTTGCTGAATGGCCACCTGCGCGACCTGAGGGTGTCCTGTAGCAAAATCGGGATCAGTCAGCTGCAGGCAGATGTCGCCAATGGCGTAGATATTTTCCGTTGCGTTGACTTTATTATATTCGTCTACCTGCAATCTGGAGCCTCTTCCATAGCTTTCTGCCAGAAGGCCGTCAAACAATTTACCAGTAACCCCAGCGGCCCATATCAGATTTTTTGTGGATATCGTTTCGTCATTGGAGAGTACGACCTTATCATCTACATAGTCTTTTACACGGCACTGAAGCCTGATCTTTACACCAAGTTTCCTCAGCTGATTATATGTGTCCTTTTGAGATTTTTCGCTCATAGGGGAGAGTAGTTCACTGGCACTGGTGATCAGATAAATTTCCCCACCTTTTCCGATGAGCTCCGGATATTCTTTACGGAGTATTCCGTTTCTCATCTCCGCAAACATGCCTGATAATTCCACCCCCGTTGGCCCGCCACCAGCGATAACAATGGTAAGGAGCTTTGTTAATTCGTAGGAGTCATCTATCACACTGGCCTGTTCCATCTGACGCAAAAGTTTGTTCCGCATTTCCAGTGCATCATCAAGCGTTTTCATCGCAATGGCATTTTTTTTCAAATTTTCCGATCCGAAGTAGTTTGTTTTGGCTCCGGTTGCGAAAATGAGATAGTCGTAAGTTAGTTCACCACTTGAGAGAATGACCTTATTTTCGTGCGGTATTACGCGTTGTAAGTAACCCAGGCGAAATTTTACGCTTTTAAGATCCCGAAAAAGCTTCCGGAACGGATAACTGATACTGGAAGGTTCCAGAAAGCCTGTCCCTACCTGATAGATCAGAGGAGGAAAGAAGTTATAGTTGTTTTTATCAACAAGTATGATTTCAAATCGCTTATCATTTCCAAGCGCACGGGCTACATTGACTCCCGCAAAACCTCCACCTACGATAACTATCTTCATTGTGAATTGGATTTTTGTTGATTAGTATAATAAAGGGGTAATTGACCGTAATAGTTATGGATTTACTTCTATCTCACTGTCTTTCAATACATCCTGAACATATACCATTTTTACAAGTACCATGGCCAAGGCCATAATAGGGGTGGCAAGGGTGAGTCCGAGCAAGCCGCCGAAGCCTCCAATCAAAAGCTGCGAGCCGAAAACCAAAGCAGGGGGCATATTGATCATTTTTTTTTGTACCAAAGGCGTGGCGACACTACTTTCAAATGCCTGAACGGCCAGATATAGTATCAGAACATAAAGTACCTGATCCGAACCATCAAGTGATGCGAATAACAGAGCCGGGAACAACGCTATAATAGGGCCAAGGTTTGGTATAAATGAAAGGATGCCAGCCAGAAGCCCCAGCACTCCTGCCAGGGGAACACCCAAAATCCACAAACAGATGAATGTGAGTACACCGACCACCGTCATAGAGAAAAGCTGGCCTAACAGCCAACTGACCAGTGTTTTATTAAGGCTGGACAGGATCTCACCGGCACGTTTTCTGCCTTTTTTAGGTACAAGCATGATCATTCCTTCACGATACATACGAGGATTGACAACAATGAAAGCCCCCATGAATATGATCACGTATACGCTGCTCAAAGCTCCGAAAGTGCTAGACAGGAATCCAGGCGCATGCGCCATTAGTTCTGAGCTGTTTTCGGCAAGATCCTCTGCCGAAGGAATACTGTTGAGTAGTTGCCTGCCGATTTGCGAGTTATTCAATTGCTGTTCCGCACTCTTAATGGCATCCGGTATCTGTTGCTTGAACTGGCCAATCTGTTCAGAAATTCTGGCTGCAAAGAGCCAGCATATTCCTGTTGCCAATCCCAGTACGCCTATAATGATGATGAGCAGGCCCAGTCCTTCTTTCATGCCAAACTTCTGATGAAGCGCCTTGGCACCGGCTCGCATGGGAAGAGCGATCAGCAGCGCGCCTATGATGAACAGAAATACCTGGAAGCTATATACAAACAGACCTGTAAGGCCAAGAAGTAATATAGTGATGCCAACTGCAATGGTGACACGTTGTGTATAAGTAGATGTTTCGTTGTTAGCAGAAGAATTGATCATCAGGGATAATTGAGCGTTTCTAAAGTATAGTTACGTTTATACTTCAAAAATCATCCCAGCACAAACTTTGGAAGCTTCCTGCTATTTAAATGAATTGTAATAGTCTCACTACCAGTATTTATAGCGTATTATATCTTTCCTGAGGTTACAAAATTGATTAACAGGGCAAATCGTGGACACAGTGTCCTTAAATAGTCACATGATAAAATCGCTTTACAATAATGCCCTGCATATTCTGAAATCTTGTCCGGGCAAAAATTACCGAATGTCAAATCTTCAGTGTGGTTTTTTAATTTCAGCCACTTATTACTTCAGAGATTCCAGCACCGACGCCACAAAATGAATCTCATCGGATGTATTGAAATAATGAGGGGATAGTCGCACCGCATACTGATCGCTTTTTGCAGGTCTGGCGATGGGAACTGTGTTTAGTTTACTGACAGAATAGTATACATTGTTTTGTTGCAACAGCATTTCCAGTTGATTGATTGTACCTTCGGTGGATTGCAGCGTGATAATACTGCTAAGTCTTCCACCGTGGTCCAATACCTTTACCTTTTCATTTTTGGCCAGAAGCAGGCGAAGTTGTCCGGATAATTGCTGGTTGTATATTTCGATTTGGTCGATACCGATTTTGTTGACATATTTAATTGTTTCTGTAAATCCGATCAAAGACATATACGAGCGCTCAAAAAGTTCAAATCTTCGGGCTGTTTTGTTAATTTCAAAATGATCTGCATCAATCCATTCTGCTCCGCAAGAGTCTATGATTAATGGCTGAAGATTCAATGCGAGTGCTTTGTCGGAAACATACAGAATACCCGTTCCTCTTGGGCCTCGTAAAAACTTACGGCCGGTTGCACTGATAAAATCGCAATTGATTTTTTGTACATCTACAACCATTTGTCCCACCGACTGACATGCATCAACCAGGTACAGGATATCATACTTGCTACACAACTTGCCCACTGCTTCAACATCCTGAACCAATCCGGAATTGGTGGGAACGTGCGTAACAGCGACCAGCACCGGCTTATGTTTGATAATCAGATCTTCAAAATTGGCGAGGTCAAGACTATTGTCCATCTGATTCTCTGCCCTGAGTACCTGCACTCCGAATCTATTCTTCAAAGCAACGAAAGCAAGCTGATTCGATATGTAATCGTAATCAGTAGTGATGATGGTATCACCATTTCGAAAGGGGATAGATGAGAGTGCTTTGGCATAGGCGTCGGTGGCGTTATAAGCAAAGGCAATATTGGCGGCCTTACAATTCAGTAGCTGAGCAGCCTGTGTATAAAAATCCTGGATGGCATGATCATATGTCTGAGCTACTTGATAACCTCCTTTCATTTGTTCTTCAAGGAGATAAGTGGTCATTTTGTCAGTTACTATCGATGGCATCAGCGATGAACTCGCACTATTCAGAAATACCTTATCATGACATCCTGGTGTGTCCCGCCTCACTTTTTCTATGTCAATCATCCCTTTTATTTATGTTAGAGAAGTTCATGTCTGGCTAAATATTTTCTTTCCTTAGAGATTTTGATGTACTGACGGCAGGCAGGTAAATTTACAGCATCAAGCCTGCCGGTTGGATATATATGCAAATGAATTAGGATGAAATGCGAAGCTCCTGCGTTTCAAAGGCATGATCACATCCATTTTTGTTCAATTTACTACACTTTTTTAATCAGTATCTGCTATTGGCAAAAAATCGGGAGTCTTTTGCAATTTCAGAGATTTTGTAAAAAAAACAATACGATCTCCCGGTAGCAAATTAGAGAGATCGTACAAAGCTTTCACCTCACCTGTAAAATTCTCTCTGACTTAGGCTGAATCAGTTCAAAGGATTTGGTTTGTTTTTCACCATCGCTCATCACTTCTACCTCATACTTACCTGTTGACAGCTCGTCCACATTGAGGGTTCGGCTAAAAAGCTGAATACTTCTACTCACCGTTTCTGCATAAACAATTTTTCCCTGATGGTCTTTCAACCTAATGGTAGTGCTGGCTTTCTTGTCTATCTTTTCTACCATCACTCTGATAGTTCCACTCTTTGTGGCGTACATGCCAGTGCCAAATCCTGATGATTTTTTAGCCTCTTTATCTTCTGCTGTTGCACTGAAGGCTGTGGCAACGAAGGCAAATACTAGGGCGAACAATTGAACTGACTTTTTCATGGCTAATAATTATTTTAAATGATGGCTAATAACTCTGTTTAAGAACAAGACAAATGTATTGGTTATATAAGGTACTATGTATAACAAAGTACATAAGCGGTTTAAGATCTGTGATGAGCGGTTTTGAGTCAAGAATGGTTATCATAAACACTGCATGAACTTCTAAAAGCACGGTTTTTGCTGATTATCCGAAAATAAATCCCTTTCTTCGTTCAACATTCCTGTAATCCATATGACTCAATTCCTGACCAAGCTTGTTCTGATTTATGCCGTTTTGGGCACTTATACATATGCGCAAAAGCAACTGCCCGGACCTGAGGTAACGTATAGAAACCCAGTCATAGCCGGTGATTTTGCCGATCCTTCTGTAATACGTGTGGGAGATACCTACTATGCTGCCGGAACGTCTTCTGAGTGGGGGCCGGCCTATCCGATATACAGTTCTAAAAACCTGATCGATTGGGCATATGTTGGTCCAGTGTTCAATACTTTGCCAGAATGGACCATGGGTAGTTACTGGGCACCCGAACTCTATTTTAGAAATGGAATCTATTATTGTTATTACACCGCGAGGAGAAAATACGACCAGCAGTCGTTTATTGGTGTTGCTACAACTACTGATCTTAAAAAAGGGTTTAAGGATCATGGTGTAATACTCGAATGGACCAAGGAAGCCATTGATGCATTTGTCGTTGAAGACGGAGGGAAATTGTATATGACATGGAAAGCCTACGGACTGGATAAAGACCGCGGAATTGAAATCCTGGGAGCAGAATTATCGCCAGATGGACTCCGTGTAACAGGAAAGGAATTTACGATGATTAAAGCAGATTCGACAGGTTGGGAATCCGGAGGTGCCGAAGGGCAATCCCTGTTTAAAAAAGGGAATTACTGGTATATGCTCTACTCGGGCAATGCCTGTTGTGGTGCACAATGCAATTATCAGGTGGGTTTTGCCAGGGCGGAAAAGCTGCAGGGGCCTTGGACAAAATTTGTGGGTAATCCGGTTTTGTTTGGAGATGACACCTGGAAATGCCCCGGCCACGGAACGGTCGTTGTAACGCCTGAAAACCGTTATTTCTATTTGCATCATGCCTACAATGCTATTGATTTTACGTTTACAGGTAGACAAGGTGTGTTGTCAGAACTCGTTTGGAATGAAACAACGAAATGGCCGGTTTTTAGATATGGTCGTACCACTCCGGCACAAGCCCAGTCACCTGCCGGCCCGACTGAGGTGATCAATTCTAATTTTATAGTTGATTACGAACGTGACACGATCACCACACCATGGACTTATGATGTAAGCTTTCCTAAACCCACATTTGAGGTGCGGAATGGGGCACTCCAGATCGAAAATAGAAATTCGGCATATGCTGGTAACTTTCTTGGACTAACTGTAAAAAAAGGAAATTATGCTTTTATGGCTGAGGTGATTGCCAAAAAGGAATTGCTACAAAGCATTGTAATCTACGGAGATGTAAATAATGCGATCGGATATGGAGCCACCGAAAATCATATAGAGCTCTGGCAGGTGAAAGACGGAATCCGTGAGGTATTGCAACGGCAGGATATTCCCGAGAAGTATAATCATATTGAATTGAAGCTCACCACCAGGTTTGGTCAGTTCTATGAATTCAGCTGGGGGGTGAAAGGTCAAAAGATTGATTCGCTGGAGCGCACCATGCGATTCGAAGCACCATGGCTCCCGCGTTGGGACCGTGCACCTCGTACGGGCATTAGTATATATGGCAGTGGAGAGGGTTTGGCTGAAATCAAAGCAGTTCAAATGACTTATGAATAGGCACTTGCATAGTTAAAATGATATATTGACGGGTACAGTGTAGTGAGAATGTGTCGACGATATCCATATATGGTATGAGCATTATCATGCTGTTCCGCATCCTGCCAGGAAGTACCCGCAAATAAGTTTCCGGGACAGAGAGTTATATTTGTCTGTTAGGAAAGTGCGTAAGAGGCCATTTTCCTAACATGTTTTGAAAAATAGAATAAAAACACAAAATATTTATACAAAAGTTTGTGTAGTCAGATTTTGCCTTTATATTTGCATTCAACCTTGTTGAATGAAGTGAAACAAAATTTAAATTAGTAAACAAGGTTGAACTATATGTTGATAGAAGAAGGGAACACACTTAATATCGGAGACCGGATACGAATATTAAGAACAAGTCAGAAAAGAACACTACAGGAGGTGGCGGATGGCAGTGAGCTATCGAAGAGTATGATCTCCAAAATAGAGAATAACAAAACGGTTCCATCGGTGGCTGCCTTGATTAAGATCGCACAGACACTTGGAACCAACATTTCCAGTTTGCTGGAAACCGAGGAGTGGCTAAGTGCTATTTTGACATCGAAGCAAAAAGCGGAAGCGAACCTGACGAAGACTGAAAAAGGATATTTCATTTACCCGTTTGGGCCGGAATATCATCAGAAAAAAATGCAGCCCATGCTATTCGTAGCAAAAAAAGGGGAGGTTAAGCAACATGAATTGTCACATGAAGGAGAAGAATTTATTTATGTGATTGACGGTGAGATGAAAATGACCGTAGGCGATAATGAATACCACCTGAAGGCAGGAGACAGCATGTATTTTAATTGTCTTCAAAAACATGGCATCATGCCGGTCTCAGAAGAAGTCCGGTACCTGGATATATTCGTATAGTATTATCCGTTCGAATATATGCACACACTATAGGCAATGCTCCGTCCTGTTCATTGCGAGGTATACATTTGTTTCTAAATAGCTGATTTGTCAGTGCTCATGGCTGCTAAGTAAACAAAGGCCGTAGATGTATTATGTTCCGTTTCAACGCTGCCTGACTTGAAAGTCAGTGACTGATTCTGTCATGCCCGCCTTTCCGGTAAGTGTGGGTGCAGAAAATCATTACTCTTATCTTAAACTTGTTATGCCCATGAAAAAAAGTATGCTCATTCTGTTTAAGTTGATTTCAATCGCCCCTCTGCCTTTGTAGGCATTGTTTAAATACAGGCTATAATTTATTTTCCAATAATTCATCTTTTACCGTCTAAAACCGGCGGCAAGTATAACTACGTCTTCTTGTGTACGGAAGTGGGCTCCTATGCAGTAAATCATTCAGGCCTTCCGGCGGTTCTGTGTGCTATTGCTCCGACTTTACCTATTTGAAGTCTGCTGGTTATTGAATAAATCCACAAGTATAAACCCATTGTAAACATTTGTATGAATGAAAAAACAGGTCTGCTACCATATTCCTGCAACGGCATGTATTTTGCTGTTGGGATTACTATTTCACTGTCCGGGATACCTGCGCGCTCAGCAACTTAATGAACTGACCGGGACCGTCCGTGATGCAGGTGATAAGACAACGATGCCAGGTGTGAATATACAGGCGAAAACAAGCGGAACCAATGCGGTTACGGATCAGAATGGCAAGTACAGCATTAAGGCTGTTGCCGGCGAAGTTTTACTGTTCTCTTTCGTCGGTTATGTGAGCCAGGAAGTAATTCTGGGATCGCAAAGTGTTCTGGAAGTAGAGATGAAGTATGACGACAAAGCGCTCGACGAAGTGGTGGTTGTGGGCTACGGTACACAACGGCGAGCTTCGGTGACAGGCGCGGTGAGTGCAATTACGTCCGAAAAACTCACACAGACTGCAGCCACAACGACGGCTGACGCGCTTGTTGGTAAGATGCAGGGTATAACAACCAGATCTACCAATAGTTACGAGGGCGATGCTCGTCCGGGTTCACCAGCTGTGCTACAGATCAGAAACATGGGTGAACCGTTGTTTATCATTGACGGAATACCGCAAACCAGCGGGCAGTTTAATAACCTGAATGTAAATGATATTGAGAACATATCAATTTTAAAAGACGCATCCGCCTCGGTATATGGTTTCCGTGCCGCCAATGGTGTGGTTTTAGTTACTACCAAAAAGGGAAGGAACCAAACACCACAAATCAATATCAATGGCTATTACGGCTGGCAGAATCTCACCAGATTTCCCTTTGAAACGCCTGCTAATGCATACCTTTTCCATCAGACCCGAGCGGAGTCTCAGCAGAATCGAGGCCTTCCTGTCACCATGCCTGCTTCGGAGCTGGAAAAGTGGAGATTGGGCAATGAACCTGGCTACCAGAGCTTTAATCAGTACGACTATGTAGTCAATAATCCCAATGCGGCACAGTATAGCTTTAACGCCAGCGTATCCGGGGGTTCTGAAAAGACGACCTATTACTTTTCTGCAGAACATGTAAATCAGGATTTTGTTATGAAAGGTCATGGCTTCAACCGTACAAATCTTCAGGCTAACCTGCAGACTACCATAGCAAAAGGTTTCACAGTGGGTACGCAGCTTAGTTACAGAATTGAAAACCGTGATAACGTAGCTATTCCTGGTAGAGAAGACCCGATCTGGAACGCCTTTCTGGGTGCTAACAGCTCCTGGCCGATGGATAATCCTTATGCCAACGGCAATCCTGATTATATCAACGGGGATGTTCGCTACCTGACCAGACTGCCATCTACCTATACCAAAGAAATAGCCGGTTGGCAGAAGGACATCTGGAACAACGCTACAGGTAACTTTTTTGCGGAATACGCATTTCCTTTTCGTTTAAAAGCAAGAGCAACTTACTCACATTCCTACAAGCAGAATAAGTTTGATCGCCAGCGCTACAGTTATGACGCTTACCGTTACAACGCAGAAAAGGATACCTACGAGGTTTATGGCGGATTTGAAAGTCCGCTCCGTAACCGGAACCGCAGAGAGGTACAAGATAGGTTCGTCCAAATGCAGCTTAGCTACGACAATTCATTCAAAGATCACTATTTTTCAGGTGTGCTGGCCTACGAGCGTTCGGATAGTGATGACACCTACACGACAGTTCAGTCTGTTCCTCCGATCAACGATAATAACCTGATCAATTTTGTGGATGTCAATGATGTTTCCACTACCTGGACAACCAACGCACGTGCTTCGGTAATCGGTAAGGTTAACTATGATTATAAAGGTAAGTATCTGCTGGAATTGCTTGGGCGTTATGATGGTTCCTACCTGTATGCTCCTAAAAAGCGCTGGGGGCTGTTTCCGGGTATATCAGCAGGCTGGCGTATATCGGAAGAAAAGTTCATGCGCGATAAGCTTACATTCTTAACTGACCTGAAACTGCGCGCCTCCTGGGGACAGGCAGGCAGGGAAGAGGGTGTATCTCCGTGGGGATATCTGGGTGGCGCTACTTACGGAAGCAGTGAGTATATGCTGGATGGAAAGGTGATCGTAGGTGCGAGACCCCGCGGGCTGCCCGTAACCAATCTGAGCTGGGTGACGAGTACTTCCCAGAATATAGGTATTGATCTTTCACTGTTCGAAAATAAGATATCTGCTCAGTTTGACATATTTGAAAGGAAACTTTCAGGACTACCTGCTTCGCGTTATGATGTATTACTTCCCAGTGAAGTTGGATATTCGTTGCCGGCAGAAAATCTCGAATCCGAAGCAAATCGGGGTATAGAAGGAATTATCACTTATAGCGGTAAAAAAGGAGATTTTACCTATAGTGTTGGTGTCAATGCTACACTGTCACGCCGTAAGATTCTGGATCGGTACAAGCCCAGATTCGGAAACTCCTGGGACGAATATCGGAACGCGACTGAGCAGCGTTGGTCGGGTGTGAACTTTGGCTATCAGGTCATCGGACAGTTTCAGTCTATGGAGCAGATTGAAAACTATACCATCAACAATGACGGTCAGGGAAATACCACGATGTTACCTGGTGACCTGATTTACAAGGATGTAAACGGAGATGGAATCATCAATGACCTGGATCAAAGACCGATCGGATATGCATTGTATGATAATCCGATTCTTGGTTTTGGTCTGACAAGCAGTTTTGGATATAAAAACTTCTCATTGTCGGTAGATTTCGCAGGTGGATCCATGTACTCTTTTAACCAGAATCTTGAAATGCGGTTCCCATTTCAGGGAGGGCATAATTCTCCGGAATGGATGCTTAAAGACCGCTGGCGTCGTGCTGATGTCTATGACAATAACAGCGAATGGATTCCTGGCAGGTATCCAGCCATACGGGAAAATTCCAGCCACGCTAACTATCGCAACAGTGATTTCTGGCGAACCAATGTAACCTATGTCAGAGTAAGAAGAATTGAGCTGGGGTATGCGGTTCCTCCAAAGCTAATAGAAAAGGCAAAGATGAAAGCAGCCAGGGTATATGTAAGCGCAACCAATCCATTCACCTTCGACAATCTTTCACATATCGAACTGGATCCTGAACTGGCTATGGAATCCGGCTTGCGGTATCCTTCTCAAAAAATTATCAATGTAGGTTTCAACCTGACATTCTAATACTGAATGTTCAACCTGATGACACATAAACAGATGAAATCATTCTTAAAATCAATACTCATTTTGGTGCTGCTCACTACCAGCTTCAGTTGTAATAAGGACTGGCTGGAAAGGGAGCCGGAACACCTGCTGACCGACGAGCAGCTGTGGACAAATCCACAGCTCATCCTGAGCACGATAGCGGACTTTTATAGCCGCTTACCACGTCACACCGACTTTGAAGGTCCTTACGGCTGTGGTGCTGGTGAAGGATACTGCGGCTGGAAAGACTATGCATCCTATGACGAAGCGATGTGGTCGGGTGTCAGTAATTTCGACTATGAGTTCCGTAACAGTCTGATCGATTATCCATTTCGCAGGTGGGCACTGTGGAACTATGACCTGATTCGTGATATCAATCTGGCCATAGACAACATCAAGGCAGCGACAGCTCCGAGAATGACAGATCAGATTAAAACGCAGTTTGTAGCTGAGCTACGTTACATCCGTGCATTTAACTATTTTGAACTGGTCAAAAGGATGGGTGGAGTACCGATCATTACCCAGCAAATGATTTACGATTTCGAAGGAGATCCATCCTATCTGCAGCAGCCAAGAAATACAGAAGAGGAGGTGTACCTGTTCATAGAATCCGAGCTGAGTGAGATTATGGCAGACCTGGGCAATCAGGATAGCAAAACCAGAGCCAATCGTTACACAGCGTTAGCGCTGAAAAGCCGCGCGATGCTTTATGCCGGTTCGTTAGCTAAGTATAACAATCTGATGTCGGCTCCGATCACATTGCCAAATGGTGTAATTGGTATCCCCGCTTCACGCGCAAGCTACTTTTTTGAATCGTCGCTTGCCGCCTCCGAAGAAATCATCAAAAGCGGTGCGTATCAACTTTTTGAAAGTAATCCTGACAAGGGGCAGAATTTTTATCAGGTTCTCACTTCAAAGGCCAACAACCGCGAGGTCATTATGGCGATCGACTATGCAGTTGGCCAGGGCAGAAGGCATTTATTTACATTGGAAAATATACCGCGGGGCCTGCGAAAAGATGTAGAGAATGTAAGTGGATCTTCCGCATTATCTCCTTCCCTGAATCTGGTGGAATCATTCGAATATCTGGACGGATCCAATGGAGCACTGAAAGGTGTCGGGACTGGGAGTAATACGGCGGCAGGCCAGGCGAACTGGATCTTTTATGATCAAACCTCTGCTATTTTCGCTAACAAAGATCCACGGCTTTCAGGAACCATTTTGTATCCGGGCAGTTCATTTGCGGGGCAAGCACTGCAAATGCAGGCTGGTGTATACGTTTGGAATGCGAATGCTAATAAATACGATCGTCAGGAAGGCGGGCTTAATACACAATATGCTGATGGCGGTGTGCTCACCGGGGCTGATGGTCCTTTGCATAACGAGAATTATGTTTCTGCAACCGGGTTTTACCTTCGGAAATACCTGGATAGTGCTCCCGGCGCAGCCACCAGTGCAGTACGCAGTGACATTTGGTGGGTGCAATTCCGTCTGGGAGAAATATACCTGAATGCAGGAGAGGCGGCTTTGGAACTGGGTAAGGCAGGTGAGGCTCTTACATATATCAACAGGATTAGAGAGCGTGCGGGTTTTGGTGTAAACAGCCTAAGTACAGTTACCATGCCGCGTATCCGAAATGAGCGCAAGGTAGAATTGGCTTTTGAAGATCATCGGGTATGGGATCTCCGCAGGTGGCGCATTGCCCATGAAGTTTGGGATGGCACAACCGGAAATCCGGATGCAAATATCTATGCATTATTCCCTTACCGGATTATCCGTCCCGGACATCCTAATCATGGAAAATATGTTTTTGATAAGTTCCGCTCCTCCAGAAACACACGTCCCCGCCATTTCAGAGATGGCAACTACTATTCAGAAATCGCTCAATCGGTCATCAATAATAATCCGAAGATCATCAGAAATCCATTCCATTAATCATCAAAAAATCAATTGTATGCAAGTGATATATCGAAGTGTTTGCCTGCTTTTCTTTACTGCACTCTGGTCGTGCGAGAAAGACAATTATGCGCCACCAGCTGCCACCATCTCAGGAAAGGTTGTCTACAACGACCAGCCAGTAGGGGTGAGGAGCAACGGAGTTCAGCTGGAATTGTGGCAGCCTGGCTTTCCATTAAAAACTAAAATTCCTGTTTATGTAAACCAGGACGGAAGCTTCTCCGCCTCTGTATTCGATGGCAGTTACCGCCTGTCGTTTGTAGCTGGTAATGGCCCGTGGGTAGTATCACGAGACTCAATTGTTGTAAATCTTAATGGTAATACCACAGTAGATGTTCCGGTACGTCCGTATTATGTAGTCGGTAATGAATCTATAACCAATGAAGCAGGTAAGTTAGCTTCGACTTTTAATCTGACAAAAGTTGATGACACCAGAGCATTGCAGTTTGTCGGGCTTTACATAGGAACTACGGCCGTTTTGGATAATCTTAACAACCGGCAGAAAGTAGAAATTCAGGTGGCAAACCTCGGGGCTCTCACAACGCCGGTGAAAATCGATGCAACACTGGCAGCGGCCCTGGCCTCCCGCGAATATGTTTTTGCGAGAATTGGTGTAAAGACGTCGGGAGTGAATGAGATGATTTTTTCGCCCGCCGTTAAAGTTGAACTCTGAGGTATACGCATATAGAAGTGAATATTTAAATACCGTTTAAAACAATGATGTTAAAAAAAGCGATTCAAAAACCGGCAGCTGTCTTTGCAGGCCTGTGCATATTTTCCGGTTCACTTGCAGGTGGATTGGAGCAGCGTGCTCAGGTATTGCCCGATACCTCCGCACAGGTTATTTCTGTAGATCTTGATAAAAAAGTCGGGAAAATGCAGCCTATGTGGGCGTATGTCGGGTATGACGAGGGGAACTATACCTATTTACCGGAAAGCAAAAAGCTGATGGGAGATTTTGTGAAAATGAGCCAAAGCCCGGTGTATGTACGGGCGCACAATCTTTTGAATACTCATGAAGGTTCGCCTATGGCACTTAAATGGGGATCGACCAATGCTTATACCGAAGGTAAAGACGGTAACCCTGTATATGACTGGAAAACGGTTGATAGAATTGTCGATACCTGGGTAAATACGGGAGTCAAACCATTAATGGAAATCGGTTTTATGCCCAAGGCACTATCGACGAAGCCGGAACCCTACAAACATAAATGGGCTCCGGGCGATGCTTACAGCGACATCTGGACGGGCTGGGCCTATCCGCCCAATAATTACGACAAGTGGGAAGCGCTGATTTATGAATGGGTGAAACATTCCGTTGAGCGTTACGGCGCCAAAGAAGTGGAAACCTGGTGGTGGCAATTGTGGAATGAGCCGGATGCAGGCTACTGGGCAGGAACAGACGAAGAATATTTCAAATTGTACGATTATACTGCCAAGGCTGTAAAGCGCGCGCTACCCTCGGCAAGAGTCGGCGGACCTAATGTAACGGGAGGGCTTTCCAAAAGACAGAACCAGTTTCTGACTGACTTCCTTGAGCACTGCCGCAGCGGTAAGAATTTTGCGACTGGTAAAAAGGGAACTCAAATTGATTTCCTCGGCTTCCATGCCAAAGGATCTCCGAAAGTGACCGATGCAGGACATGTACAAATGGGACTGTCAACCCATTTGAAACAAATTGACGCCTGCTTCAGGATCATTAAATCGTTTCCGGAATTTGCCAAACTTCCGGTCATCATCGGTGAGTCGGATCCGGAAGGATGCGCTGCCTGCTCTTCGAGTTCGGGGTATTCCAATATGGCTTACCGCAACGGAACATTATTTTCAAGCTACTTCGCGGCATCCTTTGCCCGGAAATATGAGCTGGCCGACAAGCATAATTTAAATCTGGAAGGGGCAGTGAGCTGGACATTTACCTTTCCCGGGCAGCCCTGGTTTGACGGTTTCCGCTCATTTGCGACGCATGGAGTGGCAAAGCCCGTTTTGAATGTAATGCGCATGTTCGGACTTATGACCGGAGACCGCGTGTCGGTAAACCGCGCCAATGGGTATAACGCTGAAAAAATAATGCAGACCGGGGTTTCAGGTGCATCTGATATTAATGCTATGGCAACTAAAGATGATAATTCAGCATCAATCATGGTGTGGAACTACAATGATGAAGACATAGAAATCAATCCGGTACAAATCGCACTCGCTTTGAAAGGAATTCCTGTTTCGCGTGTGATGGTACATCACTACCGCATTGATGAAACACATAGCAATTCATTTACGACCTGGCGTGAAATGGGCGCACCACAGCAGGTGACCAACGACCAATACAGACGACTTGAAGAATCCGGCAACTTAAAAATGATCTCTTCTCCACAATGGATTGATGTAAAAAATGGTCAGGGAAATATACGCTTTGAAATGCCGGCGCAGGCTGTATCGCTGCTAAGAATTACCTGGAATAAATAAATTTGACTAAAACGATATCTGATGCTTCTGAAAAAAACAAAATCACTCCTGTTCAATGCGGCCATCTTTTCGGCACTGTCAGTCTCCTCATTCGGGCAGCAGCAGCCTGTTCATATTGAGGTAAATATGAATGCCGTCAAAGCACCTATGAAACCTATATGGGCATTCTTCGGATATGACGAACCGAATTATACCTATATGAAGGACGGCAAAAAGCTATTGACCGAACTTGCGCAACTAAGCAAAGTTCCTGTGTATGTAAGGGCACACAGCTTACTTGTGACCGGCGACGGAGAAGCAGCACTCAAGTGGGGATCGACCAACGCCTATACAGAAGATGCGCAGGGGAATCCGGTTTATGACTGGACGATCGTCGATAAAATATTTGACACTTATATAGAAAGAGGCATGAAGCCCATTGCCCAGGTTGGATTTATGCCGCAGGCACTTTCTACGAAACCGGATCCTTACCGCCATAACTGGAAACCGGGAGACGATTACAATGATATTTATCTGGGTTGGGCCTATCCACCGAAGGACTATAAGAAGTGGGCAGAACTGGTGTATCAGTGGGTAAAACATTCTGTAGAACGTTATGGAAAGAAAGAAGTGGAAAGCTGGTATTGGGAACTCTGGAATGAGCCTAACATCAGTTACTGGAAGGGTACCATGGATGAGTATATCAAATTGTATGATTATACTGCCGATGCTGTAAAACGCGCACTTCCTACAGCCAAAGTAGGTGGTCCGGAAGTAACAGGCCCCGGCTGGGATAAGTCTCGCGTGTGGATGCGGGCTTTCTTTGATCATGTAACCAAAGGGAAAAATTATGTAACCGGTAAAACCGGCTCACCTATTGATGTACTTACCTACCATGCCAAGGGTGCTCCGAAAGTGGTGGACGGACATGTACAGATGAATATGGGCACGCAGCTACGCGATCTTGATAAGGGTTTTGAAATTATCGCGTCCTATCCTACACTCAAAAAGTTGCCGATCATCATAGGAGAATCGGATCCGGAAGGATGTGCGGCCTGCTCGGAAGATGTAAGTCCGCAGAATGCCTATCGAAACGGAACGATGTACTCGAGCTATACCGCAGCTTCCTTTGCCAGGAAATACGAGCTCTCAGAGGCGCGCGGAGTTAATCTGGTTGGTGCTATAAGCTGGTCGTTTGAATTTGAAGATCAGGCATGGTTCCGGGGTTTCCGCGATTTGGCTACGAATGGCGTAGACAAACCGGTATTGAATGTTTTCAGAATGTTCGGTATGATGGAAGGAAACCGTGTGGATGTGAAGCAGAATCTCGCTTATGACTACAAAAGAGTAAGGGATGAGAGTGTACGCGGAGAGGCCGATATCAATGGTCTGGCTTCTAAAAGTGCCAATTCCGCTGCGGTGATGGTATGGAATTACCACGATGATAATGTGCCTTCACTGGATGCACCGGTTAAAGTTTCCGTACAGGGACTGCCATCTCAAAAAATGATGATGTATCATTATCGTATTGACAAGGAAAACAGCAATTCCTATGAGGTCTGGAAAAGTATGGGTTCGCCCAAGCAGCCTTCCGCTGAGCAGATTCGTCTGCTGGAAAAAGCTGGTCAGCTTCAGTTGCTGACATCTCCTGAATGGATTGCTCCCAAAGACGGTAAAGTGATAGTCGAAATGCAACTTCCACGGCAGGGCGTATCACTATTACACTTCAAGTGGTAACGATCCTACCGACGTCATAATCGACTGAATTTTTTTAACAAAACAGCCAGCAGGTATCCTTGGTGATACCTGCGACAGCTAATCTTATATCCAAGCTATCCAATGAAAATTACAAAAGTAAGAACCAAATTATATAAGTGGACAGGCCCGGTATTAACCACCAATACTGTTTTTGCAACTCCACTCAGTCCGCTTCACTTTCAAAACGATTCGCAGGCTGCTTTCCGCTTCTTTAGCTGGCTGGTGGTAGAAATCGAAACCGATGAAGGCCATATCGGCTACGGCAACGCCGGACTTAGTCCGGACATTACCAAGGCTATTATTGACAGTAAACTTACAACACTTTTGATCGGAGAGAATCCATTGAATACCGAATACCTGTTTGAGAAAATGTACCGCTCGACGGTCGCTTTTGGTAGAAAAGGTACTGTCATTGCTGCGATTAGTGCGGTAGACATTGCCCTTTGGGATATCAAGGGAAAAGTAATGAACCAACCTGTATTTATGCTGATGGGTGGCAGGACGACTCCCGATATCGAAACCTACTACAGCAGGTTATATACCAGAGATCTGGAAAGTTTGCACAATGAAGCAATTCATTATAAAAACCAAGGTTTTTCGGGCATGAAGCTACGCTGTGGCTATCCGCTGACGGATGGAGTATCGGGTTTGCGTAAAAATGTAGAGATGGTCAGAGTGGTGAGAGAAGCCGTTGGAGAGGATGTGAACGTGATGCTGGAAGGTTATATGGGATTTAATCTGGCATATGCCAAACAACTTTTAAAGGAACTGGATCCTTACAATCTTCGCTGGGCTGAGGAACTTCTGCTTCCCGACGAGATTCACAACTTCGCAAAGCTGCGCCAATATACCGATATCCCGCTGTCAGGTGGCGAGCATGAATACACACGCTATGGATTCCATGATCTGTTGCAAACCGGTGCATTGGATATATTTCAGTTCGATACCAACAGAGTAGGTGGTTTCACCGAAGCTCAGAAAATATGTAACATGGCTTTGGCGCATGGCATAGAAGTGATTCCTCATGGCGGACAAATGCATAATTTACATGTGGTTATGAGCTCCTTTGCAAGTCCGATGGCCGAATATTTCCCTCAAACCGAAATTGAAGTAGGTAACGAAATGTTCTGGTACATTTTCGAAGGAGAGGCTATTGCTGAAAATGGCAGGTTGCAGCTTGATGACAAGTTGCCTGGCGTTGGTCTTACGCTCAAACATGAAGGTCTCGAACATTTTATTATCACTGAATAAACACTATGGAAAATATAGTAACTCAACAGCGCATCCTGGAACTTTTTAAGCTACATGGACAAACCGCACTCATCGTGGGGGGTAATCGCGGACTCGGACTGGCGATGGCTCATGCACTGGCAGAAGCCGGAGCCAACGTTGTGATTGCGGCACGCGATCCGAAAGTTAATCGTCAGTCAGAACAACTTTTAAAAGAAACTTATCATACGGAATGCATGAGTGCCGAGTGCGATGTCACGTCAGAAGAAAGTATCAAAGCGGTTGTTAAAAAGACGGTGGAAGCTTTTGGTAAAATTGATATCCTGATTAATTCAGCTGGTATTAATATCCGTGGCCCCATTGAATCTTTATCGCTGGAAGATTTCAATAAAGTGCAGAATGTGAATGTAACAGGAACCTGGCTGGCATGCAGAGAAGTAGTGCCCGTCATGAAGCAGAACGGTTATGGGCGGATCATTAATATTGGCTCCATGCTGGCACTTACTGCCATCCCTGAACGTACGCCATATGCTACCAGCAAAGGTGCGATTCTGCAGCTGACACGTTCCCTGGCCATGGAAGTGGCATTGGATGGCATCACAGTGAATGCAATTCTTCCCGGCCCTTTTGCCACCGATCTTAATTTGCCACTAATCAATGATCCTGAAAAGTACAAAGCTTTCATTTCCAAAATACCTATGGGTCGTTGGGGCGAGCTGTACGAAATAGGGGGGATCGCATTGTATTTGGCCAGTAAAGCATCCAGCTATTCAACAGGAGGCTGTTTTTCTATCGATGGAGGATGGGTGACCCAGTAATCAGTAAAAAAGAAAGCAATGGAAAATAAAATAAGAGTTGTACAGATTGAACATCAGAGTAAGGGAAGAGCAGTTGCAATAGTAGAAGAACCCTTTCTGATATTGGTAGACGGCTTTAAGTCTGTGTATGAAGCTGCCTTGTACGCGATCGAACACAGTATAAGTCTGTCTGATCTGTTATTATCAAAGCGGTCTGAAAAGAAGTTAAACTACGATCCTGTTTATAAAAGCAATGATGAATGGAGGTTGCTTCCCGCATTTGACCATCCTGAAAATCCTTTCGCCTGCTTGGTTGCAGGCACAGGCCTGACGCACAAGAACAGCGCACTGAATCGACAGATGATGCATGCTGGCGGAGGAAATTCGAAACCTACGGATAGTATAGTCATGTATGAATGGGGTGTGAAAGGAGGGTTTCCGCAAGATGGTCAGATAGGCATTCAGCCGGAGTGGTTTTACAAGGGAAACGGATCTGTGTTAAGAGCACACGGACAAACCCTTCAGATTCCCGTCTTTGCCAATGATGGTGGAGAAGAGCCTGAAGTAGCGGGAGTTTATATAGTTGACAACCAGGGTAATCCCAGAAGAATCGGATTTGCAACCGGCAATGAGTTTTCTGATCATGTGATGGAAAAAAAGAACTATCTGTACCTGGCACCATCGAAATTACGACAGTGTTCCATAGGTCCGGAACTGGTCATCGGGGGTGAATTTAAAGATATCACCGGCAGCGTATCTGTGGCGGCAGGTGGGGTGGAAAAGTGGAGCTCACCTGTTAAGACCGGAGAGACAAACATGGCGCATAGTCTGCAGAATCTGGAATATCATCATTTTAAATATCCGGGACACCGGATTCCCCTGCAAGCACATGTGCATTTTTTTGGTGCCGACGCTTTCAGTTTTGGAAACCATATCCGATTAGAAAATGGTGATCTGATGAAGGTGCATTGGAAAGAAATGGGGCGTGCCCTGGAAAATCGTGTCTCAATGAGTCACGATGCGGAACACCTCATACCTGTATCTCAGCTTTAATCTTTCAGATTGCCTAAATCCGACTTGAAATGGTAGATAACAATTTACCCGTTTCCTCCATGCAAAAACTCCCGAAAATGCGGTGGGTGATGGTGGGAATGGCGTTTCTGGCCACCGTCCTCAATTATGTACACCGGCTGTCTTTTAATTATTTAAGTGCTGAAGGGGAGTTGCGGAGGCTTATACCTGATGATGCATTTGGTTATATAGGCACGGCGTTTTTCGTAGCCTATATGATTTCAAATGCCTTTTCAGGTTTTGTAATTGATCGTCTTGGCACCCGACTGGGCTATTCACTTTGCATGGCTTTCTGGACTACTGCGGGACTCGTACATGCTTTTGCGACCACACCATTACAGTTTGGAGTCTGTCGGTTTATGCTCGGAATAGGAGAGGCTGGGAACTGGCCTGCAGCTATTAAACTTACCACGGAATGGTTTCCACCTCATGAAAGATCCACCGCTTCAGGCATTTTTAACAGTGGTTCTGCGCTTGGAGCCGTTATTGTGCCTCCTCTGGTGGCGTACCTGGGTGTAAGCTATGGCTGGCAGGCAACTTTTATCATTTTAGCGCTTTGCGGGTATTTATGGCTGGCTGTATTTTGGTTCATATATTATACCCCTGCAGAAACGGTGGCGCAGCCTAAAACTTTTACTGTTCCAGCCATAAAGCTTTTGAAAACCAGATTCGTAATGATGTTTACCTTATCCAAAACCTTCATGGACCCGGTTTGGTATTTTGTGACTTTCTGGATTGGCAGGTACCTGGTTGACGTGCACCATCTTGAGCTTAAACAGATAGGATGGCTTGCGATGATTCCCTTTCTGATTGCAGACGCCGGAAATTTGGCGGGGGGATATTTTACGCAATATATCATTAAACGGGGAATGCCTATTCCGCGAGCCAGAAAACTATCTGTAACCATTGCAGGTCTCATTATGATCCTACCTCTACTGGCAGGACCGTTTGTGATCTCTACTCCTATGACCGCCCTGATCGTATTTGGATTGGCAGGATTTGGCTATACTGCTTACACGGCTAACGCGCTCACTTTTCCTGCCGATGTGGTGCCTAAAAATTCAGCGGCTTCTGTGTGGGGTATGGCTTGTGTGGGGACAGGCCTTGGTGGAGCTGTTTTTCAGTCGGTATCTGGAATTATTCTGAAAAATTATTCAATCACACTGGGCTATAGTATGGCTTATAGTATATTATTTATGGGTTTTGGTATTGTTGCACTGATAGGATTGGCAGTTATGCTTTTGTTTATGGGACCGCTTGTTCCCAACGAAGAACTTCGCCGGTATGCTGAAACGGGCGGGGAGTAAATCAAACATATAAGCTAAAACCCTATTGCAGCCCGGGAAAAATCCTTCATTTTTGGTAAATCATAAAGAGATTTTTCGTCTAACTAATCCTTATCAAATGTTTAAATTGTTTTCCATAAGTACTTTTCTGCTTTTCCTGATTGCCATTTCACCTGCATCAGGCCAAAATAATCCAGCGGTGATTCAAGTCGATTTTAAGCAGACGGTTGGAGAAATGACTCCGATCTGGGCCTGGTTTGGCTATGATGAACCGAACTATACCTACATGAAGGACGGGCAAAAACTGCTCACGGAGATGGCCGCACTGAGCCCGGTTCCTGTTTATGTAAGAACCCACAATCTGATGACATCAGGTGATGGTACGCCATCTTTGAAATGGGGATCTACAAATATGTATACAGAAGATGCAAACGGAAAGCCTGTGTATAATTGGGCCATTGTCGACAGTATTTTCGATTCCTATGTGAACAGGAAAATGAAACCTTTGGCGCAGATTGGTTTTATGCCGGAAGCTTTGTCTACAAATCCTCAGCCGTATAAACACGACTGGCAGCCAGGTGACAGGTTCGAGAAATTACTTACCGGTTGGAGTTATCCTCCAAAAGATTATGATAAATGGAACGAGCTTGTTTTTCAGTGGGTTACACATTGTGTGGAACGTTATGGAAAAGCAGAAGTGGAGAGCTGGTACTGGGAACTTTGGAACGAACCGGATGGGGTATATTGGAAAGGTACACAGCAGGAATTTTTTAAGCTGTATGATTACACGGCAGCTGCAGTAAAAAGAGCTCTCCCCAACGCAAGAATCGGTGGTTGTAATGTAACAGGTGGCGGAATGAAGTTTCTGGATGCGTTTTTGAAACACTGTACTTCCGGTACAAATTATGTGACGGGCAAAACAGGATCTCCGCTGGACATCATTTTGTTTCATGCCAAAGGCTCACCAAAGGTGGTGGATGGCAAGGTGGTGATGAATGTAAAAGCTCAGCTTAAAAACATCGTTAACAATTTCGATGTGATTGCCAGGTATCCGCAACTTAAAGATGTACCTGTCATTTTGGGCGAATCCGATCCGGAAGGCTGTGCAGCATGCAGTATGGCTACCAATCCTGAGAATGCGTATCGGAATGGAACCATGTTTTCGAGTTACACCGCAGCATCTTTTGCGCGTGTGTATGAACTGACAGATCGCCATCAGAAAAATATGCTGGGTGCCGTAAGCTGGTCCTTTGAATTTGAGAACCAACCATGGTTTGGCGGGTTTCGTGACCTGGCTACAAATGGCGTGGATAAGCCCGTGTTGAATGTATTCAGAATGTTTGGAAAAATGTCTGGCAAAAGAGTAGCTGTGCAGTCAAATAGGATGTATCCGCTGGATTCCATTTTAGCCAGCAGCATCCGCAAGCAGTCTGACATTGGTTCCTTAGCGGCTATTGATAAAAATACCGCATCGGTAATGGTCTGGAATTATCATGACGTAGATGAACTGGTAGCTCCGGAAAATGTTGCGGTACAATTGCAGGGCCTGCCGACCAGCAAGAAAATATTTTTAAGCCAATATGTAATTGACAAAAATCACAGCAATTCTTATGAAGTCTGGAAGGGTATGGGTTCGCCTCAGAATCCCACAAAAAAACAGATAGAAACCCTGGAAAAAGCTGGCGGATTGGAAATGGTGGGCGGAAAAAAGGAGGTTAGGCTCGTGGGTGGAAAGTCTGTTGTAAATCTTAAACTCGAATCGCAGTCTACCATACTTCTAAAATTGGATTGGTAAAAATCAACCCACCGCTGCGCTGGAAACCAGAGTGGCGGTGGGTGTGAGTTTTTCCATATATAAAAATAAGTCAGCAGTTTACACGACTACCACCACTTTCCCAACCGTACGCCCGCTTTCCACTTGTGTATGTGCGGCTCCGATTTCTTCAAAGGAGAAGCTTTGTGATACATGTGATCTGAGTGTTTCGTCTGCAAGTAGGGAAGCCAGTTTTTTCATGCCTTCTCCATCAGATTTCACTAGAATAAAATAACCGTCCACACCTTTTTCCTTCGCCTTTTCCGTAACGGCTTCATTCAAACCTGAGGGTATACTAATGAGCGTTCCGCCTGTTTTGGCTACTTCCAGAGACAGATCAATATTGTCACCACCAATAGTGTCAAGGATAAAATCAAATTCATACGGACTGTTTTTCCAATCGTAACCACGGTAGTCAATATGCTCGTCGGCTCCCAGTGAAAGTATCAGCTCTTTGTTTTTCGCTGAAGAAGTTCCCACTACATAGGCACCCAAATGCTTAGCAAGCTGAACAGCGTAATGGCCTACACCACCAGCAGCCGCATGTATCAGTACTTTTTGTCCGGGCTGTACTTTTGCATATTCTGCGAGGGCTTGCAAGGCAGTCAACGCTGCAAGGGTAGCTGCTGCAGCCTCTTCATGGGAAATGGAATTGGGTTTAATGGCAAGGTGGCTGGCTGGTGCTGCCACGTATTCGGCATATGCCTTTCCATGGCCAGGGAAATTTACCATTCCAAATACTTCATCTCCGGCTTTGAATTCATGGCTGTTACTTTCAGTGACCACGCCTGAAATATCCCAGCCAAGTATGAGCGGACTATTATCTTTAATCCTGCCATATACTCCTTTCCCGCCACGACTTTTAACGTCCACAGGGTTAATGCTGATCGCTTTTACTTGTATGAGCACCTCATCGGTTCCGATTTGAGGTACATTAACCTCCGTCAGTTTCAGATTTTCTATTCCACCTGGCTCAGTTAATAAGATCGCTTTCATTCGTATGTTCTGTTAAGTCTAGTTGAGTTGCACTTTTCTATATTCCAGCGGGTTCTGACCCGTTTGCTTTTTGAATAACCTGGTAAAGTAGGAGGCATTTTCAAATCCTAGCTGGTATGCAATTTCGGCGACTCCCAAACTGTTTGTTTTTAGCAGGTTTTTCGCTTCCGAAATCACAGAAATGTGTATCAACTCAATCGCCGTTTTGCCTGTTTCTTGCTTCAGTAAGTCGCTCAGATACCGGGGTGACAGTGCAAGTTGATCAGCTAGTCCGTTCACCGAGGGCAGTCCCTTGTCCTTGATGCTGACATCGTGGAAATACAATTTCAACGCATCATTGAATCGTGTTACCACCTTGCCCGACATATCTGTGCGATTGATAAATTGACGTTTGTAATAGCGTTGGGCATATCTGAGAATGGAATCAATATGGCTCAGTATGATCTCTCTGCTGAATTCGTCAGGGTTGGTATGGTATTCTGTCCGTATCTTATCATGAAGTTCCCAAATCACTGCCTCTTCGGACGGGGAAAGGTGTAGCGCTTCATTGATCTCATAATCAAAAAAACCGTAATGCTGAATCGCCTCATGTAAAGTGTGTCCATTCAGATAATCTTCATGGATCAGAATCATGAACCCTTTTTCTTCCAGCTGTACATCCCGCATTTCTATAATCTGTCTTGGCTTGACAAACATCAGTGAACCATTTGAATGGTCGTAGGGAGTTCTGCCATACTTGATTACCCCAGACCGGAACTTTTTAACACCAATCATGTAACAATCGCTGGTAAATTCGCTATCCGGCATCGGACAGCCAAATTGGCATCCGATCACACTGAATAAAGGGTGCTGAGGCGGTTCCCAACCGTTCTCCAGATGCATCTGGCTAATAGATTTGAAATGTTTCATGTATTACAATTTAATGTCCATGAGCTGCAATACTCACTTCTTTCCAATCTTCAATGTCATTAATACGCTGACGATATATCGCAGGCATTGCATGATAAGCAACTTTTCCCAAAAGTAAACGCTTTGGTGGGTTTGGACTGTCAATCACTTTCAGAATGGCGTCTACAGTAGCTTCAGGTTTCCCCCAACTATCCGTATTTTCGCCTGATGAAGCAAAGCCTTCACGCACGGGATTATAATCGGAAATATCCGAAGTTGTTTGAGCTGCAGACGCTCCCGCCCATTCGGTACTGTATCCGTTTGGCTCAATAAGCGTTACATGAATGCCTAGATGCGCTACTTCCGAAGCAATGGTTTCGCTCAGCCCTTCCACCGCAAACTTGGAAGCATTGTAAAGCCCGAGCAAAGGGAGCGTTGTCAATCCTAAAAAACTGGATAGTTGTATAATGTGACCACTTTTCTGTTCTCTCATAATTGGTAATACGGCCTGAGTCACCCAAAGCAATCCGAAGAAGTTTGTCTCCATCTGCGCTCTGGCTTGTTGTTCAGTGGTTTCCTCAACAGTTCCGAATAAGCCATAACCGGCGTTATTGATCAGAATATCGATGCTTCCAAAATGTTGTTTGACTTCATTCACTACTTTGTTCACCTGTGCCACATTTGTGACGTCCAGCTCAACAGGGAAAATATTATCGCCGTATTTCTCTGTGAGCTCCTGAAGAGAGGAAATATCACGTGCCGTTGCCGCTACCTGATCGCCTCTTTGCAATAATGCTTCTGCCCATAATTTCCCAAATCCTCTTGATGCTCCTGTTATTAAAATTGTTCTAGCCATGACGTATGTTCTTTTGTTTAATTTGACAGAACAAAATTACCGGGTAGCTTGTTGGCAGAATAGTCCATTTGTACGGAAGAATAGCACATAAGTACGGATGCTGCTCAATTTACAAATTCTGGTATCATCACTTTTCTTAACAGAGTTTTCATCAGCTCCATTTCACGGCGGTGTATCGGGTTTTGCCGATTGGCGACATAGAGGATGCGCGTATAAGGATAGCTGCGGCACCTGCTTGTGTTGGAACCGGATTTTTATATTTAAGCTTCACCATGAACAGCAGTAATGAATATTATTTATAATTTCTATAGAATATATAGACTATATTTGTTCACTTAAAACTATCAACTCCTATATCTCTAATTTAATGGGTAATCCTGTTGCACTAATTACTGGCCCCACCTCGGGTATTGGCTATGTTACGGCTGTTGAGCTGTCAAAAAAAGGTTATGATCTTATTCTGGTAGCACGTAACAGACACAAAGTAGAAGCTTTGCAAAAGGAGATAGGAGATTGCGTCAGCACAGATTTTGTGAGTTGTGATCTGGGAAGTATCGAGTCTGTGAAAGCAGCTGTGGTGGAGATCAGGAGTCGTTATGGAAAAATTGATGTGTTGATCAACAATGCGGGTTTACTCGTTCAGCATAAACAAAAATCGGTTGACGACATTGAGCTTACATTTGCTACAAACCACGTAGGTCCGTTCGTATTGACAACCGGACTTTTAACTTTACTTCAACCCGGTGCACGCGTGATTAATGTGGCTTCCGAAGCTCATTTTTTTGCTTTTTTCAATATAGATAAACTAATCGATCCCGTCTTTTACCAGGACCTTATTGTATACGGCAGATCGAAACTGGCTAACATCTTATTTTCGAATGAGCTCTCGGAAAGATTATTTTCATATGGCATAACGTCAAACGCACTGCATCCGGGCACCGTGGCGAGTAATTTCGCCGGAGATGGAACCGGAATTTCTGCTGCGTTTATGAAGTTATTCCGTCCGTTTCTAAAAACAGTAAAACAGGGAGCGGAAACGACTATTTATTTGGCGTCGTCACCGGAAGTTCAAGGAATTACAGGTAAGTATTTTGTCGGCCGAAAGCCTGGAAGAACTTCGTCAGCTTCCAAAAACAAAGATTTGGGAAGGCAACTCTGGACGCTGACTGAAATGCTGGTTGAGCAGAAATCGGGCAGGGCTCAGAATTCCTGATTGAGATGGACAAAAGGCAACAGCTGTTCGTTGGTTTCGGTTTGAATGAGATTATTAAAAATATTGGCATTGAAAAGTTATATAATTCGCGTCTGTTGAGAGAGTTGTTGGCTTGACTGCTTCATCTGTATTTTAGGTACGTAAACCGAAAATTCAGTCTGACATTTGTAAGTATAACGGATACTTAATAATTTTGTCTATAAAATCTATAATATTGATAGACTAATAAGGTATGAGATCATATATTTTTCTTGCATCGGCATTACTGGCGGGTCAGTCACTTCAGGCTCAGAATAAGCCTGCTCGCGTCACGGTTGAAGGCACTGTGCCGGGTGTACAATCCGGTTATGTATATCTGCAGAAGTTTAAAGAGAAAATCTTTTATCCGATAGATTCGGTACCGATTCGCGAAGGTAAATTTCAACTTACCTCATCGGTGGAATTGCCTGAGTTATATGGACTTGCCGTTAACAGTAAAAGCGCTCCTTTATTCCTGTTTCTGGAAAATACCAACAAGGTCACGGTTTCTTTGGATACTGCCGGCTATTACAAAAATAGTGTAGTGAGCGGGTCGCCGGCCCAGGATTTATTTGAACAATACAAAGAAACAAAGGATGTGAAAATTGATGAATTCATCAAAGCGAATCCAACATCAATTGTCTCAGCTTATGTGCTTTATCGTAACTTTGCATATCGGCTCACACCTGAGCAGATTGAGCAAAATATCGCTTTGCTGGATCCATCTTTGCACAAGACAGCCTATGTGCACACACTAAAAGATCTGATAGTAACATTGGATAAAGTGTCAGTCGGTCGGCAGGCACCTGATTTTACGGCTAACGACTTGAACGGTAAGGCAGTGAAACTATCGGATCACTACGGGAAATATGTGTTGGTAGATTTTTGGGCTGCCTGGTGCGGACCTTGCCGCAAAGAAAATCCGAACGTAGTGAGTGCTTATGAAAAGTTTAAAGATAAAGGATTTGATGTATTAGGAGTGTCACTTGATAAAACCAAAGAAGCCTGGCAGAAAGCGGTGGAAAAGGATGGTCTGAACTGGACACAGGTATCCGATCTGAAATACTGGCATAGCGAACCTGCGGCACTATACGGTGTGCGTGCGATACCAGCGAATTTTCTACTGGATCCGAAAGGGAAAATTGTGGCAAGAAATCTGAAAGGTGAAGATCTGCACAAAACTTTGGAAGAACTATTAGGTACCAAAACGGCATCTGTCTTAAAAAGCTCCGAATAGATTTATGCTGTGACTTGGTCAATTGTATCTGATAAATCGACTGCTTGACAGAAACAGTGGGACACCTCGTTGCCGTAGGTACAACCAGCAACTCTTCCATCGACTGGCAGTTTATGTATCCTCTAAATTTCAATATTATTGATAAACTTTTACGCTGTGCCCTATACAGTCACAAACCGGATTTATCTATGAAAATCACATTATTGACATCCCGGCAAAGTAAGTCCTCAGGCTTTTCAGAGTCAAGACTACTAGTGCAGCAGCTTTCCTGTTGTTGTTGATACACATCTCTTTTCGGATATTCTTCCGGATACACATTCCTCAGACGGTTCAGTTCCGCCACTTGAAATTTTGGTGGTAAATTATTTCTCTTCGGCGGACTGCTGTCAGGGGTAGATCACCTTGTCTATCCCATCATCCATCTTCTTTTTTTAATCAAAATTTGTATCGTTATGCGATTTACAGAAAGCCTCGTCTATTACGAAATACTGATTCTGTTTGTAGTAATCAGTCTGGCAGAATTTTTCTCAGGTTTGTACAAAAGTGGTAAATGGTCACAGAATGAATGGTATATCAACATTGCCGGCTTGTTTTTATCAAGTACCATTACACGGCCCATCAGCTTTTTACTAACAGCATATGTACTGAATTTTTTCTTTCCCCAGTATTATAATGTATTTGAATCCGTTCCTTTATGGGCAGGAATACTAGTTACTTGCTTGCTGGAGGACTTCACACAATATTGGTGGCATAGGGCTGCTCACACCTACACATGGCTATGGAAGGCACACCGCGTTCATCATACCGCACCTGAAATGAGCGTGTTCCTGACGGGTCGCAATTCCTGGATCTATTTACTTCTATTTCCTTCCCGTATAGTATCTACCGTTCTTATTTTTCTGGGATTTGGTCAGGCGTTTATCATTGGCTATTTCTTCAAAGCGCTGATTGGCATATCAGCCCATTCCAGTATCAAATGGGATAAACCCCTTTATAAAATTAAATGGCTGCATCCGGTGATGTGGGTCGTAGAAAGAACGATTTCTACACCTGCCACACACCATGCCCACCATGCAGCTACGGATGCAGATGGTATTGGCGTAATCAACGGCAATTATGGCAATATGTTCTTTATCTGGGATATGATTTTTGGAACAGGTAAAATCACAAGGGAATTTTCAGAGCATATCGGTTTGGAAGATTATCATGAGGAACCATGGTACGTGCAGTTGGGCTATCCGATCTTTAAGTCGAAAGACCAACGCAGCGAGTTGTCCGAATAGCAATCTTAGCAATCAACTTTTATGAAAATTCGAACCGGAATAATGTTATGGTGGCTTTTCTCCGCGCCGCTATTTTCCCTTTCACAGGTGGTGAGATACGATGTGATTGTAGCAGGGCATGCCATTGGAGAAGTGAAAGTTTTTCACTACCAGAGTGAAATTACGAAGCAACGTATTGAAGCTGAATTTAAAGTTCCGTTTTATTCCGGTACATTTTTCAGTGAGAACAATTTCACACAGGGCGTACTGAAAAGTGCTTTGACGGAACATCATGTAAACGGGAAGAGAAAGCAGCAAACGGTCACGACATTTGTTACCAATAAGAATTACAAAGTTGATTTCATCGGTGATGAGAAGGCATCCAGGCATTTGCCACAACATATCGCCACGACCATCACAAACTTGTATTACCAGGAGCCTGTCGATTCCGAACTGGTCTATTCCGAACGTTATGGGAAACTATGTACGCTAAAGAAAGTAGGGGATAGTCGTTATGTGATCAGTCTGCCAAATGGAAAGAGGAGTATTTACCAATACAACGAAGGAGCTTGTCAGGAAGTGCAAACTGAACTTTCCGGCGTGAAGGTGCGGATTATAAGACGTGATGTACACCTGGCTGTCCGATGAGTGCATGAATCTGTTCATTTTTGCGCGGCCTACAGACAGCTCGGCGAGAGGTCCGGTTAGAAGCTTAGACAATGAGCAGGAGGCAAGCAAAGATTGTGATGGCTGGAGCACCTGGCGGAGATTTTGCAATATATGACTCATTTTATGCTCCGGTATATGGCGCCGGAGTATTTTCTTTTGGAATCATGTGTAGCGAGCTTTCTTTTGAGTGGTCTGCTTGCTTAGCATGATTATTTGCTGATAATCTTCATAATCCCGTAATGGGGCAATGACGAACTTTATCAACATCGCAAATGCGCAATACAAATATTACAATAATCGGGGGCGGAGCATGTGGAATCTCCGCCTTTGTGGAGCTGTTTCTTCAACTACGTGTATCGGGATTTCATCAGACTACTTCGATTACTATTATTGAAGAAAATAAAGAAGTAGGTAAGGGACTTGCGTTTGGAACTACCCAACCAGGACACATACTTAACACCCAGGCTGACCTGATGGGAATCCACGTGGATGAACCTGCACATTTCAGCGACTGGCTTATTGAAAATGACGATAGGGTAGAGCCGGAAGTAGTTGACAATCAGGGTCAGCACGAAGCTTTTGCCACACGTCGTCTGTATGGGGATTATCTTAAAACCCAATTTAAGCATTATCTTAAATTGGCTGAAAAAGAAGGAATGCAGGTCACCGTGCTACACGCAAAGGCAGCCCGGATCAGGAAAATGAAGTCGGGTTTCAAGATATTGATGGCTGATGGAAAGTCGCACGAGAGTGATTTTGTACTACTGGCTCCCGGCACTCCGATTGCGAACAACTATCCGGAGCTCGAAGAACATAACAATTATTTTGCATCCCCATGGCCTTCAACTCCGCTATTGAAAAAAATCCCCAAAGATGCCCCTGTGGGAATTCTGGGATCCAGCTTGAGTGCTATTGATGCATTGATGACATTGGAAGATAACGGGTATACCGGGAAGATAACCTGTTATTCGCTCGATGGTCTTTTACCACGGGTTCAGCCGGAAGACCAGCACATGCCGGAAAGGAAATATATTACACTTAAAAAACTGCATGAAATACAGCGTACAAAGTTGCGCAGGCCCACTGTGAAGGATATGCTCCGCTTATTTATGCAGGAAGCAGAAACGTTGCAGGGAAAAAAAATAGACTGGAAAGCAACAGCCAGGACAGGACAGGATCCTGCAGCACTATTGAAGGAAGACATTGCTCTGGCAAAAAAAGGAGGTGATGCGCTGACCAACATACCGTATTCTCTGCGTTATGATAGCACCCAGATGTGGAAGTGGCTGGAGGAGTCTGAAAAGCTTAAATTTAAAAAATGGCTGGGTGGACTCTGGGGTATAAACCGTCACTGCATGCCTCTTGTCAACGCGCAACGGATAGCGGCTCTGTTCGAAGACAAAAGGCTTAGTATTCTGCCCAACCTAACATCGGTAGAATTCGACGAAAGCTCCAAATCTTTCAAACTTACATCTGGAAAAAAGAAGCCTGCTAATGAAACGTACCTGATTAATGCTACCGGTCCTGCTTCCGCAGTGAAGATGATGAAATCAGAACTGATACAGAATCTGGCTGAAGATGGACTGATTGAACCCGATCCGGTGGGTGGAATTAGTATCAACACCGATACGTTGCAGATCACCCTGGATGGCAAGAGCACCGAAGGATTATACGCTGTGGGTCATATCACTAATGGCAAGCTACTGGATGTAAATGCCGTCTGGTTCAATGTAAAAATGATTGGTAATCTTTGCCGTCACCTAACCAGCCAGATCATTGGAAAACCTGCTTAAACTCTATAAGGAGTTGCTACCGGTAATGGCGTTCATCCCATTGGGTTACCTGGTTCGCAAAAAGTTCGATTTAAGTTCGGACTATATCTCAAAACCGCTGATCAATGTGTTGTTACCATTGGTAGTGTTTACTAATATGCTGGATGCGGAACCCTCAAAACTATTGGTACTTCCCATCATTACGTTCTTGCTGGCGCTCAGCATGAATTTCGTGGCGATACCTGTGCAGCGTAAAATTGCCAAAGAAAGCGAACCTCTGCTGTTGAGAAGTTCATTTTCTTTCTTCAATATCGCATTTTTTGGAATTCCGATTGCGAAAGCACTTTTTGGGGAAGACAGTGTAAGCGTACTCATCTGCATCTACCTCGGATCTGCCTTGTATGGCGATACGATCGGTTATTATCAGGTCGCGAAAACAAAATTCTCATCTAAACAGGCGTTGCGTGAAATGCTAAGTATACCATTTCTATACGTGTTTGTGGCTGGTGTGATATGTAAAATTTTAGAGGTGGAGACGCCGGAGGTTATCAAACCGGCACTAAGCGTGGTCAGTTTTGCGGTATCGGCTGCCGGCATGATGATCGTTGGTCTCCAACTGGGAGATGTTGATTTCAAGAAAATACGCATCCCGTATTTTGCAAAAGTATTAGGTATCAGAACGTTAGCTGCTGCTGTGATCATTGCCATTATCATTTTGGTGGTGTCATCAGTAGCACAAAATATTGAGGAAGACGACTTACGTATGTTAGCATTGGTGCCGTTATTTCCCGTCGCTGCAAATGTTACGGTTTTTGCCGCATTTCTTAAAGCTGATGAAGAGCAGACTGTCTTACTGGTATTTCTTTCCATGATGCTTTCAGTAGTGCTGGTATCCATAGCAACCGTTGTGATGGGCTGAATAGTCAGCAACTCTTTAATCGGGTACGGTTATTTAATACCTGTTTGAAATTAGCGAACTTAAAACACATTATGGAAAATTTTACAATGCTACAGTTCTTCGAATGGTATCTGCCAGCCGACGGTTCACTGTGGAATCACTTCAAAGACCAGGCAACGCACCTGAAGGAAATAGGCTTTGACTCTGTATGGCTACCGCCTGCTCAAAAAGGTATGCAAGGTGCCGACTCAACAGGCTATGATTCCTATGATTTATATGACTTGGGTGAATTTGATCAGAAAGGATCAGTTCGAACTAAGTATGGTACCAGGGAAGAATTTTTAGCCGCAGTAGCCGCCGGTAAAGACGCCGGACTGCAGGTTTACTGTGACATCGTACTCAACCATATGGGCGGTGCGGATGAAACGGAAATTGTTCCTGTGAAAGAGGTAGTACCGGATAACAGGACAGAATTTGTCAGTGATACATTCGAGATTAAAGCATACACCAAATTTACTTTTCCGGGAAGAAAAGGTAAGTACTCTGAATTTGTATGGGATTATCATTGCTTTTCAGGAGTTGATTACAACGCAGATACGGAAGAAAATGCGATTTACAGCATTCAAAACCAATATGGAGAAGGGTGGCAGGATGTGCTGGATCTTGAAAACGGCAACTATGATTATCTCATGTTGTCTGATATTGATTTCAGAAATCCACATGTGCGACAGGAATTAAAAAATTGGGGAGAATGGTTTACCGAGACATCGGGATGCGACGGCTTTCGTCTGGATGCAATTAAACACATGGATCCGACATTTTTTAATGAATGGCTGGATCATCTGCGTACTAAGTTTGGAAAGGAACTGTACACTGTAGGTGAGTATTGGTCGCCCTATGATCTGGATTCGATCCTCGCTTATATAGATGCAACCGAAAGCAGGATGTCACTTTTTGATGCGCCTCTGCAGGGTAATTTTTACAAGGCATCCAAAGAGAATGAGGGCTTTGATATGAGAACTATTTTTGACAATACCCTCGTACAAACGCGTCCTGAACTTGCCGTAACGCTTGTAGAGAATCACGATACGCAACCTCTGCAGTCTTTGGAACAACCTGTTGAACCTTGGTTCAGGCCATTGGCGTACGCTTTGATTTTATTGAGAGAAGCTGGTTATCCTTGTGTATTCTATACGGATTTATATGGTTCTGAATATAGGGATACTGGCAATGATGGCCAGGAGCATCAGGTTGTAATGGAGAGTATGCCTCAGTTGGAAACACTGCTTAGGGTTAGAAAACAACTGGCATATGGCCCGCAACACGACTATATGGATGATCATAACGCTATTGGATGGACCAGGGAAGGTGATGATGAACATGCAAATTCCGCCTGTGCCGTTTTGATGTCGAATCACGAGGATGCAGAAAAAACGATGTTTGTAGGAACTCAACATGCTGGGAAAACCTTTGCGGATTTTCTGGGTACGGTTTCTGAGGTTGTGGTAATTGATGATGAAGGAAATGGGGTATTTAAAACTAACGGACGCGCGGTGAGTGTTTGGTGCATCCAGTAAGTTCTAAGTACGGAAATTAGGTTAAAGCAGATGTTGACAGATTAGAGCTGTCGATATCTGCTTTTTTATTGCGTATCCATTTAGAATGAATTTGAAAATTGTTGATTCGCAGTACGTTAAATACTATGATAGAAATAGAATGGAGTATTTTCTACTTTCCATGAATTTCTATTTCAACGACATTTTTTTTACTTCTTTGTAGTATTTATTTTGGTTACAAACTTTGTGTAACCTCCAATCGATAGAACTTATTTATTTCATTTGTCTCGTTAATATTCTATTCCCATAATGAATAATTGTGGTGGAGTGTGCTTTACAGATAACCTATATTTGCGAATGATACAGATTTAATATTAACCCTATTCTCAATTGATATGAATTCTTCCATTTAGTATATAATTCAAATATTTAACCTCTATTAAATCATTAATTATTACTCAACCCTCCTCTGTTTTGTAAACAAATATATGGATTATGATATCTGTTTAATTGTTTATTAAAACAGTAGTTACCTTCCTATTTATGAATAAAGGATATGTGTTCCTTTGTGGCATCGTATATGTATATATACTGTTTCAACCTGTTAACGTTTATGGACAAACTTCCTACTCCGAATCGAATGCAGCCAAAGATTCTACTTCAATTTTTGCAGAAGTTTCTGGTATGGTCAGCTCTTCCGGAAGAACACCCTTTTGGCTAAAAACAAACCAGTTTGGTATTATTCCTGATCATACACCTTTAGCTAATTTTTACGGTGGTTTTGCTTATTATGTTCCAATTGGATCAAGAAATTCCAATTGGCGATTTAGTAGTGCAGTCGAAATTGCAGCCAATGCATCTGCCCGAAATGAAATTATGTTTCCACAAATAAATGGTTCTATCCAATTCAAAAATTGGGAATTTTTTGCAGGAAGAAAAAAACAATGGGTAGGTCTGGCAGATTCAACAATAGGAAGTGGTTCCTACATTTGGTCAAACAATGCCATGCCAATACCCAAAATACAAATCGGAACGATAGGGTTTGTAGCGGTCCCATTTACAGACGGACTACTATCATTTAATACTTTTTATTCTGAGGGTCATTTTGAAAGTGATAGACAAACTACAAGCAATCTGAAGCTACATCAAAAGATGTTTTATTTGCGATTAGGCAGAAAACATTCCCGTGTCAAACTGTACGGTGGATTTAATCATCAGGTGCAGTGGGGAGGCAAATCTCCTTATTTAACGATTGACGGAAGAATGCCGAAGGGGTGGGCTAATTATTATCGTATTATTACTGGTAAGCCTGGTGATGCGAATGAAATTGTGAACGATTTTGATGATGGTAACAGAGTCGGCAACCACTTAGGAACAATTGATTTGGGTATGGAAATTGAAACCTATGCTACTTCATTTTTCTTGTATCGCCAACATATTTATGAAGATGGAACGCTTTATGCACTAACAAATCTGCAGGATGGATTAAATGGCTTCCGGATGAGGAGGAAAAATTCATATGGCGCAGCGTTCGAAGTAACCGAAGTGGTACTGGAATTTCTTTTTACTAAAAATCAGGGTGGTCCCGAATTTAATGTAGAGAATTATGTAAAAAGACGGGGAGATTTTGGAAGAGACAACTATTTCAATAATTCCCAGATACGTGACGGCTGGTCCTACTATAACCGCGGTATTGGTACACCTTTTATTTCTCCGACATCGGATACAGAATTCAGATTTCCGAAATACGCGGATTTTTTTACCAGTAACAATAGGGTATCTGCCTTACATGCAGGGCTGCGCGGCAGGTTACTGGATAACATGACCTGGGTGAGCAAACTGTCCTACACGACAAATATTGGTACGTATGATGCGCCGTTCCCGGAAACAATTAAACAGTTTTCAGGCATGATTTCTCTGCAGCGGAGAATAAAGAGTCTTGAGGGAATGACCATACGCGCTTCCTTTGCGGCAGATATAGGACAGTTGTACCGGACATCATACGGTGGAATGATAGGAATTAGAAAGGACTTTGTTGGTGGCAGGTCTCGCTGAGTTAAGAATAGGCTTTGATGACTGATACGCTGGTTCATAGTAGCTTATCAACCAGCGATTAACTCTTTGTTGCATTATCAGGATTCTTTCAGCTATCCTTGTCACTGCATATCTTAAAGGTTATTCCAATCAGCTAGCATTATATTTTCTGACTGTTGTATGCGAGGAAGTTGGAAATTTGCCGGGAGCCAGTAAAGCATAGGCATCCCGGTTGCAGATCTGCGAAAGCATTTAAAATGCTACGGGACATTACTAAACATTTCAAACTGATTTCAGATGTTGGATCATGTTTAATCAGTCGCGTATGAAATAACGCGCCCTGATGGGATTTGTCTAATTCAAGAATCTTTTTGAAATACTAATCTGCCTTCTGATAATTTTCGAGTCCCAAATGACCCAGACCAATGATGTAATAACAGTGGATCTGATTAATGGCACCAAGATCAGCATCGAATACGAGCATGTCAGGGAGTGATACGGCAAAATAATCAAGGGTAATATGTTCATCCTGATGTACTTCTCCGTATTCAATTAACCTTCGGAAAATGGAATCAGCTTTACTCACTTTCCCCAGCTTTTTCCATGCTAGACCCTGGTAGAAAATTTTATCGGGCTGCTGATCATTATAGAAAATAGCAGCTATAGGCTGGCTGTTTCCGTCTGTGGCTTCCCTGAAATATGCTTTGGCCTTATCGTCTTTACCTAATCCTTCGTAGGCATTTCCAAGCCAATAGTGAATGTTATTTTCAGGAGCATCGGGCAGTTTCCCGTCTCCAAGGTTGTGGGGATATTGCTGGGCAGCCAGTAGTTGATCAATGGCTGAGCAGAAGTCCCTACTGATTATGTGCTTGCAAGCCTGGCTTATCAGTACGATTACGTACTGTTGCGGCACTTTACCTTCGCCACCTTCCCATGGATGAAATTTGCGTTCTCGAATCATATTTAGGGCTGTATCACTATCTCCGGTAAGATTGTGTAGCGTTGCTAGTTCAAGATAAACATCATCTCTGAGCTGTGCTGTTTCAGAATGCTTCAATAGAAAACTCAATCTATCAGCAGGTGATACGTTCAACCGCTTGTAAAGCCGGTTAACTTCCATGAGTATACGCGCATCGCCAAGGTTAAGCGAAAATGCTTTTTCAAAGTTTTCCAAAGCAAGCTCATGTTGGTTTAGCTTATTGAAAACAGCGATGCCCAGGTTGCTGAACACAGTTGGGAATGCTGGATTAATCCGGATAGATTGTTCCCACAATGCAATGGCGTCATAGTATTGTCTTTTATCGTAAAACAGATTGCCCAGATAGTAAGGTGCAAACCCATCTGTCGGATTATTTTCGATAGCCAATTTCAAAACTGCTACATCCTCTAATTTATTAGGAAAGCAATAATCCGGTTTTTGGGCTGCTGCTTTTTCAAGCCGGTTTTTTGCTTGCTTGTCTTGACCGGAGAGATTGTAAACGCCTGCGAAATGGTAATGAACCATCGGATGAGTTGGGTCAGCGCTTTGAGCCAATGTCAGGAAATCCATTGCTTCCTGATACAAACCACAAGCAACGTAGTCCAGCGCGTATTAGATGTAACTATTTACTTCATTTCTTCCTAATGAGAGAATCTGCGACAGATCGCCGTCACTTAAGCCAGTTTCCTGCTGAATTTTTATCCGTTCGTAATGTGCAGAAAGATTAAACCCATCCCGCTTGATAGCTTGCTCGCAAACCTTTGTCGCTTCTTCAAATTTCCCTGTTTTTCTTAAAATGGATGCTTTAATCGTGTATGCTTTTGAGCTTCTCGCATTACGATCCAGTGAGAAATTAATGTGCTCCAGTGCTTCGGTGTAATTCGCATTTTTTACATCAATCTGAGCCAATGCCAGATAGGCAATATCCTGCCACGCTGCTGACCAGGCCGCTTTGTAAAATGCACTATAAGCTTTTTCCATCAATCCCTGGTACTGGAAACTCAGCCCGAGGTTGTAATGGGGCTCGCCGTCGTAAGGATTAGGATTGCGCCCGATTGAAGTTTCAACTGCTTTTTGGAAATAAGCCTCGCTTTTGGCGAACTGACCTCTCCGCAGGAACCAGGCTCCCAATGCATTATTGTTACGTATATCTTTCGGATCCCGGCGAAGTGCTTCAGTATAGTAATCTGTCGGATTGTAGGTAGCATGTCGGTATTGCTCCAGATGTTGACAGATCAGAAATAATTGCTCATTGTTCTCCACATCTTTGGGCAGGGAAGGAGCCACCGCCGGATTAGGAATTGTGTTGGATTTATTTTTCGCGGGCTCAAAACGTATCAGTTCTTTACCATTTTGATCAGTAATGGCAAGCGTAAGCAAATCCATATTGGTGCAATCCGGCAAGCTCACAATGTGCTCGAATATGCTTTCAGGTGCGATGTCGGTTTCGGTTTCAAAGTAGATACTTGTGTGGTCTCTCAGCTCAATCCGCAGGTTTTGCTATTCAGATGTCACGAGTACCTGCCTCCGATTGTGCGTTCTATCGACAATTTTGCAAACAACCGGCACCTGGCGAATGTACTCGAAGCCACTGTAGGAAATGGAAAATTGCTGGTATGTAGTTTTGATATCAGCAATGATTTAAGCCGCCCTGTTGCCCGACAGCTTCGTTATAGTTTGTTGGAGTATATGAAAACAGCGAATTTTAAGCCAAAAGCGGAATTGACTAGGGCGGTTTTGCAGGAGATTCTGGTGGTGAAAGAGAAGATCTAGCATGTGTTGGAGGTTTGTTTCGATCCATTTCTAAAAGAAGAAAACCCAGGTACTTAGAAATCTGTATGGATTTCTAAGTACCTGGGTTTTTGGTTTACAATCCTTGCTTCTAATTTGACTGACTTCTTCTGAAATAGTAATAGTAACCCGAGTTCCCAGATTGATTTTCAATTAGGCTATTCATATAGTCCCAGCCGTTCTTTTCAAAGAAGTTAAGTACGGCAGCGGTAGACTTGAAAACCTTTTTTCTATTTGTCTGAGGGTCCATGATAACAAGTTCATCGTTACTATTACCAAGGCTCTGGGCATTAAAAGTATCCTTCTGACCAAAATCAACATATACGTGAACCAGATTTTTACATGCGCGTCGGTTGACGTAGACCTCAATAATGTTCACGCTGTCGGCACGATTAATGTCAATATTTCCAACTACAATCTGTCCGGATGTGAAAGATGATATCAGCGTCAGACACCCAACTAATAAAAAACGCTTCATGATGATTATGGAATTGCTTTTGAGAGTAAGTGACTGTATAATTGCTAAATTTACAGGCTTTAAATTTGATTACTTCTCGATCTATTTTATCAATTTGTAAACTGTTTCAACGTTTTAGTGTACGCTTGTGAGATAAGGAAAATGCGGTACATATGAAAAATAGCACCATAATGCTAAACAGTCATCCCACCGGGACTAATGTTTAGCATTCGAATTAATTTAGGTATTATTTTTTTGTCAAAGTGTACTGTGCTTTGACTTGTATTGTTTGGGCCACTTTCACAAAAACAAGTTGTGGAATTTCAATCTTGTGGTCAGCCAGTGCTACCTGAAAGGTAGATGTAATGAAGATTTTGCCCGATTCTATTTTTAGTTTTCCTTCAATGGTTCTGTTCTGTGTAACGCCGTGAACTGTAAACTTCCCTGTTGCCGACACGTCGTTTTCTCCATTTTGTGAATAATCAATTGTTTTCGTAATCTTACCGGCAAACGTAGCTACAGGATACTTACCTGATTCCATGTAATTTTCATTGAAATGCTCCTGCATGAGTTTGTTCTCAAACGTGAAATCTTTCATATTCATGCGTATGGCCACTTCGCCTGTAGCAGGATTCAATACAGCTTGTGTCTTATGATTATCTGCGTCAATGTCTTCCAATGGCGTTTTAGAGGAAAAGCTCGTATGACCTACATTCGTGTAAAACATGTTGCTTTGTGCTGACACATGTACAGCCATAGAAGTCAGGAGCAGAGCGGTTGTTGCCACGGTCGCTAACAAATTACGGATCATAGTTCTGATTTTTTAGTTGACTGCCTTTTGTTATGTTTATCAAAACTGAAAGTGCGCGAAATGTTGAATCCGTAATGGATATCACCTTTACCCCAACTGCCTGCGGTTTCTCCAATAAACTGCTTTTCAATCATACCCAGAGAGTTAGTGAAATGAAGCTGAAATACGTGTCCACCAGTTTCAATATCTACGCCGAAAGACATAGAATCGTGGTATGGTGCAGTAACTGTATTCTTTTCTCTGGCCGTCCAGAAATATTCTCCGTTGATCGAGACCCGTTTTGAAATTTTGTACCTCCCGCCAATGCCTACAGCCAGGAGCAGTTTCTCATCGCCTGTTACTTCCGGACGATTACGGAAAAGATAAGACGGTGATAGCTGCAGCGATAATCTTTCCGAGAACTTTCGCGCAATGAGCACCTGCGCGGTATAATAGACCTTATCCTGAAACTCCAGCTCCTGATTTGCTGTAGCCACACCGGTACCTCCAAAAAGAGTGACAGACACGGGTATATTCCGGACGCCGGTTGTTTGTTGAATCAACTTATACTTTCCAAAAATATCATACACCTTCTGAGAGGTACTGCGTCCCAAACCTACCATGAACCTGTCGGTGATCCCGTATTCAAATCCCATTCGCATGGTAGCCTGATCGAGGCCAAAAAACTGATAAGCCCCTGAATTGAGCCTGCCGAATCGGTGAGAGATACGGAAATCAAGGTGTTTTTTCTTCATCGTTTCTATGGACTGACCATTTACTACCCGGGTTGATTTGAAAGTAGCAGTGACAGGGTAAATCTGTGCACTGTCACTTTCCTGAAGTTGGCTGAGCAAATCATCCTGTGCCTGGGAAACGAAAGAAACTAATAGTAAAATAAAAAATCGGAGTGATTTCATGGGGGGAATTATTGGTTTGCTACACAGTTACGGTTAGTGTGTTTCCATCAGACGAGACGGATGCTTTGTAGGCTTTCAAAGCTGTTGCTGCCGGTCCCTGCTCGACAGCGCCGGTCAGGGAAAATTCCGAAGAATGACTTGAGCAAAAAAGGTCATTTTGTTGGCTACGGTATCGGAGCGTAGTTCCTTCATGGGTACAAACTTTGGATAGCGCCACATAACCGTTGGATGTGGTAAATGCAACCAGTACATCGCCAATAATTTCATAGGAGCCCGCTGTTTTCAGTTTGGAGTAAGTACTACTCGTCAGATCTACAGTAAAACTGATGTTGGAGCCCGTCGTGGTCCCGCTTACACCGGTACCATTGCCGGTACCCGGATCAGGATCGTCCTGTTTTGATCCGCAGGAACTCATGGTGGTTCCTAGGCAATAAAAGGCCATCAGTGTTGTAGAGCTGAGTCCCAAGCTTCTTAAAAATTCACCTCTTTTCATTGTTTCTTCTTTCGCTTTCATAGTGATATAATTGATTGATTAGTTGTAACAAAGAGGTCGCGACTAACGGTTGAACAAAGGTGTATACCGTACGGAGAGCCACATGCCTGTAGTAATCAGGTTTACTTTCCCATAACCTACACCCTTTAAAGGCAGTTGAATATATGGCTCGGCCAGGATTGATAGCTGATTTGAAATTCTTTGTTCGTACCCTGCAGAGGCATTGATGTGACTCAGTAAAAACCAACCTGTTTTTCCTTTCCAGCCTGGTATTTGTCCATGTTCATATTGCTCGTAATGGTATGTATATTTCTCATTTTGAACATAATAGGAGCTCGTCCCGGCACCTGCAAAAAATCTGAAACGATCCCTTTGAACCAAGTCATAACGAAAGACCAGCGGTATTTCAATCATCGTGCATATTCCATCCACGGAGTATGGCGTATTAATGTTGGTTACATATTTGTTTAATGCATACTCTCCGGCATTAGCGCGATAGTCTTTGACGCTTCTGACCACACCGGTTTGCAAATACAGTTTTCGGAAAATACTGTATTCCAGCATGAGCGAAACAGCGGATCCTGGTTTCGAAAAATTCTTTAAGCCAACCGTCGTTATATCAGGAGAATAGCTAAAACGAATCGCCATCTTCGGCGAAAGATCGCGTGCTCTTTCTATTGTTGGTTTCCAATCATTTTCCGGAATCTCTATACCTGGCATAGACAGAGAATCATAAGTTATGAAAGGCATATGATTGATCAGATTGGGAGACAAGGACAGCTTTGTTTTTGGCGATATTAATTCTTCAGATACAATTGCCGGCTTTATTTCCTCTGCAATATGGTACAGGTTGCTTTTGTTGCTCAGGCTTTCCCTTTGCTCCAGCAAATCCTCTTGTTCAGAAAAGACTTTTTTTGCAATGCCCTGTTTTTCAGATGTTATTTGCTTCATCAACTTCTCAGTATCAGAGGTCACTTTTTTAGCTTTATTCCGGAATATGTCCGGGTCTTCCTCTACAACCGGTGATGAGGCGAATGCAACTTCCCTTTCTTTTTTACGACCGTTATTTCTTGCTTGATTACTGATATCCCCCGCTGCTAATGTAACCTTTGGTGTTTTATCATCTTCTGATTTTAGCTTAACGGATACTTTATCTCTGACGATTACCGGGGGCGACTTTACAGCATCTTGATCAGCTACCTGTTCCGCATTTTTTAATGATCTAATAGCTTTTGTGGCCGGTATATTACTAAACGTCGTTGGATGCTCATTGGAATCAGCCAACATGTAGTAGCCAAACCACGCAGGAATGATCAATGCGAATAGGGCTAAGGGCCACCATTTTCTTAACCAATAAAGCGTAGTTTTTCCATCATGGACATCCAGGCGCTTACGCAAGGCATTCCATTCTTCGGGTTCATAAGTGGGATCAAACTCTTCGGATGACTTTTTGAAGAGTTTGTCCAGTTCGTCATCTGGCAACTCTGTCATAATTGTCAGTGTTAATTTTTGATAATAATTCTCTCAGTTTTTCCCGGGCCCTCGACAGGTTTGATTTAGATGCTCCTGGCGTAATTTTTAATTGTTCAGCTATCTCGTCATGTGTATAACCATCGATTGCATAGAGGCTGAAAACCAGTCTGTATGCCGGAGAAAGACTTTGAATTAAAATAACTAACTCTTCATAAGCCAGTTTGCTGATAACCGCTTCCTGAACCGGAAATTCCCCTGCAACTTCCTCGTGTACGAAAATGTCTTTACCAACCTCATGTCGGTAATAATCAATGGCTGTATTGATAATGATTCTGGCCAGCCAGGATTTGAAAGGTCTTTCTCTATTGAAACTATCCAGCTTTGTAAAAACTTTATAAAATCCGTCGTTTAAAATTTCCCTGGCTTCATCTCTGTTTTTCGAATACCGCAAACATACACCCATGGCATATCCGTAGAACTGTCTGTAGAGCAACTCCTGGCTTCGGCGGTTGCTATTCAGACAGCCATCGATCAATTCATCAATAGCTGCGGAGTTCGGTCCGGGCATATTTCATCACGTTTTGATACAGATACGGAGAAAAAGATATAAGGGTTGCGTCGAGTTTGAAATTTATTGAAAATGCTGGCTTTAGGAAGCTTCGGTTACACTACAGATCCTGTTGCTGAATTGAAGTGGATCAGGAATCGGTACACCCATTTATCTGAAAGCCATGGCGGATCCGCGTATAAGGGATTTGACCAATGATTATTCTCCAACTGTCAGGGTCAGCTAAAAAATGACACAGCTTATAACGTTAGTCGGGTATCATTGTGCAGATTATACCTCACATAACCCTGGTTTGTTTGCCATAACTCAACCAGACTTCTTTACGTCTGACCCGGGATACACACTTCGTAACCGTGGATTTGGTATGAAAGCAGACTATATTTTCAAGAAAGGCACAGGACTGTTTATCGGACTTCAGTCAGATTACGGCACAGATCAGGTACGATTTGATCAAACAGGAGAATTCAAAAAACATCGTGGGATCAATCTGGGAGTGAGGACAGGTTACAGATTGATGTTTGGTAAAAAGGAAAATGCATACAAAGGCTTATATCTTGTACCATGGATCACACTGATTTATACTCCTGATTCAACTGTATTACAGTTTCAGCATGCACCGTATGAGTCTGACTCATGGTTTGTTTTTCCGACGGTACATTTGGGTTACAGATTTTAAGGTATTTTCATGGCATCCCTGCGTCCCAAATGTATTAATTACATAGAAAACCATTCTGAACACGCTGCGGTAATTTTGGTAAGTATTGCGTAGAAGTGGTAATATTTAGAGAGAAAATAGTCGCGAGTAAATGGAAATTAGGATTCTCGGAATGTTCTATCAGTCTGATAATGATATCTTTAAAATACAAAAAAAAAGGCTGCTCTGTAAAAGAGCAGCCTTTTTTATCTCAGGCATTCCCGATTATGCTTTGGCAGCATCGCGGAGTGCTTTGATCTGATCGTGCGCGGAATTAATTCCCATTGCCTGACTACGTATAATTTCTGATGCATCGAAAGGAAGATTTTCATCCGTTAAAGCATCCTGATAAGCTTTCTTGATTGCATCTTCACCACGTTCGGCCTCAGATAAGATACTGGCTCTGTCACTACCTCCAAATAGAGATTTTACGTCTATCCATGCGCGGTGCAATGTTCCGCTAACGCTGGTTCCTGTTTCTACTTCTTCAGCAGAACCTACGATAGCAGCAAGCTCCTGGCCGTATTTGCGGCTCTGCTCAGCGTAGCCCTGAAACAATTCTTTTAGATCGATATTTTCTGTATTGATATCTGCAATTGCTTTTTCAAAGCCGGCTACGCGGTCGTTGTTTATTTCAATTAACTCATTGATTACATTCGTTGCATTTCCTGAAGTTGCCATAATGGTTCTAATGTTTGTTTTTAATTATAATGTGTTTTGATTTAATGAGCTATCAATATCATGCCAGACCAAATTAGCCAGCAGCTATTGAATTAACATCCGAAAGCGATATCGATATGTAGGCATAGAAATTGTGTTTTGAATCACAATCGGGAATGGGATTGGATTTTCCGTTCCGGAGATACATTACATTCACATACATCATTCCATTTAATACCATGGCAAATACAGTAGTCGCGATTTTTGATGAGATTGAGAGCGCACGTCAGGTCGAAAGGTATCTTTTAGAAAAAGGGTATGCCCCGTCAGAAGTTAATTTAAAAACGGCAGTATATAAGCAACATCTGGAGGACGATGCCGAAACAACACACGATACCGACGTGCTGGAGGGCATAAAATCTTTCTTTAAAGGACTATTTGGTAATGATGCGGCGAATGCATCTGTTTATCATAAAGTAAGTCACAACCGTACAATAGTGACCGTTCATACCACCACGAATGAAGATGCGGAGCATGTGGTGGGTGTTTTAGACAGTTATGGCGCGCTCGATGTACATGAAACGGCAGGAAGTTATCACGGCGACGAAGACGAAACACGTTTGCGTGCCTCCGCGGTGAAGAGTCGAATCGTATCTAGATCATCGGACCACGATGCCCCCATCAGTTGATAACAGAACGTTGCATATGAAAAAGATAAACTTTGAATCGAAAGATGATAATTCTCTGGTGGGAATAGCTGCGGAGGAAATCCAGGAAATGCTCCCTGATGCGGATATGCGTTACACGCTTATCACGCTGAAAAATGGAGACAAACATTTTGTGAAAGGAACACATACCGAATTAAAGAAGTTATTAATGGGTGATGTAAAGTCTTAAGGGATAGCAAATTAATATGAAGCGCTTAAAAAGAGCAGTATTCACCAATACAACCTTAATAAACATCTACTTTTATCCATAATCTTTGAGTATGAATACAAATGGAGCCATCATTATCATTGAGGATGACGAAGATGACCAGCTCTTACTCGAGCAGGTATTTAACGAGCTTGATTGGCCAAACGAACGAATCTATTTTCCCGACGGCATGGCTGCACTGGAATATTTGAATGGTACTATCCCGCTGCCATTTCTGATCTTGTCAGATATAAACCTTCCCAAACTGGATGGACTGGAGCTGAGAAGAAAGTTGAAAAACGATGCTGATCTGAACCTGAAATGCATCCCTTACTTGTATTTGACCACTGCGGTAAATTATCAGCTGGTCATCGATGCTTACAGTACATCTGCTCAGGGCTTCTTTGTTAAACCTAACAGTTATTCAGAGATCAGGGATACGATCAATTTAATCGTAACATACTGGAAAAAATGTGCAGCACCCAATCATTTCGAATCCTGAAAAGGTCAATCTGCGGCAGCCATTAGTCTAAGGCGGCGTTACACTTTCATCATAAATCTTGGGAGGACGTAAGTATTAGAATAATCCACATGATCGTGTTTCTGCCATGAAAATAGGATTAATCATTCATTGATGCGCCATCCGTCAACGCCTTGTGCTTATCTCCCCATTTTTCGAGCTGAGCTATGATTGGTTTGAGATCATAGCCGATCTCAGTTAGCTCGTATTCTACTCGGGGTGGGACCTGCGGATAAACAGTTCGTTTAACGATTTGATTTTGCTCCAGCTTCCGCAGTTGTAAAGTAAGCATTCTTTCGGTGATATTGGGAAGCACTTTTTTTAGCTCACTGAACCTTAGCTTTCCGTTCATCAGCCAGGAACAGATCACCAGCACCCATTGTCCGCCTACAATATTGGTGGCGTAAGCTTCCGGACACTCATCGCCTAGTGCTTTCCTGTTTGCCGAATTTGTTGAGGTTTCTTTGATTTGAGACATACTTACATTTTTTATAGTACCTAACATTTGGTAGTTAACCTTCAAAATTGAAGTTATGAATTTTAAGTTTGCAGACAACAAATATAAAATGATGTCATGAAAACATTAGTAATCGTTATCCATCCCGATATCCAAAACTCATCAGTTAACAAAAGATGGATTGAAGAGCTGAACAAGTATCCGGACCAATACGTGGTTCATCAGCTTCACGAAAAATATCCGGATGAAAACATCGACGTTATACAGGAGCAACGGCTTATTGAACAGTACGAGAAAGTTGTTTTTCAGTTTCCCTATTACTGGTTCAACTGCCCGGCTATGCTTAAGAAGTGGTTAGATATGGTGCTGACTCATGGATGGGCGTATGGTAGTAAAAGCGGATATAAGTTTGCCGGAAAGAAAGTGGCACTGGCTATTTCATTAGGCGTTGATGAACATGAGCTTGCAGCAGGGGAAAAATACAAGTATACCCTGCAGGAGCTCACCCGGCCTTTCGAACTCAGTTTTGAATATGTGAAGGCAGATTATCGTCCGTTTTTTGCTTGTTATGGAGTAGACTACCATTCTTCACCGGAGTGGATTGAAAAGAGTGTCAAACCGTATTTGACGTTTATTGATGCGCTTTGATCGTTCTGAGATTTTTAGGGTCTGATTGATTGACCCGTTAGGTACAAATTCTGATTCTTTTATGAATATTCTTCAGTTTACGGAACGTAGATAGCATGAGGTATGTTAATTGGGATATCGGAAATAATCGATATCTCGATATGGAACCACTCGAAATTTTCAAAGCGCTCGGCAATACTACCAGATTGAACATTTTGCTCTGGCTAAAAGATCCTCAGGAAAGTTTCCCGGGTCAGGAAAAATATGGATTTGAACATGGTGTCTGTGTAGGACAAATTCAGCAGAAAGCGGGTCTTACGCAGTCAACTGTGTCAGAATACTTGTCGGTGCTGCAACGGGCAGGGCTTGTGAAAGCTACCAGAGTAGGACAGTGGACGTACTACCAACGCAATGAAGAAGCATTTGCTGCGCTAAGTCAGCTTATTCAAAAAGAATTATAATTAACCTGTAAATACTACTTATGAATACCGATAATTTGTTCAAGCCTTTCAATTTGAAATCGCTGAATTTAAAAAACCGCATCGTCATGGCGCCGATGACCCGATCATTTTCTCCAAAAGGCGTTCCTACTGATCAGGTTGCAACTTATTATCAGCGCAGAGCTGAAGGTGAGGTGGGCTTAATCCTGTCAGAAGGAACTGTGATAGATCGTGTAGCCTCCTCGAATGATGAAAATATTCCCCGTTTTCATGGTGAGAAGGCACTCGCTGGCTGGAAAAACGTAATTGATGGAGTGCATGCTGCAGGCGGTTCAATGGGACCTCAGATATGGCACATGGGGGTGATGGATAATCACTACTCTGGCTGGTTGCCTTCCGGACCGTTTGAAGGCCCTTCGGGCTACGGAAAACCGGGCGTGAAAAACGGGCAGGCCATGTCAGAATCAGATATTGCCGATACCATTCAGGCTTTCGGACGTGCTGCTGCAGATGCAAAAAGACTTGGTTTTGACACGCTCGAACTGCATGGAGCTCATGGGTATCTGATCGACCAGTTTTTCTGGGACCAAACCAATGACCGTACAGACAAATATGGCGGTAAAACACTGGCTGAACGTACGCGTTTCGGAGTTGAGGTGATCAAAGAGGTTCGCAAACAAACCGGGGAAGATTTCGCGATTATCCTCCGATTGTCTCAGTTTAAGCCAACTGCATATGATCATAAACTTGCCAAAACACCTCAGGAAATGGAAGCATGGCTGAATCCGTTGGCTGAAGCCGGCGTTGATATTTTCCATTGCTCACAAAGAAGATTCTGGGAGGCTGAGTTTGCAGAATCAGATCTCAATTTTGCCGGATGGGCTAAAAAACTCACTGGTAAACCAACGATCACAGTAGGTTCTGTAGGGCTTACCGGCGAGTTTCTGGCTGCGTTTGCAGGCGAGAGTTCACAGCCAAGTTCATTGGATGAGCTGATGCGCCGTATGGATCGTGGCGACTTTGATCTAATTGCGGTGGGTCGCCCGCTGTTAGCTGATCCGTCATGGGTAAAGAAAATCCACGAACATCGTACCGATGAACTCAAAGGTTTTACCAAAGAAGCATTGGGTGAATTGGTGATGGGCTAGATTTTGGTATCCTTAAACTGAACCGGATTTTGATAGATGTTGATGCATGTCAACCCTATTAAAATCCGGTTTTTTATTTATAAACAAAGAATATTATAGTTTGTTTGAATTATCCAGCCTGTGGCCAAAGAATTGTAAGCCATTTTGATGTATTAATCAAATGAGAAATTATGCCCTGGAATCCTGAGATATATAATCAATTTAAGCATGTACGTTACCAACCTTTTTATGATTTGATGGCGTTGATTTCGGATAGCCATTTGGAGCAGGCCATTGATATTGGATGCGGCACCGGGGAGCAGACATCCCTACTGGCGGAAAGGTTTGGCCAAACCAACTTCACAGGAATCGACTCGTCTGCAGAAATGCTTCAGAGTAGCGGGCAATGGAATCAGAAAAACCTGAAATTCAGGATAGCTACTGTAGAAGATTTTATTGATGCAAATACGCACCAACAGTGGGATTTGATTTTCAGTAATGCTGCGTTGCAGTGGTCAGACGATCATCAGCATCTATTTCCCAAACTGATATCGCAACTTACTGACCACGGGCAATTTGCTGTGCAAATGCCGGTTCAGAATGACAATCGGCTGAACAGACTTCTTCTGACATTGGCCAGAGAAGAACCATATGCCGGCTTTTTAGATAACTGGATACGAGAAACGCCAATGCTCAGCATAGATCAATACGCGCAGATCATGTTCGATTCCGGATTGCAGGATATTCAGATCGTCCAGAAGGTATATCCTATTGTTGCGGACAGTGAAAAAATGCTTTTCGATTTCATTGCCGGATCCGCACTGATACCCTATCTCGAACGTCTGTCTCCCGATCAGCAAGAACTTTTTGTGACAACCTATAAAAGCCGGATAAAACAGGAATTTGGAAAGTTCCCTGCCATATATGCATTTAAAAGACTACTGCTTTATGGAAGAAAAGAGTAGTAAGTACAGCTGTTGAATACAACTGTGCGCTATGAAGCGGTTTGATGGGATTGGAAATGGAATTCTACAACATGCTCCCACGGCCCGCCCAGATACCGCCATACCTGAATTCCAATTACTTTGAAGCTAAAAGGTTCGAATTCTTCTGTTAAATGCTGCTGCAAATGTTTAGCCCTGGCAGCCTGGACTTTATTTTGAACCGTGATATGGAAGTTACGTTTCTGTCTGTCCTGATTGGTTAGGTGATCCAGCCATCTTTTTTGAAGCTGCTGATGTATGGCATTCAGTTCATTTGCCATGATTTTGAAAGCCGTACCATACCCAAGCGATACTATTGATGTAGCTTTTGCCTCAAATACATCTTGCTCGTTTACCAATTTTTCCAGGTCTTGCATAATCCAGGGCTGATCAGGCAATGCATGAAAAAGGGTCAGATGAGCATCGATATAGTTGCGATCCGGAGGAAAATATTTCTGGCGCAGGCTATTGAAATAAGCTTGTGCCTCAGATCCAATCAGGAAGGTCACTATTAGTGGGTCCGCTTTCGGCTGTTGGGAGCTTACAGGAATAGGAGTGCTCATTGATGGTTTTTAACTAAATTCTATTTTAAATTGAATATCTGTGAATTTCAGACTTACTATACCGGATACAATTTTAATGCCTCGAGAGTTGACACTAGATTCCAGTTGTCACAGAGCTATTTACCACGTTAAGCCCCCATGATCAACTGAATAGACGGTGTATATGACTTAAGGTAGGTTGTGTAACCGAAGATTAATTTAGATTATTGCAAATAGAAATTCAAAGATCTCTGATGAAAATAACTCTTCTCTGGTGTCTAATTTTGATATCTATTATTGGTTGTAACACAAAACCTGATGGTCTTTTGTATCCTAAGTTGTGGGTAGGCCATGTGAGTTGGAAGGATCAGCGTGTCACTGTTTATCTTGGTTTTGAGAAATCCTGGATCGGGAAGTTGTACTGTAATGGATATATTCCGGAGCAGGCAGGTGAATTGAAAAGTGACGTATGTCGTGTGGATGGCGATAGTTTGTTTATACAATTCACAGGAGACGCCGATGCAGCATATATAGGGAAAATAGGCAAAAAGCATATAAACGGATGGTGGATGCAGAATGGGCTGCGTATTCCGCTTAATCTTCAGAAGTCTGGTCTTACAAAGTATCAACTACTCGCTAATCAAGCAATTCATTACGCAAAAGAAGAAAGTTTGAATCGAAACGCGGTTGACTGGGACAAAATAAAGCGAAGAGTAATGGAGCTCTCGGAAAAAGCGGACAGTGACGAGGAGCTAATTCCTGCGTTGCATTTTATTCTGGAAAGTCTGGAAGACAAACATGGGTTTGTACTGAAAGACCAGAAATACAGTAGCTACATACCCAAAGACAACAGTAGGATAAGTCCTGCATTAAGGCGAGCCGCCTATAAGAATGATAAGTACATTGTAGCTGATATGTTATCTGAGTCTATTGCTTACCTGCGCGTTCCGACGAGCCCAGGCAGTAGTCTTGAAACGGATGAATCATTTAACCGGGAGCTTCAAAAGCAAGTATGTGACTTAATTAGTAAAGGTGCAAAAAACTGGATTGTTGATGTGCGTTTGAACTATGGTGGAAACATGTTTGATATGCTTGGAGGAGTCAATCGCATAGTTGGAGATGGCCATATTGGAGCAACCGCAGATAGGGACGGAAATGAGTTGGATATCTGGGAAATGAAACGTGGCAATTTTTATTTAAATGACAAACAGATTACTTCTTCAGGCAGCACTTGTTCCACTTCGCTGCAATCTGGTAGAATAGCTGTCCTGACAGGCCCTATTACCGCAAGTAGTGGCGAGGCCTTTGCCATTGCGCTCCGATCTAAGGATAATTGTATGGTTTTTGGTGAGTCCAGCTATGGCTTTACCACCAGTACAACGGGCAGAAAGCTGAGTAAGGAGCTATTCTTCTTTTTCTCTGTCAACTTCTACTCGGATGGTAAAGGAAGGGTTTACAGAAAGGGAATTGATCCTGACATTCGCATTGATGGAGGTGATAACTTTACCGACATTCACTCTGACGCAAAAGTAAAGGCTGCAACAAAATGGCTTAATGGAATTCGGATGTGAGGCCTTGCGTTAGCTTTAACGGCGTCTCTGTGCGAACAGCCAATCCCAGAGTCCGGGTGTCTCTCGTACCTGATCACTTATGTTGTGACCAAGTCCTGAAAATTCTGTGTATCGAACATCGTGATCCGTTTCTTTGAGAGCACTCACCATCTTTCGGGACTTTTTTACATCAACGAGTTTATCTTCGCTTCCATGAAAAGCCCAGATTTTAACATCTTTCATATTTTCTGCTAATTGTTCATTTCCTTTTCCGCAAATGGGAATGGCAGCAGCAAAAAGCTCAGGATGGTTTCCGATGAAATGCCACGTACCATATCCTCCGCCAGATAAACCCATTACATACCGCCTTTGAACGTCAATAGTGAAGCTTTTTTCTAGCGAATGGATAAGTTCTATGATCGATAAATCCACATCCGGATCCCACCATACCTTTGCTACGGGGCATTGTGGTACAAGCAGGAAGGCTGGGTAGTCTCTACGCATGTTATAGCCTGAGAGAAACGGAGCATAGGAACTTTCAACCTGGACAACATTATCATGGCCATGTGCCCCTCCGTGATGCAGACAAAGAACCAAAGGATATTTTTGGTTGGGATCATAATCAATCGGTTTTATTATCCGGTATGGAAGCGAATCGCCTTCACTGTTAACAAAAATGTTTCCTTCGAATCGGCTCGCAACAGCCATTTCGCTGGCTGTCGGGATTCTTGCTTGCCTGGATGATAGATTGCGGTCGGTCAATGAGAAAGCAAAATATAGTGAAGGGATGATGATTAGCAAGGCGCAAATGGTTGGGATGACATCACTCATTCCTATACCAGCTTTGAATTTTACTGTCCTTAGCTCGTCCATCAAATTCATAATGAAAAATGTGTAGGCGGCTGTCAGACCCCAGCCAAGCCATAGACTGGGCACGGATAGATTAGATTTCAGCTTGTAATCTGCAAATCCAATGTAAACTATCACTATCACCACTTGTATGGATTGCAGGCAAACGGAGAGAAATCCAAAACGCTTTAGCCATGGCTTTTCGCGGCTAGAGGAGGCCGCCAGGATGAATCCCCAAACCAGGTGAGCCATTTGAATAACGCCATACGTAATGTAATACCAGTTTAGATAGGTATGCCTGGTGAAGGCATTAAATACAATAAAGGTGTGAATAACCAACAATACCGCCAGCACGCTGCCGGTCCAAAATGCTGCTATATAACTTCTGCTCCTCAAGTAAAGCAAAAGCAGAACGATACTTACAAAGTGCGTGAGCTCATGGACTAGGAAAAATTTCAAAAAATCAGAATTGAAAGAAAGCCCGTTCGCTGTTTTTAAATGGAGATAGGCCAGGAAAATTTCCTGTACTATGAAAACGATGAGCAGTGATACAAGTAAGTAGTAAAGATTTCTGGACATGTTGACTACTATTTTCGAAAATCGAAGTTACCCAACCATGTTCGTGAAGTACCTATTGAATATGTTAAAAAAACTTATCCTTAAAAAACTACCTCAGGCAATCCGCTAAATCGAACCTCTTAACGCGGAATATTCTTCGACGGCAAGAAGGACTTTCCCCGATTTAAATATCCGTGAACACCTGCATTAAGCAAAAGCAATAACGTTGCTGCCGCAGCCGCATAAAATACATCTTGAACCTGGTGATGATTTGCGATGGCAACAGCGGCCAATCCCCATGCACCCACAGCAGCGGATTCACGTAGATTCCTAAGCCAGATCAACAGAATATTAATGACGACTGCTGCAAATATCATGATAAGTGTCCAGGCTTCTTCGGAGAAACCCAGTCCGTTCCATTCAATTTTTGTAAGATAGGCAGATGTATTGGCAATAAGAGCGACACATATCCAGCCTAGATACAAGGCAAAAGGCCACCATTCGAAGGCAATTCGTTTCAATGGAATCAAATCCAATTCCATTCGTGTTTTCAAAACAATAGCACAGAGACTTGCTAACAGCGTGATCATTACCAGCACAGACAAGCCGGTATGGTCATACAGCCAACAGACAATCCATAAACAATTGGCCAGGCATGAAAGCACAAAAAGCCAACCGATCCTGTTCACCACGCTATGAGGTTTAGTATTGCCGGATATTCCTTTACTCTGATAAATGATGAAGCCGGACAGGGCAAGATAAATGATACCCCAGATTGAAAATGCGTATCCCGCCGGTGTAAATAGGTTCTGGTATTTTTCGGATACCGACGCCATCGTACTATTTTTGAATATACCTGTGTTGGACAAATAATTCATCACTAATGTGATCACAAATGCGAAGATGTTAGAAATCTGTAAGGTCCGGATCATGAATATATTTAAATGTATTTTGGAGCTGTGCTAAAATAGTGATTATCTTTTCATATCACCTATTAAAAGTGTTCCTAAAAATTGCTATGATTATTCCTGAAAAAATCCGTTGACTTAATCATGGCATTGGCATAAATTTTACGGAAACGAAATACCAATTACAATTTTATAATGCTAGATACAATAAAGAAAAATTTCACAGTGATACGTTTTTTGTCAGCATGTCTGATATTTCTATTAACCCAGTTTCCGCTTGCAGCTCAGATTCCTTTTATTTCCGGGGACACCAGTAAAACCCAGCGGGCTGTATATCCTCCTGATTCACTGGGAAGACGATCTCCGCGCGGATCAATCGACGGATTTATTAAAGCCAGTTACCAAAGCAATTATCAAAAGGCAGCACTCTATTTATATCGTGGTCCGGGCACCAGTAAACGTGTGACTGTCAAGCAAGCCAAAGCACTGCAAGCTGTATTGGAAGTGAATGGCCGGATTTATCCTTATTCCTGGATCAGCAATGATCCGGATGGCAAAACAGACGACAACCTTGGTCCGGAGTTCGACAGGATTGGTGCCGTCACGCTTAATCATGAATCCTTCGATCTGATACTTCAACGATTTGTAGATAAAGAAGGCAATCCGATATGGTTATTTTCTCCTCAGACCATTGAACGTATTCCACTTGATGTGGAGGATATAGAAGCAGGTACTTTCGTTAACAGCGTTTCGCCGGCATTTCTGCAAACAACCAAATGGGGCGGGGTTCCGGCATCTCACTGGATTGCAACTGCACTATTGCTGATTGTATCCTATCTATTCGCTTTTGGTATAGCGCGCCTTTTCATTTATCTCATTCCGAAAGTATTCAGGAAGTCCGGAGAAGATCCCTATTTGGGTGTTATGAAGGCATTTTCAATTCCTGCCCAACTGTATGCAGCGATAACAATCTTCACCTATTTTAGCAGGGAGGCAGGAATTTCGCTAGTTGTACGCCAGAGTTTCAGCAACCTGACACTTCTGGTAGGTATAGTAGCGGTCATTCTGCTAATCTGGCAACTCATAGATGTGACAGGGAATCTGACTGAGCAGCGTATGACCAGAAATCGCAATCAGTCAGCCGTTTCTGCTATACTGTTTCTTCGCAGAGCGTTGAAAATTGCGCTCGCTGTTGTAGGAGTGATTGTGGTACTGGATACACTCGGTTTCGATGTAACTACAGGTATAGCAGCACTGGGGATAGGTGGTATTGCTCTTGCACTCGGTACGCAGAAAACCGTAGAAAACTTTGTAGGCAGTGTCACAATCATCGCCGACCAACCGGTACGGGTAGGGGACTTTTGTAAAATCGGGGAGATCTTGGGTACAATTGAAAGAATCGGTATGCGTGCCACACAGGTGCGGACGCTCGACAGAACGATAGTAACAATACCTAACGGCGAGCTTTCTTCACTTAAAATTGAAAACTATGCTTATCGGGAGCGCTTCTGGTTTCATCCCGCATTTTTCCTGCGACCAGAAACCAGGCCCGATCAGATTCGCCAGGTCATTCAGGATTTGCGCAGGGTGCTGCTGACCCATCCTCGTGTGAATCCGGATCCCGCCAGAGTGCGTTTTACCGAGGTCGGGCTAAATGGAGTTAAAATTGACATATTTGCCTATGTTGACACTGGCGATATGAACAGTTTTCTTGAGATACAGGAAGAATTACTATTGAAAATGATGGACGTAATCGCTGAAGCCGGTACTCGTTTTATGCTGCCTTCTCAAACACTTTACATGGGGAAAGATCAAGGAATGCCCGTAAAACAAGGTCCATTTATTGCCACGGATGATGCGTTATAGCAACCTTCGCCCACTCGTTGATCTTTGTTAATCAGTAGTATATGTCATTCTTAAAGCTTATTCTTATGTATGACATGACACTATCATTTTGATAATCGATTTTTTTGTCATGATAGTTGTATCAAATAAAAGGGTGGAAATTCTTAATCTTTCCTATCAAGCAGTATTTAGGGAAGAATCATTTACTAATTTGGTGCTGTCAAACATAGAAATCTCTATACAAAAAACCAGTGAAGACAGTTCTGATCATTGATGATGAAAATAAGCTCAGGTCTCTTCTAGCCAGAGTAATTAGGGCGGAAGGAATGGAGGTAATCGAAGCAGAAGATTGTAAGTCAGGTTTAAAGGCAATAGAAAATCCTGCAATTGATGCTGTTCTTTGTGATGTCAGACTTCCGGATGGAGATGGCGTTAAGCTGGTTCCACTTTTAAAATCCCGAAATCCAGCTGCAGAAATCATCTTGCTTACGGCCAACGGAAATATTGCGGATGGTGTACAGGCGATGAAGAACGGGGCGATGGATTACATCGTCAAGGGTGATGACAATGATAAAATATTACCCTTGCTGGATAAAGCAGTAGAAAAATCACAACTTCAGAAGAAGGTCCGAAAGCTTGAAGCCATCGTATCCAGCCGGTTTTCGTTTGATGCTGTGATTGGAAATTCCAAGCCTATTCAGGAAGCAATCAATTTGGCAAAAAAAGTGGCACCTACAGATGCCGTGGTGCTTCTGACCGGTGAAACAGGAACCGGTAAAGAAGTTTTCGCGCAAGCAATTCATTATAGTAGTCAGCGCGCAAATAAAAACTTTGTCGCCCTGAATTGCAGTGCATTTGGTAGAGAAATGATCGAAAGTGAATTGTTTGGTTATAAACAAGGAGCATTTACAGGTGCACTGAAAGACAAGCGCGGACTGCTGGAAGAGGCACATCAAGGTACTTTATTTTTGGACGAGATAGGTGAATTGCCACTTGAACTGCAAGCCAAACTATTACGGGTATTGGAAACCCATGACTTCATTAAATTGGGAGATACCAAGACTACCAAATCGGATTTTCGCCTGATCGCTGCTACCAACAGAGATCTGAAAACGGAATCAGAACAGCATCGATTCAGGGCTGACCTTTATTTCAGGCTTAACGTATTTCAGATTACGCTCCCACCACTTCGCCAAAGGGTACAAGATATTCCATTGTTGCTGGATTTCTTTTTGGATTATTACACCAAGCAGACCAATAAGCCTAATCCGGGTTATACGGCTGACTTTGCGAACGCTCTGGAACATTATAGCTGGAGTGGCAATATCCGTGAACTGAAGAACGTCATTGAAAGAGCAGTGATTATCAGTGACGGAATACTTGATGCATCCAGTCTGCCATCCGACGTCACAAACTTTGTACTTGCCACTAACCCAAATCTGTCACCCCTGACGATGGAAAGCGTCGAAAGGCATCATATTCAGAAAGTACTGAATCAGTGTCAGGGTAACAAAGCAGAAGCAGCCCGGTTGCTCGGGATCGGTATTGCAACGCTTTACAGAAAAATAGATGAATTTGGTCTGAGTAAGTCAGGTAAGTTATAATTCATTCTCCTACTCCAAGCAAATCATTTTGATAGTATAGCTTATCAAAATGATAGGTTTTTCCAAATAGACAGTGCTGTTATTTTTTTATACAACGTTGATTATTAGTTGATTAAATTTTGTTTGATCTTCTTGGTACGTCGTTGGTAGCTGTCTATTTAAAAAGTAGAAAATGAAAACTACCAAGTCGTACTTATCAGACATTTTAACAACATCCATCATGTTAACTATTATTCTCATCGCCGCAGGCTGTCTTTGCTTTGCCATTCTGTATCAATCTGTATCATTCTTTGAAAAGATCTGAAACATGGGCTCATTACTTATCATCTCCATCGCCGTGTTTCTCTACATGTGTTACGTACTGATCAAACCTGAAAAATTCTGATTCCGGCACATGTTAACGAAGTGGAATCACCACCTGTATTGCGAAGACTGAAACAAATACTAAAATGAACACAGAAATTTTTGGCATCATTGCCACCTACGCGCTTACAATCGTCGCCGCTATTCCGATAGGCAAATACATAGCAAAAGTATACGGAGGCGAAAGGACAATTCTGGATCCGATTATGAATCCTTTTGAGAATATCATTTTACGGTTTAGTGGAATTAACAGGAGTGCCCAAATGAATTGGAAACAACATATGATCAGTATGCTGACGGTCAATTTTGTTTGGTTTTTATTGTGCATGTTGCTTTTGATGAACCAGGGTCGGTTACCATTTAATCCTGATGGGAATCTGAGCCAGTCTGCGGATCTTGCGTTCAATACCAGTATTTCATTTATGGTAAATTGTAACCTTCAGCATTATTCAGGTGAAACCGGGGTGACCTATCTTTCTCAGCTGTTTTTAATGTTTTTACAATTCGTCAGTGCCGGAACAGGTATGGCGGCTGCCGTTGTTCTTCTTAAAGCACTAAGAGAAAAAGCATCTGATCAACTTGGAAACTTTTATAACCTGCTGCTTATTTCGTGTACACGGATATTACTGCCGATATGTATCGTTATAGCTAGTTTGTTGGCATTCAACGGTATGCCCATGACATTCGAAGGTAGAGATCACATCATTACCATGCAGGGAGACACGGTGGGAGTTTCTACGGGTCCTGTAGCAGCATTTGTTGCTATCAAACATTTGGGTACAAACGGGGGGGGATATTTTGGTACTAACTCGGCGCATCCGCTTGAAAATCCCAGCTATGTTTCCAACATGATTGAAATGGCTGCGCAAATGATTATTCCGTTTGCTATGATTTTCGCACTGGGGTTCTTTTTGAAAAGGAGGAAGATGGCTGCTATGATTTTTGGTGTGATGACATTAGGCTTTTTGATTCTCTGTGTACCTACAATTATTTGGGAAGTGCAGGGTAATCCAGCTCTGTCAAATTTGGGTATTGATATGAGCTCCGGAGCTATGGAGGGAAAAGAGACCCGGTTGGGAAGTGCAGCCTCAGGTTTCTGGAGTATAGCCACAACCGTTATTTCAACAGGATCAATTAATTCCATGCATGATAGTAGCATGCCGTTGTCAGGGATGACACAGCTATTGGCCATGATGACCAATGCATTTTACGGTGGCTGCGGTGTGGGTATTTTGAATTTCTTTATCTATATCATACTGGCTGTTTTTATCAGCGGGTTGATGGTTGGTCGTACACCGGAATTTCTGGGCAAAAAAATTGAAGCCCGGGAAATGAAAATTGCCATGATCGTAGCCTTGCTTCACCCGCTTTTGATTCTGGCGGGAACGGCTTTGACTACATCCTTTCCGGGAATTACATCTGCTACTGTGTCGAATCCGGGCTTTCACGGATTTAGTCAGATGCTGTATGAATTCACTTCTTCTGCAGCTAATAATGGAAGTGGCTTCGAAGGTTTGGGTGACAATGTACCATGGTGGAACATCAGTACCGGAATTGTATTGCTGCTATCGCGTTTCATTCCTATTATCGGTCCCATTGCCATTGCGGGACTACTCGCGGGTAAGAAACAGGTTCCTCAAAGCGCAGGTACCTTGCCAACTGACTCAGCCACATTTGGAATGATGATTTTTGCGGTGATCGTGATTATTACTGCGCTCTCATTTTTCCCTGCACTCACCCTCGGACCAATAGCTGAATATTTCAGCTTATAAATAATACAACCAATTTTTAACTTAAACGGATTACCACAGGCCAATGGCCCACGGATATCTTGTACACAATGAAAAATCAAAATCCATCCTTATTTCAAAAGGATTTAGTCAAGGAAGCCTTGAAGCAGTCGCTGATCAAGCTTAATCCGAAAACCATGTTCTGTAACCCTGTTATGTTCACCGTACAGATAGGAACATTTATCATGCTGGTAGTGTGCGTCTGGATCCTGTCCGGGCACAAATCGCAAGGCAGTTTTGCTTATAACTTTACCATTTTTCTGGTACTTCTGCTCACATTACTTTTTGCCAATTTTGCCGAAGCCATTGCTGAAGCAAGAGGTAAAGCACAAGCTGAAAGTTTGCGCAAAACCCGCCAGCAGACACCAGCCAAACTGGTGGTTGAAAACAAAAAAGGGTTTTCTGTTGAAACGCGGGATGTCATGTCAGCGCAGATGAAGAAAGGAGATATTTTTATATGTGAAGCAGGTGATCATGTTGCGACGGATGGGGATATCATCGAAGGCATGGCTAGTATTGATGAAAGTGCTATTACGGGAGAATCCGCTCCGGTAATACGGGAATCAGGAGGCGATAAATCCAGTGTGACCGGCGGTACAAAAGTCCTATCGGACAGAATTAAGGTGATGGTGACAGCAGCACCGGGCGAAAGTTTTTTAGATAAAATGATCGCACTGGTGGAAGGAGCGAGCAGACAGAAAACACCTAATGAGATCGCTTTGACCATACTTCTGGCAGGATTTACACTCGTGTTCATTATCGTAAGCGTTACGCTGAAACCCTTTGCAGATTATGCAAACACACCCATCACGATTGCAGCCTTTATTTCGCTCTTTGTTTGTCTGATTCCGACTACAATCGGAGGGTTGCTTTCTGCAATTGGTATTGCTGGTATGGATCGTGCACTGAGAGCGAATGTGATTACGAAATCGGGCAAAGCTGTGGAGACAGCCGGTGATATTGATGTGTTGCTGCTGGATAAAACGGGAACCATCACGATTGGAAACAGAAAGGCCACCCATTTCCATACTGCGGAAGGTGTCAGTAAGAATCATTTTATTAAAGCCGCAGTACTCAGCTCTATAGCCGACCAGACACCGGAGGGGAAGTCAATTCTCGAACTTGCAGGTGCTACGGAGGACAGTTACCAGTTGGACAATCCAAATTTCATCAGCTTCACCGCCGAAACGCGTAGCTCGGGTGTGGACTTTGGCAGCACGCGCATTCGAAAGGGAGCATTTGATGCGATGAGAAATAGCGTAATGCACGCAGGAAATCTGTTTCCAGGGCACATTGAAGAGAAAGTAAGAGATATTTCGGGCAACGGAGGAACACCACTCGTAGTAACAGAAAACGAACAGGTGCTGGGCGTCGTCGAGCTGCAGGATATTATCAAACCTGGTATTACAGAGCGTTTTGAGCGCCTGAGAAAAATGGGTGTTAAAACGGTAATGGTGACGGGCGACAACCCATTGACTGCTCAGTTTATAGCCCGGAAAGCCGGTGTTGATGATTTTATCGCAGAAGCTAAACCCGAAGATAAAATGAACTATATCAAAAACGAGCAGCTGAGTGGTAAACTTGTGGCGATGATGGGAGACGGTACCAACGACGCGCCTGCTCTCGCACAAGCCGATGTGGGTGTTGCGATGAACAGTGGAACGCAGGCAGCAAAAGAGGCTGGCAATATGGTGGATCTGGATAACGATCCGACCAAACTGATTGAAATCGTGGAGATCGGAAAACAGCTGTTAATGACTCGCGGTACGCTCACCACCTTTTCAATCGCGAACGACGTCGCCAAGTATTTTGCAATCATTCCAGCGCTGTTCATCACCAGTATTCCTGCTTTACAAGGTTTAAATATCATGCAGTTATATAGTCCGGAAAGTGCTATTCTTTCAGCAGTTATTTTTAATGCGGTTATCATTCCGTTTCTGATCCCGCTTGCGCTTAAAGGAGTAGCCTACAAACCAATTGGCGCAAGTGCTTTGCTAAGAAGAAACCTGTTAATATATGGTATGGGAGGTATTTTGATTCCGTTTGCAGGCATCAAAGCTATCGACCTTATCGTAAGTATATGGATCTAATCGTGATCGATTTAAAACTAAAAAACATGAAATCAAACATTATTTCGGCGGTTAGATTTACGCTGGCTACCATTATTCTTTTCTGTGTTATTTATCCAGCTATCATCTGGGGCCTGGCCCGGTTTACTCCTCACAGTGGAAAAGGTGAGCAGATAGAATCTGCGGGAAAAAGATACTATGCAAATATCGGGCAGAATTTCACTCAGGATAAGTATTTCAATGGCCGTCCTTCTGCGGTAGAGTACAATTCCGCATCTAGCGCGGGCAGTAACAAAGCCATGTCGAATGGTGAGTATTTGACCACGGTGCAGGCCAGGATTGACACTTTTCTGATTCATAATCCGGGTGTGAGTAAAACTGAAATCCCGGTCGAGCTGGTCACCGCAAGCGGAAGTGGACTTGATCCTGATCTCTCGCCGAAAGCAGCTTTGGTGCAAGTTAAAAGGATTGCCGCTGCCCGCAGGATACCTGAGCAGCAACTCCGCCAGCTCGTCTCCGGGCATATTCAAAAGCCATTTTTAGGTTTGTTCGGACCTGAAAAGGTGAACGTGCTCAGATTGAATGTGGCTTTGGAAAAATTATAAATACACTTCATGCAGCAGATACTAGGCTGCTTTAACACAATCACTCAATTATTTCTTTCAATGAAAACTTTGCTTTTTACCATAGTCGCATCTATCAGTTTCAATACCCTTGCAGCTCAGGAGGAGGAAAAAACACCCAATCCGTTAACGATCAGCGGTTATGCCGAGGTCTATTACAACTATAATTTTAACCGTCCTGCCAACAATACTTCTCCCCATTTCCTGTATAACTTCAACAGGACAGGAGAGGTTAATTTAAATCTGGGTTATATCAAGGCTGGCTTTAGTCAGGAACGGGTAAGAGCAAATCTGGCACTTGCCGCGGGAAGTTACATGAATGCCAATTATACTGCGGAAGCTGGTGTTTTAAAGAATGTATTCGAAGCTAATGTTGGTGTGAAGCTTGCAAAAAATGCTAATCTTTGGCTTGATGCCGGAATTATGCCATCGCACATTGGTTTTGAAAGTGCTGTAGGAAGGGACAACTGGGCGTTGACGAGAAGTCTTGTTGCTGAAAATACGCCTTATTTTGAGTCGGGGGTAAAGCTGGGCTACACTACCGAAGACGGAAAGTTACACCTGGCTGCAATGTACCTGAACGGATGGCAAAGAATTCAAAGGATTGATGGAAACAGTTCTCCTGCCTTTGGAACTCAGTTTACATATAAGCCTTCAGAATCAGTAACTTTGAACTACAGCACTTTTATTGGCAATGACAAACCGGATAGCGTAAGACAAACGCGTATCTATCACAACGTCTACGGCATCATGCGGCTTTCAGAAAAATGGGGATTAACAGCTGGATTTGATTACGGAATGGAACAAAAAGCCAAAGGCAGCAGGCAGTACAATAATTGGTTTGTTCCTGTCATGATCGTGAGGTATACCGCCTCGCCAAAGTTGAGTTTCGCTGCGAGAGGGGAATATTTCAGTGATGAAAAAGAGGTCATTATTACAACAGGTAGCCAGAACGGATTCAGGACTACAGGCGTTTCGGTAAATATGGATTTTGCGCTGTTTGATAAAGTACTATGGCGATTGGAGGTGAGAAGGCTAAGTAGTAAAGATGCTCTGTTTGCCGGAAAAACGGACAAAAGTTTTGGCAGGAACAACCTGTTTGCGACTACCAGTTTATCCATTGCATTCTAAATTCACCTGCGCTGTACGCCAGGAGCGTCTGATTCTAAGTTGTAAAAAGCATTCTAATAGCTATGTCTGAGATTAATCTTCATGCGCAGCATTTTCTGGAAATGATCAAAAAATCCAGACGTGGGAAATTCAAGATCTATATCGGCATGAGTGCCGGAGTAGGGAAAACGTATCGGATGCTTCAGGAGGCGCACAGCTTGCTTGCTAGTGGCGTTGATGTCAGGATTGGCTATATCGAAACGCACAATCGCGCACAAACACATCAACTGCTTGATGGCTTACCCGTAATAGAACGCCGAAAACTTTTTTATAAAGGAAAGCAGCTTGAGGAGATGGACGTTCAGGCCATCATCAGCTTAAGACCCGAAGTGGTGATTATTGATGAGCTGGCACATACCAATATGGAAGGTAGCAGCAATGAGAAGCGCTGGCAGGATGTGCTTGCTGTTCTGGATGCGGGCATCAGTGTGATTAGCGCAGTAAATATTCAGCATATTGAAAGTCTGAATCGGGAAGTAAAGAGAATAACAGGGGTGGATGTAAGCGAGCGCATTCCAGACCGGGTATTGTCATCAGCAGACGAGGTAGTGAATATAGACCTGACTGCCGATGAATTGATAATAAGATTAAAAGAGGGGAAGATCTATACCAAAGATAAAATAGAAACCGCACTTACTAATTTTTTTCAGCCGGATCATATCCTGCAATTGCGTGAACTGGCGCTCAAAGAAGTCGCAGGGCAGGTGGAGCGTAAGGTAGAATCGGAAGTGTCTGGATCCGCTGCCGTTCGCCGGGAAAAGATTTTGGCTTGCATCAGTAGCAATCAAAGCACAGCCAGACATGTAATTCGGAAAACCGCCCGGCTGGCAAACCATTACAACAGCAAATGGTTGGTGCTGTATGTGCAAACGCCGAACGAAAGTCAGGATAAAATCGCACTGGACAAACAGCGCCACCTGATCAACAACTTTAAACTGGCGACGGAGATGGGAGCGGAGATTATCAGGGTGAAAGATCGAAATGTTTCTGAGGCAATTATCCGTGTTGCTGAGCAACAACAGGTTACAACCATTTGTTTGGGGAAGCCTCATATTACGCTTTTGAAAATAATTTTGGCAACCAACCTTTTCAATAATTTGCTGAAAAAATTGTCGAGCTCAGATATTGACCTGGTGATTTTATCCTGATCTAATCCTAACTTGGGTCCTGACATTATGAAAATAAAAACAAAACTCCGGCTGGGTCTGGGACTGCTGTTTTTGATGATCCTGGCATTGTCATTAATCGCTGCGAGGCATATCTATGTACTTGAGAAACAGACCGAAAATATTTTGCAAAACAACTACAAAACACTGGATTACGCCAGGAGCATGTCTTTGGCGCTGGATCAGGTGAAATCCGATAGAGGCGCAAGAAGCATCTTTCAACAAAATCTGCAGAATCAAAAACAGAATGAAACTGAGCCTGGTGAGAAGGAGGTTACAGAGAAAATAGCGCATCATTTTAGCCAGTTGCAACACGATGTAGGAAATGAACAACTTCCGGTGCTGATCAGGAATGATCTGGCTGAACTTACACGGATCAATATGGAGGCGATACAGGCCAAAAGTGACCGGGCATTAGGCACCGTGCAGTCTGCTTTCATATGGATCGCATTGGGTGGAACCATCTGTTTTGTAATTGCATTTACACTGCTTGTGAATTTGCCCGGAAACGTGGGAAATCCCATTCGGGAACTGACCGACAGCATCAGGGCTATTGCTGACAAGAAGTATACAGAACGGCTCCATTTTTCGGGCAATAATGAGTTTGGTGAACTCGCAGAGTCCTTCAACACAATGGCTGAAAAGTTGGAGGAATATAATAATAGCAATTTATCGCAGATATTAACTGAAAAGAAACGAATCGAAACACTCATCAATAACATGCATGAGCCGGTTATTGGTCTGGATGAAAACAAAGTCGTGCTGTTTGCAAATGATCAGGCGGTTCGTATCACAGGCATGGAAGCCGGAGATATGATCGGTAAATCGGCCACAGAACTGGCGAAGTTTAATGATCTGCTCAGAACATTGATCCTGGAAAATCAAAATGCATCGGCGGGCGGAATTTCCAGTGCTCCGCTAAAAATATTCGCTGATAATAAGGAGAGTTATTTTGAAAAAGAGATCGTAGATATTACTATTTTCCCTACGGCCGAAAAAAAACCTCAACACATAGGTCAGGTTATACTCCTCAAAAATATAACTCCTTTCAAAGAGCTCGATTTTGCCAAAACTAATTTCATTGCTACCGTTTCCCATGAGCTCAAGACGCCTATTTCATCAATCAAAATGAGTGTTCAACTGCTGGAAAATCAACAAACCGGTTCTTTGAACGAGGATCAGCAACAATTAATTGCAGGCATAAAAGATGACAGCAACAGGCTGCTGAAAATTACGGGAGAACTTTTAAATATGTCTCAGGTGGAGACAGGAAATATTCAGCTTAACATGCAAAAAAGCAGTCCTTATGCTATTTTGAGTTACGCGGTGGATGCCGTGAGAATACCCGTTGAACAGAAGAAAATAGAATTGATTGTGAATACCGATAAAGCGATATCCGATGTAAAAGCAGACACGGAGAAGACTGCCTGGGTGTTGATTAATTTCCTGACGAACGCGGTGAGGTATTCCGAGCAGGGCAGCAGAGTTCAGGTTGAGATCGTTGAAACAGATCGGATGGTTCGTTTTCTGGTGAAGGACGAAGGGGCTGGAATAGACAGCCGATACAACAGTAAAATATTTGACCGCTATTTCCAGGTGCCGGGAAGCCACAAGACGGGAACTGGACTCGGACTGGCAATCAGTAAAGAATTTATACAGGCCCAGGGAGGTAGTATCGGCGTGACAAGTGAAATAGGTTTGGGTAGTATATTTTATTTTGAGCTGGAGAAAGCGTGGTAAAAAGGGGCAGACGTAAGTCGTCAACCCCTTTCTGTACTACAATCAATTCAATTTTACCACCTGATCACTGAGGCGTTCACTGGAGAGAACATCATAAGTGATCATTCGGTAACAAGGAAAGATGTTTTTGATATAGTTATACTGCCTTTCTTATTTTGAGAAGCTTTGTAATCACAAATTTAGTTGCTTCGCGTATGATGTATCCCGCCAGCTGTTTCAAAGTATTCTACAGCATATATTGTTTGCCATATAGGTAACTTCTTCTCGATTGTGAAAATCATGAGTAGCGCGTTGTCTTTGCAAATGTTGCTATAGATTGACTCGTACAATCATTGAAGTAATACGTTTTTTAGACAGTACTTTTTTTCTTAATAAATATCTTTTTAAAAGCAGTTATTACAACCAATGCTACGATTCCCGCCGCTATACCAAATGCAAACTCTTTCACAATGGAAGGAAGTGCCGGGAAAAGATGGTGGAAGTAATCGATGTTATGAACAAATATTCCGCCCGATACCAGTAGCAATGCTACCGTTCCAACTGCTCCAAGTACTTTGATGATAATCGGCAACGCTTTTACCAACACCTGCCCCAATTTAGCCAGGAATCCCTTTCCATTTGATTTGGCAATCAGTTTATAGCCTGCATCATCCGATCTGACAATAAGAGCAACGATTCCATACACCCCGACTGTCGCTAGTAATGCAACGGCTGAAACTGTTACAATTTGTATGGTAAGGGATTCTTCTACCACTGTTCCCAGCGCGATGATAACAATTTCTACAGAGAGGATAAAGTCTGTGGTAACAGCAGATTTGATCTTAATTTTCTCATCCTCTAAATCAGGGCCTTTGTGCTTCAGTTCATGATCACTTACAACAACCTGCTTCTCTTTCTCATGATGAAAAAAGTATTCGACTATTTTTTCAACACCTTCATAAGCCAGGTAGAAACCTCCCATGATCAGAATAATCGTGATTGCCTGTGGCAGGAATGCACTTAAAAGCAGTGCCACGGGCACAATGATCAATTTATTGATCAATGATCCTTTGGTAATGGCCCATAGTACTGGTAATTCCCGGCTTGATACAAAGCCTGTAGCCTTTTCGGCATTCACCGCCAGATCATCTCCCAATATTCCCGCAGTTTTGCGGGTTGCCACTTTCGTTGCCAGGGCAACATCGTCCATCAGAAAAGCGATATCATCTAAAACTGCAAATATACCTGACGCCATATGTTAATTTCGTTGTGGGAGTGTTGTTTGTTTTTTGTTTGAAATATGTGGTCAAGAGCTAGAAAGCTCCCTATTTCGTAAAGGTAGTAAACGGCCCGCATAGTATATCGGTTACGGCAAGTGATCCTGTAAAAGTTAAATAGAAATTAGAAAGAGTGCAGCGCAATGATGCGAAATGGCTTTTCAGAATTGTAGATATGATTAGCAATTACGGTGAGCAGGAGGTAATCAGGAGAGAAGTTGTTACCAATGCGGAGAGGAGTCTTTGAATTGCGATCTGCTAGCCAACGAGCAATCTGCCTGAATATACTTTACTAATCTTGAAAAATATAAAATCAGTGCTTACCTTTTGACTTATAATGAGTGTTATCTTAACTTTTATTTCAAAACAATGACAAATCGTATTTTACTCCTGCTGGCTGGTACAGCGCTTACCTTCAGTGCCTGTCAGCAGAAATCATCTGATAGCTCTGAGGCGAAAACGGCCGATAGCACCTTGTCGCCGGTAGAAACCCAAAAGGCAAATTCAGATTATAAACCATCGTTCGAAGGCCAGACACGTATAGGTGGTGTAAAATCTTCCATCGAAATAGAAGGCAAAGTGCTTACCAGTGAGCTTGTTAATCCATGGGGAATTACTTCGCTGCCCGACGGTCGTCTGATCATCACACAGAAAGCGGGCACTATGCGTATTGCTACAACGGATGGCAAATTAAGCGAGCCGATTACAGGTATTCCGAAGGTGGATGCTGACGGACAAGGTGGTTTACTCGGACTTCGTGTCGATCCTGAGTTTGAAAAAAACAGAATGGTATACTGGCTGTTCTCAGAGCCACGTCCGGGTGGGAATCTGACTGCCGTGGCAAAAGGTAAGCTGTCGGCTGACGAGAAGAAAATCGAAGGCGCCACTGTGATCTACAGAGCGACGCCTGTATTTGCAGGGAATCTGCACTACGGAGGACGCATTCTGTTCGACAAGGAAGGTAACCTGATCATCAGTACGGGAGAACGTTCTGATATTAAAACAAGGCCTCAGGCGCAAGATTTGAATTCTGCATTGGGTAAGGTAATCCGTATCACGAAGGAAGGAAAACCTGTAGCCGGTAACCCATTCGAAGGCAAGGCTGGTGCCAGACCTGAAATTTATTCTTACGGCCACCGTAATGTACAGGGATTAGCTTTTCATCCGGTTACGGGTGATTTGTGGGAAGTGGAGTTCGGTCCGAGAGGTGGTGACGAGCTGAACCGCATTGAGCCAGGAAAAAACTATGGTTGGCCTACGATCACATATGGTATAGAATACGATGGAAGGAAAGTTGGTGATTCTATTCAGGTAAAAGAAGGACTGGAGCAGCCCGTGTACTATTGGGACCCGGTTTTGTCGCCAAGTGGGATTACTTTTTACAGCGGTGACGAAATCCCCGAGTGGAAAAATAATTTGTTCGTAGGCGGACTAAGCAGCATGCACATTGCCCGTCTGGTAATAGAAAATAACAAAGTAGTAGGAGAGGAGCGATTGCTCTCCGGCGAAGGACAGCGTTTCCGCGACATCACTCAGGGAAAAGACGGAGCGCTGTATGCCGTAACCGATCAAGGGAGACTTTACCGCATTTTTAAGAAGTAAGATCAAAGTATCTGTTTTTAAATATGAGCCAGTTGTCAGCTAAAATGCTGGCAACTGGCTTTTTTTTCATAAACGTAACTGCTTTCCAACCTTTTGACAAATTTCAGGTTCTTTCTGATATATTGTATTTTAATGTGGAAAAATATGAGAGTAACTATTTTTTTGTTGGTGTTTCTTTTGTTCGGATGTAAAAAGGATTCTGTCAATTTCGATGTAGTGTCCTTAACCGGAACCTGGAATAGCAACTCAGGCGACAAAATTCAACGTTGGACGTTTGATGGTCAATACTTGTATGTCACCAATGATACCATAGCTAACTGCCGGGCGGTGGTCGGCCAGCCATCTACTTACAGGATAGAAAAGGATCAATTGGTTATTCAATATGTCGGTATTGTAAATGCGATGATTACTCCTCCAAAGCCTATCCATTACACAATAGAATTATTGTCGTCGGAAAAGGTGATACTAAGCTACCTTGCCCACCGGGTGGATTTAGAAAAATGTAACTAATCTTTTCTGCCCAAATCCTGAATTATAATATTTAAACTTATATCTATGAGATCTATCTACCTTTTGATTTTAATGCTGCTCATGTCCCATTACTCAAATGCTCAGTGGGAAAAACAGCTTGGAGTAAACGTAGTTCCTGCGATTGCGAAAACGATGGAAATCAATTCTGAAATCAGGAAGAATACGGCGTTTTCCTTGAATCTGGCATTGGGATATACATTGGCGAGCAGTCATACAGGCGTACTGACCAGCCGTATGTATGACGGAGTATCGGATTTGAGAACATCTGGTGCCTTTGCCAAAGCAGGTGGTAAACTTTATCCGTTTGGCTTTAAGGGTAAATCGCAACAAGCGAGTTTTTATATCGGTGGATATGCAATTTTTTCGCAATACAGGCAAACAGCGATACGACGTATTGGTCCAAGCTCATATATTGATCCTATCAATCCCGTGATCAGTAGTGATCCTGTTTCTGCAAGTGGAATAATCGTGTTTCCGGCAACAACAATAGGTTTTACCAGTGAAATTGGCCGTCAATTTATACTTGATTGGGGTATTCAGAAATCCTTTGTAATGGGGAGAAAAGATTTCATTGGATACGAAGTAAACAACTATCAACCAGGCGCAGGCAGTCCGCAGAGAGATTCATACATCGGTTATATTCAGGGTGTGTTTTCCATTAAATACATACTTAACAGACTCAAATAGTTTCTAGGCTTCAGATATGAGCAAGTCGTTGGACTCCCGATGACCTGTTGAATAAATACCTTTTTTGAGTTATTGTTAAGTAAATACAATTCTTTAAAGGAAACATACTGGCCGACTTCGACTATGTGATCCATGTTCAGGAAACTAAAGGAAATGCCAGCTTTTATCAGATTCCTTAAGTAGATGTATCAGCATCAGGTAACAGCCATTCCATGGCATGAATTTATTATCGTAGGTAGCTATGATAACAGCCAGTCATCTCATTAAAAGATATATTAAGTACATAACGATTGCTTCGGCGATCATCTACCTATCCTCATGTAAACCTGTGCCGGTGTCACGCTGGTTTCCTGTTACACCACAGGAACATTATGAACAGGAATTATACAAGGCAAAGCTGGAAAAAACGGGCGTGGGGCAGACATGGTTCCGGGAAGGAGCACAGGTATTGGCGGATACACTTTTTTCATCTCTACCTTTTCAGGAAAGATTTTTTCTCGGGGATTCAACACCTGCGCAATCGATCCGTTTCAAAATTCCGGAAGGAAGGAAAATAGTCATTACACCCTCCAAAAATGAAGAAGATTCATTATCAAAATTGTTCATTGAAATTTACCGTATTAAAACAAACGGAAAACCGCAAAGAGTTGAATACCTGAAAACCGACGATCATACATTGACGATTTCGGACTATCACGAGGATACGTTGCTGTTGCGTATACAAACAGGTCTGAATGAAACCCTCAGAGTTTCCCTGACAGCTACTACCTTACCTACACTGACTTTTCCAATAGCTAGCTTCGGCATGCAGAATCTGATCAGTTTTTGGGGAGCCCAGCGTGATGGTGGGATTCGCTCTCATGAAGGCGTTGACATCAAAGCGCCGCGTGGTACGCCTGTGGTAGCATCGGACGATGGCTTCATTACACGAACCGGCACCAATAATCTGGGTGGTAAAATTGTTTTTTTGTCAGCTTCAGGTAGTCCGTATTCGTTATACTATGCCCATCTGGATAGTCAAATGGTTTCAGTAGGACAACGGGTGACCCGCGGTGATACTCTGGGTTTGGTAGGAAATACAGGCAATGCAATTACGACGACGCCACATCTGCACTTTGGAATATATACGCGTGGCTCCGGTGCTGTTGATCCTTTTCCTTTCATCAGTGATAAAAAGGAAAAATTGCCAGGGCTTCCCAAATCATCCAGGTGGTTAGGTGATTCTGTCAGGATAAAATCAAAGGCATCTCTATATGCTTCTACAGCTCTTTCCAATACTGAGAAAATAAGCGTGATTTCAAAAAATGAAAAGATACGGATCTTAGGAGAATTTGGAAAGGGTTACCGCATAGTATTGCCGGATGGCACAAAGGGTTATATACCTATAGTTGGCTTTGAGGTAGAAAAGGAAGTGTCCAAAAAGTAGAAGAAAGTATGTAGTGATAAGTCTTAAATTACAGAATCCCACATTCGTCGGTAGAAGTGGTGCACTATCATTCTATATCTACCCGTTTTTAACCATGATTGCAGGAGATATTATTTCCTATTTTTGCAGGTAAATTCACAGAATAGCAGATGAGAGTGTTAGTAGTGGTCATTTTCATGACCTTCTTTACCCATAGTGTTTTAAGCCAGACCGCTCAGGTTAGCAGTTTACCATTTATACTTGGAAGAGTCGATCGGATAAAATCCACTGTATTAAAAGAGGAACGGGTTTTGAATATTTATTTACCTGAAGGATACAACCCCAAAGACACTGTCAGGTATCCGGTCGTTTACCTGCTTGATGGCTCTGCGGATGAGGATTTTATTCATGTTACCGGCTTATATCACTTCAATAATTTTTCATGGATCAATCGCGTTCCCAAATCTATTATTGTTGGTATAGCCAATGTGGACAGAAAGAGAGATTTTACATTTGAAACGGCGATAGAGTCCGAGAAAAAGAAGCTACCAACAAGTGGCCATTCAGCAAAGTTTATCCACTTCCTGGAACAAGAGTTACAGCCTTATGTTCAAAAGAATTTTAAGACAAATCATTCAAAAACACTTATCGGGCAGTCATTCGCAGGGCTACTGGCTACAGAAGTTTTATTAAAAAAACCGTCAATATTCGATAGATATATCATCATCAGTCCAAGTATCTGGTGGGATAACGGCTCGATTTTGAAGCTTGATGCCGCAGCGCTCCAAAATAAAACCGCCGTATACATTGCAGTTGGTAAGGAAGGTTTGGCCCCGAGTGTTCAGCCTCACGTGATGGAAGTAGATGCAAATTTACTTTTTGATAAGTTGAAGCAGAACAAATCACCATTATTACAAGTGTATTTCGATTATTTACCAGGCGAAGATCACGCGACAATTACGCACCAAGCTGTCTTCAATGCGCTCCGAACATTATATCCAATTTAAAGACTAATTAATTTAATCCTGACCGCATACGCCTCATATGAATGTTCTATTAATAAGAAACATCTTGATAGCAAAGCAGCCCTGACCAGTATTAGCTGCTCAGGGCTGCATTTGGTTATTGCCGATCTATACGGTATAGCCGTCCCTGATCTGTGATGGCATAAAGTGCTCCGTCACTTCCCTGTGCGATATCGCGAAAACGCTGAGATTCTCCAGCCAGCAATCTTTCCTCACCTACAATTTTATTGTCTTCAATGACTAGTCGCGCAATATGCTGGCCGCTTAATGCACCCACAAACAGATTATTGGTCCATTCTGGAATACGATTACCGGTGTAAAAAGTGATTCCGCTTGGCGATATCACCGGATCCCAATAGTACGCAGGTTGCTGCATACCATTTTGTTGTTGAACGCCTCCGCCTATGGTTGCACCGCTATATTCCACCCCGTAAGTAATTACCGGCCAGCCATAATTGGCACCTGCTGCAATACGGTTTATTTCGTCACCACCTCTCGGACCGTGCTCACTTTCCCAGATATCTCCGGTAACCGGATGTATGGCAATACCCTGAGGATTGCGGAAACCATAAGCATAAATTTCGGCACGCGCATCTGATTGCCCCATGAACGGATTTCCTGCAACCGGCTCACCCTCCTTGGTAATTCTAATGACTTTCCCCAAGGCTGAATTGAGTGATTGCGCTTGTGTCCTGACAGCAGCATCTGAACGTTCACCAGTGCTGATCAGCAGATTCCCGGACTGATCGAAAAGAATCCTTCCTCCGTAATGCAGATTTCCTCTGTAAGCTGGTGTAGCCCTGTAAATAACTGTTGGAGCTTCTATCTGTCGCTCATTTGCAGATAATCTACCTTTCGCAACTGCTGTAAGATTTCCTTCGCTTGTGGATTCTGAATAGACCCAATAGATAGTCCTGTTCGTGGCAAAAGCAGGATCAATACGCACCCCAAGCAAACCACCTTGTCCTTCTGCATTAACTGCTGGAACTCCCGTAATTGCTTCAGAGGTCTCCCCGGACGTCGTAACGATCCGCATTGTACCTCCTTTTTCGGTGATTAGTAATCGGCCATCAGGTAGTGTGGTAATTCCCCAGGGACTACGGAGGGATTCCGTAAGAATCTGGCTTGACCACTTGGTAGTTGTTTTTACAGCCGCCGTGCGTGTCTGCCCGGAAAATGCGGGTTTATAACTTGTATTGGCCGGATTAGTCTCCACAGATGTAAGCGTATCCGATTCTACCGGGTTTTCCGGACCTTCGGCAACATCATCTTTGCAAGCTGCAACCCATATGGCAGCGGCTGCCAGTGTGGCAAGTGTTAATCTTCTCATAGTTAAGTCAGATGGTTAGATGTGATGAATATAATCGCGTATTTACTTCAAGCAAAAAGAGTGCCCGTGGTACTTTACGCCGGGTAGCTACCACTTTGTGGCACTTGTCTTTGTTTAAAACTGGGTTTGTTGATTCCTCGATCTAGTAAAATTCGATAAAAATGTGTATCAATAACATTCATCCATTGTGAAGCATGTCGGGATACTGCAAAGAAAAAGGGCAGCCACAAAATAGCCACCCTTTTTAATTCTCTAACCAAACTACTTATGATTTCATTTTTATGAAAATGTAGTAGCTACCTCTAAGTTACTTGAGTATTCATATTATTGCCAATTTCTCTTAGAGAAATCCATGCATTCATTGTAAAATAGCAATTGTAGAGAAGCCTGAATATAATAAGGCAAAGGTCATTATGAGCGATTGAATCATGCTATATGAGTTACAAAAGTGCTACAGGTGTGGACAGCTTAAGCCAACATAATTGTTTTGGCTGATATTTCCATCCTTACGTCGGCAGGGTTATCTTTGACAAATTTTTGATATAGTGCAATGCAGAATGAGCAATTAATACAGATTCCTGTCGAATACCAGGGGGAGGAGCTAACCATAGACGGAAGGCTGGTTAGTTTCGGCTATACCTACAAACTTTATCTGATGCTAAAAGATGTGGAGGTTGTTTTCGAAAAGGATGATAGCCAGCAATACCGGGCGATAATTGAAACTGTAGTGCCGGGAAGGTCACCTGACTCCGGACTGATTAATGCAGTGATAGAAGTCTTAGATAACTTGTAAAACCTGGCTTTTGAAGGGCGTGGATAATGCGTCAGCCTCCCTGTTTTGCCAATGGTTACAAATCGGGGTATGAATACCCGAAATGTTGTTTTTCTTCTATTATGATTCTGTAGAGATCCTGAAGTACTGGCATATACTGCTTGTGGTTGATAGTGGCATCGTTCTTTTGCCGGTCATTTGTAAAAGTTTTCAGGCCTGCCGACGCTTTACGCGTGGACCTGTGTAGTCTTACAATCAGTCATATGAAATTCATTCTTTTTTCTTTCCTTTTTTTTATCTGTTTTACGGGAGCCAATGCTCAATTCAGTGATTCACTCACGCATCGGGTACGCTTGGCTACATCGGGTACGTTCAATAAAACCTCGGAAGGAATGACTTATCTTTTAAATAACAGCGGAGGATTTAGTGTGAAAAAGAAGCGGTTTGTGATGAATTCGAACGCTGCTTGGCTGTATGGGGGAACGCTTGAAACGCTAACGAACAATGATGTCAATGCTTCTGTCGATTTTAACGTGTACAACAAAAAGGTGCCGGACTTCTATTATTGGGGGTTGGTCAATTTCACATCCAGCTTCTCACTGAAAATCAACGAGCAGATTCAGTCAGGCGCCGGACTTGCTTACCGTGTTTTCAATAAGGAAAATCTGATGTTCAGCGTCAGCGACGGACTCTTGTACGAACGTAGTAATATCATCCAGCCCGATAGTGTCGAACTTAGGTATCAGACAATCAGAAATTCTCTCCGATTACAACTTAACTGGAAGCACAAAGATTTTATCACCGTTACAGGATCGGGCTTTTGGCAACCTTCCCTGACCTATAAAAAAGACCATATTGTGACGACGAACCTAAATGTCGGTTTTAAAGTGTGGCGATGGGTGACGCTGAATACTGCATTAAATTACAATCTGATCAGCAGAACAGAGAAAGAGAATTTTATACTTACCTATGGAATCGTATTTGAGCGGTTCTTTTAGATTGTATTAATTTCTGTCCTATTGGCTCTAGTAATTACACCACGGTTTCCCGAAGTTCAATACAACAATTCCTGATTTCTCTGTCAATATCCTTCAATACATAAAATGTATCCTGGTATTTTTCAGATGAATAATTTTGCGATAAATCTGCTATTCCGGAAAATGGGAGTTCTCCGGAATGCTGATCTCTCTGGTATAGCAGGAGCTCACTTTGTGAAAGTGACGCAATCACGGACTGCACCAGGATTTGATCTGCTTTTGAAATAATGGCGGGTATGGAAGCGGGCAGCGACACGAACAGCGATGATATATTTGAACTGAGAATATGATTGAGCATCTGAAAATGATAGATTTTCTCAGATGCTATTGCTTTGTGTTTCGGTTCGCCCAACATACGCTGAAAGGCTGACGAAAGGTTAGCCTGTTCTATGTATACACTTTTTCTTGCTAGTTTATACGTCGTTAGACTGATTGGTTTTTCTGTAATCGCATCCAGCAGTCTTTCTAAATAATGTATGTTAGCTTTCAGAAGTTCTCTGCACAGGAACGGTATCCTGCTCGACTCCCACGACGGGAAAAGATAGGTTGCGCCAAAAGCGATGGCGCAACCGATGAGCGTGTCGCTGATCCTTTCCATCACAAAACCCCATCCACTATTGCCGTAGATATATAAAACAACAATGATCATTGGCGTAAGAGCAATAACGCTTAGTAAGTGATGTGTTCTGTTAAAGGTGAAAAATGCAAGTAAAAATATCGCCCCGAACACAAGCAGGATTGTCGTGTTGTCTACGAAAAAGAGCAGACAAAGGGCGATGACAATACCAATTATTGTACCTGTAAGCCGTTGTATATTGCGTTCACGTGTAAGGCTGAAGGCAGGCTTGATAATAACGACAACGGTAATTAAGATCCAGTAACTGTATCTGCCAAGTTCAAAAACGTGCGCGATCAGATAGCAAAAAAGACAAGTTAATGCTAACCTGAGGGAAAATCGGAAGATAGGTGAACTGAACTTGAGATGTGTTAAAAGGTGTCTCCATTCCATGTTTTCAAATGGAGCAAAATGATGATATTCAGGCTTTTCTTCAAGGTTTGTAGGTACGGTATTCGCGTTGCTTAGCACGAGATTAATTCCTTGAATATCTGCATGAATGCCCCGAAGATTGCCAAGTAATTTGGAAAGAATTTCAGCATTTGATTGACTTTCCTTTTCAATTATGTACTCAAACCTTGCCATCAGATATATCATCTGACGACTTTCCTGTGGCTTCTTTAGCGATTCAGAAAAGGGTCTCATCTCGCTGATATGAAGCATTTCAGCAGTCAGAACTTCTACCATCTGACGAATCAGATCCAAGGCGCCCGTGATGGCAAATTGTTCACGAATAAAGTCATAGTAATAGTTAATAGCCGTAATTTGCTCATACAAGTCTATTGTCTTTTCTGCGGCATAAAGTAGGGCTTGCCCTTTCCGATTGCTATCATGCATCACTATTTTGTCGCGTAGAAGGATACTTCTCAACTGTTGTTGTGCTTCGCTCACACGATTATGTGTGAGAATAGCGCGCTTATAGCAATCTTCCAAAGGAATTTCTGTATCGTAAAATTGAGCCTTTACTTTCAGGTAGTCATGGGTGGCTATAAGACATTCTGAAATTGCGTAACGAAGATATCTTTCAGGACAAAGCATTAAGTGCAGCAGGCTGACAGCATAATACCAGATACCACCTAGCAACAGGTAACCGCAAAACCAAAGTCCGGATGGTTTCAGTCCCCATATAAAAATCATCAACACAATAGCTGCGGTGCCGGATATAGAGAAACGGCTTCCATATACGGAAAGCATAGAGCATCCCATTGTAACGGAAAAGACAATTATGCCCAATAACCATGGGTACGGCAGCGCAAGGATGGATATGACCGATATAATGAAAAACAGCAGAATGCTAACAATCGAAGTGGTACGTTTATCTTCGATCGTTCCTCTTATATCAGTAAGTGCGATCAGAAGCGCACCATGTGCAACGCCAATTGCAGGCTGAGGCAATTTCAGAGCAAACAGGATACCTGCCGGAACTATTATGCTAAGGGTAATACGAAGCGCATCTGTAAAATACTCTCCGGTAAAAAAATTGCTGATCTGCTTTTTGATCCTTTTTTGATTCATATAGGCTAATTGAAAATCCCGTAGCAGACACACATACATTTTATGCCAATCTGCCTCCTTTTACAACAATTTCTGATTTTGGAGAAATCCGGTCAAAGCTAGTAAAGTTCACCCGGATCATAAAGGTGTGTTGGATAGGCAGAGATTTCTCAGGCAGATCTGAGCTTTACGTCGGTTATCAACCACGGGTTTTGTTGAGATGGGTCATCCATTTTTTCTTCGATTCGCATATTTGGTCAAATTGACAAATATCCTGACTTTTGGTTTGAATTTTATTTTATCGGGGTTGTGTCATCCAAAACTCGTCCGGATAGTGTACCCAAAAATCCTTAATATGAAAATCAGAAGTATTGTTTTAGCCTTTACCATAGTCTGTGTTGGTACCACTGCAGTGTTCGCTCAGAAAGGTAAACCGTTGTTTCCCGAAATGCCGGGAATGGTGTCATACACTTACCGCAAAAGTTTGGCGAAAGATCCGGCAGCTACGCTTGATACGTTGCAAAAGTTAGGAATCAAGGATATGGAATTTTCCAGTTTGTTTGGAAAAACAGCTGCTGAACTCCGTAAGATGCTCGATGAAAGAGGTATCAAATGTTCATCGTTTGGTGTCCAGTACCCGGATGCGTTGAATAAAACAGACGAGGTTGCCAGCAATGCCAAAACGTTGGGTGCTAAGTTCGTGCGGGTGGCCTGGATTCCTCACACTGGTCCTTTTACAAAGGAAATGGCTGATAAAACCATCGCTGATTTCAATCAGATCGGTAAAAAACTAAAAGATGATCACGGTCTTACATTTTGCTATCATAATCATGGCTATGAGTACGTGAAACATGAAGACGGCACTTTGCTGGACTACATCATCCAGAAGACAGATCCAAAGTATGTAAGCTTCGAACTCGATATCCTTTGGGCTTTTTTCCCGGGCGGAGATCCTGCTGAACTATTGAAGAAATATCCGAAACGTTTCAAACTGATGCACCTGAAGGATCTTAAAAAAGGGGTTGAAGGTAATTTGTCAGGAGGAACGCCGGTAGAAAACGATGTTGCTCTGGGAACCGGACAGCTTGATATTCCTGCTATTTTGAAAGCAGCCAGGAAATCGGCTATTGAGCATTACTATATCGAAGATGAAAGTCCGAATTACCAAACACAGGTTCCTCAAACAATGGCATACCTGAAAAGCCTGGTTTACTAGATGTGCTCAGGTTCCTGTTACATTGCTGAGCTAGTCTGAGCAATAAAACCAAATCAGCAGGACATCGTTTTAAGTCCGGTTATGATCGTATAGCCGGACTTCTTTTGTGAAAATACATTGATGGAATGAAGAAAATGATCCTTACCTCCAGGTCCACAGCTTTTGACCCTTGAAAAAGCCAAATGCAACAAGGCTTTGCATGAGAATACTTGTAATAAAAATCGCTCTCAGCAAAATGAACAATATTTTATAATCCGGTACAGATTCAAACTGGATTAAAAAAAAGTAGAGAAGAATATTAGAGCTGGCCAGCCCGATAAAAGTGATAATTTTGGCAATCATTTCTGTAGGTTTGAGCCACAAATTTACAAGCAAATGATGCTGATTGTCAAGCATACAAGCTATAAAATTCATGACATACCCCTGTTTCTGTCACGGCCCCAACGATATAAATCTTCCTTTCTATCCTTTTGCTGTTAGCGGAGAAATAAATAGCTTCGCTATCTCACATTGAATCCGGATTTATTAAGATGAAAATCAGAAGTTACGAATTGTTCCAGGTACCACCCCGGTGGTTATTTCTAAAAATTGAAACCGACGAAGGTATTGTAGGTTGGGGAGAGCCGGTGATTGAAGGAAAGGCCGCTACCGTAAAGGCTGCAGTGATTGAGTTGATGGAGAGTCTGATCGGCAAAGATCCCATGGATATTGAAGGACACTGGAACACCATGTATCGCGGAGGATTTTATCGTGGGGGACCTATCCTGATGAGTGCAATTTCAGGTATAGATCAGGCACTTTGGGATATCAAGGGTAAATTCTACAATGCTCCGGTCTATCAGCTATTGGGTGGGAAGTGCAGAGATAAAATTAAGGTCTATTCGTGGATTGGCGGCGACCGGCCGGCAGATGTAGCCGCCACAGCTAAGAAATCACTTGAGGCTGGTTTCAGGGCCATCAAAATGAATGCAACTGATGAAATGCAGTACATCGATACGTATAAAAAAATCGATCTGGTGTTAGAACGTGTATCTTCTATTCGCGAGGCAGTAGGATATGATCTGGATATAGGAGTTGACTTTCACGGTCGTCTACATAAACCAATGGCGAAAGTGCTGGCAAAAGAGTTGGAACAATTCAGACCTATGTTTATTGAAGAGCCTGTTTTACCCGAAAACAACGAGGCACTTCGCGAAATTGCCAACCATACCTGTATCCCGATTGCAACAGGCGAACGTATGTTCAGTCGATGGCATTTTAAACAATTGCTTTCAGATGGTTATGCGGATATTATACAACCTGATTTGTCACATGCTGGTGGTATTACCGAATGCAAGAAAATCATTTCCATGGCAGAAGCTTATGATGTCGCTGCAGCTCCGCATTGTCCGTTGGGACCTATTGCTCTGGCTGCATGCCTTCAGGTGGATGCGACTTGTCATAATGCATTTATCCAGGAACAGAGCCTGGGAATTCACTATAACCAGGGAAGCGATTTGTTGGACTACATAACGGATCAGTCTGTGTTTGATTATGACGATGGATTTGTGAAGATTCCTGCTGGCCCTGGCTTAGGTGTTGAAATTAATGAAGAGCATGTGCGTCGCCTGGCAGAAACAGGACATAACTGGAAAAATCCTTTGTGGCAACATGAGGATGGAAGTGCTGCTGAATGGTAGTTCAAAATTAGACAACAATCATACTTCTTCAAAAATCAGGTTGGCACCTGGCAAGCCCGGCAAAGATACCCGCGACCACAGAATAATGTGGTATACACAAACGCAGTTACATATGCAGAATTAACTACACTTTTAAAACCGGAAGTTAATTCTGCATCCTTTTCAAGAATCCGCTTTATTCGTTTTTTTCAGGTCTTTGATTAGTAAAAAGACCGATCCTATAAAAGTGATCGCATAAACGACTGCAAGCCCCATATTATCAAATTTCAGAGTTTGAAAATCGAACTGTTTATACAATGCTACACCCACAATAATGGCAATGACGGAGAAGAAAAAGTTAGGCATAGATAGATAATTTAAATTGCGAATGGTTGCCAGCTGAAACGAGCTTTAGAATGCACTAAAATAGCAGGTTAACTTCAATTTATTTGTAAGAGCAGTTTTTTATTTACGGCTTATTAAGAATCCATAAATTCCCGTTTTTAGTGCTGAACCGGCCTATCAGCCCGGAATCTTCCAGGTTTTGCAGATAAACTTCACTGTGAGTCCGATCCATACCAGCCAACTCTGAAAACTCACGGGATGTAAGTGTATTGAATTTAGAAAAAAGATTTTCCCAGCTTGTATCTACTGTTTTCTTGCGAGCGTGGGGAAGTTGTTTAAGTAAAGCACTTTCATAGGTCTCGTAGGACTTCGTGCCGTAGACTTTCTCCTGATTACCATTGTTGTCGACAAAAAACAAGGTCGGAAAACCACGTACACCCAGTTGTCTTGCCATGTTCAAATCCTGTTCAAAAAGTGCCTTGGCTTTTCCATGATAATCCTTGGTAAACTGCTCAGTGTCCAAACCACATATTTTTGCTGCTTGTAGTAAATGCTCCCATCTGGTGATATTCTTTTTTTTCAGAAACACCATATGGCGAAGCTCACGCAACAGGTCAACCGCTTTTTGCTCATCTTGCAGTTGTGCCGCTTTGAATGCAATGGAAGGCGGATAAGAAGAATCCAAGGGGTCCTCAAGCCACACATCACCATCTATTGGCATATCGTAGTGTATACTTACGTCATCCCAGTGATGTGCCACGTCCGATGGTTTGCTGATGCCACCACTGTTGTAACTCCAGTCGGGAAGCAGCCCACCCATTCGGTAATCTATATCAAAGTACTGGCTGTATTGCAGCTTGAGTCTACGGAGTTGCGGCTCAATACCCCAGCAAGACGAGCAGATGGGATCTGTAAAATATATAATTTTCAAAGGCCTCTTGTCAGACGACGTAATTTCATTTTGGATTTCAGAATGATTTTCGGGGACTTCGCAGATTCCGGTTTCGATATCGCAAAGAAGTGGATTTACGGGCGATGTTTGCATTTTTGTTAAATCAAGAGACGTACCAGAAATATGGTGGCTTATGCATTTATTCATAAATGATCCATTTGGTATATACCTGATCATTTATATCTACAAATTACAGGCTAAACTTTCAAATAATCAATTAGTCTGTTTTTTATGACTATATAACAGCTTTTTTAGGCAACTTCGTAGAATCGTTCGTTGTTGACACAACATCGTGCTTACAAAAATATGGAGAATGAAGACCAGTGAAAGTAAATGTCCGGCAGAGCAGTTATTAAAACAGTTATCCGGGAAATGGAAACCACAGATATTCAGACTTGCTCTTTCGGAGCCTGTGCGCTTTAATACTTTGCTCCGGCAACTGGAAGGTTCCAGCAAACAGTCCATCGCTACTGCTCTGAAAGAACTTGAAGAGCAGGAATTGGTGCAGCGTATTGTGGTTAAGCTGAAACCGCTTCATATAGAATATGTGCTGTCAGAAAAAGGTAAATCGCTTATTCCCATCTTCCTGCAATTGGAAAACCTGTCTCCTCAGGATTCTTTGCTCTGAGCCATCATCATCCGCATGAGTCAGGACAACACGATATCTGACATATGGATTTGTAAGATGCAAGGGTAGGCTATTAACAAAAAATAGTCTTGCCACCCGGATAGGCCGTGAATATAGCACTCACCTGTTATCTTTACATATATATGGAAATTTCAATACTACCACGGAAAGTCTCGATGCAGCGTACTGAAAACGAAGAACAATTTTTATCAGGTGGAGGGCAAATGGGCGCTCTAATACGATCCATGGACTGGTCTGCAACGGCGCTTGGACCTGTGAGCGAATGGCCTCAGAGTTTACGCACCAGCGTTAGCCTTTGTCTTTCTTCTACTTTTCCAATATTAATAGCCTGGGGGCCAGAGTTGATTCAGATCTACAATGACAGTTACCGACCTATTTGTGGAGCAAAACATCCTGAATCCATGGGTCAGAATTTTAAGATATGCTGGGAAACAGCATTGCCAGTGGTGGGAGATGCATTTGATCGTGGTTTAGGAGGCGAAGGAACTTACATCAAAGATCAGCAGATGTTGCTGGACAGATATGGCTATATAGAAGAGGCTTTCATGACATTTTCGTTTGCCCCGATCAGAGATGAGTCTGGAAATGTAGGAGGCATTTTTCACCCTATCACAGAAACTACGGATCAGGTTTTAAGTGCCAGAAGAACACAGGTGCTCAGGGATGTGGCAATTCGTACGGCAGATGCAAGATCAAATGAAGAAATCTGTAATGTTATCGCCCAGGTTCCCGGCGATTTCGTATATGATGTGCCGTTTATACAGGTGTATGAGTTGGATCATCACTCAGATGGGGCTGATATAAAGGTATCAGCAGGGCTGTCTGGCGGGGATATGTCATTCAGTACTTATGAACTCGGACACACGGACGTCTGGCCTATTGAGCTCACAAATCTCACATCGCGTTTTCCTGAAACGAAGAGTGGTCCCTTTGAACTATCACCTCATACAGCGCTGGTCTATCCGATTACCATTGCAGGCCAGGAAAATCCTTATGGTTACGTCGTTGCCGGTGTGAGTTCGGGCCGTTCCCTCGACCAGGAATACCAGAATTTTTTCGCTCTGTTTGCTAATACAATTTCTACCGCTTTTTCAAATGTAGATGCCTATCAGCAACAGCAAAAACGTGCTCAGCAACTTGCAGAAATTGATCGTGCCAAAACTGCATTTTTCAGCAATGTAAGCCATGAGTTTCGTACGCCGCTGACACTGATTCTCGGACCTTTGCAGCAAGCGATAGATCATCCCGAGATAGGGCTGACACGTGAAGATTATGAACCCATATACCGTAATGCGCAACGGCTTTTGAAATTGGTAAATAACTTACTGGATTTCAGTAGGATGGAGGCTGGCAGGGTAAAGGCGTCTTTTGAGCTGATCAACCTTGGAGAATTGACTGAAGATCTTGCTTCTAATTTCAGATCCGTTATTGAAAGCGCAGGAATGGAGTTGGTGATCCATACTGAGCGGATAGAGAAACCCGTGTATGTAGACACCGATATGTGGGAAAAAATTGTATTAAATCTGTTATCCAATGCATTTAAGTATACCCTGAACGGAAGTATACAGGTATTGATATACGGGTCAGGTGATCAGGCAATTTTACGTGTGACGGATACCGGGGTGGGTATTCCTGCAAATGAGCTTCCACACATGTTTGAGCGTTTCCACAGGGTCGAAAATGCATTAGGACGTACCCACGAAGGAACTGGCATCGGACTGTCACTCGTGTCAGAACTGGTAAACCTGCATCATGGACAGATCAGCGTTGAAAGCGTTTTTGGTGAAGGAAGTAGCTTTACGGTAAAACTGCCAACCGGTAAGGCGCATCTTTCCGACGACCAGATCACCCAGAGTAAAGCCAATAAGCCGAATACTTTGGAACGGCAGACTTTTCTTCGTGAGGCAATGAGCTTGCTGGATACTGAAGCAAGTGACATGGATCAATCGTCGTTCCCGGAGCCGGAGTTTGAAGCAAAGGAGTTTACAGTGCAAAAAGAAGTAAACATTCTGGTTGTAGACGACAACGCGGACATGCGCAGCTACATTGGCAGATTGCTATCACCATATTTTACAGTTGACTTTGCTGTAAATGGCATAGATGCATTAGAAAAAATAGGGATAAATCGTCCGGATCTGATGATTAGTGATGTGATGATGCCTGTCATGGACGGAAAACAGTTGCTGATAGAACTACGGCAACGGCCGGGTACCAGAGTTCCGGTGATTCTGCTTTCGGCCAGAGCCGGAGAAGAGGCACGGATAGAAGGACTTAGCTGGGGCGCAGACGATTATCTGGTCAAACCGTTTGTGGCTCGTGAACTGATATCCAAAGTGAGTTCTGTAATACGTATCAATAGTATAACTCAGAAAACAGAGGCAGAACTAAGAAACTTTTTCCTGCGTGCGCCGGTAGCAATCGGGGTTTTTCGCGGGCCGGATCTCATTATTGAACTTGCCAATAACATGATGCTGAGGTACTGGGGTAAAACCAGTGGGCAGGTTCTGGGTACTACCTTTGCAGGCGCTTTTGAGCAGATTCCCTCGGATGGATTTGAGAAAGTGGCAAAAGAAGTTTTTAATTCAGGTGAACAAAAGGTACTTCATGAATGGCCGCTTCCTATTGTAAGACATGGAAAGCAGTCTACGCTATATGTAAATATGGTTTTCGAACCTCTTTATGATGTAACAGGAGTGATCACCGGCGTCATGGTTGTGGCAAACGATGTAACAGAACTGATTACCGCTTTGGAATTGGCTCGTGAAAGCGAACAGCGTTTCAAGCTCTTGGCTAACAGTACGCCACAACTCGTATGGAGAATTGACAAGACGGGAGGCAAAAATTTTTATAATGATTACATATTAAAATATTCCGGACTCACTGAGCAGGAGCTGCAAGAAAATGGTATGATGGTCATGGTACACCCCGACGAACGGGAAAACAACCTGATCCACTGGCAAAAATCTCTGGCAACCGGAGAAGATTTTATTTATGAGCATCGCTACAGAAGGCATGATGGCATTTATAGATGGCACCTGAGCAGGGGTGTGGCCCAGCGTGGTACGAGCGGCGAAATTGAAAACTGGCTTGGTGCCAGTACCGATATCCATGACCAGAAAATGCTGGAGGAAACGCTGGAAAGGCACGTATCACAGCGGACTGCTGAGCTGAAAAAAACCAATGACCAGTTATTAAATAGCAATAGAGAACTGGAGCAGTTTGCACATGTAACCAGTCATGATCTACAGGAGCCTCTGAGGAAAATACAGGTTTTCTCGGAACTCGCCGGACAGAATATTTCAAACAGTGATAGCGTAGCACGCGACTATTTGAAAAGAATAGGAAATTCGTCTGAGCGAATGTCGCATTTGATTCGGGACCTGCTTAGCTTCGCCAGAGTTTCCAACTCAGAGGTAAACTTTGAATCGACCAACCTGAATGTAATACTACAACAAGTGATGGAAGATTTTGAGTTTACGATCCAACAAAAGGAAGCTGTTATACATGTCGGTAATCTTCCTGTTATTGAAGCGGTTCCTTTACAGATGAATCAGCTCTTTTACAATTTATTGAGTAATGCCCTGAAATTCTCACCGGACAAAGGCCGTATCGATATTATCTCAGAAAATCTAAATGGCTCTGATTTATCCGATTTCCCGGATTTACAGCCCGAGAATCAATACGTACGTATCACATTCCGAGATTATGGAATTGGATTTGATCAGCGGTTTGCCGATAGGATATTCACCATCTTTCAGCGACTCCACACAGCTCAAAACTTCGAAGGAACAGGTATTGGACTTTCGATTTGCAAAAGAATTGTGGAGAATCATGCGGGTGTAATTATCGCCAAAGGTCAAAAGGGGCACGGGGCTGCATTTGAAGTCTATCTTCCCATTGTCCACAAGATCACTTCTGTTTAAATACATTGAAAAATACTAAGTTGTTCTTGGTATCATTTTTCCAAAATTGGATTTGTATGTCCTTCGACGGGCAAATCCAACTCAAAATAGCTCCTGAATATGCTGGAATTGCTGGCCGTTATTACATTCTGCGGTTATATTTATTATCTGCGCAATTATGCCGATCTGAGAAGTAAATCGGAGAAAGAAGAGGTAGAATTTGCTACAGGCATCTTACAGTATCGTAACGGAGAATTTGAGCAAGCATTTACATATTTTAATCACGCTGTATCCCGGAAACCAAACTCTTGTATTGCACTCCTGTACCGCGGGCTTTGCTACAAATCTAAGGGACAACTCTTTCAGGCAGAATCGGACATCAGATCTGCACTCAGTGTAGACCAAGACGTATGGCTTGCTCATTTAGAACTAGGCAAATTGCAAGCGGTAATTACGAGGATGCTTTAATGTCTGCAGATAAAGCTGTTATCAAGGCAGAGGAAACGAGCGATGAGCCATATCATTTTCGTGCCTTGATTTGTAAGAAGCTTGATCAACATGACTCTGCCAGCAGAGATGAGCAAAGGGCAAAACAAATCCTTTCATTGGTAAAAACCGGCAGCGTAATGAAAAGCAGTGGTCCGTTTCTTGATAAGAAACTGATGGTAAGCATGATTTTAGTTTTGTTTACCAGCGCATTGGTCATCCTGGTTATTAAAAATGCGGAGAGTGTGCATTTACCCTACATGATTGCCGTGGTTTGTGCTATTGCTCTTGGGTTTGCTGAACCACGTAAGGGCTGGATTCTGGCTACACTGCAGGCTGTACTGGTTTTTTCGGGTTACTTTCTATTTACATCTCAACCGCAAACAACCGGGCAAATTGAGATAGAGAACTTTAGATTGTATGGTTCTTTGATCCTTACATTTGTTGCGGGCTTTGTGGGTGGATTTATGAAAAGAGCACTCACGATGAGTCAGTAATACTTGTATGAATTTCCTTTTTCTGTTTAATTTGACCTTCTGCCAGTTATATCATTTTGTGTGAACCGGACAGATCAACCTACATCTATGAAACATTTGAATACCAAAATTATACTATTTGCATTCGTTTCCTTTTTTACCTTAAATCTGAATCAGCTGTCTTTTGCACAAAAGAAAAAGGTTGAACATAAGAAGTTAGCAGTCATCACTGACCGAGCGCTCTGGCTGGCTGAAATGGATAAAATGTGTCGCCCTGTCATGGCGTCGCTTGCGAAAGACAGTTTGCGTATTGTAATGCCTCAGGTCACCTCGATCAGGGTTGATAACAAAGCGCAGCGGATACAGGTGCAATATCTGGAAGTACTTGGAAGGGTGCTAAGCGGCATTGCGCCATGGTTACAATTGGAGGGCGGATCTAAGGAAGAGGTGGCCCTGAGAAATCAATATAGAAAATGGGCTTTGGATGGATTAGCTAATGCATTGGATTCCACCAAAAATGATTACATGCGTTTTGATCTGGGCGGTCAGCAATTGGTGGACGCATCTTTTTTAGCTGCAGCGTTTGTCAGAGCGCCATGGCTATGGCAAAATTTACGATCAATAGACCAGCAGCGTATGGTAGAAGCGCTGACAAGTACACGACGATACAAACCTGTTTTTTCCAACTGGTTGCTTTTTTCTGCCATGACCGAAACTTTTTTTAGTAAATACGGGTATGACTGGGATCCGATGCGGGTAGATTATGCTCTGCAACAGCTCGAACAATGGTATGTTGGTGATGGCATGTATATGGATGGAACATCCTATGCTTACGACTACTATAACAGCTTTGTCATCCATCCTTATCTTACAGACATTGCGGATGTAATCGGACAAAAGACAAATGCCTATAACAGCATGTTTGGCAAAATCAGAAAGCGCAATGAAAGGTATGCCGTTATTCAGGAGCGTTTGATCAACAGTGATGGCACCTTCCCGGCAACCGGCCGATCCATTATCTACCGTGGTGCTGCCTTTCATCACTTGGCTAATATGGCACTGAAACGCAGACTACCTGATGACCTTAAAGCAGCGCAGGTACGTGGAGCGCTAACTGCCGTGATCCGCAAAACCCTGGAAAGTCCGACCACCTATGATAAGGGTTGGCTTACGTTAGGCCTATATGGCTCACAGCCGGATTTGGCAGATGTATACAATAACCAAGGAAGTCCCTATCTGGCGACGAGTATTTTTCTGCCCTTAGGCCTGCCGGAAACAGATCCTTTCTGGGCGGATCCGGCTGAAAAATGGAGCTCACAGAAAATATGGAGCGGAGAAGACTTCCATAATGATCACGGAGCATCTTTGAGGTAGGAAATCCTGCAGTTAGTAAAAAAGTTATTGGCGCTCCGACAAAAAATAATGACCAGCATATCCAAATGAGCAGGAAGCTGAATGCCAAAGCGGTGCATACAATGGCTATGGCTTTCTTGTGTTTTAATAATTTTGCTTTGGGAGATGGTTGTTGGATAAGATATACTAAGGAGAAAGAGATCAAAAGTAAGGTAAGTAATTAGAATGAAATATTTGGTTTTTTTATAGATTTACATCGAATATTTCTATTAAAGTTGATCTTCTTATGCCCTTTCGACCAAGCTTCCAATTTCTATTCATTGCTATGGCTTGCCTGGCATGGGAAACAACTTTTGCCCAAAAGAGTAGAGCAGCCAATACAGATACTGCCCGTTTTGACCGGGATTATGCGCTGGAAGCTACCATGCTGGGTTTCTTTGCGCGAGATGGTGCGCGTAATCCGGTACTGAAAGCCAATAAGGGAGATCGCGTCCGCATCACAATCACCAATGGGGAGCTAATGACGCATGATATTGCTCTGGAGAAATTGGGTATCAAAAGTAATGTTATCCTTGAGAAAGGAACAAGCACCAGCATTGTATTTAAAGCTGAGCAAAGTGATACCTATTACTGTTCTGTACCAGGACATCGCATTGCAGGCATGGTAGGCAGTTTTGAAGTAGTGGATGGTGTGATTTCAGAATTCAAATCTGCCGGATACCTTCCTGTCCAGAATGGGAGACGACTTGATCTGGACCTGGAACAAGGTAATTTCTCCGATTGGACTGCTACTGGTGAAGCTTTCAAAAATCCTGTATATTCTTCCGAACCCTCTCCTGTACACGAGAAGGAAATGCATATCGGTTTCCAGGGGAAGCATTTTTTGAGCAGTGGAGGCACAGCCAATGCTAAACTTACCGGACAAATCGAATCATCACCGTTTACAGTCACTCATCCGTTTGCCGCTTTTCAGGTATCTGGTGGAGCCCTGCAGGATACGCGGGTAGAAATCGTGCAGTCAGCCAACCAACAGGTACTATTTCATATCACAGGGCAGGGAAGAGCTACTTTACAACCCGTTGTGGTGGACTTGACGAGTTATAAGGGACAGCAGATCTTTATCAGAATTATTGATAACGAAACAGGAATATCTCAAATTCCCTATATACCACATGATAAGTGGGCACATATTAACTTTGATGATTTTCGATTTTATGACACCCGACCGGAATTTCCCAATGAATTAAAGCAAAAGGATATCATTGTATTACCCCCTCTGGATCTCGTTCTGAATGCCGGCCTCTCGGGAAAAGATGCGGCCAAAACGATGACGCCTCCCCAGGGTTTCAAAGTAACATTAGCAGCTGCAGAGCCCGATATTGTACGCCCAATCAGCTTTACGATAGATTCGAGGGGCAGATTGTGGGTGGTGGAAGGACATACCTATCCTGTGCCGGCACCAGAGGGACAGGGAAGGGATCGCATCTTAATATTTGAAGATACCAATGGCGATGGTACACTGGATAGCAGAAAAGTTTTTGCAGAAGGACTCAACCTCGTAAGCGGGATAGAGGTAGGTATGGGAGGTGTCTGGCTGGGAGCAGCACCATATCTGCTTTTTATACCTATTGATGAAAAAAATGGTAAACCAGCTGGCCCGGTTCAGAAACTTCTCGACGGATGGGGAACCCAGGATACGCATGAAGTGCTCAATAACCTCAGGTGGGGACCTGATGGCTGGCTGTATGGAACGCATGGCATTTTTACCCATTCTAATGTTGGAAAACCGGGTGCAGCGGATAAGGACAGGATCAAAATCAATGCTGGAGTATGGCGTTATCATCCTACTAAACATATATTTGAAGTGTTTGCTGAGGGAAGCAGCAATCCATGGGGTATCGATTTCAATGATTACGGTCATCCGTTCATTACGGTTTGTGTGATTCCACATATGTATCATGTCATACAAGGAGCGCGCTACCAGCGTCAGGCCGGCAATCATTTCAATCCTTATACTTTTGATGACATCAAAACCATAGCTGACCATGTACACTGGGTGGGAGAGCGGGGACCACATGCGGGTAATTTCAGGTCAGCTTCTGCCGGTGGTGGCCATGCGCATGCAGGGGCGATGATATACCTGGGTGGCAACAGCTGGCCCGAGGCATATCGAAACCAGATTTTTATGAATAACATCAATGGGGCCAGGCTTAATATTGACCAATTGACAAGAAAAGGGTCGGGTTATATAGCCACTCACCAGCCCGATTTTCTTGCGATGAACGACAGCTGGTCACAGTGGCTGAATATGAAATATGATCCTTCCGGCTCGGTTTACGCGATTGACTGGTACGATAAAAACCAGTGCCACAGCCCCAATCCGGATGTACATGATAAAACCATGGGCCGGATTTTTAAAATTACTCATGACAATGACAAGTGGGTGAAAGTGGATTTGTCCAAAGCGACGGACAAAGAATTGGTTGCATATCAGCTTCATGCCAATGAATGGTATGTAAGGCAGGCGCGCACAATACTACAACAACGCGGAGCCAACAAGAAAGTACATAAAGCGATTTGGGAAATACTGAATAACAATCCGGACGTAACCCGCAAACTTCGTGCGTTATGGACACTCCATGTTACAGGTGGGATTAGTGATAAAGAATTAGAAGCATTACTAAAAGATAAGGATGAATATATCCGAAGCTGGGCTGTTCAGCTGATCGTAGAGGATAAAATTGTTTCAGTAAATGCACTTAAAAAGTTTGCTGAAATGGCAAAGAATGAAGAATCTGCCCTGGTGAGACTGTATCTGGTTGCTTCCATGCAGCGTATCGACATCGCATCTCGCTGGGAAGTAATGGAGGCACTGGCTTCCAAAGTGGAGGATAAGGATGATCATAATCTTCCATTAATGGTTTGGTACGGACTTGAACCCCTGGCGGCACTGGATGCCAGCCGTACACTTGCTATTGCTGAGAAATCCGTATTTCCTAAAATGTTGCCTTATGCTATTCAGAGAATAGGTGAGATTGGCTCAGTAGATTCTAAAAAGGCATTAAAAGAACTGAATGAGAAATTAGTAAAAAGCGGCTCTCATAACCAGCATGAAAGTATTATGCTGATTGGTAAATATCTGGAGAAATAGTGTGGAGAAGAGATATAGGAAAAGGACGTGAAAGATTGCTTTGCACGTCCTTTTGTCTTCCTGCTGAGGATTTGGTTATCCTCCGGATTTTACATTCTTCTGGTCGTCATTACTTATTTTTCTTGATTGCGTTCCTTTAATCAAACCTCCGAATTCCCAGTTCAGAGACAGTCTCACTGAGCGCATCATGTAGCGATTGTTGAGCGTCGAATTGAAATCTGAAGCCCGTACCACATCTGTTCGTGAAATGTATTGACCGAACGGACTTACTGTTGTCAGCGTAACAGTCAGCTTTTTAGAGGGAATTTCCTTTTTTGCAGAGAAACTGTAGTACAACCAGGACGACTCATATCCTTGTAGAGTCACGCTCTTGGCATCGTAATCACCATATACCTGAACGCTGAAGTTTTTCGGAAGTTTCCAGCTGCTATTCAGGTTAATTCCACAGGCAATACCATCATTACTGATATTTAAAGCACCACTTTGGAATTTGGCATATCTCACATTGGCATTGCTATTGAACTTCCATCCGGGTAAAATAGGGAAGGAGGTTGAAAAGTTAAGCCCATGCTGCGCATTGGATGCGAGATTTTGCTTCGAAGTTGTGGCAACACCATTATCTCCTATTGAAACCACACTTTCTATTGAATTATTGGTCTTGCGGGTAAACAGGGAGAAGTTCAGGAAAACATCATTATCAGTCTGCAATGCATACGTAAATTCTGTCTGATTAACTTCCTCAGGTCTGAGGCGTGGATTACCGACAGTGATATTATTCTGATCCTGGCTATTTGCATTCGGATTCAAATCCCATAGCGATGGTCTTGATATTCTTTTGGTATAACTCAACGTAAGGTTGTTGTTTGCATTGAGTTTTCGGAATAGTGTTGCGCTTGGTACAAAATTCCAGAATTCATTATTGAAAGAAGTATTCTGTATGCGTTGTTTGCCTTCCAGAAAGGTGCCTTCCATTCTTGCTCCTGCATGTAAAGCCCAACCGTTTTTCCATTTGAGTTTGAGTTGCCCATAAGCAGCAACCACATACTGCCTGTAGTCGAACTGATCCGATCGTGAACCAATCGGAACCAATACATCCGGATTGCTGTCGCTGCTCTCCTGTACATTGTAGTTCGTTCCACCATTTCTAAGTATTGCTTTCAATCCCGTTTCAAGGGCATGTTGTCCCGATTTGTCCAGCGGTAAAATGTAATCGGTCTGGAAAGTCCATTCATTATTATTGGTACGGTTGTCATTCGTTTCTCTGTAAAGAAGAATTCTCTCCAGTCCTGTTTGAGAGGAAATATAATTGAAATCATCGGTTGAGCGGTTGTGCTGTGCCATCAGGTAAAGTTCTTCTCCCGGTTTTTTGAATTTGCGGGTATACCCGAGGTTCAAATCGAACCCTTTACTAGGAGCCTGGGTGGTAGCCGATTGCTGATATTCTTCGAGTAACGCGTCATCTGCAGAGAATCGGCGGTTACGTTGTGTACTGTTGTCAGGCCATCTGCCCAACCAGCCATTCACAGAAAAATTGAAGAGGTTTAGAGAGTCGGGGGTATATTCAATCTGTACATCACCCGAGCTGTGCGGATTGGTATTGTCTTTTGTGATTTCCTGGTAAAGGCGTCCTGTTGGGCGGCCATTTTCAAGTGTAGTGCGGTCAAGTTCGGTTAATTCTTTGTTACGGAAACGGTGCAAGTGCAAAGTGGAATTGATATTCCATTTATCCCGGTTAACAGAAAGTCTTGGATTAATTGCCTGCTCCAGATTTCCTCCGACTACTTCAATAGTGCCGCTCATACTCTGTTGCCCTTTTTTAGTAATAATGTTGATCACCCCGGCAGCACCTTCAGCATCGTAACGGGCAGAGGGGCTTGTGATTACTTCCACCGACTTGATAGATCCGGCCGGCATCATATTCAATGCATCTCCCGGGCTTCTTGCCATCTGACCGGAATACTTGCCATTAATAAGTATCCTGAGATTGGAATTACCCCGCATGGATACATTGCCAGCCGCATCCACATTAAGGATAGGAGCCTTGCGCAGTACGTCTGCAGCAGTACCACCATTGTTGCTGATGTCTTTTTCAGCATTATAAATAAGCATACCGGGTTGCTGTTCCACAAGCTGTTTGCTACCAGTTACGGTAACAGTCTGCAACTGATTGATCTGAGCATTGAGCAATACATTTCCGAAATCGTATACTGGTTTCTGGCTGCTGACTTTGAAAGGTAGATTTTTCTGCCCGTAACCTACAAATGAAAGGTTAATGAAATAGCTTCCTTCGGAAATGTCTGACGATTTGAAATTACCATTTTCATCAGAGTAGGTGAGTGCTATCACTTTTTGTTCAGCATCAAGAATACTGATGGTGGCAAACTCAATCGTCTTTTTTGTGGATGAGTCGGAGACGTTACCTTTCACAAGATAAGGCGTTTTGGATGCCTGTCCAACCAGAATATGACTGCACAACAGCAGTGAGAAAACAGTATAAATTCGGTAGTATTTGTTCATATGTTTTGTTAGTGATGCCAGCGTTTAAACCATGCACAAACGTAGACGATGAAGGCAACGTAAGACTATCTGGCTGCTAATCGCGGATCGACGGTAGCAGTCCCTGTCTTACTGGTTCTGACCTTTTTGGATTTATCCTTTTTTCGTCTTCCCCACCAAATGTAGAATCCTGTGATAGGTAAGCTGGCACAGACCAGACTTGCAAGGAAATAGAGGATTTTACTTGTTGTTCCCAGAATGAGACCGGTGTGGATTCCATAGTTCGCACGCATAATCCAGTCGGCAGCCTTCTCTTCGCTTAAAGGCGTCTGGGTACCTTTGGTTGGCAGCATGGTTTGTAAGTCAAAATAGATATAGCGCCATGAACCGTAAATCATATCTGTACAGGTGTACAAGGGTTCACTTGCATCTTTCGGATAACCAATAATGACTTCTTCCTTATTGTAGATAGCATACTCCTTACGGACCTTGTTCCATATCTGGTCGGTCTTTTGCATCAACAAAGCCTCTTTCATCGTGATAACTGGTTTTTCTTCCTTTGGCTCATTCCGGCGTTCCTTGCGAGGCTTGTTCACTCCGCCACTAAGCCAGTATACACTTTTACGCGCCCATTGAAAGCTCATCACAAGACCAGAAATGGCAATAATCAACGCCAGAAGCAAGCTGTAAAAACCCAATACATTATGCAAGTCATAGTTAACCCTTTTAAAACTGGCCTTCCACTTGATCTTGAAACTTTTATTGATATTTGCTTTGCTCCATTTCTTTGGAAACCAAAGTATGAGCCCGCTTAGGGTTAAAATAAAGAAAATGAACGTACCCCAGCCCACAATCGGGTCGCCGTATTTGGGAGGAAGCCACAGGTGACGATGTCCCTCATCTATTTCGTGGAAGAAATCTTCATGATCCTTAAAGGCGAGCATTTCGGCCGTATAGGGATTTACATAAAGAATAGAATCTGATTTGAGATTAACTTTTACGGATTTATCAAGACCGTAATACCAGATGCTTTGTATTTCTTTGTCCGGAACGTAAGCCTTAACTGCCTTAAATATCTCTGAGGGAGGTAATTGTTCTTCACTGGTACGCGCCTCTACAGATCGCCACGGATAGATAATATCAGATATTTCCTGTTGAAACACCAGCAAACATCCTGTCACGCTGAGAATTATCACAACTATGCCGGAAAATAATCCGAGCCACAGGTGTATCCATGCATTTATTTTAGTAAACATAATTTTGCTCAGGTACAACATCGGCAGCTCCACACCAACTTTGGTAAGTGGCGCTGCCGACTGAAAAAAAATCAATTCAGTTTGAACAGAGTAGGTGTGTTGTCACTACCTCCTTCAATTTTCAACCCTTTGGTGAAAGTATCTTTTTCACTATTGTATTCCCAAACGTAAATGGCATCTGCATTAGGGTCATTAACCGCGATGTAGGCACTTCCTTCATGGATTACTGCCGAACGTGAATTGAGTACATAAGGAAGATCAAGTTTTTTAACTACCTGTTGCGTATTCACATCTACAACCAGATATTCCCACATAGAAGCATACCACCAGTCGTTCCATTCTTTTACGTTTGTTTCTGCATCATGTGCACTGATGAGAAGTGCTTTGCCATTACCCAGGTAACCTACTCCCAGCTGCTTGTCTCCGTTGCGTTTGGCTGAAACATCGAAAAAATAACCGGGATCGATTTCGTAGCTGCCGTCCTTCACGCGATAAAAACCTGTTGGCATGGCCGGCTTATTGGCGCCCAGTGCGATAGGGTGTGTCAATACGTAAGTGTTTCCACCTTCGCTGAACTGGCTGAAGTACCCGTTACGCAGTGCACCAATAGGCGCCGAGCGACCATCTTTACTTGTAACAGTAAGGTTAGTAAGTGTTGGGAAATCCATCACCGCCATGTAAGAAGAGTCGTAGTGAACCTTAGTCACTTCATTATACAAACCATATCCGATCAGCAGCTTGTTGCCTTTTGGAATGGCAGAGAAAATTCTCCTGCTATGGTCAGCCGGAATACCTGTTTTTTCAAACTCTCCCGTTTTTACAATCGTCATTGTAGATGTATTTACGATCGCATACAAGTTAGAGCTTCTTGGTCCGAACATCACCTGGTTGTCGTCCAACCATACGTGCCATCCAAGATATGGACTCGGAAAAGCTGTAAATACAATTTCAGATACTGTAGATAATACATCATTTTCAAAACGGTATTTGCCGAATTTTCCTGCGTTAGGGTCCAAATGATAGAAGTCACGCCCTTTCTGAATAATATTTTCTTCCCAGGTAAATATGCTCGTTACATCTGTCCCTTTACCTACGGCCGAAATGCTACCCTCTGTCAAAGACGATGCGTTAAGCATGTATGAGTTGCCATTATCTGCGGTAAAAATTACTGCATATTCTCCAGGAGTTGATGGTGTCACCGTTTCGTTTCCATCCTTGTCGTTACAGGAGAATAAGAACAGTGACGAGCATACGCTCAGGATCGAAACCCATTGTTTAAGTGAATTGTACATATATTTAGAAATTGATTAATAATTAAAAAGATTGTAAGAAGAGAGCACATACCGCAGTTTCAAAAAGAAAGAGCGACCTGGCTTCTGTAGTTTGAAGTTGTCATAGGCAATCTGATCAGTGAGATTGCGGCTTTCAAGAGTAATATTGTATCTGCCAGACTTCAGCGAGTAAGTAATGCCTACATTCTGAATGAATTGCAATGGTATGTAATCCTTAGTCGATTTGTTTCCCAGTTTCGACCAGCTGAGTGAGTAGCTGTTGATGAACTGGGTAAACCAGTTGAACTGTAAACGCGTACCTTTTCCAAACAGATCGCTTTTCCCTATGTTGAAATCAGTGCTACCGTAGAGCCACGGCTGATTTGGAATACGGCTCAGGTAGGTGATCTTTTCGCGGTTGGTTCCCCGTACGTAGCGTTCCCGGTCTACGGCGTTCATGTAACTCATGTTCACAGAAAAGCTGAGTAGGCGAAAGTACTCATATCTCAAATCTGCTTCGAACCCGTTGATTTTGATTCCTCCTGCATTGTAGTACATGGAAAAATCTCCACTTGCGGAGCTTAATGCAGGCATGGAATAGATGTAGTTTTTGGTGTTACGGTAAAAAGCTGACGCTTCGGCAAAGAAAGTATGACTGTTTACGCGTTTGGTGAAAAACACGCCAAGGTTGTAGTTGTTGCTATTTTCTGGTTGAAGATTGGCGTTTCCGATCACCTCTTCCGCGTTTCCGTACAGTTCGATCAGTCCTGGCAATCGAAGCGCATATTCATAGGAAGCTTTAATACCCGTTCCTTCTGTCAGTTTGAATCGGGAAGCCCCGCCATATCCCCAATAGCTGGAGTGCTCTTTGGATACGGAACTATCGGCACCGATTACCTTACCTGAAAAGCCGAAATGTTTGACAAAGAAGCTATTAGATAGCCTTGAATCAAAGAAATCCTGTTGGTAGGTAAATCCCAGAATCTTTTTGTTCAGGCGGTTTGACCGGTCATAGGAGTGATTGTAAGGATCGATCTCATTGTAACTTTCCCTGAATGAAGCATTGTAGTTATAGTTCAGGTTGAACATGTGGTTGGGTGTCAGCGCATAGTTCAGGTTGAGCTGGGCAAGTGCATTTCCTCCCGTAAGATGCGTGATAGACTTGTTTACGTTTAATTCTCCGCTGGTTTGATTTACACGATCAGGAATTCCATTCCATTGATACCACGTTCTTGAACTTGTATCCGTAACTACCGATTTGTCATTCGAAATATTAGCAAAAGCCCTTAATGCAAGTCCTTTAACAAATAAATTGTCTTTGCGGTAACGCAGGGAGGGAACAATATTGTGGCTTTTATTAGTCATTTCACCAATTACTTTGTCCTGGGTAGCACCGGTCTGGCGTTCCTTATACGTGTTGGTATGTGTCAAACCCAGAACAAATACATCCGCCCATTTTTTGTTGGATATCCCCACTTCAATTTGTCCCATGTAGGATTCAAAACCATCGTGAAAACGTCGGAGACGATCTTTTACAACGAATTTACCATCTTCAATTACCTGTAATTTTACATTCGCCTCAGGATTATTCCGCATCCAGTAGTTGTTGTCAGAAAAATTGTAGTAAGAGCTGATGTTGACCGTAATTCCGGATTTAGGAGCGGTGTAACTTCCTGAAAGGGCCGCACGGTGGGTGTTAAACGAACCGATGGAATAGCTTGCGTCCAGCTTGTTGTTACCTTTGCCTTTGGTAACTATATTGACAGCACCACCCAGTGCATCCGACCCCAGGTAAGCTGGAACAACACCTTTATACACTTCTATTCTTTCGGCAAGATTGACGGGTATGTTATTCAACGACAAACCTCCTCCGAATGACTCCATGGGTATTCCATCGATAAAAAACTTAATATGGTTTCCGGAGAGGCCGTTCAATGAAAACCGAAAGTCGGAACCCAAACCACCACTTTCCTGTATCCTGACACCACTCATACGGTTAAGCACCTGGTTGATATCGGAAGATGTATTCGCAAATACCTTCGTATCAAGTGCATTGACGTTGTAGGCGCCCTCCTTAAGTGCTCTGCTTTCTGTTTTCCCAACAACGCGAACTTCATTCAGATGCTGTGAGTTTTCTTCCATCACGATCAGCACTTCCTGATTTTGTCCGCTTTTCAGCGTCACATCCCGTTGTTGATTCTTATATCCTACTGCCGAAAACAAAAGTTGATAGGTTCCGGATTGAAGACCATTGATACGAAACTTACCGTCAGCGTCGGTATGTTCGCCCCGTGATGAATTTTTGATCTGAACCGCAACACCGGGAATTCCTTCTCCCGATATTCCTTTGATAATTCCGTGAACGTAGATCTGAGCCATACTCTGCCATGAGCACAGCAGCATGATAGAGGTAATAGTAAACCTGGTATAATTGCTGCGTAATGTTAAATTCATAAAGTTTTTTATTACTTACTCTATGGAAGTAGCGCAGACACTTTTATCCCGAAGGTCGTGAGAGAAAAATATTGGTAATTTTAGATGGGATTTTTACTTGTGAGATTTACATCGATTTTAAGTTATTGATAAATAGTTTGTTATGGAATAGAGGAGAGTTGTGTTCATTGCGAAAAATTGGATAAAGTAAACGTAAGCAAGGCTGGTTTAATAAGTTTGAATGGATTTGAATTCCAAAGTGCTCTGAATACCCTTATTGAATGTCACCCTAAGCAGAGGGGGCATCCGTGCGATTGAGAGAATTGATGATTCCCTGATCCACAATGATTTCTGTGACTAAAAGCTTAGCTTACATCAGGCTTACACGATTGTTGCTGGGTACAAGGCGCAGAGCGCCGTAATATTCGTAGCAAATTCAGTACATCGATGTTTCCGAGTGCAGCCCACCGTGATAAAATGTGTTGTCCTGATTGAATATTCATATATGATTGGACTTCCACCGCGCCGCATCCGCCAGCTGAGCCTGACAGATATTAGCACCAAAGGGAAAGGCACTATGCTATAATCTCAATTCAGCCTTTCCAGACGCAGGAAGTAATTGACCTCACCCAAAAGTTGCAGCCCCTTTTTGAGACTGTCATTTTCCGGATTGTAAATCCAAACAGCACTTCCTTCTTTATCTGAATTGATGGCAATATGAGCAATGCCGTCTTCTACCAGCACACATTGTTTTCTGGTTCCTTTGTCAAGAGGAAGTTGCAGCTTTTTGGTCGTTTGGTGAACCAGATCGAGCAGATAATACTCAATATGATGTGTTTTGTAATGATCATTCACACCGGAAAAAAGTCCTTTGTGTTCCGTACGTACAATCGCTTTTCCTTTTCCCAGGTACCATAGCCCGTACCCATGATTTTGGATGGGGGAACCGGAGATGTTGAAAAAATAATCAGGATCGATTTCCTTTACTGTTGTTTTAATTCTAAAAATGCCCGTTGATTTTTGAGGTACATTCCCCGACACAATGCCCGGGCATGCCAGGAAATAAAAATCACCTTTCTCATCAGTAAAAAAGCTTTGCATGGCTGAATTAATTCCCCCGGGATAGGTGGAGCGGGTATCCTTTAAACGATTAATCGTTTTGAATTCAGGATAACTGATCACATCCACATACAAAGTATCGCTGGTAGTGTAGCTGTGCAATTTGGTAGTACTGTGGTAACAATATCCCACTGTAAGTTTGTTTCCAAAAAACTTGGTAAAGCCGACAGACATCCAATTGTATTTACCAAAGGGAGTGGGAATAGGAAGTTCCTGCTGAACAACCGTCATGTTCCGAACATTAATTTTAGCACATATTGCCTTTCTGCTTCTCTCTTCGTAACCAACCAGTAACAAGGAATCCTTACTGATCCAATTGTAATTTTCAATATCGTTGAAACCTGCAATTTTTACAGATCTGTTTTCTTTAAGTATTCCATCTGCTATTGTGGATTCGCTGAACATACCTGTACGCTGATCCAAGCGATAGTAATAACCATTTTGAACAATAAGGTCATGGAATATTCTTGGTGGGTCGACTACAGCTCCCTGCTTTTCGGGATTAATAGTACCTGAATCAATGGTGTCCGTAGTTACGAGAAATTCTTTACCTCCTGTCATTCCTACATAAATACTATACTTTTTGTTTGAGGCAGCCCCGTGTTCTTTTTCAGTACAGCCGGATAAATAAGTGCATAGAAACGATAGACAGATAAGAAAGGTATATAATCGAAATCTCATTTACACACAACTGTCAGATATTGAATTGATCCATGAGCTGCCTTTTCACGATAGGTGGAAGACTTGTAAGTGATCCTTCTTCGAGAATAATCATTTCGTTTTCATTGTCGTGGCTATTGTAGTTCATGGCAATGTAGTTTTGTCCCTTTTTCAGGAAAAGTTTTTCTTTTTCATCGTCTGCAGCACAAGTTCCCTGTATGGTAAACTCTATATCTTGTTTAGGATTTATAAGTACAGCTCCGCAAAAATCAATAGTCCCGGTGCTGTTATCGATTTCTATGTTACTTTTCGGAGCAAGGCTAATCGTATAAAGGCTGCCGCTGACCTTCTTGTTAGAAGTATCTGAAGCATTGCTGAGTACAAATAATTTCTGGCTGGTTTCCTGCTGTTTAGCGTAATAAAGAAATGAACCAATTAGCAATACTGCTGCCGCAGCTACGGCAGGTTTCCGGAAGGGTATCATTTTGAGAGACAATCCTATCGGTTTCTTTTCAGGGATGACAGGCTGTAAAGGATTAATGTCTGCCTGAAGATCTTCCCAGATGCTATCGCGAAGTGCATCTCTGTCTAATGCTTTAGGAGTGACATACTCTTCCTCCGCTTCGTCGTCAAGAAGCCATTCCTCAACCATGAGCATTTCCTCCGGCGTACACTTTCCCGCGTGATATTTTTCTATAAGTTCTCTGGTGACCTTCATGGATAGTTTTTTGCAATGCTATATCGACCCACTTTTAAGTAAAAGTAGCATAAAAATGATATTGCCGAAGGTGCAATTATAAAAACTAATGTAAGTATTCAGAAAGATTAGCTTTGAGCATGGATAGTGCCTTGCTGATATGATACTCGACTGCTCTTTCAGAGATGAGCAGGTTCGACGCGATTTCACGATTGGTGAGTCCTTGCTCACGGCTCATTCTGTACACATTGCGGCATTGGCAGGGGAGTGTGTCGACCAGTGTATCTACTTTGCTTTTCAAACTATTGTACATGATTTCATTCTCAGTACAGCAGGTATGATTACAGTAATTCGTCAATGCTTTTTGACTATGCTCACGCCGGCTGCTGGTATTTCTGATGTATTCAAATACCTTAAATTTAGCTGACCGGATCAAATAGCGCTCTACAGATGTTGTAATTTCCAGTTCATCCTTTCTTTCCCATAATGATTTAAAAATTTCCTGTACCATTCCTTTTGCTACCTCGCTGTCATTCAGATTGCTGGAGCACACAGCATAGACCTTATCCCAATATTGCAGATAAATCTCCCGGAAAGATTGCTCGTCAATACGAAATGTGGTGGATGAGATATGAGAGTTTGTCATAAGGACATTGTAATCGAACTGATAGCAAATATAGCATCTTGTTTAAAACAAGTCCAAATAAGATTTCTATCTTTTTTAATCTAATTTTTAGATTCGGCTATAAACCACAGTGATTCACTGGGATATTTTAGATTAAGAGACTTTGCTGTGGCGGAGCTACACTTTATCTTGCGTTAACATTTTACGTTCATTCTCTCATCTATGGTGCAAATCGAATATAAATTAACAGAAAAGGAAGTTTACAGAGGTTTAGTGCAAAATAACAGCTCCAGGCTGATCACCAAAATTCTGAGAGGTTTAGGAATTTTCCTGCTGGTGGTAATGGTGTTTACCACTACTGTCAATATAGTAAATGGAATTTACTACTTCAGCATGTCGTACTTGTTCCCATTGCTGATGGGTGTATATCTTACCTTTTTGTCCGAGATTACTGCGAAAATACAGGTGCCGAATCTCATCAAAACTAAAAATCCCTTTGTACAGGAAGTGAAGGTAAGAATAGATGGAAATGGATTCAGAATGAAAGGAGAGTCTTTCTCAAACTTTATGGAGTGGGAGAAATTTCATTCAATTGTTGAGACTGCAGATTTCTTTCTTGTTAAGCCCACTGAGGCTTCAGCTAATATTATGCCTAAGAGGGCATTTACCACTGAAGATGTAGCGGAATTCAAAAATTTGATGAAAGGTGTAGTCGGTCCGAAAATAAAATGGAAGTCATGAGATAATTGGAATGGATTATTGCCACGGATACACCGATTAGCACAAATTTTCATATCTGTAAAATCGAAACCGCGACCTATTGGTAGATCTGGGTCAAGAGTTTAATTGGCCACGGATACACGAATCTTCACGAATTTGTTTATTCATGTACATCATATCCGTGCTTTATTCGTACATCAGTGGCAGATTAGAAGTTGACCACGGATACACCGATTAGTATGAATTTTTATATCTGCAGAAATCAAATTAGTGCGCTATTGGTAGATCTGTGTCAAGAGTTTAATTGGCCACGGATACACGGATCTTCACGAATTTGTCTATTTATGTACATCATATCCGTGCTTTATTCGTGCATCAGTGGCAGATTAGAAGTTGACCACGGATACACCGATTAGTATGAATTTTTATATCTGCAGAAATCAAATTAGTGCGCTATTGGTAGATCTGTGTCAAGAGTTTAATTGGCCACGGATACACGAATCTTCACGAATTTGTTTATTCATGTACATCATATCCGTGCTTTATTCGTGTATCCGTGGCAGAGAAAAAATAAGGATTAAACTTACCAGCCTATTCCGTAATCTTCCCCATGGTTACTGGATCCTCCCCACATGCTGCCATGTATCCAGTCGAAGTAAATTGCATTAATAGGGCCGCTGGTACGGGGTTGATAAGAATTTTTATAGCCCATTCTTGATAATTCTTTTCGGGTCCAGTCAGGCATTTGTTCGTTCAGGATTAACCCGCCCGGATCTTTTTCATGCGCCCCGAAGCTGGCATACATCTGCAACGTTTTGAAACTGGGCGCTTCTGCCGCTTCCTGTACAGTCATACCGAATTCAACTACATTCAAGAAGAACTGTAGGAGCAATTGATCCTGTTCATCGCCAGCCTGCTTGGCAAAAGAAAGAAACGGTTTTCCGTCTTTCAACGCAAGACTAGGCGTGAGTGTAACACGTGGACGTTTGCCTGGCTCTACCACATTGAAAGGATTTTCTTGAGAGTCCAATACAAAAGATTGCATTCGCTGACTTAAACCAACGCCTGTATTACCGGCAATGCACGCGGGTACCCAGCCTCCACTTGGAGTGATGGAAACTACCCAGCCCTCTTCGTCAGCAGCTTCCACTGAAGTGGTGCCAGCCGTAAATTCTTCCATGAATTTGTCGTCAAGTCCGTTTGTATTTCTGCTTGTGCTAGCCTGGAAATTTCCCCAGTTTTTAATCTGCTGTGTAAATGGATTTGTTTTTCCTTCAAATGGGTAAGGATCGCCGGGTAATACTTTTGGGTCGTTCTTTTCCCAGTTGATCTGCTTGATACGTTCTTTGGCATACTCTTTCGATAAAAGGCCTTTCATGGGTTCCTCAGGAGCAAATGCAGGATCCCCGTAATAGAAGTCACGGTCAGCAAATGCCAGATTCATGGTTTGATACAGTGTATGCACATAACGTGAGGAGTTGTAACCCATACTTTTCAAATCAAAGTTTTCAAGCATATTGAGCGCCTGCAGCATCACGGGTCCTTGTGTCCAGGGTTGCATTTTATATACTTCAATCCCTTTGTAACTGGTCATCAGCGGTTCTTCAATTTTTACTTTCCAGTTAGCCATATCCTGTTCGGTGATCAATCCTCCTTGTTCCTGGGTGCTTCGCGCAATTTCTTTTGCAATATCTCCTTTATAAAAACGATCATAAGCCGCGTAAATCGCCTCCTTTCTTGATTTGCCTTTTTCCAATGCTGCGGCTTCTGTATCAACCAGTTTCTGGAGCGTAGCCAGTAAATCTTTTTGAACAAATATCTCGCCGGCATCCGGTGCTTCACGCTTTTCTCCGGGATGAGTCAGGAATACCTTCGCCGAATAGGGCCACTGTTTGATCTTATCCTTTCCTCTTTCAATTGAGTTGGCAGTTTGCGCTTCAATAGGGTAGCCAGAGGCGAGTTGCATGGCAGGTGCGAGTACTTCTTTCAAACTCATGGTGCCATATTCGGCCAGCATTGTCATGAGTCCTCCTGCTGTACCGGGTGTAGTAGCTGCCAACGGACCATATTCCGGTGGGTATTTCATGCCTTTGTTCTTAAAAAAATCCGCAGTTGCTCCAGTAGGCGCTACCCCCATTGCATTAATTGCAATCACTTTTTTTGTTTTCGGATTGTATATCAGTGCCTGCGTTTCTCCTCCCCAACTTAACACATCCCACATGGTACAAGTGGATGCGAGCATGGCACACGAGGCGTCAATAGCATTTCCTCCTTTGCTGAATATCATAGCCCCCGATGTGGCAGCCAGCGGTTTTCCGGTAATCGCCATCCAGTGTTTGGCATGAAGTGGCGGTTTTTGCGTGGTAACCGGGAAATTGTTGAAAGACTGGCCAAAGATGAGTAACTGGCAGCTGCACAGGATTAATGTCGACAGCAATAATTTTTTCTTCATAGATTAGTGGTTAGTAATATTTGGTGAAAATATAATAGTGCAGAATGATCTGCGGTAAGAGAAGGATTTATTCAGATAAAAGTAACGAAAAAACACAGATCAAGCTGTTGCTACGGATAATTCATCTGTAAATACGAAGCAGACACCATCAGAATGGTAAATGTAACAACGTTTTCAAGTGGAAATTTATGGAAGGCGAGGCAGCTCATTGAACCCATTTACTTTTTTTCTGATTGACATTCGGGTTGAGATGTAGTTATGCAACTTAGGTGTGAATGCCACCTAATCAACGGAATCCTACCGCAATTTCCAACTGCGCTCAGAGTGACAGCATGCATAAAATGATCATTTTCCGCGTGCGTATAATTTTAAACGGTAAGTGATGGAATGGATATAAATAAAGGATTTTCTAAGGCAGCTGCGAATCAGCGAACGCATTCATAAAATTATTCTAAGCAGACGTGAAAAGAGACAAAATCACTTATTAAAAAAACTCTTTGAATTTGGCTAGTGGAGACAGAGGTAGCCTTATTTTGTACAGCATGTACGATACAGAAATCTTGGTATGACCCTATCCGCTTTAACGGAAGATAGACTGTGGTATCATTTTCCTGCCGTTTAGGAAAAAAGATGACGCCTTCCAGGAAAAGACAATCAAGGGCTGAAGAAATTCAGAATACGTGTAAAAGAAGATTATGAGCAGGATTTCAACAAAAATTATAACTTATTGCAAAGCAAAAGGCGTACGATGCCCTGGTAAAAAACTGCTGGTGGCAGACTATCTGCAAAAAACAAAAGATTACACGGATGCTGCAAATTTATATCTTTTACTACGCAACAACTTTGTGAAAATCAGCCCGGCTACAGTGTATCAATCGTTGAACTGGCTTACCGAGAATGGCTTTGTAGAGTGTCGCCCATCAGATCAACCCGGCTCCCGCGAAAGCAGATACCGGGTTAGAATTTAAAACAGATATCTTAAAAAATGTAAAACACATTGCATTTATACAAACTAATAGCTTTCTTTGTCTATCGAATTTATAGACTTAATATTTTCATTCATATGAAAATAAGTACTAATCAGCATTCTCAGGTAAAATGATACATGAAAAGATATTCAAATTGGCAGTAGGGCGTGAAGCCAAAATTGTGATCAAAGGCTATGCATCAAGGAATTCATCGGAAGTAAATTTTGATCTTGAATTTTTGATCCGAGACCATGAAGAGCATTTTCGTCCGCCCATAGGGATGAACCATCCCCAATTCTGGAAGTTAAAAAAATACACTGCTGAGAAATCGAGATTTCTTCAGTTGGAATATAGCGGATTATCCAGAAAGCAATTGAAGGAAAGTATTGAAGAGTTCAAAGGGCTGTTTGGTCCGGGATACACCTTTCGGGATAAAACTGAGATAGGGGCAAGAGTAAAAAGTCTTAAAGGAATCAGAGTAAGCGCTTTGAGCAGAAGGATGCTCGCTTAGCTACTATGATTGTATAAAAAATGGTCTGATCCACGATTTGTAAATCAGACCATTTTTTATAGATTAAAGCTTACTCTTTCACAATCACATCGTGTGCGCCGCCTTCTACAATACTAACAGAAGATACCAACGTAATGCGTGCATTATCTTTCAGTTCTTTAATGGATAATGTACCGCAACTACACATGGTGGATTTGATTTTGCCTAATGTAACGGCAAGGTTGTCTTTCAACGTACCGGCATAAGGCACATAGCTGTCGACACCTTCTTCGAATTTGAGTCCATCGGTGTCACCCATATCGTACCGTTCCCAGTTACGTGCACGGTTAGATCCTTCTCCCCAATATTCTTTTACGTAGTGTCCGTTCACCAAAAGCTTTCTTGTAGGACTTTCATCGAAACGGGCAAAATAGCGACCCATCATCAGGAAATCGGCACCCATGGCAAGAGCAAGCACCATGTGGTAATCTTGTGCAATACCGCCGTCGGAACAAATCGGAACGTAAATTCCGGTCTCCTCGAAATACCTATCCCTTGCTTCTGCTACTTCGATCAATGCAGTTGCTTGTCCGCGACCAATACCTTTTGTCTCACGAGTGATACAGATTGAACCGCCGCCGACACCGACCTTTATAAAATCAGCACCCGATTCTACAAGATACAGAAATCCTTCTTTATCCACCACATTACCAGCACCTACTTTTACTTTGTCACCAAACTCTTGCTTGATGTACTGCAAAGTCTCACGCTGCCATTCAGAAAAACCGTCTGACGAATCGATGCAAAGAATATCTGCACCCGCTTCAACCAAAGCAGGAACTCGTTCTTTGTAATCACGTGTATTGATACCTGCACCCACTACCAACTTCTTTTGCTTGTCGGTCAGCTCATTCGGATTATCTTTATGGTTGTCATAGTCTTTTCTGAATACAAAAAATCTGAAACGTGCCTCTTCGTCAATAACCGGAAGACTGTTCAGTTTATGTTCCCAGATCAGATCATTCGCCTCTTTCAGTGTACACCCCAGTTGCGCAGTAACCAACTTGGAGAATGGCGTCATAAATTCTTTTACCTTCTTGTCGTGAGAATCAGTTCCAACGCGGTAGTCACGGCTGGTAACTATTCCCAGCAATTTACCTTCAGCTGTGCCATCGTCTGTAATCGCAATGGTGGAGTGGCCGGTTTTGGCTTTCAATGCAATCACATCTCGCAATGTGTGATCCTGAGTGAGGTTCGCTGTACTGATCACAAATCCAGACTTATGATTTTTCACCTTGCGGATCATTTCAGCCTGATCCTGGATGGTTTGGGATCCGAAGACAAATGAAACTCCACCATTTTTTGCCAATGCTACTGCCATACCATCATTGGATACAGATTGCATGATAGCTGAAACAAAAGGAATATTTAGCTCAATATCAGGAACTTGTCCCTTTTTGTATTTAGTTAGCGGAGTTTTTAGAGAAACCTTTGGAGGAATACAGTCTTTTGTAGTAAGTCCTGGAATAAGCAGGAATTCACTGAAAGTCCTTGACGTTTCGTTTAAGTACTTAGCCATTGTATTTTTTTAAGTTTGAGGCTTTTATAGCTGCCTGGAGCAACTGGTTCTGTATGTAACTAAAAATTGACGCCGGGAATTCGTTTTTTGCAAAAAAATATTCTTTGCCAGGATGGTTTCTGTCGAATGACTATCTGCAAAACGATCTGCTTGATGGCTTCATTCATGCAAATTTCAAAAGAAAATGCGGATTTTCAGCGTTAAACGCTTTAGATTTTACAAATTTATTAATCCACCTCTTCCTACGTCCGACAATAGTTATTTAGAATACCGCATTCTGTTTCCCTTTTTTAACATGCTATTAAATTTTCCGGAGGCTATATACGGCGCAAAAGATATATTGTACTTTTGGTGCAATTTGAAATATCCGGACTACTGATAAAAATACAATGCACAGAATATATTATATGCTATTTATCCTGTTGCAATATGGGAATATGGCATCGGCTCAGTCTGACTGGCAATTAATTGCAGACGATAACGGAATCCGTGTATTCTCAAAAACAGTTTCTACCAGTAAGGTCAAGGCAGTGAAAGTGGAGTGCATTGTGGATGCTTCAGTATCGCAGCTGGTTACGTTACTCCTGGATGTATCAGCCGCTACACAGTGGGTTTCCCATACCAAATCCTGCACTATGGTAAAACGTGTTTCTGATTCCGAGCTGTATTATTATTCTGAAGTGGCCTTACCATGGCCACTGGAAAACCGTGATTTTGTTGCGCATATACGTGTGTCACAGGAAGCCTCCACAAAAGTAGTGACCGTGAATGCTCCGGCAGTCCCAGGCTGGGTGGAAGAAAAAAAAGGTGTTGTGAGAATCCAGAAGTCGTTAGGATATTGGACAATCACCCCACTTGTCGGTAGCAAAGTACAGGTACAGTATATTTTGCAGGTAGATCCCGGCGGAATCATTCCTGCCTGGATGGTGAATATGCTGGCCGCGCAGGGACCGATGGAGAGCTTTAAAAATATGAGGCAGCAGATCAGACTGCCCCGTTATCACAATGTATCTCTGCCATTTATCACGAATTAAGTTTTAATCAAACCCATATTTTCTTGTTTCCATTCCGGGAAGAGTTCTTCAGCGTTTCTCAGGTCAAGGTGTTGCATGGCGACTTCGCTCAATACGCTTCTGCAATTCAAGGTTATAGCCAGATTACGTTTGTCTTTCAGGTTTGAGCAAATCACATGCTGATACATGCCGCTTTCAGCCTAAAATGCAAAAGCCGATGCATGTTGGTCATGCACCAGCTTTTATCATACATGATGACGCTACTTCTCTTCAGCGCCAATGATATCTTCCCATCGATAGTAATGGAATACTTTTCCTTCTGACATGGCCACAAAAAGACCATTTTTGAACTGATCATTCAATGCTACGTTCGTTACATCTGAACCATCACTTTTCAAAGCGGTTACCTTTACGGATTTGATCATTTTATGTTCATGAGGATTGTTCGCACTACCTTCACGTGGGAAGATCTGGAACTTGCCCGCTCCCTGATCTGATACCAGGATGTAGCCTGTTTTTTCCCCGGTTTTGTAAATGGAAATCCCTTCATTGTCTTCTGTGAAACCAATGTTAGGAATAAGTGCCAGTTCCTTATTATCTTTTTCAGGATCAGCATAGTACTTTCTGATACCTACCTGTTCGTCTGAATAGTAGACGTAGCCACTTTCATTATCCACGGCGATAGATTCGATTTCCTTTTTGCCGCTATAGCGTCCAAATTTGCGTACTACCTCTCCGGACACATTTCCGTTTCCGGCATCTGAAAGTTTATATTGCCATAAATAACCTTCCGCCGGGCCTGATTTACGGCCTACGATTGCGAAGACTGCTTTATCAGAAGGGCGGGTATAAAGAGATATACCCATGGGAGCCTGTATTGCTTCACCTTTGAAAACTTCAATTCCACCGTTGTCTATGGCTTTCATATCAGGCAGACTGAAAATGCGAATCTTGTTTGCTTCGCGTTCTGTTACTACTGCAATATCTGTTGGTTTTCCATTGATGATCAACCCGTAAGCTACGTCGACATTATTAGGGCGTTTAAGATTTCTCACTACTTTGTCGGCAACGATTTTCCCGTTCAGGTCAAACACGTATAAGGCGCCATCAATGTCTTTGTCTGTTCCTATGATCAGACTTTTAGACGGATCCTCAGGATTCAGCCAAATGGCCGGGTCATCGGTATCATGCTTTACAGCCTCTGTAATGATGACGGGTTTGATGGCTGTTGAGTCGCTGTTGCCGTTAAGACTGCTCGTTTTTTTTCCGCAGGAGGTAAGGGCAAGCATAAAAGCCAGTGAGCATGCGGTAATCGTATTTTTAATCATGAGTTGGTGGTATTAGAAAAACCCAAGTCTGAATAAATCAGACCCAGGTTTTGTACTTCATTAGTCTGTGACGGTTATTTGGTAAGGTCGAATTTGATCCCGATGTTGTAACGCGGACGGTAATATTCGGCCTGTACTGTGCGGGAAGAAACACTCTGATAATAGCGCAATGGTTGATTAGTCAGGTTGTTCGCTTCAGCAAATACACGCAGATTTTTTGTGATTTTGTAAGATGCATTAGCATCCAGGAAGAATTGTTTGTCATAATAGATATCATCAAAATCACTACCTCCCAATGCATCCAGATAAGCAGCTGTATAGTTAGCTGAAAGTCTTGCCGAAAAGCGCTTGTTTTCCCAAGACAGTGACGCGTTGAACATGTGAGGAGCAGTTCCGGGAAGAGTTACATCATTTCTCACATCACCGTCTTCGTTATAAACTCCCTTCGCAAATGACTTGGTGAAAGTATAGTTGGTATAGACTCCCAGATTCTTCAAAGCGCCCGGAAGGAAATCCAGTTGGCGTTGGAAAGCTACTTCAAAACCGAATACGTTTACGCTTTCACCATTTCTGGATTGATAGAAATCCCAAAGCTCACTCGCTGCAATTGGGTTGGTAGTACCAGGGAAGTCTGCTGCATAATTAGCTGTGCTATAGGATTGATTACGATAAGTGTAAATAAAGTTCTTCAAATTTTTGTAAAATGCGCCACCGGATACCAGTCCAACTGATTCGAAATAGTTTTCTGCCATCAAATCAAAATTCCATGAATAGGTTGCTTTCAGGTCAGGATTACCAGCTCTGATCTCTCTATCGCCCGGAATTGTACTGATATACGGAGCCAGTGCATAATAGTTAGGACGTGCCAAAGCGGTAGTTGCAGCCGCACGCAGGATAAAGTTTTCGGTTGCATTATATTTGAAAGATATACTTGGAAGAAGGTTGGTGTAGCTGTTTTTTACAGTCCGCTGTCCTGTAAGCTCTTCTTCATCTTCGATTACATTTCCCGTGTAATTGATGGAAGTATTTTCCAGACGAACACCTGCAATCATAGATAACTTTTCAGAAAAGTCCTGATCCCACCGGGCGTAACCCGCTACAATGTTTTCTTTCGCATTATAGTTTAATCCTAGAAACTCGCTGGGTACACTTTCGGCTTCAAATAGCGACGTATTGGTCAGATTGAGGTTCCCCAAAAATGACTTGGAAGTAAACACTCCCGGAACCAGATGTGACCCAGCCTGAAAGCTATTGTCATTCCAATTTACAGTTGATGTGCTACCAAGCGTTGCAAAGTCATCTTCATTTACAGGATTGTAAACAAAGAAATTGTTGTTACGATCTTTTGTTTTCAGTCTCAGACGCCCGCCTACACGCATGCGCCCTTTTTGGTCTGGAATTACTGATAAGGGAAAACGAATATTTACCTTCGCACCAAGCTCTGTTTCTTCTGTAAAATCGTGGTTTTCACTGATCTCATTCAGCCCGATCGAACCTGATGAAAGATTGACAGGTGTGAACATAGGTGAATGCGAATCTCCGTTATAGGTGATCGGATTGCCGCTTTTTCTGAAATTGATATAACGTTCATTAGGACGATCCTCACTTGCTGTAGAGTAGCTTACCGACCAATCCATGTCCACTTTCGAGCTCAATAAATGGTCTCCTTTTACCGAATAGTTCTGGACTTTCTGAGCTTCAAGTCTGGTGCCTTTATTGCTGCTGTTTTCTATACCGCCTTTTGTCTGCCTGCTGATACGGCCTGTATATCCGGTAATATTGTTGGCATCGTCATAGGTAGGTGCAATATTATCGGTACGTAAGCGGTACCGATTTTCCAGGTCATCGCGCCAGTTATACATTGCATTGGCTGTAATCGTATGATTTTGTCCTAATTTAAAATCAAATGCCGCAGAAAGGCTTCTTCTGATCCTTTGCACATCGTATTTTCTGATATCGGATTGACCAATGAACACATTTCCGAAATCATCTTTTCTCCAAGTCGCCTCTACGTCATCAGAGCCGTAGTTGTTATTATTGTACGAACCACTCAACACCATTCCTATTGTATTTTTTGCAAAACGGTTGGCATACACAAATCCACCTGTATAAAGTGCTTTGCCACGAATAGGGTTAAATCCACTCGACAGCGTTGCTGATATGCGTTGTCCGTTCGGAGCAGCACGTGTTACCAGATTGACGGATCCTCCTATGGCATCAGCATCCATATCCGGCGTAAGCGTTTTGTTCACTTCGATGGTAGAGATCATATCCGAAGGGATCAAATCCATTTGTACACGGCGGTTATCTCCTTCTGCAGATGGAATACGGTCGCCGTTCAGAGTCACGGAGTTAAGCTCAGGAGCAAGACCTCTTATAATAATGTTACGTGCTTCTCCCTGGTCATTCTGCATCGTAACACCCGGTACACGCTTCAGCGCATCTCCTATGTTGGAATCCGGGAAACGACCTACCTGATCAGAAGAAATGATGTTGCTGATATTCTCGTTGTTACGCTGTTGGTTGAGTGCTTTGGCTTGCCCTCTAAGCCGGTCACCCAAAACAACCACCTCATTCATATCCAGACTTCCTTCGTTCATAACAAGCTGAATGGACGCAATTTGTCCTGATTGTACGGTTATTTCCTGCTTGTGGTTCTGATATCCGATATATGTAGCTTCCAGGGTATAAGTTCCTGAGGGAACACTCAAAAATTCAAACTTTCCTCTTACGTCGGAAACCGTATATTGATTTCCAGGCGTAAGTTTGAGTGTAGCTCCTGGCAGTGATAATTTCTGGCTGTCCATGATGTTACCTGTTATTAATCCTTTTTGAGCGAAAGAGATCGTGGCAAATAGTAACAAACAGACCGTAATTAGATTTTTTGTAGATGTAAATAAGTTCATAACACTGGTTTTGTTCGGGTGCAAAGGTCTCTTCGTTGTGTTACCCTTGTGTTAGTTCCAGATTATGAAATTGTTAATACGGAAAAACTCGATTTGTTAAATGTTGATTAATAAGTCGATACGTGCGTAATGGGTGCTGTTTCAGATGGGTAAATTCCTCTGTTTTCTATAGTACATATCGGACTCAAGCCAGTAATGAGATCGTTTTATAACCAAAGTACTGCGAATGGTCTAAATTTTAGAATATGTTTTATTTATGAAACAGGGTATATGCTGCCAGTATTCTCCCGCTTTTGGAGTTCGTGGTGGTTCGTGCCAGCATAAGCACCGATCCTTTAGTGCTGATAATATCAAACTCAGAACTGTCTATAGCTTGTAGCGAAGCAGTTGCCACCATATTGGTCAACATCAATTTCCTGTAATCGCGTGACAGAGTCCAATCGCCTGTTACCTTTATGCCGCCTTTCTCAGTCATTTTAACCGTATTTGCATCGGTGAGATCTATCTCAAATCGGGAATATGCCCTGCTTGCTCCATCCATGTTAGCTGCGTCAAAAACAAGTACTCCATTTTCCTTAACAGACATAATTTTCCATATATGTCTGATATTGATGGTATCTACCTCCCGTGGCTCACAGCTAAGTACGACAATGCATAACAAAACAGCTATCGATATTCTTTTCATATAGGAGTAAAAGAGAAATAATTTGAGTAATGTGAATTAAACAAATTTCAAACAAATACACATAACACCTCAGGAGAGTGATCCGTGTCGGAATGATTACATTTGACAATTGGTAAAAATAAGGTTACATAAGTACCATGCCTCTTCTGACATTTGAAATATAGGTTTATTTATAATCATCATGAAATATTTACCTCAGGTTACACGTAGAAAATTTGTTAAAAGTGCTGTAGTGCTGGCTGCAGGATTGCCGGTTGCTTCATCATTTGCTAAAACTGAAACAGCGAAAACGAATAAAGCAGGTGAGGTGCCTTTGAAATGGCTGGATTCTAAGGTAAGCGGTGAAACCATCGGAACCACATGGGGCGTTCCCTGGCCAAAAGGTGCACTAAAAAAAGCTACTTCTTTTTCTTTACAAAGCGTCAATGGAGCATCCGTTCCGGTACAAAGCTGGCAAACTGCCCAGTGGCCCGATGGTTCGATCAAATGGACCGCGCACGCCATTGGAGCTCAGTCCAATATGCCGGAAACATTTTTACTGAAGCCAGTGAAAGCGCCGGTAAAATCTTCATTGCTTAAAATTTCCGAAACCGAAGAACACATCAGTATCGATACTGGTCGCATCATTTGCAAAATCAGTAAAAAAGGAAAACGAATTATTGATGGCATAGAACGTGACGGCAAAATTGCAGCAAAGGATGGTCATCTTGTTTTACATGTTCAGAATCTACCTGATGCTGAGCCTGGTGAACAGATCAGAACGGAGTATTTCCAGGGTGAAATCAAGGAGGTGATTGTTGAACAAACCGGACCAATTCGCTGTGTGGTGAAAGTGACTGGTTCACATACCACGGAAAATAAGGCATTACTGCCATTTGTGGTCAGACTCTACTTCTATGAGAACAGCGATGCAATACGCATTTTGCATACTATCATCTATGATGCTGATGAAAACAATGACTTTATCAGTGGTATCGGTTTGAGGTTGAATGTGCCTGTTGAAGATGAGCTGCATAATAGACATGTACGATTCACAGGAGAAGAAAATGGTGTTTTTGCCGAGGCAATTCGCGGTTTAACGGGATTGCGCCGTGATCCGGGAAAGGATGTCATAGATGCACAGCTGTCTGGCAAGGCAACGCCGTCTACTACAGCATTTCCCGATAATGTTTCGAAAAGACTGCATTACATACCAGCTTTCGGAGATTATACACTTTTTCAGCCAACACCAGATTCATTTGAAATTCAGAAACGAACTAAAGCGGGGCACGGTTGGTTGCAATCTGCTTTTGGTAAACGATCAACCGGAACTGCCTATCTGGGATCGCCCGGCGGAGGTGTAATATTCGGTATCAGAAACTTCTGGCAAAGTCACCCGGCTCAGCTCGACATCCGTAACGCACATACAGATCTGGCAGAGATCACGCTCTGGGTTTGGGCGCCAAAGTCCTCGGCTATGGATCTTCGCTTTTACCATGACGGAATGGGGCAGGATACCTTTGAAAAGCAACGAGATGCTTTGGAAATTACCTATGAAGATTACGAACCGGAATTCGGGAGGCCTGTGGGCGTGGCTAGAACCAGCGAAATGCAGCTAAAAATTGTTGCCGCAACTCCGGGTAACTCTGAGATTTCTGCTGCCGCCAACGCTATCCAGCATCCGCCCCAACTCGCAGCCGAGCCTGCGTATTTTGCGGAAACCGGTATCTTTGGTGCGGCATTCAGTGCAGTCGCAAAAGGGAATCCGAAAGAGGAAAAGATTGATAAGCAACTTGATTTCTATTTTGACTACTACCACAAACAAGTGGATCAGCATAAATGGTATGGCTTCTGGAATTATGGCGATGTCATGCATGCCTATGATTATGACCGGCACACCTGGCGCTACGACGTAGGTGGTTACGCTTGGGACAATTCTGAGCTCTCGACTGATCTATGGCTGTGGTATTATTTCCTGCGGACTGGCAGAAGTGATGTGTTTCGTATGGCGGAGGCCATGACGAGGCACACAGGCGAAGTGGATGTTCACCACATCGGGCCTTTTAGTCCACTCGGATCAAGGCACAATGTAATGCACTGGGGATGCAGCGCCAAGCAGCTACGAATCAGTACTGCTGCGAACCGTCGCTTCTACTACTATCTGACTGCTGACGAGAGGGTAGGAGATTTGATGAAAGAACAGATTGATGCAGACAAAACGCTGAGAAGCATTATTCCGGGTAGGAAAATAGGACAGACAGCGCCTGCAAACGATCCTAAGGGAGAACTGGCCAGTATATCTTTCGGTACAGATTGGGGTGCACTGGCCAGTGCCTGGCTGACGGAATGGGAAAGGACAGGTAACGAAAAGGTGAAAACCAAGTTATTGAATTCGATGGAAACCATAGCTGCTCAACCACATGGATTTTTCACAGGTGTTTCTATCATGGATTTGAACACAGGTAAGTTTCAGATTAGAGAGAAAGGTAAACTTTCTGTGTCACATTTGAGTGCTGTATTCGGGCTGGCAGAAATATGCGCGGAGCTGATCGCTGTTTTTGGTATTCCCGAATTTGAAGAAGCATGGGTGCAGTATTGTGAGTTGTACAATGCTACACCCGAAGAACAAAAGCGCTTATTGGGACAACCATTAAGCAAGCTTAATCTTAGACAGGGCCATGCACGCCTTACAGCTTTCGCATCATTAAGGAAGAAAGATGCTACTTTAGCCAACCGAGCATGGGAGGAGTTTTTTGAAGGAGGTGCAGGAATTAAAACGGCTTCTTATGAAACAAAAATCATCACTGGGCCAATCGTAATTATGCCAGTTGAAGAGGCAAAAGGTATTTCTACTAATGCTGTTGCACAATGGGGATTGGCTGCCATGCAATGTTTGGCCTATGCCGGTAAATATCTGAAATAGCCATATATCATTTCATAGAAAAGGCCAGCCTCAAACAGGCTGGTCCTTTCTATGTATTCCAGAGGGAATATCAAAGATTTTTTAATTCTTCCAGTCCTGCCAACGCATCATTTTCAATAGAGCTAATAGATTCATTAATATCAGCTGGCCATATATTGTTTTTGAGGCTTGCTTCCAGCACTTTGTACTTGTCGGCTACTGAAAGTAGTCCTACCGAAAATAAAGATGAGCGATATTTATGAATAGCCTGAGCCAGAGCATTTGTATCCCGGCTCGTATTTGCCTGTCTTATCGTAGCTAGTTGCGTTGTACTTTCTGTTTCGAACATGGCAATCAGTTCATCACGAAGTTCCTCACTGCCGCCGGTAATTTCGTTCAGGTAGCTAAGGTTTAATGTGCTTTCAAGCATAGGTGGTGTTTTTTGTATTGTTACTTTTTTACTCTCATTTTCCGACACAACATCTTTCCCGGTTACTTGCAGGATGGCGCGAATTAATTCATTTTGTTTGAAAGGTTTAGAAATATAGCTGTTTGCGCCGATATTCAGACATTCCTCTTTTTCACCGACCAGCGCATGGGCAGTCATAGTAATAATAGGGATCGTTGCCGATATTTCCTTACGGATCTTCTTAATCGCTGTATAGCCATCCATTACAGGCATTTGCAGATCCATGATTATAAAGTCGAAAGTCAGGTCTTGTAGCAGAATCTGAACCGCTTCGTAACCATTGTTTGCAATTGTGAATTCAAGACCCAATCGTTCGAATATGGCTCTCAATAGCTTTTGATTTAGTATATTGTCCTCTGCCACCAGTACATGTAGTCTGGGTAGAATTGCTTCCGAGGGTTGCAGAAACTTATTCTTTTGTTCGTATTTATCCTCTGATAATATCTTGAAGTAGCATTCTATTACGAACTGCGTACCTTTTTGAGCCTGACTTTTTACTTCTATCGTTCCTCCCAATAATTCTACCAGGGATTTCACGATACTAAGCCCCAATCCTGTACCGCCGAAGAGTCGGGTTGTGCTTTCAGAAGCCTGGACAAACCGATCGAATATCTCAGTCAGCTTATCTGGCGCAATCCCGATACCGGTATCAATAATGGTAAATCGTATTCGCTGATGCTCATCTTCAATGTCGGAGATGGGTTCTATACTTAACTTAACTTTCCCTTGTTCGGTGAACTTTACAGCATTGCCGCACACATTTAAAAGAATCTGCGTGAGCCGTAACTGATCCGTATCTATGATTCGAGGCAGATCATCAGCAAGGTTTACTTCGTAGTCAATTCCTTTTTCCCGGGCTCTTTGACTAATAAGTACTGAAACAGAATCGATGAGTTCATTTAACGAGGTTGGTGTCTTTTCCAGCTGTACATGGCCACCTTCTATTTTAGAGAAATCAAGGACATCATTAATTAATTCCAGGAGATTTCGACTGGCTAATTGAATGTACGTTACAAATTCAAGACTTTTATGATCTTTCAGTTCTCCTTCCAGCAGGTTGGTAAAACCAATGATTGCATTCAGGGGAGTCCGTATTTCATGACTTACATTGGAAAGAAATACGTCTTTCACACGCAGTGACTTTTCTGCCATCATGCGAGCGTTTTCCAGCATGGTCTGGTAATTGACACGCTCGGTGATATCCCTAAACACCGTTATGGCACTTACAATCTCACCGTCTGCTTCGTAAACCGGACTCACATTCGATTCGAGATTTTTGATTTTGCCATCCAGTAGTATGTTCAGCTTATTGCCTGCATTTTTGTAGCCATACAAAGCTTGGTTCACTGGTAGGTCTTCAGGTTCAATTGTTTTATTTGCATCATCCCAATAGGTGTACTTTACGTATTGAGATAGCGTTGCCAGGTCAGGTACAACTTCATTCTTGAGGCCCAGCATTTCCCTGCCTGACTGGTTTAACAATCCGATTTCCTTATTCGAATTTAGCACCATAATACCGTCAGGTATGGCTTCTACGTACTGTTTAAGAACGGCCTCCTTTTTGTTAAGTTCCGCTTGCATCCTACGTTGCCGCCGTTGCTCACGAACCATAAAAACAAAGGCGGCCATCGTCAGCAGGAAGCCAGCCAATGTAGTGCCCGTTATTGCGTGGGTGGTATCCTTGTGTGTACTGAGAACGAGCTTGCGTCGATTTTCCAGATTCAGGTTTTCATACCGATCAATTTCTGAAATTTTATGCATCAGCAATTGATTTAGCATAATTCCTTCCCCGCGGTGAATCAGCGTTCTAGCTTGTTCAGATCCCTCCATCTGATATACCTTCATCACTTGATGAGCAAACAGGGCTATTCTGCTTGATATTTCCAACAAATCTTTTACTCTTGCAGTCTGTTGCGCATCTCCCTTCATTAAGTTAAACAGGGTATCGCTCACCTCAATAAGTTCCACTCTCTTCATATAATTGTCGCGAAGCAATAACGGGTTGTCGGTATTAAGAAAACTATGCATATTGAGTTGCAGGTCTTTCGCCCGTTGCCCGAAATTGGCAGTCTGATGTAAAATCCGCGTCGTTTTATTGAGTCCGATATTATGTTCACTCAGATTCTCTACGCTTTTATATGCGTAATACTGTGATCCCAATATGAGAATCAAACCGGCGCATATACTGAGAAAGGGTCCCCGGAAGTTTCTATTTAATAAAGTTGAGAGCATATAATACTTTTCTCAGTTATTTCTGAAGGGCAAAATAATAATACAAATGGCTTGTGTTCAAAGGTCATAACATGAAATATTACTTCCTTATCGACGAAGTTCTTACATTTCTCGTTAAAATTGTTTACGTCACTGGATATTATTTGTTTTAGCCCATCAGGAATGTTTTATATATCTGATTACTAATGATGTATGATCCAATCGCTTGAAGCCATTTGATAATCACCAATTTACGCCTATTTCAATAATATGAGGTTGAGTTTTAAGCAGTAGGAGGCGTATAATAATTTCACGCCTGATGAAGGTCGATCAAAGCTTAAATATCTTATTATTCTTACAACAAAAAAAAGGCACTTACTATAGTAAGTACCTTTTCTAAACAACCTCAATATTTCTTAATTCTATTATATTCTATAAAGATTTTAAATCGTTTTCAGTTAGGCCTAACGCAGCCTTAGCTTCCTCCAGGCTTTTCCAGTTCACCGCGCCATTTAAACGCATGGTAGTCGCAGGAATGGCAACTACACGAATATCATCCACTTTTCTAACTGGTGGATTCATATTTTCCGGTGACTTACCTGTCCAGTCCTTCTGCATTATTTCAGCATAAAAAACTTTCTGAGCATATCCCTGATAATACTGAAAGGTACTTTCTACATTACCCGGGAAGGTAATGGTAGCGGGAAGTGCCCAGTAAACACCATTTGATTTTACAAAAACAAACGCCGCTGCATTTTCCCAAAATGCTTCGTCTGCTGCCGTAGTTGCTTCCATCGCAACATACATATAACCTTTTTCATCGGTAGAATCCACGCCTAGTGAGTAGTAACGTGCAGCTCCGCTTACACCTGTATCGCCTTTGGGTCCTGCTGGGCCAACGGTACCGGCGTCACCTTTAGGTCCTGTAGGACCGGCCGGTCCTACAGCTCCGTCATCACCTTTACAGTTAACTAAAAGTAGAGCAAGTCCGAAATAGGCAAGGAAGGATATTTTTTTCAACATGGTAATATAATTTTAAAAATTAGAAATTAAGAAGGTCTTAGCGATTAATCAATACACGGTGGTTGCTGGATGAGCCATCCTGATGCGTAAGCTTTACAATGTATAATCCTCCGGAAAGATTTTTAACTGATATTCCGTCAGCGTTTACTGAATTAGCCTGATAAGCAGTAACACCATCAGATGTCAACAGCGCTATTTCTCTTACTGTAGCAAGGTTTGCCTCATTCAGATACAACACGTCTGAAACCGGGTTCGGATATACGCTAACTGCACGGTCCGAAGACTCTCCAAATGTAATACTCTGCACACTGCTTGTAGCAAATGTTTCATCAAGATCTATCATTTTCAGACGGTAATAATTAATTCCGCTCAGTGGAGTAGGATCGGTAAAGTGGTAGTCAACGCTAGAATTGGTGTTTCCGTTAGCGGCAACCCTACCAATTACCTGCCAGTTTCTTGTATCTGCGCTACGTTCAACATCGAAACGGCTTGCATTCACTTCTTCGGTAGTAGTCCAGGTAAGTTGAGCCAGTGTATTAACTTCCTTAGCTACTTTGAATGAGGCTAACTTAACCGGTAGTGGCGTATCGTTAGGGATAATTAACGAACGACGGGTGGTGGGGTTCACCGAGCTATACCAGAATGTCTGCGTAACGCTTGGTACTGCCGGCGAGGGTCTTGTAGCAGCAACAGATGCTGATGTAACATCACCACCCAATACAGGCACCGATACAGTCACCAGTCTCTGCGCAGCTGCTGTTAGGTTAGCACCAGTTCCACGTCCTAATGTGAAAGCCAAGCGAGGTCCCGAACCACCTGCAACTTCATTGGTGACAGCTGGAGATGTAGAGAGTCCATTACTTATAATCGTAGGAGTACCAATTTGAGTTGCTCCTCCTACCAGAGTAAGATCTAATTTGATCTCAAAAGTTTGCCATGGTGCAGCTGCCTGTGTGTAGCTAGGTTCAACTGACCTTGCCCATACATCCATAGAAAAACTTTTGTTATCAGGCGCAATGATTATATTTCTGTATTCAATAGCAACCAGTCTTTCCTGTGCCCTGCTGACACTGGCTAGTGTCACCATTGCAAGGCAGGTTAAATACAAGTTTCTTAGTAACTTTTTCATAATGCGTAGAGATTAGTAGATGTTTTGAGATTGTTTAATGATCATTAAATGTGTGGTTATAAGATTTCTTCTTAGACAAAGCTCAATCTTATGCCCTTTATACTTCATGTTGTACCATACAATTTGTATGCCAAATTTACGTTTGACGTATATTTAGTCCGTTAAGTAGAAATTGTTTTACAAATGGCTTCTATAAAAATCCGAATTGAAAAGGATTGACTGAAACGTATGTAATGCCTTAAAAATCAATATTATAGCTATATTCTACACGTGTAGGTATTTCTGTCCTAACTGGACAGACTACTACAAAATGATAATCATCCAAATATTTCGCGACTTAATGGGACAAATTGAGTACCTAATGCCGCATAATGTTTTCTACTACTATACGTTGTGGGTAGTAGCATCTTTTTGAGGTTAGTTTACTATACTTGCTACATGAAGAATATGAAAGTAATTACGCATGATACTTTTTTTCATGCAGACGAAGTGATTGCCCTGGCACTTTTAAGACGAGCCGGTTATGAGTTAGATATCACAAGGACGAGAAGTCAGGCACAGTTACATGAAGCAATAGCGGATCCATCTGTCGCGGTCATAGATGTAGGCGGAGTGTATGATCCCGCAATGCTCAATTTTGATCATCACCAGGATATGAGTTTGCAATCTGCTGCAGGACTTATCTATGAGTATGTTAAAACCGATATTTGTCCACCAGAGGCACAGCCGTACTTCGAAAGGTTTATCGCGGGTATAGATGCCGTGGATACAAATCGTGACAACATCTTCGCAACGCTGGATCTGCTGCCAAAAGGATTCCGTAATACCTCTTCACTGATAGGGGGATTTAACCGGGAAAATGTGAGTTCCGAAGAACAATTAAAAAATTTCTTCAGTGCTTTGGATTTTTCTTCCCTGATCATCGAGAATGAACTTAATTCCGCGTTGAAAAAGGCGAAGTCGGAAGCGGCGTATGCGCAGAGGGTGATTCTCCCCAATAATGTAGCCATTTTCGATGAACATTCTTCTGTATGGAAATCTAAAAAGGAACATCTGTTTGCCGTGATGCCGCATGCCAATGGTTGGCAGATCAATAGCAGAGATACAACACTGGGACAAATTCCGGAGGAAGTTGCTCTGTGCACAGGTTTCGTATTCAGGCATCAAAGTGGATTTATGGCAGTGGTGAAAGATAGAAACACTGCTTTGAAATTTGCAGCAGGATTACCATTTTTCAATTTTACAGCTCCCACCAATCCGGCCGAGTAAGACATAACTATTTTATGTGGCATTATTCGGAAAAAAAATCCTAAGTCTCCTGAAAAATTACAGTATATAAACAGAATTATCGCTTTTGGTAGCCATTATTGCGGACTGAGGAAGATTTTTCAGACCAGATTCAGTTCGCAATCATGTGTTGACAAGACCAATTGTATTGCGATATGAAAATGTATTCTGATGATTCGGAGCTTTGGAGTTCTTTTAAAACTGGCAATAAGAAAGCATATGAAATCCTTTTGAAAAGATATTACATACCGCTTTTTCAATATGCTGCCCGATTTACCAAAGATAGGGAGCAAGCCGAAGACTGTCTTCAGGAAAGTTTTATTTATCTGTGGGAACATCGTGCTTCATTGGGGGCCCCGGAGAGCGTTCGGTTTTATCTTTTCAAAACCATCCGAAATAATGTGTTTCTGGCTCTGAAAAAAAGTGCTGTGGAAATTGCTGTACCCTTCTGGATGGAGAATGAACTTGATACAGAAAGTCAGATGATCGAATTCGAAACGAAAGATTTCAATGAGAAAAAGCTATCTCACTTGATGGAAGGTGTTCCTGAACGTCAGCGAGAGGCTTTATATCTTAAGTATTTTCAACAATTGTCAGTCGATCAGATTGCCTTGCTGATGGGCGTAAACAAGCAGACGGCAAGCAATTTTTTATACCGCGGGCTTAATTATCTCAGAGAGCAATGGTATCAATTATCTGTATTTCTATGTTTTTTCGTGATTTAAATCAATGTGTTCACGTCTGGAAATCACGTTCACGAAAAAAAATGAGATGCAGAAGGGTATAAGTAGAGAAATCATCTCTAAGTGTTATACCAGTAAATGAGATTTGTAAATTGTCCAGCAACGAAGATATAGCACAACTGCTCAGCGATCCTGATTTCCATCAGTGGATAAGTCAGCCTACGGATGCGCTTAATAACCATTGGCATGTCTGGCTCCTGTCTCACCCTGAACAGGAAGAAAACTTTTATCTGGCAAAGGAAATAGTACAGTCGTTCCTGGAGGAAGGAGTTTTTGTTAGCGATGACACTGCTGCGTCTAATATTGAAGGGATTCTGGATAAAACAATCAGGAAAAGTTCGAGATTAACTTTGGATTTTAGCTGGCTGTCTATCGCCGCCATCTTTTTATTGGTTGCGGCATTATCTGTCTACAGTTTCAGAAATTTCAATATGACCTCTACGATTGGGTCGACTGCCCAAGGAGGCGTACGGTGGTTACAATTTACAAATTCCGGAAAAGAACCGGGGCATGTTATACTCCCGGATGGAAGTACAGTGATTGTGCTCCCCAACAGCAGAATAGCATATCCGGAAAAATTTAGTGATACACTGCGTGGGATTGAATTAACAGGTGAAGCTTTTTTTGAGGTAACTAAGGATGCCCAAAGGCCTTTTGTCGTATCATCCGCTCATTTGAAAACACGGGTAGTTGGCACAAGCTTCAGGGTCAGGGATGTGGCGAACCAAGCTCCATTAGTTCGGGTAAAAACAGGAACGGTAATGGTTAAATTCAACGCCCGGCAGGATAGTGGTAGGGAAAAATTAAAATCCGTTAGCAAAAATCTTGTTTTACAGGCACATCAGGAAGCAACGTTTAATAGTACAGCACTGAGTTCGTTACCAATTGCTTCAAATGTCGATGCCAGCACATTTAACGAGCTTCCTATAGAAACCAATCATTTCACGTATCGTAGAACGCCAGTTTCAGAAGTATTCGAAAATTTGAAAAGCGCGTACGGGATCAATATAAAATATGATTCCGAAAGGCTAAAATTCTGCTCACTCACCGCTAGGCTGGGCGACCAACCCCTTATGGAAAAACTTCGTATGGTTTGTCTTGGCCTCAATCTCCACTTTACAATTGAAAAAAATAACCTGGTGGTCATTTCCAGCGACGGATGTAATTGATTCAGTATTACATTTTTTCTAAGTAATTGATTAGAAGAACGTTGTCTTAGTTCTTTGTCGACCCCTCACTGCAGTAAATACAAGTCATTCTGCTACTCCGAAAAAAATTGAATCATTTATTGAAAAAAAATGAGTTTTGGAGGGTATTGATTCACCCATTCACTCTAATCGATATATAAATCAATAATATATGCCTTTTATACCATTTAATAGCTCATCTATTGGTGTCAGTCCAAAGGCTGATCACGTAACTCTTTATTTAAAAAACAGCCGTTTATGAGAAAACTAAACTTTTACCACAATCGATCCAGAACATTTCGCCGAATGGTGATGGGTTTAGGACTTGCGTTTGTAATGCTGGGAGCCCCGCAAGCAAAGGATTTGCGAGCTCAGGAGTTCATGAATCAACGGATTTCGGTATCATTTCAGCAGGGAAAGGTTGAAAAAGTGCTGGAGTACCTGGAAGGAAAAGCTGGTGTCAGCTTTCTGTACAGTCCTGAGTTGATCGATGCAAACAGGAAAATTTCGTTTGACATGGCCAACACCAGGTTTTCGGATATCCTCGAGGGCTTGTCTCAGAAATTACAGATAAGCTATGAAATATCGGGAAAGACGATCATTCTTAAACCACAAACAACGAATAAAGTAAAAACAGCAGCCACAAGCACATCGGCTGTCGAGAAAACGATATCCGGTGTGGTTGTGGACGAAAATGGAGAAGCTTTACCTGGTGTGAGCATTCAGGCAAAAGGAAGCACATTGGGAACAAGTACTTCCGTAGATGGTAAGTTTACTATTTCCGTCCCCGACAATGTGACAACACTCATATTTTCCTACATCGGTTATATCACCCAGGAGGCTGAAATTGCGAATAGTAATGAACTCACAATTAACCTTGCACCTGATACCAAAAGTCTTAGCGAGGTAGTGGTAGTTGGTTACGGAACAGTGAAAAAGAAAGATCTGACAGGTTCAGTAGGTTCTGTGGACGCAGAAAAAATCACGTCAAGAGGTACTACTTCAGCTTTGGGTGCAATCCAGGGTGCGGTTGCCGGTGTGGATATCAGCAGTAATTCTGTACGTCCCGGTGGTGGCTTTTCTATTCAGATACGCGGACAGAACTCATTGGCAGGTGGCGGCCCCCTGTACGTTGTAGATGGTGTGGTTACGTCTGATATCAACTTTCTGAATCCAAATGATATTGAACAGATTGACATTCTTAAAGATGCATCTTCTACTGCTATTTATGGTTCTAGGGGATCAAATGGAGTTGTCATTGTGCGTACCAAAAATGCCGGAAAGCCAGGAGGGACACGTACACAGGTAACCTATGACGGATATTACAGTATCAGAGAGCTGGCCCGGATCCCTGATTTTATGGATGGAAGAGAATGGGTGGATTTCCGTACTTCAGCTTATTACCAATATGCAAATGGAGCTTACTCACTGCCGCAGAGAGGCCCGATATTGCAAAACAGCCCGTTGCTTGAACGTCGTTTGTACGAAGAAAACTATGAAGACTGGTTGAAACTCGGAACACGTAGCGGGCAGCAGCAAAATCATTACCTGGGTATATCCGGAAACAGCGATAAGCTTTCATACAACCTGGGTTTGGGATATCAGAATGAAGAAGGAAACTTTATTAATGAAGATCTGAACCGTTATACAGTAAAGCTTTCTGCTGAACACAGGGCATCTAAGTTTTTTTCTGCAGGAGGAAGTGTGAACATGACAATGGGCATCAATAATTCTGGAAGCCAGAATGGGTACCGTGATGTATTGCGTATGCCAAATATCCTGGGTGCTTACGACGAAAACGGAAATTTGATCGAGCAACCGGGTATTGCAGCTTCTATTCAGGGGACGGGTAATTTCACCAGTTCGCCAAATCCACTTCTTGAAATTAATAGTGGAACAGAAGAAATCAGAAGATACGACATTCTTGGAAGCATTTTCGCTGAAATTCGGCCATTTGACGGACTTTCATTCCGCTCATCCTTGCTTCCGCGTTTCAACAGAAGCAGAACAGGGCGCTATTATGGTATCGTCAATGGAAACCGCAGCCAGGATCATGCATTTCAATCCAATACAGAAAACTTTGAATTCACTTGGGATAATGTACTGAACTACACAAAAAGCCTGAACGGTGGACATAATATAAATGTTTCGCTGATCCACAGTGCCTTCAAAACACGTTTTGAGCGGATACAGGCAGCGTCCAACAATTTGCCTTATGACTCGCAATGGTATAACCTGTTTAGCGGAACAGTGGTGAACGGTAGTTCGAATACCGCATATTCAGAAACAGCTCTGCTTTCCTATGCCGCACGCGCCAACTACGATTACAAAGGCAAATATTTTGTAACAGGAACGTTGCGTTACGATGGTAGTTCGAAATTGAGAGACAAGTGGAAAGCGTTCCCGTCAGCAGCTTTGGCATGGAGAATTTCAGAAGAGCAGTTTGCAAAAGCCAACTTTTTGTCTGATCTGAAAGCGCGTGTCAGTGTAGGTTTTTCAGGAAACAACAACGGTATAAGCGCTTACGGCGCGCAGCAGACTCCGGAAACAGGAAGTCTTGTATGGTACGACTACGATGGAACGGCTGTATCCGGGTTTGCTCCTGGTCGTCCGGTTAATCAAAGTATTACCTGGGAAAAAACACGCGAATTAAACTTCGGTATTGATTATAGCTTGTTTAACTACCGCGTATCCGGTGCTATTGATCTGTATGATAAATTATCTGACGGGTTATTAATGAGTCGCGCTCTGACAATTGAATCGGGTGTACCAAGCATGACCGATAATATCGGATCGGTTAGCAATAAGGGTATCGAGCTTTCTTTACAGACGGTGAACGTACGTACAAACAATTTCCAGTGGAGTACCGACTTCGTATTCTCTCACAACAAAAACGCCATTGAGTCTCTGTATGGAAAAAAAGAAGATGTTCCGGGAGAAGCTCGTTTCATCGGAAAACCTATCAATGTGATTTATGATTACCGCCTAATCGGAATCTGGAAAATGTCGGAAGCTGAAGAAGCGCTCAAATGGGGACAACAACCAGGTCAATCCATCGCTCAGGATCAGAACGGCGACGGAAGAATTACCGCTGCAGATGACAGAGTAATACTGGGTAGTCCTGATCCGACTTGGACTGGGAGTGTTACGTCCAACATCCGTTACAAGAACTGGGACTTCTCTTTTAACTTCTTTACTCGTCAGGGAGTGTTTGTGAACGACCGTTTCTTAGAAGAATTCGGCCCTGGTAACAATCAGCGTGGAAGGCCAAAAATCAATTTTGATTACTATGTACCACCAGGGGTAGATCGTTATGACTGGAATACATGGGGAACAGGTGCTAATGGTAATCCTACGGCGACGTGGGGAACAAGTGGTGCAGGTAATGAAGATGCAAAATATCCGCATTCCATTAATGCAGGGCCTTACAATGGAAGCAATGGAAACTATACCAATGCATCATTTGTGAAACTGCGTAACATCACACTTGGTTACACACTGCCAGCCAAAGTATTGGAGAGACTTAAAATGAGTCAACTGAGAATATATGGAAATGTGCTGAATCCTCTGACTTTTACGAAATACCAGGGATGGGATCCTGAATACGCTACCACCGCTCTGGCAAGTGGCAATGGTCCAAGCAACATCACGTACCAGTTAGGTGTTAATGTTAAATTCTAAGCGAAATTACAATGAAGAAAATATTTAAACCACTTGTTGTCGTAGCGCTTTTGCTAACAGGGTGCAGCGACTTTTTAGAGGAAGATAACAAAGGAGGTATCTCTAACGAAGACTTCTATAAAACGGAAACGGGTTATCAGACACTGGTAACAGCATCCTATAATACACTTCGGACTTCGTATCGGAATACACCTTGGTTACAACTTGCCGGTACGGACATATATAATCTATCCCGCGGATTCGCTGAAAGAGGGATCATGGAATATGAGCAGTTGTATCCGGAGAATGGCCCGGTAAAAACATTTTACCAAAATAGCTATAATGCTATTCAGGTAATAAACATGGCGCTGTACTATAGCGATATAGCAGAACTTAGTGATGCAAACCGCAAGCTTCTAAAGGCAGAACTTGTGTTCCTGCGGGCTTATTATCATTTTATCCTTGTGGAGCAATTTGGTGGTATTGTGATTAACAATGAGGCCACTTTTGCTCCAAGAATGAATCTGCCGCGTGCCTCATTAGCAGATTCTTATCAGTTTATTATTTCTGAAATGGAAGCAGCACTTCCTGATCTGGGAACTGCCAAAGCGAAAGTAAACAAAAGAACAGCGAATCATTATCTTGCGAAGGTGTATCTCACACGTGGCTGGGATTTGGGAAGTAACGCTGATTTTGAAAGGGCAAAAACGTATGCAACTGCTGCAATAGCTGGTCAGGGCATCACCATTCCATTTGAACAACTCTGGTCTCCTACAAACCAGAATAATGAGGAAGTTATTTTTGCAGTTCAATATGATGCAAAATCAATTGCTTCGGAGTCGGATGGTAATAACCAGCAAGGCATTTTTGGTCCGTATCTGGGAGGGTCAGAATTGAATCATAAGTATATGAACGGAAATATCTTTCCATCATGGAACCTGCACAATTTCTTCGGTGAGAATGATGCACGTTATGAAGCTACCTTCATGCTGACCATTTATGATCAGTACTTCGATTACTACGATGCATCAAAAAATAAGAATACCATTCCTATTCGTGCGCATTATCCGCGTGTGTGGGGTAGGGAATATACCAGCGCTGATTCACTTGCTTACCGTACAGCACATGCAGGGCAGATCGCAAGCAACTTCCGGTTTTACCCTTTCCGCTCTGACGAAAACCGTTACCGTGCTTCTTTCGAAAGTGATATGTTTATGCCGGTGGTGAAGAAATTTGATAGTCCTTCCACACGTGCCATCTTCAACACGCATGCAAGTGTAAAAGATATTGTTCTGGCACGTGTTGCTGAAACCTATTTTATTTATGCCGAAGCTTGTATCGGTTTGAATGATCTGCCAACTGCTGCTCAGTATGTTCAAAGGGTATTGGATCGTCCGGGTAATGCAAAAAATGGAGGTAAATTGTTACCTAATGTGGACATCGCCACTGCCGGAAGTCAGGTTGCTGCACTGGACGCTTACCATATCGAAACTGCAAAGGAATTTGTAGGTGAGTACAACCGCTGGCCGGAGCTGCGTCGTACAAAGAGATTGAAAGCGCTGACAGGACGCTACAATTTTGATATTAAAAGAATTGGAGTTGATGCGGCGTTCCGTGGTTTGGGTGGGGCAGACAAAATCTACCGTCCGATTCCACAGGATGCAATTAACCTGAACGACGCAGAAATTGTACAGAATCCCGGCTATTAATCATAGTCAGATAGCGCTTCCCTTGAAAACGTTATCTAAGAGTTTACTTTAAGGGGAACTAAAAAAGAAGGGTGATGCCATTCAGAAGCATCACCCATTCTTTTTATTGCTACACTACATGTGCAGGATTAATTCCAGCCTCCTCCCAGCGCACGGTAGACATTCACCATCGCATTCATTTGCTGCATTCTGGTTTCTACCAATTCGAATTTGGTTTCCAGTGCCTCGCGTTGGGTCAGTAATACCTCCATGTAATCCGCACGCGCCGACATAAACAACCTGTTTGAAATGGCAGTAGATTGATTAAGAGTCTCTACTTCTCTCTTTTTGAGATCATAACTTTTTTCCAGATTATCAATGTTGGAAAGCTGATTACTCACTTCAATATAGCCGTTCAGGATAGTACGTTCATAGTTGTAAACCGCCTGAATCTGTTTAGCGTTAGCATTGAAGTAAGTGGCTCTGATCGCATTTTTGTTGATCAAAGGGCCCACCATATCACCAATCAGAGAACCCATTAAAGATTCAGGAAGTTTTACCAGATACGCCGGATTAAAAGCACGCAAGCCAATACTTGCAGATATACCCAGAGAAGGGTAGAAGGCGGCGCGAGCTACGGCTATATCCAGTTTGGCGGCGGAAAGATCCAGTTCTGCCTGTTTGATATCCGGACGGTTTGCTAGCAACTGTGCCGGTAAACCTGCCTTCATTACATCAGGTATGAGCGTTTCATAGCTTTGCGTGCTTCGGACAACCCTTTGTGGAAACCTTCCCACAAGAAAATTGATGCGGTTTTCGGCCTCTACGATTTTTTGCTGAATACCAAACTGCATATTCTGTGTCTTGAGTACCTGCGCTTCGAATCGTTTGACAGCAAGTTCTGTTACGCGGGTTGCTTCTTTCTCAAGCCTCACGATACGTAATGCGTTGCTTTGAATTTCGATATTTTGCTGTACGATACTAAGCTGATTATCCAGAGCGAGCAACTCATAATACGATGTCGCAATTTCCGCCGCCAAGTTGGTCATCATAAAGTTTTTACCCTCGACCGATGACAGATAGCGCTGTACTGCCGACTTCCTGGCGTTGCGCAACTTATGCCAGATGTCGACTTCCCAGCGTGCGTAAGCACCTATTTGTGCATCCGGAAGCGGCTCGGGTGTTTCTCTTCCCGGCTTGATGTCCGTCGTTGCTTCACTCGCGCCGATGTTGGTATACCTTGCCGCTTTCTCTACACCTAATCCGCCTTTCAGTCCTACGAATGGCAGGTATTCACCTTTGCGTGCGCTGATCTCGTTTCTGGAAATTTCAATTTCCTGCAAAGTAATATTCAGCTCCTGGTTATTGCTGAATGCTGAATCAATCAAAGCATTCAGGTTCGGATCCGAGAAAAATGTCTTCCAGCTTACTTTGCCAGAGTTGGTCGAATCGAGGGAATTGCTGAATTGCGCCGGAACGCTATTGTTCTCACTTTTCTGGGTCGCTGGCGGAACGTGGCAGGCGGTATACGCAAGGGCCATGCATAAGAGTCCAACCCAATTTACTATTTTCTTAATTTTCATGATCCTGGTTTTGGTCAGTTTGAGGGAATGTATCAATAGCATGTACGAGCTCTTCTGTCAGTGAGCCGTCCTCCTCATCTTTTATCAATTGGCGGCCGTCGGCCATCTTGGCAAAAATGTAATACAAGCCGGGAATGATTATTACACCGAAAATAGTCCCGAAGAGCATACCGCCGAGCGCCGATGCACCAATGGTCCGGTTTCCTATCGCACCTGCACCAGTCGCGATAATCAGTGGAATAAGACCTGCAACAAAGGCGAAAGAGGTCATTAAGATCGGGCGGAAACGTACCTTCGCACCTTCTATTGCAGCATCCAGAATGGTCATACCCTCGTGCCGCTTCTGGACGGCAAACTCCACGATCAGTACTGCATTTTTACCTAACAGCCCTATCAGCATGATCAGTCCGATCTGTGCGTAAATGTTGTTCTCGAGGCCCATGATCTTCAGCATAAAGAAAGATCCGAATACACCCACAGGCAAGGAAAGGACTACTGCAAGAGGAATGATGAAACTTTCGTATTGCGCAGCAAGCACAAAGTATACGAATGCCAGTACGATCATGAAGACGACCAGTGCTTCGTTTCCCCGACTCGCTTCATCGTAGGAAAGACCTTCAAAAGCTATATCATAACCTTTCGGTAAAGTCTTAGCGGAAACCTCCCGAATCGCCTGAATCGCATCGGCAGTAGTATATCCTTTGGCAGGCAGACCCTGGATCGCTGCAGAATTATAAAGGTTAAAACGCGTGATCTCATTCGGTCCCTGGCCTTTTTTCAGTTTCATGAAGGCTGAATAAGGTACCATTTCACCTGCTTCATTTTTTACAAATAGATTGAGCAGATCAGATGGCAACCTTCTAAATTTCGGATCTGATTGTACATAAACTTTGAAGAACTGGTTAAACTTGATAAAACCCTGCTCGTAAGTACTACCGATCATGATGTTGAGGTTATCCATCGCTTTCCCGATAGACACACCTTTTTGCATAGCCAGCTTATTGTCGATCTCCAGTTCGTACTGAGGGTAATTGGCTGCAAAGAATGTGAACAGGCCGGTCAGTTCCTTACGTTTACCCAGATTTGCGAGGAATTCCTTGTTCACTTTATCAAACTCGGCGTAATCGGTATTCGTGTTTTTATCAAGGAGACGCATAGAAAAACCACCGGAAGTACCAAATCCGGGAATAGCCGGCGGTTCGAAGAATTCGACAATCGCGCCCAATCCTCTTGATTTCTCTTCCAGTTCTTCCATGATCTCTTTTACATTGTGCTCCCGCTCGGACCATGGTTTCAGGTTGATAAGACAAGTACCTGCATTAGAGCCACGGCCTTCTGTCATGATTTCATAACCTGCGAGCGAAGAAACGGACTCTATCCCTGGTACCTCTTCACAAATTTTCTGAAGACGTTGTGATACCTCGTTGGTTTTTTCAAGTGTAGATCCGGGAGGTGTCTGAACAATAGCATAAATGGTACTCTGATCTTCATTGGGAATAAATCCCGACGGGAGTATCTGATTTTCGTAAGCGATACCCAGGCAAAAAACACCCAGAATAATGAACGTAAGAACGCGACGGCTTACAATTTTCTTCAATAGATTTACATATCTCCCGGTCAGGTTATCAAAACCACGGTTGAAGCTGTCCAGTGCTTTGGTCAGCAGGTTTTTCTTCTTTTCATGACCATGATGGTTTTTCAGTAACATGGCACACAACACGGGTGTCAGCGTAAGCGCAATCAGTGCAGAAATGACGATAGAGCTTGCCATGGTGATTGAAAACTGGCGATAGAATGTTCCGACAGGCCCTGACATAAATGATATAGGCAAGAAAACCGATACCATTACCATGGTGATTGCAATAATAGCTCCGCTGATTTCTCCAAGTACTTTTTTAACCGCGCTGAAAGGAGTGAGGTGAGGCTCTTCTTCCATCTTGGCATGAACGGCCTCGACGACGACAATCGCATCATCAACTACAATACCAATAGCCAATACAAGCGCGAATAATGTAATCAGGTTAATAGATAGTCCAAAAGCCTGAATCACAAAAAAGGCCCCGATCAAAGAAACCGGCACGGCCAGAATCGGAATCAAAGTAGAACGCCAGTCGCCAAGGAAGATAAATACAACAATAGCAACCAGAATGAAAGCATCCCGGAGTGTGTGAATCACCTGTTCAATCGATGCATCCAGGAATTGAGATACGTCATAACTGATTTTGTAGTCCATGCCTTGAGGGAATGAGCCTTTCATGACCTCCAGCTTTGCTTTTACTTCTTCGATTACGTCGCTGGCATTACTACCAAAGTTCTGGCGAAGTACAATAGCAGCCGAAGGGTGACCATCCAGATTAGAGTATATGTCAAAAAACTCACTACCCAGTTCGACGGTTGCAATATCTTTCAGATGAATACTTTCACCTTCTGCATTGGCACGAATAATAATGTCTTCGTATTCCTTTGGCTCGCTGTATCTACCCTTATACGTAAGTACATATTCCAAAGATTGAGCAGCAATACCTGAGCTCTGTCCAAGTCGTCCGGGACGGCCTATGATACTCTGTTCACCAAGCGCCTTCATGACTTCCTCAGTAGAAATACTGTAAGCTCGCATACGGTCAGGATTGAGCCAAACACGCATGGCATAACGACGGCTACCCAGAATCTGAGCTCTTGCAACCCCTTTGGTCCGTTGGATCTCCGGGATCATGTTGACGGTGGCATAGTTAAAAAGAAACTTCTCGTCGATGCTTTTATCTTTTGCATACAGGTTCACGTACATCAGCATACTAGGCTGAATAGGCGTAATCACCACCCCTTCCCGCTGTACCAGTTCAGGCAGCAAAGGCATTACCTGATCGACCCTTGTTTTCACACGAATTACCGCGTCATTAGGATCTGTGCCGGGTTCAAAAATAATCCTGAGCGTTGCTTCACCGGCACTGGTTGCATCTGTGGCGATGTATCGCATGTCCTGCACCCCGTTAATGGCCTGTTCAAGTGTGATAAGTGTCGATTTTACCAGTACATCGGCACTTGCTCCGGGATAGGCAATAAAGATATTGACTGTGGTAGGAGCGATGTCAGGAAACTGTGAAATGGGTAGTTTCTTGATGGCTAATACTCCTACAAAGACTATCATAATGGATATTACGATAGCGAAAACAGGTCGTTTTATGAATTGATTAAACATGTCTGTTTGTTTGAAATGCCGCTTATTCAGCGTACAGATTTAAATGAGATATCACCGAGTCAGGCTGCATAAACTTGTATTGAATCTTATCGTTTTCGTGTACCTGGCGAAGACCTTCGAGCAGTATCTTGTCATCTTTTTTCAATCCGCCTGATACTACAAAAACGTGTGGGAGCTCTGAAGAAATGGTAATTTCTCTGGAACGGATTACGTTGTCCTTGTCTACGATGTATACATACTTTTTATCAAGAACTTCGAACGTCGCCTTCTGTGGAATCATCAGCGCATTTTTCAGCTCTTCTTTGATCTGGACATTTCCTGTCTCCCCATGTCTTAATAATCTTTTGGGATTTGGGAATGTCGCCCTGAATGCGATGTTACCTGTTTCATTATTGAAGTCGGCTTCGATGGTCTTTACCACACCCGGATGATCGAAAAGTTTCTGATTAGCCATTTCCAATTCAACTTTCAGGGGATCCTTGCCGGTTTCGTTGGTTTTATAATTAAGATATTCTGCTTCCGGTACGTTGAAATAAACCCACATCTGGCTGTTATCAGAAAGTGTCGTCAGCAAATCTCCTTCATCTACAAGGCTACCCAAACGGACTTGGAAATGATCCATAATTCCGTCAAATGGCGCACGGATTTCGGTAAAACCCAGATGCGTCTGAGCAAGTCTCAACTCAGCTTTCGCCTTATCAAATTTGGCACGTGCCAGGGCGAGCTCATTTTTAGATACAACATTACTGTCAGCCAACGATTTTGTATTTTTAAATTCAATCTCAGCGAAGTTAGCTTCTGCCTGCGCTTTCTGGGTTTCAGCCTGATAAATCAAAGGCATAATCTGAAACATGAGTTGTCCTTTTCTAACAGCTTGTCCTTCATCGACATATATCTTCTGGAGATAACCTCTTTCCAGCGCGCGCAACTCAATATGGTTGATGGATTTGATCTGGCTCACATATTCTTTAATTACCAGCGTGTCTCTTTCCAGCGGACTTGTCACAAGGTATTGAATGTGTTCTTCTTCTTTTTCTTCTTTTTTTGAGTCGCAGCTTGTCTGGAAAAACAAGGCGCACAGACTCAGACACATGATAAGCTTATTCATGATGATGGTGTTATATGAAATAGTGAAATTCGAAGTGTAACTACACGAAGGATCAGTTTATAGCTAAGTAAGAACTATGGAAATCAGTGTAGTAAGATTATAATATGCCTCCAGTTATCAAATTCTCAGGACACGGAGCAGAATGTAAAGGGAAGATTTTACAGGTACCGGATGGTGCCCGGTTAAGGTAATCACATGCAGGCGGAGCAGGTAATGAGGCAGACTCACCAACGCTGACATAAAGTAGTTGGTGACAGCTTGCACCTGTTTTTGATCTGACGACCTAAAAACAGCTCTGAAGTTTTCTTCAGTAATATATTTAACGCGATCCCTGAATACCTTTTTGGAATGACCGTGGCCAATTGTCAGATCATTGCATTCCAGACTGGGACCTGTACAGATGTTGGCTACATGTAGCTCGCCAATTCCTGCAGTTTGTTCCTGCGCATGGGCGTGGTGATAGCCCCATGCAGTTAGCAGGAGTATAACAACGTAGTGGAAATATTTTTTAAATGCTCTGGACATTAAACTGAACTTGTTGGAGGAGTGAATTCCGGTACAAAAACAGTCATTTACCGTTAATACAGCGTTAAAACCGTGTTAAAAGGACATTAAAATACGAGGTGTACGTTATGGCGTAATAAATGAGTTTAAATTAATATTGTAATGTTTATAGAATGGATATGATTAGGAAGCATGGACTCCACATGAACATGGTTCATGTGGAACCGAGCCACTTGCACAGGCCGAGCTGTATGTTTTTTATTGACTGATTTTGGTCAAATTACAGGATTCGTGAAGAAAAAGAGGTATGTATCTTTGTTGTTCATTATTTACTGCAAAATGACAAAGTCTATTCAATACTTTCTGGTACTGTTATCTGTTGTAACAGTTTCAAAAATTTACGGCCAGTCACTGCCGGCTGCTCAACAAGTATTAACCACGATTCAAAAGGCAAATGATTATTGGCAGAAAAATCATCCTGCACAGAAACGTGCGTTCTGGGATCATGCTGCATATCATACGGGGAACATGGAGCTTTATAAGTTGACAAAAAATGAAGCCTACCGTAAATATTCTGAAGACTGGGCTATCCATAATGAATGGAAAGGTGCGAAGTCTGACGACAAATCAACCTGGAAATACAGCTATGGAGAAAAGGATGATTATGTTCTTTTCGGCGACTGGCAAATTTGTTTCCAGACGTACATTGATTTGTATAATATTGACAACGAGCCGCATAAAATTGCGAGGGCCATTGAGGTGATGGAATACCAGATGAGCACCACGGCAGACGACTATTGGTGGTGGGCAGATGGCCTCTATATGGTGATGCCGGTCATGACGAAGCTGTACAAAGTTACCGGAAAGCAGATATACCTTGACAAACTTTATGGGTATTTTACCTATGCGAACAGTATCATGTACGACAGCGAAACAAAGCTGTATTACCGGGATGCCAAATACGTTTACCCGAAACACAAGAGTGCGAATGGGAAAAAGGATTTTTGGGCGCGCGGAGATGGCTGGGTGATTGCAGGACTGGCAAAGGTGTTACAAGACTTACCTAAAAATGATCAGCATCGCGCAGAATATTTGGCTAAATACAAAGGTATGGCAGAAGCGATTCTGAAATCTCAACAGCCTGAAGGATATTGGACAAGATCTATACTGGATCCGCAACACGCTCCAGGACCGGAAACCAGCGGCACGGCCTTCTTCACCTATGGACTGATGTGGGGAATTAATAATGGTATATTAAACAAGAAAGCATATTTGCCGGCAGTGAAGAAAGGCTGGAATTATCTTTCTACAGTGGCTTTACAGCCTGACGGAAAACTTGGTTATGTGCAGCCAATAGGAGAGAAGGCCATTCCCGGGCAGGTGGTGAATGCCGAATCTGCGGCTGATTTTGGTGTGGGTGCATTCCTGCTTGCAGGTAGTGAGGTATATAAGTATCTGAAGAAGTAAACATGCGGCCCGGGCCGGAGCACTATCATTTCCAGCCAAAGCCCGCTGAGAATCCGGCTCTCATTGGCGTGTAACGAGACTGAGCATCAGATGTCAGGCGTGTTACAATGATCGTGAAAAGACAAAGCATTATTTTTCGATGGCGGGTCATGAGCGCAGTTACAGGTCTCTACCTACTTATATCGAAACAACCATAGCTATTATTGCCATGTTTACGCAAATCATCTGAAACTGAAATAAGACAATCGTAGCGAGTAATCCAGTTTAGTAATATTCTTGATTGCGACTCCTGATATAAAGAATTGGGCTGAGTTGTTTACAGAAACAACCCAGCCCAATTTATCGCAAATAGTGTAAGCTTTAAGCATAACACAATTAATCGCCCTGATTTTCCTCCTGACGTTCGTGGTTGTCGCCGCCGAGACTGTAATAGTTGTTTTCTTCGTCTTCACGACCAATTTTTTCATCTTCATCATCGTATTCTGAACCTGGTACATCCAAGTCGTCACCAATAAGATCATTGGCAAATGATTTTTCATTCCATTCTTCGGCATCTACATCCAACGGATCTTTGGTCCGGGATACATCTTCCGGATCAATTTCGGATTCAATTAATCCCTGGCGAAATATATCTTCACTGGGTGGATAATTTCCAGGTAGTTCTTCGTCGAATTGCTCCTCGTCTCTTTGATTGTTATCTGGCATGGTTTCTGGTGTTTAGTGATTTTGGTTTCCTTTGATATAAAGGTTGTGCCGGACGCAACAAAAAGTATTCCAATGTTTAACATACCCTATAATTACGATCTGTATCAGGAGTAAAATTTCAGCCATAAGTGCTTACTATTAAATAACCTTTTGGTTACAAATTTATAATTAAACTACATGTGAATATGAAGAAATGGTATTCAGAATTATTAAGTCTTTCGCTATTAGGCACGTGTGCAATTAGCCTGATGTTCTGTTCAAAACCTTCAAAAAACGAACCTGAAATTGTGCCACAGGCTGAGTATCAGCTCCGCGATATGCAGTATATGATGACTGAAGCCGATCATATAGATACGCTGAACGTTGATATGGGTGACACCACCATTTACAATTACAGCAACGTAAAAGTGCTAAGCAGGTTTGCGGATAACTATTCGGAGCTGATGAAAACCTCCTATTTCGAGGTAGCAAATTCGGAGCTTCTTCCCACTGATCTTCAGCTTCAGGAATTTATGGTACATGTGCCCTCCCAATGGAATGGGAATGGTTCCTTCACTTATTTTGCGACTAAGGTGCCAATCAGCCAGGACTCGTTACATGTGCCTTACGGAAAATTTTGGTCCGACTCGGTGAGCGTAAATATTCCGGCGCGTTCAAAAATTGTGATGGATCGCAGTGTTCAGGCCCAATGGATGAGCTGCTCATTCAAAGCCGTAGTCGAGAACAAAGCTACCGGACAGACTTATGACCTGAGCGGAACATGGAAAGGAATTCTCAGATATGATAACCTGACAACCAGATTGACCGAACATCCATTGGAAGAACAGTAAGATTTATTGACCACCATATGTTAGTTGACCCGGATTTGAAATCTCGAATCCGGGTTACTTGTTTTCAGGCTAATCACTTGTTTGACCCCAGCAGAGGTACGATTGCAGGAAATATGTCGTAATATAATCATGTGTAAATAGGTGCATACTACTTTTTCGGCCGATCTCATGTTCGATAATGCGACAAAAGCCCATCAAAGATGTGTATTGGTAGGGATGAATTCTGACAAAAAATATGAAGCTTTTTTCAGAGGAAAAAAAATCGCGTTTTCTACATTAAATGAAGGTTTGCTCCAAATCATACTTCCTGAGACAAATACGCCAGGTAAGCTGGAGGTGAAATCTATCAAGTAGGCTTAGCGTATCTACAAATCATTCTTCAGTTTGTATACATAAGGAGCTTTATGAGCAGCACCGGTGAATTTTTTATCGAGTCGATCCAACACATCCATGTCCAATATTTTCTTTTGAAAATTATTCATCGGAAATGATCGATCAAAAATTGACTCATACATACGCTGTAGTTCTTTCATTGTAAAGGTCTCGGGCAACAAACTGAAGGCACTTAATCTGGTGTCAAACGAAAGCTTTAAACTATTCACTGCCTGTTCCACAATCTGATTGTGATCCATGATCATCGCTGGCAAGTCAGTCAATGGATGCCAGGCCACAGAGTCATCCAGACTACTTTTATGAATCACAACTTTCTGAATATCAACTAATGCATAGTATCCTACCGAAATAAAGCGGCGAGTGAACCAATCGTATTCTCTGCGGCTCTGTTCCTGAAGCGGATTCAGGCCTGGATTCATTTTAAGTAGTTGATCCAAAAAAACACGGCTATTGCGATCCGCATCTCCAAAACAATAAAATTGATGGAGAGTTACTTCCGCGATTTGTGTTCGTGCCTGTAAAATGCGGTTGGCAGCCATATTCAGATCTTCGTTTTGATACACAAAGCCACTGGGTAAAGCGAAAAAATCTCCTTCAAAAATAAGTTTTGGGATCAGCACGTGTAGTTGTTCGTTCTGATAACCAAATATCACACAGTCTATTGAAATCTGTTGTACGTAATCTTGTTCGCTGGGTGATTGCATTTATGTCTACATTAATTTTTCTGAGGAAGTAAAACTACAATTTCCCAGTTTACTGCAAACAACCGGACTTACTCCTTTCAACTAGTTTTCTCTGTTTTTCTTATTCCTATCTACAAATATAACAGCGTATAATTATTATCTAAAAATTAGATAATAATATAAATTATATTTTACCTTTGTTTAATCACTTTAACATAAGTTATTATGAAAAAAATAAATTACTTCTTATTGATTTTTGCGACGTTGGTAGCTACGTTGAGTAACGCACAAAATGCGCCGGACTTTTTTGCTGGGAAATGGGAAATTGCTGTCAAAGATACGCCCATGGGTGATATGAAATTCTTAACAGATCTGGTGCGACGAGATGGTAAACTGACTGGAGAGTTATCCGTTCCTGCTGATGCAACCGCTCAAAAAAGGCCTATTACCCGGGTGGAGGAAACGGATGACAAAATTATCTTGTATTTTGATTCTGAACAAGTTGGTGAGATCGCGATTGATCTGATCAAGGTCGATCAGGACAATTTGAAAGGCACGCTATATACATTTGAGGCTAATGCCAAGCGTATCCAGTAGCCATCAGGTCATTCTGGCCAATTTGAAGAACAAAAAGTAAATGCATGTAAGCGTTACTTCACAGCCCGGGATCATTATTCCGGGCTGTGAAGTTTTACGGTCAAACTAAATTCAAAGTATTGCTGGCACATGTTTTTATCACTTGCCGACAAATGCTTGTCCGATGAAAATGATAAGCATAAATTCGAAAAAAGGATCATGAGTATTTATTTTCCTAAGTAATATTTTCAGCAAGCTAAATAAAGGATACTATGAAAAAGTCAACAATAATTTCGCTTTCATTCATGTTATTTGCAGGTACAGTGAGCTATTCACAGACTACCACAAATTCGGCTGAAACGGGCAAACAAAATACAGAAAGTAAGGAGTCAGTATCAGCAGCAGGTAGTGCTTCAGACACAACTTCTGCAAATGGAGCTGTAGGAGGTGGTAATGCAGAGTCTTCACCTGTAGCACCGACACCATCAGGCAAGGCAACCAAACGCAGTAGGCAATCCAAAATGGATGACCCCAAGTCTATCTTGACAACAAAAGAAGCCTTGGAAACACGCAAAAAAAACCTTTCCGAGCCAGATACTACGATGAAGAAAGGAAGTGGATCTGCTCCAAAGAATACGAAAAATCATACGGGCAAAACCAGCAATTACGGAAATCAGGAATCAAAAAGGAACGATGGAGGCAGATAGTAACTTGGTCGTTCATTCTATGAAAATAACTATTTCCGAGATCTCGTGAAATTACAATGCCTGTCTATAGGTGCCATGAGCGACATATAGACAGGCATTGTTGCGAATAAATCATTATTCATTACAGATAATTCATTATGAAGATCATAAAGGCTTCCTTGGCGGACCTATCCATTGTGCTTAACATCGCCAGGGATACGTTTTTTGAAACATTCCGTGAGCATAATAGCGATTCGGATATGGCTCAATACGCAGATTTGAATCTGACCGAAGAAAAGATCGAAAGTGAATTGCTAAACATCAATTCTGAATTTTACCTCGCGGTTGAGGAGGACGAGGTATTGGGATATTTGAAAGTCAATTCAGGATCGGAGCAAACTGAACTCCAGGATAGACATGCATTGGAAATTGAACGTATCTACGTCAAAAAGGAATGTCAAGGAAAGAGGGTGGGGCAGGAGGTCTATGTAAAAGCACTTGAAGTCGCCCGCCTGAAAGGTTTGTCGTACATATGGCTGGGTGTATGGGAGCAGAATCAAAGAGCCATTCGCTTCTATGAAAAGAACGGATTTATTGCTTTTGACAGACACATTTTTAAATTGGGCTCAGACGAGCAGGTTGATGTAATGATGAAAAAACAGCTCCTTTTTTGACTGAGCGATCCTGAGTAAAGTAGAAATAAATGTATATGATCCTTCCGGGTATTTATATCTGCTTGCTGATAAGGCTCGACGTATAGACATATGGAAGGAATGTCTGCGCTCCACTTTTGACTTGCCTAAATCAATAAGCGTTTCAGCTGAATTTACTCCATTTAGTTGTACAATTGATTCTGCCTACCTTAACTCTTCATGGAATACCATGATTTTCATAGACAACTTAGTTTCAAATCATTATATCAGCTATCTTTCGCGCCTCATTCAGAAGCCTAGGTTCAGGTGATCACTTGAATACCATTTTTTGTGAAGTAAATGTGTATAAAGTGATTTTCCCCCGACAACATCATTAAGTTTCCGTTGTCTCTGGTAATTGATCTTTTTAGAATTATTTACGGTTTAAATTTTGTTGAATAGTAGTTCGGCGTCAGTAAGGAAATTTCGAACCTGTCATCTATTACCCGATGTGACTTCAAAGTATTTCTATTGTATGAATCATCAACTTAAACCGATTTGCATTTCAGTCTAATCAATTCTCAATCCATACTCGTTAAAATGAACAATCACATTCAAGATATTCTCAATCTGGCCAGGCAATTCAAATCACAACTTTTTTGTGTATTGGCTACCGGCCATTGCTATCCGGTCGAACAAATTGAGCACGAACACCTCCATTTTACATGGATAATGTCGAAAGCAGACCAGGGGTATCACATAAGAATCGATTCTGATGACTTTGTTTCCTATCTGCTATGTCTTTCAGACGACCAGGCTGATCCGGTTAGAAGAAGATTAATGCAGATCTAATAAGCATGAGGTCGATTCGGTACGATATTTTCTGACTTCTTGTAAAATTCATTTAGTCATGAAAACGAGTCATCACGAAGGTAATTCTGAGCAGATTCCCAATCCGGGTTATACTAATAAAAGAATTCCTTCGGTTCTGTCCAACGAGATCCATAAGGCCCTTTCGTTTTACCCTGAACTTGCCCAAACGCCTATTAATTTTAGATTTCGCCAGCGAATCAAGGGATCTGTCATGCAGGCTCAGCCAGTGATTCGCTCATTTTTTACTAAGCAACGAGCCTATCAAATTAATATCAGTGCCCTTTTCAGACTTACCCATGCTGCAGAGCCAATTCATCAATTGCCTCCGGATATACTCGTAGGCTGGATTGGCCATGAACTGGGACACATCATGGATTATGAAAGCAGGAGTGTTTGGGGTATGATGCGTTTCGGAATTGGCTACTTAATTTCGCCACGATACGTAAGAAAAGCTGAGCGAGTGGCTGACACCTATGCCGTTAATCACGGCTTGGGCAAATACATTATCGCCACAAAACATTATATTCTCGATCACACATCACTTCCCGACAAGTACAAGCAAAAGATTGCACGCCTGTACTTGTCTCCTGACGACATTGTAGAACAGATCACAAAGCTTGAACAGCAACGCATCGACTCAAAGACGACTGGATATGAATAAGTCCAGTTGTTCAAAATCCTCCTGTTTCATTACCCTGGGTATTTTCACTTGCCCACCTTTTTTCTTGGTTTCCTCACTCCATTGGTGAAAGATATGTTCTGGAACCAAACGGACCTGAACGTCATGAAGAGCGCGGGTACGGGCCACTGCGTAGTTCTTACTTCTCTCTTTTAAAGCGGCATCAAGTACTTCTGCCACTTTAAAAGCATCCTGGTTTTCATCGCAGCCTAAAAATATTTTTAATGTAAATTGATCCTGCTCATGAACTGTTGCAGCAACATACTCTTTCACACATACGTCAAAGTGTTGCTCCAGTACAGAAAGAGCCTCATTTATTTGTGTTACCGATAGTTGTTCACCTGCTACATTGAGATAATGTTTGGTACGGCCTGTAATTTTTATCTCTGCCCTGGCCTTGTCTGTGATCATGACGGTGTCGCCGATCATATACCGCCAAGTACCGGAAACGGTTGATATCAGTAATACGTATTCCACATTTTCTTCTGCATCGGCAAGCGCATGTACAATTCCCCCTTCTTTAACCAATCCATCTTCATCCACATTATCCGAATTAAATGGTACGAATTCGTAGAAAATGCCATTGTCCGGAAATAGCGCCATGGCGGAGGTGTCAGGGCGTTTTTGAATCGCTATAAAACCTTCGGATGCCAGATAGGTATCAATGTATATAAGCGGATGCGCAAACAGTTTCTCTAAACTTTTACGATAAGGTTCAAACGCTACACCACCTGTTGTATACACCATCAGATTAGGCCATATCTGATGAATATTGTCCAACTTATGGTATCGGATAATCTCTTTGAGCATCAGCTCTATCCAAGCCGGAATTCCAGACAGGCATCCTATATCCCATTTCGGAGCCTGTTCAGCAATCGCCTTTATCTTTTGATCAAAATCAGTAATAGAGGCAATTTCTGCACCAGGTTTGTAGAACCCATTGAACCAGGCAGGTAAGTTTGATGCACTTATTCCGCTGATTTCCCCTTCAAGAAAATCGTCCTTCTTGATTAGATTTGTACTACTTCCAAGCATTAAAATCTGCTTTGTAAAGAATTCTCCGGGCAAATTGAATGCTGAAATATTAGTGATTTCAGATATTCCCGCATTTCGGATACAGGTAAGCATATCTTCCGTAACGGGTATATGCTTGTTACTGCTGGTGGTGCCGCTACTCACAGCGAAGTATTGCTGTCCTCCCGGCCAGGTTACATTCTGATGCCCTTTCATCAGATATTGCCACCATTCGGAGTTCAGTTTATCATAGTCATGAACCGGTACCTTTTTCTGGAATTCAGAAATCAGGTTTGGACTATTTAAAATATCAGAGAAATGATAAGCTTTGCCAAAGGCAGTCAATTTTGCTTTCTCCAATAGTTTTCTCAGTACATTTTCCTGGGCTTCCACTGCATCAGGCTCAGAAATAATTTTGCCTGTGATATCGAGTGCTCTTTTAATCAGATCACCAATTACTGCCATTGTCGCTATAAAGTTAGATGATATTGCCTGTCCGATAAAATTGTGCCAGATCGTTTACACAACAGCATACTGGTTGGGCGTTATGCGCAATATGCCATCAGTAAAAGTTATGTTGTAGTAAAAACATGGAAATATCAACCCTATCGCATTAATTGAACGTTGGAATGAGAGTGAGGTTAGGATTCAGATATAGATAGGGGTGTGCCTGAGTTAGCAGGTTTAATGTGAAGACATGATGATTCAAACAATGCTCATTTTCGATTGGCAAGAAAGTTTTGAGAAATCAGTTGGTAAAAAGGCAATGTAATATTCCGAAAATTTGTTTCGGAAAAGGCCAGGGTGATCAACGCCCGTATCTTTACATTCCCAATTTTGAACTAACTCAAATCAACAAAAGTACATTGTGATGGAAAAAGTTAAATTCGGGCAAACAGATCTGCATATAGCACCTATCAATTTGGGTGGTAATGTTTTTGGATGGACACTCAACGAAACGCAATCATTTGAAATTCTGGATGAATTTGTCGGCAATGGATTCAATTTCGTTGATACGGCTGATACTTACTCATTTTGGGCAGATGGCAACACGGGTGGCGAATCTGAAACCATTATAGGAAAGTGGCTTAAAGCAAGAGGCAATCGCTCGGACATCGTAATTGCAACAAAGGTAGGATTTGAAAATGGGAAACGACCGGCAGATATCAGTAAGGCGACGATTCTCTCAACTGTAGAAGAATCATTAAAGAGGCTACAAACTGATTACATCGATCTCTATTACACCCATAAAGATGATGGCGTAACCCCGGTGGAAGAAACTTTGGAAGCGCATCACCAATTGGTGAAGGAGGGAAAAGTCCGCGCGATTGGGGCTTCCAATTTGAGTACAGAGAATTTGATAGCGTCCATTGAATATGCGAAGCAAAACGGGATTTCATCCTATCAGGTTTATCAGCCGCTTTACAATCTGGTAGAGCGTAAAGAGTTTGAGAAGGAGTATGCACCGATTATTTCGAAGTATGATCTGGCTGTTTTACCCTACTATTCGTTAGCCTCCGGTTTTTTGACTGGTAAGTATCGATCAGAAGCGGACCTGGGTAAAAGCCAGCGAGGTGGGGGAGCCCAAAAGTATCTGAATCCAAAAGGAATGGGCGTAATAGGGGCACTAGATAAGGTCGCAGACAAACACAACACTATACCGGCGACCATTGCACTAGCGTGGTTGCTGACACGACCCAATGTTGCTGCGCCTATTGCAAGTGCTACGTCCATTGAACAATTGAAGGCGATTACTGCTGCGGTGGAGATTAAGCTGGATGATCAGGATATTGCTTTGCTACATGGTGCCAGCAGCTATGAGTAGGATGTAGGTGTCAATTATTCAAAATGAGGAGATGCGCTTCTTTATTGATCTGCATCTCTTCATGTTAAAATGATTTGGCGCTCAATTCATCAAACCGAAATCGGTAGCCATCTTAATCACCGTTGCCGTGTTGGGTACACCAAACTTTTCCATCAGGTTTTTACGATGGCTTTCAACCGTATGTGTGCTGATGAACAGCGCCCCTGCAATCTGCTGGGTTGTGTAGCCCTTTCCTATAAGCTGAAGAATCTCCTTTTCGCGGCGCGTTAATCGGGGGATTTCTTTTAGATCACTACTTTCATTGCTACTTAAGACTTTCTGTGAACCCTGACATAAAAATATCTGTCCGTTCATTGCTGCATGTAGTGCACCGATTATATCTTCTCCGATGGCATTTTTTAAAACATATGCACTTGCTCCGCTTTGTAACATACCCATAATGACCGTCTTTTCATTATGTACACTAAGTGCGACTATCTTCACCTGTGGGTGTTTAAGCTTTACCTTCTGACACAGTGAGATACCATTGATATCAGGCAGATTGACATCCATCAGCATGACGTCCGGCACATTTTCATTTAAGGCCTCCAGCATAGGTTCTCCCAGGTCATACATGCCTGTTACTTCTATGTCAGGTTTCGTCTCCAGCAGGTTTTTCAAGCCTTCAAGAACAATAGGGTGATCATCTATGATAAATACTTTCATAAGTTATATGCTGCATTCTACAGTAATCGTTGTACCGCTGCCCGGAGTAGACTGGATATCAAATGATGCATTGAGAAAATCCGCTCGTGCTTTCACGTTGCTTAGACCCGCTCCGTTTTTAGTATTGGGTTTGGTTGTATCAAATCCCTTACCATCGTCTTCTACAGTGACAAAAAGATTGTCTCCGCTTTGCTGAATGATTACAAGAATCTGAGAAGCTGCAGCATGTTTTACTGCATTATTAACCAGTTCCTGTATGATTCTGTAAAATACAACCTGTTTTTCCTGAGACAAAGTGTCTTTGTAATTAAATACCTGACACACCAGATTTACGCCTGTTTCTTTCAGACTTTTACAAAATTCTTTCGTTGCTTCCGCAAGCCCGTATTTCATCAGAATTTCAGGCATCAGACTTCGTGCAATCCTCCGAAGCTCGTTCACTGCATCATCAAGGTGGGACAATGTTCGGTTGATACCTTGATTGACTTGCTGAACAGGTTGATGCGAAACCTGTGAAAGTTCGATCTTAATACTACTCAAAAGACCACCGAGGCCGTCGTGCAGGTCGCGCGCAAGGCGTGTTCGTTCCTGTTCCTGTCCTTCCAGCATAGCCGAAAGCATAGAAATGCGATGATCCTGTTTAATCTTTTGTAATTCAAGATCATGCAACTGCTTTTGTTGTTGCCAGAGTCGCTTATTGTTTCTGTAAAATAGCAGCACAAGGATTGTAACAGCTGCGAGAAACAAACACACTACAGCCAGCAACCAATTGACCAACCTATTATTCTTAATCGCCAGTATTGCTTTTTCATTTTTAGCCTGCAGCTGATAAATCTGTTTTTCTTTTTCAGCGGACTGATAACGGGTTTCGGTTTCTGCAATATCTGCTTTGATGCGATGTTCATTGGCGCTATCAGCTAGTACGGAATACTTATGCAACCAATTATAAGCAGATTTTAAATCACCTAACTTTTCGGAGGTTTGCGCAAGCTCATAATAGTAAAGCATGCGGTTTTTATGATGCGGATATATTTCTTCCTGCGCCGTCAGATCTTTGAGAAGCAGAAACGCTTTTTTGTAATTACCCATGGCTTTATAGGTAAAATACTTTTGAAGTGATATACTATGAACATCATATGGCCTTTTAAGACGTGTAGCGATTGCTATACCTTTATCAAAACTTTTAAATGCCTGATTGTACTGCATGAGCCGTGAATAATACATTCCTTCCACCATATAAAGGTCCGTCAAATACGCGGACTCAGCGTCTGTCGCCAGTATAGCCAGTGCGCTATCAAGCATTGGTTTTACTGGCGGATAATCTTTCAGATAGATGTAGTTTTTAGCACCGAAGACGTATGCGTCCACCAGTTCCAGTGATCTGGAACCTGAAGCTTCCAGTATGGATATAGCTTGCTTGAAATATTTTTCGGCTTTAGAATAGTCAAGTTGATTAGAAAATATGATCCCCAGATTTTGATAATTTCTAGCCACTCTGATACTATCACCAGCCTGTACCGCCAGTGGTATTGAATGATCAATCAGTACCTGCACATACTTCTTTTCATTATCCTGCCTTTGATGCAGGGCTCCGTAATTGGCCCAACAGCGTGACCGGTATACCAAAGCCTCCTTTGTTTTAAAATTTCTGAGCAGTCGCTCGGCTTGCATATATTCCGACTGGCTCTTTTCATAATCAAATTCAAAAAAGACACCTGCTCTGTAAAAATGGGCAAGTGCCTGGTAATAGGGATTTTTTTTTGCAACTCCAGCCGCCTGATCCACATAACGAAACGCCAGCGTGGTGTCTTTATCACTATAATAATCAGATAATAAAAAAAGTGTCTTTATTCTCGCAGTGTCTGACTGACTACGGTTGATCAGAACTCGTAAACTATCGGCATAGGGAACGGTTCCAACCGAACTTTGCGAAAAGCCGGATTGGAACCGTGTCAGCATTAACATGCTGATTATCAAAATAATTTTTAAATATCTCAAAGTTGCATCAGTTTTAAACTGCTATAAGCTGGTTATTTAAAGCAGGTGCTACAAGTCCGTTTCTGTGGGTAACTGAATGTCCTTGATCATTTGTCCGTCCCAGACTGCCGGCGAATCTCTCAACGGCTTCGATGAGAGGAACTGGCTGGTCAAAGGAGCAGATGTTCTGGCATTCGGTGCTGTTGCAATACCCATTTCCTTCAAAGCAGCATTTAGAAGTGTCTCATTTTCGTCTCCAAAAACCTTATATGGCAACAAGTTGTCCTCAACACGTTTATCCGGATTAATTCCGTCCGAAGTTCCGTAATCAGACTTTCCGTTTGCATTAACAGTTTGACCCAGCATTATATATAAACCGTAATTCCACCTTTTTTTCTCATCTCCCAACAGTGTTCCAAATAGATTCTTGCCAGCTGTATGATCACCGATTGTTATGACGTTCATGTGTGGACGCAGTCCGTTAATGATTAATTCGCTGGCCGAAGCAGTACCCTTCGAGGTCAGTACAAATATCCTGCCCAATTGTGATCCGACATTACTTTGCTCATTCGAGAACCTGTATGTCAAGGCATCTGCTCCGTTCTTTTGTTCCCAGTATTTGATGTATTTGTCGTTCCACTGCTCTTTATAAAAAACCTTGGAAGGTGAATTATTACTCACGATCAGTGATCCCAGCGTAACCGCCGAACTCATATAACCACCACCATTCAGTCTTAGATCCAGCACCAATTCATTGATACCAGATGACTTAAAATCCGCAAAGATATTCCTGAGTTCATTATCATACTGCTCCTTATTCGAATCAGTTCCGGGTACAAACTGGGTGTAGACTAAATAACCCACTTTTTTGTTGCCCTTTGCGATAATCTTATGATAAGCAATAGGATTCTCCGTAATTTCGGCTTTGGTAATACTGATTGTTTTACTGTCGTCAGGTTCAACATGATTGCCAGCAACGATTCCTAGATTCACACGAATGGTCTCCGAACTACTTAGCAGATTGTTGTAGTTACTTTCTGTAAGTATTGTTCCATTCACTTTGGTGATGATATCTCCACGCTTTAATCCGGCTTTTTCCGCCGGGCTCGTTTTCGAAACATGGCTTAAAAAAGCACCCACGTTGGTTCTGCCAGCATCGGTGAATGCGATCATATAATGTATTCCGAATACTTTACTGACGCCGTTAAATTGCTTTTGTACTGCCTCGATGTTGTCTGTGATCATAGAGAACCGATCATGCGATGACCTGCGGTATACCAGCTTTTCAAAATATTCTGCCGGATCTTGCGATACGTCGGTTTTACTTTTAGCTGGCATCTGGTCATACCAGAAATAACCATCATTCATAAGCTGATAGGTCCAGTCATTAACCGATTGTTTATTTGCATTGAGATTATCACCTATTGTTTTGATATCTTCCAACCCACATGATACAGAAACAAGTGTAAGTAATGCAATAATGAAAAGATTGAATTTTTGAAGCGCTTTCATGATTTCCGGATTTATTTGAAACATGTACTCTTATTTACTGTGGCTTGTATATGCGGCTGATCAGATTATCAATAATATAGGACCGCATTCGGGAATAAAATGTATCCAGGTTTTCCAGATACCGATGGTAGAAGTAGCTGAGAATCAATCCTAAAAACAATGCAATAAAGGTTGTATCGAAGGATACGTTTAAGCTTTGCGTGATAAGTGGCATTCCTTCTTCCGTTTTGGCCAGATGGAAAAGCCCAATTGCCGCTGCCAGGTGTAGTATCGTACCAATAAATCCCAGGGACGCAATCGCACTAATCAGGAATCTGGCTATTTCGAGACGGCCTTCCAGCTCAGTTTTGCTGTTGTCTATCTGAGCATTGAGAACCTGAAGGGTTTCACCAATGGATTGATTATTACGGTACTGCGTACATGCCCTTTTTACGAAATCGGTCAGCAAATAGCTTAATCCATGTTTCTCCAGGTCAATTACATTCAGTTTGATTTTGGCCACTTCCTCAGGTGAAAGAATCAATTGATCCTGAACAGGCAAGAGATTTAGCTTAAATCCTTCGTTTTGTTTTTTAATATACTTTTGATAATCAAGAACTTCTAACAGGCCAAATATGAATGCTGTGTAGATTACAGCATGAACATATCCTCCGAATGAGCCTCCGAACGCCTCAAAGAAACGTTTGAATCCTGGTCCCGATGACATAGACGTCAGCAGAATAAGCGCAAACCAGATCATAACAGCTGCCACAATACTGATTGCAAGATGAAAAAGTCGTTTACTGGTAATCATTGATGATATGCTTTAGGTGATCCTTGCACTAAGTTTAGTTTTTGATGAGCTGGAAATCGCCGTTGTCGGGTAGAGTGACCGTGCCTAACAATACTCTTTCTGCACCCAATTGTAATGTTCCTGAGAATGGCTCTCCCTTTTCTTCTCCCGATTCACTTTTCGAGTAAACCAAGCCACGCACGTGTACCGAAGTATTGTTCTTACTACTTTCCTTGAAACGTGCGTAAATCTTGTATTCGCCAGGGATAATCTTGTCAAACTGACGTACAGCTTCCTGGGTGGTTCGGAGATCGCTGCCAAAAAATTTAGTTTTTGATTTTCCGCTGTCCCATTGGCCTATATCACGTATTTCCCGCGCACCTCCTGAAACGCATTTACTTCCCTTGCAGACAAATAAATCTACATTGTCTGCAATATCCGGCCAACTGACTTCAAATGAAACCTTACAGGGCACACCAGGCGGATCTCCCAGGTATTTGCTACGCTTCATCTCTTCAGGGCTAGCCGGTGCCGGCTTACTGATTGCTGAATCTGGTTTATCCTTTTTATCCTGAATTGATGTATTTGTGGCAATGGTTCGTGCATTCACACGCTCCTGATTATCCTCACATTCAGGGCAGACAGGACACTCTTCAAGTCCTGGTAGTGCGCGATAGTCCGCCAAAACTACCAGAAGCGTATCTCCCGGCTTTTTGTTTCTCAAACTGTCGTGAATAGTAGCAAAGAACTGGCGCTGAAGCGTGTCGTATGACATGGCAAGCTGCTGCTTGCCGGATGGCGATGAGCCACCTTTTGGCACGGCGATGAAAAGGAATATGACAGCTCCAAGTGCTCCGCAAATCACGTCTAGAAACGAAATGTTGAAAATCTGAGGTTCGCGATTTCTGGCCATATAGCAAATGATTTGACGTATGATTTAGCCCGTTTTCCGATCACGTCTGAAAGGGTTTTGTTCCTCTCCCGTGTGATGTTGCCGGGATTGTTTGGTTTGTGGGAAACGACATTCGGGACATCTGTGTAGATCGGAACCGATATGATTTCCGCAATTGATGCACATAATCGTGTCTATGGCCGCATTTCCGGATTCCCTATCAGGTGTTACAGTGAAATCGCCCGGTATCCGGCATTGCGTGCAGATCGTAACGTGCTGCTGATGTATACAGCCACAGTTATTGCAAATCAGCATAGCAAAGTTGGTTAGTACTTGTCTGAGAAAGTGAAGTGGTGGGTATAACTCACGCCCAGGATGGTGGAGACGTTCATCACCTTTCCATTGATACCTCGCGCCTGGGCGTTACGTTCGTTTATTGCGTTAAAGCCCAAGTCCCACATGATATTAACCCCTAGTTTGCCTTTTTCTCCCACACGCATCAACACGCCGGGACCTAGCATAAAGCCGGGTTGAAACCTGCGATATGTATTATTAATACCTTTACCAAAGTTTATTGTACCCGACCGGCTTTCAGATCCGACGTTAGCAACCTCCAGCTCCAAACGTGAATTTCCTGAAAGACCGATGTTGAAGGTAGGACCTGCAGAAGCAACCAGACCGAACTTTTCACCAAAAAATTGATAACGGAAAAGAAGGGGAATATTAATAAAAGAAGTGTTTTCCCTGGCTTTCAGATAACCTACGTAATTGTTATCAAGACGGTAGTTATCCGTTTCAGACTTGGTCCCTTTTTGTATAAAGCTGATTCCGGAAACAACAGCCATTTTTCCAAATTCTGCTCCGAAAACGACGCCTCCGTTCAGGCCTGGTTTAGCACTGGAAGAAGTCCAGGTATTAGCGTAGTCTCCTGCATAGCTGTAAAGCGAAAGATTTCCGCCGCCCATTCCTCCGACAAAAACGGAGGCATTTTGGGCCGAGGCCAGAAAGGTGTGTGTGTATAGCATGATCAGTGTGAGAATCAGTGTCTTTTTCATAGTCGTTAAGTTTAAAGGTGTGTTTTGAATGAGTAATAATTGGTTTTGCAAAGTTGGTACATAGCGCATCACGACACTATCCCTGAAAACAGCCATTTTAAGGATCGCAAAAAATGGCTGTTTTCAGGGATAGATTTTGAATTCACGCATGCCGAGCTTTGTATCACATCAAACCATCACCACTATGAAAAACATAATGATCGTCCTCATGCTCGCACTTCCGGTAATGACCTTCGCGCAAGATCAGTCGCTAAAAAAAGGAAGCGCTGTTTATATTGAAGCAAATAAAAGCGATGTAGGACAAAGTGCTGCACAGGAACTGGCGGGATCACTCAAAGAATGGGGTTATTGGAAAGTAGCCGGTTCAAAATCATCGGCGGACTTCGTGTTGAAACTCGACAGTAAAGTCTCGGGTGGGGTAACCTGGACTTCCTGGGGAGGTAAATCTGTTGCTTTAAGTGCATCGCTATTGGACAAAGGTGGCGAACAGCTCTGGCAATCCGAATACTACAAAGCAAGTCCAAACGGAGCTAATGGATACAATTCTCAGTCAGCATCTGTCAGAAAACTGACCAAAGCGTTGAAAAAGAAGTTTGATCGGTAAGAAGGATTAAATATCAACATTGTTGGGAGTACCTGTAAGATATGCAGGTACTCCTCTTTTTTTGAACCCAATGTGGGCGACTCCTGTACCGAACCCTATCCAGTATAGTCTTATTCATATCTGATCCTATCATTTATATTTAAATAATACAACTTTTCCTTAATCGTATTCCGAATTTGTAATATTTTGGTTTACTAATGATTGTGTCTTTTTTACACTTTCTTTTGTTTTGGTATACCTTACGATTGCTTCCGCAATCGTTCCCGGTAACGTGTGCAGAAATAAAAATGTCAAAATACTTGTAACCATACGAAAGCGTAAATAGACTTGAAATGAGTTTTAATTGTACTTTAACAACGGAGAACTCTGGTATTATAGGAATATTTATATTTTAAATAGCGCGATTGTATGACCCGACAAATTCTACTTGTTTTGCTACTGCTGGGAGCTTCTCTTAGTACAATGGCACAGAATCGTCAGCTGACTGGGGCAGTCAGGGATGGCGTATCGAAGGAACCGCTTCCTGGAGTGTCTGTTCTGATCAGCGGTACCACTGATGGTAGCATTACTGACGAACAGGGAAAGTTTACACTTAAAGTGCCTAACTCCGGCGGGGCAGTCGTGATCAGCTACGTTGGATTTGTGGCGAGGACCATTGAGGTCGGCAATCAGACAAACCTTGAAGTAGAACTTGAGGCGGATGTAAAGGCACTGGAAGATGTGGTCGTAATCGGTTATGGTGAACAAAAGAAGTCGCACCTGACCGGCGCCGTAGCCACTGTCAATATGAAAGAAGTCGACGAACTTCCTGTAGGTGATATCACTTCGGCGTTGGTGGGTAAATTGCCCGGTGTTAATATTTCCGGAGGAACCTCGCGTCCGGGAAATCAGGCATCAATCGTGATCCGAAATCCACCAGCTGCGTCCAAAGACGGTGGTAGCAGTGCTCCCTTGTATGTAATAGATGACGTGGTGAGAACAGAAGCAGATTTCAGGCTGCTGGATGCATCAGAGATTGAAAGCTTTTCCATCCTCAAAGATGGCGCTGCCGCTGTATATGGGGCGCGGGCAGCATTGGGGGTTATTGTAGTCAGAACGAAAAGAGGGAAATCAGGAAAGCCCCAAATCAGTTACAGTGGAACGGTAGGAGCATCCGATGCTACCTACAAGTCAAAGATGATGGATGGTTACCAGCTTGCTACTTATCTGAACAATTACAATACCACACGAGGATTGCAACCGGATAATCAGGAATTCTATTCAGCAGATGAGCTGGAACATTTCCGGAACAATAACTACAACTGGTTCGACATGGCCTGGAAGCCTTCCATGAATACGCGCCACACCATCAATATCAGTGGAGGATCAGAAAGGGCAACATTTTTTGCAGGTGCAACTTATTTTGCGCAGGATGGCAATGTGGATAACATCAGTTATAAAAAATGGAACTTCAGAGCCAGCACTGATGTAAAGTTGACCGACAACCTGAAAGCCGGACTCGGTCTCAGTGGTAATTTGTCCGACAATAGGCTTTTCTATCTTAAACAAGGAGGAGAGAATGTGGAAAGGGATATTACAAACCTTTTAAATACACCACAATTCATACCACCTTATGTTGATGGTCTGCCTGTCCTCTTGCCCGGAGGTTCTGGTGCAACGGGTTTCCATTTCTTTGAAGGTCAGCGCTTGAATAACTACACCCGTTCGAGAAACGTGGTATTGAATGTAAACGCTTACCTGGAATACAGCATGCCTTTTATCCAGGGTTTGAAAGCGCGTTTGGTATATAATAAAAACCTGGGGAACGACTGGGGAAAACAGTTTGGAACTTACTATAAAGCTTATAGTTTTTCTATGCTCGGAACCAATCGCCATATTTATGGTGGAACGCCTAACGCTCCGGCCAGGCTGAAAAATGCAGATATGGTTCGGTTCAATCCGGGTTATAATGAATCCTATCAGCTGAATTTTAATTTAAATTATGCCAGGGATTTCGGTAAACACTCGGTAGGTGCACTGGCTGTGATTGAGCAATCTGAAACTTACTCGGAAAGTATTGCCACTTCCAAAGAAGGAATATTCGAAGGAGGTAATGATTACCTGATGTCGGCTTTGGGTGTGAAGGATATTGGTCCCAATCTCGCCAACGAAGCGGGTGTGCTCTCTTACGTAGGAAGAGTGAATTACAGCTATGCTGACAAGTATCTCTTTGAATTCTCATTCCGCAGAGATGCCTCTACAAAATTCGCCCCGGAATACCGGTGGGGGACATTTCCAAGTTTTTCAGCAGGGTGGGTGATTTCCCATGAAAATTTCTTCAAGGACAAATTACACGTCATCGATTTCCTTAAAATCCGGGCGTCAATTGGTTTCCTTGGTGGAGATCGTACTGCCAACTGGCAATGGATGCAGCGATACACACCTCAGGCTTCAAATGGAGCAGTTTTCGGTGGAAACAGCGATCGGACAGTGGGTATCAAACTGGAAAAGCTACCCAACTACATGGGGCGCTGGGATGATGTAACCAAGAAAAATATAGGACTTGATGCTACATTTCTCAAGAACAGATTATCTGCCGGTTTTGATTTTTTTCATGACCACGGCTATAATTTACTAACCACTTTATCTGCTTCTGCACCCCTCACAATCGGATCGGCAATGCCTGCTGAAAACTATGCAATCATCAATTCTTTCGGTACTGAGATTTCTTTAAGCTGGAAAAGCCAGCTTGGTAAGCACGCAGGATACAACGTAGGAGGTTATTTGGGGTGGAATGACAGCAAAAATGTCTACGTGGATGTTGAGGCTCTTAATGCAGGCAGCTGGCGTGATCCGAATGGTCAGTCTGGCGACAGAGGGGTGATGGGTTATCACTATGAGGGCATGTTCCGTTCGCAGTCAGATGTGGATGCATACCTGGAAAACAATCCTGGTTATACCATTTTCGGGCAGGCTCCCAAGCCGGGAATGCTTTATTACAGGGATATCCGGGGACCACGTGCAGCTGATGGCACCTACGCTGATCCGGATGGTAAAATCACCGAGGATGACCTGGATTGGCTCACACACAAAGAAAATAATCATTACAATTTTGGTTTTTCTTTGGGCTTTAATTTCAAAGGGTTTAGTGTAGATGTGGTTACTGCCGGTTCGTTTGATGGTCAGGCGGTAGTGGAAGGCGATGCCAGAAGAAGAGCCACTACGCAAATGTCACGTCCGGTATTCTGGGCTGATCATTATACTCCAGAGAATACGTCTGCAGCTTATCCGGATCCATTTTATGAGGATACCTATTCTGTTATTTCTTCATTCTGGTTCCGCAACGCGCTTTCATTCCGAATGAGAAGTTTTAATGTAGCCTACTCATTAAATCAGAATATCGCCAAAAAGCTGGGTGTCTCATCTCTGAAAGTTTACGCTGTAGCCATGAATCCTGTCAATTTCTTTAATCCATATGATTACAAGGATGCCGGAGGTAATTACAATACATATCCTGTACTCAGAACGTTGTCTCTCGGACTTAACCTATCACTATAAAATATTCATTGTATGAAAATGCGTCCTATTTTTACCATATGTATCGCAGCAGCACTTTTGGGTTGTAAGGACATTCTGGACAAAACCGATCTTTCCGCATTCAATGAAGAGCAGGTTTTTAACGATTCGCTATTAGCCAGAGCATACGTTGATTATATCTATGATCAGAATTTACCAGTATGGCCAACCGGGGATTTTTTGAAATGTACAGATGAAATAGCCGGAGAAACGCGCTTTTTCGAAGGTACAGTGCAATTGAATACAGTTACCGATTTTGGTACGGCTGTAAACGCCACCAACAATTACGGTAAGATCCGCTCAATAAATCAATTCTTAGTGAAACTTCCTGAGGGTTCGCTTAGCGATAGATATAAAAAGGAGCTACTTGCTCAGAGTACCTTCTTTCGGGCGCATCGATACTATGATCTGGTGCGACTCTATGGAGGTGTTCCCCTTGTAGTAGAACCTCTAGCGGGAGTGGGTAATGAGGCAAAAGACGATGCGGCCTATCCACGAAGCACCACATCACAAAGTATAGCGCAAATCGTCAAAGATCTGGATTACAGTATTGCAAACCTGCCGGGCAGATGGGATAATGTAAATGATTGGGGAAGAATTACGAGTGGAGCCGCCGCTGCGTACAAAGGACGTATTCTTTTGAACTGGGCCAGTCCGCAGTTTAATCCAACGGATCTTGCAGACCGCTGGCAAACAGCCTATGATGCAAACAAACAAGCCATCGAATTGCTGAGCGCCAATGGTTTCAAACTTCATTCCAGCTTTAAAAATCTTTGGTTTGAAGAAGCCAATAATCCCGAGGCAGTCTGGGTAACCTGTTACAACAATAAGGTTGGTGATCAGATCAGTAAAAACCAGGGATGGGACAACAGCACTCGTCCTTCCTACTTGGGAACATCAGGAGGATCTAACCAGCCTACATGGGAAATTACACAAGCTTTTCCTATGAAAAATGGAAAGAGAATCAATGAAACAGGCTCGGGGTATTCGGAAAAACTGTTCTACAAAAACCGTGATCCCCGTTTCAATGAAACCATTGCTTTTAATGGTGCAACATGGCACATCAATGGAAACGTCAATTACAGGTTATGGACGTATCTGGTTGATAACAAGACTGTAGAACCCAGAGCAACTACTACAGGTTTTTATACAAGAAAAGCAATTGATCCCAATCTTGCGAGCGGTGCAGTACTCAATAGCGGAAACGACTGGATCGAACTACGCTATGCGGAAGTATTGCTTAATGCAGCAGAGGCAGCCACCGGAATCAACAGGTTGGACGAAGCCTATGAGCACCTATCTGCTATTCGCAAACGTGCTGGTATAGAGCCCGGAGCCGATGGACTTTATGGTCTTAAACCTGCCATGAGTCGCGCAGAAATGTTCGAAGCTGTGCTGTACGAACGCCAGATTGAGCTTGCTTTTGAGGGAAAAAGGTTCTGGGACCTTCGCCGATGGAAAAAGTTTGAAACAGTACTAAACGGAAAAAGAAGGAACGGGGTAGATGTTAAACTGAAGACGAGTGCCATCTCAGCAGCAGAATTTGCCGCTCAAAGGGACGCTATGAATCTGGATTCGGCCTACAGTAAATATTTTGACATCACACCGAGGGTTCTGGATACCAAATATGCAATTAAATGGTTGCCCGAATACTATTATTTTGCTATTCCCCCGGCAGCTCTGGTCAATAATCCAAGGCTGATTCAGACCACCGGATGGCCATCCGGAACCTTTGATCCTTTGAAATAATACAGCTATCATCCGTTGACAAAGACAAATTACTCAAAATTCATCAAGTTTATTTTACTGAAATGAAACGATACAAAATCTCCTGTTACGCACTTGCACTTACACTATTTATGAATCTGGAAAGCCGGGCACAGTATCCGAAAATTCCTCGGGACGCTCAAAAAACGAGTGATTCGCTTCTGGCTGAAGCAGGTCGACAATCAGACATTGCGTGGCAGAAGGCATGGCCAATTATCCAGCATGATGCAAAAAATGGCAAACCTTATATTCCATGGGCCGCCCGTCCGGTCGATTTACCACAGTCGGATATACCTGCATTTCCCGGAGCTGAGGGTGGAGGAGCATACAGTTTCGGCGGAAGAAACGGTAAAGTATATGTGGTTAAAAGTTTGGAAGATAGTGGTCCTGGCACACTGCGTGATGCCTGTGAGCAGGGTGGGGCACGCATCATTGTATTCAATGTAGCCGGCATTATCCGCCTGAAAACACCGCTCATTATTCGTGCTCCTTACATTACTATTGCCGGACAAACTGCTCCCGGTGATGGTGTATGCGTTGCAGGTGAAACGGTTTGGATCAATACACATGATGTCGTGATTCGTCATATGCGTTTCAGAAGGGGAGAAACCTTTGTCGGACGAAGAGACGATTCTATTGGTGGAAATCCGGTAGGTAATATTATGATCGATCATGTGTCGGCCAGCTGGGGACTGGATGAGAACATGTCGATTTACCGGCATATGTATAACGACAGCACCGGCGCCGCCGAACAAAAACTTCCGACAGTCAACATCACCATTCAGAACTCAATTTTTTCAGAAACCCTCGATACCTGGAATCATTCGTTTGGTAGCACGCTCGGAGGCGAAAACTGTACGTTCATGCGTAATTTGTGGGCTAATAATGCAGGACGAAATCCATCCATCGGTTGGTACGGAATATTCAACTTCACCAACAATGTGATCTTCAACTGGGTGCACCGCTCGATAGACGGGGGCGATTACAGGGCGATGTATAACATTATCAATAATTACTTCAAACCAGGACCACAAACGCCGAAAGATTCACCCATTGGCTATCGGATCATTAAGCCGGAATCGGGGAGGAGTAAACTGGATCATCTCGTTTTCGGAAGGGCTTATGTACATGGAAATATCATGGAGGGCGTTGAGCGCGTAACGAAAGACAATTGGGATGGTGGGGTACAAGTGGAAAGTTTGCCTAATACAGGACCTTACCGCGAACTCATGAAATGGGATAAACCACTGCCCATGCCGGAATTTCCGATTATGTCAGCCAAAGAATCTTTCACTTTCGTACTGGACAATGCCGGTGCTACGCTTCCTAAAAGAGATGCTGTAGACGAACGCGTAACCAAACAGGTGAGAACAGGACAGATCAATCCTATCGCCGGAGTTAAATTGCCTGAAACCCAGTTTGAGCACAGACGATTGCCCATCGATTCTTATAAAAATGGGATCATTACAGATATAGCACAGGTGGGAGGCTACCCTGATTACCAAGGGACACCTTACAAGGACTCAGATGATGACGGTATGCCCGACGAGTGGGAAATGAAGTACGGTCTGAACCCTAAAGATGCCTCCGACGCACAGAAGGATATGAGCGGTGACGGCTATTCCAATATTGAAAAGTACATTAATGGCATCGATCCGAAAAAGAAAGTCGACTGGACAAATCGCAAAAACAACCGTGACACACTTGCTTCTGCTGAGAGGTCAAAAGGGAAAAAATAGAATTGTTGAACCAGATGATTTTGTCTGAACGCTATAGATTTTGAAAAAATACCGTTTGCTTCAATCGTTAAACCTGACGGGATGTATACTGCTGATGCTGTGTATTTTTCCTGGTAGAAAGGTGTGCGCCCAGAGCAAAACAAAACATAAAAGCCCGTTGAGTATTTCCGAAAACGGCAAGCTTTCTTATCTGGCTGACTCACTGGGCAACCGGATCATTGACTTTTCCCATTGTGGTTATATGGGAGGAAACCGTCCGATTGATGATGTCGGTATCAAAATCCTGGTGCAGGCCAGGTCTGGTGATGCTACTGCTACAATCCAACAGGCGATTGATTATGTAGGCTCGCTCCAACCGGATTCGCTTGGTTTCAGAGGCGCTGTTCTGCTCGGTCGTGGCATATTCCGGTTAGAAGGTTCGCTGCTGATCAGACATTCAGGCGTCGTGTTGCGTGGAAGTGGAGCCAGGGAGGAAGGTACTGTATTATTGGGTGCCGGAACGGGTAGGGAAACTGTTGTTCAGTTTAAAGGCCTAGCTGATAAAGCTACAGCAGGTTCGCTTCGCGTGATGGACGCATATGTACCTGTAAACGCCGGAAGTTTCACACTTGCTGACAATCATGGAATTAGGAAAGGAGATTTAATTCTGATCCGCAGGCCATCTACAAAAGAATGGATCAGCACCCTGGGGATGGAACAATTCGGAGGTGAAACTGCCTGGTTGGGCTGGAAACCATCTCAGCGTGATATAGTATGGCGGCGTAACGTGATTGGTGTGGACCATAATAAAATAATTATCGATGCACCTCTGACAACCGCTATAGAACAACGATTTGGTGGAGCGCATGTGTCTGTGATTCATCAGCGTGGGCATATCACCAAGTCAGGAATAGAGAATTTGAGTATCCGTTCAGAATTCGATGGTGACAATCCCAAAGATGAAGATCATCGCTGGATGGGAATTACTTTTGAACATACCGACAATGCTTGGGTACGTCAGGTGAACTTTAAACATCTGGCTGGCTCCGCTGTAGCTGTTTATGAGTCTTGTTCAAAGATCACCATCCAGGATTGCAAATCTACAAACCCTGTATCAGAGATAGGAGGGCAACGGCGATTTACATTTTTCACCCAAGGGCAGCAGACTCTTTTTGAAAGATGTTATGCTGAGAATGGCTATCACGATTTCGCAACGGGCTTTTGCGCGGCCGGTCCGAATGCTTTCGTACAATGCAAGTCGGTACTACCTCAAAGTTTCAGCGGTGCTGTTGATAGTTGGGCATCAGGTGTATTGTTTGACAATGTTCATGTCGATGGAAATGCCCTCAATCTGAAAAACCGAGGGCAAGACGGCCAGGGAGCTGGTTGGAGTGCCGCAAACTCTGTAATCTGGCAGAGTTCGGCATCACGGGTTGAAAATTACAGTCCACCAGGTGCTGCTAATTACGCTTTCGGTATTTGGTCTGAGTTTGCAGGTGACGGATATTGGGAGAGTAACAATGAGCATATCAAACCGGCAAGTCTGTATTACGCTCAATTGGAAGACCGGCTAGGAGAAAAAACGGAGTCAAATTTGATGCCCGGCGATTCTGAAGCATCAAGTAGCCCTTTACCACAGAAAGCTACAGAACTGACCAAAAAAGCTGCAGAACCTTTGTTGCAGCTGAAAGACTGGATAGATCAGGCTGCTCAAAGAAATCCTGTACCTACAGAAGCAGGGAAAAAGGTAGTATCTGCTGAATGGATTACATCGCCTTTGATTGAAACAAAACAGAAGGGTTTGACAGTACACAACGGTATTGTTGTTAATGCTGACGGTATTGTTACGGGTGCTCGTATGGAAGTGCCATGGTGGCGTGGATCTCTGCGACCGCAGGATATAGCCCAGGCAAAACCGCATATAACCCGTTTTGTTCCTGGTAGAACAGGCACAGGCTACACGGACGTGATCAGTGAGGTGGCAGATACGATGGTTAGTAAACACACGACTGTGCTTGATCATAATTATGGCCTCTGGTATGACAGGCGACGCGACGATCATGAACGGATCCGAAGGATTGACGCAAACGTATGGCCACCATTTTATGAGCAACCCTTTGCCCGAAGTGGTCAGGGAAGTGCTTTTGATCAGCTCAGTAAGTACGATTTAAATCGGTATAACAGTTGGTATTGGAAGCGGCTGAAAGACTTTGCAACTATTGCCAGCCAGAAAGGACTTGTGCTATACCATCAGAATTATTTTCAGCACAATATTCTGGAAGCAGGGGCTCACTATGCCGATTTTCCATGGCGTACAGCAAACAATATTAATGAAACAGGTTTTGCAGAGCCGGCTCCGTATGCGGGCGATAAACGTATTTTTCTGGCAGATCAATTTTACGATACAACAAATACCAATAGATACAAGCTGCACAAGAACTACATCCGGCAATGTCTGGACAATTTCAAAGATATCAACGCTGTGATTCAATTCATCAGTGCCGAATACACCGGTCCGTTGTCATTCGTTCAGTTTTGGCTCAATACCATATCCGAATGGGAAAATGAGAATAAGAGTAACACGTTGGTGGCACTCAGTACAACGAAGGATGTGCAGGATTCCATTCTGGAAAATCCTCAATATGCTTCCACAGTCGATGTCATAGATATCAGATATTGGCACCAGAAAGCAGATGGTGGATACTATGCGCCTGAAGGTGGTCAAAATCTGGCGCCTCGTCAGCATGCACGTATTACAAAGTCTGGTAAGGTAGATTTTCATTCGGTATACGATGCAGTTTCTACCTATCGTCAAAAGTATCCGGACAAAGCTGTGATCTATTCGGCAACTGGCTCCCAGACAAACGGCTGGGCGGTACTTCTGGCAGGCGGATCTATAGCAGATGTTCCGGCAATTTCTGAACCTTCCATCTCCCGACAGTTGGCTCAACTGCGTGAGAGCACAGCTATACAGGCAAACCAGACCTATACACTTGCCGATCCGGGAAATGTTATGATGGTTTATCATAGTGGCAGGCAAGATGTCAAAATAAATTTGGAAGGGTTTAAATCGACCGTAACCGTGAAGGCTATTAACGCAAAAACTGGAATGGTTGAAAAAAAAGCTCAAAATACCAATCCGAAAGACGGTATCATGATAAAAGCAACCACGGGAGAGCCAGTCATTTTATGGATTTCAAAAAAATAAAAAAAATGAGATTTTCATTCTTAATGTGTACGGTTGCGGGGTTACTTGCACTTTCCTGCAGCCGTAAGGTAACAGGACCAGCGGTACTTAAAGCAGCTGATTTCGAAAAGCACGTCAGCTATTTCAATACCATGGAAGACGAAAATAAGGTAAACGCCATACCTAATTCGGAATCCTGGAACTGGATGAAATCAAATATCCCACTTTTTGACTGTCCACAGGAGAACTTCCGTGAAATCTATTATTATCGATGGTGGAGTTTTCGGAAGCATATTCACAAGACGCCTCAGGGATTTATCCTTACGGAATTTATAGTCGACCGGAATTATGCTGACAAATACAATATGATCAGTTGTGCGCTGGGCCATCATATCTACGAAGGTCGCTGGCTGCACGATCAGCGCTATCTCGATGATTACGTGCAGATATGGTATCGTGGGAACGAGGGAACCAGAATGAAAAAACTGCTCAACTTCAGTAGCTGGACCGCCGATGCGCTCTACAACAGATATAAGGTGAATCACGATAAAAGCTTTGTCACCGGTATGCTCCCTGATCTGAAATCGGAATATGCACAATGGGAAAAAGACCGTAGAACGGAAAGTGGGCTTTTCTGGCAAACGGATGTGAAAGATGGGATGGAGGAATCGCTGAGTGGGGGCCGAAAAGAACAAAATGCGCGGCCAACAATCAACAGTTATATGTATGGAAATGCAAAGGCTATAGCGGCGATATCGGAGATGAAAGGAGAATCGGCTGATAAAGATTTGTATACATCCAAAGCCGATACGATCAAAAATCTGATCACTTCCAAACTTTGGAATCCTGAACACGCCTTTTTTGAAACTGTCAAAAAACGCGGAAAGGGCGAGTTTGCGCAAGTGCGTGAAGCAATAGGGTATATTCCCTGGTATTTCGATCTCGCTGAGCCCAATCAGGACCTTGCCTGGGAACAAATTACTGAGCCAAAAGGATTTTCGGCTCCATATGGTCTTACTACTGCCGAACAAAGACATCCTGAATTCCGTAGTCATGGATGTTGTAAATGTGAATGGGACGGGGCTGTATGGCCATTTGCCACAGCTCAAACACTTACTGCGATGGCAAACAGGTTGAATTTACCTGATAATAAATGGCTTGCCGATACGACCTATTTCAAACAATTGGAGCGTTATGTCGAATCGCAGTACCACCGGGGACGGCCTTATATTGGTGAATACCTGGATGAAACAACCGGGTATTGGTTAAAGGGCGATCAGGAACGGAGCCGATATTATAACCACTCTACTTTTAACGATCTTATTATTACGGGTCTTGTAGGACTCAGGCCCCGAGCTGATAACATAATTGAAATAAACCCATTGCTTCCCGATGGAAAATGGGATTGGTTTTGCCTGGATCATGTCTCATACCATGGTAAGACACTGACCATCATATGGGACAAGGACGGATCACATTACAAAAAAGGAGCCGGATTGACAGTCCTGATCGATGGCAGGAAATTGGGTTCTTCACCCAAGCTGACTAAACTTACGCTACCATATAACTAGCGTTTCCAATGAAGTGAAAATTTAATCAAAGCAAGTTAATTATCTGATTATGAGATATAAATTCATTACATGTTTGATACTCGTATCACTAATCGGTATCCAGGGAATTGCACAAAAATGGAAGGATGGAATCCTGAGGGATGAGTTTGTTTTTGAAACAGCCCCATTTCCGGAGAGTCATGCTGCTACTATTGCAGAAACTCCCGGCGGCCTGGTTTCAGCATGGTTCGGAGGAACCAAGGAACGTAATCCGGATGTGGGTATCTGGCTTAGCCGGATGGAAAATGATACCTGGAGCAAACCTGTTGAAGTGGCGAATGGGATGCTGAATGATACCCTTCGGTATGCTTGCTGGAATCCTGTCCTTTTCCAAATTCCGGGATCAGACTTACTTCTTTTTTATAAAGTAGGACCAAATGTAGCTGGCTGGAAGGGATATATGACGCGCTCCTCGGATCATGGCGAAAGCTGGTCAAAACCAATGCAATTACCTGACGGATTTCTTGGTCCGGTCAAAAACAAACCGGTATTGTTAGCAGACGGGACAATACTGGCACCATCCAGCACCGAAGGAAATGGTTGGAATGTGCATTTTGAACTTAGCAAAGATCAGGGTGAAACCTGGACTAAAACTAACTCAATTAACAGCGATAGATTAATTAATGCAATTCAGCCTGGTGTCCTAATGCATAGAAACGGCGATTTACAGGTATTATGCAGAAGCAGGAATCGAATGATTGCGACGTCCTGGTCAAAGGACGATGGCAAAACATGGTCTAAAATGGAACTGACAAACATGCCCAATAATAACTCGGGCACGGATGCGACAACGCTCAAAGACGGACGTCACGTTTTGCTGTACAACCATGTAAAAACGCCGGAAAAAGAAAAGAAAGGAGCGCGTACACCGTTGAATCTGGCGGTATCAAAAGATGGAATTCATTGGGAAGCTGCATTGGTGTTAGAAGATTCTCCGATAAGCCAGTATTCCTATCCATCTGTAATCCAATCAGAAGATGGTATGCTGCACGTGGTATATACATGGCGTCGGCAGCGGATCAAATACGTTAAAATTGACCCATCGAAGCTAAAAACCAAACCAATTATTTCAGAAAAATGGCCACTATAATGGAACAGGATGACCTGAATTTAAATAGAAGAAGTTTTCTGGCTGTGTTGGCGGGGCTTGGTCTTTCCGTTCCGATGTACGCAAACGGACTGGATATACTTCCCAGATCAGACAGATACAAAATTGGTGTCATCGATTTAATGTTGCTGAAAAGGCAGAAAATCAGTGCACTTCAACTGGCCGCCGATATCGGTGCAGACGGCATTGAAATCGATATGGGAGGGCTTGGAGATCGGCCGACCTTCGATAACAAACTGGCCGACTCGGCAGTAAGAAACGACTATTTACAAAAGGCTAAAGAGCTTAAACTCGAATTTAGCTCTTTAGCCATGACCGGATTTTATGCCCAATCTTTCGCAAAGCGTGATGGTGCGGAGCAGATGGTTCAGGATTGTATCACCACGATGCAGCATATGAATATCAAGGTGGCTTTTTTACCATTAGGAGTTCAGGGAGATTTGATCAAAAATCCGGAATTACGTCCCATGATTGTCGACAGACTTCAAAAAGTAGGAAAGCTTGCCGAAAAGGCGGGTGTGACAATAGGGATTGAAACTGCCCTGGATGCTTCAAAGGAAGTCAGTTTGTTAAAAGATGTCAGATCGAAAGCAGTAAAGATTTACTTCAACTTTTCCAATCCGCTGGAGGCAGGAAGAGACCTGTGCGAGGAAATTCGGATTTTAGGCAAAAATCGAATTTGCCAGATACACTGCACAGATAAAGATGGCGTATGGCTTGAAAACAACCCAAGACTGAATATGAAAAAGGTGCGTAAAACGCTGGATGACATTGGATATGATGGATGGCTGGTGGTAGAACGGTCGAGAGACGCAACAGCACCGCGGGACGTAAAAGGAAACTATGGGGCAAATACAAGATATCTCAAATCAATTTTTCAGGTTTAGTTAAACTACGTTAACGATGAAAGGCAAATTTAGAATACTTACTCTGTTTACGACTACCCTTTTTTCAGGTGAACTGCTGGCACAGGCACCAGGCGAACAAAAGGCAGCAGAATATGAGCGTGTGATCACACTCAGAGCTGAAAAGATTTTGAAGGAGCTGAACCTGGCGGATTCTGCTCAATTCAGGAAGGTTCAGTCCCTGATGGTCCATCAGTATAAAAACCTGAATACAACAGAACAGCTTGTAGCTGCAGCCAAAAAAAATGGTGATACGGCTTCTGTGCGACAAACCGAACGGCAGTTATACGAATTGCATAACGCTTACGTCAGGGCATTAGCTGCTGAATTGGATGGACCACAACTTGAAAAAATAAAAGATGGAATGACCTACAGCGTACTTTCCATCACCTACAAGGCCTATCAGGATATGATTCCATCCTTAAAATCAGAAGAAAAAGAACAGATACGATCCTGGTTGATTGAAGCGCGTGAGCTGGCTATGGATCAGGGAAGTTCAGATAAGAAACATCAGGTTTTTGGAAAATATAAGGGTAGAATAAACAATTACCTTTCTGCCCGTGGTTATGACCTTCAGAAGGAAAGAAAAGCATGGGAAGATAGAATTAAAGAGCAAAAATAATGACTAATTAACGCCAAGTCGGACCAGAATTTTCTGAGCGGCAGCCTGAGTCTTGACCACTACGGTTTCAAAATCAGCCGACGGTTCATTACTTGCAGTAAGCGCTGCAACCGTCAACGTCGCCAGCAAATCACCCTGTGATGTAAGTAAAGGCACACAAATATCTGTCACGCTGCGGGTGGAGTCACTGTCTTTCACCAGGTAACCTGTTTGCCGTATCTTTTCAAGCATCGCGAGTGTATGTTTTTTATCTTTTCCAGTCTGATTCACAAAGGTCTGATTGCTTTGGAGCATATAACTTTGCTGCTGTTGATTCGAGAAAGCGAGCAATACCCGGCCGGATGTGGTATGCAGAAGCGGAAACAAACTTCCTTCTTCAATGGATAGAGATACTGGTCCAGGACTTCGCGACTGAGCAATGACCATCAATTTCTCGGCATAAAGAATACCCAAATGACACGATTGATTGATATCGGAAGCCAGTTCATCCATTGGATGTTGTGCGGCTCGTCTGATGTCATCAACAGGAGAGTGCCTGTGAGAAAGATGAAAGAGCTTGAGTGTCAGTTTGTACTTTCCTGATATTTCATCACGCATGACATACCCCTTTTTCTGCAGGCAAATCAGCATCCTGTAAATTTCATTGGGCTTTTTCTGAATGCCGGCTGCGATTTCTGCCTGAGAAAGAGATACCGCTTTAAGTGAAAGATACTCCATGATTTCCAACCCTTTTTCCAGGGCCGGAGCCTGGTATTTATCTTCTGTGTTCTTCATTTGTGCTGATAGTGAGAATAAATTTTCATTTACATGTAAAGAAAGACTTTATTCATAAATTTTTTACTATATCCATGGAATTATACTCGCGCATCCATAAACCCCGCTGCCAGACAGATCAGTACTAAATATATTTGGAAAGGACTCATTATTTCACGAGACCAGATTGCTTTTAAAGGCGACAATACGAAAAACGGACAGCCATGGACATTGCACTACCTACCCAATATGAACACAACGCTCCAAAGCGGCCTATCATGATTGTCGGTGCTGGGGGAGTGGTGCGGGATGCTCATTTACCTGCCTACAAAAAAGCAGGATTTGAACTTGCCGGTATCACAGACATCAACGTAGAGAAGGCGCAGCATCTTGCCGATTCATTTGGAGTGAAGTGCATTTTCAGTGATATCAGAGAGGCTGTGAGTATATTACCGTCCAATACGGTATATGATGTTGCGACTCCACCAGATGAGTTTCTGAATATCCTGCCGTCCCTTCCTGATGGCGCCGCAGTATTATTGCAAAAGCCTTTTGGTAACAACATAGAACAGACGCAGCATATCTATGAAATATGTAAGAAGAAAAAGCTGATCGCATGTGTAAATTTTCAGCTGCGCTTTGCGCCGGCCATAATTGCAGCGCGTTATCTGGTCGATCAGGGATTGCTGGGGCAGATTTATGATATGGAAATGAGACTCACAACACACACACCTTGGGAGATTTTCCCTTTGTCAAAACATGCAGACAGATTGGAAATCATGTATCACAGTATTCATTACATTGATCTGATCCGGTCTTTTCTGGGTGAGCCCGTGTCCGTACTTGCTAAGACCTTTGCCCATCCACTCAAACCATTTGATTCAACCAGAAGTACAATTATTTTCGATTACACCGACACAATCAGGGCGGTTATCAATACCAATCATGATCATGAATTCGGGAACCGGCATCAAGAAAGTTACATTAAGATGGAGGGAACGAAGGGGGCAGTGAAAATAGGGTTAGGCGTATTGCTGAATTATCCTGCAGGCGTGCCCGACACATTTGAATACTATCTATCCGGTCAGGACGGAAAGGGAGAGTGGCGTGCTCCGGAGATTGCAGGAACCTGGTTTCCAGATGCATTTATTGGTAGCATGAACAGCCTTATGGGCTACGCTGAAAATGTCACAATGCACCTGCCCACTTCGGTTGACGACGCCCTGCGTACCATGTATTGGGTAGAATGCGCCTGCAAATCCAGTTCGCTGGGAGGAATATCTGTATTATAGTTTTTCAAGCTTTAAAATAAATAGATTCATGTCGTTTTCTTTTTGGAAGTATAGCTCGGCTTGCACGCTGCTGATTTGTCTTTTAACGAATACTCTAAAAGCACAAAATGACCTTAAGCTTTGGTATACCAAACCTTCTACACAATGGGAGGATGCTCTGCCAATTGGCAATGGTGCATTAGCAACGATGGTGTTTGGCGGTGTTCAATCAGAACGTATTCAGTTTAATGAACAAACTTTATGGACCGGCAAACCACGTAGTTATGCAAAAAAAGGCGCATACAAACATCTTGATCAGGTCCGTGCTTTACTCAACGAGGGCAATCAGAAAGAGGCGGAAAAACTTGCCTTCGAAGAAATGATGGGCGATCCTGTACGCCAGATGGCTTACCAGCCTTTTGGTGACATTTATATAAATTTTCCGACACATACAGATTCAAGCGGCTATAAACGAGAGCTCGATCTCGTTACCGGCATAAGTACAGTCACTTATCAGAGCGAAGGGGTCAGTTACACCCGGGAAACATTCGCAAGCTTCCCTTCGAAGGCTATTTATGTGCATGTGAAAAGTAGTAAAAAGGGTACTTTAAACTTTCATGTTACAATGGATGCACTCCATCAGGATAAAAAAGTGAAAGTGCAGGGTAATGAAGTAAGTTTAACTGTTAAAGTGCAGGACGGTGCTCTGTTTGGGGTGGCAAAATTAAAAGTGATAAGCGACGGGCAACTATCAACTGAAAATGGGCTATTGACGGTCAAGAATGCGGATAAGGCCACAGTGATCCTGACAGCCGCGACAAACTATATTGATTACAGCAATGTAAGCGGTAACCCTGAGCAAACCGTAAAAAACATACTTGCTAAAGCACCGTCTTACGAGCAGGCACGTAGCATGCATGTTCAGGATTATCAGCAACTTTTCTCCCGATTTAGTCTTACACTTCCATCCGGTTCCAATTCAGCACTACCAACAGACCAGCGATTACTGGCATTTAAATCCAATCCTTCTGACCCTTCATTCTTAGGACTCTATGTGCAGTATGCGCGCTATTTGCTCATTGCAAGCAGCAGACCGGGAACGCATCCTGCCAATTTACAAGGGAAATGGAACGACAAATTGAAGCCATCCTGGGATAGTAAATATACGGTCAACATCAACACAGAAATGAATTATTGGCCTGCCGAAATGACTAATTTGAGTGAATGTCATGAACCACTGTTTGACATGATTAAAGACCTTTCGATAACAGGCACAGAAGTAGCGAAAGAATATTACAACGCGCAAGGGTGGCTTGTTCACCACAATACTGATGTATGGCGAGGTGCTGCTCCGATCAATGCTTCTAATCATGGTATCTGGGTTACAGGCGGTGCCTGGCTGAGTTTGCATTTATGGGAACATTATCGTTTCACGCAAGACAAGCTGTTCTTAAAAACGACGGGGTATCCTTTAATGAAAAAAGCAGCAGAATTTTTCACCTCATTTTTGGTTAAAGATCCTAAAACAGGCTATCTGATCAGTTCTCCATCGAATTCTCCGGAAACAGGCGGGCTGGTCGCCGGACCTACAATGGATCACCAGATCATTCGCGGATTATTTCAGGCTTGTATTGAATCGAGTTCCGTTTTGAATACAGATCACGAATTTGCTAGAAAATTAAGCGATTTAAAGTCAAAGATTGCTCCAAATCAGATCGGCAGAGCCGGGCAGTTGCAGGAATGGATGACGGATATCGACGATACAACCAGTCATCATCGTCATGTGAGCCACCTATGGGCCGTGTATCCTGGTGAAGAGATTACTCCTGCGGGAACTCCGGAACTTTTGGACGCGGCCAAAAAATCTTTGACATTTCGGGGAGATGACGGAACCGGATGGAGCCTGGCCTGGAAAATCAATTACTGGGCCCGCTTTCTGGATGGTGACCACGCCTACACGATGATACAGAAATTGTTTAATCCGATCATGGATGCTTCTGTGAAAAAAGGTGGCGGAGGTTCCTATCCGAATCTGTTTGATGCGCATCCTCCCTTCCAGATTGATGGTAATTTCGGTGGTGCTGCCGGTATTCTGGAAACGCTTGTTCAAAGTCACTTGGGAGAAATTCATTTGCTTCCGGCATTGCCATCTGCACTACCGGAAGGACAGGTTTCAGGATTGGTGACCCGAGGGGCTTATGAACTGGATATGTCCTGGAAAAACAACCAGCTGGAAACGGTAACCATTAGATCAAAAGCAGGAGGAAAATGTCTCCTCCGCTACAAAGACAAAGTGATCACAGTACCAACTCAAAAAGGGAAAACCTACAAATTGAACAGTAGTTTGAACCTGCTCTGATTGAAAACTTCAAATCCAGGTGACCGAATTCCACGAGCCAGCCAAAAGGAGAGCTGAAAATACATTTTTTAATTTGCAGCATTGTTGCAAATAAGGAACTTTGCTTGTTATGTTTGCAACAATGTTGCATTTGTATAACAATAATGATGAACACGAAAAAAATACCTGTCACGGTTCTCAGCGGATTTTTGGGAGCTGGAAAAACCACTTTGCTGAATCACATTCTTCATAATAAACAGGGATTAAAAGTCGCTGTCATCGTCAATGACATGAGTGAAGTGAACATAGATGCGCAGCTCGTTGAAAACCAGAATTCACTCAGCAGGACAGAAGAGAAATTGATTGAAATGTCCAATGGCTGTATATGCTGCACACTACGCGAAGATCTGGTCATTGAGGTCGAAAAACTGGCGCGGGAAAATCGTTTTGATTACCTGTTGATTGAGAGTACAGGAATTTCAGAGCCTGTTCCTGTGGCACAAACTTTCAGCTTTGCAGATGAACAAAGCGGCATTGATTTATCACGGTTTGCCACGATTGATTGCATGGTGACGGTAGTGGATGCGTTGAACTTTGCTTCTGATTTCGGATCTGTAGATACGATAACGTCAAGAGAATTGAATCATGAACCCGATCACCGGACAATTGTTAATCTTTTGACCGATCAGATCGAGTTTGCAAATGTCATCCTGCTCAACAAAGCAGATCTGGTGAGCAAACATCGGCTTGCTGAGTTATCAGCCATCATTGGGGCGTTGAATCCGGGAGCGAAAATCATTGAGAGCAGCTTTGGCAAAATTGATCTGAAGCAGGTTGTGAATACAGGTTTGTTCGATTATGAGAAGGCTGAACAGTCAGCCGGATGGATCCGGGAGCTGGAGTTAGCGGATCAGGGAGGACACATTCCTGAAACCCAGGAATACGGAATCAGCTCATTTGTCTATCGTCAGGCCAGGCCATTCCATCCTCAGCGTTTCTGGAATTATATCCAGCACGAGTGGCCTGCAGGCGTTATCAGGAGCAAAGGCTTATTCTGGCTGGCGTCGCGGCCGGCAGAGGCTTTCAACTGGAGTCAGGCAGGTGGGTCTGTAAGGAGTGAATCTGCTGGTGTATGGTGGGCGAGTATGAATTTAAAAGAGCGTTTGCAATACCAGGCATTTATCGAAAATCGCAAAACTATAGAAGTAAGATGGGGACGTTTCGGAGACCGTCTGAATGAACTTGTCATGATTGGTCAGGATATTGATCAGCTGGAAATTAGTTTGGAACTGAATGATTGTTTATGCACTGATGAAGAAATCAGGCAGATGGAAGCAGGAGCTTTGTTCGAAGATCCATTCGTAATGAATTAAAATGATATTATATGAACAGGATATCAGATTTGGTCAGGGATTAGTCGGCAGACAATTGGTTTTGAACTCACTTATATCAGCACGATATGTTATCCCGGATTTTGCTGGTAGTCAGCTCAATAGTCTGTCTGGCCGGAGCCCATGCTCAGCCGGTATATTACCCAGTGGCTATTCAGCTTAGGACTTGATACGGTCCTGACCAACAAAATGGCTGAACGTATTACCGACGATACATACCCCGACGTTCACAGTAAGTGGAACGGAAAACAAATCATTTCGGAAGCGTATGTATATCAATCGCTTACAAAGCAATCGGTTGTTGATGGTATCGATTACGGTTGCCTTTGGCGGTGTGAATCACGCATTGCCAAAGGTGTTAAGTACGCTGGTATGGCCGCGAAAGGAAAAGGGAACAGCGTATATTCTTTGGCCAGGACAAAACATAGTTGCTATAGTAACAGTTGGAAATTACAACACGTAGCCTCCAGCTGACAAGATGTTGATAGAATGTGTTCTGAGTGACCTAAAAAAATAGCTGTATTCTCGTCCCGCATAGCTATATCATTTGGCGTGTACCAGATTTAAGGCATAAATTATTAATTGTAATTAATCTAAATAGTTGGTTTTTTCGCATACATTTGTGATCGTCAAGCGTTTTAAACCACTATTTATTTGATTAAGTACAAGATATGATCTCCAGAGAGCGGTTTGAACAGGCTTACAGACAATCCGTAAAAAAGCTTTGTACGATATGTTACAATGCCATTGGCGATCAGGAAGTAGCCAGTGAAATCGTACATAATGTTTTCCTGTCTGTGTGGGAGAGGCGCGAGGTACTGGAACTACATACTGATATTGAAAATTATCTGATTCGTGCCGTAAAGCTCTCGTCTCTGGAACACCTGCGCACGGCAGTTCTCCATCAAAAACATCTCTCATTCATTGCGTTGCAGCAACAATCTCAGGCAAATACAACTGATCAGCATGTTGGCTTTTCAGAATTAAAATTGCGGGTTGAATCATTAACATCTGAGCTACCTCCTCAATGCGGGCTGGTATTTAGTTTGAGCAGAGATAAAGGATTATCCAATAAGGAAATAGCATCTATGCTCAATATTTCAGAGAAAACTGTTGAAGCACACCTATCTAAAGCACTCAAATACCTGCGAAGCCAGCTAAGCGAATTTACCTGCTGAATTTTTCCTGTCCGCTAAGGGTAACCGTTGCTTTAATCAACTTATAAAAGGCTGGCATGTTAGAACAGTCTTCAAAAGCAATGGATAGGGATCTTTTAGAAAAGTATTTATCAGGTAACTGCACTCCGGAAGAAGTACAGCAGGTAGAACAATGGTTAAATTCTGCCGATGATGAAACTGCTGCGCTTACCAACAGTGAGTTGTCTGACATGGACTCTGATATTTGGGCCTCATTGTCGGAGCATTTGAAAAAACCGAAAGTTACTACTGAAAGATTTGTTCTCCATCCTGCATTCCGCTTTTTGGTTGCAGCTTCTTTATGTATAGGATTAGCCTTGATGTTAAGTTATTTCTTTCGGGCTAATAAGCCGGCATCTATCAATTTCACCGCAGGAATACATGCCAACCAGTTCCGAAGCGCCACAACGTCCCTGGATTTTTATCTGAAACCTCATAGTCGTGTAAAAGGAGAGTTGAAACGCCGTCGGGGAAATCTCGATTTCAGTGGCTCTCTTGAAATGGTCAGTTCATCAGCTGGGGAATTACTTATAGATTTTAACGCACAAAGTGCAGAATTCTCTTCAGGCAGACGAGTGAAAATCCAGCCAAAGCAAACCTATTATGTAGGCGTATTAAGTCAGCAGCATGTACCTGATGAGATCCTGGTGCTTAATGCTGAACAAGTTCAGGATCTGCCGCCCAGAATTCGTATCATGGCATTTAAAGATTATAGTATCTGACAGCCGATCTTCATGCTGAAGGTCAGGATCGAACTACCGGTCATCCAACGTGCTCATTTTTATTATTTCAATTCAGTTTAATTAAATATAATATACTTCGATGCTTAAGAAAATTACTATCCACGGGTTATTGACATTACTCTGTGTCATTTTTATAAATATCAGACAGGTACAGGCACAACAAACAGGAGGTCTTAAAGGAACTGTTTTCACTTCAGACGGAGCTGCGGCATTGGCAGCAACAGTGGTGGTCAAAAAAGGGAATATTGGGGCAATTACGGATTCAGAAGGGCAGTTTGTTATTTCGGGTCTAGAAGTTGGAAGCCATACGCTGACGGTCAGTATGGTCGGCTACACAAGTGCTTCTGAAAAGGTGGAAATTATTTCAGGCGAGCAAACGGAGATAAGAATTACATTGCAAACAGATATGGTTCAACTTCAGACGGTAGAGGTGACTGGAAGACGGGATAGCGGATATAAATCCGATTACTCTTTTGCTGCCACAAAGAGTGCCATTCCGGTTACCGAAATTCCAAGTACGGTATCTACCATTACACAGGCAATGATCCGCGACCGCCAGGCTGTGCGCTTTGATGACATAGCCCGTAACACCAATGTCAGGGTGACCAACAACGGGCGTTCCGTTGTAATACGGGGTTTTGTAAGTACCACCAGGCTCATCAACGGACTCAGAACTTTGAATGAAAACTATCGTTTTTCAGCTATTTCCCCGGTTGTTGAAAGTTATGAAGTAGTGAAAGGACCCTCATCATCCATGTTTGGTAATATGAGCCCGGGCGGTGTGGTGAATTTGGTGACCAAAAAACCACTGGCAGATAAGAAACAGGCTGTATCGTTTAGTGTAGGAAGCTTCAACACTTTAAGAGGTGATCTGGACTTTACAGGAAAGGTAACCGAAGATGGTAAAATATTATATCGGGTGAATGTATTTGGTCAGAACAGTGATACTTGGTACACCAACATGAAGGACAACGCATTAACTATAGCACCTTCATTTTCCTTCCTGCCCAAGGAAGGAACCCGTATTAATGTAGATTTCAATCATACCCGGCTTACCACCATGGAGAATGATGGCCTGTTTCCTTTCAAAGGAAAATCTATAGATGAGACACCAGTAGGTTTTTCGGTTTTACAGATTGGAGATCGTAACAAAACGGCTACTACTTCACTGAATTTGTCAGCCAGTCAGAAGCTGGGCAAGAATGTAAGTCTGAACGTATCTTATCTTAAAGATCTCTTGGCCTGGGATGACAAAAGGCATGTGGCGAATATATACATGGGAGATCGTGCTTGGTCTGATGGTGACAGCAGCATCAGTGTGGCATATGCTGAATGGGACTCCAAAGTAGATTCTGACAATATCACGGCTTATTTAACTGCAGATTTTAATTCTGGTAAAATTACGCACAAGGCACTCATAGGCTATGACTACAACGCATCACTTTTCAACTGGGGGACCTACCGGAATACTACCACGGATATTGGGAGCGTCAATGTGTATGATCCATCGAAAAGTAGTACTGGATTGGATGGTGCAACTTATCCACTAGCAGCTTTTACTTATGATCGTGAAAATAAAACCCGCGATTTTGCTAATGGAATTTATTTTCAGGATCAGGTGAGTTTTACAGACAGACTGAAGGTACTGCTTGGATTGCGCTTTGAGTCTTACACGTTCCGTCTTGCCTATCAGACACCCACACAAAACGATGTATCACAGAACGCCTGGCTACCAAAGGTCGGTGTTACCTACAATCTGCCTTCCAATACACACGTATATGGTTCCTACATTACGGGTTTTCAGCCCGTATCATCCGGATCTCTTGTGTTTGGTAGCGTGGAAGGCGGGGGAGCTCTCAAACCTGAATATAGCAATCAATTCGAATTCGGGGTAAAACAGGAGCTGTTTGGTAAGAATCTGCTACTTACTGCAGCTGTGTACCAGATCAAAAAAACAAATGTAACCCAACTTACTAATCCCGGAGTTATTGACGCAAATGACCGTATCTGGCGGCAGCTTGGAGAAGTTACCTCAAAAGGTTTTGAGCTGGAATTCAATGGTCAGGTGAGCAGGGCCTTTTCAGTGAGCGGAGCGTATAATTATAATAATGCTCAAATTTCGAAGGATTTGAATGAAGTCAATATCGGGCAGCGTCTCGGACTGGCACCTAAGCATCAAGGGAATTTATGGGCAAAATACGAATTGGTAGGGCAGGGAATCCTGAAAGGGTTGGGGTTTGGATTTGGAGCCAACTTTTCATCTGAAACGCCGATGCTACAGGCAACAGCTTTGTCTACACCTTCTTACACCGTGCTGGATGCCGCTCTTACCTACAAAATTGACCGTGTTACACTTAACTTTAACCTAAATAATCTCACCAATAAACGCTACTACACTGGTGCTGTAAGAGCTACTGAGCGCTATTATGCAGGAGCGCCCCGGAGTTTTGTGTTCCGGGTAGGTTATAGTCTGTAATGATCCTGTTTCATACCTGAACATGGGTGTACGCTCTGATAAATGTCCTGCCAGTGTTCGTGTTGGCAGGACATCATTTTAAAAACACGATGGTGATTAGAAAATATGATTGTAAAAAAATGGGCAGGAAAAATACACTTATGGCTTGGATTGTTCAGCGGTGCTGTCGTTCTGGTGGTTGGGCTCACTGGTTGTATTCTGGTTTTTGAAGAAGAAATTTGTACGCTGTTGGATTATGGTGTTTTTCAGAGAATAGAAAAGAAAAATCAGCCGCTGGCAATGCCCTCGCGAATTTTCTCTGTGGCAGATTCCGTTCTTGCTGATAAGAAAATAGCCAGAGCGTATTACACAGTGTATCTGAATGAAAACAGAGTGAGTGCCTTGTGGGCACTGGATTCAACGCGAACGTACCATGCCGTTCTCCAAAATCCTTACACGGGTTCAGTAGTCAGCAAGTTTGACTATCAGAATGCATTCTTTACACTCATGACCCATATTCATATATCGTTGGGAATGGGTGAAACCGGTCAGCAAATGGTAAGTTATGCAACACTGATGTTTGTGGTATTAATGATCACCGGTATTATCCTATGGAAGCCCGCCAGTAAAAAGGGATATAAGCAGAGATTTACTGTTAAGTGGGACGCAAAGCCAAAGAGGATCAACTATGATCTGCATAACGTGCCAGGCTTTTACATGACCTGGATCGCGGTATTTATTGCCATTACAGGCCTGGTCTGGTCTTTCGAATGGATGAATGATTCCGTTCAGTTTATAGCCAATGGCGGCAAAAAGCCGGTCGCTGCTACTGAAATTCCTAAATCGGATACATCAGGCAGGGGCAGCACCACACATTCGTTCTATCATGTAGCAGACAGGTTGTTTTTGCAATTAGCGCAACGTCAGAACGATGCCCGGGCAGTGAGAACATATCGTCCCCACAGGGTCACCGACCCTTTGCGTTTTACAGTAGAAACAATGACCGGAGCGCATTATGTACGGACAGACGATTTTTTTTATGATCAGTATACCGGAAAATTTCTGGCTGCTCAACTTTTCAGCGATCAGTCAAACGGAGAGAAATTAAGGCGCATCAATTACGCTGTACATGTTGGCAGCATCGGTGGTCTTACGGGAAAAATATTGGCTTTTTTTGCTAGTTTGATCGCAGCTTCTCTGCCCGTAACAGGTCTTATTATATTTTTGGGAAGAAAAAAATCAGGAAGAGCTCCCCGCAAGAAAATGATACACAAGCAAGTTGTGTGAAACATTGATCAGGTACGGTATTCTTTGTTGTATGTAAGCAAAGTGTTGCTTTAATTTGCCGTGTAAAAAGTTTTCTACAACATTCAATGCATTATCATCAGTTCAGGCATCGCTGGTATCTTTTGGGATTATTGCTTTTTTTAGGATGTCATTCTAATCAGCGTGATACTTCCAGTTCTCCGAAACATTATTCTTTAGGCCTAAGTATAGATGGCGTGAGTTGTGTGATACCTACCGATAGCCTTTTTGGAAAGAAAATCGAAGTAAGCAATCAGGGACGGCAATATGATGCTAAGAGCCTGATTCGTTCTGAGAACTATATTTACTTTTACAGCCAACCAGAAAAAAAGTTTTTCCAATACGAAATTGACCCTAAGGGCTTGCTTGTTGAGAAGGCAGGTATATCTGTTGCAGGTTATGTAACAGAGCAGGCATATTCTCAAAACCTGCTGGACAATAATACAATATTAATCATGGATCCCGTCAGATGGGGCGAACCGGAAGTCAAATGGCTTACGATCAGTATACCGGATCTGAAAATAACGGCCAGCGGAATTTATCAATTGCCCTATATGGAACAAAGTCATGACATGGCATGGAAATCCAATATAGGCCGTGCAGTTTTACATGCAGGCAAATTGATCATGGGGACTGTGTACTATGACTTCAAGGGGAATTTTGCTAAAGGAGCTCATGTTGTTGTTTTTGATTATCCGGGTATGACCAACCCGCAATTGGTTTCTACAGATCAGATATCTGCTGAACTAGGAATTGTTTCTACCAACGGATTTATAAAATCGGCCCATGGAGACCTCTATATTGCAGCTTGTCGTGGTGCGGTGATGGGTACAATCTCGGATAATAAAGTTTATGGCGGGATTCTCAGGATCAGGCAGGGGCAGACTTCGTTCGACAACAACTATTTGTTTGATTTGTCTGCTGCATTAAAACAACCAGCTAATATTATGCAACTGGATTATTTGGGCGGGGATCAGGCGATGGCCATCTTATTTGATGATACCAAAATGAAGGGATGGGCTGACTCGGAAAATGATCATTACTTTTTTGCAAGGCTTGATCTGGAGTCTAAAAAGATCCTGAAATACAACGTTCAGAAATCAGATGCACGTATTGCCAAAATGCCTTTGATCTCTGACAGTAAATACACCACCTTCCTTAAAAGTCATGCAGATAAAACGGTTCACATTCTTGAAATCGATAGTGAAGGCGGTCCTGATGCCTTCAGAACGGGCGCATTGATCGATGCCAAGAATGTGCGCGGATATGGTATTATTGCTCATCAAAAGTGATAAACTGGGGCGGGTCATCAGATGAAAAATGTATTCATGTTTTCGTAAATTTGATTTTCGACGGCATTCAAATGGGATGCAGTAAGTTCATTTTGCGCACTGACATGCACACGCAATTTTAGGCTATCAACCGGGTTAATTTGAAAAACCACCGTTGAAAGCTGATCCGTAATCACAGAATCCGAAAGTACAAGTTTGATAGCGATTATGCTTTGATCCAGCCAGGTTGAAGTAGAAAGCTCGGTGCCTGAAAAACGTAAAGGTTGGATAAAGTCGTAATAAGTTTCGGTGAATCTTATTACTGCGACAGCGATAGGATAGCTGTAATCTATATGTAAACTTACTTTTGAACTGTCTACCAGTATTTGATCATTGAAATGCGTGTTCTTCAATATAATCGTCAGAGAATCGTTTGTCGGCGTCAGGCGTGTCACGTCGGTGTCAGGTCGTTTCATAATTATTCGCTTTGAACAATAAACATAACACAACATCCTGAGAAGTTTGTGATGATCAGCGTATAAACCTGATCCGTTCAAGGGTATATCTGATTTTACATTCGCTTTTAATCAAGATCAATAAATGCTTACACAGAAGATCTGCTGTCATGTCCTCGATGTGATTTACATCCGCATAATGCCAGATGTCAAGGCTGGTAAGAGCTCAGATTAACCAAAGCTATAACGAGTGTAACCACAATACTGACCAGGCAAAATAGATTTTAACTATCAGTTTATAAAAGAAATCGATTATGATTATAAAACTGAATGGTATACTTTTATTGCTCTTCCTGAAAATAGTAGAAGCGAACCATATCTTTTAAACATGAACTTGTAATAATGGAAAATGAATCAAATGACATAAGTAAATGCCCATTTCATAACGGTACACTCAACCACAATGTAGCAGGAGGAGGCACAAGAAATCATGACTGGTGGCCCAAGCAGCTTAAAATTAATATCCTTCGTCAGCATTCTTCACTTTCAAATCCGCTAGGAGAAGAATTCAACTATGCTGAAGCATTTAAAAGTCTCGATCTCGAAGCAGTTAAGCAGGATTTACATACCTTAATGACTGACTCTCAAGACTGGTGGCCGGCAGATTTTGGTCACTATGGCCCGCTTTTTGTCCGGATGGCATGGCACAGTGCAGGAACTTATCGGGTAACCGACGGTAGAGGAGGTGCAGGTTCAGGACAGCAACGTTTTGCCCCACTCAACAGTTGGCCCGACAATGTAAGTCTGGATAAGGCACGCCGTTTGTTGTGGCCGATCAAGCAAAAATATGGTCGTCAACTATCTTGGGCCGATTTGCTTATTTTGACAGGAAACGTAGCTTTGGAATCCATGGGTTTCAAGACATTCGGTTTTGCGGGCGGTCGTGCAGATGCATGGGAGGCTGACGAAGACGTATACTGGGGTTCAGAAACGACATGGCTGGGTAATGACAAGCGCTATGCGCACGGATCCAAGGGCGTAGACGACAACGGTGTGCTGGTTTCAGACGATGACGCGGATGGGCACATGCACTCCAACGTTTTGGAGGAACCACTAGGAGCCGCACATATGGGTTTGATATATGTAAATCCTGAAGGTCCTAATGGTAATCCGGATCCTGTTGCCGCGGCGCATGATATACGGGTAACATTTGGCAGAATGGCCATGAATGATGAAGAAACGGTGGCTTTGATTGCTGGTGGCCATAGCTTTGGTAAAACCCATGGAGCCGCACCATCCGATCATGTTGGCAAAGAACCGGAAGCAGCTGATTTGGAATTGCAAGGACTTGGATGGGCTAACAAATACGGTACCGGACACGGTGCTGACACAATCACGAGTGGTCTTGAGGTAATATGGACGAAGACGCCAACGCAATGGAGTAATAACTTCTTCGAAAACCTCTTTGGCTTCGAATGGGAGCTCACAAAAAGCCCTGCAGGAGCACACCAATGGGTTGCTAAAGATGCTGAGGGAATCATACCTGATGCATTTGATAGTTCTAAAAAGCATGCTCCAACCATGCTTACTACAGATTTATCATTAAGGTTTGATCCGGCCTATGAAAAGATTTCAAGACATTTTCTTGAAAATCCTGAAGCATTCGCGGATGCCTTTGCACGTGCCTGGTTCAAACTGACGCACCGTGACATGGGACCACGTGAACGCTATCTTGGCCCGGATATTCCTGAAGAAGTATTGATCTGGCAGGATCCGATTCCGGCGATTGACCATGTGTTGATTGACAGCAATGATGCATCCGATCTGAAACAGACTATATTGTCATCCGGCTTGAGCATTTCCGAGCTTGTTTCTACCGCATGGGCATCGGCAAGTACATTCCGTGGATCTGATAAACGTGGCGGTGCCAACGGTGCACGTATTCGTTTGTCTCCTCAGAAGGATTGGAAAGTCAATAACCCTCAACAACTTCAGAAGGTACTGAAGGTACTGGAAGGTATCCAGAATGACTTCAATACGAATCAGACTGCTGGTAAAAAAATATCCATGGCCGATTTAATCGTGCTTGCAGGTGGTGCGGCGATTGAAAAGGCTTCCGGTTTTACTGTAACTGTTCCGTTCACGCCGGGCCGTACAGATGCAACGCAGGAACAGACTGATGTAGAATCTGTCGGATATCTGGAGCCGCTGGCGGATGGTTTCCGTAGCTATAGTAAAGGCAGACTGAGCGTATCGACAGAAGAGATTTTGATTGATAAAGCGCATCTTCTCACGTTAACTGCCCCTGAATTGACTGTACTGATAGGTGGATTACGTGTGTTGGACATCAATTATGATGGATCGAAAAACGGGGTGTTCACTACAAGACCGGGTCAGCTAACCAACGACTTCTTTGTGAACCTGCTGGATATGCGTACTGCATGGAAAGCTACTGCACATGACGGTCAGCAATACCTTGGTACGGACCGTAGCACAGGCCAGCCCAAATGGACTGCAACACGTGCAGATCTGGTGTTTGGCTCTCATGCCGAATTGAGAGCTATTGCTGAAGTATATGGCAGTGCTGATGCTCAGGATAAATTCGTGAAAGATTTCGTAGCAACCTGGACCAAAGTGATGAATCTGGATCGTTTTGATCTGAAGTAGTTTAGCAAGTAAGGTATTTCTTAATCCCTTGCCACGCTTAAAGCGGTCATTCCGGTTTCGGAATGACCGCTTTGTTTTTTACTTCTTCTTTATAAATTTGGAATTGCATGTCATTTCATTAATGTTCTCATTATTGCTCATTTTCTCTTTCCTTTGCATCGGCAAACTGATATCGTAGGTATGAAAAAGGCGGAGGCCACAAGGCTGAACATTTTACAGAAAGCATTTGAATTGATCTATAAAAATGGATATAAGACAACAAGTATAGATGATATCCTGGCTACAACCCAGGTTACGAAAGGAGCTTTCTATTATCATTTCAAGAATAAGGATGAAATGGGGCTTGCCATCATCAGTGAAATATTAAAGCCTGCACTCGCAGCAGGTTTCATTGATCCCTTGACAACTGAACATGATCCTTTAAAGGCTATATACAATTTGATGCATAACCTGCTTATAGAAAATGAGTTTTTAAAAGTGGAATACGGCTGTCCGGCAGCTAATTTTACACAGGAAATGACTCCTTGGAATGCTGATTTCAGCAAGGTGCTGGATGAGCTTACCATGCAGTGGCATCAACAAATGTGCGCTGCACTTGAACAGGGAAAACAGCTTGGTTACGTACAAAAGGATGTGGTTGCCGAGCAGGTGACAGTGTTTGTGATATCTGGTTATTGGGGTATTAGAAATTTCGGAAAACTGGCCAATAGCAAATCGGTATATTTACCGTATTTAAAAGAGCTTAAAGGCTACCTGAATTCCCTGCGCTGAGCTACGCAAAGTTTTTAAATTAACATATAAAAAGGGTCTCTCACGCATGTATGCAATCCTACTTGCCTTACATTCTTTCTTACGCTGGTTTGTTTTGATCAGTTTGGTGACAGCTTCAATTCATGCATACCGCAGCTGGAAGTCGGGTAAAGTGTACACGAAAAGGGATGACATATTGCGACAATGGACCAAATCTATCGCTGAGATGCAAATGACGATCGGTCTGACAGTTTACTACCTGAGCCCGCTCACTACTTACTTCCGAAATAATTTTGATAAGGGTATTCATAACAGGGAGCTGCGTTTTTTCGGCATGGAACATAGTCTGATGATGCTTGTAGCCGTCATACTCGTAAGCGTTGGCTCTTCAATTGCAAAACGAAAACAAACAGACAGTCAGAAATTTAAAACCCTGGCAATCTGGTTCATCAGCGCACTTATAATTATCCTGCTCAACATTCCCTGGCAGTTTTCTCCGTTGGTGAGCCGTCCCTATTACCGCGTTTTTTGAGTGTGCATTTTTCATTGCTCTGATTGGTGGATACTCACATCACCAGCTCTTGATACCGGGGTGACTGTCAATCTTACTATTTTGCCATTTTCTACCCGTCCTTCTACAGTTGTCTGATAAGGTGCATGCAGTTTGAAAGAAGTATTCCACGCTTTCGGCCAGGCCGGGAGCAACAGAATCTTCCTGTCATCTACCTGCATCAGCATTTCCTGTAACCCAATCATCGCCGAACCTCCCCAATTGTGATCCGGCGTCCAGTCAAATGCCGGGCCCCAAAAAGTAGGGAAACGGTGAGGGCCGTTATTTAATTTCTTTTTGGTAAGCTCCTGAGCTTCCTCTGTGAGTCCTAGTCTGGCTGCGAAAATGCTATATTGTCTCCAGCCTTCATGACTTCTGTTTTTAACCGCATCAGGATCATATTGATAAGTATTGATTGCGGTTTGCAAATCAGGTTTACCAATTCCGTAAATGCCCCATGGAAACACGGGATACAATTGGGGCGTTTCTGTATTCTGAATCCTTTCCCAGGTTTTGGCGGGGGCGAGTGTCGTGTAGCTGCTAATCGTTTGTAAAGGAACCGGAGGAATCCGCTTGGCCAGTACTTGAAAGGCCTGCCTTTGAACATCAGACAAAAAGGGTTCCGGTAAGGCAAGCAAACGCTCTAAAACTACCTTCATTCCACTGATCACTGTTGTTGAATTATTGGTCATTTTGTAAGTTTCTGCCGAAGATGTAGGGTAGAGAATAAGATGTCCCTCGCTATCCAGTGCTTTTGAGCCCCTTTGAAGTGCCAGCATTTGATAATGTTCGTCATAAAATGTGAGGCAGCTTTCTATAAAGGGAATATAGGCTGATATATCCCGGTTCTCATACCGATGAGTTTCCAGCATCATCAGGCAAAACTCAAACACCGTTTCCCACTGGTATTCAAGCCATGCGTTATGTTCCATACCAGGGTCGTAGCCCGCAGGACGTTTTGTTCCGTATTCAAAAATATTGGGCAAACCGAAATTCTCGATCTGCTCGGTAAAACTCGCTCCTTTATGTTTCCAGTAGATTTCACTCCGCAGTTCCGCATTTCGTAATGTGTTCAGATAAAAATCAAACTGAGGTTTGAGCATATCAAAATCGCCACTTTTGAACATGGGGAAGTACACCAGTCGCTGATTTTGGGCAGTAAATGTTCCGCCACCCCATAATCTGAAATCTGGTGTGAAAGCGTATTTTTTTTCAACAAACGCCGGATCAAATGTGAAAAGGCCGCCATTGAATTTGGTTGGCCATTTCCCATAAGCATTACACGCAAGCTGATAGCGAAAAAGCTGGTAGTTACGGGAAACCATGCTGTCGGCACCATCAATAAAAATGTAACTCCGCTCCCAAAACTCTGCCCACCATGCCTTCGTTTTCTTCCAGTCGGCCTTCGGATTTTTTGATGCTCTCACCCCTATATCATCGAGCTGTTTTTGCCAGTCGTTCAGGGTTGGGGTTTGCGCTACATGCATAGCAATGGAAACGAGGTGATTACCCGAAGCTTTGATACTTTCCAGCGACCAGGATTGGTATGCTGTGCCTGCATAGGTACCCTGTTTGGTCTGTCCGGTTTTCAGATTCCTGCCGGTGATCATGCCTCCAAATGTGTTGTTCTTCAGTGGGTTGAACATCTGCTCCTTTACGGTACTCATTCCTTGTAAATCCACTGTATGGTCAAATACATTTCTTGAAGACGGATCATTACGATGGAAAAACTGAATAGTGTTCTTTCTGAAACTGATACTGTCGTGGCGGGTATAGATATCTTCTTTCTGGGGAATTTTATAGGAATTGGCTCTGAACTCTGCTCCTCTAATCAAATGGTCGTTAAATCTCCAGGATTCGTAAGATACAGTGAGCCGGCTATCTCTTGTACTTTGCACATCTATATGTACGACCGGATTGAAGACATCAACCCAAAGATTGAGGGTGGTTTCGTCTCCTTTGATCACAACATGACCGGTTGATAGCTGTAGTCGCTGTGCGAAAGAAGAAGAACGGAAAGGGTCTGTCGAGATAGAAAGCCGTACCCGTCCTAGCTTTAGCATCTGATTATTTTCATCAAATGTGCCACTGCGGGATAAATAAAAAAGAACGTCACCGTTTTCGACCCACACATTCAAACCAATATCACCACCACCACAAGGCATGGATTCAGATGCGTTTTTACTCTGACTTTCCCAGACTACATCATACCTTGCCAGCGCAGCAGGTTGTGCTGACAATCTGCAGGAAACTAATCCTAATAAAGGTAAAAGAACAATTTCTAAAAAGTATTGAATTTTCATCAGTAAGTATCCATAAGTGATATGCTTTGCAGCACATATTCGACGGTGTGTTATTTTGGCAAATATATCATTATAGCAGGTTGCCGAATAAATATTTTACCATAAAAGAAACAAATATTTTCATTTATTTTCGAATAATTTTCTTTGATTTGCTTTTATTTTCATCTACTCCATCTCTTTTTAGTTACATTGCAATATGCCGTCATCTTACATTCTTGCCATAGACCAGGGTACCAGCAGTACGAAAACGGTCATTTTTGATCAACACGGAACTCCCATTGCCAGAGGTACAGAGCCACTGGAAACGATGTATCTGGCGGATGGATTTGTAGAGCAGGACGCGCAGGAAATATACCGTAACGTAGTCAGCTCAGTGTCCAAGTGCCTGAAAGATTTTGCGAGGGTGGGAGGAAAGGCAGAGGATATTGTAAGTTGTGGTATATCCAATCAACGGGAAACCTTCGTGCTGTGGGATGAGACTGGAGAACCTTTGCACAATGCTGTTGTATGGCAATGCAAGCGATCCACCGCCATTTGCGATCGTCTGCGGAGTAATGGTTTGTCTGAAAGAATTAATGAGCACACAGGTTTGCTCATAGACCCGTACTTTTCTGCTACAAAGGTAATCTGGCTTTATGAGCATAACGAGAGGATAAGGACAAGTGTAGATAACAGAGAGGCTTATTTTGGTACGGTAGATACCTGGTTACTTTATAAGTTGACCGGCAATTACCTGACCGACCACACCAATGCTTCCCGGACGCTGTTTTTCAATATCAATACGCTTACCTGGGACACCGATTTACTGCAGGATCTCGGATTATCAGATCTGCGATTACCACAAATCCAGGCATCGTCAAGCCATTTTGGTGACACTGATTTTGGTGGACTATTTCCATTGAAACTACCTATCACGGCCATGATTGGCGACTCCCATGCTGCGGGTTTCGGAGAGGGATGTTTCAGTGCAGGCATCGCAAAAGCGACTATGGGTACTGGTTCTTCGATTTTGATGAACATTGGCAGCCATCCGCAAAAGTCGGGCAACGGCATGGTAACCACCATTGGCTACAGTACCGAATCACATGTAGAATATGCTTTGGAGGGTGTCATTGTCACCTGTGGAGCGACGATCGAATGGCTCAAAAAAGTAGGCATATTCGAGCAAGTTTCCCAAACGCAGCAGCTGGCAGAAAGCATTCCGGATAATGGTGGAGTGTATTTGGTGCCGGCTTTTAGCGGTTTGGGAGCACCACATTGGGATATGAATCGAAAGGCATCGGTAGTAGGGATCAGCTTCGAAACTGAAAAAGCACACCTGGTCAGAGCCGGATTGGAATCAATACCGTACCAGATCAGGGATGTAATTACCGCCATGGAATTGGACACAGGCATTGTACTTGAAGAGCTCATGATTGACGGAGGTCTCACTTCCAATCGTTTTGTGGTCCAGTTTCTTGCCAACTTACTGGAAAAACCCGTCGTAAATCTGGGGCTGGCAGAACTGTCGGCTCTTGGAGCTGCTTATCTATCCGGATTAAAATCAGGTGTGTTTCCAGGTATTACACATTTGCAGGAGTTATCTGCCGATCGTACGATCACATATCCGAATACGGAGGTATCACAAGTTGCTGTAAATTATAAGGGCTGGCAGGACGCTGTCGATAACGGACGGACAGCTTGAAAATATTTGCAATTAAATCATAAAAATTCGAAAATGAAGTTCATCGCTTATCTAATTGCATTTGTTACTTTTTTAACCTATCCTGCATGCTCACAGGAAGCTGTTCAAGTTTGGGATAGGTTTGAAGTTACCCTGAACGGTCCTGAAACAGGAAATCCATTTGATGACGTCATACTCTCTGCGGAATTTACAAACGGGGCCACTAAAAAGACTGTCGATGGTTTTTACGATGGAAAAGGCAAATATAAAGTTCGTTTTATGCCTGACAAAATTGGAAAATGGACCTATAAAACGATCAGTAAGACAAAAGCACTTCATGCGAAATCGGGTAGTTTTAATTGTATAGCAGCAACGGGCAATAACCACGGCCCGGTTCAGGTAGCCGACACATTCCATTTCAGATACGCGGATGGCAAGCGGTACTATCCTTTTGGTACAACCATATATGCTTTTACGCACCAGCCAAGGGAATTGGAAGAAACCACATTAGCAACACTCGAGGCGAATCCATTCAACAAAGTAAGGATGTGTGTTTTTCCAAAATACTATTCTAATGTTGAAAATGAGCCGGACCATTATCCTTTCGAGAAACTCAGAGACACCCAGAGTCCTAATGGAAAGGTGAAGTTCAAATGGAATTTTTCAAAATTCAATCCTGATTTTTTTGCTCATCTGGAAGAAAGAATTGACAATCTTAAAGAACTCGGTATTGAAGCAGATATTATCATTTTCCATCCGTATGATAAAGGCCATTGGGGCTTCGATAGTCTTGGAATGAACAATGATCTGAGATATATCAAGTATCTGACAGCCCGCCTTTCTTCGTTCAGGAACGTATGGTGGTCACTCGCCAATGAATTCGATTATATCAAAACCAAACCCAGGGAAGCCTGGGATGTATATACCAAAGCAATCGTGGCCAATGATCCATACCAGCACTTATGTTCCATTCATAATGGTAGTGTTTATTACGACAACTGGAAGCCTGAGTATTCGCATGTCAGCATCCAGAACGGTTCTGTCGTAGAAGATTTTGGAAGAGCCGTATTGTTACGCGATGTATTTTTCAGACCCATGGTTTACGATGAAGTCTGTTACGAAGGGGATCTACCTCAACGATGGGGGCACCTGAGCGGCGAGGAGATGACTGAGGCATTTTGGCAAGGTGTAATCGCGGGGACGTATGTGACACATGGTGAAACTTACAAGAATGAAACCAACACTGTATTTTGGGCAAAAGGAGGAAAGCTCGTGGGAAGCAGCCCGGCTCGGATAGGCTTTTTGAGAAAAATGTTAGAAGAAGCTCCTGGCCCTCTTGAATTGGCTGATCCTTGGAAAGACCATCATACTGCGACTGCAGGCAAAGGATATTACCTGGTGTATTTGGGAAAGCAGATGAATGCTGAATGGACGTTCAGTTTGCCCAGAAAGTCGGGTCCCGGCGCTGATCAAAAATTTCAGGTTGAAATCCTTGATACATGGGATATGACCGTCCGGAAAGTTGATGAAATATTTGAAACGGATAAACCTGAGACATACCGTGTATTTGCTAAAAACCGGCAGTCAATGAAATTGCCTATGAAGCCTTATCTGGCGTTACGCATTACGGCTGTCGACGGCAGGTAAGATTATTGATGATCTCTTGATGTGAAATGGATTCAAAACAAAAGCCTCCCTCGCTAACATACATGCGAGGGAGGCTTTTTGTAGGGTGTGTGCTTATATAACTATTCAGTTACAAGACGACCTTCAATAGAGTCATCCAGTGTTTTTCCAACCATAGCGCTGAAAAGTGTCTTTGCAAATGCAATAGCGTTTCCGTGTTTGTTATCCCAGTAGTAACCATCTTTGGTTTCAACCTTGATGACCGTAATACGCGGATCGTCAATTCCCTCAGTGAACCAGGCCTTCAACATGGGATCCCAAAGCTCCTTGATGATTTCTTTTTCTTTTGAAATGGTTGCAGTTCCGTAAATACTCAAAAAATCAGAATATTTAGATCCCTGAAACAATAACTGAACATAGGGATTTTCGTGTATCTCCTGGTTTTTATGGCTATCGTCGGCACTGAGAAACCAGAATACACCATCGTCCTGTACTTTTTGAATAGACATAGGACGTACATTTAATGGACTTCCGGTTTTGATGTCTGTACAAAAAAAGCAGGTATTAGCCGAACTGGCCAGTTCTTTGATTTTTTCTCCCGCTTCGCTGGAAAATAAATCCTTATAGTTTTCCTCGGGTTGTTGTTGGTTAATGCTGTCCATGTTTTATCGCTGATTAAATACAGCATCTTTATAACAAAGATCATTCCATCGACATATCCACACCGAAGCTATCAGCGGCTATCCGTTGAAGTAACCGATTTATCTTTTTTTATATAAAATCGTGAAGGGCCACATCATGGTAGAAACAACAGCACGGTGCCAGTTGGGTTTACTTTTTTTTGCTTCCTTGATACCATACCATAGCAGGATGAGCGGGGATATATATATTGCAGCAGCCATATTGTGATGAGATTTAGGATGAATACTATAAAAATAGGTATTTTCGTATCTGTACTCTATTATAAGTACACCAGCGGCAAGTCAGGATGTTTGGCAAGTTGCTAATCATCAAGGTCATCCCCGGGTATTTTGTACTTCATAAGTATTAATATGAAAAATTGTTTCTGCGGCAATAAACAACCTTATTCACGTTGTTGTGCCCCGCTAATATCTAATTCTGTCCAAGCTGATTCTCCTGAAAAACTGATGCGGTCCAGGTACAGCGCCTATGTGATGGCAGCCAGCCAGTATCTCCTTGAAACTACTTATAGCTCACAAAGAGCTGCCACATCGATTGAAGATATAGAACAATGGGCGAAAACAAACAACTGGAAGCAATTGGAAATTTTGGCTGCAGAAGGCAATACCGTAGAGTTCAAAGCGCACTACCGCAGCAGAAACGGCAAGCTGCATATCCACCATGAAAAGTCTTCTTTTATCTACGAGAACGATCGATGGTATTATGTAGATGGAGTTTTTGGTGAGGATATAAACAGATAATTACAATGTTCAGACAGTATGCCATTGCCAGATTCATGATCGGATTTATCGTTTTTGTTCTTACCTATATGGTGGCTGTGTTGTCTTATGACAAGTTTTTTCAGCTAATAACAGCTGGACTTTTTATGCTGACCTTGTACATCCTGCGGGAAATGAACGCCGGGCATCGTGAAGAGTTAGAAAAAAAGGATCAGCTTAACGCTGAAAAAATAGCAGCGTTGGAGGATGAAATTCGGGAAAAGGATCTGCATCTGCAGAAAATCATTCATGCCATCACGATCAATAGAGAGGAAGGTCAGTAACTAGCGCCACAACAATTGACGAAATCAAAAAATATGTAGCGCAAAATGGAGCCGTTCGGTAGTTCGCAACTCTATGACAATTCTTCTAAAACCAGGTGGTGCGGTTTGACATTTACAGATCCTTTTGTAGGGATCATGTTCTTCCAAACCCAATTATAATGCTCTATCACCTGATCTGCTCTTAAATGCGGCCTTTCTCCGGTTGTGTGGCCATCCTCAAGAACTGTTATTTTATAGTCCTTTGATAACGCGGATTGGATTGTTGCTTCTACGCAGAAATCCGTCGCACATCCGGATATGACTAATTCATCAATGTAATGCTGTTCAAGTTGTGACTGAAGATCAGAACGATAAAAAACATCATTGGCGTACTTGCTAATCAAATTGTCACCAGCTTCCACATGAAGGTCGTCCAATAATAACCACTCTTCGGTATATGGTACAAAATTGCCTGCAGTTGTGCCGTCGTGTTGAATAAAAAATACGGGTAAGGAATTGACGCGAAATGCATTCGCAACCAGGTTTATGCGTTTAATCACACCGGCTGCATCGTAACGGGGTGTAAGTTCAGTAAACGAACCTTTCTTCATGTCAATGACCAGAAATGCTTTTCTATTTATCATGAATTATTACAATAGGAATAATGGTAACGGTACGGCTCGAATCGATTTCGAAACTCCCTCATGCTTTTCCTGATACTTGATGCATCGTATACGGCACCAGGTCAAAGATATCACACTTTGGTTAATTGTATAACTACCTGTACAATCGGATGAGTCGGAATCTGCCTGTTTTGGATTTACATCCAATTTCTGGTGCTATACAAAATCTTCTTTTATTTCCTTTGATGACTATTCATTATTTGCCATTCCTATTCTTATAAGGTGATTGTTTTGATTAGGAAGTGCTGATTGGTCAATTTTTTATTAAAAAAACACATAAAATAACTTAAAATGTTTTTTGATAAATATTAAATACTTAATTTTCGAAAGAAATAGAAAATAAAGAAAAATACCATCTTGTTCTCCATCCATTAACTGTTTATGAAAACAATCTTACGTATAATTCTTGCCTGCTTACTGGCGGTTCCTGTATTACAGGCTCAAACCGTGGCAGTGAAGGGCCGGGTGACGGGTGTCAGCGATTCTGATGCGCTTCCGGGTGTAAGCGTGGTGATCAAAGGTACGCAACGTGGTACGACCACCAATGCTGATGGATCATTTCAAATTGATGTTCCGGGCTCTTCAACGGTACTGGTATTTAGTTTTGTGGGTTATAAATCGGTGGAAGAAACAGTGGGAAACAGAACCGATATAAATGTTCGTATTTCTCCTGAAAATAAGTCGCTGGAGGAAGTGGTTGTGGTAGGTTACGGAACGCAAAGCAAACGTGCTGTTACGGGCTCTGTCATTTCGATTAACTATGATAAATTTAAGGACCGGTCCTTTAGTAATGTTACGCAATCGCTGGCCGGAACGCTTCCTGGTGTGAATATTTCGCAGTCTCAGGGTGCTCCGGGTGCTTCACCTGTTATTAAAATACGTGGTGTAAGTTCGATTACTGCAGGAACCAATCCGCTGATTGTGGTAGATGGCGTTCCGTTGGAAAACTTCAACCTGAACCTGATTAATCCGTCTGATATTGAATCTATCGAAGTTTTGAAGGATGCATCCTCAGCTGCCATTTATGGTTCGCGTGGATCGAGTGGGGTAGTATTGGTTACGACCAAGCTGGGTAAGGCCGGAAAAGTAAACGTAAGTGCTACCATTGAATATGGCTCACAAAAAGTAGTGCGTCGTGTGAAAATGATGGATGCACAGCAGTTTATCGAGACGTATAAAGACGCTAAGAATAATGCCTGGACCGCACAGGGTGGCAAGGCGAGTGATCCAAACAGCGTTAGACCGGCAACTTTGAGAATACCTGAGGACTTTGTGAACAATCCCGAACAGTTCGGCAAAGGTACCGACTGGCAGGATGCCATGTTCCGTACAGCACCTTCGGTAAATGCGCAGTTGAGTGTTTCCGGAGGGACCGAGAAAACGCAATACATGTTTTCAGGTTCTTACCTGGATCAGACTGCTGTTTTGGATCAGAACTATTATAAGCGTCTGGCGATTCGTTCGAACGTGAGAACTTCGGTTACGGATAAACTGACCATTGGCTTGAATCTGGGTCTTACTTCGATATTTGACCGCACAGAGGGAACACAAGGAAAAAGTGATGTGATCAGCCTTGGTTTACAAAGTAATCCGCATTTCCCGGTCTATAACGAAAATGGTAATTATGGTTTTCGCGACCCAAATTCTACCTGGTTCCGCTTTACTTCCTATGCCGACATGAACCTGTGGCATCCTTATTCGCTCACGCGTGAAGTGGACAAAGGTCGCAAGTCATTTAATACATTGGCAACCGGATTTTTAGAGTATGAACTGATCAAGGATCTTCGTTTTCGTACAAGCCTCAGTGGTAATTTGTATAACACCAGAAACAATTTCTACTGGAACGACAAGCAGAAATATGGATACTCGTCTGTACTGGCAGCGCAGGCCAATGCGGGTAGCAATTACATGTTTAACTGGCTGAGCGAAAATACATTTACGTATGACAAGAAATTGGGTGATCATGCACTAACCGGACTTTTGGGTTACACCGTGCAGAAGCAACGTGATGAAACCATGTACGTAGCTGCCAACAATTTCCCTAATGACCTTGTGCATACATTGAATGCCGGAACGGTTACAGCCGGAAATACAACTGCAAGCGAATGGTCGTTGATCTCCTACCTGGCTCGTGTACAGTACAATCTGAAAGGAAAGTATTTCCTGACAGGAGCGATCCGTCGAGATGGGATGTCGCGCTTCGGCGAAGCTAATAAATGGGGATATTTCCCTTCGGTATCTGCCGGTTGGTTAATATCTGACGAAACTTTTATGTCGGCCATTCCTGCTGTGAGCAATCTTAAACTGAGAGCCAGCTATGGAGTAACAGGTAACAACCAGATTCCCAACTATGGAGCCATCAGTTTATTGGGTTCTGCACCTTACGTAAACGGAGGAGCTTTAGCAAATGGACTGAAAGTAAGCGGATTATCTAATCCTACCTTAAAATGGGAGAAAACGGATCAGTTTAACCTAGGGCTGGATCTTGGTTTATACAACAACCGTGTGAATGTCTCAGCTGAGGTGTATAGTTCGACAACAAGAGACATGCTTTTGTTTGTTCCGATTCCGGATATTACCGGTTTTTCTTCCCAGCTGACCAATATCGGTAAAATGCGTAACCGCGGTGTCGAATTGAATATTTCCAGCAAAAATCTGACCGGTCCTGTCACCTGGACAACGGACTTCAACATATCAAGTAACCGAAATAAAGTGCTGCAACTCGGACCCGGCAATGCGCCGATCCAATACGTCGACAATGTGGTGACCGTGAGAACAGAAGTAGGCCAACCCGTGTCCAACTTCTACGGATATATTTTTGACGGTGTATTTAAGAACCAGGCTGAAATTGATGCTTACCCGCACCATTCGAGTACTACTCCGGGAGATCCGCGTGTGCGCGACGTCAATGGAGACGGCCAGATCACAGATGCGGACCGCACTGTCATTGGCAACAATCAACCTGATTTTATAACCGGTATCACCAATACGGTGGGTTACAAAGGCTTTGAGCTATCGTTTCTGTTTCAGGGATCTTTCGGCGGCGAAATTGCCAACAACAATGTACGCTTCCTGGGGACATGGGACAACGGACGTAACTTCTATGAGAGCATGTATCAGTACTGGCGATCAGAGAGCAACCCTGGTGACGGTAAGCATTTCAAGCCAAGTGTGAATTATCAGGGACTTCAGAAGCAATTTTCTTCCTATTGGGTGGAAGACGCGTCGTTTGTCCGCCTGAAAAACATACGTGTGTCTTACAGCATTCCATCTGCATGGGCTGGCAAGCTCAAAATGAAAGATGCTCGTATTTATGTGAATGCTGAAAATGTGCACCTGTTCAGCAAGTATTTAGGATACGATCCTGAAAACACGACTTACGGAACAACTTCATACAGCAGCAGCATGGAAACCTCAGGTTTTTATACGAGTGGTAATGCTCCGGTTCCGGGTGCATTCGCAGGAGTTGACTATGGTTCGTATCCACTTCCAAGAGTGATCACGGTAGGTATTAAAGCTGATTTTTAAGAAAGATTTATCAAACAACCTGCGCATGTTGATGCATAGGTTAAAAAACGATATACGATGAAAAAGCTAATTCTTTTGTTGGTGGTGGTCAGCCTGACCGTAGGCTCATGGGGCTGCAAAGAGTCGTTTCTGACACTCGCTCCGGCATCCAATCCAAATGCCGAAAATTTCTATAAAACAAGGGCAGATTTTGACCTTGCCGCTACAGCCGCTTACAATACCCTGTATACAGTATATCATCCTCAGGGACCTGTTTCTTATGCCGGTGAACTGATGGGAGACAACGCCACGATTTACAACATATCAGGTAATCAGGCAGATAAATGGCAATTCCGTGATTATACACTGGCACCAGCGAATACAATCGTTTATCAGTTTTGGCAGGATTTTTATCGCTCCCTCTACAACATCAATATTGTACTGGACAAGTTGGAAGTAGCGACGCTGGATGCGGATTACAAATCCAAACTGCAAGGTGAAATGCTTTTCCTTCGCGGACTTTACTACTACAACATGGTACAGATCTGGGGAGATGTACCCTTGGTGATCAAGCCGATTACTGCCAGTGGAAGTTACGATATTCTTAGAGCACCTGCAGCCGAAGTAAAAGCGCAAATAATCAAAGATCTTACAGAATCGAAAGCAAAACTCGGTATCACACCATCTGTCATTGGCAGAGCTACCAAAGGTGCAGCGCAAACATTGCTGGGAAAGGCGCATTTGATGAATGGTGATAAAGCCAATGCTGCAAAAGAACTTAAAGAAGTATATGACAGCAAACAATACGAATTGCTACCTGCCTATGCCACGCTTTGGGATCCAAAGGTAAAAAATACAAAAGAATCGATATTCGAAATACAGTTTCTGGGCGGATCAGCTATTCATCCTTTTAGCGTATACCACCGTGAATTTTTTCCAAATTCCAATGCACTGGGATTCTACGGGTCAGGTATGAATCAGGCGGTGGACGATATCTGGAATGAATTTGAGACAGGTGACAACAGAAAATTTGCCTCTATTGATACAGGCTTTGTTGATGCCAAAGGTGCATTTACACGCGCACGTTTCCCTAAAAAATGGTTGGATAAATCCGCGCCGCTGGTGAATCAGGATATTGCTGCGAACAACAACTTTATGGTATTGCGTTATGCCGATCTATTATTGCTTCTGACTGAAGCTACCGGCGATGTAAGTTATCTGAATGAAGTTCGTAAACGCGTAAACCTTCCTTTGTACGGCTCAGCAGGATATCCCGCGAAATACCGTACAGTAGCTCTGGCACTTGAACACGAAAGACGCGTAGAGCTGGCATTTGAGTTTCAAAGATGGTTTGATCTGAAAAGAACAGGACGTGCTGTTGAAGTATTGAAAAGCAAAGGAAAGAACATTACAGATACGAAACTATTGCTGCCCGTTCCCAATATCGTCAGGGATCAAAACAACAGGATCACCCAGAATCAGGGTTATTAAGTAACAGACTATTTTTCATCGCACTATTTACAGATGTACGCATCTGTAAATAGTTTTTTAGTGACTTACCAATGAACTACTCAACGGTCATGACTGGAAAACATAAGATCGCTTCGTTCTTAATACTTGCGCTCACGGCAAATAGAGCCCAGGCACAGGATACCGTTAGGTACACCGGCAAAACGCTTGTCAATATTGACTATCACCATGGGCAACTGAGTCCTGCTATCGGTGTACATTCCTATCAGACACTTCGCGCCAACAGGACTCATTCAGAAGGTGATACTGCCGTAACATGGACGTACAACCATGCGCCCATGCTTGCCTATTGGAATAACCGCTTTTACCTCAATTATTTAAGTAATCCTGTAGGTGAGCATATTCCACCCGGACAAACGCTTTTGCAGACTTCGCAGGACGGACGTATCTGGTCAAAAGCAGAGGTTATCTTTCCACCCTATAAAATTCCTGACGGTACCACCAAGAAAGATTATCCAGGTATTGCCCGAAATCTGTATGCTGTTATGCATCAGCGTATGGGTTTTTTTGTTTCCAAAAATGATCGTTTGCTTACCCTCGGATATTATGGTATTGCCCTGGACGCCAAAGATGACCCCAATGATGGGAATGGGATTGGCAGAGTGGTGCGTGAGATTTATAAGGACGGAAGACTTGGACCCATCTATTTCATCAGATTTAATAAATCATGGAAGCAAACGGCTGCATATCCGCTCTATAAAAAAAGTAAGGATAAAGGTTTCATAGAGGCGTGTGAGCAGCTACTAGCCAGTACACTCACCACCCAACAGTGGGCTGAGGAGGCGGATAGGGATGATCCGTTAGTCGCTTTAAAAGGTGAATACAAAGCATTCAGTTCTTATTTTTTACCTGATGGGCGCGTGGTGGGTCTTTGGAAGAATGCGTTGACGAGTGTCAGCAAGGACAAAGGAAGAACGTGGCTGTACAAGCCAAAACGTGCTCCGGGTTTCGTAAACAGCAATGCAAAAATCTGGGGGCAGAAAACATCAGACGGTAAATACGTGACTGTCTATAATCCATCTGAGTTCCGCTGGCCACTGGCGCTGTCGGTAAGTGATGACGGATTGGACTACAAGAATCTGCTGCTGGTAAACGGAGAGATCTCTTCCATGCGCTATGGGGGAAATTACAAATCGTATGGTCCACAGTATGTGAGGGGGATTTCTGAAGGCGATGGTACACCACCTGATGGAAACTTATGGCTTACATACAGCACCAACAAAGAAGATATGTGGGTTTCAACAGTCCCCGTACCGATAAGGGATAAGGCTGCTTCTCATGCCGATGATCATTTCGAAAAAATGGCAGATGGCAACGAGCTTTCAGACTGGAACATCTACAGTCCAAAATGGGCGCCGGTGTCTGTTTCGAAGAGTAGTAGCCGTAAAGCACTAATACTCCAAGATGCAGATCCCTTCGATTATGCAAAGGCGGAACGGGTTATCCCTTCTGCCAAAAAACTGATCGCCGAATTCAGTATTACACCATCTCAGGATCAGCACGGATTACTGGATATTGAATTTCTGGATGCCAAAGGCACTCCTGGCATCCGCCTTTCATTTGATTCAACGGCGACTTTCAGAACCAAGGCGGGATACCGAAACAAGAAACTCATATCCTATGAGGCTGGCAAAACGTACATGGTCGTTGTCAAGGCGGATGTGACCACACGTATCTATACCGTGAGTGTAAATGGAAAAGATTTGGGTAATAATATCCTGTTTGCGCCTTTGGAATCATTCAGCCGAATCGCTTTCCGAACGGGTGATACACGTCGCTTTCCTGATGCAGATACGCCTACGGACCAAATGTATGATCTTCCGGATGCCGGAAGGAAAGACAAAGAGGCAGTATATAGTTTAAAATACCTGACTACCAGGCCCTTTTAAGTGAAGCCATGTTTTGAAGCATAAAATAGTAAGCATGAATAAATTAAATGTTTTGCTGGCAACGGTTGCATTTGTTGCCGTCTCAGGTAAATCCATCGCACAAGGCAAAGGTTTGGTAAATACATCCCAAAGTTCCCATGCGCATTTGCATGGAACGGATCTGGATGCTGTAAAATGGACGCAGGGTTTTTGGGCGGACCGTTTTAAGGTTTGTCAGGAAACGATGGTGCCTAATATCTGGAAGGTCTATACCGATCCGGAGATTAGTAATTCATTCCGGAATTTTGAAATCGCAGCCGGTTTGAAAGAAGGGAATTTTAAAGGTCCTTCCTTCCATGATGGTGATTTTTACAAAACGCTTGAGGCTGTTGCAGGCATGTATGCAGTGACCAGAGATCCGAAGCTGGATGCCTTGATGGATCACGCCATTGAGGTAATTGCCAAAGCACAACGCAAGGACGGCTACATCTATACCAAAGCGATTATTGATCAAAATAAAAAAGGCGCGGCGAAAATGTTCGACAGCAGGCTGAGCTTTGAAGCCTATAATTTCGGGCATTTGATGACGACTGCCTGCGTGCATTACAGAGCTACCGGAAAAACCTCCCTACTGGAAGTAGCCAAAAAGGCTGCGGATTTCCTGATCGGATTTTATGCATCGGCTACGCCGGAGCAGTCACGCAACGCAATTTGTCCGGCGCACTATATGGGGCTGAGTGAGCTTTATAGAACCACCCATGAAGAAAAATACCTGACGCTGGTCAAACATCTGATCAGTATAAAAGGGTCTACAGAGGGTACTGACGACAATCAGGATCGGATCCCATTTTTGGAACAAACAAAAGTACAGGGTCATGCTGTACGCGCCAATTATCTGTATGCAGGGGTGGCCGATGTGTATGCCGAAACGGGAGACAAGGCGCTTTTGAAACAATTGAATACGATGTGGGATGATTTGATGCAACATAAAATGTATGTTACCGGAGGATGCGGAGCATTGTACGATGGTGTTTCACCGGACGGTACTTCCTACAAACCGGATGATGTGCAGAAGATCCACCAGGCCTATGGACGCGATTACCAACTTCCCAATTTTACAGCGCATAATGAAACTTGTGCAAACATAGGAAACGTACTGTGGAACTGGCGGATGCTTCAGATCTCCGGCGATGCCAAATATGCGGATGTAGTAGAACTTGCCTTGTACAACAGTGTTCTTTCCGGCATTAATCTGAAAGGCGATAAATTCCTGTATACCAATCCGCTGGCCTATTCGGATGCTCTGCCGTTTGAACAGCGCTGGTCGAAAGACAGGGTGAGTTACATTGGTAAATCCAACTGCTGTCCGCCCAATACCGTACGGACTATTGCCGAAGTAAACCAATATGCTTACAGCATTTCGGATAAAGGTATTTACTTCAATCTATACGGCGGCAACACACTGGATACGGATTTTAAAAATGAGGAAATAAAGCTGACCCAAACCACGGATTACCCATGGGACGGTAAGGTATCAATCAAAATACATCAGGCTCCAAAGGAGGCTTTGGCTTTGTATTTCCGGATTCCCGGTTGGTGCAGCGGCGCTAAGTTGCTTGTAAATGGTAAAATATCCCCAGTGAAATTGGAAGCAGGGACTTATGCAGAGATCAATGGTAGTTGGAAAGCGGGAGATAAAATAGAGCTAAACTTGCCTATGCCTGTAAAACTGATTGAGTCGAATCCATTGGTGGAGGAAACACGCAACCAGGTAGCTGTAAAAAGAGGGCCGATTGTATACTGTCTGGAGTCGACGGATTTGCCAAAAGGGAAAACGATTTTTGACGTGGCTATTGCTATCAATAACAATCTGAAACCGGCTAAGATGACCATTGAAAACAGTTCGGTTATAAGCTTAACAGGAGATGGTATCCTGATTAGCCCTAACCAATGGAATAAGAATCTGTATCGCGAAGTCTCAACGGGCAAGCCTCAAACTGTACCTGTGCGGCTCGTGCCTTACTATACATGGGGAAATAGAGGACATAATGATATGTCGGTGTGGTTGCCTCTGGCGAGGTGAGCTTGAATGTTGAAATCGTCTAACTGAGAAAAACATGCGTTTCAAAATGTTGCTGGCCTCTGTGGCCGCATATATGATTTCTTTCGGATATATACAGGCTCAGAGCTATCAGGCCAACTGGGCATCCCTGGAAAAACACAACGAGGTACCCGACTGGATGCGCGATGCCAAATTCGGAATTTACTGTCACTGGGGTGTATATGCTGTGCCCGCGTACAACAATGAGCACTACATTCAGCATATGCATAACGACAAAGAGGATTACTCCAAACTAGGCACCTATAAGCGTAACCTGGCTTTGTACGGTCCGTTGGAAAAATTTGGCTACCACGACTTTATTTCGAAATTCAAAGGAGAAAACTTCAATGCCGACGAATGGGCAGATTTGTTTGTAAAAGGCGGAGCCAGATTTGCCGGACCCGTTGCTGAACATCATGATGGCTTTGCCATGTGGGATAGTAAACTTACACCCTTTAATGCCATGGACATGGGACCGAAAAGGGATGTGGTAGGTGAACTGGAAAAATCAATTCGAAGCCGCGGACTCAAATTTTTTACTTCCCTGCACCACGAGCTCAACTATACCAATGTTAAACTGAAACCTAGCTGGGCCGGAGCAGATCCGAAATATGCCAAGTTATATGGTTCAACGATGGACAAAAATGAGTGGGATCAGATGTGGATGGATAAGTGCAAAGAGCTGGTGAGCAAATACCATCCTGATGTGATCTACCACGACGCCTGGCTGGAACAGGTGCCCGAAAAGAATATACAGTCTTACCTGGCACATTATTTCAACGAAGCTGAAAAGCGCAAGCAGGATGTGATCGTAACCTACAAAGGGGAGGATCTGCCGGCTGGTGTCGGCATGGAAGACCATGAAAATTCAAATCCGGACAAGATCATTGCAAAACCGTGGCTTTGTGATTATTCGATAGGAACAGGCTTGTCGTATTCCTGGGGATACACCGAAGGCATGGAGATACGTACGGCCAAAGAAATTGTGCACACATTGATTGATGTCGTCAGTAAAAATGGTCAAATGTTGCTCAATTTATCTCCTATGGCAGACGGCACTTTCCCTGAAGAACAAAAGCAGGTGGTGCACAAAGTGGGTCGCTGGATGTGGACGTTCGGAGAAGCAATTTACGAAACACGGCCATACAAGGTGTTTGGTGAAACAATGGCTTCGGGAAAAAAGGTATACTACACACAGAAGGGAAAGACGATATACGCCATTTTGCTGGATTGGCCCGCGGCGGCTACGGAAACCAGAGGAACCGAGAAAGATATTGCAGCAACTGGTGTCCCAACAGATATTCAGTTCAGCCTGAAAACATTGAACAAAAGCGGTATCAATAGAAAAATAAAATCGGTAAACTTGCTCGGTTTGAAAAATCTGGTGGCTTGTAAAAGCACTCTGACAGATAGCGGATTGAGCATTACGATTCCTGGCAAAACCCGTGTGCCGTCTGATATTGCACATGTATTCAGGATCGAAACGGAGTAGTTAATGCCCGTTACTGACACTTTGCATCAAATAAATTTCTGCAGTTTTGAATCTACAACGCAATGAAAACTTATTGCCTTAGTTTGCTATTTCTGGTATTTTTTGGTGTTTCAAATGGAAGCAGTGCGCAAAGCCTCACCAACAGTACCGTAACGATTATCACACCTCAAGATGCTGTACCCCGTGTAGCATTTGGTGTTGAGAAGTTAGTGGCAGCATTTGACAAGATTGGTACTAAGACTACTTTGGACAAACCAGGCTCAAAGTTGAGTACACGGAAAGTCATAGTCGGCTTGTATTCCGATGCACTGATCAAAAAGGAATTTAGTCAGTTCAAGAGTGAGTATACCATTGCACCTGGTAAAGAAGGATTTGTCATTATTTCTAACGAGAAAGATGTTGTGATTGCCGGTGCCGACGAATCCGGCATACTGTATGGTTGTCTGGCTTTGGCAGAAAAAATTTTAGTAGAGAAGAACTTACCAACTGGCTTTAAGCTGATTGATCAGCCTGAAATGGTGCTTCGTGGCACCTGTATCGGTATACAGAAAACGGAATATCTGCCCGGTCGAACGGTGTATGAATATCCTTATACACCGCAAAACTTCCCTTGGTTCTACGATAAGCGGCTGTGGATTAAATACCTGGATATGCTTGTTGAGAACCGGCTCAATTCGCTGTATCTATGGAACGGACATCCATTTGCATCTCTGGTCAAGCTCAAAGATTATCCCTATGCCGTCGAGGTGGATGAGGAAACGTTTAAAAAGAATGAGGAGATATTTGGTTTTCTTACCCGGGAAGCTGACAAGCGTGGAATATGGGTGATACAGATGTTCTACAACATCATCGTATCAAAGCCATTTGCCGAAAAACACAATATACCAACCCAGGAGCGGAAGAGGGAAATTACGCCCTTGCTAACCGACTATACCCGGAAATCCATAGCAGCCTTTGTAGAGAAATATCCGAACGTGGGCCTGTTAATCACGTTGGGAGAAGCGATGGAGGGCGACGAAAATGATGTGGAATGGTTTACGAAGACGATTATTCCCGGTGTAAAAGATGGTTTGGCCGCTTTGGGTTCAACCGTACAACCACCAATCGTTTTGCGGGGACACGATACGAATCCTCAAATGGTCATGAAAGCTTCTTTGCCATTGTACAAGTCGCTGTTTACAATGAACAAATACAATGGTGAGGCGCTCACCACCTACCAGCCACGCGGACCGTGGGCCAAAATGCATCGTGAGATGAGTGAGCTTGGATCCACGCACATAGACAACGTCCACATCCTTGCAAACCTGGAACCATTTCGCTACGGTTCGGCGGATTTCATACAGAAAAGTGTGCAGGCAATGCATGAGGTACACGGTGCGAACGGACTGCATTTGTATCCGGAATCTTCCTATTGGGACTGGCCCTACAGTGCAGACAATACTTCACCTCGTTTGCTTCAAATCGACAGGGACCGGGTGTGGTATAAGGCGTGGGCACGTTATGCATGGAACTGCAGACGCGATCGCAAACAGGAAATCAGCTACTGGACGGATCAGCTCGGAGCCGATTTTGGATGTGGCGAGCATGGCAAAGATATACTGGAAGCATACGAGCAGGCTGGGGAAATCACTCCTAAATTATTACGTCGCTTCGGGATCACGAATGGGAACCGGCAAACGCTGACATTGGGGATGACCATGAGCCAATTGGTCAATCCGAAGAAATACCGGGTATGGCCGGAGCTTTATAATTCGGATGGGCCGGAAGGAGAGACGTTGGCTGAATATGTCGACAAAGAGTTCAGATCACTGAAACACATCGGAGAAACGCCTGTTCAGATTACTGATGAAGTAACGCTTCATGGCCAACTGGCTGCAGAAGCAATCGACCGTGCAGCGCCGTATGTGACCAGCAATAGGGATGAATTTGAAAGGGTGAAAAATGACGTATACTGCAATCAAGCGCTGGCTGATTTTTTCGCTGAGAAAGTGAAGGCCGCAGCGCTCGTTTTAAAATATACCTATACCAACAAATTGTCTGACCTTGAAGCAGCGCTGCCACATCTTCAGCATAGCGTAACGTACTATCAACGGTTGGTTGAGCTAACCAAAGGTACTTACTTGTATGCGAATAGTATGCAGACCGGACAGCGTCGTATTCCCGTAGCCGGCGACGGTGGCAGGAACAAAACCTGGGCTGAATTATTACCGTTCTATCAAAAAGAGCTTGATAACTTCAAACTCAATTTAAAAAAGTTTGAAACAGGGCAGATCAATGCAAATACCACTAAGGTTATAGTGCCAAAAACTGTGACATTACTTGATAAATTTGAACTGTTTCAGTTGAAAAACGGGGAAAAAGTGTATAACAATTTCTCTTCAATCGTTTCCGACTTACCGACTTCATTTTCAGCACTTAAAGCGCTTCGCATTGACGCAAAAGATCAGCAGGTGAAATCCACAAAAATTGAGTTCAAAACGGATGTTCCTGTAAAATTATTAGTTGGTTATTTTCAATCGGATAAACCCGAATTTCTTAATCCCCCTGACTTGGAAACAGATGCAACAGCTAATGATTATGGGCAGGCAGAGGTACAGGTGGCTAATGCATTCTCTGTGGCAGATATACCTGTAAACATACACAGTTATACATTTTCTGCCGGAAAACACAAGCTGGCGTTAGGTAAAGGGAAGGCTCTAGTATTGGGTTTTGTTGAGGCTGATAGTAATTTGAAAAGCATAAGTTCTCAGAGCAGTGACGAGACTAAAAATATTGATTGGTTATTTGAGCCGGATTGATTTGACTTTTGGAGGCGATCTTTCTTAATTTGCGATTCAACTTAAATTCCTCTACAGTGATTTTCAGAAGTTTGGGCCTGTTATTATCGGTTCTTTCTATTTCGTTCACGACATTGGCTCAGTCTGATATGTTACGGTGGCATAAAGATGTAATCCTTGATGCTAAAAGGTTTAATGTAGATACATCGACCGCACGCCAAATGCTGGATGTGAATGTCAGGTACCGGCATTGGTTTGATACCAATAATTTCGGCAAACCTCGCCCTCGTCTGGTTTCGGATGCAGTACTTTCTTATCGAACATCCTTTCTGCCGGACACGACAGCGGAAACGCTCAGACGCGCCAAAATTATATTTGATCTGAGTGGATACCATAGCAAACTACTGAAATTGAGGGTATATGAGCTTGGAGTTAAAGGTGGATCACTTCGGGAGTTACAAAACAAAATGGATACGATTTACCTGCAAACCAGAGATGAAATAGGCAATCTTTATACACAGCTCCGTGAGGATTCGCAGTTTTTTGGCAATACATCGCTGCCTGTCTGGGAATCAAATGTTCTTGATTTATTGAACAGCACTCCTGATATAAAAGAAGTCGCACGAGCACCTAAGGCGCAGTTGGGTGTGTTTCTAAGTTTCAGTCAGGAATTTTTTTCGGATAATACAAGGGAAGTCTTTAATAATGCAACTGGTGGGGGAATGGGTCTGTACCTGGATGTGAAACGGTCAAGGTTTATGTTTGATATGGGTATAGGCGCCAGCCGAACAAAAACCGAAATTGATGCCAGAGGTTATTGGGAAAAAGGGACCCGGGCTACACATGTCAGAGCAGATCTTACTTATGGTTGGAAAGTCGTCAATAAAGGTGTTGTTCTGGTACCGTATGTAGGTTATGGAGTATCGGAATTCACACCTTCCAAAACAGAGAAAGGAGATAGACGGGCAGCAAGAGGATATAGTCCGGTGATAGGCTTGGAATTCAATAAGAAGTTTAAGGAATCTGAAAACTTCTATGAAAAAACAACTTATTTCGCCAGAGCAAGTGTCGCTGTTACGCCCTGGAATAACATCAGGAATTATGCAGGTACACAAGTGAATTTAAAATTATCAGTAGGCTTATCCGGCTCTAAAAGAAAGTATGATTATGTGAAGGAGTAGCGGTTATTTCTTCTTCCAATGTTACATGCCTGACGACATTTGATGTACTCTTTGCACCAATCCTTCTACCAATATTGCATCCCCAAAGGCATTTAGAGATGGTGTTCTCAATGTCTCAAAATGGCGTAGCGATGTAATTTAGGTAAAATGTACAGCATACACAGGTTCAAAATCCAGCAGGGATGTAACGAAAAATCATAGGTATGCCCACCTCTTTAAAGATGAAGTTTTCGAAGAGCTGAGGTCTGACGTTCTGGAAATGGCAGGAGAAGATTAGGGTGAAACAGTTACTTGTAATTTCAAATACGAAAAGATATAGTCACACTACAACTCCCGCACCCATATATTACTGAAGCTTACCCGGCTGTTGTGTTCCTGAAGTCGCAAAGGAAGTTTGGCTTCATGGTATTCGTATTTGGGATAGCCCTGATACACCATCGGTCCTTTGATTTCGGCGTGGTTGATGATCAATACGTTGTTATGGAAAACCGTGATGTAAGCCGGTGATTGCAAAGTCTTATCTTCTTTGAAAACAGGGGCTTTAAAGACGATATCGAAGGTTTGCCAGCTTTGCGGTTTTGTTGCAGCATTCACCAACGGAGCATGCTGCTTGTAGATGCTTCCTGCCTGACCGTTATAATATATTCTCGTATCATAATTATAGGATTCATAAATCTGAACCTCATACAATCCCATCAGGAATACGCCGCTATTTCCTTTATTGTTGCTTTTATCTTCAGACGGATCCGGTGTTTTCCATTCCAGATGTAGCTGTATATTTCCAAATTTTTGTTTGGTCTGAAGGTCGGTCGCTTTTCTAACGATGGTCAGCGCATCATCCGTAGCCTGCCATTTTGTAGGAGTTCCATCTGGATGCTGCCATTTATCTATATCTTTTTTGCTCCGATATAATATAATGGCATCAGATGGTGGTTCCGCGTAGGCCTTGCCCGGAGTAACCAAAGTAGGCTTTCTTGTCCAGTCTTCTGTTGCAGAGACGGGAGGAAGTACATGTTGATCCTGCGCGTATAAGTCACAGGCTACTGATAAGCTGATCAGTGCGAGAATTGTTTTTACTTTCATATATTTATTAAGCTGACAACCCAAACGTTCTATATCCTCGGTTTAACGAACGCGCATAATTCCTTTCATCACGAAAGCATGACCTGGAAAGCTACAAAGAAACGGATAATCACCTGGCTCGGGTGCGGTGAAATAAATACTCTGTGTAGTTTCAGGCTGTATCAGACAAGTGTGAAACAATACGGATTCGTTGTCTGGAATATACCCGGCATTAGCACCGTCGAGTCCCATATCCATGGCCAGTTGGGCTATCTTTTCCTGTGTTCCCAGCGTCGTGATAACCAGATTATGCAACATATCATCGTTGTTGTTGAAGCTGAGTTTTACTTTACGTCCTGGTTCTACTTCTAATAACTCTTTGTCGAATTTGAGTCCTGGTTTGGTCGACATAACGATGGTTGTATCGGCTCCCTTTGTCCACGCCTCAGGCTGAGTCTGAACCGATTTGCCCGGATCGTTTCCACAGGCAGTGGCTGTTGTCTGTCCGTCTTGATGGTCAGCATGATGATGCGTTTGCTGTGTACCTTCAGGAAAAGAATTGATGGTATAATAAGCTAGCGGGTGCAGCATAGCTTCTCCATCCTTAGTGCCTAAATCATTGATCTTCAGCTCGTGGATATAGCCTGCACGAAGACCGGAAACGGTTAACTTTACGCGCAATCCATCCCCGGAAACTTCCGCTTTTTGCACCTGGCATGGCGCAGAATTGATCACCGGACTACCATATTTTTTGTGGTAACTATACGTAAAACCAGTCATTTTGTAATGATCTGAATTGGCAGCTTCCTGGCGGTCTACAGGCTTGGTAAACTCCAGTTCGAAGCCAGTAGTAGTAATGTGCATGGATCTGATCTCCATAGGAACCTGCTTTGTCCATTCCAACCTTTGCAGACCGTAAAGCGCATTTCCTGTGGATGCCCAGCCGCGACTCGTCATGCCCACAAACAGCGACTGATCACTTCCCCAGGCCATTCTGAGGATACCAGAACTAAATCCTTCCCGAAACGGAAAGCATGCGCCCTGGTATTGTCCGTTTACCTTTTCCAGATAGGCACGCATAATCTTGCTATGTCCCTGGTCACCTACAAGCAGCTGACCTTTGAATGGCCCGAAATCGTCTGAATCCATAGACAGAATGGCTGAGGTTGAAATACCCATGACCGTATGCGGAAACCAGATAGCCGGAAGTTTGAAATGGGGTTTGTCCTGTGCGTAGTCATACATAATGCCAACAGAATCAGGGAAAGATGATCTTTTCAGATGAACAGTTGAGCCAGGTTCATCCGACCATTTGAGTCCTGCAGGATGTCCTGCAAAGTCACCTACTGTCAGATGTGTGATACGGCCGGAGCCAATCCAGTCTCCCTGGTTTTCAGCCAAAAATATATCACCCTGTTGATTCAGACCAAATGCTGCCGGCGAGCGCATGCCGGTGGCAAATGGTGTCATTTTTCCATCTTCGGTAATTTTGAGCATCCAGCCCCTCCATTTGGTAAGACTTTCACCGCGACCTACCCATGAAAGATTCAATGTCACAAGCATGTCGCTATTGGGTAAAAACAACGGCCCGTATGAATATTCATGGTAATTGCCGGAGATGGGCCAGGAATATACCGTACTGTATTTGTCGGCTATTCCATCTTTGTTGGTATCCGTAATTTTAGTCAGTTCCGACCGTTGCGTGGTATAAAATGATCCTTTGCGATACGCCAGCCACAGCGGTTCATGCAATCCGCTGGCAAATAGTGTGTATTTCGGTTGGGTACTTTTCTTTTGATAAGGATCGTCAATCACCCATATTTCACCACGTCTGGTAGCCACACCGAGCCGGTCATCTTCCGTAAAAGCAAGTCCGCCTACTTCCAGCACGACGCTATCGGGAATGGGCACATCACTCATTTTATAAAACTTGTTTTCCTTCGAAGAAATGTCGTTTTGGGAGAATGCGGAAACTGAGAACAGCAACGCTGCAGCAGAAAGTAATCTGGTGAACACTGCTGCTGGAAGTGTTTGAGACATAAACTTTACCATACAATGTTATACTTGATAGTCTGAATAGAGGTAGAAGTAGCGACAGGCACGATCAACTGCTGAATACCATTGGCTTTTCGGATCATAGCAATGCCGTTATTAATTGTCAGTTTTTCCACATAGTAACTTTTGTCATTCACTGCGTAGCTGCCGTCTGCAAGGTTTTCAATGTACTTTCCTTCTGCGAGCAGTATATAATATTGCGTTCTTTTATTGGTATTTCGAATCTTAATCTCTCTTGAAAGTCCTTCATGAGTCTGTAGCTCTGTGATCTTGTCTTCGACATGTACATCCTGCAGCGCGTACGAAAAAACAGGAACCTGGTTTGCATCCAGACTATAACTTCTGGCATTAAAAATACCATTAGGCGTCTGTGCTGAATCCGGCCAGCTGTTGCCCGCCTGCTGTAACTTTGCCAGCAAAGGCTTTTCTGAAAACTCCAGTTTGGCACCCAGCGGAATTTCCAGCTGTTTTTCGCCACGTTCGCGCCACATATTAGCAACATCGATAAATCTTCCATGCCAGCCTGCCATCAAATTATAGGTGTGCATATCATATGCATAATTATTGGCTCCGAATCCTATCGAAGCCGTATAAGGATTGACTTTCCCGCCTTGCATCATAAATCCACGTTGCAGGATCGGTTTGTTTTTGACTTGGTATTCAAGTGGTGCACAATGTTCACTGAGCCGCACTGAAGCCGGCGTAGTCAGCGATTGCCAACCAATATGCGGTCCCTGGTAATGCAATACCAGACATTCGTCTGAGTTGGAGTACACCAACTTAAAGGGATACTTTCCTTTTTTCAGTATGGCCTTTTGGTAAAACGCTCTTTCAAAATCACGGGAACCCTTATTGCTGATTGCAAGCTTGTTATCAATATAGAACCACGCCCCGCCGCCGGCAGTCAGTTTAAACAGATATTCACCCGTTGCGGGAACATCTATCATCCCATCGAAAACCAGCTGTGATTTTCGGTCACCAACACGATGAGAAAGTGTATCGGTCTTTCCACTCCTTTTGATGGGTAGTAATTGGAGTGTGTCAGGATTTTTATGCAATCCGTTGTACACCTTGAATGTGATATCAGAAAGCGCTATTCTCTGTGGTCCGTACGTTTTGTAACGGATGTCTCTGATGGCAAATCCTACTGTATTTCCGGTGATGGAAAATGCCTTTGTATTGGATGCAGGTTGATTAACATGAGTGATACCTTCCAGGGCAGTGATATCTTGTCCATTGAGCTGCACCTGTTCTATTTTCCTGCTTCCATTAGTATCTCTGAACCGAATTTTGGCGTGTTGCCATAGTCCTGCCGCTTTAAATGCATCGAAGCCAGGCTTCATCCAGGCATCCGGCAGATTGACTTGAAATTGATCATGCAGCGTAACTTTAAAATCAGCATTCCGGCTCAGCAGAAAGTCAAATTCCAGATCCATGTCTCCAAATTCCAATTTGCTGGTCACAGAAGAAGGCTTTCCCTGCGGCGTATAGATCAATATGCCCTTTCCTGATGAGTATGTGTAATTACCCGGCTTATGTCTGCTGGCCGACACATTTCCAGCTATTTGCCATGCAGCCGAGTTTGGGTTCCTAAAATGGGAAAGATCTGATAACGGTAATTTGTCACTGTCCAGGTCGGTGGTGACAGATTGTGCCGAGATGGGGATACTGATCGAAAGCAAAATGAGCAGGATCAGAAATTTTGGGTAAATATCAATATGCATCAGTAAATAGTAGTGTGCAAAAACGAGGAAATTATATCACAAAAATACCAGAACATTTTTAAATTTTACTTTTTATTTTCTTTTGTTTTCGTAAATTTGCTTTTGTTGAGTTTAATATCTCTATTTGTAATGTTAGTCTGTTTATTTTTTAGATTGGTATTACGAATTAATTGTTTTCCTTCTAATTTTAGGTGTAAAACAGAAGGTCAACAAAACAAAAAATACACAATGCTGGCAAATCAACGAAGAGATAAGATACTGGAATTGTTAAAAGAAGACGGGTCAGCAAAAGTGGTAGACCTGGCCAGGCTATTCAAAGTAACTGAGGTAACCATCAGACAGGATCTCGACAAACTTGAAAGAGACGGACTTGTCATTAAAGAACACGGCGGTGCATTTTTGAAAAACGTCGAGGATCAGGTGAGGAATTTCTCGCTGGCCAATCAGGAACACCTCGATAAAAAGGAGCTTATCGCCGCAAAGTGCCTTGAATATATAGATAACGGTGATACGATCATTCTGGACTCAGGATCTACTACCACCGAGATTGCCAAGAAGTTAAGAGGCAGTAATCGTCATCTGACAGTGATTACCAATGCGTTGAATATTGCCTTACTGCTAGGTGCTGAGACAGGTATAGAGGTCATTATGACAGGAGGTGAATTCAAGCCGCCGACATTGTCTCTTACCGGTCAAAAGGCCGCTGATTTCTTTAAGGGTCTTAACGTTCAGAAGCTTTTTCTTGCCACTGCAGGATTGTCTTTGAAAGCAGGACTTACTTATCCCAGCATCAGTGATCTTGTCGTAAAAAAAGCGATGATTGATGCTGCTGATACGACATATCTGGTCGCAGATTCGACCAAGGTGGGGAAAAGTGCTTTTGCAAGTTTGGGTGCCTTATCTCTGATCGATTATATCATCACAGATGCAGGGGTGGAAGAGAAACACAAGCAACTCTTTCAGGATAATGAAATTGAGCTGATTATAGCAGGCTGACAAGTTCAGTCATAGATCATATTAATAAATTCCAGTTGCATGCGGAAACAAATCCAACTGACAGTTAAATCACCATGAGCAAAAAAGGAAGTATTGGCGTAATTATCGGTAATCGTGATTTTTTCCCTGACCGGCTTGTAGCCGAGGCAAGGGTGGAAGTCATTGACCTGCTGAAGCGTATGGACATCAGCGGAATAATGCTGGATGCAGCGGAAACAAAACTCGGTGGCGTAGAAACGTTTCAGGACGCCCAAAAGTGTGCAGCCCTGTTTCGTGCTCACCGCGATGAGATGATAGGCGTGCTTGTCATACTTCCTAATTTCGGCGACGAGCGCGGTATTGCCGAAACGCTCAAACTAGCAGAGTTGAATGTCCCCGTACTTGTGCAGGGATACCCAGATGAGTTGGATAAGCTGGATGTAGCACGAAGACGCGATTCCTGGTGTGGAAAAATTTCTGCTTGTAACAATCTGTATCAGTTCGGTATCAAATATACGCTGACAAGCAAACATGTAATGCGCCTGACCGATCCGGCTTTCATCAGGGATCTGAAGGAATTTATGGGCGTATGCCGGGTGGCAAAGGGTCTGCATAGCGTTAGGATTGGCGCCATCGGAGCAAGACCGGGCGGATTTAATACCGTTAGGTACAGTGAGAAAATATTACAGCGAAATGGTATATCTGTTGTCACGGTGGACCTTTCGGAGATTCTTGGCAACGCCCAAAAACTTACTCAGCATGATGCCAGTGTACAGCAAAGATTGCAGCGCATCCGAGATTATGCGCCCACCGGCCGGACGCCGAATGAGGCGCTGATCCAGATGGCTAAGCTTGATGTGGTGCTTTCTGATTTTATGCAGGAAAATGCCTTGGATGCAACGGCCATTCAGTGCTGGACTTCCATACAAAAAAATTATGGCTGTAATGTTTGTACAAGTATGAGCATTATGAGCGAAAACGGTCTGCCGAGTGGGTGTGAAGTAGATGTGACAGGTACATTGAGTATGTATGCGATGCAGTTGGCCTCGGGTTCTCCCAGCGCGCTGGTGGATTGGAATAACAACTATGCGGATGACGAAAATAAATGTGTTCTTTTCCACTGTGGGAACTGGGCGAAATCATTTTTGCCTGATATAGAAATCAGTACTGCTCCGATATTGGGAACGACAGTCGGTGAACACAATACCTATGGGGCGCTTTCAGGACGTACACCCGCCATGCCGCTCACATTCGGGCGAATCAGTACGGATGATCCGAAAGGCATTATGAAAGCGTATGTGGGCGAAGGAAGACTAACAGACGATACACTGAAAACCTTCGGCAACAGGGCTGTGGCAGAAATACCAAATCTGGAAAAACTAATGAATTACATCTGCCGTAATGGTTTTGAACATCATGTGGTTATGAATGCTTCTAAAACGGCATCCATTCTGAAAGAAGCTTTGGGCAATTATATGGGCTGGGAGGTTGAATTGTTTCAGGAGCCAGCCAGTAAACCAACAGGGGCGGAATACGCAGATAAGGAAATGGTGACAGAATACTGATTTTTTCGAAAGGCTTTATCTATACTCCCGGTATAAACATCCGGAACTTTAACTCCAACAACAACATGTCGGATCAGGAACTTGCGCGCAAATCGGTAGAGTACCGGCGTAAAATACTCAAGTACATTTACCAGGCGAAAGCCGGGCATACCGGCGGAAGCCTATCCTGTATTGACATCCTCAATGTGCTGTATAACCACACGCTCAATGTGGATCCTGACCAGTTTGGTTCAGCAGATCGCGATCGGTACATTCAAAGTAAGGGCCATACGGTGGAAGCACTGTATGTAGTGCTTGCCTCAAAAGGCTTTTTTCCTGAGTCGGACCTTGATACCCTTTGCCAGTATAAGTCACACTACATTGGGCATCCGACAAGAAAAGTCCATGGTGTGGAACAAAATACCGGCGCACTAGGACATGGTTTGCCTATCAGTGTCGGTACTGCGATCGCCGGAAAACTAGACAGAAAAGACTACAGGGTTTTTACATTGCTTGGTGATGGTGAACTACCAGAAGGCTCCAACTGGGAAGCAGCACTGACTGCAGCACACTACAAACTGGATAACCTCTGTGCGATTCTGGATAAAAACAATTTGCAGATTACCGGTTCGACCGACAGTGTATGTAATACTGACCCTGTAGATAAAAAGCTGGAGGCGTTTGGGTGGGCCGTCCGCCATGTGGATGGTCATGATATTGGGCAAATCAAGGCTGCGCTCGATGCGGTGCCTTTTGAAGCAGGTAAGCCGAGCTTTATTATTGCACACACTGTAAAGGGCAAAGGAATCAGTTATATGGAAAACCAGCTGAAATGGCATCATGGCGTTCCTGATACGAGCCAATATGAGTTGGCAATGCGTGAATTAAATGCGTCAGAGGCGTCGGTATAATGGTTTTACTCTTCAATATAAAAGACTAAAAAGTGGATGCAACGATCGAAAATATACGCGTAAGTTATCATGCAAATCTGGAAGTTTTTTCGGCAACATTGCAGCAACTGGCAGAAACCGACAGGGATGTCATAGTTGTTACCAGTGATTCGCGCGGATCGGGTAAACTCGTTCCTTTCGGAAAGAAATTTCCGGAGCAGATTGTTGAGGTAGGAATAGCGGAGCAAAATCTTGTAGGTGTATCTGCCGGACTTGCGTCGGCAGGGAAAAAGGTATTTGCCGTATCTCCGGCTTGTTTTTTAACTGCCCGCGCTCTTGAACAAATCAAAAACGATGTAGCCTATTCTGATAACCCGGTGAAGCTGGTCGGCATAAGTGCCGGAGTAAGTTACGGGGCGCTTGGATCCACCCACCACAGCTTGCATGACTTTGCCGTTCTACGTACAATCAATAATCTGATCATCGTAGCACCGGCAGATAATTTTGAAACTGAACAGGCCATCAGACTCTCTGTCGAAAGTGACGTTCCGGTTTACCTTCGCTTCGGTAAAAAACCCATGCAGCTTCTTTCAGAGGATGAAAAGACTTTCGACTTTGGTAAAGCACGCATTGTAAAGCAAGGTGATGACCTGACGATCATAGCTACAGGAGAAACGGTCTATCCGGCCATCCAGGCCGCCGCAAAATTGCAGCAAGAGTCGGATCTGTCTGTGCGCGTCGTAAGCATGCACACAATCAAACCACTCGATTATACACAACTTGAAAATATTGCACTTGAAGGTAAACCGATCATCACTGTAGAAGAGCATAGCGTGTATGGTGGATTGGGTGAAGCTTGTGCTTCCTTCCTGTTGCAAAACAATTTTACCAATCGTTTTCGTATCATGGGTATTCCTGATGAATACACCGTTACAGGCTCGCAGCAGCAGATTTTCGATCATTATGGAATCTCAGAAAGTGGTATTGCTGAAGTGGCATTAGCGCTTTTGAAAGATCAGATCTAAAACTGGTTTTTGAATTCCTAACCTATTCCTTTTTCTCATGAATTTGATAAAAATTTATCTGTTTGTATTACTGTTTTTTTCTGCGCTGCCAGGTCATGCACAGACGGATACAGAAAAAAGGAGAGTTTTGATTTTGACTGATATTGAAAATGAACCCGATGATACACAGTCGCTCGTCCGGTTTCTTACCTATTCCAATCAATGGGATATAGAAGGAATTGTTGCGACCACCTCGGTTCACCAGAAAAACAGGGTCGCTCCGGAAAAAATAAAACAGCTTGTTACCGCGTATGGAAAAGTTCGGGGCAATTTGCTATTACACGAAAAGGGGTTTCCAACAGAACAGTATCTCAACAGTATTACCAAATCCGGTTTGCCTGCATTTGGCATGGAAGCCATTGGAAAAGGCAAGGACTCTGAAGGATCTGAATGGATTATCAGTGTGATCGACAAGCCGGATAACCGTCCGGTATGGATTCCGGTTTGGGGTGGAGCAAACTGTCTCGCTCAGGCGCTTTGGAAAGTACGGATGACGCGTTCTGCTGAAGACCTTCAAAAGTTTGTTTCCAAAATCCGCATGTACACCATTTCCGATCAGGATGATACGGGTCCATGGATTCGTAAAACTTTTCCGGATCTGTTCTTTGTCGGAAGTCCAGGCTACCATGGAGCCGGAGCGTATCATTATGCACTTTGGTCAGGAATCAGCGGTGACAAATTTCACGGTCGTTTTACAGGGGCTAACTTTGAAATAGTAGATAATCCCTGGCTGGATATACATGTCCGTAACCATGGTCCTTTAGGAGCGGAATATCCGTTTACCAAATTCCTGATGGAAGGTGATACACCTTCATTTCTTGGTTTGATTCCTAACGGACTGAACGATCCCGAGCACCCTGAGTACGGTGGATGGGGGGGACGTTATGAGCTTTACACTCCGCGAACACAAAAATGGTTTTATGAATCGGAAACGCGCCCGATATACACAGATGCTGTTGATGAAGTTATCGGTGTGGATGGAAACTTCCATACCAGCAACAAAGCAACGCTATGGAGGTGGAGAGAGGCTTTTCAAAATGATTTTGCTGCCAGAATGGACTGGACAGTTAAACCTTACAAAGACGCAAACCATCCGCCCAAAGCAGAGTTGAAACATTCAAATCATTTGACAGCGAAAAGTGGTCAGTCTGTTATGCTCGATGGCTCAGCCTCTGGGGATCCCGATGGCAACAAGCTTTCCTATCAATGGATCTATTATCCGGAAGTAGGTAGTTATGCTATAAAAGAACCAATTAAGATCCAAAAAACAGAAGCGCCCCAAACGTCCTTTATAGCTCCAAAGGTTTCAAAACCGGAAACTTTACACATTATTTTGGCCGTAACCGATGATGGTGTACCCGCATTAACACGCTATCAACGTGTAATTGTTACAGTTTTTCCTGAATAATATAGTTAGGATCCGAGGTTTGATGTCTTAACGTATTTTTCCTAATCCGAACATTCAATGTGCAAGTTGTTAAAATTATGTCTGACAGCGCTATGGTGTGTCCTTTTTGGATTTGCACTAATCCGTTGTAAAACAAGACAAAGCGCAGATGAGCCAAAAAAGATAGCCATTGTCGTATCTACATTAAACAATCCGTGGTTTGTCTTTCTTGCAGAAAGAGCTCAGGCGAAAGCCAGTGAGCTTGGTTACGAGTCCAAGGTATTCGATTCTCAGAATAATACAGCACAGGAAACAGACCATTTTGAAAATGCATTGGCTACAGGTTATGATGCGATTTTGTTTAATCCAACGGATGCCGACGGCTCGATCGTGAACGTGAAAAATGCGACTGCAGCAGGGGTACCGGTATTTTGTATGGATAGGGAGGTCAACGCCAGCGATGCAGCTACCTCGCAGATTCTTTCGGATAGTTACTCGGGTTGTGTTTCTATTGCCAGGTACTTTGTCGAGACGCTCAATAAGAAAGGCAAATATGTCGAAATTCTCGGGATGGTTGGTGACAATAATACATGGAACCGCTCAAAGGGATTTCACAGTGTCGTGGACCATTATCCTGAATTAAAGATGGTGGCTCAGCAAAGTGCCGACTTTGACCGTAATAAAGCAATGGAAGTATTAGAGTCGATCTTACAGGCACAACCGGATATTGATGCTGTATTTTGTGGAAACGATGCGATGGCCATGGGCGCATATCAGGCGCTGGTAGCATCAGGTAAAGCGGACAAAGTAAAGGTGTTCGGTTTCGACGGAGCAGAAGATGTTGTGCTTTCCATTCAGCAGGGTAAGATCATGGCAACAGGTATGCAGTTTCCGGAGGTAATGGCCGAAACGGCTGCCAACTTTGCGGATGCTTATTTTAAAGGAAAAAGAGACTTTCCGAAAAAAATGCCGGTGGCGGTAGAGCTGGTGAGGAAAGACAATGTTGCAAATTATGCCGCTTATGGTAAAAAGGAATAGGACATGAAAAGAGGAGTCAAATACATCGTTTTCCTGGTCATTATAGGCTTTGTAGCATACAACTCTGTTTATTTCAAAGCACTTGACGAGTTGAAGGCAGGAGTCAGTTCATTTGATGCTGCCAAATATGTGGAGGCGTTTTGGACAAAAAGATTGGTTCCTTCACTTAGCAGAGCTGTTTCGTTCAATAAACTGCTGCCGCTATTGCAGACTGATAAAGACAAAGCTTTCGATCAGTATTCCAATGCATTAGGAATTGGCAACATCAGGTATTTTTTGGTTAAAGGCCAGGGTGTAGTAACCTCGGTTGATGAAAACGAGGTCATTGTGCAGGTTGATTCTGCTGACCAAAGAACACAGCTTCGGTTGGCAACAGAATATGTATTCGGTAATGCGGTGAGAGATGCATCCGGAACTCTGGATATTAATGAATTTGATAATTCGATGGATTTTAATAATGTATCCGCTGAAATCAATAAGGTGATCCGCGAAAGCGTGATTCCTCCCTTTAAATCAACGGTTAAAAAGGGGGACGTCATTGTTTTTCACGGCGCTATCGAACTGAACCGGGAGCATCTGGATCTCAAAACTATTGAGGTGATTCCGATTAAGTTAGTCAGAAAGAATGAAGAATGAAGATTTTGCATAGCAGATATTGAATTTATCTGTCATAAGATGATTTAAACTGATCGAAGATGTTGATTGCCAAAAACATAACCAAGAGGTTTCCGGGAGTGCTTGCTTTGCAGGACGTGTGTATGTCGTTGGAGGCAGGCAAGGTAACGGCGTTGGTCGGAGAAAACGGTGCCGGGAAATCAACTTTAATGAAGATTCTGTCGGGTGTTTATGCAGACTTCGAAGGTGAGGTGCTATTCAAAGGAGAGTCTGTGCGGTTTTCGGGTCCTGCTGATGCACAGCAGAAAGGTATTGCCATCATTCATCAGGAGCTGAATCTGATCCCGTATCTAAGTGTGGCTGAGAATATTTTCCTGGGAAGAGAACTGACTACGCAATATGGTACTGTGGACAAAAATCGTATGCGGAAACGGACGCAGGAATTACTGGATAAGCTCCATCTGCACGTGAATCCGGAAACACTTGTGGTCAAGCTTAAAGTCGGCCAGCAGCAGATTGTGGAAATCGCAAAAGCACTTCTGACAGATGCTGAACTGATCATCATGGACGAGCCTACTTCGGCTATTACGGGAAGTGAAGTTGAAGTGCTTTTTGGTATTATCAACGATCTGAAGAAGGAAGGAAAGGCAATTGTATATGTATCGCACAAGCTGGATGAGCTTTTCAAAATTGCTGATCATTATGTGGTGCTGAGAGACGGACGCTCTATTGAGTCGGGGAGCATGGAAGGAATGTGTCAGCATCTTCTAATCCAGAAAATGGTGGGTCGGAAGATTGAAGTGATCCGAAAAAAGGACGCAAACAGATGCGTCGAATCCGTACTGGAAGTCAGAAATATTTACCTTAAACATCCCGTAAGAGCAGGTGAAAAACTGCTGAAGGGCATTAGTTTCCATGTTGGAAAAGGAGAAATAGTGGGATTATTCGGCTTGATGGGAGCGGGAAGGACGGAGCTTTTGGAAACCATTTTCGGATTACATAAAGGAGTGGAAGGAGAGGTGATCATACATGGACAACCCTTTATGATGGATTCGGTATCTAATGCGATACGAGCAGGGCTTGCGCTGGTTCCCGAGGACAGAAAAAAAGACGGTTTGGTACTGGGGTTAAATGTGCAGACGAACATGTGCCTGACTACATTAGAGGACATGGAGGAATTCGGGACGCTGAATGCAAAGAAAGAAGAAGCCCTGACGAGCCGCTATATCGGAGATCTCAAAATCAAAACATCCTCACAACAACAACTGGCGGGAAATTTGAGCGGTGGTAATCAACAAAAGATTGTGTTAGGCAAATGGCTGGCTACCAAACCCCGCTTGTTACTATTGGATGAGCCTACGAGGGGGATCGATATCAATGCGAAAACGGAAATATACAGGCTCATCATGCAGCTTGCCGACGAAGGCCTGGGGATCGTGATGGTTTCTTCGGAACTGCCCGAAATTCTGGCGATTTCGGACCGGGTGCTGGTTATGGCCGAAGGTGTGCTAACCGCTGAGTTTTCTGCTAATGATGCGACCGAGGATGCTATTCTGAAAGCGGCCATTCCCAAATCCTTACATGCTGCCTGATCTCTACCTATCAATAATGAATTAAACAGATCCATTGGCCGGAAGATCGCCGGTTTATAGCTGACAGTAAAATGAATTTAGCGTTATATAAGTCCAAAGTTGTTCAGTTTCAGTCCTTAATTGCGCTCTTTATCCTATGTCTGGGTCTGAGCATACTGTCGGATAAATTCCTGAGCGTTTCCAATCTGTGGAATGTAATGCGGCAGATTTCGGTTAACATCTGTATATCAACAGGAATGACCCTGATCGTTCTCACCGCCGGGATCGACCTGTCGGTCGGTTCAGTACTGGCTCTGTGCGGAGCGATAACCGCAGGCCTTTTAAAAAATGGAATTGAGATTCCCTCCAGTAATCTTTATATCGGCTTTACGATTTTGGGAGCTACAATGGCAGGAGTACTAACAGGTTCTGCAATGGGCGCTTTTAATGGATTTACGATCACAAGATTTAAAGTTCCTCCGTTTGTGGCAACACTGGCGATGCTTACCGTCGCACGCGGACTTACCATGCTCTGGACGCAGGGCTTTCCAATCAGTGGTTTGGGTGAGCAATTTCTATTCTTTGGAACCGGCTGGTTTTTGGGTATACCTGTTCCGGTCTGGATTTCGGGTATCATCGTAGCCATTGCACTATTCGTTACAAACAAAACGCGTTTAGGTCGCTACATCTACGCGATCGGAGGGAATGAAAGTGCAGCGAAATTATCGGGCATCAATGTCAGCAAGGTTAAAATTATCGTCTATACCATAGCGGGTGCACTTGCAGGCATTGGCGGCTTACTGGTGACTTCACGACTGGATTCTGCCCAACCCAATGCCGGTATGAGTTATGAGCTGGATTCAATTGCTGCTGTGGTAATTGGGGGCACTTCGCTCTCGGGCGGACGCGGAAGTATTTTAGGCACGGTGCAGGGGGCAATCATCATTGGTGTGCTGAACAACGGTCTGGTTTTGCTGAACGTGTCCCCTTTCTGGCAGCAGGTTGTGAAAGGAATGGTGATTTTGCTGGCCGTTATTATTGACAAGTCAAATTCGAAAAATGATTAAGCGTTTTGGAAATTTTATGCGTCTATCCGGATTTTACGCTCTGGTAACGCTGCTTTTTCTTGGAGCATGCCAAAAGCAAAGCTACATTTTCACCTCGTTTCGGGAGCCAGCTACAGACGGTTTACATATCGCCTACAGCCATGACGGCTATCACTGGACAGACCTCAACCGTACATTTTTGAAACCGGAAGTTGGAGGGAAACTCATGCGGGATCCGTCTATCGTAAAAGGGCCCGAGGGTACATTTCATCTGGTTTGGACCACCAATTGGAAAGGCGATAAGGGCTTTGGATATTCCAGTTCAAAGGATCTTCTCAACTGGTCGCCGCAGCGATTTATTCCCGTCATGGAACATGAATCCGAGGTAGTAAATGTCTGGGCTCCGGAGCTGTTTTATGATGATGAGTCCGGGGAGTTTATCATCATTTGGGCGTCGACGATTCCTTTTAAATTTGAGAAAGGGGAGGAAGATGAAAAGAATAACCATCGGATGTATTACACCAAAACCAAAGACTTTGTCAACTTCAGCAAAGCCGCCTTGTTTATGGATCCGGGTTTTAGCGTGATAGATGCCGTCATCGTTAAAAAACAGGCAGGGAAATATGTATTGGTTTTAAAAGACAATACACGACCAAACCGCAATATCAAAGTTGCTTTCGCTGATCATGTGCTCGGACCCTATAAAGATATATCAGCCCCTTTTACCGGATTTCTTACCGAAGGGCCTACCGTTCAAAAAGTGGGTAAGGACTGGCTTATTTACTTTGATCAATACAGAGATAAAACGTATGGCATTGTAAAAACAAGAGACTTTGTTCAATTCGAAAACATATCCGGACAGGTGGATATACCCAAAGATCACAAGCATGGCACCATCTCTGCAGTAAGCAGGAAATTATTGCATCAATTGAAGACATCCTTCAGACAAACTCCCTGATTTCAGCTTAATTTCACTACATCGCCTTCCGCAATATTACCCACCTGAAGGCAAAATACGTTTTTGCCAAAGAATATCTTTTTATCCTCTTTCCTAAATGTGGATAGGGTTTTAAGCGGTTCTACGGTTTTGACTGCAGTGTCCTGATCAATATTGATCATAACGCAACGCTCGCAAGATGTCGCCATTTCTATTATAGCATCTCCGACAGAAAGGATTTGCCAGGTATCTTCTTCATAGGGTGAATTGCCTGCAATGACCAGATTGGGCCGGAAGCGTTCTATTCCTATCGTTTGAGAAAGGCGTGTGTTCAGTTCATTTAAGGAAGCTTCAGAAATTAAGTGTAACGGATAGTCGTCCATAAAACGAATAGGAACGCTTTTTCCGAAATGGACTTGTGTTACTCTTCTAGCATTTTGGTTCAAAGCCACGAGTTTGACATCCCGATTGAGGCGATTTGAAAGCCAATTGTCAGCTTGCTCACTCACATGATCCGCCCAAAGATGATCGTCCCATATCTTTACCTCCATAGATGCTGATGACCCGGTTTGAAATGGTACAAAAAGACGCTGATCCGATTCTTTCTTTAAGAATATTTCAATTCCCTCTGCATGCATCGCTACCTGTAAAAGACTCATTTCAGGGACTTTTCGCTGAGAAAGAAATGTCCCGTTACTATCCACAATCATCCAATTACGATCATAGCGCAAGCCTTGATAATCTATTTGAGCTGACGATAAACGAATACCAGCCAATGACTTGACGGGATATATCCATATTTGGGACAAATAAAGGGTTTCTGACAGGCTTTTCATGATTTGAACGGATTAAAAAATCATTCCTGCGTGAACGCTGGTACAATTGTTTACATCAGCTTTTTAGAGGCCCGGTGGCTATACGATCACAATAAACACAAACGAAATTGAAAACCAGAATTGCGATTCTCGGCGGCGGTCCGAGTGCACTATTCCTCTATAAAAAGCTGATTGAGTCAGCACAGCCAGACATTGAAGTTGATATATTTGAATCCAAAAACCAACTTGGATCGGGAATGCCCTACAGCACCGAAGGAGCTAATAAAGAGCATATCACCAATGTTTCGGATAATGAAATTCCGGAGATCGTCACCTCCATTGAAGAGTGGGTACAAACACTGGAAGATAAGCAACTTACCACCTTTCATATCGACAAAGATAAGTTCAATGAATATAAGGTGCTACCCCGACTTTTCTTCGGGCAATATCTGAATGCTCAATTTCATCTTTTGATTGAGAAATCTGAAGAAATAGGCTTAGTCACCCGTATACATTACGGATCTAAGGTGGTAGATATTATTGATAACAGCATGGATGGTCAGGTAGGAGTGAAGGTGGAAGGAAAAGAGATTGAAACATTTGACAAAGTTGTGATATGTACAGGTCATAAATGGCCGAATAAGAATGAAAAAAAAATTACCGGTTATTTTGATTCTCCCTATCCGCCTTCGAAACTGAGACTAAAACTCAATCATGCCATCGCAGTCAGAGGCTCATCATTAACTGCTATAGACGCGATCAGGACATTGGGCAGATCGAACGGAGAATTTAAAAAATTGCCTAATGGTAAAACAGCATTTGAAGCAGCAGATGGTTCTGAGGATTTCAGGATCGTGATGCATTCCCGCAACGGATTGCTGCCGGCAGTGCGTTTTCACCTTGAAGAGCCGCTGTTGTCTATGGACTCTTTGCTTTCAGAAGAGGAGCTGGATGCTAACAGGAAACAAAATGGAGGTTTCCTCTCTCTTGATTTCGTTTTTGACAAAGATTTTAAGGAACAATTTATAGAAAAGCAGCCAGCGTTTTATGAGAAGATCCGACACATGAACCTGGAGGATTTCGTAGAAACCATGATGGGCAGACGGGAGCGGAGGGAAGCTTTTGACTTGTTTAGGGAAGAATATACTGAAGCGCAGGAATCGATCGACAAAAGAGAGTCAATACATTGGAAGGAAATGCTTGCTACGTTAAGTTTTGCATTGAATTACCCTGCAAAGTATTTTTCGGCTGAAGATATGCAAAGGCTGCAAAAGTCTCTTATGCCATTGATCTCTATTGTCATCGCGTTTGTACCTCAAAGTTCATGTGAAGAACTGCTTGCGTTGAATGATGCGGGCAGGCTTGAAATAGTGTCTGTAGGTGACGATAGCGAAGTGGTTCCCGAACAACACGGTGGTGCTACTTATCATTATGAAGATGAACAAGGTCATCAGCTTAAAATTTACTATCAGACATTTATAGATTGTGTGGGCCAACCTCATTTGTCTTATGATGATTTCCCATTTAAGAGTATGTTGGAAAACGACACGATCAGTCCTGCCAAGCTCCGCTTTAAGTCAGATGACGCCGGAAGTAAACAAGTAGCTGAGGGAAGTAAAAAAGTTAGTCAGGGCAGTGATGAACATTATTATCTTACAGTTCCTGGTGTTACGATTACCGATGAGTTCCAGGTTGTAGGTAAAGATTCAAAACCGAATGAGCGTATATACATCATGGCAGTCCCTTATATAGGAGGCTATAACCCTGATTATTCGGGTTTAGATTTCTGTGAAGAGGCATCGAATAAAATTGTAGACCGAATGCTAAGTACTGAGAAAGTTGAAAAGTTGGTTTGAATTAAGCTTGTGGTATCAATATCCTCTGTTCGGCAATATATAGGATGGATAATGGTACCGAAGATTACCATTTCTACTGTAGCCCATCCGGGATTACCAACGATTCACACATCACAGTGCTTCGTGATAAAAATAAGGTAATCCCGGATTTGCTGGGTTCCTTGCACATCAACTTGTAGACTTCGCTTAATCAGAACCAATCCTCACGGCATTTTGCGCAAACCTTCCCACTTCACCTTCCAGCTACCATCCTTTGGGAATCCCGGATTCATATCTGATTGTCCTTCGCTCCCTGCGCACATCAGTGCAACGGCAGCCAGGATGCCTCCGTTACCCGGTAAGTATATAGTCAGGCGTCCATCCTGATAATTGTGTCCGTTTGGTAAATAGGTATTGGTGGTGATATTTTTAAATAAGGCGTTCACGGCCTTTTCCGGTTGTTTCAAACGTGTTGCAGTCATGGCAACCAAAGGAAAATCCCATCCCCACGTATGATCCCAGTTCCACACCTTTTCGACCAGATCGAATGTGCGAAGCATCGTGGGCTCATCCAGTTGATGTACTGCTGGCAGCGTACTGAAAGCCCCTAGTACGGCAGGGTGGTCATTCAGTCTTCTGTTTCCAGGCTCGTAGCAATCGGGTGTACTTTCCGTTGCTAGGTACACGCCATCTTTCACAGGTAAAGGAGCCAGATTATTGATAATTTCATCCCACTTTTCATTTCGGGGTAGTCCCGTGCGTGTGCGCCATTGCTGGGCTGTTTGCAAGGCCCAACTCCAGTAAGCGAGTTCATAAGTAGGATTGAAAGTTTCCATCGGATCGAAACACTCCTGGGCCGGAATGATTCCTTTGCCAAGATTGTATTTCCGGGTTGTGGAATCAAAATGTGCAAAGGATGCCATAAAGTCGGCAGTGGCGAACACAAGGTCTTTATAGCGTTCAAGTTTCGCTTTATCATTTTCGTCACGATAAGCCAGTTCTGCCAGATAAATGTAATGCGGTTGCTGCCAAATCAAAAAGGAACCTACAGAGGAAGGTGATTCTTCTCCCTGATGATCGGTCATTTTCTGCCACCGAATACCTTCAAATCCCTGTCGCTGTGCAAGTTTTTTTCCTTTGTCTGCAATCTGATCATACCAGGCGAGACTTTTTTCCAGGTATTGTGCTCTCCCCCATAAAGCGAAGTGGGCTGCATGCCACCAGTACATTTCCAGGTGTGGTTTGCCATACCAGCTGTTGTAGGTAAGTCCTGTTTCCTGTGGAGGGAAGTTGCCGCTGCATTGTACTTTGGTCAGATATTGGGATAAAACCACGCGTCGTTCCAGTTCATTGGCCCGTTTGTCGGTGCTGCCCTGGAAATCTACAGCTGCTCCGGATAGCCAGAATTTCTCCCAGTCTGTTTGACTGCTCACATTGGTTTGTTCAAAAGACGGAACCGAGGTAGGTGCTTCCTGACTGAACAGACATGTTATATCAAAAGTGCCCTTATTTTTTCCCGGACTGATCGTGAAGTAATGTGTGGATTGTTGTTCTGCTTTTGCAATGCCGGTCCACCGGGTAGATATGGAATAAATGGTTGTGTCCAGCTGATGCTGAATCACCGCTCCGTTTTGGGTTTGGCTACGAATATCTGAAAGATGTTTGTTGCTGTTTCCATAAAAGCTGCCCTCGTCCTTAAAGGCGCCATTGGGATAGGGAAAACGGAGACGAACTTTGATACGGCCTTGTTTTAAAAGATCAGACTGAATGCGGGATGCAATGGCATCTGACTGCTGATGGGCCACTGTTGTTACCACTACTTTTACACCTTCTACAGTAAATTGACTTGTAAGTTTACCTGTCCAGAGATCAAGTGTCTGGTTGATATTTTTGATGTCTGCGATCTTTGCCAGCGAACCATCTTTTTTAAGGATATCCAAACCAATATTACCCAATTGTAACCGGTGTTGATTGACACGGTAATATTCGGTAGCCTGCTTTCCTCGCTCCTGACTTTTCCCCTGTACCGAGTAGGATATTTTTCTACCAAACTGTTCATAGTCCTGCAGGGTCTCTTCAAACTTATACGCCTCCGGATTAGGATAGCTATGCCATCCCCATTCCGATTGCGTCCCAAGAGGCACGCCTTTTTGGTAATACTCAGGGAAACTTTGAAGTCCGGTTACATCGGCTGTGAATGCGAACGAGCCGTTTCCGACTGTGAGCGAACTGAGCGTGTCAGCAGTTTTGACAACCACCTTATGCCGGTCTACGACCTGCTTCCGGTTGATTTTTTGGGCGTTGACTTGTGTCAATATTCCGAAGGGAATGAGTAAGCCAAAGCAGATTTTTTGTAATGTACTGGTAATCATTGCAGAATGAATTGTGTTCTTTGTGGCTATGCCATAATAGAACCACAAAAGAAGATACGTCGGATAATTACCCGTTAGAAGACATTTTTTTTACTGATCTTTTTAGCTGCTAATCGGGGCAAGCGAGGGCGAGCACGGTTCGGGCCTAGTCGATTCGGAGCTTGATTCAGGCCGTATTAATTGCTATCTTCAAGCGTATTGCCCACAATGGTCCTTATGTACAATTATATTTAAATGCTATCATCCGCCGGATCTGCTTATTTATTATCACCTCATTAGTGTTTCCCTCTAACCTCTTTTCGTGACGCATGATCTAAATCGCCCCTGCTATTTTGTAGAAGGCCCAATTGGGTGTCCTGATAGAATGATCGCTAAAAATTTAAAATTAATCAGCTGTAACAGCAAAAACCAATCACCTTTAATCGACTGAAAAATAGACGATTATGGACAAAATAAAATATGGAAACAAACAAAGACAACAAATCAATCGAGAATATTGAGTTGGTTTTTCTAAAGCCTTCTGACTATGAAGAAATAAAAGAGATGATGATTGAGACCTATTCCAGCATGCCAAATGCGTATTGGAAGGAACATCACATCAACACCCTGATCAACATTTTTCACGAAGGCCAGGTAGGTATAAGAGTTGATAATGAGCTCGCCGGGTGTGCATTATCGATTATTGTCGACTATGAAAAAGTTGATTCCAAACATACCTACAGGGCAATTACCGGAAACTATAGTTTCAATACGCACACGGCCAAAGGAGATATTTTATACGGAATTGATGTATTTATACGTCCGAAGTTCCGTGGACTGCGTTTAGGAAGACGTTTATACGATTATAGAAAAGAGCTTTGTGAGAAATTAAATCTAAAAGGGATCGTGTTTGGGGGCCGCATCCCAAATTACCATCAATATTCGGCCACAATCTCCCCGAAAGAGTATATTGAAAAGGTACGTAACAAAGACATACACGACCCGGTTCTGAATTTTCAGCTGTCCAACGATTTTCACCCTGCCAGAATATTGCAAGGCTATCTTGAGGGCGATAAGGATTCAAATGAATATGCGGTGTTACTCGAGTGGGACAATGTTTACTACGAGAAACTTTCGGATCAGGCTGCTTTCAAAAAATCAATTATCAGGTTAGGCTTAGTACAGTGGCAAATGAGGCTGTACAACGATTTTGACGAACTCATGCAGCAGGTAGAGTATTTCGTGGATGCAGTGTCTGGTTACAGATGTGATTTTGCGCTGTTTCCCGAATTCTTCAATGCTCCTTTGATGTCGGATTATAACCATCTGGCCGAACCCGACGCAATCAGAAAGCTTGCGGAATATACAGACAGAATTGTTAGCCGGTTTTCTGAACTCGCCATCTCTTACAATATCAATATCATTACCGGAAGCATGCCCGAGGTAGTAGGGAACAGCCTTTATAACGTAGGTTATTTGTGCAAGAGAGACGGTGGTATCGAACGATTTGAGAAGCTGCATGTAACGCCCGACGAAGCAAAAGTATGGGGTATGCAGGGAGGGAACACGCTGAGAACCTTCGATACAGACTGCGGAAAAATTGGCATACTCATTTGCTATGACGTTGAGTTTCCGGAGCTTGGCCGCATCCTGGCAGATGAAGGGATGAATATCTTGTTTGTCCCTTTTCTGACTGATACGCAAAACGGCTATTCACGGGTAAGGAACTGCGCCCAGGCCAGGGCTATTGAAAATGAATGTTATGTAGCCATTGCCGGCAGTGTTGGGAATTTGCCAAAGGTTCACAACATGGATATTCAGTACGCGCAGTCCATGGTATTTACTCCCTGCGATTTTTCTTTCCCAACCAATGGTATAAAAGCCGAAGCGACCCCAAATACAGAAATGATATTGATTGCAGACGTGGATATTGATATGTTACGGGAACTGAACCAGTTTGGAAGTGTACGGAATTTGAAAGACCGAAGAACCGACATTTATTCAATCATGCGCAGAATCGAGAGCAAAGACAAATTGTAGAGATGGCTTGGAATAAATGTCCTGTAAAAATTTCTTTAAGGTAACTATTTCAGGGATCTCATATATGTTTAAAACATGTATGAGATCCCTGTTTGCGAGAATCGCGCTACAAACGCTAGACCATTTAGACTCCGATTACAAATCGCAGTAGGCGATGAAGTTGTTTCCACAAAAAAATCCTGCTCCTAAACTTTGACGTCTCAGAACAGGATTATAAACCACCTAACCAAATTTAACTTGTCTTGTCTTAGGGCTAATCCTAGCAGGAACTTGTGTAGATTGCTCCTACGTAATGGGTTCCGCCAACGGTGATACTGATCGAAAATACACCTTCGCTTGTTGGCTGTATGCTGAGGGAATGGAGAGTGTATGGAACCACCGCACCCGACATATTTCTGATTTCAACAATGGTTGGTACATCATTGAAAACGTTGATTTTTGCATAGAACGGTAATCCACTGTATCCACAATAGGCTCCGTTTGCCCATGATGCCATCGGCTTGGACGTACTGGTATTGAACTGAGTTGTACAAAGCAGCATAACAGCTGCAAGCATGATTCTTAAACTTTTCATAAACGCTGGTTTTATAAGTGATTAATTAAACAAATGCTTATTCAATGTACGCTACTAATCCTTGATCAATAACCCGGATTTTGCTTCAGGTTTGTGTTTTTGTCCAGCTCACCTTGTGGTATAGGGAACAATGTCCGCTGTTGTGTCTGCGGACGGTGGTTGAACCACTTCTTCGTTTGATGAACGCCAAAGCGGATCATATCCTGGCGACGGTGCGCCTCTGCTGCAAATTCCCATCCCAACTCATCAAAGAAGCGGCCGAATTTTACGTCGTCTCCTCCCTGAACTTCTGTAATCGAACCGTCTACTGCTTGTATACCGTAGTTATACTTACTTCCTTTGGCAAGATCAGCACCCGTTACGGTTGCTTTGGCAGGGTTAGCTTTGAATGCTCTTTTGCGAACATCTGTTACGATGACTGCAGCTTCATCCGCCTTTCCGGTTCTTAGTAATGCTTCGGCTTTGATCATCAGCACATCCGCGTAACGGAGCAATGGGAAATCATTATCAAGTGAACCGGTTGCGTTTGGCTTGATCTTGTATTTGCCGATTCTGTAGCCGTCAGTGGAAGCCGTTTTTTCAATGCTAGGAACGGCTTTGCCATAAGTAATGACAACATTTCCGGTTGCAGCACTTCTCTGGGCACCCATGATCCAGGTATCAGCAAGACGCGAATCTGCCGCGTCGTACGTATCGATAAACTGAGGAACGGCACAGTTTCCACCCCATGGTCCGGCGTTCATCGGATACACCGACTGGCTTAACGGATCAAGGGTTTTCATGTGGATCTGATTTCCGGTTCCGTAAATTTCGTCATAAGGAACTGCGAAGATGATCTCCTTGGAATTGAAGTTATTCCAGGTAAATATGTCCGAATAATTAGGATCCAAAATGTACTTGCCACTGTTTATCACTTCATTCGCCTGCTCTATCGCTTTAGCCCATTCCGCTGTACCTGTGTATACTTCCGCATTCAGATAAATTTTTGCAAGTAACGCCTTGGCTGCCCATTTGTTCATCTGTCCGTAAGTGGTTGATGCATTTTCACTCAGGTTAGGCATGGCTTCCGTAAGTTCCTTGATAATGAAATCATAAACCTCTTTGCGGGTACTTTGCTTTGGCAGGTTGATATCCTTGAAATCGGTTACTATGGGAACATTGCCATGGTTGTCCAGCAGCAAATAGTAGGCGAGTGCACGTACTGCTCTCAGTTCCGCAATGGTTGCTTCTTTCCCGGCTGTAATGGGTATTTCGTTATCTGCAATCTGCGAAAGTACCCGGTTGGCAGTGGTAATACTCCTGTAAGAACTGCCCCAGGCATTGGCTGGCTGAGACTGCAGGGACGTCCACGTGTGGTAATGCATACGCTTATAGGTTCCGGCGTCATCCCACCCATTCGGACGGGAAGGTGTTACAATGGCATCTGCCGATTCTTCCTGCAAGTCAAAGTAGCCATGCCATCCCAGCATCAAAGAACGCAGTGATGAATATACCGGTGCTACAATAGCTGGCAAATCCCTTTCGGTAGGCTGGTAACTGCTGGCCAGAACCTCAGAATATACTTCTTCGTTCAGGTCTGTACAGGAATATAGCGTTGCTGCTCCGAACAGTGAAGCCAGCATAATGATTTTCGTTTTGTTACTTTTCATCTTTTCAAAAAGGTTTTGTTGATCAGAATGTTACGTTAAGTCCGGCGGTGAAAGTACGCGTGGTAGGGTACTTGTCGCGGTGGTCATTGCCTGGGTCGAAGCCGGTGATACGAACACCCTCAGGATCGATACCGGTGTAACCTGTGATCGTGGCAAGATTAAGTCCTGATACGAAAATGCGCGCATTCTTTATGCCCTTGATGGTATTGGCAGGTAAAGAATAACCAAACGTCACGTTGTCAATTTTCCAATAATCTCCTTTTTCAATATAATGCGACACATATACCAGGTCATTATTCAGCACCTTGCCATCGATAGGATCATATGCAGTCTTCAGCATATTGTAGGCTTTGTTTCTGGTATTGTTGTAATACATGCTCTGGAAGTTGAGTACGTCGAAACCAAAAGCTCCGCGCATGTTTACTGATAGATCGAAATTCTTATAACGCACGGAGTTGTTCCAGCCTGCATTGTGTTTTGGAATACCATTTCCATAATACTGACGATCTTCCGGTTTGGCATTCACGATAGGAATAACTTCACCCGCTTTGTTTTCAATGAGCCATCCTCCATTGTCATCGATACCTACACTTTTCCATACGAAGAATCTGCCAATAGGTTGACCCACCTGTACGCGATGTGTCGACGTTTGAATAGGTTCGCCCGTAGCACCTGCATCGAAGAAATCATTCGCTGCCTGGAACTGGTCGTTAGAAAGGCTGACCAGTTTGTTTCTGTTGCTTGAATAGGTAAAGCCCGTATTCCATTGGAAATTATCCTTCTGAACAGGAACGATGTTAAGTAATACCTCTATACCGTCATTCTTCATCCGTCCTGCATTGATAAGCATATTGGCTGTCAGGTAGGGTGGAACAGGTACAGGGAAATTATAAAGCAAATCCTTCACGTTACGGCTGTAGTAATCAATAGAACCGCTGACGCGATTTTTATAGAAACCAAAGTCGATACCCGCATTAATTTCCTCTTTTTTCTCCCATTTCAGGTTTGGGTTGAAGTTACGCGCCGGGTTGAAGCCAGGCACCCATTTACCACCTACAAATGCACCCTGTGCACGATCAAAATTATAGCTGATCTGTGATAAGTATGGATTACCTGCAATGGTACCGGTTACTCCGATACCTGCACGTAGTTTAATCTCAGATACGTTCTGGAAGCCTTGCATGAACTTCTCCTTACTTAGTCTCCATCCGATAGAGGCGGCTGGAAAAGTACCCCATTGATGGTTTTCGCCGAAACGTGACGAACCTTCCTGGCGTATACTTGCCATGAAAAGGTATTTTTCGTCAATGCTGTAAGTCAAACGGCCAAAGAATCCGGCAAGCTGCCATTTACTCTTATTGCTTCGCATAGAAGCCTGTCCTCTTTGTAAAGCACCACCTGCTCCGAGATTGTTCCAGTCGTATGCGTCAGTCGGAAAATCCCAGTTGCTTGCATCGAACCACTCGTTGGTAGCATCCTGCCAGCTATAACCACCCAGTACCGTGAAGCGATGTTTTCCAAATGTCTTGGCATAATTCCCTGTAAATTCCAGTAAGTTTTCGTTGTTGGCAGTAGTGCCTCTGAATGCAGTAGCATTCTGATTACTTAGTCTTGTATTGGTATGATTGAATGTGGTAGAACTACCTTCCAGATTGTCATTCCGTACATTAGATACAAGCAATTTGAAATTCAGGTCGTCGATCGGAGCATAATCCAGACTTCCACTCATCCGCATCTCTTTGAAAGTCGCATCGTAGTTGGACTCCATGATTCTCGATACAGGGTTTTCGTAGAAGTATCCATCCCTTTCCTGCCAGCCCCCTGCTTCCGTTCTTACGCGGTCAGTAGGGTTACGGATGATGGCCTGACGGTAGATGTATCCGTAAGCAGCATCATTGTCTATAGGACTCACAGCCCCATTGGTTCTTCTGACCTGATTGATAATCTGGATGTTCGTTTTTAACTTGTTATTGAACATCGAGTGGTTGAGATCTGCACGACCGGTGAAACGGTTTTGGCCGGAGCGAAGGAAAATCCCTTCCCAATTACGGTAGTTGACAGAGGCCGTGAAGTTGGTCTGGTTGTTACCTCCAAAGAATGTAAGGTTGTGGTTATGGCTGACAGGCGTTTGCATAATCTCTTTCAGCCAGTCCGTGTTGCCACCGTAATCGGTGTAAGCAATACCTTCCGATATTTTCTGACGATAGTCATCACCAGTTAGAAGCTCGGGACGACGTGCGATAGTCTGGAAGTTCACATAGTTATTGTATTCAACTGTGGTACGGTTCGCAGCAGACCGATTCTTACGGGTCGTGATCAAAATAACACCACCTGTAGCCCGTGTACCGTAGATTGCAGCCGCAGAACCGTCTTTCAATACGTCAACAGATTCAATGTCTTCCGGAGCTACAGTATTTAATCCCCCTGGAATACCATCGATCAGGATGAGCGGATTGCTGGTTCCGTTGATGGAATTGATGCCACGAAGGTTGATCTGATTCTCCGAAGTAGGAGATCCGCTTGGCGTTGTAATCCGCAATCCTGCCACTTTTCCCTGGATCAGAGAAGATGCATCACGAACGGCTCCCTGAATAAAATCTTCTCTTTTAATACTCGCAATTGAGCTGGTAACATCGCCTTTTTTCTGCGTACCATACCCAACCACAACGACTTCTGTCAGTTGCTTCTGGTCGGATTCGAGTGCAATGTTGAAAGTATTTTGATTGCCAGTTGCGACTTCCTGAGTTACATATCCTATGTAACTCAGCACAAGTGTTGCATTTTCGGGAATTGTCAATCTGAATTTACCTTCCGCATCGGTGGCAGTTCCGAGTGTGCTGTTTCCTTTCACGACAACAGAAACACCCGGCAAAGGATTGTTGTCTTCTGTAGAAGTTACAGTCCCGGTGATCTGGCGGTCGGCGGCCATTACTGCACCAGAAAGCAACAGAATGAGCCCCATGCTGTACAACAGGAAGGCGGGAATACGCTGTGTAATCCTCAATAATTTTCTTTTCATTTTGATTAGGTTAGAGATGTTCACTTTTTTTGGATTGAATGCTTTCGGGAAAGCCTGGTAGTTCGTACTTTATTTATTCATGGGCATGTTGGTTTAAGGTGGTTTGCGGCTGTTACTAATTATTGTTATTGGACTTTCATGATTCCGTTCATAATGCGCCAATGGCCCGGCACGGTGCACAGATAAGGATATTCTCCCGGTTCTTCAGGTGCAATGAATACGAGTGTCGCGTTCCCTTCAGGACTCACCAGTTCTGTGGCGTGCATAATTTCCCTCATTTTAGGTATGTAGTTTAGTTCAAGTGCATTTGGCTCGCGTGCCAGCACATCGGCTGCATTGCCCACCTTTTCCAGACTTCCCGGTAAAGCGATAAGTAAGTTGTGTTGCATGAAATCGGGATTGGTGAAACGAAGCGTCACTTTCTGCCCCGGCTTAACTGTGAAGGTCTTTTTGTCAAACTTCATTTCATGCTCGATCACTTTAAGATTAATTGTTACCGGAGTTCCTTTGCCGGTTTTTACTTCGGCCGGTTTCCCGGTTGGGGTCACAGCAGTCATTTTATGATCATGTTTGTTTTTGACCACCTGGTTCAGGTTCAATGTACTTTTTACATCCAGCCAACCCATGAGTCTTGAACTGCCTCCGTAGTCACCGACAGGGCTGTTGCGATCATCCCTCCCCAAACGGATATCATCCGGGACGAATGGTTTTGAGAACAGGGAAGCAGCTTTTCCGGTCACCGGTTTTTCGTCCTCAATCGCCAGGGTCATCACGCCGCCTTCGGATAGTGTTGCTATTGCAGTGAAGCGGTCGCCAGGTAGCTTTTGATTGGAAGTAACCTGATAAGATTTACCATCCTGTTTGATCAGCCAGTGCAGCTTGGCGTCTTGCATATAGAGACTATATCCGTTAATTTTGTCGCCTTGTGATACTACAACACCATTCAAGTCTTCCTGCGCTTTTGTAATAATCGCCTTGATGTTGATTTCCTTTTCTGTAATAACAGGAGGAAAAATAGGAGGGGACCACAGGTTTAGCATGTAGGTTTCCTGAACCAAACCGCGTTCGATTCTCGCCGTCAGGGTAGAGTCTTTTAGTTTCTCAGCTGCAATTTTAAAACCCGCTTCATGTTTGATTACGCCGGAGAATATAGCCTGAGCGATGTATTCGTCTGATGCATTTTCTGAGTTTTGTCCGGCCAGATACAGCATCCTGCCAATTTCCTCAGAGGCTGGCAGATCCGCCAACAATTGAATAGCTGCCAATCTCACTTTCAGATCCGGATCATTTAAAGCATTGGTCCATTTCAGTGCCGAAAGTGCCTTATCATTTCTTGGCAGAAGTTTCACTGCATTTTTCCGCACGCCTGCGGCAGGGTGACGCATTGCGCGAACCACTGTGTGGTAGGCCGGCTCGTTTTTCCCGTCCAGAGCACCAAGTCCATCAAGCGTCCATAATGCGTGAACGGCTGTACTGTTCAATCCGATTTCATCGACAGATTGGTCATTGACCAGCTTGATAAGATCGGGAATCAGCGTGGTATGCTTCTGCTCTACGATCAGTCGCTGCGCTGTAGTGCGCCAAAACATGTTATCGTTTTTAAGACCTGCGATCAAAGAAGCAGGATCGTTTCTGTCCAGCTTCACAGGCGTGTAGGGTTTGGCATTTTTATATACCACACGATAGATACGACCATGTTTGTTATCTCGAAGCGGATTGATGTAGGCATTGCCTTTTCCGTTTTCAAATCCACGTGGAGTAGGGTTGTGCTGAATGATAAAGCTATACCAATCAGCTACCCACACAGCGCCATCCGGGCCTACTTCCGCATGTACAGGAGAGAACCATTCGTCAGAACTTGCCAACAGGTTAAAACCATTCTTCTCTTTGTAGCCAGCTCCCTGTGGCTTGAGCAAAGCCTGATACAACAGGCGACCTGTCGGTTCACATACAAACGCTGTTGCGTTCCAATACGATTTCGGGTAATTACGTGCTGTATAAAGATTATGTCCGGCCGCAGCAGTGAAGCCACCGTGGAAATCCACCTGGCGAAGGCTTGGCGTCAGGTAGTTCATGTCGTAATGCGAGTCAAGCTTATAAACGGTATTGCCCGAACCTTCCGAAACAGATCTTTTTACATACTCCAACGGCAGACCAAAATGCCCGCTGTAATTGCCGTTGGCTGTAGAAATGAAAACCTCAAAATCTTCTGAAAAACCAAGTCCCCATGTATTGTTGGAGGTGCGCCCGATGTATTCCAGATTTTTCCCATTCGTATCAAACCGGTAAATACCCTGACTGAAATTGGAAGGCTTGCCATTGACCTCGCCACGGTATCCTGCGTAACCCAACACACCCCACACTTTGTTATCCAAACCGTATTTCAGATTTGAGGGGCCAGCATGTGTATCGCTCTTGCCCCAGCCACTAATGATATTTTCGCGAACATCCGCTTTGTCATCTCCATTTGTATCTTTCAGGAATATGAAATGAGGAGCCTGGGCTACGATCACCCCGCCATTTGCAAAAGTGAGGCTTGTTGGGATATTCAATCCATCTGCGAAAACGGTAAATTTATCTGCCTTTCCGTCGCCATCCGTATCTTCACATATTTTGATTCTGTCTTTACCTGTCCCTTCTTCATTACGGATTTCATTAGGGTAATCTTCTGTTTCAATCACCCAAAGGCGACCTCTTTCATCCCACGCCATGGCGATTGGCTTTACCACATCCGGCTCAGAAGCAAATAGCTGCAACTCGAAATCAACAGGCACCTGAATCAGTTTTTGTGATTCCGCAGGGGAGAGGGGTAGTTGGAATTTTGGAGCAGGATCGCGCTTTTCATAATTGGGAACATCCGCATCTTTGAGTTCAACAACCGGAAATTTAAAGCTTGCCAACGATTTTTTAGCCTCATCATTCACTGCCCAGAAAATACCATTGGCAACCAGGTCATGAAAACCTTTCTGTTTCCAGGTGCGCTCATCATGACCGTATGCAGTATAAAATACACGTCCTTTTCCTTGTTGTCTGACCCAGGTCCAGGGTTCGTGATGGTCGCCTTCCACACGTTCCTGAAGCACAGTGATATCCGGATTCAGCTTGGTATGTACATAGGTTTCATCCCAGGTCTCAAATGGCTGCAATCCGGCCATCACCGGATGTTCAGCTGTGATGATTGGGGCTGTGAAAGTTCCGTATTTATGCGTGTGAAACTGTCCTCCTGTTGCTTTGATATACCAATCTGAATTCTGAAAACAGAATGAGGCTGAATGCAATGGAATCATCGCCTTTCCGCCTTCCACGAATTCCTTCAAGGCCGTTTCCTGCGCCGGTGTAATCAGGTTATGATTGGCATAAATGATAATACCGTCGTACTTATCCAGTGTTTCTTTATTTAAGGAATTAGGATCAGAGGTATACGTCATGTTGATGCCCTTCTGAAACAATGGCAACGAAAGCATCGGAAAGAATTTTTCCGAAAAATGGTGTTTGCTGTCGTGTCCCAGAAAAAGGAGTTCCAGACGGCGGCCTTCCACTTTTTCAGAGGACTGGCCTCCCTGCTGGGCAGTCTGGGTTTTCTGCGTACAGCTGTTGATCAGCAATAAATAGGTTAAAATAAACAGTAACTTTTTCATTATGATGAGCAGTTTGCCGGGAGCTGTAATTGATTTAGATATTTGTTTTCAGACTTTCCTTGTTACGTTTCGGAGGAGCTACTTCCAGCAGTTTGTTTACGAAGAAGTCGCGCTTTTTACGGCGACCATACGTACCACCATCGCTATGTCCCATTCCGGGAACTACAAGTAATTCAAAATCTTTCTCGGCCTTGATCAACGCATCAGCAACGCGGTAGGTCGACTCAGGAGGAACATTGGTATCTGCTTCACCTACGATCAGCAGCAGATCGCCTTGTAACTTGGCGGCATTGGTGATGTTAGACTGCTCATCATAATGCTTGCCCAGCGGATAGCCCATCCATTGCTCATTCCACCACTGTTTGTCGACGCGGTTGTCGTGGCAGCCACAGGCAGATACTGCCGCGTCATAAAAGTTGGGATGAAATAGCAGAGCTCCCAGTGAATTCTGCCCGCCAGCAGAGGTTCCGTATACACCTACCTTAGTATCGTCAACATGCGGATACTTCGCTGCCAGCGCTTTCATCCATGCGATACGGTCAGGAAAACCACCATCTGCCAGATTTTGCCAGCAAACATCATGAAATGCTTTTGACCTGTTGGAGGTGCCCATACCATCCATCTGTACCACGATAAAGCCCAACTCCGCCATGCTTTGCATTTCACCATAATGACGGAACGCCTTGGGTGTAAACGAGTCCTGTGGACCCGCGTAGATATTTTCAATAATCGGATACTTTTTCTTCGGATCAAAATTGCTCGGGCGGTAAACGATACCCCATATGTCGGTTTTGCCATCCCGTCCTTTTGCCTTGAAAATTTCCGGTAGTTTGAAACCCAGCGCGAGGTATCCAGATATATCCGCTTCTTCCAACTTGCTGACCAATGAGCCATCAGCAGTGCGGCGTAATTCTGTTACAGGCGGCGACATCATTGTAGAATAGTTATCCAGATACAGACTTCTGTCCGGCGAGAAAGACAGCTGATGCGTGGCCTTGGCATGGTCAGTCAGTTTCACCAGACCTGTACCATCAAACTTAATTCGGTAATAATGGATATGATAAGGATCTTCATCCTGATTCATGCCACTGGCGCGAAACCATATTTCTCTCTTGGCTGTGTCGACACTGTCGATGTCGCGCACTACCCAGTCACCCTTTGTGATCTGGTTTTTCTCTTTACCGGTCAGTTCATCCACGAGATATATGTGCCTCCATCCGTCTTTCTCCGACACCCAGATAATCTCATTTTTTTCGGGCTGATAATGCGTGTAAATCATATTCTGGTAGATGAAAGTATTTGTTTTTTCATCTATCACGTTTCGAGTGTCTCCGGTTGCAGCATCGACGTCAATTACTCTGAAACGCTGATGTCCGCGGTCTGCTTTTTCATAAGTAAAATGCGTGTTATCGTTGTGTCTCCAACGGATCACGGGTGCATTAAAAAAGTCTATCGCTTCCGATTTCACTTTAACCGTTTTACCCGATTTTACATGGAGGACGTGCATTTCATAACTGGTAAACTCATCGCCAGGCTGCGCGTATCCGCGGGTTTTCACTTCGCCTCTTGTGGTATTAGGGAGAGAGGAAAGAATGATGCTGATCTGTCGTTCTTCCTGGGGCGTAATGCGGTAGCAAACAATATAGGCGCCATCTGGTGACCAGCTTAACTCACCATATGGTTTGAGCGGATTACCATCAAATGTAAGCTGAGCTGTTTTTTTGCCATCTGGCGTACTGAGATAGATATTACCGTTTTTTACAAATGCTTTTTGCTTTTTGTCAGGCGAAATGCTATCAGCTCTGAAGCGCTGCCAACGGCTTCTCTGGCGTGTCCAGCCCAGCTCCTTAGGCTTATTTACAGCAGGTTTATCAATTTTAACCGCTTTATCGGTTTCCGTGTTGTAGGAAAACCATTTCCCTTTACTTTGTATATACAAGGTTTTCCCAGGCTCATCAATGCGAATATCCTGTAACATGAGTTTAGGACCCGAAAAAGTGCTGTCGGTGGCTTTGCTCAACGCCTGAGCTATTTTCTGATTATCGAAAAGTTTGGTTTTCTTTCCCTGAGATGCATATATATACTCTGTAAGGCTATCCTTAAGTACGTTTTTATACCAAAATGACTGGCCATCTGCCTGCCAGCCTGGCTGAACATTCGATTTGAGTACGCTTCCCTTGGATAAAGAGTCTGAAAGCTCCATCCTTTTATAGGAAGCAAGTAGCTCTGCCTGGCTTGGCTTGTAGGCAGGCAACGATTTTTGTGCTTCGCATTCTATTCCAGTCAGAATAGCCAAAAGAGCCCCAACACCGGCTACTGAGTTCCTCGTGAATTTTGTAAAAGCGGTCATTTGTAATGAGTGAGTATGGAATTGTTTAGGCAATAGTTTTCCTGTCTTTCTTTTTGGGAAAGTTTTTTTTATTCAAAGTCAGGTTTCGTTATGTGGTATTTGACGCTGTCAGGCTTTTTTACCTTACTGCTTTCCGCCAGTATTTTGGGCTATCATCGCTTGCTGCATGCATTTCCTTTCTCTGCTTTTATTCCTCAAGCTTGTGGTTTCTCATCTCTGAAACCGCCGGAGTTGTCAGGTTGAACGGATCTACAATAACCAGGCTGGCGAATAGCCTATAAATTCTTGTTTTATTCTATTTGTAAAATTACCGTTATGTTACGCCATAAACTTGGTGGTATTTAGCGGCTTTTTTACCGATATTAACTTGTATGGATGCAAGGTTTGGTACAATGCCAATTTGAAGGCATTATATTCCGTATATCAGCCAAAACGTAAAATAAAATAAGTAATGCTGTTTTTGGATTCGATAAAGTGTTGTAAAGAAGTACCGGGAAGTGATGAAAACCGAAGAATAGCTTCAAAATACAGAAAAATCAAGCAGGTTATTCATCGGTTCGAATGAGGAGGATTGTTAAAATCCGTATTTCCATTTTTGGGCAATAGCTATCGCGGTCTGAAGCATTTCGGGTGCCCACTGTTCAATATGCCACGCTGAAGAACGCAGGGAAGATGCGTGCAGCATTTGTTGAGCGTGCTGTAAATCCGTAGCACACTCAAGAATTTGAGAAAGTTGTTGCTGTTGTTCATAGAGAAGCATATCCTCGACAGGCATCGAACTAATATTGACGGAAGTATTGGGCAGGAATTCGTTCGTAACTGTCAGGTTGTATGTTCGTAAGTGTGACTTAACGATAGCGTCCATTCGATTAAAATCTGACCGAAAATGAATTTGACTCTCTTCGGTGGCCAGTGCGGAGCCAAGCTGTTCGAGCACGACGAATTTCAGGTTGGGGCACAGTGGGATGGTTTCGTTCAGTAATTGAAAAACTTCCTCAGGAACGGCGTCATCATGTGTATCACGTCGGATCAACTTATCAGAAGCGAGTGCCTGTTCCCAACTTCCACCCGAAATATGGATTTCACGGACCCTCTCTAATGGATAAGCCGCAAGTAGTTGCCGGGCAGGGATATTAAAATTATGTATTTGGCAATAGACATTATGCAGATCAAGTATCAGGAACCCGTTCACTTTTTCGGTTAATTGATCAAGAAAATCTCCTTGCTTTTGCACTTCATCATAGGAATAAGCAAAAGCCAGATTTTCTAAGCCGACTGGGCATTGGCACACATCCTGAATCCGCGCCAGTCGATCTGCACCTAAATCAACTGTGTTTTGAGTAAAGGGTATGCTGATCGGAGCTCCCTTGTGAAAGTCGGTGCCGGTCATAAAACCAAAATGCTCAGATATATGATCGAATTGAAAGTCACTGCAAAATTTTGCCAGTTTATTGAGCCATTGTTGCTGCTCAGGCAGCCACTTTCCGGAAAATATGGAAAAATAAACACCGTGACCAACGAGCCGGTTGTTGCGAGCGTATTCAGCAACCAGTTCTACGAACCACGAAGGGATTTGCTCATACTTATGTAAGGCATCGAACGACCATTCGATTGCCTCAATTTTTTCCATCTCAAAAAGAGGAATGGACGCCAACAGAATATTGGCGTCCAGATTACATGATAGGGATGAGTAAATTTCACGCATGGAATGGATTTTATCTTATCAGCCCATACCACAACCCGGACATGGATCTACCTGTTTATTCTTGGTGACTCTTTCTCCTTCCGGATTGACGTCACTCACGCTGCAGGCTGTTACTGATGTAACTACCACAGCAGCCACTACGGCTTGTAAAACTGCTTTCGGAATTTTCATACGGCCAATACAATTATATTTTATAAAAGTTTCAGAATGATGATGCAGAACGGCCGGTAATGGTTGTAAACGAATCAACTTTTTTTGTAATTATTCTGTCCTTTTCAAATGAAGCTGTTGCCTGGCACGATCCAGGGTTACACAACAATTAATCAATAAATTAATATTACCTGACCGCATGTGATTCAGGATGTTGACCATTTCATGTAGATAAACGCGTGCAAAGCCCGGATCACCTTCAACGATGGATCGGGCGTTGTCCGTCAAATCAGCATATTTAATAGAATGTACAATGGCCGTGGTTTTTCCAAGCCTTTCCACTTCCCGTTTTTTTCTTTCTCTTCGATTTAGGTCCGGATAGGTTTCTTTCGTAAAAACATCGGTAATACCAATAACACCCTCCATAATAAATGACACCAATGCCTGGCTATAGCCCGTGGTGGTCAAATGGTCCTTCAGGTTGGCCGGCGCACAATCGGTATCTTCCAATAAATCGTGACACAGTGCGATTTCAATTGCACCTTCCGTTTTTTCATGAGCTGCCACCAATTTGGCCACTGCAACCAGATGATGCCAGTAGGGCAGTGGCTCATACTTTCTCTGCTGATCGCCGTGCCAATGTTTTACAAATTCTAAAAGTTTATGTTGTCTTGAAGTCAGATCCATACCACACTATTTTTGTTTCAGCTTATAAAGCCAAAAAAAATATACCGCTAAAATTTGTGTTTCTCAAAACATTAATATTACTTTGCCTATCGATTTAGTAGATTTATTGAGAATGAAGGGAGAGGTTAGGCTCTGTGATCTTCTGGCAACCTATTATCTTATTAAGGTGCCCCAACCTAATTCTATTGATAAATCCCGATATCCCACAAAGTAAGTGTTGGAGGCAATCACCGGTGGTTGTCTTGATTTTATGGAATTTTAATTTTTAGATTGTACATGGAGATATATTGTGATAATGCAGCAACTACTTCCCTTGACCCTTTGGTAATTGAAGCTATATTGCCCTATCTGACTCATCATTATGGGAATCCTTCGTCTTCACATTGGGCTGGCAGGACCGCCCGTGAGGCTATTCATGCATCCAGGCAAAAGGTAGCAAGCTTAATCGGAGCTTCAGCTGAAGAAATATTTTTTATGTCGGGAGCTACAGAGGCTAATAACCTGGCATTGACAGGCGCTATCCGATCAAATGATATCAGCCATGTCATCACCAGCAAAATTGAACATAAAGCTGTTTTACAGCATCTGTCGCATCACGAAAAGGCAGGAGATATAGAGGTCAGCTATGTGAAACTGGATGATTTTGGCAATGTGGATCTCAGACATCTGGAGGTATTGCTGGATCATAACCCACAATCACTGATCAGTCTGATGCATGGAAATAATGAAATAGGTAACATTACCAATATTAAAACCGTGGGGGAACTGGCTGAAAAGTACAATGCTGTATTTCATACGGACACCACGCAAACCATGGGCAAACTTCTCATCAACGTTTCTGAAGTGAATGTGGATTTTTTAGTAGGATCTGCACATAAGTTTCATGGTCCAAAGGGAATCGGCTTCATATATATCAACAAGCGAAATCAGATTAAGCCGCTCATTGTCGGAGGCGGTCAGGAGAACGGACAGCGAGGCGGAACGGAAAATGTTGCCGGTATCGTCGGCCTTGCCAAGGCACTGGAGGTGGCCTACAAAAGCAGGGCGGTTGTACAAAATCACGTAGCAACTTTGAAGAAACATTTGATAGCAAGTTTGGATGACCTCACTATCGGCGGGATTACATTCAACGGTGAAAGCCGTTCTGAAAGTAAAGGTCTTTCTAATATTGTAAGTGTTGCATTTCCTGCTTTACTTTCAGGAAGCCTGGTAAACCAGCTGGATCAGTTAGGAATCGCGGTGTCGGGTGGCAGTGCATGTTCGAATCTGCGGACCGGCGGTTCACATGTGATCAGCGCTATATATAAAAATCCTGATAAAGAAATCGTACGATTTTCTTTTAGCAAATTTAACACATTGGAGGAGGTGGATCACATTATTAAAGCGATCATCAGAATTTACCAGTCTGATCAGGCAGAAGATGTGCTGTCATTACAAGCTTCTATTCCGCTTGCATCATAAACTTGTACGAGCCAGTCTGCGATACAGGCAGACTGGCTCGTGTTATTAATTGAGATGACTGAATCGTTGCAGCCATAATTTTTTAAACTTGTCTATGCAATTGTACTTGAGCTTGGAGTACTTCACCGGGTCAGTTTCTCCAATTTTTTTGCCAATTTCTTCGGGCTTAAATCCCCAGTAAGCCCAATCCATAATTATTTCCCTGCAAGGTGAGCACATTCTGTCTAACAGCCTGATAATCTGACCCATCTCTTCCCTGGCTTCTATTTGTCCGGTAATATTCTGCGCTTCATCTCCTAATTCCGGGACCTCATCCATATACTCAATTTTACTTGATGCATGCTTTCGAATAAAGTCAACGGTTTTAAAATATAATATTTTGTAGAAATAGGTAGAAAGGCGACTATCTCCCCTAAAGGTTTCATTTTCAATGTGCTTTAATACCAGCATAACTGTGTCGGTATATAGATCACCCAGTGCAGTTTCGTTGAGTCCGGTCTCTGAATGAATTTTAAAAATATACCCTTTATATCCGTTAATGAGCTGATTAACACTTTTTTCTCTTTCAACACCACCATTTCTGAGTGCCAGAATCAGTGCTGTTTCATCATAATTACTTTGAAAATAATTCATAATGGTTTTCCATGTTTGGTTACGAATTGTGTCCTGATGATAGGATTATTCGGCCAGCGGAAAATCAACTTAAACGAAATGTATCGGCATACAGATTCCTTTTGTATCAAAAGTTAATTCTTGACACAATCAAATCATTTTGCCAAACTGTCGCAAACAGTGGATTTACAGATCATTGTTTCAACTACATCATCGTCCAGCATATAAAATATATCATCAGAACCTTTAAAGCGGGTTCCATGAAGTAGAACTAGAAACGTTGAGTGGTTGTGTTGCCGGAATGGCTGGGATGTTGATGTAATTACGAAAGTATTGATCTGGCTGACCAGACACAGAAATACTATGTGGATGACTTGGGAATATGTGAGTTGGTAGTCATCTGCAGCTTAGGTTGAATTTTAGTGAATAGTAAATTTTTCATACATGAGGATTTGGAATAAATTAAGAATTAACTGGGTTTATACTGGCAAATATATCAACAATTATGAAAATTCATTCTATCAATACAAAATAATTTCTATCAAAACAGAGAGAAGTGAAATATTTTAGTAGAATATATTCACCTTAACGATAGATATTAACACACATATCAGTGATATTATTTCAATTTTTACAATATACAACTCGCTGAAAATGAGCAAAATCTAAATTTTATTAAATTTTTTTTTGGAATAATACAGGAGAATTCTACTTCAGAAACGACTAATGTAACAGCGCCGACAGAATGGGGTGCATATTAACTCTCCTCAACGAAAGAAAATATGAAGAAACTAACCTTGACGGTGGCAACGCTACTGAGTGGATTCCATGTGCTTGCTCAAAACAACTCTTCGGTTGTAACGCAAACCGGAGATTACAATAGAAGTATCGTCAACCAGACCGGTACACACACCTCATCTGTTCTTCAGACGAGCAACTCGGCTCTACCTTCACAAGAAAACGTGACCGATGTGAGCCAGAAAGACATCGCTGCCTACAACCTCAAAGAGAGTAATTCGAAAGTTGAGCAATTTGGTCACTCACACACTACTATGGTTATTCAGGAGGGTAATAACACACTTGAAGCGTACATAGGTGCAGATGGCGCATTCAACCAAAATAATGAGACCTATTCAAAACAATATGGGTCAGAAAATGCTGGTTTACAAAGAATCGAAGGACAATTGTCCGGCGGTTCCTATTTGTCCTTAAGTCAGGGTGGTGCTGGTAACCAATCTGATCAGCTTGCACATCAGGCCATTGATTCGAAAGGAGCTGTGGTACAGTCCGGAAACAACAACGATGCTTCGCAACGTATTGAAGGTATAGATAATGAAGCCAGAATACAGCAGACATCAGATGGCAACAGTGCATTTCAACAAATTATTGGTCTAAACAGCTCTGACAATTATAGTATTATCCAGCAGAGTGGTGATGATAACAATGCCCGAATCATCACTGAGGGTAGTAGTAATAGATTCGACGCTACGCAACTGGGAGACCGCAATAGCGTAGTGGGAATTGCGGGAACAGCTTCATCGAATGCGCTTCAGCAAGGAGATGGCAACAACATTTTGCTTAATCAGATAGGAGACGATAACGCTTTTCATATACGTCAGTCAGGTAACGACAACCGTATCACAGGATCCAGCGTCTCCGGTGCTTTACAGTTGGGAAACAACAATACCGGGATTTTTTCTCAGGATGGCTTTGGGTTGAAAATCATTTCAGATCAATTTGGAAACAACAACATGCAAACCGTGACGCAGACGGGTATCGGAAGCGAATCAATCGTATTTCAGTCGGGGGCGGGTAACATGGCTCGTGTGACCCAGGCAGATCAGTAAATCTGAATCTATCAGTCTAGATTACTTCATATTTCACACTTTTTTAATCCTTTCTCATTTTACTAAAATTATGAAAAAATTAACTTTTACCGTAGCACTCCTTCTCTCAGGGACCTACCTCTTTGCACAGAATAGTACTTCTAATGTTACGCAAAATTCTAATTACAATAATGCGGATGTCACGCAAAGGGGGAACTCGCAACTATCCAACGTAACTCAAACTGGCGTTAGTACCACTGCAGGATCACAGAATAACGCAACGGTATTGCAAAGAAATGGAGGTAATCCTGTTGGGGATAATGAGTCAAATATTGTCCAAACTGGAAGAAGTCAAACTGCAGATGTTTGGCAGTCGGGTGGAGAAAACCTTTCCAATGCTACTCAAACAGGGCGCTCGCAAAATGCTGAGGTTAACCAGCGCGGAGATCTCAACACATCTACAGCAACTCAGGAAGATAGAGGCAATGATACTTGGGTAAATCAGGACGGAAATAGGAACACATCTTCCGTTAATCAAAAAGATAACTTTAATGGTGCAAATGTTAATCAGGACGGAAATGATAATTCATCAACCGTGTATCAGGATGGAACAACAGTACTAGGGAACCAAGCAGATGTAAATCAGATCGGGAATAAAAATACATCTGCTGTGGACCAAGATGGTACTACTGTCTTTGGAAATACTGCTGAAGTTGACCAGATTGGTAATGAAAACAACTCGGATGTGATACAGGATGGAGCTTTGAACTATGCTGATGTGAATCAGACCGGAAATGGGAATACCTCAGATGTAGAGCAAAGAGGTACAAGCGTGCTTGGTAACTCCGCGATAGTGAATCAAAACGGAAATAACAATGAGTCGGATATTTTCCAAGACGGTACGATTTTAGTTGGTAATGAGGCCGAAGTTACTCAAAATGGTAATCGTAATGATTCAGACGTCTACCAAGATGGTGGGCTGAATGAAGCAACCGTGCTTCAAGAAGGTAATCGTAACGACGCTGATGTGGAGCAGGAAGGTAACCGTAACACAGGTGATATTTTCCAGGATGGGAACAATAATGAAGCGGACATACACCAGTATGGTAACCGTAATACTGCTGATACAGATCAGATTGGCAATCGTAACGATTCTCACCAGCATCAGGAGGGAGAGCGAAACGCAGCCAAGCTGATACAAACAGGAAATCGGAATGATTCTCATGAACACCAATATGGAGATCGTAATGCCTCCAATATAGTCCAAACCGGTAATCGTAATGATTCCTACGTAGAACAATTGGATAACCGCAATACTGCTTCAATTAAGCAATTAGGAAACAATAATGAATCTGATGTGGACCAGGATGGTCTTACCAACTCTGGAAATACTGCAACTATTTTGCAACAGGGTGACCGCAACAGATCCGAAGTTGATCAAAATGAAAGAAACGTAGCTTTTGTAACTCAAATCGGTGATGATAATAGATCTAGACTCAATCAGGATGGAATCGATAACTGGGCTAAACTACTCCAATACGGTAATAATAACAGGTTCAATGTCGGACAAGTTGGTGAAGGTAATAAGGTGACAGGAGTAGGGGCACCAGTTGACTCCGACGTTAATGGCGCGGCACAAACAGGTGATGGTAACAGAGGATTTATACGTCAGAATGGAGAGGACAACCTAAGTCAGTCATGGCAAAATGGAGATAATAATGTATTGAGAGTTAGACAAAATGGTTCCCAGCATTCTTCAGTGGTGCTACAGACGGGTGATGATAACATCGCTCGCCTAAATCAATCTGGCTCTTCTCATGTTTCCAATATAATACAAACAGGTGGTATGAACTCTGGAATTGTTGTTCAAACTAATTCATTGCCATAATTACCAAAACTGGTTTTTAAAGGGTGCTCCTGAGTATAATACATACCGGAGCGCCCAATTCCAGTTTTAAAACATTTTAAGTGATGAAAACAACTAAAGCGTTGCATATCACATGTGTACTTGGAATAGTTATTGCTTTTCTCTCACCCCAGGCATTCAGTCAGCATAAAGTTGAAAAACCTATGACGGATCAACAGAAGTCTCAAGATACAATTAAAGTAACTGCAGAAGGATTCAAAGTGACGCAGTCGGGGAGTGGAAATCATGTTGAGGTAAATCAGTCTGCCGAAGGAACATCTGTCATCACCAACCGAAAAACCACGATCATTGAGCAAAATGGCAACCGAGTTGTATATTCCGGTGATGCAGATTCAACCAACCATACACAGGTACATCAATCCGGATCCGGTAATCGTGCTGTGGTTCGGCAAAGTGGGGGAGGGAATAGTGTAAGGGTACGCCAGGTTCCTGAAAAGAAAAAAGAAGACTAACTGCATTTTCAATACGAAACGTTATGAAAAAATTCCTGATAGCCTTAATATCAACCGCCCTGTGTTCCGGCACATTACACGCACAGCAGATCCCGGGTGAAGCTTCATTCGGGTCAACTTCTCAGGCGCTGAGCGCCCTGCCTGACCAGGCCAAAATATCTGTCATCACCGGTTATCCCGGTACAGGCCGAGCCGGATCAAATGCCAGTGTTATTCAGACAGGAAATCAGAATACGCTGAATCTAAGCCTTTCCGGTAACGGAAACAACGTGCTCACACAGCAGACAGGAGATGGAAATGTGCTGAATATGGATTTGGTTGGAACAAACAGTCAGTATATTCTTACACAGGATGGTAACGAGAACAAACTCCAAATGAACAACATTACTTCCAATGGAGTGGATGTACGGGTTAACCAGAAGGACGGAAAGAATAACCTGACTATTGAAGGAGGTATAACTTCTTTAGAATCCATGAAGATAGAGCAGTCTGGTGGTATGCGGATTATCATTGAGAGCAATGCACTAATAGGCAGGCCATGAGACGGATTTGTTTATTCATCTTTTTACTTTTTAATGGATTACCAGCCTACGCCCAGGCGGAGTTGGAAGAAGCGTTGCTGGACAACAGCAGCCTTTTCTCCATGGATCCCCTGGACGAATCTGCCTTTGATGAGAATGGTTCCACGATGTTTATTCTCGACAATACCAAGACTAAAATTGGCCGCGATTTGTATGAGGAATTTTACAGACAATGGGGTGGGATGCAGCTCGACTCATTAGGAAAGGCACAATTCAGTTCAAGCGTTAAAGCCAACGAAGAACTTATTATTGAAATGGAAGAAATTCCTTCGCCGGGTTTAAGTAATATGGTGGCGATCAAGGTAGGCGATTTACTTGTCTGGCAGCAATTTGTGCAACCACGCTCAGAAGCCATGGAAGCACAGGTGGCCGAAGCCGTACAATATGTGTTGCAATATTTTATCGGTTACCAGGAAATTCAGAATCAGCTAGGTACCCAGGACCAGTCGGGAACAGGTATCTTTTAATTAAGACAATCATCAATCGTTATGAAAAAATATTACATCAGCTTTTTTATAGCTTTCCTCCTCCAGCATGCTGCTTTTGCTCAGTCATTTGTGTACCGCCCACAAAATCCTTCTTTTGGCGGTGATACTTTTAATTACAACTGGCTCATGAGCTCCGCTCAGGTTCAGGATAAAACCAAAGATCCACTGGCTGCCAAATCATCCTCAACAGGCAGAGAAACGGACGCACTCGCTGATTTTACGAGTAGTTTGAACAGACAACTGCTCAGCACACTTTCCCGCCAACTCTTTTCTAACCAGTTTGGTGAAGAAGGAATCAAGGAAGGCACCTACCAGTATGGCGATTTCGTCGTAGATGTCTCTCCCGGCTCCGAAGGTCTTGTTGTCAGAATCAATGACGGAAAAGGAGGGGAAACCTCCATAACAGTACCTTACTATTAAGATTAACCTCGCTACTGAACTTGTACGCTCCAAACGGAGAAAATTGTTAAGAACCCTCATTCTTCCTGTTAAAAAATGAAGCCATTACTCATGAAGAGGCAATGCCTGTATGTCTTGTCCGGAATCTTTTTACTGATTCTCAACGGATGCAGCTCGTACTTCCATCAGCCTACCAAAGAAAAAAGAGCCCGACTTGGCGAAGACACCGGCCTTACGTCTACATTAAGAACCCTGCCACCTCCTACAGAGAAACTGGTCGCAGCGGTATACAAATTCCGTGATCAGACGGGGCAGTACAAACCTTCCGAAAACGGAATCAATTATTCGACTGCAGTGACTCAGGGCGCAACCAATATCCTTCTGAAGGCACTTGAAGAAAGTGGTTGGTTTGTTGCTATCGAGCGCGAAAACGTGAGCAATCTGCTGAATGAGCGAAAGATCATACGCTCCAGCATGGCGCAATTTAAGCCTGAAAATGAAAATTTGCCACCATTGCTATTCGCAGGAATTATACTGGAAGGCGGAATTGTATCCTATGACGCCAACGTTATTACCGGTGGCGCGGGACTTAAATATTTCGGTGCAGGTGGCTCCGCACAGTATCGTCAGGACAGAGTTACGGTGTATCTCCGTGCTGTAGCTACCAAAACCGGAAAAATTCTTAAAACAGTATACACTTCCAAGACTATCTTATCCCAATCGGTCAACGCCAGTCTTTTCAGATTCGTAAGATTTAAGCGCCTGATGGAAACCGAAACCGGTTATACTACCAACGAGCCATCACAAATGGCTGTAACAGAAGCGATCGAAAAGTCCGTTCAATCCATGATTATCGAAGGTGTGCGTGATGGATTATGGAATGCTGATGCAAAAAGTGGCGAAAAGTTAAGTGCCGCCTTAAAGGATTATGAGATTGAACAAAAAGAGGCGCATGAAACTGACGTATATGGAGCCCGTAATAATATTGAGCGGTCGCGTATTTCCATTATGCCTGAAGTTTCCTTGCTCAGATATTCCGGAGATTATGCAAATCCAGTGAACAAGTTTGGGTTTGGCGCAGCACTCAATGTGGGGCTTACACGCAATTGGAATTTGCAGTTACATGTCACGTCCGCAACACTCGCCTCCAAGCAATACTTCTCCAGAGACGTTACCATTAGTGAGGTTAATCTGCAATACAGAACGTTACCGTTGCAAAAAATAAATCCCTTTTTACAAATAGGCGGAGGCATTACAGCAACCCGTAACAGTGCATTCTTTGAATTCAAAGGTAAGAAAGACAGGATGATCAATGGAGGACTAGGTATTGAATATGCGCTTGCAAGAGGCGTAGGACTGAATATATCCGGTCAGTACAACTATTTTGTGAAAGATGAGTTCGATTCGGTGATCAGCGGATCTGTTAACGATTCTTTCTGGCGGGCTACAGTCGGGCTGTCTATTTACCTGGGCGGCGGATATGCGAAAAAGTCAAAGTCTAAATCCCTGTAATCTCCCCAATTCTAAATTCCTCAAACATCGTGAAAATATTAACCTCTCTTTCCATCGTACTCCGTTTTTGCTTCGCTGGCATCTTGCTGCTGATGATGGGCTGCACCGAAGAAATATTTGTTGAACCGAAATTATACGGATCTATATCGGGACAGGTCCTTACACTGGATGGTAAAATCCCTCTGGAGAATGTATTGGTACGTATCAGTCCATCCGGTAAAAATATCACACCCGATTCCGCAGGTAATTTCCGTGTGGATAGTCTGCCAGTTGGCAAATACAGTGTGCAGACTACCGTAGATAAATACAAAACAGACCTGGCGTCCGTAGAGGTTGTAGAAAACAAAACTACAACTGTCGATGTGTTTCTTATACTTGATAATAATCAGAATAAGGCACCACTCATACCAACTGTATTGAAGCCTGCTCATAATGCACAGGATGTAGCATTGTCTACAGTACTTGCATGGAAATCTTCTGATCCTGACAAAGATTCATTGCGCTACAGTGTCATACTATTTAAGGAAGGACAGTCCACTACTGTACCGATGGTCACCGGGTTACACGTTGATACTCTAGCTGTCAATAATCTTGAATATGCCACTACCTATTACTGGCAGGTAATCACGTCAGACAGTATCAACAAACCGGTTTACAGCGAAGTCTGGTCATTTAAAACCAGACCTGTTCCGGATCTGCCTTATGTATTTAGCAGACAGGTAAATCAGAATTACCAAATATTCTCTTCAAATGGATCAGAGACGATTCAACTGACAACACTTGGCGGAAACTGGCGTCCGGTTGTGAGTCCTAACCGTGAAAAGGTTGCCTTTATATCGAATGTGAATACAGATCCACATATCTATATTTCAAACCGGGTAGGTAAAGAGCTCAAACGCGTTACGGTCGTTCCAATAGCCGGTGTAGCCCTGATGGATCTGTCATTTTGCTGGTCTCCAAACGGACTTGAAATTCTGTATCCTTACTACGACAAACTGTACGCAGTACATACAGATGGGAGCGGACTACGGGTAGTGGCTGAGGCGCCTGCCGGCCGGTTCTTCGCAGGCTGCGACTGGACTTCTCAGGGAAATAGAATTATTGCCAGGGTTACGGGCAGTACTGTCTATGACAACGAGCTCTATATGGTGAATCCTACAACTGGTGTTCTGACAAAACTGGTTACCGGCCGTCCGGGTAAAATGGGCAATCCGGATTTTTCTGTAGATGGAAAGACGGCTTTGTTCACACTGGACGTCAGCAATTTTCAAAACATAGAAGGGCGACAGCTCGACTCGCGCATTTTCACAGTGGACATTGCCACCGGAATATCTTCGGATATATCTATCGGGAAGGCCCGAGGTACCAATGACCTCGATGCCCGCTTCTCACCAAACGGAGCAAAAATCATTTTCACAAGTACGAGTAATGATGGTTTTTCAGAAAAAAACCTCTTTTCTATGGACCTGAGCGGCGAAAACCGACTTGAAATTATTAAAAATGCTGAAATGCCTTACTGGCGATAGCTTATATCAAATCGGCATACAATCAGCATTCCTACATATTTAGCATTTAATCTTAACCTCAACATGAATATGAAAAGTTATAATAAGCTTTTAAAGTGCTGCGTCATTATGTTGGCTGCAGGCCTGACTTCTCTCCATAGTTCGTTCGTTTTTGCACAATGCACCAATGACCTGGCAATCCCATCAGCTTTGTTTGGATCAGGTTTCAACGGAGATGGTAATTTTAATGTGATAGTTCTGGGGGATTATGCTGCGGTTACCGGTATTTCGGAAGGAAGGCTTGCGGTTGGTGGCAACTTCACGCTCAATAGCCCCAATCAGGGATTCACTGTAGGGGTAGGCGCAGATGCCCCGGCTACGTCTGATAACTTCATTGTTCAGGGAACATACCAGAACTCGTCAGGTCAGCAAGTTTCGTTGAATGGTAATTTCTATTACGGAACATTGGGTAGCCTTACGACCGTTCCTACTGTCACCTCGCCTGGAACGGTAAACAACCAGACAAACCGACTTAATTTTACCGGCATGCAGCAACATTACAATACACTGAGTGCCGGATACCAATCCCAGCCAGCGACTTCGTCCCCTGATCCAATCTCCTCCGGTTCAACTCTCACGCTTACAGGTGATAATACACTTAAGAACTATGTCTTCAATGTAACACTGACAGGAAATAATATAACGGCTATCAATTTTGTAAACATTCCTACAGGATCCGGAATACTGATCAATGTACTTAATACCAGTATATCACTGGCTTCAGGAGGCACAGGTATGGTAGCCACACATAGAGCTAAAACACTTCTGAACTTTCCTAATGCCAACACGATCCTTCTGAATGGATTTACGCTTGAAGGAGGAATACTAGCCCCTAATTCAAATATGTCGGCGATCGGTTCGCCTAGTGCCATTAACGGGCCTGTGGTAATAGGGGGAAATATCAATCAAACGGGCACACTCAATTTTAACAATACCTGCTTTACTTATCCGCTACCAGTGAAGCTCGCTGAGTTTAAAGTTCAAAAGGAGGCTGCGATGACGAATCTTTCCTGGAAAACCACCTCTGAAATTAACGCAGGTCGTTTCGTAGTAGAACGCCGTAATCAGGAAAATGGCTGGAGAGCCATTGGCGATGTAACAGCGAAAGGAACAACCAGAGAAACTGAAAGTTATGTGTTTACGGATCGCAATCCATTTACCGGAATCAATCTCTATCGCCTGAAAATGGTAGATCTGGACGGCACCTATGCATATAGTTCTATTGAGAGTACTGAATTTGACTTTGGTAATGAACCATTACTCCGACCTAATCCTGCCACCGACTACATTACTTTCCCGGACTGGAGTAAAGTGGCCAATGTGAAAGTATTAAACCAGAAAGGAAATCTGGTTTTAAACAATAAAGAAAAGAATCAAAGAGTGGATGTCAGTAGTCTGTCCAGCGGACTGTATCTGCTTCGGATCACTGCCACTGACGGCAGTGTTTCCACACGACGCTTCATTAAAAAGTAGCAGGAGGTTAATACGCAAAATGAGCAGGACGACTGTTTCCTGCTCAATTTTGTTTTTTCAACTAGCTATCTCAGCCCGCAATACGTGCAGCTCTGTATTGCCTTAGGTTTATCATTAACACACTGAACAGAATGATGATTAGGCCTAGAATCTGCATTTTAGTGATAGATTCTCCGGCGAAAAAGATGCCCAGCAAAACGGCAACGACAGGATTTACATATGCATAAGTACTTACCTTTGTTACCGGCTGTACTTTCAGTAACCACACATATGCACTAAATCCTACAATAGATCCGAATACGATCAAATAAAGAACAGCCAGCCATGAACCCATAGGAACGGCGGACAGATCCAGTTGGCTGAGCTCACCTGAAAGTATGCTTCCCGGAACAAAGGCGATACCTGCCGCCAGCATTTGCCATGTGCTGTTTACTACAGCCGTATTTTGTGTTGAATTATATTTGGAATAAAGAGAACCGCCTGCCCAGGTCATTGAGCCTAAAATGACAAGAAGCATTGCAAAAAGATCTCTTCCGCTATTAAGGCTGGTGAATGTGCTCATTACACGCTCACTAAAAAGCAATATTACTCCTGCAAAACCTATGATCAAGCCTAAAATGGTAGATCTGTTACTTAAATTTTCCCGCCATTTCGGTTTGTCGAGCAATACGAACCAAAGCGGAGAAGATGAAATCATAATTGCAACCATTGCACTGGGTAAAAATTGCTCAACCCATATTACGACACCGTTTCCCACAAAAAGCAAAAGAAGACCTGTAATAATGGCGGGTTTAATATTCCTGATGCTGAATACTTTTTCACCCTGGATTACTGCCCATGCCATCATGAGGAGTCCGGCAGTGATAAAACGGAATGCGCCTATGAAAAATGGCGGGAACCCTTCCAAAGCCTTATGGATGAAAAAATAGGTAGATCCCCAAACGATGTAAACGACTGCGAATGCTGCTGCAATCATCAATGTGGAAGGAGCTTTTTCCTGCTGGGTATTCATATCAGTCTATTTTTCCGGGATTACTAATTGTTGTTCTTCTTTAACGGTTTCCAGAACGATAGTGGTTCTGGTTGATAAAATATTGGGGATCTTACTGAATGTATTGCGCATCAGTTCCATCAGAGATGATGAATCAGCAGTCCTTACCTTCACAAGATAGCAGTCGTCTCCGGCAATATGATGCACTTCCTGCACTTGCGGGATCTTTGCAAGTTCGGTAGCTGTGGTATTGCATCCCATACCGTCAGATGAACGAAGTGCTATAAACGCCAATAGCTTCTGATTTAATGCAGTCGGATTGAGTCGAGTCGTATATTGGAGCAACACATTCTTTTGCTCCAACTTTCTAACACGCTCCAATACTGCAGAAGGAGCCATTTCCACCTCGCGTGCCAGGTCGGCATTGGAAATCCGGGCATTCTCCTGCATAAGCCTGAGTATAGCCAGATCCGTCTTATCCAGAATAATTTCTGATTCGCTGTTCATTCTGCAAGTTTATTAATTTTTAGAATAATATTCAATTTTACTATCTGATTCGCGAATAAGATTCTATAATCAGTAATCGAAGGGTGCGTGGATAGAATTAGACGATGCATAGAATGGTAGTCAGTAACCATGCTGGCAAAGCTTTTTATAAATCAAAGAATGTTTTCCGGTTGATATTTATTTAATTTGTTCATGCTGCCTGACAGAAACACGATCAAACTGCTTCGTATACCCTTTTTCTTTTTTTTGATGCCTCTGTTTCTCTTTGCAGTGAGTCAGGCAAATCAAATCATGTATCCACAGGTTTTTATCGCATTTCTGATTATCCATTTTCTGATCTATCCTGCCAGTAATGGATATAACAGTTACGTGGATCGTGATGAAGGCAGCATCGGTGGACTGGAAAAACCACCTATGCCTACTAAATCTTTATTTCATCTGACCCTGTTGATGGATGCATCAGCCATTATTTTGTCAGCCCTACTGATCCATATTCCTTTTGCCGTATGTCTGATCCTTTATATTGCGGCATCCAGGGCCTATAGCAGTAGGAGTATCAGGCTAAAGAAATATCCGTATGCTGGTTTTTTAATCGTAGCCGTTTTTCAGGGAGCTTTTACCTTTTACATGTCCTACTGGGCTGCAACCGGACAGCCGCTAGCTATGATTATCCCTCATATCTTCCTGTTATTGGGATGTACCCTTCAAATTGCAGGCGCGTATCCGCTTACTCAGATATACCAGCATGAACAAGATCTGAAGGACGGGGTTGTAACGCTTAGTTATAAACTGGGATATAAAGGTACGTTTGTCTTTACTGCACTGATGTTCGCGATGTGTAACCTGTGCTATTATCTCTACTTTTCGAAAATTGGTGATGGAATGATTTTTTATCTGCTTCAGTTGTTCTTTTTGCCGATAATCGTCTATTTCCTTTATTGGTTTTTCGCTGTTAGCAAAAGTACTTCAGCTGCAAATTTCAGTAATACCATGCGTATGAACTGGATCGCTGCGATTTGCATGAATAGTTGTTTTATAGTTCTCATTTTTATTAATCATTTTCGTTGAGTTATATTTCCGCTATTGAGACAGCCGTTCCCGAACACTGCTATACACAGCAGCAGCTCACTTCATTTTATGCAGGTTCCACCTTTGATGTTACGGATCAAAGAAAGATTCGTATAGTCGCTTCGAAAACCGGAATAGAAAAGCGCTATTCGGTTATCAGTGATTTTGACAAAAACTATGCGAACTATACTTTTTTTCCAGCTAATGAATCCTTACTTCCGGAACCTTCACTTTCCAAAAGAATGGAGTGGTATAAACGTTATGCTACAGAGCTTTCGTTGAAAGCTGTTAATAAGATAAGGGACTTTGATCACATTAAAAGTACGATCACACACCTGATCACTGTAACCTGCACAGGTCTTTTTGCTCCCGGACTTGATGTTGAGTTGATCAGAGATTTGGATCTTAAACCCTCAGTACAACGCAGTAGTGTAAATTTTATGGGCTGCAATGCGGCCGTAATCGCCTTAAAGAATGCCGATGCTATCTGCAAAAGCTCACCTGGAGCCAGGGTTTTGATTGTTTGCACAGAACTCTGTACTATTCATTTCCAAAAACGATACAATGAGGACTACCTGCTTTCTAATTTATTGTTCGGTGATGGAGCTGCGGCAGTGCTGGTAAACAGCGAGTCGCAGGATGCATCGCCACTCAATATACGAATCAATCGGTTTGATTCATTGATATTGCATAACGGGTATCAGGATATGGCCTGGCAACTATCTGAAACAGGATTTATCATGAATCTGTCATCCTATGTACCGGGACTGATCAGTGGCAATATTGCAGCAATGCTCAAAGCAATAAGACTGGATGCCGGAGATGTGGATCATTGGGCAATACATCCCGGTGGAAAACGTATTCTTGATGATTTTGCCACGGCCCTGAATCTACACGTAAACAGGCTGGCAGCTTCTTACGATGTATTAAAAAACTATGGAAATATGTCCTCCCCAACCATTTTATTTGTTTTAAAACAGATGTCGGAGAACAATACATCCAGTTTGGGAGACCGTATCTTTGCTGCCGCCTTTGGTCCGGGATTGAGTATAGAAACAATGCAGTTGTCCTATGTTTAGTGAACGTTCTGATAAAAAGGAACTCCTGGATCAGGATGTTATTCCGGAAGCAGACCTGTATGAAAATCTGAGAGAATTAGATTTCATCAATCACTGGCTGGGAGGATATCGTATTTCCTTCTCAGGACTCAGGAAAGTATTGGTTCGGGGTAAAAATATTAGTCTGGTAGACATTGGCTGCGGGGGAGGAGATACGTTGAAACGAATTGCCAAATGGAATAAGTGGGAACATTTTGGATTAAGTCTGCATGGTATCGATCTTAAATCAGTTTGTATTGACTATGCAGAAAACAATCTGAGCGGACTTAACGTAAAGCTTATTTGTGACGATTACAGAAATGTCTTTGAACATATCGGACATGCCGACATCATTCATGCCTGCCTTTTTTGTCATCATTTGTCAAAAGAGCAGTTAATAGAACTGGTGAAGTTTTGTCTTCAGCACCAATGTATTCTGATTGTGAATGATCTTGAGCGCAATCCTCTAGCCTATTACTCCATCAAATTCCTGACGCGTCTTTTCTCCAGATCATATCTGGTCAAAAACGATGCGCCGTTATCTGTCCTTCGGGGTTTTAAGAGAAAGGAATGGATAACTATTTTGAAAGAGTCAGGAGCAAAAAACTATATGGTCCACAACAGATGGGCATTCCGGCATCTGGTCATTGTTTATCCTCAATAAGATATGTCTGAAAACAGCAACCGATTCGATTGTGCAATAGTAGGAGGAGGGCTGTCAGGTTTGTGTCTCGCTATTCAGCTTGCTGAGGCGGGATTTTTGGTCGTGGTATTCGAAAAAAATAGCTATCCGTTTCATAAAGTGTGTGGAGAGTATATCTCTATGGAAAGTTGGGATTTCCTGTGTAAGCTGGGACTACCACTTAATGAAATGATGTTACCCAAAATCAATGAACTTGGTATCAGTTCACAAAAAGGCTTTATGCTTAACCACAAATTGGATATGGGCGGTTTTGGGATCAGTAGGTTTTATCTGGATAACCAATTAAGCATACTAGCCAGAACAAAAGGCGTAACAGTATTAGATGGATGTCGCGTCAACCAGGTCCAACATGTTCATGATGGGTTGCAGGAAATCATCACGGCTAAAGGTGAATTTTGGGCTAAGGTAGTGTGTGGCAGTTACGGAAAATACAATCCGGCATTTATTCAGGCATCCAAGGCTACAATCAATCCGAGTTATATTGGTGTTAAATACCACATCAAAGCCGATTTGACTTCTAACCGTATAGAGCTTCATAATTTTGCTAAAGGCTACTGCGGTATATCTCAGGTTGAGGACGGGCAGTATTGTTTGTGTTACCTTACCCAAAGCAGCAATTTGCTTGAAAATGGCAAGAATATCCAATCAATGGAGGAATCCGTTTTATACAAAAATCCATTTCTCAAAAAATACTTAACCGAATCCGAGTTTGTCTCTGACCAGCCACAGGTAATCAGTAATATTTCATTCAGCAAAAAAATGACTTTCGCTGGCGGTATATTTTTGCTTGGAGATGCTGCGGGATCGATTACACCACTTTGTGGAAATGGTATGAGCATGGCCATGCGTGCTTCTTATTTATTGGCGAATGAGCTCATTTCCTTTTTGTCAGGAAAGCAGAAACTGGAACAAACTGTTTTTAATTATGACCGGCTTTGGAATATTCATTTTTCAATGCGGATAAAAGCCGGTTTCTACTTGCAATACCTTTTTGGTAAAAATGCAACTACTGATCTTTCATTGAAGGTACTTGACAAATTTCCCGGACTGACATCTAGAATCATTTCGCTTACCCATGGAGAAACATTCTGATGGCCTCCGCAATTGAATCGCTACCCATCGGCTGATCGAGCTAACACTCCTATGTCAACCAACACGTAAGCATAAATTCATTTTGCACTTTTTTGTGCCTCCCTGAAATATTTAAGCGGAACCCATAACATACCGAAGCACTCTCCCTGATGTTTTCCCAAATGCTTGTGATGCATTTTATGCGCTCTTCTGATGGCTCTCAGATAAACCCAATCGGTATTACGCAGAACCTTAAATCGCTGATGAATAAACACATCGTGTATTACAAAATAGGTAAAACCATACAGCGTTATTCCAGCACCGATCCAGAATAAAAAGTTGAAGCCTGCATTGAGTCCAAACAGCAGGCAAAGGATACCGGGAATAGCAAAAATGACGAAGAAATAGTCATTCTTTTCAAAAAAATCACCATCATCACGTTGGTGATGGTCGTGGTGTAAAAACCATAAAAATCCGTGCATGAGGTATCTGTGCGCGAGCCATGCCACACATTCCATGCCGATGAAGGAAGCCACCACAATTCCTGTATTGATGAGTATCTGATTCATAGTCTGTTTAAGCCCCTAAGCAATTAATTAAGAATCGTTTTTTTTATTTGAGGAATTCTCTTCATTACATCCTGAAAACAGATGTTGAGCCATGCTGTGTAATGATCAGGATTGCTTTTAAGATCGTCGGCAAGATCTTCCGGTTTCATGTATCGGTAATCTCCAACCTCCAGAGCATTCAGAATTGGCTTTTGGTCGCTGATACCCCAAAAGACATGATCCAGCTCATGCTCTGTAAGCCCCTTGCCCAGTTCCGATTTATATAAAAAGGAGTATAAAAAATTTACTTCAGCTTCCATTCCCATTTCTTCTTTCAGCCTTCTGAGAGCAGCATCTTTTGTGTCTTCTTCCGGCAATGGATGGCTGCAACAGGTATTTGACCACAGTCCTTCAGAGTGGTATTTCCCGTATGCACGCTTTTGCAATAATAATTCCCCGTTGGAATTGAAAATAAATATAGAAAATGCCCTGTGCAATATGCCTTTCTGATGTGCCTCCAGCTTAGGCATCAGTCCGATTTGCCTATCCTCAGCATCAACAAGTACAACAGAAGCATTCAAAAGATTAAAATCGGTGTTTTCTGTGGCTAATAGCATTGGTCTAAATTATTAAGTGGGATCTCTTTGTCTTCAACCCCAAAATCATTACAAAAGGTCGAACTGGTGACGTAAAAGAGAACGAAACATCAGTCCTATTTTATTGTGGTCGGCTATACGTATCCGGGCATTCATAACCTTCTCTGGAGGCGTATTTTTGATAATCAGGAAAAGCTTATGATAGTAATAGTAAGCCAGATATACGCCGCGGCGTGCTCCTGATGGAAGTTTTTTTATACCTGCAAGAGCCTGCTGGAAATCCTCTTCAATTTCGGCCTGAATAGCCTCTTTCTCCCGTTGCGAAAATTTTTCAAAATTAATTCCGGGAAAGTAGGTTCTACCCAATAAAAGATAATCGGCTCTTAAATCCCTTAGAAAGTTAACTTTTTGAAAAGCCGCTCCAAGTTTCATTGCAAACGGTTTGAGATCGTTGTATGTCTTGTCATCACCTTCAGCAAATACCCTGAGACACATTAATCCGACCACCTCAGCAGACCCAAGTATGTATTGTTCATAGGAATCAGAATTGTAAACAATATTTTGAAGATCCATTTCCATACTCTTCAGGAATGTATCAATCAACTCCCATTCTATCTTATAGGTATGAACTACATGTTGAAAGCTATTCAAAATAGGGTTAATACTGATTTTATCACGTATGGCCTCCTCGGTGTCCTGTCGGATTTTCTCCATCAGAAACGACTTATCATAGTCATGAAAGCTATCGACAATTTCATCCGCTAATCTTACAAATCCGTAAATACCGTAAATTGGCGCATGAAAATCTGTTTTGAGAAAGTTGATACCCAATGAGAAGGAGGTGCTGTAGAGCTTGGTAGTTTTTTTACTGCACGAAGCAGATAAATTGTCGAATAGAAGTTTCATAGTGAGCCGTTTAAGGATTTGAGTAACTCAGTTGCTGCAATTCTTCCTGATATAATGGAGGGTGGTACGCCGGGACCAGGTACGGTTAACTGGCCGGCAAAAAACAGATTTTTAATCTTTTTACTTTTCATCTTAGGTTTAAATATGGCCGTCTGCATCAGCGTATTCGCTAATCCATAGGCATTACCTTTATACGCGTTGTAATCCTGTATGAAGTCTTCCTTTGCGTAGCTTCTCTTAAATATAATGTGGGGGCGAATATCTTCCTGAGCAAAATGTTCCAATCTACTCATCAATTTATCAAAGTACTCGTTTCGTATTTCCTCTGTATCTGTAAGACCAATTGCAATAGGCATAAGTACAAAAAGATTCTCACAGCCTTGAGGAGCTACTGAGTCGTCAGTCCGGGATGGGCAGCAAACGTAAAACAATGGTTTGGAAGGCCATTTTTTGTCTTTATATATCTCTTCTGCGTGCAGCTCAAAACTCTCATCAAAGAATAAATTATGATGCCTTAATTTATTGATTTCCTTATTAATTCCTAAATAAAAAAGCAGGCAGGAGGGAGCAAATGTTCGGCTTTCCCAATAAGACTCAGAGTAGGAACGATATTCTTCTTGCAATAAACTTCTTTCGATATGCTCATAATCCGCGGAACCGATCACAGCGTCAATAGGGTGTTGCTGCCCGTTGGCATGCAGGGTATGAATGGTTGATCCTTTTACTTCCAAAAGCCTGACTTCCTGAGATGTTTTGATCTGCACGCCTGTGTCCAATGCAATTTTTTCAAATGCCTTGGCAACCTGGCCAAATCCCCCCATGGGGTAAAAAGTCCCCTGTTTTAATCCGGAAAAATTCATGAGACTGTACAGCGCAGGTGTGTCTTTTGGCATCGCCCCTAAAAACAATACAGGAAATTCTATTAAAGCCAGTAATCTTGAATCCTTGAAGTAGCGCCTGACGAATGTATTGAAAGATGTAAAAAGGTCGATATTGAGGGCATCCCTGAATAAGCTCAGGCTGAAAAACTCTGTAATGGAATGTCCTGGCTTATACACCATCTTATTCATTCCAACATTGTATTTATGTTCACCGTCTGCGATAAATTCTCTAAGCCTGGCACTTGCACCAGTTTCAATATTTTCGAACAATTCACAAACCTGATCAAAATCAGCTGGTATGTCCCACACCTCATCACCCGGAAAAATTACTGCAAATCCAGGATCGAGCTTCCTCAAATCATAAAAGTCCGACGTTGTTTTCCCGAACAGATTATAATATTTTTCATAAACATCGGGCATCCAATACCAGCTTGGTCCCATATCAAATGTAAAACCTTCATGATGGAAAGTTCTGGCCCTGCCACCGGTCATGTCATTTTTCTCAAATACAGTTACCTCAGCACCGTTGCTTGCCAGCACTGAAGCCGCTGCCATGCCCGCAAACCCGGATCCGATAACAGCCACCTTTGAATGACGATGTTTAATAGTTTTATTATTCATTAGTTAAGTTAAGTGGGTAATAAGTTGATCCACATCATTGATCGCCAAAATGCCATTTTGCATCATCACTTCTTTCAGAAATACGTCTCCGCCTGATGCCAGTATGTTATATTGTCCGAAGTCTGATTGAAGTTTTTCCAAAAGTGCCTTCAGCTGCCTTTCGGGAAATCTTCTTACCAGAAATGTATATATATGTGTCGGCTTACATGCTTCGACGACAGATTTTAAATCCTGATAGGGGACTCTTGCTCCCAGATATATCACTTTTTTGCCATACTGCCGAAGCAAGTAATTTGCAAAAAGCAAACCAATCTCGTGGTCTTCATCTTCGTTCAGAAACAGCACCCAGGTTTGATTGGAGTCCTTCGGATAAGGAAGCTGGTCAATAGCTGCAAATAGTTTTTGCCTGATAAGGTTAGACAAAAAGTGTTCCTGTGAAGGTAACAGATCACCTTTGGTCCACATCAGGCCGGTCCTTACAAGCAATGGGTAAGTAATATGGAGATAAGTCTTCTTCATACCGAGACGTTTCAACGAGTCATCCAGGAGCTGTTCAAACAGCGTAACATCAAATGTTGTTATGGCTATCAGCAGTTGGTTAATGAGCGCTTCAATGTGTATTTCCGAATGCAACGACTCATGTATAACCTGATCAATCTCTTCTGCTATTTGTGATTGCGTCAGCTTGCTGATGTTGGATATCTTCATACCTCTGTCGATCAACGTACATACATTCAGCAATTTTTTCAGTTGAGCATCATCATAGAATCTGATATTTGTATCCGTGCGGGCGGGCTGCAGGAGTCCATAACGTTGCTCCCATATCCTGATGGTATGTGCTTTCTGATTGCTGATACGTTCAAGGTCCTTAATAGAATAGCTACCCATTTTGTTTAACGTTTTTCAAAAATAGTTAAACAAAATTAATTTCAAAGATTATTTGTGATTATAAAAAATAGATGCATACATTTGATATCGTAAGTATCTTACGTTTGATTTTTAAAATATCAATGTGTTATGAGAACTCAGGAAATGTATTGGTCAGTAAACATTAAGTTTCTCCGTCTACGAGAAAAACTTAGCCAGGAAGTTCTGGCAGAAAAGCTTGGTATTACCCGTGTTAAGTTAAATGCTCATGAGAGTGGCAGGACTGCCAACCCTACCATTGAGGATCTGATCAACTTTTCTGAATTTTTCAGGATGAGTATTGACAGTTTGTTGAAGATCGACCTCGGTAAGTTGTCTGATCAGAAACTTAGGGATCTTGAAGCGGGCAGTGAATTGTTTATGCAGGGGGGGCATCTGAGAGTTCTTGCAGTAACAGTGGATAGAGAAGATAATGAGAACGTAGAGTATGTTCCTATAAAAGCAAAGGCCGGATATCGTTCCGGATTTAGCGATCCTGAATTTCTGGCTACACTTCCAAAATTCAATCTGCCAAATATTCCACGAAATGGCACATTTCGCATGTTCCCTACCACAGGTGACTCCATGTTGCCGATTCCTGAGGGTGCAGACATTATAACGCGGTACGTTCAGGATTGGACGCGAATCAAACCTCAAACACCCTGTATCGTCATATTGAAAGGGGATCAGGACTTTGTTTTCAAACAGGTTACAATCAACGAGAACGGTACCGTGTTATTGCAATCTTTTAATAAGCAATACTTCGGCTATACGGTTCCAATTACAGATGTCTTGGAACTATGGGAGTATTACAGCTTTCATAGTAAACAACTACCTGAGCCGCAAACGGACATGCAACAACTTCTTAAAATGTTACAGGATATGCAGACTGAAATCAAGGAACTTACGGGTAAGGTAACTCGCGAGTAACTTTGTTGTAATGACGAAAACTTAAATAAATGCAAATTACATCGTATAGTATTTATGAAGTACTACACCGTATCCTCGTCGAAGTATTTTTGTTTATGTGTTAAATAACTCGTCAATTCGAGTTTTAGGCATGTTTCAAATTATAGAAGTCTCTCGAAGGGTCGTATAAAGGTTTATTTTACTTAGTAAGTATATATTCTAAATGTTCAATTTTGACAAATTTTTAACCACTGGTAATATCAATTTTACCCCAAGACTGGTAGGGGTTATCCCAAAAAAATAGCCCTTCACAGCACGCACTCTACATTTGTTGAAAAGAAATCTAGTCAATTCAACAATGTTCATGAATCCATTTAAACTAACTCTCCTGATGTCTCTGGCTGTTTTTAGCCATGAAACTCAAGCGCAAAGTCCAACCAGCGCTGCTTTAAATTTTAATGTTTTTACAAAGGGCGATGCTACACTTAGCAGCCATGAATCGGAGGGGCCCATTGCAATAGGCGGTAACCTCACCACGAATCAATATCAAATCAGCTTTGAGTCAAGGCTTGGAGTATATAAAGTGAAAGATCTCTCCATCGGGCTGGCGGTACGGGGAGGAGTGAAGTTGGGAAGCGGTGCTCTCATGGTAAATGGTAACAACTATGTCAAAATCGGAAACTGCACCCCTTCTGAATCCGGCATCAATCCTCTAAAAGTTTGGTATAAAGATAATAACAACGCCACTTCGACCATTCATATCACCGGATCAGACAAAGGATACAGCTCTGAACCGATGATTAAAATTAATGCTAACGTAGGAACATTTAATCTGAATGCAGATAACATTACTAACCCCGTTTGTGAAAACGTATTTACCCAGGGAGCAAACCCCATTGATATAGAAGGAGCATTCAGTAAGTTTTCTTCAAGATCTGCCCAACTGGCTGGTATGAAAGACAACCTGGCTATTCTGGATCAGAACGGAAAGGAAAACCCCAATAAGCTTATCGGACCATATCTGAAAGCGAGTGATATTCTGAGTAATCCAAAAATTAAAGTAGATCCCAACAAAATAAATGTATTGACGGTATCTGCTGAGGTGTGGCATATTATCTCTAATTCCAATGTGGAAGGAATGCCAAACGGCTATCAGCAGGGAACTACCACATATAATGGTAATTTCGGATTGATCGTAAATATCATTAACTACGACGCATTTGCAGCGAAAGGAGAGGATTTGAGATTCCCACAATTCGGTGGCATTTCTTCAGATAAAGGTGGACTTGTACTTTACAATTTCCCTGATGCAACAGGCACAGTGAAGTTGGCAGGCAATACGGAGATTAACGGGACAATCTTTGCTCCTCATGCTGATCTGACGAAAAAAGGATCAAATAATATCAATGGTCAGGTTATCTCCAAAAGCTTGATCCACAATGGCGGCGAAATCCACTTCTTCCCATTCCTGCCTTCTATCGCTGAGCCGGTCGCGCCAAAACTAACCGTATCCGCAACACCTACCTGTATCAAGGACGTTCCTTACGTATCTTACAACGTAACTGCCAACTTTAACACATCTGGTGAATCGGCCCAAATTGAATGGATCAATGCCAACGGAAAGGTGATCCACACAAACAACAGCCAGCCCCTTTCCGGAACTATCATTTTCCCGGGAGCAGCAGTAGATGCGAATGGTGTTGCAAGTGCATATCCGGGATGGCAACAGGCCAACAGTGGCAAATGGGAACCGATTACTGATATCTTCTCCAGTTTATTGGATCCGGGAGCTACAATTCGGGTAACTGTAGGTACATCTGAAACGGTAAACATTACTTACCCACAGTCAACCACAACCTGCCGTACTTCACCGGCTGTAGCACTCCCGGTTAAGATAACAGGCTTCAATGCTACGAAAGTAAATTGTAATGTTCAGCTTAAATGGAAAGTAACCGAAGCAAGCAATTTCTCACATTTTGTAGTTCAGCGCTCTACGGATTCCAGAACTTTTGCTACGGTTGGCCAGCTTAGCTACACTCCATCGAACAATGATTATATCTACACTGAATCTCCTTTCTCCATTGAGAATTCACCTGCACAAGTTTACTATTACAGATTGGAGCAGGTTGATCTGGACGGGTCAGTAGCATACAGCACTATTCGTAGTGTGGAAGCAGGCCAGTGCGACAACCGTTTGTCAGTTGACTTTTACCCCAATCCGGTAGTAGATCAGGTTTATGTTAAAAGTTATTCAGCCGTAACAAAATTGGAAATCATAACCCTCGCAGGAAGGACTATATTTAGCTCGACACCAGGTCAGGGGCAAAACGAAATCAAGGTAGATGTAACAGGATTTCAGCAAGGCACTTACATCTTCAATGTTACGAATTCGGAAGGTAAGCACTCATCGAAAATTCTTAAAAGGTAGCACTTAATATTGTTGAGTATATTGGAAACCTGCCTGTTGGTTAACGGGCAGGTTTTTTGTTAAACCAACTTCCTGCCTTTCCATTCGTATTGGTTGCTTTGTGCTACCAGGCCAAAAAAACAGACGTAGAATGGATAGAAGATCTGAGTTACAGGTATATACAAAATAGCCTTTTCCTTCTTTAAGAATGAAAGAATGCTACCGAGAAATAGCCACTCTGGTACGATTTTCAGACCGCAAAGGATACAAAATTGGTTAACAGGAATATACCCCGCCAGTACTAGCGCGATACTGATAAGTAAGGAAGCATTACAGGAGAAAACATATAGTGCCAGTAAGAGCGGCGTTTTGCTCTGATAATGTTTCCATTTGCTTGCCCAGCGCTTTCTTTGAAGAAAAAACAATGTCCAGCTTTGGTGCGCCTGCGTCTGCACGATTGCATCCTGTTTTTTAACAAAATGGACTCCGTCCGGAAAATGATGTGCCACTTTGTGCATCAGAAATTCATCATCGCCGGAAGCAATGTGCCGGACGCCATCATAACCATTAACCTTTTTGAAAGCTTCCTTTTCGTAACATAAGTTTGCACCATTACACATCGATGGATTACCAAACGAAATCGAGCTGGCTCCGCTACCAATCAGGCTCGCAAATTCAACGATCTGTAGCTGGTCCGTGAACGATTTCGATTCGCTGAAAGTTACAGGACCACTCATCAGTTTGGCACCCGTTGCCTGATGATAAGAAGCCATTGCAGCCAGCCAGCCTTCCCCCACACGACAATCCCCATCCGTAGTGACAATCAAATTGCCTTTGGCCGAAATCAGAGCTGTTTCAATAGCACGCTTTTTGGGAGAACTTGTCGTTTCGTCAGGTAGTTGTATAAGTCGTATGGAAATCGGTAAATGGGCCGCGCAGCGATCCACAATCGTTGCGGTAGCATCCGTCGAGCTGTCGTCAACAACCAGTACTTCAAACTGAGATTTGGGAAAGCGCTGAATACTTAGGTCATGAAGCAAATTTTCAATATTGGCTTCTTCATTGCGGACAGGAATGATCACCGTGATAAAATCGGTGAACTGTGCAGGATCCGCGCAGGTACGTATTCTGTGCCAAAAATACTTCAGTATTAAAGTAAACAGAAAGTAACTTGCTAAAAGCAGCCACAGAATGATGATCAATCCATTGATGGCATACGACATATTATATGGCATTTAGGGTATAAGATTCTTCCATTTCGATCTCCAGATCAAATAGATTCCTACGAGTATAGGGCCTAACACATTGATAATCCAGACTAGAAAAGTGGCTGTGATGATCTCCTCGGATGGCAAATTATATTGTTGAAAAACAAAAAGTGCAGTAAATTCTCTCAGTCCCAGATCTCCTAACACATTGATGGCAGGTATAAGCGTTTTGGCAAGAAAAATCAGTGTGACACATCCCGCTAGCTGCAATATACTCACCGGGAATTCAAACAGCGAAAGCGCTAAAACAAACTGGCCTAAAAATACCATATACCTTAATGCTCCGAAACCGGTAGCTGAAAGCAAATCGGCAACACTGTATTCGCCAATCACTCTCAAATACGCATGCATTTTTTTCAAATATTCATGTTTAGGATTCCAATCCTTCAGTTTATTTCGAAATAGCATAATAACCCATACCGACACTGTAGTAAATAGCAATAATGCGTTAAGACAGAATGTAGCAGTGCCGGATAGTGCCAGCTTACTGCTTACCAGCAACCATCCTATCGAGCCAGCTAAAACGGATACATAGAACTGAATGCCATTAGATACAATGGCTGCTCCTATTGCGTGAAGTTTATTGTCGGTTTTTAATGCAGCAAGTCTACCAATAGTATCGCCCAGCTGAGCAGGTGCAGCCACCCCGATAGCAAGCCCTGATAAGGTTCCTCTAAAAGCATCCCAAAAACTAAGAACAACGATTCGCCTGGCCAGGCGCTGCCATTTCAGACTTTCCAGAGCCCAGTTTACGGGTACCAATAGCAACATGAATAAGAGCACCGGTGCATTTCCGCTATTCAGTATTTGAATAAATACCAAACCGACGTCTTCAGCCCCTTTCTGCTCATTTTTAAATGTTCTGTATATATAAGAAATAATCAGAATAGTGATCAGCAGCTTCCCCAACCAGAGTAGCTTCTGCCAATTACTTTTTTCTTTTGGATTGTAGACTTGCTTATCTTGCACCATGATTAAAAAGCAGCAAGCCGAATTGCCGGAAAAGGTGATTATAGGTGTAGATCCAGGTACACAAATTATGGGTTATGGCGTCATTTCGATTCAAGGACAGCAAATCACGCTGGTACAATACGGTGTAATTCATTTGAGCAAATATACGACTCACGAACTGAAGTTGAAGAAAATCTTTGAGCGGATATCTCAGTTGCTCACCGATTATCTGCCGGACGAAATGGCGATTGAGGATCCTTTTTATGGTAAAAATCCACAGTCGATGCTAAAGTTGGGCCGGGCTCAGGGAGTTGCTATGGCTGCTGCATTGGCAAGAGATATACCTATAGTGGAATACTCTCCAAAAAAAGTAAAACAGTCGGTAACCGGAAGTGGTAATGCTTCGAAGGAGCAGGTGGCCTATATGTTGGAAAAAATATTAAATATGGAGTTGAGCAAAGAATTTTTCGATGCAACAGACGGAATCGCAATAGCTATATGTCATCACTACCATGCTAACTCGCCCGCGGCAGTTTCATCAGGGAAATCAACCAAAAAATCAAAAAAAGGAGGCTGGGATGCTTTTGTAACTGAAAATCCGGGAAGGATCAAATAATCATTTTCCAGTGCGTCGTGCTGTTAAGGTCTTGGGGTATTTCCCCAAGACCTTTTTGTTGAGATTAAAATAATTTTAATGGTATAAAAGCAATAAAACGTTGAGCAAATCAAACGTTTGTTTACCTAAATCAAACATTCGTTTGATTTATACTTTTTTATCCTGTACGTTTGAACACTGAAACGAAAAGAAAGTAAATTTTGAAGAATTGAGGTAACTATGGAATACAATGCCAAGCAGTTACAAATTATCATGGTAGCGGAAGAATTGTTTTCAAAGAAAGGATTTGAAGGCACTTCGGTAAGAGACATAGCTGAGATGGCCGACGTAAATGTATCTATGATTTCTTATTATTTCGGTTCAAAAGATAAGTTGATTGAGGCCCTGTTCGAATTGCGTATTACTGAATCCCGTCTCCGCATCGAGCATATCCTGCTTTTGGAAGATCTGACTCCTTTGCAAAAGATAAATGTGATGATAGACAGTACAGTGGACAGGCTCATAGATAATCAGCAGTTTCAGAAGATTATGATCAGAGAACAGTTGTCATCTGAGAGAACAACGCTGGTTTCCAAATACATAAGAGACCTTAAAATCAGGAATAGTGAGTTGATGAAAAAGCTGATGACAGAAGGTCAGAAAGCGGGGCATTTCAAAAAAAATATCGATATGAGTCTCTTGTCTATCACATTGTATGGCACTATACACCATGCAATTGCAACACAGGAATACTTCAGGGCACTTAACAATTTAGACGATCTAACCGAAGAGGAATTTCGCAATTCGTTAAAGATGAGAATGAAAAGACACCTCAAGAGTTTATTTAAATCAGCAGTATTCAATGAAAATCACACTTAGTAAAAAGCACGTATTGTATGTACCGGTTGGTATCTTACTCATGCTGTTGTCTAATGCTTCGTTCGGGCAAACAAACCGAAAATTAACTCTGAGTGAAGCCGTTACGCTCAGTGTGCAAAACAGCAAACAGCTACAACTTAGTCAGAAAAATATAGATCTGGCATTGCTGAATATCAAACAGATAAAAGAAAACCAACTTCCATCGCTTAGTTTATCTGCATCGTATCTCCGGCTGAATACTCCAAACATTGATCTTAAAATGAATAGGGGAGCGGATAGTACCAATGGAAGCGGATCAGCTCTTTCTGTACATCAGGCGATGTATGGGATGGTTAGTGCTTCAATGCCGTTATTCTCAGGATTCAGATTCAAATATGGTATAGAATCTGCGAAGTTTCTGGAACAGGCCGTACGACTGGATGTGGAGTTTGAACGTTCATCGATCATAGAGAACACAGTTGCCGCTTACAGTAATTTATACAAATCCCAACAAGCTGTGGCCTTGGTATCGGAAAACCTTCGTCGGGAACAGGAACGTGTGAGTGAGTTTACAAACAGAGAAAAAAACGGATTACTTGCTAGAAATGATTTGATGAAAGCACAGTTACAGGAATCCAATGTTCAACTTGCTCTTTTGAACGCTGAAAATGATCATAAGCTCACGATTATTCATATGAACCTGTTGCTGGGTTTACCTGAAAATACTGTTCTTTCTGCTGATTCAACTATTTTTAACGCTTTAAAGGAAGAAGGTTCGGCAGTTGAGTGGGAACAGAACGCTATGGAGCATCGTAAGGATTTCGCTGCAAACACCATACGGCAAAAGTCGGCGAATGTTGACATTAAGGTAGCAAAGGCGGATCTCTATCCCAGCGTGGCTCTGACGGCGGGTTATGTAGCGTTGAACATTCCCGGAGTTGTGATGATACCTAATGCAATGAACGCAGGTCTGGGAGTTCGCTACGACATAGCATCCTTTTGGAAATCAGGAGCTAAGATCTCGCAGGCTAAAACAAGGGTAGAGCAACTCAGGGTGTCTGAGGGTATACTTTCCGACCGCATTCACCTGGAAGTGAGTACTGCTTATTACAACTATGTACTCGCTAAGAAAAAAATTGAAGTTTATGGCAGGGCGATTGAGCAAGCTGATGAAAATTACAGAATTACAAAAAACAAATTCGAAAACAGTCTGGTAACGACAACAGAATTACTAGATGCAGATGTGGCTCAGCTACAATCAAAAATTAACCTTGAAGCGGCAAAGGCTGATGCCGTAGTAGCATTTAAAAAACTGGAACAGACAGCAGGTTTATTACAATAAGCGAGCTGAACACTTTAAAATACACATTTAAATAAGATGGAAACGGATCAGAAAATGGCTAACCAACCTCAGAAGAAAAATTATTCCTTCATCATCATACTCACCGTCCTGATTATTGGCGGAGGAACCTGGGGATTTATCAAATACAACCATGGGCAGCACCATGAGGAAACCGATGATGCACAGATAGACGCGGATATCAGCCCTGTCATTCCGCGTATATCGGGTTACGTTAGCGAAATAAGGGTGAAGGATAATCAGGCGGTTAAGAAAGGTGATACGCTTCTTGTATTAGACAACAGGGATCAGATCATTAAACTGGAACAGGCACGTGCTGGATTGGCAGGGTCAGAAGGCAGCCTGACTGCTGCTAATGCAACGACAACTGCTTCAGCAGCTTCCGGTATTACCTATCAGGCTAATGTTTCCGTTGTGGCTGCCCAGATCGAGGAAGCGAAAGTGAACGTTTGGAGAGCAAATCAGGATTTTGTACGTTATGAAAATCTAATCAAGGATCGTTCTATTACACAACAGGAATTTGAACAGGCACAGGCTGTTAAACAAAAAGCTGAACGCCAGCTTGCTGTTCTTGAAGCTCAAAAATCTGCCGCAGAGCGTCAGGCGCGTGCAGCAGGTTCACAGACACAGGCTACTTCGCGCCAGACCAGTATTGCAAACGCCAATATCAAAGTTCGTCAGGCAGAAATTGCAAGTGCTGAACTTAATTTGTCCTATACAATCATTACCGCTCCTGCAGACGGATGTGTATCAAAAGTGAATGCGCAGGTCGGACAATTTTTACAGGCAGGACAATCTTTGTTCAGTATCATTTCAACACACAAACCATGGGTGGTGGCTAATTTCAAGGAAACGCAGCTGACCAGAATGAAGCTGGGCCAGAAAGTAAAATTGCATGTAGATGCATATCCTGATCAGGAATACACGGCAACAATTGCTTCATTTTCTCCTGCAACCGGTGCACGTTTCGCCCTCTTACCGCCTGATAATGCGAGTGGAAACTTTGTAAAAGTGGTACAGCGTCTTCCTGTTAGAATTGAGTTTGACGACTCAAATAAACGATCTATAGCTGAACTGCGACCTGGAATGAACGTATTTGTGGATGTGGAACTCGATTGAAAACGATAGTCAGTACACAACATCGCCAGCTATATTGAAAGTGAAGCTGAAACTAATTTCTTGATATGGAAATACACGAATCACTCGTAGAATACGGGTTTAGAAGGGTGATCATCACAATCACCGCGGTTTTATGCGCCCTGCTTGAAATTGTAGATACGACCATTGTTAACGTGGCCCTCAACGATATGCGTGGAAATCTTGGAGGAACACTATCTGAAGTGAGTTGGGTGATTACAGCTTATGCAATCGGAAATGTTATTGTCGTACCAATGACAAGCTGGTTATCTCAGCAATTTGGTCGCCGAAACTACTTTGCAGCGTCTATTGTAATATTTACCGTAGCTTCTTTCTTATGCGGGCAAGCCGATAATATCTGGGAACTGGTATTTTTTAGATTGATCCAGGGCTTCGGTGGTGGGGCACTGCTGGTAACTGCTCAGACGCTGATAACAGAGAGTTATCCTCCTGAGAAACGTGGAATTGCGCAGGCTATTTACGGGTTAGGTGTAATTGTGGGGCCAACATTAGGGCCGCCGCTTGGAGGATATATTGTCGATAATTATAGTTGGCCATATATATTTTACATTAATATACCGCTTGGCGTTATTGCCGCACTTTTAACCATGCAGTTTGTACGCAGTCCAAGATTTGCTCAAAAGCAATCTGCCAGTGAAATTGATTATCTTGGCATTATACTATTGGCTGTCACAGTAGGTTCGTTACAATATGTATTGGAAAAAGGGCAGGAGGAAGATTGGTTTAACGACGAAATAATCACCGTTCTGTCTGTAACAACTGTACTTGGTCTCTTCTTTTTTATCTGGCGTGAGCTTACCTACAAGAATCCTATTGTGAATCTGAGGGTCTTGAAAAATGGAAATTTACGGGTTGGTACAGTCCTTTCTTTTATACTTGGTTTCGGTTTATACGGATCTACGTTCATCATCCCGTTATATACTCAGGCTACACTTGGCTGGACAGCAACCCAATCCGGGATGCTGATGGTACCCGCGGCCATTGTAACGGCAATGATGATGCCCGTTGTGGGGCAACTGCTTCAACGTGGGGTAAAGCAGCAGTATCTTGTGGCGATGGGAATGATATTCTTTTTTATTTACAGTTACTGGGGATATCTGATTCTGACACCAGACACTGGCAAGGACGCATTTTTTAATATGTTAATTGTCAGGGGAATTGGTTTGGGACTTTTATTCGTACCAATCACAACGCTGGCCTTGTCCACTTTGAAAGGGCGTGAAATAGGGGAGGGCGCTGCTTTTACAGGCATGATGCGTCAGTTGGGTGGATCTTTTGGTGTTGCCGTGATTACAACCTTTATCGCTCGTCAGAATATGTTACATCGTAATGATCTGGTTAGCAAACTGGATATTCATAATCCGATAGTTCAGCAACGTGTTGAAGGTTTGAAAAATGGTTTCCTTGCAAAAGGAATGAGCCCGGATATAGCGCTGAAAAGTGGTTATAAAATTCTTGACTTCACGGTGAGCAAGCAGGCACTGGTAATGTCTTACATGGACGTATTTCTCTATCTGGGTATTCTTTTTCTGATCTGCGTTCCTTTTGTGCTGTGGACGAAGAGCGGAAGCAGTAAAGTGGATACATCCTCTGTGCATTAATGTGTGCTTACCCATTGCATCATTAGTGCAGTAAGATAACCTCCATAAGTACCTATGGCATAACCCAAAATGGCAAGAAGTACTCCCACAGTTGCCAGGGACGGGTGGAAAGCAGCGGCGACTACAGATGCGGATGCCGAACCACCTACATTAGCCTGACTACCAACGGCAAGGAAAAAAAATGGGATTTTAAGTAATCTGCAACCTGCGACTAAAATGAGAGCATGAATGAAGATCCAGATTATGCCAATAGCAAAAAGACCGGGGTTGTCGGCAACGGCGCCCAGGTCCATTTGCATACCTATCGTTGCAATCAGTATGTAAAGGAATACAGAGCCAAGTTTTGATGCTCCTACATGTTCCAACTTCCGCAGCGGCGTGGCTGACATGGCAATGCCAAGGAATGTGACTATACCTATCACCCAGAAAAAATTAGAGGTAAGGCTGTATTTTTCAAGAGAAGGATAATTAGCTGACAAATAGGGTGTGATGTGTTCGGCAAGCCAATGAGCGAGCCCGGATGCACCCAGTCCCACAGCGGCCAGATAAATGTAATCCGACATATTCGGGATTTTCATTTTCCCCCTTTGATCCTGCTCTATCTTTTGCTTCACCCGATCAAACTGTTCGTTATTAGCATGCAGCCAGGAATCCAGTTTGGTAGCAATTCCAGCTCCATAGATCAGAAAAGCCATCCACAGTTCAGCTATCAGTACATCCACAGCAACCATTTGGGAAAATAAGCGATCGCTGGGATTGAAAACTTCTTTTAAAGCAGTTTGATTAGCTCCGCCTCCAATCCAGCTTCCGGCAATGGTAGCCAATCCACGCCAAACTGCGTCGTTGCCTTCACCCGCCACAGTCTGAGGATGAATTGTACCCACAATCCACAAGGCAAGCGGCCCTCCGATCATGATGCCAGCTGTGCCTATCAGCATGGCTGTTATTGCCTGTGGACCTAAGTTAATTAGCGATTTCCAATCCATACCTATTGTAAAAAGTACAAGACAAGCAGGAAGGAGGTATCTGGATACCACCGGGGATAATTCTGACGCATTTCCATCAATCACACCGATTGAATTCAGAACACCAGGGATGAAATAGCAAAGCAACAATGGTGGTATAACACCATAGAACTTACGCCAACCCTTAGAAGTAAGTGAGGCTGTATAAAAAATAACCGCCAGGATTACCATAAGTAATCCAAGGACACTGGCGTCATTACTAATCATTGATAGTTATAGAATATGGGAACATTTAGAAGTAATTCACGCATGTACTGCATGTTAAGCCGGCAATATAGACAATAAAAAACGGATACAAATGGCTGAAGGTTGCCTTTGTATCCGGGTAAATCCATATCCTGTCTTTTCAGTGCTGAATTTCAACATCTGTCCGGTTACGGAACAGTCGCCATAGTTTTTCCGCCAGTATTTCAGGTGAATGAGTCGGACTGTATGGTCTTGTAAACCCATTGATAGTAATAGTTCCCACGAAAATCCCATCGTCCTTTAAACGTTTGTTCAGCTGAATGGCAAGGTTCAGTGTAGCTGCCTTTCCAAGCGCAAGAGAGCCATACTGGGGATTAGGATTCTTTGAAAGACCTCCTCCGGTAAGTAAAACTGCTCCGTTACTTTTCTTCAGATCATCATGTAATACCTGTGCACTGTAAAGAGCATGTGCCACGTTCAGCCTGAAATCTTTCAGTAAACTGTCAGGTGTTTCAGTCCATATATCCTTGTTTTTCAACGCCGCAGCATTGTAAAGCAGAACCGATACGCCGCCGAGGCGCGTTTTGAGTTCAGACAGGGCACGTTCAAGTTCCTCTTGGTTTCCGGCGTCAGCAGTGGCATACATAGCCGAAAATCCTTTTGCTATTAGCGCTTCACTCAGCGTTTTCAATTTTTCTTCATTGCGGCTCACCAGCCCTATCTGAAATCCTTCGCGAGCAAACCTTTCTGCTACTCCTGTACTGAATCCCGGACCGGCGCCAACTATTATGATGGAATTACTCATATGAAAATTACTTGTTGAATAAGGATTATTAGAATACAATCTTATTTTTTACGACATATTATTGCGTTAAAAGATTCCCGGTATATCTGATTAAGCAATCATTTTATATTTTAGCAGATCTATGCCCTGCCAGGGTTATTATGAAATATACATCCATATTATGAAAAAATCGGTTATAAATCCAATGCCAATGTTCTTCGACAGATACATCAATCTTATCGATGATGATGTTGATTTGTTTGATGGCTTTGCCCGATTTTCTCCTGACCTGGTTTACGACGACCTGGAGACAATAACTAAATTAGGAACAAGTGTTTATCAGCCGGGTAAATGGACAGTGCCGGATATTCTGCAACACGTTATTGACAATGAACGAATCATGGCATACCGCGCCTTGAGATTTTCAAGAAATGACAAAACGCTTTTGCCTGGTTACGATGAGCAGACGCTGGCTGCCAATACCAATGCTGCAAATCGGACGGTTGTACAACTGATGGAAGAGTTTAACCAAGTAAGGGCTGCTACAATAGCCATGTTTCGCGGAATGAGCGAACCTATGATGCTCAGGTCCGGTGTGGCCTATAAAAGTGAAATATCAGCACTTGCACTGGGTTTTGTTATTCTGGGACATCCTATTCATCATATGACGGTAATCAGGGAACGATACTTTCCTCTCTTAGAGAGTTAACATCAGGTGATTATAAATTTCGTCGAAGTTTATTCTATTAGCAAACGACATAAAAATTAGAATGTTAGCAGAAATTTGTAAAATTTTTTCTACTAAAATTATATATATTTTTACATCGATTGTAAATTAAGTTGTTGATCAGATTATATTTGCATCTTAATATAATGCGACCTGTGTTGTCAATAAGGACCCGACTCTTTAAATATTGGATCAATCTATCTGGTAGTTCTGAACGTTTTCCGCTACATGCTCGGATATTTCACTCAGTACTGCTAATCTCCGTTTTAGGATTGGCCTATAACGTGCCGTTCAACTATTTGGTTGGACTGCGCTCCGTGGCGCTGGCCAGTGCGCTGGTGCTGGTATTGGTCGTCATCCTGTATTACCAATCTCGATTTTGTAACAATACTAAAAACAGTATTTTCCTATCCAATTTCGTAGGTTTAGGACTCTTCACGGTCAATTACTTTCTTAATTCCGGTATTAACGGACCTACAGCACTGTTCTTTTTGCTGTTTCTGCTGATTACCATCGCTATCAATCCTGTTGAGCAGAACAAGATATGGGTACCTATTAATGTGCTCATCGTTATCGGACTGTACATTTTCGAATACCTGAATCCCACATATATCCCGGATACGTATGATGATCGTTTCATTAAGTTTGTGGATGAAATCTCCGCATATATTGTTATCGCGATTCTCGCATTTTTTTGTGCCGATTACATTCGCAGAGCGTATGAAAATGAGAAACAATTAACCATTGATAAGTCCAGATCAATAGAAGATAAAAATCTGCAGATCATCATGCAGAATAAGGAACTGGAGAGACTCAATGCACAAAAAAACAAGCTGATGACCATCGTCGCACATGACCTGCGATCACCACTGGCTAATATTCAAAATTATCTGGAGCTTTTGTCAGGATTAGACCTGGAAGAATCTCAGCGGGTTGAGATTAAGAAGGATCTGTTAAGCTCAACAAAGGAAACCTTATCTATGCTCGCCAAGTTATTGGCATGGTCCAAATCACAAGCACACGGTCTCGTTGTAAGCAGTGAAAATATGCGTTTGGATGAGCTACTGGAAAGTACCTTATTATTGGAAAGGGCAGCTGCTGCTCAAAAAAGAATTACCCTGGACTATCATTTTCCCCAAGACCATACCATATACGGCGACAGAGAAATGATGCAATTGGTAGTCAGGAATTTCGTAGGAAACGCCATTAAGTTCACACCGGCCGAAGGGAAAATAACTGTTCAGTCGATACGACGGAATGATGACTGTATCATTACCATTCAGGATACGGGCATTGGCATATCGCCACAAAGGCAGGATGAACTCTTTTCACTCAACGCCAAGTCGACTTTTGGAACCGGAGGTGAAAAAGGAGTAGGGTTAGGCCTTTTACTATGTCATGAATATGTGACTGCTCAAAATGGAAGTATATGGTTTGACAGCGTTCAGGGCAAAGGTACCTGTTTTTATATAGCTATGCCATGTGGCTTACAAGTACCTTCACATGCCTGATACCGTTTACATCAACTTAATTTCTTTCTCCCTAAATTTTTGAAATACATTCTCCAGAAAATAACTTCTGAAATCAGCTTCGGCATAGACATCATTAACCCACACCAAAGTTTTTATTTCAATGTTATCCGCTCCCAACGAACTGAATAGAATTTGTTTTGGAGCTTTCTTTACAATTCCTTCGCCTTTTTCCACAATTTCATGAATCAGTTTTTTGACAGTTTCGATATTACTGTCAGCATGAACTTTTAATATTAATTCTATCTTCAGACGAGCATTGTGCGTGGAGTAATTTACCAAACGTCCGGAAAGCAGGTCTCCGTTAGGGATAATAACTCTGGAGCCCTGCTGAGTAAGCATTTTGCTGGATCTTATTCCAATTTCAAGCACCTTACCTTTTTTATCAGCCAGTTCAATAAAATCACCTATACCAAAAGGCTTTTCAAAAATCAGAATAATGCCGGATACGAAGTTATTAATGATGTTCTGGAGGCCAAGACCAATACCTACTCCCAGTGCTCCTAATAACACGGTTATCTTGTCAAGAGGGACGCCAGACACCGTAACCGCAAACAGAAAACCTAGTACAAAAATGACCAAACGCAAAAGGGATAACTTAGTGCTCGTTTGAATTCTGTTACCGGAAAAATCGACATCCTCTTCCCCGAAAAACAGGCCTATGTTTTTCTGGATCAAGTTGGCCAGCCAAATGATTACAGAGAAGAAAAGCACATTCTCAAATGAAAACTTAAGACTCCCCAGCGCTCTCTCTTTCTCTAATATATTGCTCAAAAAACGACCGACCGGACCCAGTAAATTGAGATTGATCAAAAACACCACTACCCAAACCCAAATGGACAGGAACGTGAGTACCTGCTTGAATGTGTGCCTGCTTTTATTGATGTTCATTCTTGCAAACAGTCTTCCGGAAGCCGCGCTGACTTTCATATGAAGTTCCATAGCCTCGCTCAGTACCTGAATAAAAGCAGCAAGACTCAGTAATTGTATCACGCTGCTTATTCCTGTTATTCCAAACGCTTTTGCTAGGCTTAGCCGACCAAACACATTCAGGATGATTGATAAAGCTGCGACGACAATATGTATAATTATGGCTGGCTTAATGAAGGTAGAATGAATGCCGGTTACATCACTTTTGCGGTAAAACCTGGCCGCGATGTAAATGGAAAAGCCGTTAAGAAGTATCAATGCGATTCTCAGAACAAAGCTTTCATTGACAACCAAGTTGAGTGCCACAATGCCAACATATAAGCACAAAAGAACAAACCACCAACGCATTTTGGATTTGTCAAATGTAGAATAAAAAAGAAATGACAATGTGACCAGAAGTAATAACTGGTTTAGCTCTATATATATAGAGGGCGAGTCGGGTTCGAATAAGGGGGTAAGATTAAAAAGAACAACCAGCGTTGCCAATATTGGTACCCGCCTAAGGAATTGCGGTTTAAATTCTGTGGAGAGTTGCTTCAGCTTGGGTTTGTTAAGTAACCGAAAATTCACAAAAACCCAGGCAAAAAAGCCAGCGGCCATCAACAGCAATATGAATCTGTTGTCCCAGGTGGAATTGAAAAAATAACGTAGAATGCGGTTTTGACCCGCATAGGAGGATTGTACCATTTTAGCCATTGTCTGAGACTTGTCAACAATAGGTGCTTTCCAGAGATAGCTCGCCTCCTTATCCAGTACATTTTTGTCAAGATCCTTCAGGTAATTATCAATGGTGGACTGTAGATCAGTAGCAGAAAAGTAAACAGCCGAAACGTCTGCCAATAAACGGCTGACTGAGTCGAGGTGGGCTACAGTAACTTCTCCGGTATTTTGAAGTCTATCCTTCAGCTCTCCGATCTGGCGGGCGTACAGTTGCCTTTGTGTCGTGTCGTTATCTTCAAGTGTAAGCAGTGAGTCGCTTGAAAAGGCGATGATGTTCTCCGACCTTTGCTGCAATTCAGAATTGTATTTGGTAAGTGTATTCCGAATCTGCCCGCTGCTTTTTTGAATATCAGTGAGCATAATGCGAAAGTTAACCAAATCCTTTGAAGCGGGCAGGGGACTCTTAACCTGCAAGGCTGTTTCCACTTCAGCCAGACTGGTCTGAATTTTATTTAGTTCCTGCTTTATCTTAGCAGTCCCATAACCGCGCCGGTTGGCTGCATTGATTTCAGTAATCTCTGACTGCACCTTCTCAATCCGAAAAAGCAATGTATCAGGAATGATTTTGATTGGAACTTTTTGAGTCGAATCCTGCTGTGGTGAAGCACTTAATTCTGAAAAAAAAATGTTGCTCCCTGTGAATGCAATGAATAGTAGTATTGTAAGATGGCGAACCGAACTTTGTCTCATATAATCTGAATTGGCGTCCTTCGTCGGCCAAAAAAATAATGCCATAGTAAGCTCTGGCACGGAAGATCCGCCATCATGGATAAAGCTGACCACGCAGTATACGGCGGATTAAAATCTACAACTTTTTGAAAATCAATGGGCTCGACTATCAGCTGAAACAGAAAACGGGTTGATAAGTTATCTAAAATAAGGCATTCAGGTTCCTCATGCAGGATTATCAACAATCCAGACTATTGTGTTTGCGCTCTGGAATACATTTTTAACATGAACGCCTGTAATCACCAACACTAAAAACAGATATCATGAAAACATTAGCATCTATTATAGCCGCTGCCTGCATTTGCACAGCAGTACAGGCACAAACCACATCCCCTACTACTCAACAGCCTACAAGTCAGCCGGTGCCAGCTACGCAACCAACTCCAACATCACCCACTACGACCCCGGTATCGCCACAGCAGGAGCCCGTTTATCGGCCTAGCGAATTAACAACATCGCCCAATATGCCGAAAACAGGGAATCCAAGTGAGGATACACTTATCCGTGGTCAACAGAAGATGAGAGGTACGGATACGATGCAGGGTGAACAAAGAAATAAAAAAGGCAAAATGAAAAAAAATAAGAAAATGGGAACGTCAGAAGGTACTGATACAACCTCTACCAGTTCCAGAAGAGAAAATTAGACTTCCTTACACAGAAGAGGCCGCTTCCTGAATAGACAGGGAGCGGCCTCTGATATTAAATTGAAGCGTGAAGCGGTTAGTTAACCTTTACAAAACGTAGTTTTGATGTTTCACCATTATGGGAAATTTTCATAAAGTAATTTCCTTCATACAATCTGCTGACACCAACGCGGTGTACATTCTTACCTTCAATAATCTGTATTTTTGAAGACTGCACCCTAACACCTGAAATATTGTAGATTTCCAGATCAGCGTTTCCTGATGTACGCGATGAGAATTGTACATCCACGTAATCTTTGGCAGGATTGGGTGCTACGATGGTTCCGGAAATGGAAGCGGAAGTTACTGCGATAATGTTACTTCTGGTGAATGTGCCATCCAAATCAATTTGTTTCAGTTGATAATAGTTGGTTCCCAGATTAGGAGCTTTATCAGTGAAGGTATACGCCCCTGTCTTTTTATCAGTTAATGAAATTTCACCAATTACTTCAGAATGCTGTGCTTTACTGTCTAAACGAAGTACTTCAAATCCTGCGCCATCTTTTTCACTTACTACATCCCATGATAATTCAACTCCCTGCTCTACTGACTTCCCTTTGAAATTAGCAATATGGATAGGTAAAGCACCTAATTGGAATGTCGATCTTGTTACATTCGACCTGCAAGACCCTCCGGATATTTCAAGCGTATATTGACCATCTATCAGAGTATTGTAATTGACAACCGGTGTGTTGCTCGTTGGTCTTACGCGACTTTCTGCTACAGTCTGCGCTCCTCGCTTCAATTTCCAGTCAATGGCAAATACATCTTCACCATCAAATCTGAACGCAAGACTGCTATGGCTGTAATTCACTACACTTTCCAAAGCAGGGCCTAATTTACAAGCGGCGCGACTGTCATTACCGTTGACCACAAATGCTGCGGTTACAGGTGCCGGTGCAATACAGTCTTTCGCTGTAAGTTCAAAAGTATAATTTCCTGCAGGTAGTGCAATAGCAATGTTGGTAGATTTAGAAGAAAGTCTTCCTGTTTCTCCAGCTTCAAATTCCTGGCCGGTTGCATTTAGGATTCTCCAGGAAAACTGCTGCAAGTTTGATCCTTCATAATTAATAGTAGCAGTAGTAGAAGTAACATTGGTTATACCAGTGATTCTTGGTCCGTCAGTACAAGCAGGAAGCTGAGGTTGTACAATGCTGAAATCTCTTCTGACAGGAGATGAAGAACAGTTATTTCCTTCTATTTCCAATCTGTAATTTCCATAAGGCTGGCTACCAAATGATATGTTCGAAGTAGACGAGTTGGCGACGCCTGATGCCAATTCAGCATTATCTGAGGCACGTCGCAATCTCCATTTTACAGAAGCTACTCCATCACCTCCAAATGTAAACGTAAGACCAGTCTGTGATGTGGACGTGATATTTGTAATGGTTGGTGTACAGGAAGGAACCACTGCATCAGGATATACAGGAATCCCATTGTAGAAACAACCAACGAAATACTTAAACTCTTTTAGGCCAGGATTGTCGTACATGTAACTACCATTTTCGCCTTTAACTGTCGCATCAAGAAGCCCATCACTGTATCCGTCATAATTGGGGATATTTGTGTTCGACTGGTCGTGTAACCATAAATTATTATTATCCCTCCAAACAACAGGTCTCAGTATACCTAATTCCCAGTTGATGCGTGCGAACTGGTAGGTGCGAACGTTATCACCTCCGATGTAAACTCCTAAAGGCATCTTGTCTTTAATGAGTTTGCCATTACAATAAATACCTTCGCTAGTGACGTCACCAAGAAATTTTTCAACTGCTGTACTCGGGTCCCTGTTATTGATACATTTTTTAAACATGGCATCGTTTGCATCGCTATAGGGGAACGGAGTGCCGTGAGCGTGAAAAAGGTGATCACGGTTGCTGGCAATCTGCCCGCCTATTCTGATATAGATTCTTCCTTCAATTATTGCAGTTTCCAGTCGCTCTCTATCGTTGTTTGTTCCAAGGAACTGTCCGTCTGTCCACGTATATCCGCCACATGTCACCGTAGTTGCCAGGGCTTCTGCGGTTCTCGCATTAGGTTCAGCGATTGTGAAAGACTGTGCTGCGGCAGCATATGGATTTGTAATAGTAACAGACTGAGCAAGCGGACTGAGAATACTTGTCGAATCAATTTTCTCTGTCATGCCCAGATGCAATGCATTGGCATTCAAAGACAACATAGCCATAGACCCGATCATCCCCCCGGTGAAGGCCAGTTTTTGTAGAAATTTCATAAATAGTAGAAAATTTGTTAATAATTCAGTAATTAATGATTAGAAATAATTTTGCTGAAACGTAATTATCCGCAGCGATGCGAACATCGCGACAAGATCATTAAAGCTGGAACGATAGCTGGGAGGAGATTCAGTAGTTAACTGACAAACGTGTTCAGGAATATTAAAGCAAAGAATTGATGTAACGGGTCACATTATATTCACGTGCTATTCCATCCACTAGAACATCGTTGAGTGCGAATGTAGCAAACATTCTACTGTAATTCATAAATTCGTACGTAAATTTTTGTAATTATTTTCTATACAATTCGATATACGCAGTTTGGTAACGTGCTTCATATTTTTCTGATTAGTCCGGCGTTTTAAAAAAGTTCGTTTTTCTCAGACGCCTGCTGACATACTGTTGTCACCTGTCCTGCTTTAATTTGTTTAGTTAAATTTTAAACTGTTAAAATAAAATCTAAATGGAAAATCGAACTGTGTCTGACAAAGAGGTAGTCATTTCACCAGAGATCATGAATCTGGATACATTGATGGAGTACTGGCAGGGACATCGCCGCCTGACGAGAAAGGTAATTGAAAGTTTCCCTGAGGATCAGTTCTATACTTTTTCGATAGGTGGCATGCGCACCTGCGCTGATCTGACCATGGAGTTGATTGGCCTTACATCTCCCGGAATAAATGGGATCGTATTCGGTAACTGGGTTTCGCCATTGGATTCCGGACTGGATTACAGCACGGCTGCACCTGCTACGAAGCAGGAAATATTAGCTATGTGGGATAAGGTAACAGAACAAATGGCTGAAAGCTGGAAGCAGATGACTGTAGAAAGGACAGCAGCAACGGAAGCAGCTTTTGGCATGTATGAAGATATTGTGATCAATTCGATCCTGTACCTTATTGACAATGAAATTCATCACAGAGGTCAGGCGTATGTATACATGCGTGCCTTAGGGCATGAACCCCCTGGATTCTGGGATAGAGCCTGATGTAAAATGCCTGTGAGAAACTCGATTCTCACAGGCATTTTTTATGGTCGGTTTTTCCTGCTTCTGGTTGTATCAACACCAATCGGATCGCCCGTTCTGCTGATCTTCTTTTTCTTACGCATCTTGGATTCGTTCCGTTTGTCCGGCTCACGACCAGTACTGCTGCGACCATCCATCGTACCAGTAGTGCTGATTGTGCCATTGTCGTTCAGTATAGGACCCGTTTCCTTATTAATCGTATCCTTAATTACATCCTGAACATTTGTACCCGTAGTAGTACGTTTTACCTTCTTTTTATAGTAGATCGTATCCTGTGCCTGAGCCATCCCTAGTATAGGAATGCCCGACAAACCAGCAATCAGTAGTATTTTTGTAAGCTTTTTCATGGTCATCTATATTTTATCATCAAACTTTCAATAATGATGCCAGGAATACCGACTCCTTTACTTATGATTGGAATTTTCGATCTGAGTTACCTTACCAAGTCGTCTTAAATGGCGCTCCTCGTGCGTAAACCGAGCGCTTAAAAATGCTGATATTAATTCCTGAGCCGCCATAACTCCTGTCACCCTGCCTCCCAGACAAAGCATATTCAGATCATCATCTTCAACACCCTGGTGAGCAGAAAAATGATCGTTAATAAGTGCAGCGCGCACGCCATGTACTTTATTCGCAGCAACAGAAGCCCCAACGCCACTTCCGCATACTGCAATTCCACGATCCACATCACCTTCAGCAATTGCCTTAGCCAGGGGAATTACAAAATCGGGATAGTCGTCTGAACTATTTAGCTCGTAAGCTCCGAAGTCTTGAATGGTATAACCTTTTGAAACAAGAAAATCACGAAGGGCTACTTTTAAATCATATCCACCATGATCGGCTGCTATTCCTATTTTCATAATATGTCTTTGTTTTGATGTAATGTAAAATTGAAAGCGTTATAGTACGCAGTTTCGTTTATTAAATTAAGTTTTTATCTTTTACTTTGCCCCATGAAAATAGGTTATATTCTTCTCGTAACCCTCGTAATGGGTTGTTCAAGCTCCAGACAGTCTGGTAACCATGCGTCAGATCATAATATCACAACACATGGAAAACTTTTCGCCTCTTTATTCCAACAAAGGTCCGGGGAATATCGTGCGCTCTGTTTCCAGGCGTATAATCTTGCACAGCTCCGGCTGGACCAGGCTCTGGCCGAATCTCATGGTAAGCCTTTGGCCATTGTTACGGATATAGATGAAACAGTTCTGGACAATAGCCCATACGATGTGAAACAGTCTTTGGCAGGCAGGGATTATGAACAAAAATCGTGGGAAGAATGGACTGCCATGGCCAAGGCTGATACCATTCCGGGTGCATTATCCTTTTTTAAATATGCCGCTTCCAAAGGTGTACGTATATTTTATCTGACCAATCGGGCGGAAAGTGAGCGGACAGGCACACTGGAAAATTTGAAAACCAAAGGCTTTCCAGACGCCGTTACAGAGCAATTGATATTAAAGTCTGATATATCTTCTAAAGAAATACGTCGTCAGTCCATCGCAGAAAAATATGAAATAGCTCTTTTTATAGGCGACAATCTGGGAGACTTTAGCCAATTATTCGATAAAAAACCGGAAACACAGCGTAATAACAATGTAGCGACTCTGGCCGGCGAATTTGGCAAAAAATTCATAGTGTTGCCTAATCCGGTTTACGGAGATTGGGAAAACACGCTCTACCAATTCAGGTATGACCTTACCAAAGCACAGAAAGATTCTGTGATCAGAGGTTTGCTTAAAAGCTATTAAACGAATTTCATGCAATCCCAATTCACCGGTCTGAATTTGTCAGAGGATCCAAACGTATTTGTTTGGGCAGGACATTCTATCGCATCCATGTCAACTTCGGATATTCTCGCTCGGAGTGCCTATGCACCTGAAACAGATCAAAGAGGTTTTCTTGATTTACAACCGGACATGATCAGAGTAGATGATGTGATTTTTCTGATCGCCGCAGGGTATTCTGATGTAATTCAGGTGAGAATAACACAGCAGGATACTGATATCAGGATCAGTTGTTCCTGCAATGAAGCAGGAAATAAGTTATGCAAACATCAATCACGTGCACTGTATAATGTAGTAGAGAGAAGAGATCTACAGGTATTTTTCGACAAAGAGAAAAGAAAAGATAGAATAAGGAAGGTTGCCGAGGATTATGGTTTGGAAGCTGCCGAGGATTTGGATCAGTACTTTGAAGTTCATTATGAAGACCGCAAATTGGAAATCCGGTCCAGGGAAAAGGAACTGATAGCGATCAATGCATTTTCTCTTGATGTACTCACAAGCCAGTTAATCGCACCTGTCAAGGAAATCGGCAACGCACCGGCTCTGCAAAGAATACTGGTAATTGGTCAACACAAGTATTACAGTCATTTTCAATTATCTATTTTTGATGCGCAACTCACCAAAGATGGTAGGGTCAAAAATCCGTTAGTGCCCGTCAATCCGCTGGACCTGCTTTGGCAGGCGCAAACTCCCGCGCAACTAAAATACTTGTCGGCCGTGGCACGCTTCCAGAACGCGCACAGGGAACCAGCCCAACACACCGATATTGAGGGTTTGCGTGCAATCGTTGATAACCCGGATGAAATCGAATGCTACATGCACAATATCGCATCATCGGAGAATATCAGTGCAACATCCATAACAGCAGTGAAAATGGTCAGGTCGATTGTGGACCTGCATATACACGTAGATCGAAGAGGTGTTTTCTACGAGATATCCGGTAAGCTTGTTTTGAACGATAGAGCTCTGGATCTTGAGAAGGTTGTTCTTAAATATGACTACTTCCTGTATCTGGAAGGGGGGCTCCATTTGATTGAAAACGCTGATGCACTGAAAGTAATCAGTTTTTTTAAGCAGTATCATCAGAAAATTGTAGTTCATCAATCGAAGTTTGATGAGTTCAGGAAGCAAATTTTGTCCAGACTGGAAAACAAAATCCGGCTTACCTATTCTTTTCTTAAACCGGCGACTCCTGCGCAACGTGAGGAGAATGGGTTCAATACGCTTCCCAAACGCTTACTTTATCTGGAAGACTTCGGAGACAATGTGATGATTACACCGGTGATGAAATATGGCCATGTTGAAGTTTCGGTATTTTCAAAAAAACAAGTATATGCTGTTGATTCACACGGCAATCCGTTTGAAGTCAGACGCGATGATGACGAAGAATTACGATTTATCTCAGCACTGCTTCAACAGCACAGAGATTTTGAAGAGCAACTGGGGAAAGAATTTTTCTGGTTACATAAAAAGGATCTTCTTAATGAAAATTGGTTTCTGGATGCGTTCGAGGAATGGAATAACCAGGGAATTGAAATTTTGGGCTTTGGGAATCTTACTCAGAAACGTTTGAATATGAATAAAGCCAAGGTGAGCGTTCATGTGAATAGCGGAATCAACTGGTTCGACACCACAGCAGATGTCCGTTTTGGAAAACAGAAGGTCTCACTTAAACATCTTCACAAAGCAGTGAAGAACAGGACGCGTTACGTCACGCTTGATGACGGCACAACAGGTATTTTACCACAAATATGGCTGGAAAGATTTACTTCCTATTTTGATGCCGGACAGGTTTCAGGAGAGCATATCAGAACAGAAAAAATCAGGTTTGCCGCTATTGAGGAGATGTATGAAGCCGAGGCACTCAGCGGAGAAGTGAAAGCTCAGATTGATTTCTTTCATGATAAGTTCAGTGATTTTAGCGGAATTGAATCAGTTAAATCGCCTGAAGAGCTGAATGCTACGCTAAGGCACTATCAGCAGGAAGGGCTAAACTGGCTGAACTTCCTCGACGACTTCGGTTTCGGAGGTTGCCTGGCTGATGATATGGGATTAGGAAAAACGGTTCAGATCATCGCCTTTATACTCACCCAAAGAAAAAAGCAAATAACTAATACGAACCTTATTGTTGTACCAACCTCTCTGATTTTCAACTGGCAGGCAGAGATTATGAAATTTGCGCCTTCCATTCGTGTGCTGACAGTCTACGGAGCGGGTCGTATTCGTGAAAGTGAGGATTTTGATCATTATGAAGTGGTGCTGACATCTTACGGAACCATGCTGATGGATATTGATTATCTGAGAAAGTATCGGTTCAATTACATTTTCCTTGACGAATCGCAATCCATTAAAAATCCTGATTCCCAAAGGTATAAGGCGGCACTGCTTTTACAGGCACGGAACCGGATCGTGCTCACGGGGACACCTGTTGAAAATAATACGTTTGATTTGTATGGTCAACTCTCATTTGCTTGCCCTGGATTATTGGGCACAAAAAATCAATTCCGTAACTATTTTTCAGTGCCGATTGACAGGTTTCAGGATGTTGAGAAAGCGCGCGAACTGCAAAAACGTGTCAATCCATTTATCCTCAGAAGAACCAAGAAACAGGTTGCAAGCGAGCTTCCGGAAAAGACAGAAATGATTCTGTACTGTGAGATGGGAGAGGAGCAACGCAAATTGTACAACGCCTACGAAAGGGAATTTTACAACTACCTGAACACAACGCAGGAAATAGATATCCCAAGAGAGAGTTTGCACGTACTGCAAGGACTTACCAAGCTGCGACAAATCTGCAACTCACCTGCACTGTTGAACGACGATCTGTATTATGGTAATGCATCCGCCAAAATTGATGTACTTATAGAACAGATTCAGGCTAAATCTCCTTATCACAAAGTACTGGTATTTTCACAGTTTGTGACTATGCTGGATCTGATCAGGAATGAGCTCAATACCAGCAATATCCGTTATGAATATTTAACTGGACAGACCACCGATCGACAGGAACGGGTTGAACGATTTCAGTCTGACGACCAGATACGGGTGTTTTTGATCAGCTTAAAAGCAGGAGGGACAGGGCTGAACCTGACAGAAGCAGACTATGTGTATCTGGTTGATCCCTGGTGGAATCCGGCGGTCGAAAACCAGGCGATTGACAGAAGTTACAGGATCGGCCAGAAAAAAAATGTGATCGCAGTAAGACTTATATGCCCTGACACGATCGAAGAAAAAATTCTCACACTGCAGGAAACAAAGAAAGACCTGGCAGATGATCTTGTCAAAACGGATGCTTCCATTCTAAAGAATCTAGGCAGACAGGATTTGCTTTCGTTGTTGAGTCACTAGCAGAGCCTGTACCATTTACAGGTGAAGCCAGCTTCTGATACATTCTTCCAGCACTTCTTTCAGGACGGGCTTCGACAAGTAATCATTCATGCCGGATTCAATACACCTTTCTCTTTCACCCATAACGATGCCGGCTGTTACCGCAATGATAGGTACATGAGTGCCACTCTTCATTTTTCTGATTTTTGCACTGGCTTCGTACCCATTCATTTCCGGCATTTGGATATCCATCAGAATCATGTCAGGTTTGTTTTTCTTAAATGCATTGACAGCCTCTATACCATTTTTCGCTTCGATAATTTTATAATCAGGGTTAATCTTTGTTAACATGGTTTTGATCAGTAACATGTTAATCATATGATCTTCCGCAACCAATATTGTAACTGACTGTTTCCGTAAAGGCACGGAAGAAATAACCTGCCCTATATCCAACTGGTTTTCTTTAAAGTGTTTGTCATCCTTTGCGTCTGCGATTTCACCTAGCACGTTAAACAGCTGTTGAATTTTAACAGGCTTTAAAAGACGATACTTTTGGCTTGTAAGCTCTTTTATACTGATGAGCTCGTTGACCTCTGAAGGGCGATTCAAAAGAATAAGAGGTGCGATATTTTGAATTTTTTTAACAAAGGCTCTGCTGTTTTCATCCTCAGATATGACAGCTATGTCAGGCGAAAAATCCATCAAAACGGCATCATAATGTGTACCTTGTTCCACTTGCGCGAGAGCCTTGGCTAAATCATCAGAGTAATCTGATTCTATATCTTTGTGAGATAGCATATCTGATAAAATCTGTCCGTTCCGCTTATTTTTGTCAAGTATTAAAACCCGATTTATGCTCCCACCATAGCTCCAGCCAAGATGAGCGTCAGCATTGGACGGTTCCAGATTTACATCAAAGAAAAACTCACTGCCTTTGCCCGGTTCGCTTACCAGTTGAAGGGAACTCTTCATCAGTCCAAGTAAATTATTGGATATACTAATACCTAATCCCGTTCCTCCGAATCGCTTAGTAGTAGAGGAATCTTCCTGAGCAAACGCTTCAAAAATTCTTTTTTGATTATGTAATTCAATACCAATGCCCGTGTCTCTGACAGAAAAACGGAATTTCCAGTTTTTCGGCTCATCAGAAGCAAGGACAGTTACCCGTAGTTCTATTTCACCATGAATTGTAAACTTCACAGCGTTACTCATCAAATTGAGCAATATTTGTTTGAGCCGTATTTTATCAGTGTAAACAAAATGAGGGACATCAGCCGATATGTCAAGAAGGATTTCAATGTCCTTCTGATGCGCTGGAAATGTGATCAGATCTGTAACCTGCCCGCATAAATCGAGTAAGTCGGTTTTTTCATGAAGTAATTCGAGCTTGCCAGCTTCAATCTTCGAAAAATCGAGAATGTCGTTGATAATGTCTAACAGCGAACTGGCAGACTGCTGCACCATAGCAATATACTGTTGTTGGGATGAATCAAGATGGGTCTTGATCAACAAGTCTGAAAAACCAATAATGCCGTTTAGTGGCGTACGAATCTCATGGCTCATGTTAGCCAGAAATTCAGATTTTGACTTACTGGCCGCTTCTGCGTTTTCACGCGCTGTGCTCAGTTGCAGCTCAAGCAATTTATGCTCTGTAATATCCTGTGAGCTACCATAGACCCTCACACATTTTCCATTCACGAAAACAGGGGCACCGATTGTACGTGTCCAGACCGAGTTATTATTCTTCGTAATAATCTCCAATTCAATATCGTAACTGGTTCCATGCTCTATACAGTCTCTGAATGCTGTCCTTAAGCGTTCCGTTTGTTCTCCGGGACGATAAAAAGACATGGCAGACTCCAGAGTTGGGGTAAAATCCAGGTCTACTTCGTGGAGCTGTTTGAGCGTGGGAGTCCAGAATACTTCCCCGGTTTCCAGATTATACTGCCATCCACCCATTTTTGCAACACGATTGGTCTGCTCCAGCATTTCACGGGTTCTTTGTAGTTCCTCGTCCGATTTCCTTCTGACAGATATATCGCGGCAAACAGCAATCAGGTTAGTTCGTAATCCGCTTTCATCATATACCGGAGTAAGCGTCACATCTGCCCAAAATGTATCTCCCAGCAACGTGGATAAAATGATTTCATCCGTGATAATTTCTGCTTTTTCAAAAATCGTTTTAAGATGGTCGGATATCGCGGGATTGTTTTTAGGATTTGAGAAGAGTGTCACGAGATTTTTTCCCTTCAGCTCCGCATCGTTTATTCCCATTTTTTGTTTAAACGCATCATTCGCCCAGGTGATGAGTCCGGCCCCGTCGGCTATTACAATTAAATCCCTGGTGCTGGAAGCGACAAGTGCTAGTTCACGCATCTGTTCACGTGACTCCTTAATTTGAGTGATGTCGTGGCTGGTGAGAATTATCTTATTGGTTTGCAGATCTATTTTAGCAGTTGTAAGACTCCACGACCACTTGCCATTGCTATGCATTATCCGGTGTTCTACACCAGGAAGCGCATCACCGGTCAACACTACATGCCGCAATGTTTGCAAGCATAGATCCAGATCTTCCGGATGAATGTAGTTGGCAAAGGATTGCCCGATGCTATGTTTTAAATCATGACCATAAAATTCTGTCCAGTTAGGTGTGATGTAGGAAAAGGTACCATCACTGTTAATGATAAACAAGACATCACGTGCATTGTTTACTACAGATAGTAATTCTTTCGCGGAAAGCAGTAATTCCGGCTCTTCAGCATGTAATGAGTAATTGAGCCCGCTGATACCCCATATAGGAAATTCGGTTTCTCCGGCATCCAGTTGAGCTGCTGTTCCTGTGAAAGACAAATACTTCCCTTCTCTAAGATTGAACTTAAAGCTGTTTTCAAAAAAGCGATTCTCTCTATCCAAAAAGCGGACAGCCTCATCTTGTATCCTTTTAAGTGACTGCAGAATGGTGGGGACAATATCAGAATGATCGAGCCCAAATGCCTTAAGCTTCTTTAGGAAACATGGATCGGACTGGTATACTTCAGATTGGTTACTATCCGGATAGATCAGCCCCTCAGTTGCATAGGTTCTGATAAAGTCAATAAAGATTTCGTCCCCGGTTATTTTTTGAAATAACTTTTCCGTAGGATAGTTCATCTATAGAAGTGTAGGAAATGGCAAAACGATATAATCTAGCTATTGGTCGACAAGATACATAGTAATTTAATTACTGCATCTAGTCCCATTAGGAATATTAATTTACAACTAGTTCCATAAAATGTATGGAGTCTGCAGAATAATCGAATGTCCATCAATTAGAAAGGTGACTGAATCACACATCGAATTCAATCACCTCACTCAAGCCGAGACATCAGTATAATACCACAAGCTATTTCTTTTTGAATACTTCGCCAGGCATGATCAGGGAGTTCCAATCCGCAAGATCACTTGGTTTAACATTGGTTTTGTAGCCATCAAAATTAAATTTGGTTGGATTGTATGGTCCCACAAATTCTATATTATTATCTTCTTGAATATCCTTTTCCATCCCTAGTGCCCAAAATGTACTGTTGATCAGCATCCGTCTGAAATCATTGTTTAACAGATCTTCAGAAGCGCCGTGCGTGGTGGCGAATGCTCTTCCTGTTTTGCCATCCTGTATCTGATAGTCGCGAATCCATGCTACGGGTAGCAGTTCTTTGGTTTTGTCGGGCTGGGAGTTCGGGGTCATGCCATTCAGCACCTGACCGCGCGCAAGTACTACACCTTTGGGATAAGTAGTATATGCACCGGATTTGACTGCCATATCTTTCACACCTCTCATAATAGGATGTCCTAACTGGTTTTCCTCAATTAAAAGTTTGGATGATTGTTTGTGATTGGCACCATAATGTGATACCCAGGTTTCACCTAATACCCTTTCTCCAAAGCCGTCCGTCCATGCCTTATCATTGCCGTTGTAATCCCAGCTGTAATGTCCGTATTCAGGATTGGATTTATTGCTGAAAGCATGCGTAGAAGTCCGCAAGCCCACAACCGGTTTACCACCTTTTAAATAGGCATCTACGTGAGACATTTCATCATCAGGAAGGTTGAGAAACCTGGCAAAAATGACAAACAGGTCCGCCTCTTTCAATACTTCAAGTCCTTTTATATCCGAGCTTCCCGGCAGAATATTTCCGGACTTATCCAGCCCGAATATAACCGTACATGTAAAACCGTGATGTTTGGCAAGAATGCGTGCTAGTGCAGGTAAAGACTCTTCGCTACGATATTCATGGTCAGAAGCCAGGAATACAATGTGTTTTCCTACGCCCGGACCTTTTTCTCCTTTATAAACTATTTTATAACGGTCCGCATCAGCCGTAATTTCATGTTCAATATTATCTTTCTCAGGATGGTTACGAGTTTTGGCCGATGCAAAAAAGCAGATTGAATTCCCGAAAAGCAAAATAGCTAAAAAGATATGTTTCATAGATATACTGTAGATTTATATAGCAGATGTATAAGCAATTCAGATCAGTTTCATTAGTTCTTTTTCAGCTTCAAGCACCTTGTTGAGCTCACCGGTAAGTTGCTTGTATGCTGTAATTACTTGTTTGGCCTGGTCTGTAAGCTGGGCACCACCGCCTAGTTGTCCTCCTTTTTGAGTCACAACGTATGGCTGGCTGCCCAAGGTGTTCATCGCATCCACCATGGCCCAGGCTTTTTTGTATGACATACCCATTAATTTTGCAGCCTTTACAATGGAGCCGGTTTGATCTATACCTTCAAGCAATTCGAGCCTTCCGGGACCAAAAAACTTTTGCCCGTCAACAAAAACCCAATGGCGCATTAGCAGGCTGATATCTTTTTTCATTACTTACTATGGTAATTTGTGAATATCGAAACTGGAATTTTTAAATTATAAAAGCAAAAAAAGCGGCACAATACTCAGATCGTGCCGCCTTTACTTACCACGCTTACAAAATTATTTCTTCTGTTCGTACAGGAATGTGATCAGAGATGCAAGTTCCTCATAGGATAGAGAATTAGCCAATCCCGATGGCATCATTGAATCTTCCAGTTCCTGGCGAGATACTATGTCTTTGGTTTTAATCGTATAAACCTGACCGGTGATATCCCTCAAAACAAGACGGTCGGCTGATTCGCTGGTTATAAAACCCATATAGCTTTTATCTCCTTTTGCATTAATCAGTACCGAAGCAAAACCTTGTGAGATAGATGCGTTGGGTTTCAGGATAGACTCTGCAATTTGTTCTCGGTTCATGATAGAGCCGATCTGACCCATAAATGGCCCCTTCATTGTCTCACCTTTACTGATGCTATGGCATGCAACACATCCTTGCTGCGTAAACAGCTCCTTACCTAAAGCCGCATTTCCCGGGATTTTAGCCATTGCAAGCATCACATCTTCAATAGATGATTCGCCGACCTGACCCTTCTTATTACGTATTTTTTCCAAATCGACTTTAACCTCTTCTTTTACTGCTATGACTTCATCTCCACCAAATTCAGTAATATCCATACGGTATTTAGCATTCAGGTCAGCAAGGAATTGTTTGCCTGATGCATTCACTTTATTGAATTCTTGTGTCAGAAGGTCTTTGATTGCAGCAGATGACTCCCATGTGATGGCCTTGTAGTAGGGTCCGTGGGTATCAGGACGAGTACTCCACCACCAAGATCCATCATAATCCGCTTCTTTTTTATAGAGACGCGCCAATGTATTCAGGATTTCTGTTTTAAGTGTAGCATCTGAAGCTTTATCGTAAGCAGCTATCAATCCTTTAACCGCGTTGTCGCTGTGCATGTAGCGTAGTGCCCAAAGTGCAATAGTAGAATTTTCCGTTCCAATCGCAGCTACACAGGCATCCACCGCATTGAGGCTTACCAACGAACGCACTGCAATGTGTGGTAAAATAATAGCTTGGTTTGGTGTTGCGTGCGGGCCTTCCACACCCTTTGCAGGGGCTACGAAAGATGCTGGCACTTTTGTATTCAACAAAGCCTGAGCAGCTTCAACACGTCCCAGTCTGCCTAATCCGATCTCGGCAATCAGACGAACTCTCGGAGAAGGATCGTTGAGGGCTTTCAGATATAAGTCTGTCGGAACATTTTTAGTAAACGCTTTTCTATCAGTGATCACACGGAGAGCAAGTTCACGAACGGCATCATCATCTGCTAATTTGATCAGATTACCGATGCCTGATTCTCCGGCCATCTGCGCGTAGGTGAATATACCTGCAGCACGTGTGTACATAGGAAGCTTTTTATCAATTGCGAGTTTCCATACGGCAGCCGTAGTGGATTTTGCGGGACGGTTTAATAGCTCTTGCTGTGCAGCCAGACGTGCTACGCCACTTCCTGATTTAAGGATGGCGATCAGTTGCTTAACAGACGACTTTTTCACATCTGCAAACGCTTTGTATTTCCACTGATGAGGAACTGCCCTTACAACGAAGCCTTTTGCATCACTTCCGGAATACCCTGCACCATCCCACGCAGAAAGATATGCCCGGCCTGATGCGTCTACATCGATATCAGTAATCTGAGATAGTTTAATGAAATCTTCTTCCTGCTGCTTAAAGCTAGGGCCATCCGGTGTAACGCGGTGAATGTAAAGCTGGTTTCTTCCCCAGTCGGCCATCATCGGTACATTGTTGTACTTTGCCGGCCATGTATCATCATCCATAAACAACGCACCAGTACCAGAACCGCCACCAAGATCTACCAATGCAGGAATTATCTCCTCCGTGAAATGCTGGAATAAAACAGGATATCCGTATTCTCCAGATTGAATCTGGTTGCTGAAACGTATGTTCCAACCACCACCATCATTGGTATTTCCTCTTGTGAAAATGTTCATGAAAGGGTCAATAGCCACATCGTAAATGTTACGCATACCATGGGTATAGATTTCCATTTCGGTACCATCTGGTCTCACGCGGACAATACCACCACCAAGCATGGTGAGTTTGGTACCTTCGCGATCAACTGCCCCGTGGAAACCGAAATCACCCACTGCAATATAAATCCAGCCGTCGATACCCATACGAATACCATTGGTAGCATGGTCAGTTCCACGGGTCTGAATGAACTTAGGAGAGCTGATGTTTTGAATTAACGGCTTGGAAGGACCGTCCGCTATGCCGTCTCCGTCTTTGTCTTCAAAAACAACAAGATCCATTCCTGTAGCAATACCTGTTTCTTTAGAAAAGGTGGTATGCAAAACAAAAACCTGATCTCTGTTGGCAATGATTCCTCTTGGATTATCAACCACAGCGAAAACCGTATTTTTATCAACCTGGCCATCATTGTCACTATCAACCAGTCTGACAATACGACCTTTCCCGGCTTCTTTGCCTAGTGAACCGATCATATCTATTCCCACATACACCTCTCCTGAGGCAGCTACAGCCAGACAAGATGGGCTGGGTGTAAGTGCAGATCCTGCAAAGTGGGTGAGTTTCAATTCAGCCGGATAACTCGCTGCATTCGGCAAAGAATCAGCCCGGCTACTCGTAGCATACTTGTCCCTGCTTACAACCTTATTATTTTGCAAAGGATTGAACCAAAACAAAAACAATAAAGCGGAAAACAGGCTTAATGTAATTTTTAACATAGATTAGAATTATTAAAAGACTGAGAAGGCATAAAATCAAATGCAAACGATTGCAACTTAATTATATCTGCCCAAATGCGATGTAAGACCGCAAAAATAGCACCTAAATACGAAAAATAAGTGTCGCAGGGACATCTTAGATATGTCGAAGGATATATTACTTGACAAAACATACTATTAATTGGAAATGTTCTATAATGTAACTCACAGTATACTGTAGGTAAGATTGAAATAACAGTAAAAGTAAAATTCAGATATGTAAACAGCTTTGTCAGGGATAGCTGTATTATTATTAGTCAATAAAGTATCTTTGGATAATCCAATAGTCATAAATCCGCTTATTACACAAGCAAACCTAGATCAAGATGCAAAAAGTACAGGATAACCGCCGGGAATTTATCAGAAACTCGGTGAGCACAGCCGCAGGATTACTCATGTTACCCATGATAATCAAAGAAGCTAAGGCTTCTGATTATACGATGCAGACAGATGCACCTTCGATCACGCCTGTAGCAGCCGGACGTATTAAATTTTCGGTAATTGGGATTAATCACAATCATATATATGGACAGGTAGAGGCGGTAGTCAGAGGCGGTGGAGAGCTGGTTTCCTTTTATGCCCGGGAACAAGATCTTGCCAGCGCATTTGCCAAACGCTATCCCCAGGCCAAACAAGCGGCCACTGAAAAAGAAATACTGGACGATCAATCCATACAGCTTGTATTAAGTTCGATTATTCCTGACGAGCGAGCTCCTCTGGGAATCCGGGTTATGAAAAGTGGAAAGGACTATATGTCTGATAAGCCAGGTATTACTACCCTTGAACAACTCGCCCAGGTGAGGAAAGTACAGAAAGAAACCAAGCGTATATATAGTATCATGTACAGCGAACGATTAGAGAACAGGTCTACTGTGAAGGCAGGAGAGCTTGTAAAAGCAGGCGCAATCGGCAAGGTGATTCAGACTATTGGCCTGGGGCCACACCGAATCTCTGCTAGTTCAAGACCTGAATGGTTTTTTGATAAGAAGAGATTTGGCGGGATCATATGTGATATTGCTTCACATCAATTTGATCAGTTCCTATTTTTCACCGGCTCAACCAAGGCAGAGATCGTAGCATCGCAGGTTGGCAATGTTAACCATCCTCAATATCCTCAATTTGAAGATTTTGGAGATACCATGTTGAGAGGTGATGGCGGGACCGGTTATATCAGGGTGGACTGGTTTACTCCTGACGGACTTAAAAGCTGGGGCGATGGACGACTTACTATTCTGGGAACAGAAGGATTTATTGAGTTGCGCAAAAACGTCGATATTGCCGGTCGCGATGGTGGGAACCACTTATTCCTGGTGAATGGCAAAGAAACACAGTACATTGATTGCAGCAAAACAGAACTGCCTTATGGTCGGCAACTGGTAGACGATGTAATCAACAGAACTGAAACGGCGATGTCGCAAGAGCATTGTTTCCTGGCAACTGAGTTAGCACTGAAAGCGCAGAAAAATGCTCAGAATTTAAAGAACATTAAATAGCGATATCTTTTATAGATCACCCAGGCCCCGGATGTTAACATCGGGGGCTTTTTTGTTGGCATGATTTTCTAACCCCACCGTCAAACCAAATAACTAATAGTAAGGAAACTCAGGTATACCAGCAAAAAGCAAAAAAGCTTGTCGCTGAAATGAAAGAGATTATTGAAGTAAAGGGAATCGACCTGCAATCTGCATTGGAAGATGCGGCGTTACCGGATTTAAATGCTGAACAAATATTATCCGGTGAAAAATTACCTACTCTCGATGAATTTTTAGCCCTGTGCGAAATCTCTGGCATTACTATCAATATGCCTTCCGTAGAAACACCCCAAAATCCGATGTGATTGTAGCTCACTCCACTTCAAAGTTGAAATCACCATTCATAATCAGCCGGGCATTAACAGGTTCTGGATTGCCCGGCATTTGCAAACCTTTGATTTTGACAGTTTTTCCCTTACTCAGCAAGTCATAAACATGTTTGTCTGTCAGATTTTTACCTAAAAACTCAAAAGGAATTTTGAAACCGCATTCCTGAAAATTGGAACATCCATAGGCAGTACGGCCCTTTTTGAGCAAATGCTGTTTACATTTTGGACATTTCAGACTTTCAATACTTACTTCCTCTTTTGGCTTGGAAACACGTTTTGGTTTTTCCGCCGGCTCTTCGACTATTTCTTTCGCAATGGCAATCGATTTCCCGGTATTCATTTTGACTTCCCGTGTTAACTCTACAACCATTTGTATTAATTCCTGTTTGAAAGTATCCATTTGGTATTCGCCTTTCTCAATCAGTCTTAACTTCCTTTCCCATACGCCTGTTAATTCGGCGCTTTTGAGCAAATCATTACTAATGGTGTCGATAAGATCCATTCCGGTTTGTGTGGCAGAGATGTTTTTCTTCTTTTTCTCTATATACTTCCGTTTGAAAAGCGTTTCAATAATATTAGCCCGTGTAGATGGCCTGCCGATGCCATTGTCCTTTAGTAACTCCCTTACTTCTTCATCTTCCACTTGTTTTCCGGCAGTTTCCATCGCACGTAATAGTGTTGCCTCCGTATAAGACTTAGGAGGAGATGTTTTTCCCTGATGTACCCAAGGCTCATGGGGACCGGTTTCACCAACTTCAAAATTAGGCATTACCTTTTCTTCATCAACTCCATCCCTTTTCTCAGGCTTGTCGTTAGCGTATAAAATACGCCAGCCCGGATCAAGAATCTGTTTTCCAGTTGCTTTAAACTCGACTTTACCGACCATACCAAGAACTGTCGTGGTGGATATACGGCATTCAGGGTAAAATACGGCCAGAAATCTTCTGACGATCATATCGTAAATACGTTTTTCATCCTGACTTACATGAACGGGTAATACGCCGGTAGGTATAATTGCATGGTGATCTGTCACCTTTTTGTCATCAAAAACAGCTTTTGACTTAGGTATCGGTTTGCTCAAAAGGACCGCCGTGTATTCATTATAATAGGTAAGGTCTTTCAGAATACCCTCTATTTTGGGATGAAGATCTTCCGACAAGTACGTCGTATCAACCCTGGGGTATGTGACAAACTTCTTTTCGTACAGGTTTTGTATATGCTTGAGCGTTTCTTCCGCAGAGTAGCCATATTTTTTATTGGCTTCAACCTGAAGTGAGGTAAGGTCGAAGAGTTTTGGATTACCTTCTTTGCCTTCCTTTTTTTCAAATGAGGTTACTTCAAAAGGATGTTCCAATAGATATGCTAATCCTTTGTTGGCCTTTTCCTGAAGCCTTATTCTTTCTATTGTAGCCGTAAATTCCGTCTCCCTGTATAAAGTTTTAAGCTCGAAATATTCTTCTACAACAAAAGCATTAATTTCTTTTTGGCGCTGTACGATCAAAGCAAGGGTAGGAGTTTGTACGCGCCCGATCGACAAAATCACCTTTCCCTGCCCAAACTTTTTAGTAAAAAGGCGGGTCGCGTTCATTCCCAGCAGCCAGTCACCGATCGCTCTGGCACTTCCGGCAGCATAAAGGTTATCATACTGATCGCTTTCACGCAATTTATCAAAACCTTCTCTGATGGCCTGCTCTGTCAGTGATGAAATCCAGAGTCTTTTTACAGGGACCTTGCATTTCGCTTTTAAGAGTACCCAACGTTGTATCAATTCACCCTCCTGGCCGGCATCTCCACAGTTGATGACCTGTTCTGAATGGCTAACCAGGTTTTCGATCACATTAAACTGTTTGAGTACGCCAGCATTGTCAATCAGTTTAATTCCAAAGCTGGGTGGAATCATCGGAAGATCCTCAAGGCGCCAAGACTTCCATCTGTCCGTATAGTCATGTGGTTCTTTGAGTGTACAAAAATGGCCGAAGGTCCAGGTAACCTGATATCCGTTCCCTTCATAGTAGCCATCTCTTCTTTGGCTCGCCCCCAATACGGCTGCAATATCTTTGGCTACACTGGGCTTCTCAGCTATACAAACTTTCATGTGCGCTATACATGGACGAGGTCAGGCCGCGATCCTTTAAAATTGAAGAACAAAGTTTAGCAATTTTATTGATTTTGTATCCTTCAGAAGGAAAGCATCGGGTCACTCCAAAGAAAAAAACAGACTGGCTCCTGGCTGAATAACAGCCGAATGAGCACAGTTTTTAAAAAAAATTTAATTTTTTTTTATGCTTGGAATGCTTTCAACATGAGATTAGGGTGAAAATGAAGCATTGGTAAAATCCACTCCAAATAATATTTGGTTTTAGAGTTGCCGAGGAACATTTAAAGTAGGAAGTTAAATAAGTAGAAATACAACCAAAATCTCATCTTTCCAGACTCAAAATAAGATTTGACCAAGATTCTGAAAAAGTGCGGTACATAAAAACAAAAATCTTGTAATAGTTATATATTAAAACCCATTCTAATAATCTATAACCGATATTTTTACAGAATAAAATTTTGATCGGAGTAGCTTGAATTGCTTTATATCAAAACATTGTGGTATATTTGTATCACAATTCGAATGAAAGACAACGAAATACACAACAACAATTAGAACGATGAAAAATACAAAAAATATATTCGCGGCTGCCCTGATGGCAATGACAGTAGTAACGTTTGCTAACGCTAACACTATTGATGAGAAAATTAAGAATGTTGCTGCGGTGAACACACTGCCAGCAAACGTACAGGCTATTGAGACACCTGCTCCTCAGATTGTAAAAAATATCGGTGAAGCTAACAAGTACAATGCAAATCAGAAAGCAGCTATTATAGAGCTTAACTTCAAAAGCAACTCTGCTAAGTAAGAAATTAAACCCCTGATTAGGTGGGGTTTTGGATTGAGAATGAGATTGGTTAAAGAGAGCGGATGTTTATCTGCTCTCTTTTTTTGTAGTCAGCTTTATGGAGGCCAGATTTCTGGTCTTCAGCCGTTCGTAAGTGCTCATAAGAATATCGTAGTCATCCCTGACCCAATTGCCGGTTGCTTCTCCTTTGTAGGAGGTGGTAAGAAAAAAGTCTTCCAGAATAGCGTGAGCCAATAATGCATCTTCTTTGGAATGGAAGCTAACGGTCCATTCGTCAGGAATATGTTCTTTGGACACTACACCGATTCCGCTTCTGTATATTTTAATGATACCCTTAGAAAATTCCCACGAAATAATGGATTGTCTCCGGGTATCTGCTGCTTTTAATAAGTAGGCGCTATGCAGCAGATAGCCGCGCAACCGCTCCAGAATCTGCTTTTTATCTTCCGCAGTAGCAGGTTTATCCCGCCATGTGTTGTTAGCATAATAAAATGGATCTTCCTTATATATCTCCAGTTTTTTTCCAAAAGCACCCAATTCTATTGAGCTGCTATCAGGCCTAATCAGTGTCAACATCTTAATTCCATTTCTGTCGAGACCAGCCCGAATATGATAGGTGAGCTCCTTTTTCTTTTTCGTAATGATCAAACTATTTTCGGCTTTGATATATTTCCAGGTGCCAGTTGAAAATACTCCGGCACTGTTTACTTCGGAGAAACTACTATCCGGAAAAAAGGAAAACAATGTGGCGGTACCCAATGCCTCATGCTTTAAGGAGTCATTCACAGTATCGTTGAGCCGCCATGTACCTTCAGGAGTAAAGTCAGGTTTTTGATAGACCGTTTCCTGTTCATTTTCCGGAGCGGGGATAGGTCGTTTGATAATGCCGCATCTGTCTAGCAGCGCGATAATTAATACGAAAATGATTTTGATATATGTCATAAGCCTGGAGGATAGAGATTAAAATCCGAATAAAAAAAAGAATAAAATCTGTAAGATTCAATGGATGATTGATAACATAATCGTGAATAGAATCTGTAAATGCGAAATAATGGAGAAATGGGTGTGATATAAGAATGCCAATCGCTAAATTGAAATTTCGTCACTGGTCACGCTTAACCTGTCTGTTACATACCTGAAACTCCCACTATATGAAATTCCTCTTATTTACTGCCTCCCTTACATTAAGCATTTCAGTATTTCTACTGCTTCCCGATAGGGTGCAGCAGCCTGATGATAACGAACCAGAAATGGCTATCACCATGTGCGGCCCGGCGGTGGGCGGAAAAATATTACCGGCTTTTAATGGGAAGTTTATCGGAGTACTACCAGGGTGGGGATCGTATCAGTATCCTGTTTCAACAAAAATTGACAGTGCTCAATATTATTTCAATCAGGGACTCAGCATGTATTACAGTTACCATATGAAGGAAGCTACAGCATCTTTCAAAGAAGCTGCACGAATGGATCCTTCGCTGGCGATGGCTTACTGGGGAGAAGCCCTGACCATGGGGCCCTATTACAATGCCGCTCATACATATAGCAAACCTGAATCCATTGGAAGCGTATTGGCCAGGATGAACCAATATAGTGCTAGAGCATCTCAAAAGGAAAAGTACCTGATTGAAGCGATGAATACGCGTTATAATCCGACCCTTGGAGGTGGAGACCAGAAAACATCGGAAGATGCATACGCGAAGAAATTAAAAGAACTTATTACGCTTTACCCGGAAGACCAGGATATCCGCGTCCTGTATGTAGATGCCATTATGCTGATGCATGCCTGGGATTTTTGGGATCAATCGGGAAATGCCAAAGCCTGGACACCGGAAGCCATTTCGATCTGTGAACAGATTCTGAAAGAAAACCCTGAACACCCGGCTGCGCTGCACTATCACATACATCTTACTGAGGCATCGGATCATCCTCAGGTAGCACTACCCAATGCAGATGCGCTTGCAAGATTATTACCTGGTGTTCCGCACATGGTTCACATGGCCAGTCACGAGTATCAGCGCAATGGCATTTATCAAAAGGGTGTAATGGTAAATGACCAGGCAGATGATAATTTGATGACTTATAAATCTCTGGCCGAAAACCTGAATCTCAACAGGCATTCCTCACATTATTTTGCCGTACAAACCTATTGCGCATTGAGTGGTGGTATGTATTCAACTGCAATGAAAAGTGCTTACAAGACGCGAAGGAGTGTTGCACCGTCTGCAGAGCATACTTATGATCAATACCTGTTCATGCTCCCGGTGCTGACAAATGTAAGACTTGGAAAGTGGGACGAAATACTTGCAGATACGACAGTTATCAAAACAGACTGGGTGTATGCCAGGTTACTTCAAAATTTTGCAACAGGTATGGCATATATAAACAAGAGCAATCTCAAATCAGCCCGGATCCAGTTACAGCAATTAAGAGGCGCTATGGGTGATGTAAGTCTGAGCAAAAGACGTATTCCGTTTAATGCTCCATCCGATATTGTGGTGATACCTGAGCAAATTCTATCCGCTGCGATTTTGTTTGCGGATAAAAAAAATGACGCCGGTGTGGCAGCATTGGAAAAAGCGATTGATGCTGAAGACAAACTGATCTACACCGAACCTAACGATTGGCCGGTTCCTGCAAGACAATACCTGGGGGCATATCTTCTTAAGCTTGGGAAATTCAAACAAGCTGAAGCAGTATACCGGCGCGACCTGATTAAAAATCCGGGTAACGGGTGGTCAAACATGGGACTTCACCAAAGTTTAGAGGCACAAAAACAGCAGACTGATATCTACAAGAAGGAATATTTACGCGCATTCTCTGAAGCGGAATCAATTCCCTCTGGTTCTGTTGTTATGAATTGGTAAGTAAGATTTTGTGATTTTCAACAAACCGTGTTTGGCTATGAATAAAAGTTTCAATGCATTGTATGTGACAAACACAGATCAGGGTTTCAAATCAGAAATTAAAACTCTGTCTATAAATAATCTACCTGAAAATGAGGTTCTGATCAGGGTTCAATATTCGTCGTTGAATTATAAGGATGCCTTGTCCGCATCCGGGAATAAAGGTGTAACACGGAAATTCCCCCATGTTCCGGGCATTGATGCTGCAGGAATCGTCGAGAGCTCAACAAATATATCCTTCAAAAACGGAGACAAGGTGCTGGTCACAGGCTACGACCTTGGCATGAATACCTGGGGTGGTTTTGGTGAATACATCAGCGTGCCTGCGTCATGGATAGTACCTTTGCCCGAAAACCTAACGCTTTTAGAAGCTATGAGTTTTGGCACTGCCGGATTTACCGCCGCTCTTTCTGTAGAGAAGATTGTGAATGCGGGTATTCTGCCCGGGTCCGGAACGGTTGTGGTGAGTGGAGCTACCGGAGGTGTGGGGAGCACGGCCATTGCAATATTAAGTACAATCGGTTATCAGGTTGCGGCGGTTTCAGGCAAAACGTCAAATTCCTTTCTTACAGATGTGACTGGTGCTACCCGAATCATTGACAGGAACCATTTTGTAAATCAATACGATACCAAACCGCTGTCAGGAGCGGATTTTTCCGCTGGTATAGACAATGTCGGAGGTGCGATCCTGTCCGGGATATTAAAGTCAGTAAAGCCTGGTGGCGTAGTGACGAGCTGTGGCAATGTGGCATCGGCTTCATTAAATACTTCTGTTTTTCCATTCATTCTGAGAGGGATAACTCTCCATGGTATAGACTCGGCGGAGGCTGCAATGTCTATAAGGTTAAAGGTTTGGAAGCAATTGGCCAACAACTGGAAACCTCAGCAACTCAGCGATCTTGTTAAAGTTATTCATCCTGAAGATTTGCAGGATAAATTGCAGGAGTTGCTGGACGGCAAAGCACAGGGGAGATATGTATTGAAACACAGGGATTAATTTAATTAAACAACTTTAACGAAACTGTTGCGTGGTGGATAAACCAGACATGCAGCAGTTTTTTTTGTTTATAATCAGTAGTTTACCAAAATGAGGTGTGGTTACTCAAAGATTATTTTAAATAATTTATGTTAAAATAAACCCTAAACATTTGTTCGTACGAAATATTTCCTACCTTTGAATCGATATCAGAATACATACGTATGGAACCTACAAAATCAGAACTGGAAATATTACAGGTGCTTTGGCAAAACGGGCCGTCGACTGTCCGTTTTGTAAATGACAAATTGAATGAAGAGAAACGGGCAGTGCAATATTCTTCGACCCTGAAGCTCATGCAGATCATGGCCGAAAAGGGCATTGTCACAAGAGACGAAAGCAATATGAAGCATGTGTATAGCCCGGCTGAAGCAGAGCAAAATACCAAAACAAAATTATTAGAACGCTTTGTAGACTCGATGTACAACGGGTCGGCAAGCAGCCTGGTCATGCAACTTTTCGGGAATAAAAAAACCAGTAAGAAAGAGCTGGATGAGATAAAGGAATTTCTTAACAAGCTGGATTGATTAAAGTATCTTAAGATCTATTAGCCATGATTATGAAGCATATCAATCTATCGACTTGGAATTCTGATTTCGTTCAGGCTTTCAGCTGGACGCTTATCCATTCATTATGGCAGGGAATTATTCTGGCCATTCTGGCGGGAATCTTACTTCTAACGTCTCGAAATGTGAGGCCGGCAATCCGGTACAACATTCTTTCCGGTTTAATGCTCTGCTTTGTTCTGGCGAACTGTATCACGTGTTTTGTGGAGTATGGTGGCACCGAAGATATCCATGCCGATACCCGGCTTTCTGGTGAAATACTATCCGGCATGCAATTAAATAAGGAATATTTGCAAAGTGCGTCTACCGGTTTCTTTAAACAATCCTTACAGATGGCTTCTGAAAATGCCTGTGCAATTGTGGCAATTTGGCTTTTCATATTTGTATTTAAAAGCTTAAAAACGGTTGCCGGTCTTGCGAGAATTTACCGTCTTCGCACCTCCCATTCAGCATCGGTAAACGAGCATTGGCAAAAAAGAGTCGGGGAGTTGTCGGCTTTGTTGAAATTCAAAAGTGAAGTACTTATCAAGCAATCGCAACAGATCATCAGTCCTATTGTAACCGGTATAATCAGACCGATGATTATTGTGCCTGCTGGATTTTTTCTTCAATTGCCACAAGCAGAGATCGAAGCGATCCTACTGCATGAACTTGCGCACGCCAGAAGACGGGATTTTTTGGTCAACCTGATTCAAAATTTTGCAGAAAGTGTTTATTTCTTCAACCCTGGTTTATTATGGGTTTCTTACCTGATCCGTCAGGAAAGAGAGCATTGCTGTGATGACCTTGCTATATCAGCGGTTCCGGATAAAAAAGTATTTGTCAATGCACTTGTAGTTTTTCAGGAATACAGATTAAACGAGTCCGCACAGTTGATGGCATTCGCAGGAAAGCGTAATCACTTGCTGATCAGAATCAAACGTATTATAAACAACTATAATAAACCTTTAGATGCCATGGAAAAATTATTTGTAACTGCCAGCCTTCTGGCTGGAGCTGCACTTCTTGCAGCTTTCCAAAAACAAGAAATTCCTACACCTCCTCTTGCACCAAAAGTCGATGTGGTCGCTCCATTACCTCCACCGATTCCGCCTTCGGCTCCAGCTATGCCAGCATTGGTCATAGATACCGTTCCTGCGCCATCAAAGCATAACCATGTAAAATGCGACGGTGATGTGTCAACGTATCATATTACCAGAAACAAAAAAAGGTATGAGATAACGGAAGTCGATGAAAAGATTACACATCTCAAAATAAATGGAAAAACCATCGCAGAGAATGAGATTGCAGGGTATCAGGCAGAGCTGGAGCCGGTTATGGCTGATATTAAACAGCAAACGGAAGAGGCTGGAGCACTGAGATTACAGGCAGAGGCATTAAAGCTGGAAGCCGGGCACCTTAAAGAGCAAGCCGGAGAGCTCAAAAAGCAAGCTGAACTCATGAGAGTGAGCGCAGGAAACGCAAAAGAACTGGCCTATTTGGACACAGACAAACTCCGGCAACTTGCGCGCGAATCGCAAATACTGGCTGCCCAAGCCAAAGAGCTAAGTAAAGTTGATACTGAAGAATTACGCCTTAAAAGCGAAGAGCTGAGAAAACAAAGTCTTGTCTTGAAAAAGGAAGCCGAAGGGCTAAAAATCAATGCTGAAGCTGAACGTGACAAAGTACGGGAATTCAGACTGGAGTCTGAAAAACAACGGAAAGAATTGATTTCTGACCTAAAAAGCGATGGCATCATTACCGACAATACCAATTTAAGTTATCGCCTGACTGATTCCAGTTTGGAAGTTAACGGCGTGAAGCAATCTTCCTCACTTCACTCCAAATACAAGTCTCGCTATCTCTCTGGAGATGGATCTGAACTGGTTTATAATTGGAAGGACGGATCGGGTAATACCTTCACTGGTTCAGTGATAAGAAGGTAAGTCAGAAGATATATGTATTCGGGTAGCCCTGGCGTTCGTGCGTCGGGGCTATTGTCATATATAGCATGATAGTTTTGTAACCGTTTTATAGTTCCGGGCAATTATTTTGTTACTTCGTATAGTAGAAACGTATGCTTCGTGACTATATAATGCATACTTCAAAAAAATTACAATAATGTTTCGCATTCTTTTCTTCCTGGCTTTTTTGTTTCCGGGAATCTCATTTGCACAGGTTAGCTTAGCCCGCATATTTTCAGATCACGTAGTTCTGCAAAGAGAAAAGCCTATTCCTGTGTGGGGTTGGGCCAAACCGGGAGAAAAAGTGACGATTACTTTGGCCGGTCAAACTCAGATCAGTAAAGCAGGAAGTGATGGAAAATGGATAGTGAAATTTAAACCATTGAAGGCAGGTGGCCCACACACCCTTTTGGTTCAAGCGAAATCAGGAAAAGCGAAAGTTGAAGATGTATTAATTGGAGAGGTATGGTTATGTTCCGGACAATCAAACATAGAGTGGCCGGTATCAAAAGCCAACGATTACGAAAAAGAACGCAAAAACGCTGATTTCCCGCAAATACGACATTTCAAGGTTGAACATGTTGTAACCTTAGCCCCTCAGAAAGACCTCAAATCAGGAGAGTGGGAGCTGGCTTCTTCTGAAACAGTTGGTGACTTCACCGCTGTCGGATTTTTCTTTGCGCGTGAATTGTACCAAAAACTTAACGTTCCCATAGGGATATTACATTCTTCCTGGGGAGGCTCACAGATTGAAGGCTGGATTGGGAAAGAGGCAATGGCCGGCAGCGACTCGTTCAGGGATTATGCAGAAAACCTCCCCCATACATGGGAGCAGGCAGACCTCATGATGGACAAAAAGTTACGTGCGCAGCTCTTTAAAAATACAGATTTCAAGCCTTCCGAGTCAGACGAAACTAAATACACCAGCGGTACCGCCGATTTTGGTAAATGGCAGTCTGCTGGCGAGGCTGTCGGGCAGTGGGACTGGAAAGGACTTATGGGATTTCGTGGAGACGGATTTATGGCCAAAACAGTGGTTATACCTGATGAAATGTCTGCAAAGCCTACGACGCTGTCATTGGCAGAAAATGACAATCGTCTGGATGTGTATATCAATGGCAAATTAGTAAGCTCTGATGAGATCAAAGGATCCCGTAAAATACAACTTCCTGCAAACACCTGGAAATCAGGCGAAAATCAACTGGTGCTTAAAGTAGGTAAAGTGCTTAGCCCATCCTGGTTTGGTCCCGGATTGATGGGTAGTGGTTCAGATATGTATGTCGAGGCAGGTCAGCAGAAGATAAATCTGGCAAATGACTGGAAACTAATGCCTTCATTTGCGGGCAAGTATGAATATGCACATTTGATGAATAATGTCGGAACTACCATTTACAATGCCATGATTGCTCCTTTGGTGCCATACGCGATCAGAGGAGCACTCTGGTATCAAGGTGAGAGTAATGCCGGCAGAGCGTATCAGTACAGAGAGGCATTTCCACTTCTGATTGACAGCTGGCGAAAGGTGTGGGGTGACAAGTTTTCTTTCTATTGGGTGCAGCTATCTAGTTTTGGCAGAGATGTAAGCAGTAATGAAGGAAGTAACTGGGCAGAACTTCGTGAAGCCCAAAATATGACATTGGCGCTGCCTGGCACCGGAATGGCCGTCACCACTGATATCGGAAATCCAAAAGACATTCATCCCACCAATAAACAGGATGTTGCCAGGCGGCTGGCAGCAAAGGCATTGAGTCAGGATTATGGATTAGCCGATATGCCTGAATCCCCATCTTTTGATAAAATGGAAGTCATCGGCAATAAGGCTGTCATTTCTTTGAAGACCAACACCGGTGACTTAAACGTCAGGAATCGTTATGGATATATCACTGGCTTTGAAATAGCGGGTGAGGACAGGATCTTTCATTATGCACAGGCAGCCATCAAGGACGGCAAAATTGAAGTCTTCAACAGTAAAGTCATCAAACCAATAGCGGTGAGATACAACTGGAGTGATGCAACTGAAGATGGGCAGATTTTCAATGCAGCGGGCTTTCCTCTTGCTCCATTCCGTACGGACTCATGGAAAGGACTTACAGAAAAAAACAAGTTTAACTAGTTAATGAAGCTAAGATTTATCTTTATTGTCGCGGCAGCAGGCCTATTTTTGGTAGCTGCAAGAAAGCTGACCATGATGGCAGGAAATTCGGTTCTCACCAACTGGACGGAATATCTGGGAGGTCCTGACCGCAATCATTACTCGGCTTTAACTCAAATTAATCCTGACAACGTAGCAAAGCTACAACCTGTATGGAGTTACAGCGCACCTGATTCCGGACAAATGCAGATGAATCCTATCATCGTTAACGGAATATTGTATGGTGTAACGGCCGGTGTCCGGGCATTTGCGTTGAATGCCTCAACCGGAGAGGAAATCTGGACTTTTGGGATTGATTCAACAGTGGGATCCAATACGAGCAGGGGAGTGGCTTATTGGGAGAAAGGGAATGATAAACGTATTCTTCATTCGATAGGCTCTTACCTGTATGCCTTGAATGCAGAGGATGGCAAACCGATCCAAAGTTTCGGAGATAGCGGACGCATTGATCTTCATGACGGACTGCCCGAAATTGCTCGGGACAAATACCTTGTTTCGAATACGCCCGGAACCATTTTCAACGATTTGATTATCATGCCTGTTCGCCTTTCTGAAGATACGGATGCTGCACCGGGTGATATCAGAGCCTTTAACGTAAGAACAGGGAAAGTGGCCTGGACCTTTCATACCATTCCATACCCAGGTGAATTCGGATACGAGACTTTCCCGGAAGACGCTTACAAAAATACTTATACAGGTGGAGGGAATAATTGGGCAGGTATGGCCATTGATCGTAAGCGGGGAATCATATATGTACCTACCGGCTCCGCAGGCTATGATTTTTTTGGTGGTTTAAGAAAAGGCAAAAACCTTTTTAGCAATTGTCTGTTAGCCCTTGATGCACGTACGGGGAAACGCATCTGGCACTTTCAGACTATGCATCATGACCTTTGGGACAGAGACTTACCTGCTCCACCCAACCTGATCACCGTTACACATAAGGGCCGCAGGGTGGATGCCGTTGCACAAGTGAGTAAACAAGGATATGTCTTTATTTTTGATCGAACTCTCGGAACGCCCCTCTTTCCTATCGAGGAAGTGAGTGTTTCCCAAAGCGATTTACCCGGAGAACATTCATGGCCTACGCAACCCGTTCCTCTAAGACCCTTACCCTTCGCCCGGGAATCCCATTTGCTGACAGAGCAAGATATCAGCACCCATGCACCTGATCGCGATTCACTGATTGCACGATTCAGAACTTATCGTAAAGAGCGTTTTGCTCCACCATCCCGGGAAGGAACGATCATTCTTCCAGGCTTTGACGGAGGCGCAGAATGGGGGGGAGCCGCAGCAGATCCCACCAAAGGAATTCTGTATGTCAACAGTTCCGAAATGCCATGGGTCCTCACCATGAAAGAAATGCCGAAAGCGAGCGACCTGTCTTCAATGAGTGACGGAGAAAAAGTATATAGCACATATTGTTCAACCTGCCACGGACAAAATAGGGCCGGAAATATCAAAAGTGGCTATCCGTCGCTGATGAATATACATACCAGGCGCGACAAAGCCTATGTATCTGCCATCATTACCTCCGGAAAAGGAATGATGCCCGGATTCACTACCTTGAATTCAGTCGAGAAACAGGCCCTGATTTCTTTTCTTTTTGGTGATGAGAAAAAGGAGGCGGCGGCGGTTGCTATCTCTTCTAAAAAGATAAAAGTGCCTTATCAAAGTACAGGTTATAACAAGTTTTTGGATGCTAACGGACATCCGGCAATTGGGCCACCTTGGGGAACTCTTAACGCCATTGATATGAATACGGGTGATTACCTTTGGAAAATTCCTTTGGGAGAAGAACAATCCCTGAAAGCAAAAGGAATTCATCATACAGGTATAGAAAATTACGGTGGCCCGGTAGTGACTGCCAGTGGGTTGCTGTTTATCGCTGCTACGAAAGACGGAAAATTCAGGGCTTTTGATAAAAACACCGGGAAACTTCTCTGGGAAACAACGCTACCGGCTGCAGGTTTCGCGACTCCTTCGACATATGAGTGCAACGGAAAACAATTTATCGTAATCGCGTGTGGAGGAACAAAGTTAGGGACCGCAAAAGGGAACCAGATTGTCGCTTTCGCACTACCATAAACAAACAGGTTGTATATTAAAGTATATGCACTATCGTAAATATGTGCCAGTTTAGTACACGGACGGGAAAAGGCCACTTTTTTTGTCGGTCAGGTCTGAACAATTGGCACAATTTTATCGTATATACAGTTATCATCTTTCATATTCGCGGGCATTCCCATGATTCGAATTACACCATTTTACACCAGGCTCGCACACATACTCATCAGCCTGATCTGCCTTTGCTATATTGCGATCGTGGGACGCACGCTTCTGGCGCCACTTATTTTTGCTTTGTTATTTTCCATGTTATTGCTGCCGTTTGCTGGGTATATGGAAAGAAAGTTCAGGTTCCCACGGTCGGTCTCTTCCCTGATAGCATTGTTATCTCTTGTATTAGGCATTGTTGCCATTATTGCCGTTTTAGGAACACAGGTAACACAACTCGCTCAGGATTGGCCAGCTTTTAAACAACAGGTGATCAGTGCTACCGCTGATCTTCAAAAGTGGATTGCACTTACTTTTAATGTGAATGCCGACGAACAGATCAACTACCTGAGCGAATCGGCGACCAAGGCATTGGATACAGGTACATCACTAATAGGGCATACTTTGCTTTCCGTTTCTTCGGTGCTGTTGTTTCTACTTTTTATCTTTCTGTATACATTTTTCATATTGCTTCACCGACGATTATTGTTGCGTTTCATCGTTTCTCTTTTTAGTGAACAGCATGCCGTGGTGGTCTATGATATCGTTGCGCAGGTTCAGTATATTGTAAAAAAATACATTGTCGGATTGTTTCTGCAGATGCTGATCGTAACGCTTCTGTCCTGCGTCGCCTTCTGGATTATTGGGGTGAAATACGCCTTCTTACTGGGACTTATTACCGGAATCTTTAATCTGATACCATACATTGGTATTGTGACAGCATTGCTGCTGACCATTCTCATCACGTTTGCGACTGCCAGTACCACCAAAATTTTGATGGTACTGGTTGCAGTAATTGCTATACACCTTGTCGACAGTAACTATGTAATGCCGAAAATTGTAGGGTCGAAAGTGAAGATCAATACCCTGGTGGCGCTACTTGGACTTGTATTGGGCGAAATGATATGGGGAATCACTGGTATGTTCCTTTCTATCCCTGTGATTGCGATTATTAAGGTTGTTTTCGATCGCGTAGATGGCCTGAAACCCTGGGGAATGGTACTTGGTGATGACGACAGCAGCCCGGAAAGTAAAACTGCTGTTTCCGAGGTTTTGGAAGATCAGTCGAAAATGGAATAAATATTCCTCATAGCTCTATATCACAACCGCACTAATCCGTGCGGTTTTTTTTGTCGTAGGTCATGCTGTAAATCAATTGGCAACCGATAGAAATACAGAATGACAAATTATGAGTATGAGATTCTTTTTTTGAAGGCTATGGATGAAAAAAGGATTGTCTGTTATGAGAACCGGAGCAGTAAGGACCATTACCATATCCATGCATACAGGCGTAAAGGAGAAAAAGTTATTTTCTTTTGCATGGTTGAAACATTTTTTCTGGCTCCGGATAACTCCAGATGGCTGGAAGGTTCGATCAGATCATTTCACGAATTCAGTGAAATACTCGGAGCAACATCGGAAACACTGAGGATAACAGAAATCAATTTCCGGATGGAAGATGGATACAAAACCAGATTACCTTTATTATCTGCTATAGATCCCGGGTGGACGACGGTGGATTAAAGAAATGTCATAAACACGGTGTCAATCAGTATTAAGCTGAAACACCGTGTTTACTTTTCAATCAGCTATTGTAGTTTCAACGTTTCCAAATAATCTTTGAGCCATCGTTTTATCATGACCATAAACATCTCTGCGAAAGTTGAGTTTGCCCTCTGAGTCAACCCATGCTGTAAAATAGCCTATATATACCGGGATTTCATTTTCTCCGCGCAAGCGTACATATTTTTCTTTTCCCGCATTCATGGCCCGCTCTATTTTCTGACTCGTCCACGTGCTGTCTTTTCTTAGCAGAAACTCGGCCAGCTTTTTAGGTTCAGATAAGCGGATACATCCATGACTAAAAGCCCTTTGTGATTCTCCGAATAAGCTTTTAGAAGGTGTGTCATGCAGATAGATATTGTAGCTGTTCGGGAATAGAAACTTGACCAGTCCAAGAGAATTCGACTTACCTGGCTTTTGTCTCACGGAGCCGCCGTTCCATTCCATGTTATGTCTTGCTAAATAATTAGGATTACGCTTGATACCTGGTAAAATCTCTTTTTTGAGGATACTCGTTGGAACATTCCAGTACGGGCTGAAAACAACCTGATTCAGCGTTCCGGAAAATATAATAGTGCTGTTTGCTTCTGATCCGACAACTACATTCATCTCGAACGACAGTTTACCTTTTTCATATACGTGAAGCATAAATTCCGGTATGTTCACCAATAAATAATCAGTGGTAGGAGAGGCAGGCATCCATCTGATCCGCTCGATGTTTATTAGCATCTGGTGAATTCGACTGGTTGGGGATACATTCAGTTCTTTGAAAAAAGCAGGTCCGGTTTCCCCTGTGGCTTTTAATCCAACCCGCCGCTGAAACTGCTTTACAGCTGCGACCAATGTGGAATCGAATACTTTGCTGCTGTCCGTTTGCTGTAAGTCACCAAGTAAAACCAATCTTTCTTTTAAAAGAACCACCATCGTATCAACACTTCCCTTGCTTAATTTTCTGGAAGACCCGATGGGAGTCCAGGGATAATCTTTCTGTATCTGATGATACTGCAGAAGGTATTGTTTAAGTAGATTATACTGACGGTTAACCGGCTCATAGGCAGCCAGGTTCTGCCCTTTATTTTTCACCAGCGAATCCAGAAAAGATACCGCGTCCAGCTTTCGCCTTGGAATGAACCATTCCAGTTCCTGGGTGTTAAGCTTGCTATTACCAGCATAAGCGAGATTCGAATAAAGAAAAAACTGGTTTGTAAGCTGTAATTCCGTTTTGATGACGAGCGAATCCTGAGGATTTATTTTTCTGTATTTAGACAGTGAATCGATGGCTGTAACAAGCGAGGCGTTGTACAGCGAACTATCACCGGAATAATGTATAAAATCGTTTTGTAAACTCAGGAAAGTCGGAACAAATTCAGCCATGCCATCAGGAAAGAACCACGCAAACTGATAATTACGCTGATTGTAAAAGTTACTCATTCTATCAGATAAGCTGTCATCTTGTGGAAAGCTCTGCAAATATTTTTGCAATGCTGATGAATCAACAAAAAGTTCTGTAAATGAATTTTCAACAGTTATCGTTGTGTCCCGTGATACAATTTCTTTTGCCCTTTCTGCTTTTTCCCGGCAGCTGAAAAGGACTACAGAAAGTAGGAGGGCAATGCATAGTTTGTGTATCATGGAGGTAAGTGAATAGGTTATTGCCGTTAATATTACATCATTTTTTTTAAAGAATGTCAGTCATGTACAAGAAGTTATCTGATTCTGATTGAGACATCCCGGCGGCTGTCAATTGCAGAATAAAATGAATTGTTAAACGACTCAGTTGTGGTATAGTATTTTTTCATTTGTCTTCACCATCAGACTAAAAGCCATGAAAAAGTACACCACATGCCATTATAAAAATGGCTCCCTTGTTTTTTCTACAACGTCAGCGTACGAAAAACAGTACGCTGATCAGGTTGTAGACATATTCAGAAAGTATCAGCTTACCACCGCATCCAGACCATTGAGCAACGGCTGGTTCAGAGTGACTGGCCGTATCAACCTGCATTATGATCCATTTAGCAGTACTGAGGGTCAATGGAATGAAGTCGTCAGGCAAATGACACTGATACTCACCGTACTTGAATGTGAATGTCAAAAACTGTTTCCTGTGAGCAATAATTTACCCACGGATGTCAGGTAGATCATGTTCATGTAAATCATTTCAGGACATTGAAGCCAGATGTGGCGGAAGAGGAATTTCCTGACTGGATTCATCTGCAACAGGAGCCAACCTTCCCGCAGGCAGAGGTATCAATCCAGACCATATCGGAAGTTCCTTATCATTTGCTTCGTCATTAGGCATACCTGTCCGTATTTTGGCTGATGCGTGGTCAAGCGAAAATGCCAGTGCTATGGTTTTATCAACTTCTTTTTCGGTCATCGGTCTGAGATAATCCCAGCTGTTTGGGACTATTTTTTCCGTAAGCCATTTGAAAGCTTCAAATTTGGTTTGAAAATCTTCTATTTTCTCGGCCTTAGAAAAGATGACTACGGATCTGTAATTCACAGAGTGGCTAAAGGCAGATTTAGCTACAACGATGTCATCAACGAGCATTACCGTAATACAAACAGGAATTCCCTTTTCAATTTCCCTCAAAAAATGGCTTCCCACTGATCCGTGAATGTAAATCTTATCCTCGTAACGAACGAATGAGGTAGGAATAGAAAACGGCTGATTGTCTACCGAATAGCTGATCGTACAAAATAATGCTTCGTCTAGTATCGGATAAATTTGTTCCGGTACATAATGAGCCCGTTTGGCAGCACGGCTGGGAACGAGGTGATCTTCTGGCTTTTTCATGTTACTTGTTTTTTTAACAAATATCCTATAGAATTGGATTGTCATAATCGTCCAATTTATAAAATTATCATAGTCCAGTTATGTTTTCCGTTGTATCCTTCATCACCATTGATCGAACACTTCCTGAAGCAGTTTACATACAAATCGCGAATCAACTGGCTGAACTGATTCGGAAAGGAGTGATGTCAGCAGGCTTTAAATTGCCAAGTTCCAGAGCGATGGCTAAGGAGCTTGGTGTCCACCGGAAGACGATTACGGAAGCCTATGACGAATTACTATCTCAGGGTTGGCTGGAAGGTAGACAGGGAAGTGGAACGTTTGTAGCGCAACATATACCTGTTATTAAGCCAGACCTGATTGGCCGGCATCATACTACAACTTTGAAAAAGGTAAGCGGTTTTCCCTTAAAAGCGTTGAACTATCCAAATAGGCCGGTTACGACCTATTCTGAGCCACTGCATCTGGACGATGGATTTCCTGACGTGAGATTGGCTCCTCTGGCTGATCTGGCGAAGGCTTATCGCACCCAACTTATTACAGGAAATAGCTATAGTAAGCTAGGGTACTCTGACCCTGCCGGCTCCCTCTGGCTACGTCAGGAGTTGGCTTTGTATCTGAATCAAACCCGTGGGATGGGGGTATCTGTAGCAAACATCATCATTACACGCGGAACAACCATGGGATTGCATCTGGCAGCTTCCTCCATTATTTCAAAAGGCGATATAGTTGTAACCGGAAATACATGCTGGGCAGGAGCAAAATATAATCTACAACAGGCTGGAGGTAAGATGATGACTGTTAAAGTGGATGAAAATGGTTTGGACATTGATGAACTGGAACAACTTTGTGAAAATCAACGCATCAGACTGGTCTATGTTACATCTCATCACCATTACCCTACTACCGTCACACTCCGTGCAGACCGGAGACTGAAATTACTAAACCTGGCTGAGCAATATGGATTCGCTATATTCGAAGACGACTACGACTACGATTTCCATTACCTCAGCAAACCTTTATTACCGCTTGCTGCCGATGATCCTCATGGTATGGTACTTTATTGCGGGTCTTTCACCAAGTCTATCGCTCCGGCATTCAGGGTAGGCTATGTAATTGCAGCTGAAAATGTAATCGAAAGGTTAACACAACTGCGCAGAATCATTGACCGGCAGGGTGATGTGGCACTTGAGAACGCGATAGCAGATCTATTGCATAGCGGAGTTATTCAACGACATTTAAGGAAATCATTAAGAGAATATCGGCAACGACGCGATATTTTCTGTGAGCTGCTGGGGACTGAACTTCGGGACGAAGTAAGCTATGTAAAACCGGACGGCGGATTGGCCGTCTGGACTAAATTTGATCAATATTACAACCTGACTTTGATAGCACAGAAAGCGTCTAAAAATGGCCTCTCTTTTTCCAATGGTTTGCTACACGATATACCTTCCGGCGGATACACCCGACTGGGTTTCGCCTCATCGACGACAGACGAATTGGTCAGATCCATTGAAGTTTTAAAAGGAATTTTATAGTGGTTTCAAACCTGACGGCTACTAACTATGTTCCTTGTTAAGTTTGTTCAGCTTGTCTATCAGGTAAATGAGCTCTTGCTCTGATCTGCTCAATTCTTTCAATTCGGAAGGTTCAATGACATTCCCCTCGGGATCGTAAAAGTTCTTGAATTCTTCACTGATCTCCGGATTTTGGATATTATCCGGATCCGATATCTTACTGTCGCTGATACTGTCCTTTTCGAATTCGACTTGCTGCCGTTTGGCTAAAATTTTCTCCTGCAGATCTTTTCTCTGCTGTTCGATTTGGTCCATGATAAAGATTTTTTTAAGTCAAGCACAAAAATTAAGCCAACTGTATTCTGCATTTAATATTTATCAGGAATTCCTGCAACCCTGACTTTGGTCATAAATGAACACTGCCTAAATCATTTATAAGCTGCCACTCCAGACGGACATTTGTATAGAAAATTTTAGTATTGAGATACGTCAATATCTGAAATGCAGATCCAATCTACTATATCAAAAAGGTTATGAATACTCCCCAATATACTACTGCTGAAGAGGCAGTAAACCAGGTCCAGTCCGGCAACAGAGTCTTTATCCATGGTAGTGCTGCTACCCCTATCCATTTGGTGCAGGCATTGCAGAAAAGACATTGGGAATTGAAAAATGTCGAATTTATAAGTATAACAACGTTGGGAGATGTCGATTTCAATGACCCGGCTCACCACAACAGCTTTTTCTTCAATTCGCTTTTTGTCTCTGCCAATACACGAGCAGTTGTGAACAGTGATTACGGCGATTATGTCCCTGTATTTCTAAGTCAGATTCCTCAGTTGGTTAAAACCGATAAACTACCCGTTGATGTTGCCATGATCCAGGTATCCCCGCCTGACATGCACGGGTTTTGCTCACTGGGAACATCTGTGGATATTGCGCGTGCAGTTGTAGATTCTGCTAAACATGTAATAGCCCAGGTGAATCCTTCCATGCCCCGGACGCATGGTGACGGATTTATCCATATCAGCAAAATCAATTCACTGGTATGGCATCAGTGTGAATTGCCGGAAATAGATTACTCCCTGAATGTAAAGCCCGCCATGATTCAGATCGGTCAAAATGTGGCATCATTAATTGAGGACGGCGCTACCATTCAGGTAGGTATCGGTGCCATTCCGGATCAGGTCCTTCGAAATCTGCAAAACCATAAAAATTTGGGTCTGCATACAGAAATGCTTTCGGATGGGGTCATTCCGCTGATCGAAAGTGGAGTAATCAATAACAGTCAGAAAAAGCTCAACCGGGGTAAGTCAGTCACGTCATTTATGGTGGGCACGAAAAAGCTATATGATTTTGTGAACGACAACCCTGCGATTCGTGTAATGGATATTGCTTATGTGAACGATACGAGTATCATCCGTCAAAATCAAAAGGCCACTGCGATTAATTCAGCACTTGAGTTAGATTTAACGGGGCAAGTTTGTGCGGATTCGTTAGGCACCTATCAGTATTCAGGTATTGGCGGACAAATGGATTTTATACGCGGAGCGTCGTTGTCTGAGGGAGGAACCCCGATTATAGCGCTTCCATCCGTAACTTCAAAAGGTGAATCACGCATTGTACCATTTTTGAAAGAAGGAGCAGGTGTAGTGACCACGAGAGGGCATATTCATTGGGTGGTAACCGAATATGGTATGGTGGATTTGTTTGGCAAAAGCTTAAAGCAGAGGGCACGTGCGCTGATCAGTATTGCGCATCCAAATCATAGAGAAAATCTGGAGAGAGCCTTTTGTGAGCGATTTGGTAGTTATCAGCGTCCGGCTGTTACTAGTCTTTCTGATAGAGTATTCTGCCCTTAAACTACCTCATAAATTCTGAATGCGGCCGGGTATATTAGCCCGGCTGTATTGTTTTCAGGCAATCACAACTAAGTCCGGCTCAGTATTCTCCCCTTTGGCTGAAGTAGAATAAGCAAGCTGGATTTTCCGACCCTTTGCGTTTGCTTCTTCCAGTTTTCTGAAAACTGTAGCTTCTCCTTCCAGCTTCATAGCTTCAAACAGCACATTTCCGTAGCTGAATTCTGCTGAGCCGAATCCGTTGCGCAGTGCTGCTGCCTGATAATGATCGAATAGTTCTTTACCTGTCATGCAATTTATATTTTCATGGCTAATATGAACCAAAGATGTTCAACAGACAAAAAAGGTTGCATGAAGATGGTATTTGTTTTAAAATTCGATTACATCATTCGATGGTAATTTTAACATCTCCTTCTTTAACCATGATGTGGCAGCAATCGTGGGCGATCAGATAGTCTTTGGAAATCACCTCTTTTCCATCTTTCTGACCTGTAAAACGAAATGCCTTTCCACATTTATCTGTCCACGATTTGTGCTTGTCGCCCATTAAAAGGTAGTTACCCATCGATTGCCGGATATCGATATATTCATCCCTTTCTAACACGATCTCCCGGCCATCTTCTATTCTGGTTATTTTGTATTCATCTAGCAGATATGGCTTTCCACCGGCATCTTTAATTTCCAGAATAATGTTCCGATATTCCTCTGTACAATTGATATTGCTTTTGCAGGCGCAGGGGCCAATCTCATTATCAATGCAGGTGGAAAATGTCAGCATTAGGATGAAGAATAGAAGGATGTTTTTCACGGCGAGAGATGATCAGGAGTTTAAATAGGGCTAATCATTAACAATGAGTAAGTTGATTCGCTAATGGTTGGAAAGTAAGGTTGGAATATTTATCTATCATAATTTCCACGGAACCATTTATTAAATTTTCTATAATTCTCTTAGCTTTGCATCATGAAAACACAAATCGTCTATCGCGCCATTCGCAACTGGTCATCAAAGGATGTCTGGCGTGAGTAGCTACATAGTGATTTAAAAAAACATTAGCGATCCGCCCGATATCAATATCCGGGCGGATTTTTTATTTACATACTTATGATAAAAACAATTACTCAACAGTACCGTGAATCATACAGCGGCTTAAGTCGGGAGACCTGGTTATTAAGCATGGTGGTGCTTATTAATCGCTGCGGCTATATGGCCGTACCATTTATGAGCATGTATATCACTCAAAATCTTAACCGCAGTATTGCAGATGCCGGTCTGATTATTACGCTCTTCGGAGCGGGCTCTGTACTGGGTGCGATTGCCGGGGGATATCTGTCCGATAGAGTTGGTTTTCGTTCTGTGCAGATCGTTAGCTTACTAATAAGTGGATTACTTTTTATACTTTTCTCTCAAATTAATACTTTTGAGCATTTATGCCTGCTCACGGTCGTTCTGGGCTTTTTTGTGGAAGCATTTAAGCCAGCCAATAATTCAGCTATCGCATTTTATTCGTCACATGAAAATCTGACGAGATCTTATGCGCTTAACCGTTTGGCTACAAATATTGGTTTTGGCTTTGGCACTTCTGTCGGTGGAATATTAGCAGCAATCAACTATGACTTACTTTTTTGGGTAGATGGAGTGGTCTATACACTGGCGGGTGTACTGATCATGATATTATTACCAGAAGGAAAGATCAATAAAGTCCAGGAAGAGGAAAATACAGAAATAGCTCTGACATCCAAATCCCCCTGGTCGGATCTGTTTTTTATACGCTTTATTGGTATGGTAACCTTATACATGATTGCGTTTATCATGATATTCAGAATTTTACCGGTATTTTGGAAAGAACAAATGCATATCGGAGAGGCGACAATTGGTTTACTGATCGCGATGAACGGAATCGTAATCGCACTGTTTGAAATGGTGTTTATCCAAATTCTTAGAAGCCGACATTCTGATTACCACTATATTATAGCCGGCGTATTGTGCACCCTGTTCGCATTTTTTGCTCTACTGATTCCGGGCTTACCGGGTCTGATCGCAGGTGTACTGGCTGTTCTGTCGTTCACTATTGGTGAAATGCTAACGTTACCATATATCAGCACGATTGTGATCAACAGAGCTAGTGAGCATAACAGAGGTAAATATTCAGCAGTATATTCACTATCGTGGGCTGTTGCGCAGGTAATAGGACCGGCATCCGGCGGTTTTATCGCGGCCCACTGGGGTTATGATACACTGTGGGTGACATTAATTGTCCTTTGTTTGTTATCTGCTTCCGGTTTTTATCAGCTATATATAAAGCGTCTGAGTCTGGTTTGATATAATAATAACGCCTGTTGCTGCTGAAATAGATTCAGACGTTATTATTTACGGTACTATTCGATCTGTCTTTTGAAAAAGCCCCAGGCAGCAGAGAAGAAATCCATGTCACTTTGAAACTCGTGTTTCCCATTATTCACTTTTAATAAAGTTACCTCTGGTTTACGTTTTTCTTTAAATGTATATTTTTCAATGGTAATATCATTGGACTGATCTGGATCTGGTACAATTTGCTTTTGGGGCTTACCATTATATCCGGCGAGTTTCGCCCAATATGCAAAAGATTGATCTGTGGACTGAACATTACCAAGTGTTAATCCCGCCGATTTCATTTCTCCTCCTTCATACGGATTGACCGGGTCAGCTGTGCCATTTATAATCATAATTGCTATCGGCTTTTTCCGTTCCACACAGTCCATATTTTCCTCAGTTGGCATATTAGCAACCATTGCACATATTGCCCTGAAACTTTCAGGCATAGTAATTCCCATTTTGTACGCCATCTGACCACCTCCTGAAAAGCCTGACGCAAAAACATTTTTTTTATTGATCGAATACTTTTTTTCGAAAAAATTGATCATCCCTTGAAAAAATGCCTGCTCATCAATATCAATTTTATTGGCTTCCGCTGCCGAATGCTTTCTGCATTCATTCCAGAATGACTTATACCCCTGTGGATACACAACTATAAAATTCTCACTTTCAGCCCGCTTCTCAAGTTTTTCCGCGTTGCGCATGAAGCTGGCTGCATTACCACCAGAACCATGAATAGCGAACATCAGACTTCCATTTAATTTTTTTGTCTGTGGCTCATTATAGTAAAATGAACGGTAGTGATCTCCGACCCGAATAGAATCGGCAACAGGTTGTGCTAATGTGGGTGCTGTGGCCAACAGAAGACCAGCCAAACAAATTTTTTTATACATGGGATTTGAAAGGAATAATAATTTTAAACAGTAATGCAGTAAAACTAACAGATTTTGTCTTGTTTTAAGAAGTTGATCTGCATATTCCGTTTGAAGATAAATAACAGATATTATGGCTGAAGTTAAATTGCAACTTGGAGAAAAGGGGAGAGGTGCTTTTTACCTTTTCGAAAAAGACGAGAAGGCTGGTGAAATGGTAATAGGGATATCCGGTACTACACTCACAGTCTATCACACGGAGGTCGATCCGGAATTTGAAGGACAAGGAATGGCTAAACTGATGCTGGAAGAAATGGTAACTTATGCCAGAACAAATAATTTGACGGTCATGCCCTTATGTACTTATGTTCATACACAGTTCAAACGTCACCCCGAACTTTACGCTGACATCTGGAAACAGTAGCCGGCATCAATCAGTTGCCATAGGCAGGTAAATTAGAAAAACTGCACCTTCACGGGGTTTGCTATGTGCTGTAATATAGCCATTATGGTTTTGGACAACCTTTTTACATAGCGCCAAGCCGATGCCAGATCCGCTGTATTCTCCTTTTCCATGTAACCTTTGAAACATTTGAAATATACGTTCCAGGTATTTCTCGTCGAAACCGATCCCATTATCACTAACCGATATCGCTACATATCTTAAGTCCTGTAACAGATATGGAATGCTGGCAAGCTCACCGGGTTCTGCTTCCCAACCTTTAATCCGGATTACAGGATGTTGATCGGGCACTTTGTATTTTACGGAATTACTGATCAGATTTTGCATGAGTTGCACCAATTGCGAGGGATTGCCTGTAACAGGTGGAATTTTATCAACCTTTATCTCTGCCTGATGCTCTGCTATACCAATTTCAAGATCAGAAATAACTTGTTTGATCACCTTGTTCAGATCCACGGCGACGAATTCTGTATCTACATTGCTACTAAGCCTTGAATAAGCCAGAAGATCATCAATCATCAATGACATTCTGTGGGCAGCATCCTGCATTCTACTCAGCATGTAAGTTCCGGTTTCATCCAGTTGATCACTGTAAGAAGATTGTAATCTTGAGCTGAACGATTGTATTTTGCGCAATGGCTCCTGCATGTCATGGCTGGCGGCATATGCGAATTGCTGAAGATTGGTATTGGAGTTTACCAGTTCCTGATTGGCAAGCTTCAATTCATTCGTACGCTGTACCACGCGAGCTTCAAGCTGATCTGCTAATTGCCGATATCGTTCTTCACTTGCTTTCAGTTCCTGAGCAGCTATCATCTGAGGTGTTACATCGACAGCCATGTCCATGATGGCATAAACTGCTCCGTTTTCGTCAAGTAATGGCTTATAGGTAAAGTCATAATACCTGGTTTGCATCATACCATTAATGATCAGATCAGCTCGTGCTCCATTGGCATGATATGCGATTCCGGATTTATAAACTTCATCGAGAATGTCAAGAAAAGGCTGCCCGATCAACTCAGGAACGGCCTCACGAAGTGGCTTTCCGATTACTCCGGCGTCCTTTCCCCACATTTTGATCATAGGCTCATTCGGAATTTCGACAATCATATCCGGTCCTACAAACAAAGCAGTAGCAACAGGCGCTTGCTCTATCAGACTTCTGAACCGGCTCTCACTCTCCCTGACTCTCTGCTCTGCTTCAACCCTTTCAGTGATATCCAGTATTATGCCAGAAAGGGTAATAACATTACCTGATTTATCATAGAGATAACGGCCAATAGACTTCGCCCAATGTACAGAACCATCCTTCCAAATGAAGCGGGCTTCATAATCCAGTTCACCCGTTTCCCTGGCTCTTTCATATGCTTCATTCCTCAAAGCAATATCGTCAGGATGGAGATGTTCGATGAAGGTTTTCCTTGACAAAGAATCAGATACTTCTCCTGTAATAATCTTGCACAGGGTAGGCGAATAAACGATTTCATTCGTCGACATGTCTACCAGAAAAGAGCCAGCTCCGGTACCCTCTATAGTCATTGTAGCCTGCTGATCAGCGTAAAATGCTCTTTCCTGATTGGTAATCAGATCGGTGATATCCTGAGCAATTCCTGAAAAACGATAAACCTTCCCATTCTTGAAATAAGCCTGCCCTTTACATTGTAGCCAGCGAAGGGTAAGCCCATCTATTCCGATTGTTCGAAACTGAATATTATAAGAACCTTCCGAATCATTCATCAAGGATTTGGATACCAATTGATGCACCCGGAATCGATCTTCTGGATGAATTCTTGTGAGAATGGTATCGTAAGCAATACTGTCCTGGTGAGATATACCAAATAACGCTCTGCATCTTTCATCCCAGTCAACGAGATTTGTTTCCGGATTTAGATTCCATGTTCCTAACTGTGCAGATTGAAGTGCAAAATTCAGACGCTGCTCGCTTTCTTCCAACGCGCGCTGATGCTGTAGTTGCAGGGTAACATCCTGCATCGCACCAACCATCCTCACAGCACGCCCGTTTTCGTGTAGTGTATAGCCGCGGTCATGTACGTAAGCATAAGAGCCATCAGCACATTGGAACCTGTAGTCGTCTGTCCAACGAGAGCCACCGGACTCTATCACATCATGAATGTGCTTCACAACTCTTTCCTTATCATCAGGATGGATTCTGTTATACCACGACTCTGGCCCTGGTTCAAGCTCTTCGTAGCCAAATAATTCCTGCATTCCTTCGTTCCACCACAACGTGTTACTCACCAGATCCCAATCCCAAATGATATCATGTGTTGCTTTCGCTACAAGCTCAAATCTTTCATTATCCTGTTTGAAGTTGTCATTGGAATGCATATTATTATCGGCCATTATAACTTATGAGTAAAAGGGGCATTGCAAAAAGAATTTTTCAGATAGTTCCTTAAGCCGCGCCTTGTGTCTTACATCTTTGCTGCTGCAGTGAATTCAAAAAAGGAGAGTAAATATGACAATTTACCACTTATAATTAATAATTTTTGAGAAAAATTTACACCTACGGACATGGAAAACAGGACGACATGGATATCAGGTCTTCGTAAAAAGTTAGTGTGGCTCATGGGCTGTTTTGCGATCCTGGGGCTATTTACTAATAGTATTCACGTCCCCGAAAGTAAAGTGATAAGCCTGTTCAATGGAAAGAACTTTCAAGGCTGGGAGGGTGATACTGTAAAAACCTGGCATGTCGCAGGTGGTGCGATTGTAGGTGGTTCTCTGGACGATGAAGTCCCTCACAATGAGTTTTTGAGTACAAGAACGAGCTATAGAAACTTTAGACTTAATCTTAAATTTAAGTTGACCGGCTCTGAAGGATTTGTTAATTCGGGCGTACAGTTTCATAGTAAGAGAATTACAAATCCGCCGTATGAAATGACTGGCTATCAAGCAGATTTAGGGGATAAGTTCTGGGCAAGCCTGTACGATGAATCAAGAAGAAACAAGACGCTGGCTGCCCCTACACCTGAACTGGTGGCGAAATTACTTAAACCCGGGGATTGGAACGACTATCAGATACGAAGCGAAAACGGTCGTATCAGAATTTATCTTAACAAAAAACTTACAGTGGATTACAAAGAAACTGATCAGCATATACCGCAGTTGGGACTGATTGCATTACAGATACATGGCGGTGGCAAGGCACGCGTAGCTTTTATGGATATTTTTATTGAGGAATTATAAGCATACATACCTTAACTATCTTAAACTCACATACGCATCTTATGAAAAGCAACCGAAGAATTTTTCTAAAAAATATGACGGCTGTATCAGCCTTGGCGGCAACAGAAAGTTTTGCCAAACCCTTTAATATTATTCCCAACCTGAAAAAGATCAGCCCCAATGACAAAATTCGTTTTGCAACGATTGGGATGGGTATACAAGGGCATCAGGACACTAAGGCCGCATTACGATCAGGGGGAACAGAGTTCGTTGCAGCAGCAGATCTGTATGACGGACGACTTCAAAGGGTAAAAGAAATATATGGCAACGAGGTGTTCACATCACGTGACTACCGTAAAATATTGGAGAGAAAGGATATAGATGCAGTGCTGATAGTCACTCCGGATCACTGGCATGATCACATTACTAAAGCCTCCCTCGCTGCCGGCAAACATGTATACTGTGAAAAACCTATGGTACATCATATCAATGAAGGGCTGTCTGTCATTGATGCATGGAAGAAATCTGGCAAAACGATGCAGATCGGCAGCCAGAGAATCAGCTCAGCTTCTTTCAAAGAAGCGAAAAGACTTTTCCAGGCAGGAGAAATAGGAGAGATTAACTATGTAGAGTCCAACAATGACCGGTTCAATGCGATAGGAGCGTGGAACTATTCCATTCCTACTGACGCTTCGTTGACCACACTTGACTGGGATACCTTTCTTGGCGATGCTCCCAAAACAGCTTTTGATTCCAAACGATTTTTCAGGTGGAGAAATTACAAGGATTACGGTACGGGTGTAGCGGGTGACTTATTCGTGCATTTAATTACGGGTGTTCATTTCGTAACAAATTCAATGGGTCCTGAGCGAATTTTCTCATCAGGACAGCTAAGTTATTGGAAAGACGGTCGTGATGTTCCTGATGTAATGGTTTCAATACTTGAATATCCTAAAACGGACATTCACAGTAACTTTCAAATGGTACTGAGGGTAAATTTTGCCAATGCCGGTGCTATTGCTAATAACACACGCATTATTGGTACAGAAGGGCAGATTGAGTTTACGGAGAATAACCTGATACTTACCAAGAAGAAATTACCCAAGGCACCGGGTTATGGCGGATATGACAGCTACAATACATTTTCAGAAAAAGAACAGGCTGAGTTTAAAAAGCAATATGACGCACAATTTCCGGATGACACGCGTAAAGCAGAACCAGTAAAGGAAGTACGGTTCACAGCCCCCAAAGAGGATGACGCGCACGTCGCACATTTCAAAGACTTTTTCGACAACATCCGCAAGGGAAGCCTTGGCACGGTGGAGGATCCTGTATTTGGATTCAGAGCTGCAGCACCTGTATTAGCATGCAATAGCAGTTACTTTGAAAAAAAGGTAATCCATTGGGATCCGGTTAGGATGAAACTAACCAAGGGCTGATACGGATGATGGCGAATTACTAATCACAGATTCGCCATCATTAATCATTCCTCAGCAGTCACCACTTTTTTTATGGATTCCCCCAGCTTTTTGATCATTTCATAGGAATGCGCTGTATTTGCAGTTTTATCAAAGATAATCTCCATGTTACCCGGCGAAGAATTGAGATGAAAAGTTGTTCCATCTACAAGCGTTATGTCTTTATCAATATCATCTTCGTGATCTACGAAAATTCTGTTAGGTTTTACAGACCGGTTCACCAACTGTTGTGCCGCTACCGTTCTTGACTTGTCATAGTGAGCATTAAATCGGTATTCCGAATCGGAATCTTTTACAGCAACTTTCAACTCATGGGATGAAGTACACGCACCGGCCATCAGCAGTAAATAAATTCCAACACTCTTAATAAAACATTTCATAGCGCAATATACTTAACAAGGTACCTGGTTATATACAGTAGCAAATTTAGTTAATTTTCCGAATTTTATACCTGCGATTAAGATTTAATATCTACTTATAATGATGCAGGCATATTTTTAGATAGTCGGGTATAAATCTGAATTAAACATCCGTCCTTATGAAAACCGTTATCAAATATCTTCTGGCATTACCAATCCTGTTTTTCTTCACCAATTCTGTCCATGCAATTGCATATAAACAGACCATAGCATCAGTGGTAGTACAAGAGCAACAAAGAGTCCAGGTTGATGTAGCCGATCTGCCAGAGAAAGTAAAAGCTTCCGTTGGTCACGATACCGAACTGGCCTGGACCATACTCAAGGCCTACCTGACTACAAATCCGGATAAGACAACATTTTATGATTTGTACGTCCAAAAACCTGATGGTGAAACCTGGATGAAAGTGGATAAAGAAGGTAAAGTACTTAACTAACCGAAGCTGATTCCGAGGACTTTCACCACAAAACGGGGAGTATGTTAAACACAAAACGACAGCGCCACATACTTTAACAAATTGAATATCAGTTTATTATGAATAATGGCAAAATTCTTTTGCTATGATTCGCATAGGGTAGCAACCCATATGAAGAATATTTTGAATCAAAACTAAAACGGATTATGAAAAAGCTAATAGTATCGGCAATTGCCCTGACTCTCATCTCATTTGCCTCGGTGCAGGCTGACAATAGCGTAAAAGCTAACAACGCTCCAACCGAAATCACTACTCAGGAGAAGGTAAGTGTAAAGGCTGAGAATCTTCCAGACGGGGTTAAAAATACAATTAAAAGCGATGCTTTTGAAGGTTGGAAAGTTGTGTCGGCGTTTTTAATAACCAACACAGACAAAACTCAATATTATGAGCTGAATGTTAAAAATGGTTCAGAAACCGCAAGGGTCAAGTTGGACAAAGACGGCAACAACGTCGAATAACATATATAAGAAAAATATAACAAGACGGCCTGCGGATGAACTGATAGTTTATCCGCAGGCCGTTTTCTGTATCAAAAATAAATTTACCTGAACTTATTCTGGCTATCATATGCCAAGCCTAACCCTACACTAGACAACTTGTTCTCATCAGCTATTGCGGCATTTGGAAACAGACTTCTAAACTCTGCTTGCACAGCTGGAACCTCCGTGGTACCACCTGTTAAAATGACAAGTTCAATCTGTTCGGGGCTTACTCCTGCATCAGCAAGGCACTGTCTGGCTGCAGCGGCTACTTTTTCAATCTGTTGTGCAATAGCTACATCAAACTGCTGTCTGGTGACACTCGTAGATAATCCTTCCTCAATAAAGGCAAATGGTGTGTCGTAGGAATCTGAATCTGTTAGTGCAATTTTTGTCTCCTCTGTTACTGCCAGCAGAGCATGTCCCGTTTCTTGTTCCAACACTTGCAGCAAACGTCCGTACCGAGTCTTATCGTGGGATTCAAATAAAAGTTGACGGGTCTGAGAAATGATTTTTGGTGTGTAGAGAAAGTTAACCTTGCTCCATTCTGATAAATCATAATAATGACGAAGCGGAACTTCCAGATTCTTAGTACCGTAAGTGGTTTTATAGCCGATCTCAGGCATAATAGCGGAAAGGCTCAAATCTTTGTCAAAGTCATTACCGCCTATTCTAACTCCGGTATTGGCAAGAATATCCTCCGTACGGTCGGGCTTTCCAATATTCCTGGATGACAGCTTTATTACGGTAAAGTCAGATGTTCCACCACCAATATCTGCTACCAGGGCCAACTTTTCCCCACTGACATTAGCTTCGTGTGCGAATGCAGCTGCAATAGGTTCGTACTGAAAATCAATATTTTTGAATCCAAGCAAACGGGCCACTTTAGCCAGTTCTTCTTGAGCACGAACGTTGGCTCCAGGGTCATTATCGATAAAATTGACCGGACGTCCCATGACCACATTTTCAATTTCGAAACCTGCCTGGACGTCTGCCTTCTCCTTTAAATTCTGAAGAAATGTTGCAATGATCTGATCGAACCTCATATGCTCCCCATTCACCATTGTACCCTGTTTCATGATTGGAGTTCCAAGCACGCGCTTCAGGCTGCGCATCAATCTGCCTGGTTGACGACTAAGAAACTGATTCATTGCCTCACGTCCGTAGAAAGGGACGTTTCCTTTTCGAAGAAAGAACATGGCACTTGGGGTCGTAATACTGGTTCCTTCTACCGCTACGAGGGATATATTTGAATTGTTAGCAACAGCTATACTAGAATTAGAGGTTCCGAAGTCAATGCCGCAGGAGACTGATGTCATATTGATTTTTAATTTTGGCCGAGCAAGTTCCGACTATTCATTGTCAATAGCAACGAGATTGAAGTAGAATAGAGGAAGAGTTATAGCAAATAATATTTAAATACAGAAACTTAATAAACTCTGAAAAAACAGCAGGTAGTACAACCATTACCATCTAAACCGGATCATGATAGAAAGGCAAATAAAGTAATATGAGGATCAGTTGTGATTTGACTAAGGAATGGTGATACAGCGGTCATGATTTTTGTATACTTGCGACAAAAAAATAAGATTCAGTAATGAATTTGAGAGATTAAATAACTTTGTACGGTTGAGTCAGATGATTGCCCGCCATATTTAAGACAAACGAGAGTACATGATATCAGTAATTATTTGCTCCGCAAACGCGGATGATCTTCGGGATGTTAGCGAGAGTATAGCGCAAACCATAGGTGTGGAGCACGAGATTATCGCCATTGATAATTCAAACGGGCAAAAAGGCATCTGTGAGATTTACAACATAGGGGCACGCCAGGCAAAATACGAAATTTTGTGCTTCACGCATGAGGATATCGAAATGAAAACATCCGATTGGGGAACGAAAGTAATCCAAATTTTCAAAACCCACCCGGACATTGGGTTAGTCGGAGTAGCTGGTGGAGGATATAAATCAATTGTTCCGTCCAGTTGGTACAATGCCGATCTTGAAGTTAATGGGGAATTCTATTGTAATCTTATTCAGGGTTTCAAGTATTCGGGAAGGGACGAATTTCACGACTACCGAAATCCGCGTAATGAAAGTCTGTCTACAGTCGCCTGTGTAGATGGGTGTTGGATGTGTACCAGAAAAGAAATAGCGGAAAAGTATCCCTTCGATGAGCAGTTGCTGAGGAAATTTCATGGTTATGACCTTGATTTTTCACTGGCTGTAAATCAGGAATATAAGGTGGCAGTAACATATGAAATATTGCTGAAGCACTTCTCTGAGGGTAATTTCGATGAGACCTGGATGGAGGATACACTTAAAGTACACAAAAAATGGGGATGGCTGCTGCCCGTAAATTCGGACGGTCTTGATGAACGTACATTAAAACGATACGAGAGGAGGGCTTACAAAGTATTTTTCAACAGATCTCTGGATGAAGGCGTTTCCTATGCGAAGCTAAAAGAAATTATCTCCTATAGTCGTAAGTCCCGAATTTTTCCTCTTCGTATATATCTGAAGCTATACCTGGATTTGTGGAAAGTGCGAAAAGAGCGGATCCGGGAAGCGAGGAGCAATTAAAGATGGTCAGGCAACTCGTATCCCAATTGATGAAGATAAGGTTTCCAAAAATCGAGATGCTGATCCCACGCATGACAGCCAAATGGAAGATGGTTTTTTGTGTGCATCATGGATTGCTCCAGTCTGTTTTCAAATGAAAATTTCAAAGCCGTTTTATAAAATGGTATTCTGAGCCTTGTCCGCATGCGATTTACTTCAATACTCCAGAAAACATCTTCGTGAAACTGATGTTCATCGCGTTGATGATACTCCTCAATCTTATCTTTGAAGGTGAGTGAAAGATGATAGAATTTTGTAACCCGGCGCAAAGAAAAACCACCGTTTCCTACCGAGTTATCAAATTGCCTGTCACTCGGCAATCCATCTTCAAAGGTATTTCGGAATATATGATAGCGCGTATTCAGCCTTGTTTTCCACTCCTTAAATATATCAGGATTCGGGAGTCGCTTCAGCCAGGGCGCTCCTATGTAATCATAACTTTTCGAACACCATTCAGATAATTCATCTCTGAGCACAAAGGCATCAAGCTGGTGTATCAGTATGTACTCATAATTCAAAAATGTCCTATAAAATTTGGGTGACAGCATCAACCTGTTGTAACCCTGTATCCCCTGAAAAAAAGTATCGTCAAAGGAGATGATTTCCGAAAAATGCTCAGTCCCTTCAATACCATCCATACGAAGTGACGATGGCTTTATCGCCAGAATAGGGTATGGCTTCAGCACCCTCAGGCACTGTTTGAGCGCAATATATTCAAGAGCTGTCAGTTCCGATTTATAAAATGGAATAACTACCGCGACCTGCTCTTTTTCTTTCATATAACCAAGCAAGTTTGTTATTTGTTGTCCAGCATTTCAACGAGTGACTGCAGATGTTCCTGAAAAAAGAAATCGTAGCCATTTTCACCCTCAGGAATCACATTGATTACTTCAAAAGAGGTTTCCAGAATCCTCGGCACTTTCAACGACTCAGCAATGGAGAATGGAAAGGACTGATTACCGATGAAAAACTTGGAGCCCGCAATGATCTGCGCCATTTCCATGAAGTTATTCACCTGCACCCATTTGATATGCGGTATGGTCTTCTTTATGTCCTTATATTCTGATTCAACACCAATAAAAACAATATTTTCATAATTGTTTAGGAACTTGTAGTTGATTGTAAAATTGCGATAACGCTCGCTTCGAGCCATTACAATGGTATCAGCATAGAATTTATTTGGCTCCACTGTGATCCATGGTGTCCATAAAACCGGATTTACACCAGTAAGGTAGCTACACCAACGTGCAATGTTTCCTTTGTCCATTGGTATATTGCCGGAACGGAAGTAATCCAAGTCAATGTCAACTGCCTGATCCGTGAGTATTTCACATACATCAATGTACGACTGAGGAGCAAGCAGGGCAATAAGCATATTGGCCATTTTCTCATTCAGCATCACGTTGCCGAGCGGATGTGTATTATAACCTTCCAGCTTAAGCGGCTGTCCAAGTCTCAGATACAGCTCAACAGGCACATTCGTAATCTCTTTGATCTGTCGTATCGTCGGGAGGGCGTAAATAACGTCACCAGCATTTCCACTATGGGACAGACGTATCTTTCCATTTTTCCTGGCATATTCGAGAATCTTATCGGGAGTTGTTAACCTTTCTGTATTGTTTATCAGATTGGCAAATTCAACATGTTTGTAATTCGTAAGTTCCCATTTGTACTGTTTATATTTTATTTTGTCGGTATGTTTCAGCCAAAGTCGTGCAAAAAGATTTTTCTTTTTAAACATGCCTGTATTTATGTTTAATTCCTTTAATTTCTTTTAAAATTAGAAGTTGTGTTTCGATCAGTCTTTTAAAAGTACCGTTTGATCGAATGAGTGCAAGATGTGCGATGCGCTGTTCTTGCTCTAATGCTTTCATTATACATAATCAACTAACACATCCAGAGATTTAACCGCATTCATACGTTGTATGGTAACAGCCATATCGGTTCAAAAGATGTATTAGTCAGCGCTACTTTGCGTTCAGCATTTTGACTATAGATTCAAGATGTTCTTGAAAAAAGAAGTCATAGCCATTTTCGCCTTCAGGAATTACATTAATGACCTCAAAGGACGTCTCCAAAACGCGAGGTATCTTCAACGACTCGGCAATGGAAAAAGGGAAAGATTGATTACCTATAAAAAACTTTGAACCGGCAATAATTTGGGCCATTTCGAGAAAGTCTTTCACCTGTACCCACCGGATGTGAGGAATGACCTTTTTTATGTCCTTATATTCAGATTCGACCCCCAAAAATATAATATCTTTATATTGATTCAAAAATTTGTAGCTTATTGTATAATTTCTGTATCGCTCACTTCGGGCCATAACAATGGAATCCCGGTAATTTTTATTAGGTTCTATGGTCAGCCAGGGTGTCCATAAAACCGGATTTACACCAGTGAGATAACTGCACCAGCGTGCAATATTACCTTTGTTAGTTGGCACACCACCTGACCGAAAGTGATCAAGATCAATATCAATGGTTTGGTCGGTAAGTATTTCGCATCGGTCAATGTAAGATTGCGGACGGATCAAAGTAATCAACATTTCAGCCGTCTTTTTATTGAGTCTGACATTTCCCAATGGATGTGTATTATATGCCGGCAGTTTCAATGGTTGCCCAATTCTAAGATAAAGCTCCACCGGAACATTAATTAGCGCTTTCAACTGGCGTATCGTAGGAAGCGCGTACATGATATCTCCAGCGTTACCACTGTGACATAGCCGAAGTCTACCATTTTTTTCAGCATATTCTATTATTTTGCCTGGGCTTGTTAATTTTTCCCTAGCAATAAAATTGGTTGATTCAACCTGCTTGTACTTTACGAGATCCCATTTATATTGTTTATATTTTACAAGATCCCATTTATATTGCTTATACTTTATACGCGCCGTATGTTTTAGCCACAGCAACGCCGCCAAATGTTTCGTTTTAAATATGCTCGCTAAAGTCATTTTCTCCAATTTTCACTACTCATTAAATGTCTGCATGTCGATCAGTCTGCGATACAGACCGTTTTTCGCAATCAGTTCCTGATGATTGCCCTGCTCGCGAATTTTACCATCTTCCAGCACAACAATCTTGTCAGCATTCTGTATAGTGCTCAATCTGTGGGCAATTACCAGCGAAGTACGATTCTTCATCAGGTTGTTCAAGGCTTCCTGTACCAGTTTTTCCGACTCCGTATCCAGGGCAGAAGTTGCTTCATCCAACAACATCACAGGGGGATTTTTCAAAACAGCGCGTGCAATACAGATCCGTTGCTTTTGTCCACCTGATAATTTCATGCCACGGTCACCAATATTGCTTTCGTAGCCATTCTCGGTTTGAAGTATAAATTCGTGCGCGTTGGCAATTCTCGCGGCATTTTCCACTTCTTGATAAGTAGCGTTTGGAAGTCCGAATGCGATATTGTTAAAGATGGTGTCGTTAAACAATATCGATTCCTGGTTCACTACGCCAATAAGAGACCACAGTGATTCCAGTTTAATGTCTTTCACATTCAACTCATCTACTGTAACCTCACCACTCTCTGCTTCAATAAATCTCGGAATTAAATCCATCAAGGTAGATTTCCCACCGCCGGAAGGACCAACTAAAGCGATTGTTTTTCCTTTTGGAATTGTAAGGTTGATGGAATCCAGAACCCGGCGTCCAGGATAGGAGAATGACAGATTTTTCAGTTTGATCGCCTCATTAAAGCTGGTAACATCCCTGGCTTCAGGCGCATCTGATATCACCGGCTTTTCGTCTATCAGTTCAAGTACCCTTTCACCGGCTGCTATACCTGAATGAATACTACTGAATGACTCCGTTATAGCTTTTGCAGGACGCATTACCTGCGAAAAAATAGCTATATAAGCCACAAATTCAGCCCCGGAAAGATCAGATTGTCCATTGAGGATTAGCCAGCCACCGTACAACACGATTGAACTTACCATAGCTACACCCAAAAACTCGGATACCGGAGCTCCCAACTGCTGTCTTCTTGCCATTTTTCTTCCTAACTCCGAAAAACGCACGTTTTCTGAGTGGAATTTCTGTTTGATCGCTTCTGTAGCATTAAAGGACTTGATAATTTTAATTCCGCCCAATGCTTCATCCAGATAACTGATCATGAGTCCGAACAGATGTTGTGCTTCAGCGGCCTGCTCTTTCAATCTCTTCACGATTTTTGATATAAGAAAAGCTGAAATAGGAATAACCAGTATTGCAAAAAAGGTTAGTTTAAAGGAAATACTGAAAAGTACGAATACATAAGCTAACAATTGCAGAGGCTCTTTGAAAACAACCTGGAGTGTGCCTGTTACTGAAAATTGAACAACGCCTACATCCGATGCGATTTTAGCAATAATATCACCTTTTCGTTGGTTACTGAAGTACCCTGTATGCAGACTCATTACATTGTCAAATACTGCTTTACGGATATTTAACAGGGTATGAATTCTCAAATTTTCCATAATCCTTTGTGAGAAGTATTTGAACAGGTTACCGAGAAAAACAGACAATACTGTAATACCACAGACAAGTTTTAATGCCTCAAATGGACCTTCATTTACACTTACCTGCTGAGCATAATAATTGAGGTATCCTGTAACGTCAATCCAGTTGTCAGGTTTGCTGACAGGTACTGCTGAACTTCCTTTTACAAAAAGTGTATCCATTAACGGAGCAAGTAGCACCAGCTGCATTGTGGTAAAAAACACACCTAAAAGGGTAAGCAGTATATAGGGTATGGCAAATTTTTCAATTGGCCGGGCAAAAGAGAGTAGTCTGAAATAGGTCTTCATTTTTTAGTTTAATGGCCGGAAAAATATAGCCGTGAATCTTTGTAAATGGTAAAAGAAAATACAAAGATTGCCCATTCATTGGGTTGAATGATAATATAGACGCTTAAATTTAGGTAAATTATTTATTAAGTGCTTGTAAATCAACGCGATATATGCATTCTTAAATTACATCAATAAAGCCGGTATCAGAATCATATCGTTTAATATGGTGATTAAACGAATTTTTCCTTCTTATCAATCCGTTCAGGTTGCAATAATTACACCAGAGCATTTAATAACCCATAGGCTCATACGCATACAGCACACTAATACCCAATTACAGAAATTCCTGTTTTAGGGCAGGAGTGGGGTGAGATGAACCTAGGAATACTGAGTAAGATGTATTGGACAACTGAATAACTCTCTTCGAGAGATCAGAATAAAATTTATTGCCGGAATCTTCTTAAAAATGTTCATCTATTGTACTATCATGGTAAATAATTGTAAGCTGAGTCGGACCCTGGTTTTAAAATTAATCAGGCAAACCACGCTTTAACAAAATCACTGCGACGCTCTCGTCATTAAAGAGACTAAGAATGCAATGAAATGGTTGTAGCGAAAGTGTAAAAAAGATTAAATACATTGTTATCAGTTCTGCACTATGCTGGAAATCAACTGGCTGAATGTCGAAGCTATGAACGTTTTATAGCCATTGTGTGTAAAAATATTCACAGATTTCGGGGGCTTGTTGGCAATATTACCGTGTATTTTAAAAGAAACATCAACTTTTTCCGAAAGTGCAATGTTGTGAGAAAGTAGCCATCCAGCTGGTAGGTTTTATTTATGATGTGAAAAAATGAAGATTGATACAGACCCAATTGACAGTTACTTTCCCGATATGCATAGCGCGTACAAGGCGGCTCGCTCTATTTCACAAACGGTGAGTGATCATTTTTACAAACATCACCAGGATGTATTTCTGCATCCGGAACCGTTGTTAGCATCCCCTCCATCACCGCAGATCATCGAGTCGATCATAGATACAACATTCTGGACAAGTCTAAGAAAGGAAGAGGGAAGATCTCCCAAGATCTCAATTGCCTATCTGGCGCCTGAGCAGGCTGATAATCCTCTTATTTTTGGCGAGATGTTGCCGTTTAATGCCAATTCCCTCACCAAACTTGCACCGGCGGTAGAGCGCTCAGGCATCCACCTAGGCGTGTGGGCTTATGATAACGAACTTTACGTTTGGGGTACCACGAGGCAAATTCCTGCTCTATGCTTTGTTCTGGAAGTGATCGAGCCGGGAATGCTGGTCATCAAGCATCGCCGTATTGATGGTTTCGGCAAATTTGTAAACGTAGCTGTTCTCAAAGGCGATCAGGTAAAGATCATTGATGAAAACAGCGGACGCGTTCCGGCCTGTCCGTCGCTGGTAAACTCCATGATGGGATTTGATGCGCCCTCTATATGGGACGATTCGCTGAATGTACTGGTACAGCTGGCTGTATCCATGCGGGATCATGGTCGGGGCGGGATTTTGCTTGTAGTACCTTCCGGATCAGATACCTGGCGCGAATCCATTATTCATCCTATATCCTATGCCGTACAGCCTGCTTATTCTGAACTTGCCGGTTTGCGGGACCAGGTTTCTACAAATACCAGAAGCGGGATATGGCAGGCGAAATTGAATGCTGCAATACACAATTTGGCGGGATTGACCGCTGTAGATGGCGCAACGATCATCAATGAAAATTACGAGCTGCTTGCTTTTGGCGCTAAAATCGGGCGCTCACCCAAGGGTTCACCAGTGGAAGAGATGCTGGTCACAGAACCTATTATCGGTAATCAGGGCAAGATTATACACCCGGTTCAAAACGGCGGCACACGGCATTTGTCTGCGGCTCAGTTTATTCACGATCAACATGATGCGACTGCATTGGTAGCATCTCAGGATGGAAGATTTACCATCTTTTCCTGGACACCGTATAAACAAAAAGTTCAGGCGCACAGAGTTGACGCTTTGCTGTTGTAGAAAATCATCGGCCAGGATCAAAAAGATCAAGCTGATCAGGGTCTTTGGGTTTGCGTCCCTTGGGAACGATTTCTCCAAAATTGGAAAGGGATATCCCTAAAAGTCTTATTGTTCTATCTTCTAAATCAGCCTTATCCAATAGTGTTGTAGCTGCTTTATAAATACTGTCATAATCGCTGACCGGATGAAGGAAAGATTGATTTCTTGTAATCTGTGTAAAATCGCTATACTTGATTTTCAATGTCACAGTGCGACCTGAAAGCTGCTTCCTGGCCAGGCGATCAATCACCGTAACTGCTATCCTCTCGAGTTCTTTATACATCTCTTCCTTCGTTGAAAGGTCATACATAAATGTATCTTCGGCTCCAAGCGATTTGGTTTCACGATGGGGCTGAACCTGCCTGTCATCGATACCTCTGGCTATGCGATAGTAAAAATGACCACTCTTTCCAAAGTGTTTGACCAGATCCTGTTCAGAGAGACGGTAAAGATCTGCCCCGGTGAAGAGATCCATATTATTCATTTTATCAGCCGTAACCTTTCCGACTCCAAAGAATTTGCCAACCGGAAGTTCGTGTATAAATTTCTGAATCTTTGAAGGTCCGATAAATGTCAGACCATCTGGTTTGTTGATATCAGATGCAATTTTAGCTACGAATTTATTGGTAGATATGCCTGCAGAAGCAGTCAGGTGAAGTTCACTGGAAATGGCTGCTTTAATTTCCTTCGCTATTTCCAGCGCTGAGCCTATCCCGGCTTTATCATAAGTAACGTCAAGAAAAGCTTCATCCAGAGAAAGCGGTTCTATCAGATCGGTATAGCGCTCAAATATTTCCCTGATAGCACGTGACACAGCTTTGTATACATCAAAACGAGGACGAACAAAAATAATATGCGGACACAATTTAATGGCAGTAATGGAAGGCATAGCCGAACGTACACCAAATTTTCTGGCCTCGTAACTGGCTGTTGCTACAACCCCGCGTCCGGTCGGAGAACCGCCTACCGCAATTGCCTTGCCGCGAAGGTCAGGATTATCTCGCTGTTCCACAGATGCATAAAAAGCGTCCATGTCAATATGGATGATTTTCCGGATCACCGTTGGTATATCATTCATCTTTTTGACGCAGGATGGAAAAATTAACTCAATGCATATACAACTATGTACCTTACAAAATAAGTATGAGAAATCATCTCTCCAAAGGATTTCTTCCTAGTTTAGCGTGGAATTGTAGTAACGCAGCTTTTTTTCAAAGGGTCGCATCAACAAATCGTTTTTTTTCGTAAGTATATGTGGGAGCCTATAGGATGATAACTCTTCTGTATTCTTTCTTTACCAAGATCGCATAATTAAAGTACAAATGAGTTTAAAATTACATAGAATAGCTCCATTTTCATATATCACACTTCTGTTTATGCTGGTTTCATTTGCTGGTTATACGCAGGAAAGATGTGGAACAATGGAAGCGCTGAATACCTATTTTTTAAGTAATCCTGCACAAAAAATCAGTTTTGACAATAGAGAGACTGAATTGCGACGGATCATTAATCAGCGGGTAGCTTCCGAAAAAACAATGAGAACAACTGGCCCGGTTACCATTCCCGTTGTTTTTCATATTGTAATGCGGCGTCCGGCCGCTGTTACGGATAATCAGATTTTGGCTCAGCTGGATACTATAAACAGAGATTATGCCGGTACCAATCAAAACAATGCGCGGATCCTGTCTGCATTCCGGGATGTATATGGTTCTTCCGGCATTGAGTTCTGTCTGGCACAAAGAACACCAAATGATCAACCTACAACCGGGATCGTGAGGTATACGACTAACCAGGCTGGCTTCACTGATGTAGTGGGTGTTCAGGCGGGCAGCGTGAAACATGTAAGTACGGGCGGTGCAGATTCCTGGGACCCGAGTCGATACCTCAATATCTGGGTGTGTGACTTTACCAACAATTTGCTGGGTTATGCCACATTCCCAAATACGGGTAGACCTGACGAGCAGGGTGTTGTGATCAACCAGAGAAGTCTGCCGGGCGGATCAGCTACAAATTATAATTACGGCAAAACACTGACGCACGAATTAGGACATTTTTTCAACCTTTATCATATTTGGGGAGATGATAACGGAAGTTGCCAGGGTACAGATTATATCGACGACACGCCAAATCAAGCGAAAGAAACAGAAGGATTGCCTACCGGAATAGTTACCGATAATTGCTCACCAACAGCTCCTGGTATTATGTATCAGAACTTCATGGATTATACCTTTGATGCCGGGCTGCTCATGTTTACTAATTTACAGGTTGCCCGAATGGAAGCTGCATTTGACACATACAGATCCTCGTTAGGGGCTTCCAACGCATGTGTCCCTTTAATGCTTAAAAACAATGACGCTCAGCTCAAATTGATCAACAGCCCGGAGCAAAGATTGTGTACAGATACATTCGTACCACAAATCACCATTGAAAACAGAGGTAGCAGGACATTAACTTCCTTATTAATAGAAGCAAAAGTGGACGACGGAATAGCTGTTCGTTCAAATTGGACCGGCTCCCTAGAAACGTATCAGCAAGCACTGATTAACTTTCCCGGACTGCAAACCGAAGAGGGAAATCATATTATTACCGTAACTATATCTAATCCTAATGGCGTAACGGATGAGGACGTTTCCAGTGACGTACTGACAAAAGAGTTCATATACTATGGCCCATTTGAGGCGCCGGTTAGAGAAGGCTTTGAAAACAGCTTTTTGCCTGCTGGCTGGGATATCGTGAATGAGGATGCCGGTGTAACCTGGGAACGGACAAATATTACCGCTAAAACCGGAGTATATTCAGTACGGATCAACAATATGGACAATATTGAAACGGGCCAAAAAGATTACCTGCGAAGCCCTACGGTTAACATTGCCAACACTGATTCTGCCTTTGTATCATTTCAGCTAGCAGCTGCCAGTTATGCCAATGCTGCATCACAGACAGCCGTCTGGGATACATTACAGGTGCTTATTAGTACAGATTGCGGAAAAACATACACTCCTGTTTATAAAAAGTGGGGTGCTGCACTGGTAACAAGAGCCGGAGCGACACGCACAGAATTCGTCCCTGGTAGTTCAGAATGGCGGATGGAAGAAATCAATATAGGCCGCTTTATAGCCAGTGGAGAAGTGCTGGTCGCATTCCAAAATACAAGTGGAAATGGTAACTTCATCTATTTGGATGATATCAACATTCGCACGGTAACAGTAAATCCGAATCTGAAAGAAGCAGGTTTTCTTGTAACTCCCAACCCAACCGACGGTGCAATATCAGTCCAGTTTTATCCGCATCCAGCCAGCCTTAAAGCGATTCAGATCTATAATGTTGCGGGACAACTAATGGTAGAAAGAGAGATCGTAAATGGTCAGGTCCCGGGGAATATCTATGAATTCACTTTAAATAACTGCAACGCGGGAGTATACGTGGTAAGAGCGGTATTCGAAGATCGCATTTTAACCAAAAAATTTGTAAAGGTTAATTAACATCTAAAGATAAACGCCGGCTGATTAGCCGGCGTTTATCTTCCAATTTAAAGAATTCGTTTCACTACTACTTTGCTATTGGTCTGAGAAACAGCATACTCCTTAGCATGTTCGTTGGTTGGCAGCAGGAATATCTGCTTTTTTTTCTTTCCGTCCGTAGAAACCCAGTTAGCAGAATAAATCTCAGGAAGCGGGCCTGCGATTATTGGTCTGTTGTCTGAGTGGTAAAAAACCTCTTCTTCTTCATAGGCAAGTTCAAGATCACTGCCCTCAATCACGTCACATATAATTTTAAGCTTACCGAAATCGTCATCTGCCAGTCCTCTTATTCTTGCTTTCCCGTAAAACGGATCTTCTTCAAAATCCCATTTAATATAATATTCGATTACATTTCCAATTTGAGAATCTATGTAGTCGGCCGTAAGCAATTGTTCCTGACGCATGGTGATGTATTTTATTTACTAATAGTATTTCTAAATGCGAACTTTCAACACTTGGTATAGGAGCATTTCGACAAATGTAATCGGTAAGTACTTTTTTCCAAAAATTAAAACTTCTCTTTATCATTTTTTGTGAAAATAAATTCTTAATGACAAGCTAAGTCTCGTACACTTCGATAGGTTGTAGGCCGCCAAGTCCCAGATGATATGTCACCTTTTTTATATTCATCACTTCCTAAGGTATGATTTTTGATAATTGTGGCTTTACAATATCACTTTACGGAATAGAATTCCATTACTTAGCCACAATTCCTATGACAAAAGCTCAACGACCCCATCAGGTTGGTTGTGTTCCCTGGCAGAATATGTTCAGGAATAAGATCACTGCTACCTTGATCTTTCTAGGGACATGCACTGCCACCTACGCACAAGTTCCAGTCGATACCATCCCCAAACCCAAGATCGACACCGTTGCAAAGCCTGAAGTTAAGAGTGATACAGTCGGGAAGCCGAAATCAGACTCGGTGGTAAAGCCAACTCAAAAATTTGATCCGCTTGTCAAGCCGCAAACAAAGGCAGATACCTCTAAAAAAGCCGCGACACCGTCCAGCACTCAGAATACCGAGGCAGTATCGGATAGTGCCGCGATGAGCCGAATCCCAGGCAACGTTAATAAGCCGGTAAATGTAGATTCCACAACCATCCAGTCAGGCAGCACTGCCGAATCAGATACAGCGGTTGCGGCTTCAGTGGTACCTCAGGATAGCATTCCGGACCTTGGCGCTGGTGCAAGGGCAATCAAAGGACTGGTAGTGGACGAGAATGGTACCGGACTTCCGGGAGTTAGTGTCGTAGTAAAAAACACCAAGATACAAACCGTTACAACACCGGAAGGTACGTTTGATATGAAAGTGCCGGCAGAAAGATCCATCTTGGTGCTTTCCTACGTCGGCTTTACTACTAAGGAAGTACCTGTACGGCGACAAACGACTTATAACATACAATTGAATCCGGAAGCCAAGGCATTACAGGAAGTTGTGGTTGTCGGATACGGAACACAAAGTAAAAGAGATCTGGCCAGCTCGACCACGCGTGTAACGGGTACCGAATACAAGTCAGCTGTTGTAAATACCGTAGATCAGGCCCTGCAAGGGAGAACGACAGGGGTACAGGTGGTAGAGACCTCCGGTGAGCCTGGCGCAGCAGCTGTAGTCCGGATCAGAGGGAATAACTCGCTAAGCGGAAATAATGAACCTTTATATGTAATTGATGGATTTCCTATGCCGCCCTATCGTGAAGCAGGTGCCAATTTTACCGGATCTTATACACAAAATGGCCTCTATGGTATAAATCCGAATGACATAGAAAGCATGGAAGTACTTAAGGATGCCTCAGCGACAGCTATATATGGATCCAGAGGTGCTAATGGTGTAATTCTGATTACTACTAAAGCCGGGAAACGCGGAACCGGACGCGTCGAACTGGTAAACAAGACTTCATTCGGAACAATTTCCAACCCTATAAAAATGATGAATTCGCAGCAATACGCTGAAGTCATCAATGAAAGTTTCCGGCTGACAGATCGTGCAGAGCCATTTGAAAATCCCAACAGCGTTACTACCAACACCAATTGGGTAGATGAGATCACACAGCCGAGCTTCCGTCAGGACGTTACCATGAGTGTATCAGGTGGCAGTGCCAAATCATCATATTACATCTCAGGGAATTACCTGTTTGATAAGGGAACAATCATCAATTCCGATAACAAACGTGGAAGTATCCGGGCTAATCTGAACAATGAAGTCAATAACTGGTATACGCTGAAAGGACAACTTGCCTACACCCGCCAGAAGTCCAACAGGGCTGTTACTGCATCCCGTGCATGGCCATTTTCAGGTGGCCTGATGGATGGTTTGCGAGCAGCACCTACTTTGGAGCGTGATTATCTCGGTTTCAACAGTCTGGGAATACCCGGCTACCAGGGATATTATTTTGCCAATCCATACAATGAACTGATGGCTAAGTCAGATGTAACGCAAAATGATTACTCGATCATCAACCTGGAAAACTATTTCAAGCTGGCTCCGGGATTGCAATTTGTAGTGAGTTTGGGAAGCAATCAAAATCTTACCCGACGCAGTGTATTTCTGCCACCAAGTACAGCAGAAGGAAATCAATCGCGCGGACGAGGAAGTAACAATACCTCCAACACCTATTCGTATAACGTTAATGCATTCCTGCAGTATGAAAATACGATTAAGAAGGATCACTACATCAATGCAACAGCCGGTGTGGAATATAACGATCAGGTCGTTGAATTCGTCAATACCAGTACATCGGGTTTCGATATTCCATACTTCGGCACAGACAATATAGGAAGTGCACAATCTCAGTCATTGGGTTCATTTAAGGAAAAGAGAATTCTGCAATCTGCTTTCGGACGGATCAACTATTCATTCAAAGGAAGATATGTGTTAAATACTTCACTTAGAATGGATGGTGCTTCTGCTTTTGCGGAAAACAACAAGTATGGCTTATTTCCATCGGTAGCGCTGGCATGGAACCTGGATCAGGAGGAATTCATGAAAAATGTGAAGTTCGTTTCAAATACCAAGTTCAGAGCTTCATACGGAGAGACGGGGAGCCAGGCAATAGGACCCTATTCTTCACTTATGCAATTCAACAGTGCCTTTTACCAGTTGGGAGATGGGGACGGTACTATCACTACCGGTATCTTCCCGACTACACTGGCAAATCCGAACCTGACATGGGAACGTACCAGACAGTTTAATGCCGGTATTGATTTTAACACAGCAAAAGATCGTCTAGTGATCAGCGCAGATTATTACAATAAAGTCACATCTGATTTGCTCCAACAACGCGTTTTGCCAACTCAATCCGGTGTGAACTCTATCCTGGATAATTATGGGACAATGCGGAACCGTGGTGTGGAGGTGAGTTTACAGGCTAATATAGTTCAGCATAAAAATGTTACATTTTCATCACGTATCAACGTTTCGAAAAACGTAACTACACTGGTAGACTTAGGCGAAAGAACACAGCCTGACTACGTATCGATCAATGGAAACTTGCTTGGAGGAGTATCAGGTATACTCAAACCGGGAGAAGAAGTTGGGCGATTCTTCGGCTACCGCGTAGCAGGTTTATCTCAGGTATCTGATTTTGATGCAAATGGAAATCCATTGTTTGCCACATTTGAAGGACCAAGACCTGCTGGCTCAATCGGAACACCTGTTTACGGTTCATGGATATATGAGGATACAAATGGTGATGATATTATCAATGATGAAGACAGAGTAGTTTTAGGAAAATCCAACCCGGATTTTACATTTGGATGGAGCAATGACTTCACATGGAAAAACTTCTCATTGAATGCGTTATTTACAGGTTCTGTAGGTAACAATGTACTGAATCTTACCAGCTTTTACGTCAACAATGGGGTGGTGGATTACGGCGGCGTCGGCTTCAACCAGTCGGAAGAATGGTATAACCGCCGCTATACAGAAAGCAACCAGCACAATGATCCGAAATATCCTGGTATTCAGCGGGGTATAGCATCGGGAGATATTAACTCTACGATGGTAGAAGATGGAAGTTTCGTCAGACTTAAAATGCTGGCTCTTTCTTACACCTTCCCAAAATTAGGCCCGATTCAGAATCCCAAATTATTTGTAACAGGTACAAACCTTTGGACACTTACCAAGTATACCGGATATGATCCTGAAGTGAGTTCGTATGCACAATCGCTTCTTCAGCAAGGTATTGATTACGGCGCGTATCCTATGCAGCGTTCTTACACCATTGGTTTTTCATGTAATTTTTAAGATCACACTCATGAAAGGATTAAATACATTACTACCCGCATTATTCTTGCTAGGCATTATTTCCTGCAAAGATAACCTGGATGAAAAGCCGTTTTCATCGCTAAGTAAGGAAGTCGTTTTTGAAAATGAAGAAGGACTTAACCAGGCCACAGTCGGAGTATATCAAACATATACCGCACCCGATGTGAATGATATCAGTGCCAGATTTACGCTTACAGAAACCGGCCACCGTTATGCAACCGCCGGAATAGGAGTGGGTGGTGAACCTTATTATCGTTTTGGCCATTTGCCTAATTCAGGCGCTTTCGCTGCAGTGTGGTCCAGATTCTATAAAATCATTTTCAGAGCCAACATTGTGATTGCTAATGCGAAACTGGCCGTTCCCGGCGAAGAAGCTGAGGCAGATCCCTATATTGCCGAAGCGCGTTTTTTACGTGGTTATGCCTACTTTAATCTGGTCAGATTGTTCGGAGATGTTCCGATTATTTTAGAGCCCATCAATTCCCTGAAAGATACCGACCTGATTTTTGGCGGCAAAAAAACCGCTACAGAAGTTTATGATGTTGTACTCGCAGATCTCGCCTTTGCAGAAACCCATCTTCCCGACTCCCGTAGCGGAGCTGAACTGGGCCGCGTCACAGCCGGGACGGTAAAAGCCATGCTGGGTAAGGTATATTTAACAATGGCCGGCAAACCGCTTGCCAAAACTGAAAACTACCAGAAGGCAGTTGATAAACTGAAAGAGGTAACCGGAAGCGCAAATGAAGCTAAATATGGTTTCGAATTAATGGCAGATTTCCCGCGTATCTTCGCTCTGAACAATGAGAGAAATGCTGAGATCGTACTTTCATTCGGGTATTTTATCAACTCCGCTAATCCCAACGGCAACATTTTGCCTTTTAATCTATTTCCGCCGGGACTGGTAAACGGCGATGAACAAACCAATTACGGCCTGACTTATGATTTTTACAAGTTATATGAACCGACAGATGTTCGCCGTGATTTTACTGTCATCAGCAAATATGTTTTCAGAGGAACTGCAAGGGGTGATGCCCAACCGGGTGACAGTATCGTTTATGATACGGTGAAAGCTAATTACATAAATCAACGCACTAAGACAGCAGTGGGTACAGGTAATTATAAATATGGGATGTCATTTGGTAAAATGGCCAGGGATCCCCGCCCCGCAGGTGCAGCAAATCAGGGGTATTCAGCTGACCTGATCGAGTTGAGATACTCCGATGTTTTGCTATGCCTCGCAGAAGCACTGGTTGAAACTGGCAAACCTGCTGAAGCGCTTCCTTTACTGAACCGCGTCCGTACGCGTGCCAAGGCAACTGCTTCCAAAGCAACCAACGCAACTGAATTACGAACAGCGATACGTAAGGAAAGAAGGTTGGAACTGTCAGGAGAGTTTAATACGGTATTTGACATTCGCCGATGGGGCACATTGAGCGATGAAATCACCGCAATGTCACCGGAACAGATCGTGGATAACATACTGCTTCCATACACACCCAAATTGGAGCTTTATCCACTACCACAGTCACAGATAGATGCAAATCCTAATCTGAGACAAAATCCACTCTGGTAAAAGAGATTTGACTTAGAAGTTTACGAAAGCGGGCGGATGTATGATCTGCCCGCTTTTATTTTATCTGGGCTATATAACGTTATAACCGTTACGAGAAAGAGATAACAAGGGCGATAACCGAACGCGGAAATAAATAGGATTGAGATTAGAAATATGATCCTTTCAAATGTAAACACGTTCGTAGCCGATGAATTTTTGGCTAATATCATCTTCGTCACGATACGGCTATTACCTTTGCAACTCAATTCATCAATTTATGATTCGATATAAGAGTGTTGGTGCCCTGCTGGTAGCATCTGTTTTAAGTCTTTCCTGTAACAAACATTTCACGGTCAAGCATAACGAATACAAGCAATATGGCATCACCCAAGAGGTAGCCGTAGATTCATCCGTAATTCGTACGTCTACGCCGTATAAGCAAAAGATGGAGTCGGAAATGAACAAAGTGATTGGCCATGTTACTGCCGAACTTGAAAAATCTTCCGAACCTGAGACTTCTTTAGGTAATTTTTTCGCTGACGCTATTTTGGCTGAGGCCAGGAAAATTGAGCCCGGTACTGATATCTCCTTCCCGACTACCAAAGGCGGTATACGGAATTCTGTTCCAGCTGGCAGTATTACGATTGCCCATATTTTCGAGCTGATGCCTTTTGATAATGAGATTATAATCCTGAAGCTTTCCGGAACCAGTGTTCAGAAAATAGTGGATTATCTGGCTTCCAGCAATGGACAGCCGGTATCAGGCATCAGAATGAAAATTTTGAATAAAAAAGCCTATGATGTTTCCATCAACGGAAAGCCTTTGGACCTCAACAAGGAATATATGATCGCTACTTCCGATTACCTGGCTAACAATGGTGATGACCAGAATAGTCTCGCAAATCCCCTTGAACGTCATGATACCGGAAAACTCATCCGTACAGCGCTTTTGGACTATGTAGCCGAACAAACTAAAAATGGAAAATCAATAACCCCGCTGATAGATGGAAGAATTGTTGTTTCAGAGAACTGAGAGAAGAGATTTTTTAAAGAAAGCAGGCACTATTGCAGGCTTTTTGGGATTAGGTGCTTCGCCCTTATCTGCCTTTGCCGGGCGCGACGCGATACAGCTCACAATACTTCATACCAATGATGTACACAGTCGTATAGATCCCTTTCCGATGGACGGTTCACGTAACCAAGGAATGGGAGGGGTGGCGAGGCGATCAGCAATCATCAAATCCATACGTGCTGAGCAAAAAAATGTGTTGCTGCTCGACGCAGGTGATATTTTCCAGGGCACACCTTACTTTAACGTGTTTGGTGGAGAGCTGGAGCTGAAACTCATGAGTGATATGGGTTACGACGCCTCCACTTTCGGAAATCACGACTTCGATAACGGAATCGAAGGCTTTATAAAGCAAATGCCGAATGCTGATTTTCCATTTCTGATCAGCAACTATGACTTTCGGAACACTGCATTACATGGTAAAACCCAGCCCTATAAAATTTTTAAAAAGCAAGGTATCAAAATAGGTGTATTCGGGCTTGGAATTGAGTTGAAAGGACTGGTCAGTAAAAACAATTACGGCGAAACGCAGTATCTTGATCCTATCCTGAAAGGCAATGAAACAGCATCCCTGCTAAAAAATGAAAAACACTGTGATCTGGTCATTTGTCTATCGCACCTTGGATATAAATACAAAGACAACAAAGTTTCAGATCAGGTATTGGCTAAGTCAACCCGCAATATTGATCTGATTATTGGCGGCCACACGCACACTTTCCTGAAAGAACCAGAAACGGTAATGAACCTTGACGGAAAAGCAACGTTAATAAATCAGGTGGGCTTTGCAGGTATTAATCTGGGACGCCTGGATTTCCTCTTCGACAGGTATTCCGGCAAACATAAAATGATGGCGGCGGTCTGCCCGGTGGTAAACAACATGATGGTTTAGAATGAATAACAGGATTAATGTATTTCTGATCACCGGCTTCCTTGGAGCGGGGAAAACTACGGTCCTCAACCACCTTTTAAAGGGTGTAGCCGGACAGAGAAATGTGGTGATAGAAAATGAATTTGGGAAAGCTGCTGTAGATGGAAGCCTGATTACACAGTCGTATGATCAAATGTATGAGCTAAGCAATGGATGTATTTGCTGTTCGCTGGATGAAGAGTTGTACAACGTACTTTCCCTGATGGCAAATAGCAGTGAAAGAGCTCAAAATTTATTTATTGAAACAACTGGTGTAGCAGATGCCGGCAGCGTTGCGGCCATTTTTACAAGGGAAGATGTTGCTAAAGCCTTCAATTTGCAACGCGTAATATGTATAGCAGATGCAGAGAACGTTGAAGATTATCTCGAAGAGACCAATGAAACGATCCGCCAACTTGTTTGTTCAGATTTGATTGTGATCAACAAAATTGACTTTGTATCAGCAGATTACACATTAAAGTTGAAGGAAATTCTGTCAAAGGTCAACCCGTTTGCATCTGTTATTTTTTCGAAAGATGGAAGTATCCCGGAAAATCTGCTGACATCACCTGTATTGAATAAAAACCCGTTTCTACCTGAACATGAGGGGGTTACTCTGGGCATCGGAAAACATAAAATAAACACCGTCACGTACCGCACCGAAAACGAGTTTTACAGGGATTATCTGCTACATACGCTTAACGTGAGCATGATGATACACTACCGCCAGATATACCGCATTAAAGGGTTTATAAAATTGGAAAAAAGTAATGAAAAAATCTTGCTGCAGTCCACAGGTAAGCGTCTGACATTGGAAAGTCACGGAAGCTGGGAAGTAGCTAATCCCATATCAGAGTTGGTATTTATTGGAGTAGGTTTACAAACTCCCGGTATTCAAAGAATTTTGAGGCCTGCCATCAGAACCGTAAATGCCAAAACCAAAGCTGAAAGAGAGGCCGGCTTTAAGATATGATATGTATAGAAAAAACCCATTCCGGCATCAGAATGGGTTTTTTCTATGATAACTAAGTGATTACTTTTTTCCGGCGAATGACCGCAGCATCCAGGTATTTTTCTCCTTAAACTGCATAAAACGGTTAACCATATCATTTGTACCGTCATCACCGGCTTTGTCTGTAAGTTCCAGTAATTCCCTCTCAAGTTCGATGAGATTAGCCATGTCATCCAGAATAGCATCTACCATAACCAGGTCTTTCATCCCAATGGTATCTATTTCCTTAATTTTGGATTCCTGGATGTAATCTGCAAACCGACTGTGAGGAGGCTTTCCAAGGGTCAGTACACGTTCTGCAATTTCATCTATCGTCAATTGTGCATTGGTATAGAGCTCTTCAAACTTCACATGTAGGGTAAAGAAATTTTGTCCCTTAATGTTCCAGTGGCAGCCCCGTAGCTTCTGGTAATGAATATGATAATTGGCAAGATAATCATTCAATAAGTCCACAACGGGTTTCACTTCTTTTTCTGTTAAGCTGATTGCTTCGGCATTCATGTTGTATATCGTTTGAGTTGTTTTTTGTTTGTATTAGGGCCTTAAAATGCACAATGCAAATCAAAATAATCATACCAATGCGTATATAGACCAGCCAATCATCAGGCAGGAATTTCGGAACTGTACAAGAGCACCAATTGTCAGCAAAAGATACAGGCTAAATGGTCTGCCAAAAGTATATTCATGTATATTTACCATTGGAGTACACTTGCAATCTTACCATCCGAGTCATTCTGCTTATGAAGAAGTTCAAAGAGATTACAACCCGATCTGACTGCCCGATCAGTTACACGCTTGACTTTATTGGTGACAAATGGACACTACTGATTTTAAGAGATATGATGTTTGAAGGGAAGTCCGCATACAGAGATTTCCTGCTTTCGGATGAAAGAATAGCTACCAATATTCTGGCTGACCGGCTGAATATGCTTGTGACATATGGTTTCATCACCAAAACTTCCTCAGTAGAAAACAAGACCATGTTTGTATACAACCTTACTGAAAAAGGGATTTCACTTATGCCTATTGTAACTGAACTGTCGATCTGGGGTTCCAGGCATAATCCTGACGCTTCCAAGTCCGAGTTAAATTCCTTACTTAAAAAAGACAAACAGAAAACAGTTAAAGAATTTACAAAAGCACTCAAAAAGAAAATTGCCTGAAATTTTAATAAATCAGGCAACCTTCGTGCTATGGCTGGGAGTTTTCTTTGATCCTTATTATTTATCTCTGTCCGGTTTAAGTGTAGGTTTAATGATCATTCGAAGCGACTGGTCTTTTGTGAAATAGGCGATCATCCAATTGTAAAGTGTCCTGACCCGATTTCTATAAGTGATCAAAGAAATCAGGTGAATAAATAACCAGGCAAACCAGGCAATTGTCCCGCTGAAATGAGCCTTTGGTTTTGGAAGATCAACCACAGCTTTCATTCTTCCTATGATCGCCATGGATCCTTTGTCGGTATATTTGAAAGGTACAAGCGGTTTGTTTTCAGCGATGTTTTTCAAATTTTTGGCAAGATGTCGTCCTTGTTGTATGGCTACCTGTGCTACCTGTGGATGACCAAACGGAAAGGCCTCATCTGAAACTTGTATGCTCGTATCACCAATAGCGAATATGTTTGCTGTGCCCGTTACTTTATTGTATTCGTCCGTGACCATACGTCCTGCGCGTCCGTAGGATTCGGCAGGAAGTCCCTCAAAAGTCTTTGCGGTGACTCCCGCCGCCCATATCAGGGTTTTGGCAGAAATTGTTTCACCACTCCCCAGGTATATGGTGTCATCTACGAAATCCTTCACCCGGCTATTGAGCATAATTTTTACACCCAGTTTTGACAGGTCCTCGTAGGTGTGCTTCTGAGATTGAAGGCTCATCGGTGATAGCAATGCTTCACTGCCATCGATCAGATAAATCTCACTTCCCTTGCCCACCAGTTCCGGATACTCTTTTCTCAGAATTCCATTTCGCATCTCAGCAAACATTCCTGATAATTCCACTCCCGTAGGTCCGCCTCCGGCGATTACAATAGTTAGTAATTTTCTAACCTCTGCCGGGTCATTTAGCAGGGTTGCCTGTTCCATGCGTGATAACAATGTGTTCCGCATGTCAATAGCATCATCCAGCGTTTTCATGGCGATGGCATTTCGCTGTACATTCTCCATTCCGAAGAAGTTTGTCCGGGCGCCCGTCGCGATAACAAGGTAATCGTAAGTCAGTTCTCCATTGGACAAAATCACTTTGTTCGCCTCGGGAATTATCTTTTCCAAAGCACCTAGCCGGAAATCAGTGTTGGACTGTTTTGCAAAAAGCTTTCTAAAAGGATAGCTAATGCTGGAAGGCTCCAGAAAGCCTGTGGCCACCTGATAAATCAGAGGTGGAAAAAAATTGTAATTATTTTTATCAACTATTGTGATGGTATGCTTTGTACTGCGACCAAGCGAAAGGGCAAGGTTTACTCCTGCAAATCCTCCTCCAATGATTACTATATGCATTACGTAATAATTTTTGTTATTTCAACCCATGCCATCCACAGTCATCAAAGCTTTCACTTATCTGGAGTATTCCTCAACATTGAGAATCACTTTTGTGTCCGGGACCGTGTATGATTATTTTTCAGTTTCTGCGGATGTTTTTGATTCATTCAGGACTGCTATTTCTAAAGGAACGTATTTCAACAACAATATCAAAGGAAACTACCGTTTCGAAAAAGTCAATGGCTGACGATGCCTGATTACTTCACTGCTTTAATCGTTTTAAATATCTCCGCATGAGGTTGCTCACCTTCGTAAGTCTTCACCAGATTTCCTGTTTTATCATAAATGGCAATGTAAGGAAAAGAGCGGATCTGATAGTAACGCTGAACAGCATAGGTCAGCCCTTCTGTCCCCACTTTTATGTTCGGATATTGTGCCAGCTTATATTTCTTGGCGAATGGCGCAAGCATATTCATGTCCTGAAAAGTAACCATCACAATCTGTTTTCCGGCAATGGCCGTTTGATTTTTTACCATATCTTCCGTAAAATGCTGGCAGTGATCACAGTCAGGAGAAAAGTAAATCAATACAGCGGGACCTGGAGCCATTTGAGCAGCTGTATAATTCTGACCGGTAGTCAACTTGATATTAAAAGGAGCTATTTTTCTCACTCCAAGCGCCCCCTGAGCGAAAACACTAGTTGCAAAAAGCATAGCAGCTGCTAAGCTTAAAAGCTTTTTAGTAGTCATTAGATTCTAAATTTTAATGGTTAATAGCGAATAGCATGCTGCAATATGAAACGGATTTACTCAATGCATCAAACCGGCGTACAGGCATTTTCACTAAAAAACTTGATTACCCCTGTCTCCGGATTTCTGCACTTTACTTTGCCTGTAAATTTGGTTGAGGCTCCTTTTTGTATGGTCTCATGCGTCATGATTACCCATACTCCAGGATTATTTTTTACGCTCACACGCGCACCATCGTTGTACTTTTGAACTGCCATTACAAATGAATTACTGATGCGGCAAAGGTAATTAAAATGTGATGTGCGGCGGTAGGATTAATCACAATTTAAGACTGCTGCAATCCAGCCAGTACCTGAGTTGATACCGGACCAGTCGCAGATAGAAGCTTTATAGATTTCCTTTCCGTTTTTCTTTTACTGCATAATCGGCTGCCCGGGCTGTAATAGCCATGTAAGTCAATGATGGATTTTGCGTCGCCGTGGAAGTCATACATGCCCCATCGGTAACAAACACATTTTTACAGTGATGAAGTTGATTCCATTTATTCAGCATAGAAGTTTTGGGATCCTTACCCATACGAACTCCGCCCATTTCATGGTTTTCACTTCCTGGGTTACGTTTGGTATCGGCTGTTTTGATATTGGTAAAACCCGCAGAATCCAGCATTTCAGACATTTCATTATAGAAATCCTGAACCATTTTCATATCGTTATCATCGAAATCAACCGCCATGCGTAGCTTTGGGATACCCCAGGCATCCTTTTCAACCGGGTCAAGCGTTACCCTGTTGCTCTCCTTGGTTATTGTTTCTCCCATCATCTGCGCTCCGATACTCCAGCCGCCGGTTTCAGGCTTGAAAAGGTTTTGTTTAAGTGAATCACCAAGTCCATCTCTTGAGTTTCCTAGTTTGGCGGTAGAAACAGATGCAGCATAACCTCTCAAAAAGTCAGTTTCCTGCTTGGCTACATTTCGGAATCTTGGCATATATGCTGCGTTCGGTCTGCGACCATCAGTTGTAAAGTCATGGAATCCATCGTACTCCGCTGAAACCCTACCCCGGTAATTATGAAAACCAATGTACTTCCCTAATACCCCGCTATCGTTACCTAATCCGTTAGGGAACCTGGAAGACTTTGAGTTCATCAAAATAAGGTTACTATTAATAGCCGAAGCATTCAGAAATATAATATCTGCATAAAACTCTGTCATTTCTTTCGTCAAAGTATCAATTATCCTGACACCGGAAGCCTTTTGTTTCTGCTCGTCATAAATAATGGATTGAACAACTGAGTGAGGTCTCAGTGTCATATTCCCGGTGCGCTCTGCCCAGGGAAGCGTGGAGGAGTTGGAACTGAAATAGCCTCCGAAAGGACATCCTCTCTGACACATGTTTCTGTGTTGACATTGAGCACGGCCTTGCTCCAGATGTATCGGTTTGGGATCTGAAATATGTGCGACTCTTCCGATAATGATATGCCTGGAATTGTTGTATTTACCAGCTGTTTTCTGACTAAAGTGCTTTTCTACACAAGTCATGTCATGCGGTTTCAGAAACTCACCATCCGGCAAATGCGCAAGTCCATCTCTGTTGCCTGATATACCCGCAAACTTCTCTACGTAGCTGTACCAGGGCGCTATGTCTTTATACCGGATGGGCCAGTCCACCGCAAAGCCGTCACGTGCGGGACCCTCGAAATCATAATCCGAGAACCGCTGCGTTTGCCGTGCCCATAGAAGTGAGCGACCGCCAACCTGGTAGCCACGCATCCAATCAAATGGTTTATCCTGAATATATGGATGATCTGCATCTCTGACTACAAAATGCATGGCATCTTCCCTGAAAATATAATGTTTACTGACAATCGGATTTGCTTCGCGCAGTGCCAGTGAGGGTTGTCCCAAATGCTCGAATTCCCATGGCTGCATGTTGGTGGTAGGGTAGTCCACAATATGTTTAACATCCTTTCCTCTTTCCAATACAAGCGTTTTTAAACCCTTCTCTGTGAGCTCTTTCGCAGCCCAACCTCCGCTAATTCCTGTTCCGATCACGATGGCGTCAAACGTTCGTTGTTGTCGGGAATCAATGTTAAAATATGACATCTTATTATAGTTATGAGTTCAGGTGAAACCGAGTTAATTTTAAGCTCAATATATAAATGTGGATATGGGCGGGAATTACTGTTGTATAGTTTTTTAATTTGCGTTATCCACAATACAAAGACGAGAAAAGTGAGGCTGAACCTGTAATGGAGTGGCTAAAAGGTCAAGAGGCAATCCTAATCGAATGGCCCCTTTTAATCACTTTTTCATCGGTTCGAGATGTTGGTTTATACCTTTTTCAATATAAGGTAAACCTTCACCAAGCCAAGACGGTATCGGAGCATCCTTCAGATAATAATCAAAATACTGATATAGTCGCACCGAGAAGTCTTTCATGTTCTGACGTTTGCCTAAGCCATGTTTCTCACCATTGTAATTCAGCATCCACACGGGTTTGTCAAGTCGTTTTAAAGCCATGTAAAATTCAATCCCCTGATACCAGGGTACAGCACCGTCGTCGTCATTGTGCATCATCAGAAGGGGGGTTTGTACTTTTGGAGCATAAAACAACGGTGAATTCTCAATGTACTGCATGGGCTTTTCCCACAAAGTGCCACCTATACGGCTTTGTGTTTTTTCGTACTGAGCTTGTCTGGTCAGACCTGTGTCCCAGCGGATGCCACCGTAGGCGCTTGTCATGTTGGATACGGGAGCACCGGCTTCAGCCGCCTTGAAAAGATTGGTTTGCCCTACAAGGTATGCAGTCTGATATCCGCCCCAGCTATGCCCGCTGATTCCGATTCTTTCTCTGTCTATAAATCCTTTATCTATCTGGCTTAAAACGCCCGGAACAAGGCAGTTATAAGCGCTTTGTCCGGGATAACCGATTTGATACACAATATCCGGTACAAACACCACATAGCCATTGCTGGCGAAATAGCTGAAATTGATATACGATCTTATCGGCTTCGGTGTAATGTGCGTATTCAGATTATCTGTATTCTTTTCATAATAATACACCATCATCGGATACTTCTTTTTCGGGTCAAAGTTATCCGGTTTATACAGCAACCCTTGTAAAGGCGTTCCATCTCCGGCCATCCAGCTTACTAATTCCACGCTTCCCCAACTGTAGTCCTTTTGCTGAGGATTGGTGTCTGTAATCTTCTTTACAGATTTGAAATTTGTATCCGATACGTACCAGTCCGGGTACTCCCTGAAGCTTTCTTTTGTAAATAAATAACGATCTGCAGTTTTAGGCATGAGTACGCCGTTTCCAGTTTTAAAGTCGCCCTCGTACAGTGTAATCGTTTTACCGGTTACTGTATTTAAACGCGCATAACCTTCTTTTTTATCTGTTTCTGCAAATGTTGAAAGTAGCAAAGGCTTACTCATGTCAATGTTTCTTTCATCGCGATCCAGTCGTACATATCTGTATTGCTTCCTTTGCTCTCTTCCGCTTGTCAGCTTTCTGAGAATGGGTTGGGCAGCTGGAGTGACACTCCAGATATCATATCTATCGTAAACAATTACCTGTTCATCGTTAGCAGTCCATCCTGCCATACCGTAAGGATTCGGAAAGTCAGGATGATCATCCTGTTCGTCTGCAAACGTGACGTTTGTATTGTGGGTCAGCTGAACTGTCTGTCCTTTCTCAATGTCATAGGCAAACCAGGCTGTATCAGGATTTGAGAACCAGTAGGCATATTTCCCAAGAGGAGAAATTCTCACATTGCCTTCCAGTTTTTCCTTCACTAACCTTTTAGAACCATCCTTTGTACTCACCAGATATACATCCTGTTTGCGATTCCAATCCCAGTGTTCATGCGAATATTTTAAGTCAGAAATCCCTAATATGAAATCCGCATCTCCCTGGTTCACAAGGTCTGTACGGGTAAGTTGCTGATCACCTAATTGCAAAAGCTTTCTGGAATCCGGTTCAAACATGGCCAGATACGATTTTCTTCTATCCTGCTCAGCGGTCACTTTTTGTCTGGTTTGAAGCTGTTTATCCTGCCAATGCCATACTTCCACATTGACGATCTCATCCGGTAATAAAGTAGTATCAGCCACCACAGGCACCGGATTGGTTCCGAAGAAAAGCCTTTTACCATCGTTCGAAAATTCAGGCGTATAATTTGCATTCACTAACCACCCTTTGAAACCCGGCTGGTTGTGCTCATCAGCAACCAATGTGGCCTTGTCATTTCCATCTTTCCAATAATATAACTTTGGAAGACGAATCTGGGTTTTACTATTGGTGTCAGCATCCACGATAAACGCCAGTTGACCGTCACTTTTAGAAAATGCCAGTTTACTGAACTTAAGTTTGTTCACACCTTCGTGAATCAATTTCGCCGAATGACTTGCAGCATTCCACACATAAACACCCGCTTTGATTGTAGAGTCATTACCTGTACTTGCAAAAGCGAGCCATTTCCCATCTTCCGATACGCTATATTCCTTTACATAGTCAAAGGTGTCGGTATTGCCCGACTTTACATCAAGTACTGCCAGTTTGAAACCATTATCATCACTCTCCTTTTTAGGAGCTTTTGTTGGTTTTACCGGTTTTGTCAATGTGTCTTTTTTGGGTAACGGAGCTGCTCCCAATTGATAAGCCAACCAATTACCCCCTTTTTCAGGAAGCTTGAAGCTCGTCACATTAGCGATTTTTTCAATCTTTCGCGTTTTCAGATTGTAAACAGCCAATGAATCTTTGGGCATATCCTCCTTTTTTTTCTTTGCTCTTTTGGCATCTTTCACCAGTTTCAGTTGTGGTTTGATCAGAAAGACTGCAAACTCGGAATCGAATGACAGCCTGATACCGGATCCTCTCGGTATCGAATCTTCCCTTGTACCGGAAAGTTCGCGAATTACTATTCTGCCGTCACCTTCCTGTGGATTTTGGCCATATACGAAATATTTCCCATCGTTGGAAACAAACCTCTCCGTATTATCCTTCCAAAAATCATATACAGAGTGGTCCAAAGGCTTCTTGGTAGATGTAATTCCCTTGTCTTTAGATGTCTTTTTCTGAGCAAACATTGGTAGGCTCAGCATCAGTACGCATGTGGTTAAAAAAAATGTTTTCATCCATGAGGTTAAATGTGAATACTTATCTGCTTTTGCCCGCTGAGCGGAAACTAAAACAATTTAGCGTATCTCAAACTTAATCAATTTGAGGATAATGCTAAAATACGACAACGGATACAATAATGCCGGACTATTAAATCTTTGGTTAATGCTACATCATTACAGGATAAGGGTAGTTCGGTTTGCTATTGTACTGTAACAGTCGCTCTTTTGGAAGATGTAATGAACACCACATAGTTTACCCATATTTAAATAGCACCATCATGCACAAAGAATGGACAGAGAATGATCTGAAAGAAATAGCAAGTCAGTTAGGTAATCCAAGTGGTCAGGGTGGGGTGAAGACAGGGGAAATCATGAACCTGAGCAATAATGGCATGATCGCCACAACCATTGCATTACTTGAAATAGAGGAAGGACAAAGAATCCTGGAGATAGGGCCGGGTAATGGTAAACATGTGAATACTATTTTCCAATCATGTGAGCAACTCACCTATACCGGGCTGGACATATCTGAAACGATGGTGAACGAAGCGACGCAAATCAACAGCTCCCGGGTTATGGAAGGGAAAGTCACATTCGTATTGTCTAATGGAAGATTGATCCCATTTATGGCTAACTCGTTCGACAGGGTTTTTACAGTAAATACTATTTATTTTTGGAAAGACCCCGCGGGCTACACAGCAGAGATATACCGTGTGTTGAAGCCAGGGGCATTGTTTAATCTGGCTTTAGCTGACAAGTCGTTTATGGATAAATTACCATTCACACGATATGGATTCACACTTTACGGAAAACCGGATGTAGTTACATTACTTAAAAATGCAGGATTTGCAATTGACGATGTTATAGAGCAGCTTGATATTACGGTTGGTAATATGGGGCAGCCGGTAGAGCGGGATATTATTATTCTGAAGTGCAGGAAGAAGTGATACATAGCTGCATCCAGCCAGATCAGATCTTACTTGTCAGGGCGGTTATCATCACATTGACTGTGCTGCTGCGTCCTGACAGTGTATATTTGAGAAAATCTCATCTAGCGAAAAATAATCTAACTTGCACCCTAAGGCTACAATTTAACGATGTTATAAAGACAAACAATGATTCCCAGGCTTGATATATGCACCTTATCGGATTATACGGAAGATGATTTAATAATCAGTAGATTATCCAATTATTTGTCTGAACATCAGAATCTGGTATTTCCTCATCGTCATAGTTTTTATCATCTCGTATTTTTTACCGATGGCAATGGAATGCACACCATTGATTTTCAAGAATTTGAAGTTGTAAAAAACCAAATCTATTTTATGGTGCCCGGACAGGTTCATGCCTGGCATTTTGAGGGAAATATGAAAGGATTTGTGATTAATTTTTCAGGGACATTTTTTCAGTCTTTTCTGCTGAGACCCGAATACCTGGAGATGTTTTCTTTTCTAAATGGGGTGACCGAAAATGCAGTGCTCAATCTGGAAGGAATACTAGCCAGGCAAGTCAACAATTTGTTTGAGTCTCTGGTCATACAGGCAAAGCAGGAAGGTACTATGCAGGTTGATATGATCCGGTTGACACTATTGCAAATTTTTATTACGATAGAGCAGGGCCATACCCATTTTACTGGGCTGTCTGTACCCCAACTGAACGTTGTAGTAAGAAACTTCCTCAAATTAGTTGAGACTCACTTTATTGAAAAGCGACTACCTGGTAGCTATGCAGAATTACTCCATGTATCACCTAATCACTTAAATGCATTAGCAAAGGAACATTTGGGGAAGCAGGCTGGAGAAGTCATTCGGGAGAGAGTGCTATTAGAAGCTAAACGATTACTGATTATGCCTCATCTCACAGTAGCAGAAATTGCATATCGTTTAAACTTTAACGATAATTCTTACTTCACCAGATTTTTTCGAAAGTACGCAGGAGTAACACCGGAGGTGTTCAGGCAAAATGCTGTCAGCAAGTGATGTGAAAACCTCCGGCTCATCTGCTTTTTCAGGTCACTTTTTTTTCAGCCGGTTTGATAAATAGTGCCAACCAGGATCTGCGGGCCAGCCGGTAGAAATAAGGTGTCAGCAGGATCAAAACAGGAATAATACTGACCAAAAAGTAATCCAGATATTCCTCGAAATAATTTACAAAAATCAGGAAGTATACCACCATAAAGGCCACGTAAAATGCATAACTCATGTAGAGTGCACCTTGGTAAAATCCTGGCTCCGGCACAAGATTTTCTCCGCATTTCGGACACTGCTTATTCATTTTATCGAAATTCCTGAGATTGTATGCGCTTTTGGTGATAAAGAAATCTCCTTCTCCGCAACGAGGGCATTTGTTGAAGAGTACGCTGTAAAGTCGGTTTGTATGTGCCATGACGAAGTCAGATTAATAATAGAATGTCCTCAAACAACTGGTGGGGAACAGTTACAAAGTTCTCAAATTTGCGGTGGAAATTTAAATACTAATGCCATAATCTGTGGTACTAATCAACGAATATCAGTTTCGTTCGAATGTAACGACAGCATTTACTGCTAAAGCGAATCAGTCCACTTTCAGACCATTAATATAATCTGCCATCTGCGGTATGGTAAAAATATGATCTACGGACAGATGTGTAAGAACATTTTGAGGCATTACCGGCATTTGCGCAGTTTCAGGGTCTTGGACAATAATTATTCCTCCCATACTCTTGATCACTTTTAATCCCAGCGTTCCGTCATCATTAGCTCCCGACAGGACAATGCCCGCCGCGGATGGACCATATGCATCAGCCACCGATTCAAAAGTAACATCCAAGCTCGGTCGACTGTAATTCACTTTTTCTGAGTCGTCCAGAGATAATGACTGGTCCTTTTCAACTAGAAGGTGATAATCAGCAGGGGCCAGGTAGATATGACCCGGCTCTATGATATCTTTATCTTCCGCTTCATGAAGTGGTAAACTGCACTTATTAGCCAATAAGTCGCAAAGTGAGGATTCAGCGGAACTACGCCGATGAAGAACGATTACAACTGAAACATTGATATCATTCTGCAAGAGAGGAAGCAGTTGAAAAAGCACTTCTAAACTTCCCGCCGAACCGCCGATTACTACAGCTTTAATTTGTGATTTTATACTACTTTCTTCCATATCTTCTCCCGGTTCAACTGCTTATAGTTGTGTTGTACTATAGAGAATTTTAAGGTTTCCTTAGAGCCTAATGCCAGATATCCCAGTGAACCAAGACTTGAATCAAAAAGCTTTAAAACCCTATCCTGCAAGTTTTTATCAAAATATATCAGCACATTTCGGCACAGGATCAGGTCAAACTCATTGAATGAACTGTCTGAAACCAGATTGTGTGTTGAAATGATTATTTTTTCTGAAAGCTCACTATTGAATTTAGCTTGTCCATAGTTGGCTGTATAGTAATCAGAAAAGTCTTTTACACCACCTGAGGCAATGTAGCTTTCAGAATATTGCTTCATTTGATTCATCGGGAAAATACCTCTTCTTACCTTTTCCAATACAGTAGGATTCAGGTCAGTAGCGTAAAGCAATGATTTTCGTAACAAATCTGCTTCCTTCAGTAAGATGGCCATGGAATAAACTTCTTCACCTGTAGAGCAGCCAGCATGCCATACTCTTATAAATGGCTTTGTGCCCAGGATAGGTAAGATGTCGTTGCGCAACGAAAGGTAAAAGGCAGGATCGCGAAACATCTCGGTTACATTGACTGTAATCTCTTCCACAAAGCGTTTCAGATAAGATGTGTCGCTTCTCACGCGGTAACGCAATTCAGCAAAGCTCGGAAATTTGTCCAGGGAATACAGACGATTAATCCTACGCTTCAGTGAAGCGCGGGAGTAACTCGTGAAATCATAACCATATAATTCGAACAGATCTGTAAGAAGCAGTTCAATATCCTCATCCTCAATCATCTTTATCGCTATTATCTTTCTCTAGTAGCAATAATAATTGATCCACATCAATGGGTTTCGAAATGTATCCATCCGCTCCTGCAGCCAGGCATTTCTCACGGTCACCAACCATGGCTTGTGCAGTTACTGCTATAACTGGTGTATGCGTGTGATTAGGGAGCCCTTTAATAATTGGAATTGCCTCATATCCATCCATTTCCGGCATCATCATATCAATCAATACAATGTCAATATCATCCGCATCTTTAAGAAGCTCAATAGCTTCCGGAGCACCATTACGGGATAAACATATATATGATCTGGATTTAAGCGTTGCAGACAGCGCAAAGATATTCCTTGCATCGTCATCTATTATCAACACTTTTTTATTATTCATCATTTTCCTGTTCAGATAATTCCTCACTTTTTCAGGCTTTTTCGTAAAGCCACACTCTCAGTAATGACAAAAGCTGATCTATGTCCACCGGCTTGGTAATGTAGTCCGATGCACCGGCGTTGATACATTTTTCCCTGTCGCCGGTCATTGCTTTGGCAGTTACCGCAATTACAGGCAGATTTCTCCATTTATGATTTTCACGGATCCGCCGGGCTGTTTCATAGCCATCCATCTGCGGCATCATCATATCAAGTAATACGACGTCAATTTCCGGATTTTCATGTAAACGTGCAAGCGCCTCTTTTCCGTCTAGCGCAGTAACGATATTCATTTTGTAGTTTTCCAGCGATTTAGACAACGAAAAAATATTTCTCACATCATCATCCGCAATCAAAACTGTCTTATTACTGAGTATCTCGCTCAATGCTCCCAGTTTACGCAGATCCAAATCGGTAGCTGGCTTTTTATTTTCTTCTACTACATGAAGAAACAATGAAACTTCGTCCAGCATGCGTTGGTAGGAGTGTGCTGTTTTTACAATGATGGAGTCAGCATACTTCTTTATTCTTTGCTCTTCTGAAAGCGACAGGCTCTTGCCTGTAAAGATGATGATCGGAATGTTTTCAAATCCCGGATTTTTCTTTGCTTCTTCCAGCGTTTCGTAGGCACGCTTATCTGGAATACCCATATCCAGTATCACGCAATCAACCTCGTTATTTTGCAATGCTTCAACGCCCTCGGTTATATTGCTTTTCAGTTCAGAATTGATGCTAAAAGTACCCAGGAAATAGGCGAGAGCCTTGGCATGTTTGCTGTTATCTTCTACGATCAGTACCTTTTTCGATTTTCTGCTTATGACATATTCTATCTTTTCAAATACTTCCTTCATTCTGTCTGCCATCATTGGTTTATCGATAAAATCAACGGCCCCTTTCAGCAAACTCTCATTTTTCATCCTGTGTGAAGACATAATATGTACTGGTATATGTCGCGTCTCAGGATTGCTTTTCAGCGCATCCATAACCTGCCAGCCACTCATTACAGGCAGTTCTATATCCAACAAAATACCCATTGGCTTGAATACCTCTGCAAGTTTTAATCCTTCATCACCCCTCACAGCCACTATACATTTATAGCCTTGCTTCCTCGTATAATCCTGCAATGTTCGCGCAAAAAGCGTATCGTCTTCTACGATTAGTAGCACTTTATCAGTAGCAAGAATATCTCCTCTGTCATCCGGGAGATTCTCAGGTATGGTGGTAGTAACATATGCCGGAGTTATTTCGGGTCCTGTTTCTACCTGCGTTACCTCATGCGTGGGAAATATTTCATTTTCTCTGGCAGCCATCGCCGCTTCCTTTCCGGCAGGAATACTGATAAAAAAGCTGCTTCCCTGTCCAGGGTCGCTGGTCACCCATATTTCCCCACCCAACAGTTTCACGATCTCCCTGCTGATTGAAAGGCCAAGACCTGTTCCTCCATATTTACGCTTCGTAGAGCCATCAGCCTGCTGAAAAGCTTCGAATATGAGATGAAGCTTATCCGGGGCTATTCCAATTCCGGTATCATGTACTTCAAACTCAATTTTATCATCTGATTTGCCCGGTCTTATATCAATACTCACACTGCCGTGCGAAGTAAATTTAAGAGCATTGGAGACCAGATTTTTTAAGACCTGTCCTAGTCTGGTTTTATCAGTTTCAAATTTAGGGGCGACCTGTTCAGATATGTGAATGTCGAATTCGAGTCCCTTGTCCTTAGCAACGGGTGCAAACATGGCTTTTAAATCCTGACTTATTTCTTTGACTGAAGTGGGTACATAGTCGAGTTCCATTTTCCCTGCCTCAATCTTGGACAGATCAAGAATTTCGTCTATGAGTCCTAACAGCCCATTTCCTGAAGATCGAATTACAGAAGCATATTCAATCTGATCAGCTGTCATGTTTTTTTCTTCATTTTCTGCCAGCAAACGGCTGAGCAGTAATATAGAATTTAATGGCGTTCTGAGCTCATGCGACATATTAGCCAAAAACTCCGATTTATACCTTGTGGTCAGCTCCAATTCGGCCGCTTTCTTTCTTATTTCGTAATTCCTCTCTTCAAGCAGACCGCTTCTCTCTTCCAATTCTTCATTAATCTGCTGCAGTTCTTCTTGCTGTACACGTAGCTCCTCATCAGATGCCTGCAATTTTTGCGCTTGTGCCTCCAGTTCTGAATTGAGATTTTCAAGTTCGTTGTGCTGCGCCTGCAGTTCCTCAGATTGTGCCTGGGTTTCCTCCAGGAAATTCTGAAGCTTCACGTAATCCAATGCAGAATTCACGCCAATAGAGATAGCATCCTGCATATCTTTGAACAATTGCAGTTGCAGTTCGTCAGGTGAGGCCAGTAATCCAAGTTCTATAATTCCAAGACATTCACCTGTATGCATAAGAGGAATTATGACAATGGCGGCAGGAGAGGTGAAACCGATCGTTGATTTCACTGTCATGTAGTTCTCCGGGATCTGGCTGACAACAGTTATTTCTTTACTGAGTATTACCTGCCCCGAGATACCATCTCCCGCAAAAAGATATTCAGGCGCATCGGAAGCGGCGTGCGCCGCAGTAAGTTTAAAATTCCAGTCTTTATCCTGAATGTATATGGTACCCACCGGGGCATTGATATAACCGGTAATTGACTCAATCAGATTGACCGACAAATTTTTCAGGATACGCTCTCCTCGTATAGCATCAGATATCTGCACTATTCCACCTTGCAGCCAGTTACGATCTTCAAGCTCCCTAAACGTTTTTTCCAAAGACTCTGTCATGGTATTAAGCGCGAGCGATATACGGCCCAGATCGTCGTCTTCCTTATCGCTGGATCGTACCGAATAATTGCCACCGGATATCTGTTCCGTTACTTCTTCCATGGCTGCTATTCTTCTGCGGGTCTGCTGGTAAACCTTGTCATCCTGTTCCTGCTGGGCAATACGTTGACCCATATCTCTACGTATTCGAATATAGGCAAATGCAGTGATCAATACTGAAACCAGGGCTGCTAGTAAAAGAAGATAGGGTGTATATCGAATGTAAAGCTCCTGTTGGCTTAACCTGGCCTGGAGCATATTCTCCTCTTCAGTCTTTACCTGATTTACGATCATACGAACATCGTCCATAATTTTTTTACCCCGATTCATCTCGGCCACACGCCTTTCTGAACTCTGAATATAGGTCTCGTCATTTCTGGACATGTTAATGACACGGTCCATCTGAGCGAATCGTGCCTCTAAACGTTCCTTCAATGGAATCAATAATTTCTGCTGAACCTTGCTGTCGGCAGTGAGACCTAGGATGAGATTATAAGCAGCATTGGCTTTTTCGTAAGACCCATTATAGGGTTCAAGAAACCTTGGATCCATGGTGAGTAAAAAGCCACGTTGACCCGTTTCCGCATCTTTGATGTACGAGATAATATTTTCGGCCTCGATTAAAACCTGATTGGTATGATTTACCAATTGCGAATTATAGATCAGTTTCTGGGTGCTGTAAAAGGAAGCAATCAGGCTGACCAGCAACAGAAGAACTGATGCAGTAAATACAATTTTCAGCTGATAAATAATTGAATTAGAAGTTCTTCTCATTGGTTGGTTGTGGGACGTTGCTATTTACAGGCTCTACGGGTTGTATGACAGGAATGACCACAATAAACCGTGCGCCCTGATTCTCTCTGCTTTGAGCTGAAATTAGCCCATTATGTTTATCTATGATTTTTTTGGCTATCGCCAGGCCAATACCAGTTCCCTCATAATTGCGCTGATTATTCAGGCGCTGGAAAATGACGAAGATCCTGTCCAGGAATTTTTCATCAAAGCCAATTCCATTATCCTCAATCGTAATCCGGCAGAAGTCTCCATTAATACTTACAGGGCTATCAATCGATAGCTGATCAGTGAGCTCTCCATGAATGGTGATTATAGGATCAGGCTGATTTCTGGAGAACTTAAACGCATTACTAATCAGGTTTTGAAACACCTGTCTGATCTGGCTGGGAATCGTATCGATAACAGGTATTGTACCTATTGAGATTTGTACATTCCTTTCCGAAACAGTCTCACGGAAATCCTCCAGAATATCATCTATAAGTTGGTTGATATTGGTAGGAGAGAAGCTTGCCTGTACAGAAAGGCGTGAATAGTCTAATAAGTCGCTGATCAGCAACGACATCCGCGCAGAAGCGCCGATAGATCTGTCAAGGTACGAGATGGCTTCCTCATTACCTGCTAAAAATTTATCCTTCACCAAATGGCTGAAGGTCTGTATTTTACGTAAAGGCTCTTTAAGGTCATGTGATACTACCCATGCAAACTGCTGGAGCTCGTGATTTGATGTCTCGAGTTCAGCATTCTTATTGACAAGTTCATTCGTTCGCAAAGAAACCTGCTTTTCTAAAATCTCATTGGCGACTTTTTGCTGATCGATATTCGTAAAAGTACCGACCCATTTTGTGGTTATATTTTGCTGTTGTATCGGAATGGCTGTAAAAAGAAAGTGCCTGAACGTGTTATTTTTCTTCTCTAACAGCCTGATCTCCCGCGAAAATTCGTCGGCGCTCTGTAACTGCGCCAAAAATTGCTGACACGCAATGTGGTCATCTACATGCGCTTCGGGAAATGTAAAGGCATTGTCCGAATAACTATACCAATGCGCGTTAACGTACTCTATTCGTCCGTCGACGCTCATGGTAAAAGCAATCTGAGGTAGTGATTCAAGCACAGAATGCAGCTCTATATTGCGTCCGTCAAGTTCTTCCTGTGCCTGCTTTCTGATTTCGATTTCTTTCTGCAAAGAAATCTGAATGCTTTTCAGTTCCTGTTGTTGTTCGAAAAGCTTCTTAAAAGTCCTGACTTTAAGTAACAGGATATCTGTATCTACCGGTTTGGTGAGGTAGTCTATTCCTCCTGACGAGTAGCCTTTGGTAATAAATTTTTTCTCCTTATTTACTGCAGACAGGAAGATGACGGGAATATCTTTTGCTTTACTGAATCCAGACATGGCCTCTGCTACTTCAAACCCATCCATCCCTGGCATCTGTACATCCATGATTACGACAGAATAATCGGTAGACAATACTTTTTTTAACGCCTCCTCCCCGGATTCTGCCGAGTCTGTCCTGTATCCATGCATTTCAAGGATACGCTTCAGAGGTAGAATATTCTCTGGCCTGTCGTCAACGATAAGAATCATGCCGTACTGTTAATTACTTTTGAGCCATCAAGCTGTTCCGTTAAAATATTCCGGATATTGTATCACGTGTACAAACCTGACAGTTAATTTGAAATAAATTGGGTGTGCATACAATGTGTACTATCTATCGCCTGTTAAGCCCGGATTGATATGTCAAAACACAACGCTTTGAGCTATACGCGCAAACTTAACAAGTAAAATGATAAAAATATCATACCACTGAACACATGCGGTTACATAGTAGAACAAATTATTTCACAAGCCCTTTTGTGATCTCCTCCTCGACAATTTCCTTCAGTTCCACGTTCCACTTCTGGATGGTAATCATGGGATGAACATATTCTTGGTCAAAGTCCTCAATAATAGAGGTTTTTCCCAGATCCTTACAAAGATTAATAAGCAACTGAACCAGCGGCTCCTGATCCGTACTATAGCTTGTATCTTCATTGGAATCGCCAACCGTCGTTAAAAAATTTTTTAAAAGGCGTAGCTGATGTTTATCGGAAGAAATATTATTCCTCATAGTTGTGGATGGTCAATTCGATGTATTCAATCAGTCGTGGGAAAAAATTCCCAAATCTTACTGGTAAAGGTAATCTAATTGCCGTTGACAAACACCGTGCACCCCATAAACGCTGCTTATAAGTCTTGATTTGATTGAATCTCGTAGCATATCTTCCCCAAAGCGGGAAGCTAAAGATTACGTATTTTAATGTAGATATCATTCGGTGCCGGTTCGTCACCACCGAAATAAGGTAAGAGTCTGTACGCTACTCCTGGTCCGCCAGAACAATGCCTTGGGAGAGTCGTTTCTGTTCCATTAAATGAGAAGACATAGCTATTTCCTTCCATCCGGATAGCATAAGTCATCGTTTTTCCCAATTCAGCCACCCCTAACTCCCTTTCTTGTCTTTCACCATTTGCGTAAGTATAGGCATAGATACGCAGTGCATTTTCACGCCAGTTCCATCCAAAGCGTGCACTGTTCATATGATGCTGTGAACTACAATCGGAAAATCCCAGCAGCTTATTGATATCATGTTGATTTTCTGCTAACCTGGTTTTATAGATGCAACTGCTATCGAACACCGCCTGAAATCTCATGGAAGTTCCGGTAAACAGGCTGTTCGCATTTTTCTCCACTTCGTGAGAACCGGTTTTAATGGTATATGTAATAAAATCATCTTCAAAACTAGGCTGATTACCCCACCACCCGCAGGAAGTCAGACAAAACAGTACAAGAATCAGCCAAACAGATATCTTCATTTTTTTATGATTATTCTCTTTTCCAACGTTTACTTTGTAGCTGATGTTATGTCAAGCAAGAAAATAAGCATATAACACATCGTCTGACCGAACTTATCGCCTGCAAAAAATCCCCGGAACCAACTGCCAGTTTCCGGGGATTTCCTTATTTGGACTTCGTTGAACTTTTTGCTTCCTTCTGGTTATTCGTAATATGATTACCTTTTACAATTTCTTCCTCTTTATGACGGCTGTCGAGGTTATCTTTGTTCTCAACATGCTTCATTTTACCCGCATTTCCGGTTTTCGATGTTTGTGCCTGTTTCATGATCATATTTGTTGATAATACATACAGTAACACCAAAATTATGCCGGATTGACAGCTTTGTTTACTCTGCTGCCTTCGTAAAGCTCATATTCGAGTAAGCGGCAATCAATGGTTCCGTTATAAAACTCTATACGCCTTTTTGCTTTAAGTCCGATTTTCTTTGCGAGCTCCAGATTTCCTGTAAAAACATAGCCATAGTAACCACCACACTTCTGCTTCATAAAATCACCTATACGACTGTAAGTTTCTTCCAGTTCATCAACATTACCCAGCCTGTCACCGTATTCCGGATTGACTATGAATATTCCTTTTTCACCTGCCGGAACTTCGGCGTCGGCAAAATCGCATACATCAAATTCTATCAGACTGGCAACACCTGCTGCAACAGCATTCTTTTTAGCATTGATGATTGCCAAATCACTGTAATCGGATGCAATGATGCGTAACCCCGGCACATCAATAATCTGTTCCTCCAGCAGATCCTGCTCTTTGAAATACACCTCTTCGTCATATCCCTGCAAGTGCATAAATGCATAATTATCTCTGAATAAGCCGGGGCGACTATTGCTTGCAATCAAAGCAGCCTCGATCGCCAATGTACCCGATCCGCACATAGGGTTGATGAAAGGCGATTTCCTGTCCCATTGTCCGGCAAGGATAGTGGCGGATGCGAGTGCTTCAAGCATCGGAGCCCGACCTGGAATTTTTCTGTAACCATGCCGAGCAAGCGAATCACCGGCAGTATCAATAAAGATTTCAGCCGCATCGTTTTTCCAGAATAAATGTATCACTGTTCCTGCCAGTTCAGAACCCGTTGAAGGCCTGGTCCCGCGTTTTTCTCTCAGCCTGTCTACAATGGCATCTTTTACCCTCACATTGGCAAACATGTTATTGTTGATTGTGGGATTCTGGACGTTACTGGTTACTGAAAAATATCCGGGATCAGGAATGATATCTTCCCAGCTGATGTTCAAAAGATACTTATATACCTCATCTGCATTTCTTGCCTGAAACCTTTCTATACTGTAAAGCACCTGACTTGCACAGTATAGATTCAGATTCAGCCGGATACACTCATTCATGGATGCCGAAACCCGTACACCGGTAATAAATGCTTCTTCAATCCTGAATCCCAAATTCTTGACCTCCTGTTCGAGGTAAGGGGCCAGACGTTTGTTACAGGTTATTGTTACGGGTGCTTTGGTAGTATATAAAGACATGAAAGAAAATTCCGGGACATAGCGTCCAATGAAACAAAGCACGAAATTACTGGTTTGCTTTGGAAGATTCAGCTTTTATCTGACATTGTTTGGAAATCAAAAGCTTCAGCGTATGTCCAGCAACTCCCTGTTTATAATTGCACCTGCCATGCTGCCGGCGGCTACCACATTGGCCACAGAACGCATCATCAAGGAATTATCACCTGCAGCATAAATTCCGGCAATATTGGTTTTCTTAAAATGATCGGTTGCGATATAGCCATGCTCAGTCATTTCGCATCCCATTTGTTCCGGTATATTGCAATGCTGTTCAAATGGGAATCGGGCATATAATGCTTTGAGAGTAAGGCTACTGCCATCTTCGAAGCTGATGTTATTTACATATCCTTTTTCATGTATAATCTGAGCAATAGGTAACTGATTTACCACGACGCCCATTTGATCTAACTTTTCAAAAGTTTCACTGTCAAAAGTCGCTGCTCCATTGGTAAGCACGGTGAGCTCCGGAGTCCAGTTTCTGATCAGAGATGCAAATTCGAGTGTTGCAGAACCATTCACCCAGATGCCGGTTTTCTCGTTTCTTACTTCATAACCATGGCAATAGGGGCAATGGATCACACTGATTCCCCAGCACTCACGCACACCCGGAATTTCAGAAAGCAAGTCTCTTACACCGGTTGCAAATAAAACCTTGGATGTTTCAAACTGCTCCCCATTTTCAGTTTCGACTACAAAATTACCATCCGTTCCCGTTACAGACGTAGCCGTGCCGTTTAAAAATTCCACGGTAGGGTAGGACAGAACCTGATCTCTGGCAATAGACGCCAGTTCAGCCGGGGTACTTCCGTCGCGTGTGAGGAAGTTATGGGAATGTGGGGTTTGCGCATTGCACGGCTTACCCGAATCTATGATCAGAACATGTCTCAGCGCTCGTCCCAGAGACATGGCCGCTGCAAGTCCGGCATAACTGCCACCAACAACAATAACATCTGATTTTTTTTGTGTTGCCATCTTTTTATGTTTTATTGTGTCTCAAAAGTGAGACACATATGGTCAAAAATTTTATAATCCTATTCCCTTACTGAATGAATACCACGCCAAATTCCGAACCTTTTGCTTGTCTGCAATACTGTCCATATTTGTAGTTGCTTCTACAATACTGTAAAAAAAAGAATCGATCCAGCACATACTCAACTCTTTACTGATCAATCCTCTTTCCTGAAGCGACAACATATGTATGCGCCAAAGCGAGGTCGTCCGGTCATACTCTTTGCAGGTTTTTGTCTGACTTTTGTGTTGATGTCCATATTGATGATGTAACTTCCTCAGAAATGCACTCTTAACGCCACATTCCAAGCCAGCGTTAAACATGTTTTCCAAGCGGACTAAGGGTTCATCACTTAGTTGATAAGCAGACTCATTGGCTATACGACAGGCTTTTTGCATCTCGGTTTCACATTCGACCATCAACTCCTTTCTGTCGCGAAAATAACGATGCAGCGTCCGGCGGGTTGTCCCTGCTTTCTCTGCCACTTTTTCTAGCGGAGCAGAGAAATCTTCATTGAAAACAATAATAGCCGCTTCCACAAGCGCATGTCTGGTATCTTGAATCATCGGACAAATATAAGCATGTCTCAGATATGAGACAATCAATTGCAAAAATAAATCGCAGAGGAATTTCCGTCTCTGCGATTTAGCAAACTCCTAAAACTATTTGGCTTATATATTATTCAATTCTGCTTCGGTGAATGCCTTTTGACGTCCTGAAAGTTTCTTCCTCACTTTCGCTACATCCTCGGTAGATACCTGATCCGAGTTATTTCTCCATGACTTACGTATGTAGCTCAGTAACTGCGCAATGTCTTCACTCTGCATATCAGGATCGTATCCTATTCCCGGCATATCCCCGCTGATCTCAGGTGCCTGATATACATGGCCATTGACCTTCACAGGACCGGTCAGTCCAAATAAAACGATAGATATCAATTTATCACGATTTCCCGTTACCCATTCCGACTGATTCAATGGAGGCCCTAAGGATTTCACACCATTACCATCAATACCATGGCAGGTTTGGCAGATCGATGTAAAGAGCGCTTCGCCTTTTGGAAATTGTTTCTTTAATATTTCAGGATTGCGATTGGCAGCAGCACTTTTTGCATTGGCAATTGCTTTTTGAAGCTGCTTCGCTACGAACGGATCGGTAGTTTTAAGATCACTTTTCAAACTTACCAAAAATCCTTCTTCCTCATCCTGCAGGTTGCTCACTACAGCATCTGCCACATATCTGTTATCCGGATAAGCAAGGGAGAGTTTTTTCAAAAGATTCATCGAAGCAGCACTATCAAACTGTTTGATTGACGGAGCAAGAAAGGCGACGTATGGCGCAGACAAAGTATCGTCTGACGATATTAACAGATCCAGCGCAGTCGTCAATTTCGCATAATTGTCTTTTGAAATGACCGACGGAACTGCAGTCAGCCCCTGCATTTTGAATGTCCAGGTAGGATTATTAACAAATGCCAGTACTTCTTCGATTTTCAAGGCTCCTAAACCTTCCAACGTCCACAGCGCATGCAATGCGAATAACGGACTTTCCTTTTGTCCAATAGCGGTACGTAAAAGAGGAATGATTTCAGTGGATTTGGTATCAATCAGCTTTTGTTGCGCCTTGTCGCGCACCCACCCGTTAGCATGTCCTAGCAACTTTACCAACTCCGCCGGACTTCCCTGTAGGGTTACATTCTGTGTTTTTTTACCCTTGGGCACTACCTTGTAAATTCTGCCACTTGCTAATGGCTGAGTCAACTCCCGTTTGCCGATCTGGTCTTTAAGGTAAGGAGTAAGGTAGGTTTTATGTTGAATAATTCCTCTGTACATATCCAGAATATACATGGATCCATCCGGTGCGTTAGTCAACGTGACCGGGCGAAAACGCTCATCAGTGCTTGCCAGGAATTCCTTGCCTTTATACGCTTGCTCGCCCTTTGTAACATAACCGTTTTCCTTCAGAACATTTCGCTTGATCAGATTGGCTGATGGTTCAGGAACAAAAGCATTCCACTCATACTCTTTTCCGAACAAATCTCCTCTGTAAATAACAGGTGCTGCTGCAGCTGTAAATTCATTCAGCTTAAGACTATCATTAAGCACGTTCTTCATATATCCGCGATTTACACCAGGTGTAGGACGGATGGGATAAACCTTGTTGTTTGCCACAGACTTTTCATTAAATCCGGCAACTCCTCTCTGATTCTTATTAGATGCTCCGAAGCCCGGTGAAAAATAATCCCCCAGCAGGTTCTGAGAATTATTATTATAGTAAACCCGCCCGTAATTGTCTTGAGTAATTCCCCACTGGCCCCTGAAATGCGTGTGCTCTACAACCCACTTATCTTTGACCCTGCGGTATCGTTTATCTGACTTTGCGTTGTAAATCCAGTTGTCCATCGTGCGCAACAAACCATTGGGCTGGTGCTCCACATTTCCTCCTACAGCATATTGATCATCCACCAACTGCTTTTTTACAGGCTTGTCACCCTGTATTTCATAGAACCATAAATTAGTCGGTTCAGCAACAAGAATACCATTATCAATCAGACAAATGGCTCTTGGCAGAACGAGCGAATCCAGAAAAACCTTACGGTCGTCATATATACCATCTTTGTTTTTATCTTCCAGGATAACAATTTTCCCGTTGGGAATATCTTCTCCCGTTCCGATTGTATCCGGCATATAACCGATCATTTCTACGACCCACATTCTGGCTTTGTCATCAAAAAGCATCGCCACCGGCGCACTAACGAGCGGTTCGGCTGCTACCAGCTTCACTTCAAACCCATCTTCAACCACCATTTTACTTATTGTCGCTTCCGGAGAAACGAATGGTGATTTACTGAAATCTGTGACCTGCACGTCTTCAGTCTTCACAACCTGAGTAGTCTGTCCACTTCCAGCTTGCCTATTGGCAGTACAGTAGAACAGTAGCGTCGAGAAACCGACTATCAAAAAAGGATACTGGTATTTTTTCATCTGGTTAATTATGCTTCAATAATGATCTGCTATTTACAGATCCTCACGGTGAATGAGTTTCAAATTTAATTCCTATAAATTGTCAATCGGCTTCATACTTTTTGTTAAATAGTTGATAATGAGCCAGGCCACGATGTAGGCCAGTCCGCATATAACAAAAAGAATGTTGTAACCAGCACCAATATTGCCTAAACCTTTATAATAATCCAGTAATGCTCCTACCAAAAGGGGGAAAAATGTAGAGCCTAGCGACCCCGCCATTCCTCCGATACCCACGACAGAACTAACAGCTCTTTTCGGAAACATATCCGAAACAATTGTGAAAATATTAGAACTCCAGGCCTGATGGGCGGCCGCAGCGATACTGATTATTCCTACAGCCACCCACACGTTTGTGGCAAATTTGGCCAATACGATCGGTAATACGACGAAAGCAACAATGAGCAAAGTCGTTTTCCTCGCTCTTAATGGTGCCCAACCTTTTTTTATCAAATAGGAAGACAGCCACCCTCCGCCAATACTTCCAAACGTTGTAGCCGTATAAACAATTACAAGGTGTATACTAGGTTTTTTAAGATCTAGCGAGAAAGTAGTAGCAAAATAGGCTGGCAACCAGAACAAGAAGAACCACCAGATAGGATCAGTGAGTAATTTACCAACAATAAATACCCAAGTCTGTTTCAATCCAAGTAATTCAGACCATTTAATCGGTTGCTGTACGCCTTCCGAAACAGTCTCGTTGTCGCTGTGGATATAGGCATATTCCTCAGCCGAAACCCTTTTGCTTTTAGATGGTATTTCGTAAAAAATGATCCAGAATACAAGCCAGATAAAACCGAGCGCCCCGGTAATGATGAATGCATCCTGCCATCCATAGGTACCTAATAGCCAGGGCACCAGAATGGGTGCTGCTACAGCTCCTATACTTGTTCCCGAGTTGAATATACCTGTTGCGAGTGCTCGTTCTTTTTTAGGAAACCATTCGGCTGTTGCCTTCACTGCCGCCGGAAAGTTACCGGCTTCACCTAGTCCCAAGATAGCCCTTACTGCACCAAAACCAAAGGTACTCTTTACGAATGCATGCGCGATGGCGGCAATGCTCCAGATCACAATAGATATTGTATAGCCTAATTTTGAGCCGATGCGATCAATAAAATTTCCGAAGAGTACATAACCGAATGCGTAACAGGCTGCAAATACCATGACAATATTAGCGTAGTCGCTTTCTGTCCAGTTAAATTCAACTTCAAGCGTAGGTTTAAGGTAACCCAGGATTTGTCTGTCAACGTAATTAATAGTGGTTGCAAAGAAGAGCAAACCACAAACCACCCAACGATAATTGCCGGTATTATTTTCTTTCATAGTGGAAAAGAAGTATACTACTTCACTTAGGGGAATAGGATGTAAATATGATCTCTGGCTATAAGACTACAATTTAGCCGTTTTACCCCTTACCACCGTTACCGGATTTCCAACAAAAGATATCCGCCATATACAACGGGTTGATAATATGGCGGATCAGTCAGTATGAATTTTTTATTTTAAGCAATAGGGTAGGCCTGTCGGGCTTTTTCCAATTCAGCCTCATTCGTAAGATCAAGCCTGAGCGGTGTAATGGATACAAAGTCGTTTTCAACTGCCCATCTGTCCGTTCCTTCATCGGCTGGTTCTAGTGGAAATACTGTAAACCAGTAATGCTTCCTGCCCATAGGATCAAGTCCTGGTTCTATGCGGTTATCATACAAACGGACTGATTGCCTCGTCCAGCGCACCCCCTTTGGATTTACCGGAAAATTTACGTTAACCAGATTGAGGTGTGGATTCTCAAACAATAAGGCCAGCGTTTTTTCTACGTAATTATCCAATTTCTCAAAATCGGGATCTATATCTCCGGCCGGAGTACTCAGCGCAATACCCTTTAAACCAAACAAAACAGCCTGTTTGGCAGCAGCTAATGTGCCGGAATGCCACATAGCATTCCCCAGGTTTGGCCCCATGTTTATACCTGAAAGTACAACATCGGGCTTGTCCCAAAGGTGTTGTCCCAAGGCCACACAGTCGGCTGGCGTACCGTTCACACGATAGGCATCAATGCCATCGAAATGTACAGGCGATTTCTTGTAAGACAAAGGCCTGGAAGCTGTAATGGCATGACCCATAGAGGATTGTTCAACATCCGGTGCAACAATTTTTACCTCACCAAATCTGGATGCAATTTTGGCTAATGCTGCAATACCCGGACTGTATATTCCATCGTCATTCGTTACCAGAATTTTCATATGCGTTTGTATTGTTTGGCACAGCACATAACAAAATTATGCCTGGTATATTTTTTATAAAATCATTGGTTATACACATAACATGACTATGAAACGAGCTACTCTTTTGCACAATCCAACTGCCGGCGAAAAAGACTTTTCTAAAAGCGAGTTGATGGAATTGATTAAGAAACAAGGCTTTGAAGTTACATATGCTTCTGTGAAGCAGGACGGGTGGGATGATTTTTCTGATAAAAGTGACTTTCTGATCGTGGCAGGAGGCGATGGTACTGTAAGACGTGCAGCCAAAGCACTTGTTAAACGTAGATTAATCGACAAGCAATATCCATTGGCTCTACTCCCTCATGGTACAGCTAACAATATCGCCGCAACATTAGGTATTGAAGGCAAAGAAAAGGATATTATTAAAACATGGCTGGAGAGTAAGCAAAAGAAATTTGATATCGGAAAGGTTTCCGGCCTTGAAAAAAATATGTTTTTCCTTGAAGCTTTTGGCTTTGGTATATTCCCCAGGCTCATCAAAGTGATGGATCAAATGGAAGACGAAATAGGAAAGGATGTAGATGAAAAGCTAAAGGCCGCTCAGGCAGTCCTGTATGATGTTGTGCTCAACTATAAGCCAAAAAAATGCCGTATTGTGGCCGATGGCAGTGAGCATACAGGGAAATATATTATGGTTGAAGTAATTAACACAAAGTCTATTGGTCCGAATTTGAAATTGTCAAACGGAGATCCCGGTGACGGAGAATTTGAAATCGTGTTAATACCTGATGAACATCAGTCAAAGTTCGAACAATTTCTGTTGAATCAGATCAACGGCGGAACTGATGAATTTGCATTTACAACGATCAAGGCTAAAAAAATACAGATAGAGTGGGAGGATGGAAAGGATATTCATATAGATGATGAACGCCTGAAATTGGATAAACCTTTAAAGATAACTATTGAAGTACTACCCGGTTTGTTAGAATTCCTAGTTACTCAAAGCGAAGCGGAAAAAGCTTAACCAATAACTTTTAGTTATAAGATATAACCTTTTATGATTGGACCCGGATATATACTGATGTTACATTTGTACTATCGAATCGGCATAAAGAAGTGCTTTAAAAAGAAATCAGATCAATTGTATAGAGTTATTAATACAGCAATTTACGATATACACACAGCTTGAAATGGCACAAATCATCAGCGGTTGCTGAGAATCGCAAAAAAGATTAAAAGCGCTTAAAGGAAGCTAAAAGGTTACAGAATTTTGGAATAATAGTACATAAACCTCCATTACTCGTGTAGTGGAGGTTTTTCTAAATCTTTTTACTCACAATAGAAATAGCTTCATTCACCCACAGCTGATGCATCTTTCCCGAAAAGTGAAGCCCATCTGTTGCTACCAAACTTTTATCGTTTAATGCTGTGCGTGACACCGGCGTAATGTCGATAAATACGATTCCCTGTTTCATACATTCCTCTCTTGCAATTTTATTAAACTGGTCAATTTCAACAGAAATCTTATTTCTGTCGGATCCGGATGCATAGGGTGTAACTCCCCAATCCGGAATGGAAAGAACGAACACTTTATTTCTTCCACCGTTACTGTAAGATACCGCCTTCTCCAAAAGCGTGTTAAATTCATTTCGGTATTCCTCAACACTTCTTCCCTGATATTGATTATTTACTCCGATTAGCAGTGAAACAAGATCATACTTCTGTTTGGGAGGAGTACCATCGAGCCGGTTGATCAAATCACGAGTGGTCCAGCCGGTACGTGCTATAATTTCTGCAGGCATTATTGCTTTTCCGGCTCGTTTCAATTCATTTACCATCAAAACAGGCCACCGCTGATCTTCACTTACACTTTGTCCTATCGTATAGGAATCACCCAAGGCCAGGAATCGAATGCTGCCTGTTTGCCCGTTACTATCTCCCGGAGCGATTGGAGGTTGCTCTGAACTGGTTTTACATGCTGTAAATACCAGGAATAGGGCAGTTATTATATTTACCAGCTTTATCATACTCTATTCTATCGAAAAGGTTGGATAGAGATATACTGGATAAATAGTTGTTTGGATTCATTCGGCAGGAGAAATTACGTCAGAAGAAATCCAGTCGACATAGAACCTGGAAAAAAGATCATCAAAATCCCTGAAGAATTAGTTGGTAAATGAGGAGCGCGACTCTATGCTGATGACAAAAAGTTCTGTCACGACCTTTTTTCCATGAATCTGGCCAAATTTTCATCAGCAGTCTTTCTAACCTTTGTTTTGAAGAAATCTGTCCAGCCAATCAGTAGCCCTGTTATTCCAAAGGCTTGTTTCGCCCAGGCGTAAAAATCGAATTGATCCATATGATTTACTATTTTCCCATCTTCTATCACAAAATCTGCGTGTACCCGATTAACAACTTTATTACCAGTTTTGGAAAAAGTATAAGAAGCCACCCAGTCTGCGGACGCTCCGCCAGCCTGATCTGTCACATTGGAGTAGGACAATTGAAAATCCTTTCCATTTTTACAAAGCATCTCCCACATGGCTTTGGCCTGATCGCTATCAAGACCTTGAAAGGCAGCATCGCTGAAGGTAGCCTGATCGGCATAGCATGATTGCATTGTTTTATAATCACCTTTTTTAAAAGCGGAATAAAACCGATCTATAAGTATTTCATTTTCAGTCATTTTTGTAGATGTTTAGCGAGAAAAGTTGATAGAACAAGTGAGATATTAATGAAAGCAATCATAAAGAATCTGATTAAATGTAGGAAAACTTTCTTTTCAACAAAGCCAATTTGGTATTTTTGATGCGTTGAAATGATCAGCCTGGGATCCGTTGAACTCAGAATTATATTGGCAAACCAAGAAAAGATGACTTACTGTCTCGGAATAAAAGTTAAAGAGGGCCTGGTTGCGATTGCAGACACCAGAATTACAGCAGGCACCAACACCACTGTTAAGAAGAAAATGTACATTACGCAGAAGGACAATTATTCATTATTTCTGATGACTAGTGGATTGCGGTCTGTGCGGGATAAGGCTGTACATTACTTTGAGGAATTGTTGAATGAAGGGGTTGTATATAACAAGCTTTACAAGGCAGTGAATGCTTTCGGGGAGCAGATCAAACGAGTTGCTGAAGAAGACCGGCAAGCACTTGAAAAAGCAGGCTTTAAGTTCAATCTGAATACTATTGTTGGAGGTCAACTTAAAGATGATGCCGAACATAAACTATTTCTTTTATATTCAGAGGGTAACTGGGTGGAGCTCGATGAGGGGTCACCATATGTAATTATAGGTAATTCCGGCCAGGGGAAGGCTATTCTGAACCGTGTGTTGAACGATGAATCCTCAATGAAGCAAGCTTTAAAAGCGGGATTTCTTTCGTTTGACTCAACCAGAGTGAGTAACAATGACGTTGAATTTCCTATAGATGTGGTACTGTATAAAAAAGACAGCTTTCAAATCGTGGAGCATCGTTATGAAAAGAAAGACCTGGAAATAGTGTCTGAAATATGGGCCGATAAACTCAAACAGGCTCTTGACGATATTCCTGAAGAATGGATGGACTCATCTTTTGACAAGATTCCTTAGCACAATTATAGAAAAAATGCCCGGTCACTAAACAATCAGCAACCGGGCATTTTTAATTATACTCTCTCTAAATCGTAGGATCCATACAAGGCTGCCAAAGAATCGATAATCTTTTAATATCCGACCATTAGCTATTACAGTTTATCATACACTTGCTGTCAGGAAAAAAGCGGGAGTTAAACCATAATCCTACATTTCAAGAAGGTTTTACATCTTTTCCCTGCCTTTTGGCAATGGATAAAAGTAAGGCCGGAAGCAAGATAAGATTTGTACACATGGCAACCAACAACGTGATAGAAACCATTACACCCATTGCAGCAGTACCGCCAAAGCTGGAAGCTGCAAAAATGATAAAACCGCAAAAAAGGATGACAGCGGTGTAGATCATACTCAGGCCTGTACCGAAAATTGAATTGGTAATGGCCTGAGATGGACTCATCCCTTTTTCATAGATCTCCTGGCGATAGCGTGTCAGGAAATAAACCGTCCCATCTGACGCTATACCAAATGTGATACTAAAAATCAGGATAGTAGTAGGCTTAAAATAGATGCCAAAATAACCCATAATACCTGCAGTGAGTGCTAATGGTATCAGACAGGGAAGCTTGGAAAGTAAAATGATAGGAACGGAACGGAACAAGACCATTCCTACAATAGCAATAAGTACAATTGCAATCAACAGACTTTCATAAAGATTACTCAGCAGGTAATCATTACTTTTCAGGAATACTAAGCTGTGACCAGTAAGACTTACCTTATATTGATCCGGACTGAAAATAGAATCTACCTTGGGCCTGATCTGATTCATTAATTCCTTAATTTTTTCTGATCCGACATCAGCCATCTGAAAGCTTACGCGTGTCACACTTTTATCCTCATTCAGGAAGGAATTGAGCTGGCGGGAAGCACCTTGTTTTCCTTCAACATACCCAGTAAGCTTGGCAAGTTCAAGTACGCCAGGCAGAGCGAAATATTTAGCATCCCCACCCCGGTAAGCCTGATAAAGAAATCTTGAACCCTGTACAACAGACAACGGCTTAGAAAATTCAGTAAAATTGGCCATTTCGTTTTGCAGTGCTTTGATCTTATATAATACCTTAGCCTGGTCGCCGAAGACACCATTTTTTACTTTTGTGTCGATCATGACCTCAAAAGGTAAAACGCCATGAAAGTTTTTTTCGAAGAAACGGAGGTCAGTATACACGATATCCTTTTTGGGCAGGTCATCCACCACATAGCCTATTGTTTCAATTTTGGTCATACCATAAGCAGAAACAAGGATCATCACTACCATCGAAATGTAGATTTCCTTTCTACGGTAGTGCACCAGTTTATTTACAGCTGACAGAAAACCAGCTGCCCATTTCCCATCCAAATGCTTCATATGCCGCGCTTTGGGCACGCTCATGTAATGCAAGGTGATAGGCAAAAGCATTAGGCAAAGTACATACGTGACCATGACGCTGATCGCAGCCACCACACCAAATTCCACCAGCAGGCTGCTGTTTGTAAAATAGAAAACACCAAAACCGATTGCAGTTGTGGTGTTGGCAAGGAAAGTGGATAACCCGATCTGACGAATCATTTCTCTGATCGCCTCATCTTTTGTCTTGTTATCCCTCAGCTCTGCCTGGTACTTATTGATCAGAAAAACGCAGTTAGGAACACCAATTACGATCAACAGGGGAGGAATAAGGCCTGTAAGTGCGGTGATCTTATATCCAAACAAATGTAGGATTCCAACTGAGAAAACTACTCCGATCAGTACCACCAGAATGGATAATAAAGTAAGCCGGAATGAGCGAAAAAACGCCCATAGAATCAACAAAGTAACAAAAACAGCCAGACCCATGAAGAGCTGCATTTCACCTGATATCTTTTTCATATTCACCGTACGGATATAAGGCATACCCGAATAGTGCAGATCAGCTGAATATTTAGTGGCAAACTCTTCCGCAATTGCTTCAATATCACTTACTATGGTAAGTCGGCGTTTGGAATTAAGTTCTTTGTCATTAAAGGTAACAACAATAAGCGTTGCATTAGATTCAGAATTCAAAACGAGGCCTTCGTAAATTGGAAGATTTAAAATCTCCTTTTTAAGACTGTCAACTTCTGTTTGTGTGGAAGGAATTTGTCTGATGACCGGCTCAAAATCAAATTGACGCAGACTGTCGTTTCGCACTGCCTTCTGCAGATTGGCCAGCGACAGAACACTTTTGATACCGTCCGTTTCCCTGATGCGTTGGGTTAGTTTACACCAGTCACGAAATTTATCGACTTCAAAAAGTTGAGGATCCTGCCAACCAATCACCATTACGCTGCCATCTTCTCCAAAAAGTTTTCGAAAATCCTGATATTCTTTTTCTACCGGATCTGTTGAGGGGAGTATTCTGGCAAATTGATATGACAGTTCAATTTTGTTGGCTTCGTAGGCCATGAAAAGGGTGGACGCGAGTACCAGTGCAACCCACATCATGCGATAGCGAATGATGCCGGTCGCGATTTTATTCCACATATGCTGTTCTTATTGATTTCAAAAGGGAGGCAAAGATATGAACTGCTACTAAAAATACCTCTAAATTGAATTAAAGCATTTTTACGCTACTTGAGTAGTATCTTTTCCAGGTGATGTGTTCCGATACCAAAAAAAGATTTAGCCTGTTGCAGTTTTGCAAGTATCTTTTCCTGCTCAACTTCTGACACCTTACCCTTCACGGCCGCAATCATCACATTCTTAGGCGTGTGTGCGTCGGAAATAAACTGAAATACCTTTGTTTTGTACCCGAAGTATTCCAGTATTAATGCTCGGATCCCGTCCGTAACCATTTCAGCTTGGCGTTCCATAAATATTCCGTGTCTGGTCAGGAAATCCACGTCATTCACTGCCTTGTTCTTCTCTATCTCTCTGCGAATCTGTTTGTGACAACAAGGCGCTACCACAATCAAATCTGCCTTTGCCGTAATACCTTTACTGATGGCGTCGTCCGTAGCTGTATCACATGCATGTAGCGCAATAAGAACGTTCATTTCAGATGCAGTAAAATCGTCAATCGTTCCTTGTACAAATTTCAGATTCTCAAAATCTGACCTGTCGGCGATCTGATTACAAAGATCTACCAGGTCGTCCCTGAACTCTACACCGGTTACTTCAGCGGGCCGGTTAGCTACTTGCGTGAGGTAATCATATAGTGCAAAGGTGAGATATCCTTTGCCCGAACCCATATCTACCACTTTCAAAAGGTCCTTTCGAGGCAGTTCCTTCACTAATGGGCTCAATATATCAATATAGTGATTGATCTGCCGGTATTTATCCTGTGCGTTCTTAAAAACCTTTCCATCCTTATCTGCGATGTTTAGCTCAGTCAGATAGGTCTTATTCTTGCTTGAAATAGGTCGGTTTTTTACTTTGTCGTGTTGCGTACCCGGAATCGAAAGGGTAGATGCGGCAGTTTGCTTCAGGAAAAATTCTCCTTTTTTATTTATATCCAACATAAAGTCCGCTGAGGTCGTAAGCAGATTACCGAATCTGAATCCCTCGTTTAGCCTTTCCTGAACTAAATTTATCCCTTCATCAATCCCATAGTTTTTGACAATATCTCTTGTTTTGTAACGATAGGTAAAGCTGAGTTTATATTCCCGCTTGATTTGTACTTTTTTTACATAAATATTCTTCAGCCCCTCTTCCTGTCCTTTGTAGTTTCCCAATGTAAGGCTCACAAAGGTATCATCTAGTAAACCCGACTGAATTTTCTGAATAAATTGACCGACGTTTGGTTGACTCATTGTATTTGATGTTGATCTGTTCGATGGTGCCGTTATGGATTCTGGCGGTTGATGACAGGAATTTCAATTTCGATACGTGTCCCGGAATCAGAGTTTTCATTAATTTTTATCTTTCCGGATAGACTTTCCACCCGGTTCTTGATATTGAAAAGGCCCATTCCGGATTTCGAAGATTTATCAAAACCTGTCCCGTTATCTGTTACGAGAAGGTGAATCGTCTTCGAGCTCTCGCTCAGGATGATGTTTGCTACGGATGAGCCGGAATGCTTAATAATGTTATTCGCTAATTCAAGTACAATACTATAAAGTTCGAACTCAGTCTTAGTCCCATATCGCTTCTGATCTATTTTATTTTCAAAAGTAAAGGCTATACTCTTATTGTCGTTCAGTTTGCTGGTAAGTCGGGCTAGCGCTACTGTAAGCCCTTGTTCTTCCAGCTCTGCGGGAAGTAAATTGTGAGAAAGACTACGCACTTCCTTATAGGCCGCATTCACCATTTCATGAACCCGGTTATATATCTTCTGATCGCTATCGGGAAGAGACTTTTTATCAATTCCAAATAAATACCAGTTTAGGGAAGCAAGCGTTCCGCCCAGGTGATCGTGCAGTTCTGCGGCAACACGCTTACGTTCCAGCGCTTGTCCCTGTGCCATCGCTTCCTGGATTTCGGCATTTTTAAGTCTTAGTTTTTTGTTATTATACCATAAGAATGCAGCAAAGGCAATAATCAGACAGGTAAGTCCTATGAGAAAACGCTGAACTTGTTCCTGTTGCTCAATGATCCGCTTCTGGATAGCTGAATCCATTTGCTGATTTTCGAACATCAACTGGTACATGGTATATTGCCGCTGAATATATTCGTCGTGTATTTGACGTCTTGCGAAATAGGCGTTTTCACTGTAAAAGATAGCCTCTTCAAGCATTTTCTTTTCCTTGTAGGCACGTCCCAATGTTTGATGTGCCCAATTGCTTTGTTGTGTGGTGTGGTACTGCCGCGAATAGCGAAGTGCTTTTTGGCAAACATCGATAGCCTTATCGTACTGCTTGTTCCAGTAGTACGAGTTCCCCATATTATTCAGCACACTTATTTCGCCAAACAGATTTTTTGTTTGGCGAAACAATGCCAATGACTTGATGAAGTATTTTTCGGCTTGCTCATGTTGATTTAACCTGACATGCATGTAGGCTCTGCTTTCAAGGACCGAAGCCATGTTATTTTGCAGATGAAGGCCATCAAAAATATCGTAAGATTCTTGGTAGTGGGCAGTGGCAAGCTCTATCTTATCACGTTCGCGCCACATGTTTCCCATACTTTCCAGACAAAGCGCACGTGAACTGTCGTCTTTCATTTCTACAAATGTCTTTAATGCCCGTTCATAGCTGACCTGAGCAGAATCCCACTGGCGATACTCTGAAAAGCTCTCAGCTATAAATCGCCTGGCGTGCGCATTGTAAATAGGAAGGTTTACCTTTTTGGTCAGTAGAATAGTTTCATTGGAAAGTTCGCGAAGCATATCATAGCTACCGTCCATGAGGTAGAATGTACTTAACAGGTTATAGGCCAACACCTTGCCTTTATTCCACTGGTGCTTTTGAGATAGTTTGAGCACCAATTTCGCATTCGCCATGGCTTTTTCTGCATCTACATAGAGGTGAGACTTGGCTAACGCCAGGTAGCCGTGAATGTCCGCTGTGTCTTTTGCAAAATCAGGTTGATGTTGTTCCTCTATTGGAGCTGATTCTATAGCAGGCAGCTTTTCATTTCTGACTGGAGAGCATCTGACTGCGGCAAGAAGAATGGCAATGGAGAAAAGAAATCCTAACCTGTATAAATTAATCATATCGTAGTATACCTAGTCGGATCGCATCATGCTGGCCCGCAAAAAGATGTCAGGGTATAACGTTGAGTTGGAAAATTCAAATATATGGACGAAATGTGAAAGTGTAAAACAAATCCGACTTGCGCATCGAAATTATAAAATTTTGTATCGTCATTTGCTTACAAAAGTATTGCCTTTAATCGAAAAACGGTAGGGTAGGTCTTTTCCGACATTGATTCCAATCCTTTGCGAAATTTCAATGTCAAAATCTACCGAGGTACGACTGTAAATTCCTAAGGGGCCTTCCGTGAAGGTCTGGTTATTCAGTGCTTTTAAATCTATACCCATTGCCGTCACTAATCTGCCAGGTCCACGGCAAAGGTCACGATCTGAAATATATTTCGATAAGGAAGATTTTCTGCCGTTCACTCTTCTGCTGCGCATCAAATCTATTCCTTCAATGGGTTCTAATGCACGGATTAGTACTGCTTCACCAATGCCATTTCGACTACTTACTACATTGATACACTGATACATACCATATATCGTGTAGATATATATAGTCCCTGCATCATTGTACATAGGTTCAGTTCTTGCTGTTCTTCTGTTGTACGCATGGCAGGCTGGGTCATCGGCAAGATAGGCTTCGGTTTCTACGATCATCCCGCTGGTAAGTCCGGCGGGATGATGATGTGTCATAACACAGCCCAAGAGTTTTTGGGCCAGTGTAATGGTGTCGAAAGAATTGTAAAAAGATTCTGAAAGCCTTTGAAGCTTCATGTAATACTAAATAATGTTCATGGTCTGCTCCTTGATCTTTTCGAGTTCATCCTTCATCCTGACCACCAAATGCTGAATAGTTGCATCGTTCGCTTTGGAGCCGATTGTGTTAATTTCCCGTCCGATTTCCTGTGCGATAAAATTCAGCTTTTTACCATTGCTTTCAGTGGAGTCAAGCGTCTCCCGAAAATAAGTCAGGTGGTTGGCAAGGCGTATTTTCTCTTCGGATATATCAAACTTCTCAATGTAATAAATTAATTCCTGCTCAAAACGGTTCGGATCGAAATTATCGTCAGACAGAAGATCGCGTACCTGCTTCTCCAGTCTTTCTCTCACCGCTGGAATACGCAGTTTATCCTGTTCGATAACACTTGCCAGCAGTTCTTCTATGGTCGTAATGTAGTCGTTGAACTTATCTGCGGTCATCTTACCTTCCTGCTCACGGAATACATTACACTTCCGGATTGCTTCCAGTACAGCCACTTTAATTTGTGACCAGTCATTCTCCTTACCGGATTCGTCTACGGATTCCGTGTTATAGGTATTTGGCATTTGTAATGCTAACCGATACAGCTCAGTTTTGTCAGGCTCAAAACCTACGCCACTAGCTGTTTCGTACAAATCCTGATAGTATGCCGCTACCAGGGCGCGATTCACTGTGGTAGAAGCAACAGCTTTACCCACGGGCTGTACTGTAAGTGTAAACTCCACTTTACCTCTTTCCAGAGATTGTGTCAACAGATTTCTGATCTCAATTTCACGCTCGGAGAAATGTCTTGGAATGCGGCAATAGATATCCAAAAACTTGGAATTCAAGGTCTTGATCTCAACAGTCACGTTTATTGATTCAGATTCGATGTTAGAAACACCGTATCCTGTCATAGATTTTAGCATGTAAAATTTACAGTTATAATGGTTGAAATCAGTCGTTTTTATTTTGGTTATTAAATCGTTGCTTGCTTCCCGATTTGGCCGGATGCTGGCTCTCTGATTGTTGCGGCTTTGAAACAAGTGCATTTTTGTCAATGTCGTTACTGTCTTCTCTATACCGCGCTATATCGATAGCCTGATATATAGCCTGGAGCAACGAACCTTCAGACGCCATCTTTTTTCCTGCGATGTTGTAGGCAGTGCCATGATCCGGCGAAGTACGCACCACTGGTAATCCTGCTGTAAAATTCACACCTTCATTAAACGCCAATGTTTTAAATGGAATCAAACCCTGGTCGTGATACATAGCAAGTACAGCGTCATATTTTTTATAGGTGCCGGCCGCAAAGAATCCGTCAGCCGGGAACGGACCGATTACCAGATGCCCTTTATCTTTGAATTCCTTAATAACAGGCTCAATAATTTCAATTTCTTCAGAGCCCAGCAATCCATTCTCACCTGCATGAGGATTTAGGCCCAAAACTGCCACACGAGGCTTTTTAATTCCAAAGTCACTTTTCAGTGATTTAATAATCTGTTCGATCTTTGTACTCAGTTTTTCCTTCGTGATGCTTGCCTTCACATTTTCCAAAGGAACATGTCCTGTCAACACACCAACGCGCAGATCCCCGGCAACCATAAACATAAGTGCATCGTCTACTTCAAAAGATGTAGCGAAGTATTCTGTATGTCCCGGAAATTTAAAATTTTCATTCTGGATATTATCCTTATTGATCGGTCCTGTTACAATAGCCTGGATTTTCCCTTGGCGAAGATCTTCTACCGCCCTTTTCAGTGATGAAAAAGAAGCCTGTCCTGCTTCCGCCGTAACCTGTCCGGGCGCAATTTCAGTTTGGTGATCGTGCCAACAAGTTATTACGTTGGATAGTTTAGGATTAGCCTGCTCAACTTTTTGAATACCATGCAGGGTCCAATCTTTCATATCCAAAAGATTTCTATATTGATTCAGCACACGCAACGAGCCGTAAACAATAGGTGTGCATAATTTTGCTAACTGATTTCCTTCTAGTGCTTTAAGGATTACTTCCGGTCCTACGCCATTGTAGTCACCTAACGTGATTCCGATAATGGGTTTGGTGCTTATTTGCTCGCTCATGAACTTTAAATGATATTCCGACAATTCTAATGTGCATTTCTCTATTACTTTTGCGGAAGCAATAGAGCGGCAAGTTACAAAAAATCCCGTGCCTCATATGAAAATCCTGATAGCAGACTCCATGCACCCCTCTCTTTTTACCATGTTTGAAGAACAGGGCTGGGCATATGCTTACCATCCTGAATACCGCAGAGAAGATATAATTAGAGAATTACCAGCTTATGATGGCCTGATTATCCGAAGCAAAACCTCCGTAAACCGTGAAGTGCTAGAAGTGGCTCCAGGTCTTAATTTCATAGGACGTGCCGGGGCAGGTCTGGATCTGATCGATCTTGAAGCTGCTGCAGATTTAAACATTGATGTTTTTCACGCAGGGGAAGGCAACCGTGATGCGGTGGCGGAACATGCCCTGGGTATGCTGCTGGCGCTGTTTAACAATATCCTACGTGCCGACCGTCAGGTGCGCACATCCGTTTGGGATAGGGAAGGGAACAGAGGGGTTGAATTGATGAGCAAAACGGTTGGACTCATTGGCTATGGTAACAATGGAAGTGCAACGGCGCGCAGGCTAAGCGGTTTTGGCTGCAAGGTATTGGCTTATGACAAGTACCGCAACAATTATGGTGATCAGTTTGCGCAGGAAAGTCCTATTGAGCAGATAATGAAAGAAGCAGATATACTCAGTCTTCATATACCTTTGACCGATGAAACAAAATTCCTTATTAACGATGATTTTATAACTGGTTTTACAAAGCCATTTTACCTATTGAACCTGTCGCGCGGCGAAACAGCCCGATTATCATCTATTGCTTCTGGACTTCAATCCGGCAAAATCAAAGGGGCTTGTCTGGATGTACTCGAAAATGAAAAGCTTGCTAAACTTAATTCTGAACAACAGGCGGCATTTGACTACATCAAATTGCAGGACAACGTCGTACTTACTCCACACATAGCCGGATGGACACATGAAAGCTACAACAGGATTAATGAAGTGCTTGTACGTCAGATCAAAAGTTGGACTGATGAAAATAAACATCCTACTCAAGAAGAACCACGCTGATATTACCCGTGGATTCCAGATAGCAGGTTTTTACTTTGTGGTAATCGTCGACACCATTTTCTCTGAGGAGGCCCTGTAGTTCGCTGAGATCCATTAATTCTTTCTCCATATTGGCATGATGCAGTTGCCCGTTTCGGATCAGAAGAATCGGAGCGGGCCTGCTTAATCTGCCAAATAAGACCTTTTTGTAACCCATCCAATCGATCGCGTAATCCCAAAAGACAAGCGTCCCGATAAGTACTGCACCTTCTGTAATGGAATTATATGTCCCTGCCATTGCATTCTGAGCCGCATCCGAAATCATCGTGATCAGTAGCAAGTCACTGATACTTAGCTGACCTGTTCCGCGTCTGAAAATGCGCAAAAACAGGTAAATGATCCAGTAGGTAATCGTTCCTCTGACAAATACTTCCAATAAAGAGAGGCTTGGGACAAACATTTCTCCCCAATGTAAGCCGTATATTTTTTCCATGATCTGTGTTTCTAAATAAACAAAAATGCCGACCAAAGGTCGGCACATTTGCATCTATTAGCCATGAAAAATAAAATACTTATTATTTACCAAGCGTACCGCGAAGTGCACGTGGGATTTCAACTGAAGCAATCGGGTTGCTAGCGGCTGTTAATATAACAAAATTTTCAGCTTTAACAGCACCAACTTTCACTGATTTTCCTAAATCAAGCTCAGTTACATCAACTTCAACGTAGTCAGGAATGTTCTCAGCTAAGCCTTGAACACGCAATTTACGTAATTTCTGGTTCATTTTACCACCCTTCATAACTCCCGAAGATGCTCCGGTAAGTTTAACAGGCACATCAACTTTTACTTCTTTTCCGTCGATGATTTGTAAAAAGTCAGCGTGGATAAGAGAATCGTTTACAGGATGAAACTGTTTTTCCTGAAGAATGGCATTGTATATTGTTCCCTCGATGTTCAAGGTTACATTATAAATATCCGGTGTGAAAAGCAATTCACGGAACAACATAGCCGGTGCATAAAAATGAACCTGCTCGCTTCCTCCATAAAGTACAGATGGAACATAACCTTGTGAGCGTAGTTCCTGGGACTGTACCTTACCGAGATTCGCTCTTTTAAACCCTACAATCTCAAGTGCTTTCATAGAATAAAAAAATTAAAAAATTAAAAAAATTACTGATTGTGATTTATAAATAATGAACTAATAGACTCATGATCGCGAATCCGGCCAATCGCTTTTGCAAAGATTTCTGCAACAGTAAGTACCCGGATTTTCTCATTATGCTGTTTCAAAGGAATCGTATCAGTAATGATCAATTCTTCTAATACAGAGTTGGCAATATTTTCATGTGCTTTACCGGACATGATCGCGTGTGTACTGATCGCACGTACAGAATTAGCACCTTTACCAAGAATAATTTCTGCAGCTTTGCAAAGCGTTCCTCCTGTATCGATCAGGTCATCCACAAGTACGACATCCATTCCTTCCACATCTCCGATCACCTGCATACTCGCAATTTCATTGGCTCTCTTGCGATGTTTATCACACAGTATCATGTCAACGTTCAAAAACTTAGCAAAGTTTCTTGCACGTGCCGCACCACCCATATCGGGAGAAGCGATTAACAGATTTTTCAGTCCGAGTGATTTAATGTAAGGAACGAATATGGAGGTACCTTCGAGGTGATCTACAGGGAAATCAAAAAATCCCTGAATCTGCCCTGCGTGAAGATCCAGTGTGACTAGTCGGTCGACACCCACAGAAGTAAGAAGATTGGCAACTACTTTCGCCGCAATGGCAACACGTGGTTTATCTTTTCTATCCTGACGTGCGTAACCAAAGTAAGGAATAACCACAGTTACATAATGCGCAGATGCACGTCTTGCTGCATCTACCATCAGAAGTAACTCCATCAGATTGTCTGTTGGTGGGAATGTAGACTGAATTAGAAATACGTCACAACCCCGAACCGACTCCTCAAAACTAGGAGACAATTCACCATCACTAAACTTGCGAAGATTGTATCCTCCAAGTTCTTTACCATAATAGCGGGCTATATCCTTCGCCAGATATTCTGATTGACTTCCTGAAAAAATTTTAACTGTGTTAAATGAGCCCATGGCTAACTAAAATTTGCGCAAAATTAAATAAAAATCAATTAATTACGATAGTATTTCTCTAAAAAAATGAAATAGAGGCGAATACATCCTAAACCGCTGAGTATCCCAACAAGAGCACCAACGAATATATCTCCCGGATAGTGTACACCCACATATACACGACTGTAAGTATATAAACCAGCCCATAACAGAATCAGCCACATAAAATTAACCTTTCGGTAAAGCAGGCCGAACCAGACTGTTGCCAACGCAAAGCTGGTAGAAGCATGGGAGGATGCGAATCCAAACTGTCCGCCACATCCGGCAACCTCGTGTACGAGTCCTGCAAGCGCCGGTTCGTGACAGGGTCGGAATCTGCCAAAGTATGGCTTCATTATTCCCGAAGTAATCTTATCGGCAATGATGACAGCCACCAACACGGTTACAATAATGGCAATACTTTTTTTCCCTTCCGCCTTTATAGTCAAAGAAATCAAAAGTATGTAAAGTGGTATCCAGGTGTACTTATAGGTTATCCAATACATCAGTTGGTCAGCCCAGGGGGCGTGAAAACCGTTCAACCAGAGAAACAGCTGTTGATCGTAGTGGATAAGTGATGTTACACTATCAGTCATGAGGTAAATCCTAGTACGCTCCTAACCTTATTGATCGTATGTCGGGCAACCTGTCTCGCTTTTTCTTCACCCTCAATAAGTATCTTTTCAAGCTCGTCGTTATTTTCCATATAGTAATTGAAAATACGACGGGGCTCTTCAAACTTCTGCAGTATGCATTCATACAGTGCCTGTTTGGCATGTCCATATCCGTAGCCTCCGTTCAGGTAGCTGCTTCGCATGCTGGCTATATCATCTTCACCTGCAAGCAAAGAATATAATTTGAAAGTAATATCATGATCAGGATCCTTTGGTTCGTCAAGTCCTTTTGAATCTGATAGGATTTTCTTTGTAATCTTCTTCAGCTCATTCTCCGGCAGGAAAATATCTATGTAATTATGATACGATTTACTCATTTTCTGGCCATCGATACCAGGAATCGTCATGATCCGCTCATCAATCTGTGGCTCGGGTAACACGAGAATCTCTTCTCCTGCAAGTTGATTAAACCGGCTTGCAATATCTTTTGTCATTTCGAGATGTTGCTTCTGATCTTTACCGACCGGAATGATATTGGCATCATAAAGCAGAATATCGGCAGCTTGCAGGACCGGATAAGTGAACAAACCAGCGTTTACATCTGCCAGCTTTTCCGATTTCTCCTTGAACGATGTCGCATTGGCAAGCATTGGAAATGGAGTAAAGCAGCTCAGATACCAGGCCAGTTCGGTGTGTTCCTGAACCCTTGATTGTCTCCAGAATGTATTTTGGTTAAAGTCAAATCCGAACGCCAACCATGTAGAAGCGATAGCTCTGACATATTCTGCGCGTTGCGCACCATCTTTCAATGATGTAAGAGAATGAAGATCAGCGATAAAAAAGAAGGACTCATTCTGCGGATTTTTAGAAAGCTCAATAGCTGGTAGGATCGCACCAAGGATATTACCTAAATGAGGGCGTCCGCTGCTTTGAATTCCAGTTAATATTCTGGCCATTAACTATAAATAATTATATTAAAAATTCTTTAGTACCTCGTAGAAGGCTTTTGAATTGAAAAAATTACAAAGATATTCAGCACTACATATACCAGAGTTGACTGTCGTTATCAATGGGATCACGCGACTGACACTGATTATCAGTTAACAAGGAATTAATGTTTTTCAATTGCCAAAATTCGTTAAATTGAATCGAAAAATGATAGTAAATTTGAAAATATATGACATTATCCCCTCAATGATGAATAAGTATAATCCGGATTTTTACAAATCTCCGGACAATTTTAATTGCCAGTAAAACTACTTTTATATGCTTCAGGCAAAAACACTGCAATTTCTCAAAGACCTTGTAGCCCATAATAACAGAGAATGGTTTCAAGAGAACCGAAAGCGATATGATGAAGCGAAAGGGGATATGGAACAGCTTGTCGCCCATCTGATCAGGCAAGTGCAAACATTTCAGGATCTGGGTAAGTTACAGGTCAAAGATTGCATTTTCCGCATCAACAGAGATGTACGTTTCTCAAAAAATAAAGATCCTTACAAGAATAATCTGGCTGCTGCTATTGGAGCCGGCGGACGCAGTTCCGGTAAAATTGATTATTATTTACACATCCAGCCCAACGGTCAGTCATTTCTGGGAGGAGGAATGTGGTCGCCTACTGCCGAGCAGCTAGCAAAATACCGGCAGGAAATTGATTACAACGCGCAGGAGATAAAAGATATCATAGAAGAGAAAGAATTTCATGCCTACTTCCCGGAAGTTCATGGTGATTCCCTGAAGACTGCTCCGAAAGGATACCCCAAAGATCATCCTGAACTGTCTCTGCTCAGAAGAAAGCAGATGTTCTTTATGCACAGCTACACGGATAGGGAAGTAACGTCCTCAGACTTCGCCGAGAAAGTGATGTATGGAATCAGATTGCTGAAACCTTATTGCGACTATATGAATTATATACTGGATCACACCGAAGAATAGCGTTCTTTCTAACTCGTTGAGCTGACCAATTTTTCATAAGTAATGAAAACAAACCACAGCCGTGGTAAAAAATTTAAATAAAATACAATGCAATTCTCTCATTTACACTGCCATACACAATTTTCACTGCTTGATGGTGCCGCCGATATTAAGAAACTTTTTAAAAAGGCAAAGGCTGACAACATGCCCGCGGTAGCCATAACGGATCATGGAAACATGTTTGGTGTATTCGAATTTGTAGCGGAGGGAAATAAGCAAGGAATCAAACCGATTGTCGGTTGCGAATTTTATGTCGTGGAAGACCGCCATATCAGGCAATTTACCAAGGATAAAAAAGACGTAAGGCATCATCAGTTGTTATTAGCCAAAGATGAAATAGGCTATAAGAATCTGGTGAAAATGTGTTCTTTGGGATTCATTGAAGGCATGTATGGTAAATACCCGAGAATTGATAAAGAACTGATCGTTAAATACCATAAAGGCTTGATTGCGACCACCTGTTGTATCGGTGCCATCATTCCGAAAACAATTTTGCGGAAAGGAGAGGAAGAGGCGGAAAAGGAATTTCGCTGGTGGCTGGACCTGTTTGGGGAAGATTTTTATGTCGAATTACAGCGTCATGAGATTCGCGATCAGTACATTGTCAATGAAGTGCTGATACGATTTGCAAGAAAATACAATGTAAAAATTATTGCTTCCAACGATTCACATTACGTAGATCAGGAAGATTGGAATGCCCATGATATCTTACTTTGTATCAATACCGGAGACAAACAGAGTACACCATCTGCCAAAGATTTTGACGATGACAAAGGCATACCGAAAGGATCGCGCTTTGCTTTTTTCAACGATCAGTTCTACTTCAAGAATACAAATGAGATGATGCAGCTCTTTAATGATCTGCCTGAATCGATCGACAATACCAATGAGATAGTTGATAAGATCAAAACCCTGAACCTGAATAAGGATATTCTGCTGCCTAACTTCCCGATTCCGGATGAGTTCAAGACACATACGTTGTCAGAAATGGTAGGGAAGAAGGAGCTTACCGCTGATGTACTGAATCAGTGGGAATATCTGAAGCACCTCACTTTTCAGGGTGCAAAATTCAAATATGGGACCATCACTGCGGAAATTGAGGATCGATTGAATTTTGAACTGGATACGATCCGGAACATGGGGTTTCCGGGTTACTTCCTGATTGTTGCTGATTTCATCGATGCCGGTAGAAAAATGGGCGTATTCATTGGTCCAGGGCGTGGGTCTGCAGCTGGATCCGTTGTCGCCTATTGCACCGGCATTACGAATATCGACCCCATCAAGTATGATTTACTTTTTGAGCGTTTTCTGAATCCGGATCGTATTTCACTTCCTGATATTGATACAGACTTCGATGATGAGGGTCGTCAAAAGGTGATTGATTATGTGGTCAAAAAATACGGTTATAACCAGGTTGCGCAAATCGTCACGTACGGTACTATGGCGGCTAAGTCCGCTATAAAAGATGTCGCCCGTGTAATGGACCTGCCTTTGCAGGATGCTAATATGCTGGCTAAGCTTGTTCCGGACAAACCTGCCTATAACATGACCCTCAACCGCATATTTTCAGCACCATTGGAAGGAGAGGGGAGTCTTCTAAAAAAAGAAGGCATAGCTCCGGAAGAATTGGATAACGTCAAAAAAATGCGTGCAATTATTTCTGGCAATGATCTGCAGGCAAGTGTTTTACAGGAAGCTCGTCGTTTGGAAGGAACCGTAAGAAATACAGGTATTCACGCTGCGGGTATCATTATCGCTCCGAGTGATCTTACAGAAATTATCCCTGTAAGTACTTCCAAAGATTCCGACTTTCTGATCACCCAATATCAGGGCAAGATTATTGAGGATGCCGGTGTAATCAAAATGGACTTCTTGGGATTACGAAATCTTACCATCATCAAAGAAGCACTGAGGCTTATCAAACAAAATCATGACATAGATATTGTGATTGATGATGTTCCACTGGATGATCCAAAAGTGTTTGAATTATTCCAACGCGGAGAAACAAACGCAATTTTTCAGTTTGAATCCGACGGCATGAAGAAACACATGCGTGATCTGATACCAGACCGTTTCGAACACCTTATTGCGATGAACGCACTGTATCGCCCGGGCCCTATTGCTTACATTCCCAATTTCATCCGCAGAAAGAACGGACAGGAAGAAATTACGTATGACCTTCCGGAACTGGAAGAATACCTGGCAGATACTTATGGCATTACCGTTTATCAGGAGCAAGTAATGCTTTTATCCCAGAAACTGGGTGGATTCACCAAAGGCCAGGCTGATACACTGCGAAAGGCGATGGGTAAAAAGCAGATAGAAACCCTGAACAAGATGAAAGGGGATTTCATGAAAGGTGGTGGAGAAAAAGGACTGGATCTTAAGAAACTGGAAAAAATATGGACCGACTGGGAAGCATTTGCATCCTATGCATTTAACAAGTCTCACTCTACGTGCTACGCTTTCGTTGCTTACCAGACAGCCTACCTGAAGGCGCATTACACGGCTGAGTATATGTCTGCTGTATTGACGAGCTCTTTGGGCAACATCGAAAAGATAACCTTCTTTATGGAGGAATGTAAGGCCCAGGGAATTAAAGTGCTGGGACCCGATGTGAATGAATCCGACCGACAATTCAATGCGAGTGGTAAAGGAGAAATACGTTTCGGACTGGCAGGGGTGAAAGGAAGTGGTGACGCGGCTGTTGAATCCATTATCGAGGAAAGAAACAACGGAGGTCCTTTCAAAGATATCTTTGATTTCATGGTAAGGGTTAACCTACGAACTGTTAATAAAAAGACCATTGAAAGTCTGGCCTATGCGGGTGGATTTGACTGTTTTCCTGAATTCCACAGAGCACAGTATTTTGCAACCGAACAAGGAGAAAACGGAACATTCATAGAACGCCTGATAAGGTATGCCAATAATTACCATGCAGAGAAATCTTCTGCACAGGCTTCCTTGTTCGGTGCTTTTGGAGGAAATGAAATGTTGATGAGCAAACCTAAAGCTGCTGATGTTATTGAATGGGGTGATTTGGAAAGGCTTCGGTTGGAACAGGATGTCGTAGGCTTTTATATATCGGGGCACCCGCTCGACACATTCAGGATCGAGCTTGATAATTTTTGCACCTGCACGACCGATCAGGTCATGTTTATTCCGGAGGGAGAAAAACGGCCAAAGCATTTTGATAAAGAAATGTCAATCGGCGGAATAGTGACGAGTGCTGTCGAAAGGGTGTCGCGTAATGGAAACACCTTTATGATATTTAAAGTAGAGGATTACAAAAGCTCTATTGAAATGTTGCTGGGTGGTGAGGATTATATCAGATTTAAAAATTATCTGCAGGTCGGTCACTTCCTGTACATCAAAGGAAAAATCCAGAATCGCTGGAAACAAGAAGACCAATTCGAATTTAAAATACAGAACATTCAGCTTTTAACCGAAATCAGAGAGAAAATGTGTAAAAAAATAAGGATTAATCTGCCGTTGGATTTTATTGATGAAAAATCCATCATGATCCTTAATGAAACATTCGGAGCGAATCCCGGAGGATGTTCTGTCAATATGACGGTGACAGATCCTGAAACACGTTTGGAAGTGGAAATGTTGTCACGTGCTTATCGCGTGGCTCCGTCCAATGAGTTCTTTGCAGCATTAAATAAGATGGAGGGAGTCAAGTTCTTTCTGAATTAAATGCTATTTCAGATAGCAGGTAATTGCGAGGGTTACATTTTAATAGCTTCACATGAATTGGCACGGAACTTTTAGTAATCCATATTGATTATCCAATCAGATTAATAAAAAACTAGACAAAATTTGAAATGGGAAAAGCACTCGAAATAACCGATAGCACCTTTGAAGAATTAATACAAAGCGATAAACCTGTACTGGTAGATTTCTGGGCAGAGTGGTGCGGACCTTGTAAGATGATCGGACCGGTTGTAGAACAATTGGCTGGTGAATATGAAGGTAAGGCGGTAATTGGTAAAATGGATGTAGATATGAATTCAGCTGTACCGGCGAAATTCGGTATTCGCAGCATTCCAACTTTGATGATTTTCAAGAATGGCCAATTGGTGGATAAGGTTGTGGGTGTAGTACCTAAAACTACACTAGAAGATAAATTGAACGCACAAATGGAGGCTGCTGTATAAGTTTCTGTTAAACATATAAGCAAGAAAGGGGCCCTTCATGGCCCCTTTCTTGCTTTATAATAAATGTTGTTCGCTTCTTACTTATTCTGATCTTAAAGACTTAACCGGATCATTTAATGCCGCTTTCAACGACTCGTACCCTGCAGTAACAGCAGCTACAACAAAAGTGATCATGATTGCTATACTCATAATATCGGCACCAATAGGAATCCGATATTCATAATCCTGCAGCCACGCGTGCATGATGTACCAGCCAATAGGAGCAGCCAGGGCGAAGGCGATCACGATCAACAATGCAATTTCCTTTCCGAATATTCCGAGGATACTTCCCAAACTTGCTCCCAAAACTTTCCGTACCCCTATTTCTTTGGTTTTTTGAGAAGCCATGAATTTAACCAAACCGTATAATCCAAGGCAGCCAATAAAAATGGAGATCATAGAGAAAACACGAATCAACTTCAACATGATATTTTCGAGCTCATAACTTTTGGCAATTTGTTCATCCATGAATGTTTGCTCATACAGATAATCAGGAAAGTATTCATTCCATAGCTTTTCAACGCTCTTCATTGTCGCATGCAAATTCCTGGAGTTAATTTGGATAGCACATCGGTAATTGTTTTCATTGTAAGTAAATATGGCCACCGGATCAATGCCATTTTGAAAGGAAGTATTGTTCCAGTTTTTGAGTACACCAGTAATAGGAGCACTCACACCCCAAATTTTAAGATTTTTGCCAATCACATCTTCGGGGTTCTTGTAACCCAGCTTTTCGACAACTTTTTCGTTGACAAGATAACCGCGAATGGTATCACTTAACGGTACATTCTGACCAGCAAGAAGGGTAAGACCAAATGTTTTGACATAATTATTATCGGCTGTTTTGGTATTAATTTGCCATAACTCATCTTTCTGGCGGGTGTCAAAAGTTAAGTTACTTGTATTGTTAGAGCTGGTAGTAGGCAAAAACAAACAAAACGAAACTTCGGAAATACCCGGAATTTCCAAAAGTCTCTGGCGGAACGTGGATTGGTTGATTTTATCTGGTGTGGGAATCTGGACGCTGGCAATCCCTTTGGTCTCATATCCTACTGAACTGGACAACATGTAATTGACCTGGTTATTTACAACCAGCGTACAGATTACTAATAGCTGAATTAGTACAAACTGAAAAACGATAAGACCTCTTCTAAGTGAGATTCCTCCAATATGCCTTGTTGTAACATCTCCTTTCAGAGCAAGTACAGGCCGGAATCCAGCCAGAATAGTACCCGGGTAGGTCCCTGCCAATAACACAACGACGACAAAAAGAAGAGCTAAAAATGTCCAAAGCAAAGGATCAGCCCAGACTACCGACTTTGGCCAGGAACCAGGACGATCCAGCCAGTCGGTGATATTAGGAAGAATGAAAGAAGCAAGGATAAAACCGATCGTCATAGCTGAAAGAGTAATCAGCGCAGTTTCGAGTATAAATTGACTGAATACCTGACCTCTTGTACCACCTACAGCCTTACGAACGCCCACCTCTTTCGATCTTCGAAGTGCCTGCGCAGTGGCCATGTTGATGAAATTAAAACAAGCTGTGACAATCAGGAAAATCCCTATTGCACTCATAATCCAGATCCACTTCATAGGCATAGCACCATAATAGGGAATGGAGTGATGCATATCTTTATAAGGAATCAGGTTGTGAACATAAGATTTGTAATCAGTTCCGTGATACTTTTTGTTTAATGCAGCCATCTGTTTGTTAGCCGTACTTAAAGCTACTCGCTCAGGAAGCAGAACAAAACAATATGTATTGGAATTAACGCCCCCCCAATGCTCCAGACCACTGCCACCATACCTATATTCAGGATTGGCTGTAAGCGTGGAAAATGATACGAAAAACTCATAGGGTAGATCAGTATTGTCTGGCGGGGTATCGACGATTCCCGTGATTTCAAGGTTCAACTGGTTAGATAACTTCAGCACCTTTCCAACCGGATTTTCACTACCAAAATACTTCCTGGCCATTGCTTCGCTAATGGCAACTGTATTGGGCTTGGCAAGTGAATTTTTTGGATCTCCAATCTGCCAGTTTACATCGAAAATGGAGAAGTATTCGGGATGTACATATGCGAGAACAGGTCCTTCCTCTTTGAATTTCTTGATGGGCTTACCGCTATTATCAAGTATAGACAAAAACGGATCATAACTTTCAATACACATGGACGACGTGTAAGATGGCATTTCTGTACGCATCGCTTTCCACATTGGCGTAGGTACACCGCGGGAATGTCCTATGCCTTCGAAGTGGAACTCCGTTGTTATCTGATAGATACGGTCAATATTTTTATGAAAGTGGTCGTGTGTGGTCTGAAAGCGAATAAACCAGAAAACAATCAACGCACATGCCAACCCAATGGATAAACCGGCGATATTAAGAGTGGCATACAAGCGATTTCGCATCAAATTCCGCCACGCAATTTTGAAGTAATTTTTGATCATAATACTACCGCATTATCGTAATTTACTACATACATACTATCTTGTTCAGGAGAGCATTTAAAATGTATGCCATTCATTATTTTACTGAAAATCAAATATATACATAAAACAACTTGTTCATTAGCGGACACTTTTTGTTCGCGAACGGGCATTATGAAGTCCAATGAGAAAGTTGGTTACAAATGCGCAGCAGGGGAGGAGGAAGGAAGTAATTGAATACCGTCGGGATTATTAAGCTGCATACACTTCATCGGAGGAAATCTTTTGAAATAGCACAAAGACGGAATTTAGCTGGCGAAGCCAATTATAAAACTCTGACTGGATAAAGGAATGAGTCCGGAACATACCTGAACAGGTGCAAGGCATGTTCCAGATTGGTACACTATTCAGCAATTTCAATGCTATATGAAGCTTCAAAAGTATTCCCGGCGGCCAGCGATAAAATTCCCTCTTTATCTTCAAGTCGCTGATTCGAATCCGTGCTATCCGCTATACCTAACCAAGGTTCGATACAGACGAAGTCACCATTGGGCTTAGCCCAGATCCCAAGGTACTTGAAATCATCGTATTGCACAGTTACGGATTCAGCACTTTTCTTACTTTTTAAAGCCACTTTTTTCGATTTCAGATTTTTAAAAATCAACGCATCATTGTCAAACAGACTGTGTGTAAGATTTAATACATTTGTTTGATTTAGAATCGATTTGGTATCCGAACTCACCAATCCATCTGAAGAAAGCAACCAGGTAGAATCTGTCTCTGTATGCTCAAATTCTAAATAGTAATCCTCATAACTGTTAAATTCATTAATAGGGCATTTGAAAGCTGGATGCGCTCCAAGGGAAAACAGCATTTTATCTTCGCCTTTATTCGTGATCTGGTGACGGACTTCAATCTTATTTTCTTTCAGTATGTAACTAATTTGAAATGAAAACCGGAAAGGATATATTTCAAGTAATTCCGGATCATCTGACAAGCCAAAAATGAGGCTTCTGTCCGTTTTTTCTATAAGCTTGACCCTATCATTATTTCTGATAAAACCATGTCGTGGTATTTTATACTCCTGTCCCTGATAAGTGACAAATCCATTCTTAATCGCCCCGATTGCTGGAAATAGAACAGGAGAGGTGCTTCCCCAGATTGCCGGATTGCCACTCCACATAAACTCTTTTCCGGTAGCAACCGATTGAATATTACATAACTCAGCTCCTGTTTCATTTACAGTAATGCTTAGCTTGCTATTTTTTATTTCGTGTTTCATAACAGAATTTATATTTGGGTAAAATCGCATCAGATGGAGTCAAGAACTTCCTTAATCACCGCACATCCTTCAATGATTTGCTCTGCTGTGATAATCAATGGAGGAGCAATCCGCATGGAATTGTCGCAAAATAAAAACCAATCGGTAACCACACCCTTAGAAATACAGAGATCAATGGTTTGCTTTAATTTCTCGAACGACTCCATTTCTGCAGCAAGCATTAAACCTAAACCCCTCACTTCTTTAATCTTCTCATGTACCAGCAGGGACTTAAACAATTTACCTTTTTCAATCGCTTTCGCTGATAAATTACCGTCTACAGTGACGCGCAGAGCTGCTAACGAGGCTGCGCAACTGACTGGGTGGCCCCCAAAGGTAGTGATATGACCAAGTACAGGATTTGTCTTAAAAACCTGCATGATCTCTTGTGAAGCCATAAAAGCTCCGATTGGCATACCTCCTCCCATTCCCTTGGCGCTCAGCAAAACATCCGGGTATATGCCAAACTGCTCGAATGCCCAGAACGTCCCTGTCCTTCCAAATCCAGTTTGAACTTCATCAAGAATCAATAATGCGCCCGTTTCATTACAACGTTCCCGTAATGCTTTAAAATAATTGATGCTCCCCTGCCTGATACCCGCCTCGCCGCTCACAATTTCAATAATAACAGCTGCAGTTTTATTCGTGATACATTCCAGATCGGATTCAAGCCCGTGCTGAATATTGGTAATACCCGTCAACAACGGCCGGAAACTACGCTTGAAATCTTCAGAACCTGAAAGACTCAATGCACCTTGGGAGGCCCCGTGGTAAGCATTGCGGCATGAAACAAACTCTGCTCTTCCAGTAAAACGTTTGGCAAGTTTCATGGCGCCTTCAACAGCTTCTGTACCGGAATTGGTAAAGTAGACATTGTTTATTTTTCCGTATGGAGAAGGATTCGCACTATCAATAGCAAGTGTATCGGAAAGTGCTTTAGCCAACCGAACCTGGGTACTTTGAATGTATTCACCATACACCAAAAGGTGCATATGTTTATCTAACTGCCCATATATGGCATTCAAAACGTCAGGATGTCGATGCCCTACATTACTTACACCTATTCCGGAAATGAGGTCCAGATATCTGGTTCCGTCTGTACCGTACATATAAACACCCTCTGCACGGTCAATTTCTAAAGCGAGTGGGTAATCAGAGGTTTGAGCAAGATGATCAAAAAATAGTTGTCGATGAGAAATATGCATTTCAAATGGTAAATACTTTTAAAAAGTATATAATGTATTTAATAGTTAAATTAGGGGAGAAGGCTGCTGTTCGTAAAAACAAGCACTGCCACCTACCCATGAAAAATTTTTGTTGTAATCCACTCCGATCATTTCACCTCGACTCAGACGACTGAGGCTGATCAGAAGCTCGGGACGATCCGCTTTGTCCGGCCAGCCGAACATCATTCTAATCTCACATTTAACCAATCCGTCCGGCGATTGAATGACTGGTTCATAAACAACCTTTTTCTGTAAGATAAAATTTTCCGGATCCTTGATACCTTCCAACATCTCTTTGTTTACCTGAATCTTGACACCGCTTCCGGCAAAAGAGAATAAGGGTTTCAATACATATCCGTCCAGATCTGAGGGAAATATACCAGCAAAATCGCTGAGAAAGCGGGTTTCCGGTATATACCTACCTTTAAGAAAAGGCATAGCAAACTTGCTGATCCTGTAAAACCAGTTGGGATGTCCTACCCAGGTTACGTCTACATCATCTGTGAACTTATAACTGCCCGGAAGATCGCTGTATCGAACCAAATCATCGAAAATAAGCCGGTTGTATATCCGTTTCACCTGCGTCTTTTTGCCATTAAGCTCGTAATACAAGTGGTTTCCTTCGCGAATCAACTTGGTATAACAAACTGCCTTCACACCGATCATCTTCTCCGTAATAGCAAAATCTATTCTGGTTTTTTGCTTTTCCGGAAATATCTCGAGTAATATCACTTGGTCCGGATTTTCGTCAGCGACGATTAAATCACGTAAAGCTGCTACATACTCCTGATAAGAACTCCCGTTCAGCGCATAAACGTAATTTTCAGGCACCGGAAACATATCAGAAAAACGCTCTGAAAGATATGCCTGATATCCATATAAAGAAGCAAAGCCTTGCAATTCGATAAGTTGGGGAAGCAGTTCTCCCTGGTCGGACTTTGAGATTGCAAAGTCAATGGCAAGAAAAGAGGTATGTCCGTTTTCATTTGGGACAAGTTGCTCAACCGGAACTGCCCGGTCCGTTTTACTTTTGAACTCCGGAGTTACAATCGTATCGATAATCTCCTCGCACGCTTCCAAAAGCTTATTTTTCAACTCGTTGGGCACGAAGACCGGCGTTTCTGCGATTCTGAAATCCAGTTGACCAGGAAAATCTGAGTGAATGGACGCTATAAACTCATTATACTTCTCATTTGAAAAAACATGATTGAATTCGAAGCGCGCTTGGGGATCCATTCGTCAGTTGAGGTTGATGAAATAGTCAGACAATAACATGGTCGGTACTTCTGCTTTTTAACAGGGCATTTTTCAGAAATGTCGGAATCATTACTGATTCAGTTAATAAAATCTTATCCGGATCATTAAGATGCTCAATCATATCATGATACTTCTGCTCTCCGTGCTGCGATATGATCGCAGCTTTTTTCTCTTCGCGTAGAAAATAACGAAGCATTCCTTCTGCGTCTGCTTCCGGATGAAACTGTGTACCGACAATTTCATTTGAAAATCTAATAGCCATTACTGCACGTTCCAGCTGTACATGAGGTCGTATTTTTTCAAGGCAAAGAATCTTAAAATTGTTGAGATCCAACGCCATCTGATTAGGTTGCGTTACCTGAAAATCCCGCGAATCCACAATCCAGAATGGATCTGCCAAGCCGGACAGGAGCGAATCTTTTCTTCCGAATGAAGTTTTATGCACTGGAAATGTGCCAAAAGAGGTTTTCCTTCTCTTACTTACTTTAGCAAGTTGCCAATGCAAACATGCCATTTGGAAAGAGTGACATATCAAAAAAAGGTGCTTTTTATCTTTGTTGTGCCGGTTGCCGTTGTATTGAAAAATCCCGTCAAGGAATTTAAAATACTTTCTTTCCCAAGGTTCGCCAACCGGAGCAGGATTACCGGGACCACCTGTGGAAATATAAGCATCAAAATCCATGGCAGGAATTTCCGATTTACCACGTACATCAAAAACTTCGTAACCTATTTGTATATCCTCAATTTTACCAAATGCACCTATAATTTGTTTGATGCAGCGCATTCCTTCATTCTCAAATCCATCATACATGTCCAGAATTGCGATTCTGAAATGTTTGTTCTCCCTATTCATGGGCGTTGTTTTCTAATCTTCAGTTTACAAAAAAGCGCAAGAATCGGTACTGCAGTTTATACCTATTCTGCTAGTTATTATGCCTATACCTTTTACAAAAGTACAAAAAGTATTATTAACCCTCCCCGTAACACTGGGTCAGCCGTTGCCAATTTGTAACTAAGAGATACCTATCTTGGTTTCTGATACGATATAATCCACCACAGCTTTCAAGTCACCGGTTTGTTCAAATATGGCCAGTTGTCTATCTGCTCCTGTCCCCATGTCCATAATTTGATGAATATATTCGATCTCTTTCCTGCTCCCCAGTTCATCAATTACATCGTCAATAAATTCCAGAAGTTCACCGGCCAGGATACGGTAGTCCACTTCTTCTTGCTTTCCGAAATCAATTAACTTCCCATGTATACCATAACGTGCTGCCCTCCATTTATTTTCATTGATCAGCATGCGATGGTAGGGGCGAAAGCTGAGGTTCATCCTGTGAAGCTTATGTATCTTAGCGACCAAGGCCTGCATAATAGCGGCAAGACATATGGTTTCATCTGTTCGCATGGGAACGTCACACATTCTGAACTCGATGGTATTGAAAAATGGATGGAGTCTGATGTCCCACCATATTTTTTTCCCGTTGTCAATACATTTAGTTTTGATCAGCAGATTGACATACTCGTCGTACTCTGCCGCACTCGAAAAGTAGTCAGGTATACCAGTTCTGGGAAATTTGTCAAACACCTTGGACCGGTACGATTTAAATCCAGTATTGCGTCCGCACCAGAATGGAGAGTTGGTAGACAAGGCATATATGTGCGGCAGAAAATACCGCACAGCGTTCATGATTTCGATACCTTCATTTCTATTCTCTATCCCCACATGAACATGCAGCCCGAAGATAAGATTGCCCCGGGCTACATCGCGCATTTCATCAATGATCTCGTCGTAACGTGGATCCGGTGTAATAAGTTGTTCAACCCAGTCAGCAAACGGATGTGTACCGGCAGCAGCTACGTGCAGATTCTGTTTATCAGCCAAATCAAGAATCATTTTGCGGAGATAAGTTACCTCTTCACGCGCTTCCTGAATATTATGGCATATATTGGTACCTACTTCAACCACAGCCTGGTGCATTTCCGCTTTAACACGTTCTTTAAGCGTAATTTTCCCATCCTCAACAAGCTTGGACATATGGGATCTCAAATTGCGTGTAACGGGATCAATTGTTTGAAATTCCTCTTCAATACCGAGAGTGAACATAGCCATGTGTTGAGCTTGCTTGCTGTTAAATGATAATGATCAGGACTTTTTACCAGCTGATTTTTTAACCGGCGCGATAGGAGCAACTTCCGGTAATTTTGCTTCAGTGCGCTTCTTCGCTGTTGCTTTTTTAACAGCAGGTTTGGCTGAGGCATCATCCTTAACAAGTGGATTCTCTACCTTTTTAGGAGCTACTTCCGCTGGTGTTTTATTCAATGCAGTCTTAGGTGCAGCAGTCTCTGCTTCCTGAATTGCTTCCTCCGAAGCATTACTTACTACTTCAGAAACAGCATTTTGCGTCACAAGCGCATTTTTTATAAATGTACCCCAGGTCAGATTAATCTGGCCTTCCTTATGATTCTTTGCCCGTTCGATAGCCATATTCGCAGAAGCTTCCACCACCCATTCAAAGTTTTCATGACCTACCGAATATACATCTGCATCAGGTGCAGGATTGCAAAAATCGATGGCTATCGGTACTCCGTTTCGCACGGCAAATTCCACCGTATTGAAGTCATAACCCAATGCGATGTTCAGCTTTAATACATAATCTTTAATGGTAGCCAGCAATTGTTCTCTCTCCTCACCCGTAGCTTTTAATTCCGCTGCATAACGCAGGTGGTGTGGATTTCTTGGTTCATAAGGCATAATCAGAACATCTTTCTGTCCTATGCAATAACACCTCACGTAATCATCAAACTCAATCTCCTCCTGAAGCATCATGACCAGGTGTCCTGTTTCTTCATGTTTATTCCAAAGATCCTGAATATTATGAACTTTATAAACGCTCTTCCATCCTCCACCATCATGCGGCTTCATGTAAGCAGGGAAGCCTACATATTCAAACATTTCCTCCCATGCCATCGGAAAAGCCAGATTACGGAATGATGTTTCTGTTGTATTTTCGGGACGTTCCTTGGACGGCAAAAGTACTGTTCTCGGTACGGGAACACCTATTTTTTCGGCTAATGCGTTGTTAAAGAACTTCTCATCCGCACTCCACCAGAATGGATTATTTATAACCGCAGTACCACTTAGTGCTGCGTTTTTCAGGAAAGCACGGTAAAAAGGAACATCCTGAGAGATACGATCAATAATCACAGCATACTCTGACAGATCCGCCTGAACAACCTTATCGATCCGCACCGCCTCTGCAATAATATCATTTTTTCCTTTACTATTGACACGGTCAATGAAAGCTTGCGGAAACGAATTTTCCATTCCAAAGAGAATTCCAATTTTCTTCATAATATGGTTTAATTATTTGTCTTGAATGAAAAGTAACGAGATGATTTCAACTACATGATGCGGGACAAGTAATGTGGAAACATAGCGTTCCATAACGGCCAATCGTGTTTTTCCCAACCACGCACATCAAGCCAATGGTCTATGCCATTTCGATTAAGTATATCGGACATTTTAAGGTTGCTTTCCAGGCAGATATCCCATTCAGATGTTCCCAGGACTATCTTCATGTGTTTGTACTTCCAAGCCTGCTCGTTTGGCACGTAATCGATCGGATTATTAAAATAAACCTGATCGCTGTAGTATCCATCCATAAAACTACGTATGTCAAACGCGCCGCTCATGCTGATCATATAGGATACCAGAGAAGGATGACGAAAGGCAAGGTTGGCTGCATGAAATCCTCCAAAACTACAACCTGCAACTCCGATCTTGTCTACATGGCACTCATGCCTTATATAAGGTATGAGTTCATTGACTAAAAAACGGTCATACACTAGATGATTCAATATTCTGTATTCAGGATTGAGATGCTTCGCATACCAGGAGTCTGCATCAATAGAGTCAACACAATAGATCTTATATTTTCCTGCTTCCACAAGTCCTCTTATGGACTCGATAAGTCCCATGTCTTTTGCCTGATAATACCTGCCGAGTGTAGTAGGAAATAGCAAAATGGGATACCCCCAGTTACCATAGACAAGTAGGTCAATATCTTTTTCCAGATGATGTGAATAGAATCTGATGTGTTTCTCTTCCAAAACGCTAAGTAATTTTAAGGGTTATCTTTTGAAATATACAAAAGAAAATATTAGATGCAAATGTGTTCGACAAAAGAATGGTTTACCGTACTTTGTTATCTTTCTGTATTTTATCCAGTCAAAAGATACCGACTTGAAAACATATCAACCATCTATATCAGTAATCTATTCCAAGCATCTGAATCGAGAGGTTACCCTTACAACCATATTGCCTGCTGCTTATGATTCTTCGAAAATATACAGGCTCCTGTTGCTCAACGATGGTCAGGATATAGAGACGTTGGGACTGGCTCACATCATGGATCGGCACAATCTAGCTTATGAAGCATTTTTGATAGTTGGCATTCATGCAAACCACGATCGTATTCAGGAGTACGGAACGGCAGGTCAGCCAGATTACGCAGACCGAGGCACCAGGGCATCTTGCACAACCAGTTTTGTTACTGATGAACTGATCCCATTCTTGTTGAATACATATACTATATATGATACTGATATCGTGTATGGAGGATTTTCCCTTGGCGGTTTAATGGCGCTGGATATTGTCTGGTCCCGGCCGGATATATTCTCAAAAGTCGGCGTTTTTTCAGGAGCACTTTGGTGGAGGCAAAAAGCCCTCGATGCAGGCTATCAGGAGAATGACCGGATTATGCATGCGCGTATCCGCAACCAGCATTACAAGCCCGGACTAAAATTCTGGTTTCAATGCGGAACACAGGATGAAACAGATGATCGGGATCACGACGGTGTTATTGATTCCATACAGGATACACTCGAATGCATTGCCGAACTTGAGCGTAAAGGATATCAGTGGAAAACGGATATACACTATCTGGAAGTGAAAGGAGGGGAACATAACGTATCAACATGGGCTGGTGTTATGAATGATTTTTTAACATGGGCATTTCCAAAGAAAAATCAAGAATTAACAAATTCCATTTGGTAAGAACTGGCGAATAAAATAAATCAGCCACCAGTTCTTAAAATCATAGAGACGAGAGAAACGCCATTGTATCTATCGAATCTGCATAGTCGGAAACTGCAGGACTTTGCGCCTGCCCAAAACGGAGAGCGCCGTTGATATGGTTTTCTGAGCTACTGACAACACACTGTATTTTCTCTGACGATTCTTCCAAAAATGTTTGGACAGATTTTGCATCATCATAAAATTCAAAATGGACAACGCTGATAGGAGAGACCAGTGCAGTACTTTCATTGAATATTAAAAATCCATTGTCAAAGTGGGGCACACGGTTTATCAGGAGCACAGACCGGTTATACTCGTAGTTATTAAAGTACTTATGGTGATTGACACAAGTGGGACGGAAGACCTCAATCGATTCATACAACTTACTAAAGTTATATCCTGAAGGTACAAACAGCTTAGATACATTCCTGCACCCCAGTCCGAAATACTGAAAGATATCCTGTCCTAATGCAGTAAGCTCTTCTGTACTTTCCGTTCCATTCAGAACCGCCACGGATGTACGATTCTTTCTGATAATATTGGGTTTTTTAGAAAAATAATAATGAAAATACCGGGCAGTGTTATCGCTGCCGGTGGCAATGTAAGCATCAGCATCGTTGAGCCGATCTACAAAATATATACTGTCTGCGAAACCAGGTTCTATCTCTATTAATTTTTCAAGCAAGTAGCTGATCAGAACATGATCATCTGAGGCTGGTTTGGCAAGTAAGATATGCCCACTGATGAGAACACATAGTGCGTCATGAAAACCTACTGCTGGTATGTTACCTGCCATAACAACCCCAATTTTTGCCCGTTGCGTCGGCTCGGTGTACTTCTCCACCCATGACTCCAATGCCGTCCGATTCAGATACGAGCTTGTAAATGCCCCTAGAGAGGTACGTACATTGACTGGTGTAAACCAGTTATTCTTGCTGTTGGATGCAGCAATCCATTTCTCTATCTCCGGTGCATTTTCTTCACTATATATATATGTACCCAACTTAACAAACGCGTCAACGCGGCTTTTTCTTGATATCATTCTAGCTTGACTATAAAAAGTATAATGGTAATTAAGGTTTTTAATTTTCTGGTTGTTGTGAAACTTTAAATAATTATATTTGTTTCTTCAAGAGTGAGAAAATAAGAACAAATATAAACAATCCGGCGACTATGGCTATAATGATAACCGATGAATGCATAAATTGCGGGGCGTGCGAGCCAGAGTGCCCCAATACTGCTATTTATGAAGGAGGCGTTGAATGGACATGGGGGGAAGGCACCAGTTTAGATGAAGTAGATTTTGGCGATGGCACCGTGGTGAGCGGCAAAGAAAAGCAAGCTCCCGTTTCAGATGAATTCTATTATATAGTTTCAGATAAATGTACTGAATGTGTTGGTTTCCATGAAGAACCGCAATGCGCAGCAGTTTGTCCTGTTGACTGTTGCGTTGACGACCCCGACAATGAAGAGGAGGAAGAAACACTTCTGGCAAAGAAAGCCTGGATGCACGGCGAGTAGTACGGCAGTCCTTATATAAGAATACAAAACCCCGCACTTGCGGGGTTTTTTTGTGCCCTTTCCATTCACTTAATGGTAATTTAATAATAAACACTACTGTTGTATAAGGGCAAAAGGATTTAATAATATTTTGCATTTGATATCTAATGCAGAATATTAATATATTTTTAATAATTGAGTTTTTATGTAATTTTTGTATCAAAAACTATAAAAAAGAGTACAAAAGAATGAATATTAACATTTTTAAGATAAATTTTTAGGATAATATTTGATAAATCTAAATTTAGTACAATATTTGAATCACAATAATGACCCGAATCAGAATTTAACTTAAACAGAATATAATTATGAAAAAAGTCTATTGCACAGTATTATCTTTAATGATACCATTTTTGGGTTTTACAAAGTCATTCGAAGATCACAAAACAAAGGCCGACACCTTGACAACTGTTGCAGAAGTGAAAGAGGATGAGGAATCCAAAGGCGCATTCGCTTTTTCAGGTTATCTGGATTCTTACTACTCCGCGAATTTCAACAAGCCCCTGTCTCGCAGCAATGGCGGCGCGGCCGGTACAGCAAGGGTTTTTGATACAAGAAGCGGTCAGTTTTCACTTGGACTTGTTCAGACCAGAGTTGCCTATACGAACAGCAAATCGGAAGCAGTTGTAGATCTTACATTTGGTCCGAATGCAAATATGGGTAACTATGGTAACGCCGTATTCAGTACAGCTCTTGCAATCAAGCAGGCGTACTTCACGTATAAGTTTACCGACAAATTCTCCATGACAGCAGGTCAGTTTGGAACACACATCGGATATGAGGTAATTGACGCTCCTGCGAACTTCAACTACTCACTATCTAATCAGTTCAACAACGGACCATTTTATCACACAGGCCTTAAAGCTACATATGCGTTCTCTGACCGCGCTTCTTTAATGGTAGGTGTTGTTAATAATGTAGATGGTATCGAAGACAACAACAGGAAAAAAGGGATTATCAGTCAGCTTTACCTTTCCCCGGTAGAAAACTGGAATGTCTACGTTAACTTCATAAACAGTAACGAGGCAAATCCGAGCGAAGAGAATGGGGTAACGCCAAGTGCGTCCTACACGATGTTCGACCTTGCGACGAGTTATCAGGTAACCGAAAAGTTCCTTTTAGGATTGAATGCTTCTTACGGAGCACAAAAAGGTGATTTCCAGGGCGGCGGTGGACCGACAAACACTGAAGCATGGGGTGGGGTAGCTATATATGCCAATACCGCAATCACAGATAATTTTGGACTAGGTCTTCGATATGAAAACTTTAACAACGACAAGGCCGTAAGAGGTCTGGTAGCAAAGCCAGAAGGTCCCGGTGCTGAAAATCCAAGCATTGGAACGAGCGTTAACTCCGTTACACTTACGGGCAATATCAATCTTGCTGATGGACATATTCTTGTCAAACCTGAATTCAGAATGGATGTATATCCAAAACTGGGTGGTGGCAAGTCTGAGCAGTTCCAGGATTCCAATGGAGATTGGACAAAAAATAGCCAAACTACTTTCGGAGTGGCACTTATCTACAAATTCTAATCAAATACCTTCTTAAAATCTATAAACATTATAACATCTACAACAATGGAAAAGAGGAGTTACATCCCATTGATCATTTTACTGGCAATTGCTGTATTGGGAGCATTTATGCCAAATGTACCTACAAAAATTGTAACTGAGGGAATTGATTCCGGTGACACCGCATGGTTACTGGTATCTGCAGCCCTGGTACTTTTGATGACACCTGGTCTCGCTTATTTCTACGGCGGGATGGTGAACAACAAAAACGTGATCTCTACGATGCTTCAGAGCTTTATCGCTATGGGCGTAATCAGTGTACTCTGGATCGTATTTGGTTTCAGTCTTGCGTTCGGTGACGACATCGGGGGTTTTATCGGTAACCCAATGACCTACTTTATGTTTAAAGGAGTATTTGATGCGCCGGCATGGGGAACAATTCCTTTCGCTCTCTTTGCAATGTTCCAATTAAAATTCGCCGTAATCACACCTGCTTTGGTTACAGGCTCGATGGCAGAACGTGTTAATTTCCGCTCTTATGTTCTTTTCATCATTCTTTTCTGCGTATTCGTTTACTCTCCTCTAGCTCATATGACCTGGCATGCAGATGGTATCCTTTTCAAAATGGGGGTACTTGATTTTGCCGGCGGCACTGTTGTTCACATGTCTGCAGGCTGGGCGGCTCTCGCTGGTGCGCTTTATCTGAAAAGACGCAAGTCTTTGCTTGAAGATCACGTACTTCCTCCTGCAAACATTCCATTTGTACTTTTAGGAACTGGATTACTTTGGTTCGGATGGTTCGGTTTCAACGCAGGTTCTGCATTATCTGCTGGTCCGTTGGCTGTTTCCGCTTTCGCCACTACCAACACTGCCGCTGGTGCTGCTGGTCTTGCATGGGTTCTTTTTGATGCCGCAAAAGGTAAGAAAGTATCTGCTCTTGGATTCTGTATAGGTGCAGTAGTAGGACTTGTAGCTATCACACCTGCTGCTGGTTTCGTAACTGTTCCTTCATCTATCTTCATAGGTACTGTTGCCTCTATTATCAGTAACTATGTAGCGCATCTTCGCACTCGCTCTACTTTGGATGATACCCTTGATGTGTTCCCTTGCCATGGTGTAGGTGGTATGGTTGGTATGCTGCTAACAGGTGTTTTCGCAACCAGCGGTGTTAACTCTGCAGTTACCGATCAGGGACTTGCCTTTGGCGAAACAACCCTTTTCATCAACCATGTAATCGCGTTGATAGGTGCTTCCGTATTCGCTTTCGGCGGATCTTTTGCCCTTCTTAAAATTACTGATATGATTCTTCCGCTTCGTGTGTCTGAAACAGATGAGAAAGTTGGTTTAGATATCAGTCAGCACGATGAATTCCTTGTAGAAGCTTAACCGATAAATTGGATATTATTTCAATAAAAAACCCCGGTATCCGGGGTTTTTTATTTTTATGACCTACTTGAATCATACCGGTCAGTGCACTAGTATTTCTTCTTCCGTTTCAGTCACCTGCATCAAACCTTCGCTATCTAGAAAATTATAATAAACCTTCTTGGTTTCGTTGATGAGCAAAGGATCATATTTTACTGCAACGCGTACATAGTTTTCTGTGAATCCTGACATCTGTCCGTTTTCTACTTCATCTTCAAATAGAACAGTGCCGGTTTTTCCCACCTGCTGCTCATAAAAGTATCTTTTCTTCTTTTCAGAAAGTATATGCAGCATCTTGGATCGATCGGAACGTTGTGATTTCGGGATTACAGGCTTGATGTCAAGAGCGGTCGTATTTTCGCGCTCTGAATAGGTGAAAACATGCAAATAGGAGATGTCAAGTTCATTCAGAAATTGATAACTTTCCAGGAACAGTTCCTGAGTTTCTCCGGGATGTCCCACAATCACATCCACACCGATACAACAATCCGGCATGAGCGATTTGATCTTTGCAACACGTTCGGCATACAATTCCCTCTTGTAGCGACGACGCATCAGACTCAATACCTTGTTCGATCCTGATTGCAGCGGGATATGAAAGTGAGGAACAAATCTCTTTGATTGGGCTACAAATTCAATAATTTCGTCTGTGAGCAAGTTTGGCTCAATAGATGAAATCCGGAATCGTGAAATGCCCTCCACTTCATCCAATTCTTTAATGAGTTGCAAAAAAGTCTCTTTTTTATCGCCTGACTGAATTCCAAAGTCACCGATATTGACTCCCGTAAGAACAATTTCCTTCACCCCACGTGACGCGACATCTTTGGCAGCGATCACGACATTGGCGATGGTGTCTGAACGACTCTTTCCTCTGGCTAAGGGTATCGTGCAATAAGCGCACGGATAATCACATCCATCCTGCACCTTCAGAAAAGTTCTGGTCCTGTCATTGAGCGAGTACGAAGTGTGATAGTCTACAGCATTGTCAATATGTGAAGCCCGAATCTGAGCCGGATGATTTCCGGGAATTTTTTCAAAGGTATTTATAAGCTCAACAAGCCGGAATTTTTCTGCTGCGCCAAGCACCGCATCCACCCCTGGAATTTCCGAAATTTCTTTGGGTTTAAGTTGCGCATAACAACCTATAATGGCCACATAGCCATCCGGATTGATCTTCTGTGCTTCACGAACAATTTTTCTGCATTTCTTGTCTGCATTATCCGTAACAGAGCAAGTATTGATAATAAATATATCTGGTGTCTGATTAAACTCAACCTTCTGATATCCTTTGTCTACGAACATACGTCCGATGGATGAGGTCTCAGAATAATTAAGCTTACATCCCAATGTATAAAAAGCGACTTTTTTCATATTCAAATCTTAATCCTGCAAAATTACATCTTTTATGATCAATCAGCTAATCATCAGCAGGAAGATGCTTTGTTCTTCCGCATCCCAGTTCCGAGCGTGTAGGAAACATGTAAGACATTTCAGAAATTATAAATTTGGTCGCCATCACCGTCAATTTTACAAAAATGGTTTCTATTCACTGCAGAATTGGTGAAAAACAAACTAAAAACAGAAAACTTAAGAATAAATTACAGAAGGTATGGTTAAATAAATAATTTTGGGGAAATAATATCTAATCAATACCAGAAATGACATTTCGTTCGAAAGCTTTTGAAATAGCTCAAGGCCGCGTAGCACCGGTTCTTAGCCCTCCCACTGAAAAAGTAGCAGACCTGTATGCAAGTAACACTTTTAGTGATGACGTAATGAGAACGTTATTATCGGCGGAAGCATACACCAAAATATCAAATGCCATTCGTTCTGGCTCCACCATCGACAGAGAAGTAGCAGATGAGGTTTCGGCAGCAATGAAGTCGTGGGCAATATCCAAAGGGGCAACCCACTATACGCACTGGTTCCAGCCTTTAACAGGAACAACTGCCGAAAAACATGATTCATTCTTTGACCTTACTCTGGAAGGAAAAGCGGTAGAAAAGTTCAAAGGTAGTGCGCTGGTTCAGCAGGAGCCGGATGCTTCTTCTTTTCCAAGTGGAGGTTTGCGTGCCACTTTCGAAGCGAGAGGTTATACAGGTTGGGATCCGAGCTCACCTGCATTTTTGATGGACAATGGGGCAGGAGGCAAAACGCTTTGTATACCCTCTGTTTTTATTTCATATACCGGAGAAGCACTGGATTACAAAGCCCCGTTGCTTCGTTCTCTGGTCATATTGGATAAAGCGGCAACATCGGTTTGCCAGCTTTTCAACCGCGATGTAGATAAGGTTACACCAACTCTCGGTATAGAACAGGAATATTTTTTGGTGGACAAGGCATTGTACTATGCACGCCCGGATCTGCTGATGGCAGGCCGTACGGTATTCGGACATAGCCCCGCACGCGGACAACAATTAGATGATCACTATTTCGGATCCATATCTCCAAGGGTTAATGCATTTATGGTAGACTTTGAATTTGAAGCACTTAAACTGGGGATACCTGTCAGAACACGCCACAATGAGGTAGCTCCCGGACAATTTGAGTGTGCTCCCACATTTGAAGAAGTGAATCTCGCTATCGATCACAACGCCCTGTTGATGGATCTGATGCAGAAAATAGGAGACAAACATAATTTCCAGGTGTTGTTCCATGAAAAACCTTTTGCTGGTATTAACGGCAGCGGAAAGCATAACAACTGGTCACTGTCTACGGATACAGGAATTAACCTTCTTGCGCCTACAACCAAACCAAAAGAAAACCTTCGCTTCCTAACTTTCCTTCTGAACGTTGTAAAGGCTGTACATGATCATGCCGATCTTTTACGTGCTTCCATTTCGTCTGCGGGCAATGAACACAGGTTGGGCGCGAATGAAGCTCCGCCTTCTATTGTATCCGTATTTTTAGGTGGCGAGTTAACCAGCATGTTGGAAGAATTGGTGAACAAAGGGGAGATTACACTTGAAAAAGGAGAAAATTTCTATTATAAGCTGGGAATCACACGTATACCAAATCTTCAGAGAGACAATACGGATCGAAACCGTACATCTCCTTTCTGTTTTACAGGAAATAAATTTGAATACCGCGCCGTAGGAAGTGCACAGAACAGTGCATCGCCCATGATTGTACTGAATACCATTGTAGCCAACCAGCTGCTGGAATTCAAAAAAGAAATGGACGAAAGACTGGCATCAGGAGAGGAGAAAAAAGTAGCAACAGTTGAAATTCTTAAGCGTTACTTTAAAGAATCAAAGAAAATCCTTTTTGAAGGCAACGGCTATTCGGAAGAGTGGGTTACAGAAGCAGCGGAAAGGGGATTGAGCAATATACGTGAAACTTATGATGCCCTGTTTGCATATGTTACAGACAGCACAATCAAAGCATTTGAAAAAACAGGCGTGTTGACAAGCCGTGAACTTCATGCCCGTCACGAAATTGAATTGGAGAACTATGTGAAGAAATTGCAAATCGAATCGCGGGTTATTGGCGACCTTGCATTGAATCACATTGTTTCAACAGTAGTTAAATATCAGTTCAAGCTGGCACAAACTGCCCGTTCGCTAACCGATCTTGATATGCTGGAAGAGGCTGAACCTATCAAAGAGATCATTAAAGATATTTCGTCACATGTTGTCGTAATCAAACGTCTGGTTCATGAAATGACGGAAGCGAGAAAACGGGCTAACAATGTAGATGACCTTTATGAAAAAGCAAAATTATATGGCTCGGAGGTAAAAGGATACTTTGAAGAAATCCGTTATCATGTTGATAAACTGGAATTATTGATAGACGATGAAGACTGGCCTTTGGCAAAATACCGCGAAATGCTATTTTTGGAATAATTTTTAACAATGCTCAAACTTATAATTTAAAATTATGAATCCGGGATTTAATCCAGAAGAAATTGCTCAGCTAAAAGCGGAATGTAAAGCTGAACGATTGAACTTTGTTTATGTAGCTGATGAATTCGAAGAGGAGGAAGAGGAGAACAACGAGCATGCACACGTGCAATTTGTTGGTTATTACAAAGAAAAGGAAGTAGTTTACGATGCATTGATTTATACTTTGAGACTGCACCATTCTACACTTGTATATGATGCTGCGCTGGAAAGACTTCAGAAGGAAATGCCAGACTATATTTCTCCCGATGAAAGACCGGAAGATTATAAGGCAGATCCGGAACAGGATGAGGAAGCAGAAATTCTGTTAACAGAATTCATCGAAGAAATCGAAGAAAATGAGGAGATCAAGGTAAAGGAACACATTGAAACTGACGACAAGTTCGAATATGGGATCGGACTTGAAGTGGGTCTGAACAAGTCGGAGATTAATGAAAAGACAATCAGCGATTTTATCATACGCTTTAACGCAGGCCGGATTCAACTTGATAATACATTGTATTCATATACCGCGGAGGATGAAGAATAGGCAACGTCCCTGACGTTATTAAACAAAAAAACCACCTTTGCGGTGGTTTTTTTGTTTAATTCTATATCGTTATTACAAAGCTGACTTAACAGTTTTAATAATACGTGCAGCCACTTTGTAAGGATCAGCAGCAGAGTTTGGACGACGATCTTCAAGGTATCCGCTCCATCCTTTCTGAGGAACCAGAACAGGGATACGGATTGAAGCTCCACGGTCAGAAACACCATAACTGAAATCATGGATACTAGCAGTTTCGTGCTTACCGGTCAAACGAAGGTGGTTGTCAGCACCGTAAACATCGATGTGTTCTTTTACAACAGGACGGAAAGACTCGCAAACTTTGTCAAATACTTCTTTGCTGCCTGCAGTTCTCAAAGCAGTGTTTGAGAAGTTAGCATGCATACCGCTACCATTCCAGTCTAAATCACCCAGGGGCTTGCAATGCCAGTTGATGGATACACCATATTTCTCACCGATACGCTCCAGAAGATAACGTCCCAACCAGATCTGGTCACCAGCTTCCTGAGCACCTTTTGCAAAAATCTGGAACTCCCACTGACCTGCAGCAACTTCCGCATTAATACCTTCTACATTAAGGCCGGCGTCAAGGCAAGCATCAAGATGCTCTTCAATGATTTCACGTCCGAATGCATTTTTTGCTCCAACTGAGCAGTAATATGGGCCCTGTGGAGCAGGGTATCCGTTTGCCGGGAAGCCAAGCGGTTTGTTAGTTTCGTCATCCCAAAGGAAATACTCTTGCTCAAAACCAAACCAGAAATCGTTATCGTCATCCTCAATAGTAGCACGACCGTTTGTTACGTGAGGAGTTCCGTCAGCGTTCAAAACTTCGCACATTACCAGATAGGCATCTCTGCGTTGTGGATCCGGAATAATATAAACAGGTTTAAGCAGACAGTCTGAAGAACCGCCAAGCGCTTGTTCTGTTGATGAACCATCAAACGACCAGTTGCTGCAATCTTCAAGTTTGCCGCTAAAATTGTCTTCGATTTTGGTTTTGCTACGTAAACCTTGGGTCGGCTTGTGGCCATCCAACCAAATATATTCCAGCTTGGATTTTGACATAATAATACTAGATAAGGTGGTGACGAATATTTATAACGACACAATATTAATGCAAAAATGTATTTGTAAGAAATAAAAACTAATAAAATTTAATCAAGTACAGAATATTATTGTGTCAGTTGTAGTATTGTCAGTAAAAAATGCACTATTTCAATATTTAAGGTGAGGTTTGTTTATTTTATTAACAAATAGTGTTTTTTGTAAAACAGAAAAAAACAGGTACAAAAAAAAGTACTTTGGTTATTTGATCGTAATAAAATCCTATAAATAGGATTTATTATAAAAAGTACTCATCTTAGAATTGTTATTTTTCATAGCCCATATTGCTATCAAAAATTTATACTTTTGAAAAACAGGGATTCCCATGATGACAATAGTAGTGTATGCACTTATTTTACAAAACAGAACATAAATCGAACGAACTGGATGATGAGGAAGCAAGACATTGTAGCAAAGTACTACGTCTTTCATCCGGTGACGTCATATATATTACGGATGGCCGGGGACTGCTCCAAAAATGTCAGCTGGATGTACAAGGAAAGAAGATTAAATATAATATATTGGAATCTGAATTGATTCCACGCCGTGGTTATGCTGTGAATATGGCTGTTGCTCCCACCAGAAAATCGGAAAGAAACGAATGGATGGTGGAGAAAATGACAGAGATGGGGGTGGAGCGTATTGATTTCATTGTTACTACAAATACCATAAAAGAATCCTTAAATAGGGTAGTTAACCTCGGCAGACTCCAAAAAATTGCTGTAGCCGCGATGAAACAATCTCAGCAGTTTTACCTTCCGGAGATTACATTAAACCTCAGCTTTAATACGTTTGTAAATAGTCGGACGGAGAAAACCAGGTTAATCGCTTATGTCCCGGATAATCACTTATCTCCACATGTGATTAAATTGGCTGAAAAGGGTGGAGACACTTTACTCTTGATAGGTCCCGAAGGTGATTTTACCCCTGAAGAAGTTGGATTTGTACTTGATAAAGGATTTGTGGCGACTTCCCTAGGAGCAACCAGATTGAGAACTGAGACTGCAGCGATAGCTGGCTGCCACGCGATAAATCTTGCCAATTTACCGGAATTATAAATCTGAGTAGACATGATTAAAATAAGATTGCCTTACCTGTTTTTTTTATTTTACCTGACAGTTACTCTGCCTCAGGTGGGGACGGCACAAACTTCGCTTAAGATTGCCAAATTGAAATATGGTGGAGGAGGCGACTGGTACGCCAATAAAACATCTTTACCTAACCTGATAAAGTTCTGCAATACTGAGCTTCGGATGAATATCAACCCCAACGAAGATGTCGTGGAAGCAGGTAGTCCTGATATATTTGGATATCCTTTTGTGCACATGACAGGACATGGCAATGTAGTCTTTACCGATGCTGAAGCTAAAAACCTGCGTAGCTACCTGCTGTCCGGAGGTTTTCTGCATATCGATGATAACTACGGACTGGATCCGTTTATCAGAAGGGAAATGAAGAAAGTTTTCCCGGAACTTTCATTTATTGAGCTGCCCTATGATCATGGGGTGTATAAAATAAAATACCAGTTTGCTGATGGTTTACCAAAGGTGCATGAGCATGATGGTAAAAGTCCACAAGGCTTTGGTCTTATCTGGCAAGGTAAGTTGATATGTTATTATTCTTATGAAACCGACCTGGGTAACGGTTGGGAAGATCAGAGCGTCTATAATAATCCCGAAGAAACGCGCAGTAAGGCATTGCAAATGGGCGCGAATCTTGTGAGTTATGCCTTTACCATATTTTGAAATATATAGAAGCGCCACGTTTCACAGCCCTAAAATAGAATCAGTATAAATAATTTTTCAAATTTCGTTTTAACTTGTATGGGATTCTGAGTGGTTAGCGCTATTTTTGTAGATAGTTATGTTATAATCTAAAAGTTTCTATGTACATAGTCATTGCCGTATTTGTAATACACTGGTATCTATCCCTTTTTTGCCAAACCTTTTTCCTGCACAGATATTCAGCTCACAAAATGTTCATTATGAGCAAGCCTTGGGAGCGATTTTTCTATTTGTTAACCTATATTTCCCAGGGGTCATCTTATTTAAGTCCGAGAGCTTATGCTATTCTTCACCGTATGCATCATGCTTTCAGTGATACTGAAAGAGATCCACATTCCCCACACCACACAAAAAATGTGTTCACGATGATGTGGGAAACAAAGGATATTTACAATGCGGTATTAAATCGGAAAAGAGCAATTGAATCCCGCTTCGAGCGAAATTATCCGGAATGGAGATTGGTGGAAAAGCTGGGAGATTCCTGGTTTTCACGTGCAGGATGGGCGATCCTTTACACTGCATTTTATGTTCTGGCTTATTTATATCTGGATATGCACTGGGCATTCTTTTTTCTTTTGCCTATCCATTTCCTGATGGGACCCATTCATGGTGCAATAGTTAACTGGAGCGGACACAAGTATGGTTATCAGAACTTCGACAATGAAGATAAGTCAAAAAACTCCTTAATATTCGACTTTTTGATGATGGGAGAGTTATTCCAAAATAATCATCACAAACGACCGAACAGCATTAATTTCGGTTCCAAATGGTGGGAAGTTGACCCGACTTATCCGGTAATCAAACTTTTGAACAAGATGAAGATTATCGAAATCAGAAAGAAGCACTAGTTATTTAAAATGTTTAGAAAGCAGCTGTGGAGATGTAGCTGCTTTTTTTGTGCCTGTAAGAAATCTTGCTGGCCCTATAAAAACTTTGGCAGGTGTGAGAAACACCTGCCAAGTTTGCTTATTAACACCACAAAAAATGAAATCTAGTTCAATGTCTTCCTCTTTGCGAGGCATTGTCCTATAAGAACAATACAAATAAATATAGCAATACTTAAAAGCACGTTAATAATAACTTAGAATTTGCTTAAAGAGCAAAAAAACTTTAACCATTAAATCTGGAAATTGATAAGGAATGTGGTTCCCTTGGGTTGGTTAGACTGAATGACGATAGTACCATTATGCAAGCGGACGATTCTTTCAACAAGAGAGAGACCGATCCCGTACCCCTTGATGTTAGCCGTATTTTCACTTCTGTAGAAAGGTTGAAACACTAAACCTTGATCCTTTTCAGGAATTCCTTTGCCCTGATCAGAGAATTTGATATAAATATTACCGTTGTTACATTTAAGCATTACCGAGACACTCAGGTCTTCTGAAAACTTACAGGCATTGTCCATCAGGTTTAGAAATGCTGTTTTGAGAAGTGTTGGATTACCTGCGATTTCAAGCCATGTGTCATCTTCGGGAAGATCGTCGAAGTCGATAGCAATTTTATATGAAGGATTGGACTGTATGAGCATTTGCCTTGAGTCTAGCAGGAGCTCATCAACACGTACTGTCTCTGTGAGCAAGTCGTTCTGATCCTCGCTGACCTTCGCCAATTCAAGTAATGTATTGGAAAGCTGCGCTAGTTCCAGAATATCTTCCAGCACCGAACGGATTGTCAACTGATAATCGAGCTGGCTTCTTTCTTTCAAAATACTTACTTCCAGTTGGGAGCGTATCTTTGTTAATGGGTTTTTTAGTTCATGAGAAACGTTTGCCACAAATATTTTCTGCATCTGAAATGCTGCTTCAATACGATCCAGCAGATTATTAAATGTAGTGATGAGGCGCCCGATTTCGTCCTTCTGATTGGCAACATCCAACCTTGTGTGTAAATTTTGCGGTAATATTCCCTCCACGGCATTCATTACTTTCGAGATAGGTCGAAGGGCTCTTTTTGCAAATATCCAGCCTGCGAAAGTGACTATGATGGTTGCAATCAGAAATGAAGCTACAAGCAGTTGCAGAAGATTGATCAGGTTTACCTCACCGACCTTATCCTGAGCCCCCATCAGCACTACAGCACGAGTAAATGGAAATTTAGTGTATAGACCTACAACTTTTGAATCTCCGTCTGTATAGCGGATTTCGCCGGCTTTACGGATTTCGTCCAGCCAGTATTTAGATACGTGAATGTTTTGATGCCCGGTAGCTGAATTCGTGTAAATAAGACGATTTTGCTCGTCAAATATGAGAATGATCTGATTGTAGATACGATCCGCATTAGAACCTTCTAAAGCACGAATTATATCCGGGCTTACAACCGGACCGTCCAGTAGTGCTGCAGTAGAGTTTGCTTTAGACCTCAGTCGATCGTAAAAATCCTCTGTAAGGTTTTCATAAGAAAAATAGTAAATCGCAAGAAAGCTAACCAGGAGGATACTACTCACCAGCAGCGAAAATTGAACCGTAAGCTTGGTTCTGATCTGCATTAATCTTCTACTTTAAGCACATACCCCATACCAAACTGAGTATGAATGAGTTTGACAGGATAATCTTTATCAAGTTTCTTTCTAAGATAATTGACATACACCTCAATGATATTAGTACCTGTATCAAATCCGATATCCCATACCTGTTCCGCAATTTCGACTTTGGAAACCACACGCCCCTGATTGCGTATCAGATAAACCAGCAAATTAAACTCTCTTGCAGTGAGGTTTATTTTATTACCCGCTCTGTGAACGGTTTTGGCATCGATTGATACTTCCACATCTGCAAATTTCAGTGTTTGCGATGTGTGCATAATACCAGCGCCACGTTTAGTAAGCGCCCGTACACGTGCCAGCAATTCTTTAAACTCAAATGGCTTCACCAGATAGTCGTCAGCGCCGGCATCAAGGCCGGTGACCTTGTCATCGGTAGTACCCAACGCTGTCAGCATCAATATAGGAGTAGCATCACCAGAATTGCGAATTTCCCTGCAGAGCTCAATTCCGTTTATTCCGGGAATGATAATATCACTGATAATTAATTGATAGGTGTTATTTTTCGCCAGTTGCTTTCCGATCAGGCCGTCATAGGCAATATCAACTTCATATCCGTCTTCTTCCAGCCCTTGTCTGAGCGACTGTACAGTCTTGGGTTCATCCTCTATGAGTAGTAGCTTCATACAATAGGTAAAAATAGTTCAGATATTTCTTTCCAGTTATTCACTCTTCTGAATCCTTCTTCTTTTATGTTATGTAATGCAGTAAAAAGAATGCCCTGCCCATTGAAGGCGTGTAAATTTCTGGGATGATCGTCTATAAGATAATCTGAGTGTATAATACTTTTATAACCACAGAAAACAATATTGCTCCATGGAATAAAGCCGAAGTGTTTTCCGAGCCAGTCGAATTTATCCTTGAAAGAATTAGGGTATTCCATACATGCGGTGGCAATAAACAACTCGTAAAATCTGGAAAGTGACAGCACAGTTTCGACAGCTCCCTCCTTAACCTCTATATCAGCAAAAAAACCGGGTGTATTAATGATTTTATTAAGTTTAGTCAGTTGCTTCGGATGTAACAAATCCCTTAATGGTGCCGATTTCAGATCCTCCAGCGTCAGATTTGTCGGAAAGTCGTTCAATACCACGCTGACCAACTTTTCATGTGTATTGGCCAGCACATCGTCCATATCCAGCGTGAGTCTAAGCATTCAGATCAACTTTCTATGTGTATCGAAACCCTCCAGATAATCATTTACCCGTTTCAGAAACAGGCCACCTAAAGAGCCATCCACTACCCGGTGATCGTAAGAGTGAGAAATAAACATCAGGCTTCTTATGCCTAGTAAATCTCCCTGAGGAGTTTCTATCACAGCCGGTTTTTTCTTGATGGCTCCAAATGCCATAATACCCACTTGTGGTTGAACAATGATTGGCGTGCCCATCAGGTTCGCAAAGGCACCGATATTAGAAACAGTGTAAGTTCCGCCAGAAACATCATCGGCTTTTAGCTTATTTTCTCTTGCTTTTTTCGCCAGCTCATTTACTTTTCTTGCCAAACCTGCTAAATCGTACTGATCCGCACGGTGAATAACAGGAACAATCAAATTGCCGTCAGGTAGTGCAACAGCCATTCCGATGTTAATATCTTTTTTCTTTACAATCTTGTCTCCTTCAACCGAAATATTGATCAGCGGATAGTCCTTAATTGCTTTCACAACTGCTTCAATCAATATGGGAGTGAAAGTAATGCTATCTCCGGATTGTTTCCGGTAATCATTTTTTATTCCTTCCCGCCATTTCACAACAGGTGTCATATCTGTTTCTATGAACGAGGTTACGTGTGCCGATATCTTCCTGGATTCTGTCATGCGCTGAGAGATCATCTTACGCATCCGATCCATTTCCAGAATTTCGTTCCCACCACTAACAGAAACCGTTTTTACAGGAGAAACCACTGGTACATCACGATTTGTGAGGTACGCCAGAATGTCATTTTTAGTAATTCTTCCCTCTACTCCGGTTCCTTTTACTTTCATCAGTTCTTCTGATGATATACCTTCTTCACGGGCTATGCTTAAAACAAGGGGAGAGTAAAATGTATTTCCCTCGCCATCACCCGAATTTACAGGAGTAGTTGTTCGGGTTTCCAGCGCAGTTTCAAAATCTTTCTCTAAGGATGCTACCACAGATTCCTCACTGACCTGCTCCGTATCACCCGGCTCTATTCCTTGCTCTTCCGTTGCAGCTCCTTCACCCGAAGTTTCGATGAGCGCTACCGGACTGCCAATAGGAACCACCTGATCTTCCTTCACGAGCCATTTTTTCAAAATCCCGTCAATAGGACACGGCACCTCGGTGTCTACCTTATCAGTAGCGACTTCGAGTATAGAATCATCAGCAGACACGTTATCACCTTCCTTTTTAAGAAGATGCAATACTGTACATTCCATAATACTCTCGCCCATTGGGGGCATCAGCATTTCAATTACTTTCATAAAATATGATCTGACCAAACTGACACAATAGTTGACAGTAGGTATAGTTAGTTTCGCAAATAAGAAATTTAAATTGAAATTCGTCCTGAATCTTTGTCTAAACAATCAATTTACTCTATAACTGCTCTGACTTTAATATAGACTTTCTGAGTAAATTCAAAGCATAGGTTGAAGACGTTTCAATATTAATGCTCCGGACATTAGCTAGTTTCAATAGCTGAGTTACTGTTTCATTAGGTGTTGCGCAGGCAATCCAAACCGTTCCCACCGGCTTTTCATCGCTTCCTCCGTCTGGGCCGGCAATGCCTGTTGTGGCAATAGCGTAGGTAGTGCCCAAGACATGTCTGGCGCCTTCTGCCATTTCACGGGCAGTCTGCTCACTTACTGCACCATGTTGTACCAGCGTATCACCTGATACGCCCAGCAACCTCATTTTGAGCTCATTACTATAGCTCACAACAGCTCCCTGAAAATAAGCAGAAGAACCAGGCAAACTTGTCAGTCTGTGAGAAACATATCCGCCTGTACAGCTTTCCGCGGTGCCTACCGTTGCCTGGCGCTCCAATAACAACGCTGCTATTACCGATTCCAGTTCATCCTGATCATAACCAAAGATGAACTCCCCGATTATTGGCTTAACCAATTCTATCTGTTCGAGTAATTCTGCATTTAATATATTCGCATCAGCACCAGTCCCGGTCAATCTCAGTTTGACCTGTCCGAAATGAGGCAGATATGCCAGCTTGATATGGTCAGGCAGGGCCCTTTCCCAGGCCGCAATTTTTTCTGCCAGAAAAGATTCACCTATACCTATTGTTCTTACAGATTTATGCTGAATGATGTTGAGAATAAATTTCTGCTTCAATCTGGGAAGAATCTCAAATTCCATCAGACTTTTCATCTCATAGGGAACGCCTGGCAGCGAAACATAAACGACACCATCTTTTTCAAACCACATTCCGGGTGCTGTACCCCAAAGATTGGGAACATATATGCAGTTATCAGGAAGGGCAGCCTGTTGAATATTTAATTCAGTCATAGCTCGCCCCCGTTTCGCAAAAAAGCTGGTTACAAGAGTTAACGCCTCCTCATTGATTTGTAGGGTACTTCCAAAATACTCACAAAATGCGTCTTTTGTAATATCATCCTTGGTAGGTCCGAGCCCACCCGTGACAATGACTACGTCTGCACGGTTACCCGCTTCTGCAAATGCCGAGATAATGTCTGCTTTCGTATCACCCACGGAAGATTTACGAACAGGTTTAATGCCAATACCTGTTAACTCAGAGCCAATCCATTGGGTGTTGGTGTCTATGATTTGTCCGAAAAGTATTTCATCTCCGATTGTTAAGATCTCAGCCCTTATAATGGGATTCATAGAACAGAAACAGGTTGAAATTAAGCGTATATTTTCTCAAAAATAAGTAAAATTAATCGTTATTGATTACGTTTGAAACATAGATAGACATTAACGAACTTAAAACAGGAATGAAGCAAAAATGGATTATTACTGCCATGTTACTGGTTTTCACTAGTTGTGCGTCTGAAGCACAGTTTAAAACGAAGCTTGGCAAAGTTCTGGAAAAAGTACAGGGGTCGTCAGGTGCGCTCAGCGAAGGTGACATTGCAGCAGGTTTGAAGGAAGCTTTAAATGTGGGCGTGAGTAACGGATCTGCAGAGGCATCAAAAGTGGATGGATTCTTTAAAAATGAACTGATCAAAATTGCGATCCCGCCGGAGGCTCAGAAAGTGGCTGAAACACTCCGTAAAATGGGCTTGGGAAGTGAAGTTGATAAATTTACATTATCACTCAACCGAGCAGCAGAAGATGCAGCGAAAAAATCTAAACCTATTTTTGTAAAAGCTGTAACCTCGATGACCATTACAGATGCAGTAAGCATCTTAAAGGGACAGGAAGATGCGGCGACGGTGTACCTTAAGAAGACCACCAATGACGAGCTTTTTAAAACATTCTTTCCCGTCGTAGACAGTACACTAAGAATCAACAAAGCAACAGATTACTACGCGAATATCGTAAACATTTATAACCAGGTTCCGCTCGTTAAAAAGGTTAATCCGAATTTGAAAGAATATGCTACGCAGAAAACAATAGACGGATTGTACGTTTTGATAGCTCAGGAAGAGAAAAAAATAAGACAGGATCCTATGGCAAGGGTAAGCGATTTGCTCAAAAAGGTATTCAGTCAAGCCGGAAAATAGGCTTTATTGATACCTGGTGAACGTTTATTGCTTACTTTTGTGAAATTTTAAAATTTTTATGAAAAATTCAGAGATAAATTTCACCATAGAACTTGATGCCCAGAATGTACCAGAAAAAATTCACTGGAACGCTACAGATAATCCGAATGAAGGGATCAATGATACGAGGGCCATTGCTATTGCTGTATGGGATCACTACCACCGGGGAACACTGAAAATTGACCTTTGGACTAAGGAAATGGAGGTTTTCGAAATGAAGCGTTTTTATATCGAAATCATGAGTGGAATTGCTGATACATTGCTGACAGCGACCAACGACAGAGGAATGGGAGAAGCGATAGAGGGGCTTTGCGAAACACTTAGCAAGAAGCTGGATGAAGAAATGAAAGCTGCCAAATAAAACAAAACCCGGAATATGACATTCCGGGTTTTTGTTATTTGTCTGTTAAGTCTTTTAGCTCCTGCTTTTGAACCTTGGTCAGCGATTTGACCACTAAATCGTAAGAATCTTTGACCCATTCAAAAAGCAAGTTACCTGGAATACTCCCATTGATATACACTGTGTTCCAATGTTTTTTATTCATGTGATAACCCGGCTGCACATCAGTATAACCAGCACGTAAATCTTCTGCTTTTTCCGGATCGCACTTTACGTTTATCGTAAATTCCACTCCGTCTAAAGGAGTTAGCAGAAATACTTTTCCCATTACCTTAAAAACAAGCGTGTCAGGACCAAAAGGCAATTCTTCGGTCACGCCAGCCAATAAGAGACAAAAATCTCTGAGTGATTCCGGATTCATCGGGTAAACGCTCTGATAATCATTACTACCAGACAGAAGATAAACATCACGATGGATATCCGGTTTATACCATGCATGACACGCAGGTTAAACGAGTTTGGAGCATTAGGATCAGGCTTCTTAAAAACCCGGATGAAATAATGAAATACTTCCCCCAGCTGAAAATACTTTTTCATATTCTTTTCTATTAAAATCACTAATTCAAAACTTCCACTTCAGATGGATCGATCCATCTGCCATCTTCCCGTATTAATTCTATCAATTCTTCCACTGCTTTGGATGAATGTACCGAGCGTTTGATAACCTCTTGGCCACGATACAAAGCAATTTTGTCTTTACCCATTCCTACATACCCATAATCGGCATCAGCCATTTCTCCAGGACCATTTACTATACACCCCATAATACCAATTTTGATACCCTTGAGATGTTCAGTGTGTTTCCTGATCATTGCGGTTGTTTCCTGTAAGTCGAAAAGTGTACGACCGCAGGAAGGGCAGGAGATATACTCTGTTTTTGACATTCGGGTACGGGCAGCCTGCAAAATTCCAAATGCAACACTATTGAAAGTACCCGCATATGTGAGTTTCTGTTGCTCTATGGAATCAAAAACAGGAGATACAAGTACACCATCACCAAAACCATCCACCAATAATCCGCCTATATCTGTTGCTGCAAACAGAGTCAGTTCATCTGTGGCATACGCCGGATAATCACGCTGTATGATAACAGGTACCTTGTAATTCTGCTCCGTCATCCGGTAGAAAAATCTTCTCATTTCCGGCATGGCATGAGCGTTTTCTGAGGATAACACCAACACTACATTGGCGGTGTCTTTGATTGACTCCAGAAATGCTATATCAAATTGATGAATATCGCCTTTTATGAAATTAAGCTGCGCGGAGATGCCTGAATGATGAAGCTCACTCCATTCCGCCACAGAAAACAAGGGAAAGCGATTTGTCCTATCCTGCTGGCTATGCCAAACCCGAACATCAAGAATTTCCTTTAATCCATTCGGCAGCATAAAGGGTACTGTCTTTTGACCAGAATACATAAAATCGGCCCCCTGATCATTCATAGCCCATTTATCAGGAACTGGCAGGAAGAAATGTCCGATACTTTTCAGATCATCATATCCCTTTACATCGATATTGGAGTAATCAGCAATGACCCTGGGAACATTCAGATGTCCAATATTATACACTTCGCTGGTCTCTCTCTTTGTGTATTGAAATGGATTAATCGGACAGTTTTCTATAGGTTCGATGTAGGCGTGTGGACTGCGTTTTGTATATCGATCAATAAGTGCTCTTGCAACAGGTGCCTCCTTTTCAGGCGCTTCTGTCAGCGATACACGCACCGTATCTCCCAGACCGTCTTCCAATAATGTACCGATACCCACCGCTGACTTGATACGGCCATCTTCTGCTTCTCCGGCTTCGGTAACACCTAAGTGTAACGGATATGGCTTCAATCCTTCCTGATCCAACCGTTGAACAAGTAAGCGGTATGCTTCTACCATCACCTGCGTATTACTGGACTTCATCGAAAGAGCGATGTTATAATAGTTAAGCTCTTCGCAAATCCGAAGAAATTCCAATGCTGATTCCACCATGCCAAGCGGTGTATCACCATAGCGGCTCAAAATCCTGTCTGAAAGTGAGCCATGATTGGTTCCTATCCGCATTGCAGTACCATACTCTTTACAGATTTTAATCAGCGGAATAAATTTTTCACGGATCCGCTCCAGTTCTGCTGCGTATGAAGCATCGGTATAATCAATGATTTCGAAACGTTTACGATCGGCATAATTTCCAGGATTGATCCTCACTTTTTCTACAATCCTAGCCGCTAATTCTGCAGCATTCGGAGTAAAATGTATATCAGCGATAAGCGGAACGGATATGCCTGCTTTACGAAGTCCGTTTCGGATATTTTCCAGATTCTGTGCTTCCTTTACACTCGGAGCGGTTATACGCACGTATTCACAGCCGGAATCCACCATCCTGATTACTTCATCTATGGAGCCTTGCGTATCCATGGTATCTACGGTAGTCATCGATTGAACCCTTATAGGATAGTCTGACCCCATAGCTACGTCACCAATATGGATCGTGATACTCTTACGGCGTTTGTACTCCGTCAGTGACGGACAATATAAGTTTAGCTTTTCAGGAGCTGTGATCAATGTCATCTGCAGTGTCTATTCAATTTTACTGTTGGCGGTCGGGCAAAGCCATACATCGCCGTACAAAGTTGACAAAACTAAAACACAATACGAATTACAATGGTGCATTTCTTCCTTATAATGTTGAATTCAGCCAAATAATATACGGAACAGGCAATAATACGGCATAAAAAAGCCTGAGATTCGATCTGAACCTCAGGCTGAATCATCTTTATATTATAGCTACCAACTTCTTTTTTTATGACCAAAAAGACCGAAATACAGAATGAATAAATAAAGTGGGAGCATTAGCCAGTATGCATTTTGCGTACTACCGATGAAGTCAGCAATACCACCATATATCAATGGCATGATAGCTCCCCCTGATATACCCATGATTAACAATGCTGAACCTATTTTAGTAAATTTCCCCAAACCACTTAAAGCCAGTGGCCAAAGGGCAGGCCAGATTACCGCGTTTGCAAACCCCAGCACAGCAATGCATAATACCGAGGTGAAGCCAGTTGAGAATATAGCAGCTATGGTTACCACCACACCGAGAACTGCGGAAAACATCAGATAGGACTGCTGTGAAACATATTTAGGAATCAGAACAATACCCAGCACATAGCCGAACATCATGCCTGCCAGCGTGTAAGTACCAAAAAGGCGTGCTTCTTCTTCAGCAAAACCCAGTGAAACCCCATAACTGATAATCGTATCTCCTGCAATCACCTCTACACCTACATAACAAAACAGTGCAAGTACGCCCAGGACGAGATTCGGAAATTGAAAAACGCTCGTTTTCTCAACTACTACATGAGCCGCAGCAACAGGAGCTTCCTCTTCTTCACTCACTTCTACTAATCCTTTTGACAAACGGATTAATAAGGCCAGTCCTATCAAAATACCTGTTAGTACCAGATAAGGGACAACCACTTTATCAAGCTCATCTTTAGGGTCCACGCTGGTTGCACCAGCAAGTAAAAGACTACCCACTACGACCTGGCTGATTATACCAGCGGTTTTGTTGGCAATACCCATGATGCTGATCCGTTGTGCTGCACTTTCACGGGGTCCCAATATGGTCACGTAGGGATTGGAGGCTGTCTGCAAAACTGTAAGTCCTATTCCAATGGTGAAAAGACCTACCAGAAACAAGTTGTAACTCGCCATTTCAGCAGCTGGTATAAATATCAAAGTTCCTGCCGCCATCACCAGCAGACCTAAGGACATCCCATTCTTGAAGCCAGTCTTTTTCAATACCATTGAGGACGGTATTGCCATAAGTGTATAGGATATGAAGAATGCAAAGGTGACCAGATAAGAACTTGTATTATCAAGACTGAAAGCCTTTTTAAAGAAGGTAATGAGCGTCCCGTTGACCCAGGTAACAAATCCCATTACAAAGAATAAAACACCGATAATAATAAGCGGAACCAAATAATTATTGTTCTTATTGCTCATTGAGGCAGCAGTTAAAGGGTTATAGGTTTAAATGTTAGAAGAACTCAATGACCGCAATATACGCGAAATCCAGACATTTTTAATTTTTTTTATTAACTACCTAATCCTTCATGAAGCCATGCAATTGCAGGATTTTTGATTCATACTGAACATTTTCTTTTTCTTTGACGTTGACACCATGCAAGTAACTCCAAAGAGCATCCATCATCGCTCGGCGGCTTTAAGTGTGTTGGACACATACTTTGTAACGACATTTAAGGCATTAGCAATTTTAGTTGGAAAAAATATGGCTCATAAAGCGTCGGTGTTCCGTAAAGAACATTTTAATGCGGCACATCGTCTTCACAATCCCGAATGGTCGGATGAGAAGAATGAAGCTGTATTTGGAAAGTGTAATAATCCCCATTTTCATGGGCACAACTACGAACTAATCATTCAGGTTACCGGCGAGATCAATCCTGAAACGGGCTATGTGATTGACATGAAGGTTTTGAGCGATGTGATCAAGGAGTTTGTCCTGGATCGTTTCGATCACAAAAATCTAAACCTGGATGTCGAGGAATTTTCTGATCTGAATCCATCAGCTGAAAATATCGCAGTGGTAATTTATTCTATCTTAAGAAACAAAATCGATCAGGCGCTGGACCTGAAAATCAGACTATATGAAACAGAACGGAACTTTGTCGAATATCCCGTCAATTGATTTGCTGGAGGCTGAAGAAGTAGGGGACAGTCACCTGCTGACATCAATCGAAACACCGATGCGCGCAGATGCCTTTGCGCTGGATGATGATACCAAAATCGAGCTGATCGAAAAGCACTTTCGCCACATTATGGAAATTATGGGGCTGGATCTGATAGATGACAGCCTGAAGGGAACTCCCAAAAGAGTTGCTAAAATGTATATCAAAGAAGTGTTCAGCGGACTTGATCCAAAAAATAAGCCTGCTGTGGCACTTTTCGAAAATAAGTACAAGTATAACCAAATGCTTGTTGAGAAGGATATTACCGTATTTTCAAACTGCGAGCATCACTTTGTACCCATTTATGGTAAAGCGCATGTCGCCTATATATCAAGTGGAAAGGTAATAGGATTATCCAAGCTTAATCGTATTGTGGAGTATTACAGCAAGCGCCCACAGGTGCAGGAACGACTTACTGTACAAATCGCAAACGAATTGAAGGAGGCTTTAAATACTGACGATATTGCAGTAGTCATTGACGCACGACACATGTGTGTACAGTCACGTGGCGTCAGAGATTCCGGAAGCTCAACCGTAACTGCTTATTATGGTGGAAAATTTGAAGAAGAAGCTACGAAGAAAGAGTTCCTGAGCTATCTGAATCTGGGAAGTTAATTAAGAATGTAGAATTAAGAATAACGAGGAATGACTCAGAAAGATCGACCAGATCAGTCGGAGTCATTCCTATTAGTAAGCAACTCTTAGTTCTTAACTTTTCATTCCTAATTAAAAATTAAACCGTCGGCCCAATTCTTTCCAAAAGCGCCTTCGTTGCTTTAATACCTTCATATTCTGAAAGCTTGCTTCCTTCATATTCAATACCGGCGATACCACGGAATCCGCTGTCTTTAACGATTTTTAGAATTTTTGCATAATCGGTTTCTATACAATTCCCTTTCTCATCAAAGTCATACGTTTTTGCACTTACACCTTTTGCAAAAGGCATCAGTTCTTTGGTTCCCTGGTATCTGTCGTAAGATTCTGCACAGCCGCCATCTTTTCTGGTAATGCAGAAATTGCCGAAATCAGGCAGTGTACCCACGTTCTTCATATTCACCTGCTTCATTACACCTGATAGCCATTGTCCGTTGGAAGAAGAGCCACCATGGTTTTCAACAATTACGTTTATTTTCGTTTTAGCAGCAAACTCACCTAATTTACCAAGACCTTCAATAGCAGCCTTTGCTACGTCTTCGTTACTACCTCTACCAAAGGCATTTACACGAATTGTCTTACATCCCAGAAATTTCGCAGCTTCCACCCATTTGTAGTGATTCTCCACCGCTTTGTTACGTGCTGCGGTATCCGTGTCACCCAGGCCGCCTTCACCATCTATCATAATCAGATTATTTTTAACGCCGTTATCCTTTGCTCTTTTCAATAGTTCCGCCAGATACGTTTTATCTTCAGCTTTGTCTTTGAAGAACTGATTTACGTATTCTACAATACTGATTCCAAATTCTTTTTTGGCTAGCTCAGGAAAGTCAAGATTGGTAATTTTTTTTGCAAATAATTCTTTGTGCAGCGACCATTCGGCGAGTGAGATGTCAAACCACAATTTTTGAGGTGCAGTCGCGGCAATCAGGTCCGTAAAAGCAGTCGCGGCCAAAGCAGTAGCACCAGCCTTCTTAAGGAAATCTCTTCTAGAGAAATTCATCATGGATTAGAAATTTAAATATGATAGATATTCGAGTTGATTCATTTGTGCGTCGGTGTGAAGTTTCTCATTTTTTATGAATTTTTCAGCATTTATTCTGAGATCTTTTGCCAAATTCTAATCAGACCCGGTAATTAACTTCATATATGCGCACCTTCCAAATAATTCATTATAAGTAGCTTATCAAACAGATTTTTGTTGTGAACGAGTTTAACATATAAAATTAAAGTCATCACGAAAGATGAGGGTAAGCGATGTTCCTAAAGGTAATTTTTGGTTTCTTTGCAAACTCCATTACCATGGAAGAACTGAGAATTTGGATGTTATGAATACTGAAAATAACTGGAAGACGCTGACTACTAACACAGTCTACGAAAATGCATGGCTGGAACTCAGTCATCGGGAAGTAATCACCCCCGGGGGATCGAATGGAATTTATGGTCTGGTCAAATTTAAAAACCAGGCAATCGGTGTACTCCCTATTGATCATGAAAATAATATATATCTGGTAGGCCAATTCCGATACGCCATTGATGAATACTCCTGGGAAATACCGGAAGGAGGGGGGAAACTTGGTGCAGATCCGCTTATTGCAGCAAAACGTGAATTGAAAGAAGAGACCGGACTGGTAGCCAACACCTGGACCAACCTGGGTAGAATACATACATCTAATTCCGCAACCAACGAAGAAGGGTTTCTGTTTATAGCTGAAGATCTTAGTCAGGAAGAAGCTGAACCAGAAGACACAGAAGTTTTTCAGATACAAAAATTGCCGCTTAAAGACGCGGTTGAGATGGTGATGCGATCCGAGATTACGGATTCCCTGTCTGTTTGTGCTATATTAATAGCCGCCAGGCACAGAGGGATATAATCATGCTAGAAGCTTTGTTGTATGGTACGGCCACCGGTATTGCGCTTTGCCTCACATTCGGTACCGTCTTCTTTTCACTCGTTCAGAACAGCGTAGATAATGGGTTCAGGACAGGAGTGAAGATTGCACTGGGCGTATTTGTCAGTGATGTCATTTTCGTTTTTTGTGCCATATTCGGAACCACCTTTCTTCCCGACGTATCCAATTTCAAACAATGGATAGCGGGTGCAGGAATAATATTTCTGCTTATTCTGGGAGTCAATAATTTTGTAAACGGACAGCCAAATATAGCTTATCCGAAAACCCGCTTTGGTAATCTGCTTTACTATTTTACAACCGGCTTTTTACTTAATGCGCTTAACCCGGTTAACTTTATTACATGGGTAACTATTGCTACCTACATCCGTTCGAATCTGCATTTTCATATGGGACAGGTAGTTGCTTTTTTTACAGCCAGTGTAATTGCCATACTCGTTGTGGAGTGTATTATTGCCTTTTATGCCCATAAACTCAAACGCCTTTTTACCCCGAAAGTTGTTTTAATATTTAACAGGGTGACCGGCGCAGTATTTATACTGATCGCCTGCCAGATAGCCTATCGAACTTTCTTTTAAAAATTCAGAGCTGCTTGCCGAGTGTGATCTTATCGCCGGAATCATCTACTTCGAAGATTTTGGGGACACGGATAAACTTGCCGTTTACACTTTTGTGGCTGTGCATCACAAGCAGTAATTTCCCTTCCAATGTTTTAAACATCATTCCATGACCATGGTTTGGTGGGGTAAAAGGCTCCTTATCCTGCATCCAGGGACCGTCCAATGTACCACTTTTTGAATATGCTACCCCTTGGGTATACACATCATAGATCCAGCTTGTCCAAAGTATGCCCAGCTTTCCAGTTTGCGTTTTGAATAACCAGGGACCATCTGTGACTTTATTAGGAATATCTTTTCCATTTTTATCCTTTTCTCTGCTCCAGGGAGAGTCACTTGCCAAAAACATCAGTTTGGGCTCACCTTTTGTTCCTGACAAATCCGGGAGAAGTTCAATCTTCTCAACGGTTCCATCATCATTTTGCAGCCATTCGTGACAATAGACCATGTAAGGCTTCCCATCCGTATCTTTCCAAAGGGTTGCATCCAGTGTTAACTTGTTGGCAGGAAGGTAGGTAGGTTGCTTCATAGGCACATACGGTCCCTCAGGTTTATTACTCACCAGCACATGACAGGCTCTGCGTTCAAGATCACCTTCTGATTTCAGTGCCTTATTTGTGAAAGTAGCGAAGTAAAAATACTTTCCGTTATACTCGTGAATTTCTGCCGCCCAAATCATGGGTTTAGCACCCATCCATGAATCGGGATCAGTCTTTGCAATGGCAGAAGGGCCACTCCAGGTTTTTAGATCCTTGCTTTTCCAGAGCATACCACCGGTTCCAGTCATGTAGTAAGTGGCAGTTTTCTTATCTGTCAGGATAAAAGGATCACTCAGGCGGATAGAATCTATAGGTACATGATCCCGGAATGGTGGAGGCGTGTTTTGCGCATTTAATATATTTACATAAAGGAAAGCCATCAGGCTGGCAATAAATTTTCTTTTCATAGCAACTGATACGTAGTCAAAAATGAGATAGCACAAACCATAAAGCTAATCATAGCCGGATCAAAACCCAATTTAACTGAAGCAATCAGTGCTCGACACCTGGCTTATTGGCCACGTCTTTTTTCTTTCGAAATGCGGCGAACTGCATAGGACTCCGCTGCGGACGTGCATCACCAAGTAACACACCCCATTGTTTAAACATATCTGTACGGTCGAAAATAACTTTCAGAACGGCGATAATCGGCATGGAAAGGAACATGCCCGAGACGCCGGCCACATTTCCACCGATGATGACACCCAAAATTGCAAAAAGCGCATTGATTTTAACCTTGGATCCTACGATTCGTGGCATCAGTATGTTATTATCCAGAAACTGCACTCCTGCAATGACTGCCAGCACGGTGATTACAGGCCACAATTCTGTTGAGGAAGTAATTGTGATCAGTACGCCAATAATATTGCCTAAAAGTGCCCCAACATATGGAATCAGGTTTAGAAAGGCGAAAATGACACCTATGAGAAGAGCATGTTTGATTCCAATGATCATTAATGTGCCTCCAAGAAGAATTGTCATGTAGGTTACCTGGATCAGCAAGCCGACCAAGTAGCTTTTGATAATCACCTCAGACTCGTAAATAGCTTCTTTTACTTTGTCGTGATGGTCAGGCTGAAACCACATAAAGATGAAACGAAGTATGATATCTTTATAAAAAAGCATCAGGTAAATGTAAATGGGTAAAAGTCCGACGAAAACGAAAAGAGAACTCAGTGTCACCGCTGCACCACTTGCTCTCTTTCCTGCGAAACTGATGAGTTCATTGGTATTTTTATTGATGAAGTCGACCTGTTCTTTGGTTGAATAGTGGCTAATGGTAGAAATCCAGTCGCTCAAAGCCAACAGATGTGCATTTACATTATTCTTGATCTGGGGAAAATCAGCTACTAACAAACTGACCTGAGCAGAAAAAAACCAAATGATTCCTGCAAGTATGATCGCGAGAAGTAAAATGGGCAGAACAATGGCCAGCACTTCCGGAAACCGATTTTTCTTAAGAAAACGAAACACAGGTAATAGAACAATGCTGATAAAAAAAGCCATGATGATCGGCATAATGATGTCATTCCCAATGACAAGCAAATAGCCTAGCAATACAAGGCCCAGCAATTCAATAGAGCGTCGCACGGTTAATGGTAGATCTTTCATAGATAAAAAATGTAAAAGTTGATTTGGTACAGATTGTTGTGGTATATCGTAAAGGGATTTTGCTGAACACAGAGCTACTGCACTCTCAGACTATATACGCATATATCGTGCCAGCAAGAAAACAAAAAAAACCGGAGCTGCTGACGGATTTTAAAAAAAATTGCCATTCAATTAACCTGACTGCGGACTCCTCATTCACAATTACTTAATGTATGTATTTTCCACAAGTGGAGCACGGTGAACGATATACTATTGTAAAAACCTTTCTGAAGATGTTGGAAGCTTTTAATTTTATTTTACTTTTGCAACACATTTGAGAATCGACTCAGATATTTGTTACTCACGGCCAGGTGGTGGAATTGGTAGACACGCTACTTTGAGGGGGTAGTGCCCTTACGGGTGTGGGAGTTCGAATCTCCTTTTGGTCACATAAGAAAAGTGCGTTTGGAGTTTTTAAACGCACTTTTCTTATTTATAACCATTTCCCGATAAGCAATTTCGGAAAAGTTTAATTGCCAGCCAATACCTTTACAATCTCCGTATACCCTGAAGACTTCGCATGTTGCAGTGCGGTCTTTCCATCTTTGTCAGGAATTGAGAGATCAACCCCTGCCGCTTTGAGGATTTTTGTAATTTCCTGGTATTTCTTACTACCATCTCCTAATACTACGGCTTCCATCAATGCGGTCCAGCCCAGCCGATTTACGTGATTGATGGGAAATCCTTTTGTCTGCGCCAATAAACGCACCGTTTCAATGTGTCCACGTTCACATGCAGGTATCAGCGCAGTTCCGTTATATCTGTTAAAGATGTTGAACCGTGCACCGTTTGCGAGGAATAGTTTAACTAGTTCAGTTTGACCTGTAGCACCTGCATACAGAAACGGACTGTCACCGATATCATCCTGTTGATTCACATTTGCGTCAAATGATACAAGTAACTTTGCCATATCTGCCAGACCTTCACGCGTGGCAAGGAGCAGCAGGGAGCGTCCTTCTTCACTCCGGGTATTAACCGCTGTTCCCGTTTTTAGTAACCGCTCTACAGCTTGCAGGTTATTCTGCAATACAAATTTTACAATTTCCTCATTCTGAAATGTTTCCATATTTTGTCGCGCATATGCTGTTGACATGTAGCTCAGTGTAGTCCATAAAATAAGTAAGATGCTTTTCCTTAACATGATCTCTACTTTTTAATTAAAAGACCTTTCTTCCCTGGTGAATCAATGATCTTACCGGTGAAATTCTGGATACCGCTTCAGCAGAACAACTGGCGTCCACTAAAACAGCATTCGCTTCATCGTCCGGTTTCGGCCACTGCTGCTTACCCGCATCATCAAGCGGGGTAATTTTGTGCGTTGCCAGCTTCAGACTTCTGGATAATAGAAATTCCGTTCCGAAACCATATAGCTGAGCCATCAATTGTGCTTTTTGCAGTACACTTCCAGTTCCCCAAGTGTTCCAATGATCAACTATGCTGTCATTCCCCGTAGCTATATCTACGCCGTACTTCATAAGTGTAGGAATGGGCATGATGAGTCCGCCAAAAGGAATAGTCGAAACTATGCCAATCCCAGCCTGAGCCAGTTTGTCGGCCATTTCTTCCTGTTTTCTGGTATCCAATTTACCCAACACAAAGCAATGACTCAGAAAGGTCTTTCCTTTCAGAACCGGATTCTCATTCACGCGGTCGATCAGATATGCTACTGTTTTCAAACCCGATTCTCCGGATTCATGTAAATGAATATCAATTCCTTTGTTGTAATCAAGTGCCAGTTTCACCGTAAAGTCCATGGATTTTGCAATTTCGCCATCTACTGTATAAGGATCAACTCCTCCGATAAAATCTATTCCCATCTGAGCAGCTTCCTTCATCAATGCTGTCGAGTCCGTGTAATAAAGTCCATGCTGAGGAAAAGCCACCAGCTCTGCACCGAAGGTTTGCTTTTTGTTTTCCAGTGCCTTTTGAAGGTTTTTCAACGAATCCAGCCTGGATGTCGGTTCAATATTCACATGGCTCCTGGCAAAACTACTTCCGTACGACTGCAGTAATTCAATGAGTTTTTCTGCGCGTTCCGTTGAAGTTTTCAAGAGCTCCGGAAGAATCTTCTGTTCAAGCCCGATCATGCCTTTCACACCTCCCTGACGTTTACGAACCGCCTTCCAAGGTCCGCCATAAAACGTTTTATCCAAATGAATATGCATATCTCTGAATGCCGGCAACATCAGAAGTCCCTTCGCATCAACCGCTTTACTTTTCGGTTCATTGGGAAGAATGGCTTTAAATTTACCATTTTCCATTCTGACGTTAAATAGCTCGGTTCGTGTTGCAACAACCTCATCTCCATCATATTCAAATCCGGTTTCCAGTCTTACATTTTTAAAAATCAATGTATCAGTATTGAGGTTCCGGGCAGCATCGGATGATACTGCCTGCTTTGCGTTCACCAGGTGTGAGGATAAGCCCAAGCCGAAAGTGGCTGCCGCCGAATTGCGTAAAAAATCTTTTCTTGTGATATGTTCGTCTGCCATTACCGCTCCGCCTTAAATGTAAAATAATTCCTTATCCAATTTATTGGTGATTAATGTAAAATCAGAGGGATTATTGGCAAAATCCATACTGTTCACATCAATCTCGATTAACCGTCCGTGTTCATAATTTCTGGCAAAGTCCTCGTAGTATTCATTCAGACTCGTCAGATATTCAACAGAAATGTCAGATTCAAAATCCCGACCTCTCTTTTTAATCTGCGACACGAGCTTAGGTATATCTGCTTTCAGATAAATCAGTAAGTCCGGCTGAGATACAGTATTAATGATCGAATTGAATAAAAGCAAATAGGTATCGTAATCCCGCTGAGTCATGACACCGCTATCGAAAAGATTTCTGGCAAATATGAAAGCATCTTCATAAATAGTTCTGTCCTGGATAATTGTCGCATACGTCGTGGATCGTATCTGTTGTACTTGCGCAAAACGGCTATTCAAAAAATAAATCTGCAGATTGAAAGCCCAGCGCTCCATATCTTCGTAGAAACTAGCCAGGTAGGGGTTTCCTTCAACCGCCTCATACATGACGTCCCATTTATAATGTGCTCCAAGCATTTGGGTCAATGTGGTTTTTCCTGCGCCAATGTTTCCTACTATTGCGATATGCATAAATATGTAATAAAAATGAATGATCAATTTCCAATCAGGAGGTCATGGCAAAAGTAACAAATTACAATTAATGCTGTATTGTGATCAAAGTCACAAGATGCGCTGTTTCTCAAAACTTGTAATATTCGTATATTTGCAGTCTTAAAGACTTCAATTCCTCTTGAAGCAGGGATTGAGTGAGATGAAGAACCAGCGTTTACAATTAAGACGCTCAATACTATAAATAAATGAAACCGTATCAAGTTATATTGTACTATTGCTATTCGCCGATTGAGGATACCGAAAAATACCGCGATGAGCATCATATCTTTTGCGTAGAAAATAATCTTCTTGGACGTATTATCATTGCCCCTGAAGGTTTGAACGGAACGGTTTCCGGCTCTCCTGAAGATTGCAAGGCATACATGAATTATATCCACGCAGATCCAAGATTTGCGCATACACAGTTTAAAGTGGAAGAGCATGATAAACCTGCATTTCAAAAACTCCACGTGCGCGTTAAAGACGAGATTGTGAATTCTGATCTGCCGGTTAATCCGTTGTTAAAAACGGGCAAACATCTGGAACCATCAGAATTCAAAGCACTGCTGAATGATCCAGAAGTGGTTCTGGTCGATATGCGTTCTGATTACGAGCATGAGGTAGGGAAGTTTAAGGGTGCTATCACTTTTGACATGCACAACTTAAGGGAGCTTCCCGATCATGTACATGAAATTGAACATTTAAAAGATAAAAAAATTGTTACCTATTGCACCGGCGGTATCAAATGCGAAAAGGCAAGTGCATACCTGATCGAGAAAGGCTTTACTGATGTTTATCAGCTTCATGGCGGCATTATACGCTACGGCCTGGAAGAAGGAGGGGAGAATTTCGATGGTAAATGTTATGTATTTGACAATCGTATCACTGTAGACGTTAATACCGTCAATCCTAGCGTCATTTCTACTTGTCATATTTGTCATGAGCCCTGCGACCGAATGGTCAATTGTGCTAATGCAGAATGTAATAACCACTTGCCGATCTGCCACAAATGTGCAGAAGAAATGGAAGGCGCATGCTCAGCAGAATGCAAAGCACATCCCCACAAACGTATCTATGACGGCACAGGATATTACGTGAGCAAGAGTAACCACTATCAGCCTGTTCAGGGTTTGAAAAGTCAGAAGCGAAACATTAAGCAACAAAAGCAGGCCGAACGGGAGTCAGCCTAGCGCTATAGCTCTTTCTCCAGAATATAGTCGTTCATCCAATAAGGACCTACCGGGATATCTTCTTCATGGGTAACCCGGTAATTCATCTTTTCGTAAAAATAACGGGCTTTATTGTATCTGTTTACATTCAGCAGGAGCTTTTGACCACCTTCATTTTTTACATATTTCTCTACCTCGGTTATGAGAAACTTCCCTGCTCCGGTGCCCTGGCTCGACGGCAGCACGTAAATTTTATGAAGTTTATAAAACTTGTCATCCAATTGGGAAACAGATGCAAAACCGGATACCTCATCATCGACGTATAACAACATAAATTGATGTTTATCGATTGATATTGATATGCTAAGCGCTTCTGCAGAATAAAATTTTTGCGACATAAAGGTGATCTGTTCTTTGGTAAGGATCTCCCTGTAAGTAGGTTCCCATGTTTTCTGATGAATATCGATGATTGCAGGAATATCCTGAACGCTGGCAAGCCTTATTGTGAATGATGGCATTTTAGTTAATTTTGGTAAATGTGCAGCTGTCAAAAGCTGTTGTTTCTGAAAACGATCTGTTCATTCAAAAATCCAACATATGAATTTTCCAAACGGTTCTGAGGATCGTCAGGAATTCATCAACAAATATGAAACCCCTTATTTTAGTAACAAACGACGACGGAATCACATCTCTGGGAATTAAAACACTAGTTGAAACCATGCAGACGATCGGTGATGTCATCGTTGTTGCTCCCAACAGCCCGCAATCAGGGATGGGCCATGCTATTACCATTGGTGAACCGCTCCGCTTATATGAAACACACATTTTTGATAACGTGGTTGAATATGAATGTTCAGGAACACCTGCTGACTGTGTAAAACTTGCTAAGCATTACGTATTACAGGATCGCAAACCGGATCTGGTTGTAAGTGGAATCAACCATGGCAGCAACAGTTCAATCAGCGTACTGTACTCAGGTACCATGTCAGCAGCTATAGAAGGAGCAATTGAAGGAATACCATCTATAGGGTTCTCACTTTGTGATTTCAGAGAAGACGCAGATTTTAGTCATGCCGTTGAACATATCAAATCTATTACAGAATCAGCATTGAAAAATGGTATTCCAAAAGGAATCGCGCTGAATGTTAATATTCCGGCCAAAACCGAATCACCTCTAAAAGGAATTAAAGTGTGTCGACAGGCGAATGCCAAATGGCAGGAAAAGTTTGATTACCGTGTTGATCCTAATGGACGAGGTTATTTATGGATGGCAGGTGATTTTGTTAACTTTGATACAGAAAGGGAAGACACTGACGTATGGGCATTGGATAACAACTATATATCAGTAGTTCCATGTCAATACGATCTTACAGGATATGAAGCACTCAAACAGCTTTCTACCTGGAATTTATAGTTCACGATTGAAAAACTAGTTATGGCTTTAGTAGGAAGTTTACTTAAAAAGGGGATTCTGTTCAGCAACATTGTAGCTAACAGAAAAAAGGCGAGCTTGCATCAACAGCAAAAAAAGACGCTCGCTAAACTTTTAGGTAAAGCGCGGTATACCGAATTTGGAGAGAAGTACAATTTTGATGAGGTGCTTTCTTCGATCCTGTTTGGTAAACCCGGTGCATTTTATGAGGAATATAAGAAGACTGTTCCCATTTTCGATTATAACAAGATTTTCAATGAATGGTGGCATCGCTCGCTGGACGGAGAAAAAGATATATGCTGGCCAGGGCAGATTAAGTACTATGCGTTGAGTTCCGGTACATCCGAGGCTGCAACAAAGCACATTCCTGTCACAAAGGCCATGTCGAAGGCGATTCAAAAAACCAGTATTCGCCAGATTTTGTCACTGGGACATTATAAGGATCTCCCAAACGACCTTTATGAAAAGGGCTTTCTGATGCTGGGAGGAAGTACCAATCTGAATAATCAGGACAAACATTTTGAGGGAGATTTGAGTGGCATCACTGCCAAGCAGATACCTTATTGGTTCCGTCCCTATTACAAACCCGGCGAAAAAATTGCTTCTCAAAAGGACTGGGGTATCAAGCTGGAAGAAATCACAAAACAGGCGCACGAATGGGATATTGGTTTTATCGTGGGCGTTCCGGCATGGATTCAACTTTTGATGGAAAAGATCATTGCTCATTACAATGTGAAAACGATTCACGATATATGGCCAAACCTGCAGGTATTCGCGCACGGTGGTGTATCGTTCGAACCATACCGCAAAGGGTTTGAAAAATTATTGGCCAGACCGCTGATCTATATCAATACTTATCTGGCCTCCGAAGGTTTTATCGCTTATCAAACCCGACCAGGTGCACAGGGAATGGAACTGGTATGTGATAATGGTATTTTCTTCGAGTTTATTCCTTTTAATGAAAAGAATTTTGATTCCGACGGTACATTGAAGGCAGGCGCCGAAACACTGATGGTTGATCAGATTGAGGAGAACAAGGAATATGCTCTGGTACTTTCCACATGCTCGGGCGCCTGGCGTTACCTGATTGGTGACACCATTAAATTCGTGGATAAGCAGCGCGGAGAAATAGCTATTACCGGTCGTACGAAGCATTATCTCAGCTTATGTGGCGAACACCTTTCAGTTGACAACATGAATAAAGCCATAGATCTCGTTTCCGATGAAATGGGACTTACCGTGAAAGAGTTTACGGTGTGTGGAGTTCCTTATGGGTCGCTATTTGCGCATCACTGGTATATAGGTGTGGAAGAAGAAAATGTCGATACCAGGCTCCTGAAGAGGAAAATTGACGAACGTCTTTCTGAATTGAACGATGATTATGCGGTAGAACGAAAACACGCTTTGAAGGAGGTCTTTATCACTGTATTACCCAATAAAGCATTCTACGGTTGGATGGAATCAAAAGGGAAGATGGGCGGACAGCACAAGTTTCCACGTGTATTTAAGAATTTTATGATTGATGACTGGAAGACTTATTTGAAGGCAAACGGTTATTCCGAGTAAGACACTGTTTAATCTTTCAGAATCAACTCAATATTTGGATGGTCCCTGAAAATCTCAAGCACAATATGCCAGAGAAAGGGACCATCTTCTTTTTCTACCTCCTTCAATTTTTCTTTAAAGAGCGCTACGTTATAAGGATAGCCGGTTTCAATCTTCCGTTGGTATAATTTGACAGTTTCGTTTTTGCCCAATGCAAGTTGGCTTTTTTTGAAGTCTACCCATATTACACATATCTGTTCCTTCGGTTCAAAGACACCGAACCCGCCGTAAAGAATGTCGTTGAGTGCATCAAGGCTATGTCCTAGCTTCCAATCCACACCTTTCATAAATAGCCGGTCCATTTCTTCATAAAATCCCGGTAGATCAGAAAAGGTATTTCCATCTATGGTAATCGTTTTTGCCTGCATAAGTTCTTTTCAGATTCAGTATTGTGTGGAAACCCATTCATAAGCGTTATAAAATAATATACGCTTATGAATGGGTTTAAAGTAACCTGATATAACAAATTAAATCGTAATACGTCCGCCCGTTGCCGGTAAAGTGGCTCCCGATACATAACTGCTTTCTTCGGATGCGAGGAATACGTATGCAGGTGCTATTTCTACAGGTTGACCCGGACGGCCAATCGGCGTGTTCTCACCAAATATATCAGCATCTTCCCACTTGGTTGATGGGATCAACGGTGTCCATACAGGCCCCGGTGCAACAGCATTCACACGAATTCCTTTTCCTTGTTCCAGATAGATCTGACTGAGATTGGCCGTATAATTTTGAATGGCTGCTTTAGTCGCCGCATAAGGCAATAAATCGGGCGACGGGTGATAAGCATTCACTGAAGTGGTATTAATGATAGAACTACCTGGCTTCATATGCGGCTCGGCTGCCTTGGTCAGATAGAACATAGCGTGAATATTTACGGCAAAGGTATGCGTCCATTCATCAGATGGGATTTCCTGTACACCCTTACGAGCCATCTGAAAAGCAGCGTTGTTCACGAGAATATCAATAGAGCCAAATTCTTTGACCGCTATATCTATGATTTTCTTACAATGCGCTTCGCTGGTAATATCGCCTTTCACAATGACACATTTTTGACCTGCATCCCTGACATAACCCGCGGTATCATTTGCATCCTCGTCTTCCATATCATCCAGATAACTGATCAGTACATCGGCTCCTTCCCGCGCAAAAGCAATCGCCACTGCTTTACCTATTCCGGAATCTCCACCGGTAATCACTGCACTTTTTCCTTTTAATCTTTCGGATCCCTTATAGCTTTTCTGTCCATGATCTGCCTTCGGTTCCATAGTTGCTTCATTTCCGGGGAACTCCTGTTTCTGCTTTGGAAATGGTGGTTGTGGAAACTTAGTTTCGGGGTTTTCTGCGTTACCTTTATTTTCGTTTTCCATGATCTTTGATTTGTGTGGTCCATTTTCCGGGATACTCCCGAAAGTCATTTGACCCCGCCATCGTAAAAAACCGTTCCCGATAATAATTACACAGGTATGTAATACTAAATTATCCAGAAGTCACAATTGATCTGAAAGTAAGGTTTATCCTTAGTTCCGACACTCTTTTAGACGGAGGCAGCCTGTGTAACCAATTCGTCTGCGTGGATCCCTTCATTACCAAGAGGCTTCCATGCTCCAGAAACAAATTTATCGTTTCTTTGGTCTGTTTATGCCTGAATGCAAATTTCCTTTCAGCCCCCAAGCTAAGTGAACCAATGGCTCCATCTTTCTTTAAATCCTTTTCTGCATCGCTATGCCATGCCATACCTTCTTCTCCTGTATGGTACAAGTTCAACAGACATGAGTTATAGGTTTCACCTGACTCAGTCTCTACCAACTTTTTTAATTCCTGCAATTCCTTAGTCCATGGAAGAGCTTGTTTGGTTACATTTGAATAGGAGTACTGAAACGGCTGATCGCCATACCAGGCGACTTTGCGCTTGGTAATTATACGTTTACCGAATATAATCGCCTCATCGTTACGCCATGCTATATGGGTGAGTAATGCCTGCAGGTAATCATTCGCAGCCCGATGAGTCAGTATTTTTCCATGGTACTGCACTATGCCACCGTCCGGCAACCAATTTCGATCCTTGTCTGGCGCATTTCCAAAAAGATCTATCATTCTATTTCATGGGTGTTTACATTCATTTCATAATCAGATCTGGAACCTTCCCAACCCAGTATGGCAGTTTTCCGGGTTGTTCCCCACATGTATCCACCCAACGCACCGCTCCCCTGAATCACACGATGGCAGGGAATAAGGAAAGCGACCGGGTTGCTGCCTATTGCCGTTCCAACCGCCCGTGCAGCGTTCGGATTACCCACTTGCTTAGCGATGCTTCCATAAGTAGCCATCGCTCCGAATGGTATTTTCAACAGACTTTCCCAAACTTTAATCTGAAAACTGGTACCTTTTAAATGCAGCTTGACAGATGGTAAGTGAATACTCTGATGATTAAAAAATAACAGTGCTTGCTCCTGCATATTGTCTTTTTTATACTTGATTGCAGCGTTGGGAAACCCTTCCCGGAGATGCTCCAATGCCTTAAGCTCATCTTCAAAGAAGGCCATATGGCAAATGCCCTTGGAAGTCGAAGCGATTATAAGATTACCGAATGGGCTTGTAGCAAAGCTGTAATGAATAGACAAGTTGATTCCTCCCGACTTATAATCTGCAGGAGTCATGCCTTCAATATTAATAAACAGATCATGCAGTCTGCTCGTACTTGAAAGTCCCGTATCAGCAGCTGCAACCGATAAAGTAGTTTCTGCCGATCTGCGGAGCACTTTCTTCGCATGTTCAATACTGACGTACTGCAGGAATTTCTTCGGGCTTGTGCCAGCCCATTCTGTAAACATCCGTTGAAAATGCGATGGACTTAAATGGATACTTTCCGCAACTTTGTCCAGATCGGGCTGTTCCTTAAAATTGAGTCTGATGTAGTTGATCGCTGCTGCAATGCGATTATAATCTATGGATTCCTGTTCGCTCATGATTACTTCTTTTTCCTCTGCAAAGGTTGCGATTGTTTCGGGTATTTGAAATCCGAATCATGCTGAATTCATACTCAACGGGCACGACTTTTGTTCTTACACGCCAACCTCAATCTTAGAACATCAATTCTATTATCATTTAAAGTCATTTAGTTATGAAAAATTACGTTTTGATCACAGGCGGGACATCCGGGATAGGTCTTGAACTCGCCAGACTTTTTGCTGCAGATGGATACAATCTGATTTTGGTAGCCAGGGATGGAGAGCAACTTGATTTGGTAGCTGATGAGTTTTCATACATTGGTGTAGACGTAAAAACTTTGTCAAAAGACCTTTTTGATACCAATAATGCGGTTGCCGTCTATGAGGAACTCAAGGCGGAAGGTGTCATCGTAGATATTTTGGTGAATGATGCCGGGCAGGGCGTCTATGGGAAATTTTCAGAAACAGATTTGTACCGGGAATTGGATATCATTCATTTAAACATTAGTTCCCTGATTATTTTGACAAAGTTGTTTGTCAAAGATATGATAACGAGGGGATCAGGAAAAATCCTGAATGTGTCTTCTATTGCGGGTAAAGTACCTGGCCCTTATCAGGCTGTTTATCATGGTACAAAGGCTTTTGTACACTCATTCACTGAGGCCATAAGAAGTGAGCTGAAGGGTACGGATATTACGGTAACTTCCTTGTTGCCAGGAGCCACAGACACAGATTTCTTCAATAAAGCAGATATGCAGGAGTCTAAAATTGTTCAGGACGGTAAACTGGGCGAAGCCGTAAGTGTAGCCAAAGATGGCTACGAAGCACTTATGGCCGGTAAAGATATGGTCGTGTCGGGACTACAAAATAAGCTGCAGGTTGCGATTGGAAGTGTGATTCCTGATAGTATGGCAGCCGATACCATGAAGGAACAGCAGAAACCAGTTGAGAAAAACGCTTCTTATTAGTTCATGCAATTACGATCACACACTTAATAACCAATGACAAAGATCAATAGCTTATATAAATACTTGTGTTCAGGAGGAACAAAGTATTTGATCGCATTCGGCATAGGAGCATTATATGTTGGCAGGAAAATCATACAGCATGCTGGCAGAAAGGATCTGAAAGATAAAGTTATTCTGATTACCGGAGGATCCAGAGGTCTGGGACTTGCGATAGGTATGGAAGCTGCAGCTCGCGGAGCACGTCTGGCAATTTGTGCAAGAGACGAAGTGCATCTTAATCTCGCAGCATCTCAACTCCGCAAGACAGGCGCCGAGGTACTCAGTGTTTCTGCAGATTTAAGGGATGAACAGCATGTTCTACAAATGATAGATCAAGTAATAGCATATTACGGACATATAGATGTGCTGATCAATAATGCCGGTGTTATGCTCGTTGCGCCTGAGAACGTTTTGCAAACCGCCGATTATAAAGAAATTATGGATGCTAATTTCTGGTCTGCTTTCTACACTACTCAGGCAGCGTTACCTTATTTCCGAAAACAGGAAGCAGGTCATATTGTGAATATCACTTCAATTGGCGGCAAAATTGCAGTTCCTCACATGTTACCATATAGCGTAAGCAAATTCGCGCTTTCAGGCTTTTCTCAGGGAATTTCGGCTGAACTGTCTAAATCAGGTATTAAAGTAACAACAGTTACACCGAATCTGATGATCACAGGAAGCCCGCGTAATATAACTTTGAAGGGAGATCACCAGGCCGAATATGCATGGTTTAAAATATCTGACTCCATGCCACTGCTTTCACAAACCGCACATGACGCAGCCAAAAGAATCCTATCTGCTGTTGAACAGGAAAAACGTAATGTTACACTCACACTGACTGCGAAACTAGCCGTAATACTACAGGCACTTGCTCCGGATTCCGTGGCCGCGGTGGCTGCATTTGCAAACCAGTATTTACCACACAGTGAAAATACCACGACCAGAAAAGGATACGAAAGTGAATCTGAATCCTCACAAGGTACTACAACAGCATTAACAGATCAGGCAGAAATCAAGTACAATCAACTCTGATATAGGCTATGACATGCTGGTCTGAATTTTGAAGCATTTTTTTGACATCAACTTAAATCAGAAAATGGAATTATCGAAAAACCTTTTAGGCGGACTGTTTGGCGCAGTGGTGCTTAATCTAGTTCACGAGGCAGCGAGGAAACTTTGGGTAGATGCTCCTCAAATTCAGGAGGTAGGAGAGGAAGCTATTGTTAAGACTGCACTCGCGGCCGGTGTAACACCGCCAACAGGAAACAAACTATATGGTACCACTTTGTTTGCCGATTTAGCTGGTAATGCCTCGTATTTCAGTATGATTGGAAAGGGAGATCCAAAAGGTCTCTGGTTACGTGGTGCAGCGTATGGTATTACGGCTGGGGTGGGGGCGTTGGGATTGACAAAACCCTTGGGCCTGGACGACCGTCCCGTAAACCGGAATATCAGGACTCAGGTACTCACGGTAGCCTGGTACACAATTGGTGGCATTGCAGCGGCAGGAGCAATCAAAATAATTCAGAATAAATGGAAATAATCCAGCCGCTCTGAACAGGTTTATATCTATAGGAAATACCATCCATCATTTGCAAAAAAATGGATGGTATTTTATTAAACAGTTCGTAAATAAAGGCTTTCCAGCTCGTTGGCCGATATATCCGCAGCCTTTACCACAGCTTGTAAAACACCCTGTTTCATAATGCCTATATGCGTAGCTACTTCTTTAGCTCTGAATATGTCATGCGTCGCCATGAGTATAGCAGTACCATTTTTTGATAACGTTGTTATGAGCTCTGAAAAATCATTGGAGGCTTTTGGATCCAATCCACTGGTAGGTTCGTCTAATAGCAAAAACTTAGCCTGTTTCGCCATAGCAATCGCGATACCCACTTTTTGCCGCATACCTTTTGAGTAACCTTCTAATCTGACATCAAACGCCTTTTGCTGTAATCCTGCCGCAGACAGCAGATCGCCCAACTTTTCTTTTGTATACTCGAAACCTGCCAAAGCAGAAAAATATCCAAGATTTTCCCTACCCGTTAGATTCGGATACAACAATACTGTTTCAGGTAGATAAGCCAGATGTTTTTTAACTTCCCCCGGATGTTCTGCAACGGAAATGCCGTTGACGAAAGCACCACCCGACGTGGGTTTCAGAAATCCAAGGAAAAGGTTGATCGTGGTTGTTTTCCCAGCTCCGTTTTGCCCGAGAAGTGCAAATATTTCACCCCGTTCCACCGATAAGTCTAGGTTGTTGAGTGCGAGGTGATCACCGTATGATTTTGTTAATTTCTTTGCTTCCAACATATTTTTCAGGCCTGAATGTAAATGAAATTTCTTCTGATAAGTATCCATGATATCCCCGTTAGCAACACGGTCCAGATCGCAAAAGAACAAGTGTTGTCATTAATGTCTTCTTGTGTATATCCTGCAGGTTCATAACCAGGGTATGCATGCCAATCCAGATTTTCTGTGAGTGTTTCTTCAAAAATGAAAGGATAAAAATACTCTCTCACTTTCCTGTGATGACTTTTCACGGCATTCAAATAGCGAACATGTGCTGCCAGGTCGGTATTGGCTACGGTATTGAAGAGCTGTTGAACACCTACAACAGGATTTAGCATCCCCGCTATCTCTGACAACCTTTGACGTTCATTCAGTTTGCCAAACAATTTCGCCGAAGAATTCGCAGATTCCTGATCTCCGGCAAACTGCATGGCATAGTACCAACCCGATGAATAGGTATCTTCTGAGATCGGGTATTTTTTGTATTGCGGATAAACTGCATAGAATTTCTCCATCGTCGGTGCTTTGGGCATATCCCACTTTTCATGATAACCTTCCCGCTGATCAATAGCTGTTTGAGTTGCCTCAGGGACAGGTACTGCTCTATTTATGCATATGTTAACGACTCCCGGATAAAGAATACACAGCAATATCCATATTCCGAGCAGAGTTGTAGCGTTAAAGGACGAGTTTTTGTTGAATGAAATGACCAACATGGTAATACCAAACCAGAAAGTCACATAGAGCAGTAAACCTATTGCAAGTTGCCACGTAGGAACCGACAATGGTAAACCTAACACTACAATGCCAGTGCCGAAGAGGAATAGTGCTGTAACGAGGATGGTAACGTAACGCACAGCTAATTTCAGAAGGATTGTCTTCATAACTTCCGAATTAGACGTTTGAACAAGTTTCCAGACACCATTTTCCTGCTCATTCGATATGACATTGTACGTAAATGCGATGATAAGAAGAGGGAAGAGGAATACGAAAACAAACGCTGCGTCCAGATTCCCGACCAGTAACGTAAGGGGGTTAACCAGCTCGGAATCATATAGCTGTCCCTCAATAGCGAGCATCTTCACCTTCAGTGTAAATGGGTTCACATCCCTCTGTCCGACGGAGAACTTCGCCCATGGTGTGCCACTATTGTACGTATAAAAGAACGGATAGTAGGCAGTGCTTCCGGCTGCCTTACCTTTCCCATGTTCCACCACCTGATTCAAGTGTTTTTTTTGTACCTCACTCAACGAGTTGATTGTTGCTTGCTGGTCACCGATGAGTTTGTCTCCGTAATAAAACCCATACATTCCAAATAGAATTATAGCAACAATACCGATTTGAACAATACGGCCAGTCAGGAAGTTTTTTGCTTCCAGATAAAGAACCTTGCGGATATTTTTCATGATTGATATGCCTGTTTTGAGGAGATGTATTTGAGTGCAGCAAGCCCTCCTGCAATCCACAATGCCAGCGCGAAAAGACTTAAAAAAGAATTTAACAAATTCGTTTTAACGGATACAGGCTGATAGCGAAATTCAGACTGTTCCTGCCAGTTTTTGCTGCTGACCTTTTGATCCCTGTCGTTTTTAAATTTGATTTGGGTAAGATGTATATCATTGATTTGTTTTGTCTTATCAAATCTGTACTTCTCCGTTTGTCTCTGAAATTCAGTAAAAGTTTCAAAGTCGGTACCGGAAAGATTCATGGAAATATTGCGGATCGCCAGATAAGGATTCACCAGACTAAATACGGACGACACACTGTTCTGTCGACGATATGTATTAATCAGCTTATCGAAATGGGATGAAAATATAGCCGAACTGATGTTTTCGCCCTCCTGCATGACAAGAGCACCGTAATTAACAGGTAGCTGCGATATGGAATCAACCCCATATTTTTTCAACATTTCGGATTTTAGTTTCGAGAAATGAGGATCATCCGGATCATGGCTATCACCTTCCTTACTGATGTCTTCCTCAATACTATGTTCAAAAGCAATTTTGTCGGGGGCTGAAAACAGACGACTTCCCACGGTCTGTGCACTTTTGGGAATCACTATACAAAACAAGATCCAGAATAAAATGAGGGTAATAAGAGCATTTCCTGCCGACTTACATATTGCTGAAATACCCACTACAAATAGCGAAATGGCAAGCAGATATCCTGCATATGTTAAAATAACCAGTAAGGATCTTAATAAAACGTCGCCGGTAAAGCCAGTCTGGGAGTACCCGATACCTAATAACAAACTCAACAGAATCAGCGGCAGAAACAGAAGCCATGAAACGAGCACGATACTCAGCGTTTTTCCTGTCAAAATGTCGAAGTAAGATGCTTTTTGGCATAGTAGAATTTTCAGTACGCCGTTTTGTTTAAGACCGGAAATAGTTTGGAATCCGATAAAAATAATAAACAAAGGAACCAGCATTTGCAGCACCATTGCAATACTTAATTCGCCGAATCGGAGCATACCGTTAGAAAATCCCGCCTCACTCATATTGACAGTATTTTGTCTGTGAGCTTCGAGAAATACAGAATTGCCGACGTAACTATCCAGTCCGTAGTCGAAAAAGCTCAAGGCTGATTTTTCACGAAATACCAGATACCCATAATGTGCGACCCTGTGAGGATGCCGCTCGGGTTGGTTCATCCAGTGCTTGGTGACTTCATTCTTTGCAGCTGTTTGCTGGCCATTGAATTGACTTACATAGCTCCATCCCGTATATACAGCTATCACGCTTACGCATAGCAGTATGAGATATAGCACCCATGATATTTTGTTACGAAAAATCACTTTGATTTCATGTGAGGCTATAATTCTGATCAGCTTGGGCTGCATATACTATCGTTAGGTTTCATGTAAGACATTGATCTTGCCAATAGCTTCATCAATTTGGAAGCCACAACATTGTTGCAAAATGAATCAATAAAGGCTACTTATGCAACATTGTTGCGTATTAAATTTCCGCCTTGTCCTACAATGCTGATCAGTAATGGGTGAAAAAATCCATTTTTGTATTGCTGTTTTTAAAAATTGTCGCGTATGGCCCTTATGATTGTCTTGTATGCGGATAGTTATTCTATGATGGTTTTATGAGTTTTGTTATGAAGATAATTCTCTACTATTGATCCATGTATATGCATACTGATATCCCGCTCATGGCGTTCCAGCAGACGACCGATAAACTGATAGATGTTCTTTCTGAGATTCAGGAGAAAGACTTTAATACCAAACCTGATAGTCGCATTTGGTCGGCCGGTCAAATAGGAGATCACTTGTTGAAATCATACGGCTTGATAAAAACGCTGCGTGGTAGTACATGCCCCGTTGACCGCCAGCCGGATATGCATGTTGAAATGATACGTGATATATTTCTGGATTTTTCAATCAGAATGGAATCGCCTGAAGCCATTTTGCCTTCAGAGCATTTTATTGATCAAGCGCAACTACTTTCTCAAATAAATACCTGTGTGGAGGAATTTGAAGACATTATCTTAAATGAAAATCTGGAAGCATTATGTACGGATTTTATCATTCCGGAATATGGGGCATTTACGCGGTTAGAATGGATATGGTTCACCATTTTTCACACCCAAAGACATGTTTATCAACTGTCTACACGATTCCGTAAATCTACTTAACCGCCGACGGCTGTTCTTTTATTTCTTGTCCGATCACGACGTCGTTAAACACAATTTTCTCTGCATTGGTAAAACTAACCGCGGTAGCACAGGAATCTATTTTTACCTGGGAGAAATGGATATTACTTACCTTTTTGGTAGGATATCCCTGAATAACAAGCCCTGCATTACTTGCTGCTTTAAACGTTACATTTTCAAAAAAGACATTACGGATATCAGTCTCGAAACCTTGTCCTTCGCCATGGTAAAATGAGGTGATGAAGATGGCATCTTTCACGTTACCAAAAGCTACATCATTCACATGGATATCTTTAATAAATCCACCACGATCCGGATTTGATTTAAGATAAATACCACGTTTGCAATAACCGCCATAAGTACAGTTTTCTACAAAAACATTCTGTACACCTGCAGACATCTCACTACCGATCACCACACCATGTAATCCTTTAAACCGACAGTTACGAATAACGATATTCTCTGAGGTAATGCCCATTTTACGTCCTTCATGATCCCGTCCGGCTTTAATAGCTACGTTGTCGTCTGCATTATTGAAGTCTATATCTTCGATCAGCACATTTTTGCAATACTCTGGATCAAAACCATCATTATTTTTATTGAACGCATCGAATTTCACTTTGCGGGCGATGATGTTTTCGGACCTTAAAAAGTGAACGCACCAGAACGGAGAGTTGGCCACGGTTACACCTTCGATCAAAATATTCTTGCATTCAAAAAACTGAATAAGTTGAGGACGCAGAAAATGTCCTTCTCCGAATATACGGTCTTTTACCGGAACACTTTCATGATTCATTTTGCGGCTGAGCTGCTGGGCCGGCTTTTGCTTGTCATACCATTTCGCAAAACCTTCCTTACCATTTCCATCAATAACTCCTTCACCCGTTATAGCCACATTTTCAACCTTGTATGCATATATCAAAGGACTATAATTGTTGATGAAAGTTCCTTCCCAGCTGGTCGGAACTACAGGCAGGTAGTCGGAAGGGTTTGTTCCAAAAACAAGTTTAGCTCCTTTCTGGATCTCAAGACTGCTATTGCTCACCAAATGAATTGGTCCGTTTACAATATAGATTCCTGGTGGAACAACTATTTTCCCACCCTTTTTATCTTTACAAGCCTGAAGTGCTTGATCAAAAGCAGGCTTGGCATCTGTAGCAGAATCACCTCTCGCTCCAAAATCTGTCAAAAGAAAGGTATTTACTGAAATCCTGGGCGCAACAATATTTTTAAGAACTGCATCTCTTTTTTCTGTCCTCGACATTTGTTTTTGGGCAATTAAATCAAATGTAAACAGGCTTGTAAAGCAAAGACTCAAAAGAACGAATAATTTCATGCGGTTGCTGTCGTAAGTTGGGAATGCAATTTTGTACAAATTTGTATTGAATCTGCATTACAATTGCCATCAGTATTTCTAAGACGTAAGAAAGAGACCATTTACCCTTACGACAATACTACTTTTGTTAGCGCAATTAAGCCTTAAAACCATTCTGCTTCAAATTTTCGTTATAGTCGGACCACGCAGTAGATCTGAAACATATTAAATAATGGTGGGCACCAGATGATCTCTTTCCAGCCAGAAATCGCAAGCGGATTGTAAAGTAGCTTTCATGAGTTGCAGGTCAGGCTTTTTATGTAAAACGGCATCGGCACCTGCTTCATAACACTGCCGGACGTTATCATTGGATATATCGCCGCTCATCACGATGATCGGTATTCTTTGTATCTTATCGCCTGGAAGTGATCTCGAATGCTTTATCGTTTTGAGTAACTGCACGCCATTCATTCCCGGCATATTGAGATCCAAGACGATCAGGGAGGGCAGGCTCTCCTCGTCTCTGATCTGTAAAACTTTTAAGTGCTGATATAATGCTTTGGGATTTTCAAAAAACTTTACCGGATATTGCTTCTTAAGTGATTTGAGAAGTTTAAAAAATATAAACTGAAAATCGGGGTCATCATCCACTAAAAATATTTCCTTGCCCATACAAAACTTACTGACTGTTTAAAGTGAACTGTATTGCGTTGTAGAAAACAGGCATATACATCCACATAAAATCCATTATTATAACGCCTGCTATCCACAACCACAATGGTAGGGGATAGCAGGCGAAAACTGTACCAGGGCGGGTCAGTGGTATAGGAAAATCGTTTTACAACTACTCATCATCCTTATCATGTCCTTGCGTCTTAACAATTTTGTTATAGATCCCAAGTAATAAAAACGGAGAAGCCCATTGACCCACAAATAATGCTGTATGCTTGCGTCCCATAATCTTAAGAGCCAGTGATGCACCTATGGCCGCCATTGATGCCCAAAGAAATACATCCGAAGGAATTTTAGCAGTTTGCTCTTCGATTGCTTCCGCAACTTTGCCTTCCCCGTGGGTGGCGTCTGTCAGATTCTTCATATTCAGAATTATTTTGATGAGCCTTACCTAAGTTAAAAATCGTTCCATCCACACATGGCTATAGGTGTGGATTTAAATACTGATATGATATGATGAATCAATCGGCTGCCCAGATCATTGAATCTGCCTAAATCTGCGCCTGATCACCCTGTCACTTTCACTCTGATACCTGTACTTGTTTGCGAGCGTTTACATAAAAACGGAAGGGCCGCGGTTCTTTAAAAAACCGCGGCCCTTCCGTCAACAAAAGACATCCTATTCAACTCCTGCTTTTTCATTCACATAGGTTTCTGCAAGCTCCGTCAGCAGATGATCTGTTTCTCCTTCCTGATCTAGTGTTTGTTGTAACAGATCAGCAGCCTCCGTATATCCTAGTGTGCGAGCGATGTTACGAAGTGTACCATAAGATGCGATTTCATAATGTTCCACCTTTTGAGCAGCCATGATGAGGCCACAGTCGCGTACCATTGTACCCTTCTCTGTGCTCTCGATAATTTCGTTAGCTTCTTCGATTAATCCTTCCATGGCAGCACACTTCTTTGCCTGCGCCTTTTCTCCAACAATTTCGAATACTTTTTCAACGGTTGTAACATGTTCGTCAGTCTGCCCTTTATGCAATTCGAAGGCCTTTTTCAATTCATCCGAAGTAGCGTTTTTTGCTAATTTTACTAATGCCTTCGCCAGGTTTTTTTCAGCCCAGTATATATCTTTAAGACCATCTACGAAAAGCTCCTTGAGCTTGTCACCATCTTGTTCAGTGATTTGTTTTTTAGCAGTGGTTTCAGCTTTTTTCGTTTTCATAATTATTGTTGAAGTTTGAATTAAAATAAAAATTGCACGGCTTGATTATAAATATCATGCCATAGAAATAGGGATTCAGTAACTATCTGATACAACGAGCCCTCGGTACTCAATCAGATTATTTCCTCCAGTCGGATCAAACGAAATAAGACTTGGCTGGCTGGTCACTTATTTACCTGGTGTAATGAAGAATATCAGATTAGTTCTGCGGTGATGTAACGATGATCAGCTTATACGCGGATATCCACTTGTCGGGAATGGGGTAGAGGAGGGAATAATTTTACCGTATATGAACTATATCGTTTCTATACGACCTGTTAGTAGTCAATTACCCGACTGATTTTTATATAGTCAACAATAAAAGCAATGAGTGTGGCTTTCATTGTTGACTATACGAATTAATAAAATCGAACTGATTTATAGGATCTAACGCCAGCCAAGTCCCGGTGCTACATGCTCCAGAATGGAAGACAATACATGTACATTGTAATCAACGCCCAACGTATTTGGTATTGTTAAAAGAATCGTATCAGCCTCCTGAACAGCTTCATCCTGAGCCAATTCTTTGATGAGTTGATCAGGCTCCGCAGCATAGCTTCTTCCGAAAATTGCCCGTTTATCCTGTTCAATCATACCGATTTTGTCGCGTCTGTCTGCTTCCTGTCCAAAGAAGTAACGATCCTGATCGTTTACCAATGCAAAAATAGATCGGCTCACCGAAACCCTGGGCTCACGCTTGTGTCCGGCCTTCATCCATGCTTCCTTATACAACCTGATTTGTTCGGCTTGTTGCACATGGAAAGGCTTACCACTTTCATCGTATTTCAAGGTAGAACTTTGAAGATACATGCCGTTTTCGGCAGCCCAGACAGCCGTTGCATTAGAGGCAGCTCCCCACCAGATACGTTCACGCAATCCTTCTGAGTGCGGCTCCAAACGTAACAAGCCGGGAGGGTTCGGAAACATTGGGGATGGGTTAGGCCGGGCAAATCCTACGCCTTCAAGTCTATCAAGGAACTCCAATGCTTTACGGCGGCCCATGTCCGCGTCTGTTTCTCCTTCAGCCGGTTCGTACCCGAAATAGCGCCAGCCGTCAATAACCTGTTCCGGCGATCCTCTGCTAATTCCCAATTGTAATCGGCCTTCTGAAATTAAATCTGCAGCACCGGCGTCCTCCACCATGTACAATGGATTTTCATAACGCATGTCGATGACACCTGTACCTATCTCTATTTTGCTGGTTTTGGCACCTATAGCCGAAAGTAAAGGAAATGGCGATGCCAACTGTGCTGCAAAATGATGTACGCGAAAATAGGCGCCGTCGAGACCGATTTCTTCAGCAGCCACGGCCAGGTCGATGGACTGAAGCAGCGTATCACTGGCTGTCTGAGCTTTGTATGCGGGATGGTTGGACCAGTGCCCGAACGATAAAAATCCTATTTTCTTCATTAAAGCATCTTTCAGGTTTCTATTTTCAAACTCAGTTTATGTTCAAAAAGATTATTATACCATAAAAGTTCCTGATCAGAGTTGCCATGGAAAAATCCAGCGTAACCATAGCCGGATACAGCTGCAACTGTGATTCTTCAACGCTGTACAGGGGCATTTTAATGCTGGCATAATTCTTATTAAAGTGGGATCATTTTTCAAACCTCACACTTTTACTTTATGACCATCAACGTAGAAAAAGACCTGCTTTGTTTTTCACATTTACGCTGGGATTTTGTATTTCAACGTCCTCAGCATTTAATGACCCGATTTGCCCAAGCCAGAAATGTATATTTTTGGGAAGAACCCATATTTGGCAGCCATATCGCTCCCTATTTGGAATGTGAGCAGCAACTCCCAAACCTGTGGCGTTGCATACCACATTTACCTGATGGCTACACACATGAACAGTTTTTAGAGGCGACGAAATTATTGCTGGAAGCGTTTCTTGGCGAACGTTTTTCTTCCAATCCTGTATTCTGGTACTACACACCACTTGCATTCGAATTCTCCCGGTCTTTTGCCCTGGATCTGGTTGTATATGACTGCATGGATGAGTTATCTGCCTTCAAGTTTGCCCCGCCTCAGTTGAAATACATGGAGCGCCAACTGATGTTGAAAGCAGATCTGGTATTCACAGGAGGCCAGAGTCTATATGAGGCCAAAAAAGATAGCCACAATAATATTCATCCTTTTCCGAGTAGCATTGATAAAGAACACTTCCAACAGGCGAGATCAATGACCAAGCAGCCGGAAGATCAGGCGAATATTCCTGGTATCAAGCTGGGCTTTTACGGGGTGATTGACGAAAGATTTGATCAAAATCTGATCAGAGAAATTGCAGCTAAACGTCCGGAATGGCATATCGTCTTAATTGGCCCTGTCGTTAAAATAGACCCTGCCGAACTGCCTCGTGCTGCTAACATTCACTATCTTGGTGGCAAAAGTTATCAGGAGCTGCCTGATTACCTTTCCGGGTGGGATGTGGCCCTAATCCCTTTTCAGCTGAACGAATCCACACGATTTATCAGTCCTACAAAGACTCCTGAATACCTGGCTGCCGGAAGGCCGGTTGTTTCCTCGGCAATCACCGATGTGGTTTGTCCCTATCAACAACTAGGATTAGTGAGCATAGGAGAGGACGCCGATTCTTTCATTCAGGCCATTGAACACGAATTGAACAATCGGAAAAATAAAACATGGCTGGATGCTGTGGATCGTTTTCTTGCTGACAAGTCCTGGGAGCACACTTTTCACTCCATGCAAAAACAGATGTTCTCCGCATCTCAAAATAGCAAACCGGACATTCTGAAGGAAGTACTGAAAAGCGCGAGTTAATAGTCCAAAAGAGTAATATCTACAATCATCTGCCATTATAAAACCTTGTACATGCAACCGGAAACTTCTTCTTTCACGTTGACACATTTTGAGAATCCTTTCAAAACTTTTTGGATGGCTGGGTTTGAATGTAGTGATCAGCTTAATTCTTCCGGTAACAGGGTCGATCTTTTAGAGATGACGGCACATATAGAACTGATAAATGAGGATTACGCACGGCTACGTTCGCTACATATCGAATCCGTACGTGAAGGAATCCGATGGAGTGTTGTTGAGCCCCGCCCTTACCAGTACAATTTTGAAAAAGTTGCAGAGATGATTCGTGCTGGTAAAGAAAACGGGATACAGCAAATATGGGATGTGTGTCATTTTGGGTATCCGGATGATCTCAGTCCTTTTCACCCCCATTTTGTATCTCGTTTTGTGGCGCTTTGTGAAGCTTTTGTCGCTTTTCTGGCAGATAGCAATCCTGACGAACCAATACTAATTACGCCCATTAACGAAGTGAGCTTCATTTCGTGGCTGGGTGGAGAAGTAGGTGCAACCACACCCTATTGCGTGAGAAACGGATGGGAACTGAAATATGCTTTAATGAAAGCTTATATTGCTGCAGCTAAAGCAATGAAAAGAATGAGCAGTCTGGTGAGAATAGTAACTACGGAACCACTGGTAAATATGGTTACAAGTCTTGAGCCTACGGAAGAAGACCTTGAAAGGGCGATATATGAAAATGAATTACAATACCAGGCTGTGGATATGCTGTATGGACACATATGTCCTGAACTCGGAGGCAGCCCGGAGCTGGTAGATATCATTGGCTTCAATTATTACTACAACAACCAGTGGATTTTAGGTAATTACGAATTTTTGGATTGGAACAGTCCGGTTCCGGATCCGCGCTGGAGGGCTCTTTCAGACATGCTGCAAGCCGGATATCTGAGGTACAACAAGCCCATCGTACTATCAGAAACCAGCCATCCGAAAGAAGATAGACCCATATGGATCCGGATGATTGCGAGAGAATGTGCAAAGGTGATTGAGAAAGAGATACCATTATTTGGCGTTTGTATATATCCCATTATTGACCGGCCCGACTGGGATCACCCTCATATATGGCATCATTCCGGACTTTGGGATACAGATTTCTCAGACAAACATGCCCGTGTTTTGCATTACCCGTCCCGACAAGCTCTGTTTTGGGGCCAGGAACTCATCTCGCAGCAGCTCACGGATAATGCAGCTAAAAGTAAAAATACGTGGGGGATCAAATACTGATCATATTTCACCGCACAATGTGAAAGTGATAACATTAGTATAGATTATATCACAGATAGGTAATGGCATGGTTTTTTCGTTTAGCCACCCTCCAATTTGAATATATCTTACCTTAAACAATGTCAGAAATATGCCGTCAGACCAAATTATAACCTGTGCGCGAATTTTGAAAGAGCGTGACCTCACAATTACTTTCGCTGAAAGTGCAAGTGCAGGGAGATTGAGTTCAGAATTTGCCATGACTCCCGACTCCGGAGGTGTACTAAAAGGTGGAGTTGTGTGCTATAATGTTCAGGTAAAGCAGGATCTACTAGGCATCGATCCACTGCTTGTCGAAGAATTTACGCCTGAATCACCGGAGGTAACCATTGCGCTCGCATATGGACTTCGAAATCTCATCAAATCCGATATCCAGGTAGCAGTTACAGGACTAACTACGCCTGGTGGCAGCGAAAATGAAAAGAAACCGATCGGGACCATGTTTATTCATATATTATTCAAAAATAACTCTCTTGCTCTGCATTCAGTGTTTGAAGGATCTCCTGAACAAATCATACTCCAAACGGCAGACATGATCGCCAAAACTATCATTAACGAGGTGAATCAAATTTGAGCTATCCCTTGGATGATATGTCTTATTCTGAAAAGTTGGCTATTTGATCAATAGTCAGCTTTTCAGGATAATAAAGTGTAGTTGGTTTAATACCAGTGGGGTCATACATATCAAAATATGTTAAACTGGTACGGTTTTTACAACATTTGCGCGAATCGAAAATTTTTGTAATATAGAAAAAACAACAGACTATCAGCAGTGGCTTTCTATTTTGAACCTGGAAGAATCCGAGGACGTTTATAATCTGTACAATTCGATTAATAACTTCGAAAGATCCGGCAAGTTTTTTACTAATAAAAATGTAACAAACGACGGTTATGAATAATTAGTTAAAGCTGACGGAGAAGAGGATCAGCTATACCTGAAATCCGATGAGGATAAATTTGCTATGTTGCAATACCTGAAGGTTAACTTCACGGATGCAGGAGATAATGAAATTGACAAGTGGCACGAGTTGAAAAAGAATTCGGCCGTTTAGACTAATTATAATCTTAACACCACACTTGGAGCTGGGTATTTCGTAGTTGAAATCTCAACTCCATTTTTTTGTCCGTATGCACATAGGGCACTTAATGAGGATAGAGGAAGACCGATAATGACATAATTACGTACCAAGTAAGTCTGAACATTATGCCACTTCTGGACGGAAGTGGCACAATTTTTACCATACCTGTCCGCTTAAACATTATCAATAACTTATCTAACTAAATAACTTATCTAACATGAAAAAATTAATCACAAATACAATTGCTGTGGTGATGGTCTGTACAACGGCAGCATTTTCGCAAAGTCATTCCATTAAAACCAGCAGTGATAGCACAGTGAAAAACCAAAACAATGTTCCTGCTACAACAAAAGGAGTTGAAAAGGCAGATAAGACGGATGGTACTGCAACTAAAAATCAAAACAATGCCTTTCAAAGTGAACGTGCCACCAACGCTGATAAAAATGTGAATACAAATAAAGAAGCGAAGGTAAGCCATGGAGGTCACGCGGCTCAAGGTCAGCCTTCTTCTACCCATAAGGGGAGTAAACAGCCAGCAGCTAGCCGTATGGATGCTGATCGTAAAAATACAGATACCAATAACGTAAACAAAAGTGATGTTAAGCCACAAGGTGTCAGAAAGAATGATTAAGTTTTAACATCAATTGATTTATCCGCTTCGAATTCAGCATTATAGATCTTAAAAATTTAGAATCAGTTTAATGTTGGAAAGATGCAGACAATTTGCTTTTGCAGACAATATCAGGCAGAAAGTCCATAGTAAAGCAAATCTCGTATACACTATGGATTCACGTGGGTTATAAGCAGACTTTCGATTCTTACGGAAGTCTGTTTTGTTTTACAACTGATAAATCTTGTAAAATTATTTCCCTAGTAGTGAGTTAAAATGAAGTAACGTTATGCCCGGAGTCGCTAACTAAAAGCAAAGACCAATCTCTTCTTGGTCCATTACACACATAAAACATGGCATTATCGATTACTTTAAAGCAGATGTTCTTATGATTCTTATTTGTTTGAAAATTAACAGTATTCACTATTCATTTGTTTAAATCACATCTCTGGCAAAGTTTTATTAAACCTCGCGTACTGTTTGACTGCAGTATCAACCTAACTTGATTTATCAGATGGGGTGCTGTAATCATTTATACCAAATATAACTTTAACAAAACTCACTAACATGTCAGACCAAACTAAAAAATCGCTTCAAAATCCAACTGATAAGTATCCAAAGCCGCCATTCAATAAACAGCCGCAACCGGTACCCGGACTAGCATCGAAAATGCAACCAGTGCCTGATCACGGAGAAAAATCTTATAAAGGAAACGGACGGCTTATCGGTAGAAAGGCATTGATAACAGGTGGCGATTCCGGAATAGGACGTGCTGCCGCGATTGCCTATATACGAGAGGGTGCAGAGGTTGTTATCAATTATTTACCCGATGAGCAGTCAGATGCTGATGAAGTCATCGAACTATTAAAATCCGAAGGAGGGAAAATATACGGTATTTCGGGAGATATTACAGATGAAGCCTTTTGCAGTCAATTAGTTGATCAAACAGTTGAGAAATTGGGTGGATTGGATATTGTGGTTAACAATGCCGGACGACAGCAGGCCGTGGATTCTTTGCTGGATTTATCAACAGAGAACTTTGATATAACGATGAAAACCAACATTTATGCCCCGTTCTGGATCACCAAAGCAGCGCTTCCTCATTTGCCGGCAGGATCTGTGATTATCGCCACCAGCTCAGTTCAGGCATATGACCCTTCAGAAAATCTATTTGATTATGCCCAAACGAAAGCAGCCAACGTCGCATTTGTGAAATCTTTGGCTAAACAGTTAGGTCCGAAGGGGATACGGGTTAACGGCGTAGCTCCGGGTCCGGTGTGGACACCTTTGCAGGTCAGCGGTGGGCAGCCACAGGATTCAATAGTCGAATTTGGTAAGGTCACACCCCTGGGAAGGCCAGGCCAGCCAGCAGAGCTTGCATCTATCTTCGTTCAACTGGCAGACAATGATGCTAGTTATGCAACAGGGCAAATTTATGGAGCTGCTGGAGGAAATGGTCATCCTTAATCCAGCTTGTTGTAAGATACGATTCCAATTTTGACATATTTTAAAAAGTAAGCTGAAAACAAGAAGCAAAGTTGCAATACACCTTGCTTCTTGTTCTACCGACTGAGTAGGGGAGTACAAGAAGCAAGATATTATACCTTACTGAATTAAATTGCGAATTCAAATTAGAATGCCCGACAGTATCTGTAAATTTATAAGGTGATAAGTCCTGATAATACAAGCCGCTAAGAACTGATCCTTATAAGGATCAGTTCTTAGCGGCTTGTTTGCTCTTCGAAATGAGATATAGCAAGATATTAAAAGGGTATATTTATCAGTTAATTCCTGGACCTTACAAGAATTTCTGACTACCCAAACTTGTATGCCAGAATCCGTCAAAGTATTTCAGGCTCGCACCTATAGCTCTGTCCGTTGTTGCACGCGCTATAAGTATTATTCCTGCCAGCATCAAAGTTCTGTTTCCTTTTGCCAGCCCGTAAAGCCCGATTGCCACTGCCTTGCCTTTGAAATGCACGATATTGTATATAATCGCTCCAACGCTGAGGCTGACCAGATAACCTGCCGTTGCCAGGTCGGATACTAACAGTAGCGCATGGGAAACCACCATCACTTCAGGTTCAGACGCAAGAACAGGTAAATGCACCCTAGGTGTATCGTAAGTTCTTCAATTTGAATCAGTACTTCCATTACAGCTTAGTTTACAAATAATGATTTAATTTCTGCCGTCCAATTTTCAAGGTTTTCCTGGACTGGTCTATCTGCCTGATCGAAGAGAAGGTGTCCTACGATGTCTAAGCCGGAGTAAGAATAAATGCCTGTATCTGAGGTCAGCAAAAGTGCTTTATCCATTCCGATTACTTTATATTCCGCGTTCGATTTTCCATGTGTATTGATCATGACCGCCCTTTTCCCGCTGAGCAAACCTTTCTGTATACCATTATTATAACAATAGGCAAATCCATAGCTGAAAACCCTGTCTATGTATCCTTTCATAATTGCAGGTAATCCTGTCCACCATATGGGATGAACAAAAGTAATGCAATCTGCCCAGCTGATATATTCCTGTTCCTCTTTTACGTCGCCGCTCACTATTCCTTGCCGTTGGCCGGCCATATCCTCCAGCGAAAGGACCGGATTGAAATTCAGCAGATAAAGATCCCTGACTATTACTTCGTGTTTGCCGGTTTTAAGATGTTCAATTAATTCATTTTTTAAATGGCTGTTTAAGCTGGCGGGATTAGGATGGGCATAAATAATTAGGTGTTTCATCGTTTTACATTTATTGTTGATGAAACAAAGGTATGGTACCCTTATGCGCTACAATTGTAAGAAAACGAAATCAGCTCACCGGGTTGCAAATGTCCTGCTGAAATTTAAGGTACTGTGCCGGGCTTAAACTGATATAGTGATTAAAGTCGTGTATGAGTTGGCTTTGATCATAGTAGCCACATCCACTGATTACTTCAAACCAATCAATTTTTGAAGTTTCTAAAGCATGCGCTTGTATCAACTCAATAGCTTTTAAAAATCGTTGGTACCGGTTTCGCTCTTTTGCCGAATAACCAAAATGCTTTTTATGCATCAGTTGGATACTGCGCTTGGATTGGCTGTTTTCCAGAGCTACAGATTTTATAGGATCCACATCCTGTGTTTTGAAGGTAGCCAAATGTTCAGCTATCTTGTTTCGGTGCCGCAAATAGGGTTTACAAAATCCAAGGATATGATTAACCCTATCATTAATCTGGTTTATTTTTTTCAGTTCATACCACAAGACCGAGAAGCAGTCTTCTGGTAATAGTTCATCAGGATTTACAGGTAAATGTTCCGCCATTGAAGCATTGCCAAAGAATCGAAAAAAGGCATCATCCTTAAAATTCAAGGTTAATATTTCGGCCTCGGGTGGCAGGGCATAATTAAAGCTTTGTTTGATGGGGCCAATCATAATACATCTGCCTACTTCTACCGTCGTATTTTGCTTGGTATGGAGGGATGGGCTGGCACCGAAACTGAAAATTAAGATGGTTTCATAAGATGGTAGCAGGGTCTTATTGATGACTTCACCGGATTTGTTTTCCGCAAAATAAAAATGCGTAAATACTTCTTCAAATTCCTTTGGGACAGATATCCTGAAGTCTCTATATATATTATCTGTTTCGTTCATCAATTATTGCCTTTTTTGCGATTGAAGTCTTCTGCTAACAAGATCCGGAGGCCTAAATCATTGTCCGTGACCATCAAAAGAATAACATCATGGGCTGGATTATTATTCCTGATTAAACAATAATCCAGCCCATGGGTTTGAAAGAGAGCTAATGTCCGTGGGATCATATTGTAATTCTACTGTGATTTTCTGTTGTCAAATTCCATTTTTGTGATGATTAGAATAGCATGAGTGCTGTTGCAATGGTCCCTTCTAGTTAAATTCATGTTCAAAAAACTTCGACATTGTCAGTATAGAACAATTATAGCATATATGCCTCCGGGGTTTTATGTAACTTCAGTAATTGGCAAAAGATTTCGTAAGGGTCAGCGTGCAGCTGAGATCGAAAATATCCGAAGCTGGCTGCAAGCTGATATCGACAAAAGTGAGCTTCAGCTAGGAGGTAAGCGGGATAGGCTCCAGAGAGAAAGCTAAAATGTTCGAAAAAGTCAGAATAGAGGATTGACGCAATAATTTCAATTAGCCTTCTAACGCCAGCTAAAACCCATTGCCACCCCTGCCACAGACGCATACCTGCTTTCGATCAAAGTAGGAGTATACATAACTTCCTTTCTATCACTTTCATCATTTCAAGAGAATTTACAAAGATTTAATAAATGAACAGATCAAAACAGTCCGCAAGTTGGAAAATAAGCTGGCTATGATCTGATACAAATTTACAATGGAGAGACATGCCGGTGATTTGGTCGCTGGCAAACAGATTTTTGTCAAATTCAAACCTTGTGGAATGCAGAAGGAGAAGAAGTTCTGTTTTTTTGAAGAACTTATTGAAATGTTCCTGATCCTGAAAAACCAACATGTAGCTAATTTCAGATATGTTTAGATTGGTATATTTTAATAATGCCTTTGCTTGAATAATCAACCGTTCATTGATATGATCAATAGTAGTGCGGCCGGTTGTTTGCTTAATAGCACGATTTAAAAGTGTTTACATGTACTGAAAGCATCTCTGCAATTACTTTGCCGAGTGAAACCCGAAGTGGCGGGTCGTGGAATCGATTGGGAGCTGCCGGTCAAGAAGTTCTCATCCTGGTTTATAGTTATCAGTCATTCTTAAAAGTGAAAACCGTAATTCATGGAATGAGATCCTTCGAGGTGTAGAGATGTTTAAACCAGAAAAAAGATTTGGAGCTTAAGGGATTACGCAACATACCTCACGCAAGATCCAAACAATTAAATACTTTGAGCAGTGGCTATATGCTGTGCGAACGCATTTTCAGCAGCTTATGCTGAAACAGGGCAGCTTTGACAGTAGCTGAATGACCAGGTCCTGCCAGATATTTAGCTGGCCATTACATCCGGCAGACCTGAATTCGACTAATTGGCTGCATTCAATCTATCGAAAAGGAACAACAACTGAGAAAAAAGTTATCGAGAGTTCGATCTTCCCCGAAAATCTGACTTTTCACGGAACACAATATCGAACTCTGCGATCAATGAAGTGATTAGTATTATTTAATTGAAGTACAGTAACTTAGAAGACAAAAAAAGTGACAAGTTTCTTAAAATTTGATTGATTCCATGAGGTGATTCCGCTGGGATTCGAACGGCAACGGCTGCACGGCCAGAACCCATATATAAGAAGTATATTGTTTTACCAGCTAGAATACAGATTGGCGGCAAACAAAAAAAGCACCTTTTAAGGCGCTTTCAGTGATCCCGCTGGTACAAAACTCGAACCATTTGTTTGAAGATTTAAAGCTTTTAAGTGAGTTATTAGCGGCCCTAGCACCCTAGGCCTACTGCCTCAAGTTAGTGATAAATAATAAATTAATTTTCATCTGCCTGAGGATTAGCATTAAGGCGGTCTTTGGCAAGACTATCATATTGCAATTCGGTCAGTTGTGAAAAAAGGTAATCGTCATTTAATAATTTTAGAAAGAGCTTTTTTGAGACACCTGTTGTCAATCTGACCCGCGAATTATCATCGTTGAACCCAATCTTTCCTGTTAATTCAGGATGGTTATTTATGAAATTTATAACATTATTTACAGGCACTCCTAGAACAGGAGATGAGCGAATTCTCATTAGCTTCCGGGCGTTAGGTAGACTTGCTGCAAGTTCATTAAGCTGCTCAATATCTTCCAATAGAGCTAGAGCCTCGACCGATGCGATTGTGTTCTGAGCCTGAGTGCGTATAACTTGTTCAAATCCGAAAAATCTTTCAAGGATATTCAGTTTTAACACTATAAGGTTACCATCAACCATCATGAAATCAAAGCTTTTATCAATAGCTATGGCATCGCTGTTTAAAGCTACTAACCGTTGGTTGCTTGGAACCAATAAAAAACGATCCCGTTTAAGGAGATTCACTGGATGATGTTTTTTATATAATGCTATTTGGTTTCCCTCATTGCCAATTGTAATTAGATATCCTTGAAGGTTTTCTAATCCATGATTATTGAAATTGAATGGGTCTCTTTCTCCATTATCCAATATCTCATCTAAAATACTTAAACCTTCCGGACGCTCTTCAATATCATACCTATAGACTACATTTTTTCTTTCATCCGCCTGACTTACATCAAGATAGTGAAAGTCTTGATTATCTGTGAATTTCTCTCTTACATACTCGAGGAATCGAATAAGTAGTTCCCCCTTTGCGCCGTCTTCAATGTCGGCAAAACGAATAATGTTTTCACCGCCTTCATTTAACACAAAATATAAGGCTGCACCGATTCCGTTTTCAGGGTTAAGAAAATACGATAGTCGTTCAAGTAATTGTTCTCTATTCATTTTTTTACAAAATATACATTATTATGAAGGAGGATGTGATGGACACTGTCTCCCAGATTTAGTTCCTCTTTAGATATGAAAATTAAATTACTAGTTTTCTCTGTGTCAACTTTATATAGTTTATAGCCGAGCAACGCTAAGGTTGGATTCTTATAGAAAAGGTTAGTTCGTACGTAAATTGCCCCTATAATTATCAACAATAAGATGGTCACTATTAGATCTCTGCCTTCCAATTTTACTCTAAGAAATGGAATAATATATGTCGTAAGAAATGTAAGATGTTCATAATTCTGATCTTCAATTTTGGTGATCCTTTTTGGAAGTTTTGTAGAACCCTTAAGTAGATAAGAAAACCGTATATAGTAGAAAATTCCTAATAGTAGAAAAAAAATAGAAACAAGCATCGATGTATTAGGAAGTGCGAAAGTTTTAAAGCCCACCCAACTAAAATCAACTTCCCAAGATACGAACACGAATTCTTTAACTGCTATCAACAAGAATAACAGCCATAAAGAAATAATATATAGTTGTATCTTTTTCATTTTACAAGGTAATCATTTAAAACATCGGTTATAGGTCATTTCAATATCCGTGATTTAATTTTATTGTTCCTGATAATCTAAGGCTTGTTGAACAAAATTCATTATCCTATCAATGTCAGCAATAGAAACTACTCCAACTTCAACATCGCCATTTCCCCATCGCCCTAAATCTGTTACATTTTTACAGAGATTATCCGGGTCAATGAGTTCCGCAAATGGCATATTTAAGGATAGACGAAGCCTCGATTTTTGAGGGACTATGTCCACAAAATTTGTAGATGTCTTATAGGCGATGTATAACTTCTTAAACTCTTCTCTAACCGATTCATCTAATTCCAGAATTCTTTTTCTAAGTTCTTCAAATGTTCCAAGCATATCCCCTGAAAGATATTCATAATGTGATATAGAATATTCATTAGCCTGCCGTTTTTCCGACTCAGCATATAATCCAAGTTTTTCAATGGGAATATTTGGGTAATTCCAAATAAGTGATGCTTTGTGAGCTAGTTGCTCTGCGCGTTGTTGAATATGAATATCGCCCCAAACTTCTATGGTGCGCATGTAGCTGTTTAAATTCAGAGGAGAGTTATTAAACCCACCATCAATTGTTTTCTTTTTATTGAAGGAATGATCGCTAAGTTCTGAATTATAGCCGGTCAAGGTGATATTACCTAATGTGTGTAACCATGTACTTTGAATTTCCTTCCAATTTTCTCCTAGCATTTGTTGCCATTCACTATTTAAGTTTTCATTCTGGGGCAGAATATGCTCTATCGTATAATCACTAATGGAAACCCACTCTTTCCGCTTATAATTCTCCATCTTACTTAGAAAATAGGTTTTCGAACGGAAATTGTAAAGGTCTTTTATCTTTATCTCCCTTATGAATTCATTATCATTCGGGAAACGCTTGTAACCATTAAACAATTGCATAGTAGCTGCTAAGCTGTTCCAATAATCGGATTTATCAGCAGATCTGTAAAGGGTGAGAAACGTTTTGTTTAGACTGTTTGTGGGAATACCACAGATTGCTCGGCGGAAGACGTAATTTTCTACAAGTTGGAGTAGCCGAAGGAAAATTTCCTTCGTTATAGTACTTTGCGTGTAATCATTATAAACGGCAAGTAAAAATGGATATGCAACATCGACTCTTAGGGTGGCAAGATTTTTAAAAGCGATAAGAAGATCTCTATCTTTCTCTTTTAACAGCACCATATTAGCATAGTAAGCTGCGTATTCGGTTATTTCCGCAACGATATCTTCAATTAATAATCCATTAGCATAAGATTTAAAGGCGTTGTATACGTTATTTATATTTGGGATCAACCCTGTTTTAGCAGAAAGAAAATCTCTCATGAAGCGGTCGAAATACGCGGTGTAGTCATTGCCATAATTCTGTTCCATCGGATACCAATACTTCTCATACAAAGTTGATTGTATCTTAATTTCCTGACCCATCAGAATATAATTCCTAATTAAGTCGGCTTGTGATAAATCCAGACCCGTGGAGTTCATGCTCTCGAAGATCAATTGGGGATTATCTTTCTCCTTTTCAAGGGTTACATCTACGACAAACAACTTCATTAAGCCATTATAAATAGCTATAACATTATCAATAGAAATTTCTTTTCTAAAGAATTCATAATTTTCTGTAATACGCTGAGAGTGTTTTTCTGGAAGCGGATGACTGTTTAATAAATTTATGTAGGTTTCTTTATCTTTTCTGGTTAAGAGCAATTTATAATGCAGATCCTTATCTTCCTCCGCATTAAGTAAATAATAGTTTCTAAGTTTAGTGTTATTAGTTTCAATATCAATCTCGGTAGTTTTCAGATATTCTGATAGTGCGAGAATAATTAAACACACAGTCGTTACCCGCTGCTGACCATCTATAATTAATAGTTGGGGAACGTCTGTGGTATTGTAAATGCTTTCTTGAAAATAAACCACAGATCCCACAAAATGACCCGATGTAGATTTGGTATTGCCAGCTTTTAATATATCCTGAAAAAGCTGTCGGCATTGTGATAACTGCCAGCTGTATGTTCTCTGATAAATTGGAATTACAAATTGTTTCGGTCCTTTAATGACATCAAGTAATCTAGCTGACTTTGCTTGCATAATGTGTAGAATGAAATTTAGTTAGTTATTTCCATAACATTGTCATCGCCAAACCATTCCCTGGCTTTATTTACAATATTTGGATGCGGATTATGATAAAAAACGGCTAATTTCTCTTTAGCCCTGGTACAGCAGACGTAAAATATCTTTTGGGTTCTGTCAAGAATTCTCGGAAATGATTCCAACTTACTTTTAGTTTTTGATCTTCCAGCAACCAGCTCGTTATATACGTTATCTGTATCAAATAAATAGTTGAAGTTATAATCACTCCATCCTCCGTTGTCTAAAATGACCAGTACATTATCGAATTCTGTTCCCTTGGTTTTGTGTTGAGTTGAAAACGGGGTTTTGCCTTCTAAATAGTTATATAGCAGTTGAAAATCCGAAAAGCGAACGCCTTTCACTCTGTTATACAGATAAGGATTACTATCAATAAAGGCGCTAAGCCTATCGTCAATAAAACAGATGCCTTTTTCATCTGCCTCGACAATTATATCTTCGATAGTTTTTTCTCCAACGTTTATTAAACTCTCGATGTTTTCCTTTAATACTTTCTTGTCAGCGATATTTTGTATACGAAACCTATAGTCAGTCGCACGCAGAAAGTCATTGTAGAAGCGTTTTTGGTAAAGTGAAATATTGGTCTGTATCTTAAATAGGTGCTTTATTAAATTATCTCGCTTAGTGCCCTTTTTTGCAGCGTCTTTTTCATCTTTCTTTTTGTCGTCGATTAGAGCATCCTTATCCAGATATATTTTTCGAACTTCTGAAAATAATTTATCCTTCAACTGATTGTATAATTCTGCACTTGCTGGTTCCTGAAGGAGAATAGTCTTTTTCAATTCTCTTTGCCTGTTCTTCAATTGGTATTTGTCTACTACCATATCAAAAGTATCAGTGTCAAATATTTCTATGTCAGTAACATTGTTTTTTTTGTTGTCTTTTATTTTTTTCAAGATATCAGCTTTTAGACCAATTACAGGATCTTTATCATAGATATCCATAAGCGTTCTAAATCCAGCTTTATCTGCTATTAGATTATGGGTCAGGTTCAATTCTTTTGTCTTCGCAGCATCCTGAAATTGCCAGGCGGAATGCTCTGAAAGGAATTTTTCAACTCTTGAAATATCCCCATTAATTGAATGAAGAAATACTATACTTCCTTCTTTTAACGTGCCCCCTGACATATTAGGAGCTTTATTGTCTACTGAAGGAATTTGAATTATTCCATCAGTTCTCAAAAGATTGGCCAGATCAATAATTTTTTTCGGATTACGGCGGTTCTGTTCTTTTTTAATCTCAGTGACTTGATCTGGATAATCATTTAGATTTCCAATAGTGTCGTCATAAATCGATTGCATAGCATCACCAAAGAACCCTATTATATTTTGTTTTTTACTAAGACAGAAATGGACTAGAAAGATATCTACCACAGACTGACTAGTATCCTGGTATTCGTCTATAAAAATAAAAGGGTATTTATCTTTGACGATATCGCTCAATTTAGGATACGTCTTAAAAAGGAAGTTGGCGATGGTCAGTATCTCGTCGTGAGATATAATTCCTTCTTTTAACTTCACATACTCCTTGTATTGAATACCTTCCTCAAATAAGTCGAAATAGTCCTTTGGTAGCGGGTTGAGGTCATCAATTGTAAATTGCGTTATTGTTTCATCATTGCAAAGATTTACCAAGGCAAGCTTTAACTCTTTCTGAAAATGCTTTATATTGTCCCAGAGAAAGTCATGAATTGTGGTAACATTTAAATTTTTGTGATTAACACGTTCCTCAATCTCTTTCACAGCTGCATTGGTGTAAGTCATGCATGCTATTTTTGAGGAAGGGTGTTCTTCTATTACTTGTCTGATGACCTGTACTAATGAATAAGTTTTGCCACTGCCGGCACCGCCGCTAAGCAGGAAGTTTTTTTTCGCATCAATAGCCGCAAAGATTTCCTGAACCTCTGGCTCGAGCTCTAATCTTGTTTCAACCATAATAAGCCTTCTTTAATGTATGCAGGAATCTTCCAGTTACTCAAATTAGAGTTACTATGGTAAATTATATCCATAGCGAAATGTGTTTTTTTCTTTATGCATTTTTCCGCTAAGAAATACGCATTATTGTCCGCCACGTCCATGAGGTTTCTATTTTTTAGTCCATTAAAATTATCTTTATTATCGGTGATAAACTGTCGATTGATGTGGATATAGGCATCTTCAAAACTTCTTGCGTGATATCCATCATCCATAATTTGGTAAATAACACAAAGTTTCCCATCTTCCGCATTTTGCCAAAATTCAGCGACCTTATTGAAGCATTTGTTGGTGATAGTGTAGCCTTTTAAGTCGTTTAATGTAGCAGCACCAAAGAAGAAACTAAGTGCAGCATTAGAGTAATTGATGCCGTCTGCCACAGCAATCGCTTCCATGTTTTCATCTATAGCATCTAAGTCGGTGACGATTAAAGATTTTATACCTAAGAAGTCGATGAATTTCTCGAAAATGTGAGAGTAAGCACCAACTTCGATAACCGATATATTCTGAGAAAGAAGTGGTAGACAAGTATCTTCTTCTCTAGCTAAGTCAAATTTTGTCTTCTCCTGAATATCAATTTTTTTCATCATTGTCGGCAGCAAAATTCGTTCTGTGTCGCCTTCAATGAGTATGGCCTTGTCAGCAAAAAAAATCTCTGCTCTACTGATAGTAAGATATTGGGTTAGGAATTGGTATTGATTGGTGTTCAAATCATAATCCTTCTTAAGATCTTTTAAATTTTTCGCATCAACACCGTTAATGCCTTGTTTCCTCAGGTATTTAATGTCATTAAAGTCGCTATCCGCAACAATATGTGAAGAGTGTGTACTAATGATATATTGTAACTTCCCTTGAATACCGTCTTTCCTTAAAACGCCCTCACCAAGTAGGCTCTTAATGTTTTTGATAAAAACATATTGCATCTGCGGGTGTGTATGAGCTTCTGGCTCTTCGATAATGAGAAGGTTTATATCTGCCGGAATTTTATCTGCTTCTCTCCTGAACTCATGCACCAATATCTCGATTTCAAATATCATACTGATTAGGTTCATATAGCCTAATCCATTATAATGTTCGGGTAGTCGGTTTTCTTCGTCATGTTTGTAAACTACTGTTGTGTTACCCTTTAAAAGTTCACGGTGTTGTAGTGTAGATATAATTTCGATGTCGGATTCGTTTATTTTTACACCTCCAAACGCCTTAACTTTCTCAACTATCCCATTAAATAAGGATTTGTAAATTCCACTTAGATGATCATCTGTTTCACTGAGGGTTTCCTTAAAGTCATCTACCGCTTTGTTCTGCTCCTCGGTTGATTCTGTTTTTTCATAGATTCTAGATGTTTGGCCAGAAAGGGTTTTATCTACCTCTTTGTTCGTAACATCCCTTCGCGCGCTGATAAACTTGAAATTAACAATATCCTTAACACTTATATCTTCTTTAATCAAATTAAGATAAACGTCTTCATTTACTTTACTATCTGTAAGGCTGTATTCAAAAGATTTTTTATGAAGTTGGAAAAAGTCTTGTTGCTTTACCTTTAAAAATTCATAAACACCTTTCGTCCTATAATTTTCATCTTTAGCTAACTTTTCAGCTTCAATAGCTTTATGCTCCGTAAACGCATTTCTTATTTTTAGATAATTCGTGTAATCCAGCACATATTCAAAACCAAGTACAATAATGTTATTGTCGGGATCTAAATCCATCATCACGCGGCTGACGTTAGATAGATTATCGTGTTCGTTATAGTCTATAAAAACTTTAAGTTTTATACCTGATGCATTGTATTCACTCTCTTGAAGTAAGGTATCGCTCTCTAGTAAACCTTTTACGTGTTTTTTGTATTCAATATTGAAATCATCAAACAGAAATTTATTTCGCTCCGACTGATTTAGAAATTTTTCTAAGACTACCAGAATGGATGTCTTCCCGGTATTATTCTTCCCAATTACAAGAGATAATTCATTTTCCAAATCCATGGAAAACTGTCTCAATAGTCGGAAGTTTATGATTTCAATTTTCAATATTTTCATAATAATTTTACGTTACTAATAGCTATATACGCATCTATGTGCTATTTTCAGTTCTTCTTCTTTGCATTTTTTCCAGTTATCTCTCATAACTTTCAATTCCTCCGCTCTAAAACCATGACATCCTATTAGCAGCTCATTGTCGACTAAAAAAAATACTACCACAAAGAGTCTAACTTTTTTAAATTTTCATCTGTCGACCTGATAGTTTTGATCATCTAAAATTGTTCTTTTAATTCTTTTTTCTAGAGCTTGAATCATATTATCTGCCCAAACTTTAACATTCTTTGCAGGATGTGTTTTTAGTACTGAGATTAACATTATTTGATTTTTATAGTATGGCACTTCAGAGCCAGAATAACCAAAACTTCCCATGTTGGCGCCTACCTCATCCATAAACCCTTCTTGATCACCAAAAGTATCAATCATTTTGAGTGCCAATGGGTGCCAATCTTTCGAATTTTTGTTATTTGTTATTGGCATCATATAGGCAATTTTGAGGGGAGCTCGTTGCGGATCTCTTTTACACCAATCTATCAACATTTCGTGATTGCCAAATCCTAGAAGCCCTGCTTCTGGCATAGAGCCATTGGTTGGTCCTAAAAAGAATTTAAGCTTAAAGTATGAAGAATTATTTAAGAATGATTCTCCAAATATTTCCAGAAATATTTCAAAGTGACTTTCAATAATTATAATCAAAATTTCTTTAACATAACCGTCATAGGAGTCGATTCTATCCGCTACGATCGCGTCTAAAATTTGTCGAGATATTGTTTTCCAAAAATTACTGTCAACGGAGTCATCTAACAATTTTTTAACATATAAAAACCACGTATATGTGATCCTGCCACCCAATGCCAAAATACTACTATCGGATAGTAATGTTTTTAGGAAACTCTTATAGTAGATCCATCGGGCTTCGTCAATGCCGATGTAGTCATCAAATAATTCCAGTGCAATAACAGAGCCACCTGAGAATTTGGAAATTCTTTCAAGAACTACAAGGGTATCCTGTTCACTTATGTCGTAAAACCCTCTGCCATAAGAAAATTGGTAAAACTCTGCTATCGGAAGTCTGTTGTTTGAGACCAAAGTGAAAAGATTTTCAATATCTTTTAAATTTGGCTTCTGCGCTTTAGTCAAATAGAATGCATGTCTTAACAAAAGATCGTCGTTATATATAGCTCTTAAAATTTGCTCTCTTTGCTCAACAGACAAAGAAGAAATGTAACCGCCAATTACCTCTGGATTCTGGTCTTGTAAATTGATCTTTTTGAGAGCATCTAACAAGTACTTCACGAAATCAAAGGATTGTGTAAGTTCTCCAAGTTTTTTACCGAAGATAAAACCTCTCCTTTGCTCGCCGGAGAGAAGAATTTCGATTACAGGTAAAATGTCATAACCATTTTCAACAATACTTTCTGCTAATTTTTCAGCTTCTGCACCAGCAACGTCAAAATTGAGATGAGCACGATCTGATTTCCCTCTCCTCAAAGGTGTACTAACGTAGTATTCTAATTGGGCTTCAAGGGTTTGAGGTCGTAAATTCTCCAACAGATCATTTACGGATTTCAACTCATTACTCGACAAATTTTCATATTCTGCAAGATCATTTAGATTATTGATTGCATTAATCCATAAAGTTTTATCAAATTCCAGAATTGCTTTAATTGAATCCTGTACAAGTGTAAATTTCTTATTTCTATAAAGTAGCCTGATTGACTGGGCGACTGCTTCCTTAATTTTCTCTCTTTGATTAATGTTGGTTTTTGCTTCCATCACCAATCTTTGTACTAAGCCCTCTAGGTAATGTGAAATTTGTTCACGACTTGGATTAAAGTCAATTAAATTGAAATCTGGGCTAACAAATTCTGCTCCAACTAGGCGGTTAAAGGTACTCTTTGTGAGCCCGTTAATAGTAACATCTACCGCAAGGTTATGAATAGAATCCTCTTTATCAGATAGTGCTGTGTCGATTGCAGATAATCTCTGTTCCAAATCGGACTCTGTACCTGCCAGCTTTATGCCAAATAATTGCATTAGCTGTCCAGTTGCATTATTACTGATATTTTCGTTTTCAGCTGCCGCAAATCTAAACAGAAGGCGAACCGCACGTTCAAACACCTGTCTTCGGAAAGCTAAGGCTTCGAGGGCCCATATGATATTTCTACGACCTGGGCCCATTCCTTGTTTCAAATCCTGAATCTTAATTTCTCCGAATGCTACTTCCAGGGCGGCAACCGAACTCTCTGGGTTCACATTTGAAATCGAGCGGAAGAGGCGTGCCCCCAAAGAAGTATTAAGAACTTCCGCTTTCCCAAAAGGGCTTTCAGGTCCCCATAGGTCATTAACGATTGCTTTCGCGCTCTTCAATTGATTTAACTGCGAGAGCCTATTAACGAGTGGAATAGCCAAATTTAATCTTTCAAGATCCTCGAATATGTCTACAAGTTGAATATGATTATAAGACTTCCACCACTGCATCGCAAGCTTAATAGCTAAAGGTGCGGGCTTGACTGAAAGAAAGTTTCCTCTGCGCTCCATTACTTGTCTTTCAATGAAGTAGTGGGAGCTATCCATAAATTCACGATGAGTACTTACCGGTTCACAAATTTTATTGATGATAAATTCCTTCTGAGCGTCGTAATGATTCCTCTCGTCAATTGATAGTAGGTCGATTGAATTTTGGTCCGGGTTTCCAAAAGAAGAAAATATGGAGAAAGATTTTAACATCTCTAATTTCCGATTATCTCTACTTTCCCAATCTCGACCGAACGCAAGTCTTTGAATCATTTCGTCTTCCAGCAATTCTGTTAAGTTTTCACTTCCTCTCAGCCTTGCGCGTCCAAACAGAACAGCCATTCCAGGAAATCCTTCTGCAAAGTCAGCAATTTGATCAATTTGAATTGGTTCTAACCGACGGCCGAACAACTCAGCTAATATTTGCTTAACAATTAAAAAATAGTCCGAATTCTTAAGAAAAATGTAGCTCTCACTGTTTGTTTTAGAGACATCCGATTCTTCTGCAACGTTGTAGTCAATAGTAATAAGTTTGAATTTACTGTTGAACCTGTCAATTTCTTCCTTTAGTAATCTGTGACTTTTATAATCACAATTATCAACAATAAGCGTCCCGCTCAAAGTTGTGCTGTGTGAAATGACAAAATCTATTATTCCTTGGGCATCTTTGGTAACGTTATAATATACTGCGTCGCTATTTTTCCCAAGCCCCTTCAGACTTTCGTAAACAAGCCTACTTTTTCCTAGACCCGAATGCCCAATTATCCTAAGAGAAGTTCTTGGATTTTTCGTGGTTTCTAAAATTTGTTCCATATATCTATCCAATTTTTCATTGGAATAGAATTGTATAGCATTGAACCTATCGAAATCTCCAAGTTCATCTATCGTTTTTAGCCCAATAGGTCTTGTAATTCCATTAAATCTTTGAACTAAAATCACTGCTTCCAAATGCTCGTTTACCCAATTTGCAATTGTATTTCCTTCCAGTATCTTGACTTGATTACTTGTATAATTTGTACCTTCAAGATCATTGTAATCGCTTATTGCATTTCGCGCACCTTTTAATCTTCGATCAGATAGAGTAGTATTGTAGCTGTGACTTATAAAAAAAACATACTGCCCTCCTTGGTCAAGGACCTCCTTTATCTTATCTTTCAATACTAATTTGTTAGCTTTTGTTGCTTTCGAATTTGACTTCTTTTTGATAAAGAACTCATTGAATATTTCGGTTTCCGAAAGATCCGTTGCTTTACATTGAAATAAGGATAATTTATTTGAAATATAAATCGACCCATTAGTGTCTTCACACTCTATTCGTCCATCTTCCCCTCCATCTCCAACATTAATCTTAAGTGGAACCAAAATTTTTTCAATGCCAGTAAACTGGAAACGCTCCGCCTCTTTGCTTAGAAGAAGCAATAGCAATTTTGATAGTTGTATATCATTTAGTCGTTCAATCTCGACGTAGGTGACCTTATTGATATTCATAGTTGAAGCGAGATTTCAGAAAAAACGCATTTTTCTGATCGTTGAGGGACAAACTGATTTCAAGGTATTTTCAGAAATTCACCATCTTTTAATACAAGATTATTTTCTGTGCTACGATCGATTGCAACTAAAATATCCTTACGCATTTCCTCAGTTACTCGTGAAAAACCAAATAGCTTTGCGACAAGCGGAACAGCTGAATCTGGTTGAATCGCCAGCGAGGTTTCTACAATTTTCTTAACTGCCTGCTGAATTTCCTCGGAAGAAATATATTGTAAGCGTTTGGAGGTACCAGGGAAATTGCTTCGCTCTCGAATTACGGGAACTTGCATTTCAGGATACCATAAGAAATCGCCGTTAACTTTTATAAGGCCAGACGAAGATGCATATCTGACTGCATCAGTCAAAGTTTGCCTGATACGTGAGCCAACTTTTGATACGCCAGCCGCGTCTGCAAGTCGCCTTGCCATTTCATCAAAATGAACAGGACTTTCAACGGCTACGATATCTTGTATCCATCCACCAAGCTTTCCCAGTGAATGAAGATGTAATTCTTGGGACGCTACTTCGGCTGGCAACAACGCTAATTCATAAATGGGCAGCAACACCTCAATTACTTTTACTTCTTCACGAATCACAGCACTTAGTTCCATCTGTAATTCTTCTTCAACGGAATCATCCACCAGCGTTTGATTTCTGGCAGTTTCGATTGCAGCGATGAGTCTTTGCCGTTCCTTTTCAGGATTTCGGAACCAGTCAGTACTCCATACCCTGTATATTTTCCAGCCTATTGCTTCAAGAACCTGTCTTCTGAGCCGGTCACGGTCTCTGGCTGATTTCGCACTGGCATATGCTTCTCCGTCACATTCTATTCCCAGAAGATACCGACCTGGGTTATCATTGTCAACAACTGCTAAGTCAATATAAAAGCCATCTGACCCAACTTGTTTACGAACTGTATAGCCCGCCTCAATTAATTGATCAGCAACATGATCTTCAAATGGCCGGACTAAGGGAATACTTATATCCTTCTCAACGTTAAATTTTCCATGTTGAGCAAAATAAAGGAAATTCCTTAATGCCCTAATTCCAAATTTTTCACCGGGCGTTATCGCAATATCATCTGAAATTATGTTTGCGAAGACCTCACAGCGCAATTTTGCTCTGGTGATCAATACATTTAATCTGCGTTCCCCGCCTTCGTTATTAAGCGGGCCAAAGCGTTTGGGTACTGTTCCATCCTCGATTCGTCCGTAACCTATACTTATTAAAATAACATCTCGCTCATCGCCCTGAACATTTTCCAGATTTTTTACAAAAAATGGCTCGTTCGGATGGCTCGTAAAGAATGATTCGACAGCAGGGTTTTTCCTACGTTTGATCTCCAGCGCAAACTGTATAGCCTGCATTTGCTTGGAACTGAAGGCAACAACACCCAACGTTTGTTTCGGATTTTTCAGGGCATGCTCAATGACAGCATCCGCGACATACTCAGCTTCTTTGGGATTGGTACTTGTTTTTCCTTTTTCGTAAACCGTATTGGGCAAATGATGATAAGCTAACCCCATTCTGGTTTTAGAGCCTGGACTTGGAAATATCACCAGACGGTTTTCGTAGAATTCACGGTTCGAAAGACTGATAAGTGATTCATGACGGCTCCTGTAGTGCCACCTCAACATTCTTTCGGATGCACCCTGTCCGTTACACATCCCCAAGATACTTTGCATATCAGAAGTAACGTTTTCTTCATCTTCTGAGTCATTGTTCATTTTATCAAAAAAACTTGTTGGGGGAAGCTGTTTTGTGTCACCCACAACTACTAGTTGTTTTCCGCGAAGTAATGCGCCCAAAGCATCTACGGGACGTACCTGGCTTGCTTCATCAAATATTACAAGATCAAATTCGATTGAACCAGGTGCCATAAAATTTGCAATGGACATAGGGCTCATCATGATAACAGGTTTTATTGCCTGAATTGCAAGCCCAGCTTCGTGCACGAGTTTACGAATCGGTTTGTGCCGGGCTTTCTTGTTAAATTCCGCTCTTAAAATATTAACCTGGCCACCCGCTTCTTGCCGAGGAACACTTTCCCAATGTTTCAATGCTACCAATGCCCTGTTATACTGGAGTTTTAAAAGGTCTATTTTTTTAAATTTTTCTACGACCTCTTCATGGCTTGTCCGTTCAAAATTTCTTAAGGCAGCACTTGACGACACCGCTTGTTCAATTAAACTTTCATACCAGGTTTTCTGAAAAGCAATTTTTAAGAAATCGGCTGCCCCGGGCCAATGCACAGATGCATTAGTTAGGAATTGCAATCCATCGTTTTTGGCAGTTTCTTCTAAATTATTCCATGCTATTACCTGTTGAATTTCAGAAAGGCGTTCCTTCCATAGGCCTAATACCTCTGTTTGAGAGACAAATTTTTCATTCAACAAAAATTTGCCCGGTGACCTTCTAACTTCGTCAATTTCTAGTTTTCCCAGGACAGCATTTATCGCTTCTCTATGTTCCTTGATTTTCTGGTTAAGAATTCGCGTGTATTCTGAAGCTGTTGAAGCAGGTTCGTTGCGAGTTAGATATTTCAGAATATCTTTCGAAACAAATCCATTTAAAACCTGTTGATGGACAAGCAATAAATAATCAGATTGAGATTTAAGCGCTTCCCAGTCTGCCCTATATTTATGCCAACGTTTACTAAATAGGCTTACCCCCATAGGTTCGAGATCTCTGAGTGTATTCTCTAGCCGCTTTGCTTCTAAAATTGCATCAACATAAGTGATTTTTAACTGAAGATCATTCGGTAGTGCAGTTTTGCAAAAAGAAGCTAATTGTTTGTTGCTTTGCTTATAGGAGCCGTTAAGGAATTTAAAAAAGCTTGAACCGTGTGTAATTAAGTTCTGTCTGATTTCAAGAACATTTTGGTCCCAGGCTTCAGGTAAAAATATCTCAGCATACTCATTACGAATTGCAGATAGCTTTTTTCCTGTATCCAATAATTCGGCAATATCCTCTTTGTTCAACAGCCAACGTTCGTCCTCAACAGCTAAATCGCGTAAATCGTGAGGTTGCCCGGCAAGTTCTCCAAATCGAATCAGCGATGCAGTCTGCTCAGAACTATCTGGAATATGGGTTTCAAAGGAATTTGCGATTTTGACTGATTCTAACTGCAAGTCTGCCGTAGCCTGATATGTGGTGTTTAGAAGAGTTAAAATCGTTTCCTGGTCACTACGGAGAAACATTTTCAAACGACTGCCCCAAAACAATAGCTCTGTTGGAACGCCTATATCCTTAAGCCGAGCCTGTATGCGATCTGCCATCGCTTCTGCCATGGTTATCTGCTCTCTACTGTAATATTGTACTGAATCAACATTAATTTTGGGGAGCTGAACACCTTCCGTCTCTTGATCTATATTTAATAAATGGCCAATTACTTTTTGTGCAGACAGTCCGCTTGCAGAAATCTCTACGTTTATTGAACTGCAATATGCATTTAATTCATCCTTCTGTGCCTGAAGAAGAAAAATTTCTCGCTCCAAATGCAATAGTGTAGGCCTTCCCAACTCCAATATTCTCTTGAGTTCTTCGTGAAGTTCCTTTTTATTCGATTTGTGACTGTGTAATTCCAGGCAGGCTTCGCCTAAACCAATACTATCAAGTCTCCGCTTAACGACGTCAAGTGCCGCCATTTTTTCAGCCACAAAAAGCACCTTTTTGCCTTGGCCGACTGCATTTGCAATAATATTTGTAATCGTCTGTGACTTTCCGGTTCCCGGAGGGCCTTGAATCACCATATGCCTGCCTTCCTGAACTGCGAGCATTGCAAGAACCTGCGAACTATCTGCATCTACCACATTATAAAGATCGTCGGCACTGGTTTCAGTATCCAGGTTATGGTCTTCTGTCGCTGTGGGAGCCGGGTCGCGAAAACCCGTCTCAAACAGTGATTTTAGAATTGCATTATTGTAAGGCTTTTTATCGTCTGGCCATTTGGAGCTGTCCAGATCATGATAGATCATAAATTTGCCAAAAGAGAAAAATCCCAGCTCAATTACATCTTTTTCAATTTTCCAGGAAGGATGATGACTAATACGTTCAGATATTACATCAAAATACTTTTCAATATTAAGTTCTTCGAATTCGGGAAGTTCTGGTAAAGTAATATTGAAATCAGCAAGCATTTTTGCTTGTAACGATAAGTTACCTCCAACATCACTACCAGTATATCTCAAACGAAAACGCTCATTCGCACTTGACCTTTCAAGCGAGACAGGGATCAAAATCAAAGGGGCTTGTCTAGCATTTTCTTTATTTCCTTCCTCATACCAATTGAGCATTCCCAAGGAGATGTAGAGAATGTTAACCCCTTGCTCCTCAATACTTGTGCGAGCGAAGTAATAGGTGTTTAGTATTTTTGCCTGAAGCTTTTTCTCTGTCTCGTTTGTTTGAAGCCTAGTATCGTTATATGCATCAGTCAATTCCAATTCTGTCAGTTCCGGCAGATCTGTTTCATTATCCTCTTCTTTACCTGGCCTTCCCAAAAAGGTCATTGCTTTGGCTTGCCTAACCAAGATGTCGTATATGGCAGAAGATTTTTCTTGAACTATATGAAGGCCTCTCCCCTGAGGTATTTTATAGTTAAGTAGGGAATTTCTCATCCCCAGATCTAACAGTTCTTTTCTTGATGCTTCTAGTTTTGGAAGTAATGTTTCAGACATATAATAAATTATGAGTATCTGGAGCATGGTGCCAAATCCAGATAGAATAAGGAAGGTTTTAATTTGATATTCTCAAATCTAAGTGTTTCTTAGCTTACTTCCTAAGAGACATAATGTATATTTTCTACCAGGGCTATCATCCTATTTAAATATTTAGTCATAAAATTTATAATAATAATTACAATGAGCTAGCTTACATGAGACTTGGGAGATTTTAGGATTGAGAACTAGAAAAAATGGGTCAACCTACTTGTAGTTTGCTGCATCAGCTCAGGATATAATTGTGATAGGCCTCATCGGGAAGTTTGGGTTAAGTATTTGCTGTGTAAATCCATGTTACTGCCTTTATTTAGTAACATTTAGAGTAGTGGACATTAAATTTTACCCCGTGCTAAACCTCCATATTATTCACGATGTGCAGAATCAAACGGATAGAAAGATGATCCTACATTGCAGTATAAAGTAAACCTCATTCAAAACACCGATATTCTGGTGTCGCAATATCCTGATTTGTAATATTAAGCGGTTCGTTCATATATAGCTTTTGCCGAGGACCGTTTAGCTATAAAATTCCTGAAATCATAGATTTTCAATCATCCGATCCCGATAAACGGATATGTAAGAAATAACAGCTAGTAATAATAAACATCCTAGGACTTGAAAACCATAACCGGGCTGAGTTGTATAGAAAGCCCAATTAAATAGAGCATAAATCGTGATGGCCGCAAAAACACCTATTGCGAACAGATTACGGCCAGCGAGTCGAACGAGCTCTAAATCTTTGATACGGCTTATTCCAACAATTCTGCAGGCCGGTTCGATTTGAGCATCATCTCCATCATAAACAATTTTAATAGAGAAGGTATCTTTTGAATTTAACAGCGTGGGTTCAATGAAAATCGATTGCAAGTCCTGCGCACACACTATCTTTAGATTATTCGGAACTATTGATTTCACCTCATGATAAAGAATTTTTAAATTCCCTTGTAGTTGAATTTGAATAGCTTCTTGAAAATCATCTCTTTTTATTGGCAAGAAACCATAGTTCATAATTTTTATCGAAACTACTCTTAATGATTCAACGGGGTTATTTTTGTAAGAAATTGAAAGTTGCTTTGCTATATCAAGATCTTCATCATTAAAAATCGACTCAGAAAATTGCACCAGATAACCTAATTTCTTCTTTCGAAACTGAAATAAAGTGACCGCTATGCCTAGAACTGTCAGTATAACAGAAATACCCTGCCACCACGGTTTAGAAAAAAATTCGCTGATGTTGTTCATTTTAAAGTTCAAAAGTGGTTTTGGGATATCTTAGCAGGATACTGACAGTTAGATATCCCTAATATGCATATTTCATATAAAATAATTTCATTTCCTAATGTGTGGATGCTTGCGGTCAGCCACGGTTTTGAGTTGGTGGTAGCGAAACTAAGATTATTCATTCCTATTGCGCTACTGTGATTAATGCAATAAGGGGATACATGTCTTATCTAGATTTCAATTCGGTCTTCTAATTCGCCCAAAATTTTTTATATTCGTGTGATTAAGGTCTCTTATGGACTTTACCCAGGTTTAAATGTGCAGAACGAAAACGGAGAGAAAGATGAACCTACATTCAAATTTACAGTACCCCTTACTCAAGTATCTATCAGAGGAATTCGCAGGTAGCTTTTACCAGAATGAGCTCACATGTCTGAACAGGATGCTAATTCTTTACCATAACCGGTATGTGTTCTCGATTTATGATGAAACCGAAAATTACCTGGATGATTATGAAAAGTATCTGGAAAAACCCCTGAGATTCTGGTATCTGGCGGCTTTCAAAAGAGAGCGGATCGAGATCGTCAGAAAAAGAATGTATTTTCTTCTTAAAAATAACCGCCAAATCTTTGATCAGCTTCTAGCCCGAAAGGATTACAGCTCCTGGGAAGCCAAACAGCAGACGATTCTTGAAATTTTTAGATGGCTTGAAACATTACCATCCAGAATCCATCCGCCCTCAGATATAGATTTCAATCAATGGAAACAGGAGTTAGAAACGGCACTGGCACCGTTTCTTTCAGCATCAACTCAGACAATGCCTGTAAAATCTTGTAAAAAGTCTGCGTATGAACATTTCTGTCAGATACTCTCCGGTGCAGATCATAGAGAGAAGCGGCAAAAGTTCGAGCGGTTGATTTCAGTCCTGATGCGGGAACAGTGGATTACTCCAACAGATAACGATGGCATTTACAGCTTCCGAAATACCGGCAGAGGCGCAAGACTGCAACTGGCGGCTTTGTATTATGTGCTCAACAAACAAGGGCATATTGCCCAGGAGCTCTTGGCTACACAAATCGCAGCGCTCTTTGGTAGCTGGCTTTCCCATCATATTTCAAAGGACTCATTTGTCAAATCTTTCCAGCCCGAGCAACAGGACGCTTTTAATTGCAGTGTCCGCCAGCCGCGATACAAATATGTCCAGGATTGTAAGTTGCTGATTCAGGATTTATAGTGCCGATCCGGGCCTGAAATTTCACTTTTATGTTCTTTTCATTCCCGCCGGAACTGCGGGAATGTTTTTGCCATCTGTCCGGATCAACTTTGCAGCCTGTTCTACTAAAACGAGCTGCAATATGATAAACAGTCAAACCAAAGTCTCCGATCTAACACTCGCCGATCTGGAAACCATTTTAGTCCGGGTTACTTCACCGGACACCGGACAACACGCCGCTATGCTTCTTGACACCCGTCAAGCGCGCGTCTTTCTGGGCGGTATTTCAAAGCATGCGCTTTACTACCAATGCGCTCATAACAGGATCCCGCACATCCGTCAGGGTGGACGGCTGTATTTTTTTAAAGACGTCCTGCAACTTTGGAAAATACTGAATGACTGGCAGGATGTGTCTCTTCCATCTCAAAACCAGCCGGTATGAAAGCAAGCAAAGAGCAGCTCATCCGGCTTTTAGAAAGCAGGGATGTCAGAAGACGAAGGAAGCTATACGAGTATTATGAGCATTATTTTCAGCAGCAGCACTCCGCCCGGTTTACCATCGAGCTAATCAATGCAGATTTAGGCTTTGCTTTGGTAAACCGTCAGGATGTCAAATACATTCGGGCCCATTGCAATCAGTGGAAAACAGCTAAGCCAGAAACTGCTGAAACCAAGCAGCACACGGTAGAAAGGAAAAACGTAAAGAAAGAAATCTGGACAAACCAGGAAGAATTGAAAAATCCAATTTTCACAGGATCTAAACTTGACTCATTATGAAAAAGCTACATTTTATTGCACAGTCTAAAGGGGGCGTTGGCAAATCCCTTCTGATGTATCTGATGGCACTTAAAAACCACCATAAGGAGAATTGTCTGTTTGTAGACATGGATGCTTCTACGTTTACCAGCAGACGTCAGCTGAGTTTTGTAGATGAAGACAAGCTTGACACAGTAAGTCTTTTAAATGAAAGAGCAGCTATTCAGCGGGACAATCTTTTTGTTTATCTGGATAAGCTATCCCGGAGCCGTTATCAGGAAATATACATTGACCTGGGTGCACCGGAAAGTGAGCAGCTTCCTGCATTGATTGAATTTGATGATGTGCAATTGCCACTACGGGAATTTGCCGATGATATGGACATCGAATTTCACATTGTCATCGGCGGCGCAGGTGCGTACAATGCTTCGGTTGAATACCTGCTTAAAATGGTAAAAGTTGTAAGAGATGACTTTAAGATTACGGTGTGGGAAAGTGTTACCGGATTTCGCAAATTTCCAGAACTGGCAAAGGAACTCGCTGAGAACTGTGAGAACATGGGCCTCACTTTTCGGAGATTTGGTGACTTTGAGCCAGATACATACGTTGGTACTGAAATACTCTCGGGAGTAAGCAAAGGACTAGCCCTGGAAAATTATGACCGTGGTCCAAGAAAAAGACTGATAAGAGAACTCGATATCAACTTTCACTATGACTGACAAGACGCCACTGCAGCAGAAAGAGCTGCTACTTATCAAGGCAGATTACCTGGCCCGATACGGTATGGAGATGGATGACTGGACGGCGATCACGATGCTGGACAATCAGGTACAGTTTGATAAAATGAATATGCAGCTGCTGGCAAACCTGAGAGAAAACAAACGGCTTAGTGAAACCTTCAAGGGTTCGATCAAACAGATACACTTCAACTCAAAACCGGAAGCTTTTCGCTACGGTTTTGGGCGGAGTCTTCCGTACGCTGTCTGCGCATTGATCCTAGGTGTTTTCTTTTACGTTTACATGAGTACGTACAAAGATTATGAAAACCTGAAAGACACTGTCCGCAGCTACCGTAATGTGACCAGCTATGAATACCTGATCAGTCAGGGGGAATTGACAGAGGACGACGGGGTTGTTTACCTGATCTTAAAGCCGGTCAAAAAAGGCAGACACACCTTCGGGCAGACCTACGAGTTTGACGAAAGGCAAAAAGTGGTCAAAGTGCCCCTTAAACGGCTACAATGATCCAAAACCTTTCCTGTTGATCTCAAATAGTCCGAAAATTAAGCAGAAGTACGTCCAGTCAGGCAACAATAAGCCAAAGTCAGCCCGAAAGGGCAATCATAAGAGCCATTTTAGAAACATTTCAGCTTCAATAGAACATAGGCGTTGGCTTCCCCAAATCAAGCTATCGCCGGTACGCCGTAAAAAACGGCGACCGGCGGAAGCTTGCAAGGGGCAGAGCCCCCTTGACCCCCAGCTATTCGCCTCTGGGCTCATAGCTCATTGTTTTAGACCACCTAAAATTTTCAAGATCATCTTCTTCGACATGCACAATAAGTGTAAGAAAGTTTGAGGAACATGCAGAAATAGTCATTGAGTAGCGAAGAGCAAATGGGAATTTTGTAGTTTAACTTGCAAATTTGATTTTGACATGTGCCTGAATGACAGGCGATTCCAGCGAATAAGGCTACTTTAACATTCCAAAAAATTCCGGATTTTTGGGGTCAACATGCTCTCGAAATCCATCGAGCACAGCTGAAGCACCGAGGCTATTAATATAATGTATACTTCAGCTGTAAATCAATTATCATAATAAGGTAATTATGTGTAGCGGAACCGTAGAACCACTACAAATAAAATAATCACCAACTCTTAAAAATTATTTTACAATACCTTTCCAATCATTGTTAATTCCAAATTCGTTAAAGCCATTTTGCGAATCACTTTCGAAATGACCGACGTAATTTAGCATCAGATCAAAAATTGAATATCCATTTTGTGAATGCTTCACCCCAAACCTAACATTTTCAAGTTTAAGATTAAATACCTGAATAACATCACCATTAGCTTGAATAACGAATTCCTTGGGATTCAGCTCCATGTCGTAAATAAAATAACCATCAAACGCCTTATTTACATTCGGGTTGATCGTCCGATTTATTTTCGGATTGATCATTCGGTTTACATTCGGATTAATCATCCGATTTACATTCGGATTGATCATTCTGTTTACATTCGGGTTGATCATCCGGTTTACATTCGGGTTAATCATCCGGTTTACATTCGGGTTAATCATCCGATTAACATTCGGGTTGATCATCCGATTAATATTTGGATTGATCATCCGATTAATATTTGGATTGATCATTTGGTTAACCCTAGGATTTTTTATTGTATTCATTCTGTTAGTTCTGATTTTGTAAAACATAATCTATTACTAAATCCAGAGGAACACAAACGGCATACCCTGAATTGTAAAACTCCTCCCTTGCAAACTGCTTCTCATGCTTATTTCTCCATTCAGTAACGAAAGGTATATATCGAGAGACTATGCCTGCAATTTTGACTTCCTCGTTAACAATTTGAATTATTGGACCACCACTATTACCATAGTAGGCTGGACAATCAATTATGAATGTCTCTTCTTTAACATGTACCCCTGCAACAATTCCTTTTCGAAGTAAAGGGCGATTAATATCAAAAAATTTAAAGCCATCCAAATATAAGGATGTTGGAAATCCAACCTGTATAATATTTGCCGCGATCATAACATCGTCAAGCCTAATGAGATCCTCAACATCAACAGAATTTATATCGTTACCATTTTGCTGCACATCATAATTATGACCCTCAATTAGTTCAATCGCAACCAAGTCTATCTCCGTAAAGGATTTTATACTTGATAGCGTCAAGTCAATTATTATTGTTCTTGCATCCTCTGGTTCCCCTTTATAATTCTGAGAAGTGCATAGATATGAATTACACCTGAGGGTATTTGCTTCGCTAAAGATAACATGTCGGGCTGTAATCAAGTATTCTGCATTTTTATTATGCAATCGAAAGCCAGAGCCCGTGGAGACCCCGAAATCCATGCTACTAAGAAATGTTGAATAACTAAAATCTTCTAATGTTAGGCTCATCTATTTATTTTACGTAAAGCTATTATATAATTTTTCATTGGCTCACTTCTCTAAAAAACTAGGCTTAGGCACGGCATTCAGAGAAAAACTTCAAAGCACAGGTGATTATGCAACAAATATGGCTTGATAATCGTTTGATTATCAAGCCTTTTAACTTTCAAAGCATCCGAAGTTGGGCTCTAACCAACAACTTGTTCAGCTGGAAAGCCAGGTCAATGATGTTACCTCCTATTCATTATCCATTTTATTATCCTGAAAGTAAACATTTTTGTAATTTAAAATCCCATAAATCTAATTTTGACATAACATGTAGTAGCAGTATCCAATGAAGCCGGCATTTGCTTAGTTGAATTAGAAAATATGCCTAATTGTAATCCCCTTTACCCACGATTTCCAGAACATTTTAATTCTATGATTTGACATCACAAAATCAAAAGTTTAACTGAAAATCGTTTTTCAGATTACTGCTGCTAAGCTATGTCTAAGAGATCTCGGCAGTCTCAAATTTTGATGGGTTATCACCTATAACGATGCTTTGTTTGGTAATTCACCTTGTTCAACTCTCTGTCCCATACCTGACGAATATGCTTCGCCATTTCGATGCTCGTTCAGCATCTTACCCTTTCGAAATAAAGCACCAGCAGGCGGTTTGTAGAAATTGTCTGCCAACTTCTACGGTGGGCCTTCCACCATCATTCTAACAGCATGCCCATTACTTACTTATGGACTTCAAAGCACAAGCCGAATTTCGAGGCGATTTCGCGGGCCAGATTTCAGTTGTATCACCCGGTGACGGTGATACAACTGTACATCTGGACAACCACGGGAAAGCAGGTGGTTTCAGCATTTTGTTATTCTAAAAAGACCAAGTCAAAGAGCCTTAGTTTTGTATTAATATTTCAGTTTTGATTCAGGTATTGCTTTAAAAAGACGCCTTAGATTGACATGCACCCCAATTCACCCTTCCGGAATTCATCCCATCTTAACCGCAGGAGACAGTAAGTTCAAAAATGGTAGTGAAAGTTAACTTTTGGCAGCTAAAGTTAAGAAAAGTCAACTCGAAACGAAAAACCTGAGCGGGATCCAAATTATTACAATTATCAATTTGGATGAATCCAGACTAGCATTTCCGAACTCGGACGAAAAGTTTCCAATTAGACCAAATCCGAATGAATAAACCATTCATCGTTTTTTAGCCAAAATGATCCCAGATAGAACGTATTCATCTCTTTTTAGCTCATTTCAATCTCATTCTGCTCTGAAGATATCTTGGTGGCGGAAGAATGATTCTTTTGGATCAAAAAATCTGGAAATTGCCGATGGTTCCGATTGGGCGATGAATCTGCTATTGCGCTCATTTCATATTTCTTCCCCAGATAAACAAATTTTTTCTTTCAATCCCCTCTCTCAGGTCACGGAGGGGTTGGAAGGAAAAATTTTTACCGTGGCTAAATACTTTGGGATTCACTTGTAGTAATTAATTTTCCGTTATCTCTATGATTTTTCTAACGCAGTATCCATGAACGTAACTCCCAATGTATAGCTACGACATCTTTTCGAGATGGTTTTCTTCCTGGATTTTCTAACTTTAACAAACAGCCCATGTGAAATACCATGCGGAGGACAATCGCATTGCAGGGCACACTGAAATTTTGAGTTGACAGTGATATTGTTAAATTGCCTGCTGAAAACCAATTGTAAGAAATAGAATGGAGGAAATAATTATAGAAAGCAATAAAGTAAATGCCGTTAGTGAGGAAATTACGGCATCCTACAAGTACATAACTGCGGGATTATGGCATTTAAAAGGCCAAAGTTCTGCTGTATCTAATAACCATGTTGCACTTCAATTATTTGCATCAGGTACTGAACGGTTACTGAAAATTTTACTCCTGATTAAAGACAAACACTTAACCGGATCGTTCCCTAACGAGCAGACGGCCAGGCTAAGGTTCCGTAATTATGCCAACGGGCATGGCATTGATTTGATGTTGTCTGAGCTCATTGAGTACTCCGCTACACTTACTTCACCTCACCATCCGCTACTCACGGAGGCTGTTGATTATCTCACGCATGACAAGTCGTTTCGTCAGTTCCTAGCTGTTGTAACGAACTTTGCTATAAATCAGAGGTACTTTTATATCGACACGATCATCCTCGAAAAAACCAACGATAATTCTAATCCATTTGAAAAATTTAAGAGGTTTGTCTACAATTTCACTGTTGGTACAGATGTAAGCGAGATGTCTTATGAGCAGGAAGAAATGATGGTGCTTAACGCAGCTGTTGTATGTATTGAGAAAGGCATAAGGGCGATATGCCGGTTTTTTATGCATGGACTTGGTCAGGAAGGCCAGCGTTATTCTGGCCAATTTTCCAATTTGATTCTGTTAGACGACCAGGACTTGGGTAAATTATCTTATCTTGAGATTAAACCCTCACCTATGGACCTGTATCAGCCGATGAAAACTGGCTCGTTAGCCTGGAATAAGCTGCTTCCTCAGTCAAAATCTAAACACATATATAAAGAAGAAATTGATGAATGGACACTTACGGTGGATGACGTGACTGTTTTTTACATCGCGCCAAGATATTATTTCGCGCGTATAGGCGATGATGTATTTTCTCTTACTACCAAAACAGCCACACAATATAAGCTATCCAACTATAAAAAGAGTAAGCACTTAAAACCGCGTCAACACGCTCTTTTCCTTCAAAGGGAAGCAGAAACACTTCGGTAAAACGATTATCAGGAATTAAAAATAGTTATGTGATTTTTAACGCTAGGTTTACACACCAGATTCAACCATACCTAATTTTTTCTTATGAACGGGATTTGGTTTCAGACGACGAATTGTCGGAAGCAGGAAACTTAGCAGTTCAAAAAACCGGATCCGCATATGAATATTTTTTGATCACTATTTTTTCTATTTCAGAACTCTCCCTATGTAGCGTTTTTCCAAAATCCAGAGGCCAATTTAAACCTCGTTCAGCGGTCAGGAAGGCGAAAGTTACCCGTCGGACATCGTAAGTAATCTTTGCTCGGCAATCTGCTCGGATTTTTCCAAAAGCAATCTCGCCTTTCGATGAAGCAGACCACAATCAGTCGGATCAACAGATGACTTAACAACAAACCGTGCACTGCTAGAACTTTTGCTTAGGACGGAGAAAATGTTTTTATCCTGCTCGGTCTGGCGGGGAAAAATATGATCTACCGCTCTGGTAAAATTATTACACAAGTCCACCAGATGATGCAATGAATGCTGCTTGGGCCGATAGCCAAGAAATACATAGATTAAGCCCAGGCAGAGCTGCTCTACCGCCTGGCCAATTAAGGATAAAACAACGGTTTCATCCTGGTCAATCCAGATACACTCTGCTGCATCTATGAATGCGTCGGCCCGGAAACAACGCTGTCTCCAATGCAGATCACAATTTGAGAGCGCGTTTGCCGGATCATACACCGGTATGCCTTCCGGTTGAATGCAATCCTGCCTGCAATAAATCCGGGCGGATTGTTGCATGGATTGATGAAAAAAGCGATTGTTCAACCGCAGTGCGCGTGTGGCAGACGCTACGCTGTAAACAAGCAACAACAACGAACACCCGCTTTCGGTATCCCCATTGATTTTGCTTTGAAGGTCGGCAGGACAATTGACCGGCTCAACACTGGTTATGATCAGCAGGTCATAATGCACTTCGCGCGTTTGATCTGCCTCTATGTTGGAAAATGGACTCGTGCGCGAGCTTGAAAATTTTCTTTTTCCAAAACAGTAGATACTGTCAACCGCAAAGGCACCTGCTATCTGATTGATTAAAGAAACAGGTACGTCATACTTCGAAAGAGTCTGAATATGTACTGCTTTCTCTTGTTCTGCCTGAGTGCTTTTCTGCGTCAAACTGGCTGTCTCTGAGCACTGCCGGAAGTTTGACAACAATTGCTGATACGTTTTAAATGCAGCCAGTTTCACTTCGCTGGTTTTTACCCGCAGTGACGAAAGATCCAGTTTGTTGATCTGGTAGCTGTTTTCATATCGAACAGCCAGATAGGCATCGTCCAGTAGTTTCAGGAGTGTTATATCTCTTTCACAATCCGGCAAAAAGATGCTACTCAGTGCTGTATCATAAGGTTCCAGGTATTTTTGATGCGCTTTGATGCTGTGTGTGATTTTCGATTTTCCGGTTATAAAGTGCTCCATAGCCCGGTAAGTGAGCTCCATCGCCTGATGCAGCATAAAGGCCGACTGGGCGTAATTTTCCTTTTCCAGGTAAAAATCAGCTCCACTGATAAACGCTTTGATTTTTTCTTCCTCTGAGTCATACTGCTTCCGGGCATTTTCCAGCAATTCATGCCGGTCCATTGATGTTGAAATGAGCTCATAATCTGATCCGGCTTTTACGTAGAGCAGATTAGCTTCTGTACATATATTGTAAAAATAAAGATTGCCTTTGCCTATGGCGTCCTTAATCTGATGGGCAGGATGCAGGGTGAAGCGCAGTTCCTGTTGCTCGTTAAAGAGAATATTGACAAGGGGCAGCAGTTCGACTGGAGACTTGGTGCAGGTATTCGCGATCAGGATGGTCAGCACGGTATGGCAGATTTCTTCTTTCTCTTTCTCATGCTTATGCACATAAATCCTTTCCACATCGACCAACGCAATAATCTGACCAATGATGCCCTTCAATGAACCGGTTTCCGTTTGATTAGTTTCAAGCTTTTCCATGATTTCCTCCCAGATTTTTATCGTGATTAGTTGACCTTCTAATGCTATTCGCCGTTTGTGACTTGCTTGAATGCTGCCAGATAAGCTTCGTTATCCTTTTGAAGCAGGTGCAGTGTAGAAATGGCTTTCTGCTTTTCTTCCGGTTCTGCATCAGCGAGCACTTCCAGTAATTGGTTGATTCGGTCGTTGCGCTGCTGCTGTTTACTGATAAAATGTTCAATCAGCGCTCTCCACTCGTTACCGGAATTCGCAATAATGACCTTACCACCATAGAAATTGTTGATATTAAGTATTGTGCTCATGATTTATAGAATTTAAGTAATGATTTCATGACCCTAATAATCTTTCGGGGCGCTGTTAAACAAGCTGATCTTAGCTGCAAAAGCCATTTTGGAAATTTGCATCAGCAATTGCGCGTCACTTGACAGGACTTCTATAGCTAGAGGAGTATTTTGATATTTGGGCTGACACTGCAGACTACATGCTTCTTCAAGCTTTAAAGGTAGTTTTTTTAGTGCCGGTGTAGATTTAATAGCCGGAAGACACATGAACGCAACTTTCTGGTATTGCTTTGCTGTATAATGTTTAGGAAACCTCCCGATAAAAGACGTAGTGATGGATTGATAGATGACCAGCATGCCTTGATAAAGTAAAAAGGCAGCTGTGTCGTAACGCTCATTTTGTATGAAATTATCCGCCAGCGTCAGCAGTTCTGTGGCCCGTTCGATCAGTGTCTGGAAAGCGGATTGTGCTGTCAATTTTAATTTGGCTAATTGATCATGATCCATTTTAATAAGTTTACTTCTCTTACAGGAATAGACCTGGTACTTTTTCTGAAAATGGCAGCAGTAATAGGGATGCCCAAATGTGAGGCGAGATTCCATATCACTTTCAGTAAGCATTGAGATAAAGATGTTTTCTTTTTCCGCGAATGCAAGCTTCCCAAAAGTTCTCATTTTATCTTTCGTTTGTCCGTCAATAGTATCCAGCACCAGGATTATTTCAGTGTAGGTCTGAGTCTGGTTGGCAATATTTAATTGATGTGTGATCATGAAAACCCGCATCGGAGCAAAGGCCATGATAACAAGATCTAAAATTGGTTTCAGCTCGCTGTGCTTTGCGGGAATGTGAAGCAGTGAATTGATTTTCTGCATCGAATGATCAATGTCCGCCTGACCGCCGTACCTCTCGTAACTTTCGTGATTTTCCATCTTGCGTGTTTGTTAGATTTTAGACAAATGAAAACGATTTCAGGCGCGTACCGAATTAAAAGAAGTTGTATTCTACCAATTTTGATGCGTATATTACCGGCGTAGAGGAGTTGCCGTTCCTTGAAAGTTTTTTTATATTTGTAACTATGAGCACATCAACGAAACCCAATCACATCGGACACAAAATAAGCCGCATTCGCGAACTCCGCGGACTGAAACAGGAATCATTGGCCTTTGAGTTAAAAGTGAGCCAGCAGACTGTGTCGAAAATTGAACAAAGTGAAACAGTGGAAGAGCAGATATTGGAACAGATTGCACAAATCTTAGGAGTGCCCGTTGAAGGAATTAAAAATTTTAGCGAAGAAGCGGTATTCAATATTATTGGAAATAGTTTTGGCGATAATAGCTCAAATAATAATAACTATTTATGCACCATTAATCCTCTCGAGAAGATTATTCAGCTTTATGATGAAAAGGTAGCACTACTTGAACGCTTGCTTCAAAGTGAACGGGAAAAGGCGGAATTGTTGAAGGGAAAAAGTTGATTTATTTGGAAGTTTTCAATTCTCTTAAGAGTTGATGACAATACCTAAAGACTTCGTAGAGATAACGAAACAACGGTTATTGCTCCTCTTCCCTAACTAACAGCTATTTTAGTGATCAAGAAACTAATCTTACTGATTTTTATACTCCTTTTTGAACTTACAGCAAGTGCCCAATCAGGGTTTCCTAAACTGGACAGTATAGATATTTTTGCTAAAAACGGCACCTATCCTAATCTTGACGCTATTGTTGTATCTCAACATGGGAAAATTGTATTTCAGAGTTATTACAACGCACAAACAAAAGATAGCTTACACGATACAAGATCAGCTTTCAAATCAATTACGGGAATCTTAATCGGTATAGCCGTTGACAAAGGGTTCATAAAAAGCTTAAACCAAAAAGTGTATGATTTTTTTCCAAATTATCATAAACCAAAGGTTTGGGACAAGAGAAAGGATAGCATGACCATTGAACATTTGCTCACAATGAAATCGGGTTTCAATTGTGAAGAATGGAATGGAGACAAAGACTGTGAGGATGATATGGTCACTACAAACGACTGGATCAAATTCTGTCTCGATTTGGATTTAAAGAACAGTCCAGGAAGTAAATGGGATTACACCTCAATAAATACAATGCTATTAGGCGGGATTATCGCAAATGCAAGTCATATGACCGTTTCTGAATTTGCTGAAAAATACCTTTTCAATCCGCTAAACATCACAAAATACATCTGGGCCAAAGACCCGCTTGGGCACGAGCTCACTGCTGGAAGTTTCTATATGCTGCCAACTGATATGATTAAAATTGGTCAATTGGTATTGGATAATGGGATTTATGGTGGGAAGAGCATTGTATCGGCCAAATGGATAGTGCAAATGACCAAAAGGATAACTCTGATAGACGATTTTTCTAATGTCAGAATCTCAAAAAATAAAAATGCAATTCCGCAACCCACTTACTACGGCTATAAGTGGTATAATGAGCAGGTGAAAACAAAAGAATTTGATTACAACATCATTTTTGCTTCGGGGAACGGAGGACAGTACATTATGGTCATTAAGGATTTGAATTTGGTAGTAGCTTTTACTGGAAATAGTTACGGCTCCGCTAAATCCAAACTGCCATTTGATGTAATGATTAAATACGTGTTGCCAACTTTTAATAAAAAATAATTGTGCCTGTCAAGATCGGGTCGGCAATATGGCTGCTGACGTACTTATGTGAATAGATAAATTCTTATGCTGAACTCATACCGGGACGAAATTTACGACATCACTCGCCAAAACCGATTAGAAAAAAAAGTCTTAAAAAGTGACGTCACAGATGGAATAATATTAACTTTTGATCCAAATCAACGGTTATGGATCAAAATTAAGGAGACCACATCCTTTCATTGGTTTGAAATTGAACGAACAAATTTCGAAAAGAATTACCCTGTAATAGCGATTCAAAATATTGATTTTGAAAGTGTTGCGCGTGAACTTGATATCTGGATCGAAAATATTGAGAAGTGGACCACTGAACAAGCCTACGAAGATCCCTGGGAAAAAAGATACAAAAAATATAAGCTTCCGAAAGAGCTGAGTTCAGGTATTAAAACAATCGATTTCAAAGTTGATGTACCATTCTCAGAATCTGAAAAATTATTGATCCAACATGATCTGGATATCTCCAAAAAACATGTTCAGGAAATCGGTCTTCCAACGGACCGGCTTAATAATCTGGAAAGTAAATTGGACCAATTAATTGAGTTGGTGCAGACTGAAAACAAACTTACATGGCTAAAATTAGCAAAAGAAATAGCGATAAATGCGGTGGTCAATGCCGCTACTAATAAGGAAACATACTCTATTTTGTATACGTTGTTTGGACATTTATTTCAATTCCCGCTGGCGTTTTTAAAGTAAAAAACTTTTGAAGCTATGTCCAGCTTCCTTCTCCCTTAGGTACTAAACGTTTGATTAGAGTATATTTAGCCGTTAATAGATCCATTGAGACAAAATCCTCTGAACTGTCGGGATTGTCCCTGATAAATTCTTTTGGGGAGTTATCTTGGCGTCCCGATGGTAAATCAAAATTACTTTAAAAAGGCTTCTCAATAAAGATTTGTGATTACTTCCGCCGCTCTTTCACTCGTCTGCTGAAAAGAAAGACCATTTGGTAGAGGCTGTTGTAAGGTCTATTCCAATTCCTGTTGTTTGAACAAAATTTCATCTAGGTCACTCAGAAACTGTCAATCGCCTTTAAGTTCTTCTATATCTTCAGTAGGTATGAGAAGCCCCCAAAGTCTTCCATTTTCAAATCTCATTTCCTTGACCGCTATACCCCTACTTTTTATGGTCACTTTACAAATTTAACAATTTGGTATATTATTTTACTTATTCATCGCAAGATCATTTTTAGGGTCCGGCCATGCTACTTTAAAACTCACCTGCCAACGACTTCGGAGTGAGAGGCAGCCGGCCGCCAGATAGGTTGTGATACAACCTGACATCTGGCCGGAGTCGTGTAGACCGGACTCTCAAAGATTAGACAAAGTCTGAATGGCAGTGTAGGTATAGAAACACAAGCAATTAGTGTGTGAATTTTAACGGATAATACAAGAAAGTTACAGAGCAAAAAAAACTGAACGTTTCAAGAGTACCTTGATATTTACCGCGGCTTAATGCCGCTCTTTAAACCGCCGTTTTCCGCCTGGCGTAATGCTAAAATGATTTGCGCTTCACTAAATTTTGCGGCCGCCGCTGCGATCTTTTTTATAAGCGATTTTCCTGATGGTTAAATTATCAAAATCGACCGATTTTCTCTAGTTTTTAATTATCCAGTTGTCCGAGTGGAGGTCAGTTTCTATGACGGTCATTTTTTGAAACTAATGATTCAATTTTTTTGAAAGCCTTCAGTAATATATACAAGTTTTTGAGTCTATTTATGTTGGCTTTTAGAGGTCATTATCAATTAATGGATAACATATTATAAATATCTTTCGGTCTTTTGTGATCGGTAAATAACAATGCACCACGATTGGTAAATAAGAGTGCACCATAATTGGTAACAAGAATGCACCAGATAGAAAGCTTTGGGGGCATGCCCCCAAAGCTTTCTACACCTAAATTGCCGGCTTACCAACCCTGGCATTTATGAATGTGTATTTAGCCAAATTTATGACTTATTTCGAAATCCACCGAATGCACCGTGAAGGTCTGTCCGTCCGGCACATCAGCAGTTACCTGGTACTGAACCGGCGCACGGTTATCAAGTATCTTAACATGAGCGAACAGGAGTACGAGTCTTTTTTGATCCAGCAGGCGGATCGTAAAAAGATCCTACTTCCGTATGAAGACTTCGTCAGAGAGCGTCTGGAAAAGTTCCAGGACACTTCGGCTGCCCAAATGCATGATTGGCTTAAAGAGCACTTTGATGACTTACCGGCAGTCTCGCAAAAAACGGTGTTTAATTTTGTTTGCTGGGTCAGAGACAAACATCAGATTCCGGTAACAAGTACCGAGCGCGAGTATCAAATGGTCGACGAGCTTCCATATGGAAAGCAGGCCCAGGTAGACTTTGGTGAGTACAATATGCGAAGCCCATCTGGCACCAGGGCGAAGGTATTCTTCTTCACGATGATCCTGTCTCGATCCAGGTTTAAATATGTCTGGTTTACAGATCGCTACTTTACATCAGAACTGGCGATCATAGCTCATGAGAAGGCTTTTGAGTATATAGAAGGTGTTCCTGACGAGATCGTTTATGATCAGGATAAAGTATTTATCGTCAGCGAAAACGGTGGCGATATCATCCTTACAGCCGCATTCCGCGCCTTCACCAGGGAACAGTCTTTCTCTCTTCATTTTTGTAGAAAATCCGATCCAGAAAGTAAGGGAAAGGTGGAAAATCTGGTCAAGTATATCAAACAAAATTTCCTTTACAATCGGACCTACCACAACATTGAGACTCTGAATAGCGAAGCCATGAGCTGGCTTGGACGGACCGCTAATTCACTGCCACATGCTGTGACGCGAAAAATGCCTTATGTCGAACACATCATCGAGCGTAGCTTCTTGCAACCCTACCGGGCACATACTTTCAAGCCAGTCGTTTTTTCCACTTACGCTGTCAGAAAAGATAATACAATCTCTTACAAGGGAAACTTCTATTCACTACCGATTGGCACCTTTAAGGGCAAACAAACACAGGTGTGTGTAAGAACGGAAGATTCCCGATTAATTATCAGTTCTACAGAGGGTAATCAGGAAATATGCAGCCACACAATCGCCGCCGGTAGAGGACAAAAAGTGCTTAAAACTGACCATAACAGGGATAAAAGCATTGCCGTCCATGAAATGATCACGCAGGTTGCAGCTTTATTCCCTGATCAGCAGAAAGCGTTGGAATGGCTCGAAATAGTTAAGTCAGAAAAGCCTCGATATGTCCGCGATCAACTGATTGTGATCAAAAGCAGCATAGTGGACCTGGATGCTCAAACCTTGGGACAGGTGCTGGAATACTGTCTTGAAAACCATATCAGCCGGGCATCGGACTTTAAAAGCATTATCGGAATGCAGAAAAAAGAGAAAAGAGCAGACCCGAAAATAATACCCCTAAACCCGTTAAATGGAAAAGTGCCACAAAATGCTTTAATACAGCCTGATAAAAGTTCCATCGATGATTATCAAAATCTTTTAAAACAAGAAAATCAATAAGTAACCACCAGTCCACCAGGGTCCCGTAAATCCTGGTGGACTTAAACCAATCAGAACAATGGATAAAAAAGAACAGATTATTGACTACTGCCGGCAATTTAGAATAGCCGGCATGCAGCGCGGCCTTGATGAAATCATCAGCACAGCCGAAAAACAAAATAGTGGGTATATCGAATTTACATTCCAACTGCTTGATGCTGAGTCCAGGCACAGGCAGGAAAATGATGCAAAAAGACGCAGAAAAGCGGCCGGACTTCCAAGAACAAGTGACCTGAATGCTTATGATGACACTTTTGATAACGGAGTACCCAAAACGCGTCTGAATCAACTCCGAGAACTTAATTGGCTGGACCAGGGATTTAATCTGATGCTTCTTGGACCTTCCGGAACAGGAAAAACATTCCTAGCTGCCGGTCTGTGTGCAGACGCCATTGAAAAAGGATACAAGGCCTATTTTAAAACGATGGGAGAACTGATAAGTATTCTCAAGATGAAAGACTTGACAGGGTCTGCTTTGGCTGATTATAAGAGGCTTATAAAGGCTGACTTGATTGTCATTGATGATATCATGCTCTTTCCAGTAGAAAAAAGTCAGGCGGTCTCATTGTTTAACTTCATCAACCTGCTCTACGAGAAAACCTGTTTTATTATTACAACCAATAAAATGGCAACGGAATGGGCCAAAATGCTGGATGACGAAGTGCTTGCAACGGCTTTACTGGACCGATTGCTTTACAGATGCGACGTGATCAGTATGAGTGGAAAAAGTTACCGAATGAAAAACAGAAAGTGTATTGTCCTGAAATAGCTTTACACAAAAGCAAAAAAGGATGAAAGCAAAAGAGAAAAAAGTTACTGTGAAAACTCGGAAACCTTATGAAAGATTGAGCGATAACGAAAAGAAGAAGATTGTTCATGAAATCAATTCCGGATTAATTGGTCAGAGGGCTGCTGCTCGAAAATACAGTTTAAATCGAAAGACTGTTGGCGCATGGGTAGTAGAATTTTCTTCGTTTAATGTTAAGCCACGAGAAGTGGCAGCAGAAGCAATTGACAAAATGACTGAGAATTCAAAGACCAAAATTCTGGCCAAACAAGTCCAGGATTTAACGAAGCAACTTGAAAAGGCAAACCTGAAGATCAGCGGACTGCAAACTATGATCGAAGTAAGTGAACAGGAACTTCATATTAAGATCAGAAAAAAGCCTGGTACCAAACGGTAAAAAGGATGCGGCAGAAACATCCGGAAGAAAGCCTCGGAAGTCTTTGCGAACTGTTTGGTGTCACCCGTCAGGCTTATTACGATGCGGCGGAGCATGAAAAGAAAACATCAATAGCTCACATGCTCGTTTTGTCTTTAGTCCGAGAATACAGAAGCAACATTCCTTTCATTGGAACTAGAAAGCTTCTTTTCCTATTAGTGCCTGATTTAATACAACATGGTATTAAAATCGGAAGAGATCAATTGTTCGAACTACTACGTTTTCATGGTCTGTTGATCCGTAGAAGGAAGCGTATGGTAAAGACTACCGACTCTCATCACTGGCTAAAAAAGTATCCTAATTTAATCAAGGGATTAGAGGTGACAGGACCAAACCAGCTGTGGGTAAGTGATTTAACCTATATAAGAACTCTTGAAGGATTCAGTTATCTAAGTCTGATAACAGATGCATTTTCGAGAAAAATCGTAGGTTATTCTCTTTACCAAACATTAGAGGCAGTTGGCTGTATCAATGCGTTAAGAATGGCAGTCGAAGGACGAAAGTGTGATTCGCCCTATTTTCTAATTCATCATTCTGATCGAGGAATTCAGTACTGTTCTGCGGAATATGTAAGTATTTTGGGCAACGAGAATATTGCGATAAGTATGACGCAGAGTGGTAGTCCATATGACAATGCACTTGCAGAACGGGTAAATGGAATCATAAAGAATGAATTTTTTCCAAAGCGGGTTTATCAGAATCACAAGGAAGCGTCTAAGGCTATTTCGAAAATTATTCAGATTTACAACGGCAAACGGCCACACGCGAGTCTGGATTATTTAACTCCTGAACAAGCTCACGAACGCGAAGGACAGTTATTAAAGCGCTGGAAGACCTATCGTAGGAAAAGGAAAGACGTACCCGAGGCAACTGAAGCATGAAGGTATAATTCGAAGTCCACATTGCTTCTTATAACCCCCCGTTTTACTTGTGGGGGGATTACAAGAAGCAATGTTCAAAGCCAATAGAGATTTTTTTAACTATAAATTTAGATTGGCAAATGGCTTACATTATACTTGTAAAGTAAATACAGTATTAAGAAAATTTAGGTGTAAGATTATGGTAGGATTACTAAAAAGTAGCGTAAGATTTAATCAGGATTATCAATCGAAACTGTAAGCTTTTTTTAGGACGATACAAAGACTTTTTTTGAACCCCAAAATTAACCCATGTATATTTGCCAAAGTGGTGCATTCCTGTTGCCAATTTTGGTGCACTCCTAATTTCCATTTTTGGTGCATTGTTAGTTACCGCTTACATCTTTCAACAGTTTCAATTTTAAGTATGTATTCAGGAGCAAGATCATTTTGAATTACTAAAGAACAATCTAAGCCCTCCTCCATATGATATTCATATATTCCACTGATCCATATATCCTGGACAATTTCGACAGGTACCTTTGTTGTAATAATAGTACTTTCACCATACATTAATAACCTATCACGATACCTTTTACTAAATTTTCGAGAAAGGCAATCGGCCAATGGTAACAATGACTCTGGACCAAATAAGAGATATTGGTAAGACTCTCGAAACAATTTTCGATCAATTACAAAATTTATTTCTCTATCTGATTCATTTTTTAGAAAGTAATCAGCAATGAAGGCTTTGGTTTCCGATTGTGTTGAAACAGCATCAGAAGAACTTACGAATCTATTATTGGCAAGAACTTGTAATAATTCGTTATCACTCCTTAATAATCCATGCTCCATAATAGAAGATGATTCTTGGGTGCTAATTTTCGTCGAATGGTAACAAATTATAAAATCAAAATCATTTCGAAGCTCCATCAAAAAATTGTTGGGATTACTAAATTGATGAATGTATTTTTTACAGCTTAGATCATAGTAATTAAAAATTCTTGAATTATAGAGGGGCATGATATAATTGAGATTTTTTGCCAAAATTTATGTATTAATCTGATAGCTAATTCTTTATTGGATTTCTGAATTGCATTCCACCTTCAATAGCAGTATTTTGAAGGCTATCTTTAATAGCCACTTGGGTAAACATATAAAATGGAGCACTATATTGGGATAAATAATGCGCTCGACGGTGGCCAATAATGTTTTGAATTAAAAGAGAGCAGATTCGAATAATCTCCATATCTCTACGTGTATCAAATATCAAAACATCAATAATTTCCGCAATAGGTTTCTTCTTATTGTCCTTTTCCACAGAATATATTGACATGGAATCACTCATATCCCACTCAACCAAAGAATTATTCAAACCAGAACCAAGAGAAATTTCTGTAACTGTATTCATTATTCGTAGACCGTGCTTATATGCATTGTATTCGGCCCTGTTGCTGAATATTTCAGCGATAGATTTGATAAATATCTTAATAGCATCATTGCATTCTTGAAATTCATTAATAGTATCAGAATCCCTATTCTCTAAAGTAAATCCAAAGTAAAAAACATATAGCCATGCGGGAGAACTGCCTAAACCAGCATAAATCGAATCAAGAAAGTTTAATTCATTAATATCATTCGAAATTCGAACAATTTTATCATAGTTTACACTAAAATTAGCTGTACTAAGATTCTGCATAAGTTTTTCATCTTGTAAATCATTACCCCGAGGTTCAAGCGCAAATATTAACTCAAATAGAGTTTCAATTGCATGAAAACAGGTAATTCTAATTTCCGATTTTAGAAATCTAGTATATCTACTTTCGTTAGTACCTGTAATCGTAGTTCGCAAAAATTCTTTTTCAAACCTTGGAATATCTGTTAATATCGAATTTAGGGTTGCTAACTTATACATATGGTAGTCGTCAGCATAGCTTGAGTAAAATATTTTATAGTCAATATTTTGCATAATTGAATAGAATTGTTGTTTCCTTTTCTGACACAATTTCAAGATGTAAACGTATAACGAATGTTTCTAATGGATCCTGAATGGAGACTATTATAAAAATGCTACTGTCCCTTTTTTATAATAAAACTTGATCAATCAATGGAACAACCATGTGATCAACGCCTTTCATAAAGTCCTGGTTAGCATCGAAATGTGGCAAAATAATTTCTTTATGAAGCTGCCAAGCCCTTCCTAAGGCAAACATAGTATTTTGTTTGATTTTATTATAATCTAAGCGCTTATTAAGGTATGTTGACGCTACTAATTATTCTTCCTCCGAATTGACACCAAATCCAAAATTTCGTTCAACATCATGAATCAGATCATTACGCATTGTAAGAAATTTAGATAATAACGCATCAAACCAAGGAACGACTTCAACTCGATCTCGTAACGATTTCATAAATACGCCAATTGTTCTAGTCCAAAGTATTGATTTGATATATGGATGCAATGACTATCCACAAATAGTGCTCGTTTGATCGACCACTCTCCTCCTCATTAGCTGTTTATCCTTGAAGCAACGATAAATATTTATATAAATTGACGGGTCATTTTGGTCATATAAATATGGCTGGATTGAAACACAGTTTTCGTGTTCAAATAGCGCATTTAAAAGTGTTCGGTCAGTATTAGAACATGAGTGACCGTAAATTACGATATCAAATTGATCTGCATCTGCGAAATCAATAACTTCCCTGTAGTATGGGCTTCGAGTATACAAAACTGATTTAATGTGTTTTAAGAATTCATCGTCTGACCGTTCAAGAATGGCCTGATTCTCGTCGAGCTCATCACCATAACCAAATATTAATGATTCCGGGCTGTCGTCATCAAGGTCTCCATGTATGTACCTTAATGAGGTCGTAATTCTGTTCCTACTGTTATAATCCAAGTTACAATTGTCTATTGCTTTAAAATTCTCCTGTTTGAATAGATAATTCTGTATTGTTGCGGTATAGTTGAAACTGAGAAATAAGACGTTTTCTAATTTGTCAGTCTCTTCTTGCTTGTTAATAATTGGAATTTCTCCATATCTAAGAACATGCTTGCTATCCATCCTTGATTTTCTAATTGGTTTGGTAAGCAACCTTGATAGAACCTTATTATCTAATGTCTTGGGAATAGTTATTTGGTCTTTCAAATATTTGTACAAAAGGTCAACTATCTGCCTTAGGTCATCATTTAAATTTTTGGCAGTATAATTTTTGGGAATGATGCCCTTTCCGTTGTCAGGTTTGCCCTGCATAATTCTTGTAAGAACATCCTTATAGTCATTTTCAAATCCTCCCCATGTGGTACTGCTTGAGCTAATAAAAACATAGCCAAGCAGTAAATTATTGAAAGACAACTGCGCATTGCACACATCATTGCCATTGTACCTTATAGATACTTGGGCCTCTAAATCGCCCCAACACTTGATTACTTCTTTATTACGTCTAAAAACTACATAAGAGGGTTCTGCTTCATTAATACGTATAGCATCAGCCGGGGTGAAATAAAAAAGGAGATGCTCTTTTGGAATACATTCTTGGCTACTAACATTTACAAAATCGACAAAGTCTTTTTGAAGATGTGCGATGAAGTTGCGGTAACTAGTCGGAAGCCCATGTGCTATGTCAAAGCCGTTTCCCAAAATAACAATTCTATTCATGTTGAAGTTCTAGTCAATGACGAAGGAAGATAACTCAAAGATACATTTCTCCTATGTTTACTTTGCACAAAAGATCGCTTTTTAATATACTTTAAGTAGATTAGTATCAGCTGGTAATTCTTATAATGACAAAAATAACCTTAAACTACAAAGATGAAATACCACATCTTTACAATACTTGCTACCCTGTTTTTCACACAGGTGGGAATTGCCCAATCTACTAGCGCCTTCACTGACTCGCGCAATGGTCAAACGTATCAAACGATCAGCTTTAAAGAAGCTTTGACGGGCAGAACCGTTAAATGGATGGCACAAAACCTGAACTATAAAGTTGAAGGTAGCTATGCTTATAATGACAATGAGAATGGTCGTTAATAGTTTGGCTTGCTTTGCAATTGGGAGGCAGCGAAAAAAGCCAATCCCAGCGGTTGGCATTTACCAACGGATAGCGAGTGGTCTATGCTAGTGAATCAATTTGGCGGTACGGAAAAGGCTGGCAAAGCTCTAAAAAGCGTCCAAAGCTGGAATGAAGAGGGTAACGGTATTAACAGCAGTGGGTTCGATCATATCAATTTGTTTCCCGCCAGTGCCAGCCAACTTGACTTTTCAATTGTTAAAATTTTAAGACTTGAATCTTGTGCTACATTCATGAGGCGTGCAAGATTTGAACATGCCTTAACTCTCTACGCGAGCCCGTGGCAATATTGACCTGCTACTGCAGCACTAGCCTATATTTTCCTAAAGGCGCCCCGGTGGCAGTATAAGCAATTATTTTAAAGCTCAAATCAAGGTATCAGCCGCACAGGTTATCAGTCAGTGCGACGAAAGTTACAAAGCAAAAATGACGGCTGCAAGAATAGTCCGCTATTTACCGCGGCTGGGCGCCCCCGGCTTAATGCAGCTCCTTAAACCGCAGACTGACCTTGCAGCCAAGGGGATAAACCCCGTCATTTTTTCTTCGATTGGAGCAAGCGATGGCCCTGAGCACATCGCTGGGCTATGCTATTTTAAAGACTATCAATCATGAACTTTCAGGCTCTTTGAAGATAAATAGCATTACTTCCATCTGCGTTACAATAAAAAAGATTCTTTTCATTCCGGCGGGATCCTTTGGAACGCTCAACAAATCGTCTTTTCCTAGTTTCCGGCTTGTTTAACGTTAAAGACAGTGGGATATGGAAGAGGAGCATAAGGAAAGCAAAGGAATGACACCGGAGATGGTTATTAAAATACTGGCAAGACATCATGAAATTGTCACCGTCCAAGAGGCAAAAAGGATGTTAGAAATGGTGAATTTACTTGCCGGAATCGCAGTAAATCAGTATCTTAGAAATACCAAAAGTTAGATTTTTTTACAGTTGCTGATTTTAATCGAATAATTATTACTCCATTAATCGATTTTTTAAAGATGAGAAAGGCATGTTTATATATCCGGGTCAGTACCGATGAGCAGGCTGACAAAGGTTACTCCCAAAGAGATCAGGAAGAAAGGCTCAGGCGGCACTGTCAACTGCAATCCATCGAAATCGACGAAGTCATTATTGAAGACTATTCGGCCAAAACTTTTGAACGCCCGTCCTGGCGACGCCTTCTTGCACACCTGAGAAAATCCCGGCAGCCAAGATTGATCCTGTTTACAAAATGGGATCGTTTTAGCCGCAATACGGGCGATGCTTATCAGATGATCAGTCTTCTGGGCAAATTGGGAGCGGAACCCCAGGCAATTGAGCAGCCTTTGGATTTATCTGTTCCTGAGAACAAAATGATGCTGGCAGTTTATCTGGCAGCTCCGGAGGTAGAGAATGACCGAAGGGCATTAAATGTGTTTCACGGAATGAGGCGTGCAAAAAAAGAAGGCCGCTGGATGGCTACAGCACCTATTGGATATATCAACAGGATAACGCCAGAGGGAAGAAAACATATTGCACCACACCCTGTTAATGCGCCAATTATGCTAGAAGTCTTCGAACAAATTGCTGCCGGAACTTATAACACCGAGCAGATTTGGAAGATGGCAAGACAAAAAGGGCTTAGAAGTAGTAAAAATAATTTCTGGGTTGCTATTCGTAATCCGGTGTACTGCGGGAAAATCTTTATCCCTCCCTACAAAGATGAAACTGGTTATTTTGTAACGGGTGTTCATGAAACAATTATCTCGGAGTCGCTCTTTGAGCAGGCACAACAGTCACTGGATGGCCGAAAACGAAATTCAAACCAAAAGCCTAAAATTCGTTCGCTGGAAGATTTACCACTACGTGGCTTTTTGAAATGTCCAAAGTGTAACAGGATGCTCACGGGAAGCGCTTCGAAGGGGAATGGTGGCTATTATTACTATTACCACTGTTCTGCGGCCTGCAAAGTGAGGTTTAAAGCCCAATTAGCAAACGAAAGGTTACTGCACGACTTGCGAGAATTGATACCGAAACCCGGAAGGATAGAACTATTCACCCAAGCCATCACGGATGACTTGAAGCAAAAAGTGAAACATCAGGAAACCGACCGTAAGCAGATACTGTCTGAACTGGATAGTATTGGTATCCGCATGCAAAAGGCAAGGATCATGAAGATAGACGGAGATTTGGATGAATCGGACTTTAAGATGGTTAAGGAGGAATCAGCCACCAAAACTGAGGAGCTGGAAAAGAAATTGAACAGCCTTCAAGGAAGGGATAAGGAAATTAGTGTTCTACTTGAAAAAGCCTTAAAAAACCTTTCAGGACTCGATTTGCTTTATGAAAACGGCAATATTGAAGAAAAGCGAAAGATTCTTGGTTCGATCTTCCCGGAAAAACTCACTTTTGATGGTGTGCAACATCGAACCACCAGAATTAATGAAGTGCTCAATCTTATTTATCAGAAAAACAGTGAGTTATCTGGAAATAAAAAAGGGACAAATCTGTTATTTTCAGATTTATCCCATCAGGTGATCCCGCTGGGATTCGAACCCAGGACCCATACATTAAAAGTGTATTGCTCTACCAGCTGAGCTACGGAATCATTACCGATTTATTTTAAAACTGTTCGATTTCAGTTTATACCTTATTCTGATTTTGATATATTATCAACTTTCAGACTTGTGATCCCGCTGGGATTCGAACCCAGGACCCATACATTAAAAGTGTATTGCTCTACCAGCTGAGCTACGGAATCATTACCGATTTATTTTAAAACTGTTCGATTTCAGTTTATACCTTATTCTGATTTTGATATATTATCAACTTTCAGACTTGTGATCCCGCTGGGATTCGAACCCAGGACCCATACATTAAAAGTGTATTGCTCTACCAGCTGAGCTACGGAATCGTTATTGGCTTACTGTCCAATGCAGTTGTCTGTCCCAAGGGCCTTGAACCCTTACCTCTACACTGCCGGTTGTGCTGACATGTATTGCTCTACCAAATGAGCCAGGGAAGTAATGTAGAGCTGTAATCCAGAACTACACTATTTAATTTTTCTTATTTCAATGAATGTTACAATTTGTTGGATTAGCCGTTGCGTTTTCCTTAATTGCGATGCAAAAGTAGAATTCTTAAAAGTATAATGCAAATTCTGTTCAATAAAAAACTGTCAATATTACTTCTGACTTCCCTTTTTTGTTTCCAAAACCCGGCAGTTTCTGCTGGTTTAAGAGAGTTAAAATCTGCTGATTCTCTGTTCGCTATGGCCAAGTATACGGAAGCAGAAATTTTATACAAAAAAAATTTTCGGGACAACGAAAAAAATAATCCTAACCTGCTTTTAAAGCTTGCATTTCTCTCTGAAAAGAGAAATAACTACACATCCTGCCTTTACTACCTTAGCAAACTAGCTCTTACAAAACCCTCACGTTCTCTTTTCGAAAAAATGGATAATTTGGCGAAAGAGCAAAATTTAACTGGCTATGAGTTCGACGATTATAACTACTTTATCATTTTTTATCGCAAATATGGTGAGTACATTCCGATATTGCTCCTAACTTTGGGCGCATACATCGTTTTTATCATGATGTTGAAAACGCGGCGGCACGAGTCCATCTTATGGATTCATAAAGCTTCCACATTGGTGTACCTCCTAATTATTCTGGCAATGATTAATGCACCGTCTTTATATAAAACTGCTGTGATCGCAAATGACAATACATTTCTCCGGGAGGAGCCATCATCTGCATCCGGGGTAGTAGATGTGGTAAAAAAAGGTCATAAACTTACACTGTTTGGTACGGTCGATCATTGGAACAGGGTAATTTGGAATAACAAAATCGTTTATATACGTAAAAATGACCTACTCAGTATATGATCTATCAATGCTGGTATTATTTTTGTAACTGACAAGTTTATATTTTAGTTTTAAGGGTTAACTTTTTTTAAATTAATTGATGTATGAAAAAGCCGATGAAAAGTTTTTTACTGTTTATGATGAGTATTGCCGTGATGGGTTCAATCATGTCCTGCAAAGAGGAGGGACCTCACAAAGATGATATTGTGAAATTTACAGCAGCAATTAACGTTTCGCCAGCCGTAGGTACTGGTGCTTTTGAATACAACAAAGTAACTAAAGAATTGACTTATAACATTTCTTACAGTGGAGTTACACCTACAGCGGTAGCCATTAACCGTGCGGATCCGGCATGGGAGAGAGGATCTGCTTTATTCCCTTTGTCAGGTTTTTCATCCTCACAGGTCACTGGTAAAACACGTGCGCTTTCAGATGTTGAAGTGACTGCTTTGATTATTGGTCAGCTTTATGTAAATATTACAACTGCCGCTGATCCTACAAAGGAATACCGTGGACAGATTTTACCAGTCGAATAAATAAAACGGTTCAAACGAAGAAAGGGGCAATAATGCCCCTTTCTTCGTTTATTTCTTCTTCTTTTTCCTGTTACCTTCGTAATCTTCCACTTCTTTCATCAAAGCATTCAGATCATAAGTGGTATCTGCGGTAAAGTCTAGCGTCTCAGAATAATCCTGATGACTTATTTTAACGACCTCAACAGGCTTATCCAAATACATTTCAATTTCTTCGAGTAAAGCTTTTTCCTCAGGACTGCAAAATGACACTGCCAAGCCTTTCTGAGTGCCTCGCCCCGTTCGTCCGACACGGTGAACATAGTTTTCCGGCTGCTCCGGCAAGTCATAATTAATCACATAGTCGACATTCGCAATATCAATTCCACGCGAACTTACATCTGTTGCAACCAATACTTTAACCTTCCCACTTCTGAACTCATTTAAAGCAATCAAACGATCGGCCTGTTCCTTGTCTCCATGTAATGTAGCACTTTTCAATCCCATCCTTTCCAACGCGCTGCAGACCCGCTCCGCTCTAACTTTTGTTCTTACAAAAACCAGTATTTTACTTTCCAGGTTTTCTTTAATAATCCTTTCAAGAAAAAACCGCTTGTCGTCCATGCCGACAAATGCAACGGAGTGAGTGATATTTCGTGCCACCGGATTGTTCGGTGATATCTGAATCCGAATTGCATTTCGAACCAAAGAATAAGCAAGCTTCTTAATTTTCTCGTTAATGGTTGCAGAGAAAAACATAGTCTGTCTGTTCTTAGGTAAATGCTTCACCAGGTCCTGTATATCTTTGATAAAGCCCAAATCCAACATATGATCTGCCTCATCCAACACAAGCATCTCCACCTGATTCAACTTGATATGTCCCTGACTCACCAAATCGAACATTCTGCCAGGCGTAGATATAAGTACATCGATACCTTTTTCAAGCTGAGCGATTTGTGGACCCTGTTCTACGCCTCCAAAAACACTAAATGCCTTTACTTTGGTATGTTTTGCGATTTTTTCAAAAACACCTGTAATCTGAATAGCCAGTTCCCTGGTCGGCACCATCACTACACACCTGATGCCTTCAGCTCTCGATGAAACCTTTCTGGCATTCAAAATATCTACTATAGGTATGGCAAAAGCTGCTGTCTTTCCAGTCCCTGTTTGCGCAATAGCAAGTACGTCTTCTCCCTTTAAAATAGCTGGAATAGCTTTAAACTGAATATCAGTCGGTTTTTTAAATCCTGCAGTTGCCAGGTTTTTCTTTATCTCGCTTGCAATGCGATAATCTTCAAATTTCATAAAAACAGGTGTTACAGGCATTTTCTATTTGCCTGATATAATAAATAAGACCGTAAAGATACGGTTGTAGCCGGGCATTTTACAGATTATGACCAAATGCTCTTATGACTCGTAGAATCTGACGCGGTTTTTCAGTGTCATCACCTCTTCGTTGAGAACGCTTATTTTTTCAAGCAAAGCATGGATAATCTCAATACCCTCCGGGGTTAAACCGAGATCCTCATGCAATCTTATCATCTTCTCAATCTGACCTAAGTGAGAAATTTTAAGGTGGCTAACATCACTGACAATGACAGTCTCAATCATCCCTATCGATATCAACGACTCCATAAAAGGCTTACTCACACTATAGTATACACAGAACTTCTCAGTGGCAATCAGCTGATCCTTATCCATTGCTATACAGTTTTATGATTTAGACAATTCTTCAAAAAGCTGTTTTTGCTTATCTGTAAGATTTGTAGGGATTAATACATTGAACGTAATATATAGATCTCCGTATTGGCCATCCCGTTTGTAAATCGGGAAACCTTTCCCTTTGAGCCGAACTATCGACCCATTCTGAGTTTCGGGCTTTACAGGCAACTTCACCTTTCCGCTCAGTGTATCCACAATCAACTCTCCTCCCAATACGGCTGTATATAAGCTGATGTCTTCTTTCATATGAATATCATTTCCACCTCTACGGTACTTTTCACTGCCTGTAATCACAAATGTGATGTACAGATCCCCATGAGGACCACCATTAGCACCTGGTCCGCCATGCCCTGGGATTTTAATTGTTTGCCCATTTTCAACACCTGCCGGAACTGTAATTCTTATATTTTTGCCATTTACAGTCAATGTCTGTTTATGTGATGTGTAAGCATCCTCCAGATTCATTTGCAATTCGGATTTATAATCCTGACCACGGAATCTTGTCTGACGCCCACCATAACCTCCCGACGATCCAAACATGGATTCAAAGAAGTCAGAAAAACCTCCTCCCTCATTTCCCGAATACCATGAACTCTCGTGAGTGTTAGATCGAGACTGACGTGCCCGTTCATACTCCTCACCATGTTGCCAATCCTTTCCGTACTGATCGTACTTTTTCCTTTTCGCAGGATCACTCAGCACCTCATTAGCTTCGTTTAACTCCTGAAATTTCTTTTGTGCTTCCTTATCATCCGGATTTAAGTCGGGATGATACTTCCTGGCAAGCTTCCGATAGGCGTTCTTCACTTCCTTATCGGTTGCACTTTTCTGCAAGCCAAGTATCTGATAGTAATCAACAAATGACATTCTGTATAAGCTGTTGTGTGACGAAGACTTCTTATGAAACCTTTATTATTTTCTGTCGAGCATTTGTATGTACAACTCCTCTACTTTTTTCCTGGCCCAGGGCGTTTTACGCAAAAACTTTAAACTGGATTTGACACTGGGTTCGAATCTGAAACTATTGATATTGACATGATAGCCCATTTGTTCCCATCCATAGTAGTCAACCAGTTCATTCAGTATGGCTTCAAGTGTTTTTCCGTGTAGGGGATTGTTTAGCTGCGTCGACATCTCTTTTCTATTAATATATAATTTAAGGTAAATTCATTAGAATTAATAATAATTGTACTTAACTATTAGTTCAAAATTACGTGCTTGTTATGGAAAAAGTAAAATGGGGCATTATTGGCTGCGGAAATGTAACGGAAGTAAAAAGCGGTCCGGCATTTAATAAGGTTGACAATTCTGAACTGGTAGCCGTCATGCGAAGGGATGCAGATCTTGCCTCTGACTACGCCAGAAGACATAGCGTGCCAAAATGGTACGATAGCGCGGATGAACTGATTAACGATCCGGACGTCAACGCTATATATGTTGCAACACCTCCCGATACCCACGAACTGTATGCAATAAGAGCAATGCAGGCTGGAAAGCCGGTATATGTAGAAAAGCCTATGGGCAGAAATACGGCAGAATGCCAGCGAATGATAGATGTGAGTGAACAAACCGGAGTTCCTCTTTTCGTAGCCTATTATCGCAGGGCAATGCCTTATTTTCAGAAAGTAAAAGACTTAGTTAACAGTGGTTTAGTAGGAGATATACGCCTGGTGAGCATTGTGTTACAATGGCAACCGCACCAGGAGGAGATAGGTAAGCTTGTGAAAACAAGATGGCGTGTTGATCCAGAGATCTCCGGTGGAGGGCATTTCCACGATCTGGCATCTCATCAGTTCGACTTTCTGGAATATGTTTTTGGGCCAGTGAAATCTGCCAATGGAATTACAGCAAATCAAGCTGGCTTGTATGTAGCAGATGATATTACCATAGCAAACTGGGAATTTGATTCGGGTGTATTAGGAACCGGTAGTTGGTGCTTTACAGTGAGCAAAGAACAACGTTTGGATGAAGCAAAAATCATAGGTTCCAGGGGGCAGATCATATTTTCGTTTTTTGAAAAGTTCGATATTACCGTAATTACTGAAAATAGCACAGAAGTGTTTACAATTCCATATCCAGAGCATGTTCAGCAGCCGTTAATTACTCAGATAGTAGGTGAACTTACAGGAAATGGTCAGTCCATAAGTAATGGAAAAACGGGCATCAGGTCCAACATAATCATAGATATGATCACCAATAAGGGCTGATACGTTGGAGAACCTTAGAAAATTCAAATTAACCGGATGCCCTGAATACCAAAAATAGGAGGCATTAAGTTACTTTTACACCAATCATATTAAATCATATCGTCATGGCAAAAGGAAAAAACCTGGACAAAGGCAGCACCAAAAAGGAGCCTGAGAAAAACCTCAAAGAAAAAAGAGCTGAAAAGAAGGCAAAAAAAGACGGAAAAAAAGATTACTAGTAGTTAAAGCTAAAAATGGCAGCCACGAAGTGACTGCCATTTTTGTATTCATTTCAATAGATTTCACGATTGGTTTTATACTTCGCCAGTCGTTTCTTGGATCTGACTATTTTTGAGTGGATTTTATTCTTTTCTGCAGGCGTCATTATATCATCTGCATTGGCCTTGTCGATAGCCAGTTTGATAATATCCTGCTCCTTTTTCAACTTACTGTATTCAAGTTCAGTCAGTTTTCCGGATTTTCGTGCTGCATCAATCTGGCCATTGAGTTTGCGAAGTTCGGCGTTGAAATTCTGACTATAGCTTTCATGTGCAAGAGTCAGCAAAAATGCAACAATGATCGTTTTCCAAAATTTCATTTTTTATTATTTAGATACAACATCACTCGTAACCTTTTCCCTTCAGGTCAAGAGCAGCCTCATTTTTTAATATCGCGATGAACTCTGTATGTAACATAGGTTGACTAAACATGGGAAAGTCATTTTTGATCGCATTGTCGTGCTCTTCCTGGCTAAGTGTAGCGCAACAGTCTGTTAATGAAATCACATTATAACCTTTGTCGTATGCAGTTCTCATCGTTGATTCTACGCAACAATTGGTTAAATATCCTGCCAGGGCAATATTTTTGATGCCCCGACTACGTAATACAAAGTCAAGATTAGTACTGGCGAAACCGCAGAAGCTTCTTTTTCCCTCGATTACTATTTCTCCCGGCTCAGGAGTAAGTGAGTGAGCAAAGTCGGTTCCCCAGGTATTTTTTTTAAACGCGCCATTATCCACAACACCTTTCATAATACCGTACGGGTTCGGTGTAACTTCATGATAATCTTCGGTAAAGGAAATAGGCACATGTATGATGTTAATGCCAGCTTTCCGCGCTTGCTTTACGGTTTCTGCTGCATTTTCCAGCATATTTGTGGAATCCATCACGCTCTTGACTGCACCATGAAAAATACCTCCATCAGTGGTAAAGTCGTTTTGAAATTCTATCAGAACAACAGCAGTTTCTTCTGGGTTAAGACTCATAATATTTGTTTTTTGAGGTTAATAGCTGATGTAATTTAGCCATTTACTAATGCAAAACATAAGGCAGTATACAGTATTGACACTAAAACTGCATCAGAAAAAACATTGGAAGACTTGCGATCTGTACCAAAATGCTCTGCATTGAGGAAGAAATTACTCAAATAATGCAATTTAAAGAGACACTTGAACGAGAATTCAACTTATTGATTACGAATTGATTAATCATTAAAATCGCATTAGAGCCTAAACCGGATTAACTTTTATACTTCTAAACCAGACATCAACTTAAAAAATCAGAAAGATGAGAAGTATCCTAATTAAGACACTTTGCATGGCTATGGTTGCGACCGGAGTTACGACTGCCAGCTTTGCACAATTTTCTATTGGACTGCAAGGCGGAGTCGCGAAATCCAACGTAGAGGACTCCAAAACCATTGCAGGTGGCGGTCTTAACCTTCGTGTATTTGCTACTCCCCAGGTAGCGATTGGCGTAGCAGGAAAGATTTATGCGGATGGAAGTAAGTATACTTTTGCCGGGCAGACTTTTGAAACAACCGGAAGGGTGACACCAGTTACCGGAACGATTGACTACTTCTTTACCACAGGTGTCGTGAGACCATATATCGGTGGTGATGCAGGTGTTTATTTCTCAGGCTACGATGCCAAATACAACGGCAATACCGTTTTAGAATCTCAGAAACACAGCAATTTTGGAGCAGCGCCAAGAGCAGGGTTTGTTTTTGCTTTTGGTAATCTGGGAATTCAAGTGGAAGGTATCTATCATTTTGTGTTTGGAAATAAGAATCACAGCGCAACTACAGGATCGGCTAACAATGTAGATTTTGAATCAACTTCAAAATTCGGCGGTGTGAATGTCGGTCTTATCTTCGGATTAGGGGGAAAGTAAATCACACACACTCCATGAATTATATTGAGGATATCCAAATCGGGTATCCTCTTCTTTTTGGTCGAATGACCGAAAGCAACATACCTTTGTTTCATCACTCATTCAAAACTTAAGTATGCCTCTTGTTCAAGATACTGGTACTTCAGACGCTTCCTGCTCATTTGTTGATCAGATAAAAGATTGGCTTACAGCGTTGGGATATCCATGGACATCAGGACTTGCCGGAGACAGCGATTTTTTGTGTTTTACCATATTCAGGAGTGAGCAACCGGTGATGAACCTCATCGTGATCGATTACGAAAAATGGCTATTATCGGATGCATTTAGCAGATACAATAACGTCTTCCTTTTCGTAGCTAAGTCAAGATTCCACGGTATTACTTCTGTTATAATATGGGAAGATCAATGGCATCGATCCCGTAACATCGTCGTATCAAGGATAAAGGCATTGCTTGGGATTTCCGTCCGTATTCCGGGCAGACTCACCTACACGGCACGTATTAATAAGTCAACGGCAGAGAGTTTCCTAAATACGCATCATTTACAAGGTAATGTATCGGCTAAATACAGATACGGATTATTCTTGCCAATTCGTTATTTCAGAATACTTGCAAAGGATTTCCCCATTGACAATGCCAATCAGGACTTGCTGGTTGCCGTGGCTACGTTCAGTAACGCTAAAATATTTGTACGTGATGCAGGGGATTCACATCGTTCTTGTGAACTAATCCGGTTTGCCAATCATTGTGATACCACAGTTGTTGGTGGTATGAACAAAATATTGAAGGCTTTTACCGAGGATTTTAAACCTGACGACATCATGACGTATGTAGACCTGGAATGGTCTGATGGTCGCTCTTATGAAAAACTGGATTTCGAATATATTTCTGAAAGGGCAGGTGTATCATTTCATTTGGATATGCAAAATCATATGAGATATACATCCACCCATGATGAAAAAGCATCTGACAAGGTACCGATTACCAATGCGGGAAGTAACAAATTTGTAAAAGCAGTTAACCATTGAAACCATTACTCGTCATTTTAGGCCCAACAGCCAGTGGCAAAACCAAACTTGCCGTTGAAGTGTGTCACCTTATAGGGGGAGAAGTAATTAGTGTCGACTCCCGACAAATATACCGTGGTATGGATATTGGCACCGGGAAGGATTTGCAGGAGTATACATTTAGAGGAATTGAAATCCCTTATCATCTGATTGACATCCGTGATGCAGGTGAACAATACAACGTAAAAGATTTTCATCAGGATTTTGCAGATGCTTATTTTGATATTGATGGACGGAATTCAACGGCTGTAGCTTGCGGCGGCACAGGTTTTTATATTCATTCTATTTTAACCGGTCATGCTTTTAACGCCATTCCTGTAAATGATGCCCTTCGAACGTCGTTAGTTAATCTATCACGAGAAGATCTTGCAGTCCGATTTGCTGAGTACAACACGATATATACAAAGCTGGCCGATACTACCACTCATAAGCGGCTGATTCGTGCTATCGAGATCTCCAAATACCTTACCGACAACCCTGATTTGGATCAGCAATGGAACTATGAACCTGGTCCGCCGAAAGCCATGATATATGGTCTTAACCCTCAGGTAGAAACGAGAAGAGCAAAAATCAGCGCCAGATTGAAACAGCGGTTAAATGAAGGATTGGTGAAAGAGGTTCAGCATTTACTTGATTCGGGCCTACTTCCAGAACAATTGATCTATTACGGACTGGAATACAAATACATTACCCTGTATCTGACGAAACAGATTAATTATGCAGAGATGATCGCCCGACTGGAAACAGAAATTCACCGCTTTGCCAAGCGCCAGATGACCTTTTTCAGAAAAATGGAAAAAGATGGTTTGCATATTCAATGGCTTGATACCTCGATGGAGACAGGGAAACAGGCAGAGTTTATCGTCTCTCATTATGAAGAAGGAATTGTTCAGTTACATTAAAGTACTTTAATCAAACACATCATTTTTAATTCAATGAACCGAAAAATAAGTAGCCTGTTACTGCTTCTTCTCCTTATAATTACCGACGCTTACCTGTTATCGCATCCTAATCTGATCGGGAAACTGGGCATTTTCATCTATAAACACACTTACATCAAGAATTTTCCTACTGCCTTGATAACCGTATTTTTAGTTGTAGGAATCTCATTATTGCTATGTGAAGGCGTTCGCAGGTATGCTAAGCAGAAAGTTCAGTTAATTTGTTTTTCCTTGTTTTTAATTGTTTCTCTCATCTGGCTGGCTTATGTTTACAACACGTTTTCTACGTTTTCGTATCGTATCACAGGCAAAGCCTTTATTTATGGTGCTCATTTACTGCCGGTAATACTAGGAGGAATGTATGCGCGATATCTTGTTAAAGCAGTTTTCGCATACTTTAACAAAGTAGAACCAGGAAAAGGGCAGGGCCGTGCTGAAACCCTTGGCAGTACCCACATTATTCCATAATAAGTAGAATTTAGTTTCGATAGAATAATGTTATTATTCCTTTGAATTGTGAAATAATATGGGTTTTATCTTGAATTCCTACAAATAAAACAGAGATAATAATAGAAAGTACAGCGTTTTTTAAGATATTGCAGCTTGTGTTTTTCTCATTCCTATTCGTACGAAAATAGGAATTAACACAAATTTAATTTTGTTGAGTAGGTAATTTTCAAGGTTTTTAGTCCTTTGTGTTACTACGATGTCATCAACACTTTATTACATTAACATTTTTATTTTATCTAATTAATATGTCCCAAATAGCTGAATTAACCCTTGAAGGTAAAACTTACCAATTCCCGATTGTAGAAGGTAGTGAACAGGAAAAAGCGATTGATATAGCGAAACTGCGTGATCAAACCGGATATATTACAATTGATGCTGGTTACAAAAATACCGGCGCAACAAAAAGTGCTATTACTTTTCTTGACGGAGAAGAAGGTGTACTGAATTACAGGGGTTATTCTATTGAGGAACTTGCAGAAAAATCGTCATTCCTGGAAGTAGCTTATCTGCTGATTTATGGCGAACTACCTACAGCACAACAATTTGCAGATTTTGAATACGAAATAAAGACGCATACACTTGTTAATGAAGATATGCGTAAGATTTTCGAAGGATTTCCGGTAAATGCGCATCCGATGGGTGTATTATCTTCATTGGTTAGTGCTATGAGCGCTTTCTATCCCGAAAATGCGGATCAAGATCCTGAAGAAGTTACGCAATTGCATATCATTCGTTTGCTTTCAAAGCTTCCTACTATCGCAACCTGGTCCTATAAAAAATCACAGGGGCATCCGGTTAATTACCCAAAAAATGACCTTGACTATTGTTCAAATTTCCTGAACATGATGTTTTCTCTACCAGTAGCTAACTATGAGGTGGATCCTGTTGTATCTGCGGCTTTGAATAAACTTTTGATACTGCACGCTGATCACGAACAAAATTGCTCGACCTCTACGGTAAGATTGGTAGGTTCATCGCATGCTAACATCTATTCATCTATTTCATCCGGAATCAGTGCACTGTGGGGGCCGCTTCACGGTGGTGCCAACCAGGAAGTAATTGAGATGCTTGAAGCTATTCGTCAGGATGGTGGAGATACGCAGAAGTACATTGATATGGCCAAAGATAAAACAAGCGGATTCCGTCTGTTTGGTTTTGGCCACCGTGTTTACAAAAACTTTGATCCACGTGCACGTATCATTAAAAAAGCAGCTGATGATGTATTGAGCAAGCTGGGCATCAATGACCCGGTTCTGGAAATTGCCCAGCAGTTAGAGAAAGCGGCTCTAGAAGATGAATATTTCGTATCACGCAAACTGTATCCGAACGTAGATTTCTATTCAGGTATTATTTATCGTGCATTAGGTATTCCTACCAACATGTTTACTGTAATGTTTGCAATCGGACGTCTACCAGGTTGGATCGCACAGTGGAAAGAAATGCGTACTAATAAAGAGCCAATCGGTCGTCCTCGTCAGGTTTACGTTGGTGCTCCTAAAAGAGCATTCGTGTCAATTAACGAGCGATAGTTTAAAAATATTGATGGTTGCCTAGAGCGTACTGATGTGAATCAGTACGCTCTTTTATTTTCTGTAAAATACCATTTGCACCATCATGCTCCGGTGCCAAATAATACCTAAGGAGAAAGCCTGTCAATCTTCCAGCTCGCCCCTTCCGTTTTGGTATAAGCCAACCGATCGTGCAATCTGCTTGGCCGCCCCTGCCAGAATTCTATGTAATCGGGAATAACACGGTATCCTCCCCAGTGATCAGGTCTTGGAATATTTTTACCTTCAAATCTCAATTCCAACTCTGCATTGGTAGCTTCCAGCACCTCACGACCTGGTATCTCTGAACTCTGATGCGATACCCAAGCGCCAATCTGGCTTCCTCTCGGACGACTTTTAAAATACTCATCGGAGTCTTTCGGATCCACCCTCTCAACTTTTCCTTCGATACGTACTTGTCTTTCTAATTCTTTCCAGAAGAAAGTCAATGCTACTGAAGGATTTTTTTCTATCTCCCGACCTTTTTTACTCTCGTAGTTGGTAAAGAATTTAAAGCCCATGTCCAGGTCTTTCAGCAGTACCACACGAGCTGCTGGTTTTCCATCTTTCACAGTACTTAACACCATCGCATTAGGCTCTTCCAGGCCGGAAGCAAGTACCTCTTCAAACCACTTTTCAAACTGTTTTAACGGATCAGCGTGTAAATCCGACTCGTGCAACCCCTTCAAAGTGTAGTCACTTCTGATATTTGCTATTTTATGGTTCATTTCCGATGAATATGTTCAATGTTAGGATGTCAAAAGTAGCCAATTCAATGGAAAGATTATTAGATTTGTAATCAATAAGACACGTACTTACGAAACACGAATCACGATGGCACAAGAACAAAACGAAGGGGTCGAAAGCAACGAGCAGGAAGACCTGACACCTAAAACTATTGATACCCTCGATATTGATCTTAACACTGAGCTGGCTGAGGAACATGAGGAAGAATCTACATCGGATGTAGATTACAGTCAACTATCCAAAGAGCAACTTGTAAAATTACTGGAGAACGAACTGGCTGCCGTTCAGGGAGAAGGTTCGAAGCCCGCGTTGCTTAAAAAGGCTGAGTCGGTGGTTCGTGAAATACGTCCGGTACTTGATCAGATTAAACAAACAGAGCGCGAAACAGCTCTGAAATCTTTTGTTGCAGAAAACGGCGATGAAGACGGCTTCGAGTTTAAATATAATGTTGATATACAACGTATTGACACTTTAACCAGAGAAATTCGCGGTCTAAAGAACGCCTATTACCAGGGACAGGAAAAAGAGAAGGAAAAGAACTTCAATGTAAAAACAGCGTTGCTTCAGAAGCTTCGTGAATTACTGGAAGACGAAGGTTCTAAGGAAACAGATGCTTCCGGTCTGAAATCCAGCTGGGAAGAATTTAAGAAGATTCAGGAGGAGTGGAAAAATGCAGGTAATATCGCATCTCCTCATAACGGCACGCTCTGGGCAACTTACAATGCATTGATCGACAGATATTTTTCAAATAGAAATATCTATTTCGAGCTCAAAGAACTTGATCGCAGAAGAAATGCAGAATTGAAAGCGGAGCTTTGTGAAAAAGTGGAGGAACTAGGCAAATCCTTGGAAGGGCGTCCGATGTCTCGTGAAATACTCAATGAAGCAAATCATATTTTTGAGGATTATAAGCACTTGGGTCCAGCTCCAAAAGAAGACCAGGAAAAGCTATGGCAGCGTTTCAAGGTAGCCATGGATGTGCTTTATAATGCGCAGCGTGAGCAGTTCGCTGAACAGAAAAAATCCATGCAGGAGAATTACGAACAGAAGGCAAAAATCTACGAACAGATCGTTCCTTTTACTTCCTACAATTCCGGAAGCATTAAAGAGTGGAATGCCAAAACAAAGGAAATTATGGCGTTTCAGGACCAGTGGGTTGCCTTGAAAGGCATTATGCCGAGAGAAGAGGGGAAAGAGCTTAGCAAGAAGTTCTGGGCAAGCCTGAAGACATTCTTTAACAATAAGGGGGAGTTTTTCCGTCAGCTGGAAAGCAAACGCGAGCAGAATCTTGAACAAAAGAATCAATTATGTGAAGAAGCAGAAGCTATATTGGCATCAGGCGAAGACAGTGCATCTAATACGCAGAAAATTATTGAGCTGCAAAAGAAGTGGAAGGGAGTAGGGCAGGTTCCTGAGAAATTCAAGGATACAATATATGACCGCTTCAAAAAAGCTTGTGATGCTTATTTTGATCAGAAACGTGCTAAAAACAAAGAAGTAGAGGAGGGATTTGAAGAAAACCTTGCGAAGAAAGTCGATCTTATTGAGCGCATTGAGTCTGCTGCAAATGATAAGGTGGAGTCCACACTGAATTTGCTGTCTGCTTTTAAGAGCGAATGGTCTTCAATTGGATTCGTGCCCAAAAAGGACATGCAAGCTATTCAAAAACGTTACATTGGGGCAATAAATACCTATGTGAGTGCGATTGGACAACTTTCCACAAAAGAAAAGGAACAGGCTGTACTCGAAAGTGAAGTTGAACTTGTTCGCGACGGGGGAGATAGCAGCCGCAATCTTGTCCGTAAAGAAGGTGATATTCGTCGCAAGGTAACTCAGCTCGAAAATGACATTGCTTTATGGCAAAACAATATTGAGTTCTTTGCGAAGTCAAAAACTTCGGACAAACTCAAAGCCGATTTTGAAAGAAAGATAAATAATGCGCTGGAGCAGCTGAATGAGCTGAAACACCAACTATCTATTATTCAGGAAGCTATATAATTCAGAAAAAAAAATAGTAAAAAAGGCTTTAAAACCCTTGCGTTTGTTATTCTGTTACTCTACTTTTGCAGCACGATAACGGAATAACAAACAGTATCGGCAAAAAATAAAAGGCCTCCATAGCTCAGCTGGTAGAGCAACTGACTTGTAATCAGTAGGTCGTTGGTTCGATCCCGACTGGAGGCTCTAATAATTTTGCCAATACATAAGTTACCGAATATCAATAAAAGCCTCCATAGCTCAGCTGGTAGAGCAACTGACTTGTAATCAGTAGGTCGTTGGTTCGATCCCGACTGGAGGCTCTGAAAAACCTGGCAAGTTTTGTCAGGTTTTTTGATTTAAAATCTAAGCAACGAACAGCTGCACTTTACGTACCATTCAGGTACATTCAATAATTTTCTTCATCTAAGTCAGTTGAAAGTGCCACGTATAGTCATGGCATGATTTGTGCTGTTGTAGATCCAAAGCGTTCTTTGCTTTAATAAATTCTAATTACGGCCCAGTTTGCTTTTCGGGCCATTCATCCTATTTCTAATCAAACGTGTCAGCTTAGGCTAGCGCTTTGAACATTATGAAAGATTACAATAATTCAAACAATTCGGGAAGATTAATCATTGTTGCCTATCGATTACCTTTTAAAATAGTTCAGGAAGAAGATCAATCCAAGCTTGTTCAGAATTCCGGAGGATTGGTTTCGGCTGTATTGTCTCTGGTAAGCGAACAGGAGGATTCAATTTTCAGTGCGAAAGAAAAGATTCAGTGGATTGGCTTTAGCGAGAATACACCTGAAGAACTGGAAGGACAATCCATGGCCAATGAGTCATTTCAAGCACATCCGGTGTTTATATCAGAGGACATCAATGAAAATTACTATGAGGGGTTCTGCAACAATCTGATATGGCCTTTATGCCATTATTTCCCTTCTTTGGCCCGTTTCGACGATGCCTACTTTGACGCTTATCAAATTGCAAACAAGCTTTTTTTCGATAAGGTTAATGAAATCATTCAACCAGGTGATGTGGTATGGGTTCAGGATTACCAGCTCATGTTACTACCTGATATGATCCGACAGCAACATCCACTTAATAAAATTGGATTTTTCTTCCATATACCGTTTCCATCCTACGAACTCTTCAGAATGCTTCCCGTTAACTGGCGTAAGTCCATAATTGACGGCATTTTGGGTGCAGACGTGGTTGGCTTTCATACCAACGATTACGTTGAGTACTTCCTTAAAGCGGCAAGGCTTGTCTCAGGCTATGGAAACAAGCTGCATTACATCAATATGAGCAATAGGATCGTCAAGGTCGATTCTTTTCCAATCAGCATTGACTTTGGACAATTTAATAATGCCTACGACACTCAGGAAGTAGTTTCTGCCCGTCAGGAGGCAAGGGAGTCGCTTAAAGAGAAGATTATATTCTCGGTGGATCGCCTCGACTATTCAAAAGGCATTTTACATCGATTACAGGGTTTTATGCGATTCCTGGAAAATCATCCTGAGTGGCATGAGAGAGTGTGTTTTGTGATGGTGGTTGTTCCTTCAAGGGATACGATTGAACAATACCAAAACATGAAAATGGAAATTGATCAGACGGTTGGTGCTATTAATGCGAGCTTTGGTAACATATACTGGCAACCGATCATTTATCAATACCGCTCCATGAACTACCATGAATTGGTTGGCATGTACACAGCAAGTGACATTGCACTTATCACGCCTGTCCGCGATGGCATGAACCTGGTTTGTAAAGAATATGTCGCTAGTCGAAAAGATGAACAGGGCGTACTGATACTCAGTGAGATGGCCGGAGCGGCGGAAGAACTGGGTGAGGCGCTTATCATTAACCCGCTGGATAACCAAGGCATAGCAGATGCCATCAATGAGGCGCTGTTGATGGAGCCGACAGAACAGCAGAAGCGCATGAGAGCCATGCGTGAAAGGATTCATGACTACGATGTATTTGCATGGACCAATGACTTTTTTACCCAAATGCTTATGTTAGAACAAGAACACGAACGATTAAAACAGGTTTTCCTAACCAATAAAGGAATTGATAATATCCGCAAGGCATATGATGCTACTTCCAAAAGGATATTGTTCTTCGATTATGACGGTACTCTGGCACCCATCGTTCCGGATCCGGCTCAGGCCATTATTTCCGAGGATATCAGGAAATTACTTCTTGACATCGCCAAAAGGGATACGGTAGTCATCATAAGTGGACGTGACAGAAGATTCCTTGATATACATTTTAAAGGCTTGCCGGTACACATCATTGCAGAACATGGTGCGCTGATTAAAACAAAGGGTAGTGATGAATGGACACTCAATGAGAGTTATGAAGAGAACTGGAAAGATAGTATCAAGCCGATACTGAATATGTATGCTAAAAGATGCCCCGGCGCGTTTGTCGAAGAAAAAGAGACGTCTCTGGCTTGGCATTACCGTACCGCTGACGATAAGGAATATGCGTCACGACGGGCTCAGGAATTATCCTGGCAGCTGAAAAACTTTATCCAACCCGAGCTGAATCTTCAGATCATTGATGGTAACAAAGTTGTAGAAGTTAAGAAAACCGCTTTTAATAAAGGTACCGCAGCGAGAAGTTTTGTTGAAGTTGGTGATTATGACTTTATTTTGGCTATCGGAGATGATACCACGGATGAAGATATGTTTGAAGCATTACCCGAAACCTCATATACCATTAAGGTTGGTGATGATCTGTCTGCTGCTCGAAATCATATTCGTAGTCAGGAGGAAGTGTTCCACTTTCTGAGTTTTATGGTTTCCAGCCTTCCTGAATAGATAAAACGGGGATCACGCAATCGTGATCCCCGTTTTATAGCATTTCATTAACAATTATACCATCAACGGGATTCTGCTAAGTTTTCCAATTTGACAAATTGACAATCATAGCCGCTTGACCGCAATACGGCCTGGATTTTTCTAAAATCGGATAGATCAGATGTCAAAGTGAGAATGAAATCCTGAAAATCATAAGCCCAATGTTTTACATTGAGTCGTGTAAGGCAGTCATGTAACCGCTGAAAGGAACGACTGTTTTTCAGCTTTGTTCGATATGAAATTTTATATATTGCGCTCATTCATGTAACTGTAAAATTTGTACTGGATAGGGTATTCAAAGATGCGCTTTATTTATAATAATTCCAAATAAAATAGATCGATATTACTACGGATATCAAAATAAAAAAGCTTCGCATCGGAATGTCCGAAAATTGCGAAGCTTTTCACACAAATGCATTAAGCCAATGTTATTTTACAGATAAATCAAACGAATTACCATTACTTTGATACGACATGACTGGCTGCAGCCTATGGTCATTCAGGTATAATGATTCTGTAAGGAGGCTGGCCATAATGAAAAACATAAAACTCAGATATGGATTCTTCTGCTTCTCGCAGAAATTTTCCATTCAGTAGTCGCTATATTGTTTTCTATTACAGTTGCATAGTCATGAAGCGCGACAGTAGGGCAAATATGGTACGGCAAGGCGTAATAAATAGCACCAACTTTGATATCTTTCCATTGATTGACATCCACTTCGATGACGCCATGCTCCTCGCTCTGACTTAGTACAGTGTAATTATCAAGATTCAGAATTTTAAATCTCCTTTCAATCGGATTTTCAGCCGCAACAGCCTTGTGCCCTAAGTCGATGGTAATGATACCGGGTTTAGGTTTTGATATTACTCTTGTGAGCAGTAGCGCAGCATGATCAAAAGATTGTTCAGGAAGCTTCATTTCATAACCCCAGTCCCAAAGTACATTCGTTCCTGGACTCAGGAATACGTACGCTCTTTGCGCATGAACTGTAAAAGAGGGAGAGCCTCCGGCAATTACAATAGGTTGTTCACTAACTTGTGAATCGAATGTATCCAGCAATTTACGGACCGTATCGAAGGCCGAATCCACGTTGAGCTTACGTTCAGCAAAATCAGAATCTCCGATATGTCCATCGTAAACATGAACTCCGGCTACATGCAGATTTTTGAACCTCTGAAGTATACCCAGAAGGTCAGGCAAGGCTTCATCAGTGATATGTCCTGTTCGGTTCATACCATTGTTTACATCGATGAACACTCCCAATTGAAGATGGTTTTCTTCCGCAACATCATTCAGAGATTGAGCAGTATATTCATTGTCAACCAGACAAAAAAACTGAACATCACTGTAGGCTTTAGTAAGCGCTACCAGCCGCTCCTGATTTGGACCAATCAACTGATAAGCCAGCAAAATCCATTTAGCTCCAGCTTGGGCAAGCATTTCCGCCTCTGCAATAGTTGCGCATTTGAATTTGGTTATTCCTTTTGCCAATTGCAATTTCACAACATCACCACATTTATGTGTCTTGACGTGTGGAATCAACCTTGATGTACCACCTGCAATACTGATCATATGATCAATATTAGATTCGATTCTTTCCTTATAGAACAGGAGCGAGGGCGATAAAATATTTTCTGTGTGGTCAATGTTATACCACATATAATGAATAGGAGTAAAGTGAAAGATTAATCTGCTGATAACGGGTTGTTAAACCTCGAGTTCAAACATAGCTTCTATTTCTACAGGAATATTGTCGGGCAACGAACCCATTCCCACGGCACTACGAACCCCGATACCATTTTCTTCACCCCAAATCTTAGCGAACAATTCACTGCATCCGTTAATGATATAAGGATGTTTCTCAAAATCGGCAGTACAGTTTACCATACCCAAAATCTTCACTACCCGTTTGATTCGGTTTAGACTCCCAATGTTCGCTTTCAAAGTTGACAATATAGTGAGGCCAACTTGTTCAGCTGCTTTCTTACCTGCTTCGATGTCCATATCTTCTCCTATTCGACCTATGATCAGAGAGCCATCATCCTGAACCGTACCATGTCCGGATACATATAGCCAGCGGTCATCAACAATCAGGTATGGTTTGTAAACTCCAAGTGGCTTTGGTGCTGGTGGAAGAGAAAGGCCAAGTTTTTCAAAATTTGATTCTGCACTCATAAGCTAATTTTCGTTGATACTATTGCAATAATTGTAAAGTCTTAAATAAACAAATTTAAAATGAGAACACCCAATAGTCCCATGATCGAAACAATGGTTTCCATTACCGACCAAGTAAGTAGCGTGTCTTTAATACTCAGATTGAAATACTCCTTAAAAAGCCAGAACCCTCCATCATTTACGTGAGAAAACATCAAACTTCCTGAACCTATGGCCAAAACCAATAATTCCGGTGATACAGTGGAATGAACCAATAAAGGAGACAGAATCCCCACTGTTGTAAGGCCGGCCACTGTTGCGGATCCCACACAAACCCTGATAATCGCCGCTATTCCCCAGCTCAAAAGCAGCGGTGAAACGTCGACGTATTTAAGACTTTCAGCGATATAATTACTTACACCACCCACGGTCATAATTTCTTTGAAAACACCAGCACCAGCTATGATCAGCAAAATTACGGATACCCCCTTGAAGGCTTCTTCCATAGATTTTGTAATCGCCTTCATATTCATTCCACGTACCAGTCCTAGAGAATAGGCGGCAAACAGAACTGATAGCAACATTCCAAAATAAGGCTCAGCAAGAAGCGCAACCAAGGTGTTGCCTGGCATTACACTCTTCAAAGCAGACATGCTTGTTAGCAGGAACACAGGAAGCAGGGCTGTTATAATACTGATACCTAAACCAGGTAACTCATTGGAGGGACGCGGCTTTACATTAAAAAGATCTTCATCCGGTTTCGGCTGGAATCTTTTGAGTGTCTTGCCAAACATAGGACCGGCAATAGCAATAGCAGGAACTGAAACTATCAAACCGTATAATAACGTTTTTCCTAAATCAGCATTCAATTGACTGGCAATGGCAGCAGGGGATGGGTGAGGGGGCAAATAGCCATGTGCAACGGAAAGTGCTGACAACATAGGAACTCCTATATACAGAAGCGGTAGTTTTGCAGTAGCACTGATCATAAATATAAGCGGAATCACAATTACAAAACCCGCATTATAAAACAGGGGAATTCCAATCACAAAACCAGCCAATGCCATTCCCCATTGAATGTTTTTAGTACCAAAAATACCTATTAGTGCATCGGTTATTCGCTGAGCTGCACCGCTGTCCGCTACCATTTTACCTAGCATCGCGCCGAACCCCACAATCAATACCAGATCTCCTAATGTACCGCCAACTCCTTTCTGAATGGCCTTTCCAATCGTGGCTACGTCCAATCCACTGGCAAGCCCGAGACCAATAGATATCAAAAGAAACGAAATGAAGGTGTCAATTTTTAGCCAGGCAATAAGCAGAACGAGAAGAATGATGGCAAGAAAAGTAAGTAGTAAAGGCATTTATCGATAGGTTTGAAACGTGAACTTGATACTATAAGAATATACTGACCCAAATTTAATGATTACAAGACGTTTTACTTTTTTTAACGATATGAATAAATGTAAAATGCGGTGTATCATCGCAATATGACATCGGCAACCGGAATAGCCTTCAAATAGTTTGTCCAAGTGCTTAAAAATGACGAAATTTGTATCCTTATAACTAACAATTTTGGATTAATCACGTGAGAGTTGGTATAATTTTAACTTCTCACATAAATTCTGATTCTTTTCTAATTATCTATGGCAGAATCTCCTGGTGAAAACATTATTCCCATCAATATTGAGGAAGAAATGCGTGGTGCGTATATCGATTATTCGATGTCCGTTATTATCTCACGTGCTCTTCCGGATGTAAGAGATGGTTTAAAACCTGTACACCGCCGCGTATTGTATGGTATGTCTGATTTGGGTGTTAACTATAACAGAGCCCATAAAAAATCTGCACGTATAGTTGGTGAAGTATTAGGAAAGTATCACCCACATGGTGACTCATCGGTGTATAACACGATGGTGCGTATGGCCCAACCGTGGTCGTTGCGCTACCCGCTTGTTGACGGGCAAGGGAACTTTGGATCGGTGGATGGTGATAATCCAGCTGCGATGCGTTATACAGAAGCACGTCTTAAAAGACTGGCTGATGAATTACTAAACGATCTGGGTAAAGACACTGTTGACTTTCAACCCAACTTTGATGATTCTCTGTCTGAGCCTTCCGTATTACCTGCCAAATTTCCCAACCTGCTTGTAAACGGATCTTCGGGTATTGCAGTAGGTATGGCTACAAACATGGCTCCTCACAATCTATCGGAGGTAATTGATGGTGTTTTGGCGTATGTCGAGAATACCGAAATTACCATACCGGAATTGATGGAGTACGTAAAAGCGCCGGATTTTCCGACTGGTGGTATGATATATGGTTATCAAGGTGTAAGATCGGCTTTCGAAACGGGACGTGGTAGTATCATTATTCGTTCAAAAGCTAATTTCGAAGTTTCTAAAACGGGTAAGGAACAGATTATCATAACCGAAATTCCTTATATGACCAATAAGGCTGCAATGATCGAAAGAATTGCAGGTCTTATTAATGACAAAAAATTAGACGGTATCTCGGACATCCGTGATGAGTCGGATAGAGATGGAATGCGTATTGTTTTCGATTTGAAAAAAGATGCGATTCCTAATATTGTGCTGAATCACCTTTACAAATATACTCCGCTTCAATCTTCATTCGGTGTTAACAACGTTGCTCTTGTAAAGGGACGTCCTGTTCTCCTGAATTTAAAAGACCTGATCAAGCATTATGTAGAGCACCGTGTAGTGGTTATTACACGTAGAACTGAGTATGAGCTTCGTGAAGCAGAAAAACGAGCCCATATTCTACAAGGATTGCTGATTGCATTGGATAATCTGGATGCGGTGATCAATCTGATCAGAAGTGCCCGTGACCCGGAAACTGCAAAAAATGGTCTGATAGGACAATTTGGCCTAAGCGAAATTCAGGCAAAAGCAATTCTTGAACTTCGTCTGCAGCGTTTGACAGGTCTTGAGAGAGAGAAAATCGTAAAAGAGTACGAGGAAATAATGGCTCTCATCACAGATTTGAAAGATATTCTTGCAAATGAATGGCGTAAGTTTGAGATTATTAAAGCTGAACTTAACGAAATTAAGGACCGCTACGGTGATGGCCGTCGCACCGCAATTGAGTTTGCCGCTGAAGAATTTAGTGATGAAGACATGATTCCTGATGATGAAATGTTGATCACTATTTCTCATGAAGGATACATTAAGCGTACTCCGCTTGCAGAATATCGTACGCAAACAAGGGGTGGAGTTGGATCCCGTGGCGTGAAAACAAAAGATTCTGATTTTACAGAACACTTGTTCTCAGCAACCATGCTCAATTACCTACTTATATTTACAGAGTACGGGAAACTTTTCTGGATGAAGGTTTACGAAGTTCCGGAAGGAAGCAAAACTTCGAAAGGCCGTCCGATTCAGAATTTGATCAGCCTGGAGAATGGGGATTCGATACGTTCAGTAATTAACGTCAAGACGTTGACTAATGAGGATTATATCAAAAATAACTACCTCATTATGTGTACTGAACAGGGAACAATCAAGAAAACATTGCTTGAAGCCTATTCTCGTCCGCGTACCAATGGTATCATTGCTATCTCAATTAATGAGGGTGACAGGTTGCTCAATGTTGCATTGACCAACGGCGACAATGACATTGTAATTGCTTCCAGTGCAGGCCGCGCCGTACGATTCAATGAGACAGGGGTTAGACCAATGGGAAGAACTGCTGCCGGTGTGCGTGGTATTAATCTGACCGATGCAGGTAATAAGGTAATCGGCATGGTTTGTATCAGTCGCGAAGATGCTCAGTTACTGGTTGTTTCTGAAAATGGTTTTGGAAAGCGTTCAAATATAGATACTTACAGGGTAACCAAACGCGGTGGCAAAGGGGTTTCGACCATGAATGCGACAGACAAAGTTGGTAAGCTGGTAGCTATTCGCGAAGTCACTGAACAGGACGACCTGATGATCATCACCAGAAATGGTATTGCTATCAGGATGAGTGTTCTGGATATTCGTCTGGCTGGAAGAAACACGCAAGGTGTGAAACTGATCCGTTTGAATAACAGTGATGAGATAACGTCAGTCACACGAATTCTAAAAGACCCGGACGAGAAGCAGGTTGAAGAGTTTGATGAAAATGGTAATCCAATTATTACGACATCACCGGACATTATCCCTGTGGACGATCAGGAATTAACCGATGTTGAGTCAGAAGAAGTTATCGATGATGATGAAGAGGCTGAAGACCAGTCAGAGGAGGTGGACACCGATGATGAGGTATGATTTTTGTAGAATTTGCAGTTTTATACCCTATATTTAGCATTTCGAATTATCAATCACAATAAAAGTAAGGATATCTATGAAAAAAATGTTTTTTGTTTCTGCACTCACTCTTGCCAGCTTTACTGCCTTTTCGCAGGATGCAGTGAACAAGGCGATGGTAGATCAATTTCGTAAGGACAAAGATAAAAGTGATAAGGACGCATCAGATCCCAAAGCAAGTGCTAAAGCAAGTTTTTGGATGGAGAGAGCGAAGTTATATGAAAATATAGCAATGTCAGGATCGGAAGTTGATTCAAGCGCTGCAAAAACCGCACTTGATGCGTACAAGAAAGTTGTAGAACTCGATTTGACCAAAAAAGGAGAGCCTGGTAAATCTTCAAAGGAAGCTACCAAAGCTTTGAATGGGGAAGAGGGTACCTCACTTTTTAATGCTTTCGTTAAGCAGGGTGCTGAAAAATACCAGAATAAAAACCTGAATGGCGCTCTGGAAATGTTCCAGTTAGCTCAAGAGGTGAACAAGAAGGATACAACAGCCGCACTTTACGGAGGTATTGCAGCCCAACAGCTTGAGAAAAAAGATGATGCAAAAACTCAGTTTGCGACTTACATCAATAATGGAGGTAAAGACCCAAGCGTATTCTATGGCTTGGCACAGCTGTATCGTGCAGATAACGACTTCGACAAAGCAATCGAAACGTTGAATAAGGGTTTGGAAAAGTCGCCAGGTAATAAAGATCTTAAATCCGAGATTGTTAATATTTTGCTGGCATCCGGCAAGGAAGATCAGGCAATTGCGGAACTAACTGCGTTGACTACATCTGATCCAAGCAATGTTCAGAATTTGGTTAACCTTGCCATTTTGTATGATAACACAAATACAAGGGCTACGCAAAAAATTAAGGAAATTAACGGTAAGCTAGGCACAGGCTCAAACAAGGCAGCAAATGCAGCTAAAAATTTAGAAGCCGAGAAAGGAAAGATCGAAGTATTTGATGGTGAGATCAAACGTATTTCAGCGCTGATCAAAAAGCAACCCAAAAATGCAGATTTGAAACGCCAGCTGGCTGACGTTACTAACAAAAAGAAAGAAGCGACCGCTGCTATAGCTACCTTGGAAGCCGAAGCGAAAACAGCTGCCGAAGCATCAGCTAACACAGATAAGACTGGTTTGGAAAAAGAGCTGGCCGACTTGAAGACCAAACAAGCAAATGCATCATCAAAAGCTATAGAAAGTTACAAGAAGGTTCTCGAACTGGAAGCGACTAACTATGATGCGCTTTACAACCTTGGCGTTTTCTATTTCAATGAAGCTGTACAGTTGAAAGGCGAAGTTGATAACATGAATATGACTGAGTATCAGCAAAAAGGTAAAGAGGTTGAAGGTCGTGTATGTGGAAAATTCCAGAAAGCTAAGCCGTTTTTTGAAAAAGCAGTAGCTGCAAAGGATGAATCAGAAGCAAAAGAAAATCTTGCTACTGTGAATAGCGTACTTGAGCAGTTTGCAGGAAAAGGTATTACTTGTGTAGAGTAAAAAACTGCAGAAACAATAAGAAAGGGGGATAATTAGTAATCCCCCTTTCTTACAAATACCGTTCTATTTAACATAATATAAATTATACAACAAATTATAGTGACTTAATGTAGGTTTAATTGCCGTATAAGTCAATAAAAATGAGCACGTTAGCTATTTTTACAAAAAAATTTAAATTTTAAGTTTAACTGATCCATCTTTGTCGATCTGGCTTAGATTCTGATCAATGGCTTTTGAGCTAATTAGAGTGTTTCAAAAAATTCATAGCCATGCAGGGCTGGGTCTTTTACCATATGATGAATTAGTAGAGTATCACCACTGCAATTGGAAATCTGATAGAACTGTGTAGCATTGACACTAAGAATTTAGAACTGCTGCCTCGCTAAAGCTAAACAAAGTATTTCTCCTAAATGTATAAAGCAGTTAAATGCCACAAATAAGACGAAATCCGCAAACGAGCTTTAATTATTTGAAACATGACCAAGCCCAATAATCAAACTAACTATTGCTAATGAACTAGAGATTGGACTGGTTAGATGGAAAGATAGGAAAAACTCAAAATCCATTAATTTGTAAACTGACATAATCTATCAGCATTCAGATATTTTCTTTTCAAAATTTAGAATGTCGTCAAAAGCATATCAAGAATTATCATACTGGTAGTATCCTGTCAATTTATGGCTGGCCTAACTTCAGAGACGATCAATTCTATTTAACATAATATGAACCTTTAGCCGCTTACATTTTATCACAGCGACCTAGTATGCAGACTTTGATTTTCATTCGATTCTAAGATAGGTCGTATCGCAAAATATACGATATAATATGCTGATAATTAAATAGTTAATTAACAATACATTGACAAAAAAATTCGCTCATAAAATGAATTTTACGAGCGAATGCTTATCTCTGACGCTGTTTAAGCTACATCGCAAATCTCTATACCCTGCTTTAACGAAGCTATTTGATCAGCTCTTTTTGGGATAAACTCCTGAGCCACAAAGCCTTTGTATCCTGTCTCCACTATTGCTTTCATAATTGCAGGATAATATAACTCCTGAGTTTCATCGATTTCGTTTCTACCAGGAACTCCGCCAGTATGATAATGACCGATATACTTATGATACTTTTTTATGGTAGCTATCACATCGCCTTCCATGATTTGCATATGATAGATGTCATAAAGCAATTTGAATTTTTCTGAACCAATCATCTCGCAAAGACCTGCTCCCCATTCAGTTCTGTCACACATATAATCACGGTGATTGACTTTACTATTGAGTAATTCCATGATCATAGTAATATTGTATTTTTCAGCAGCGGGCATCAGACGTCGCAGACCAATTGCACAATTTCTCATTCCGTCTACATCTGACATTCCCCGTCTATTACCAGAAAAACAAATAACGGTTGTATAGCCTGCAGCCTGCAGCTTAGGAAATAATTCTTCGTAACTTTTTACCAGTTCATCGTGAAGAGCCAAATCGTTAAATCCTTTTTCAATTCCCATTCCTGCTCCATTTGGTAAAGCGCAGGTCAAACCGTGCTTTTTCAAAATTGGCCATTCTTCAGGTCCCAGAAGTTCAATAGACTTAATTCCCATTTTCTTGCACTCTTGCGCAAAAGTTTCTAGTGGAATTTTTCCATAACACCATTTACATACTGAATGGTTTATTTTGCCCTTAAGCTCCGGGCCCAGAATGGTTTCAGCTTTTGTAATGGCTGCGGTTAAAGACTGTGGTATTACTGCCGCTCCGGATGCAACTGCTATTCCTTTGATCAATTGCCTCCTGGAAAAGTTAGATTTCATATTTTTTTCAATTTAAAGAATGTCACAAATCTTAATTGCCTGGCTTAGTGATGCAATATCATTACCGCGACTTGGAACAAACTCCTGCCCTACGTACCCTGTGTATCCAGTCTCAACAATGGCTTTCATGACAGCCGGATAATAAATTTCCTGCGTTTCATCAATTTCCTTTCTACCCGGAACACCTCCTGTATGATAGTGAGCAATATATTTATTGTATTTTTTGATTGTGGCGATTACATCGCCCTCCATGATCTGCATATGATAAATGTCATATAGCAATTTAAATTTTTTAGAACCTACCATTTCGCATAAGGCGGCTCCCCAAGAAGTATGATCACACATGTAATCCCTGTGATCCACTTTGCTATTTAGCAATTCCATTACCAAAGTGACATTATGTTTCTCTGCAAGGGGTATCAATTTTCTAATCCCAGTTGCAGAATTTCTCATCCCATCAATATCGCTCATGCCGCGTCGGTTTCCTGAAAAACAGATAATCTTGTCATATCCGGCTGCCTGAACTTTTGGAATTACGTCTGTAAAATCTCTTATCAATGCTTCATGGTTGGCCGGATCGCAAAACCCTTTATCCAAACTTCTCGTAGCTCCTTCTCCCCAAGGCAAAGCACAAGTTAATCCATTCTTCTTCAAAACAGGCCACTCTTCTGGTCCACACAATTCAATCGAAGTGATGCCAATTTTTTTTGCTTCCTGCGCAAGGGTCTCCAATGGAATTTTACTGTAGCACCATCTGCATACTGAGTGATTAATTTTTCCATTTAACTTTTCGCCAAGTACCTCATTATTTTTTGCAAAGACAGCGCTCATTGTCAAAGGCGGAAGAGCAATTGCTCCAGCCACCATACTTTTTATTACTTCCCTTCTACTGGAACCCAAGGTCATTTTTTTTTATACTTTTTAGTTAATAATGCGGTTCAATAAATCCCGGAAATCCCTACCCTTGCCTATTCGAAAATATGTAAAATACTGCAAGTCAAATACTTAAAAATCAATAAAGTGTAACATAAACACTTAAATTTTGATCATCGAATCTATAAAGATTTGACCTAAAAAGCGCAAAATATTAAAACTTTCTTAGCTCAAAAAATTTCAAAACCAAACAAAAGTGGTGCCGTTAGTGACTATATGTCAATTTTACGGCACCACTTTAACAAGAAGATTTATTGTAATTCTACTCTATAATTATCATTTTCCAGCTTTCTTTTCTGCTCCGGCCTTTTCAGAGTAAATAGGATTATTCTTATTTCCACCAGACATGAGATATGCAACAAGATCTCTAAGTTCACCAGGATTTAAACCATTTATTAGTCCTGGAAGCATCACTGAAACAGTAGACAATTTACTTGAGGCTACTTCTTTTTTGCTTAGTTTCCTCACCGTCTTGGAGTCGAAAGGATTTTGCGCAATGTAATAGAAATTGGCATCTTCGTTCAACTGACGACCCACAACGGATTCTCCATTTTTTAGCGTATAGGAGATCGAGCCGAATTGATCGGAGATTGTTTTATCAGGTTCGATGATTGCCTCCAACATGTCCTTTGCAGAGAAGCGAGTACCCAATTGTGTCAAATCAGGTCCCACATCAGCACCTTCACCCTGGATACTATGACAACGGTTACAAAGAACTGCTGAGTAAATCATCTTCCCTCTTTCAAAATCACTATTTGCCAAGCTATCCTGTACAGCCACCACAGCATCTTTCAGTTTCCAGCTGCGGCCAGGCCCTTTCGGAGTATACAATTTAGCAAGATCATTTCCAGTGCCAGAAAGTAGCTCAGCACCAGACAATTTATTATAGTATTCAACTTTATCCTTCGGAACATTTTTCAATGCAAGCTGTCGGGCTTTGTCGATAAAGCCAATATAGCTACGTCCTCCCTGATAACTGAATGCTTTGTGATACCATTTAAAGTATTGCTCTCTTAGCTGCGGCGTCCATCCGGTTTTGGCACTGCTCAGCATCATGGCATAATACATCTGCTGTTGAGGAGGCATTTTTTCTAATAAACCAGCTAAATCCAGTCCATATTGCGGATTTCTTAAAATAAGATCAGCAGAAGCGGTCACCATTTCATTGTCTTTATCATCAAATTTTTCATTTTTTTCGATGAGAGAAATCGTCTTTTCTACCGCCTTCGGCGCTTCAAGTGTGATCAAAATTTTGCTAAGAAATCGATTTTGCAACGCATTCGGAGACGGAAATTTGGGATTCAGGTAGGCAATCAAAGCCTGCTTTGTCGCCGCATCAGGCTGACCAGTACGATACAGAGTCACTTCTACAGCGCGCAGTAACGCTTGTTTTTGCAGATCATCCAGTTTGGCATAGTCTATTTTTGACAGTCCACTCAGGATCGGCCCTCCTACTTTCGTTGAGTCACCATTACGCGCCAGTGCTATAGATGAATAGATCAATGTCTGCGGATCTTTCTCTGCATACACTTTATTTTGCCAGTCCGCAACAGGTTGATGTTCAATTGCTAAACGAGCAGCAAAACGTAGGAAACGGTCAGAACTTTTCAGGTACGGCCATGCTGTCTCAACTGCCTTGGGGTCTTTTTTCACATGGAATTTTTCCAGTTCAGTACGCTGTTTATGCTCACTCGTAAGTACCGGGGTTACCGTATTGGCACCTGCTGGAATGTTCTTATAGTCTTCGTAATACACACGATAAAGGTCAGATTCCAGACGACGCCCTCCGGTTAAAAAATACAAGGCTCCGTCCGGGCCAATTGCTCCATCCGTTAAAGGCAGCGGTGCACCAGATAAAAATTCCTGGTGATCGGCCGTGTAGGTAGAACCTTGTGGCTTGAGATGCAATCCATGCACAATTCCAAAGCTCCAGTCAAATGCCAGTAGTGTATTTTTATATTTCGCAGGAAATCTCGCTTTGTCCAGGTAAATAAGATTGGTTGGAGACCCCTGACCAATATTCATCACGGGTGAAAGGAAATCAGCAAACGAAGGGGACGTATTAGCAGATCCCGTTCTCCATCCATAATCACCACCACTCGTTGCATGACAGACACGTGTCGGACGATACCAGGGTGTACCAAAATCCCACTCCATATCTGAATCATATATGAACAGATCCCCTGCTTCATTGAAAGCAATATCATATGCATTGCGGTAACCTGCACTTACCAGCTCCCAGCTTTTTCCCTCGGGATCAGTTTTAGCTATCCAGCCGCCTGGCGCATGTCTGTCACCGGCATGTCCGCGAGGGTCTTTGATAAAGGGAAAGAGGTTATCGTTTTTCCAGTTAGGTAACAACCGGTAGATATCCATTTTAGGCAGATCCGTGAAGTTACCCGCTACAACGTAAAGCGATTTTTTGTCCGGTGAAAGCACAATGCTGTGCGGCCCATGCTCACCTTCACCTACCAGTGGTTTTATTAATGTAATTTTATCATACTGATCATTATTGTCAGTATCCTGTAAACGGTACAATCCACTACCTTTAGGGAATTTTGGATTTTCCCTGTTATTGATCATCACATACAAACTATTGAATGCATACAACAGACCGTGAGCAAATCCCATAGCTACCTTAGCTGTATCTCCTTCCACACGCAACGCTTCTACCTGAGGTTTATCTGTAGAGCCGATTGCCGGAAGCACGAGACGGAAAAGTCCTCCGTACTGATCAGAGGTGATCATTCTGCCTTTATCATCAAATGCCATCGAAACCCAGGATCCATTTTTCTCCTCTGAAGGGCTATATAAATGCTCAGCCTTAAAGCCTTCGGGAAGTTTAATTTTATCAACCTTTGACGACCCCGGAGGCCGGTGTTTTGCGGACCGGTTACTCACCAGCACGCCACTACCAACTCCAACGGCCACAATAACTGCCAGCGTGGTTGATAGTTTTAACCATTTTTTCTTTGTGTACATTTTACAATTCAGAGTTTAAGTAATTCAATATAGATTTTGTAGTTATGATGTAACCTAGAAATGCACTTTATCGTAATCATTCTCGGATAAAGCAAAATAAAACTTGGAATAGTCTATCGAGTGCAATTATAGGAGTAATATGTCAGGCCACTATCCTGTTGTGTCTGTACTTTGTAGTTTCTAAGTGTATTCTAACAAAATTAACCAGAGAGCCAGGGCTTGTGATTGCTCTATAACTCTCTGGTTAATTAACATAATCAGAATCTTTAATTAATTCTAGAAATGCGGTGTCAGTGCTGCTTCAACAGCTGGCAATCCGTAATAGTCATCCAAAACGGTGAAAGCATTACTTGGTGGAACAGCTCCCGGAGGGAAATAGTATGCTGCCGGATTAGCTTTAACCTTTGCACCATACGCACCTATAATTTCCTTCACACGACCGGTTCTGGTCAGATCGAACCACCGTTTGTTTTCAAAAGCAAGTTCAACACGTCTTTCCTTGAATATAGCTTCCCGCATCGCTGTCTGACTGGTAGCGGTAGTAGCGGGCAAACCTGCTCTGGTTCTTACCTGATTGATATAGGTTGCTGCATCGGCAGGTTTACCTTGCTCGTTCAGCGATTCTGCTAAAAACAATAATACTTCGGAATAACGATAAACGGGCCAGTTCTGACCAGTATTATTGTGCAAAGCATGTGTTCTTGCATATTTTTTTATGTATGGATAAGTTTTGTTTGTAGCAAGACTACCACTTAGTGTTACATAACCAATCGAAATATCCTTACGCTTGTCTCCTGCTTCATACGCTTGTATCAAATCAGGAGTTGGAATATTATTACTTTCCTGCGAAACCCCCTGCGTATTGCCTGTTCCCACAATAGGCTTTAACTCTTCTGCCTTAATGGGTGCCGGTATGAAGCGATAAATCTGGTTGCCGTTAAATCCGGCAGCACCTTCCATATACTGTATTTCAAAAACAGACTCTTGATTATTCTTATTGGAACTTGTAAATGAGAATGCATTATTATAGTCCGGCATAAGACTGTAGCCATCATTGGTGATGACTTCCCTCGTAAGCTTTTCTACATCAGCCCATTTCTTTTGGGTTAAATACAGATTAGCCAATAGCGTTTTAGCTGCCCCGGATGTGGCTCTACCAGCTTGCTGCTTTGCTTTATTCAGTAATAACGTGCTGGCTAGTTTAGCGTCAAGTTCAATCTGAGCATAAATATCCTCAGTAGATGCCAAAGGTTGAGCTGCATCTTCCCTTCCTGTCACAGGAGTTAGGTGCATGGGTACTTTACCAAATAACCTAACTAAATCGAAGTAAGCAAAAGCACGCAAAAATAGGGCTTCCCCCTTCAGGTTTTTCTTTATTTCAGCATCAAAATCAGCAGCATCAATTGTGGTTAATACCTGATTAGCCCTGGCAATAATCAGATAGTTCAGGCGATATTGAACCAATACGTTGTCATTAGGCGTAGTACCATTTGCCGTTGGAACGGCGAAGTCAGCGACATTTTCGGTAGCATCTACTGCTCCGAACAACGTATTCCTTGCATAATATGTATTATCGGAATGCATTTCTTCCAATACCCAAGCACGCTCGTTAAACATCTGACGAAGTGGCGCATAAATAGCGTTAACTCCCTGCTGAAAGTCAGCCTGCGTTCTGAAAAATGTTTCTGTAGTAAGTTCTGTTTCAGGAAGAACACTAAGGAAACCCTCGTTACAACCTGCCAAACTCAATGCTAACATGCAGGCTCCTATATATTTTATTTTCATATCTGATCTGATTTTATAAATGATAAACGGCCTGGTTTTAGAAGTTGAGATTTACACCCAATGTCCAGGTACGTGGAACCGGATAGTTTGAGAAATCAACACCCTGACTCAGGTTACCACCATCACCATTTCCATCCGCCTGCGCACTTGTTTCAGGGTTAGGTCCGCCGGTATAATTTGTGAAAACCCATGCTTGCTGAACAGAACCATAGATCCGTGCCGATTTGAATACCTTGTTAATTTTTCCAACGTTATAGCCCAGCGTAATATTCTTAATAGTGAAGTAAGAGGCTTTTGCTACGAAATGAGAACTATTCCAGTCACGCTCAATACCAGTGAAATTTCCGCCATTATTGGTCGCTCCAAACATACCATTACCTGGGGTGATTATTGTCGTGGCGGTTCCTTTGCCATTCGCATCTGTCACATTCTTTACACGGAAACGATCTTTTACTCCGGCTACCATATTAAATACGCCATCCAGGTTAGCTGTGCTATATAAGTGTCTTACCCATAAATCATTGCCATGAGATCCTGAACCTACAATCGACAGGTCCCATTTGCCATAACTCAGGTTATTTACTATACCATAAGTGAATTTCGGGAATGGGTTACCGATGATTGTGCGGTCATCATTATCTCCACCATTCGTAATGACGCCGTCACCGTTCACATCTTTAAATTTCACAGTGCCAATAGCCGAACGTCCCGGAATGACTGGAGAAGTTCTCAGCTCCTCCTGACTCATGTAAAAACCTTCTTTTTGCAAACCATAGAACATACCGAATGGCTGACCAACCTGCGTGATGTGGAATGTACCATATACTCTGTCGATGCCGGGAGCCAGGGCCAATACCTTGTTTCTGTTAAAAGCGATGTTGGCATTCGTTGTCCATTTCAGCTTTCCTTCCAGATTTCTGGTAGTCAGTGCAATCTCATGTCCCCAAAGTTTAATTTCTCCGATGTTATCAAAATAGTTAGCAAATCCAGATTCCTGAGGTACTTGCACTGCATATAACAGATTGGTTGTACGTTTTGTATAGAAATCATACACCAACTGAATCCGGTCGTTGAGCAAACCAAGATCAAGACCCAAATCCATTTGTCTTGTTGTTTCCCAACTCAGGTTCCGGTTAGCTAAGGATACCACACCTGCACCAGTAGAAACCGTCTCTCCAAATACAGCATTAAGCGTATTGCTTACGCGGGCATACTGGGTATAATTACCAATGTTATTATTTCCAATCACCCCGATACTACCACGAATTTTCGCAAATGATATGTGTCTCGAAGTATTAAGAAAATTCTCATCAGACATCACCCAACCTGCTGATGCGGAAGGAAAAGTTCCCCATAGTTTGTCATTCCCAAATCTGGACGAACCATCAGTTCTCAATGCGGCTGTGAACAGATATTTTCCTTTAAAATTATATGAAAGACGTGACAGGTAAGAAGTAAGCTTCCATTCACTCACACCATTGAAAGATCCGGGACGGTTCACATTTACTGCACCCTGAATTGTTGGAAGGCGATCATCCGCGTAAGTGTCTGTTTGTATACGCTCAAATTCCTGTCGATAACCTTGCTGAGTAAAACCTGCCAGCAATTCGAAATTGTGCTCACCAAATCTTTTCTGGTAAGTAGCTGTATTTTCATTCAACCAGCCGGTATTGGTAAGAGCCTGACGAATAGATACCGCTGTTGTTGGAATAGGAACGTTGATAGCACTGGTCGCCGTTGACGGATTGAAGAAGAAAAATCTATTATTCTCAAATTCAATGTTCAGGGTCGTTCTGATGTTAAGACCAGGCAAAGGATTAACTTGTAAGTAGGTATTACCCAATATTTTGACGTTCTTATTCTCATTAGTAAGCTCATCAGCTGCTCTCACCCAGTTCGGATAAGCATAGATATTACCTGTGCTCTCCGGAAAACGATTGAATTTCGTCAATTCCCCGTTTGCATCCCGGATAGGCATGACAGGCCACGTATGGAGCGCATTGAACAAAATACCTGTTCCACGGTCTCCATCCGTTCTTGGTGTATTATCATAAACATACTGAGGAGCTATGTTGAATCCCACCTTAATTCTTTTAGAAAGATCATAATCGGTATTCATCCTGAGTGAATAGCGCTTATAGGTGTTGTTTCTAACTACACCTTCCTGGTTGAAAATCCCTCCTACCAGCGATGTTCGCATATTCTCTTTACTTGAAGTTACTGTAATATTGTAACTCTGGATCGGAGCCCTGCGAAGCACTGCATCATACCAGTCGTTGTTTTTTCCCTCGTAAATAGAAGGGTCTCTGAACTCTTCGGGAACAGTTCTGTTTTCATCTTCATAGTATTCCTTCTTAAACTGAGCAAACTCCACAGCATTCAACATTTTCACCCGGCCCTTTTGAGGAACATTCTGCGTTCCATAGAATGCATTCAAACTCACATTTGTTTGACCTGCCTTTGGTTTCTTCGTGGTGATAAGTACCACCCCGTTAGCAGCTCTCGATCCATACAGCGAAGTTGAAGCCGCATCTTTAAGAATCGAAATATCTTCAATCTCATCCGGATTCATCGCTCCTATATTACCGGTTATAGGAAAACCATCAATCACATAAAGAGGGTCGCTACCTGCAGATACGGATACCTGACCACGAATACGCACCGACATCCCCTGCCCTGGCTTGCCGGTTGTCTGGTTAATCTGGACACCGGCCAGTCTTCCTTGTAACTTTTGAGTAACCTGCGATACAGGAATGTCTTTCAACTCTTCACTCTTCACAGTTTGCACTGACCCCGTGATTTCCTTTTTTAGCTGACTACCATATCCAACCACCACAACCTCTGTAAGTGCCTTTGAATCAGCATCCAGCTGAATATTTATTGTAGCATTATTGCCTATAACAACCTCTTTGGACAAATAACCCACGGAAGATATTACCAATGTTCCACCTGCATCTGGTACACTGAGCGAAAAATTCCCGTCTGTATCAGAAACTGTTCCTGTATTGGTGCCCTTCAACAGCACACTGGCACCTGGCAGAGATTCACCGTTTTCGTCGGTAACCTTACCGGTAACAGTCTTGTTGACTACGCTGATTTCTCTTGAGTAGCGAGCTTTGGTTAACAATGGCTTACTTTCGGCATAAGAACAAAGGGCAAGCGTGGCCATACATGTAAGCCAGAGCAATCTCCCCCTGTCCTTTCTTCCTGTACTTTCATCGAATAGTCCAGATTGAATCATAAAATTGATAGGTTTAGAAAATTAAAATTTGTTTCAGTTGTCTTGAGGATCTTTACTTTTCATGGTAAATGTTACATAGGCTTAGGTTTTGGTGGGACGTGGAAATGTCGTACTGAAGAATGTTCTATATAGCCAAAGCACAGACCATCTGTTTAGTTTAGGTCCTGCCTGAAAACTGGAAAAACTGAAACGTATGCACATCAGGACGTATACCTTGTATCTATTAATATAACAATACCTATTTCAAATAGTATTATTCGCAATAGTAGCGCTATTATTGACTGAGACTATCCTGCTGTGTCCGGTTTTTACAAATATTTTTAAAATAAGTTTTTATTGAACTATATCATGTAATATATCAAAATGGAGTGAGGTTCTGCAATAAATTGAAAAATGAAAACAAAAAAATACCGGCTGTATGAGCAACCGGTACACATATCAAAGTATTCTGAAAAATTATGTGAGTAAATCTAAAACTGCCTTTCCTTTACCATCGGGGGTTGTATAGAACGGCCTTTTTTCAACTTCGTATTGTGTATCTTCGGATATTCCCAAGGCATGATAAATTGTTTGATGCAACTGGTCGATTTTAATTGGATTTTCGATTGTCTTACAGGGTCGCTCATCTGCAGTTTTACCATATACAAATCCTTTCTTTGCTCCTCCTCCAAACATGAGCACCGAGCAACCATCGGTAAAATGCCTGTGCATTCCGTAAAATTTCAGGTCTGTTAGGATATCGGGTTGTGCTACCTGCTCCTGCACTTTCACATCAGGCCTGCCTTCCACCATCATATCTCTGCTGAACTCACTGGCCAACACAATCATTGTCCGATCGAGCAAGCCTTGTTTATCCAGATCCTTGACCAATTGGGCAACGGGCCCATCGATCTGACGCTTCATTTCAATCAACCGGGTATGACCATTTTCATGTGTGTCCCAGCCTTTAAATGGCTCATATTCGGTGGTCACACTAATAAATCGTGCTCCTTGCTCCGTGAGTCTTCTTGCAAGCAAGCATCCCAAACCAAATCTTCCTGTGTTATAGATGTTGTAGCTTTCTGTTGGTTCTGCACTCAGATTAAAAGCTTTAGATTCTGGAGAATTCAGTAATGCATAAGCCTGCTCCATAGACCTTTTTAACAACTCTCTCTGATAATCGCTTCCGAACTCTCCGATCGGACTATTGTTAATCAACTCATTGTATAATTGATTACGTTTCTCAAAACGTTTTGCATCCATACCTACAGGTGGCCGTACGCTTTCAAGGCCTTGTGTAGGATCAGGAATGAAAAATGGTCCGAACTCATTGCCCAGGAATCCTGCTGTATGGAATGCTTTTAACTCCTCAGCTTCTCCTAAAGTAAACCGCTGACCAATATCAATAAACGCGGGAATTACCGGATTCTTCGGTCCGAGTTCCTTTGCAATCCAGGATCCCATATGTGGCGCAGCAACTGTTTGAGGGGGTTCATAGCAGGTGTGCCAATGGTATTGATGCCTGGAATGCAGAATGTGTCCCATGTCTGCTTCCACATAAGATCGTATCAAAGTGCCCATGTCCATCACACTTCCAATGGACTGCAGACCTTCAGAGAAATGTATACCATCCAGTACGGTAGGTACGGATCGGAATGTACTCAGCACACGATTTCCCTTCATACCTTTTTCAAAAGGTGTGAATTTTTTCGGGTCGAATGTTTCCGTGTGGGCCATGCCGCCTGCCATCCAAAGTAAAATAACTGTATCTGCTTTGGAATTTGATCCAGGTTTACAGCCTGATAATAGGTTGGCAACGGGTGATCCTGCAGCTAAGGCAGCCATAGTTGCAGCACTGGTTTTTCGCAGAAACTCTCTCCTATTCCAATAATTATTCATACCATCTTACTATAACATGCTGATTTACAATAAACAGTAATAATACTTTTTTAAATTATTAAATGTATTAAACTTCTTAAAAGTATATAGCTTATTAAACATTCATTACATACTATCCTTTAAATTTATTTAAAAAGCATAATTCATACTGTGTCAATAGATTAATTGGAATTCCGGTGTCAGAGCTATCGCCCAGACCAGATCCTGAACACCTTCTTCCGTTGAGGTCTGACCTACTATTTTCCTTGCCGCCGCCAGTTCTTTTGGTACTGGTATTCGTCCCAGCATCGTTTGGTAGAGCTCAGCAATAAGCACATCCGAGGTCGGGTATTTGCCTTTCCAGTGACGTGAACCTCTTTTCAGGGTTTCTGTAAATTTAGAACCATTGGTTAACTCCAGTGCTTGCAATAAGTTGGCTTGAGAGATTCGGCTCGTACTGACTGTCTCACGGTTAGGTCTACCCAAAGCCGTTAAAAAATGATCATTCTTTACCAGAGCTGCGCGCGGAAATCTTCCGTTCTGCTTCAGATTTTCAGGGAGGAACTTATAAACTATAGCAGTGTCGGCATACATAGGTTCAAATGATGTGCTTATCGCATCACTGAATTGTTCAGCTGTCAATCTTTTTCTTACCATACCTGTGAACATATAGGATTCTGACATGATTTCATCAGCTTCCTTTACAGATGATGAAGGCAGCTGATAGGTTCTGGATGTTACAATGGTATAGATCAGTTTTCTAATGTCATATCCATTCGCAGCAAAGTCTGACGCCAACCAATCCAGCAGATCTTCACTCCATGGAAGATTATCCATCATATCTACTGGCTCTATCATTCCTCTTCCGAGTAACTGTGCCCAAATCCGATTCACCACCGTTCTGTAGAGCCTTCCATTTTTAGGTTGAACCAGCAAATCAGCCAGCTGTCGCAATCTTAATTCCTTATCTTTGGTAACAGTTATTTCTCCCAGCTCGGGAAACAACATCCCTGTTCCCGCAATTTTTCCGGTTGACTTATCACACCTGTTAATTTCCAGGAGCGTATCTGCAAAAATGTTGGCAAAGGCATAAGCCTCTTCCAATTTCCAATCACTGATAAAGCTGTCATGGCATGAAGCACATTTGAGATTTAGGCCCAGCAACACTTGGGATACATTTTGTGCGGCCTGCATCTCAGTTCGCTGGCTACTATTAATAGTACCTCTCCATTTAATACCATTTATAAAACCTTCCGAGCCCTTTACAGGACTTACCAACTCTTTAACCAATTGATTATAAGGCTTATTTTTTTCAAGTGAGCTATACAACCATTTAGTAATATCAAACCGCCCACCTGTAATATACCCTGTACCAGAATAATCATTTCTCAAAGCATCATTCCAGAATGAAAGCCAGTGTTGGGTATATTGATCATCTCTCGAAAGTAGCTCCTGGGCTAATCTTGCTCTCTTATCAGGACTTTTATCTGCTAAAAAAGTGGCAACTTGTGAGGGAGTGGGAAGTAAACCTACAACGTCGAGATATACTCTGCGGATATAGGTCCTGTCGTTCACTAAGGGCTTCCAGGCAATTTTATTCTTCCGGAAATACGCATTAACAAAACGATCAACAGGCTGTACGTTATCACCACTTACCGGCGGAATTTCCGGATCCCGTGGTTCCAGCCGCGCTGACCGGTAAATGCTTTTTTCTTTACCATCAGGCCATGGCGCTCCTTTTTCAATCCAAAACTTCAATATATCAACTTCTTTGGTAGTTAGTCTCTTACCCTTTGTTGGCATTGCCTCTTTATGACCATGAGGCAAAGTGATCCTACGGATAAGTTCGCTTTTGTCCGGATGGTTAGGTATTACAATAACACCTCCCTCTCCACCCTTCATAATTGATTCTTTTCCGTCCAGACGCAAATCTCCTTTCGATTTTGCTTCTCCGTGACAACTGTAACAATTATGAGCCAGCATGGTCCTCACCTGCACGTTCAGATCCTGAAGCTGCTGATCAGTCAACTCTCCGGTATTGGTAAGCACAAAATTTGCGCTTGTAATAACCGGGTCTTCACCTTCATTTCCATCATTTGGTAGTACACTGGTGAGATAGTCATCACCATGCGTGAGCATAGCACCATAGTGACCGGCAACAGAAACGCCTATCACTGCCAGTATCAGGATTCCTCTGTATACTTTGATCTTATTCCGATAAAGAAAATAACAAGCACCTAGCGATAATGATGCAGTACTTATTCCTGCCCATTGATGTATATCTAATGCAGAAGCGCCATAATCTCCATCGGCAGCCAATAACAAGCCTAAGATTACAGCCATGATAGCAGTTGCCGTTCCTATTGCCAAAAGTGCCTGACTTGCCCCACGAAAGTTACTGTCTTTTTTGCGCCAGTCTATTAATTCGAGTACGAGCGCTACAGCAAGCAAGCATATTGGAAAATGAACAACTAACGGGTGAAGCCTTCCCAAAAATTGCCAGCCAAAATGTTTCGGTGGATTGTGACAGCATGGATATCATTCAGAAATCAAAAGGTGCAGAACATAACGTGTTGACGAGATAAATATTGATAAATTAATATTAATAATTGTAATTTTAAAATAATATCCCTTCTCTTTAATACTATTTAGCTTATGAAAAAGTTATTACTCTTATTTATTCTGCCCTTGTACTTTCCACTATTTGCAGATCATATCGTAGGTGGAGAATTGAGAATGAAATTATCAGTAGGCAACCGCTATGATGTTTCTCTGATTCAGTTCTGGGACGGCAACAACCTTGTAATTCCAACTAATACAACCAATGGCAACCGTGACAACAGTGTGGCCATTTTCATATATAGTAAAAGGACTAACGCCTACATGGATCAGGTGATAGCTTATTACACTTCAACGAAGGAAATTGAGTATCAGAACAAAGCGTGCGCTACATTTAAATCTTTGAATACATCTGCAGGAACTTATAACGGAAGCATTACCCTGAGTCCGAATCGATACAGTGACCCCGAGGGCTATTATATGGTGTGGGAACGTTGTTGCAGGAATTCAGATATTACCAATATCAAAGAGCCCCAAACCAATGGTATCACATTTTATCTGGAATTTCCTCCGGTCACAGTCAGCAACTCTTCTCCGCAATTCCAGATTCCGAATGGACAATACATCTGTACAAATCGCGACTTCGCGATGAATATGTCGGCTATTGACAGTGACGGTGATAATCTTAAATACTCCCTTGTAACGCCGTTACGCGGATACACAAGCACAAGGCAGGCAAACGGTGATAACAGCATTAAAAATGGTTATCCGGAAGTAATCTGGTCCAACGGATTTTCATTGCAAAAAATTATCCCGGGAAACAAACCTCTTTCTATTGACCCAAATGGCATACTGCACGTGAATGCCAATGTAACTGGTCTGTTTGTATTTGCCATACAATGCGAGGAATACAGAAATGAAAAAAGAATAGGGGTTGTACGCAGGGACTTTCAGTTGATGGTCATTGATTGCGATGATGAGGCTCCGGATGTTCCTATAGTAACTGTTAGTGATATACCTGTTACTGATGTTACCATTTGTTCGATGCGCCCGGTTACACTAGCCATTACACAAGAACCCGACTGGACTTACCAATGGCAGAAAAATGGATTTAATCTTCCGGGTGCTATCTATTCTAACATCGTGGTAACTGACACCGGTAGCTATTCGGTTATAAAAAGTTATACCAAAAAATGTACCCGTGATACAGCATCTGCATCTGTCCGCGTCCTACTGCAAACACTTCCGGAAATCGAAATTACGTCGCCCGTAAACAGCATTTGTCTGGATGATACGATGATTCTATCTGCAAATATTGACAACCCGGACCGGTTTATTTACAAATGGTTTCACAACAATAAGGAACTAGCCAGCTCAATAAAGGAGCTTCCTATCAGCGAATCCGGAGATTACAAACTAATAGCAGAAGATATCAGTTCTGGTTGTAAATCAGAACATTCAATCTACATATCCCCAGGTAATATATCAGTATCTATGCCTGATACGATCACAGGCAACGAAGGCGAGCACATTTCGATACAACCGAAAATTTCACCTGAACATGTTGACAATCAATATTCCTGGACAAGAAGTGACAATCCAGCCATTTTTACGTCCACCAAAAATCTTTCTGTAGGGTTGACAGAGGATACCCCTTATATGCTCCATGCCATATCTCCAACAGGCTGCATTTCATCTGCATCGGTGTTCATCCGGGTTCTCAGCCCACTTTATATCCCAAGAGCATTCACTCCAGATAATGACGGACTCAACGATACATTCCAAATATTCAATGATAAAGATCGTATAACAGAAGTTACGATTTTCAACCGTTGGGGGCAGGTAATTTTTCGTTCAAATGGATATAAGATTCCCTGGGACGGTACTTTCAACAACTCAAAGGTCAATGCCGGAAGCTATCCGTATACCATTAAAGCGAAGGATAGAGTTTACACGGGTGAGTTGCTGATCATACGGTAAGTCAGCCAGTGGGATTCAATTCCTGAAATGTTCCGTCAGAATAGAAAACCATAATTTTGGTTACAGCCTTTCCGGCAGCTTGTGCTACGGTATGGGGCATCGGATCGTGCTGAACAGGCTTTTCTGCATACTTTGCTTCATTCAAACCAGCTTTTAACTCACTCTCAGGGGTCGAAGACATGCCATGACTGCCTTCATTTAATATGGACTTTGATACTTCCGAACTCAAAAGGGGCAAGTCCTGGTCATCCATAATCCAATTCACACCCAGATCCGGAAATCTCTTTATTATTTTTTGCACTATATCCAGGCTGGGCTTATTTCTACCCGCCAGAATATGGGACATACTTGATCTTTGCACTCCAATTTCATCCGCAAAAATTGACGGAGATATATTCTTGCCAGATAGTATCAATTTAATTTTCTCACTTAAGTCCATCTATACGTACATTAATTATGTAAATCTATTACAATAGTACAATATACATTAATAAATATCAAAAATGCTTTAAGCTTATTTTAGTAAACTATGTGTGTTTATATTATTAAACTCAAATAATTGACAAAAATAAAGCAGCACTATATGGTGCTGCTTTATTCATACTATAAGAATTTAGATTATTACACCGCCACACCGTTGTCACGAAGGGCGTCATTAAGAGAAGTTTTTAGATCGGTACTAGCCTTACGCTTACCAATGATGAGCGCACATGGAACCTGATAAGTCCCTGATGCGAATGTTTTTGGGATAGAACCAGGGATTACTACTGAGTCTTCCGGAACGAATCCTTTGTATTCGATCGGCTGATCACCTGTCACGTCTATAATCTTTGAACTACCGGTAATCGTAACACCCGCTCCGAGAACAGCTCTCTTTCCTACGCGCGCGCCTTCAACTACTATACATCTGGATCCTATAAAAGCGCCGTCTTCAATAATTACCGGGGAAGCCTGCACAGGCTCTAAAACCCCTCCTATACCTACTCCACCACTCAAATGCACATTTTTGCCTATTTGAGCACAACTTCCCACTGTTGCCCAGGTATCAACCATAGTTCCCTCATCCACATAAGCGCCAATATTTACGTAAGAAGGCATTAAGATTACACCTTTAGAAATGTAGGCACCATAACGTGCTACAGCCGGAGGTACAACCCTCACACCCAATTCTTCGTAACCTGTCTTGAGTTTCATTTTATCATGATATTCGAAAATACCTACCTCGCTCACCTGCATTTGACGTATAGGGAAATAAAGGATAATGGCTTTTTTCAGAGCTTCGTTCACTGTCCAGCTACCATCTTCTTGCGGCTCTGCAACTCTGAGTCTTCCTTTATCTACTTCTTCAATAATATCAGAGATAAGTTTTACTACTGATGAGTCTTTTAATAGCTCACGATTTGACCATACTTCTTCAATCTTACTTGCGAAGTTCATGCTAATTAAACTGTTTAATTAAATATATTTAACGACTTGATTTACAGCATATACACAGACCTTAACAAAACAATATATGCCAGCCCGTGAGTGCCCTTGAATGGGTACTTATGAATTCAAATAGTAGAAGTGAACCAGCTACTGGAATCGCAAATTTTTCCTAATAGATAGTCCTATTTACCATACTGCAAATATCGCACCAAATATTTTAAAATAACCTTTTCAGGAATAAATTAAGAAAACTCCTTAGCAGCTGACTAATAAACAAATGCTATTTCACCATGAACAAGCACAGATCATCGGCTGCAATGAACTGGGCCGGAAACCTTTGACATACCATTCCTTTTTATTAAATTTGCTCGTAAGAAATAACAAAATCAATCTAGACATGTCTACAGTAAAAGTTGCAATTAATGGCTTCGGGCGTATTGGACGCCTTGTGTATCGTCAAATCTATAACATGGAAGGCATCGAGATCGTAGCAATAAACGATCTTACAAGTCCAAAGGTTTTATCACACCTTCTTAAGTACGACACAGCTCAGGGCCGTTTTGACGCAGAGGTTAAATCCACTGAAAACTCAATCGTTGTAAACGGCGAAAATATAGTAATCTACGCTCAGAGAGACCCAGCTCAAATTCCATGGGCATCTCATGAAGTAGATGTGGTTCTTGAATGTACCGGCTTCTTTACAAGCCAGGAGTCTGCAAGTGCGCACATTACTGCAGGTGCGAAAAAAGTTGTAATCTCTGCTCCTGCTACCGGCGATCTTAAGACAATCGTTTATAACGTGAATCACAACATTCTTGATGGTTCCGAAACGATCATCAGTGGTGCATCATGTACTACTAACTGTCTTGCGCCAATGGCACAGGTATTGGAAGATAAGTTTGGTATCGTGAATGGCTTAATGACAACTATCCACGCTTACACGAATGATCAGAACACTCAGGATGCACCACATCCAAAAGGTGATTTGAGAAGAGCTCGTGCAGCTGCTCAGAACATTGTACCTAACAGTACTGGTGCAGCTAAAGCAATAGGCTTGGTGTTGCCATCATTGAAAGGCAAATTGGACGGATCTGCTCAGCGCGTTCCTACTCTTACAGGTTCATTGACTGAATTGACTGTTATTCTTGGAAAAGAAACTACAGTTGAAGAGATTAATGCAGCGATGAAAGATGCAGCTAACGAAAGCTACGGATATACTGAGGACGAAATCGTAAGCAGCGACATCATCGGTATCAGCTACGGATCTCTGTTTGATGCTACTCAAACAAGAGTTCAGAAAGTGGGTGATACGCAATTGGTTAGAACTGTAAGCTGGTATGACAATGAAATGTCTTATGTATCACAATTGGTTCGTACCGTTTATTACTTCGCTAAATTGATCAAGTAGTAGCGCAATTGTCTATAATAAAACAGGGCATTGGATTTCAAATCCAATGCCCTGTTTTATTATCGTTTATCAACTCAGCCTCCAAATATTATTTAAGCCTGGCTTTAATGTATTTAATTGAATAACCTTTCCCTACAAAAATCTGTTCGTAGTGCGTTCTAACACCGTAGTGCTCCGTAAGCAGCTCTGATTCATATAAGTTATCTGTATGCTCTAATATCTCAAACTGAGCTGAGCCGGATAGCGTCTCTAAGCTATAATCATACAAAAATGAACTATCTGTTTTTAAATAAAACATTCCCTGTTCTTTAAGAAATCGGGAATACATGTCCAAAAAGCGCGTATTGGTCAATCGCTTATTTTCATCTCTGTCACGCACCTGAGGATCCGGATGAACAAGCCATATTTCGTCCACTTCTTTTTCCGAGAAGAATTCATCCGAATACTGTATTCCTGCCCGCAGAAATGCCACGTTCTGTAAATTCGCTTCACTTGCTGCTAAACTTCCTCGGGCAATCCGATCGCCTTTGATATCTACACCTATAAAATTCTTATCAGCAAACTGTTTGCCCAGTCCTATTGTATATTCACCCTTACCACAGGCGAGTTCAAGTACAATAGGGTTATCGTTTTTGAAATAGAGTTCATTCCATTTCCCCTTAACTGTAGTGTAAAACGGTTTCCCTAATTCTATCACATTGTCTGCCCGCGCACTGAATTCGTAATGTGCCAACTTTCTTCTTGACATTTCTTAAACTTGTAAAAATGAGTTAATTATAAATTATCGAGGTCTGCCACCACAAACGTGCTGCCTCCAACATAAATACAGTCTTCTGGCTCTGAATCTTTGATAGCAGCTTGGAGCGCTTCATTTACGTTAACGTAGTAATTCCCTTGCAGCCCGAAGCTTCCAGCAAGCTGCTGTAGATCCTGAGCTTTAAGAGCTCGTGAATTAGATGGCTCTGTGAAGTAAAAAACAGCATCTGAAGGCACCATACCTAACATTGCCGAGATATCCTTATCTCCAACGAAACCAATCACGTAGCGACGGTTTTTTGCTGGTAGTTTGGCAAACTGCTTCAATGTCTCTGTAAGTCCTGCAGCATTGTGCGCAGTATCGCAATAAACAGCAGGTGAATCCCCTATTTTTTGCCATCTGCCCTTCAAGCCTGTAAGCGTTGTAACTTTACTTAAAGCAGCATAGACTGACGATAGCTCAATCCTAAATCCTTTTGTATTCAATATCTGGACTGACTGAAGCACTCCGCCTATATTTTTCAACTGATAGGAGCCTGCGAGGTCTATTCGCAAATTCAGATAGGTTGTTACCGATTCTTCCGCTATCCCTGCATTGACAATCATGAGACCGTCCTCTGTCGCTATCTCTTCAACTTTTACTTTTTCTGATGCAAAAAATAGAGGTGCTTGCTTTTCCTTTGCAATTGATCTGAATACCTCTGCTGTTTCAGTCTGATATTCACTCACTACAACCGGAACATTCTGTTTTATAATACCCGCCTTTTCTCCAGCAATTTTCTCCAGTGTATCACCTAAAAACTGTGTGTGATCCAGGCTTACGTTCGTGATGACAGAAAGCTCAGGTATTATCACATTGGTGGAGTCTAGTCTTCCGCCCATTCCAACCTCTATCACTGCCACATCTACCCGTTCGTGAGCAAAGTAAGCAAATGCCATTGCGACGGTAACTTCAAAGAATGAGGGACTTAATCTATCAATGTTAGATAAATTATCAGCAATAAATGTCGTGATAAATTCTTCATTGATTTCCTGTCCATTTACCCGTATTCTTTCTGTAAATGATTTAAGGTGAGGCGATGTATATAATCCTACTTTGTAGCCTGCTTCCTGCAGAATGGCGGCGATCATGTGTGAAGTACTTCCCTTGCCGTTTGTTCCTGCTACATGGATAGTTTTATATTTATCCTGTGGATTATCAAGTATTTTGCAAAGTTCGAGTGTAGTAGTAAGGCCCGGCTTATAAGCACGGGCCCCTATATTCTGAAAAACCGGAAGTCTGCTATACAGGTATTCAATCGTTTCCTGATAATTCATTCTATTTACCGAGACCGTATTTTAAATGTGATAGTACCGGTTGATTCATCAGGTACATTTGCCGATTTAGGAACAAAAACAATAGCTCTCACTGCATTCTTATATTTATTTATGACAGCGTAGTCAGTCACCGTCGAATTTTGCTGAATGATACTCTTAACCCGCCCGTTTCGATCAACCGTTATCTTAAATGTAATATCTCCGGTCACATCAGAGTTGTCGTCAACCACAGGCCTGCCACTCATCCCAAATCCTGATAAATTCAGGCTGGTTCCTGCTCCGTTACCTCCACTTCCCTCACCCTTATATGTTTTAGAAAATAAACTTCCGGTTTTGGATCCCTTATCGCCAACACCTTCTGCATCATCTCCATTATTATTTCCGCCAATTCCAGTCTTTGTTCCGTTAGTGCCATTACTTCCGGATTTACTGCCAGAAGATTTTGTAAACAAAGCGTCTTTATTCACCGCTTTTTCCGGCGCAGGTTTAACAGCCGGAGCTGAAGAGGTGGCGCTGCCTGTGGATTTCTTCGTCTCAGTTTTCTCAGGCGCTTCAACAGGACTTTCCGTTTTAGAAGTAATAACGGGCTTTTCAGCAACCGTTTTTGTCGGTTTGGTAGACTCGACCTTAGGAGGCGTCGGCGGAGTTGGCTTTGGGGTAGCAACAGATTTCACCTTCTTCACCTCGTCAGCATCTGCTTTCATATTCTCAGCTACCTTCGAATCATTAGGTTTATTGAAGGTCTGAATATCTCCTTTGCCCACCTTGCTGGTACCATAGTTAACCTCAACAAAAAGTTCAAGAGGCTCAACCTTCGGTGTTGAACTGTTCAATCGTATGAAAAAGAACAATCCAAGAATAGCTACAGTGATCCCTACGGACAAAGCCCAGGACATTGCAATTCTCTGACGATCTTCTGCCTGTAATACAATCATTATATTTTGATGTTTATTAATTGGCTCAACAACGTAAAATTAAAAACTTTCGTATAAAACGCAAAGAGGAAGCCTAGGGCTCCCTCTCCATACAAGTTATACTTTTCAAACCAGGTTATTTCATTTTTAAAACCCATCCAGGCTCACCGATCACAGATTTCAATTTACCTGACGCAGCATATGCTTCATTTTCAGCGTCAAAGCCCTGAATAGCCACAGTGAATTTTCTACTATGCTTACCTGCAGGAAGAACAATCGTCTCTTTAAAACCCTTAGCCAGCAAATCTTCCTTCATAATGGTTGCACGCTTCATTCCATTGAATGCTCCTGCGATAAGATAGAACTTTTTTGTTTCTGCTGCTGGTTCAGGTAATGTAGCAACTGCTGCAACAGGCTCCGGTGTAACAGATAAAGAGTCAGTTTTCTTCGTCTCAACAATTTTTTCGCCAATGTCTGGCGAAACTGTTTTTACTTCTTCCTCCTTCTGAACCGGATCTACCAACACAGTTTCTTGTTTATCAGCAGAAAAGTCAAATGGATTTAAGGTACTCTTGTTATTGCCTGAGTTAGCGGTCACCAAAAAGAAACTCACGTAAACCATCAGCCCGGCAAGCATGGCAGCCGATGCCCATTTGATCCAGCTAACCCGATTAACCTTAACTGAATCCAGCTCAAGTACTTCAACGTGCTGTTCTTCTTCTGGCACGTGTACGAATTCCACTTTAACAGGGTTTGCCTTTTCCATCATTTTTATTGATACTTTGGAAAAACCGTACCACTCGTCTTTAAAGCAGTTGGTAACGTTTGGTTCAAAAACCAGTTTACCTTCGATATTCTTGTTAAAGTGCCCTATCCCTTCAATGACTGTCTGACCTTGGGTAGTCAGAGTAGCTTTCAGATTGTCAGTATATTCTTTAATTCGTGCGATAGCCTCCGAATGTGAAATATTCTCTTCCCTTGAAATATAGTTCGCTAAAAAACCGTCATCCAGTTTAAGAAATTCGTTAAACGCCAGTTTTTTAACAGGCGGGGCAAATATCCCGGAATCCCGATCATAAAGAGCCGGTACCTGCCTTGAGAGCAATGCACCGAATCCTGGAATAATCACGAATTCATAATCACTAACTAATTTCTTTATTACCGTTTCGACAGCAGTCATGCAGTACTTGTTCAGATGTATTTGGCGAAATTAGAAAGAAAATGATAATCCTCCAATAAAATTTAGTCCCTGTTGAGGGTAGTATTGATATCGCTGATACTGCTTACCGAGTACATTGTTAATGGCCACAAACGCCGAGAAGTTCTTGGTTAACAGATAATCTGTCTTCAAATTCAGATCCGCAATGACCGGCAACTTTGTGACTTCGCCGGACTGAAAGTTTTTCGCTCTGATTCCTCTTTGGGTGTAAAGATCGGCTGTTACAAACAGTTTCTTACTTACAGTGATCGCATTAAACCAATTTAAAGTAAGATCAGGACGGTGCCAGGCCTCCTCCACTACACCTACAGAATAATTAAAGAAATTCACTTTCAAAGAAGTCTTGAAAATTTCATTAAAGTTATATCCTGCCTGTCCTGAAATAGTCAATACGTTGGTTTTTCCCGGGTCATAGATGATGGAGAACTTAGAGGTGTCCGCCAGGGAATTATTGAAATTATAGAAGTTGCGGTATCTGGCGTAGGAGACTTTTCCCTCATAGTTAAAACCATCTGCTTCACCTTTCACACCCGCATACATATCTCCTGTTTTTTCGGTATTGGCAATCAGCACATTAGCTCCCAGCCATTGATTCTCGCTCAGCATGCTTCTCAAAGTATTTCTTACAATATCTCCGTTGTAACCTGCGAATATGTGTAGTCCTGAAAATGGCGTTACATCGAAATTAATTAATGGGAATGCCTTGGTTCTGTTAATTCCCAGTTGACTATCCGTTTCGTTAACAGCGTTAAGTCCGGCCGTTACCGTGAAAATATCAGATGCATACTTGAAGGTAGGTTTCACCCTGAATAAATTCCTGTTATACGTTAGTCTGTCGATACGCTGTGAAACAAAAGCATCCGCCTCCAGCAGAGCGTAAAATGACTCAGAGATAGGGACTGCTGCAGTCAGCTTAGTTCCCCAATCCAATTCAGACGCGTTGTAACGGTCTGTCAAGGTGTTAAGACTTGTTTTTACGGAGTAATCCACGGCAACAGAAGCATCCGTATTTTCAAATCCAAGATTGATACCAAACTGGTTGATCGTCTGGCGAAGACTGTCACGATTCACAATCACACCTTCCGGCTGTGGCTGGTATCCATAGAAATAATAATTTTTCCTATCATAACCCAGAGATGCTTCAACCTTATAAGTCTCGCGAATGTATTTGCCTCCAACTTTCAAATTCGTTGAAGCGTTGGCTGAATTCTTACCGTCGACAGGGCCAGTTGCTGCTGACAGGTGCTTAAGCTGGGCCGTAAAAATCAAGTCTTCCGATGGTCGTGCTCCGACAAAACCCTCTCCAAGGAATCGCCCATAATTACCTGCTCCTAGTTTGATGTAGTTGTTTAATACTCCGGGCATCTCAGATCGCTCTTTTTCATCTGACGACACACCAACTGCCGGGGTAAGTTTAGGGGCGGAAATATTGATGTTTGGATCTAATATCTCATAGTTCACTTTCTTTTGACCGGCTTGACCCTGAACCGGTTGAACTTTATCATATATACGTGCAGCAGGTGCAAACTCAATACTTTTTTCTTTTACAATCTCGTATGTCTGGCTTTCGATTTCTCCTCTCTGCGCAATCGCAAAATTCGAAGAAAATCCCAGAGTCAAAATGAATACGGAACCTCGCAGTATGCTTGAATTCATCATAATAGTATTTTTACTTTAACGGGGTTAATGGTCTATTTCGAAATCTGAGCCAACTTTTCCTTGGCTAGTTTAACAGCATCTTCATCGTCAGAATTATCGATGATAGAGTTAAGAGTTGCTTTTGCTTGTCCCATTTCATTAAGGCCAACATATACTTCTGCCAACAGAATGAACGAGCGTACCCGCCAGTAGTCATAGCCCTCGAAATTTTTTGCCATTTCAATAATTGCAGCTTCTGCTTCCTTATATTTCTTAGTCTTGTGCAGGATCACTGCATTCCAGTAGCTTGCCTCCGCTCCATATTCATCTTTGGACGTAGCTGCTATTTTCTTAAATTCCTCGGCCGCTTTGGTCATGTCGCCTTTATCATAGGGCACCTTTCCCAAATACAATTGTGCTTTCCCTAAACCACCCGGAATAATATTTCCGGCCGTAATCACCTCCCGGGCATAGTACAAAGTAGAGTCGTAACTCTTCAATGTATAGTAATTATCCATTAAACCGATCCATGCCTGAGCCTGTTCTTTTTTGCTTTCTGCATTTCTAAGCAGAATACGGAAATTAGTAATTGCATTATTGTGATTACCTCTTCCAATTTCCAGTTCTGCAGAACGTTGTGCTGCTGCTGCCACGAAAGTGGATCTGTTCTCCTGAACTACCTTGCTGAAGTATTTAAGAGCCTCTACCACATCCCCGGTTTTATCGTATGAGGATCCAATAAAATAACGTGCATCATACTGATGCTTACTTGTCGGATAAGTATTTAGAAACTCCAGCAGAGACTTTTTGGCATTATCATATTTCTCAGCATAGTAAAGATTGCGAACGTTATCGAATTCAACCTCCTCTAGTTTTTCGTTTCCGGGATTGTTCTTCCGAACAACGCCCAAAACCTGCGTAAACTCTTCAGGTCGTCCAACAGCGGAATAAGATTCCTGTATACCTTCCAGTGCGCTGCTCGCTGATTGAGAATCGGAAAACTCTGTTAATATTTTTTTGAAATCGACGATCGCCTGTTCATATACCTGCAGATTATAGTAAGACTGCGCCCTGCGAAGTAAGGCGGCTGGAATCAATACACTTTTGGGTTTCTCATTAATCATACGGGTGAAGCCTTTCACAGCAGCCGAATAACTTTGATTCTTAAAATCAATATCTGCAATCTGGAAGTAAGCGTCGTCCAGATAACGAGATTGCGGGAATGAACTGATCAACAATTCAAACTGACGGCGCGCTTCAGCCTCACGGTTCATATACACATAGGCTCTTGCTTTCTGATAGGTTGCGTAATCCTTATCCGATTTTCCATTGGTGGCCACCTTTTCATAGGTACGGATAGCTTCATCGTAATTTTTTGCCGCCAGATAGCAGTCCGCTAAGCGCGCATGCGCATCTTCAATGATTTGTGCATCGATTCCGTTCAGGTTCGTGACGAAATCTTTAAAATAGCCTAATGCCTGGCTGTATTTCTTCTGATTGTAATACACATATCCTAATGCATACAGACTTTTACGAGCATAAATTCCAGCCTTAGGATTTTTAGCAACCTGGTTATACAGTGTAACTGCCTCATCCGTTCTTTTCAAACCATATACCGACTCCGCTTTGTAAAAGCTGGCTGCATTATAGACTTCCTCATCGATTGGAAATTTCAAGGACTTATCGAACAGCGTCAAAGCTGCATCAAACCGCTGTTGGTTAAATTCCAATACACCTTGATTATATGTCAGACGCTGATAAGTACCATTTATTTTAGCATTTCGTTTAGTAAGACTCTCAATGTACCTGATAGCGGCCACATTATTGTTAGCACCTGAATATCCTTCTGCTACTAACTCCGTAGCTTCTTCGATATGTTTGCTTTGTGGGAATTGCGTCATGAAAGCATTAAACTCTTTAATTGCTTCATTGTTATTCCCCGTCTCTAATTGGATCTTAGCATGGTTGTAAGAAGCCTCTTCCTTTACAACATTGTTGAAGTCAAGCTTTGCGGCATTACCCAGGGACGTTAAAGCAAAGGTTGAATTATTAGTCTTTAAGTAACTGATTCCCAACAAATAAGATGCGTACTGCGATACAGAATCTTTGCCTGATCCAGCATTCTTCAACACTTGTATGGTACCTTCATAATTATTACTACGGAAGAGTGAATGCCCATAGTGCAAGGCTATGGCAGGAGGTATAACTCCGGACTTCATCTTGTTGTAGCGCTCGTATGCTTTCACTGCAGCAGCGTAATCTCCTTTTTCATAATGGACTTCAGCCACATACAAGGCAACATCATCCAGTTTAGTATTACCTCTTTGTTGCGCTAATATCTTTTCACCGTACTGTAGCAGCTGATCGTACTTCTTTTGCTGATACAAAGAAGAGATAATCCAGTTTGGTACCTCATTTTTATAATACGGGTGGTTTTCAACACGAGCAAAATCCAGATATGCTTCGTCGAAATTATTTTTCTGATAGTTTATCACTCCGGCATAGAAAGATGCATCTCCTGCATTCGCAAATGAAGCATCCGTCTTGATCTGATTAAACAAGGGAAGAGCGGCATCAGGCTGCTTCGTATTATAATACGACATAGCAAGCTGATAGATATTCTCCGTCTTTTTAGCATTGTTTCCCGGCAGATCCACAGCCTTACCAAGGTATGTTATGGCTTTTTCATACTCTCCGCCCTCATAATAGTATTTTCCAAGGTCACCATAGATCTGCTGGGCTTTGGGATGTTCTCTATGATTTTTCACAAAACGATCGACCTGTACTTCTGCCTCAGGATAATTCAAGTAAAGGCCGGTTACAGCGATATAATATTCCGCCGTAACTTTGTTGTAATCGCCTGTGCTGAGCAGCTTATCTTCTGAACTAAGATACTCTCCAAACTCTTGTCTGGCTGCGACAAAGTTGGATTTTTCATAATATTCAAGGCCATTGCGAAAGTGTGCGTCAGGCTCGGTAATTCCAAGTGTACTCTGAGCAACGGCAGCGGAAGCACCAAAAGCCAGGTATAACCCAAAGGAATAAGTGCTATGTTTCAGAAGCATAGGGGTTGATTTGATGGATTGTTGTATTTTATTCTTGTTTTTCGACATATAAGCTTCCATGTACTATATATAAAATACCCTGATTTCAGAACTGGACAGGTATCTAACGAAAACCTCCGCAAAACCGTATACGCAGTGTACGGAGGTAGTTTTTATCATATATTAGTTTTAAAAAATCACTTCATTTCTGAACAATGTGGCTTGAAACTGCCCTGCCATGCTGTCAAACGTATTTGCTATTGCATTTAGAAATGGTTCATCAATACATTTCTCAATTTCTTCAACACTTTCTACCTCATATTGATCGATTTTGTAAGTTTGCTCGAACATTCCGGTTTCCACTTTGATAATGTACTTATTGTTCCATTGGTATATACCAATCTTAAAGTCTTTACTGGGTACGTCTTTAATATATCTCATTGAACATATTTTTTCTCAAAAGTAATCAATTAACTACTCTAATGACTTTCCAATTTTCTTACAGATGTTTACTAATTTTTTTAGCATTAATTTCAATGGGATGTGGCAACCAGAAAAAAAAGGACGCAGCCGATTTTTTTCTTAAAGCCAATCATGCCTTCCAACAAAAAAATTATACCGAAGCGCTGCGACTGTATGACGAAGCAATTAATAAAAATCCTGACTTTGCTGATGCATTTATGAATAAGGGTATCTGTCTAATGAAGATGAATCAATCCGTCGAAGCTTATGAGGTTTTGACAGAAGCAATACGAATTGATCCGACTCTTACACAGGCAAATCTCGTCCGATCGGAAGTTGCACTTATCATTGGTAAAACCATGGAAGCTGACGCAGATTTGAAACTGATTGAAAAAGACTTCAAGGATTCCACCCGCTATTATCTGATTCGGGGTGATATGTTTCAAGCTAGAGGCGATCTCGCCTTAGCCGTAACCGATTACGAAAAAGCAATTTTGTTAGATGGCAATAATGCAGAAGCACTTGTTAACCGTGGAGCTTTATATTACAATCAGGGGAATTATGAATCAGCTCAGCGCGACTTTCGCAAAGCGCTCGCTATACGCCCCTCACAAATAGAAGCTCTTAACAATTTGGGGCTTATCGCCATTCATCAGGGTAAACAAGAGGAAGCACTGGATTTGTTTGATCAGATTTTGCATCTGAACCCCGCCAATGCACTGGCACTAAATAATAAAGGTTACACCCTGCTGCAGTTGGGTCGTTTAGATGAAGCTGTAAAACTAATAGACAGATCGCTGGATATTATGCCGGCAAATGGATATGCGTTTCGCAACATGGGTATTTATTATATGAAGTCGGGCGATACCGACAGGGCGCTGACAGAATACAATAAGGCCATTGAAATAGCAGAGCCCGTAGAAGAACTTTATGGACTTACAGGCCAGGCATATTTAAAAAAAGGAGACTTGGCAAATGCTTGTAAAATATGGAAGCAAGGATCGGTTCTGAAAGATCATCTGGCTATTTCAGAACTGAAATTACATTGCAAATAATGACCACTTAGATCAGTAATTGCTTGAATTGCTTCCATACATTCCGGTTCTCTTCCGGATTTGTAAATATTTCCAACAAGCATATTTGCTGACACCTTCGAAAGTCGTCCAGCTCAGTAGCCAGGTCTTCGATCCTACTGACAGAAAAATAAGTAATACCGGCATCTTCTGCAGTTCTTCGAGCTGTATGTGGATGTCGGGTTTCGAAGTATTCTTCCAGTTCGGGCTGCCTGGCCGGGCCATCTATCATTCGGAATATATTTCCACCCCCATTATTGACAACCACGATTTTCAAATTTTGTGGCAGTGAATTGGCCAACAAACCGTTGCGGTCATAGAGAAATGAAACATCACCGATGATCAGCGTAGTCGGGCAGGTATTCGTCAGTGCGGCACCTATCGCAGTACTGAGCGACCCGTCTATGCCACTTGTTCCTCTGTTACAGAATGCCTTGACAGAATCTGGCATTCCAAGAGCATTTACATAACGGATAGGCATACTATTACCAATATGCAATTGCTCCCCTTCCATCAACTGTGACAATACAGCATTAATGGCTGATAGATCAACCAATGTGGTCAGGTTGTTCAGAAACTCCTGACTTCTACGCCTTACTTCATATTCCTTTTTTAACCATTTGTCCAAGAACCCAGCATCATTCTCAGGCTCAGCATTTTCTGTAAATAATTGATAGTCAATTTTTTCAAATAATTGAGAGAAAAAATAATCGGGCCCGACGGCAATTTGTCTTGTCACCGATTGTAATGGATCCGCCCATACTCCGTCATGGCCGATGTGCCAGTGTTTTATAGCTGGATTTCTTCTCAGAAATGTTTTAAGCTCTTTGGATACGAATGATAATCCGTATGTAATTAGCAAATCAGGCGCCAGATCAGGGTTATTTTCGCCGGAAAGTATAAGGTCATGGTGAGATATAAACGACTCATTGCCTGACAGATTTGCTATGCTATCGGCCAGGACAGGAACTTGCAAATCATTTGTCAGTTGCGACAAAGATTCGTTAAGCAATATAGAATGAACGTGTTGCCCTCCTGCAATCAGTATTCTTCCAGAATCCTCCCATTCATCAAGCAGCTCGTTCCATTGACTCTGATGTAACCGACGATCAATAGGAGTTTGTTGAATTAACCTGATCGATGGTGAAGGTGCTAATACCTCCCCTTCTGTTGGATAAAATGGCTCTCTTACAGGCACATTTATATGTACAGGCCCATATGGCGCTTGTGATGCCAGATTAACCGCTTCATTTGCTGTCCGGTTAATAGCCCATATGGAATCAGGGTGACTGTAATCTGAGGGAAGTTCAAAGAACTTTTTTACGTGCTTGCCATATAATTCAGATTGATAGATCGTCTGTCCGTCAAACTGATGTGTCCATTCCCGCGGCCTGTCTGCAGTGAGGATAATAAGAGGTATTTGCTGAAAAAATGCCTCTGAAACAGCAGGTGCGAAGTTATATCCTGCACTTCCTGACGTACATATTAAAACAACAGGTTTGCCAAGCTGTTGTGCCATCCCCAGCGCGATAAAACCTGCTGAGCGTTCATCTATAACCGGGTGTATCTGAAAGCCACCATGACGCGAAAAAGACAGCGTAAGTGCTGCACTACGGGAGCCGGGAGAAAGTACTACATGACGAACTCCATGCAGATAACTAACAGCCGCAAAATCAATTAATGGTTGAAGTATTGCCATCTTGGTTGATACAAAAATAGCCTCTTTCGAGGCTATTTCATTATTCAATAATTATTTTGGATATTATCCTAAATAAGTTTTTAAAGCTTTGCTTCTTGAAACATGACGCAGTCTTCTGATTGCCTTTTCCTTGATCTGACGAACACGCTCACGGGTAAGATTGAATTTTTCACCAATCTCTTCCAACGTCATAGCATGCTCTCCGTTTAATCCAAAGTAAAGTGCAATTACGTCAGCCTCTCTCTGAGTCAGTGTACAAAGTGCTCTTTGCACTTCTTTTCTCAAAGATTCGTTTACAAGGCCGCTATCAGGCTTGTCTTCAAGGTCATTTTCTAAAACGTCTAATAGACTGTTTTCCTCACCCTGAACAAAAGGTGCATCCATAGATACGTGACGACCTGAAATTTTCATTGTATCAACAACCTCAGAAGAAGATATCTCCAGCACCTCTGCTAACTCCTCAGGAGAAGGCTCACGCTCAAATTTTTGTTCAAGCTCGGAGAAAGTCTTCGAGATTTTATTCAAAGATCCAACACGGTTGAGTGGAAGACGAACAATACGTGACTGCTCAGCCAATGCCTGAAGTATAGACTGACGAATCCACCATACCGCATAGGAAATAAATTTAAAACCTCTGGTTTCATCAAATCGCTGCGCTGCCTTGATCAGACCCAGGTTTCCTTCATTAATAAGGTCACCCAATGAAAGCCCCTGGTTTTGATATTGTTTCGCAACCGAAACAACGAAACGAAGGTTCGCCTTTGTCAGTCTTTCCAGTGCGAACTGATCACCATCTCGTATTTTTTGAGCTAACGTCACTTCCTCATCCGGCGTTAACAAATCAACCTTACCGATTTCTTGCAAATACTTATCTAATGACTGACTTTCTCGGTTGGTAATTTGCTTACTGATCTTTAGCTGTCTCATCTACATTCTTATATTAATATGTATAAATAACGGCATCATGCAATGCCCTCGTTTAGAAAAACACCGTTTTATGCGTTTTTGTTCTCTGGTTTAGGAAGTAAAGCTTTTCTTGACAAACGATACTTTCCTGTTTTCTTATCCACTTCAACAAGTTTAACCTGAACTTCCTCGCCAACTTCAAGTACACCATCCATTGTTTCGAGTCTTTCCCATTTGATTTCAGAAATATGCAGAAGGCCATCTTTACCAGGAAGGAACTCTACAAAAGCTCCGAATGGCATGATTGATTTCACTTTTCCACTATAGATCTCACCGATTTCCGGTACAAGAATGATTCCTTTAATTCGTGAAACTGCTTTATCCATTGAAGTCTTATCAGCAGAGAATATACTTACAAAACCAGCACCATCCTTTTCTTCAATAGAAACAGTAGCACCCGATTCTTTCTGAATATCCTGAACAACTTTACCACCCGGCCCGATTACCGCACCAATCATCTCGCGGTCAATCTTTATTATGACGGCACGAGGCGTGTGAGGTTTCAGCTCTGCGCGACTTTCTGTGATTGTTTTATTCATTTCACCCAGAATATGCAATCTGCCGGCTTTTGCCTGAAGCAATGCTTCTGTCAAAACTTCAAAAGAAAGACCTTTCACTTTCATATCCATCTGACAGGCAGTGATACCTTTTTCAGTTCCGGTTACTTTGAAGTCCATATCGCCAAGGTGATCTTCATCTCCAAGAATATCAGACAAAACAGCATATTGACCTGTTTTTTCATCAGAGATCAATCCCATTGCAATACCGGATACAGGGGCTTTAATTTTCAAACCTGAATCCATCAATGCAAGTGAACCAGCACATACTGTCGCCATAGATGACGAACCGTTAGATTCCAGAATATCAGAAACGATACGAATTGTATATGGATTATCTTCCACAGCAGGAAGCACTTTTTTCAAAGCACGTAGTGCCAGATTTCCGTGTCCTACTTCTCTGCGACCAGGTCCGCGGTTAGGTTTCACTTCTCCAGTTGAAAATCCGGGAAAATTATAGTGTAGCAAGAATTTGCTATATCCGTATTTTAATGGAGTATCGATGATCTGCTCATCATTTTTGGTTCCCAATGTGACAGTAGTCAACGATTGAGTTTCACCTCTTGTAAAAAGGGCCGATCCATGTGCATTCGGTAAAAAGTCAACTTCCGAAGCGATAGGGCGAACTTCATCCAACTTACGACCATCCAGACGCTTTCTTTCGTCCAATACCAAACGGCGCGATGCTTCCCAAACGATATCATTGAAATAACGTTTCGCCAATGCTCCGTTTACTTCTTCCTCTTCACCGATACTTTCAACGAATTCTGTCCATACAGCCTTGAAACCGTCTTTACGAACATTTTTATTCTGAGATCCAAGTTGTGTAACAGCATAAACTTTGTCATAAGTAAAAGCTCTTACTCTCGCTTCCAGTTCTTCATCCTGCTCATCACCTATGTATGCTCTCTTTTCTGTCTTACCAACTGCTGCTTCAAATTCTTTCAGGGCAAGGCACTGCTGCTTAATCACCTCATGTGCCAGCCTCAATGCTTCGATTACCTCTTCTTCGGTAGCCTCTTCCATTTCTCCTTCAACCATTGCAATATCATCGTAGGTTGCTCCTACCATCAATTCAAGTGTCGCTCTTTCGAGTGCCGCAGAACCTGGATTGATTACAAACTCACCATCAATTTTTGCAACACGTACCTCTGAAACAGGTCCTCCGAAAGGAATATCAGAAGCAGCGAGTGCGGCAGAAGCGGCAAGTGCAGCAAGTGCATCAGGCAATGCTTCTGTATCTGCCGACATAAGAACAATGTTTACCTGTGTTTCAGCATGGAAATCATCCGGGAACAATGGGCGCAATACACGGTCAACCAGGCGGCTCACCAATACCTCATGATCCGAAAGCTTGCCTTCACGTCGCATGAAGCTACCAGGGATTCTACCTGCAGAAGCGAATTTTTCCTGATAATCAACCGATAGCGGTAAAAAATCCAGTCCTTCCTTTATATCTTTATTAGCAACAACGGTAGCAAGTAACATCGTATTTCCCATACGAACTACTACAGAACCATCCGCTTGTTTCGCTAATTTCCCTGTTTCAATTGTGATTTCTCTACCATCCGGCAGAGTTATAGTTTTGTTAACTATATTAAATAGCATAAAATATGTGTTATTTGAAAACCGCTGAACGCCGTCCAGAAAGTTACTTTTGATGAAATTCCTGCAAAGAAATCAGGGAACTATCTTTGTAGAAGTTCCCTGATCGATAATTACTTACGTATGTTCAACTCGGCAATAATCGCACGATAGCGGTTAATGTCGTTTTTGAAAAGATAGTCTAACAATCTTCTACGCTTTCCTACCATCTTAAGCAAGCCTAGTCTGGTATCATTGTCTTTTTTGTGCGTTTTCAAGTGCTCGTTCAAATAATTGATACGGTACGTGAAAAGTGCGATTTGTGATTCAGCAGAACCGGTGTCAGCACCTTCTTTCTTGAATCCCTTAGATTCGAAGATCTCTCTCTTCTTTTCCGCGGTTAAATACATGATTGTAACGACAGATTAAATTTTTTAATATATAATTCACAGCACCCTGCTGCAAATAAGGTTGCAAAATTACTAATTTTTTCTTTGAAATGAAAATATATCTTGACTATGATGGTATAAGATTCATTTTTCTAAATCTACTTATCCATTTATCTTTAATTCTTTTGAAAAAGATAACATATACATCCTTCTCAAACAACCGGGAATCGCTTCTGGCCCTGTCGACAAAGTAAAGTCCTGTAAACAACAGGATGGTATTTGCCAGCCATGCCCCGACCGGAACCGCCAATATACCCTCTTTTACCCATTTGTCTCCCTGATTGGTAAGTACATACAGGAGAATAAAAAATATGATTGAGATAAGCACCGGCACACCAAACCCTCCTTTTTTGATAATAGCCCCCAGAGGCGCCCCGATCAAAAACATAATCAGACAGGATAACGCCTGTGTATATTTGTGATGCTTTTCCAGTTCGTATTTGTTGGCGTCTTTCAGCCGAGTCTGCAAATAATCCGCCTGAGAGTTAGCATAGCTTAACATACTTCCGGAAGCATTTTTGGCTGTTGTCAAAATATCCTTTTTTAAACTATCACTTACCGGAACTGTCAGAAGAGAGTCAATCCACTTCCCAGGCTTAAGTGTTTTGTCAGTATTGCTTCTATAGTTATACGTGTAGTATTGCTGACTATTGGGAACGAGGTCTTTTTTGGTTTGATCGTAAGCTTTTCTGAGCGAATCTGCAGTCTTTGTTAAATCGCCGATGTTTTTCATAAATTCGTGATACTTGAACTGCCCCTCATCTGTTCGTTTCATTCCAAAAGAAGACAGACTCTCTGTCAACTTATAGTGTTTAAAGGCATCACGCTGAAAGTTGTGTATAACAGATGTGGAAGGCGAAGAAATATATGACCCTGACGTCCCGGAATTCACAACTTCTGTATAGTGTGTACCATTGTAAAGCTCAATCACCAAATATCGGTTCTCGTTAATAGAATACATGCGCCCCGAGTCCGCAAGAATAATTTCGGTATTACCGATCTCATAGGATCTGTTGGAGTGTTTATATATTACCATTCCAACTAGCTTACCATTGTCCTCCTTTTTATCTACCTTAATACTGTATCCGGGCAAATCATTGTAAAAAATACCATCCTTGATCTTAAGTGTTGCTTTCGCTGTTTTTATGTCATACAGCAAACTGTAACCTTTCAGATTCGCCCAGGGCGAAACCCTGTCATTAAAGAAAAATGAAAATATACTGATTCCAACTGCAATGATAAATAATGGCGCCATCGCACGCACAATGGATATCCCTGCACTCTTGATAGCCGTAAGTTCAAAGAATTCGCCCAAGTTACCGAAAGCCATCAGTGAAGACAGCAGCATTGCCAAAGGCAACGCGGTCGGAACAGTGATCAGGCTAAAATAAAAAAACAGCTGTCCGTAATCTATAAGTCCCAGATCCTTCGAAACGAAATCGTCGATATAAAAGATCATGATCCTCATCAAAAAAACGAAGACCACCACAGACATTGTAATTATAAAAGGTCCCCAAAAGGACATAAAAATAAGCTTATCAAGCTTTTTCATCAACTCCCTACTATTTCTCTAAGATTGTCTAAAAAGCCGTCCCAAAGTGAAGCAAGTTCCGCCTCATCCTTATTTTTCGAATAATCTACTACTCGAAGAAACGTTGTTTGGGTCAACTCACTAACTTCCAGTTTAAGTTCCACATGATCATTATCAAGATCATCGTCACTGGTATGCTCAAATTCAAATTTTACCGCTTTATTGATACGGAGCCCGGTTTGTCTGACAATATGACTTTCACCATCCCATTGAAAATCAAACCGGTGATCAGGTAAAACAGTCACCTTCTCAGCATACCATTGTTCTAACCCGGAAGGCGTGGATATATAAGGAAACAATACTTTAGGAGATGATCTCAATTCATACTCAGTTACAAATTTAAACTTTTCCATACTTTCAAAAAGAAATAGGGTTAGCAAGAACCAGCATACGCCTTATACACGGATTTAAAAGTTGTAATATAGCATAATTCAACTATATAAAGCATTATAGTTGGCGTCGGTTTTTCTTCAATTATTTTTTTTAACGTTTATTTCGCAAAATCAATTGTACATTAAAATTATTTAACATACTTTTGCACCACGATTACGGCGGGGTAGCTCAGATGGTTAGAGCGTAGGATTCATAACCCTAAGGTCGGCAGTTCGATTCTGCTCCCCGCTACAAAAGGCACCTCAACGGGTGCCTTTTTCTTTTGATACAGAATTTTATTACCCTTCTTTTAGTTTACCCTCAGGACGAGTCTTTATCTACTCTCCCAAACTCACCACATCATGAAACTATTATTACGCTATTTAGGCAATTATAAATTGCTTATTCTGCTGGCCCTTCTACTGGCCGCAGTGAATCAGATATTCTCTCTATTAAGCCCATACATTTTAGGTAACTATCTGATAGATCCTTTTGCCAATAAGGCAAAGGAATTCCGGGACAGCGGCCTGGATAATGCGTATTTTAAAGGTGTATCTATTGGTTTGCTATTGCTGATCGGTACGGCCATGGTTTCCCGGATCGCCAAAGCATTTCAGGATTATGTAGTGAACGTCGTGATTCAGAAATTCGGTGCCAGTCTTTACACGGACGGACTGAAACATGCTTTGCGCCTGCCCTTTCAGGATTTTGAAGACCAGAGAAGCGGAGAAACCCTGTCCGTACTACAAAAAGTAAGAGCTGACTGCGAAAAATTCATCACCAGCTTCGTTAACGTCCTTTTCGCAACGTTGGTAGGAATCGTGTTTGTAGTGATCGTAGCTTTCAAACTTAGTCCCATGTTACCGGTTATTTATCTGATAGGATCCGTGGTACTCGCTGTATTAACCGGCATTCTAAGCAAGAAAATAAAAAGTATACAAAAGAACATCGTTAAACAAACAACCGCGCTGGCCGGCTCAACTACCGAATCGCTTCGTAATATTGAATTGATTAAAAGCTTAGGATTGACTTCACAGGAGATTTCAAGACTGAACACAACCACATTTAAAATCCTTAAACTGGAACTCAAGAAGGTTAAAAGTATCAGGTCTATCAGTTTCATTCAGGGGACTTTTGTGAACTTCCTTCAACAGTGCATCATGTTTGCATTGCTGTTCTACGTCTTTCATGAACAGATTACCGTTGGACAAATGATGATGATGCAGTTCTATTCTTTTTTCATCTTCGGACCTCTGCAAGAACTAGGTAATGTAATTCTTTCGTATAGGGAAGCAGAAGCCTCTTTGGGTAATCTACAGACGCTCCTGGCACGTCCGGTAGAAAGAAAGCCCGTTAACCCACAGATCATTCACGAAATCAATGAGCTGAAATTCGATCACGTTCATTTTCAACATCAGTCGGCAACCAAACCGGCGCTGGAAGACATTTCATTTACCGTTAAAAAGGGAGAAACCATTGCCTTTGTCGGGCCGTCCGGATCTGGTAAAACAACGCTGGTGAAATTGCTTGTTGGCCTATATCATCCTATTAATGGGACCTTATTCTATAACAACCTGGATGGTAACTTAATCGACTTCGATGAAATGAGACATAAGATAGGCTTCGTTACTCAGGATACGCAACTATTTTCTGGCACCATCAAGGAGAATCTTCTGTTTGTAAATCCCGAAGCGTCTGATGAACTGATTAATGATGTACTTTATAAAGCAGCTTGTTATAATCTACTGGGTCGTGCGGAAAATGGCATAGAAACAGTAATTGGAGAAGGTGGATTGAAACTATCAGGCGGAGAAAGACAACGTTTGTCCATTGCACGTGCACTGCTGAGAAATCCTAATCTGATGATTTTTGATGAAGCTACTTCTGCACTGGATTCACTCACAGAGGAAGAGATATCCAATACGATACGTACTATCACCGATCAGCGCCAGCATATTACTGTGATGATCGCGCACAGACTTTCAACGATTATGCACGCAGATCGTATATATGTGCTTGAAAAAGGACGAATTGTTGAAACTGGCAGCCATTCATTCCTACTTGGTGAAAAAGGCTTGTACTACGCGATGTGGCGCCAGCAGATCGGTGAACGCAAAATTGAAGCAGTGGGTGTATAATATACAATGTCCTATCCGTATGGGAGCCAACTCCCACGGATAGGACATTTACTGCTAATGTATAATTTTAAAAACAAGCTCTTTTAATAATTCTGATTCCGGAATTGCTACTCCGTCCAAACCTTTCATCCTGGCGTCCGCCTCACGCAGATATTTAATTACATTCGCAGCCTTGGCAATAGGATAATTTCGTGCAGCATGGTTATAATCTTTGACAAAAAAGGGATTTACCCCCAACTCTGCTGCAAGACCCTTTTCTGATTTGTCTTTACTTGCATGCGTTAACAGCACTTTAGCATAAAAATTATACAAGATGATTAGAATCGGAGCCAACGGATTGTCCCTGGAGTTTGCTGAGAAATAAGTCGCAATGCGGTTTGCCTTTAATGCATCCCTATTGGCCAGTGCCTTCTGAAATTCGAATACGTTATACTCCTTACTAATCCCAATAAACCGCTCCACAGCCTCTGCATCTATACCCTGTTCGGGTTGTAGGTTGACCATGATTTTCCTGATCTCGTTTGTCAATCGTTTCAGATCATTACCAATATTGTCTACAATCATCTGGATTGCCTTCGGACTGATCTTCACGCCTTCCGATTGACAAAACGAAGCCACCCATTCGGGCAGTTTATTATCATACATCTTCTTAGACTGAACCACCAAACCATGCGTGTTGAATGCTTTGATATACGATTTCCGCTCATCCGCATTACTATGAAAACACAACACGAGTACTGTGCTGGTCAATGGGTTCGACGCATACTCCTCCAGCCTGGCTTGCTGTTCCTTCTGCTCAATTCCGCCCAGCTTATTTGCATCTTTTACCAAAACCAACTGTCGTTCGGCCATAAATGGAAATCTTCTGGCGTAACTCAATACACCTGCTACATCAGTATCTTTTCCATATAACACAAACTGATTGAAACCCTTCTCTGATTCTGCTACAATACGCTTCTCCAGTTCCTCGGCAATGCTATCAATAAAAAATGGCTCATCTCCATAAAGGAAATAGAGCGGCTTATACTTCTTACTTTTTATTTCTTTTAAAGCAACATCAGGCGCTTGAGCCATGGATCCTAATTATTCTTGTTATTAAATTGATTCTGTTCAGCAATGAAACTTTCGGATGCGTGTTTCAATTCAGGAAAAAAGTGTTCGAATTTTTCCTGGTAAAATAATTCGTTCAACCTTAGTTCATCCACCGCATTCCGGATTGGGATCATAAAACCTGCACGCCTCGACATACGACTGAATGTCAAATCTATACCTTCCAGTGATGCGTAGCTATTCAGCCAATCCTGACGAATCATTGCCTTGGCCATAGGAATCATTTGTTCCGGAATGAGATATTCATTTTCTTCAATCAAACCATACATCCGATGCGCATATTCCCATAGTGTTTCATTACAAAAGTCCGTAAAAAACTTGGCTAAAAAATAATCAAAGTACATATCAACGATAATTCCGGATAGGCGGCCGTGCTTTTCAGCTATTTTTTTTCGCGCTTCACGAACTACCGGATGCGTGTCAGTAAAGGAATCTATATAGCGATGTAGCCGTAGTCCTGTTACATATTCCGGATTCCAATTAGTGGTTTTTTCTTGCGTGAGAAGTCCTTTTACAAAGTCTCCGACAAAATTTCCCATGACAATTCCTTCCCTGCTTCCCGACAATAATAAGTGTGCTAAAAAGTTCATTTAACTAAAATTTTAATAAAATAGCTGTACGTTTGCTGCTACACTGGCTACTGCCAGCCACCGGGAACAATTATTTTACAACTATCGATATTTTAATCATACAAGCAAATGAAAGTCGAAAAAAATAACGTCATAGCCATAACATATAGCCTACGTATTCCGGATACAGATGGAGAAATGGATGTAGTAGAAGTAGTAACGGAGGAGGATCCAATGTATTTTATACAAGGTATCAGCGGCCTTCCCGAAGGATTCGAAAACCAGATTGACGGACTTGTTGCCGGCGATACATTCGATTTCACGGTTGAGCCAGAAGAGGGTTACGGCGAATATGATGAGGAAGCTGTCGTGGAGCTGCCAAAACAAGTATTTGAGATGGAAGACGTCAACCAGGATGAACTTCTACAAGTAGGTAATCTGATTCCAATGACCAATGAAGATGGTGAGCGTATGCATGGTCAGGTAGTGGAAGTGAAGGAAGATGTGGTAGTTATGAACTTCAATCACCCACTGGCGGGAAAGGAAATGCACTTTGAAGGACAGATTTTATCTATCCGCCCTGCCACAGCAGAAGAAATCAGCCATGGCCACGTACATGGAGAAGGCGGTGTGCATCACTGAGAAAACTAAGGGTTATAAATTAAGAATGAAGAATTAACTGTAGTCGTCAATTCTTCATTCTTAACTCTTAATTCATAAAGGCTTATACTGCTCTACTTCTACCCCGAAGCGTTTAAGAAACTCTACCCCTTCCTCTACTGCTATACCCTTGTATGCCGCATAGGAATTCAGAAAAATTACTTTCTTAATCTTCATTGTATAAATTACTCTGGCGCAAGCAATACAAGGTGCCAAGGTGACAAACAGTGTGGAACCTTCTATATTGGAACCATTTTTTACCGCGAACAAAATAGCATTCTGTTCAGCATGTAAGGCAAGTGAACAGCTTCCTTTTGCATCACGAGGGCAACCTGTTTCCGGAAATTCCTCGTCGCAATTATGTGTGCCTGCAGGGGGGCCATTGTAACCTATCGATATTATTCTTGTATCTTTTGTAAGTACCGCTCCAACCTGTGCCTTGATACAGTGAGAACGTTGCGCAAGATTTTTTGCCAACTCCATGAAAATATCATCAAATTCCGGCTTTAAATTCGTTGTAGGTAATGTCATTGCGGTTATGAACTTGAATTGGATTGCAAACTTAGAAAAAGGATGATTTGGATTCAATATACATTACTATTACGAATTAAAATGCTGCTCATACCAGTACTGCTGGTGCTGTTTCATGGATTCGTTTTTTCTCAGACAAACAGGGTTACACTAAAAATACCACGACAATCCCCTGCCCTGCTCAAATCCTACAAATTTTTTGTACAGGAAGTGGAAGACAAACGCAAATCACCCGGATCAGGAATAGGTAGAGTGATAAGCGGAGGTCAGGAATCGCCCCTGACCTTTGCATCGGCTGCAGACAAAGAACTGGCTGCACACTGGTCATTCACTGCTCCTCAAAACAAGGAGACTTATCTGCCACTCTACATTACGATTAAGGATTTCAGATTAACTGAAAAAAAGGCTGGCCCCAATAAAGTAACAGGAGAAATCACGTTAAATGTATCTTTCCGATGGTATAGGAATATGCAGCCTGTTGAGCTTACCAGTTTTCAGACATCTGCGAATTACACACGTCCGGAAAACGATCCTTACTATGAAAAAATAGCGGAACAGATTCTCAATCAGACACTTGTTCATTTTAATAACTGGATGAATACCAATGTAGGCAAAACGCCTTCACTTGCGAGAAATCTGGTATTGGTTTTCAAAGAAATCAGAAACAAAAATGACAGAGATACTGTATTCTACGATCCAGCGCGACCGCTTATCTGGGCGGATTTCCGTGGGCAGAGCAGCAAGCCGGGAAGCAGATATGCGGCGGCTGTTTTTACCAGTTTTGCATACGAAGGTAAGTCTTATCCCAAAGGTGATGATCTCGTTGTGGAGATAGGTCTTAAAATTTTCATGGTCAAAAGCATGTCGTGGGGCCGTCCCGATTCCCGGAATGCCGGTACACTCCGACACGAACAGTTACATTTTGACGTAACCCGCATTGTGGTTGAAAGATTTAAGAAAAATCTCATCAAAGCAGAACTTACAATAGACGATTTCGACAGCGAAATTCAATATCAATTTCTTGAAACCTACAGAGAAATGAATCGTGAGCAGGAAGCATATGATGGGGAGACCGGTCATGGCTTAAATGCATCTGCACAGGCAGCCTGGGACAAAAAGATAACAGATGAAATAACCGGTATTTATTCTGGTACACAATAGGCTCCTTTTGAAAGATCGTGAAAAGAAATATGGTTGTTTGATAGATAGTTTCTCCAGCGGTCTGCATTCCTGTTACGGATTTCTCCTCCCAGCATAACGAGGGACTCAGAAGACACATCCCCGCGAGGTATAGCGTTTGTTACGACCTGGTAATCGATATTGGGATTAGACGTAAATGTACCCCTTAAAAAAGACTTACCTTTCCACATCACAATCTCACCATGGCTATACATCCGGTAACTTGGGTGATTTGCTGACCGGGAAAGATATACGTTGTTCAATACACCGTGATTTATGGCGTAATTGGCTATTCGAAAATTGTATGCATCCTGGTCGTCTGCAAAGGTGCTGTCGCTTAAAATATAAAGTTGATCTCCGTTTCTGAAACTTAATACGCTGTATTTCGGAACCGAATGAATAACTGCAGCCGGAGAATAAAAATGCTGAATACTTTTTGAAACAGAATAAGACACAAAAATGGCTGTAAGAGCGAGGCTATATTTGAATATCTTCAACCGTCTTGTTTCCCATGAGTACCAGATTACAAACAGGATCACATACAGCATCACAACCTCAATTTGATCCAGATACAGACTTTTAAGTACGTAGCCGGGAAGTTGCTTAGGTACAGCTACTGAGATGTTGGTCAGATAAGCTGAAAAATGGACGATCTGATCAGGTAAATATTGCAGCCAGGGAATAGCAAACATACTTACCAGCAATAACACCATGGATGCAGGCAAAAGGATATTGGTAAAGAAGATGACAAAAGGATTAACCAGCCAGAAGTAAGTCGGGAACTGATGAAAATAATAAAGACTCAAGGGAAAAGTGGCTAATTGTGCAGCAAATGATAGTATTGTAATTTCCCAAATAAAACCACTTATACGATTCGATGGTTGCCAGATGTCAGCCATGGGTTTATAGAAAAGAAAAATGCCCGTCATAGCCAGAAATGATAGCTGAAAACCGATATCGAATATGGCATGCGGATCCACAGCCAGAATGAACAGAGCGGAAATTGACAATGTATTGACGGACTGCTGCTTTCGACTGAATGTTTCGGCTACGACAAAAATAATACACATCAACGTAGCACGCTGAACGGACGGAGGTAAACCTGTAACAAGGGCATAGAAGCCAATGCTAGATACGATGAACATCAAATAAACCACACGCCCCCCGCGTAACTTTTTAACCCAGCCAAACAACTTGCTCAGAACCAGGAAAATAATGGCGACATGCATGCCCGACACCGATAAAATATGTACCGTACCGGAAATAGTATAGTTGTCGACTTGCTCCGACCGCAGATCATCTCTTCTTCCCAGCAGCATAGCTTTTACCAAACCATAAGAATCATCATCTTTAATTTGCCTTCTGAAAACCTGATCAGCCCAGCCGGACATGGAAAAGCTCCAGCTGCTCAATTTTGACAGCGCATTATTGGTCTCTGTAATCTGGTATGTGTCAGCCCTTAAATAGTCCACCCATAATATTCCTTTATTCCTTAAATAGCGGGGATAGTCAAATTCATCGGGATTGAGTGGCGGAGAAGGATGATCAGGCGACCCGGCGATCAAAATACGGTTGCCGGGCTGCGGAACCAGATCTGCATCCAGTGGTATACTTACCAGCGCTCTGATATCACAATTTTGCCAGCGACCGGCTGATTTAAACCGATCAATGCGTACCTCATAACGCAGATTCTTTGTACGTTTCTCAGGTAATGAACCGATGATGGCTGTATATGCTTCACATTTTTGATTTACGAAAATTTGCTCATTCTGATGTAAACCATTGTTTTGAAAACAAACAGCAAGTGCGCCTGAAATCATGAAAAAAATAACATGGGAGATTCCGCTCGGTTGCTTCTTCCAGGCTACGTTGATAGTGAGCACAAGCAGTAAAACAATTGTCGCTAATGTCAATATGATCAGCGGCGCTAACGATCCGGGAAGTAAGTATTCTCCACCAAGAATACCTGTCATGAAACTCAGGACAATACTGACAAAAGGTATACGTGAAAGCATGTTTTCATCTGACTAATAAACGTTTACTTACAGTTTGATTACCACTGGTTACACGAAGGATGTAAACACCGGTGGGTAAGTTTTTCATGTTGATATAAGTCTGATTGTATGTTTCACCTATTATTTGGATTCCCTTGTCGTTGAATATACTGAGGTGAAAATCAGCATAGTCGGGCGTATAAACATTTGCATGAAGATAGTCTCCTACAGGATTGGGATACACCTCAACCGAGAGTTGATTTTCCGTACTGGTGGCATAAGCAACCAACTGGGCTCGTCTCGGGCTCACAGCCAATACGGCATGCATTCTCTTTTTCTGATCATTTGTAAAAATACTCATACAACGATCAGGAGAATAATCCATATAATTCTCAATCATGTTGCGTGAAGGGCTGCCTTCACAATTGGAATATACCTCACCACAAACAGGAGTTGCAGGTAAATATGAAGTTTCCGCTCTCGGTGTATCTTCGCAAAAGTCAGTACCACATATGGATCGTCCCCAGATATGCAGCAATCCCAGCCAGTGTCCTATCTCGTGTGTGGTAGTCCTGCCCAGATGATAAAAGCTACTGGTGTTGGCTGGCTGGTTTCGTCCAAAGTAACGCCAGCCAATAATGACACCATCCGTTAAAGGATCAAACGCCTCATCTTCACTTGTGGTAAGTCCATTCGTTTGCGGATTGATTTCAGTAACCGTAGGACTTTGCGCAATGCCCAAATATTCCGTGGAAAGCTCACATACCCAGATATTCAGGTATTTGTTGGTAGCCCAGGGTGGCGAGGCTTTGGCAAGCTCTTTATCTGACGTCAGAACATTGAAGGACTGTCTCGCATCATACGTTCTGACGACACCTGCAAGCCTGAACCGTATTCCTGTGTCCACAGCATGTGTTCCTGTATAAAATCCCTGATAACCAGAAGAATTGCTGTAGTCTTCATTCAGCGTTTCAATCTGACTTTCAATCTGTTCGTCTGAAATGTTACTGTTATTGACACCGCCAATCTGACCATCACGACGGTTATGTACGATGTGTACCACCACGGGTATTGTCACGAGTACATCAGCCGCAACCCGAAAATTAGTAGTTTTTTGGTATAAATGATTCTGAATTGCTTCTTCCGTTTTTTCTCTGACATGAAGCAGAGACGGATTGTTACGAATACGGACTGAATCAATATAATCAATAGCGCAGCGTTTCAGAAATGGTTCTGATTGCTGCGCTACCAAAGGAGCGGCACAGAGCGCTGACAACAGAATTGTCAGTAATCTACTACGACTCCGATTTTTCATAGGCTGCCAATATATCGCGAACAAGGCGGTGACGAACCACATCGGAACCATCCAGCTCAACAAAACTGATTCCTTTAATTCCTTTCAAAATCTGAATAGAATCGATCAACCCTGATTTTAAATTTTTAGGCAAATCTATCTGAGATTTGTCACCTGTAATGATTGCCTTCGAACTTGGCCCCATTCTGGTCAGGAACATTTTCATTTGCATTGGCGTCGTGTTTTGTGCCTCATCCAGCAAAATAAATGCGTTATTCAATGTCCTTCCCCGCATATAGGCCAGAGGTGCAATCTCTATCACACGTGATTCCAGATACAATTTCAGTTTTTCAGGAGCGATCATATCATCCAGCGCATCATAGATCGGCCGCAGATATGGATCAATTTTCTCCTTCAGATCTCCAGGCAAAAAACCAAGATTTTCTCCTGCTTCAACAGCTGGCCGTGTAATGATAATTTTCCTTACTTCCTTGTTTTTCAAAGCCTTCACCGCAATCGCCACTGCCGTGTAAGTCTTCCCGGTTCCGGCAGGACCCACTGCAAAAACCAGATCAAATTTGGAAGCACGTTCCACTAATAGTCTTTGATTAGCCGTCTTTGCTTTGATGACAAGCCCTTTGTTACCATAGATGATAACGTCATCTTCATCCTCAGCATTTTTAGCATTCGTAGGAAGCGTAACTCCGTTCAGATAAATCTTGACATTTTCAGTAGTTATCTTTCCATATTTCTGGTAATGTGCGATCAACGAGTCCATAACATCGGTGATACGCATGATCTCCGGAGCGGTACCCTGTATCCTGATTTCGTTACCTCTTGAAATTATTTTACTTCCCGGAAAAGCGGTTGCAACTTCCTTGATATTAGAATTATGTATTCCAAGAAAATCGACCATTGAAATGTCCTCGAGAGTGATGATTTTTTCCAGCAAATGAGTATTTGGTTTAGTGATTTATTAAATGTCTAAAATTTAGTAATAATAACCAAGATTTGCCACAATTGAGTTCTTCACATGGACTCACGAACGAGAAGCAAATATGGGCATTGAGAAATTATATTGACAACTGATTCATTATCAGACCTTCCATTTTATATATCTGACTCAAAAAAATACTTGTCGGGTTCTCCTTTTCTCGGTGCATCGTTATGCGTAATTTTGTGATAACATGGAAAACAATAATTCAGCAAACAACTATTCTAAAAACGCTTCCCGCCAAGCTGGTTCATCACGCAAACCTGGTCCTGCCAGATTGGGTAGTAATGACCAGAATTTCGGAAAACTCCCTCCCCAGGCTATAGATGTGGAAGAGGCTATTCTGGGAGCATTGATGATAGAAAAAGATGCACTTACAGATGTAGCCGACATTCTCAAACCCGACAGTTTCTATAAAGAATCACATCAGCGGATCTACAGTGCTATTATTACACTTTTTGCTGATTCTGAACCTATCGATATGCTTACTGTAACCAGTAAGCTTCGTAGTACCGGAGAGCTGGAAATGATAGGAGGCGCAGCGTATATTATGGAATTGACGTCAAAAGTCAATTCTGCTGCCAACATAGAATTTCATGCGCGGATTATTTCTCAGGCTGCCATCAAAAGAGAGCTCATTAAAATATCTTCTGAGATATTAAGAGATGCTTTTGAAGATACCACTGACGTTTTTCGCCTACTTGACAAGACTGAACAATCTCTCTTTCAGATATCTGAGTCCAATATCAAAAAGAACTATTCCGATATGGGTGCACTGATGCGTCAGGCTTTGGAAGAATTGGATCAGAAGAAAAATAATACAGACGGCCTTACCGGAGTTCCTTCTGGTTTCAGCGCACTGGACCGACTCACATCCGGCTGGCAAAAAACAGAATTAATGATTCTGGCAGCTCGCCCGGGTATGGGGAAAACGGCATTTGTTGTTTCATCTTTACGTAACGCAGCGGTTGACTTTAATATTCCGGTGGCCATTTTCTCTCTGGAAATGTCATCCGTTCAGCTGGTAAACAGACTTATATCTGCTGAAGCCGAAATTGATAGTGAAAAAATTAGAAAAGGGAGCCTTGCACCTCACGAATGGGAGCAACTGCATCATCGTATTCATAAGCTAACCAATGCACCGATTTATATCGACGATACCCCTGCTCTGAGTATTTTGGAGTTGCGTGCCAAATGCAGAAGATTAAAAGCACAGCACGACATACAAATGATCGTGATCGACTACCTGCAGCTGATGACCGGAGATACAGGTGGAAAAAGCGCGGGCAACCGTGAGCAGGAAATTGCGATGATTTCACGCTCATTGAAAAATTTGGCCAAAGAATTGGACGTACCTGTTATTGCTCTTTCTCAGCTGAGCCGTGCAGTGGAAACACGTGGCGGAGAAAAACGACCCCAACTATCAGATTTAAGGGAATCGGGATCTATTGAGCAGGATGCTGATATGGTTATATTTCTATACAGACCAGAATATTATGGTATTACCGAAGATGAGGCCGGAAATTCAGTGGCGGGTGTAGGTGAAGTCATTCTTGCAAAAAACAGGGCTGGTTCCCTTGATACTATTCAGTTAAGATTCATAGGAAAATACACCAAATTTGCAGATCTGGATGCGCAGTTTGCACCAGCACCCTATGCCGTGGATCGCCCGATCGTGACAAGTAATCCTATAGCTTCTTTTGAAAGTGCATCTTCCCCTGCAGCAAGCGGGACGTTGCGTAGCCGCGCCAACGACCTTAGTAATTTCGACTATAAAGGGCCTAATGATGAGCCACCGTTCTGATGGTGATGGGGATGGGGCAGAGGGGTAAGGGCATGGGTAACGATAACGCAATCCCCTGCCCTTCTTCCTATGCTATCAATTAGTCCTCTTCTCCAGAAGCGCTATATTCTCTACGTGATGCGTGTTTGGAAACATATCCACCGGTTGCACCTTCACCACTGCATAATCATTGGACATTAAAGCCAGGTCACGCGCTTGGGTTGCAGTATTACAGCTTACATATACAATTCGATCCGGAGCTGCTTTAAGTATAGTTTCTACGACTGGCTGATCCATACCTGCCCGCGGAGGATCTGTGATGATTACATCAGGTCTGCCATGTTTTTTCAGAAAGTCATCATTCATGATGTGCCGCATATCACCTGCATAAAAAGAGGTGTTAGTGATACCATTGATCTGTGAGTTGATACGCGCATCCGCAACAGCAGCTTCTACGTATTCTACGCCTACCACTTTTTTAGCCCTTCTTGCTACAAAATTCGCAATCGTTCCTGTACCTGTATATAAGTCATACACCGACTCATTACCAGTAAGCCCTGCATACTCTCTTGTAATATCAAACAGGGTATAAGCCTGTGCGGAGTTCGTTTGATAAAAAGACTTCGGCCCTACTAAAAAAGTCAGATCTTCCATTGTTTCACGGATTGTCTTGTCTCCGGCATAATGAATTACTTCCTGATCCTGGTAGGAATCGTTCCCTTTCAGGTTTACAATATAGTTGAGCGAGGTGATTTCAGGATGCGTTTTATGCATGTATTCCATTACTTTCGCTATCGCTTCGTCATCCTGAGCACCAAATTGAACGATCACCATGATGTCGCCAGAATTGGCTGTACGGATAATCACATTGCGAAGCGTGCCTACATTGAAACGTACGTCATAATAAGAGATGCCATGAAGCTCTCCAAAATGGTGCAGGGAGTTTCTTATGGTATTGGAAGGGTCAGGTTGCAGATGGCAATGGTTTACTGTAAATATTTTATCGAACCTTTTAGGAACGTGAAAACCCAACGCATTTTTGGTGAACTGTTCACCTGAATTCATTTCATCCTTCGTCAGCCAGCGCCAGTTGGAAAAAGTAAATTCTAATTTATTACGATAATACTCTGTAGATGGTGCCGCCTTGATCTCATTAATTGTCACATTTTTGATATGGCCGATTCTCTCGAAATGATCTACCACCTGCTGACGCTTGAAACGAAGCTGATGTTCATATGCAATATGTTGCCACTTACACCCCCCACATACAAGATGATGCAGGCAATATGGATCCGTACGAAGAGAGGACTTGGAGTGGATTTTTGTAACAATCGCTTCTTTCAGCTTTTTTTTAGTCCTTACCACTTCGAGATCCACGATATCTCCGGGAGCTACATTACCTTCAACAAATATGACTCCGTCTTCTGATTTAAATATACATTTGCCTTCTGCTGCGAAATCAGTAATTTCAACGTGCTGATACTTATTATTCTTCGACATTCTTTTTATTAATATAACCTAACCCGAAAGCTATCCGGAAAATCTTTACTCCTTCTTACTGGCCATGAAAAATCAGTTGATTCTATTATTTCTGATCCTCCTACCCTCTTCAAACATCCTGGCAACTCATATTGTTGGCGGTCAATTGTTTATTACCGAAAACAAAAATTCGGTGTACAATTATCGCATAGGACTTACGATGTACTTTGATGCCAAAAACGGAAATCCGGATGCTGAAGATCCGACCGCAGTCATTTACATCTTCCGTAAACGTGACAATGCAGCCGTTGCCTATCTTCAAACTCCAAAAATAGAACGAAAATTGGTCAGTTACACCAATCCTTCCTGTGTAATATCGGATTTGCAAACTTTCATGATCACCTATGCCTCCGACGTAATGATTAATCCTGAAAGCTTTTCGGACCCTCAGGGTTATTACATGACATGGGACAGATGCTGTCGAAACGGAACGATTACCAATATCAGAGATCCCGGGGATGCCGGTAGTTTGTTTTACCTGGAGTTCCCGCCCCTTTCACAGAATAATTCTTTATTTTCTAATTCTTCTCCGGTATTTCCCATTGTTCAAGAGGACTATGCCTGCGTAAATACTCCGTTTAAATTCGATTTTGGTGGTACAGATGCCGATGGAGACAGCCTGGTATATACGCTCATTACTCCTATGCAGGGATTTTCAACCAAAGACCAGCCCAGCGCTCCGGGTCGCGGATCATCCAACTTTCCCAGACTCACATTTGTAGATGGTATCTCCATATCCAACGTAATTCCCGGTCCACAGCCGCTCTCCGTGAACAGTCAAACCGGAATGTTGTCCGTGACTCCCGGCGCAACCGGGCTATATGTATTTGCCGTTCAGGTGGATGAGTACAGAAATAAGGTGAAAATTGGTTCGCTCACCAGAGATTTCCAACTCAAAGTAGTAGACTGCCCCAAAATGGAAGCTCCTTCCCTCCTCTACCGACCAGCCGGGAAAAGCCAGTTTTACTTGGGAAACGAAGTGATCACTTTGAAGAAAAATGATCCGAATTGCCTGGAAGTAATGGTTGTTGATCCTTCCATTCATGATAAAATCAGAGTACGGGGACGAGCATTAAATAATAACAAAGATTATTTCAGCCTACTTCCTGCTGAGTTTACAACCACGACATCCAAAGATACCATGCGTTTTGAGGTTTGTCTGGACGATTGCTTTGTAACCTATGACAACCGCCCGATACGCCTGGAACTTGTCGCTGAAGATGCAAGCTGTCCTACCCCTCTTATGGATACATTGACGATTTACATCCGCCGGGAAAACAGCATTAACAATCCGCCTGCCATTACGACTTCACTGCCCGCGGATTATGTGAATGTCATCGTTGGGCAACCCGTCCATTTTACTGTGTTCGGCAAGGACACGGACAAAGATGATCTGAAGCTACATGCACGTGGTCAGGATTTTAATCTTACCAATATGGGTATGAGCTTTCCAATAATATCGGGAAAAGAAGCAGTGCAGCAGAATTTTTCGTGGGCTCCACCCTGCCATGCGCGGGAAGGTGACACACTTACCGTTCACTTTATGCTCGAAGACATGCGCTGTGAAGGCAATCCATTTACAGTATCCAAACCCATTTATTTCGTAGTGCAGGAGTCTCCCAATAACCCTCCAGCAGTTTCGACAGACCTTCCGGCACAGATCATGTCTCACTATGTTGGAAAATCCGCTTTAATTCAATTTAATGTGACAGCGATGGATCCTGACACCAATACAATCACACTAACCGCAACAGGAAGGGGGTTCGATATGAATAAAATGGGCATGACTTTCGACCACATGTCGGGCACAGGATCACTGATAAGCCCATACAGCTGGTCGCCTGGTTGCGAAGTGATGCAGGGAGAAAATAGCAGAGTGTTTATAATCGATTTTATAACACAGGATAAAAACTGCGCATCTGCATCGGACACCACTACGGTGGAACTCACTATTAACACAGATGACAGCTTTGACATGCCGGAAATTCCTAATGTGATTACGCCAAATAATGATGGTAAGAACGATTGCCTTGTTCTTAATAACCTACCGGCGGGGAATTGTGAAAATCAGTTTAAGCAGATCATTGTATTCAACCGTTGGGGAAAACAAGTTTATTTCACAAATCAGTTAGGTAATAACTGGTGCCCTACAGACTTGAGTGCAGGACACTATTATTATCTAATCGAATATACTGCCAAAACATTCAAAGGTGGAGTTACCATCATTAAATAGTGATAAACAAATCCAAAAAACCTGTGTTATGTCAAACTCATCGACCCATTGGGGATTTTTCATGGCCCGTAGCGCAATAGCTATGAGTATGTTCGGACATGGCCTTGTCAGACTACCTAAACTGGAAGGATTCAGCACTTGGATGCTGACCAAATTTGAGAACACGCTTCTACCCTCCGCGTTGGTAACTCCTTTCAGTTATGCCCTTCCAATTGCTGAATTTTTGATAGGTGTATTGCTGCTGATCGGCCTATTTACAAAACAAGCTCTAATCACCGGCAGTATAGTCATGATATTGCTAATCTTCGGTACTTCCATGCAAGAAGATTGGGGAGCCATCCCAAGTCAACTTATTCATGCTGCGTTCTTCTCCACGCTGCTCTGCTTTACTGATTCGCACAACTTCATATCCGTGGATCATATGTTGAAATTAAAGTAAGAATAGGCTAACCAAAAATTTAAACCTATTATATAGTATTAGACTTTCAATACTATATGATAGGTTTAAAAATACAGAAAACTACATACTTTTAATATTTTTTTTATGTATTAAAAGTATTATTAGTAAATTTATTTATACATTTAATCAAATCTATAATAATAGAAAGTATTATAAATATTAAAAGTATATAATGTATAATTAGCTCAATATTATATATATAGATATAAAGTTGTTTATCAATTATATACAGTATAGCAAAACCTGGTAGTGACATCTTTATTGGAAAACCATTGATATAGTTGCTCACCATTTCACTACTGTCTCCCTTCAGATATAGCCGAATTGCCAAATATTACTTCCCTGATTTCAGGAGAAATTTTTGGCTAACCTTAGCCTTTAGGATGAATTAATGACATTATCTGGTCAACTGCCGGAGAAAGCCGATTCTTCCTACATCCATTGTTTTGCAACATTCCGTCTCTTATGCAATTGAAGCAACACATATTTCAGTTATGAACCAGGAGCCTTTCAGAATCATTTTCCACAAAAAAGGTACTTATATGAGAACTTAATTTTTATCTAAATTGTATTCATACTGTAACAAAAATAATTACAGTATGAATACTGGAAAGTTTGCGATCTCAGTGCATATCCTGACTCTCCTGGCTAAGTTCGAAGGCGAGTGGATATCGTCTGATTTTTTGGCTGGCAGCATTAATATTAATCCTGTTCTCGTTCGAAAAGAGCTTGTCAATCTTCGTGAAAAAGGGTTTGTAATAAGTAAGGAAGGTAAGGCTGGTGGTTCGCAGCTGGCGCTGGATGCATCTACCATTCGGATGGCAGATGTGTACGCATCTGTGAGAGAAGCTGGTTTTCTTGGTAAGGCTTCCAACAAGCCCAACCCCGAATGTCCCGTAGGCAGACAGATCGATCAACATCTTGATTCCCTATATGAAGACGCTGAAAAAGCGCTGACCCACAGTTTGGCGCAAATGACACTCTCCGAGTTCTGTGAAAAATTCAATTAATCGTTCAAGTCATATAAACTACAATAAAATGAAAATTGCCATTATCGGAGCAACCGGATTTGTCGGAGCTCATGTATTATCTGAATTAACCAGTCGCGGACATCTGGTAACAGCCATAGCCAGAAATGTTTCTAAAATCAATACAACAAGCCTTGTTACTGCTGTTGAAGCAGATGTGGCTGATGAGAATGCCTTAGGTGAACTTCTGAAAGGTCACGATGCAGTAGTGAGCACATACAATGCAGGATGGACCAATCCGGATCTTTACAACGCATTCCTGAAAGGCTCTCAAACAATTCAGGCAGCAGTCAAATCATCGGGTGTGAAGCGGCTTTTGGTAGTAGGAGGAGCAGGCAGCCTGGAAGTGGCTCCGGGCGTGCAACTTGTAGATACACCTCACTTTCCCGAGGCTTATAAAGCGGGAGCTACTTCGGCCAGAGACTATCTGAATATATTGAAGGAGGAAAAAGAACTGGATTGGACTTTTTTAAGTCCGGCAATTGAAATGCATCCTGGAACATCAGGTGTGAGGAAGGGTGAGTATCGAACCGGACTGGATAATCCTGTAGTGGATGAAAAAGGGAAAAGTATCATCTCCGTGGAAGACCTCGCCGTAGCTATAGCAGATGAAGTCGAGAAACCGCAGTTTATCAGAAAAAGGTTTACTGTATCATACTAACAATACATTTTGATATAAGAAGTATTGTCAATAAAAACTAAAAGTATAAAACCTTATCAAACCAATAATTCATATAAAAAGTATTAAACTTTTTATATGACTAGAATTTACTATACTTTTAATATTCTAAAAAGTATAGTAAATTCTTATATGTTTATACTGAATATCAATCAATTAAAAATATGAGCAACACCTATTTTGCCTTTTTCATTGTTATATTCTTTAATTGACTATAAGGTCCTTGCTTAATTTACTCATACCGAATATCCTATAGCCAATACACATTCCTTCCGAGTGACTTACTTATCGCTACAATCAAAATTCCAGTAATTTGCTAAACTTTTGTCTTCCGCTATTATTCATCCGCATTTTTGAATTCAGCTATTTCCATACCGTATTAAATTCCACACTATATCGCAGTCAAACAAAGTAGTATTCGATAAGAATGCATTTTTCACCACTATGCATAAGAGATTTTACCAATCGTAATAATTGAATTAATCTAATAAATACAGCTGACAATAAGATTGAGCACGGTACCGATACAGGGGTATATTCAGTACATCTAAGAATGGCGATATACTTACATATTGTTGTCACTGTATGCAGGCCGCTATGGCACGATTTTTCTAGATTTACTACGTCACCATCATCGGAATGAATATGAACAGAAAACTTGTTGCGACCACGTCCACAGCCATTCATGCAACCCCGTCAGAAATTTGGGAAACACTCGTAGAACCATCACTAATTAGTCAGTACTTGCATGGTACCAAAGCAGAGTCAGACTGGCATGTTGGAAGCCCTATCACCTTTACCGGTGAATGGCAGGGAAAGTCTTATATAGATAAGGGAACGGTGCTTGAAGTCAAGCCAGAACGTGTACTTAGTTACAGTTACTGGAGCTCGATGTCGGGTACTGATGATTACGAAGATAACTATTCGCATGTGACTTATCATATATCACACTACGAAGACGAATCCACACTTACTATCACACAGGATAATCTTGAAACTGACGAGGAAGTGGTCAGGGCTGAGGAGAACTGGATGGCAGTTGCTAAAAAGATTAAATCCATGACTGAAAAAACAGGTCATGCAACCCGTTAAAGCAAAAGGTCTGGTAAGCGAAAATTACCTACCAGACCTTTTATTCTATATTTCTCACCCGAATCTTTCGGAAAGAATACGTTTTCGATATGAAAAAATTTCATTTACCTCGCGTCTGACCATCAAGGCATTCATTATATCACCAATTGGCCCTAATGGAACCTTGTAGGTAAGAATGTCTTCCATTAAAACGCCAGCATCGGTTTCTTTAAAATGGTGTTGATGATGCCAGAAAGCGTAAGGCCCGAATCGTTGTTCATCAATGAAGTATTTGAGCGGTTCAACGTGTGTTATCTCCGTACACCAGCTAAGAGGTATTCCCAGAATTGGTTTTACTGTATATCTTATAATCTGACCGGCATAAATATGATTTCCATGATAGCTGGAAGTTACCCTAAAATCCATATGAGCCGGCGTAATCTCCTTCAGATTAGCAGGATTAGAGAAAAAGGCCCAGGCATCTTCAAGAGATACGGACAATTCCTGCTTGAAATATAGTTCTTCCACAGTATTTTGAATCTAAAATGTTACGGTAGTTTATGCCCCTCCCTTCATACTTAATCCGATCCGTTTCCTGCTCAGATCCACCTCAGTTACTTTCACCTGAACCACCTGTTGTAAGCGTACCACTTCATTAGGATCTTTTACATACTTATCAGCCAATTGCGAAAGATGCACCAGTCCGTCCTGCTTCACACCGATGTCCACAAAAGCACCGAAAGCAGTGATGTTTGTGACAATACCCTGCAAAATCATACCAACCTTCAAATCCTCCGGTTTGCGAACCGCACTATCGAATTCAAATTTCTTAAATTCCGCTCTGGGATCTCGAGAAGGCTTTTCCAGTTCCTTCAAAATGTCCTGCAATGTAGGCAGGCCAACTGATTCTGTCACATACTTCGAAGGCGCTAATTGCTTTCTTAATTCAGCCTTTTGTAATAAATCCTTTACACCGGCATTTACATCCTTAGCCATTTGCTCAACTAATGCATAACTTTCAGGATGAACAGCGCTGTTATCCAATGGATTAGTCCCATTTTCAATTCGTAAAAATCCAGCAGCCTGCTCAAATGCTTTTGCTCCCAGGCGCGGCACTTTTAATAATTGTTGTCTTGATTTGAAATTTCCGTTTTTCGATCTGAAATCAACAATATTTTGCGCCAAAGCCGGTCCCAGCCCGGAAACATACCGCAGTAAATGCTTACTGGCAGTATTAAGATTTACTCCTACAGAATTTACGCAACTTTCTACGACTGTATCCAAAGCATTCCGCAGTAAATTCGGATCCACATCATGTTGATACTGTCCCACTCCTATTGATTTGGGGTCAATTTTCACCAACTCAGCCAATGGATCCATCAGCCTTCTGCCAATAGAAACTGATCCGCGGACGGTCACATCCTTATCGGGAAACTCTTCCCGCGCCACTTCTGAAGCAGAGTATATAGATGCACCTTGTTCACTGACCATAAATAATCCTATCTGATCAGTCAGTTTTAATGTGTTTAGTAATTTTTTTATAAATTCTTCGGTCTCACGCCCTGCTGTTCCGTTACCAACGGCAATTGCTTCTATCTTATATCTTTCAATCATGGAAGCAATATGATCTGCAGCATCCTGAGCGCGATCAAAAGGATAGATTACCTTGTCTGTCAGCAAATTTCCCTGGTTATCCAGTACGACTACTTTACAGCCCGTACGATAACCCGGGTCAATCGCAATGACATTTTTCTGCCCCAATGGCGAAGCTAACAATAGTTGTCTCAGATTCTCACTGAAGATCATAATGGCAGCTACATCGGCTTTTTCCTTCGAAATGTTCGCAAACTCGTTTTCAATGGAAGGCTTAAGCAGTCTTTTATAAGCATCTTCAATGGCCAGTTCTAATTGATCTTTGCAGGGGTCCGTTCCACGGACAAACAACCTGTCCAGACTTTCCAAAGCCTGATCTTCATCGGGAGAAATATCAATGCTCAAAATTCCCTCTTCTTCACCCCTTCGAAGCGCAAGCAATCTATGTGACGGTATTTTCGCAAGTGCCTCAGAGAAGTCAAAGTAATCACGATATTTAACACCTTCTTCCTGCTTTTTTTTCTTAACCTTAGAAGTGACAATTGCATTTTTTTGAAACATGCTACGCATTCTTACACGCGCATCCTGGTTTTCGTTAATCCATTCGGCAATAATATCTCTGGCTCCCTGCAGAGCGGCATCGACGGAATCGACTTCTCCCTTCACAAAATCCTTCGCACCCTTTTCCGGATCAGCTTCTTTTCCTGTAAAAATGACTCTTGCTAGCGGTTCCAAACCTTTCTCAATCGCGATGGATGCCCGAGTCTTTCTTTTCTGTTTGTATGGCAAATAAATATCTTCCAATTCCACCATCGAAAACAGAGATTCAATCTTGCTTTTAAGCTCTGGAGTCAACTTACCCTGTTCACCAATAGCCTTCAAAATGGCTTCTCTACGCTTCTCTACCTCTTGCTGCCGCTGCCACGCCTCCTTAACAGCACCTATCAACACTTCATCCAGACCACCTGTCGCTTCCTTTCTATATCTGGCAATAAAAGGTAACGTAGCACCCTCTTCAAAAAGTTGTATCGTATTACGCGCCTGCTTTTCCGAAACCGACGCCTGTTTTGCTATAAGATTAAAATTCATGCTGAAACTATCTGTTAAGATTAATTTTACGGTCAGTTTCTGCCGTTTCACTTCTTTTGTAAAAGTGCCATGTAAAATCCGTCGAATCCATCCTTGGCTACACTCGTCCTGTGCTCAGAAACAAACTTCCAATGAGATCCATACTTTTTCATGAAGCATTTCACCTGATCTTCCGACTCCGATGGCAATATACTACATGTCGCATATACCATTTTCCCTCCCGGCTTCACCATTCCAGAATAGGTACTGAGAATATGCCATTGTACCTGACGGATCGATTCCAAAAAAGTGGGCTTTAATTTCCATTTGCTATCAGGATTTCTTCTCAGCACCCCAAGGCCCGAGCATGGTACGTCCAGCAGGAGTCTGTCAGCTGTTTCTCTCAGTTTATTTATTACCTCATCTGACTCTATAATCATAGTATCAAGATTCGTAATGCCATTTCGGAAAGCCCTTCTTTTCAGTTCTGTCAACTTATGGGATTCGATGTCCATAGAAAGAATGGATCCGGTATTTTTCATCAGTGCCGCCAGATGGAGCGTTTTACCGCCTGCCCCGGCGCATGCATCGATCACACTCATTTCCGGTTTCACGTCCAGATAGGGTGCGATGAGCTGAGAACCTGCATCCTGTACCTCCAACAAACCATTCTTAAATACCTCCATACTGCCGATGTTTTGCCTTTTTTTCAAGACGATAGCATCTTCAACGCCGGGAAGTATCTCTACATTTTCCTCTCCCAGAATATCACATAATTGCGCTTTGTCGCTTTTTAAAGTATTTACACGCAAAACCAAAGGTGCCTGGTTATTCAAAGCATGCAGCTCTTTTTCCCATTCCTTACCAAGTTCTTTCTCACCTATCTCATCCAGCCAGTCCGGAATCGACTCTGCTATTTTCCTTACAGCCATTCCCTGGTGGTATAGACTTAGAACATCGTCTTTGCTGATAGAGGAGAACTCCTCCCATTCCGGTAAGTCAATATTGGAAGATAGCTGAAGTCTGTATGGCTTGATAATCTGCCAGCAGCCGAAAAGAATCCAGAATTCTTCTGTTTCAGTAGCACGAGGAATGCCCGCAACATACTTCACCAATCTCCACCAACGGACTATCTCATAGACGTTTTCGGCAATAAAAGCCCGGTCTCTTGCACCCCACCTTTTATTGGATTTTAAAACCTGCTCTACGACCCGATCGGCTTGTTTTTCCTTTACAAATATATCTCTCAGGCTGTTTACTACCGCTTCTGACAGTCCTCTGTGTATTTTCAATTGATTGATGATTATCAGTATTCTAAAACATTTAAAATCGTATGAGGGACAAAGGTCGCCAAAAAATATCCTAAGATTTGAAAATGAATCAAAATCGTATCAGGCCACCTATTTTACAGGTCCATAATGCTCACGGCTTATTCTTATCTTATCATCGCTAAAATCATAGTGCAGTCCTTAGGCAGAATACCAGCTAATAGATCTCGGGCAGTCCTGGTTATGTATCAAGTTCATCGTCGCGATATTAGAATCTGATAAGATGCGCTATTCAACTTATCTTGAAATAATTCAGTTTTAGTATAATCAGAACATCTGTTGTATATTGCACATTATATAATAGCATGATTTTGAATAAAATTAAGTGCAAGCAATACAAAATACAACATGAAGCTTTAAAAAATTATATTTCTATCACCAATAATTTTTTCTATCATCGTTAGAAATGGCTTCTGAAAGATCACAAGTTATATAGTAGGAATAATTTAAAGTCAATCAATGCAATTATTGAGATTTGCAAAAACATAAATTTTCAAATATTTAAGCCACGCAAAATACCTGACTCACTTACAATCCGTCATGCAAAAGTTTATTCCCCTTATTATTTTTATCCTTTTTTCATTCTCAGCTATATCGCAAAATAACCAGGGAGATGAAATTATCGGTGAATGGCTCAACGAGGATAAGGATGCCAAAATTGAAATCTATAAGAATGGATCTGCATATTTCGGGAAGGTAATATGGGGAACCGATTTTTTGGAATCCGACCGGGAGACATCCCGAAAAGATACCAAGAACCCCGACGAGAAACTTCGAAGTCGCAACCTGATTGATTCTCCTTTGCTTAATGATTTTGTATTTGTTGGTGGAATCTGGGATAACGGCACCTTTTATGATTTCAAGAGTGGTAAAACCTACAGTTGTACTATCAAAATGAAAAATAACAAGCTTGAAATCCGTAGCTATGTGGGCGTTTCCTTATTTGGTAAAAGCACTTACTGGGAACGACTAGAGTAACAAATCTTACCATATTCAGAATTACTATACTAAACGATAGTACAGTTTTTAACTCTTTCCGTAATACAAAGCTGTCTCGCTGTGTTGTTTTCCAAAAGACATTATAGCTAATGACAGATATCAAATTAGGAATTCTCGATCAATCCGTTGTCAGACAAGGATCTACGGTAACAGAAGCGATCCGGGAAACCATACAAACTGCTGTACTTGCTGAGAAGCTGGGATACAGCCGCCTGTGGGTATCCGAACATCATAATTCAGCATTTATTGCAGGCTCAACTCCTGAAGTTCTGATGGTGAAACTCGGAGACGCAACTTCTCATATTCGAATCGGATCCGGTGGCATTATGCTTCCTAATCACAGTGCTCTCAAAGTAGCGGAGAATTTCCGGATGCTGGAAACTTTGTTCCCGGGGCGCATCGACCTTGGAATGGGCAGAGCGCCAGGTACTGACAGAGTTACCTCATCCATTCTAAATCCCTCCAACGATTTTAGTGAGAGCAGTTACCTCAGACAACTGGAACATCTTCAACACTTTTTCCGCGATACAGCCGGAACAGAACGGGGATTTATTTATGCCACTCCTCAATCTCCGACTATACCTATGCAATGGATTCTGAGCTCCAGTGGCGGAAGCAGTAACATCGCAGCACGATTCGGTATGGGACTAGCTGTCGCGAAGTTTATTAACGGATTCGTAACGCCGGAGGTAGTTGAAACCTACAGGTGTAATTTCCGTCCCTCCGATCAATATGCAAATCCTCACGCTATTCTTTCCGTATTTGTTTTATGTGGCGAAACTGAAGAAAAAGCTGCTGCCATGCGTAAAATGATGGATTATATATTGGTGGAATTCGAAAGGGGAAAATTTGGTCCCTTCCCGAATATGGAAACAGTTGAAAAATACCAGTTCAATGCCGGCGAACTGGAGCGTATCAGATATAATAGTGGCAGAATTATCTCAGGTACAGCGGAATCAGTAAAAGAGCAACTGACCAATCTGGCGGCCAGGTTTGATGTAGATGAGATCATCATATCTACCATGGCCGCAACTGCTGAAGACCGTTTCCGTTCGTTTGAATTGATTGCAGAAGAATTTGGCTTGAAAAAATCTGCGGCTTAGTTCTATTTTTGCGGTTAAGAAGCACATCGGCTTCCTGCTAAACCTGAAAACTATGCCTGCGAATCGTTTCGACCGCATTATCGCTATTCTTATTCAACTCCAGTCACGGAAAATAGTCAGAGCGCAGGATTTGGCGGATCGGTTCGAAATCAGTCTGCGTACCATTTACAGAGATATTAACACTCTTGCCGAGGCAGGCGTACCCATCAGTGGCGAGGCAGGTGTAGGCTATTCATTAATGGAGGGCTACCGCCTGCCTCCTATCATGTTCACTAGAGAAGAAGCGCGTACCTTCATCACAGCAGAGAAATTGATGGAAAAATATACAGATCAGGCATCAATTGATTTGTATCGGTCGGCGATGTATAAGGTGAAAGCGGTATTACGAAGTAATGAGAAGACGATGGTCGAGAACCTCGAAAATCACATACAAATCCGTAAAAGTAATTTCGCGTTCAGCCCTTCCAATAATAATACACTAGACGCTTTATTGAAAAGTATTACCGAAAAAAAAATCGCCAGAATAAGCTATACGGCCATGGGGTTGACTGAGGCGGGTGATCGGTATATCGAACCTGTAGGTATTTATCACGAGTCAAACTTCTGGTATACAGTGGCTTTTTGCCACCTGAGAAATGCGTACAGGAACTTTCGCTCGGACAGAATCATGAATATTGAACTCTCAGAGCGATCATTTCAGCATCAGCATGCTCCGCTGGATCAGTTCCTGAATCAAGTTCGCGACGATCACAATTTACAACTCATTGTATTACAAATAGATAGATCTATCGTCAATTATATTGGTAATCAAAAATATTACTACGGATTCATTTCAGAAAAAGTGGTGGGCGATTATTGTGAAATGTCATTTTTGACAGGCCATATGAACAGTTTTGCACGTTGGTACCTGATGTTGGCCCCTAATTCGAGGATCGTCCAACCTGATATCCTGAAAACACACGTGGCCGACCTCATTGCCGGTATTACTGATCAACTTCATGATTAAAAGTTCTCAGCTTCCATGGCTGTGAAAGAAATGATTCTTAATATTGATAAAATTTAATAAATTATATTTAAAATAAAAGACTATAAATTCTATATTCTTTATAGAACTATATATTACTTTTGAAATCATTTCCCATTAAACCTTTGAAGCGTAATGAAATTCGAAACCTTGCAACTACATGCGGGACAGCAGCCCGACCCTGTAACCAACTCGCGTGCAGTACCTATTTATCAGACTACTTCCTATGTGTTCAACAATGCTGAACATGCAGCCAATCTTTTTGCACTTAAAGAATTCGGAAACATCTACACCAGGATTATGAATCCTACTAACGATGTTTTTGAAAAAAGAATAGCGGCACTTGAAGGTGGTGTGGCAGCTTTGGCAACAGCATCCGGGCATTCTGCGCAGTTTTTGGCTATCAATAATATTACCACCGTTGGCGACAACTTTGTTACGACATCTTTTCTTTACGGCGGATCTTATAATCAGTTTAAAAATTCCTTCAAAAACATAGGCGTTGAAGCGCGGTTCGCGGATGGTGACGATGTATCCAGCTTCGAAAAGCTGATTGATGATAAGACCAAGGCGATTTATCTGGAAACTATCGGAAACCCGAGTTACAGTATTCCTGATTTTGAGGCTTTTGCTGCCTTGGCCGCTAAATATGATCTCCCCATCATCGTTGACAATACATTTGGCGCGGCAGGAGCGATATCGCAGCCTATCAAACACGGTGCCCACGTGGTGGTGCAGTCTGCAACAAAATGGATCGGCGGACATGGAACATCCATCGGTGGTGTCATCGTAGATGCAGGAACTTTTAACTGGGGTAATGGAAAATATCCTCAATTCACAGAGCCTTCTCCAAGTTATCACGGTTTGGTATTCAATGACGTTTTCGGGATTGGAGGGCCATTTGGTAATATCCAGTTCATCATCAGGGCGCGCGTAGAAGGATTGCGTGACTGGGGGCCGTCGTTATCACCTTTTAACTCATTCCTTTTCCTGCAAGGCGTTGAAACACTTACGCTACGTGTAGAAAGAATTGCTGAAAACGCTTTAAAAGTGGCGCAATGGCTGGAACAACATCCAAAGGTTGAAAGTGTAAACTACCTGGGACTGGAAGGCAACAAATACCATCATCTGGCTCAAAAATATCTCACCCGAGGTTTTGGTGGTGTACTTTCATTCGCATTAAAAGGAGATAAAAAAACAGCAGAGCATTTTGTAGACAAACTGGAATTAATCAGCAACCTGGCCAATGTAGGTGATGCAAAAACACTAATCATTCACCCGGCTTCCACAACGCACTCGCAACTCTCTGATCAGGAGCAGCTGGCGGCTGGCGTACTGCCAACCCAACTGAGATTATCAGTGGGTATTGAACACATCGACGATATTATAGCAGATATTGAAAATGCGCTGAATCAGTAAAAAGACACAAGTGACGGGATCTTACATTGCTGGATCCCGTTACTTGTATCATCTATCCTACTCGGTGATACCTTCCAGTGCAAACAGAAAGGCATATTGAAGCGCCACTTCTTTCAAATACTCAAATCTTCCTGAGGCTCCGCCATGCCCCGCTTCCATGTTGGTTTTTAAAAGTAGCACGTTCTTATCTGTTTTTAGTTTTCTAAGTCTGGCAACCCATTTTGCAGGTTCAAAATATTGCACCTGACTATCATGCAAACCGGTCGTAACGAGCATATTCGGATATGCTTTGCTCTCCACATTGTCGTATGGAGAATACGATTTCATATAATCGTAAAATTCTCTATCGGCCGGATTACCCCATTCATCAAACTCATTGGTTGTCAATGGGATAGACTCATCCAGCATAGTCGTTACAACATCCACAAAAGGCACATCAGCAATAATGCCATTCCAGAGATCCGGTCTCATATTGGCGATCGCCCCCATCAAGAGCCCACCTGCACTCCCTCCTTCTGCATACAGGTGCTCGCTGCTTGTAAAACGCTCGCTGATCAGATACTCTCCACAGGCGATGAAGTCTTCAAACGTATTCTTTTTCCGGAATAGCTTTCCATCTTCATACCAATGTCTTCCCATTTCCTGGCCTCCGCGCACGTGTGCAATGGCAAATACGAATCCACGGTTCAACAAGCTTAACCGCCCGGAGCTAAAGCCTGCGTCCATACTGTTACCGTAGGAGCCATATGCATATAGCAGTAACGGTGACTGCGTGTTTCTTTCAAAACCCTTTTTATATACCAGCGAGATAGGGACACGTGTTTCATCTATTGAAACAGCATAAAGCCTTTCTGTAACATATTCGTCCGGTTCATAGCCCCCTACTATCTCTTGTCGCTTTTTAAGGACCTTCTCCCGACTCACCATATCATAATCATACACTGAATTGGGTGTCGTAAGCGATGTGTAGATGTATCTTAAAGACGTGCTGTCATATTCCGGATTTGAACCTGAATAAGCTGCATAGGCCGGTTCTCCAAAATCGACATGATGTTCCTGTGATGAATTCTCATTTCTTATTCTCAACTGAATTAGTCCGTTTTTACGCTCTGTAATCACCAGAAAATCCCGGAATACATCAATGCCTTCCAGCAGCACATCATCCCTATGACCGATTACTTCCTTCCAATTCTCTACACCCGTCTTATCCAGAGGAGTCTCCATTAACCTGAAGTTAAGTGCATCTTTATTGGTAACAATCAAAAAACGATCGTTATGATGTTCTATATCATAAAGCACATCTTTGATACGAGGCTGAAAAATAGCAAATTCACCTTCGGGATAATCCGCATTGAGAATCAGATATTCCGATGACATGGTGGCTGATGAAGCAATGACAATAAACTGCTCAGACTTAGTTTTGCCAACACCAATGTAATTACTGTTATCCGTCTCAGTGTAAACGACAACGTCTTCTGCTTCGCTTGAACCTAGTTTATGACGTTTGATTTTCTCACTGAGCAGCGTCTGCGGATTGGTGGCTGTGTAGAACAAAGTTTTATTGTCATTGCCCCATTCTGATCCGCCGCTGGTTGGAAAAATAGAATCTGAAAGCAGCTCACCTGTTTCCAGATCTTTGATGAATAACGTATACTGCCGACGGGAAACTGTATCTACGCCGTAAGCCAATAATCTGTTATCCGGACTGATATTAAATCCTGTTACAGAATAATAGGCATGCCCCTCAGACATCCGATCTACATCCAGTAGAATTTCCTCTTCTGCTTCCAGTGATGCTTTCTTTCTGCAATACTTAAAATACTGTTCGCCTTCCTCACTTCTGGTGTAATAAAAATAACCATTGCTGTATACCGGAACCGATTCGTCAGTCTCTTTGATCCGTGATTTCATCTCTTGGTAAAGATCGGATTGGAGTTGATCAGTACCTGTCATCATAGAATTGGTATAGTCATTTTCGGAATTCAGGTAAGCCACTACCCGATCACTGTCCGGACCTTCTCTAAAAAAATCACCCATCCAGTAATACTCGTCGTTCCTCAAGTCTCCATGTCTCCCTGTCTCAAATGGCTTTTCTTCCGCTACCGGTGGAGTTAATACCGGCCATTGATATGCTCGTTTCACTGTTATCTGTGGTTATAAATTAAATATTAATCGCTCAATTATTTATAAAAACGCCATTTAAAGTCATTACAGGCCTAAAATTAAATACATATTATACTTATTAAAAATAAATATCTTTAAAAAAGTATAATACTTTTAATAATATTAAATGTATTATACTTTAAATAAATTACATTAGTTCTAATATTTAACTACATTTTAATTGTACCGATACAAATATTACAAATAATAAGTACGTACAATTTAAAATGTATAAATCTTTAAATATGTTTTAGTATTTTAATACATATTATACTTTTTGTATGTGTAAATATTTACAAAATGTAGTAAAAGTTACCCGATAAATGTTCCGTGCTGTTCCCTAATCCTGCCATACATACATTATATTTGAGTTTCGAAATTAACAGTTCTTATGGATAAACCGGTTCACAAGCTTTTCTTGCTCGACGCGATGGCGTTGATATATCGTGCTCATTTTGCTTTTATCAAGGCGCCGAGAATCACATCGAAAGGCTTAAACACCAGCGCCGTTTTTGGTTTCACAAACACACTGCTGGAAGTATTACATAAAGAAAAACCGACACATATTGGTGTAGCATTCGATACCTCCGCACCCACTTTCAGACATGTCCAATACGAAGCCTATAAAGCGCAGCGTGAGGCACAGCCGGAAGATATTACAGTAGCTATTCCGTTGGTAAAGAAGTTGCTGGAAGCGATGTGCATTCCTATTCTGGTGTTGGATGGCTTTGAAGCAGACGATATCATTGGAACCATTGCAAAGGAAGCATCTCATGAAGGATTCGAAGTGTACATGATGACACCCGATAAAGATTATGGCCAGTTGGTAGAGCAATACGTGCATATCTACAAGCCCGCATTTATGGGTAAGGGAGCTGAAGTACTCGGCGTACAGCAAATACTTGATCGCTGGCAAATACAACGTATTGATCAGGTCATTGACATACTGGGCCTCATGGGCGATGCGGTGGACAACATCCCGGGTATACCAGGTGTTGGTGAGAAAACGGCACAAAAGCTCATTGCTGAATATGATACCATAGAAAACCTGCTTGCACATGCAAATGAGATCAAAGGGAAGTTAGGGGAAAAAGTCAGAGAGTTTGGTCATCAGGCCATCCTCAGCAAACAGTTAGCAACTATCGATATCAAAGTGCCTGTGCCATTTGATGCAGAAGACCTCAGAGTGTGTTCGGCCAATACCGAGAAGATTAATACATTGTTCGATGAACTGGAATTCAAAACACTTCGTCAACGCGTATTAGGAACGGCTGCACCAGTGACAACAACTTCTACTCCGGTGAAAACCAAAGTTGCACCTAAACCAGGGCAAATGGATCTTTTTGGCAACCCAACCGAAGAAATTGGCCATCAGCCAGCGATTGTAAGTGAAAACATTGCAGATCCGAACGGGGCAACCTATGATGGAGATTATGAAACTGCATTGCCAGTTACCAAACGGACCATCGATAACACTTTTCACCGTTACCATACTGTGGATACACCAGAGCTGATGGACAGTCTCGTTCGTTATCTGAGCTTACAGGATGCAATTTGTTTTGATACCGAGACTACCTCGTTGGATGCCGTAGATGCCGAGCTTGTTGGCATTTCATTCGCTTACAATCCTGGTGAGGCATTTTATATTCCCATACCGGCAGATCAGGTTTTAGCTCAGGAGATCGTTGAACGTTTCCGTCCGGTATTTGAAAATGAATCTATTGAGAAAATAGGGCAAAATATTAAGTATGATCTCCTGGTTCTCAAAAATTACAGTATAGACGTAAAAGGGAAACTCAGCGATACCATGCTTGCACATTATCTGTTGCAACCTGATAAGAGACATGGGATGGACATTCTTTCAGCTTCTTATCTGAACTATGAACCGGTATCAATCACTTCGCTCATTGGCAAAAAAGGGGTCAAACAAAGTACTATGAGGGATGTGGGCATACCGGAGATCACGCAGTATGCCGGAGAAGACGCCGATATTACACTCCAACTGCATCAGATTTTTAGTAAGCAATTGCCAAAAGTTCATGCAGAAAGGCTCTACCGCAATGTGGAGATGCCGTTGGTGAAAGTACTTGCAGGAATGGAAAATACCGGAGTCAGGTTGAACATTACTGCCCTGAATGAAATGTCCGCCGTGCTCGAAACCGACATCAGACAGACTGAAACGGAGATTTTTGAAATTGCAGGTCAGTCATTTAACATCAGCTCTCCCAAGCAGCTTGGTGAAATTCTCTTCGATCAGATGAAGCTGATTACTAAGCCCAAGAAAACCAAAACCGGCCAATATGCAACAGGCGAAGAGATTCTTTCAGATCTTGAAAATGATCATGCTATTGCACGTAAGATTCTTGATTACAGGGAATTGCAAAAGTTAAAATCTACGTATGTAGATGCGTTGCCAACATTGGTGAGCGCGCGTACCGGGAGAATACACACCTCTTACAACCAGGCTGTAGCTGCAACCGGAAGACTCAGCTCTACCAACCCCAACCTTCAGAACATACCGATTCGCACTCCGCGCGGACGGGAAATCCGGAAAGCATTCGTACCGGATAACGAAGAATTTCAGATCATGTCTGCAGATTATTCGCAAATTGAGCTACGGATCATGGCCGCGTTCAGCAAGGACGAAAGTATGATTGAAGCATTCAACCAGGGAAGGGATATTCACGCTACTACGGCTAGTAAAGTCTTTAAGGTGCCTCTTGCAGAAGTAACTTCTGACATGCGCCGTAAATCCAAAATGGTCAATTTTGGTATCATCTATGGTATTTCAGCTTTTGGTCTGAGTCAGCGCCTGGCCATTCCAAGAGGTGAAGCTGCGGAGATTATCAAAGCTTATTTCGAAGAATTCCCTGCCGTGAAAGCATATATGGATCAGGTAATTAATGATGCCCGAGAGAAAGAATATGTAGAAACCATTTTGGGCCGCAGAAGATATGTACCGGACATCAATTCCCGCAACCAGACAAACCGTGGCTATGCAGAACGTAATGCCATTAATGCGCCTATTCAGGGCTCGGCAGCCGATATGATCAAAGTTGCGATGATTAACATCCACGATTTTATTGAAAAAGAAAAGCTGAGATCACGTATGATACTACAGGTGCATGATGAATTGGTTTTCGATGTGCACCGTGACGAAATAACTTTTTTAAAGGAAAAGGTAGATGAGTTGATGCAGAATGCCATTCCCCTTCAGGTCAAGATGGAAACCGGCATCGGAATCGGTTCCAACTGGCTGGAAGCGCACTGATATATCTCATTTACACTGAGGTAAATGAAAAAGACCGCTTCGGGCGGTCTTTTTCATTTATTAGGATAGACAAATACTATACGCAGATTAATATGTATAAGCTTCCTTAAGCAGCCTACTAAAACTTCCTAAAAAATCACGGTATATTCGTAAAAAAAGTACGATATTCGGTCTTTAATTGTGAACCTTACACTTAATAAAGCTCAATGCAAAGTTTGTTTCAGAAGTTTTCCTTACTCCTTGCTGCCTGTCCGTTGGCTGTGATGGCACAAGACGGAAAAGGTAACTACACCCCGCTAACCCTTAAAGATCTGAGTGGATTTGAGAAGCCGGCTTCCAACTGGTCTCTTCAATCGGGTATTGTCATCAACCCGACATCTGCTTCTAAACCTAAACTAACATCCGGAGATGGTATTTTGATCGGAACCCCCGGCTCACCTATCACATCGGTAGTGAAAGCTTCCGATTTGAGATTGTCGCTCGAATTCATGGTATCGCCCGGTTCAGAGGGATATTTAATCCTTCCTGGCAACCAGAGAGTCAGAATTGGTGATAGTTCAAAACAGACAGAAACCAATTCACAGACAACAGGCTACCTGGGCCAGTTCCCGACACAGAACGCAGCCAAGTCTCCGGGATTGTGGCAACAACTGGATCTGGCTTACGATGTCTCGGTACCGCTGCAAACCAGCTCTGCCCGGCTGAATCAGCTCACACTGAATGGTGTAACTGTTCTGGAAACGGTTTACCTGCCTGTTCATAGTCCTGTTACTGCAGCGCAGCCTATCGCCCTGGAAGTAACCAAAGGAACCATCGCATTCCGTAATATCGGATACCAGCTTCTGGCAAGCCGTAAACCTTTGGCTTTGGAAAATCTGAAATACAAAGTTTATTCGGACAAATGGGATAGCAAAACTTACAGCAAACTGGACCACGAAGGATCTTCAGTACAATTAACCCAGGAAGTAACCAATGGGATGCGTGAATTCCATTTGGTATATGAAGGTGATATAGATGCCACCGAAGCAGGTGAATACATCTTCACGACCATCTACCAAGGCAACATGTTCTCCCTTGATGTAGACGGAAAAACGATCATTGACAAAACAGAGAGCTCCTCTCAGGAAAGTCACGCCGGATCAGTCAACCTGACCCAGGGCAAACATAAGTTTAAAATCCACTATTCCCGCTTCCCGTGGCGGCAACCAGCGTTAGGTCTGCGCGTCGAAAAAGCAGGTATAAGACCTTATGACCTTCATGCGCTCTCTTCTTTGCCCGAACCAGAGCCAAAGCCATACATCGCAGTACAACCTGAACAGAAGACAGAGACTGTACGATCATTTGTCCAACTGGATGGCGAAGCTGCCAAACGTACTCATTGTATATCTGTAGGTACCCCACAGGGCTGGAACTATACAGTTGATTTGAACCGCGGTGCATTATTGCATGCATGGAGAGGTCAATTTGCCAATGTAACTGAGATGTGGTACGAACGTGGCGAGCCGCAACTGCTTTTCCCGGCTGGACTTAAAGCTCCGGTTTCAGGCAAGAGCAGTATAGCTGTACTATCACAACAAACAACTGCATGGCCGGATTCATCTGATATCAACTTTTTGGGTTATAAGCTGGATGAAAATGGAAACCCTGCATTTCGGTATGCAATCAGTTCGGCTGTTGTAGTTGATAAACTGACACCGGCTGGTAATGGTATGAGCCGTACTTTCCAGTTGGAAGGAAAGCCATCACAACCTGTGTATGCCCTGGCTGCCAGCGGTAAAAACATCGTGATGATTGAAAAGGGACTTTATCAGGTAGATAATCGCTATTTTATACAAATAGACAAAAAGACATCCGCTACAATCAGACCGTCTGACGGAGGTAACGAGCTTATTCTACCTGTTACAGGGAATACTGCCTACACCATGTTCTGGTAGGTCCCGTTAAATTAAACTTTGACTCAATTACGATTCCGAATCAATGAAAAATATACTTTTAACTACCCTCATTACTTTTGGCTACGTTGGCGCACAGGCACAGTCAGCCCAGAAAAAAGAGGATGATTACTACCGCATCATCACCATCCCGATTCCCGAAAATGTGAAGATGGAAGTTGGGGGCTTACAGGCTCTTCCGGACGGACGTTTGGCAGCATCTACCCGTCGCGGAGAGGTTTGGATGATCTCAAATCCCTATCTGAAAGGTGACGGACGCCCTTCTTTCAAGCGGTTTGCTTCCGGACTGCATGAACCTCTCGGACTCCTGTACAGAGGCAAGGACTTCCTGATTTCTCAACGTGGAGAGGTAACACGCCTGGAAGACACCAATAACGATGGCGAAGCTGACGTTTACGAATCTTTTGCCAAATGGCCTCTTTCCGGTAACTACCACCAGTATTCATACGGACCGGTGAAATTACCAAACGGAGAAATGATCGTTACCCTGAACCTTGACTGGATTGGTAAAGGAGCGAGTCAGTCCAAATGGAGAGGCTGGATGCTTAAACTGGGGGAAGATGGTAAACTTACGCCTTATGCAACTGGTCTTCGCTCTCCATCTGCTTTCGGATCTTACAAAGGAGATATATTCTACACTGAAAACCAGGGAGACTGGGTTGGTTCAGGACGTATGACCCATCTTGAAAAAGGCGACTTTGCAGGAAACCCTGCCGGATTGAGATGGAGCGGAGAAGAAGGTTCCCCTGTGAAACTGAAACCAGAGGATATTCCCGATACTGGCGAGCCGCTTTATGACGTTGCCAAAAGAACTCCGGGTCTTAAAGCACCTGCAATCTGGTTTCCTCACACGATCATAGGTATTTCTACTGCTGGTTTTGTTGAAGATGCAACCAATGGCGCGTTTGGTCCTTTTGCAGGGCAAATGTTTGTGGGTGATCAGGGTCATAGCATTATCTCACGCGTAGACCTTGAAAAAGTGAATGGCGTATGGCAGGGAGCAGTTTTTCCTTTCCGCGAAGGTTTTATGTCAGGTATTCTAAGACTGGAATGGGGATTGGATGGCTCTATTTTTGTGGGGCAGACAAGCCGTGGCTGGTCAGCTACAGGGAAATCTGAGTTTGGCATCCAGAGACTTGTGTGGACGGGAAAAATGCCGTTTGAAATGAAGAATGTGCGTTCTATGCCAGACGGTTTTGAAATTACATTCACAAGTCCGGTTGACAAGGCAGCCGCTGCGGCACAGGATGCCTACAAACTAAGTAGCTTTACTTACAAATACCACCACACCTACGGTAGTCCGATAGTAAATACCAATGAAGTACCGTTAAAGGGAATTATTGTGTCAGAAGACGGTCTTAAAGTAAGACTTGTTGTGGATCCTGGAGTACTTCGGAAGGGTTATGTCCATGAAATTAAGGCAGATGGTGTACGCGGTACCGAAGGTAACTCGCTGCTGCACAATACGGGCTATTACACCCTGAATGAAATTGCAGGTGGTACTCCGGTAAATAGCGCTCAGTATACAACTACTGTAAAAGCGACTGTTGACCACAGCGCGCATACCGTGCCGGCTGCTGAAACGAATACGGCAGTTGTAACGGCAAAAAGGACAGCTGAAATGCCCGCAAGCTGGACTAAGCCTGACCAGGTGATTATCATCGGAACCGTTCCGGGATTGAAATTCGATATCTCTGAAATACAGGTGAAAGCAGGCAGCAAAGTGAAAATTGTTTTTAACAACAACGACGATATGCTGCATAACCTGGTAATCACCAAGCCTGGAACAGCCAACGCAGTGGGTGAAGCAGGACTCAATCTAGGACTGAAAGGTTCTGAAATGCATTATGTGCCTAATAGTGCTGACGTTCTCTTCCACAGTAACATCGTAGAACCGGAAAAATCGGAGTCGCTGTACTTTGTAGCACCGAAACAAACAGGTACCTACCAATACGTTTGTACCTTCCCAGGGCATTATACATTGATGCAAGGAAAATTAAAAGTTACCAAATAAGTAGTAATTGCATAGTATCAACCCCGGTTTCGAATCAGTTTTCTGGTTGGAAGCCGGGGTTTCGTTTTGATGGATGGCTTCGTAAGACGGAATACTGACTAATTCATGTTCAACCCCTACAGGGCTGACTTTCAGGCAGATACACCTTTTCTATCCCCAGGTTTTACCCGGAGCTACTTCATTTTTTCCGGGTTTTACCCGGACCTATTCAAATTGAATCCCTCTGGGATTCTTTCTCCTCACCAGATACGTGCTATTTGCTCCCGCACTTCTATGCATACAACAAAACAAGTCCGGAGGTCTTGAATACGAATAACGCCGGGTGAAACCCGGGGGATGCAGATAATGCCAGCTCAACAGCAACCCGGTTAAGGGTTGAACATTACATAAAACATAGAAATGAAACGGCATCATCTACCCTGTTTTGACTCACTATAACAAATTGTTCATTAAACCTTAAACACCGAAAAACTGCTGCAGTCGTATAATTTTAGTATTTTGCAAGCTTCACTCCCCACTGATTTATGAAGAACATACGCAACGTACTATTCTACACAATTACCATCGGAGCACTCTCGGTACTACTTTACTGGTTTATGATCCAGGGGCAGTTACTTGAAAATCCACAACTAGCATTAATACAGAAAAGCCAGAACCTGTCATCTTTTGATCAGTTCACTGATACCTTATTCCACGACCTCACGAATCCACTTGCGATACTGCTTTTACAGATTATCACCATCATCATCACAGCCAGAATTTTTGGCTGGTTTTGCAGAAAAATAGGTCAACCATCCGTTATTGGTGAAATTGCGGCAGGTATATTTCTGGGTCCGTCGGTAGTCGGGATGTTTTTTCCTGAATTTTCCGGTTTTCTTTTCCCTCTCAAATCCCTGGGAAATTTACAATTCCTCAGTCAGATCGGACTTATACTGTTTATGTTCATCATTGGGATGGAACTTGACCTGAAAGTGCTGAAAACCAAAGCACAGGAAGCCATAGTCATCAGCCATGCCAGTATAGTGCTTCCGTTCTCGCTGGGAGTTGGTCTTGCACTCTTTATTTACAAAGACTTTGCGCCTGATAACATTAACTTCTTATCATTCGCTTTATTCATAGGTATCGCGTTGAGCATTACAGCGTTTCCGGTTCTGGCCCGGATTGTACAGGAGAGAGGATTGTCCAAAACCAGGCTTGGCATGATGGTAATCACCTGCGCAGCTACCGACGATATTACGGCATGGTGTATTCTGGCAGCAGTCATTGCCATCGTGAAAGCTGGGTCTTTTGTGAGCTCCATATATACAATTATTCTGGCGGCTACTTATGTGGCGATTATGGTGTACGCAGTAAAGCCTGTTTTGAAAAGAATTGGTGATCATTACAGTTATAAAGAAGGACTTACGAAACCTGTTGTAGGCATTTTCTTTCTGATGCTGATCGGTTCTGCCTATTGCACCGAAGTAATTGGAATACATGCTCTGTTTGGTGCATTTATGGCAGGGGTTATCATGCCTGACAATCTGAACTTCCGCAATATATTTATAGAAAAGGTCGAAGACGTATCGATGGTATTGCTCCTTCCCTTATTCTTCGTATTTACTGGCCTTCGTACACAAATCGGTCTGATCAACGATCCCTACCTATGGCAGATAACCGGCTGGATCATAGCGGCGGCTGTTGTGGGTAAATTTATCGGGAGCGCGGTAGCAGCGCGCTTTGTTAAGCAGAGCTGGCGCGACAGCCTCATTATCGGATCTTTGATGAACACACGCGGATTAATGGAGCTGGTTGTGCTTAACATTGGATACGATATAGGTGTATTATCTCCTGAAATATTTGCGATGATGGTTATTATGGCGCTGGCAACCACATGTATGACAGGCCCCGCGCTTGACTTGATTGATCGCTTTATGCCCGTTGCCCAGGAGTCAGCTGATGCGGATGTACCCAAGTCCGGATTCTCAATTGCCATGGCATTTGCCAGTCCGCTCGGAGCGAGAAAGATGTTAAAAGTAGCCAAAGCTTTGCTGATTGCAGATCCAAACCAGAAAGTCACAGCGCTGCATCTTACGCCAAGCAGTTACCTCAACCATACCAATACAGAACAGTATGAGCAGGAAACATTCCATCCGGTTCTGGACGAAGCCCGAGCGCTTCAACTACCTGTTGCTACTCTTTTCAAGCCGTCTCAGGATATTGAACATGACTTGATCCAAACAGCTAACCACGGTAATTTTGACCTGTTGCTGATGGGCGTCGGTCACAGTGTTTTTGAAGGAACCCTCCTTGGGAAAGTATTGGGAATCACGACAAAAATCATCAGTCCCGTGCGGCTGTTCGACACCATTACAGGTAAGGAAAAGCTCTTTCATAACGATATATTTGACGAACGTACTAGTCATGTAATCCGCTCTGTTAAAACGCATGTAGCCCTATTGATCGATAAGAACCTGACAGCGGTACGCAAGATTTTTATACCTCTGTTCAACAAAGAAGATATCTTTTTGCTGAGTTTCGCAGTGCGGATGAACGCCAATCCTGATGTAAAAATCACAATCATAGACCCTTCAGGGTTATTGGAGGTAAATCAGGATGCACGGAAGTTCTTTCACACAATGGAATCCTCAACCAAGGGCAACGTAAAAATCTATTATGAGAATGCTTTGGAAAAGGAGTTTCTTCAGCAACAGGATTTAATGATGATCAGCTATGACAGCTGGAAAATGGCTGTAGAATCGCATAGTTTATGGCTCTCTTTTTCACCTTCTGTACTTGTTGTTCGTAAGTAACGTCCCGATTTCTCTTTGACCGGGCATCAGCACGTTTTTAAAGAGAAAGAATTAGTATTTATTTTACGCAAAAGACAGCATCGACTACTGATTTATGACACCCAGCCTAAAAACGACCATTTTAGATAAAATCAATAAACAAACCTTACTTTTTTTCCTTCACAACTTCTTCATTAACGTCGGTACTACCCTGGTGTATGTGTCGGCAAATGTGTTGCTGCTGGAAAATCATCCCGAATATTCTCTGCCACTGGCCTACATGGCTGCGGCAATCACTGTGATGCTGGCTGGCAAAATATACGAATATTATGAGCATCACCTGGCATTAAGAAAACTGAGTCTGGGAACAATGGCGGCGGCTTTATTCATGGTTGCGGTAGTGATGATCCTGTTGGGTATGGGCCACGGCATCGCAACAGCGATTGCGATTATGGTCGGCTACAGGGTTATTTATCTGTTAATCAACCTGGAATTCTGGGGACTTTCTGCGCTTGTTTTTGATGTAAGACAAAGTAAAAGAGTATTTGGCGTGATTGGCTCAGGCGATATGCCTGCAAAGGCGCTGGGTGCTGTTTTGGCCGTACTGATCCATTCTCCATCTGTGCTGATGATCCTGCTTGTTATCTCCATTGTATTTTTCGCCCTGGCGCTTTATACGCAGATACTCACTTTCAGACATACCGATATTCCCAATCCGCATCATGCACGGCCTAGAAAAACAAGCCATGACGGATCCAAGGTGATTCAGAAATATTTTGAAGGGAATAAGTTGCTCTCAGCTTTATGTATTGGCATGGTGGCTGTAGCTGCGGCAGCAACTTGGATTGAATATCATTTTTTTGTCAATGTGAAGTATAAATTTCACAGCCAGCACGATGTCATCGTCTTTGTCGGGACATTACTTACTGCAACATACCTGATCAGTACACTCGTTAAAGTGCTTCTTTCCGGCAAAGTTGTGGAGCGTTTCGGCGTAAAGTATGCCCTGTATCTTCTGCCACTTACAACGGTTGTGGTATCTCTCGGTTTATTGATCTCCTCTTATTTCCGTAAGGACGAGCCATCTTTGCTTGTCTATTACTGTGCCGCTTATCTCCTCTTTGAAATAGTACGGCGAACGATTTTCGACTCAGTGTTCCTGGTTTTATTCCAACCACTATCCACTAAAAACAGGCTGAAAGGGCATACACTGGCAAAAGGATTTTATGAACCGCTCGGCATGCTGATTGCAGGTCTTATTCTGTGGCTGATTTACAGGAATCACATTTCCAATATCAGCCTTACCTTCGATCTTTCATTGCTCTTTGCGGTAGCAGCATTATTCGTTTTCCGAAAAGCATACAGCGCCTATATTGTTGAGCTAAAAAATGCGATCAGTAAACGTTTTATCCGCAGCGGCGAGCTTCCTTCTCAGGCCGAAGCACTTCCGATTATCAAGGAAAATATAAAAAGCAGCAGGAAAGAGGAAGTCATCAATGCCATAGAATGGCTTGCCCGCAATGATGTGGAGGCATTGAAGAACAATATTGATTTTTTACTGAAAAATCCTGCGGTTCAGGTGAGGCTGAAAACCTTGCAGTCGCTGGCCCTTATCGAGGAACCAGAGCTGTCATCGTTCTTTTTCCTTTATATTGAAACAGAAACTGACACACCCTGCCAGACACTCGCAGTACGAATCGCCTGTAAATCTCCCAAGCTTTCCGGAGAGAGATTATCCCGGTATCTGGCTCATGCCGATGCGGATATTGTAAGAGGAGCCATTATCGGCTGCTGGGAAGTCGGCAAGTCCCTCCCGCTCGTTCATGGTACACTTCGTCGTTTGCTGGCGTCAGAAAACGAAAATGATCAGCTGACTGCTATCTCTTGTCTGAATGTAATAGGACTGCAGACTTACGATGATCACCTTAGAAAACTGATTGCCGGCGGTACGCCCGCTGTTCACGAGGCCGCCATGATCACAGTCGTTTCGCACGGTACTTCCGGGCAAATTGCAGCATTGAATTTCAACGCTCCCAAAAGTATTTCCCGGAAGGTAATAGCTGCATTAATCAATGCAGGTGCTGCCGGTGAAGAAGCGTTGACGCAATGGCTTAGCGATGATACTTCCGACAGGAATTTATTCGCCCTTGTCAAAACAGCGGAAAAGAATAAAAGTGATTTTATACAATCTATACTTTTCGAACTTTTAAAAAGAATATACCTTTTAGAAAGTAATAAACTTAAAGAAAATACAACCCTTTCCTTACATTTATCTGTACTCAAATCGCTCTCTTATTACTCAGTTAATATTGATCAGCAGGCTGTTACCGAAAGTTTCATTCATAAAGAAATAGCGTTTGCATTTCAGTTATTTACGGAGTCGGATAGTGCTGAGGACGACCGAACCTGGCAAGATGCATTGCAATATGAACTGGCACTTTGTCAGCAACGCCTTTTTTACATCTTTATGATGCGCTACGAAAGAGATTCTGTAGTGAATGCCTGGAAGGGAATTCGTCATAGTTCAAAAGAAAAAAGAGCTAATTCCCTCGAAATGATTGAGAACCTGATACCTCGGTCACTTTATCCGGTTTTACGTGCGCTTTTTGAAGACAGCGATGCTGCCAATAAACTAGAAATACTCAGACAATACCTGGGTAACCAGCCGGATCACCAGCCGTTGCAACAGATCATACTGCAGCAACAGGAGCGCCAGTTTACACCATGGACTATCGCTCTCGCCATTCGTAAACAACCTCACGGAACTATATTTAACAATTCAATACTTGGTCATTCCAATAATCTGATACGCGAAGCAGCATTACAAATAACAATGAAAGCATCTCATAACCCAGTTAAAATCTCAGAAATAGAGCGTATCATCGTTTTGAAAAATACGCAGCTTTTCTCGCACACCCCTGAAAATGTACTTAGCTCTATTGCTCCTATTATGAAGGAAGTGGAGTATCAGGAAGGCCAGCGGATATTTGCAAAAGGCGATATCGGCGACAGTATGTACGTCATCTATGCGGGCGAAATCGGCATTTACGATGAAACCAAACAACTGGCGCGTTTTGACAAAGGAGAGATTTTCGGAGAACTTGCTTTGCTGGATACCGAGCCAAGGTCCGCTACCACGGTGGCAGAAACAGATGTGCTGCTTTTCCGGATAGATCAGGAAGATTTCTTCGAATTGATGGAAGAACGCGATGAAATTCTGAAAAATGTATTGAGAATTCTTTGTCAGAGGATACGGGTTCAAAACGAAAAAATGCGCCTCTTGTCCGGAACTATATAAAATGGCTGCGAAGAGCTCAGAGAAAGCTTTAAACTGTTTCTCTGAGCTCGTTCAGGTAAGCCTGCTTCTGGGGCTCCCGCAGCAAACGTGATCGTTTTGTATGATACTGATGGCTCTCCAGAAAACGTATCTGCAACTGATTCCAGTCCTGCCTGTTTCCAATCAGGCTCCTTACTGAAAGTTCAGCATAAAGCGTCTCCCCTATACTTTTGAAATCATCTCGCCCCAGATAGTCCAAATCGGCGTCGCACAGTATCTTTTCAAGATACGTGGCTGCATTTTGAGGTACTTTGGTAGACATAATCATTCGGCAAATGATCTGTATCTGTCCTGGTGTATATCCAAACCCAGGCAATACATCCTGTGCAATACGGCAACCTTCTGCTTCATGCCCCGAATAGGTTACCAGAAAACCCGAATCATGATAAGTGGCAGCAGTTTTAAGCAAATCTAAAGACTCAGAATCTGTTACATTTTCCTGCTCCGCAATCTGTAATGCTACATTCACCACGTCAAGGGTATGATGAATACCATGATAATACAGATTCGGTGCTAATTCCTGCTCCAATTTTGACAGGATATATTTTTGGGCGGCTTCAATTTGCATAAGTATTCATCAGACTATTCCAGTACTTCGTAAATTCTCACAGGATTCGCTTTGTTTTTCAGTTTTACTTCACTTACGAGAGCACATTTAAAAGCTTCCTTTATTTTTTCGTAGCCCGACTCTGCTACAATCACCTGGCCTGGCTGTGCGGCTGCCTGTAAACGTTGAGCCACATTCACAACGTCGCCTATCACTGTGTAATCAAGCCTCTTAAGTGCTGCTGAACCGATATTCCCTGACACCATCTCACCTGAGTTAATACCAATAGCCACTTTCGGGCAATAATCCGATTGATCGGAAAGCTCTTCTTTAAATCCGTCGATTTGGTTTCTTACGGCAAGGCTACATTCTACGGCCCTGTCGAGATGATAATCTCCACGGAATACAGCCATTACTGCATCACCCATGAATTTGTCTACCAATCCTCCCTGTGCGATGATTTCCTTCACCATCACATCAAAATACTTGTTAATCAGCCTTACCACTGTATCAGCAGGTTCGCGCTCCGAGATAGAAGTGAAACCACACATGTCCATAAATACAACAGTAGCTTCAATATTTTCGCTTAGCATAAGCGACTTTCCAAATGTATCCCGCGTCATAAACTGTAATACCGAGGAGTCGACATACATGCGCAGAATATCGTTTTCTCTCACCGCTTTAAGGGTTTCTTTCAGCTGGCTTACATATGTGAGGGTTTTCTCCATGGTCACCTCCAGATCCTTAAAATCTATGGGTTTGGTGAGAAAATCATAAGCTCCCCTATTCATGGCAGTACGGATATTATCCATATCACCATAGGCGGAAACAATCACAGATTTCAGCAGGGGACTGGTTTCTCCCAAGCGCACGAGTAAAGTAAGCCCATCCATTTCAGGCATATTGATGTCGGTAAGCACCATGTCCACATCGACGTGCTCTTCCAGCATTCCCAACGCTTTGACGCCGTTTTCTGCGAAAATGAATTCATATTGCTGTTCACGGATCTGACGTCTGAATTTTTGTTTGATCAGTAACTGCAGATCTGCTTCATCGTCAACAACCAGTATTTTAGCCTTCATAACATGTATATTATTGATGCACAGACCTCAAATCTGTCTTCCTTGAAATCATTTAACAAGCAACAGCTTTTCCTTCAACTCTATGAAATTCACAGGTTTGGTCAAGAAATCGTCCGCACCGAGTTGCATCGCCTGATCATGGTTGTGGCTATCGCCATAAGCCGTAATCATCATGACCTGTGGCGGAGCAGAGGGAAAATCTGCACGAATTGATTTGAGAAGCTCAATGCCACTCATGCCCGGCATATTGATATCAGACAATATCATAACCACTTCAGATGAATGCTCAGCCAGATAACCGAGTGCTTCCTCTCCTGAAAAGGCAAAGGAAAACTCAAAAACGCCACTCCGGATTTCTTTTCTGAACTTTTGCTCGAAAAGCGATTTCACGTCCATTTCGTCATCTACAACCAGTATTTTCATAGTCAGGTATTTTAAGTCTTCTTGTAAGAACAAATGCAGTTTTTAAACAGGAATAGTAATACGGAATTCCGTTTTTTCGCCTGGTACGGTATCTACCTCCAACGTACCACCATGACCATTAGTTATGATATCATAGCTCATGGAAAGCCCCAATCCTGTTCCTTGGCCGGTAGGTTTGGTAGTAAAGAATGGCTGAAAGATTTTTGCTTTAACATGTTCCGGCATACCTGTTCCATTGTCACTTACGCGGACATACAGCTTGTCTGCAAATTTTTTGGTAGAAATTTTCACCTCAGGCTTGTAGTCGGTCGCCGGGTTACTTTCTAAAAGCATCTTTTTCTTCTCCGAAACGGCATAGAACGCATTCGTGAACAGGTTAAGGAAAACACGACCCAGATCCTGTGGCAGGACGCTTACTTTTCCCATTGTTCCATCGAAATCAGTGGTCAGCGCGGCATTGAATTCTTTATTCTTTGCTCGTAAGCCATGATAAGCTAATCGCATGTACTCGTCTGCCAGCGCATTCACATCCACTTCTTCCTTATTACCTGACGAAGTACGTGAATGCTGCAACATACCTTTCACAATCGAATCCGCACGTTTACCGTGATGCGTAATCTTCTCCTGATTCTGACTCAGGTCACTGATAATTCCTCTGATATACTCTTTATCTTCGCTGCTGATTTCTGTCTTCTCAATCTCTTCTTCCAGCTCCTGGCATAGTTCAACTGATACCTCTGAAAAGTTGTTTACAAAGTTGAGTGGATTTTGAATTTCGTGCGCAATACCTGCAGTGAGCTCTCCCAGGGACGCCATTTTTTCGCTTTGAATCAACTGATTTTGAGTAGACTTTAGCTCTTCAATTGCCTTTTGCAGTTCTTCCTTCTGAAGTGTAAGTTCAAGCGTTCTCTCGGCAACGAGGTATTCCAAAGATTCCTTCTGCGCCATTATCTCCTTTTCTTCCCGCTGCCTTTCCTCACGTTCCTTCTTAAGTTCTTTCAGTTGTCGCTGTGCAAAAAGCCAGATAATAAAACACAATACGAATGCGAATGAACGGATTGCAGAAAAATAATTGGAATAGTCGTCGTAAAATGACGGAGTGACAATTCTTGCCAAATCCCGCACAAACGATACTACGATAAATGGAATGATGGACAATACTATGCCCCGTACGTCATAGAAATCGTCATTTTTATAAGCAGTAAAAACCAGCAACGCCAAAAAAGCATTTCCTATCCAACTAAACCACGACGCCGAATCACTGATAAAAAAACCGGCGGCAAGTGCATAGCTTATGTATTTAGCATAATCAATGCGTTTGTGCCAATAAGGCATTTTTTCCTTGGTATGCAGCGTCTTACGGATATGTTCAAGCAGAAAAAAGGAAACCAGAAAGTAATCCATGGATTGGTTTATGAATAAAAGGTTGGTTCGCTTACAGTTTATAATCAGGTCACAAAGTAATTATTTTCTGCCAAAATCCCGGTGATGATCCTCCACTGGCCGCCATCCTTTTGCCAACATTTCATCCAGATCGCAAGCAAGCAGCACTTCGTAAGGGTTTCCACTTAATCCAAGAGCTAATGCAAATGCAGGTTCTGTCTTACATCCTGAAGACTTGAGCCGAATGATCTCCTTTCGGAAGTTTTCGCCGAAAGCCACTAACAATTGGTGTTCAATCAACATGTGACGATAGCCGTACTGCTCGGCCGAAGGTACGGGTTGTCCGAATAGCTCAATCTCAAAGCCATGGATGTGAAAGTTGGCAACCACGGACTCCCGATCCGGATGAATCCTGATTACAAAATCTTCGATATGCGAAAAGTGCTGACCGACCTTTTGAAAAAAGTACCCGATGTCCTTGGTGTAGCATATGATATCCAGATCGCTCTGCTCCAGATCAATTCCAATAGGGATCGTTCCAACAAGAAGTGGATCAAACTCTTTCAGAAATGACAAAATAGCATTTTCAGACAGAACATCATAGGCTTGGCGCTGCCTGGCATTACCGGATTTCAAGTATTCAATATTACTAAAATCTTTCATCAGGTCAATCGTGGCTATATTTCATTAGTTTTGGCACTTCATTGCATATATGAAATGCGCGAATCGCTTCTCACATCGGTCAGATTGAATTAAAAATCATCTTTCCTGCACGGAACAAAAATCCCCTCGATACGCTAAAATTTCAGGTATGAGGGAACCGTCTTTTGAAACCTATCAGAAATGCTTGCTTATACCATCAGCAATGGCTTTCATCCCTTTATCAGATGGATGCATCCCAATGTCCTGTTCCTTGAAGTAATTGATGGCTGTAAGGGAAGTATCTTGGAACATACCACTAAAATCGGCGATTTCGTATCCACGGTTTCGGGCCACATTTCTGATACGATAGCTGGCCTCTTCTGTGTTTGCCCAAAAACTTGTGGTACAAATTACTTTGGATAAAGTATTCTTTGATCTCAATTCCGTGATCAGCCGGTCGTACCGATTTTCATAATCATTGAGGGTTGTCATCTTTGTGTTCTCTGCAATACGCATGATAACCAGATCGGGAGCAAAGTCGGTAAACGATTTCACCGTAGCGAAATCGTAAGTGCGGTAGTTTTGTTCAAAATCAACGGCAATCAAAAGCTTTATATCTACAGCCGGATTTAGCGCTTTAAGCTTTGCAGAAATCAAATGCACATAATCTTTATCCGGTGCGCTCGCCGCCATCCCCCAATTTCCAAACCAACCGCGCTCCGGCAACGGACTATGCAACGTTATACTATTCCCGACAATGAGCACGCGCTGGTAAAAAATCGTGTAAGATGCTTTTGAAACCGGCGATAGAATATTTTTATAGCGGGTCCTCCCCCATACATGCATCGTGTCAGTTACAGAGAAGCATGCAGCGGGTTTCCAGTTTTTACCTTCATCCACACTGATCTCATATATTCCGGGAGCCGGAAGACTATCTGCATGTAGCACCACCTTCGATCCATACGGGATTTTTCCGGATACCAGAGAGAAGGAAGGTTGAGGCATTTTACTGATGAAGATTCCCGGGTCTGACAACGCCACGCTGGTACACGTATCCACCCCCATTTGTACCGGGTGAGGTTCATTTCTGCATTGCCAGAACGAAAAAATGCTGATTATAATAAACGGCAATGCAATTCCTCTCAATTTCATTTTACAGTGTTTTAAGCTTTAAAGTTGGCTCTTCTACAAATTTCCATGATAGCCAGCTAAGTGGTAAAGTTAACAATAAAGAATACAAGAACATTTCTGTAATTGATATCTCCTGCGGCCAGAAATATTGAACGATCAGTTGCTGTACCGGAAATGCATAGATGTAGAGCCCATAAGAAAGATCCCCAATCTTGCCAAATTTGTTCAATGGCCCTTTTTTAAATCCGAGATACAAAACTACGTAAGGTACCAAAAGATACCTGACCATACCAATGGCTGCAAGCGGGAAAAGTCCCAGGACGGAAGCGCAATAATAAACAGTCAGAAGTAACGCTAATAATACAATTGCGATACTACCCTTGTAAGGAATAAAATCCTGAAAGAAAAATATCACACTGCCTAACAGAAAGTACATTCCGAAGTTCAGCAGATGTCCCAAATCCAGATGAATAAAACGAATTGTTATTGTAGTTGCATCCACTATGGATTGCCAATATAAAAAAGAACTCCAAAGCAACACAAATAATAACAGCGATACATATTTCAGATTCTTACCAAAAATTGCGTAGCCAACTAATAAGAAACCATAGCAGGTAACTTCATAGGCTAGTGTCCATAAAGATCCGTTTGTTGCACTGGCAGGAAGTTTTGTAAAAGTGCCGGGAAGGGCATCGGGATAGGGAGGAAAAAGCTTGAGACATTTCAGATAACGATAAGTTTCCGTGGAGGTGAAATATTCCTTTATGCCAAGTTCTGTTGCAAGCGGACCTACAATCAGAATAGTAAAGATGGTAGCGGCAATCAGTCCAGGCATAATGCGTATAAAACGTTTCCAGATGAAACGTATGTAGCCGGTACTGCTTACCAGACTTTTTGCAATAAGATATCCGCTGACAGAAAAGAAAATACATACACCCATGTGAGCCGTAGGAAAAAGCCCGCCTGTAAGTATCTGCAGGTCGTCAAAGTTACTACGTCCCGACAATGGAAAGCAGTGACCATAAATTACAAAAACAGCAGCAAGAAATCTTAGAAAGTGAAAATTATTAGCATGCATTGATTGACTACTTATCGACGTGTGTTGATTTAATAAATTTTGATTTAATGAAAATATAAAGCCGCCTTCAAAACATGGGCTGGTACTTTCACTTATTTTTAAAAGTCGCAGGCAAAATTAGCCAATTAGGTCAGATTATATCGCTCACCCTGCGGATACTTTAATTTGGCGAATTTTAAGTCATTTCTATGGCAGCAAACATTACCCGAAAACATACAAAACACCGGGAAATAAACTGAGGAAAACATCAGCCTGTTTCATAGGCACATACGCTTGCAATCATGGAAAAATTGCTCCTGGCGATTGGCTTATCCGACACTTTTATGTGTACCAGATAGTGACCCGGCATCCTGCAATAACTCCCTCAGAAAGCATCTGTAGGGATGAACAAATTCTCAGCATCGGCTTACTTCCCTAACAGACAAAATCTTCGTAAAATACAATTAAAATCACTTACCGATCACTACATATAACAAGTACTCCCGTGGAGCCTCTGCTTACTGCTTCATTGAATAGTACCTCTGAGCTCATTTAAAAATTTCACAAATTCCTCCATTTTCTTAGCTTTTGACTCGGGCAAAAGCTGTTCTGCTGTAGCTTCGGCCGTTGCCATTGCATCGTTGAGAATACGCTTACCGGCGGGAGATAATTTCACGTAGCTTACTCGTGCGTCACGGGCGTTCGCTTCTTTCTTAACCAAGCCGAGCTTTTCCAATGGAGATAAAATTCTAGTAATTCCGGATGCAGTCAATCCGATTTTCTCCGCCAAATCCGTACGACGCAATTTTTCGTCCGGCTCGTTTGCAATGTGGTAAAGAATCAGGAAATCATTCAGACTTATTCCATGACTATGAAGCTTTGTATCAAAGCGTTTGGACGAAACTGACTGCAATACATTCAGATTCAAAAAGAACTTTAAAGTAGGAGATAAACTTGACATATAGTTGATATTTACTTGAGTTATATTTGATATATAATTGAATAGTCAAATATATATCAAATAAATTATTTATACAAGTATCTGTTTATAAATTACTTATAGAATTGAAAATAGGTAGCCACTACAGCACTCTTTACTACAAATGGAATTTATAGCGAATTGGATAATAGCGCCGAGAATTGGCTGTAGCGTACAATGATGAAGGCGTATTGCGAATACACAAAGGAAAATTGCACTGATACTAAACTACCTGTTAAAAAAGGATTGCCTGAAGAATAGAATCGGAGTATACAGGTAGGTATTATTCCGAATAAGCACGGAGCAACTCGCGGTAACGATTAAGGATACCAGATTTAGAAATGAAACCCACATAGGTTCCGTCGGCTTTTACGACGGGAAGATTCCATGCACCGGCTTCATCAAATTTCCTGATTGCAGAAACCACATCGTCGAACTCGTAAATAAGCGTTTTGGGTTCTCTCACAAGACCAGATACAGTTAGCGAATCCCAGGCATTTTTTTCGAAAAGGTACGGCCTCAAATCATCGAGTGTGATAATTCCTGACAGACGTCCGTCCTCGTCTGTTACTGCAATGATATTTCGTTTTCCCGATCTTAGTAAATGCAGTAAGTCAGGAAAAGTGCTATTGATGGAAAGCACCTGTATGTCCTGATCTATCAGGTCCGGGGTGTGCAACATGGACAGTAAATTCCTGTCATGTTCACGGGTAAAAATTTTACCTTCATCAGCCAGCTTTTGGAGATCAGGAGAGTTGGGGGAAAACCATTTTGCAATCAAGAAGGACATGACGCTAACGAGCATAAGCGGAATAAAAAGATCATATCCTGAACTGGATTCAGCTATCAGAAAAATAGCGGTTAATGGTGCATACAAAACACCACTCATTACCCCTGCCATACCTACCAAAACCAAGTTTGCAACGGGTACATGATCCAGACCTATCTGCTGACAGAACAGCGCAAAAACAAATCCTAATGTTCCTCCGGAAAAAAGAGAAGGTGCAAAGTTTCCACCATTTCCACCACTGTAAATTGTGATAGAACTTGCAAATGCTTTGAGCAGACAAATCACAGCAAGAAATACCAGAACAACCCATTCCCTGTAACCAATAAAACGGAAAAAACTATTTTCCATGATCTCCCTCACATTCCCATTGGTGAGTGACTTAATTGTGTCATATCCTTCACCAAATAAGGGAGGATAAAGCACACATAATACAGATAATATGGCTCCACCCAAAACAGCTTTTTGTAGCCTGTGCCATTTTAATTCTTTAAAAAACTCTTCAACATATTTTGTAATGAGTACAAAATAACGCGCATAAAGTCCACATAAAATGGCCAGAAAAAAGTAGAACCCGAGGTTATGATAATCGAATGCAGAACGACTTGTAAACTGAAACAATACAGTTTCCTGAAGCAATATTTTAGAGACCAGACTACCACAAACAGCAGCAACCACAAGGGGAATAAAATCTGAAAACACAACACCCACAAGTAGAATTTCAATAGCAAACATCACCCCTGCAATAGGCGCATTAAATGCTGATGCGATTCCGGCGGTTGCTCCTGCTGCCAAGAGTAAAGTACGCTCCTTATATTTGAGTTTATATGTCTGGGCAAAATTAGAACCAATAGCTGCGCCCGTTACTGCAATAGGACTTTCCAATCCTGCCGACCCTCCCAATCCAACGGTTACTGCACTTTGAACAACCTGCGAATACATTTTTACCGAAGAAACAATGCTGGAATTCTTGGCAATTTCGTACAAAATTACAGGTATTCCTTTTTTGTCTTGACCATTAAAAACCACCACTACCAGCACACTCGTAATTACAATTCCCAGAAAAGGAAAGACCAGATAAAAGAAAACCTGATCTTCAAAATACACCTTATGAGTGATCAGGTAATGAATATAATGTACCAATGATTTAAGAACAACCCCTGCCAATCCACATGTAAAGCCCACCAAAATACCTGAAAGAATCAAAAACTGAGACCTTGACAATACACTTTTCAGCCAGAAAATAATGATCTCAAAGCTCTTTGCTTTTTCCAGACTATATTTGGAAAAGTTACGCTTGAAGCGGAGAAAGCTATAAAACTTACGAATGGTATCTTTCTTCACACTAGGGAGATTTTGATCGATTTTCTAACACAGAAAATCGTTGTAAATGTTATTCCTGAGATCGGAACAATTCGCAAGGAAACAAATACTGTGAGCATACGCAAGCGAATTGACTTACAGTTTCCTATTTATTCAGTGTACTCACCTGTCAGTTCAAAAACTACAGGCACATCCTGCATCTGAACAATGACGCGATCTTATTTGGCGCTGGCAAGCCGTACTTCCAGGCGTATATCTACACCTCTGTCGTCGTTCCCGTAGCGATTTCCACCCGTTCCTATGCCGACCCCCATACCGCCTCCCATTCCTATTCCACCACCCATTCCAATACCTATTCTCGGAGAAAAACCGGATTGAGAAGACTGTCCTTCTATGGAAATATTCACGCCCAACATATTCTTCTCTCCGGGAGTAACTTCCATCAGACCAAGTGGTATGGCAATCTGCTCGGTAAGCTCTCCGTTTTGATCCATCGAAATATGTGACTTTATACTGCCATCGCCAATTACAAGATTAATAGAATGTTGTCCCGATTTATCCTTCCATACTGCCTCTTTGTTGTATGAATCAAACAATAAATTCAATCCTAAACTATTAGGCATATCCGTATCAATCCGTTTTAATGCCTTTCTATCTTCTTTCAAAACAACAGGAAATAGCAGATAATAAGCATTTTTTTTCTGCCCTTCAGGACTGAAAGATACCTTGAGACCATTGGTAACTATTTTTTGGACTGTAACCGGATCCTTGGTTTTCAGCGTAATGTATACGTACTGATCATCATTGATAATGCCATACCGAAGCCGGGATTTCTGATCTTGCTGATCTGGTTTAATTTCATCAACATAAGAAAAAGGAGCATTCCATTTCGATTCGTAAGGTACTGTTTTTGAAGAGCTGCATCCACTTATGGCAGCAAATATTACAAGTATTAATACTTTAATTCTATTTTTCATCTGAAAGAGTAAATCTTTATATTTTACAACTGGTATTCTAACGTAAATGATACAGATTACAGTACGGATCCAGTGACTAAATCATTGTTAAAAAGCCCGACAAAACAATTGTTTATTCAAATCAATGCTTTCATTTTTTCATGCAGTTTTTCCGGCTGGAATGGTTTAGCCAGTGTGTCGTTCATGCCTGCAGAAAGCGCTTCCTGTACCTCTTCAGCCAACACAGTTGCTGAAAGCGACAGAATAGGAATATTCAGTTTCATGTTTTGCCTGATAAACCGTGCGGCTTCAAAGCCATCCATAACAGGCATACGCGTATCGAGAATGAGCATGTCGTATAAGGAATCATTAAGCGCATCAATAGCCTCTTGCCCATTTTCTACCATTTTCAGATCTACTTTCCAGCTTGTCAGGTACTTTCTGATCAATAATGCATTCACTTTATTATCTTCTGCAACCAATACCTTTTTCCCTGTAAATGGTGCCAGTTCATTGAAAGGGATACTTTCTTTCGTATTGACAGATCTTTTTTCTTCCATTAAGTTCAGTGTGAAGTAAAATTTGCTTCCCTGGTTCACCTTACTCGACACTTTCAGCTCACCATCCATCAGACCAACCAGTTTTTTGGAAATAGTAAGTCCGAGTCCCGTCCCTCCATATTGGTGCGCAGTTTTATCGGTTGCCTGCCCATACTCTGAAAATATATTAACCATCGCATCCTGAGAAATTCCTATCCCGGTATCAGTGACAGAAAACCGTATCTGATGAAACTGACCCACACTGCCTGTATTTTCAATACGTACTTCCACAGAACCGGACGACGTGAATTTCAGAGCATTACCGGCGAGGTTCATTAGTATCTGATTAATTCTTAACCCGTCTGCCATTACACATTCCGGCACATTAGGATCTACATAGCTTCGTAATGAAATTTGCTTCTCATCGGCTTTAAACTTCAGCAGGTCAAGTATGCCTTTTGTGAGATTTCGCAAATCCACAGATTGCAGTACAATAGAAAATTTACCTTCTTCAATCTTGGAGATGTCTAGTATATCATTGAGGATGTTCAGCAAGGAAGCTGAGGATTGTGTCAGCATTTCCAGAAGGTTTCGTTGAGAATAATCCAGTTCAGTGGCTTCCAACACATTGGCTATACCAATGATGCCATTTAAAGGTGTTCTTATCTCATGACTCATGTTAGCAAGAAACGATTCTTTCGTTTTTCTTGCCTTTTCGGCAGCCTGCTGCGCTTCCACGAGGTCCCTTTCGTATGCCTTTCGCTTACCTATATCGTGGAGATTGACAAATAAAAGTCTGTTTTTATACATCAGACGCAACTCCAGCCAGACAGGTTGCCTTAACATTCCTATGAATCGATCTTCTACAACAATAGTGTTCCCTTCGGTATACGACCTCTTGACCAATACTTCCTGTAAATTGGATGATCTTGGCTCCACCAGCAGATCCAGCATCGATGTGTTGATAAGGGCGGCCGGTGAAAGCCCCAGAATAGTTTGTACCGAAGGATTAATGGATTTAATCTTTCCTGTTTCCGGCTCTACAGTAGCAATAATGTCCGGAGAATTGATGACTACTGTAGCGTAGTTTTCAAGTAATCGATTTTTATCCCTCACTTCACGCTGGCTTCTGGATAGCCTGATAAGGGCATCTACCTTCGCGTTGGTAATGTATGGATCAAGTGGTTTATACAAGTAATCTATTGCACCGGATTTCAACCCGCGCACCGCATAAGTAGTTTCTTTGGATATTGCGGTAACAAAAATGATAAGTATCTCTTTGGTTTTTGGATTTGAAGCGAGCGTTTCAGCAAATTCAAAACCATCCATTCCAGGCATTTGAACATCCACCAAAGCTACCGCAATATCATTATCCCATACGATTCTGAGTGCCTCGTTAGGTGAGGTCGTTTCATATATAGCAATATCATCTCTGTCGAGAATTGCCTTTAAAGAAAGAAGGTTTTCTTCCCGGTCGTCCAGAAGTAATACTTTTGTTTTATCCATTAATTTTGATTTGGAATTGCGAACAACCCCTTTTAAGCCCATTTATAAATTTCTATACCGGCTTTATACTATTCTTTGATAGATATTCAAAGGTTCATTCACCACCCTTAAAAAATCCTGCAAACCTGAGTCGCGCAACGTCTCTCTTTTTCCCAAACACAAAAATCCAAGGGGTGCAAGGCTGTCATACAGCTTTTTGAATATTTTCCTACGCTGTTCAAGGGTGAAGTAAATCAGCACATTACGACAACTGATAAATTGAAATTCATTGAAAATTCCATCACCGGTCAGGTCATGACTGGAAAAGATAATTTGTTTTCTGATTTCAGGATGTATCACAGCCTTCCCATAAGATACATGATAATAATCCGATAGGGAAGTTTTCCCCCCTGCCTGCAAATAGTTTTCTGAAAAATTACGCATGGCAGATACATAATACGCTCCATCCCGTGCTACACCAAGTACTTTTTGATTAATATCCGTACCATAAATAAGGCTACGATTTTTCAGATTACTTTCCTTCAACATAATAGCTAATGAAAATGCCTCCTCTCCTGAAGCACATCCGGCAACCCAGAAACGCAATTCCGCATAAGATTCCAGATATCCGAAAACTGTTGACTTCAACGTTTTATAAAAATCGGGGTCCCGGAACATTTCCGTGTAATTCACTGTGAGTTCCTGAGCAAAACCAGATGCTTCGTTGCTTCCCTGATCGATATATCTCAACAGCTCTTCCAAACTTATCGCATGCTTGTTCAAATAAGATTCTGTTCGTCTTAGCAGCGACGGACGGCTATACCCTGTGAAGTCAAAACCTGAATTCTCGCGGATAAGCACGATCAAATCTTCAAGAACTGTATTATCCAGTGTCATCATATGTTACGAAGCATGTGTCCAGACTTTGATCAGTGAAAGCAGCTTGTCGATATCTACCGGCTTTGATATATAATCATTGGCACCCGCTTCCATGCACTCTTCCCGGTCTCCACGCATCGCCTTTGCTGTAACAGCTATAATCGGAAGCTCTGCCCATTTAGATTGTTTTCTGATCTGTCTGGTCGCTTCAATCCCATCCATCTCCGGCATCATCACGTCCATAAGAACCAGCGAAATGTCACTTGTCTCTTCCAGTTTTTCGATCGCCTCACGACCATTAGATGCAATAATTACCGTAAAGCCCGCTTCTTCCAGAACCACACTCAGCGCAAAGATATTACGCATATCATCGTCTGCCAGTAATATCTTTTCACCTATTGAAAGTACTGGTGTTACTGATGGAACTCGTGTATTTTCTCTTTCAAACAGAGGTGTAACGAATGGTTCAGGTTTAATCTGTTTCAGGAATAGTTTCACCTCATCCAGCAATCTCTCATTGGATTTCCGTGTTTTCATCACTACCGGATGCGCATATTTCATGATGCGCGAGAGATCAGGTTGGGAAAGATCTTCTGCGGTGTTTATCACCACCGGGATATTGCGATAATCTGGTTGTTGTTTGATTTCATCCAGAAAGTCAAGTCCGCTCGCATCAGTCAGACGGATGTCCAGAATGATGCCATCTACAGACTCATTCGCTAATATTTTTTTTGCCTCCGCAGCGGAATACGCGTATAAAACGAAAATGTTGTTGTCTGTAAGGAAATCTCCGAGATACTTACTTTGCAGTTCATCATCCTCAACAAGTAATAATCGCTGCTTATTTAGATCTTTCCCTTCCAATTTCAAGAGTGAAAATATCCCTTCCGCCGATTTTCTGTCGACAGGCTTCTGAATAAATCCGATGGCTCCTTTCGCATCGAAATCACTTTCTTCGCCCGATGATACCGTATGTACGGGAATCAAACTCGTTTTAACATTCGATTTTAGTATTCTGAGAATTTCCTGTCCGTCCATGTCCGGGAGATGCATATCCAATATGATAGCTGTTGGCTTGAAACTTGCAACCATTTCCAGGCCCAAAGCACCATTCCCGGCTATTGCTACTTCAAAACCACTATTTTTGGCTCTATGTGCCATATTGGTTGCAAAAAGAGGGTCATCCTCTATCAGGAGTAACCGGTGATTGGTCTGGTCATTTTCATGATGACCGACAAAATGAATAGGTTGCTCAGCTACCATATTAGTCATCTCCTCATTACCTGTTACCACCGGAATTGTCAATGTGAAAACCGAACCTTTATTAGGCTGACTTTCCAAGGATACGCTACCTTCAAAAAGATGAGTCAGCTCCCGCGTGATGGATAATCCTAGTCCGGTCCCTCCATATTTACGACTCGTAGAACCGTCGGCCTGCTGAAAGGCTTCAAAAATGGTTTGCTGCTTTTCTAAGGGAATGCCGATTCCTGTGTCACTCACAGTAAATATCCAGGAGTTATATTGCTGTGCAATACGCAATGCGACCTCACCGGGAGCAGCCGTGAACTTCACAGCATTGGACAGCAGATTTCGTAGTATTTGCAGCAAACGTACCTGATCTGTGAATATCTCAGACGGAGCATCTGCAGCTTTTTCAATTATGAGGGAAAGCCCTTTATTTTCGGCAATTTTCTGGAAAGTATTTTTTACTTCCAGCATGATAAGCTCCGTTGACACTTTTTCAAAATGCAGGTCTATCTTCCCGGATTCAACCTTCGCCAGATCCAGAATATCGTTGATCAGTGTAAGCAGATCGGTACCGGAATTGTGAATTACAGAGGCGTAGCGCTGCTCCTCTTCGCTAAGTCGCGCTGCCTTGTTTTCCTGTAATATCCTTGACAGAATTAATATACTGTTAAGAGGTGTCCGGAGTTCATGACTCATATTTGCCAAAAACTCGCTTTTGAATCGGCCACTTTTTTCAAGCTCATCAGCTTTAGCCTGAAGCTGATTACCTGTTTCTTCCAGTGTGCTTTTTTGTTCTTCCAGCACAACCGCTTTCTCCTCAAGCTCAGTATTGAGTTGTCGTAATTCCTCCTGCTGAACTCTGAGTTCTTCCTCAGAAACCTGTAGTAGAGAGGTCTGTCGTGTCAACTCATCATTGGTAGTACTTAGCTCCTCCTGTTGTGTTTCGAGCTCTTCTGCCTGCTTCTGAGTCTTTTCAAGCAATTCCTGCATCATTTCCCTGGCTCTTGCGGCTACCAAAGCAACGGCAGTACTCTCCCCGATTGTCTGCAATAGGTCTGCAACGTTATTTGTTGGCTTTTGCAAAAAGGCTAGTTCTATAAATCCTATTATCCCCCCTTCATACATCAACGATTTAACCATAACTATGCCGGGTTCGCTGCTTCCGGTAGCAGTGCTTACTGCTAAGTACTCCGGCATCACTTTAAGCTCTTTAAACTCCGTATTGTCTGCAGCCATCTGGCCAAGAACTCCCTGACCTGGGTGAATGATAGGTGGTAATATTTCCTGATTTTGTATTCCATGCCCTACCATCAATTCATAAAACTTGCCTTGCGACGAATGCAGGTACATAGCAGCTACCTGAGCATCAGTGATTTCCACTATTTTTTTCACTAAGCTGTTTGCAAGTCCTGTCGTTGATGGCTGCCCTCTGATGGCCACTCCTACCTCGGCAGCAGCACTCAGTATCCAATTCTTTTCTTTATCCTGAACAGATATGGTTTCAAGCTGGGCATTCAAGTTGTTTGTCTTTTGCTCTGAGCGTATTTGTGCATTATAGGTTCGTCTTATAAAGTAGAACATCACGAAGATCACCAGCATAAAAATACCGGTTCCGCATACGATAAACAGTTTGGCATATGTGGCACTCTCACGCGTTTTGGCTTCTCTTTCTATTAGTAATGCTTGCTCAGTATTGCCAATCCTGTCAAACAGGAAATCGATTCGGGAAGTAAGCATTTTACCCTGCAGAATAAAAGATCTTAATGAATCTCTATCAAAATTATTACTGCTGATCATATCCAGCTGCTTATTCATCACATCGAGCTTACCTGTTAAAACCAGGCTAAGTGAGTCAATCCTTACTGTTTGCTCCGGATTATTGTTGACCAACGTTCTCAGATCGTCTACTTCATTCCATATGTTCTCCACAGCCGTTTGGTATGAATTCTCAAAAGTATTTGTCTTCGTGAGTGCATAACCACGAATATTTGACTCGGCCGTAAGCAATAGATTTTTGACAGTAGTTGAAGAATTCATTACTTCCCTGGTATGATTCACCAAAGCTCCATTTTGCTGTTGAAGAACCAGCGCTTCATAGGATGTGAGCCCGACTATGATTACCAGAATAATAGAAAATGAGATCCCGGCCAGGATCTGTTGTTGAAAGGAAAGACGCATACGTTGAGAATATCGCTACTGTTGTAGTATTACCGGGCGAAAATTTTTGTGAATATCACGAAAAATGACAACTTAACTCACAAAAAAAGTCACATTTCTTGATTTTTGTTAACTATTTTCTTGATACATAGAATTGTATTTATACGGCATTATATGAAAATAAATTCTACATTTGAAATATATCATTTAATAATATAATTGTCATATTTATTTTAGTAACTGAGGTTTTACCTAAGTCAATGATAGAATCCCTCTTCACTTTGTAACTAAATATTACAAAAGCTTAGGTAAATAATCTTTATCAGTCGGCGAGAAAGCTCAAAGTATTTTGTACTTTATATATATTTAATTAAACCCTTGATCCGCTCCTAAGATTAGTAACTATGGGTGATTCATACAAGAAGTAACGTTGATGACCAATGCATGTAAATTCACGAGCATACAGCATTGGCTGGCCTGATATAGCTGCTTTATCTATTTCAGAATAAGTTGTCGGCATCAACCAGACAGACGCTCTATAATAAACGCCGATCATCCTTCATTTGCCCTATGGTATCGCATCCATCCAATACCTTAGACCCACTCCACCATTTCATTTTCAAGCGTAATCAGTACGCCCTGCGCTTCTTTACCAGTATTTTTAAACGTCTGAATCAGCTTTCGCAAATGCCTTTTGTGTTCATCCGTACCATTACCTCCAATAAATGACATGAAGATATAGTTGCCATCGACCTTTTGAACAAGTCTGTCAATATGTAGCATTTTTCCACCAGGCAACAATATGTCCCTATTGTTTCTTACCAGATTTTCGTCGTGGTATAAATCCTTTAATACAGGGTTTTGTAATAAAAAATCTACGTGCTGAAGGATCTCATTGGCCTCCACACTTGTAAAAATGCCTTCTGTAATCAAGCTTGTCAGCGTTTCATTGATGGTTGAAATGCTCCGTAAACGAGTTAGGAAATAACGTACTTTCTGCAAGCGATCATATTTGGGTTCAAAGGTTTCTATGTCGAAAATCCGATCTGCCATTCTTCGAAGTCGCAATGTGCCGGTACGATCGTTACTCAATATTTCACTCATTACAAACGGCTCTGAATCAGTTCGGACATGGGCATGCCTACAAGCTCCATTACCTTCGCTCAAAACGTACTTTGCAACAGCATCGTCCCATGCAGGTTGCAAGTCCGGCTGGCATAGATAATCGTGCAACCAGGTAGCGGTATTTGGCGATCCCTCCCACTTACTTTCTTTCGTCGCCAGCACGTATAGCCGCTGAATGGGACGGGTGAAGGCTACATAAAGCAGGTTCATTGCTTCAACAAGCTTTCTGGTTTTTTCACTTTCGTACTGATCAGCTACAAGCGTATTTTCCAGATCCTTTTGCACCGACACCATGGAACTTCTTAGTTTCCTGTTGGCTTTTGATTCCTCCGACATTCCCGGTAGAGAAAGCTCGTCATAATCAACCTCATCCAAATCAATCCAAACACGATCCAGGCTGGGTTGAGGAGCAAATTTCCAGTTGGCATAAGGAACAATGACCACAGGATATTCCAGTCCTTTAGATTTGTGAACAGTAGTTATTCTGATTGCATCCGTGTCAGCCGGAATTGTAATTGACAATTTGTGTTTGGCGGATTCCCAGTGAATCAGAAAGTCGCCCAGGTGGTTGGTTCTGCGACTACCAAATTCCTGTATTACATCCAGAAAGCGAAACAAATACTCCTTATCAGAATTTACTTCAAACAATCCAAATGTCTGAATCAGTCTTTCACTCAATTCGAATACCGATAATTGTCTTAACCGATAGGCGGTAAGCGTAATGCCCCATTTCGAAAAATAGGTAAGAAAGCTGTCAAGTCCCGGTTCTGTGCATACCTTCCTCATGGCCTCGTACTCCGAGGATGCCGGATTCTGTTTACGTATAATATGATGGAATAAATACGCAGCCTCATACCTTGCCAGCTTATCGTCGGACGATTGTAATACCTTCATGAATGAAATCACAAAATGAACTGACCTTGAATAGGCCAGAAGCAAAGCGTCGTCGGATATCAATGGGAATCCTTTTTCTTTCAATATGTTGGCAATAGCTGCCGCTTCGGCCTTTTTTCTGCATAAAATAGCTACATCCCGCCAATTATAGCCCGTAGATTTCAACTCTTCTATAAGTTCCACGACCCTGGATACCATTACTGCCGGGGCATCATCGGTAGTTTCATGTCCTTGTGTCTGCTTATCAAGAAATTCCATTTGCACATGGCCGCCGGTTGATACACCTTCCGGAATTTCCTGCTGGAAGTGCTGATCATAAACTTCTCCCACCAAGGGATATTCTTTACTTAGGTCGCCGGAAGTAAAGGCGAAAAAGCGGTTATTGAATTCAGTAATTTCTCTAAAACTTCTCCTGTTAGTACGGAGGTGATCCACCGTCAGATAATTATCCAAACTATGCAAGCGTTCCTCGTTAAACGAATTTTCGCCAAGGACTGTCGTTAACTGCATTACCTGATTTTGTGCCAGATTCAACAGTAAATCCATGTCTCCGCCACGGAATCGGTAGATGGATTGCTTAGCATCGCCTACAATCAGATTGAAATAGCCATTGGCAAGCGCATTTTCTATCAGCGGTAGAAGGTTAGCAAACTGTAATTTGGATGTATCCTGAAACTCATCTACCAGGATGTGATTGTATTTTTCACCAAGTCTTTCGAAAATAAATGGGATAGGCTCCTGAGAAACAATTTCAAGAATTTTCTTATTGAAGTCTGAAATATGAATCTGATTGTTTTGCTTCAACAGCACATCAAATTCCTTGCGGATCTCTCCCAGCAGTGATAGATTATAAATGTGTCGCTCCAGCAGCTGGTAAAGTGTAATCCGCTCAAAATCTGTTTGACGAATGTTCTCGATCTGATGGAAGATATTTTCAATTTCCGGTCGGATCTGGTCGATTGAATCCCGAACAAGGACAGGGGTTTTGGCACTATACCAGGTTTGTTCTCCAATGGTCTTGTTTACATATGAATTAGGTACAATCCATAAGTTTTTACCTGTTGATCGATCCTTAAAATAACCATATATCCCTCTAATACCTTGATAAAAGTCTTTGTCAACCAATGAGTTATTGGTAATATTTAAAAACCCCTGCGTCGCCAGGTCTGTAATCCGAGCCTCTTTATCTTTGACAAATTGCCTCATTTGATTACGGACCGTTATCCAGTCTTCCATTCCCAGGCCGGATACACGCTGCATCTGTAAGTAATTTTGCTCACTTAATAGTGTGCTGGCAGTTCCACGAATTTTCTGTGGCAAGGAGCCCCAGCTCTTACCATCTTCCGCATTCTCCCGATAATATTTCTCAACAATGCCCGTCAGCACTTCCTCTCCCTCCTGGCCTATTCGTGCCAGAAGCCTGTCGACGGCACCATCCAGCTGTTCGCTATCAAGTTGTGTTTCAAATCCAAATGGAATTCCCAGTTCATCGGTAAAACTACTGATCAGGCGCTGTGTAAATTTATCAATCGTCATGACAGAAAAATCCGAATAACGATGCAGAATCTGACGGAAAACCATTTGTGCACGTGCAGCAATCAGCTCACATCCCTGCGCAAATAAAGCGTCATCCATTGCTGTATCGGGATAGAGTTCTATGACTACATCTCTGAGCATTGGTGGCAATTGAGCTTCAGAACTGTATGCTCCAAAGGTCCTCAACATCAGCAATATACGATCCTTCATTTCATTTGCGGCAGCATTCGTGAAGGTTACTGCCAGAATTTGTCTGAAATACGTATCCGAACTGGAATGCAGGGCAAGCTTGATGTACTCTTTGGTTAGTGTATATGTTTTTCCGGAACCGGCCGATGAACTGTATACTTTAAACACGTGCTGTCAATTAAATTGTTTTTACAGGGCTAATTTACGCAAAAGAGCAGGCTCCCGCCTGCTCTTTTGTAATTTACTTATGATAGGATAAGCTTTACTATAAGTTAAATCTTACTCCTCCTGAAATATTAGGACTCAGATAAAATGGTCGTGGAAGTAGCTCCGAATAAAGACCGCCTTCCAGAAATACCGATATTCTGTTATCAGGAATGAAGTATTCAAAACCGCCCAGAGCTGAAGCTCCTAACGAAATGGGCCTCTCCTTATCTCCAGGTGATGGCAAATTTTGTTTGTTATCAGGATAGTAATTCCTGCTATTGAATTGTGCTCCCAGTCCATAGTAAACGTGTACTGCTTCGGAGTTGAACAATGGTGTATGCCACAGATAATGTGCTTGTACCGACAATCCCGTATTCTTGTACCTGCCTCGCCTGTAATCACGATCATTGGCTATAATACCGCCATAAGTTCCTATAGTGATATCAAAGGCATTGATATTGTTAAAGTATTTACGTATGTTAATTCCCGTAGGCTCACCCAGCTTAAATCCTACTGCCCAATTATCATATTGCGCCTGAGCGAAGCCAAAGCAGAGCGTACAGATTACGGTTAGTGCCAGTTTCTTCATTGTATTTGTGTTTGTTGTGTATTTAAAAAGTGTTTTTCAGTTAATTAAGCATGTATATTTTTTTGCTCGTATACCTGCAAAGAACCTATCAATGCTTCATTTTCTTCTTTTGTTCCTACAGTTATACGCAAACATCCCTCACAAAGATGTACTCGTGAACGATCACGCACAATGATCGTTTCTTTCAGCAAATAATCCATCACAGAACGCGCATCCTCAAACTGCACCAGAAGAAAGTTAGCATCAGAAGGGAATACTCTATTCACCAACGATAATTTTTCCAGCATGGTACGTAAAGAAGCTCTTTCTTCCAGAATTTCTTTCACCATCTCCTGCATTTTCTCCGCGGAATCCAGTCCGGCCAATAACGCAGCCTGTGCAGGTTGACTGATATTATAAGGAGATTTTATCTTGTTCAGGATACGTGTCAGCTCCGGGGAAGCAAAGCACATACCGGCACGTAAGCCAGCCAGTCCCCATGATTTTGAGAAGGTCTGCAATACCACCAGATTCGGGTAGTCTGCAAGCCGGGGTATCCACGATGGTTTGTCTGTAAAATCAATGTAAGCTTCATCTACTACGACCAAACCGGTAAAGCTTTTCAGTATGACTTCAATGGCTTCATCACCTACTACATTTCCTGTCGGATTATTCGGAGAACAAATCCAGATTATTTTAGTAGCGGGTGTAATCGCTGTCAGTACAGCCTGCACGTCAATCTGATAATCATCAGTTAATGAAACCTTATCGATATGCACATCGTGAATCGAAGCACTTACTTCATACATGCCATAAGTGGGCGGCATAATCATCACGCTGTCTTTTCCGGGTGTGCAGGTAGCTCTGATCAGTAAATCTATCGGCTCATCACTTCCATTACCAAGAAAAATCTGTTGTATATCAATATTTTTAATGGGTGCCAGCTTCCTCTTGATCTCGGACTGGTATGGATCCGGATACCTGTTAAAATCCTGTGTAGTTACCGATCCGTAAGGATTCTCATTAGCATCCAAAAAAATCCCTACATGTCCCGTATATTCATCTCGTGCCGATGAATAGGGAGCCAAATTGAGAATGTGCGGCCGTAATATCTTATTTAAATCAAAAGAAGTATTCATCGATTCTGTAATCCTTCCTAGCTGAAAGGGTTATGTTATTTAAATTGATTACCCAGCTCTGAAAAGCCGGCTATCGAACTGAAAAGGCTCTATATCAATCACTTTTACCTCATTGGCATCCGGGTGAGCAGGATTAATAAGGTAATTGGATTCGTTTTTTACTACGACTGAAGGAACCTGAAGTAACAATGATCTTTTTTCACTGATCCATTTATCACCTGTTTCTCTTGTCCATTGCGGCTCCATCTGCCAATTCCCGGGAACTTCTATTCCTTGGGTATACTTTAATGAATCCGGAACATATAGTACCACAACTACATAGTCAGGAGGTGGTGTTGGCTTTTGCCAATGTACAAGTACTTCCAGCATTGCCAGTGACCTTCTTGAACAGGTATATATCATGGCGTTGCGTGGAGAGTTCCAACGCCCCCCATAATAGTAAGCTCCCATCCCACTCAGATCCTTCTGGTATTCCGACCTTGTAATTCTGAATAATTCCATGAACGATAATCTGGTCAGGATTTAAGTTGAAAATAGATCAGGCGAATATACCATGCTCAATACGCCCTAACTCCGTCTTGACCAATTCTATTCCTGCGTGCGTTCGTAAAAAGTGAAGTGGTTTCTCGTTGCTTAAAGCAATAATTCTGCTATTGAGCCATTCCAGCAGATACTCTTTTCCTAAAACCCTTGTTCCTACCGACATTACATCAGCCAGGGCTATCAGATGATCTGAAACTACATTGCTGAGCAAATCGGTATCTTCATAACGAAGTAAATTACGCGGTGTTACAGGTAAAAGCGCGATCAACTCTTTTACATCCAAACCCGCTGAATCAGCCAGATGCTGAATTGCGGCTTTGGGAACTCCGTTTTCGGCAAGGAATGCCAGATCAAAATTATCTTTTACGGTATGTTTCAGAACTCCGTAACCTCCTAACCGCTCGTTCACCATTATCGCTGTCATATTCTCTGAATTTAATTCCTGGAAATATGTCCTCAAATATACGACATTTTTCCAGGAACCTATTTTTTATAACAAACTTTGCAAACGAATGTGAACTGCACGTTTATGCGCATCAAGCGATTCAGCTTCCGCCATAGCTTCAACAGTAGGGCCAATGGCTTTAATTCCTTGCTCAGTAATATGCTGAACAGTGATTTTTTTAACAAAACTATCTACAGAAACGCCGCTGTATGCCCTGGCATAACCATTAGTGGGTAATGTATGATTGGTTCCTGACGCATAGTCACCACAGGATTCCGGCGTATAATTTCCAAGAAAGATAGAGCCTGCATTAATGACCTTCTCGGACACGGCTTCTGCATTTTCTATACTCAATATCAAATGTTCCGCCGCGTATTCATTAAGCATATCTAGCGCTTCCTCTTGCGAACCTACCAGAATAGCCTTACTATTGGCGATCGACTGTGCAGCAAGTTCCTTACGGGGAAGTTTATCCAGTTGTGAAGACAAAGTCAGATTTACCGAAGAAAGGAATTTTTTGCTGGTCGAAACCAGTAACACCTGACTGTCAGCTCCATGCTCCGCTTGTGAAAGTAAATCAGCAGCTACAAACGCCGGAACAGCAGAATCATCGGCATACACTGCCACTTCTGAAGGTCCCGCAGGCATATCAATCGCAACACCTTCTTTGCTAACCAGCATTTTTGCAGAAGTTACATATTGGTTACCCGGACCAAATATTTTGTATACTTTAGGTACACTTTCAGTTCCGTAGGCCATAGCTGCGATCGCCTGCGCTCCGCCAATGCGGAAAGCCCTAGTTACACCTACTAACTGAGCTGCATATAAAATAGCCGGATGATTGGAAGGCGTACACAGGACAATCTCCTTACATCCTGCCAGTTGAGCAGGTATTCCCAGCATCAGAACCGTACTGAATAAAGGTGCGGTTCCGCCCGGAATATAAATTCCAACCTTTTCTATACCAACACTTTTGCGCCAGCAGGTTACCCCTGGCATGGTTTCAATCTTCTCAGGTTGTTGTACCTGAGCTTTATGAAACGTGTAAATATTATGATAGGCTTGCCTGATTGCTGACTTCAATTCGTCGTCGAGCAAACCCGCTGCCTGATCTATCTCTTTCTGATCAAAAGCCAGGTCAGAAAGCTCGGTATTGTCGAACCTGAGGGCAAGCTCTCGCAACCCTTTATCACCCTGCTTCCTGACCTGTTCCAGAATGGGCAAAACTTTCTGTTCTATAACACTCGAATCCTGTACAGGCCTCGCCAGCAGTGAAGCCCATTCGGACCTGTCAGGAAATGCAATAATATTCATAAACCGGATATAATATTCGTTGTCCGGCCGACAGCTGATTGCTGCCAACCATCAGCCATTTAAAGAATCATCTTTTCGATTGGGATCACCAGGATACCTTCTGCACCAGCCTGTCTGATTTTCTCAATATTTTCCCAGAATTCATTTTCATTAATTACAGAATGCAACGAGCACCAGCCTTCAGTTGCCAAAGGCAAAATGGTCGGAGAACGCATACCGGGAAGGTATTTGATAATTTCGTCCACAGACGTAGTTGGGCAGTTTAACAAAATATACTTGTTATTTTTGGCAACCTGCACAGATTTGATACGGAACAGCAACTGATCAAGCAACTCCTGCTGACCCGGCGAGAGGTGTTTGCTTGCGATCATCACCGCTTCTGACCGGAAAATAGTTTCTACCTCTTTCAGACCATTACTTAGTAAAGTACTTCCTGAGCTAACGATATCACATACAGCATCAGCCAAACCAATACTCGGCGCTATCTCAACAGAACCACTGATTTCGTGAATCTGGGCTGTAACATTATTTTCTTTGAGGTATTTATCCAGCAACCTCGGATATGTTGTGGCAATACTTTTTCCTTCCAGATCCTGCACCCCTTGGTAATCCTGTTCTCTGAGGACACCAATAGACAGGCGGCATTTTGAAAAGCCCAACTTATGAACGGTGTCCACATCTCTGTCTGACTCCTCTGATACATTTTCGCCTACAATACCTAAATGTGCAACACCATCTTCAACATAGCCAGGTATATCATCGTCCCGTAAAAAAAGGATTTCTGCCGGGAAATTAGTTGCAGCAGTTTTTAATTTGCCGCCACCATTGTCGAAACGGATCCCACATTCTTTAATCAGTTTCAGTGAATCCTCACTCAATCTTCCTGATTTCTGTATTGCAATTCTTAAAATATCGTTCATGTTCATTTCAGGTTCCGGCATTACCTACCCCTGCTATTAAGTATAGATTTTTATATTTTCTTCAATTCCGAAATTATCCGAGCGCAGACACAATCTCCTCAATTTCTAACTTCTGCTGTTCACCCGTTTTCATATTTTTTAATGTAAGCTTACCCGACTGTATCTCATCGGATCCTATCAAAATAACAAATGGAATACTTTTCCTGTCTGCGTAATCCAACTGCTTTTTAAGCTTTACAGAATCAGGATACATTTCAGCATTAACTCCTGCTTGTCTGAGTCTTGGCAAGATTGTCAGCCCATATTCAAATGCTTGCTGATCAAAATTAGAGATCATCAGTTTCGTACTGGTCGCCTGGCTGTCCGGGAAGAGATTCAGCTCCTCCATGACATCATAGATGCGATCTACACCCAGCGATATACCAACGCCCGATATTCCTGGTACTCCGAAAGTTCCTGTAAGGTTATCATACCGTCCACCGCCGGATATACTTCCGATCTGCACATTGTTGGCCTTAACCTCAAATATAGCACCTGTGTAATAAGATAGTCCACGTGCCAGCGTTACGTCAAACTGAATTTTGGGATTTTCTATTCCGAGCAAAGAAACCATTTTCCAAACCTCCTCCAGTTCGGCAATTCCTTTTAACCCCACTTCCGAATTGCTCAACCACTGTTTAAGTCCTTCGAAAGGATTGTCTGTAGCAGAAAGAGAAAAAATCGGATTCAGTAACTGAATACTTTCAGTAGAAAAGCCACGTTCAGCCAATTCCTCTTCCACTTTTTCCTGACCTATTTTATCCAATTTATCAATAGCAACACAAAGCGGACCTTCCATTCCTGTCGCTCCTATTACGTCAGCAATTCCGGTTAGTACTTTGCGATTATTGATTTTGACAGTAAAATCTGTAATTCCCAGAGCTGGTAAAATATCATGAAGCATATTGACAATCTCAGCTTCACAAAGTAGCGAATCAGTACCCACTACATCGGCATCGCACTGGTAAAACTCGCGGTAACGTCCCCTTTGCGGTCTGTCGGCGCGCCATACGGGCTGAATCTGATAACGTTTAAATGGCATAGCCAGCGTCCCGCGATTCATCACCACATACCTGGCAAACGGCACTGTCAGGTCATAGCGCAATCCCTTTTCCGAAATTTTCGAAGTCAATGGCTTGTAACCCTCTGTATAATCCTTATCTGCAAGCTTGCTGGTAAAATCACCTGAATTAAGGATTTTAAAAAGTAACTGATCACCTTCTTCTCCATATTTACCCATCAACACAGACAGATTCTCAAATGCGGGGGTTTCCAAAGGCAAAAAGCCATAACGTTGAAAAGAGCGCCGAATGGTTTCAAAAATAAAATTGCGCTTTGCCATCTGTTCCGGACTGAAGTCGCGGGTTCCACGGGCAAGTGATGGTTTACTCATTGATAATTATTAGATCAAAAAACACTGGTTGGCTTCCCTTCCTTCAGTTCAGTAATGCTAAATAAGTCGCATATCCTGAAATTAACACACGAAAGACGTGCAAATCGTTCGGGAAACGTTTAAAACCGTAAAGTTAGAAGAGCTTGTGCAATATTTATGATTATTATCTTCATTATTTACACACAAATCGCTAATTTTGCGGCTCTTTCACAAAACAATAATTTTAAAATGGGAGTTACGGAATTAAAACGTAAAGGTCGCAGAAATAAAGCAGTAGCTAACAATCGTACCGCTACAATTAAGAACCTTTTGCGCAAGCCAGAAGTACGGAACGTTGATGTTGAGGCAATTAAAGCTCAGTTTGAAGCAAATAAGCAATAGTCACAAGCCTTTCCGATACAATGTTATCAAACAAGTCCCTGTCAATCTCTTTTGGTAGGGCTTTTTGTTTTCTTATCTGGGAGTAATTTGCGGGCTGTCTTAGAATTTACCTTACGGAGCAACTGACGCATACTACGACGGGTCTCGCGACGAACATCAAGCAATATCCGAAAACGTAACGCCTCTCCAAAGAGTACGAGACCGCCATTGATCAAAACAAGACTATACAATCCAAGCAGAACCCATACCTGTGTAGGCTCACCAGTACGACGCTGATGAGCAGCTTCGCTGAGAACTGTAAGACCGAAACTGAAAAGCAACAATCCAAATGGTGCAAGTATCATCCATTTAGTCCTTGTTGACATACGTTTGATCAGCTTCTTGCCAGGCGGTTTTGGGTCTATCGATGGAATCATGTACTTTGTTTTCCTATTAACGATCCTAAAATTATTAATTTTTAATCAAATTGGTTTAATGAAAGCCATCATAAGTTTAGTTTTAAGATATATTCCCCGTCCCTATCTGCAATTGGTAGGACATTGGGCTGCCCGGTTGTTGAGTCTGCTATATATCGGAAACAAGGTTGAATGCCCTGTATGCAACAGTCAGTATCGCAAATTTCTCCCCTACGGCAGAAACACAAGCAGTCGCGAAAATGCACTCTGCCCTGGCTGTTTGTCTCTGGAAAGGCATCGCCTGATGGGCCTTTATCTGAAGCGTAAAACCAACTTTTTTACCGCCAATTTAAAAGTATTACATGTAGCTCCTGAATACTGCTTTATTGAACGTTTTGACAATATGCCAAACCTGGATTATATCACAGCTGATATTGAATCCCCTCTGGCCAAGATCAAAATGGATATCCATCAAATTCCATTTGATGAAAACACATTCGACGTAGCATTTTGTAACCACGTGATGGAGCATGTTGATGACTACGTACTGGCGATGAGCGAATTACATCGTGTTTTGAAGCCGGGTGGGTGGGCACTGATACAATCTCCGCAAGATATGAAATTTGAACATACTTATGAAGATCCAACGATCACGGATCCGAAGGAAAGAGAAAAGCATTTTCTTCAGAATGACCATTTGAGATTGTTCGGAAGAGACTACGGACGAGAGCTGGAAAAAGGCGGATTTAAAGTGATTGAAGACCGTTTTGTAATGGATGAGCTTTCGAAAGATGAGGTGAAACGATATGCTTTACCAGGTGAGGAAATTGTCTACTTCTGCCAGAAAGTCAATAATTAAGCATTATAAATTAAGAATGAGGAGTTAAAACAAGCTAAAGCCAACTCTTCATTCTTAACTTTTCACTCTTCACTCCTAATTCTCCATTTTCTAAGAAGGATACTCAATCGCCGCTCCCGTTTCACGGTGCGATTTCTTCTCCCAAATCCGTTTCCAGCCTTCCTGCATAAACCCTATTCCATAGCCAAAAAGCTGTACAAAAGCCGCAGCGATGCTAAGGAAAGCTACATGTACACTGCCGGTGCTTTTCAGGGCATCTATAAATAGAAGCAGCACATAGGTAACCAACCCGATAATTCCCAATAAAAAGAATGGTTTATAGGTGATATACCAAAATGGTATGCTACACACTCCTAATGTGAACAGCAACGGAAATGTATGAACCAGCTTTAATTCATCCGGGTAAAAACGGGCAATATTGATTCGGGCTCTGCCAAAAAATTTCAGTTGCTTATAAAACTGTCCGAATTGGGTACGTCGCTTATGATATATAAATGCTTCCGGAATGAGTGCAGACCTGAAGCCCAGACGTATTGCTGCTATACTGAAAAGAATATCCTCCCCCATCCGACTGGTCAAAAAACCTCCTGTTCGCTCCCAGACTTCACGGGAAAGACCCATATTGAAACTTCTCGGGTGGAACGTTCCACCCATGTTATTTTTCTTGCCCCTGATTCCACCGGTTGTAAAAAGCGATGTCATTGAGTAGCTGATTGCCTTTTGTATAGGAGTAAAAGATGGGTGATCCGTATCCGGACCACCGTACAAATCTATAAAATCTGCATTCAGCCGTTGCGTCACCACAGCAAGATAATCGGGCTCTATCAGCGCATCTGAATCAAGCAGAATAAAATAATCTCCTGAAGCTCTTTCAAAACCGTAATTCCTGGCAAATCCCTGTCCTCCATTTACTTTAAAGAAGTAGTGAATATCTAAATTGGTTTTGAAAGAATTGACTACATCCTCTGCCACTATTTGAGAACCATCCTCAACGATAATCACCTCGAAGTTGCGATAGGTTTGAACAGAGAGGCATTGAAGCAACTCATTGAGTTCATCAGGACGGTTATAAACCGGAATAATTACGGAATATTTTCGCTCTGCCAATTGCATGTTAATTATTTAAAGAGGCTTTAAGCGCTACTTCATTGGCTGCAATGATCTTGTCAATATGTTGATCTTCTAATGCGGTAGACAAGAACATACTTTCAAATTGAGAAGGCCCCAGGTAAATACCCTGATCAAGCATGGAATGAAAATATTTCCCGAATGCTACAAGATCAGAAGATTTGGCAGATGGAAAGTCAGTCACAGTTTGTCCTGTAAAAAACAGTGTGTACATGGAACCGATATGATTCACCGTGTAATCCAGGCCCAGTTTCGCAATGGAATTCTTAAACCCATTTGTTAATTTCTCACCCGACGCTTCCAGTGTTGTATATACTTCAGGATGCTCATTCAAATAGGTAAGCATCGCAAGACCAGCCGCCATGGCTATAGGGTTGCCAGATAGTGTACCAGCCTGATAAACAGGACCTAGCGGTGATACCCAATTCATAATTTCAGCTTTACCTCCATATGCACCTACCGGCATTCCGCCTCCGATAATCTTGCCCATGGTAGTCAGGTCCGGCGTAATGCCGAAACGCTCCTGCGCCCCCCCTTTTGATAAACGGAAGCCCGTCATTACTTCATCAAAAATCAGAACGATACCTTCTTCGTCACAAATGCGTCTCAAACCTTCCAGAAAACCCGGTTCAGGTAATACACATCCCATGTTGCCTACAACAGGCTCCAGAATCAGTGCTGCCACATTTCCTTTGTTGGCATCTACCAACTGCTGAACAGCATTCAAATCATTATAGGCAGCCGTTAACGTGTCATTTGCCACACCTTTGGTAACACCTGGACTATCCGGTGCTCCGTGCGTAATGGCACCGCTTCCTGCAGCAATCAGAAAGCTATCTCCATGCCCATGATAACAGCCTTCAAATTTGATGATTTTGTCACGACCTGTAAATCCACGGGCTACTCTGATGGCAGACATGGTTGCTTCCGTTCCGGAATTAACCATCCTCACCTTTTCAATGGAAGGCATCATACTGGTAATTAACTCAGCGATTTCAACTTCTCTGCGCGTAGGCGCACCAAAAGAAAATGATCCTTGTACGGCGTCAGAAACTGCTTTCTGAATCAACTCATGTGCATGACCCAAAATCATCGGTCCCCATGAGTTGATCAGCTCTATATATTCGTTCCCATCCTCATCATATACATAAGGACCTTTTGCAGACTTGATAAACACGGGTGAACCACCCACAGCTCTGAATGCACGTACAGGTGAGTTAACACCACCCGGAATAAATTTTTGAGCTCTTTCGAAAAGATTCTTACTTGTTTCTCTGTTCATTTTATACTGATTCTATAGCTGCCATGATACAAGAAAAAAGTATCTGATTGCAAACATGTATTGTAATTACTTATTTTTTTGACATTTCTTCTTCAATTTACCGGAATCCATTTTCCTCCACCATTGTACTTTAAAACCGGAGTCACCTGATTATCATTGGATTTCGTATAATCAAAGCCCGAAAGCAGATAATCGTCGGTATGCTTTTTCATTTGAATCCCTTTTTTCACGCCACTTTTATACTGATTCAGCATTCTGCCAAAAAATAAAAGCTGGTCGTATCCCTGGTAAGAATAAACGGAGGGAAAGGTGTTGGTAGCGTTCCAGTATGTTTTTTGAAATTCCCTGATGCCTTCTTTATCCCTATCTACATAGTCCGTCTCAATCAGATACAGGCGTGAGCCGTATTTGGCTACTCTCGATTGCTGCAGATTGAAACTTGTTGAAGTTGCCAATATTGGTGTTGTCAATAATTTACGCCCATTTAGCACATCAATCACGATTGCACCAGTGCTCATATCGGTTGAAAACAATGCAATATGGGCAGGTTTGGTTACTTCAAAAGTACCCATTTTCGATTCCAGCCATTCTCTTTCGGGACGGATTTTTAGCATTTCAATCACCTTGCCCCCTTTTGATTTCCATTCATCAGCATAAGAAAACGCCATAGCAGAATCCTTTGAACTGCTACCGTAGTAAATGGCTACGGATAAACCAGGAGCTATTGTTTTCATCCACTGAGCACCCTTCTGAATCTGATATGGAATAGCGGGATGTCCCAAGTACACGTTTGATCCGGCATTAAGTAAAGTCGCATCGGTTGAAAGGGGATTAAGCATCAGGATATCTGAATCCGAAGTCGCTTGTGCGGTAACATCAAAAGTTCCTGTGTAAAGCGGGCCAATCACAAGGTCCGATTGACGGAAGGTAGAATTAGCTACCACACCTTGCATTGGCTTTGGGTCATTGCTGATATCATAGGCCCATAAGTTCACTTCGATTCCTTCAGAATGCAGCTTTTCCTTTGCCAGTGTCAAACCCAGGTAATAGTCATAAGCGAACTGATTGGACCTGCGTTTGGAAGCGCTGAATTCATCCAGGCGAAATGGCAGCAATACTGAAACATCAAATCCTGTTTTTTTCCATTGGTTTTCACTCTTCTGAATCGTATTCTTGGGAGTATCAGCTACAATCGCTTTCTCTTTGCGGCTTATCTTGAAATCCTTTTCCAGCTGCGCAGCATACTGTAAATCTGTTTTTGACGATCTGGGAGATGATTCTATGAATTGTACTAATACTACCGCCACTTCTCTGTCTGAAGGATAGAGCTTCTGAATATCACGTAATTTAGCTACATCATTGATTTTATTGAAATGGTATTGTTTCAATGACTGTACATCTTTTCCCAGCGAAGAATCTTTTACCTTTTCCAGATACGACATCGCTTCTTTGATCTGGTTATTTTCAAAACTAATTGCCCCAAGCAGATAATAGGAATCCGCAATTTTGGGCCATCCCGGGTATCTGCTCACCTGCTGAAGTAACATCTGCTTACTTTCACGATAACGCTTCAACTGAAAAGCCGACAGTGCATAGTAATAGTGCGCATAAGGGGCAATAGCTGCATAGGAAGCATCCGGGTTAGCAATCGTTAATGGTGACAGCTTTTCCAGAGCAGCCCCGTAGCGTTGCTGTGCATAGTCGCTTAAAGCCGCTTTGTATTTAGTATCTGCCTGTGAGTTTCTCTGTGCGAGTAACCCTCCCATATAACAGAATGATAATATCAATATTAAAAAAATCCTTAATTTCATTAGCCTTTATGCATTACGAGTTAGAACGGAAAATTACAAAAACTGATCATACCGAAAAAAGAACGGGCAATGTTTCGTTGTAGAAACATTGCCCGCAGGAAAAATTATCAACTAAGTTATTTCTTTTTAGCGCGCTTTTCAAGTTCAGCCTGTTTTCTTTTAGCTTCCTCTGCTGCTTGCAAAGATTTTTCCAGATACTTCTGGAACTTGGTCTGCTTTTTCTCTCCGGATGCATTCTTTCTACGGTTTTCATCCAGAATGGCTCGGATTTTATCTTCATTAACAAACTTCTTGATCAAAAGCTGTTGTCCGATCGTAACTATGTTTGAAACAAAGTAGTAGAACGTCAAACCTGCCGGAAATGAATTCAGAATGAACATAAACATCAAGGGCATGATGTAGCTCAACATCTTCATGTTCACAGGACCTGGCTGTGTGGGCGTGATCTGGTTATTATAATAGGCGTAACCGATACTCGAAGCCGTCATCATAATCGTAAACAAACTGATATGATTACCAATTCCGAAAGGAATAGTGAATGGCAATTTGAAGAACGAATCATAAGTAGACAAGTCATTCGACCACAGGAAGTGCTCTTGTCTCAGCTCAATCAGGTTTGGAAACAGGAAGAACAAGGAGAACAATATAGGCATCGTTGCCAGCACCGGAATACACCCGCTTAGGGGACTTACACCAACCTGCTGATACAATTGCATCTGATCCTGCTGCTGCTTCGCCATATCGTCAGGATTTTTCTGACGAATCTCTTCCAATTCGGGTGCAAGCATTTTCATTTTGGCCATACTCATATACGATTTGTAAGTGAGTGGCATCAAAAGTGTTTTAACAAACAATACAAGGCATATGATCAACAAACCATAGTTGGAAATAAATTTCTCCAGGAAGTTGAAAAGAGGTACAAGGATGAACTTATTAATAGGCTTAAGGAAAGCATAACCCAGATACACATTCTGGTCAAAGTTCTCAGCCTGTACTTTATCTACAACATGGTATTCATTTGGTCCCAGGTAAAACTGATAATTTGCCTCACCGCTCTGAACTGCTGAAAGAGGTATACCAGCCACAACACTCATCGTTTTTACTACCACAGAATCAGACGGATTAACATCTGCTTTCAAAGATACGTTTGACATCGGATGTTTGTTAGCGATCAAACCTGCCAGGAAGTACTTATGCTTAATGGTGAACCATTTGACAGGATCCGCAGTCTGAGCCTGTTCTGCAGCTGTAGGGCTAGTTGCAAGGCTCTGAAGCTCGTCTGTATAGTAGTTGATGGTAACCACTTCACGGTTCTTATGCATGTCGTTTTCTAACTGCAACAGATCATTCTTCCAGTCGAACTGGACAAACTTGTTAGCCTGGGCCGCACCATTCGATTTAATGCCATACCCTATCAGATAACCGCTACCGCGAACAACATAGGTTTGCTCTACAAACTGATTGTTTGGTAAAGTTGCACGATAGGTAACTACAGCTGAATCGTTAGCAGCAAGTTTTTTACCTTCTGCTTCAGTCGTAAAATTCAGATCCGTAAGTCTCACATCTCCTGTTGGAGTAGGGAGATCTATCTGAAATTTGTTATGGTTTTCGGCGATCAGATAAAGTGGCTTCTGATCAAATGTTTTATATTTTTTCAACATGACCTCTTTCATAATTCCACCTTTACTGGTGAAAACGATACGAGCATCTTCTGTTTCAAAAACAATGTCTTTTGGAGTGACCGGCGCAACTGCACCAGAATCAGCACCAGTAAGTTGTACAACTGCAGTGTCGGCACTGGCTGCACTGATTACCGAAGATTGGGGGGTATTGTTTTTTACCTGAGTTACAGGCGTCGGCTCCACAGGTTTTGGAACCAGCATCTGGTAACCTATCAGCATTAGCATGATAAGTACTAAGCCGATTATAAAATTTTTATCCATTCTAAACTTTAAATTATTGAAAAAGTAAACCCTGTTTGGGAGCGCAAAGGTAAGAAGTTTTTCCCGACTGCACGTTTAAAAACAGCGGATTACTCCGCCATTCAGGAAATTACAGATCTCTTATTTTGAGAATAAACCAGCGCCGCTTTAATGAAATTTACGAAAAGCGGATGTGGGTTCATTACTGTACTCTTCAGTTCAGGGTGAAACTGCACACCCATAAAGAACGGATGTTCCGGTAGTTCAACCATTTCCACCAGGTTATTTTCCGGATTAATGCCAGTCGCTAACAGTCCTTTTTCTTCGAAGTTCTTAAGGTAGGCATTGTTAAATTCATAACGGTGACGATGCCTTTCTTTGATATTTACTTTACCGTAAATACGATTCGCAAGTGAATCTTTCTTGATTTTACATGGATATGATCCCAAACGCATAGTTCCTCCTTTGTTAGAAACGTCTTTCTGGTCTTCCATCAGGTGAATGACTGGAAATTCAGTCGCTGCATCCATCTCAATAGAGTGTGCTGTATCCCAGCCGATTACGTTTCTTGCGAATTCAATCACCGCCATTTGCATACCCAAACAGATACCGAAGAACGGGATTTTACTTTCACGAACATGCTGAATGGCTGCTATCTTACCGTCAATACCTCTTTCCCCAAAACCTGGTGCAACAAGCACTCCATCCAATCCAGACAGCTTTTCGATTACATTTTCTTCCGTGAGGCTCTCTGAGTGTATCCATTTAATATTCACCTTGCATTCATTTGCAGCACCTGCATGTATGAAAGATTCAACAATGGATTTATATGCATCGTGCAGCTCAACATATTTACCAACAAGACCAACCGTTATCGAATCCAGTGGATTTTTCAGCCTGGAAAGGAATGTTTTCCATGAATCCAGATCCAGGTCTTTATCATTATATATATCAAGCATATATAAAGCACGCTGATCCAGTCTTTCTTTTAACATCAAAAGAGGCACTGCGTAAATAGTATCAGCGTCCATGGCTTCAATCACCGAATTGATCTGCACGTTACAGAACAATGCAATTTTCTTACGGATGTCATACGGCAATGGATGTTCCGTACGACAAACCAGGATATCCGGTTGAATACCAGCCTCCTGCAACATTCTTACTGAGTGCTGTGTTGGCTTAGTTTTTAATTCTCCTGCTGAATTCAGATATGGAATGAGCGTGAGATGAATGATAAGCGTATCCTTTTCATTCATCTCAAATTTGACCTGACGTACTGCTTCAAGAAACGGAAGAGATTCAATATCACCAACACAACCTCCTATTTCAGTGATGACAATATCATAATCACCAGTCTGCCCGAGCAGGAGCATGTTTCTTTTAAGCTCATCGGTAATGTGAGGAACCACCTGTACCGTCTTTCCAAGGAAGTCCCCTCTTCTTTCCGCAGTGATTACATTGTGGTAAATCCGTCCTGTCGTAACATTATTAGCCTGTGAAGTGCGAACATTGAGAAAACGCTCGTAGTGACCAAGGTCAAGATCCGTCTCAGCACCATCATCCGTTACATAGCATTCACCATGCTCATAAGGATTCATTGTACCCGGATCAATATTCAGATATGGATCAAACTTCTGTATTGTGACTGATAGACCTCTGGCTTGCAGCAATTTAGCCAATGAGGAGGCAATTATTCCTTTGCCTAATGAGGATGTGACACCGCCCGTAACGAAAATGTACTTAGCGGTCTTTCGTGCTTTGGAAGCCATAAGACTTTGCTTTTTTTCTATGATTACGGGATACAAAGGTACAGCAAAAAATGGTAGATTTTTAAGCTGCCTTCACGAAATATTTACGCAGATGACGTTAATGAATTGTTAATCTACACTGTTAAGGCACAAAATAATTTTTTAAAAGCAGAAGATGTATTGATTTAATACCAGCCGATAGAACATAAATGCTATCCCTTACGACTAAAAAGAGCCTGGTTATTTCAAAATAGGAACGAAAATTAACTTTCAGATATAGAATCGGCAAATTTCATTTTTGTATTATTCCGTTTCTAAAAGATTTGCTACAAATTTTTAAACTCAGTATAATAAAGCAGCCGCCCAGCTAACAACGCCGTGTTTTCCAGGCAGCTATTAAGCACCTCTAGCCTAAATTCTTCTCTAGGTACAACCTATTCCTAAGATAGACGGTCTTTGAAACTCTCATACCCATAGGTGCGGATCAATTTAAAATCGCCATTTAATGCAACCATACCAATGGAAGGTAAGTTAACACCGTTAAAAGTGGTTGTTTTGACCATCGTATAATGGATCATGTCTTCAAAAATAAGTCTGTCACCGATCTGTAGTGGCTCCTTAAAAGAATAATCGCCCATATAGTCTCCGGCAAGACAGGTCATCCCTCCCAGTCGGTAAGTGGGCATATCTGCCACCGGTTCCTGATACGCGTTTATAATTACGGGTTTATATGGCATTTCCAATGTATCTGGCATATGTGCAGCAAATGACGTATCCAAAATTGCAACCTGTATGCCCTGGCTATCCATGACGTCCAGCACCGTTGTTACAAGTTCACCCGTTCTCCAGGCAATAGCTGATCCCGGTTCAAGAATTACATCAATATCATATTTTTCGCGAATCGCTTTCACCAAAACAATGAGCTTTTCAATGTCGTATCCTTCGCGTGTCATCAAGTGACCTCCACCCATATTCAGCCATTTAGCCTGGTACAACAAATCTCCAAACCTATCTTCCAATGCAGCAAGGGTACGTTCCAAAGTATCCGAGCCGTTTTCACATAAGGTATGAAAGTGAATTCCTTCCACTCCTTCCGGAAGAACATCCGGCATTTTATCCCTCGTAACCCCTAAACGCGAGCCGGGCACACAGGGGTTATACATGTCGGTGGCTACTTCTGAGTACTGTGGATTAACACGGATTCCACAGGAAAGTGAATGAGATGGATGTTGTCTTTTGAAATCTTCCACCCGATCTTTAAAACGTCCCCATTGACTCACAGAGTTAAATGTGATGTGACTACTCCTCTCTAATATCTCGGAAAACTCCTGATCCAGGTAAGCAGGCATATAAGTGTGTGCCTTGTAACCCATAAAATCATTAATCAGCTTCACTTCATTCAACGAGCTGGCTGTAGCACCTCTCAGATATTCCTTTACAATAGGAAATGCACTATACATGGAGAAACCTTTTAGTGCAAGAATGATTGTGCATCCCGCCTGTTTCTGCACAGAATCAATTAATTCCAGATTGCTTCGTAATAGCTGCTCTTGCAAGACAAAACAGGGAGATGGGATTTGGTTATAATCAAATGACATTTTCAAAAATAAATAGATTAATGAGTCAACAGCAAAAGACTTTGTTTCTTTACTTTTACAACAAAAGTAGAGCTTTGAGGTTCGATAATATCAATTCATTTTCATTTTATAACATATTCATAATCGGATGGCGTTTTTAGTGCTGGATGTAGAAATGACAGGACCAGAGCCTGGCTGGAATGAAATCATTCAGATCGGAGCGGAATTTTTTGACGATCAGTGGCAGTCCCGCGGTACGTATCTGCAGAATGTATACCCTGAAAATGAAGAAGCCTTCTCATCCAGATCTGAGGAAATACATGGATTGTCGATGGATGATCTGGAAGATGCTCCAATGATTTATGACGTTTTACCGGAGTTCGAAAAGTGGATTAAGAAGCTTAATTCCGGAAAGCCTAATTTGTCCAATGTGATCATATGCGGACAAAGTGTAATCAACGACATTAATTTTCTGAGGTATTCATACCAGAATGAAAAAATGAAGTGGGGCTTCTCTAATAAGATGCTTGATCTGCACACCGTATCCTACCTCTTTTTTCAGATTCTGGAAAAAAATGGGAAACAGGTTCCGCGCTCACTCAGCCTGGGATCGGTATCTTCTTATTTCGGCTTTGACCGGGAAGAAGACACACATAATGCACTGGAAGACGCCCAACTCACTGCGAAATGCTTTAAAGAGTTTTTCAAACTTATTGATCAGGTAAAACTGGTATGATCGATTACAATCCTAAGGAGTGGTTCAGGTACATTTTCTATTTTCAGAAAGCAGATACCACCAGGAAGTTGCTTCCTATGATCATCACAATCGGCGTGTATTCCAGTGCGCTGGCCTATTTTATTTTAGTATATCTAAATCTAAGCGACAACAGTGATCTGAAAAATATCTCAATCATGCATTCGCTGCTGGGGTTTGTATTGTCATTACTGCTCGTATTTCGCACTAATACAGCTTATGACCGATGGTGGGAAGGACGAAAGCAATGGGGAAGCCTTGTGAACTGCAGCCGGAATCTGTGTTTAAAAATAAGTGGCCTTATTCCAAGGGAATATACTGCGGAAAGAAATTTCTACAAGCATATGGTTCCAAATTTTGCCTATTCGATGAAAAATCATCTCAGAGGAAAATATGTTTCTGCAGAATTCGAAGATGCTGACTGGGTGACAGCAGAAGGCCTGGATGTGAAAGAACACATACCCAACCAAATCGCTGCTCTCATCTTTGCGAAAACCATTGAATTGCAGAGACGCGGACTGCTGTTGCCGGAAGAGGTTTTATTGTTAAATCATGAACTGGAATCACTTACCAATATTTGTGGTGCATGCGAACGTATCAAGAATACACCTATTCCCCTCTCCTACAGTTCGTACATCAAGAAGTTCATTTTCGCTTACTGTATTACGTTGCCTATCGGGTATGTTTTCGTTCTGCACTTTCTGATCATACCATTCGTCATGTTTGTATTTTATATACTGGCAAGTTTAGAAGTAATTGCAGAAGAGATTGAAGATCCATTCGGAGACGATTCGAATGACCTGCCGGTAGAAAGGATATGTGGTGGCATCAGAACAACATCTCACGCCTTACTGAACTGATGTTGCATTCGTTCTATTTAGCTCATATGATATCGTGCCGAATCTTTAATCCAGTACAATACTCAAAGAGGCTCGGAACATACATCTATGTTTTCAATTATTAGCATATCATTAGAATACAGAAGGAATTTATTAGAATTTAAATTTTCTTCAAACCCTCATTTACAGCCCAAAAATGAGGGTTTTTCTGAAAATTCATAAAATATGAGGCTATATCAAACCTAATTTTACAAATTGGAAGAAATTTTAACGTAACGACGCTAAAATTTTAACGTATCTGATAAAATATAACAATTAGAAGGAAATTAGGACATTTTGGTGGTCTGACAAAAAGTTGTTTATTGCATATGTCCCTTAAAAAGGATTTAATAAATATGTTCAAAAATAGACTTTTAGATCATGATAAAATCAAAATTTGTCTCAGCAATCATATTAGCCGTTTTTGGAACAATTGCAGTAAATGCACAGTCAATTGTAGATCCAGGCGTCTCAGTATATAATTACAAGCACCCGAACAAAGCAGCGAAAGCCAAGGCAGCTCAGGAAGAGAAAACCATAAGGGTAGCCAATATGAATACCGTAGAGAACTATTATAAAAGACAAAACAGAGGAACAAACGTGAGTACTACTCCAAAGTATGCACCACGCCCTGCCAGTCTTGTAGTAACAAAAACCTATCAAAAGGAAGGTGTTGATATTAACCCATTGGTTTCTCCGCGTAACTACAAAACGCCGGCTGGAAACACGGCTGTAAGGCCCAACACTGAATTGGCAGATTACTACAATCCGAAAGACAGCACGACGCTTCCTACAGTAGACTAGGAAGTCTCAGGTAATATGTATCGAACCGGCACACCATTGTGCCGGTTTTTTTGTGCCCGATTTTGAATAATCATTTACACATATATTCCTCAAACACAGCAAGTTCTTAGGAATATCCAACAAAGGTAAGGTGCATGAAATTTGTAATGATTTGTTTGAAAAATATATAGATTAACAAAGGTTCCATTTCTATTTTTGTGTAACCATACAATCCACTGTAGACTGGTTAAAAGCATACAGATTAAGCAGCATTTAACCATTTCACAGTTATTATTTCTCAATTCAGTAATTATTTCAAAATATGTACAAACAGGGCATAGCCAGACTTTTAGCCTTGCACATTTTCTTTTTTCTTCTTTCGCGCACGGGCAGCGGCCAGACTTTAAGTATCGGAGAAGCAATCCGTACCGGGCAGAACAGCTACGGAACCATTAAAGCCAAATCGTATATTGTCAATGCCTCACGCGCATCAGCGACACAGGCCAGAAAGGATTACCTGCCTAATGTCAACTTTTCACTCCAGCAGGATTTTGGAACCATTAACGGACAAAATGGCCCTTTGTATGGAATGGGTCTTGCAGTGGCATCGTCAGGTTTACCCCTTCCCGATCAGAACTGGAATTCAGCATTTGGAGCTTTGTATCTTACCAATGTGAACTGGGACTTTTATGCATTCGGTCGCGCGCGGGAAAAAATCAGAGTAGCTGATACTGCAATTTCCAGAGATCAGAGCGACGTGAATCAGGAATTGTTTCAACATGGTGTACGCGTGGCTGGAGCCTACCTGAACCTGCTGGCAGCTCAAAGATTGATACGATCCTGGGAAAATAATCTGGAGAGAGCGGTAGCAATCAAAAATGTAGTTGCTGCCAAATCCAAAAATGGTCTTGTTCCCGGAGTAGATTCGTCCTTTGCCAATGCCGAAATATCCAATGCCAAGATTTCGCTTACGCAGGCACATGATCAGGAGCAAGAACTGGCAGCCAGGCTTGCCCAGCTGATGGGCATCACCGAGCAAGAGTTTGCGCTTGATTCAGCTTTTGTGAAGGCTATTCCGAGTGTATCACCAGATCCGTCAAAGATCGGCACGCATCCCTTACTCCAATATTATAACAGCCGCATAGCTTTCAGTGATCAGCAGGCAAAATATTTTCATACTCTTGGACTCCCCACTTTATCTATGTTCGGCGTGTTTCAAGGTCGGGGAGCGGGATTTTCTGCGAGTTACGCAGTCAATCAACATGCCTACACTCAAAACTATCTTGAGGGGATCAAGCCAGTCAGAGCCAACTATCTGATCGGTGTAGGGGCTACATGGAACGTTACGAACATACTTCGCATAAAACAGCAGGTATCTTCGCAAAAATTTATCTCTCAAGCCTACAAGGAGGAATATGATATGATTGACAATCAGCTCAAAAATCAGCTGATGCTTGCAGAGAACAAGATTCAAAATGCCATATCTAATTTCACCGAAGCACCCATACAAGTTAAGTCAGCATCGGACGCCTACCTGCAAAAAAGTGTTCTGTATAGAAATGGATTAAGTAATATCGTAGATATCACACAGGCCCTGTATCTTTTAAACCGTGCTGAAACGAGCCGAGACGTCGCTTATATAAATGTATGGCAGGCATTCCTTCTTAAAGCCGCTGCTTCGGGAGATCTGTCAACCTTTGTGAATCAGTAAATATCACATACAATGGTGATAGCAGCATGATAAGCCTATTCCTTTAATCAATATAACTCAATGGATTTAATACGTTTCGCACTCCGCAAACCCATCACCATTATCGTAATTGTGGCTGGTTTGTTGTTTTTTGGTATTAATGCGGTGCGATCAATCAAGGTGGATATCTTCCCAAAACTTGATTTGCCGGTCATGTACATCGCTCACCCATTTGGTGGATATACACCTAATCAGATGGAAACGTTTTTCGGCAAACAATATGTTAATATCCTGCTGTATGTCAATGGGATCAAAACCATCGAGACGAAGAATACACAAGGACTTACCTTGATGAAACTGAGCTTTTATCCGGGTACAAATATGGCTCAGGCATCGGCAGAACTTAGTGCATTCACGAACAGACTTCAGGCGATATTTCCACCAGGATCCAATCCGCCTTTCATCATCAGGTTTGATGCTTCTACACTACCGGTTGGGCAGCTGGTACTGTCCAGTGAAACACGGTCTAACAATGAATTGCTGGATCTTGCCAACGTTTACGTTCGATCTTCATTTACACAAATTCCCGGGCTCGTTTCTGCTCCGCCGTTTGGAGGCAATCAAAGAACGATCGTGGTTAAAGCAGATCCTGAACTGCTCAGGTCTCACAATATGACCACGGATCAGCTGGTAGAAGCAATCAAACTCAATAACCAGACTGCCCCTTCCGGAAACGTACGTATAGGTGATAAAAATTACATCACTCCTACTAATACCACCGTACGTACAGTGAAGGACTTTGAAAACATTCCTCTGTTCAAAGGAAGTGTGCAAAATCTTTATCTACGTGACGTAGCTACGGTAGAAGATGCTGCCGATATCACCTCTGGTTATGGACTCGTGAACGGTAAAAGATCTGTTTACCTCAGTATTGCAAAAGGTGCAGACGCATCTACCTGGGAAGTGGTGCAGAACCTGAAAAATGCACTACCTAAAATTCAGAGCACTTTGCCGGAGGATGTACACATCAGCTATGAATTTGATCAATCGGTGTATGTGATGAATTCAGTAATGAGTTTATTTCATGAAGGTGCTATCGGTGCGGTCCTCACAGGATTAATGGTATTACTGTTTTTAGGCGATGCCAGAGGAGCACTTATCGTTGTCCTGACAATTCCTGCATCAATTATTTCCGGAGTACTGTTTCTCAATCTTTTCGGTCAGACCATCAACATCATGACACTTAGCGGTCTGGCACTGGCTATAGGTATTTTGGTAGATGAAAGTACTGTAACAATCGAAAATATACACCAGCATTTCGACATGGGTAAGCCCAAAGCCCTTGCCATATGGGATGCCTGTCAGGAAATTGCCTTTCCTAAGCTACTGATTCTCTTCTGTATACTTGCTGTCTTTGCTCCAGCCTTTACCATGGGCGGAATTCCAGGCTCTCTGTTCCTGCCACTGGCACTTGCTATCGGGTTCAGCATGATTGTATCCTATTTCCTGGCTCAGACTTTCGTACCAGTTATGGCAAACTGGATCATGAAGGTAAAACATCACAAGAATGCAGATGGAACAGATATGACTGATGCGGAAGAGTTTGCCTCTGCCAAATTAACTACAAACAGTGCTGAACTGAAAGAGCACCTTGCCCACAAGCAAGATTTAGACAACAACGGCAAAATAGGATTTTTTGAAAGGATCAGAAACAGGTTCAACAGATTTATCAATCGCATGATGCCCTACCGTCGTCCGGTTGTGATTACCTATCTGATAGTGACAACTGCAATTGCAGGATTTATGCTTACCAGAATAGGAAAAGATGTACTCCCCAAAGTAAATGGAGGGCAGTTTCAGGTGCGCTTACGCGCTGAAGAAGGGACCAGAATAGAGCAAACTGAACAGAAAACCTTAAAAACCATTGACCTTATCAAGGAAGTGGTAGGTGAAGAGAATGTGTCTGTAACTTCCGCTTACGTAGGTCAGCACCCGGGTTTATTCTCTATCAGTCCGATTTATCTCTGGATGGCCGGCCCGCAGGAAGCGGTAGTACAGGTAGCACTGGAAGAAGGTGTACATCTGAATCTGGACGATGTGAAGGAGCAGATCCGGAAGCGCGTTGGCGAAACGATTCCCGGTCTGAAATTATCCTTCGAACCTATTGAATTGACAGACAAAATATTGAGTCAGGGGTCCCCCACTCCAATCGAAGTAAGAATGTCAGGAAGGAACAAATCACTGAACGAGGAATATGCAAAAAAAGTGATCTCTAAACTTACAGAAATTTCCTACTTACGCGATGTACAATTGGGACAGAGCAACAAATATCCTTCTATCAACATTGAAGTAGACAGAATCCGTGCGGCCCAGCTCGGGGTGGATATGAACGATATTTCGAGGTCGTTGGTAGCTTCTACCTCATCCTCCCGCTATACAGATAAAAATATTTGGGTAGACGAAAAAGGTGGGTTCAGCTACGCTGTCCAGGTTCAGGTGCCTGAAAGCAAAATGTCGAGCATTAATGATATAGGAGAAATTCCTTTACTTAAAAATGCATCAAGACCGATTCTGCATGACGTCGCTACCATTACGCCGGATTCAACATACGGAGAAAATGATAACCTGGGATCTTTGCCTATTTTGACTGTGACTGCTAACCTGAATAATCAGGATCTTGGCGTCGCTCAAGCAGATGTACAGTCGGCTATTGCGTCACTTGGTGAGCTACCACGGGGATTGAGCGTGGAATTGATTGGGATGAGCCAAACTTTAACCGATACACTTGAAAGCTTGCAAAACGGCCTTATTGTTGCCATCATCGTTATATTCCTGATGCTTGCAGCGAATTTTCAGTCGTTCAAAGTTTCGGCTATTGTGCTGGCTACCGTACCTGCCGTCATACTGGGTTCTCTTGCTCTATTGATGCTAACCGGATCCACATTAAATCTGCAGTCCTACATGGGTATCATTATGTCAGTCGGTGTTTCCATTTCCAATGCGGTGCTACTGGTAACGAATGCAGAAGATTTACGACGATTTGGAGGTAATGCGGTCAATGCCGCTAAGGAATCCGCTTCGCTGCGCTTACGTCCTATTCTGATGACTGCGGTGGCCATGGTAGTTGGAATGATCCCTATGGCAAGTGGTTTAGGCGAAGCTGGCGATCAGTCGTCCCCACTTGGCCGTGCTGTTGTAGGCGGACTAATCGCGTCGACATTTGCTGCCTTATTCATTCTGCCGCTTGCATTTGCCTGGGGACAGGAAAAAGCGTCAACAAAAAGCGTTTCGCTGGATCCTGAGGATGAAGAGAGCCAGTTTTATATACCCGCAAAAAAGTAACCTGCTAATCGAAAAAAGAAATATGAAACATACATCAACATTAAACACTGCCCTGATGGGAATATGCCTGTTGGCGTTGGCTCAGGGATGCGGATCGGGTAATGCAAAAGAAGACACCAAGGAAAAGAAAGCACCTGTTGCAGAAAAAGTCACTGAGGGATTTTTACTACAGAAAGGCGCTATTGCTAGTTCTTTGCAGGTTCCAGGCGAACTTATCGCATTCCAGCATGTAGATTTATATGCAAAGGTGAGCAGTTTTGTTAAGAAGCTTTATGTTGACGTAGGTTCAGAAGTAAAGGAAGGACAGCTTCTGGCTACTATGGAGGCTCCTGAGTTATCCTCTCAGTATGCAAGCAGCATGTCAAGACTCAAGTCTCAGGAGGCTATTTATATGGCAAGTAAAGCAAATTATGACCGCCTTCTGGAAACCAGCAGAACACCCGGAACGATATCTCAGAATGAGCTGGATCTGGCATTGGCCAAACAAAACTCTGATCTTGCGCAACTTGAAGCTGCCAGATCTGTCACTAAGGAAATTAGCGATACGCGCAACTACCTGGAAATAAGAGCACCATTCAGCGGCATCATCACTACAAGAAATGTCAGTACAGGTGCCTATGTAGGTCCTTCCGGAAAAGGTTCTGAATTTCCCTTATTCACATTAGCCGAACAGCGTAAACTGAGGCTGGTTGTAAGTGTGCCGGAGGCATACAATAGTTATTTAAACAAGCAAAGTGAGGTAAACTTCAGCGTGAAGGCGCTTCCCGGTCAGAAATTCCCTGCTAAGGTCTCGCGCATGTCGGGCGCACTGGATACCCGTTTACGCTCGCAGCGTGTAGAGATGGATGTACTTAACGATAACAGACATCTGCTGCCGGGAATGATAGCAGAAGTATCAATTCCCCTTAGCCGTGGGAAGGAGTCTTATGCGGTCCCCAAGTCTTCGATACTTCATTCTACATTAGGCACATTTGTCATTCGGGTTGAAGATAACAAAACAAACTGGGTCAGCATTCGCGAAGGAGCCAGCGCAGATGGGAAGACTGAAATTTTCGGTGATGTTAAAGAGGGGGATATATTAATTAAAACTGTTTCTGAAGAAGTACGAAACCACACAGCGATAAAGAACCTGAAAACTGCATCACTTTAAACTAATTAAAGTGATGTTTTATTCTGATTGAGCACAATGCGTAACTTGAATCCTGCCAGATCAGTTTTTACTTCCTGACATATACCATTTTTATAGGTGTATACTCCCTGCTTGCCATCAGGCAGGGAAACTCCATAGCTTCCATCCGACAACTTCTTCACATTACACATCTGGCCGTATCTTTCCGAATATACTTCTGCTATTTTAACCGGTTCTTTATAATAGAGACTAGTCACCGTGTTCAAAATAGGCTCATTGAATTCCTTGCCTTTTTTCTTGTCTCCGTCATCACCGGAAAAGGAAACTGAATAGGCAGATTTATTTATACTCTTTGTTTGCGTGCGCTCTTTAAGATCTCCATTCACGTGATGAGCTGAAACAGCATTGACCAGTTTACCATCTTCAAAGCTGGCTTGTGTAGAATACTTCCCCGAATAAAAGAGAACTTTAAAAGTTGATTCAATCCGGTGAACATCTTTTTCGCTTCCCTCTTCATTGTCGAATACTTTCAACGAACCGATTGTTCTTCCTGCCACAATTACGTCGTACACATTATTTTGGGCTTCGGCATCCTCAAATGAAGCATGCGCATTGAATATAAAAAAGAGAATGAAGAGCCTGATCATAAGTTGATTTGATAAAGTATACTGGAACCATCTTGTATTGTTACAATTTCTGTTCCCGCACAACAGATTTTCAAATTACTCAAAACCAATAAAAATTTATGCATTATGAATAATGGGGCAAGGGAAATTCCGCGCTTTTCTACTTGCTGTGACCAACAGATACCTACATTTCAACCCGATTGTTAAAAAATTTGCCTGCCCCATACTTTGGAACAGGCATACATGGCTAATAAATAATTAAAAGAGGTAAGGAATTACTAAAATGCTCCGAATTTCAAAGTCAGGTTGTATGAAAGACTGCTTAGGTCTGAATCTGACAGTCCGTTTCTACTGCTCCCGAAAGCTTTGCGGTAAGATATTCCGGGGCTGAAACGCATCCATTTGAGAAGATTGAATTCCACCTGTACACCTGGCTCCATCAAAAAGAAAAAGTTCGGATCACGCTCGTCAAAATCGTCCCAATCCCAATCATCCCAGTCATTTTTGTCATACTGGGTTGTAAAACCCGCGCCGGTTAGAAGATTTGCGGCGAAATGGACTTTTTTAGTGGATGCAAACACGTATTCTGTCATTAAACCAAACTGTCCATGCTGATAGGTCATTCTGGATCCGGGAAACTGATTTACATTCCATGGGGCGGGAATGAAGTTAGTGGTGGTAGCTCCGCCTATGCCAATCATAAATTGCCGGTTGATAAACCATCCTCCGTAAATCCCTACCATGTTGGCAAAATTTCCGTTGATCGTCGTGAATTTGTTTGATATAGCTGCATACCCACTTGAACGGCGAATAGGTGACTTCTGGAAAATGGTTTCATTTTGCTGGGCTTGGGCAGAAATGCTGATCGCAACCATGGCGATAACAAGAACTTTATAGATCTGATTTTTCATAAATTGATTGTTTGAAACCTTGACAATCTATCAAGCCCATCCCCCTATTCTCAAAAGAAAAATATTGGAATAGCTGGTCCGATCAGACCAGTTTTGCGTAGCATAACTGTAGTTATCGCAAAAAATGTCCCATTTAATTATGCCTTTTGCAGTGATTTTGATTCTTCTTTTTCTACAATTGATGTCTTTCTTGAAAATATACAACAAGTACTTTCTTACTTTATTGAAAAAGTACAATTAACTTGAATTTAATTATTTGACAATATGTTAATTTTGCAACTGAGAATACCAAAATCTTAGTTTAGTCTGATAACCAGACAAGCAGAGAATACCAGAATCTGGAAAAAGTCATATCAATTTATTTAGAATTAACACCATCACCACATACAGGAATCATTATAACTCCTATGAATTATTCAATATTAGCACCTTCTGACTCCAGAAAATATCTACGACTTGCCGTCGCAGCATTTTTCTTTGTTCAGGGATTAAGTTTCGCGGCATGGGCCAGCCGAATTCCGGACATCAAAAACATGTTACACCTGACCGAAGGCGGCCTCGGAACAGTACTTCTGGCACTGCCTCTCGGACTCATGGCAAGTCTTCCAATTTCAGGATGGGTGGTTACCAATTATGGAAGTAAAAAAATGGTATTGATCGGGGCTGTTCTTTATGCAATTACACTTGTCTTTATTGGATTTGTTACAAGAACTGAGCAGCTCGTTATTGCATTATTCGCATTCGGACTTTGGGGAAACCTTACAAATATAGCTGTCAATACACAAGCTGTCGCAGTCGAGCAAGTATATGGTAAATCGATTATGGCATCCTTTCACGGTTTGTGGAGTTTGGCAGGATTTGTCAGTGCAATGGTAGGATCACTTTTTATTTCTATCAGCTTACCACCTCATTTGCACTTTAGCATTATAGCCGTAATTGCACTTGGTATCATTTTCACTGCCTACAAACATACTATGCCTGACGGCGAAAAGCAGGAAGGAGATTCTCAGCCTATGTTTGTAAAACCGGACCGGGATCTGCTTACGCTTGGTTTGATCGGTTTTTGTGCCATGGTTTGCGAAGGAGCTATGTTCGACTGGAGCGGCGTTTATTTCCAAGAGGCAGTTCATGTTCCTGCATCTATGACAACCTTAGGATACGTAGCATTTATGGGAACTATGACCGGCGGCCGTTTTGCAGGAGACTGGTTGGCTAATCGGCTTGGTCGCAAAAAAATGCTGCAGATCAGTGGCATGTGTATGGGCCTCGGTCTCGCAATAGCCGTATTGTTTCCCTATCTGATCACTGCAACATTAGGCTTTTTACTCGTAGGTTTTGGTGTTTCATCCGTTGTTCCACTTGTGTATAGTGCTGCCGGTAAATCCACAACGATGTCAGCGAGTATGGCACTGGCAGCTGTTTCGTCCATCAGTTTTATTGGTTTTCTTATCGGACCGCCGTTAATCGGAATCGTTGCTCAGTTTGCCGATCTGCGGTTCTCATTTGCTATTGTAGGGGTATTAGCCTCTCTGACTACCATCCTTTCCGCAAAAGCGAGACTGATCAAATAATTACCACTAGATCTATATAAAAAAAGGACATTCATGGTGAATGTCCTTTTTTTGTAACAAATCACATATATCTAACACTGTTATATTACTAACCATCGACAATGAACTGGATCTTTGCGGTATTAACCCAAAAATTGTTTTACATAATTACGGCTTGTAAGTATGGCCGTGGTAACATCCGTAACATTACCCTCGTACGCCTTATCCTCCACTTCTATTACCACAGGTCCCCGGTACCTGACATCAGTTAGTGCCGCGAAAAAACCCCTCCAGTCGACATCGCCAAGGCCTGGAAGTTTGGGTGAATGATATTCCAATGGATTGGCCATAATCCCCGCCCTATCCAACTTATCTTTATACACCTTAACATCTTTCAGGTGAATATGATGTAGCCTGTCTTTGTATTGATAGATAGGTTTAATCTCATCCATCATTTGCCAGATCATATGCGAGGGGTCATAATTTAGACCGAACAACGGATTTGGAATGATTTCGAACATTTTATCCCACACCGCCGGGCTGATCGCCAGATTCTTCCCTCCCGGCCACTCATCGTCTGTGAAAAACATCGGACAGTTCTCAATTGCTACTTTGATCTGATATTCTTCAGCCACCTTGATGACCGATGGCCATACATCAGCGAACAATGCCAGATTATCCTTAATACTTTTGGAAGAGTCGCGGCCTATAAATGTGGTCACCACCGGTACGTCCAGCTTGTAAGCCGCACGGATCACCTCCTTGATATGCTCGATATAAAATTCTGATCGCCCCGGTGTGGGATCCAATGGATTAGGATAGTAACCCAGAGCAGAAATGGAAACATTCGCCTCTTTGAGTGTATACTTTATTTCCGATATTCTTTTCTCTGTCAGCGACCTGACATCAATATGCGTCACCCCGGCATACCTGCGGCTATCACTATTGTCAGATGGCCAGCACATCAACTCGACACAGGAAAACCCATGATTTCCGGCAAATCTTATAACATGTTCAAAACTGAAATCCGGCAGTATAGCACTATTAAAACCTAATTTAAGCATAAGAAAAGTGGATAATGAATACTAAATCACGATACGGGTATGCGCCATATTTACGTACGCCCCAACATCATATTTATGAATACAGAAGCAATACACAGTGCAATATGTCAAAAGTGCTGATAAAAATCACTGACTATTATCAATAAATACGACTACAATGTATCCAAAGGGTTAAAAAGACGCATTTTCGAATAGCTCCAACAATACTCATCACATCCTACGACATTTCATCCCTGCCCTGTACCATCTGTAACTAAGCCGCGCGTTATTATCCTTGATAATTCGCTAATATTGAGATAAGATATTGATTGGATCTAAACACTTTACGGCAACTATGAATGATTCTGAACCAGGTTTCGGCAAAAAAATTCTCAGTTTTTTCATCAAGGAAGAAGAGAAGTCAGCAAAAATGATGTCCGCTCCTGACAAGAGTGTAACAGCCGCGCCGACTCCGGCTATTACCCTAAAACCAACAACAGAAATTGCGAAAGACGAAAAGCAAAAATTTATTGAACACTTTGTCAAGCTTTTGGAAAAGGTCAACTTGCCTGGCCCTGATTATTTTGAGTACAAACAAGCTCTAAAAAGCATGGATCACCTCGAACTATCTAAAGAAAAACAGTTCCAGGCTGCGTGGGCAAGCTTCAAAGCTATGGCTGGCCAAAATAACACCAGCATCCTGACCACATCTGCTAATCACTATCTGTTGGCTTTGGAAAAAGACCGCTCAGCTTTTCTCAAAGATGCGGAGAAAGCGCTTAATGACCGCGTGGGGTCTCTGCGGGATGAGCACAAGAAACTTCAGGACGGAAACACTGTTATGAGTCAGCAGATCAGTGAATTACAAAAGAAAATTGATGATAATAACAATCGTCTTGGCCAGATTTCAGGAGAAATAACAGAACAAAGTGCGCGTATAAACCAAAACCGGGAAAGTTTTGAACAAACCTACCTCACTTTTATTGATCAAATTAATGCAGATTTAAATCATATTAACACGTACTTAAAATAAACCTATCTATCAAATGGCAACACCAGATTTTAGTCAGATTGGCGGTCCACAGGAGGATGCCTCCCGACGATCCTATTGGAGCAAACCCGAAGGCGTCACCTCCTTACTCTTTATGGGAGCAGCAGGCGCGGCAGCCTTGTATTTTTGGAATCAAATTGCAGTTTTCCTTATTGAAGTTACACAAAACACACTGTATCTCGGTTTTCTGATGGCTGCCTTAGCCGTCTTAATCTTTCTCTTTACAAGTAAAGACGTACGTACTGCCGTTTTCTTTCTCTTCAAAACGCTGATGCGGAAAATAACGGGGATTGTGATCAAACTGGATCCTATTGCTATCATGAAAATTTACATTGATGATCTCAAAGAGAAACGTCAAAAAATGCAGGGACAGATTGATACACTAGCGGGACAATTAATCAAACTGAATAAAAATATCAATCAGAACAATGAACAGATTAAGCAGAAATTTGCCGAAGCTAACAAGGCAGGAACCATGCTTGATCGCCCGGGGATGAAAGAGGTTGCATCTCTTGCCACCATTGAGGGGGCTGGCTTACAAGAAATGAACGAAAAACTTTTCCCTCTGCAGCGCAATATGAAAACGGTGCTGGAATTCATGGAAAAGGTGAACAAAAGCGCAGATTACATTATTAAAGAGACAGAAATAAAGGTTAAACTGAAAGAAGCTGAATACAGAATTGTTAAAGAAAGCTCCAACGCGCTTAGAACTGCGGTAAGCATATTTAAAGGAAATCCCGACAAGAAATTCTATTTCGACGAATCTATGGAATATATCCAGGACGACATGAGTCAGAAGCTGGGGGAAATGAAAAGAGCAATGGATCTTTCCATGGACTTTATAAACGGCGTTGATGTTCAAAACGGGCTACTCTCAGATAAGGGCCAGGCGATGCTCGAAGCTTACAATCATGGAGAATTTAAACTAATTCAGCTGGATGCACCAAGTCCCACTCCCAGAAACGTTGACGTTCCTAAGGAATCAGGATACAAAGGGCTGCTGGACTAATTTAACTATTTAAATTTACTTAAATAAACCAATAATTAACATTTATAAATATGAAAAGACTAACTGTGGCAGGTCGCTTATTAATAACAGCATTGATACTGGGAGCTATATTCCTGGGCTATAAATATCTTGGTGGCCAGGAAGTAATGGACAACATGGCGGTTGAAAGAGCGCAGTCGCCATTAACCGAAGCTACCACTGCTGATAATGAAACTGCCTCTTCCAGCGCCGGCCCCGACAATACAGCTACCGACAATCGTCAGGGATCGTTTAATTACACACCGCCTGCACCTATCGACGGGAAACTCAAAGGAGTGGTTGAGCTAGGCGCGAGTGGTTTCAATTCCTTTATTATTAAAGTGGATAATCAAAAGAGGTGGAGTTTAGAAAAGGCCGAATTCGGAAATAGTCTGGTTACAGAAAATATGGCTACTGACGAGGATGTGAGGATCGGATTAAAAAAATACATCGGAACTATGCTCGATTATGGTGTCGGCCCTCGTGAAATACATTTTGTCGTAAGTTCTGGTGCAGCTAAAGCAGATGTGACACAGAAGATCACCAAGGCTTTGAAATCTCTCAACTATGTTGTCAATCAGGTAACTCCTGAACAGGAAGGACAACTTGCATTGAAATCTGTACTTCCTCAGGAGTATGTCAACAAAGCATTCGTTGTAGATATCGGCTCAGGAAACACGAAGGTGTCCTGGATGAATGACTCAAAAATTAATGCTATTGAGACTTATGGTGCAAAGTATTTCCAAAATGGTACTGATGACACAAAGGTATATCAGGAAGTAAATGCGCAAGCAAAACAGGTACCCTCCAATCTTAGAAAAACTTGTTTTATCATAGGAGGTGTTCCTTTCGAGATGGCAAAAGAGGTTAGAAAAGGAAAAGAAAGATTTACAACTCTTAGCCCTCCAGTTGCATATAATAAATTAACAAATGCCAAGTCAAAAGCAGGGATTAACATTTATAAATCTATATCCGATGCGACTGGCTGTGAACAGTTCGTGTTTGACTGGGATGCTAATTTCACTATTGGGTTTTTATTAGGACTTTAAAAGGTACAATCAGTTGGGGGGAATTTATTATTGTTGAAATATACAATAATTAAATTTCCCTTCTTCATTCTCTCTTCTGTGATACAGATGTGACCTCTTCATAGTAACTCTATTCACCAACATTCTTACCTGCACACGATACCACACGATTGCCATTTGTAATCGGATTATTTAGCTTAATCTATTAAACTCTAAGATGCAATATCTGGTCCGACATATTGCGGATGTATGAACCGTTAGGTTAGAAATTCATCTCTGCCCTATTATAAGGTGAAGCATCTAATACGTTTAACATCATCCTGCTCTGATTCTCCATCATTTTTATGATGCATTCACTAATCATGGTTAAAAACAGGATTTGTCGCTGTTGACTCATGTTTTTAGTCAATTTTCGTTTTTCTTACTTACATCAACAAGCAAGCCTGCTCAATGTAGTTAATTGACATAACATATTTACAAATAACAACTTACCTCCCATTTGGTGCTATTATAATAGGCTTTACACGGATTTTAATGTCAATTAGATTTGCGTACAGCAAATTATCCTGAACTGCTGTCAGTGTATATAAATCTGGACAAGCGAAAATCCGAGAACTGTGCTTGCTTAATGGCGGAGTATTCGTTCACATTAGTTTTACTACTTACTCAGTATCTGAGATCCTTGCGTGTTCTTCGATGTTTACGGATAAGCTCTACAAGATAAAAATTTGCCTGATGCCTATTAACTCTTGGAAACTCATTGAGCTGAATAAGCCTGTTGATCACTTATCTTACTTTTAGACAACTGAAGAGTGAATTTTTGAAACTGCACCTGCTATTTTAACAAAACGATCAGCCGGCCCTGCTGCTCAGCATAAGTGATTTGATAAAACTGAATTATACCGGTATCTTTGACGCTTAACAGTCAGATCATCCTTAAATTATAGTGGGCGCAAGCTACTCTGCGACACGCGAATGGCCTCAAAAACACGCATTTTCGAGAAGCGAAAACTTCTTGGTCAGATTTATACTCCATCATTTATAGTAAAAAAAATGCTTCAGGATACAGGATTTTATTCCCTGCATTCCGAAAGAGTCAGCATACTTGATCCAGCCTGTGGAGACGGCCGTTTCCTCGTTCCCATCGCTGAATACTACATTAAAACTACGGCAGTAGACAAACTCAAAGACAAGCTCGAACGTATTGAGGGTTGGGACATTGACCCTTCCGCAATTGCGTTGTGCAGGGATAATTTGAATGCTTTACTGGATGGATTACCCATAGAAATCAATTGGAATCTCAAGAGAAAAGATGCATTACGAGCACTGAATGCTAAGAAAAAATATGATTTGATCGTAGGAAATCCGCCTTACGTACGCATTCAAAATGTCGAACCCGGTCAACGTAAGTTTGTGCAGGAGCATTATAGTTTTTGTAAAACAGGGTCAACTGATATCTATGTTGCCTTCTTCCAACTGGCACATAGCTTGCTCAAAATGAGCGGTGTATGCGCCCTGGTTACATCAAATTCTTTTCTCACTTCCCAAACAGCGCAATCACTTCGATCATTTTTTAGCGAAAGTAAAGTACTGAGGCAAATCACTAATTATGGTACGCAACGGATTTTTGAAAATACTGGGACTTATGCAGCAATAACTATTTTTGGAAATACCTGCAAAAATGAGTTTTTATACGAGCTGATTGATCCGAATGATATTTCGAAGCGACGAAACATACATTGCAGTGAAATTGAAAATCCGAATCAGTGGCATTTATCGGTAGATCAAACTCAGAAAATAAATGGTACCAGATTGGGGGATATATGCCAGATATCTATAGGACTTTCCACCCTTGCAGACCACATTTATCTGGTAAAACCACTCATAAAAGGATCCAAGTTTACAGAGGTAATTACCAAAACGGGGCATTACCTTCTTTTAGAAAATGACATTTTGAAGTCAATTGTTAAGGGCTCTAAATTGAAATCAAGTGAGGATGTGATTTCAGAGATGATCATTTTCCCATACGAAAAAGATGAAAAAGGTAAGTATAAAATTATTCCTGAACAGGCCCTGTCAGCCCGTTTCCCCAGAGCATACACGTATCTTCTGAGCATGAAATCAGAACTCTTAAACCGAGACAATGGCAAGGCAAATAAGATTGCCTGGTATGCCTTCGGACGGTCTCAGGGGCTTGATAGTTGTTTCGGCCGGAAAATTATTTTCTCCCCTATCAACAAATACCCAAATTTCATATTATACGATGATCCCGAATGCACTGTGTATTCCGGTTACTTTTTGAAATTCTCCGGTGACTACCATGCCCTTCTGCAACAGCTTAATTCTCAGCGTATGGCAGATTTCGTAGCTGTTGCCGGACGGGACTTTCAGGGTGGTTATAAAGGGTATAATAAAAAAGTGATAGAGAATTTCCTTGTTGCAGATCTGACAACTTCATAAATCTACTTAACAGAATGAAAGAAAATAGTAAGGCCGGTTTTACGGGTTACCAATACTTTGTTATTTCAATCCTCGCATTTATCCAGTTCACCGTTGTACTGGATTTTATGGTTTTATCACCATTGGGAGCTATTTTAATGCCGGAGCTATCGATCTCCACTGCGCAATTCGGGCTCGTGGTATCTGCTTATGCTTTTAGCGCCGGAGCTTCCGGTTTACTGGCCGCCGGATTTGCCGATAAATTTGACCGAAAAAAGTTGCTTTTATTTTTCTACACCGGTTTTGTAATTGGCACTTTGCTATGCGGGCTGGCTCCGGACTATTACTCTTTACTTGCTGCCCGAATCGTTACCGGTATTTTCGGAGGAGTAATAAGCTCCATTGGTTTTGCCATTATTACGGACGTTTTCGCTCTTGAATTTCGGGGCAGAGTGATGGGGTTTGTGCAGCTTGCATTCGGCGCAAGTCAGGTTTTAGGCATTCCTCTCGGCTTGTATCTGGCAGGGATTTTCAATTGGCACGCTCCATTTTTATTGATTGTTGGCCTTAGTGCAATTATAGGAATAATTATATTTTTATATCTTAAGCCAATTACGGCTCACTTAGCAATCCAAACCGGCGAGAGCCCATTTTTACACTTATGGAAAGTAATTAAAAAGGGTCCTTACCGTAAGGCATTTTTAGCAACGACCTTATTGGCTACCGGCGGTTTTATGCTCATGCCGTTTGGGAGTGCTTATGGAGTTCACAATCTAGGGATATCCTTAGAACAACTTCCTGTACTGTATGCAGTTACCGGTATATGCATGCTCTTCTTCAGTCCCTTGATCGGAATCCTTAGCGACAAAATCGGCAAATACAAAATGTTCGTGATAGGATCTGTTATAACTGCGATTATGACTTACATTTATTGTAATCTGGGCGTTACTCCTCTGTGGATCATTCTTGTATTAAATGTATTTCTCTTCGTTGGAATTACAGGCCGCATGATCTCAGCTTCTTCTTTGATGACGGCCGTGCCGGAAGCATCAGATCGCGGCGCCTTTATGGGTATCAACTCTTCGGTTCAGCAAATATCCGGCGGAGTTGCTTCCCTGCTAGCTGGCCTGATTGTGCATAAAACAGCAACAGGCTATATAGAAAATTATCCTCTGTTAGGAAACATAGTTATTGTCGCAGTTGCCATTGCCGTTCTGTTGATGTATCAGATCCACCTGTACGTCACCAGCAAATTGTTGGCAGATGTCAGCATCACAAACAAAGACTGATCAATTTACTATTTGATTCAATAACTCGATGTAAAGGCTTCCTACACGGGAAGCTTTTTTTATTGAAGTTCAAGCAAAAAGAGAAAAAATAAAAATATCCTTGTACATGATACAGAAACAAATCAACTGATAATAAATGAATTACAAAATATATTAATTTTTATCTTTTAATATTTAGAATACTTTTTAAAAGTTTACTACATTTACACCAGTGATAAACTTTTAGGACTTTTTATTTAAATATATAAGTCATAAATTTATTTTATGTTTATTTACATATCAATCTTTAAATAAACATTTAACTTTTTATACTTATAATACTTTTTAAATGAAAATCATAAGTATTGTCAACAACAAAGGAGGAGTTGGAAAGACCACTTCCGCGCAAAGCATCGCCGCCGGACTTAGCAAATTTGCAAATGCCCGTGTACTTGTCATTGATCTCGATGCACAGGCAAGCTTGACAAAGAGCTTCGGTATTACGCACGCCGGATTAAAAAAAGACAGTGGCTCCTTTATTACTGGCGAATACGAATTTGACGAGATAGTCAAAAAAGTAGGCGATATTGATATCCTACCCGGGTCGGCCGAAATGATACATAGAGAGGATACTATTAAGTCTGCCCCTATTTTTCCGTTCAACCTGAGGATCGCCTTGGAAAAGGTGAAGGACCGTTACGATTTCGTGATTATTGATTGCCCTCCGGCACTTTACGGAAATACGCGTTTGGCATTGGTTTCCTGTCATCAATATTATGTGCCGCTTCAGGCGGAGTTTTTGAGTTATGAAGGTTTGAGAAACTTCTTGGTATACTCAGCTGAAATTAAAAAAATAAGTCCGAGTACTAATTTGGGAGGTGTTTTCGCAACACGGTATAATCCTAAAATAAGAAAGAAGATAAGTCATGAACTGATCAGTGCCACAAGGGAACAATTAGGCGATTCATTCATGAATTCTTTTATCAGGGATAACATCGCTCTTTCTGAAGCTCAGGCTAGTGGACAGACCATTTTTGACTACGCTCCAAATAGTAACGGAGCCGAAGATTACTACAAACTCACCAAAGAAATTTTGGAACGAATAACTAACTAAAAATATGGCTAAGGAAAGGAAATTTGAATTTGCACCGCTTCCACTTGTGGCAGATGTTCAGGAAGATCTGGAACTAGAGATACCATCACAGGTGGTAGACACTGCTCCTACCAAAGTTACATTCGACTGTGACTATATCCTGATGGAAAACATGAAGGATTATGGTTATTGGGAAGGTCTTACTCAGAAGGACATTATTCTTGAATCTTTGAAGCTATATTTCCAGAACAAGGAAATTCGTCCTCGTCCTGATAAGATCCGAAATAAAACCAAGGTGGGCCGGAAGCCAAAAAATGCAAATGACTAACCCTGCCAAGCACTAGTCACACACTGAATAAAATTCAGAGCCCTGTTCGAAAACGGAGTCCATTGATTGATTCCATTTTCGAACGGGGATTATTTCAGATTATATAAAGCTCAGTTCCATTTTTATATCGGATCTTTTATAGACCGCGTCCAGCGCAACTTCCTTAAAACCTAGTTTGCTGTAAATGTGAATGGCATTAGCAAGTACCCGGTTGGAATATAGTACCAGTTTGGTTGCGCCTAGTTCTCTTGCTTTTGACAAAGCTCCGGCACATAGCTGGTTGCCTATACCCTGTCCCCGCGAATCATGATCAACGCCCATTTTCGTGAGTTCGTAAATACCAGGCTCAACATATTTCAAAGCGACTACGCCAACAATGCCTTTCTCCGATGAGGCGAACAAAATGGCTCCGCCATGGTCAAGGATAGCTTCCTGTGGATTTTCCAGAACATATTGATCAATAGGTTCGATTGAAAAATAAGCACTCAGCCAAGCTTTGTTAATTTTCTCAAAATAGGTAGCATACTCAGGTTGATAATCAAGTATTTCGATTTTCATGTGATTAATATGTTGTTATAAGGGGGACGCCCCTATTTAATTTGCTTGACTAACCCTACGCCTGTGATAATTGATCTGCCCCAAATGGTAACCCAGGTGATTAAGCAGATGTGCCAGTATCATACTTACAGTTTGCCTTTGGAATAATGAAAGGACATCATGTGGATACTCCTTTTGCAATTCTTCCCCGGACAAGTCATTTAAAGTAAGATCCACGACAGATTGTAAGACTTGCAATTCTGAGAAAAGACTATCTCTGTTAAAAACTTGCTGGCCAAATTCGGCATCCCGATCTCTGATGTAAGGCGTATTGCCCAGCGTGAGACCTATGTAGGTTCTGAGGTTTCCGATGAGATGCTGAATGAGATGACCACCGGAGTTTATCGTTCCTGGCAAAGTAGCCCACAACTCGGTATCATTTCGATAAGCCTTTAATTCACTGACTAATTTATTTAATTCTCTGTTGTACAGAGCTGCGTATTCCAGATTTGTCATAACGATCAATTTAAAAGTATACCTACTTACGCTGTAATTTATAGCCTGAACTTACGAGGTATACGCCTATCATGGTTACTATAAATGCCAAAATAGTAAACCATGTTATCTTTTCGCCCAAAATCATAAAGCCCAATGTAATTGCTACAAGCGGATTGACATAGGCATAGATTGAAACCAACCCGGCCGGAAGTTTTGACATTGCATACAGGTATGACGCAAATGCAAGAATAGATCCGAAGAAGATCAGATAAACCAACGCTGCAAAAGAGGTGGCATTCATCGTTGGAAGTGCGCTCCAGTCTTCGTTAAGTGCGCTAAGTGTAAACAGACCGAGCCCTCCGACAAACATCTGTACGCCGGCATTGAAAAAAGAATCGGATTGGGGTCTGTACTTTCTTGTATATAATCCCCCAAAACACCAGGATACAACTGAAACGAGCACAACGGTAATCCCTGTCAATGTTTCTGGTTTATTGACCAGGTCAAGATTATCTCCGAAAATGAGGCTTACTCCTCCGAATCCGAAAACTATACCAGCCACAATTTGCCAGTTAATTTTTTCATCCCTTTCAACTACCAGATTGATCATGATGGTGAGAACCGGAATGAGTGAGCAGAGCAAGGCCGCCAATCCGCTGGGAATAAACTGAACGGACCAGCCGACAATGCCGGTTCCGAAGGTGATCATACAAAGGCCTGGTATAATTTGCAGGCGGGCATCAGCCCAGGTCCAGTTTTTACCCGCTCCTCTGCAAAATAGAAATGCCAAAAGTATAGAGCCTGCCAGAACATTACGAATCCCCATAAAGATAAGTGCGGGGAAACCCGCTACGCCGACGCGTGCCGCCAGATAGGTTGTACCCCAGAAAAAACAAACTAAACCCAGTGCGACATATCCTTTCGCTGTATTGCTCATTGGTGATGCATTTAATTCTGCAGCAAAACTATTAGTTTTGAAAAAAACAAAACAGATTCAGTTTTTGATATTTCAAGCATAACAGATGAAATTTAATAAGGAGCGTGGAAATACCTCAGGAGATTTTCTGTATAACCAGATCGCGGAACGTTTTGTGATCCAGATAGAAGCTCACATTCTCAAGCCTGGCGATCGATTGCTTTCTGTTCGCGCACTGAGCCGCGAGCACGGTGTCAGTATGAGTACTGCTTACAAAGCGTACGCCGAACTTGAAAACAGAGGGTTTATAGAAGCACGCCCCAAATCGGGTTATGTTGTGAAACATATCCTGGTGAAAAGTGACAAACAAAAACTTACCAACATTGCACCTTTGCAAAACAAAACTGCCAATGTCGACGAACTGATCCGGCGTGTGTACCAGACACTCACCCAAGATGGCCTCGTGAGATTATCGCTCGCTTCTCCTTCATCTAAACTTATCCCGGAAGCCAAACTCAGCAAAGCAATGGCAGAAGCAATCCGCAAAAGTCCGACCAGTTGTACACAGTATGAGCATATCCAGGGTAATATTAATCTACGCAAACAAATAGCCAAACATGCTTTTAATTGGAATGGACAGGTTACCGAACATGATATTGTTACCACCCAGGGATGCATGGAAGCGCTGGTGTTCTGCCTGAAAGCTGTGACTGAGCAGGGAGATACAGTGGCTATTGAAAGCCCTACGTACTTTGCCATTTTTAATGTCATGAAAAGTCTTGGGCTAAACGTCCTGGAAATCCCCGTTGATCCTGAAACGGGAGTTGACATTGAATACCTTGAAAATGCGATGAAGAATGTGGCAGTAAAAGTATGTTTGTTTGTACCTAATTTTTGTAATCCGGTTGGAGCACTTATGCCCGACGAGAGAAAAAAACAGCTTGTTGAATTACTGACCCGAAAGAACGTACCATTAATCGAAGATGATATTTACGGAGAAATGTACTTTGGTAAAAACAGGCCACGAACCTGCAAAAGCTTTGACCGGGAAGGCATTGTAATGCTATGTTCTTCGGTAAGCAAAACACTTGCGCCTGGTTACCGCGTGGGGTGGTGCATTCCGGGAAAACATCTAGACAAAATCATCAGCCTGAAATTGATGCATACCGTCTCAGCTGCCACTCCCACCCAGGCAGCGATTGCACTGTTTTTCGAAACCGGTCGGTACGATCTACACCTGCGTAACCTCAGAAAAACACTGCATTTACAATATCTTCAATATACTCAACTCATTACAATGTACTTTCCAACAGGGATCCGGCTCAGCAGGCCCAGGGGTGGGTATGTGTTATGGATTGAGCTTGACAGCACCATTGATTCATTCCAATTGTTTGGCAGAGCACTGGAAGAAAATGTAAGTATTGCCCCGGGACAGATATTTACAACTGACGGTCGCTATAAACACTTTATCAGGATCAGCATAGGTGAACCTATCACAGACGAGATCGAATCCAAAATAAAAATAGTAGGGGAGCTGATACGGGATTATCACAAATAAAAGCTTGCGAATGAGATGGATCAGTGCCATACTGCAACGCTGATACACATCGCAACACAATTGCAACTAACTGATTTTCAATACATGATACCCTGTTGCAGTATATATTTACATACTTTTGCTCACCGGTTAGTGTGGATGTTTAAAGCACCTCAAAATCAGTAAACAGTAATTCCTTTAATAATAACTCCTATGGAACTCAACGAACTGAAAAGCAAAGCAGACTCCTCACATAGTTGCTGTGATCACAATCATACACCTGCATCTCCGAAGAAAAATCATGACCATCATCATGATGATCACGACCATGATCATTCGCACGAAAGTGCAGGACTATTGATAAGCAGATGGCCCTTGTGGCTAAGTCTGATCATACTCGCAGTGTTTTTGACAATGAGCTTCGGAACAGATGTGTTGATCAGCAGGCCAGTGGAAATTGCAATGATGCTAACCGCTTATGTCTTGGCCGGGCATAAGACGGTGTCGCTCGCTTTCCGGAAAGCCAGTCGGGGCGATTTTTTCAATGAATTCACATTGATGACGATCGCTACCATAGGTGCTTTTTATATTGGCGAATTTAGCGAAGGTGTGGCCGTAATGATCTTTTATGAAATCGGTGAACTGTTCCAGGATCTGGCAGTAAGTAGATCCAAGCGTTCTATCAAAGCATTATTGGATATTCGTCCGGATACAGTAACTGTTTTAAGAAACCAGCAGCAAACCAACGTTAAACCTGAGGATGTAAAACCTGGGGAAATTATATTGGTAAAAGCTGGCGAAAAGGTGGCGTTGGATGGCATATTGATTTCAGATTCGGGAACGTTTAATACTGCAGCATTGACCGGTGAACCCAACCCGGACCTCAAGAAAAAGAATGAAGTGGTATTGGCCGGTATGATCAACACGGATAGGTCTGTTGAAATTAAAGTCAGTTCGCTCTTTAAAGATTCAAAGCTATCACGTATCCTGGAAATGGTACAGGATGCAACCAGCAGAAAAGCTCCTACTCAACTACTGATCAGCCGGTTGGCCAAAATATACACACCTGCTGTTTTTGGATTAGCTGTATTAATTATCCTGTTACCTGCGGTGCTGACAGCTCATTATAGCTTTCAGGAATGGCTCTACAGGGGGATGGTATTCCTGGTGATTGCTTGTCCATGTGCACTGACAATATCTATTCCTCTAGGTTATTTTGGTGGAATCGGACTAGCTTCCCGAAATGGTATACTGATAAAGGGATCTAATTTTCTTGATGCAGTAACACGGCTTGATACCGTAGTAACAGATAAAACAGGAACACTTACAAAAGGAGTCTTTGAAGTCCGAAAAATTAAAACAGCACTTAATCAGGGTGAGTTCCTGAGATTTACCGCATCGCTGGAAAGTTACTCTACACACCCTGTAGCGCTCGCGGTTTTGAAACATGTGGGGAATTTACCATTGTCGAAACCTACCGATGTGACCGAAATGGCAGGACACGGACTCAAAGGCGTTATTGAGGGTCAGGAGGTACTTGCCGGAAATCTTAAACTGTTGAAGAAATATAGTATCGTATTCCCCTCTGAATTGGAGCAAATCGTTGAAACTGCTGTTATAGTTGCATTAAATGGCACCTACGCCGGACATATTATAATTGCCGACGAGATAAAAGAAGATGCACATCAAACAATACGAGAGCTGAAAAGTATGGGCATCAGAACCGTTATGCTGTCAGGAGATAAGTCAGCTGTAGTAAATAAGGTAGCTACTGACCTTGGCATAGACGAAAGCCATGGAGACTTGCTGCCAGAGGGAAAAGTAGCATGGGTACAGGAACTCAAGAACAAGGGACGGAGTATTGCATTTGTTGGAGATGGTGTGAACGACGCTCCGGTCATAGCATTGGCTGATGTAGGTATAGCAATGGGCGGATTGGGGTCGGACGCTACTATTGAAACCGCAGATATTGTCATCCAGAACGACCAGCCGTTCAGGATTGTATCTGCTATCAAGGCAGGAAGAATTACAAAAGAAATAGTTTACCAGAATATTGGATTAGCCATGGGAGTTAAAGTGATGGTGATGGTGATGGGAGCAGGAGGAATTGCTACACTTTGGGAGGCCGTTTTTGCAGATGTCGGTGTCGCTCTACTGGCAATTCTGAATGCATTTCGGATTCAGGGAAAGAAAATTTAGTCTTACGATAACTTTAACATAGTATCTCATGGGAAAGAAATTTGATTATATCACACCTGAATTACAGACATTTATCCAAAATCAAAAAATATATTTTGTCGCTACCGCTATGAGCACCGGCACTGTAAACCTATCTCCAAAAGGAATGGATTCGTTTCGAATCATGGATGACAACAGGGTATTGTGGCTGAATGTAACCGGAAGTGGAAACGAAACGGCTGCACATCTTTTGGAAAACGACCGTATCACCATCATGTTTTGTGCATTTGAGGGAAAGCCTCTGATTCTAAGATTGTATGGCCATGGAAAAGCTTACCATCGTTTTGATAAGCAATGGGATGAGTACATTACGCTGTTTCCCGATTTTCCGGGAGCAAGACAAATTTTTTATGTACAAGTGGATATCGTTCAGACTTCCTGCGGAATGTCCGTACCATTTATGAACTATGATAGAGAAAGGGAAGAACTGAATAAATGGGCTGCAAAAAAAGGAGAAGACGGCATTCAAAAGTATTGGGAAGAGAAAAATGTAAATAGCTTTGATGGGTTTAAAACCAGGATTTTAGGATGATTTTTTGATCAGAACATGAGAACTGAGTAAATATTGCTTTATCCTAAAAACACTTAACCTTTACATTTGTGATTAAGAAAATACTCTTACTTTCTCTTTTATGGCCGCTGGTCTTTACCAAGCAATTATTTTCACAAGGCATGCCTAAACAGCTTTTCAATGGTAAGGACCTGAAAGGCTGGCATGTGGATGTACCTGAAATGGACAAAAATCCCAACGTACAAACACCGTTCATCATTAGAAACGGGTTGCTGGTGAGCTTGGGAACTCCCGGCGGGCATCTCATTACAGACGCGAAATATGAGAATTTCAAATGGACATTTCAATATCGTTTTGCAGGAAAACCAGGCAACTGCGGCGCACTGGTTTTTGTATCTACTCCGAGAGCACTTTATGATATGTTTCCAAAATCCATTGAGGTTCAGATGATGCACGAAAATGCCGGTGATTTCTGGTGTATTCAGGAAGACATAACCGTACCCGATATGGAGAAACGCCGGGGTCCAAAAGAAAAATGGGGTGTCAACGGCGACAAGCTCAGAAGAATCCCTAATCTTACAGACGGAACAGAAAAGCCATTAGGCGAATGGAACACCATGCAAATTGAGTGTGTGAAAAATACCGTAAAAGTCTGGCTGAATGGCGTTCTGGTCAATGATGGTTTTAATGCCACCGCAGGGAAAGGACAACTGGCATTGCAGTCAGAAGGGTCGGAGGTAGAATTCCGGAAGATCGAGCTGACACCGATTAACAAGCTAAGTGATTGATGGTAAAGATTATACAGAACGGCACAAAGATAACATGGAAGTGCTCAGAGAACTCACAACCAATTAATTGGACCAATTTTATTCTACCAGGTTCTTTCTAATTTCATATACACTGGATAAAGGAGACGGATGCTGCTATTTCAAATCTTGTTCGTTTGGTTTCTCTGCCTCCTTTATCTATCTCTCTGTAACATCTGCATCACACACCAGCAGCCACCTTTTTCATTTTTTCCAAACCCGTCTTTGCCACCAGCAACGGATCCTGTGCATAATAATCTTTGTTAAAAACCTCAAACGATAGGATTATAGATTTGTCCGGATTCTTGAGCGCTTTCAAGAGATCGCTCAGAGGTGCTACACCATCTCCGGCATATACCCTGTCGGCATCTGTGATTTTATCTGCAGTTGGAGTAGCAGGATAATCATTGATGTGGAAGATTTCTACCAGCGGTTTGCCAACGTTTTTAACACTATCCATACCTGAGCCTCCTTTGTGCAAATGATAAACGTCCATAAGAACTCTTGCAGAGGGATGAGAAGTTTCCGCTGCTACAAACAGTATCTCACCTACCCTACTCAGATTTTTTGAAAATCCCCAAAGTTCCAGGTGAGGCACCACGCCTGTTTTATCTCCCAGTTCAAGAATGGCCCTGTATCTTTCTGCGATAGCAGATAATTCAAGATGATCCCCGGTGGTTGCGCCCATTGGCGGAGCAGCTACACGGCGGCAACCAATGGCAGCCAGTTGATCCATTTCCAGCTTCAACTGCTCAATCGCCTTTGCTCTGGTAGCAGAATCTGAGACGATCCAGGGAGCGAATCCGATCGCATCCTCTACCTTCAAACCCAAATCATCAATAATCTTTTTCGCATCGGTTAAAGTCCCGCCACTTTTTAGATAATCCTGCAAGGTGTTGATCCAGATTTCCACCGAATCATATCCCGCCTTAGCAGCGACTTCAAGTTCTTTTCGGAACCCAAGTTGATGCCCCCGAAGGGTACTCATATTGAGCGAATAAATAAACGATTTTTGTTTTGTGGCAGCCTTTACCGGTACGACTGACGCTGCAGAGGCAGCGAGCACAGCTCCTATTGCATTTCTGCGGTTCATATTTGACATCAATATATTAAAATCCCAGACTGATCTAACAAAGGCAGAAGTGATCAGATTCTACCAATTTGTGTTATTGAACATGATTTCAGCCGCCCGAAGCAGTCCAGTTCTCACCTTCAAAAAGTGGACAAAATTCTATCTGATCAAAAGTTTTTCGAGATACCGAATCACGCCAAATGATTTAACACGTAGTTAATTCCACTAGTGAACAAACAACATAAACATGTTAATTTGATATTAAATAAGAGATATTATTAACTATATAGACAAACTTTAGTTTTATTGTCATCAAACTAAATTAACCAAACTGATGAAAAATATTTTTGTAACCAAATGTGCCAAAACAAATCAGATTAACGGTTTTTAGTAATTTTTATTACAAAATCGAAAATAATATTTTTTTTGTAAAACTAATTCTATTTATAATTGCATCATGAATGAACAAAGTCACTAAAATTATACTCAACGTTTCAAGCCACTTTCAATGCGTTTCATTAGCTCAATCTGTCTGATTGTTTTGATGGTAATTATAAAATCAGCTGTCTGCTTACAGGCTCAGCCGACGGATGCGATTTATGTGAATGGCAGTACCGCAAGTGCCAACAGTTCGACCAGGACGGTAACCAATGCTGCCAATGTCCATAACAATACGTCAAACAAAAAACCAAATAATGCATATGCCACGATTGAATGTTCTGCTCTTTCAACAGCATGGCTGCACTTAAATTTCCCAACTGCTGTCACGAGTACTGTTGCCAAGCCAGTAACTGTTTACATTCGCACAAACGCAGCGGCAGGAACATTCTTAGGAAACGCCCTTCAAGTAAAAGCGTACAACAATTTGACCGGAGAGAGCAATGAAGCTAACATATCCAAACTAAATCTGTATTACCTTGCTGATGGAACCATTTTTATCGCAGCCACTATAAGCGCTAACTTCCAATCCGTTAGACTATCTCTTACCGCACCTCTTTTGGCAACATATGCTATAAATGTTTATTATGCATTCTATGGACCAACCGCAATTAACAATTCCAATCCATATCCGTACAACGTAGCTGACTGCGGTTTACCAAATGTCACAACATCAATGATTGATCCTGGCTTACTTTCTCTTACATCAATAGATAATTTAACCCATGCCATTGATAGCGATGCTACTGGAACCCAATCTTCCTTCAAAGCCTTACTAGGTATTGGTTTATTATCAAGTGGTCTGAAAATGCGGCAATTGTTCTATTTCAATGGTCCTTCACATACGGAAGATGCAGTCAGATTCGTCATTTCGAAAACTGCAACTGTCGCCTCGGCAACTGTGCTAAGCAAGATTTCGGTGCAAGCGTATAGAGGTGATACGTTAGCAGGTAGTGAGCAGATTCTGGGGTCAGTGCTGGAGGCAAATTTATTAACACTTTTCAACACCGGTCCGATCACGTTTTTTCTTACCCCTAGGGATAACAATGGTAATCCCGCCCGTTTTGACAGAGTGGAAGTCATCCTTGAAATAAGTGGTCTTACACTCAATATCGGGGCCATTCCCCTGAATATACATGATGTACGCAGGGTTCCGTCTCAACCTCAACTTATTAATACGACAACGAATGTCTGTGACAATGTGGGAACAATATTGCTGTCAGCAGCATCTAATCTGGATAATTTATTAACTAATCTATCTTACAAATGGTATAACGCTTCAGGAACTCAGACTGCCTCAAGTAAAAACCTGAGTCTGTCACAGCTAACAACTCCTGGAACAACCTCCTATTATGTAGACATTCAAAAAGATGGGTGCGAGACTACTTCAAGCAGAAAAAAAGTTGATGTAACCGTCCTCAAAGCCCCAACCACCCCGTCTGTCAATTTAACACCCTAATATCGAATACCAACAATTTTTATATATCTATCTATCACAATTAACAGTTCATTTTATGAAAACGAAAATTACCTCCATCTGCTTGGCTATCATGCTATTCATGACAGCATTTAATGCGAATGCCAAAATTTATTACATTCTGAGTGGCGAGTCGTTTCAATTGAAACCTGCCGTAGGCAATCTGGTACAGTACAAATGGCTGAATAACGGTGTTGATGTGCAGGCCAGCCAAATCGGGACGGACGGAACCCTTACCCAAACTTTTACGCTTGCCAATGCAGCGGTAGCTGAGACCAAGACGTTATCCTTGGGTGTCCTTGATGTAGTCGGTGGCTGTCTTTCTACTTTAGTAAATCACACGATTGTTGTTCTTCCAAAGCTAACGCTGGCACTTACACCAGCGATAGATAACTTCTGTACGAACCTCACTGCAATCAGTACGGAAATCACAGCAGCACTGACCGGGACAGCACCTGATTTATCAGCCTATGGAGCTTCTATCTCTACAGCTTACAAATGGTTTAAAGACGGAACACTAATCCCTTCAGAAACAAGTAATAAATTAACGATTACAGAAGTAGGTGTGTATAAATCAGAGATCGTTTACATCCTTCCTACTACCGGCAACTTTATACCGGATGGGTCTAAAATAACAGATGCGATTTTTGGTTCGGCCGAGATCAAAAAGGACAGAACAGCGCCAACAACGCCGGATATTCAACTTCTTTAATTCCTGTCTGGCTGTCTTCAATTACATGAAAAACTTAATAACACTCATGTTATTACTACTCCTTTCCTGTCTTGCCTTCGGGCAAGGCGGGAGGAAGGAGGTTTTGATATGTAATGGCACCAGCGCGAAACTGAGAGCTACGTCAACAGGAGCCAGCGGCTATGAATGGAGTAAAGATGGACTGATTCTACCAGGGTTTTCCGGAAGTGAACTGCTCATTTCAGAAGAAGGAACTTATGCTGTAGTAGCATTAAATATCGATGGCTGTGCGTCGGATCAATCTGTAATTATTGCTTTGGAATTCCGAAAACCAATCGCTGTCAATGATTATGTGAAGGGGCAACGAAATACGCCTGTATATATTAATTCTCTGGAAAATGATGCAACTTCCTGTGCAGAACTGGATGCTGCTACTTTAGCCTTCAAAACTTTACCTGCAAAGGGATCTGTGCGTATTGCAGACGGCCGGTTTGTTTTCCAGCCCCCTACGGATTTTTCGGAGCAAACTGAGTTCAAGTACACCGTAAGGGATAAAACCGGGCAGGAATCAAACGTGGCGACAGTGACAATTGATTATACCAACGCGCTGCCCGTTACACTTGTTGATTTCAAAGCTATCAGGCAGGAATCTGCCACGCTGTTAAGCTGGTCCACTACATTCGAAAGTAATAGTGAAAGATTTGATATTGAACGCAGTGTGGATGGCAAAAGCTGGCAGACTGTTGGAAGTGTAAATGCAACAGGAAATTCATCGGAGAAACAAGGCTACACTTATATAGACAGTTCGCCTGAGTCGGGAATTAATTATTATAGGCTTAAACTAATGGACCTGGATGGAAGCTATGCGTATAGCATTATCCGTTCAGTTCATTTTCCGGAGTTTACGTGGGCCACACTATATCCAAATCCTGTAAGCAATACATTACACATCAGTATCAGAAATAAAGATGTCAGGAAGCTGCGACTGATTGACCCAACAGGCAAAGTTCTTTTCAGATCTGAAGTTACCTCAAAAGATATGGATCTGAATATGCAGCCGTACAGCTCAGGTGTATTCTTAATTCATCTTGAACAAGAAAACGGACTGGTATCCATATTCAAAATCTTTCACGAATAACAACTTTTTTAGCTGACCACTTTCGTACAAAAGTGTTCAAATACGGACACATTTAAATGTACAGAACACAAAAAATGGCCTTAACGGGCCATTTTTTGTGTTGGTATATATTTTTATGCAAAGAACTATGTTATACAATGTACCAACATACGTTCACTAACTTTGCAAATAATCTATCAGCCAAATGGCTAACGCCAAAATACATATAGTAATGCTTAAAAACTACTTTAAAATAGCCTGGAGGAATCTTTTAAGAAACCGTGCTTTTTCCGCCATCAATATTATAGGGTTGTCAATCGGATTAGCTTCCTGTATGCTGATCAGTTTGTATGTATTGGACGAATTAAGTTTTGACCGCTTCAATGAAAATGCTGATCGTATTGTTCGGGTAGTATTCAAAGGCAATATGAATGGAGCAAACATTAATGAGGCTCATGTGATGCCGCCGACGGCTACAGTGTTAAAAACGGATTATCCTGAGGTGATGGAAGCAACACGACTCCGGCAGGCCGGCGGTCAAAAAGTGGTAATTCATAAAAAAGAATATGACGGTGACCAGATGTATTTTGCAGACCCTAATGTGTTCCGGGTATTTACATTACCGTTACTTTATGGTGATATGGCAACCGCGCTTACGCAACCCTATCATGTAGTGATCAGCGAGGATCTAGCCAACAAATACTTCGGAAAAACAGATGTAATAGGTAATACAATTGCCTTCAAAGGATCTGATAGGATTAGTAAAATTTCAGGAGTAATGACCAACATGCCGTCCAACTCGCATTTTCACACGGATATGTTTATGTCTATGGAAAGTCTTCCGGAAGCGAAAGTGGATTCCTGGATGACCTCGGAATTTTTCACCTATCTGCTCCTTCGCAAAGGTACCGACTATAAGCAACTGGAAGCTAAACTTCCTCAAACCGTTGCAAAATACATGGGTCCTCAGCTTAAAAAAGCAATGGGCGTGTCTATGTCGGAGTTCGAAAAAACTGGAAATCGTCTCGCCCTGGAACTTCAACCTCTCACTGACATTCACCTTTTCTCCGATTTTGTATATGATCTCAGCCCTGCCGGAGACATGCGATATGTATACATCTTCGGAGCAGTCGCATCCATTATCCTGGTTATTGCTTGTATTAACTTCATGAATCTTTCGACTGCCAGCTCTTCAAAGCGAGCTCGTGAAGTAGGTGTCAGAAAGGTAATGGGTTCTCTTAGAAATGAACTCGTTTTACAATTTTTAATAGAGTCAGTATTGCTGACCGCTTTCGCGATGCTTTTGGCAACCATTCTTGTCTATGGTTTTTTACCACTATTTAATCAATTATCGGGTAAGAACCTTGTTCTCGATTTGCACTTACTTCCGGTTCTGATACCCTCATTAATAGCATTTGGACTGCTTGTTGGAATCTTTGCCGGAAGTTATCCTGCATTTTTTCTGTCCTCTTTCAAGCCTATAACCATTCTGAAAGGGAAGTTAACAACCAATAAAAACAGCATTAATCTCAGGAGTGCTTTGGTTGTCGTTCAGTTCTTTATTTCCGTTACGCTGATGATCGGAACCACTGTCGTGTATCAACAATTGAAATTCATTCAAAACAAAAAATTAGGTTATAATAAGGATCAGGTATTGGTGCTGGATACCTGGGCTCTTGGATCCCAGCAACGGGCATTCAGACAAGAAATGCTACTGAATCCCTCTGTTATAGAGGTAAGCTCATCGTCCTATATTCCCGCAGGACCATCCTACAACAATAACTACATGATGTATCCCGATCAAAAAATGAACGATCTGGTGAATGGAATACGATATGAAGTCGACTACCAGTATATCAATACAATGGGGATGGACATTATCGCAGGCAGGAATTTTTCAGAGCAATACGGCACGGATTCATCGGCGGTGATTGTTAATGAAACAGCAGCAGCCATGCTTGGAATTGCGGCAGATCCTATCAATCACACCATAAGCCGAAATGATAATGAAGGGAACAAGACTACTTACAACATCATTGGGGTTGTAAAGGATTTTCACTTCAGATCTCTCCATGAGAAAATAACACCCCTGGTCATGACCCTGGGTGGAGAATCCGCTAACATGATTGTAAAAGTTAAAACGGACAGTCCTGATAAACTTTTAGGAGAGCTGAAGTCAATATGGGCCGGATTTAAAACAGAAGAGCCCTTTTCATATTCTTTTTTGGATGATCGTTACGACCAGACTTATAAAACTGAGCAACGTACCGGGCAGATTCTGGGTATATTCACCGGACTTACCATCTTTGTAGCTTGCCTGGGTCTATTCGGACTAGCTACATTTACAGCTGAACAGCGCATTAAAGAAATTGGAGTGCGCAAAGTATTGGGTGCTTCTGTGATGAGCGTTGTAGGACTGCTGTCCAAAGATTTTATCAAACTGGTCCTGATTGCCATCACATTTGCTATTCCGGCTGCCTGGCTACTTATGAATAAATGGTTACAAGGATTTGAATATAAGGTCACTGTGGCATGGTGGATGCTGGGATTAGCTTCATTACTTTCGGTGATTATAGCCCTATTTACGGTCTCGTTTCAATCAGTCAAAGCAGCTTTAACCAACCCGGTAAAAAGTTTACGATCAGAATAACCACAGCCCAAGAATGAAGCGTCCATTTTTCAAAATACTAAAGCAAATCTGGATTAGCGCAGGAATATGTTTCACTGCCTGGCTGATTTATTCCATGCAAGCCCAAGGCGTTGCATCTGCTTATTTCGAAAGCGACGATAAGGTATCAGTAATTGATAATGAAGATTTTATATCGTTTTCGCCGAAAGAAAATTCAAATAACGTACTGATTTTCTTTCCGGGGGCTTTGGTAGAAACGAAAGCTTATGTCCCGATTTGCCATCAATTTGCAGAACATGGAATTAAAGCTTATCTGATCAAAATGCCATGGAGACAAGCCAAATATGGTTACAAAAAAATCAAGGATCTGAGCATTTTCGCAGATACCACATACAACTACATACTCGCCGGGCATTGTCAGGGAGCAAAGATGGCTGCACAATTTGTTTTTGAAAATCCGGGATTGATAAGAAAAGCGGTATTATTTGCTACCACACATCCGAAAGAGATTGATCTGTCGCATAGCAGTACCCGATTTATCAAAATTTACTGAAATTCGGATGGCTTGGCAAAACAAGAAGATATAGAAGCCAATAAGATAAAATTACCAACCTCAACACAGTACATAAAAATTGAAGGCGGCAATCATTCTCAATTTGGGTACTATGGTTTTCAGATAGGTGATCATTCAGCAACTATTTCCCGAGAGAAGCAGCAGCAAAAGGTCCTTTCAGCAATTTTAGAATTTATAAATAAACCTTAATGAGTTAGATCATTTGAGACTCAACTCACCGATCGTGGCCACAAACTCAGTATGCGGCGCCATGGCTTTCACCACACCGTTACGATCCAAAAGGATAAAGTAGGGCGTTTCCCCTATTTTGTATCTATGGTTAAAGCCGTAAGAATCTGGTACAGGAATAAAGCCGCAATTTCGCTTTGGGATTGCTTCCCGGCATTCATCCTCGGTATTAAGCGTCGTCCCAAGTGACACAACCTCAATCCCCTTTTTACGATTTTCTTCAATAAAGGAAGAAATAATTTTGGTACTGGCCAGCGTGTATAGCGGTTTTTCAAATTTAACCCAAAAACCCAATAAAACATATTTACCCTTCAATTTATCAGAATTGTATTCAACCCCATCCAGACCTTTCATCACAAAAGGAGGTAAGGTCTCTCCTACTTCCGGCATCAGGTCAGGATTCATCATCACCGATCCATTCGAATGAACATCAGTAGCATTCTTCCGGATCACTTCAAAAGAAGAAGCTTTACCATATTTGTCAAATACAGGTTGTGTTCGGTACTTACCCGGACTGCTTTTCAGCATTTGATCATAAGCCGTGTAGGTCAGTTTTCTTCCGGAAGCCTTATCTATGATAACGGATGAACTGTTCATGACAATTTGCTGACTCACCTTACCTTTATAGCTACTCACTTGCCCATAACCTATTGATGAACAACATAATGACAATATAAGCGAAAAGAATTTAGTCAATTGATTTTTCATCAACACCTACATGTATTAGAAATTTGGAAATAATCCAAAAATATTTTTGGAAATATGCGATCTAAAAATAGATTTTAGTTGTTTACTTAACAGGAAAACCGGTCATTTTATTTTAAGAACTCAACATTTTGAAAAGCTTGTATGTTTGAAAGGATTCGTGAAAAATTGGAAATACTTGCCGACGCAGCTAAATATGATGTTTCATGTTCTTCGAGCGGTAGCAACAGAAAAAACCATAACAAGGGCTTAGGCGACGCAGAAGGTACCGGAATCTGTCATACTTATACAGAAGATGGTAGATGCGTATCCCTGCTCAAAATTTTGCTAACCAATCATTGTATCTATGATTGTGCCTTCTGTGTTTCTCGCAAAAGCAATGATGTAAAGCGGGCTGCTTTCACCGTTGATGAAGTCGTATCATTAACCATGAATTTCTACAGACGCAATTACATAGAAGGACTTTTTTTGAGTTCGGGAATTTTTAAGAATGGTGACTACACCATGGAACGCCTGCTAAGTATTGTAAAGAAACTTAGGCTCGAAGAGAGATTCAATGGTTATATCCATTTAAAAACAATTCCCGGGGCCAGCCCTGAGCTATTGCATGAGGCAGGCCTGTATGTAGACAGGATGAGTATCAATCTGGAAATGCCTACAGAATCAGGATTGAAATTATTAGCTCCAGACAAATCGCACGAAGATGTGAAAGCACCTTTGGGACTGATAAAAGACAAAATTCAACAATTGAGTAGTGAAAAAGCTTTGATCAAAAGCACGCCAAAATTTGTCCCGGCTGGTCAGAGTACACAAATGGTAATAGGTGCTACTCCTGAATCGGATAAAGAAATTATGCATACTGCAGATCATTTCTATAAAGAATTTAATTTGAAACGGGTCTATTATTCCGGCTATATTCCGATTAGTAATGATAATCGTCTTCCCATTATCGGAAGTCAGCCGCCGCTTATTCGCGAAAACAGACTGTACCAGACTGATTGGCTCATGCGATTTTATGGCTTTAATATTACTGAAATCCTGAATGATGCCAATCCGAACCTGGATGCAGATATTGATCCTAAACTGAGCTGGGCACTAAGAAACCTGGGGCAATTTCCCGTAGACATTAATACCGCGGACTATAAGCAAATACTGCGCGTTCCCGGAATCGGAGTGACATCAGCATTAAAGATTGTTCAGTCCAGAAAATTTGGCAGACTGCATGAGAATCAACTGAAAAAAATAGGTATAGCATTTAATCGCGCCCGGCATTTTATCCGCTACGCTGATAGTCCTCTTCAATTGAAAGAGTTTGAAGGCGGACATATTAAGAACATCATACTTTCTGAAAGCAGCAGTAAGTATAATAAACACCCGGCAAACCAATTATCTCTGTTCTGATGAAAATATTTGTTTTTGATGGATCATTCGAGGGATTGCTCACTGCTGTTTTTGAAAACTATCAGCAGAAAGCAGAATTGGTAAGGATTGTTGATTCAGACCGTTATATGCCCGATGCTTTTGATGAAAGTTTTTCTGTAATCAGCGAAGATAAGAAAGCAAACCGGGTGTGGAACGGACTTAGAAAGAAGCTGCCATCGGAATGGTTACATAATATTTACAAAGCATTTTTGTCTGAACGGGCTGAAATGTATCAGCATATTTTTGACTTTGTCAAGTATATCTTTGATAGTCCTGAAGGCGCTGAAGAAAACTTTGGCAACCCTGTCGTACTGGCTGTGGCACAGATGTCAAAAAAGGTACACCGCGAAAAACACCGCATGGAAGCATTTATCAGGTTTCAGGAAACTTCAGATCGAGTATTTTATGCACATATCGAACCGGACTTTAATGTACTGTCTTTAATTTCTGATCACTTCAGAAAACGCTATGCGGATCAGAAATGGATTATTTATGACCTAAAAAGAAAATATGGTCTTTATTACGATTTAGAAAAGGTATCGGAAGTCACTTTTGATTTTTCTCAGCAAATCTCTCCGGCACTAAATGCTTTACCGGCGAGTATCCTCGACGAGAAGGAAGAGCTGTATTCCTTACTTTGGAAAGACTATTTCAGGAGTACCAATATTCCGGCACGCAAGAATATGAAACTGCATATTCAGCATGTGCCAAAACGATATTGGAAATTTTTATCTGAGAAGCAGGTGTTTTAAATATTAGTCTATAATTTTTGTTATTAGATATTACGTACCTACGGCACTTCTGTTCTCTTGGATTAATACATTTCTATCGAAATTACATCCCTAAGGGGATTTAGCTTTCGTCAATCTGGAATAAAATTGGGGCTTTTCCAAATTCCGGGAGGGATACAATTTCGGTAGAGAAATCGATGTGCGACCTAATTATTTGATCTTGCTATCAAGCCATGAAGCGCGAAATTTCTTCATTTCATCTGTAAGCTGTAGTCCAAGTTCCTCATTCGTTTTGACAATTAAACGGGGATTTTCTTCAAGAACCACCACAGCCAGTTGTCCAATTCCCCTATGACTGAATTCTATAGATACCTGGTCTCCAGGCTTGTGTTCGGCCAGAATTTTATCTAAATCTGTTTTACTGGTGGTCTTCTTTCCATCAACAGATATGATCATATCATCCACATCCAGTCCTGCCTTATACAAAGGTGTGTCATACCGTGTACCGCTGATTATTCTTAAACCAGCATCTGTATTTTCAAGCGGAGTATCCGCCCACCAAGCCTGCCCGGGAAATTCTTTTACTAATTCGAAACCAGCCTTTTTGAGCAGTGGTGCATAATCGAAGGACGCTATCCCATTTACATATTTCTTAAAGAAAGCTGCAGCAAACACCTGATCTTTAACTACCATCCCTAACACCTTTTCCAGATCAGCGATTACATATGGCTTCTCCGGTTTGCCAAATTGTTTCCAAAGTGCCTGCATATACGCATCTAATGAAAGCCCTCGAGCACGTAGTTCCAGGTCAAGTGCTAAAGCAATAGATGCACCATAAGGGTAGTAAGAAGTATAAATGTTTACGTAATTAGTTTTGTCAACCGCTACACCAGCATCCACAAATATGGCCTGATTACTTGCCTGAGCCGGAGAGACCCGTTTTGCACCGGCCGTATTTTCCTTTGTATTGATGAGAGAACTTGTTGTTGCCAGAAAATTCGAAAGTGTAACAAATCCTGCCCGCTTCATAATTAATCCACCATAGTATTGCGTAAAACCTTCTGCAAACCACAATTCATGACTCATGTTACTTTTCTCATAATTAAATGGTTCCAGACTTTTTGGTCTGAGACGCTCAACGTTCCAGGCATGGAAAAATTCATGGGCATATACGCCAAGCAGGTTGTCCGCGCCGTCAAATTGACCAGGCCGATTAATAACGGTACTATTACGATGCTCCATGCCATCACCTTTTACATATGGATTTACACCAGCAATAAAAGTATATTTACCGTAATCGAAAGCGGGCAACTCTCCGAAAATTGGTAGCGTCTCCTCTGTAATTTTTTTAACCTTTCCTGCAAATTCCGTCACCAACACGTCGGATCCTTCTGCTTCCAATGCCAGCTCAAATTGATAAGATTTATTATCCGGATTTTTCAAAGTCCAGTCTTTCACTTTAAGATCTCCGATTTTAACTGGAGAATCCATCAGGTACTGCAAATCAGGAGCGGAAAATGTTGTCTCTTCATTTGAAGTCCTTAACTGCGTTGCGATTTTCCAATTTTTACCTTCCGGTATATGAAATTTCACATCAATCGGAGCCTTTTCAAGGCCTTTTATCCAGAGATAGGTTGCTGGTGCATTCAGCTGTATGCTGGTGCCGTCCACTCCTGCATAAGTCCCATCAGGATGGTTAGCATATAGGGTATATTGGATTTTCACAAAACCACTCAGTGAAGAAATCTGGTACACATCACCATCCATACGGGTTACCTCCAGTGCTTTTCCGGATTTGTCAAATGCTTTTACGTCATACACGTTTTTGCCGTATTCATGTGTAGCGTATCTTCCGGGTGAAGACCTGCTCATTCTTGCAATTAACTCCTTTTGAGAAAAATCACTTACTTCCAAAACAATTTGCGCTTCATGATGCATAGCATTAGGAAAAGATATATCATAAGATAATTTCTGTGCATCTGTCAGATAAGGAAGCAGGCATAACGCTGCCAGAATTAAATTTCTCTTCATGGAATAATGTTCTGAATAAGGTAAGTACAAAAAACGGATGGTTTAAGATAGTTTTAACTAATATTACAGTCAGAAATGTTCAAATCAAAAATAGAAGCATATTGTTTTTAAGAAAATATACGGAGGCAGATTTCCCAATCCTGCAAGGCTGGGTTACTGATGCTGATTTATTGTTCCAATTTGCCGGCCATAATTGGTCGTTTCCTCTATCTTCTGATGAGGTAGAAAGTTACCGTGCTGCCCACCCTCATAAACAATCTTACATGCTTTGCGATGAAAGTGATCAACCTGTCGCTTTTGGAGAACTCATTACCAATGAAGTCCACGCGCCACGACTAGGAAGATTACTTGTAGGTGGATCTGCAAACCGAGGGAAAGGAACGGGTACCATTTTGATTAAATTGATGATTGAAGAATTCCGAAAAGCCAACCTTGCGTCCTGTATGCACTTGTTTGTTTTTGAAGATAATACAGATGCCATCCGCTGTTACCAACGAATCGGTTTCAGATTTAACGAAAATGTAAAGCTCGAGATAAAATCGCCGGACGGAACAGATCACGACGCTTTATTAATGACACTTGACCTGCAGTAAATTATGATACAGTCATGAACTCTAAAAGACTAGGAAGGAATATGCTCTACCTGATTGTATTACTGGCCAATATCGGTTGTGATCAGGTGTCAAAAACAATTGTGCGCCAGGAACTTTCTGCAAACGAAACGATCAGTATCGTAAAGCACTATTTTGTTATGACCAAGGTAGAAAATACCGGTGCATTTTTAAGCATCGGGAGTGCTCTTCCTGAACTTCTAAAATTCGTTCTTTTGTCAATTATTCCTTTGTTAGCCTTGAGTTATGGAATTGTTTATCTTTTTACCAGAAATCATCTGACTAAATTGAGTGCAATTGCTCTGAGTTTTGCAATAGGTGGTGGAATTGGCAATATTTATGACAGAATTATTCACGGATCTGTAACGGATTTCCTCCATATAGACTTTGGGTTTTTCCAAACCGGTATATTCAATATGGCAGATGTATCAATTTCTGTAGCGTTGGTACTTTTTGTTTTACAGAATTATTTAAGAGAGAAAAAGAAGCGACCAATGATTAATGGTTAATCGTCGCATCTTTATCCGTGCAGACCGGCTTTCGCCGTTCAGACCGAAAAAAGAGAAGGGCTCCTAAGAGCCCTTTATCAATAATATTCAGTTATAACAACTTACACGCCTACAGACTTACGAATAATATTTAGTGCGGAACCTGCCTTAAACCATTCTATTTGCTGTGCATTATAAGTATGATTAACCGGGAATTCATCAGTGGTCCCGTCATTATGATGCAATACAATAGTTAGCGGTTCACCTTCTGTAAACGTTTCAAGCCCGGTGATATCAATAGTATCATCCTCCTGAATTTTTTCGTAATCAGATGGGTTGGCAAATGTAAGAGCCAACATACCCTGTTTCTTAAGATTCGTTTCATGTATACGGGCAAACGATTTCACAAGAATTGCACGAACCCCTAGGAAACGTGGCTCCATAGCAGCATGTTCGCGGGATGAACCTTCACCATAGTTTTCATCACCTACAACAATAGTCCCGATTCCATGTTCCTTATAGGCACGCTGAACGTCGGGGACACCTGCATACTGATTATCAAGTTGATTTTTAACAGTATTGGTTTTTTCATTATAGAAATTAACCGCACCAATCAACATGTTGTTTGAAATATTATCCAGATGACCTCTGTATTTCAGCCATGGCCCAGCCATAGAGATGTGGTCAGTCGTACATTTTCCTTTCGCCTTGATAAGCAACTTTAATCCTTTCAGGTCTGTACCTTCCCATTCAGCGAACGGTTCAAGCAACTGCAAACGATCAGATTGAGGATTTACAATGACTTCTACGGTACTTCCATCTTCCGCCGGAGCCTGGTAGCCGGCATCCTCGACTGCAAATCCCCTTGTGGGCAATTCAAGGCCAGTGGGCTCATCGAGCATCACCTCCACACCATCTGTATTAGTAAGCTTATCTACACGCGGGTCGAATGTGAGGCGCCCGGCAATAGCCAAAGCAGTTACTATTTCAGGTGAAGCAACAAATGAATGCGTATTGGGATTACCATCAGCACGTTTCGAAAAGTTACGGTTAAACGAAGTGATGATCGAGTTTTTCTCTTGCTTTTCAGCACCATGTCGCGCCCATTGTCCGATGCATGGACCGCATGCATTGGCCAATACAACTCCGCCAATCTGCGCAAACGTATCCAGGAATCCATCCCTCTCTACGGTATAGCGCACCTGCTCGGATCCGGGTGTGATCGTGTATTCCGAAGTCACTTTAAGCTTTTTGTCAACAGCCTGTTGAGCAAGTGAAGCGGCTCTGCTTACGTCTTCATAAGAAGAATTGGTACATGAACCAATCAATCCTACAGATAGTACTTCCGGCCATCCGTTTTCTCTGACCGCTGTAGCAAACTTTGACAATGGCCAGGCTAAATCTGGTGTAAAAGGACCATTTACATGAGGTTCAAGAGCAGAGAGATCAAGTTCGATCAATTGATCGTAATAGAGTTCAGGATCTGCATAAACCTCGTCATCTGCACGTAAATATTCTTTGACTGCGTCAGCAGCGGCAGCAACGTCAGCACGATCTGTGGCTCTTAGGTAATCACCGCTTTTTTCGTCGTAAGCGAATATAGAAGTCGTCGCTCCTATTTCCGCTCCCATGTTACAGATTGTACCTTTGCCTGTAGCAGAGAGACTTTCAGCGCCTTCTCCAAAATACTCCACTATGTAGCCAGTTCCCCCTTTTACAGTAAGCTGACCGGCTACCCAAAGAATAACATCTTTTGCAGCCGTCCAGCCGCTGAGTTTTCCTGTGAGTTTCACCCCGATCAAACGAGGCATTTTCAATTCCCATGCAAGGCCAGACATCACGTCACTTGCATCCGCCCCTCCTACCCCAATGGCGATCATTCCCAAACCACCTGCATTAGGCGTATGGGAGTCAGTTCCGATCATCATACCACCAGGAAACGCATAGTTTTCAAGAACAACCTGGTGAATAATACCTGCACCGGCTTTCCAGAAACCTAAACCATATTTATCAGAAACAGAAGAAAGGAAATCGTAAACTTCTTTGTTTTTATCTTCAGCATTTTTCAAATCCTGAACGGCACCCACTTCAGCCTGGATTAAGTGATCGCAATGTACCGTAGAAGGAACAGCGACCTGTGGACGCCCCGCCTGCATAAATTGCAACAGAGCCATTTGCGCAGTTGCATCCTGCATGGCAACACGGTCGGGTGCAAAGTCTACATAAGATTTTCCCCGCTCATGAATCTGAGTTGGGCTACCTTCCCATAAATGAGAGTATAAAATCTTCTCGGATAAGGTTAATGGACGCCCTACAACTTTACGGGCTGTTTCCACTCTTTCCTGCATGCGGGTGTACACACCCTTAATCATATCTAAGTCAAACGCCATAGTAATTAGAATTAATGTCTATACATTCCACTTATCAAAAACTGAACCAACAGCGAGGATCTGGTGCCAGTATATTTAGAATGTCCGCCGACAGAAAGTAAAGCAAGCGGACATTCCTGATAAAATCTATCTGCTTAGCTGCTTTGTGGGAGGTGCAAACCTGGTCAGATCAATACCTACAACTGCAGCTTTATATTCCTCCATATTCGGAATTCTACCAAGTATGGCTGACAATACAACAACTGGAGTAGATGCAAGCAGAGACTCCCCCTTTTTACGCTCTGTGTCTTCCACAACTCTTCCCTGGAAAAGACGGGTTGATGTTGCCAACACGGTATCACCTTTGGCAGCCTTCTCCTGATTACCCATGCACAGGTTGCAGCCAGGCCGCTCCAAATACATCATATTTTCGTATTCGGTACGTGCTACGACTTTCGGTGCCTTATCGTCAAATTCAAAACCGGAGTATTTTTGCAATACATCCCAGTCTCCTTCATTTTTTAACTCTTCAACAATATTATATGTAGGTGCTGCTACTACCAATGGTGCATGAAATTCAACCTTACCTTGCTGCTCTTCAAGATTCCTAAGCATCTGAGAAACAATCTTCAAGTCGCCTTTATGAACCATGCAGGAACCTACAAAACCAAGATCTACCTTTTTATCTTCTCCATAATAGGAGATAGGACGAATCGTATCGTGCGTGTAGCGCTTCGAAACTTCTTTATTGTTCACATCCGGATCCGCAATCATTGGCTCAACAATTATATCAAGATCAATGACTACCTCAGCATAGTATTTTGCGTTTGCATCAGGAACCAAAGCTGGCTTCTCACCTGATTTGATCTCAGCAATTCTCTTATCAGCTTTGTTGATCAATCCCTGAAGAACCTGTTTTGCATTGTCCATTCCTTTATCAATCATGATCTGGATTCTGCCTTTTGCAATTTCCAGTGATTCGATCAGCGTATCGTCCTCTGAGATATTGATAGAGGCTTTCGCCTTCATCTCAGCAGTCCAATCTGTAAAAGTAAATGCCTGGTCCGCTGGAAGCGTTCCGATGTGAACTTCGATAATTCTACCCTGAAATACATTTTCTCCACCAAACTGTTGAAGCATTTGCGCTTGTGTGGCATGAACTACATCACGGAAATCCATGTGGTCCTTCATGTCTCCTTTGAATGTCACCTTCACAGATTCTGGAATGGGCATAGATGCTTCACCGGTAGCGAGTGCAAGGGCAACCGTTCCGGAGTCTGCTCCGAAAGCAACACCTTTTGACATTCTGGTATGAGAGTCACCGCCGATAATGATCGCCCATTCATCAATGGTAATATCGTTAAGAACTTTGTGAATGACGTCCGTCATGGAGTGGTATTCACCTTTCGGGTCACGTGCTGTAATCAGACCGAAATCGTTCATAAACTTCATCAGTTTCGGGATATTAGCCTGCGCCTTTTTATCCCATACTGAAGCAGTGTGACAACCCGACTGATAAGCGCCATCAACAATCGGAGAAATAACTGTAGCAGCCATAGACTCCAACTCCTGAGCTGTCATCAGACCTGTTGTATCCTGTGATCCTACAATGTTCACTTCTACGCGTACGTCTGAACCGGCATGTAAAACCTTTCCGGGCGTAATGCCAACTGCATTTTTATTGAATATTTTTTCAACAGCAGTAAGACCCTGTCCTTCGTTAGATACTTCTTTTGAAGGAGCAAAAACTGAAATAGGCTCGACGCCTAAAATTTTGGCGGCAACTGTCTGAATCTTTTTGCCGAATACGATTGCATATGAACCACCCGCTCTGATAAATTCTTTTTTCTGAGGAGTAAGCGCCTTGGATATATCAATCAGTTCCTGATCGCCATTGTAAAGTTTTTTAGTCTTTGTATTAATGGTAAGAACAGTTCCGGTTGCAACCGAATACACTTCTTCCAGAACCGGATCGCCACTTTCATTGCGAACCACATTACCTTCAGCATCAACCTTTTTTACCCAGTTCTTAAGATCAAGACCAATACCTCCTGTCACATCAACGGTGGTAAGGAAAATAGGAGAAATACCATTGGTTCCTCCAACGATAGGAGCAATATTAACGAAAGGAATATATTGACTTGCTTGTTTACCAGTCCAAAGCGCTACGTTATTTACACCTGACATCCTTGATGAGCCTACACCCATGGTCCCTTTTTCAGCAATAAGCATCACGCTTTTGTCCGGATGTTCTTGCTGCAAAGCTTTGATTTCTGCCTGCGCCTGAGGCGTAATCATACACAAACCATGTAATTCGCGGTCTGAACGGGAGTGAGCCTGATTACCCGGAGAAAGTAAATCGGTTGAGATGTCACCCTCACCTGCAATAAACGTTACAATTTTTATTTCTTCTGCAACCTCTGGTAGTTTCGTAAAAAACTCAGCCTTTGTATAACTTTCAAGAATCTCCCTTGCTATTGGATTTTCATTTTTAAAAGCTTCTTTCAGGCGATCTATATCAGCATCGTATAGGAAAACCTGTGTTTTAAGAACTTCTGCGGCTTCTGTCGCTATAGCAACATTTTCACCCAAAGCGAGATCCAGCAACACTTCAATAGAAGGTCCGCCTTTCATATGAGACAATAATACCAGGGCATAAGCAGGTGATATCTCTTCAACTACTGATTCTCCAAGAATAATCTCTTTTAAGAATCTGGCTTTTACACCAGCAGCACTTGTCGTACCCGGTAATGTATTGTAAATAAAAAAATTAAGAGAATCTGTGCGGTATTCGTTAGCCGTGTCCTTAATTTGGACTATAATTTCGCTCAGTAATTCGGCACCATCAATTGGCTTGGGGTGAAGCCCTTGTGCTTTTCTTTCTTCAATCTCCTTAAGGTAATCCTGATAAATATTCATAATAGAAATCTTTTCGATGTTAAAGGTTTTCCAACTACTTTACGAGCCACTACTGCCCGCTCTTGCATGTGGGTACAAAACCCTTAATCATGTCTAAGCTTAAAGCCATAGTAATTAATCAATAATGTGATTATATGCGTTATTAAATCGTGCGAAAATACAAAAATACCAAATGTCAAATTGTGTTCTATACGTAATTCGCCTTATTTAGTATTATTATGAACTACAGCACATATGAATAACCTTTGTTGCGCCTTTTTGGTTTCTTCGTATAGTGATCTGATTCATTATAAAACAGACGATAAAATGGCCGTCGGACCTACCCTCTCCGACACTTTTATACATTACCTTTTGAGAAGTACTTTGATTTTTTGCTAATTTCTGCCCTATATTTGGACATCCAAAGTGCTACCTGGTATATTAAATAGAATATTATGTCTAAAAATCTGGTGATCGTTGAGTCACCGGCCAAGGCCAAAACCATTGAGAATTATTTGGGCACTGACTACACCGTCAAGTCCAGTTTTGGTCATGTTCGTGACCTTCCTGAGCACGACATGGGGGTCGATGTAGAGAATGGTTTCCAGCCATCTTATGAGATTTCCGCCGACAAGGTGAAAGTTATTTCTGAACTCAAAAAGCTTGCGAAAGGTGCGGAGGTTTGGCTGGCGACGGATGATGACCGTGAAGGGGAAGCTATTTCCTGGCATTTGAAAGAAGCATTAGGTCTGCCTGATGATACAAAAAGAATTGTGTTTCGGGAAATCACCAAAACTGCTTTGCAAAATGCGATTCAGAAGCCACGTATCATTGATGTGGATCTTGTAGATGCGCAACAGGCACGTCGTATATTGGATCGCCTTGTTGGATATGAACTATCTCCGGTACTTTGGAAAAAAATCAGAATAGGGAAATCGAATCTCTCTGCAGGAAGGGTGCAGTCAGTTGCAGTGCGTATTATTGTAGAGCGTGAAAGAGAAATTGATTCCTTTAACAGTAAGGGCAGTTTCAAAGTCACAGCACACTTTGACCTGGGTAACGGCAAGGTACTGAATGCTGAACTTCCTAAAAATTTCGCCGTTGAATCAGATGCAATGACCTTTCTGGAAAAATGCATCGGCGCACAGTTCTCCATCAAAAATCTTGAAGTAAAACCAGCTAAAAAATCGCCGGCACCGCCATTTACTACTTCCACATTACAACAGGAAGCGTCCCGGAAACTTAGTTTTTCGGTATCTCAGACCATGACGGTTGCCCAGCGCCTGTATGAAGCCGGAAAGATTTCCTATATGCGTACCGATTCCACCAACTTATCTGAAGAGGCATTACAAAAAGCGCAAACTCAGATTGTAAAGGAATACGGTCAGGAATACTACAATAAAAGAATTTTTAAAACTAAAAATGAATCTGCTCAGGAAGCTCACGAAGCTATCCGCCCCACAGACTTCCATACACTTGTAGGAAGCAGTGAAAGAAATGAGCAACGTTTATATGAGCTGATCTGGAAAAGAGCCATTGCATCGCAAATGTCGGATGCACAACTCGAAAGAACCACCGCAACAGTTGGTATCTCCTCCACTTCTGAGGAGCTTGTTGCGCAAGGTGAAGTAATCAAATTTGAAGGCTTTCTGAAAGTGTATCTTGAATCAAATGATGACGAAGGTGACGAAGAGCAGAAAGGTATGCTTCCTCCACTAAATATCGGACAGATACTTAGCCTTTCAGACATGAAAGCAACAGAACGTTTTACAAGAAACCCACCGCGCTATACGGAGGCAAGTCTTGTAAAAAAACTCGAAGAAATGGGTATTGGTCGTCCGTCGACATACGCACCTACCATATCTACCATATTAAGAAGAGAATACGTCGTTAAAGAAGACCGACCGGGAATCGAGCGCGAGTACCGGGAGATGATATTGTCCTCAGATAAAATTGTAAGCAAGGTAAATAAGGAAATTTACGGCTCAGAAAAATCGAAACTATTCCCCACAAGTACAGGGATGGTGGTAAATGATTTCCTTGTCAATAATTTCGAAGGTATAGTCGATTATTCTTTCACTGCGAATGTAGAAAAAGACTTTGACCACATTGCAGATGGCTCGCTCGCGTGGCAGCAGATGATCAAAAATTTCTACACGCCATTTCAGAAACGTGTTTCGGAAGTAAAAGAGGAAGAATTTGACCGAAGTCTGACATCCCGTGAACTTGGGGAAGATCCTGCTACAGGCAAGAAAGTGACGGTACGTATTGGAAAATATGGCCCGTATGTGCAGATTGGCGACGCTGAAGATGAAGACAAACCCAAGTTTGCCAGCTTGAAAAAGGGCCAGCTAATGGAAAACATTACGCTGGATGAAGCTTTTGAGCTATTCAAACTTCCACGTACCGTCGGACTTTTTGAAGATTCGGAAATGATTGTGAGTATTGGGAAGTTTGGCCCGTATGTAAAACATGGCGGCAAATACTACTCTCTTGCCAAAGATGACGACCCGATGGCGGTGACTGAAGAGCGACTGATCACCATTATTGAGGACAAACGCATTGCAGACAGCAATAAGACCATTAAAGAATTTGCTGAAAATGAAAATGCCAAAGTACTGAATGGAAGATACGGTCCGTATGTGGCTTTCGAAAAAAGGAATTTAAAAATACCAAAAGGAACAGAGCCAGCCAGTCTAACCTACGACGACATACTGAAACTAGCTGCAGAACAACCTGAAAAACCTTCGGGTCGCGGATTCAAAAAGGCTGCTCCCAAGGCGGAAGCGACTACAAAAGAAGCCGCTCTTAAAAAAACCGCAACTAAGAAAACCGCCACTAAAAAGCCTGCAGTAAAAAAAGCGACAAAAAAAGACTAGGAATAGCATTGCCACGGATGCACGGATAAGCACGAGAGTTTAAAACTATTAAACTAAATTCGTGTTTCATTCGTGCATCCGTGGCATATTCAGTAAACTGAAAATTTCTTTGCGATCTTTGTGCTTTTCTTTTTTTACTTTGTGTGAAAATCTTTCAGCTAACCTATTCCAGCAAGTATCCTAATGCAAAAACTCGTTGTTCTTTCAGGAGCAGGCATCAGTGCCGAAAGCGGGATCAGCACGTTCCGTGATAATGGCGGATTGTGGGATACATATAGGATCGAAGACGTGGCCACTCCGGAAGCTTGGGTACGAAATCAAGAACTCGTACTGGAATTTTATAACCAAAGAAGAAAACAAGCAAGATCGGTAAAGCCCAATGCTGCGCATATGGCATTGGTTGACCTTGAGTCCTGTTTTGACGTGACGATCATTACGCAAAATATTGATAATCTGCACGAAGTAGCAGGATCTTCCAAGGTAGTTCATTTACATGGCGAGCTGTTCAAATCCAGAAGTACTTCGAATCCTGAACTGGTTTATGATATGGATTCCTGGGAGCTAAAGACCGGTGACCTATGTGAACTGGGCAGCCAGCTCAGACCACACATTGTATGGTTCGGAGAAGAAGTGCCTATGATGGACGCCGCCATGAACATTGTGGAGGAGGCTGATGTATTTGTCGTAATTGGTACATCCCTGGCAGTGTATCCGGCAGCAGGTCTTGTTAATTATGTCGGGCAAAATAAGCCTATTTTTCTCATCGACCCAGCCAAACCTGACGTCAGATTTAAGCCGAACATGACATTTATCCAGGAAAAGGCGACTGTGGGAATGGGGATTTTGAAGGAAAAGTTGGAAGGATATAAATAGACAAGAGTTGACAAAGGTGGTCAGGTATTGACATTTATTGATTGAAGTCACAAAAGATAGTAGCAAACTAGCCATCACTACTAAGTGACTATTCCTGACAACAAGTGACGGAACCTGAATGTGCAGGACATAAAATTTAAAAATAAAAAAACGACAATAAATAAGATGCAATTATTAGACGGGAAAGCGATATCATCCCAGATTAAATCTGAAATTAAAGCTGAGGTAGAAACCTGGGTAGCCGGGGGAGGAAAAAAACCTCATTTGGCAGCAATACTGGTAGGACGGGACGGCGCCAGCGAAACTTATGTGGCTTCCAAAATCCGAAGCTGCGAGGAAATAGGCTTTACTTCTACCCTTCTCAAATTTGATTCAACAATCAGCGAGGCTGAGTTACTGGAAGCAGTAGCTTCATTGAACAATAATGCTGATGTTGATGGATTTATCGTACAGCTGCCATTGCCGAAACATATTTCTGAAAACACCATTATGGAAGCAGTGGATCCTAAGAAAGATGTCGATGGATTTCATCCTATCAACGTAGGCCGAATGTGTAAAGGTTTACCTGCTTATATTTCTGCTACCCCATTCGGAATATTAGAGATGCTGATCCGTGCCGGTGTTGAAACAAGCGGAAAACATTGCGTGGTCATTGGCCGCAGCCAGATTGTAGGGCTACCTATGAGTATATTGATGCAACGCAACGACTATCCTGGGAACTGTACCGTCACAATTACGCATAGCAAAACACCAAATCTGAAGGAAGTTTGCCAGTCTGCCGACATTCTCATTGCCGCATTGGGCAGACCAGAATTCGTAACCTCAGACTATGTAAAGGAAGGTGCGGTTGTCATTGATGTCGGTATCAGCCGGGTGGAAGATGCTACTAAGAAAAGTGGTTTTGCGATCAAAGGTGACGTAAATTTCTCCGATGTAGCACCCAAAACCAGCTATATTACTCCTGTTCCGGGAGGGGTTGGATTGATGACAATTTGCGGTTTATTGACGAATACTCTGAAGGCAGCAAGGAAAGAGATTTACGGGTAGTTAATGAAGAAATCAGTTTTTTATTTGAAGCTGTTTGTGGTAACATGAACAGCTTTTTTGCTGCCATCTGTTTTATAACCCAGTCGAAATGAGAAAAATATTTTTTCATAATATCAAAAAAGCAAACATTAGTTTCATCCATACAGTATGTAAAAATAAGTACATAAATGCTACTCATAAGTGACCAACTATAGAATATCATGTCTTATAAAACGAACCATAAAAGATGTAAATTCGAGCGTATAATGAAATATCTGATGCTTCTCCTCATAGCGTTAATGGGCTCTCCTGTTAACAGCCAGACTCCCGATCATATTGCTGGAAAGTCAAAGTATATCAATCTTAATATGGGATTAGGACTTAATCGGATGCGCGATTACGCTACATCACCGCTATTCTATGAAGGGCTAGCACTTGGCTATTCGGCCTCTCTCACCGGGATATATACACATAAAGAAATATCTACAGGCTTTTCCTTTCTGAATGGAAAGCTAAAAAACGACTTCAATGATCACAAGGCGGTAAGTTCGCTAACTTCCATTACTGTGCAACATGCCAGGCTCTATCAAATTTTCCGCAATTCCCCGCCAAGATGGAACATTAAAGTGGGGGGTGAAGCCCGAATTTTAGCGAACGTGCGAATGAACAAAACACTGATGAATAATGCATTAGGTATTGAAGCCTTTCCTGTCCTTTTAGGGTCCTTTAGATCAACCTGGGACATCACACGAAATAAAGCCAGGCAAGGCCGGGAACCGAAGCAACGGAGTTTGGCACTCAGCATAAATCCTGGCATTTTTGGCTATTCTGTACGTAATGGGTATTCATATCTGGGAATTAGCTCCACTATCAACGATGCAAGTTTAGCTGGTATATTGGACGATTACAGGGTACAACCTTTTGGCGTCACGTCGGTGAATACATCTTTGGATTACACGATATGGTTAAAAAACAAAAACGGTTGGAAATTTTCCTATGCCTGGGAGGCTTACAAGATCAGGAAGGACTTTTCTACCTTCGAGATGGCCTCTCATTCTTTACGGGTAGCAATTCTTTTTAATACCAAAAACAGCAACTAAGATGAAATATATTACCTATACAGTCATTACAATATGTTTATTGATGTCTGCAGCATGTGAGAACATTCTTTTTGATGCTAAAAATGAAACAAAAGATCCGGTAAAAAATTTCGAATACTTATGGAAGCAATGCGACGAAAAATATGCCTATTTTGAACTCAAGAATATTGACTGGAATGAAGTAAAAACCAGATATGCTGCGAAGATATATCAAGGAATGTCTGATGATTCATTATTTAATGTTCTGGGTGCGATGCTCAACGAACTTCGGGATGATCATACCAACCTGATCTCCAATTTCAATGTTTCCAGTTACAAAGTGTTCCGCACAGGACAAGATAATTTTGATTGGAGGCTAGTTCAAGAGAATTATCTTCCCAGAAATTACTATTCCACCGGACCATTCGCTCATGATTTTATCGCTAACGGACAGATCGGTTATGTCAGGTTTGGTGCCTTTACCGGGACAGTTGATAACAAAAACCTAGACTTTGTCCTTCATCGTTATAAAGATACCCGGGGATTAATTTTAGATCTTCGCGAGAATGGTGGTGGTTCGATAAGCGATGTATTTGCCCTTCTCAGCAGGTTTGTGGATGCCAAAACGCTTGTATACTATGTGCGCGTGAAAAATGGACCTGCCCATAACGATTTCTCTGAGCCAGAACCAGCTTTTGTAGAACCGTATTCCGGAGTCAGATATACCAGGCCTATAGCCGTGTTAACGGACCGGGGAACATTCAGTGCTGCCTCCTTCACATCGCTGGCTGCAAAAGCCCTTCCCAATGCTGTTTTGATCGGAGATACCACCGGAGGTGGGCTTGGCTTACCTAATGGTGGACAACTGCCAAATGGTTGGACTTATAGATTTTCCATATCCCAGACACTTACACTTGACAAGAATAGCGCATTCGAAAATGGAGTGCCCGCTGATATACAAGCATCGTTTGATTGGAGTAATAAAACACGTGACGAAATCATCGACCGTGCCATTACTGAATTGTTAAAATAAAACTATTTCAACCTTTCCAGTTTACCTTTCCTCTTCACCAGATTTTTATAGTCCCACTGAATATTCCTGGCCTTTGCAATCCATCGGTGCAGTGCCGGAATATCTAACTGTTCAAGAGATGTATATCGCTTTTCAGCAGCCTTAAATTTTCCTTCTGCCCGTAATTCGTCTTCTTCAAAAGACTGTCCGCTCCAAAAAAGCAGACGAACATTTTCTTTGAGTTTGCTATAACCAGCTATAGGATTTTCCTCCAGAAACCAAACCGGATGTGCATGCCAAATCTTACTTTCAGCTTCGGGAAGCTGAGCATTAATTACATTTGCAATTAAATCGCAGATCTGCTTGTCTTCCTCAGCAAGCGTATTGTTATAGTCAGCTATTTCTTGCTTCATTAAGCTAGGTTGTTTGTTTCTCCAAAATTCACCTTTCGAATTACCTGGTAGGGTACTTTGGCTTTGTGTTCTTTCTTGTAAATGGCAACGCTACTGCACAAGCAACTGTGAAAATCCGTTTCAAATTCCTTCAGCTTTTCCCATACCTCAGGATTCACATACCTGGCCAGCGTCAGGTGCAGATCGAGCTTTGTAACTTTCCCATTAATGGCGGCCATAAATTCCCTATTAAATTCCTTGATTGATTCGCTGTTTGATACGCTCAGTTTCAAAGTCAATCCTCCGCGTCCGGGATAATAGCCAAGCCCGGAAAATTCTATAAACAGTGGTTGTTGCACCGCTAGAAATTTCCGGATCGCATGTGTGACACGCTCATCGTCTTCAAGACAAGCGACGCCATCAATCGATATGTGGGAAAGTTTTGTGAGCTGGGACGATTTCACACCATATTCAGTCAGTAGCCTGTGTATTGCATCTATTCCGGCAACGCCATTCTCATCAGGTAAAAGCACCGGATAATACTCGTACCGCACTGGAACTGCACCAAATAGGTCAGTTTGACTGGTATTTGTCATGGTCATATAGTTTTAGATCTTAAAAATTAATTTATCGTTTTACTATCTCTATTACACTGTATGGCCATGTTCATCCTTTCAATCGGCAACCGTTCATTTCATAGGATACATTCAAATATCAAAAGAAAACGCTCTAATCAGTCTGTTAAAATTGATTTTCTATCAAAAATGTTGTCATTTAGCAATTAGTTTCACATTCTGACCTTTTCATGAGTATTGTCAGCAACAACATCAAGTACCTTCGCAAGCTTAGCGGACTGACACAGGAGCAGTTTGCTAACAAAATCGAAATTAAAAGATCTCTGCTGGGTGCTTATGAAGAAGCGCGTGCTAATCCGAACCTTACTAATTTGGAAAACATGGCTGCGGCCTTTGGAATTAGTGTAGATAAATTAATAAAAAGTGATCTGAGACAGTCAGGAGAACATTCTGAGTTATCTCTGCCTTTTACCCGCTCTACGCAAATGACAGTCTCCCATTCAGGCATGCTGTCCGCTCCCAGGAAACAGGTTGCTGCTGAGCATAAATATCAGGAGCGCCCAGTACCAATACAAAACACGGAAACACCTACTGATTTACCAAAACAATTCGTTCCAGCTAAGAACGATCTTATTGCTGAACAAAAAACCAATAGTGACAATCCTTTTTTGGAAAAGGATCAAACACACAAGAGTCCGATTGATGAGACAATAATTCCTAATTTTAACAACAGGATCTCAGAGAGTCAATCCGCTTCACCTATTGCCAAAACTTTTCCTTCCATTCAGTTGGTATCCCTGCACCAGCAACAGGCATATATCAGGTATCACCAGAATCCGTCTTTTGTGGCATCACTCCCTGTTTTTCAGCTTCCAAATCTTCCGCATGATTACTATAGAGCCTTCGAAACCGGAAGTGATTTCCTGTATCCCGGCGCTTTGCTGATAGGGTCATTTACTCGCAACTGGTACGATGTCCGCGAAGAAGTAAACTATATTTTTGTATTGAAAAATTCGGGCATTATCTACCGAAAGGCTTTGAATGAAGTACAGATAAACGGCAGTTTCTGTTTGATTTCAGATCTGAACGGTATCCAACCTATGCATGTACCGCTGACCGATGTATTGGAAGTATGGGAAGTGAAAGCTTTTGTCAGTTTGCAAATGCCCGTGGCAATGCCTTCATTAGATAAAGTGGGAAAGTTGGTAGAAGAACTACAGAAAGAACTTCAGAGGAAATAACAAAAAGAGAGAGCTACTGGATAGCTCTCCCCTACTGCTGTTGATCACGCAAGCGATTTAAATATCGTTTCGATTTTTTGTAATTCTTTACTTTTGGCTGTCGGCTCTACAACAGCAACTCCCAACTGAAACCACAATCCGTCGCCAGCCGAAATATAAGAACCATTCTCTGTTGGCTTGGATTCCGTGGCGTTGTCTTCAAGAAATTCCGCTTTGTAAACCGTGTCCATCACCTTTTCCAGTTGTGACCATTTCAATTGTTTTACTTCTCCACCATTTTTTACAACGGAAAACTCTTTGTGCGCAAATGAAGCTGTCAAATCGATGGTGGTTTTGTCTGCAGTATCAATATTCAGATAATTGAGCTCAAAAGGTTTTTCTCTACCCGCTTTCTCAAAGATGGCTTGCATCAATTCCTGTAAAAAATAATTCCACCGGTCTTTGTCCACAGGGTATACCGTAACAAGTTTACTATTTTCTTCCAGTTCGATTTCAATAAAGTCCTCATATTCCTCTTCCTCCCGCTGGCGGATAATCTTTGACGAGGAGAAAATCGTATCAAATTCTTTAATCCATAAGGCAGGTAAAGCTCCTTTCCACTTGAAATCATCGTTCAAAGTGAAACCTTCGTCTATAATTTCGTCCTCGGACATATCTTCACGATCTGTATAAGTAATGGAAAAATCCACCTCTAACTCTTCACGTGAAATCAGATTGACGTCCAGATTGTAAAAATTTGAAAAGGGTGCAGGAACAACCGGTGCAGTTTGGTAGCGTATTGTATATAAGCCTGGTATTTGAAGATTCTTATCCATTTGTACGATTGAAAAACGTATTTGCTGTTAGTCTTTTATCTATTTTGTCAGTTTTTGTTTTCTGAAACTGATCTGCAAAGTAAACATGTTTTGGCGTTTCAAATGCGGAAAGGCGTTCTCTTATTTCTGTCAATATTTTTTCTGAATCCACTTTTGCCAATTCTTTCTCTATAAAAAGCACCAATTTCTGCCCTAGTTTTTCGTCAGGCTCATGCCAGCTGAAAAAAGCAACGGATTCTTTCAATTGGTATAAAACTCCGGCTACGGCCTCATCCACCTTGTCCAGAATGACTTTCACCCCGCCGGAATTAATCACGTTATCTGCACGGCCCAGCCAACGAAAAGTACTTGCCGTTTCAAATTCAACAAGATCATTGGTTTGAACCAGCTCATGATTAGTCATTGCCCCGGCTACATACAGACAGCCCCTTTCGTCTTTTCCCGCAGTTACCGATGGTAGTAAGGTGTATACATCCGAAGCACCATCTACTCCGTTGAGTCTTCGCAGCGCAACATGCGAAACCGTTTCGGTCATGCCATAACTTTGATAGACAGGCTGATTCAAGTTTTTAATCTGATTAAGCAATGGCAAACCAACCGGCGCTCCACCTAACAATATAGTACCATATAAACCAACACGCGATAGGGTTAGCGCATTTTCTAAACACGCAGTCAACTGCATTGGCACCATTGCGGTAAAGTCAAAATCTTGTTCCAGGTTCAGAATCGGATTAGCTGATGGCTCTACGATGGTCAGCTCCCAATCCAGTTCTATCCCTCTTACCAACATCATCAGTCCTGCTACGTATCCGGTATTAAGGCAAACCAAAGCACGTGTACCTTTTGCAAGCTGCAGAGCCTTTCCAGTCATGGCGGCACTACCTTCCATCTGAGCACGTTGTATAGTGACCGTCTTTGGAATTCCTGTCGATCCTGAGGTTTGCAACGTGAAATATTGCTCCCCGCTTAACCAGCGGTGCATAAAATCATAGGCATTTGCCAAATAGGAATCGTTTGGTCTCGGCTCATCAAGTATTTTGTCTCGATTTGTATGCCATACCCGATCTGTCATATTTGTGTGATTACTCATTTCCAGTTTATATGCTGTCAGTCCTACTAAACAAAAGTGCTTTCAAATTAACTATTCCTGCTGACAACGACGTTTACCATGGACGAAAGTTATTAATCCTTTTTGAAGGAAAGATAAACAATCTGTAATTTCGCGATTTAATACAGACTTTGCCGCAAGATGCCCTGAGTCCGTTCTATCATAAATCTATTACTGCTCAATATGTCTAGTCCAATTCAATGGGAAACCATTAAAGAATACGAAGAAATCCTGTTTTCTCTTCATGAGGGAATTGCAAAAATCAGCATTAACCGTCCTCATGTACACAACGCCTTCACGCCTAAGACGGTGACAGAAATGATTGACGCTATGCACGTGTGCCGTGAAGATCCACGTATTGAAGTAATTATACTAACAGGTGAAGGTGGTAAGGCTTTCTGTTCAGGTGGAGATCAGTCTGTACGCGGACATGGAGGTTATGTAGGTGACGACCATGTGCCACGTTTAAACGTACTCGATCTTCAGCGCATGATTCGCTCTATTCCTAAAGCTGTAATTGCTATGGTTGCAGGATGGGCTATTGGTGGCGGACATGTGTTACATGTAATCTGTGACCTTTCTATCGCGGCTGAAAATGCACGTTTCGGTCAGACTGGCCCGAAAGTGGGTAGCTTTGATGGCGGCTTTGGCGCATCTTATCTTGCAAGAGTAGTTGGCCAGAAAAAAGCACGTGAAATCTGGTTCCTTTGTGATCAGTATGATGCTCAGGAAGCGCTACAAATGGGATTAGTCAATAAGGTTGTACCTCTGGAAGAGCTTGAAGCAACAACTGTGGCATGGTGCAAAAAGATTCAGGAAAAAAGCCCTTTGTCCATTCGTATGCTCAAAAGCTCTTTCAACGCAGAACTGGATGGCCAGGCAGGTATTCAGGAACTGGCAGGAAACGCAACATTACTCTATTATCTGAGTGAAGAGGCTAAGGAAGGTAAAAATGCTTTCGTTGAGAAGCGTCAGCCTGATTTCAGCAAATTCACTAAATTTCCTTGAAACAAATGAAGAGTTAAAATTAGATTAGAATGAAAAATGACGAGTGAATGGAAATTTTTTACTCTATATCTTTCATTCATCATTCTTAATTCATCATTATAAAAATTAATTGCATGAAATATTGGCTGATCAAATCTGAACCGGATACTTATTCCTGGGACGATTTTGTAAAAGAAGGAAAATCAATGTGGGATGGTGTGCGCAACCATACCGCCCGTTTGAATATGATGGCCATGAAAAAAGGGGATCAGGCCCTTTTTTATCATAGTAATGAGGGACGAGAGATTGTTGGCCTTGCGGAAGTTTCGAAAGAACATTACCCCGATCCAACCGCGGATGACCCGAGATGGGTCGTGGTAGAATTTGTTCCTGTTGAAAAATTCCCAAAACCTATCACTTTGAAGCAAATTAAATCAGACAAGCGCTTTGAAGATATGGCACTTGTACGTTTGTCCCGTTTGTCGGTAGGCCCTGTTAAACCTGAAGAATTCGATTTTATCATGCAACTTGCACATGACTAAACAGCGTTTTCGCTCAACACTGGGTGGACTTACATTGCTTTTATTACTCTTCTTTATTGCACCTGCTATTTCGCAAAGTGTAAAAAGAATTGAATTGCCCCTACCTGGAAATAATTCGGCTTACCAGGCCATGCCTCTTGGAGAAAAGGGAGTTTTATTGATCTCTAAACCGGGCCGCGGTACATTCAACGTTCAGAAATTTGACAGTAATCTGGATAGGATCTGGTCCATCGACGGACCGGTTGAAGATAATCTGGACTATGTAACCGCCTCTTACGACGGACAATCTGTATTTCTTTTATTTAGCAAGTACCGCAGTAATCTATACCAGATCGTAAAAGTGAATATCGGTCCGGGATTTGTCGAAACCTTTACAATCAATACGTTGGATCGCTTTGAAATTACTGATTTCAAAACGCTTGGCTATTCAGTATTTATGGCAGGTATGGTTCGTAATGAACCGGTATTGATTCATACAATGCTTACATCGGGACAGACACGGGTTTTACCTTCAGCGATTAAAGGATCAAATGCGATTCAAACTGTCGAAGTAGATACGGTGAACCACTTGGTCAACGTTTGCTTTGCAGTTAAAAAAGGGAGACAGACCAAAATCGTGGCAAAGTCTTATGAAGAAACAGGTGAGTTGTATACTCAGGTTTCAGTTGATCCGGAAGAAGACTATTCTCTTTTAAACGGACGCTTGCAGATACTGAATGATTCCGTCCGCATGGTAATCGGAACTTATGGCTACAGAAACATGCAAAGCTCCACTAATGCGGCTTCGCAGGGACTGTATATCAGCAAGATCGTTAACAACGAAATTGCCTTTACGCAGTATCATAGTTTTACCGATTTCAAAAATTTTTTCAACTTCATGAATGAGCGCCAACAGGAGAAAATGGAGAGGCGTATTCGGAAAAAGAAAGAAAGTGGGGATGATGTGAAACTGAATTATAGATTACTTGTTCACGATGTAGTACCAAAAGGCGACAACTTCCTGCTCGTAGCAGAGGTTTTTTATCCTGAATATCGTTATCAGAACTCCAATATGATGGGCGGACTCGGCTACGGAGGCATGATGGGTTATCCCTTCGGAATGGGGCTGTATAATCCATACCTGTGGAACCCTATGTATGGAGGTCGCGGCTACAATCAACAGGTATTTGATGGCTTCACTTACACGCATGCCATTCTTGCCGATGTGGATCAAAACGGAAAATTACTCTGGGACAACAGCATCAACTTCGAAAATGTAAAAAGCATGGAGCTTCGTGAGAAGATTAAAGTGCAGTCGGAAGCCAACGGTAATACGCAATTGGTTTACAGCCACCAGGGTGCTATCAGAAGTAAAATTATCAAAGGCAGCCAGGTGGTCGACAACAATAAGGTGATTGCCAACGATACTCAAATCGAAGGAGACAAAGTACGTAAGACCAGTACGGATGATATCGACTACTGGTTTGGGAACTATTATTTGGCCTGGGGTGAACAGCGTATCGTGAATGCAGCCGGCGACCCGCAGACAAGAGGAAAACGTAATGTATTCTATCTCAACAAAATCGAATTCTAGTCTTCAATGAATTTGATAAAAGAATTTGAATCGTTCCTTAATTACAATTAACAATTGATTATTAAACATTGACATAAGTGCTTCTACTATCGCCTGATCAGCATACCGATTACCAACTTATAGACTCCGGAGGTTTTGAAAAACTGGAGCGCTTCGGACAGTATATTCTTTCACGCCCTGAGCCACAAGCCATCTGGGATAAATCCTTATCAGATCAGGAATGGGAAAACCGCGCCCATGCTACATTTAAGAAGGATAAGAATTCACAAGAAAAAGGACAGTGGATTGCAAAGCCTGGCATGCCGGACAAATGGACTTTTCAGTACCGATCAGGCTCTCTTCATTTGAGAGCAAAACTTGCGTTATCATCCTTCAAGCATGTTGGCGTTTTCCCGGAACAGGCCACTAACTGGGATTATATATCCAAAGCGTTAAAGGCAATTCCTGAAGACAAACCAAGTGTATTAAATTTGTTTGCCTACACCGGTATCGCCTCTTTGGCAGCAAGGGCTTCCGGAGCTGATGTAACACATGTGGATTCGGTAAAGCAGGTGATTAGCTGGTCGAGGGAAAATATGGATTTAAGCGGATTAAATAACGTTCGCTGGGTGGTTGAGGATGCATTGAAATTTGTTCAAAGAGAAGTAAGACGTGGCAACCAGTATAACGGCATTATTCTTGATCCACCAGCATATGGCAGAGGCCCGGATGGGGAAAAGTGGTTGCTAGAAGAGAATCTGAACGAAATTTTGAGATTGTGTGCTCAGTTGTTAAAAAAGGAAAACTTTTTCTTTATCATCAACCTTTATTCACTAGGTTTCTCTGCGTTGATCGTTGAGAATTTAATTAAAGCGCATTTCGGAGACCAGATAAATCACCAATTCGGCGAACTTTTTATTCCTGATTCATTTGGTAAGAAGTTACCACTAGGCGTATTTTCCCGTTTCTCAGACCAAAGCATCTAAATTGCTGATAAGGATTTTCATGAAAAACAGATTTTGGCAATATATCACGTGGCCGGTATTTTTAGGCGTGTTCGTTCTGATGGTCTCCTGTCAAAGCGATGCGCGTAACAGTACCCGTATTCCACCGGTTGTCAAAAAGAACAGAGCGCAATGGGAAAAAGATGCAGTTGCATCCCTGTCAGACCTGATTTCGAGAGGGATTGATCTGGATGCCAACTATTTCAAGCGGGCTCGTATTTACTTTGATCAGGAAGAATATCGTCAGGCACTTGAAGACATCACCTCAGCTATCGACGAGCAGGATAATGTGGCAGAGTACTTTTTACTGAGAGGAAAGATTTACCGTGAGCTAGGCGATCTGGAGCTTGGCCTGGAAGATGCTGAGCGCGCTGAAGTACTGCAGCAGGGAACCCCTGAGCTTTACGTTTTGCTCTCTGATCTACTGCAGGCTAATGGCCGCTTCGCTGAAGCCAGCAGATACCTTAATCACGCTATGCGACTGGCACCACATGATGCCTCTGCCTACTATGTAAAAGGAATGTTGCAGGCCAAGCAAGGAGATTCATTGGCAAGTCTGGTGAGTTTGGATTATGCTATGAAAAACAACCCTAAAATGCTTAGGGCATACGTGCAAAGTATTGTCATCAACCGTAGGCTACAAAATATACCTCGGGCACTTGCCATCAATAATAAAGCAATTCAGAGATTTCCTCAGGTAGCTGAGCTCTTCTATGAAAGGGGGCAAATTTATGAAGGTCTTGCCAAGCCCGATACGGCTATGATTTATTATCAAAAAGCCATCACAGTTAATCCACGGTACCGCGAAGCGCTGATGCAAATGGCTGACGTAGGACTAAAACACAGATATTACCATAAATCTCTGGTAGCTTTGAGTCAATTACTGAAAGTAGACCCTAAGTACCCGCAAATTCACAATCTTATAGCGTATTCTTACGAGAAAATAGGTGATTTTGCAAAAGCAAGAGAATTTTACGGAATCACACTCGCCCAGGACCCCAGCGATCGGTCAGCTCATAATGGATTGTGGAGAATGAAAAGAGACGAAAGTGGCGAGTCTCCATTTGGTGCTCAAGAAGCGCAGGATAATTATCGCTTCCTGGACACTTCCCGCGTCAAACTTGATCTGATTCAGCCACGCAGAACGATAAATATCCCGGTAGATTCTTCTCGGAAGGTTAAAATTCAATAGATTTGCACAAGATATTTTTGGAATGATATTCCTGTGTGGTCTGGCAGATACGATTACCGGATCGGAATCATGCGGACAATGTCCATCCAATTAATAACACCACGGAGTAATTATAACGCTTATAGTACACCTTTGAATGAAAGACGAGTCTCAAATTAAAATTACCCTGCCAGACGGTAGCGAACGTTTTTACCCTAAGGGTATCACCGCTATGGGCGTCGCATTAAGCATAAGTGAAGGACTGGCGCGCAACGTGATTGCCGCAAAAGTGAATAGTGAGGTATGGGATCCAACGCGTGAAATAACGGAAGATTCGCTGGTAAAGCTACTCACATGGAACGATGAAGATGGTAAAGCCACCTTTTGGCATTCTTCTGCTCACTTACTTGCAGAGGCGCTCGAGGCATTGTATCCGGGTATCAAATTTGGGACAGGACCATCACTGGAGAGAGGGTTTTATTACGATGTAGATTTGGGAGAACAATCCATTTCCCAGGATGATTTCCCGAAGATAGAAGCCAAAATGCTTGAACTGGCACGCCAGAAAAATGAATACATCCGAAAGCCAATCAGTAAAGCAGATGCTATCGAATTCTTCACAGAGAAAGGAGATCAGTATAAGCTTGAATTGATCGATGGTCTGGAAGATGGTTCTATCACTTTGTACGAACAGGGTAATTTTACCGATCTTTGTCGCGGACCGCATATTCCTAATACAGGAATTATCAAGGCTGTCAAGCTGACCAATATTGCCGGCGCCTACTGGCGCAACAAGCAGGAAAATAAAATGCTTACCCGTATTTATGGTATTACTTTTCCAAAACAGAAAGAACTGGAAGAGTACGTCACTATGATGGAGGAAGCAAAAAAGCGCGATCACCGCAGGCTTGGGAAAGAGCTGGAACTGTTTGCATTTTCTGAAAAAGTGGGTCAGGGTTTACCTCTATGGCTGCCAAAGGGTGCCATGTTACGTGAACGTCTCCAGTCATTTTTAAGTAAGGCACAATCGCGGGCCGGATACGTGCCTGTGGTTACACCCCATATCGGCAGCAAGGATTTATATGTGACTTCAGGACATTGGGAGAAATACGGCAAGGATTCATTCCAGCCTATCAAAACCCCGAATTTGGGCGAAGAGTATATGCTCAAGCCGATGAATTGTCCACATCATATTGAAATATATAAAACTTCCCCACGCTCGTATAAAGATCTTCCGATCCGTTATTCTGAGTTTGGTACAGTATACAGATATGAGCAAAGCGGAGAACTACACGGATTAACACGTGTACGTGGCTTTACGCAGGATGATGCACACATTTTCTGTCGTCCTGATCAGGTGAAAGAAGAATTTATCAGAGTAATAGATCTTGTTTTGCATGTCTTCAAATCTCTGGGTTTCGAAGACTACAGCGCACAGATTTCATTAAGAGATCCGAGTGATAAGCAAAAATATTTCGGAAAGGATGAAGATTGGGAAAAGGCAGAAAGTGCCATTATTGAGGCTGCTGCTGAAAGAGGCCTGAATACGGTTACTGAATTAGGAGAAGCGGCTTTTTACGGTCCTAAGCTAGACTTCATGGTACGCGATGCTCTGGGTAGAAAATGGCAGCTAGGAACGATTCAGGTTGACTACCAATTACCGCAACGTTTCAGTTTGGAATATACCGGTTCTGACAATCAGAAGCACAGACCCGTCATGATCCACCGCGCACCTTTCGGTTCCATGGAACGTTTCATAGCAATTCTTATCGAGAATACCGCTGGTCAATTTCCACTATGGTTATCACCAGATCAGATTGCAATCCTACCCATCTCTGAAAAGTATTCGGAATATGCTGAGGAAGTTTTTCTCCAATTGCAGGATCATGATATCAGAGGATTTGTAGACAACCGTGATGAAAAAATTGGTCGCAAAATCAGAGACGCGGAAGTTACTAAGGTTCCTTTCATGCTCATTGTAGGTGAAAAAGAAATGGCAGAAGGTAAATTATCGATACGCAGAAAAGGAGAAGGTGATCTTGGAAGCATGTCGGTTGATGAATTTGTCAGCTATTTCAAAGACGCTGCAAAAATTATTTGATCATTTTATCGTTTTTTATTATTATTCCGCCTCGAAGGCACTATTTTTGTGCTACCGATGTTGACTTTTTTGATTTCCAACCAAAAAAACCAAAAAAAACCAATCCCAAGTTATATGGCATTAAGACCCCCAAGTGGACGTTACAGAGTTGTCGAAGAACCTTATAAAATAAATGATCGTATCACGGCCAAGGAAGTTCGTCTTGTCGGTGAAAATATTGAAGCAGGCGTTGTTGATATAGCTACAGCAAAAGCCATTGCAAAATCTCAGAATCTTGATCTTGTCGAAATCGCCCCTACTGCAGTTCCTCCTGTATGTAAAGTTGTAGATTACTCGAAGTTCAAATATGAGCAGAAGAAAAAGCAGAAAGAAATTAAGGCAAAGGCAATGAAAGTTGTCATCAAGGAGATCCGTTTCGGCCCCAATACAGATGACCACGATTTCGAATTCAAGCTTAAGCATGCTATCAATTTTCTTAAGGAAGGTTCCAAGGTCAAGGCTTACGTTCATTTTGTCGGTCGTACGATTGTGTTTAAAGAGCGCGGCGTAAATCTTCTTAAGAAATTCTCAGAAGCTCTTACCGAATACGGCAAGCTGGAAATGGAACCTAAACTGGAAGGAAAAAGAATGACGATCATTCTTGCCCCTGCTGTAGCTAAGAAATAGGATCTCTACGTTCGTAATGAACAATTGAAATAAATATTAAAACGTACAGATGGATACTATATCCATTTGTGCGTTTTTTGTTTTAACAGGAAATCACTAATTTTGCAGGCTGTTTTATTATTATCAATTTTTTCAATTTGTATTATGCCTAAAATGAAAACCAATTCTGGTGCCAAAAAGCGTTTTACGCTGACTGGTACAGGAAAAATCAAACGCAAACATGCGTTTCACAGCCACATCCTGACAAAAAAATCAAACAAGCGTAAGCGTGGTTTGGTAAAATCTGGTCTTATTGATGTGTCTAACGAAAAGCAAGTATTGGCAATGCTAGGAAAGTAGTTTCCAAATCCAATACAAAATCAAATACCATTTCGGTTTTTTGTTCAACCCGATAGCAGGCTTTAAAGTCTCAACAGAGCGCCGGCCATCAAAAACAGTTAAATTATGCCACGTTCAGTGAACCACGTTGCGTCGCGTGCAAGACGTAAGAAAGTATTAAAATTAGCGAAAGGCTATTTCGGCCGTCGCAAAAATGTATGGACCGTTGCCAAGAATGCCGTAGAACGCGGTTTGGCTTACGCATACAAAGGCCGTAAGCAGAAAAAGCGTAACTTCCGTGCTTTGTGGATTCAGCGTATTAATGCTGGTGCACGTCTTCACGGTTTGTCTTACTCCGCTCTGATGGGCAAACTTAATTCTTCAGGAATTGAGCTTAACAGGAAAGTACTAGCCGATTTGGCAATGAACCATCCGGACGCATTTAAGGCGATCGTTGATCAGGTAAAATAAAACAGCATCCCGCTTCGGCGGGATTTTTTTTGCGCTTTGGTTTCGTTACTTTTACTATATCCATTAGTCTTAAAGCAATTGTAACAAAACGATACTTCAATGTTAGACCAACTTTTAGGGCTCATAAAAGAAAACTCACAACAGGCTATTGTACAAAATCCTGAAGTTCCTGATTCTCAGAATACCGAGGTAATGCAGACATTGCTGGGCTCAATTACCGGAGGATTACAGCAACAGGCACAGGCAGGTAACATACAAGGGTTGATGGGATTACTTTCTGGCAATAGCGGTTCAACTGCAGGCGGTTTAATGAATAATCCTATTGTTGCATCTATTGCTTCTAATGCGATCAATGCAATTGTACAAAAGTTCGGGTTGAGTAATAGCACAGCCGGAGGTATAGTATCTTCTGTTCTTCCTGGTGTCATTGGCAGCCTGATCAGCAAAGTGAGCAATCCGAAGGATTCAAGTTTTGACTTCAATAGTGTTTTAGGGGGTTTGCTTGGAGGTAATCAAAATCAATCAGGCTCATCCGGCTTTGATTTTAACCAAATTGGAGGTGCTCTTGCAGATGGAAAATTGGATATGAATGACCTTATCCGCGTAGGCGGCAGCTTGATGGGAAAAGAAGCTAAAAAAGGTGATGAACCAGACAAGCAAAAGCAAGACGGTGTCGATCTCGGAGGTTTGTTGGGTGGATTGTTTGGAGGAAAATAGAAGTAATTTTGATTTTGATATATTAAAAAGGGTCGTTGCAAAGAATTGCAGCGGCCCTTTTTTGAGTAAATCTCATTGTAAAGAGATCTTTATCCTCTACAAGAAGATCATTTAACAATCACGTAAAATAGCCGATAGTACATTTGCCTTTAAGAAATGTATTGTCTAGACTAAGATTATTTTTGACCATGGAATCCAGAAGAGATTTTATAAAAAAAGCAGCACTACTAACGGGAAGTGCCGGCTTATTCAGTGCTCTGCCCCTATCTATTCAAAAAGCACTCGCCATAAACCCCGCACCAGGATCTACGTATCTGGACGCAGAGCACGTGGTCATACTCATGCAGGAAAACCGGTCTTTCGATCACAGTTACGGTTCTCTCAGAGGTGTCCGCGGCTTCAATGATCCAAGGGCAATCCGACTTCCCAATCATAATCGTGTATGGCTGCAGACAAATGCTTTTGGTGATACCTACGTTCCATTTCGACTAAATATAAAGGAGTCTAATGCGACCTGGATGGGTTCATTGCCCCACTCCTGGACTAACCAGGTCGATGCCAGAAATAACGGCAGGTATGACAAATGGCTTATAGCAAAACAGGCAGGTCATAAGGATTACAAAAAGATGCCACTTACCCAGGGTTTTTACACCAGGGAAGACATCCCATTCTACTATTCCCTTGCAGATGCATTTACCGTTTGCGACCAGAATTTCTGCTCGTCTTTAACCGGAACAACTCCCAACAGATTATACCTATGGACCGGTACACTCAGGGAGAAACCAGACACCAACTCGTATGCAAATGTTAGAAACGAAAATGTAACAGATGATCGTGAGGCTAACTGGAAAACATTCCCGGAACGGCTTGAAGAAAATAATGTTTCCTGGCGTATTTACCAGAATGAACTCAGCATAGACACTGGTTTAAAGGGAGAGGAAGATTCATGGCTCAGTAACTTCACAGACAATCCTATTGAATGGTTCAGTCAGTACCAGGTACGCTTTCATACTGGTTATCAAACCCACCTCAAGAAAAGAATTGAGGAATTGCCGGCTGAGATTGCTAAAATTGAGAATAAATTGAAGTCATTATCGGGAGAAGAAGCAGAAAAATCAAGAAAAAGTATTGCAGATAAAAAGGACTCGCTGAAACTGGCACAGGAAGAAGTGATCAGATGGAGCCCTGAAAACTTCGAGAAACTTTCTCAGGCACAGAAAAACATTCACCAAAAAGCATTCACAACCAATACAGGAGATCCGGATTACAGAGAAATAACAACTGTCTCCTACAACGATGGAGACATTATTCATGAAGCGAAAGCACCACAGGGTGACGTTCTGTATCAGTTCAGAGCGGATGTAAAAGCGGATAAATTACCAACAGTATCCTGGTTGGTGGCACCGGAGAATTTCTCAGACCATCCTACTGCTCCATGGTACGGTGCATGGTATGTTTCCGAAGCCATGGATATTCTGACGCAAAACCCTGAAATTTGGAAAAAGACGATATTCATTCTTTGCTATGATGAAAATGATGGCTACTTCGACCATGTCCCCCCGTATGTAGTCCCAGATCCGTATAAGCAAAATTCTGGTAAAACATCCGAAGGCATAGATACTAAAACAGAGTTCGTCACACTTGAACAGGATATGAAGAAAAAGGCAAAAAAAGACTCCCGTGAAAGTCCTATCGGGCTGGGATATCGGGTTCCTCTTGTCATCGCATCACCCTGGAATCGTGGCGGGAACGTTTGCTCCGAAGTTTTTGATCATACTTCTATTCTTCAGTTTTTAGAAAAGTTTGTAAGCCATAAATCTGGAAAATACATCAAGGAAACTAATATCAGTGAATGGCGTAGGACGATCTGCGGAGATCTGACCTCCTCGTTCAAACCTTACGACGGCGCGGAAATACCTCTCCCCAAATTTGTAGAACGAACCGAATTCATGGAAAGCATTTACAACGCTAAGTTCAAAAAGCTTCCTAATGATTACAAAGCACTGACCGAAACTGAAATTGCTCAAATCAATCAGGATCCTTTTTCTTCCTCTGTGATGCCGCATCAGGAAAAAGGAACACGTCCTGCAACTGCTATACCTTACGAACTATATGCGTCAGGTGGCCTGAACTCTGCCAAAAGTGCATTTGAAATTAAATTACATGTCGGAAATGGCATATTCGGTAAGGCATCGGCAGGTTCTCCTTTTATGATTTATGCATACGGTATGAAAGAAGAAAAAGTACTTGTCAGGAATTACGCGGTTAAAGCAGGAGATACCCTATCGGACTCCTGGAATCTGATTGACTTTGAAAACGGAAGATTTCATCTCGTGGTATATGGTCCTAACGGATTCATGAGAGAGTTTGCCGGAGATCATTCAGATACCAGGATTAAATTATCTGCTGAATACCAATTAGATAAAAATAAAAAAGCAACCGGAAATCTGGTGATTAAATCCACCAATGTATCGTCAAAGCCTGTAAAAATTCAGATCTCTGATAATGCCTATAAAGCTGGTCAACAGTCAAAAACCATCACTGCTGGTCACAGTGCTTCTATTTTAATAAACCTGGAGAAAAACTTTAACTGGTACGACTTCACTGTCAGTACAGAAGGTGATGACAAAAACACATTTCGCTTCGCCGGCCATGTGGAAACAGGAAAAGAGAGTCAGAGTGATCCATATATGGGTCAAACCATCTGATCATCAGAATATTAATTATAAATAAAAGCGTTTTATCAGGTTGAATTTTATCGCTCTAACGTAGCTCAAATATTTAATTTGCTCTGACAGAAATCCACATCCTGGCAATTTTTATCCTTTTCGCGTATATGACAGTTTGTCATATATAAATGATTAACAAAGTTGTGGTACGAGCTTTTTAGCAAACTCTTCGAAAGTCGGATAGCAAATAGCGAATCGGACGCAAGTGGAGAATCAAAATCATAACATAACTTATAAATAAAAAATGGGAAAAATTATTGGCATAGACTTAGGAACTACGAACTCTTGTGTAGCTGTGATGGAAGGTAATGAACCTGTCGTGATAGCAAATAGCGAAGGTGCTCGTACTACGCCGTCCGTAGTTGCCTTTATGGATAACGGCGAACGTAAGATAGGTGCGCCTGCAAAACGTCAGGCAATCACCAATCCCAAACATACAATTAGCTCCATCAAACGTTTCATGGGCAAAAAGTATGACGACGTTAATAGTGAAATGCAAACTGTTGCATACACTGTAGAAAAAGGACCGAACAACACTCCTCGTATTCCAATCGGAGATCGTTTATATACACCACAAGAAGTTTCAGCATTCATTTTGCAAAAAATGAGACAAACTGCCGAAGATTATCTTGGACAGGAAGTAACTGAAGCTGTTATTACGGTACCTGCTTATTTCAATGATGCAGAACGTCAGGCTACGAAAGAAGCTGGTCAGATTGCAGGTCTTGATGTAAAACGTATCATCAACGAACCAACCGCTGCTGCCCTGGCTTACGGCCTTGACAAGCAACACATAGATATGAAAATCGCTGTGTTTGACTTAGGTGGGGGTACATTTGACATCTCCATTCTTGAATTGGGTGATGGCGTATTTGAGGTAAAGTCTACAGATGGGGATACACACCTTGGTGGCGATGACTTTGACCAGGTGATTATCAACTGGCTTGCCGACGAATTTAAAACCGATGAGGGTGTTGATCTTAGAAAAGATCCAATGGCTTTGCAACGTTTGAAAGAAGCTGCTGAAAAAGCAAAAGTTGAACTTTCAAGCTCGACTCAAACTGAAATTAACCTGCCATACATATTCCCTGTTGATGGTATTCCAAAGCACCTTGTTCGTACTTTGACAAAAGCGAAATTCGAACAATTGGCAGACAGCTTGTTCCTGCGTATGATGGAACCTTGCAAAAGAGCCATGAAAAATGCTGGATATTCTAACAGCGACATTAGCGAGATTATTCTTGTGGGTGGTTCAACACGTATTCCACGTGTACAGGAAGAAGTTGAAAAATTCTTCGGAAAAAAACCTTCAAAGGGTGTTAACCCAGATGAAGCGGTTGCAGTTGGTGCAGCTATTCAGGGTGGTGTTTTAACCGGTGAAGTAAAAGATGTACTTCTTTTGGATGTAATTCCTCTTTCATTAGGTATTGAAACACTTGGTGGTGTCTCAACCAAATTGATTGAAGCGAATACAACTATTCCTTCTAAAAAAACGGAGACATTCTCAACTGCAGCGGATAACCAACCATCTGTTGAGATCCATATCCTGCAAGGTGAGCGCCCAATGGCAAATCAGAACCGTACTTTGGGTCGTTTCCATTTGTCCGACATTCCACCGGCGCAACGTGGTACTCCTCAGATTGAAGTTACATTTGATGTTGATGCGAACGGTATCCTTCACGTATCTGCAAAAGATAAGGGAACCGGAAAAGAGCAAAAAATCAGAATTGAAGCTTCCAGTGGATTGACAGACGCAGAAATCAACCGTATGCGTGAGGAAGCAAAAGCTAACGAAGCAGCAGACAAAGCTGAACGTGAAAAAATAGATAAAATTAACGCAGCTGATGGTCTTATCTTCTCGACTGAGAAGCAGCTAAAAGAATTCGGTGATAAACTTTCAGAAGGAAACAAGTCTTCAATAGAAGGTGCACTAATGGAACTGAAAGCAGCGCATTCGACTCAGGATATCGCCGGTATTGATGCTGCGATGGAAAAACTGAATGCAGCATGGCAGGCATCCAGCCAGGAAATGTACGCACAGGGAGGTGAAGGTCAGCAAGGACCTGCAGGTAACCCTCAGGGTAATCCGACAGGTAATGAAGGAGCCGGTGCAGAAGATGTTACAGATGTTAACTTCGAAGAAGTTAAATAAGGGAAATCATCTAGAAAAAATCCCTGTCTAATTTTAGATGGGGATTTTTTTTACCCGCCAGTGGCAAAATGGATACATTTTTATTGACAATGGACCTCATATTGAAAGCTTTACACTGGCATCAATTTTTTAAACTCAAAGAAAATCAACACTTCAAAAACTCCAAATTTTAACAGCTCATTGTATGGACGCAAAATTAGCATTACCTGAATTGATGTATCTAACCCCTACTACAAGGGAAAAAGCAGTATCCATTGCTCAGGAATTACTCAGGACAAGCAACATTTCTCCAAGAGATGCTGTTTCGAAAGCTATTCTTATCGCCAGAAACTGGGCCGTTAAAAATGTTAACAGGAGAGTTTGGAAAAAACTTAAATCCATAGAGGAAATAATATGAGTGATTCATTTTTGAGATTAAAAGACCAGGTTGCTATTGTAACCGGATCCAGCTCCGGAATAGGGCGCGCATGCGCTATTCATCTTGCCAGTCTTGGAGCCAAAGTCGTTGTCAACTATTCATCCAATGCGGAAGAGGGCAGAAAGACGATGGAGGAAATTGAAAAAATTGGCGGAAAGGCTATACTGGTAAAGGCAGATGTAAGCCACGAAGAGGAAGTAAAAGCCTTATTTAATAAGACCATAAACGAATTCGGAAAGCTCGACATTCTGATTAGCAATGCAGGTCTTCAAAAGGATGCTTCCTTTTTGGATATGACATTGGAAGAGTGGCAAAAGGTGATTGACGTAAACCTGACTGGTCAGTTTTTATGTTGCCGCGAAGCAGCCCGACAGTTTGTTGCACAGGAGAAAAGCAAAGCTGACGTATTGGATCACAGCGAGCTTGCTATTGGTAAAATTGTCTTGATGAGTTCAGTACATGATATTATACCATGGGGCGGACATGTGAACTATGCAGCATCTAAGGGAGGTGTCATGATGTTTATGAAATCCATATCTCAGGAGCTGGCTCCACATAAAATTCGTGTAAATTCTGTGAGCCCTGGTGCGATCAAAACCACTATAAATAAAGAGGTTTGGTCAGATCCTGAAAAATACAAAAGCCTGTTGCAACTGATTCCTTATAAACGGATTGGTACGCCTCAGGATGTTGCGAAAGCCGTAGCATGGCTGTCTTCTGATGAATCGGATTATGTAAACGGAGAAACATTATATATTGATGGCGGGATGACTTTATATCCTGAGTTTGCGGACAATGGATGACATCAAACAAGATTATAAATTTCAAACGCGTCAGGTTTAACCAGACGCGTTTTTTTATTGCTTATGCTGATTGTTAATTCTATCCGTCTCCCTTATCACATGCTAGTAATAAGGGAGCGGATTGAGAGGAGGGTTTTCAAAGTTGTAAGTGATAATGGTGTGTATACCGCTTATTTTTTGAATACTCAAATGTCCGTATTTTTTGTAAAAGGTTTTATCATGGTAAACCATGAAATTGATTACAAAAAGCCATGATATTGATGATACGAACTAGGATAATACTGCTTTCAGAGAGATATTTATACTAATCTTACGAATTCTACAACGGATTTGAGATTAAGAATCAAACTGCATGCGTATCATATATGTAACCATAATTCTCTTTGTTCTTTCAGCTGGAAAGCTTCCAGCTCAGGGAACTCTTAGGTTCCGACACGTAGGAATTGAGGATGGTCTGTCGCAAGGTTCGGTGTACCACATGCTCAAAGATTCCAAAGGTTATCTTTGGATGTCGTCACAAGATGGGGTCAATAAATTTAATGGCAAGAATTTTGAAGTATATTTATCCGGAACATCCGGAGAATCCACCAATGTACAAGGTATAGCGGAAGACAAGGACCGTCAGATCTGGATCGGTTCGCACAAAGGCATCTTTAAATACGATAGAAGCAGAGACAAGTTCTCACAGGTTGCTCTTTCCAGAGTAATTTTAACAGGATCAATACATGTCTTCGCAGACAGAGCGAAAAGTATTTATCTGCTGACCGAGGAAGGACTATTCTTTTTACACAAGGATAAAATAAAGCGCCTGACCAATCAATTATCCTATAACAGATCTCAGTTTAATAATTTCATTACCACTACTCCGGACGGAGACATCTGGCTACTTAATCCTGGACAAGGGATAAGTCGCTACTCCGTTCAATCTAACAAAATAACAAAGTATTTCTGCAGTCCGACCGATATTTTAAATTCTGAATTTTCCTGTATCAATTCGGATAGTAAAGGGAATATATGGCTTGGCGGAAAACAAAAGCTGATGTATCTGGACTACAGGACTAACAGTGTGAAGTCATACAACAAACAATGGCAGGACAAGCAAATCAACTTTTCAGATATTGCTGAAGACCTCACCGGAAAACTATGGTTAGCTACAGAAAAAACAGGTATCATCATTTTTGATCCTGAAAAAGACAAAATTGTTGAGCATATTCAACATGAAGATGACATTACAAATAGTCTCAAGTTTAATGAAGTAAGTGAGATTTTTATTGATGAGAATAATGATGTGTTTGCCAATACAGATCCACAAGGCATTGACATTATAACAAGTGTTCCCTCGGCATTCTCCTGCTACAGTTATGGAAAAAATAAAAACTATAATCTGAGTGGCTATTCTGTACGGGGTCTTGCTGAAGACAAAAACTCAGATATCTGGATCGGAACAGAGTTAGGTGGATTGAATAAATTAAACCCTTATACTGGTCTGATAAGACATTACACAACACAGGATGGCCTGCCTGACAATACCATACGTTATATATTACATGATTCGTCGGACAAAATATGGGTAGCGACGATGAACGGTTTTGCACTATACCTACCGGACTCTGAACGATTCCGTGACTTTGCATTACCTGTTTCCTGTGAGGTGAGTAATCTGCTTTCGCTTGATTCTGCCACACTGCTCTTAATCACATCCAAGGGAATTATACGCTTTGATACACAAAAGTTGCAATTCGAAAAAACAGACAAAAAGGAATTTGTAGGTGGTTATGCCTCCTATTTTGACAAAAAAACCCGATTAATATACGTGGCAAGCCGGTATCGGGGTGTTGAAGTTTTTCAGCTTTCCGATAACAAACTTACAGAGGTCAGAAAATTAATTACTGAATATCATGTACTCGATCTGCACCATTCGATAAATGATGATATTTTGTGGGCAGCAACTGATCATGGACTTGTAAAATTCGATCTGGCCAACAATAACATTCTCAAAACTTATCATGGAAAAGATGGCTTGCACCATGAATATATCTATTGCATTGAGCAGGACAAATCGGCAAACCTATGGCTCAGTACGAATCGCGGACTAACCAGATTTAATCCCGGAACTGAAAGATTCGAATTTATTAAGGAAATACCACCCCGTGAATACAATTCGCGTGCATCACTTGCCACAACGGCTGGTGATATTTATTTCGGAAGTACCAGAGGGCTTGATCGTATAAGACCAAGACTTCTTAGTTTGAGAAAAGACAAAGTAAATGCGCAGTTTACCGGACTGGTCCTTGACGGCACTGAAAACGGTGATAATTCAAAACAGATATCCGAGAATGATACAATACGACTCTCCTATTCAGATAACACTTTTACTTTGAAGTTCACAGCCAACGATTTTCGTAGCGCCGGTTTAAATCGTTTCCGGTATTTTATGAAGGGATATGATAAAGACACCATTTATGCAGGCACGCTTGATCAGGTACGTTATGCCCGCCTGCCGGCAGGTGATTACGAATTTCAGTTACAGGCATCCGACCTTGGCGGAAACTGGGTGTCAGCAGTGAAAAAATTATCAATCGTGATAGCACCACCCTTCTGGCAGACCTGGTGGTTTTTGCTGGTCATGATTGTTCTCCTTACCGGTGTTATCTTCCTTTCCATCAGGAATTACCTTAATCAAAAATTACTTGCCCAAAGGATAGAGTCCGAAAAGCGCATTTCGCTTGAACGCGAACGTGCGCGTATTGCCCGGGATATGAATGACAGCCTTGGTTCCGAGTTGTTTGGGTTGAAACTGTTAGGACAGGTTGCCATGCATCAATCTAACAAGGAAGATACCAATTCCTATTTACAACGTATTGTCGATACATCCAGAACCATTTCGGATCAGATCAGCGAGGTGATATGGATAACAGATTCTGAACAGGATAATGCAGAAAGCCTTTGGTCCTACATTAAAAAAAACGCCGATATCTATCTGCGTCCTTCAGGCGTGTCCTATCACTTTGCGGAGCTATGTGAAAATGATGTTACCACGATATCAGGGGAGCGACGTCATGAAATTCTTAACTTCCACAAATTACTATTTTCCGAAGTGACGAAGTCATTTAATCTTGGTAACTGTAACCTTTCTTTTAATATATCGCCCTCAGATCTCACGATTACGCTGGTTAATGCAGAATTTCCTGATCTCGACTTACCGCTTCTGCAGAGTCTCAAAAAACTAAGGGGTTCACTTTCCAGTGAGCCGGAGTACCTCTATGTCTTTAATATTCCACTTAAAGACTAATTAAGCAGATCGTGTTTAACAGCGAATAATACCATCCCGACAACACTTTTGGCACCTATTTTCTGCATAAGGTTTCTTCTGTGTGTCTCAACTGTAGGCACACTGATGAAAAGCTTCTCCGCTATTTCATTAGTAGACATTTCCCTGCCCACAAGTCTTAAAATTTCCAGTTCCCGTAAAGTGAGCTTGGCAAATGTTCCGGGCTTGGTTGTGAGATTTTCGTCTCTACCGACTGCAAGTTCTACTACAACTTCATCGCTGTAATAGCGACGGCCATCCAAGATCGTTTTGATGGCCAGTAAAAGCTCATCAGCATCTACCATTTTAAGAACATACCCATTCACTCCGGCCTTAATTGCTTCCCTTATCTGCTTCACGTCTTCCACCATGGTGAGCATCAGCACCTTGACACCAGGATCAAATTTACGTAGTTCAACACACAATTCAACACCTGAGAAACCAGGCATTCTCATATCCGTAATGACAATGTCTGCCCCGTTATCCTGATAATACCGAAGCGCCTGACGGCCATCCGTGTAAGCTTCTGCAATGGATAATCCTTCAAATGATGAGAGCAGTAGAGAAAGACTATCAAGTACTATCTGATGATCATCGACCAGAAGCACCCTTGATTTTTCATTGTTCATAATGCTGATAGAAGTATTTCAATTTTTGATAAAAAGAAGGGATGAGTTTTTAATCCACCAACGCTAATGATTCTTTAAATCAATGCTTGTAACGTTATGGGCTACTATATTTACAATTTCAAAAATTTATAATTATCATACCTATGCTCCACGCTTTTATCAAAATTTTCACTGAAACAAAAGGGATGGCCTGGTTATGGACGCTATGTATTCTTATAGCGTGCACCATTCCCGGCAAAAGCATCCCCTCAGCCCCTGTCATAGGATTTGATAAAGTCGTACATGCAGGTCTTTTCGGTGTGTGGATTGTGCTTTGGCTTCTTGCAACACGAGGTAATTCATTCAAATATGTCGCCGCCGGAATAGCCTATGGTGTGGCTCTTGAATTTTACCAACAGCTTCTGCCATTTGATCGCACGTTTGACTGGTGGGATGCACTGGCAGATGCTGTTGGTGTACTGATAGGGTATTATTTCAAAACGCTGATTATTGATCGTTATCTCCAGCGTTTATACTGATTGATCAAACCATTCGTAGAACTGTCATGACTAGTGACCGGCCAATCATTTTGTAGCTCAGGATAAATATTATTAGCGAGCTGTTTTCCAAGCTCTACCCCCCACTGGTCGAAACTGAAAATGTTCCAGATAATTCCCTGAACAAAGATTTTGTGCTCGTACATGGCAATCAGACTTCCCAACACCTTTGGCGTTATTTTCTTAACCAGAATTGAATTGGTCGGCTTGTTTCCTGTAAACACTTTAAACGGGGTTAAAAAATCAACCTCATCTTTTTTCTTTCCGGCTGCTTCCAGCTCATTTTTGGCTTGATCGTATGTTTTACCATTCATCAGCGCTTCTGTCTGTGCAAAGAAATTGGATAGCAACATTTTGTGGTGATCGCCAAGCGGATTATGGCTGGTCGCAGGTGCAATGAAGTCACAAGGAATCAACTTTGTTCCCTGGTGAATCAACTGATAAAATGCATGCTGGCCGTTAGTACCTGGCTCGCCCCAGATCACCGGGCCCGTCTGATAATTGACCGGCTGCCCGTCGCGACCCACATATTTGCCATTGCTTTCCATATCACCCTGCTGAAAATACGCCGCAAAGCGATGCATATATTGGTCGTATGGCAAAATCGCATGTGACTGCGCATTGAAGAAATTGTTATACCAAACTCCCAAAAGGGCCAGAATTACCGGAATATTACGCTCAAACTTGGTGGTACGGAAGTGTTTGTCCATATCATGAGCACCTGCAAGAAGCTGTTCAAAGTTCTGGAAACCTACAAAGCAGGCAATTGACAATCCAATCGCTGACCAAAGCGAATAACGACCTCCAACCCAATCCCAGAAACCAAACATATTTTCAGGATCTATCCCGAATTTTTCAACCTCTGTGCGGTTTGTAGATATGGCAACAAAATGCTTTTTTACCTGCTCCTGATCCTTTGCTTTTTCCAGAAACCAGTCACGTGCAGATATAGCATTTGCCATTGTTTCCTGCGTTGTGAAAGTTTTCGAAGCAATCATAAATAAGGTTGTCTCCGGATTGAGCGCTTTGATAGTCTCCGCAATATGCGTACCATCGACATTAGAAACGAAATGTACATTCAGTCCCTTTTTGCCGTAAGCTTTGAGGGCTTCCGTCACCATTACAGGACCAAGATCGCTTCCGCCTATACCAATATTGACAATATCAGTAATTTCTTTGCCTGTGTAGCCTTTCCAGTTGCCTGAACGAACACGGCCAGAAAAATCCTTCATCTTTTCAAGCACTTCGTTGATGTCCGGCATTACGTCCTTGCCATCCACTTCCACAGGTGTATTCGAACGGTTCCTTAAAGCCGTATGCAATACTGCCCTGCCTTCCGTGGCATTTATTTTACCACCCGAAAACATCTGTTCAATCGCGTCTGCCAGGCCAGACTCTTCAGCCAGCTGAACCAGGTATGACCGTGTGCGGGAGTTGATTCTGTTTTTTGAATAATCGAGAACAATATCACCCAGACGAATTGAGAATTTCTTGAAACGATCCGGATCTTCCTCAAATAAAGTCTTGATGTCTTTTTGAGAGATGGTCTTATGATGTGTTTTCAGCTTTTTGTAAGCCGCAGTCTTATCAAATGGCGTGGTGCTAAGCATCATTATTAAATGTTACGTTTCTAAAAGATCAAAAATAAATGGCAGCAGGGGGACTTTATACTACCCATTGCTACAAAAATAGGATATAACTGCACGCCAAACCACTTTTTTACGACTGGCTTGCTGCACAAACTCCTCTAAAATAACCCACGGACTCCGCTATACCTGCGAGCGGATCTTTCATATCCTTCTCATATTCAAGACTACACGAGCCTGTATACTTCACTTTTCTCAGCATTTTGACGAATGCAGGAATATTGATCACACCCCTTCCCAACTCGCATGTTGTACCGTCTTTCGTTGCAGCGGTAACATTTTTCAGGTGTATGTCGAATATTCGTTTGCTGTATTTGCCAAGATCCGCTACGGCATCCTGGTTGTCTCTTGTATCATGTCCCATATCAAAGCATATCCCCACTCTTGCATCCAGGTTTTTGATCAGATTATGAATGACCGTTGCGTTGGGGTACAGTTTATCTTCGGGACCATGATTATGAATTGCAAATCGGATGTTATGCTCTTTCACCTTCTGTTCGAGATAGGGCAGTTCCTCCGGATTTGGAATACCAACAATCAAATTAACACCTACCCTTTTGGCATAATCAAAAGCGTTATCAATCTCTGCTTTCGTTTTAACATAAATGGGACCTACAGCATATCCGGTTACGTTGGATTGCTTTAACCTTTCGTGAAAAGCAGCTATTTCTTCCGCTGTGCTTTTGAATGGCAAATGAAAATCTTTGATACACAAATAGCGAACATCCGTCTTCTTCATCATCGCCAATGCTTCATCCAGTTTAAAGTGCACGAAGCTATACCCTGCTGCACCCAGTTTAAATACATCTTCCCGCTTACCCTGGCCAATAGCGGTATTCACATTCATCATACTAACTGCGCTGCCAGCTGCAATAGTTGTCATTGTTTTTTTTACGAAATCGCGTCTTGAATTCATGTAAGGTGGGAGTTTAGGACATACTTATTTCTATTAAAGACGAATAGTTCGAGATTTACCACTTTCGGTCAGGTAAATAAAATCTGCTATACTTAAATCTTCAATTTAATACCCAGCCTATTGATAAGCCCCGTCAGGAGAATTATGGTTAATGAAAACAGCAATGATTTGATCAGACCAATCATCCCTGTCCGGAACACAATGGGCAGGCTTATATTGCATATGGTGATGATTGCATACCATAAATAAGGCAACAGATAACAAGTTAAGGTTGCCTCCCCTGCGGGCTTCAATACATTTGCCCATTTTTTTCGATTAAGAATTTCTACCAGCCAGAAAAAAAGTGCATACATCATAAAGCTTATCCCTGTACATATTCCCAACCAGGCAGGCGTTGCCCGGATTTTGGAAATGCCCCAGAATGGCCTTGTGCCAAATCCATACAACAAGCTCAGTATTCCCAGCAGGATAAGGATGAAGATAAAAATACGGGTATGTTCCTTATCGGAATTACGCTGAAACAGCACCGATGTGACTACTCCTGCCATCGTAAAAGCGGGTATAGCTCCACTTCCAACGATCCATACTGTACTACGTATATCTTCGAGTGAAGTCAACCAACCTGCAAAATCAGCCAGATTGAATAGTACCAGTATAAGCCAGGCAACAAAAAGGAGCGGCAGGCTTTGTTTTAAATACAGGTATATCAAAGAACAGATCAGATAAGACCAGCCGATTAAACCCAATATTCCCCACCAATGTGTTTCCATCCAGACAGGATTTTCATCAGGACCTCCCTGATATACAGCCGCCAACACACCCAATAGAATATAACCGGAGATTTTCAATCCTATATAAATATTACTGTTCCCGGGCCGCTTGGGATAGACATTCCATATCAGAAAAAAAGCGACAATGAGCAGGATTTCCCAAACATATTTGGGAATTAGCATTTGGTCAGCACGTATATTTTCAAAATTGACAAGAAATATCCCCATCAATAAAAGAGCAAATGTTCGTTCGCAGATGTGCTTTAACACTACCCAATTGCTATCACCCTTCGCCTTGCGATGATTGATAGCAAATGGTAGGGACAGCCCTACAATAAAAAGGAAAACCGGAAAAATGACGTCGGAGAAACCCATACCGTCTACCTCGGCCTCCGTGTGCATAAGCCATACCGGCACATCGGCAAGTGTCCAGAAGTCGTTTACAGAAATCATCAGAAACATCGTCACCGCTCTGAAAATATCGATGGATTCCAGCCGCATTGATTGTAATGTTAAAGTCTGCATAATGTTCGGTTTGGAAAAATTTATCCGTATTTACTGTTTTGAATTGATGATCATCTTACCTCAGTATTGAACTCCATCTGCATTTTATCTTGCCGACCATCATCACACCCAACAGACATAAAACTTCATAGCCGATTTTCTCAGTTTAAAGGTTCCATTTTCCTGTTTAAGCTCATCTCTTAAAGAGAAACTTTCTTTCGTGATTAAATTTAAGGTAAATATCCTATCCATCGATCAATCCTGGTGATCGGATATGCCTATTGTCATCTATTCATAATTACTGAACCCTTCCTGATATTGAAACCGGATACCACTCTTTTTGAGATTGCATGGGAAGTATGCAACCAGATCGGAGGAATATTCACATCTATTAAGTCCAAAATCCCGGTGATGATCGATACATATGGAGACGATTATCTGCTGATTGGGCCCCACCTTTCTGATCACCGAAAAACGGAGTTCAGACCTATTTTGAATCTGGATGAATCCCCACTTTGCAAAACGATTGCCAGGCTTCGGGAATCAGGCTTTGAAGTGCATTACGGATATTGGCTGCTCGATGGCGCACGGCCGAGAGTGCTGTTGTTCAACCCGGTACTTCAATTGCAACACCTGAACCTGGTAAAAGCACGGCTTTGGGAAAAATATCATCTTTCTACACTGAATTCCGATGAAATATTGGATCAGGTGGTTGGTTTCGGGGAAGTATTGAGGCTCTTTTTCTATGAATATTGTCATCATATCAACCCACAACAGGATGTCCTTGCGCATTTTCACGATTGGATGTCTGCCAGTTGTATTCCTGAACTGGCGGATGAGCAAATCCGTATCGCTACTCTATTTACCACTCATTCCACCTTACTCGGGCGTTACATTGCCCCGAATGAAAATAGCTACTTTACCGATTTTCAAAAATACGACTGGATGGAAAAAGCCAGTCAGTATGGGATTGAGACGCGCGCATTACTTGAGCGGACTATTGCGGGAAAAGCGCATGTTTTAACAGCCGTCAGTGAAACTGTTGGCCAGGAATGCGAGGTTTTTTTAGGCAGAAATCCTGACCAGGTTATTTTCAACGGGATGAATAGGAAAGCGGAGTTTCGACATGAACAGTTAGGATCATATACAGAAAACCGCGAAAAAATAAATGATTTTATTAAAGCCCTGTTTCTTCCAAGTTATCCCATTCAGACAGATAAAACACTGTGTTTTTTTACATCCGGGCGTTATGAATATAGAAACAAAGGATTTGATATAACGTTGGAAGCCATGGCAAGGCTTAATGGAAGGCTCATGAAAGAGCAATCCGACCTCACAATTATATTTTTTATCGTTTCCAAAAAACCATTTTACCACATCCGATCTGAGGTATTGGAAGCAAGACAAAAATACCATGACCTGAGAAAAATATGCGCACAGATCAGCCGGCATCTTGGACCTAAACTCTATGCGTCAGTTACAAATTCCGGTGGGCCTAAATTACCTGATCTGAATCATCTGATTGATGAAGAATTATTGTTAACATGGAAACAAGCTGTGCGGGATTTTAAAAGAAGTATGTTACCGCCTGTTACCATGCATCAGCTGGCTGAGGAAGATGAGATTACGCGTTTTTGTCAAATGGCAGGATTAGATAACAATGCAAGTAACAAAGTGAAAGTTGTCTATCATCCCGACTTCATCGAAAGAGCCAGGTCTTTATTTGGGATTGATTATCACGATTTTACGAAAGGATGTGATTTGGGAATTTTCCCATCTTTGTATGACCCATGGGGTTACAGTTCTATGGAAACTGCCATGGCCGGTACGCCGGTATTGGTAAGCGATACATCCGGGTTCGGCCAGTATATCTCAGCAATTATGCCCGATCATGAAGCAGAAGACATCTACCTGCTCAACCGCAGATATCAAACAGATGAGTCCGCCATCAATCAACTGACAGATCATCTTTATTCATTTGTAGAAACGTTCGCAAAGGAACATTTCATTTCCAGAGTAACACTACCAAAGTATGCAACAGACCCGCTTTGCTGGAAAAACATTCAATCTAGCTACCACGAAGCCTATCATCTGGCTTTTACCAGATTGTATCCATATACGGGACTCTATTGATGATACCTGATCTTGACCCGCTGGAGAAACAAAAAATGATCCAACGGGTCTATTCATTTCAGCTCCCTAAGTAACGCATGGAAAGCATAGTAATATCATCAAATTGCGTTGCCGGTCCGATAAATTGAATGAGGCTATCTAGGGTGGCTTCGTTCATTTCTTTCGCACTCACACAGTTTGAACCTTCTCCTGTAGTAAAAAAATCCTGCAGTGTATGAAGACCGTACCTTTCGCCCGGGAGGTTGTTGGCGTCAGTCACCCCATCCGTATAAAGCACCACTTTATCTCCTGGGTTCAGCTTTATTGTTTTTGAAGTAAACTCGAATTCAGGATCGAAGCACAATGCCATTCCACCTTCCTTTTTGAACAACTCAGTGTCTCCATTTGCACGGATAATAACCGGCGGCTCATGTCCCGCATCCACATACTCCAGCTCACCCGTCCTTACATTCAACAGACACACAAAGGCAGTAACGAACATGAATGAGGAATTGTCCTCGCTCAGAAATTCATTGACGATCTTTACTTTCTGAGTCAATGAATCTCCATTGCGATTAGAAAACTGACTTTTGAATATCGCTTTTGTAATAGCCATAAAAAGTGCAGCCGGTACGCCTTTATCAGATACATCACCGATCATAAAAAAAAGATGGTCAGGATCCTTCATGAAGTAATCGTACAAGTCGCCTCCTACCACTTTGGCGGGCTGAAGAAAAGCATGAAGATCAACACCGGCCTTTCCAATATTAGAAGGGACTGTTTTGGGCAGCATTGACATTTGAATTTCTTTAGCCACACTTAAATCATTTTGTATGGCGATCAGTTGCTCCCTACCCTTTTCCAGATCCGCGAGCATCTCAATGTGCTCCACAGTTTTAGAGATTGTGATTTCGAGATCTTCAAAATTCACCGGCTTGGTCACAAAATCAAACGCCCCGCGATTCATCGCTGTACGGATGTTGTCCATGTCTCCATAGGCCGATACCATAATCGATTTTAAAAGCGGGTTCTGCTTTTCATTCACTTTAGACAAAAACGTCAAGCCATCCATTCCGGGCATATTGATATCCGAAAGTATAAGCGTGATGTCTCCTGCTTCTTCCAGTCTTTCCAGCGCCTCTATTCCATTGTTAGCGAAAATAAATTCATATTTTTTATCTCTGATCTGCTTTCTGAACAACTGGAGAATCAGCATCTCCATGTCCTGCTCATCGTCCACACTTAAAATTCTGATTGCCATTAGTGAAGTTTTTTAATTGAGTATGATATTGGGTTATAAGATCGGAATCAAAATTTTGAATTCCGTAATTTCTCCAAGCGTGGAGGTAACTTCTATTTTGCCCTTTTGCGTCTCTACAATAGTGCTGTACGTAAGTGCCAGTCCGAGGCCCGTTCCTTTGCCGGGTGGCTTGGTAGTAAAAAATGGTTGAAAAAGGCGCGATACAATCTCAGGGGGAATACCTATTCCGTTGTCCGTAATTCGTATCTCGACCTCATTCCCGATTTTCGATGATGATACACTGAGCACCGGATCATATTCCGCCAGTTGCTGCTTTCGCTTTTCATTGATAGCATAACAGGCATTGTTCACCAGATTGAGGATCACTCTGCCGAATTCCCCGCGCGAAATTTTAATTTCCCCGATCTCTGAATCAAACTTAAAATTCAGGGAAACATTAAATTCTTTATCCTCTCCACGCAGGCTCTGATAAGCCAGTTTTGTATACTCTTCCAGTAATTGATTCAAATCTGTAGGTTCTAAAAAAGGGCCATCGGACCTTGTCTGAGCCAGCATTCCCTGAATGATTCTCTCGATCCTTTTTCCATTTTCATTAATTTTAAGCAGATTTTTGGATAGGGTTTCGAGCAGATCTTTCTGATCAGCCAGATCATCCTCCGACTTTTCTAAGTCCGTTTTCTCCATAATTTCAAGAATCTCCCCCACCAGCCCCTGAGATAATCTTGAAAAATTATTGACAAAACTGACCGGATTTTTTATCTCATGTAAAATCCCTGCACTCAGCTGGCCAATATCAGCCAGCTTATTCAATTCAAATATCTTCTGCCGGTACGCTTCTATTTCCTGATTCAGATCCAGGATATTGTTACGCTCCGCATCATCGGCACCGCGGGAATCTGCTTGACTGCTGGTTTCTGCCCCCATGTAACTGGTCATTTAATTTGTGTAATTGATCATTCGGGTGGTTAGCCGACTATAGGAAGGAAAATATTAATTTGTGTAAACTCGCCCTCCTTCGAGTCTATCGACATTCGCCCCTTATGAAATTCTATGATATCCTTACTCATATACAAACCCAGCCCGGTTCCTTTTGACGTTGGTTTTGTTGTGAAAAAGGGATTAAAAAGCTGCTCCGTCTCTTTCACAGGAATCCCTCTGCCATTATCCCGGACCACTATTCTGACTCCAAAATCACAAAGTCCGGAGCTCACCTTTACTTCAGGTTCAAAGTCTTTGACCAGCCGTGCTTTTTCGATCAATGTATAACATGCATTGCTGATCAGGTTGATTAATACCTGTGAAAACTCGTGTGGAAGTAGACTCACTTTTACCGGCTCACTATTCAGTTCCAGAGTAAGCTTTACGGAGAATCCTTTATACTCATTCATCACCTCCTGAACAGCCGATTTTGCTTTGGTTTCAAGAAAAGGATTTAACTCAGTAATAAGGAATTCCGTTGATTTCCCCTTCAACAATTTTTGCATATCCTTTACGATACGTGTTGTGCTGTTACCGTGCTCATATATCTTGTCCAGATTCTTCCTGAGCATGTCCAATCCACTGTCCAGATCATCCCGGTCATCTTCTGAAAACGTCTCCTGATGTTTGTCGGTAACTTCGGCGATTTCCTTCAGTATTATACCTGAAGACATCGAGAAATTATTAATGTAATTCAAAGGATTTAATATCCTGTCCACGATTCCCTTCGTAAGCTGACCAACAGACGCAAGCCGCTCCTGGCGTATAAGTTCCTCCTGAGTTGATTTCAGATTACTAAGGGTATTTTCGAGATTTTCAAGAATATCCGTTTTTATGTACGCACCTATCAAATGTTCTTTCAGATTTTTAACCATTTGAAAATCTCTTTCATGAAAGGCATTCTCGTAGTCCATATTCTCAAGAGTTATGAAACTTTTTACGCTCCCTTCCACCCTTATCAGAATTGTAATCAGCGATTTAGGCGCATAAATATCATCAATAGAACTGTTTAGATTTTCGTACCTGAAATTGTTCTTTAGATATATATCTTCAAATACCTCTACGCCGTTGTCGATATACCTTTGTGCCGCCTGGGCGTAGGTAAGCCGCACATCTTCTACCGAGGCCAGATCGACCGTTCCTGCCATAGCCAGAAACTGATAAGAATCCGATGAACGGTTATGTATAAGTGCACAGGCACTGTCCACATTCTGAAAAAGACACAGCCGTTCCAAAACCATTTGAAATAACCTGCCTGTATTGACTTCTCCGTTAATAGACTTTACCAAGTCATCGATCCTTTCAAGCTGATCATTGGTCATCGACAATTCCTCAGACTGTTTTTCGAGTTCCTCCTTTTGATCGACCACTTCCTCCGTTCTTTCCCTGATCAGATTTTCCAACCCCTGCTTTTCCCGGATTACCGCGCGCAAACGCCACCGTACTGTGTAATAGATCATGATCGCAAATACACCCGCATAAATTGCAACCATCCACCACGTGAGAAACCAAGGCGTTCTGATCGTAACCGGCACAACGGCTTCCTTCGAAATATTGCCGTATATATCCCGGCCACGTACTCTGAAAGTGTATTTCCCCGGCGCTAAACCTGTATATTCTTTGTGTGTAAGCTCGCTCCATTCAGACCAGTTCTTGTCAAAATTTTCGAGATAGATCTGGTATTCTACCTCCTGGTTTACATGGTAACTGGGCAGTGCATACTCAATTGCAATGTTGTTCTTGTCATAATCAAGCACAATACCCGGCCATCGTTTGCCATTCGAAGAATCCGTAAAGGCCAGACCATCATATGCCAGTTTCCCGGCAGAGGTTGAAAGCTCTCGGATCAGCGTTGCGTACTGGTGCGTGTAATTACGTTTCACTTTCAGATCAATCCTGTAGAGTCCCTGGTCACCGCCGGCCCAAAGCACCTGATCCGGATCAGGATACAATACCTGAAAAGAAATTCCTGAAACAGGCATAAATGGCTGCTGAATTTTCGTAAATGAGAGACCTTCAGCAGTATTCTTTTTAAAAAAAGTGATTTCCCGTTTGTCCCCTCTCGTTGCCCAAATATTTTGTCCGGCATCCCCAATCAATTGATCGTACCAGGAATTGGCTACGTCATCTTTCCTATTTAATATATTATAGGGTTCGAAGGAGTCGCGGTCTGGTTTGTATGTAAAAATGCCGTCTTTATTGGCTACCAGCAGTTTACCGTTATAGGCCGCGATCTTATTGTAAAGCGGGCTTTTTAAGCCTTCTTTCGCTGTATACCTTTTAATGTTTCCACTCTGTCTGTCCCACCTCAGTATTCCGCTCGATAAAGTTTCCAACCAGAACTGATCCCCTTCTTCCCGGATTCCCACCACCTGGTCATCAATACCCTTTATTTTTGAAACGGCCCAGCCACGACCTGTTCTGGTAAGCTCCTCCAGACCATTCTGTAAGCCGACATATGCTTTATCTGGATATAACTTTGAAACGGCCACAGCCAGTGAAAAATCACTCGAAATCTGCTGACTGCCTCTACCGGGCTGCCAGCTTACAATTCCGCGACTAGTAGCGATGAGCAGTGCATTATCAGTTTCTTCAAATGCCAGAACACTTCCTTTAAAATTATCAATTTGCTTAACCCTATTGTTTTCAATATAGTAAAGTCCATAAAGTGTCCCCACGTATAATTTTCCCTGAAAGCGTGTAACTGATGTAACTTCTCCCTTCAAACCATTCATGGCGTCATAGCGTGAGATCGGGGCCGGAACGTTCATCTTACCAATTCCGTCATTAAGTGCCAGCCAAAGATACCCATCACGGTCGGTGAACAGAAAGCTCACCTGACTATCCTGTATGACACCTCCTGACAACAGTGGATATAGTATATCACCCTCTTTCGAAATTACCAGCAAACCACCGGTTAGCATACTTACAGCAATACTGCCATCGACAAGCCGGATCGCATAAGTCGCTTTATTAGCGATCAGTTGTCGGTTTGCATCGCCACCCAGTACTTCCAGTCTCCCATCAACCAGCTTAAAAATTCCCTGATTGGTAGTTAATACCAATGCTCCCGCATCATTGAGAGGAATGACGGACACAGCGTCTAGCAATACGGGCACATCCTGTGCTTTGCCTATAGGGGTAAATGTTGAACCACTCACGGAAATCATGCCATGATCACGACTGTATACAAGTATCTTATCAGCCAGTTTGAATGCTGCAGATGTATGAAAACCGTTCTTCTGAACCCTTACCTTTTTCCCGTCCCAGATATACCACGCGTCAGACGAAATGAAGTAAATACCATCCTTCATTTCAACAATTTGTGAAATAGCACCTATCTTCTGTTTGACAGGACGTGATAAACTAAAAAACCTGTGCACGCCCAGTGAGTCGTATCCCAGGTATCCGAACTCTCCATTTGCGCCCACCAGCACCCTGCCTTTCTGATCAGTGAGAAGAGAAGAAACCCGGCTGATATTCTCGGTCAGAATCGTGCGCCAGTTCACTCCATCGTATTCCAGCACACCCGCGAAGTTGGCCAGATATATGACCCCTGATCTATCTTGTGTAATCGAAAAATTCTGGCCATGTGCATTGTAATCTGCAGGAACATAAACCTTTGACAAGGGATGCCCCATTTCACGATCTTTCGAAAGCATAGGTTGAGCCGTAGCAGCCGGACCAAACAGGCTCGCATAGTACACAATCACCGTCAGCGCAATCAGTTTTTTTAATTCCATTTTAAAAATATGATGTCAAAATGCTATGTCGTCAGGCAGTAATGGCCAGACTGTTTTCCATTACAATTGAAAAATCTTTTAGTATATAAGTCTCCACGATGTAAAATTCAGAATCATCAAAAACATTAGGAATCATGACAATACCATTCTTCTCTCCCTCTGTGATATCCCATATTTCACCTTTTTCTACCTGATGTTTGGAAAATACCAGGCTGCCTTTTGTAACAATCAGCGCTACCTCCCTTTCTCTGGTAAATTGACGAAGATCAGTGATGCCACCATCTTCCACATTAAAGTAATTTGAATTGAGAAAGATTCTCTGTAAATCTTCGTGGGAGAGCTCGGTGAGTTGATCAAGACTGTGAAGCCTTTGCAGTTTGCTGATCAGCAGCTCCTGCTCACCGGAAAGAAGGTCTAGCGATTCCATGATTGATTTATGGACAAAGTCATTCCGCTCATTGACTATTCTCAACAGTGCAAAGAAACGCTTAGGATTCACGATCCTGAGAATGTAGGACGCAGCTTCAGACATGACCCTGGATGTCGAAATCACATTGGATACCAATACTGCTGTAACACTGGACGAATCGTAGTGTTTCAGTTCAAGCAGAGCTATAGATTTGGTCCATCTCGATATCCTTGTATAATCCTTGTTAATGATATCCTTCAGACGATCTTCCGGACTTAATTTATCCTGAGGAAAAATCAGCTGGTAACGGCCTAGCATTTCTTCAGGAGTCGTACATTCAAGAAAAGGCAATAGCTTATTTTTCACCGTTTCGGGAAGTAACAGATCGGCTATTTCAATCAGATAATCCCTTACATCTTCCTGCTGATCGCTGTTAATTAAACTAATCACATTAAATTTAGTCCCATACAGCATCTCAAGGGCAATAAATGCCTTATGTATGATTTGTTCCTTTTCTCGTTCCATTGAAATCATGAGCTGACTGTCCTCTGTGTAGTGGTGATGCAGGTCGGTCTGTACCGCCAGGGCCCACGCATATGTACTCACGTAATCGTCAAATTCCTGTAGCAAGATATGCTGTTCTGTTACAGTCGGATGGTAGCCCATATCCCTGAGCGAGATCATCACCTTTTCCTTGATCAAACGATTGGGGTTGGACAGGTTTTTTCGTAGAAACCGGATACTCTCAGTTCCTGCGATACATTTTACAATTTCAAGAAGCTTAATCTGAAACAGCTTATTTTCGGAACGGCTGGCGAATATTTTTTCTATCTGTTTTAAAAGTGGATTTCCCGACTTCACAAGAGCTTGAGACGAAAGTGTATAAAACCGGTCCTGATCAAGCTGTTCAAAGAGATATGGCCATAGCTCAGGCCGTTTTAAATCGCCGGAAGCTATAATGGCCGCGGCCCGTACATGTGGATCTTTATCCTGCAAAAGTGGGATCAGGTATTTGTAAGACATAAAACGCTTTGACTGCCCTAGACCGGAAGCTGCCAGATGGCGGTCAGATGCATGCGCAGATGATATAAGTATCTGCAGCTGCTCATAGGCAGGTTCCTCAACCGCAGATTCTCTTTCTACAACTTTTAATACCGACTTTACAGGAAGAGTAAATACCCTGTCACGTACAATCTGTTTGTAAACTCCCTGCCCCTTCACAGCAGCGAAAATCCAATATATGGTCACCACCAGAAAAATCGCAGAAAGAGCAAGATCATCAATAATTGAAAGACTGCGAAGTACAAGTAAGCCCAGCCCGGCAATAAGTCCTCCCACCGATTTTGCTCTTCCTTCAATTCTGGCTTGAACTTTCAACCTGAAGGCAGAAGGAATTGGCTGATAGAGCATCTGATAAACCGGATCGCTGATCGCTTTTCGTACTGCACTCAAAAAGAAGCGGGCAAGCACAATACATGCAAAAAAAATAGCTGAAGTGCCACTGCTCAAACCATACGCAACCGCAAGTATGAAACTAAATCCCAGACTTACCGGTAGCATGATGATACCGATACGCATGCCATATTTGGACAGCAATCTGTTGTATACAAATGTTTTAATAAAAAATTCGACGATAGAGCAAATTCCGAAAAATAGGGCAAGAAAACTGGCGAGTGATTCCTTATTCGGGAAAATGATTCTTGACTCTGTAAAGAAAATATACTCTACATAAAACAACCCGAATACCGGCAGAAGCGCGAGCACGAATATGTTTCGATAATAGGCTCTATTAATCTCTACCTCTTGGTTTTGCGTAGATAATTCCGATTCCTTTCTCTGTGTTGTGATGGAGACCTCTACCCGGTAACGGCGATGGATTTGATGGATCAAAACTCCACAGAACACAAGCAATATCACCACTACAAATAATAATGAATCAGGATTAACAAATTTAATAATGATCGGCATTGACAAATAGGCAATCACCGATGAGATTACTTCGCCGGTATTGATCAGTCCGGAAAGACGCTTGGACTGCTGCATATTGAAAAGCTTGGCAACTACAGCCCAGAACGTAACGCCATTTACCAGTACAAAAAACCGGTTCCAGATAAAAAGCGCGAAAAACACCCATCTGTTTCCAGTAAAGTGATAAAATAGCAGGAGACCGAGAATAGAGATAATAAGGAAGAACAAAGCCTGTTCTCCAAGTTTTTCGGAAGAAATTTTCTTTTGAAGCATTGTAATAAGTACACCAGTGCCATACACCAGTACACCGCCGGCGATATAGGCTTCCGGAAGTACAGAACCTGTAAATTTGACAAGAAATGACGAAACGACTATAGTATAGAACACAGCCATAGCTCCTCCCATAAAAAAGGAGTAGCCGATCAGCAGAAAAACCAGATTCTGTTCTCCCTGCTTAATCTTCAAAGCCTGTAATATCCTGTCATTTTGCCACATACTAATATTCAGCGATCTTTTTAATCATGTAAAAAATCTCCCGTCCCGGTATCTGAAAAGGCGACACGATCTGCTCGATCATGGTAAAACCAAGCTTCTTCAATGACGGAACCCTACCTTCCAGCGGTTGTGCGGTGATCATTTTAGCACCATTTTCTCTTGCAAAATTAACTCTGGTCTCATCCAGCAACCTGGCTAATCCGTTCCCACGACTTTCCGGATCCACCACAAGTCTGTTAATAGAAGCGATAGGTAATCCCCCATACAAATCGAATAAGCTTTCGTACTCCGAATTGGTGTATGGAATGCTTTGATACGAATAATGAAAACTCATCCGGGCGGACGCTACTATATGCCCCTGGTGAATCACTATCCAGTGGTGTGAATCTTTATCAAGATCATCCACCCATTTTTCCTGAGAAAAAAATTCGGTATTGATTCCGCGTTCATTTTTCCAGGAGCTGATTCTGAGTGTTCCAATTTCATCCATGTGCTCAGGATAGCTAACCTTGATCAACGCAAACTCTTTTTCACTAACATTAGTTGGTGGGATCATACTTTCATATATTGAAGGAGCAGTATCGTACAATGAGTCCATCATTTGCCTGACTTAAGATTAGTATCGATTAATAGCGCTACCGTGAGGGTTCTTCTTTCCTGGGGAAAACGAGATGCATTGGAAACTCCTTCGGCAGCCCTTGTCCCCGGTACAAAATATTCGTTATTTAAAATATTTGAAGCCTGCAATTGGAGACTCATACCTTTTATAAGGTTGTTATAGGTCAAAGCAGAATTCAGCACATAAATGGCTGGAAACTTTCTGGCTGGATTACTGCTTCCTGATGTACCCAATCCTGTTTTTCTGGCACTGACATAGTTGTTTGTTATACTCAGGCTCAGGTTTTTACTGAGCGTCATCACGCCGCCAACATTCATCATCCAGTCTGCAATGTCACTTACACGTATTTTGTTGCCCGCTTCCTTACTGAGATCCATCGGACTTGTATAGGTAAAATTGCTCCATAGACCGAGCATCTTGTTATCATATCGAGCCTCTGCCTGGAGCCCGTTTATTCGCTGCTTACCCAATGCCTGAAACTGTGTTGTTGTTGCGCCACTGGGCGTGGTAGCCTGAGCCAGTCCGACCGTGTTGCTGTAATTAGCATGATATCCCACCATATTAACCGAAAAACCTTTTCCTACTTTGACTAACACACTGAATTCCAGATTTTTCACTCGCTCCGGTCGTAGTGTCGGATTGTTCAGCAGTCGACCTGCATTAGTAGCATATTTCTGAAGGTAAGAGGCGTCTTTGAACGCTTCCGCATATATCCCTTTAAAAACGATATTTTTCCTGTAGTAAATAACTGCCAGACGGGGATTAAAAACAGCTCCATACCCCCCGCTACTGCGGATTTTGTTATAATCCAGACGGCCTCCGGCAACTATTTTCAGCCTTTCGGCAATGCTGTAGCTAGCCTGAGAGAATATACCAAAATCGAAAACTCTGAAATTATCGCCTCCTGCAAGCGTAGAATCAATACGACCGGTTTCATCCGGGGTTTCTGCAAAAGAGGTAATGTAATTTCCCTGAATATTACTGTTTCGTAACTCCAGGCCGCTGTTTACATCCAGATTGGGAATCGGCGTCCACAGAAGTCTGGTTTCATTGCGAAGCTGGGTTGAAACTCTGTAATAATATGGAATTGAGTAGGTTGGAGCCTTTTCATTCAACAAATCAATGAGCCGAAGTCCGTTATTGTAATAACCGGCATAACCTGCCAGGTTAGTTTCGCCCTTTAACTCATGCAAACGATAAGAAGTAAGGTTGATAAATTGAAGATTCTCGCTGATAAACTTATTGTAATTCAGCGACAAAGCACGGTTTAATGTCACCCACCTTGAAAGATCTTTGGTAACAATTCTGGATTTATTGGTATACCAGGGAGCGGCGCCTTCGTCCAGTTTCCAGTTTAACAGAGATATCGTAAAGTCTTTCAGTTCAATCTTCGTTCTGAACAGCCAGTTCCGGCTCACATCATTGTATTGCACCGGATTTCCTTTGATGTCAGTATTAAACAAATAAGTGTTATCAAGTTGGGCAGCTTTCGCGCGCCCGGCTTCAGTAAGCGCGATTTCCGACGCACGACCATCTTCAGCCAGTTTAACTGCATACAAACTGCTGTTTGGAAATCGGGTGGCAAGCTGGTTTGCATCCAAATATTGCTGAGCCAAATACTGCCCGTTTGCCGATTTCCCTGTTATATTCTGAGCTGTTTTGAGGTAGTCACTTGCCTGTCTTGCATCATAATTCCATTCCGGATAAATGGAAAGATCAAGCTCATTGGAACGAAAGTACCGTCCTGTTACAGTCACTGCAATATCTTTGGTTCTGGCCGTAACGTTGCCATCAACCAGTCCCGTATGCAGAGATGCATAACGGACGCTTCCGTTTCCGGAAATATCCCATTTTTTACCTTCCGGCATCGCCTTGTCCATGTGCTTAACGGTCACTATATTGATGACCCCTACGAAGGCATTGGCACCATACATGGTCGAAGCCGGTCCATAAATTACCTCCACCCTTTCAATGTCTGACAAAGAGTATTGTCTTGAAAACTGGATATTATCCGATGAAAGATCATTCTCCTCGACCCCATCTACCAGCAGAATGGTACGGTCATTCCCGGTTGAACGATAACCTCTTTGATATACAACAACATAGCCAGGACCGTTGCCACGGATCACATCAAAACCGGGCAGATCACCCAGCATTTGAGTAAGATCCCGGTATCCTCTTTTAACGATATCATCTTTGGTCAATACCGTTACCGTTGCCGGGACCTGTTGTAGATTTTCTGCTTTTTTAGATACGGAAGTGATTTGAATGATACGCTCCTGAAGATCCTTCTGCTGAATAACGAGTTCTTTAAACTGTGCTGATGCCGAAAATTCAGGTTCGTAGTTCTGATTGGCTATAAGCAGACTCCTCACAGCCGCCGCTGCCTGCGGGAGCGAGTCAAGTGCGAGGTAACTCATTGCAACGATCTTATAACCCTGCACCTGTGCATTTGCGGAAAAACGTGTTTTCAGACAAGGATTCAGTATCTCAAATACCTCATCGAAATTGCCATTCCTGTATTTCCTGTCCGCCTCCGGAATAATCACGGAAGCATCACAGTCAGTTTGCGCCCAGGTTCCCGCCGAAGAGATCAGCAAAATCAGGCAAACAAAAAATACCGCTCTTTTTATTATGGTATAGTTTTTCATCTTACACTGCGTGATAATTTTTCATACGGGATGTCCTTTCCGATGTATTTATCCCACTCTTCTTCTGTTAAATCCCTTGCTACTTTTTTGGCGACTTCGTTGAAAAGGGAAGCCGAATTAATATCCCAAATTCTTACCGTTTTATCTGCTCCTGATGCAAGCAGCTTTTTCCCGTCATTGGTAAAGCGCAGGTCCATTACCCATGAATTAAAATCACTGAGGACAACGGGTTGCTGTTTGGAAAGGTCTTCGTCCACATTCCAGATCTTGATCTTTGAATCAAAACTTGCTGTGGCTATGCGACTGCCGTCAGGACTAAAAGCAATTCTGGTTATCCCTGAAGTGTGAGTACCCTGAATTCCGGATAATGTACTGATTAACGGTTCGCCGGATCTCATTTTGGCAGCGTACAGTGTTCCGTAAGAACTTCCTAAAAACAGTTGAGATCCATCGGGTGTGAAGGCCATTGTAGCAATGCGACCGCGTACGCTGCCAAAATCGTAAGTGACAGGCTTTTTCGAAATGTCAGCGACTTCGATGCGGATCAATTGCTCTTTACCAGTTGCACAAAAAAGATATTTCCCATCCGGACTGACTTCCACGCAAGACAAATCCACATCCAGATTTACATTTTTGAGTACCTCCAGTTTTTTATTTGATATATCCCACAGTCTGATCTGTCCGGTAGAACTGGTTGATACAAGCACTGGCTTACCCTCCAGGTTACGAGTCAACAGATTAATAACCATTCCATCATGCGCAATAAGGGTTTTTGTGGGTAAGCTACCAGGAATCAGATTGTCCCATCTCACAATCTGCCCGTTCGAAGTTCCAACAAACACTGCCTTATTATCCTGCGTAAAAAGTATGGAACGAATACTCTTGAAGGTTTGCTTCGGGTTTTTTAAAGAGACTGGCCTGCTTGCTGATGTTGTGTTATTCCAAAGGTTAAGAACACCGTCGTCGCCTGCACTGGCGAAGAAAGAACTTCCAGGCTTCACGGGCTCAGCTACCACCCTTACGATATCGTTATGCCCCTGAAGTGTGGCATTCGCTCCTGCAGCTTTCGAAAGTGCAACATACACTTCGGGATTGTCTCTTTCACCCCCATTTCTGATATTGAAATCATATGCTCGCAGGGCTAGCAGAGCCGATAGCTCATCACCGGCGGGCATTTGATTAGACTGGATGGCTATGAAACGGGCAATGGCTTTTGAGCGCTGGCGTAATGCATCATTCCTTGAATTCTCGGCATCCTTCTGCGCCTTTTGCGCATTCACCTTTTGTCTTTCTGATTCTTTCTGAGCTGTTACGGCAAACTCCTTCTGTACTTCGGTTTCTTTCTGCGATTGCACAGCAATTCTGCGAGCATTGTCAGCTTCTTTTTTTTGCTCTTCCGCCAATCTTTTGGCTGCTTTCGCAGCAATACTCTCATTTACAGATTTTTGCTGTTCCCGAACAGCTATGGCTTTTTGCTCTTCAGTTAAGATTTTCTGCTGTTCTGCAATGATTCCCTGCTGTTCTGCAATCTTCTTCTGAGCTATGGCTTCCTTGGTCTGATCCTCAGCGCGTTTACGTTCGGTCAATGCCAGACTTTCTTTATCCAAAGCAGTTTTTTCGCTTTGCTCAGCCTGTGTTCTCAGCACCATAGCCACGATCAGAAATAGCAGAGAAACTAATGAACTCACTCCAAGAACCGTAGCGAATGTGCGTGCTTTACGAAGTTCCCTGCGCTGGCGGTCTTCTTTATGCTGAACCTCCTGCTCGTACTGTTTTTTGCTGTAGTCTAGAAAGTTTATGGCTCTTTCAAAAAACGGATCATAACGTTGCGCCCACTCAATGGTTGGTTCACTTTCCTTCCACCATTTCAGCCCCACCTGGAGCTCCGGATTAACCCATAGTCCAGTCCGGCCGTCCTGATACAAGAGAGCTGAATAGCTCAACTGCTTGTATAATTTGGCAGATTCCAGTTCCTCCTCTATCCATATTCTTGATCTGTCCCAGAGTGTCAGTACCTTTTCAACGGCAACGTCAATAATAGAATCTGAATCGATCTTGATACCCGGTCTTGGTGTGAGAAAGGATACTCCGTTTTCACGAAAAACAAGTACCACATCCACCAGAAGATAGTCAGGAACACCGGAAATTTTCTCAATCTCCCGAAGAGATGTGGGATGCAGCGACGAGGTGTCGCTAGGTCCGAGAACGATGAGTGTTTTGAATAACTTCTCAGCCGCTACACGTCTCTTTTCATCCAGCCTTTGCGTAAAAATCTCTTCTGCATGCTGTGTAATAGACTGCTCCATTTCACCAATTGCCTCGTATTCGAGCAGTGAAATAGGAGATATAGCTGTTTTGGTAAGCTTCCAACGATCCCACATCCGCATTAATACATGTTGTAGTATGGGCAGAAAGTCGGGGTTCTCTGATAATTTTTGTAAAAGTGTTGTGACTAGTTCAGGCTCAATAGTTGCTCCATAAGTTTCTATCGGCTTGACGATCACCTGTCGGATCTCTTCCTGATTCATTTTCGGAAGCAGGTAATAACCTCTGTTGATCACCTCTGTGAGCCCCTTGAATTCGGTACAATGATCCAGGTAATCCGAACGCATTGTAATCACCACGTGTATAGGAAGCTCCCGCTGGTTAATCAGTGTAAGGAGCAAATTAATAAATGCCGGACTTTGTAGCTTTTCCTTTCCTGCATGAGTGCTGAATTCAAATCGAAAAATTTCTTCAAACTGGTCAATCACCAGTAGAATTTTCCTCTCCCTGATAACTGAAAGAAGCTGAAAAATAGCCTTTGGATCGGTAAGAAGCCACTGTTCTGTTTTAACAATGTCCCTGTTTTCCCAATCGGGATCTTCTTTGCGAAGATTTACTTTCAAGGCATTCACCAGATTTTTGACCGGATTACTTCCCGGACGAAACACGATCACCTTCCAGTTTTCTTTGACTTGCCATTCATTCTCCAGGGAAGGAATAAGCCCAGCTTTGACCAACGAAGATTTCCCGCTCCCTGAAGAACCGATCAGGGCAAGAAAACGCGCATCCAGAAGTTTATTTTTTAACTCATGAATGTGCGATTCCCTGCCAAAAAATAACGAATGGTCTTCGTACTCGTAGCTCCTTAGCCCCGGAAAAGGATTAGAAAGTGTAGTTATATCGACCATACTAAAATTCAACTCTGTTCATCGGGTTGCTGAACCAATTTCACTGTCCGGAAGACAGTCTGTTTGACGTATTATACTTTTTGATTTATCAGAACTTCGGAAGCCAGCGCTTAGCCATGGGACCTTTTCATAACAAATACGTTTCGGTTTTTACCGTTGAAATATTCGTATGAAAAGCTATGTACGCCTTTGACTGTCAAAAAAATACCCAGTCCTCCGATTTCCCTGTCGTCAAGCGATTTGCTCAGGTCGTCCTCATCAGGCATTTGCTTAGCCAAGGGATCAAAAGCTGCAGCCTCGTCTTCAATAATTACGATCAACTCCCGATCGTTAATTTCGCTGAGCACCCGAAAGTCTGCAATCAGGCCTGCTTTCTCGTATCCGTACAAAATGATGTTGGTAGCAATCTCATCGACTGCTAACTTCAGACCATAAGTCGCTTTTTTAGCAAGCCCCGCTTTTTGTGAAAGCTCACCAACATAGTCTCTTAATTCGTCCAAGGAATCAACCACCCCGGGAAAACTTTTCGATTCCATTTTAAAATCAATTTAAACCGGATATTGATCTACAATTGTAACGCTGTGGTGAAGTCCTGTTTTTTCCAGGGTGTCGACGATCAGCTCCTGAGGTTTTACAATGTAAATGGCCAAATGGGTGCCGATTTTTTGCTTGGAGAAAATTAAAACACGTAACCCTGCGGATGACATGAAATCGAGCTCCTCCATGTCAAGTACCAGTACTTCTATGGGCTGGCCAGCCAGTTTTTCGATCTCTGTCATGAAAACACGGGCCGACAGTGAGTCGAGTTCCCCATGAAGAGTCATTTTGGCTGTTTTTTCTTCTATAACTGTTTCTATTTTGAAAGCCATGATCAATATTTTAAAAGAAGTTTTACAAAATTGTTTTAAAGAAAACCGTGGTCACTTGTCTGCACGGTACCGGCACCGTTATATCATTTTCCGACAAGAATAACCGTAGAACGTCCTCCAACCAGGTATCTTCCCTGATCTTCCAGCAAGGGTTCTTTTCCTATGTCATAAATATCCTGTCCGGATGGCATGTCGGTATTTACTGCAATATGCCAGCGCTGGCCGTTGGGTAGTGAGGGCAGCTCATAATACAGTGCATCCCAATGCGAATTCATCGCTACGTAAACACTATCATCAGTAATCGTACCGCTCTTCGCATGTGCACCATCCAGCATAAATGCCAGGCACCGGCTTGATGCGTCAAAATCAGGACGCCAGGCTTGAGTTCCGTGAAAACTGATATCAGGGTACCCACTGCCTACATAATCACGATGCAGTAAATGGGTCTTACTTCTCAGCACGGGATGACCTCTCCGGAAGCGCAGGATACGCTGTGTGAAGTAATAAATATCTGAATTCTTTTCCAGCAGCGACCAGTCCATCCAGTTCAGTTCGTTATCATGACAGTAGGTATTATTGTTACCATACTTCGTTACGCCGGCTTCATCGCCAGAAAGTATCATAGGCACTCCCTGGCTTACCATCAAAACAGACAGCGCATTTTTGATCTGCTTGTGCCGTAGCTGATTAATGAAAACATCGTCCGTTTCACCTTCCACCCCACAGTTCCAGGAGTGATTGTCATTGCCACCGTCGTTGTTATCCTCGCCATTCGCATCGTTGTGCTTTTCATTGTAGGCGAAAATGTCGTACAACGTAAACCCGTCATGACAGGATATGAAGTTGATACTGGCCGTCGGGCCACGATACTGATACAAGTCGGGCCACCCCTGAATACACTGCGCAATTTCATGGATCATTCCCTCATCCCCTTTCAGGAATTTACGGATCGAATCCCGGTATTTACCATTCCATTCCGCCCAACGTCCGTAAGCAGGAAATGATCCTACCTGATAAAGTCCGCCTGCATCCCAGGCTTCAGCTACCAACTTACATTTGGCAAGGATAGGGTCATGAGCAAGCGATTCCAATAAAGGCGGATTGCTGAGCGGCGCACCGTTCTGATCACGGCCAAGAATGGCAGCGAGGTCAAACCGGAAACCATCAATATGATAATCCGATGCCCAATAACGCAGGCAGTCAAGCACCATGTTCCGCACCACCGGATTATTGCAATTCAGGGTATTACCAGTTCCGGAGAAGTTGAAATAATACCCTTCCGGAGTCAGCATGTAATACGTTTTGTTATCAATTCCACGGAACGAGATAGTATGTCCGCGGTGGTCACCTTCTGCAGTATGGTTAAATACCACGTCGAGCATCACTTCGATACCATTCTTATGCAGCTCCTTTACGAGCGTTTTGAGCTCATCAACCTGCATTCCGAATTTTCCTGTAGCAGCGTAACCCGCTTTGGGAGAGAAGAAATTGACAGTACTGTATCCCCAAAAGTTGACGATTAGTCCACCCGTTACCGGATTTTCTTTGCTGTTTTCCCACTCATCAAACTCATAGATCGGCATAAGCTCGACACAGTTCACGCCCAGGTCTTTCAGATAAGCGATTTTGCTTTTAATAGCTGCAAAGGTTCCCGGATTTTTCACCTCCGATGAAGGATGTTGGGTAAAACCTCTTACATGCATTTCATAAATGACCAAGTCTTCAATAGGTGTTTCAAGGGGATGGTCATTTTCCCAGTCGAAATCTTCAAACACTAGTCGGGAACGATAAGGATATACATTATCCCAGTTGGGTGTGGCCAGCCAGGTATCACGCCCTCCTATTGCCTTGGCATACGGATCGCTGAGAATGATGTTTTTGTCAAACCGACTTCCCTGTTCGGGATTAAATGGTCCGTCCATACGATAACCGTATTCCAGGCGCTCATAGTCCAGATCAAAAACGATCATGGAATACACATTTCCTGTCCTGAATTCTTCCGGAAAACGGATCTCCGCATAAGGAGCATCTTCTCCCCTTTCAAACAAAACCAGTGTACAGTCAATCGCCTCGCTGGAATAGATACTAAAGTTCACTCCATTGGGAACCATAGTAGCACCAAAAGGCAGTACATGTCCTCTCCTGAACTTAATCCCTTCCTGTTCGTGGGTCGGATAATAGTCAATTCTAATGTCTGTCGCCATTTCCTAATCCTGTTTTAGAATGACAATTGCCTCCTCTACCGTTCCGACAATCTTAAAAAAGTTGATGAAACCTGTTGTAGACATCACATCCTGAATGTCCTCAGAAACCCCAACCAGGATGACTTTGCCATTCTGGGATTTGATATTTCTGTAAACCATCAGCAAAACGCGCAGGCCTGCACTTGACATGAATTCCACCGCAGTCAGGTCAATTGCGATCTTCTCATTTCGCTCTGTAGCCAGCTTTGTATTACGCTCAAATTCAGGCGCAGTTTTACTGTCGATATCTCCGGTGACCTCTACAACCGAAATTTCTTCCTGGTCCGTCAATGTTACTTTCATAATTTTTAGCTTTAGCTATCGGCTATTGGTTACTAGCTTTTGAGATCCATTACTTTGCAGAGCTGATCTGTACTTTGACCCGCAAACGTTCCTCCGACTCAGGAAGCTTCACCGTTAATCCGTAAGCATCAAAGTCTGTATAGGGCACATCGTCAATAAATACTTCGCTGATATAGATGCTACCCGCAGGAAGAATATCAGGAGACACTCTCAGGATATTATCCTTCCAACCGTTAGGATATGGCTTGAAGTAGAAGTACGTAGGTTGCTTTGTAATCAGCAGGTTGATATAGACCGCTGACAGATAGCAAAGTTCTGTGCTGTGGTAAGCGCTCATAGAGTGACTTCCCTTCAAACGTTCTGTTCCCAGCAGATAAGGCATGCCATTTGAGAACACATTGAAGTATACGCCGCCATCATCGTTATCCAGGAAGAATGCATTGTAGAACGATGCTGCCTCACGTGCCTGTTTTTCATATTCTTCATTACCCAGCACACCATACATAATCAGGTAAGCAAGAATTGCCTGCTCCTGTTGCCACCATGCCTTACGGTCGTGCCATACAAACTGATGTTTTCTGCCTGTTTTTAAGCTTCGTTCCACCACATCATACCAGCCTCCACGTTGCTGATCCGAACCAGCTTCCGGCATCAGTTCCGCAATTTTCTTCGCAAAAGCAAGGTATTCTTCCTTTGGTGTCAATGACTGCTGACGGATCAGGTTCCAAGCGATTTTAAGATTGTGGCCTACAACTGCGCGGTTCTGCTGCCATCCCCAGGTTTGATCAGCGCTCCAATCCTCAAAGAATTTTTCCTGAACAAATGGGCTGTTGTCGTAATCCGGGAAATACTTGGTGATCGTATCAAAAGTATATTCAAGAAAATCAGCATGTGCTTTCTCGCCTGTTGCCAGATACAGGTTAATCAAATAGGCCGGCGCATGGTCACCTACCGAATTCCAGTTTTTACGGGCGCGGTTATGCGCCAGTGACTCTTCACGGGCGTCCAGGCTGATCGGGTGCAGGTGAGAGAAATAACCTTCCCCATCGTGATCTTTGAAATATTTTTCAAAAAGATCCATGGTTTTGTCTATATCCTCACGGATACGTCTGTCACCAGTGATCCGGTATGTTTGCGTAGGCCCTGCCAGCGCATAAATCTGCTCATACATAGGAAGTGAGTCCAGGTCATCGCCAAACTCAGAAGTGAGCAGTTTTGTTTCCTTTTGACCTTCCACTTTAAGCCCGTGGTACCAGTATACGAGATCATCGTCTTTATCAAAAAAGCGCATGTGGTCGCGCAGGTATTCGGTTCCAAGCTCAGCACCCTCCAGAAACTCATCCTTACCCGTAAGCAGATAAGCAGAAGCAAATCCATATACCATACGTGATATGGTATCCGTTTCCTGAAGATAATCTCCTTTCTTCGAACCACCCAGGTGAAGCATAGTCCGGTAGTTTTTGTAATTGATTTCTTCTTTTGGATAGTCAAATTGCCATTTCAGGTAACTTGAAGCAATCGAATCTATCTGAGTAATCCAGTAATTCTGCTCTTCGTGACGGTATGTTTTTGGCTCCTTACCCGGAAAAATAAGCTGCTGTGCTTCGAAGGTTGCCGTTTCTTCACCTGCATTTGGATAAAAAGTACCGTATGCAAATACATACTGCCCTTCGCTGGAAAGGAAATTACTGATGTCACCAGGATCCTGCCATCCTTCTGTAAGATTCTGAACATTCCTTGCATAAGTGGATGCGATCAGGTTAATCTTGAAAGCTCTTTTATCAGAAGTTTCAAGCGTAAACCAGCGTTCTTCCGGGCTATATCCGGTGACATAACCGGCGATAGTGTCTGAAAAAGTGAAATTTATATTCATATTTTGAGCATTAAAAAGGGTTGATTTAAGCGTTAGAATAATTTAAGGGTGGGTTTCCGTTATGCTTTTATCAGGCAAGATCCTCCTGATCTTTATATCCCTGCGTTACTTCTATAATGTTTCCTTCCGGATCCTTGAGCCACACTGTTTTCCAACCTTCGATGACATCATCAAAGTGAAGCGGGCCGAGCGTAACCACAGCGTCACTACCCATTTCAGTTAGCTTTTGGTCTACATCATCCACCGAAAAAGCCATATGCCGAAGTCCAGGATAATGTGGGCCGTCTGCCTCTGCCATCGGATAGGGACGCTGCTCTTCCGGAGGGAAAATTTCGAAGTAGAAGTTGTCATCGTTCTTCAGAAAAACGAGTTGAGCGTCGTCTCCAAGTTCTATGACCCTTGCCCTTCTGAAACCGAAATATTTGGCATAAAAAGCTTCAAAAACAGCCAGATTTTTGACCGTGAGTGCCAGATGAAAAAAGGTCGTTTTCATGTTAGTATGATTAGCTGATAGATAGGGTCTCGATAATCTTCTTGGCAAATAAATGGGCATGCCCTCCTGACCGTCCGGTTATCAGGTCTCCATCTACAACCACGTCTTCATTGGTGTAAATAGCACCATAAGCCTTTGCATCTCCGATCAGATTGTTGTGACAAACCAGTTTACGGCCTTTAACGAGCTCTGTTGCCGGTGCTACGAGCCATAAACCATGGCAAATAATGCCTTTAACAATACCCGGCTCTGCAAAAACGCGTTTAAGAAATTCGGTGGCCGGTGGAATTTTTTCAACATCTTCGGTATAACGAAGACGGTCTGAGACCATACCTGACGGCACAATGATCGCATCGTAACTACGTAGCTCTTCATCGCTCATGTTTTCGAACGACTCCCAGCAGTCCATCGGTGCGCGGTATTCGTGCCCATGGAAAGTAATTTTATCCTGCCCCCAAAGCCGGGTCAAAAAATGTATTTCCGCACCTTCTTCGGGAAAGCGGAATTTGTAATAGAATATTTCGTTTTCGAAATAATCGGCTTCAAAAAGAATACCGATTTTTTTTCCGGCCAGTTTCATGAGGATGCTCAATTAGAGATGCAATTAATTTAGAGATAGCGTTGGGTAAAAGCATTGTAATCCTGTATTTGAACCCATTCATTTACAATACCTTATCAACTCAACACTTCAACAAGTTTATCGCCAAATGCAATAGATGATTCCACTGAAAGGGCTGTTACAAACGGATGATCAAAAAGTACTTGTGGTTTGGTTCTGTTTGCTGTTGCATCTGAGTACACACGTCCATTCGGACCTACCGCATCTTCAACAATAACGGCAAGTGGAAATGCAAATCCCTGACTTACCAGATTGGTTCCCGCATTTTGTTCCGTTGCACGAACCAGCGAATATCCCATCGGCCCTGTAAAATCCCATTCGCGAGGATGTGCAATCATTTTTTTGCCATAAATAATGCTCCTGTGCAGGTTATCGTCCTCGCGTGACCATACGAAAGCACCGACTGCGTAGCATAGTGCACCCAGAATTTTACCTTGTTTATAAGCATTTACACAAAGCGCATGTACAAAAGGATTTCCAACGATATCGAGCGCCGAACCCGGGCCACCCACAATGGCCAAAGCGTCGTAGTCAGAAATGTCCGCATCCTCGATTTTTATTGGAGAATCCCATTCGCCTTTGTCCAAAATCTCGTTAATACGGTCTACAACCTCAGCCGGATTGACATTATAATTTTGCATGGGGTCGATAAAATTTTTGTCCATGCTTAACTCCATCGGCAAAGGTGTTATGCCTTTCGGCGTGGCGAGGGTCAAATCAAAACCCGCTTTTTTCAAAGCATCCCAGGGGGCCTGTAGCTCTTCGCCCCAAAGGCCTACGTTGGATGCGAGGATCAGTACTTTCTTGCTCATCTTGTTGTTAAAGGTTTATCGTGTAGGTTGAAAAAATACAGGTTATGAACAGCAAATAACTAATTCATAACCAACAACTATACTTCAAACAATCAGCCTTTCAGACCGGAATAGTGCCGGAAAATCTTTCCGTCTTTCAGATAAAGGGCATCGTATACTTTTGATTCTCCCCAGGCGGTCATGATGGTCGCTTCAAGGTGAATGCTATCTTCTGTAATTGCCAGCTTTTCGGTTGAAATGAAGCCGCGGTAGATGTTCGCCAGGTAATCGCCAAGCTGCGTTTTCAGCTCGGCATGACCTTTCAGATAAATGGGTTCTTCTGCTACGAGCAGTATCATGACAGCCTCTTCGTGGTAGTCATGCTCAACAAGTTCGTTGACATCATTATTTGCCAATAGAACCAAATGGTTGTCGTAAAATTCCTGGTTTGTCATAATCGGGTGAAAGAAAATTTAGCTTTTCAAGACAGCTCTTTTGATCAGAACTTTCAGTAAATGCAACAGATAAGATGGATTGGATATGTATAAATCTGACATGATTAATCTGTCATAGGTCATTTCGTTTAGCGCGGCTGTAATACTTTCCGGCGAACCATCTGTGCCGGCCAGAGAACTTTCAATATCACGTAGCCTCTCAGGGACAGGAACACAGCCACAGGCAGCCAGGCTAATTTTCGAGATCATATTATCGTTTTTGCTTACCATAACTGCTACACCACAAACGATTTTCCCTGCCTTCATGTAGTCAATGAAGTGGAAGGAACCAGCCCTGTCCTGACTGACCGTCAAAGAAATACTTCTAATGATTTCACCTTGTGTCAGTCCATCCGTCAAGTAATCTTCCAATGCTACTTGTCTGTCTCCAAGCGAACCGGTAACATTCACTTTTCCATCCAGCACAAGGAATGCAGCCAATAAGGGTCCGTGTAAAAGCGAACGATAACATAAAGCGCCGCCGACATTGCTGTGGTTTTTCAGGTGCGGGTCTTTTACTGCGCTGAGTGCATCTGCAAGGACCGGGACAGAGCAAATTGCGCTATCGGCCTGCATGGCTGCAAACGTTACAGAAGATCCAATCACCAGCTGGTTACCATAATGTATCACGGAATTTAAACCCGGAACATTACGAAGGCTCACTACCGACAAGGACTTTGAGATGCCTGCTTTTGAACTGCCTACATAAGCCTGATCGCCGGTAAAAACCTCTGATTCGTGCTCATGAAGGAGTGAAATCGCTTCCTGTAATGTTTCAGGGGCTGAATATGAAAATGGTTTTAAGATCATCACTCGGCAGGTTCGGTTTGTTGCTGTAATATTTCCCAGATTTTCTGCGGTGTCACCGGCATGTCGATATGTTTGATATCAAATTCGGAAAGTGCATCGCAAATTGCATTGATCATCGCCGGAGCTACAGGCGGATTGCTCACATCGCCTGCACCTTTTGCACCCATAGGATTAGAAGGCGACGGTGTTTCCGTGCGATAGAGTTCAACCTTGGGCATCCACTTCGAACGGGGTACAATATACGAATCCAGATCTTCGGTCAGCACCTGCCCGTTTTCAGGCGAGTACTTTGCTTCTTCAGCCAGTGCCTGCCCTATTCCCAGTACAACGTTTCCGTAAGTCTGTCCTCTGACCACTTCAGGATTGACGACCGTCCCAAAATCATCGACAGCTATATATTTGATCAGATCAATCTCACATGTTTCCTCATCTATTTCCACAACCGCAATGTGCGTGCCGAATGGAAAATTGAAATTGTCAGGATCAAAGTAAGCAGAACCTTCCAGTCCCGGATCCATACCTTCCGGCAAATCCCAGCCAAACCAAAGCATCAGCGCTATTTGTTGTAAGGTCATCATGGCCTGCTCAGGAGCCGGTGTTCCGATTACTTTTCCTTCTTTATACTCGATCAGCTCAACTGGTATTTTGAAAAGATATGCGGCATATTCTATTGCCTTTTTTACCATCATCCGGCAAGCCTTCTGAACGGCTACACCCTCCACGCTGAGTGATCGGCTTCCATAACTTGCCTGTCCGTAATAAAGCGGATTGGCTGTGTCGGAGTGTTTGATTGTGATATGCTCCATAGGTATCTGTAACTCCTCTGCGGCTATTTGTGCAAATGTCGTTTGCTGCGACTGGCCATGAGGCTGGGCACCTGTCGTAATGGCTACTTCGCCCGAGGGAGCAATATGAATATATGCACTTCCCCAGGTTCCACTCATCAAACCTTCGCCGCCCATTTTACCAGAATTACCAACACCAGCCACTGCTACATAGGAACCAATACCTAGTCCCAACAGTTTGCCACGACTGCGCGCTTCCAATTTTTGTGCTTCCAGACTGGAATAATCAGCCTTTTCGAGGGCTATGTCAAGCGTATTTTCGTAGTTTCCGGAATCATATGTCCATCCCAGGCCATTTTCATATGGGAACTGGTCTGGTTGAACCATATTCATGCGTCTGACCTCAGCAGGATCCTTTCCGATTTTTCGTGCGAACATTTCTATTGCACGCTCAATCAGAAAAATGGCTTCTGCCCTGCCCGACCCCCGCATTGGCGCAGTTGGCACCTTATTGGTATACACTACTTTCACCTCATAGGAAGCATGTGGTATCACATATGCTCCCGGAATGCTCCTGCCGATCAATGGCAGTGGCTGCCCCGGCGCATTGATCACAGGATATGCGCCAACGTTACTAAATGCGACACAACTTAATCCTGTCAGCTTTCCATCTGCAGTCCCTGCAATTTTAACATATTGTATCTGATCACGGGATTGGGCCGTATTTCTTGAAAAACCAGCACGGGTATCAATCCATTTCACAGGTCTGCCCAGTTCTTTTGCCATCCAAAGTACGAGAGGAGTATCGGGATAAAGATTTCCTTTACAGCCATTACTTTCTCCCATAAAAGGAACAATTACTCTCAGCTTATTGTAAGGAATTCCCAGTACATAAAGCGAGATCAATAAGCGATGAGGGTAAGGTATTTGTGTATTTGCCCATAGTGTATAATCCTGGGTTGCAGGATCATATTTAGCAAGTGCACCTCGCACTTCCAGCGTGTTGTGCATCATGCGCTGGTTGTAAATTTTTTGTTCAACCACTACCTCTGAATTTGCAATGGCCTTTTCAGTGGCTTCGCTGTCTCCGAAGGTCGTGTGAATCATGATATTATTCGGAGCCGTTTCATGAAGTTGCGGAGCCCCGGGAAGTATAGCCTCCTCAGCATCAAGTACGACAGGCAGAGCCTCGTAATCCACTTTAATTTTAGACAACGCATCGTAGGCCTGCTGGCGTGTTTCAGCCACCACGGCAGCCAGCTGATCGCCTGCAAACCGAACCCGGTCCGTAGCAAATACTGTATGAGAGCCCGGTACTATGCCGGACGGGTGCGGTAAAAAATTACTTTCGGTGAAAGGAGGTATCCAGATAACAGGCATTGGCATAATTCCTGTTGTATCCTTGGCTGTAAACACCCGGATCACGCCAGGCATTGTTTCCGCTTCACTGGTATCTATTCTATGAATAATGGCATGTGCAACAGGGCTTTGCAGAATAGCCGCATGTACCATTCCCGGCAATTCCATGTCTGCAATAAACTTAGCCTGGCCTGTAATTAGTTTTTCAGTATCCCGCGTCTTCACAGAGATGCCGACGTATTTGCCATCGGATGAAATGCCTTCGTTTGTTTCTTCACCTCTCATGTTAGCAGCTGCAGCACGGACAGATGCAACTACTTGCTCATAGCCTGACTCCCTGCTTAAATTACCGGAAAGCCTTTCTTTAATTTCGGCATCGGATGGAGTGACATTTTCATTCAGCAGCTCCAACATTGCCATAATTGTACCGGGTGTGGAAAAACCATTTTGTACTGCAAAATTTTCCCAGAAAGCATTCTGCAGCGGATGTAGCCCTTCGGCGGTTGCCAATCCTTCTATGGTTTGAATTTCACATCCTTCAGTTTCAGCAGCGAGAATCTGGCAACTTTTAGTAGCTTTCTTGTTAAGCAAAACAGTACATGTTCCACAGGAAGCCGAACTGCAGCCCTCTTTGGTACCGGTTAGTGCCAGATTCTCTCGCAAGTAGTTCACCAGCAAAGTTCTGCCTTCTATTTCAGAAGTACATTGTTGGCCGTTTACGTGATTACTCAGTTTCATAATGAAGGGAGATAAGTATGTTTTCAGGCAAGTGAACCATCCGGATGTTGTACCATGCCGGCAAAATGAATTGCAATTTTTCCATCTTTCAGAACCCAACTGTCTGCGAAACGCATTTCGCTCTTTTCACCACCAACAGTCATCGTAATTTGTTCAGTGATCATAAGCGTTTCAGGCTCTGCAGTTTCAGCCCAGAACACGATATCTGATTCAAGGCCATCTATACCCAGGATACCCTGCATGTGCTCTTTCACCTGCTCACGCCCCTGATATACAACCGGCGCCTTCGAGAAGCTGCTGATCAGCAACGCGTCGTCTGTATACTGATCAAGGAGCGCTTCAATATTTTTGTCGAGAATATGCTGAATATGCTCCGTATACATTTTACCAAGCTTAGTATCAGGAATATTTTTCATTTTGAAATGTTAGTTTAAGAAGAGAGAAACTTATGATTTCGGATATAAAAACAGCATGTAGTTAGACATATGCAGCGTAAGCTCTAATCTATAATCGGGATATTCCGAGATAATCCTGCTAAGCAGTTCCTCACCCTGAAGTCCTTGATACACCAATTGCTTTACATGATGCAGGTAATCAATCTGCTTATCAAAAACCGATGCATCGGTTGGTTCGCCATGACCGGGCAGGACATGTACATAGCCTTTGTTTTTCAGATTGGTTAATACACTGATCCAATTGTCAAAGCTGTACTGTCCGTCGGAAGTTTTATCCCCAAAAAATGCGTGTACGCTGTTGTAAATCATGTCTTGCGCGATAAGTACCTTCTCTGAGGGAATCTCCACAATCAGGTTAACCTGGCATTCCGTATCGACCACTTTAATCAGATTCAATTTCAAACCATCGATTTCCATGATTCCTTCGGCCGCCACCTCAGTAGGCAGATTTTTCTCTGCAAAAATGACCTGGTCGGCGTTTTCCGGATGCAGGCTTCTATGATATCCTATAAAATAGTCGGACATTGAATCGATAGTGCTAATTACCTCCTGTAGTGCATAAACAGGGGTTCCGTTAAAAGCAGGTGCTCCCATCCAGTGATCGGGATGCACATGTGTGATAATGATTCTATCAAGTGGTTTCCCGAGGCTTTCCATGTAGCTACGAAGCTCCTCTGCATGCGGCTTGAGCTGCAGCGTATCGATAAGAATCAGGGATCCGGCACTTTCGATGAGCTGGGCATTGGTAAGTTCTCCGTCCTCAGGCGACTGCACACAGTGTATCGTCACTGTATCCAGCACCACCTTGCTGACTTTGATATACTTGAAATTTTCCATAACGTTAAATAAAGAAGGGTCTACTATTTCATTACAGGATGCAATCCTGCCTGCTCAACGGATATTACGAATTATGGAACATGCTAAAGTGTTGCCGATCCTTCATGGTATTCAAGTCCGTCGACAATATATTTTGTGATCTGTGTACTACCATTTCCATCTGCCTTTACTTCCCAGGTCTGGAATGCGTCGCAGGCAATTCTTTTACTGTAAGGTTCGGGAGCGTTCCATACACTTGCTTCCCATTGAACAACAACTTTCACTATGGCAGTATCACCTGTAATGTCTGCCACTACCGACTTTACGGTGTGAACTTCATCAAAAAAAATGCGTACGACACGTTGAAACCAGCCTTCAAAACCGGCCCAGCCATAAACAGTTGCTTCAGGAAATACCATTTCAAGTCCCTCATCAATGATCATGGGTAATAGTTCTACCTGAGGAGCATGTACGTCCAGCTTTTCATACCAGACTTTTGCTAAATTTTCAATTGATTCCTGAGTAAGCATTGAGAATGATGAGTTAAAAAATGATGAGTTAAGAATTTATAGTCTTGGGGGTTTACAACTTAAAACAGGTTTGCTACTTTTGAAATCTTACTATTGAGAGCAATTCGTTTTAACCCAATCCGACTTGTGGTCTCCCTGCAGAACCAGGTCAATCAGAAATGGCTTATCATCTACCAGCATCCGCTCGATGGCAGGTGCTATCTCTTCTTCATTTTCTACCCGTACGGCATCAACCCCCATAGACTGTGCCAGGAGATCAAACCTTATGGCAGGATAAGAAAGGTCGAAAGATAGAGGATGGTCATGTTTGGGTATCTCTCTCTCCTGCCAGTATACATCGATATTTAGCTGAAGAAGCTTATAGGACCCGTTGTTACAAACTATGAATTTGGCTCCGGTATTATGCCGCACTGCAGACCATAAAGCTTGTATGGTATACATACTTCCACCGTCCCCGGAAAAGCCTATCACGGTTTTGTGAGGTGCTGAAAGTTTTGCTCCGATTGCACCTGGAAAGCCTACGCCCAACGAACCACCGCGGGTTACAAAATAATTTCCTGCCACTTTCGGAACCATATAGCGCGTAATAGCCGGAGAGCTTGTAAGTGCTTCGTCAAAAATAACCGCATCAGCCGGGATCTTCTCTGCTAAAACACGAGCGAATTGTGACATTTGAAGAGGATGCCCTCCCTTGTGTGTAAGATCTGCTTCGTGTTCCGCGGCAATTTTATTATTTTTCAGCGCGATGATCTGCTCCACTCTGGCTACCGCTTTTTCCTTTTGAGATGGCGTAATTTTGTTATTCAGAACGTCATACAGTGCTTCCAGAGAAAGCTTTGGATCACCCACAACGCCTATGTCAACGCGGTGATTTTTAGCAATTTCGTAAGCATTCAGGTCAATATGAATGACTTTCGCTCCCGTAGCATAAATTTCGCCAAGGTCCGGAAATACTTCGGGAACCATATACGTACCCACGACCAGGTTTACATCTCCTTTTGTCGTGATAGGTTTGCTGTATTCCCCAAACATATGGCCGGTGGTTCCCTGGTATAGCGGATGCGAATTATCCATGACCAGATCACCAAACTCTACACCATATACTTCAGCTCCTAAAAGCTCCGCAACAGCAGTTAATTCCGGAATTGCCTGTGAGTAGGCCACGCCATCACCTACGAAAATCATCGGCTTTTCAGATACCAGCAGTGTATCCGCTATCTCGTTGACCAAATCAGCTGAAGGCAGAACTCTGGTCGAAGGGATATGTGTAGGAATCACTTCTTCCTCATTGAGCTCGTCGAGAACGTCCATTGGAAGGCAAACGTATACCGGCCCCATTGGAGGGGTTGCAGCAATCTTGATAGCCCTGCGCAAAGTTCTCAACACCGATTTGGATGAATGAACCATGGTGGAGTACTTGGTCACCGGGGCCATCATCGCTACCAGGTCATTGGCCATCTGCGCATCCATATTCATGTAACGCGTCCCCGCATCAGACCCGATTACGACGAGCGGGGCATGACCACGTTTGGCCTGATACAGCGCTCCAACCGCATTTCCGATACCCGGGGAGCTGTGAAGCTGTACCAGAGTCGGTTTTTGCGTCGCGCGAGCGTATCCGTCTGCCGCCATGACGGCAATACTTTCCTGCAAAGTCAGAATGTACTTCATTTCAGGATATTCCTCTACAGCATCCAGAAATCCCTGCTCAACGGTTCCGGGATTGCCGAACATGTGATCCATGCCATCTGCCAGGAATTGCTCAATAATTTTCTGATTCCCGGTTTTACCAGCCATAGCGTACTGTTCCTTTATCTAATACATTTACAAACTGTTCTCCAAATTCGAAAGAGCATTGTAATGAACGGGCAGTAATAAATGGATAATCCACGATCACCGAAGTTTCCTTACCAAAGTTACCATGGTACTGACCTTCCGGTCCTACCGCATCACTTAGGATGTATTCAAGAACATATGGAGGAGGGCCCATATTCAGGTCTGTATGCAGAAAGCCGGTTCCGTCGTGGTAGTCATATTCGATACAGTGACCGGTTACGTGCTTGCCGCGAATGATTGATTTTCTTTCATTAAAGTCACGGGCAAAAACCAATGGTGCAACACCATAACAGATACCTGCAATCGGTAAGTTTTTCTTATAGAAACCAAGGATCAGGTCATGAACGCGCTGATTATTGACCATGTCGATGATAGGACCGCTTCCGCCAACCAGCAGCAATGCCGCATATTCTTCTGTGATGTTCTCTTGAGCGGTTTTCAGATCAGCGAAGTACTGCTCAAAGGCACGGAGAAAATCCGGTGTTGAAAAATAAGGACGTTCAGGTATTTCTGCGGAAAGGTTTTTTGTTTTCTCTAATCTGTTTGTTGCTTCGAAAGCTTTTACTTTGTCAGCAGCCAGCGGGGTGGTCACGCAAGTGCCAAGGGGAGGATCTACATAAGTTGTGTCGTAACTAGGCGGTAATGCTTCAGCTTTTTTACCGTTCGGTGTGATGAATTCTACTACATAACCTGCTTCTTCAAGTTTTTCAAGAGGGCCTACGAGTTCTATTCCCCAGTAACCATATTCCGAAAGAACAGCTAAAATTTTCTTTGACATTGGATTAGGAAGTTTTTATTACGTTAAATTGCCAGACTCATCAAGGAAATATTATCGTTTTCGCTTATTGATGCAGTAAATTTGGCATGTTGAACCGCATCTAAAATTAAAATGATGCCTGAAACTGTAAAAAAAACACTTGAACCAGTTGATTTGTGACTTTAAACCGATCAATGCATAAGTGAACTTTCATAGCCTGAATTCGATCCTATCAGGTCAGAATTACAAAAAACTATCTTTAAAAAATCACATTTCAATATAGAATCCTCTGACAATTCAGTAATTAGATGATCAGCCCGGATTTTTAAAGTTTTTTCTATAATAATTATAGAATTTTGAAGATATATTATACTAAATTTGGAAGCCCAAGTAGTATAATTCCACAAATCACACGTAACATCCTGTATATATCAAGAGACCCTACAAGGTCTCTATGGACGCATGGTGATCATTGGTTCACTTCTTGACAGGCTTTCAATGCGATGAATTCATTTTTTCGTAATAAACTCCTCAACTGATAAACTTTCTCAATGGAGCCCCTAAATTTACTTATCGTTGCGATCAGACAGGACTGGCAGCCTCTGATATCTGAATCTCTGACTAACGCCGGCTACAAATTTCAAGCAACCAAGGTACACTCAAAGCAACAGGCACTGGAAGCTTGCCATCAATCTAAGTTCGATCTGATCATTTCTAACTGTACCCTGCCCGACGGACAGGTTGCTGACCTTGTATCGGTTCTTGGAAAATTAAGCCCGTGCCTCGTGATGGCAGAAGGCCATTGTCCCACCACGTCTGAAAAAGCCCTATCGCTCTTGGCCACAGACTTCTATATTACCAGCTCTGAACAAAGTTCATGGTTGTCGGCTATGGAGAAAACACTATCCAAATGGAAGTCCAATGCAGAGCAGAATATTGAGAAAATTCATCAAAACAGCAGCAGCCTTCACAAAAAGGTGCTTGCCATATGTGAAGAGGAGCTATCCGCGGAAAACTTAAATGAAAAACAGGCTGAACATTCCATCGCCAACGTCTTCACGATTATACTGGAAGCACTTGACCTGAGCAGGATTTATCTGTACACAAAGAAATCCATGCCTGACGGAGAAGAAATTATCGTACAGCAAAAAGAGATTTCTGCACCTGGTGTAAATAGCCGCACAGTCAAAACGACAGATATCCCGTATTTTAAAAGATGGAGCAATCTGTTTGTATCCAAACAAAACGTTCAGGGAGATCTTAGGTCGCTTCCTGCAGAGGAAAAACACTGGCTCAATCAGCGCGATGCGCAATCTGTACTGGCCGTGCCTATTCACAACAATGAAACCTGGAACGGATTTATTGGCCTGGAAGATATGATGAATCCAAGGCAATGGACCGAAGCTGAAGTGAATTTACTAGAATCTGTTGCAAAATTAATCCAGCAAAATCACCTCAATAAGAACCTGCCAGCTTACAGTAAAAACCGACTTTATACCAATCGGGTATGACCGTTCATGTCGATTATAGCAAAGGGATGTCATTGGGTTGGCGTCTCTGCTTTATTTTAAGCCTGCTGGCGACCATACCCCGACTGATTTTTGTCTGGGAATCACTGTCTTTTAATGCACAATACGGTATTGCAATTCTGGATATTCTCATTCAGTTTGTAATCAGTTTTGAATTCGCCTGGATTTTTCTGTACATATGCCTGAATTACACCTATAAAATTCCAAGTTGGTTCAATCATCAGAACAAGTATATGCAGATTGCACTGGTGGTCGCTCTTTTTTTTGTACTCAATGAAATACTTTTCCAGTTGAAACTGGCATTGGATAAAAACAATTCTGATATACTGATTTTCAGAATTGTATATTATCTGTACCATTCCCTGCTGATACTAGCCATACTGGGTTATCGTAATTTTTTACTCGCATCTCAGGCATACTACCGTGTTGCGCTTGAGAATGAATTGTTGAAAGTGGAACAAATCAAGGCGCAACTGGAAGCGCTGCGAAATCAGCTTAATCCACATTTCCTTTTTAACGCACTTAATATCCTTAACATATCTATCTTCTCTAATCCGGACCTGGCACAGCGTATCGTACTGGATCTGTCTGATATTCTCCGTTACAACCTCAAAGTTCAAAACCAAAGTCTGGTACTGCTAAGCGACGAGCTTGCTGCAGCAAAATCCTACCTGGATCTGTATAAGGCCCGGTTTGGAGAAAAACTTCTTTTCTTTTTTGAAGACGTCTGCACTACCAAAGAGTGGTTTGTTATCCCGCTTTCACTGCAAATCCTGATCGAAAATGCAATTAAGCATAATGTGATCACATCCAATCAGGTGCTATTTATTGAGATAAAACTCAACGAAAGTGAAAAATCGCTCATTGTTCAGAACTCAGTCAATAAAAAGCTGGATGTCCCCGGAACAGGAATCGGATTGAAAAATCTGGATAAAAGATATAAAATTCAAACTGGTATTCATCCTTCACATCTGGAAAAGGACGAACAATTTACAGTGAAAATACCCCTCATTGAAGCTCCATGACACAAATACTCATTATTGAAGACGAAGTTCCGGCAGGCGAATACCTTACCCAGCTCATTCAGCGGATAGATCCTAAAGCTAAAATTCTTGACATACTGGAAAGCGTTGAACTGGCGGTCGACTGGCTCACCACCAGCCCCTCACCAGACCTTATTTTTCTTGATGTTCAGCTGGGTGACGGAACATGCTTTCAGATTTTCGAACAAATATCAATCAGCTGTCCTGTTATTTTCACCACTGCGCACGACGAGTATGCATTGCGTGCTTTTAAGCTCAACAGCATCGATTACCTGCTGAAGCCCATTCGTCAGGAATCGCTCAAATTTGCACTGGATAAATATTACCAGCTTAATGAAGAAAATGCAATTACCAAGATAAAGTATCTGGAAGAATTAATGCATTCACAGATTCTGCCAAGGAAAAATCCGAGACGAAGCTTTCTTGTACCCTTCCGTGACAAACTCATTCCTTTAAAAGATACTGACTTTGCCTGGCTCACAATCCGCAATAGTGTGGTGGTGGCCACCCTGCACGATGACCGCAGTTTCGTGGTAGATAAAAACCTTGAGGAGCTTGAGAATCAACTGGATCCTTCCAATTTTTTCAGAGCAAACCGGCAATTCATCATCGCCAGGGAATGTATCAGTGAAATAGAGCTTTACTTTAACGGCAGGCTTCTGGTACGCACATCACCGGTTTCGGCCAATCAGATCCTGATCAGTAAAGAGCGTGTGCCGGTGTTTAAAAAATGGTTTGAGGAGCTCTCTTAGCCGGAAATTTTAGGCTCTTTATTTTCAGCTTGATACAGGAAATTTGCTGGTTCACCCAAAATTGGATTTATCAGCTGTACAAATTTTTAAAACTTACTGGCCAAACCCGTCCCCTTTTTAAGTAAGCCATGTATACAGCCCGAGAAATAAAGCCGTCTATTATCCTTTCGTTTGCCTGGCCATCACTTTTATTTTATCTGACCTATTCAATTTGTTTGTGCTGCCTCACATATTGGGGCCACATGTCTATCGGCTTTTCCTTCGTGCCTATTGGTTTGATCGGAACCGCAGTTGCATTTTACGTCGGCTTTAAAAATAACTCCTCCTACGAACGACTCTGGGAGGCAAGAAGAATTTGGGGAGGCATCGTAAATGCAAGCCGTACGTGGGGAACCTATGCGATAGCTTATATAAAACCGGATTCAGATATAGCAGGGATGAATGAAAAACAACTTCAGACAAAACTGATACACGGATTAATTGCCTATATCAATGCTGTCAGAATACAACTACGACAAAAAAGTGTCTGGAATAATAGCAATACGACTGCTCATGCAGTGCTGAAAGGAGGGCATGACCAGGCGCCTTTACACTTGGCTTTAAGCGAATTTTTACCGGAATCAGAAGTCAGATATTTTCTATCTAAAAAAAATCCTGCCGCGCACATCCTGAAATCACAAACGAAACTGCTCGATCAGATATTCCGTAACGGCGGGATTAATGAGCGTTTTTACGTGCAGATGATGGCACTGGTTCAGGAGTTTTACAATCAACAGGGAGCGGCGGAAAGAATCAAAAACTTTCCTTTCCCGCGACAATATGCTTATTTCAGCAAGGTATTTGTTTGGCTATTCATTCTCATCCTGCCATTCGGACTGATCAATGAATTCCTTAAACTGGGACCAGAAATGGTATGGATAGCCGTACCTGCATATATCATTATTGCATGGGTTTTCAACACTATGGAAATTGTGGGTGATACGAGCGAGAATCCCTTTGAAAATGCAATCAATGATATACCCATGACAGCGATTTGCAGAACAATCGAGATCGACCTGAGGGAAATGCTTGATGAGACCACTATTCCACCGGCAATCACCGCAGTGAATGACATTCTGATGTAGCCCCCTTTTGCCGGGATAATGACATTTTAAAATACAAAAAGAAACCAACATAGTTCATTCATGCAAAATCGCATACTCGTTCTGCTCGTACATCCGCTATTTGAAAAATCGAGGATACATAAATCCTTTGTAGACCATATTCCGGAGGGAATCACTGTTCACGACCTTTACCAGGAATACCCCGATTTTAACATCGACATTCAAAGAGAACAAGAGCTGCTGTTGAATCATGATATCATTATCTGGGAGCACCCCATTTACTGGTATAGTTGCCCGGCGTTGTTGAAGCAGTGGATTGACATCGTCCTGGAAGCTGGTTGGGCATACGGCCCAAAAGGCAAAGCGCTGGAAGGCAAAGTGGTCATGCAGGTTTTATCAACCGGCGGCGCACGATCCACCTATCAGCCAGACGGTTATCACCACTTCACTTTAAAGGAATTTCTAACGCCTTTCAATCGAACCACCACTTTGTGCAACATGAGGTATCTCCCTCCCTTTGCCGGACAGGGATCACACAGAATAAACGATGACGAACTACTGACGCTCAGTCAGGACTATGCAAGGCTTCTGGATCACTTTCAGCAAAACATACTGGATATAGATGCACTTCAGGAATTTGAATATATGAACGACTGGCTACTAAAAGAGAAAATTGTATGAGCAGTGACTTTCTACCACAAGCATTGGTCTATCTTTCGGCTGCAGTAATCTGTGTGCCGATTGCAAAGAAAATCGGCATGAGTTCGGTACTTGGTTACCTGATCTCAGGCATAGTCATAGGTCCTTTTGTTCTTGGTTTTATAGGCCAGGAAGGTGAAGGTATAATGCATGTGGCTGAATTTGGTGTGGTGATGATGCTATTTCTGATAGGCTTGGAACTGGAGCCCAAAGCATTTTGGAAAATGCGTAAAGCCATTGCGGGGTTCGGATTTTCGCAACTGATTGGTACAACCCTGTTGATTTTTGGTCTCTTTATGTTCCTTGGTTGGGAATGGACGATGTCCTTGTCGATTGGATTGGCCTTAACAATGTCTTCCACTGCAATTGTTTTACAAACGTTAAAGGAAAAAGGACTTTCAAAATCTCAGGCTGGTGAAGCATCATTTTCAGTGCTGCTATTCCAGGACATAGCGGTCATTCCCATTTTGGCTATTTTACCATTACTGGCTACAGCCATCGTTGCTCCTGAGTCGGCACATCCATCTTTACTAGTAGGGCTTCCTGCATGGCTTCAAACGGTAATTGTGATCGGAGCTGTAGCTTCCATTTATGGAATAGGAACGTATTTGGTAGTACCCTTGCTTCGCCTCATTGCCAAAACAGGACTGAGGGAAATGTTTACGGCCTCTTCCCTGTTGCTGGTTGTGGCGGTTGCCCTTTTGATGGAGACCGTTGGCCTCAGCCCTGCTCTAGGCACGTTTGTGGCTGGTGTTGTACTTGCCAACAGCGAATTCCGCCACGAGCTGGAAAGCGATATAGAACCCTTCAAAGGCTTACTACTCGGATTGTTCTTTATGGGTGTAGGCGCAGCTATCAACTTCCAGTTGCTGACTCAGTCACCCGGACAAATTGCTTTCATCGTATGTACCGTGATCCTGATCAAATTCGGCATTTTATTTGCGATTGGAAGAGCTTTCAAATTAAAAAATGACCAGAATTTTATGTTTGCCCTCGGTCTCAGTCAGGTAGGTGAATTTGCTTTCGTATTACTCTCTTTCACAGGGCAACTTCACATCATCAATGAAGAATGGCTAGGAAAATTCACCGCTGTGACGGCTATCAGTATGATGACTACACCACTCCTGCTGCTATTTAACGAAAAGGTAATCACGCGCTTCTTTGGCACGGATGAAGCTCCTGAAAAACGGGCTGCTGATGAAATACATGTGCAGCATCAGGTCATCATAGCCGGTTTTGGCCATTTCGGAAGTACTATCGGACGCTTGCTGCGCGCCAATGGCATTGAAGCAACAGTACTCGATAATAATGCGGATCAGGTTGAATTATTAAGACGAATGGGATTTAACGTTTACTATGGGGACCCGACCAGGATTGACTTGCTGAAGTCAGCCGGCATCGAGAATGCCAAATTACTTATTACTGCATTCGACTCGCCTGAACTTAACAATGAATTGATTAAAATCGTTAAGAAACATTATGGCCATGTAAAGGTACTGGCAAGGGCCAGAAACCGTTTTGATGCACACGAGATGATGGAAATGGGTGTTACAAATATTTACAGGGAAACGCTTTACACATCTGTACATCTGGCTATTGATGCATTGCACGAACTCGGCTTCAGAAAGTATACTGCTACCCGACAGGGGCACAAGTTTATCACCTATGATGAAAAATCGCTGGAACGACTGGCCGGATCCCGAAGCGATATGAAAGAGTACGCAATTCACGCACGACGTGAAATAGAGATGCAGGAAAAGCTTTTACAGGAAGACCTCCTGCTGGACTTTTCCACTGAAGACCATAGCTGGGATAGCAATTTTGTAAAAGACACACTAATGGGAAAGAAATAATATAGTCATGCTCAACAAAATGCCTCATGTCTGATCAATACATGGGGCATTGTCATATATAAGCAGTTGATATACAAAAGCCAGCTTTTCGGATATCCTGTCTACTGCCAACCCTTCTATAATCATCCTCTGGTACTGTTAAAGGCACCATATCCTGAATCTCGGTACGCAGCTATAATCACTTTATTTATTGAAAAAAAATACGGAGATTTAGGAAATTTAGCATGCGTTACTCAACATCGAAATGAACTTTCCTCTTCCTGATCATGAAGCCAAAAGGCTTCAGGTGCTTCGCGAATATAAGGGACTTACAACTGTTAAAGAACGGGAATTTGACCGTTTGACACAGCTGGCATCCATCATTTGTGATACACCTATATCGATGTTATCTTTAATCGATGACAAAACCCAGTGGTTTATTTCACAATACGGAATGGACATGGATGAGCTTCCAAAGGAAGATTCGTTTTGCCAGTATACAATCCTGACAGATGAGCTCATGCAAATTGAAGACGCTACACAAGATGAGCGTTTTGCCAGCAATAAGTTTGTTATTGGTGAACCGTTTGTACGGTTTTACGCAGGTTTCCCTATCATTGACCCTAACGGCTATCATTTGGGAGCATTTTGTGTATCAGGTTCAGAGAAAAAGAAACTGACTACCAATCAGCTCGAGGCTCTGAAGCTTCTTTCTGATCAGGCTACGTCCCTGATTCTTGAACAACGTAAAAAAGATGAGCGACGTAATTTCGACCGGTTGTTTAACCTCAGCAACGACCTGATATGTATAGCAGGAACTGACGGCTATTTCAAGAAAGTGAATCCCGCCTTTGCCAATGTGCTGGGCTGGGATGAAGCTTATATTCTGAATACACATTTTCAGGATATGGTTCATCCTGACGACAGGAACCAAACCAACGAGGATCTTTCAATCCTAATGAACAAAGAAACTTCCGGCACGTCAGTCCACCGAGTAAGACATCAGAATGGCGGCTATGTATATATTCAATGGGTAACAACAACCGAGCAAGGAACAGGAAACTTGTTTTGCATTGGCCGTGATATAACAGAAGAAAAGATCAAGGAAGAGAAGCTTAAAACAAGCGAGGATAATTTTAGGTCGTTTTTTGAAAACTCCCAGGGCTTCATGTGCACACATGACCTGTCAGGACAATTCCTGACCGTAAATACCGCTGGTGCCCGCCTGCTGGGTTATGACAAGCAAGATATACTTGAAATGACTTTGTTTGACATTATCCCTGAAAAGCACCACCCAACACTTAAACAATACTTGACTGATATTCAAATAGATGGCATATCAAGTGGCTTGATGACTACCCGTCACCGCGACGGTTCATACAGAATATGGAACTTCCAAAATATCCTGGTTACCAATGAAAAAGGATATCAGCATATTGTTGGCAACTCCATTGACGTAACGGAAAGTCAGAAGCTGGCCAAGAAATTGGAGAAGGTACAAACCATGTTGTTGCAAAGTAATCAGATGGCAAAAGTGGGTGGCTGGGAAGTTGATATGGCCACACAGGAGGTACACTGGTCTGAAGTCACTAAATCAATTCTTGGAGTTGATTCTGACTACAAGCCAAATGTGGATAGTATCAGAAGTCTGTATCAACATGAGGAGACCCGGATGAAAATTACAGAAGCTGTCCAGTCTGCAATCGATGAATATAAGAGTTACGACCTGGAACTTGAAATTACAACGTTTACCGGTGAAAGTAAATGGCTCAGAACGATTGGTCATGCAGAAGCAGATAAACGGGGAGCTTTGAAACTTTACGGGATGTATCAGGATATTGACGAAAAGAAAAGGGCCGAACTCGTGACGGCCAATTCAAAAAAGCTGCTGGACGATGTATTGAATGCCGCTTCAGAAGTCAGTATTATCGCTACCGATATGGACGGTGTCATCACTGTATTTAACAAAGGCGCCGAAAATCTTCTGGGCTACCGGGCAGAAGAGATGATCGGTATCAATCGGCCTGGCATGCTTCACCTGCTTTCCGAGCTGCAAGTACGTTCCGACGAGCTTACTCGTGAATACGGATATCCAATAGAAGGTTTCAGAATATTGGTACATAAGGCAGAAACTGATAAGGCGGAAGTTCGGGAATGGACCTACCGTACCAAAAGCGGGGAACTGAAACCTGTATCGCTGGTAAATACTACAATCCGGAATCACCATGATGAGATAATTGGGTATCTGGGTGTAGCAACAGATCTCACTGCCACGAAAAAAGCGGAAAAGGAGCTCTTCAATGAGAAGGCACGATTGCTGGCATTTGTCGAGCATGCACCGGCAGCGGTCGCTATGTTTGACAGGGATATCAGATACATGGCAGTGAGCAGAAAGTGGATGGAAGAGTACCGGTTAACCGGGCAAAACATTATTGGCATTACACATTATGATATTTTTCCCAATATTGAAGACCCCTGGAAAGAGCATCACCAGCGTGCATTAAAGGGCGAAACACTATCTTGTGACGAGGAGCTATGGAGGCCTCCGGGTTGGGAAGCCGATCAGTATCTAAAATGGGAAGTTCGCCCCTGGTATCAATACGACGGCTCGGTTGGCGGTATTATGATGTTCACAGAAGATATTACCGAAGCAACACTTGTTCGTCACGAACTGAAACAAGCAAAAATCCAGTCCGAGCAGGCAAGTATTGCCAAGTCGGAGTTTCTGGCCAATATGAGCCACGAGATCCGAACGCCGCTGAACGGTATTATCGGATTCACGGATCTGGTTTTAAAAACCAGTATGACCGATACGCAGCACCAGTATCTTGCAATTGTCAATCAGTCGGCAAATGCCCTTTTGAGCATCATTAATGATATACTCGACTTCTCCAAGATAGAAGCCGGTAAGCTGGAATTGGAGATTGATAAAGGTGATATCTATGAAATTACATCTCAATCTGCTGATATTATCTCCTTTCCGGTCCAGAATAAGGGTCTGGAAATGTTGCTGAATATTCCGTTGGATCTGCCTCGCTTTGTTTGGATTGATGAAATCAGATTAAAACAGGTACTGATCAACCTGCTGAGCAATGCTGCAAAGTTTACCGAAAGCGGGGAAATTGAATTGAAGATTGAAATCCTGGATTATCGTCCCGCTGAGAGTAATGAGATCACCTGCCGCTTCATTGTACGCGACACCGGCATTGGTATCCGTGAAGAAAAGCAAGCTAAAATATTTGACGCTTTTCTTCAGGAAGATAACTCCACAACCAAAAAGTATGGAGGGACCGGCCTGGGCCTGACTATCTCTAACAGCTTGCTGGCTATGATGGGTAGCTACCTGCAGCTCAACAGCGTTCATGGTGTTGGAAGCACTTTCTTTTTTGACCTGACCATGCAGTCTGAGCCCGGAGAGCCTATCATCTGGGACAATGCCGAATCTATCAAGAATGTTCTGATAGTTGATGACAACCAGAACAATAGGCTTATCGTAGAGAGAATGCTTCAATTGATGAATGTGAAGTCCGAACAGGTAACGAATGGATTCGATGCTTTGGAAGCACTGGAGTCTGACACTGTCTATGATGCCATTTTGATCGACTACCATATGCCCTATATGGATGGTCTGGAAACCATTCGTCACATCAGAAAAACTTTCTCTCAAAAAACAGAAGGAATTCCGGTGGTGTTACTTAACAGTTCCGCAGACGATGCCACGGTCATTAAGGGATGTGAAGAGTTAAAAGTGAACTATCGACTAATGAAACCCCTGAAAATCAACGATATTTATCTTTGCCTGTCCAGATTATCTCAAAAGGAATTCCACGAAGAATTTGTGAGTATTTCAGAATCCGATGATATCAATCAGGACGTACTGACTATACTCATTGCAGAAGATAATCCCGTAAATATGTTCCTGGCAAAAACCATTATTTCGAAGGTGGTGCCAGCAGGGATTATTCTGGAAGCAGCTAATGGTCTTGAAGCTGTTGAACACTGTAAACGGGTTAAGCCAGACCTGATATTTATGGATGTGCAAATGCCGGAAATGAATGGTTATGAGGCAACCTTTGCCATTCGCAATTTGCTACAACATAACTACGTGCCTATTGTAGCGCTCACGGCAGGCAATGTAAAGGGAGAGCGCGACAAATGTATAGATGCAGGAATGGACGACTTTGTAGCCAAGCCATTTGTCGAAGATTCTATCAGGACCATCATTGACCGTCATACCCAATCCGTTACCAGCTCAGAGGTCAGGCCCATAGGTAGTCATGACGATGAGCAGGAACATTTCGATATTGAGTTGTTAAAAAGAACTTATATGAATGATCAGGAATTCATTACTGAATTCCTGACTCTTACAGAAGAAGCGCTTCAGGCGGGTGTTACCGATCTTCACAAACATTATGATAACAGCGACCTTCCCGGCATCAAAAGTGCAGCCCATAAACTAAAAGGGGCTTCAGCATCGGCATTTATGAATAAGGTAACTGCCATCACCCAGGAATTAGAATACATGACTTTGTTTGATCAAGAACGGATTGAACAATTGGTCTCCGAATTGAAGAAAGAATCTGACTTACTTACCCCTATGATAGCATCGGCTAAATAGAAACCACATTTTCAATTTTACTCAACACTTTTAATTTTTTCCCTCTGCTGTCGGATTCCCTCCGGCGCAGAGTCCGGTTTTTCATTACCCATTAAGAAAGCAAACGAACGGGTTTCCTTGAAGTGGTGAAAGCTAACTCTTAATATTCCAGTAATAGGAATGGCAATAATGGCTCCTGCAACACCCCAGAGGAGTCCGAAGCCGATGACCGATGCTATAGTCATAAATGGATTCAAATCAACCTCTTTCCCCACAACATACGGCTGCGTGATGTAATTGTCGATCATTTGAGCCGCAAACATAACACCACCTACAATCAGAACTGCGGAAAAGCCACCTGATACCATAGCCAGCATAGCAGCCAGGCAGCCGCCAATTAAATTTCCAAGATATGGAATGAATGAAAAGACGGCAGCAATCAAGGCAAGTAAAGGGGCATATTTGATACCCCCTATCAAAAACCCTGTGCCGTAAAGCACTACGAGAATCAACATGGCTTTGAACATTCCCCAATAATAACCACCAGAGGTTTTACGAATCTCTTTCAGTACTTTCCGAACCCGAACTTGTTCGCTCGCCTGCACATTCAGCAGAATGAATTCTTTGAAACGCTCCCGTTGAGACAAGATAAGAATTACATATACAATAACCAGAACGGTGCTGGCGATAGCTCCTCCAATGGTGCCAAGGGCAGCAGGTCCGCCTTCACCCAGGCTCGCCAGCATCCCCTTAGCCTGTTCGAGTTGCTGGTCAGGATCCACCCCTGCCTTGTCTTCAATAAAAGACTGCGCTTGTTCCAAAAGTGCAACCGACGTTTTTTCAATTTCAGACCAATCTTTAGCGATCATCTTAACCTGAATAGCTATCAGACCACCCAGAAATAAAAAGAAAAGTATAAGTAGAAAGGTGCTTCCTGCTACTGCCCAGCCACGGCCCAGCCCTTTTTTCATCAGCCAATCCATAACCGGAATCAACATCATACCCAGAACGGCAGCAATGGCAAGTGGCGCCAGAAATGTTTTTCCCAAATACAGGCCAGCAGGAAGCGCGATTAGCAACAATATCCAGCGAAGAATTTTTGTAATATGATTATCCATAGAAAATGATTTTCCAAGGATATCCAAAAATCATTCCACACAGTGGTAAACCATGTAAAGGTCTACCCCCATAATTTCGTTAAAGTACTTCAACCATGGCTTTAATCACTCCATACTCCGGATTTAACCAGTTTTTAAAAGTGTTCTTCAGCTGATCGAATGCAACCCGGTGAGTTATATAGGTTGTAGGATCGATGAACCCCGATTTCATACAGCCGATTACATGCTCAAAATCTTCACGGGTAGCGTTACGGCTGCTCATCAACGTAGCTTCACGCTTATGGAATTCGGGATGTGTAAAACTGATTTCACCTTTTTGTAATCCGATAAGCACATATCTTCCACCATGTGCAAGGTATTGAAAGGCATTGTTAATCGCTCTTTGATTTCCAGTCGCATCTATGACAACGGTAGGCATATCCCCATTTGTAAAATCTGACAACTTCTGATGGACATCATCTGCAAGAGCGTTCACCGTATAAGAAACATCTAATTTTTCACGACAGAAGTTCAGCCGGTCTTCGTTGATATCCATAGCGATCACCGACGCTCCTGCAATTCGCGCAAACTCCATGGTTCCTAACCCGATAGGCCCGGCGCCAACCACCAGCACGGTATCATTGGGTGTAACGCCGGCCCGGCGAATACCATGAGCACCAATGGCCAGTGGCTCCACCAAGGCAAGCTCATCAAGGCTCAGACCGTTGCCATGTACAAGTGCATAAGAAGGAATAGAAACATACTCCGTCATACCACCATCTATATGTACACCAAAAACATTGATATTGGTGCAACAATTGGGTTTCCCATTTCTGCAGGCTACACAGCTTCCACAATTAAAATATGGAATAAAAGTTACATATTCTCCAACCTGAAAACCTTCTGCATCCGTCCGGACGATCTCCCCGGCAAGTTCATGTCCGAGGATTCTCGGATAGTTAAAGAAAGGCTGCGTACCTTCATAAGCATGCAAATCTGTTCCGCAAATCCCTATACGCCGAATGCGGATGGTTGTATATCCTGACCGGCTCTCAGGCATTTCCTGGTGTGTGTAATCCAATTGGCCAGGGGTTGTACAAACAAGTGTATTCATCATTTTAATTGAATTGCTGTATAGATTGATTTAAGAATTGGCCAAAGCTCTGTCAAGATGTACATATCCTCCATCGACATATATTAATTGCCCTGTCGTATGGCTTGAGCGCTCCGACAGAAGAAAAACGGTCATATTCGCGATTTCCTCAGCAGTAGTCATGCGGTTTTCCAGCGGTATATTGGCGGTAATACCTGCCAGCTTTTCTGTTGGATTCGGCAATGTTTCAATCCAGCGCTCATAAAGCGGCGTCCAACATTCAGCGACAATTACTGCGTTTACACGAATTCCATATTTTAATAGCTCAACAGCCCATTCGCGCGTCAATGCATTCCTTCCGCCATTTGCCGCTGCGTAAGCCGAAGTGCCTCCCTGGCCTGTCTCCGCAGTTTTGGAGCTGATGTTGACAATCGCTCCTTTGGAAGCTTTCAATGCAGGCAGCGCATGTTGGGCCATGAGATAATAGTGAACTACATTCTTGTGGAGAGAAGCTATAAAATCATCATAATTACCATTTTCCAGTCCGACACCGTCATTGACGCCTGCGTTATTGACCAATCCATCAATGCGGCCAAATGTTGCAAGTACAGCATCTACCGCTTTTTTGGATTCCTCTGGCCGGGTAAGTTCGGCAGCAACCTGAAAAGATTTAAAACCTTTGGATGCAAGTTGATCAACAACCTTTTGATTGTCTGCCGCATTTCTGCCGACGATTACCGGCACAGCCCCTTCTGCTGCCAGTACCTGCACAATACCTTCTCCGATTCCTTTTGCTCCACCTGTTACAATGATTACCTTATCTTTCAAATTCAGATTCATACGGATAAATTTAATGGTGTTAGATAAATTTACAGCAGTCAACTAGTGTGATGCTCCGAGCTTTATATTTTTAATAGAATTATTTTTTATTGCGAAATAGAAGACTACCAGGAAGCATACAGCAGGTACGATATAGGCAATCTGAATTGTGGACACATCAGAAACCTGCCCCATGATTACCGGAAATATAGCACCTCCCACAATCGCCATGATGACCAGTGAAGACCCCATTTTTGTTTTGGATCCAAGACCTCTGATGCTGAGAGCGAATATAGTAGGGAACATAATAGACATAAAGAACTGCACGCCTACCAAAGCATACACTGAAAGCATGCCGGTTGTGGTTACAGCTGCTGCCAATAGCACAACATTGATAAGACTATATATCGCCAATAGCTTGGGAGGGGCCACAAATCTCATCAGATAGGTACCAATAAAACGGCCGATCATAAAACTGAGAAATGCTCCTGACAACAAATACGCGGCTGTTTTCTCTTCAATCCCTGCTACATGATCCGCAAAACGTATAAAGAAACTACTGATACAAACCTGAGCGCCAACGTAGAAAAACTGTGCAATCACTCCGAGGATAAGGTTCTTCTCTCCCAGTACCGATGCTGACACTTCCGCGGACTCGTCAGCATCATCCTGTATTTCAGGAAGACTGGTTCTCCAGATCAGAATTGCAACAATGAGAACAACAATACCGATAACGATGAAGGGCATCTGTACGGAAGCAGCTTCCATATCCAAATAACTATTAAGCTCCGACGCAGACATGCTCTGCTGCTCCTGTTCTGACAGTGTTTTGCCTGAGAGTATAAATGTGCCACCCATTAGCGGAGCCAGGAATGCAGCCAAACCATTGAATGACTGCGCAAAATTAAGTCGCTGTGTTGCTGAATCCGGATCACCTAACACGGTGATATATGGATTTGCAGCGGTTTCCAGCATAGTAAGTCCGCTGGCAATGATAAATAGTGCGATCAGAAAAAAACCAAAATGGCGCATTTCTGCAGCAGGATAAAAAAGGAACGTGCCGAATGCGAATAGCAGCAACCCAAAAGTAATCCCGGCCTTATAACCGAATCGTTTCATGAAAAGCCCTGCCGGCAGTGCAATCAGAAAATAAGCTATATAGGATGCTGAGTCTATAAGAGCTGACTGAAAATCACTTAGCTGACAGGCTTTCTTTAAATGCGGAATGAGTATCGGATTCAAATTGAGGGCAAAGCCCCAAAGAAAAAACAAAGAAGTTATCAATATGACAGCCAGTCTTGTTTTACTACGATCAGCCATGGAATTTTGTTTAAATAATGAGGTAATGAATTATTTGGTAAGTTTGAAGATCTGGTCCATCAGCATCCATTTTTCACCGGGAGCAGCCCAGGGTAGTGGCTGCTGGAATTTCCAGACAAACTGTTCCCAATCCTGCACTTTTTCATTTTCCTGATCCATTTTTGATTTGTTCTCAAATGTGAAATCATCCTCAGTTTCCATAATCATAAAAAGACGGTTTCCAACGCGAAAAATCTCCATACTGGTTACTCCTGCATCCAGTATACTTTTAGAGATTTCAGGACGGGCATGCTCTGGCTTATGCCATTTTTCATATTCTTCTATCAGCTTAGGATCGTCTTTCAGATCGACAGCAAGGCAAAAACGTTTCATAATATCGGGTTAAGGTATAATTTGATCAAAGTAAGAGATGCATATCATCAATTTACCTGACAAATGTATAGTATAATTAATTGCAGTAATTGTACAAAATTATCCTACATTTGAACAAAACAGACTTTTTCAAAAATATAGGATGAATCAGAAATAATCCCAAGAGCTATATTATGCAGAATAATGACTTTAAGGGCAACTTTTCGCTTTTGAATGCCGATCATATCAGGTTGAACAAAAATTGGAATTACCACAATGTAATCAGCCCATTTTACAGGATTTACCTCATAGACGACGGAGCCGGGTCATTAGGAGACAGTAGTAACGATCTGATATTGGAAAGAGGATTTTTATATCTGGTTCCCAGCTTTACCATTTGCAACCATCACTGCAGCGACTTTTTGAGTCAATACTATATTCACGTACTCGAAGAGAGTTCAGACGGCAATTCGCTCTTTGCTGCGAATCGGAAAATTCATAAGATTGTCTCTACAGAACAGGATTTGACGCTATTTAAAAGAATTCTGACATTGAATCCCGGACGCGGCCTGGGCAAAGTTGACAATCCAAAGCTATACGATAAACAGCCCACGCTGGCAGGATTTCGCCAGAGAAATAACCTTATACCATTCGCAGATTACATGGAAACACAAGGGTTGATTCTGCAACTGATGTCGAGGTTCTTAAACAGGAATAGTTTTCGTGATAACAAAGATTCTAAAATCCCCTCTAAGGTACTTGAAGCTATTCATTTCATGCAGACTAACCTGCAGGCAAATATTACAGTTGAGCATCTGGCAGAACGAGCCAGTCAGCATCCGAATTATTTTTCGAGAATCTTTCAACGCTACACTTCTGAAAGACCGCTTACTTATCTGCAAAAAAAGAGAGTGGAGAGAGCGCAGTTTTTAATTGCTACCACATCTCTTCCACTCTCTGAAATTGCTTCTGAAACCGGTTTTGAAAGTCTATCCTATTTTTCCCGCATTTTTAAAAACGTTACCGGACTTAGTCCTACTCATTATAAAATCAATAATCATATCGTTTAGCCGGCCCTCGGCTTAAACCCTTACCCCAACCCCCTTACCCCTTGACAACAACCACTTCTGTCGCCGCTCTATCCCATACCTTGATCTTATATTGCAATGCTATTACAGCTAACGTGCCATAGGCTGCGATCTGAATTCCGAGGTGTTTGATAAATGGCAGCACATTTTGCAAGCTACCTTGTTCTATCAGTAAAATTTTGTGTGCGTTTAAAAACGGAGTTAGCGGAATCAGATTGGCGATGAACTGAACGCCTTCCGGCATGGAGGACAATGGCCAGCTAAAACCACCTATCAGAAAAGCCGGTGTGGAAAACATCATTAGCACCTGCGTTGCTTTCAGCGCATCAGGAATGACAATACTGAACAGTATCCCTATACATGTCACCGCGAGTACAAACATGGATGTTGTAATCACAAAAGGCTGCAGCGATGACGGCATAGGTGCATGAAAAACACCATGCATCAAATAGTAGAATCCCAGCACTCCTATTGTAAGCAACCAAATCGGCAATGCTTTCACAAAAATAGCCAGTGCAGCATTGTGTGTGTAACCCATCACTTCGGTTTGAAAAGTATGGTTCTGCAATTCAGACGCAAAACTTACAGCAAATGCCAGTAACAATACCTGTTGCAAGACCACTGCCAGTACAGCCGGCCACATAAAGGTGAAGTAGTTTCCGGTAGGATTAAAAAGTCTGATGTAATTCGACTTAAAAGGCTCGTACTGAGTTGCAGCTTGGGGAACTCCTTTTTTCATTAATCCCTGAATTTCAATTCCTGCGCTGAAAGTGCCCAGCACCGATTGAATACCCTGTGATGCCATATTAGCGGTAAGCAGGTTCGCTGTATTGATGAAGGTGTTTACTTCCGGGTAGCGCTTTTGCAATACATCTGCTTCGAAGCGTTCAGGAATAGTGATGACAAGTACAGCCTGTGAATTCAATACATCTTCCTGCGTACCTGTATTTTCTTTTTTGATCTGCCGGATATGCAGCCTTTCACTATCTTCAATCATATCTATCAGTTTGTTGCTCAACGGGGAATTATCCTGATCAACAACAATCACCGGTAGGTCTGTCACCTTCCCCTCCTTGTATACAAATCCGATCAGGACGGCATATATAATGGGCGCAAAAATCATGACGGAAAGCAATGTACGGTTGGCAAAAAACAACCTGAACTCCCTTTGCACTAATTCTTTGATAGTTTTCATACTATAAGTCATCAAGATGTTAGATTACAAAATCACTGTTGCATTGGCCAGCAGCTGCTCCGCCTGATGCACGTCTTGAGGCTCGACTTTCAACTCATAAACAGCGTCTTCGATTTGATAGTCCGGATACGCACTTGTAACATCTGCATAGCGGTTGAGCTGTTTGATATTCTGAATAGTAGCTTTCAGCTCACCTTTTGTGTAAGGAATATGCACTGTCAGTTCCTCTCCTTTTTTGTATGCTGCAATTCGGCTTTCAGGAACGGTGAATCGGAAATAAGTGGTACCAGGTAAATAACCACTGAAAACAGGATATCCGGCTGTTGCTAACTCTCCCTGGCGCAGTGTGATGGTTTCGATCTGCATGGCATTAGAAGCGATAATATATCGTTCTGAATAAGCCACTTCTACCTCCTGTAATATGCCCAGAGCCTGATCCGCTTGTCCTTGTGATGCGGTTTGTGTTTCCATTCTCACACCTCTGAGCGCTTCTGCCACTTCGGCATCCACTGCGTCCAACTGAGCACGTGCTCCCTGAAACTTCGCCACCATTTCATCATAAGCCTGTGGCGTCAGCATGCTGTCGGCAAACATTGCTTTAGCTCTTGAAAATGACTTTTCAGCAAAATGGTATTGCTCTTTAATACCTGCCTGCTTTGCCCGTAACTGTTTGATTTGATAATCTGTAGCTCCGTTGCGAGCGAGTGAGCGCTGCGCTCCGGTTGCTTTTACAGCGCCCTTAGCCTGAGCCAGTTTGGCATTCACCTCAGGCACATCCAGCATAGCCAGCGTATCACCTTTTTGAACCAGATCACCTTCCTGCACATCAATTCTCAGTATGCGGCCTGTGACCTTTGGCGAAAAAGCCAATGTTTCCCTTTTAATTTTACCTTCCATAGGTTTCTGTGCTTTTTCTGAACAACCCTCGCCGGCAAGTAACAAACTCACTATAAGTGTATATGGCAAAATTGATTTCGTATTCATGTTTTCTAATTTTTCTGTTGATATTTTATTGTACAGCTTCTGTTGTCAAACTACCTGTCGCTTTCAATAGCTCAATACCTGCACGTCTCTGGTTAAATACCGCCTGCAGATAATCCATAGCAGCATTCTGGTAATCAGTCTCAGCGCCAATGAGATCCGACGTTTTGATTAAACCTGTCTTAAACTCTTTAGAAGCCTGCGTAAGTGCATCAAAAGCAACTTGTTTTTGTTTCTCTCTGGCAGTCATTTCTGCCATGGCCTGTCCCAGTTCCGTTTTTTGTCGGATCAGATTCAGCTCTAGTTTTTCGACCACCTCTTCTTTTTCCAGTCGCACTTTCTGTAATTCAATCCTGGATTGCTGCACTTCTCTTTTTCCTTTATTTCCATCGAACAAATCCCACTTAAATCCAACCCCCACATTAAAGTTGGGCAGCAGCTCGAGTTTGTTCGTTTTTAAGGCCATCGTATTTCCGGTCGGGAAGGGTTCTTTGGCTTTTAAATTAATATCATATAAGTTCAGATAACCTAGTGATGTAGATGCCGCTACTTTAGGCTTCCACCAACTCTTGGCGGCTTCAATTTTATATTGCTGAGCTAAAATACCGGCGTCGAATGCTGTCAGTTCAGCCCGACCTTGTATGGAAGCTTCAGGTTGGTTTTGATAAAAAGCGTTCAAATCATGGTCTATCAATTCAAGTCTTTCGGTTTCTATCCCTGTATACTTATGTAGCACATGAATAAGCAGGGTGCGCTTTCCCTCATATTGCTGACGTTTCGCCTCCAGCTGCGCTCTGCTCACATCCATTTTCTGGTGTTCAAATTTGGTAATCAGCCCGTACTCGAAAGCTTTGTCAGCAATACCCGCATTCACATCAAGTCTTTTACCACTTTCGGCCAACACGACTTTCACTTGTTTGAGTAATGCCAGCTGGTCATAAGCAGTACTAACATCGGCAATAATCTGCTGTTGGTCGGTCTCGAGTAAAACCGTCTGCGCTTTCTGTTTCTCATTCAAAGCTTTTTTAAGCGCAGGCACTTTTCCACCGGAGTATAGGATCATTTCAGCTTTGAGACCACCTGTAATCAGGTTGGCCCTATTCGTAAATGATTCATCCATGGCCGGCAAGGCAATACCCAGTTCAGGAACGGAATTCGCAGGTGCGTTCAGGTTTATCCCTGAAGCCAGAAAAGCATATTTACCAGACAAATCTACATGTGGCAGATATGTTTCTGATAGTTTACGTTGGTCTATATGCACAAGGTCGATGTCGAGTTGCTTCATAGCCAGACTATGGTCTTTCCGAAGTGCAGCAGAGATCAGCTCATCCAGGCCGGGCGCATTTTGCGCAAATGCGTTTGTAGTTCCGAGTATCGCTACAAAACCTAACCCCAATTTTAGTATCCTTTTCATAATGGTTCGATTTGCATTTTTTTATGATACAAATTTCCCCATACCTACCATGAGTTCTTTTGACATAGATCAAAAAACACCGGACAGGTGCAAAGGCAGCACATGCTGGAATAGAATCAAAAATTATGAAATTTAAGCAAAGCCAGCTGTTATTGTACTAAGACAACCGGCGCGCTCTTATCCGGCTGAGTGTTTCCTGTGTAATGCCCAGATAAGAGGCAACAGTTCCAAGCGGAGCCCTTTGTAATATAGAAGGCTGAGATTCTTCTAGTTTGATATAACGTTCTTCCGCGCTAAGGAACTGCAACGCAACAATTCTATCAGAAACTTTCAGCAAGAGCTGCCTTAGTACATGATTTTCAATCAATTGCACTTCCGGATACTTCTCTCTGAGTTTTGCCATTTCCTGGTAGCTCACAGCATACAGCTCACAGTCTTCAAGCAGTTCCAGATAATAACGACTCGCCGAATGACCGAAGAAGCTATCCGGAACAGTCACAAACTGCTGTTCTGTATAAAAACCGTAGGTAACATCCTTGCCCTGCTTATTGATGTAATACATACGCACCAACCCATTATGTATATAATACAGCTGATTGACAATCTGTCCTTGTTTGCAAAGATGGTGCTTACGCGGATGCTGCAGATGTTTGAAACCTGTAATAATGCCCTCTTCTGCATGGGCAGAGATGGTAGTGATCAGCTTGAAATAAGTCAGTAAATCCATAGTTCATAAGTTGGTTCTGTAATATGCCGATCTAAGGCGATATGTGCAAACAATACGAACCAGGTATCCGGAGCGATCAACCAAATAGTACCTATGCAATTACGCTAAATGCAGCTCAGTGTATTGCGAAAGCAAGTATTTACTGGAATCAAATTGCATTATTTGGATTTAATTCAATATTTCATTTGATTGAAGTCTGCACATATTTCATGCACTTTGAAATTACCTAACTGTTATTCCAAAATGAAAAAGACAATACTTATCGTTTGCTTTTGTGTAGCGTCCACCGCCGTTTTCTCACAGAAACCTAAATCTCAGCGGGTAGGTCTGAAAAAAGAATTCGTCGAAGAAATCGCCGCTTTGGGTTCTAAACCAAAGGTAAAGGCGGCCCTGCAAACCATCCTTGATCTGGAGCCCGAAACCCGGAAAGACCATATACTGCTCACCGAAATTCCGGCTCCTCCGTTTGCAGAAGGAGTACGAGGAAAACAATATGCCAAAATGCTCATGCAGATCGGTGTCGACTCACTGTGGACCGATCCGGTAGGGAATGTTATTGCGCTTCGTAAAGGCAAATCAGGAAACAAGAAAGTGGTCATTGATGCACATTTGGATACGGTATTTCCTGAAGGCACGGATGTGAAAGTGAGATTTGCAGGCGACACACTCAAAGCACCTGGCATTGGCGATGATACGCGCGGCCTGGCCATTGTACTCACGGTATTAAAAGCGCTGAATCAAAATAAAATCCGAACTGAAGCTGATGTATACGTAATCGGTACAGTAGGAGAAGAAGGCCTTGGCGATTTGCGTGGTGTAAAGCAACTTTACAGTAAAGATGGGCTGAAAATAGATTCTCATATCGCTGTAGATGGCGGAGGTGTAGGAAGGATAGTGAACGGAGGGGTGGGATCACTTCGTTACAAGGTGACATTTAAAGGGCCGGGAGGGCATTCCTATGGCGCATTCGGATTGGTGAATCCGCACAATGCACTGGCAAGAGCCATTCACTACTTTACAATAGACGCAGATAAATTCACTAAAACGGGTCAGAAAACGACTTATAACATTGGCGTAATCGGTGGCGGAACATCCGTGAATGCAATTCCTTTTGAATCGTGGATGGAAGTGGATATGCGTTCAGAAAGTCCTGAAAAATTAAAACAGATCAATCAGCTTTTGCAAACTGCCATCACACGTGGCCTAGCAGAAGAAAATGCAATCAAAAGAATGGGTGAAGACCTGACCGTAGATGTTAAAAATGTCGGAGACCGGCCTACTGGATTTCTGACTGAGACGGCACCCCTTGTACAAAGAGCTGCAGCAGTAGCCGACTATTTCGGGTCTGTGCCGATGCTGGGCATCAGCTCTACCAATGCCAATACTCCTCTGTCGCTGGGGATTCCATGCGTAACTATCGGCGGCGGCGGAGTGGGCGGTAATGCTCACGCGTTGGACGAGTGGTGGCTCAATGATAAAGGGCATCTTGCGATTCAAAATGCACTGTTGCTACTACTTTCCGAGGCTGGATTAGCTGAGTGAAAGCTGACTTATACATAAGAAAATGAGATCGCCCTGGTTGGTGATCTCATTTTCTTTGAAGGCCGATTCTATTTTGCAATCAGTATTCTGCCGGTAACAATTTGGCCGTTTTCCTGCTTCATTTTCACAATATATGCACCCGGATTTAATCCGGAAACATTTATACTATTAGATGTATACGGTGGTAAGATACGTTGAACAGTCAGCCCGGAAGCATTTATGATGTCCAGATTTACCAGTAATGACATATCCAGAGACTCAATAGTAAATTTCTCAATGACAGGATTTGGATAAAAACTGATGTTCAGTTCACCTGAGGATTCTATACTTTTAATAAGGCTATAGGTAAATGTATCGTCGTTGTCAATCATTTTAAGCCGGTAATAATCCATCTTGTGAGAAGAAGTTCCCGTGGCTTGTCCACCATGTTTAAAACTATAGTCGTATTTGCCTATATGATTGTTCAAAGCGTTTACTTTTCCAATTGTATTCCACTTAGTAGTGTTTGAGCTGTGTTGTATTTCGAAGCAGCAGCTGTTCTCTTCAACTGTAGTAGACCAAACCAGATTATTTGTTAGTCCTTCTTTGGTTACATTAAAACTTATAAGCCTTACTGGCAACGCAGTGACAGTTTCATATGCGCCCATATCTATGGTCACCTGAATTCTAACTGCTCCTGTCAAATCAACCAATAATGGATTAATTATATTTGTTCCCCGGTCCACCATAGATGTATTAACAAGACGTAGTCCAGCATCCGTGCCTCTACCTGTTCCGGACGCTCCAAGTATATTCGATACATTTACAAAACCAGGGTTGGTGTTGCCAAACAAGCTAGTACCTACCAGCGCAGGATTACTGTACGCTGCGACATTGCCAAGTTGCATAGAACTCGTGGTAATGATACTTGTTGCAGGCACCCAAAAATTAACATCACTAAAACGACTTACAGCCGGACTGGTGTTATTATAAAAAACACAGTTGGCCACATTAGATGCAGTATGCGAGAACAATGCTCCTGCGCTGATATTGCTTTGCTCATCACCATTATTGCTTGTGGAATTATTGTAAAAGGTACAGTTAACTATCGGTACAGGTGATGTACCTACCCCACCTGATGCACGCTGATAAAGTGCTCCTGCAAAAATTCCTGCCTGATTTCCAGCGAACACGCAGTTGTAATATTCTGTAACAAAAGAATCTAAAGAATGATAATTAGCTCCTGCATTTAAGGATGCAGTGTTATTTACAAATACTGAATTTCTGGTAGAAGCTCTTTTAGATCGCTGATGATAGATTGCTCCACCGTTGTCTGCCTCATTGCTTACAAACGTACTGTTAGTGATTGTGACATCTGCATAGTCAAAGTAAATCCCTCCTCCTATTCCTTCTATACCATTACTGACTACCTTGTTACCGGCGACCATAGTCTCAGCAATATCTATTACACCGTTTGTGATATGCATTGCACCACCACCTAAGGATGATAAATTATCATTAAAATTTACCCTATTAATGGTACAACTGAAATTGCTAGTATTATCGAACCCTGCTAAGCAAATAGCGCCACCTCTCTCGACCGCACGATTTCCCGTGAAAGAAAGATCCTGAAAATTAAATTGTGTGCCACCACCAGCCAGCATTCGAGCTGCAATGATGGCTCCTCCACCATACTCTGATCTGGAATCATTATTCTGAAAACTGGAATTCTGAATAGTAAAATTTGCAAGTGCTCCTATTCCTTCACCTAGATTGAGCGCTCCACCATGTCTTCCAGCCCAGTTATCATTAATTGTCAAGCCAGTCATTAAAAAATTCCATCCCCGACCAACTTCATCCGTGTAAAACACGCCGCCGCCGCCGGTCTGGGCTTCATTGGCTGTAAAATTTAAATTATTAAAGTTAAATCTGGCATCATTGCCAATTAATCCTACGTACATAACGCCACCATTACCTTTTGGATTTCCATTTGCCGGGTCGAAAATTTCATCAGTACCCGCTTTATTATTTTGGAAAATGCAGTTCGAATTTAAAAATGTGAAGTTACTACCAGAACCTCCATTAAATAACACTCCGCCGTCTTCTCCAGCTATATTACGGTTAGCTGTTAAGTTTGACCAATCAAATGTAACGTTATTTCCCACCGTTAATATTGTAAATACGCCTCCCGACCCACCAGTAGAAACATTGTCTGTGAATGTAGAATTATTTTGAACCCTAAAAACAGAACCGTTATTGAGCTCACCTGTATATAATATACTTCCACCAAGACCCGCTACATTTTCTGTGAATGTGGACTGGTCAACAACGAAGGATGAGTTCTCGCCTGTAAATCTATGCATATAAAATACTGCTCCATTATCAACTTCAGCCCTATTGTTTTCAAAAGTACTTGATCTAATTGTGACGTCATGGTATCCTCTCCCATAGTAAAATGCTCCCCCATTATTTCTGCATCTATTACGTGAGATATTACTCTGTGTAATGGTTATGGTATTTTTAGATACTCCGCCATCAAGTTGATTGGTTACATAGAATAATCCGCCATCCGAAAGGCTACTATTATCTACTATACTACAGCTATTAATTAAGACGCTACTTCCAAAGGTGGAAGTGAGCGGCGCGAAGCTTATTAAGCCACCTCCATAAGACGCCTCTGCTGATGTACCTGTTGCACTATTGTTATTTAAATCACAACCATCAAATTCTAGAGTAACACTCACACCTCTATTCTGAAAATAGGCTAATCCTCCCCTTGCTGCTGTATTATTTCGAAGTTTTGAATTCCGAAAGACAATAGGATTGGGAGTACTTGTATCATGCCTGATATAAAATATTCCGCCGTCAACACCAGCACCATTGTTATCAAAAACTGAATTTTCAACAGTTACTGTTACTGGCGAATTGGTATTCAAAATGGATCCATTACCTGTTGTACGTGCGTTAATCACCTTCACATTAGTAAATTTGAGACTGCCAAGTCGGTCATTCATATTGTAAACTGTCGCTGGGCTCCCATTTCCCATCAATGAGCTTGCTCCACTCAAAGATGCTCCATTGATGATAGCGGTTAGCGTATCCGATCCATAAAACTCAACGATACGATTAGGATGGCCTGAAGGAAACGTGAAACCGTTGGATGGTACGTTTACTGGTGAAGTTAAGACAATTCGCAGATCATTAGAGGCATTAGTCAATGCCAGATCAACAGTTGCATAATTCGGAGAAGATGATGTGCTTCCTGGGACGTATACAATTGTTTGCGAATAAGTATCATGAAATATAACCCAGCAGATTGCTATGAGATAAAGACTTTTTAGTAGTGAAGTTTTCATAATAATTCATTGAGTTGAGTGTAATAAAATAGCTTAATCTTCTATATAAAGCTTGCGACTAATTAGACAGTTGGCTTGGTTCAATATGGATGACAGTAGAAAGCGCACTTACCTATCAGCTGAAAAATCGGAGAATGTTACCACTATGAATCCCTACTATTTCGGCTTACAGATTCGAAACCAATGCGTCTATCAAATCATGATGGCAATTCGGTTTCAGACATTAATTACACTTGCAAGTGTACACATACTAACACATATATAAGTACTACTACTTTCGTATACCATTAAATACAACTATTTCAGTAAACATAATTCTACAAAATAATTGTGCCAATATAAATATTTTATCAACAATGATGATTATATACAGTTTACAATAAAATTTTTTCTATTTATTGTATGTAGTTAAGAATGGATTGAACGTAATGTGAGTATAAAGTTGCAGCGTATAATAAGCAAATGGATGAGAATGTCGAAGACGGCGATGTGTGAGATAACTACAAAATCAGGAAAAGCCAGACAACACATAGCTATGTCGTTTGACGAATTTCATGGTATATAGGCAGAAGCATATTTATAAAATGGATAGCTCACAGGCATGCATATTAAAAACAAGTAATCCGCTGTAACTGAGTGTTTACACTCGGATACAGCGGATTACTAGAATACCCTTCTGAAATCTATTTTGCAACCAATATTCGTCCCGTAATTATACGCCCATTACCCTGTTCAAGCTTGACGATATAAATGCCTGGGATTATAGCTTTGACATTTATGCTGTTATTTAGGTAGGGCGGCAAAGATCGAAGCACAGTTACCCCTGACATATTAATAAGTTCTACATTCACAACAGTGGACATATCTAAGGCTTTGAACACTAAACTCTCGGCTACAGGGTTGGGATAAAAACTCACATTTAACTCAGACGCTGTCTGAAAACTTCTGATAGCACTGTATGCAAAGGTGCCGTCGTTATCCAACATCTTTAAGCGGTAATATTCCACGCGATGAGATGAATTTCCCTGCAAGCCAACATCAGACTTAAAATTGTAATCATGTTGCCCGCCAGAAGTGTTCTGTGCGTTAACCATACCGATAGTGTTCCATACCTTTCCATCGAGACTGTGTTGTATTTCAAAGCAGCAGCTATTTGTCTCCACAGTCGTTGACCAAGCCAAATGGGTGATTTCATTCTCTCCTGATACTGTAAAGTTTACAAGCGTTACTGGTAATACAAATACCTTTTCATAGGCTCCCATATCTATTATCCCTTCAAATCTCCCGGCTCCTGATAAATCACTTACAGTAGAATTAACGTTATTGGTACCGTTATTGACCATGGATGGATGCGTAAGCCTCAGACCGGCATCTGTGCCTCTACCGGTTCCTGATGCACCAAGAACATTAGACGCATTCATAAATCCTGGGTTTGTATTTCCAAACAGATTTACCCCTACCAAAGCAGGATTATTGTATGCTGTTCCATTCGCCAGTTGCATCGAGCTCGTCGTAATAGTACTAGACGCAGGAACCCACATATTTAGGTCTTTGAAATTACTTACTGAGGGTCCGCTATTGTTATAAAATACACAATTGGCAACGTTTGATGCCGTATGCGAAAAAACAGCCCCGGCACTAATATTACTTTGTGAATTATTGTTGTTAGTTGTGAAATTGTTATAAAATGTACAATTGACTATAGGAACAGGCTGATTCCCTATGCCTCCTGCGGCGCGCTGATAAATCGCTCCTGCAAAAATTCCAGCCGTATTTCCTGCAAATAAACAATTGAAGTATTCTGTCGAATAGGAGTTCGCTGAATGATAAGTAGCTCCACCAATTCCTGAGATAGATGATTCATTGTTTACGAAAACCGTATTGCGGGTAGAGGCAAGTCTGGATCGCTGGTGCATTATTGCACCCCCATTATCTGCATAATTGTTTATAAAAGAACTGTTTGTAATAGTAGCCGATGTATAATCAAAATAAATGCCACCTCCCAAACCATCAGAAGCAGATGACTCAACCCGATTATTTTCAAACATACCCTCAGACATGTCAATCATCCCGTTGGTAAAATAGAGAGCACCACCACTCATTACTGCGATATTATCATAAAACTTTACCCTTTTCATTCTGCATTCAAAATAATTTGTATCGTCATAACCTGCAAGACAAATCGCCCCACCTCTTTGTTCTGCTCTATTATCTCTGAATTCCAGATCCTCAAAATTGAATTGAACACCTCCCCCAAGAAGCATTTTAGCGGCAATAATGGCTCCTCCTCCATATTGAGAGCGCGATTCGTTATTCTCAAAGACTGAAGTTTTGATAGTAAAGTTTGACAAGGCTCCAATTACCTCTCCCAGATTCAGAGCTCCGCCATGTTCGCCTGACCAGTTATTTTTTACCGTTAGTCTGGTCATATTGAATTTAAAAGAATTCGCAACTTCATCAGTATAGAATACTCCGCCACCGCCGGTCTGTGCTTCATTAGAAGTTAAAGCAAGGTTGTCAAATGTAAATGACGCATTTACACCTATCATACCCACGTACATAACTCCTCCATTTCCTTTAGGATAGCTGTTATTTGGTTCAAAGACCTCGTCAATACCTGCAAGGTTGCTCTGCAAAGTACCATTAGAGCTCAGAAATGTAAAATTAACACCAGACCCTCCATTGTATAATACACCCCCATCTTCTCCCGCAGCATTATTGTTCATGATAAAATCCGACCAATCGAAAGTGACCTGATCGCCAACCGAGGTGATGTTAAAAACGCCACCTGAACCGGTTGTGGCAACATTTCTATTGAAAACAGCGTGATTGCGTATACCAAAAGTAGAGCCGTTATGAAGTTCACCCGTGTAAAGAACACTTCCATGGAGATTTGCTTTGTTTCGCAAAAATGATGAACCATCAACTAAAAAAGACGAATTAGCGGCTGTGAATCTATGAATATAAAAAACACCCCCACTTCCTGTTTCAGAGATATTATCATCCAGATTGCTGTTCTGAACCAGAATATCATAGTTCCCCCTGCCTGTATAAAAGCCCCCTCCATTTACTCTGCTTTTATTTCCTGCTATCCGACTCCCCAAAATCTTAATTATATTTTTATCCGCATTGTCGACCTGATTCGCAATATAAAATAGACCACCATCAGATAAGCTACTATTATTAAACATCGTAGAACTATTGATTAAGATGTTGGAACCGTGCATCGAGTTCCCGGGAAATACACTAATTAAACCTCCCCCATAAGCATCATCGCCATACACACCATTTGCACTATTATTATTTATAACGCAATTGTTAAATTCAATATCCACCCTAACCCCTCTAATTTGAAAAAACCCAATTCCTCCTCTCGCAGCGGTATTATTTCTCAAATAGCAGTTATTAAAAATAATAGGATTTAATTTGTTTGTATCATGTCTGATGTAAAACATTCCACCATCCACGCCAGCACGATTGTTATCAAAAACAGAATTAATTGCCATGACGACCACCGGAGTATTCGTATTCAAAACCGAACCATTACCATTGGTATGAGCATTGATAATTTTTATGTTTGTAAATTTGATAGATCCTAATCTACTGTTCATATTATAAACTGAAGCTGGTCCTCCTGTTCCCATCATTGAACTAGCTCCATTCAGGCCAGAACCGTCAATAATGGCCGTAAGCGTATCTGAACCATAAAACTCAACCGTTCTGTCAGGATGGCCGGATGGAAATGTGAAACCATTTGCGGGAGTAGTAACTGGCGAAGTCAGAACAATTCTAAGATCATTCGAAGAATTAGTGAGAGCCAAATCCACCGTTGGATAATTTGGCAAAGTTGATGAATTGCCTGGCACATAAACAACTGTTTGTGAATACGAATAATTTACAAATAAAACAAACAGTGCAGCGAAAAGTAAAATGCGTAGTAAATCCCTCATATAAAGTGTGTGTGATTTTAGTGAAAATAAAAGATTATATTTGCAATATAGTAAAACTATTTAATCTCGATAATCAATGAAAATAATAGTATATAACTTAAAATAATTAATATAAATTAAATTTCAAAAAGAATAAAAATATATCAACACAAAAAATATTAATAATTTAAAAAAAATACTACAAATAAAAATTATACAGACAGATAAATATAGAGATACTTAATAGAAATAATAATAATTTATAGCTAGCAAATAGCAAAAATTCTATTCTATAAATCATTAACATATTGTTATTGTACATGGCTCCATAGTGACTTAAGTTTATGATTTTACGAACTGAATTCCAGGTGCCATGCGTGGATTAATGTATGGCATAAAACGGTGATTAACCCAAAACAGGCAAGCTTGAAAAAGGAAAAGAACTTTTGCTATAATTAAGAGTGTTGCTCTGTATAGGGGCAATCGTGGTGTAATAATATTAAAATGACGTGTACACCCTATCATCAGAAACTTTCGCGTAGCAAAAACTCCCAATCCATACAAAATCCGTGATTACCTGTATCTATTTGTCTGTATATTACACCTTATGACCAATCAATTTCGTACGTATTTAAGCCGTTTTGTTGATCTGAACGATCAGGAATGGCAAGCCTTTGCAGAGACCATGTCTGTAAGGTCAATTCCAAAAAAACACTACCTGATTACGCAGGGGCAGCAATCCAGGGAACTCTACTTTATGATCACTGGCTCATGCAGATTGTTCTACGACAACGATGGCGAAGAGAAAACTACCTACTTCTTCTTTGAGAATAACCTGGTTGGGGATTATATGGGGTGTATAACAAATACTGGCAGTACCATGTCCGTGCAAGCCTTGGAAGATTGTGAATTGATTTGTTTCAAATACGAATCATTAACAGAACTGTATGAGAAATACCCGATATATCAGGTTTTTGGACGCAAACTTGCTGAGTATCTGTTCATCGGCCTGGATATTCGTTTGGCTGAGCTTCTGACACTCACTCCGGAAGAACGTTATCTCAAATTTATTAACACCGCTATCAAGCGTAAAATCCTCGAACGGATTCCTCAGCAATACATAGCGTCGTATCTTGGCATTACTCCTGTGTCTCTGAGTCGCATCCGACGACGCATTATCACATCCTGATTTCTTATCTTTTGTTAACTATTTTACATCAGCTAGCCTCCGACCTTTGCAGCATCATTAATTATTTCAATCATGAAAACGCTGATAAAAGTTGAAGAAGTTGCTCAATTTGTGATCGCTATTATATTGTTCAACCAGTTACCATTTGTCTGGTGGGTTTTCCCCGCTTTGCTACTCCTGCCCGACCTCAGCATAATCGGATACACCTTTGGCAATAAAACAGGAGCACGTACCTATAATTTATTTCATCACAAGGCACTGGCAACTGCCATTGGTATCTCAGGCCATCTGCTTACCAATGATGGCCTGCTTCTTGCCGGTATTATCCTATACGCTCACTCAGCCATGGACAGAATGATGGGATATGGCCTGAAGTTAAATAATGGCTTTAAATTTACTCATCTGGGAGAAATTGGGAAATAAAAAAGTCCAGGCTTGTATGGTATACATCCTGAACTTTTCCGTTTGATTGCTTATTCCGCAATAGAAAAAAACGGATGGTTGCTTACACTGTTCATTCCACTTTTAACGACTTCACAGGATCCATAAGTGCGGCTTTGATGCTCTGAAAACTAATTGTCGCAAATGTAATGGCTACCGCAATGAACAATGCCAGCATAAAAATCCACGGGCCGATTTCCACGTGATAAGCGAAGTCATTCAGCCATTGATTCATGAAATACCAGGCAACTGGAGACGCGATCAGTACGGCAATGATAATCAACCTGATAAAATCTTTCGAAAGTAGAAAGACAATACTGGAAACCGAAGCTCCAAGTACTTTTCTAACTCCTATTTCCTTGGTGCGTTGCTGAGATATGAAAGATATTAGCGCAAACAACCCAAGGCAGGAAATCAGGATGGTTATCGTCGAGAATATACGCAGGATATGCGTTATTCTCTTCTCAGCCTGATACATATCTTCAAACTCCTGATCAAGAAAATGGTATTCAAAAGGGCGTAGGGGAAAATTTTTCTTCCAGCTTGCTGAAAGGATATTAATTGCATGTGTTGCATCAGCTCCGCTTGTCTTTACCAACAATTTTCCGAAATAATCGTATTCAGGGATGACAGCGATGGGCGTAATTTTCTCGTGCATGGATCGAAAATGGAAATCTTTCAGAACACCTTTCACCCTACCCTGCCTGCCATTCATATTTACTTCCTTTCCCAGCGCCTGCGAAGGGGTCCAGCCGAGTGCCTTTACAGCAGATTCGTTTAACAAAAACGCAAATCTCCGCTCATTTTCACTTTCCTGAGTGGCTTGTGTAATGTCGGTATTGCTGAAAGTTTCGCCCAATAAAAGCTTCATCCCCATCGTTTGCACAAAATCCTTCTCCACCGGGATGGCTGTAATATCAATATAAAACTCCTTCGGTTTGTCTTGTGCGGTGATCGAATATCCTCCCTGAATATCCAGTGGTGAGCTGTAAGATGCGCTAACAGATTTCACACCGGACTGCCCCATTAAATCATTTTTAATAGATGCCAGCTTGTTCGCAGGAATACCCGCGCTCATGTCCAGTACCAGTATCTGATCGGGGTTCAGACCCAAGTTCCTGTTTTGAATAAAATTCAGCTGTTGGTTTGCAATAAGCGTTGCGATAATGAACAGCACAGAGATTGAAAATTGAAACACCACAAGCGTGTTGCGCAAGCCACCTCGCTCAGATCCGGAAAATGCATTTCCTTTCAGCACCTTCACAGGTTCGAAACCGGACAAAACAGCTGCAGGATACATTCCTGAAACAAGCGTAATGATTATCACAAGCACTAGCAAACCAATTTGAAAACTAAAATCCGGCCAGACTGACAGGTTCAGGCTACTACCTGTAAGCATGCTCAGTTCAGGCAAACAAAGTAATGTGAATATCAATGCCAGTATGGTAGAAGTCACCGTTATCAGAGCACTTTCAAAAAGATGTTGCATGAACAACTGTGACCTGATCGCTCCTATCACTTTGCGCACGCCTACTTCACGTGCACGGATTGCTGCCCTGGCCGTAACCAGGTTTACAAAATTGATACATGCTATCATTAGAATCAACACAGCTATACCTGAAAGAATGTAGATATACTTATAATTACCAGAGGCTTCCATCTGGTTGGAAACGGTAGAATACAGGTGGATATCAGCCAATTTTTCTACATCGAGCCTCAATTGAGAAGCTGGTTCAGCAGGGTTATTCCATTTCGATTTCACAAATGCATTTACCTTATCCTGGAAACTTTTCAGCGATACATGGGGACGAAGCAAAATATAACTAAAATCATTCGCAGAATTAAAGACCTCACTTTTTGAGCGAGCCAATGTTGCATAACTAGCTACACAATTGAACTTAATATGCGAGTAGGAAGGAACATCGGCAATTACCCCTGTTACCTGCAAATTGTATCGCTCATCCATGGAGATCATTTTACCCAGGGCTTTTCCTTCTTTAAAGTACTTTTTAGCGGTAGACTGGTCGATTACCACAGAATTAGGATTCGACAATGCAGATGCACGATTACCCTCAATAAATGGAAAGGAAAAGACCTCAAAGAAAGCAGAATCTGCAAAAATAATCTTTCGCTCGTTGAATGTTTGGTTGTCATAACGCACAGCCACAGATCCATTGCCGCTGAAAGGATATATCCGGACTGCCTTTTCAACCTCTTCAAACTCGCGCATGAATGTGGGGGCGACCGCCGTTGGTGTCATGGCAATATGCGAGGGTTCACCCTCACCATACTGGTAGAACAGATTGACGCGGGCTATGCGATCCTTATTCTGAAAGAAACGATCGTATCGAACCTCATGCAGTACATAGGTGGCCAGCAGCAAAAAGCAGCTGGTTCCAAATGCCAACCCGGCAATGCTGACAAAAGAATTTGTCTTGTATTTCCAAAGGCTGCGAAAAGCTATTTTGAGGTAGTTGTGAAGCATATAATGGCAAGTTAAAAAAGTACGGCTATCGGATTATAAGCCCCATATATATGATGTCCAACCAAATTACATGCCATGTAAGCTAAAACTGTAAATCAATGAATTACCAAACAACACATGTCCGATTTCGAACGATTCGCGTTCATCAACGTACTTTTACTTATCATAAATAATCACTATTGGGTCAGTTATCATAACGATGCATGACACGACACGGATAGCTGATTCATGCCCTTTCTGAAATACTTTTATATCTTCACTTTTCAGCCTTTTATCAGCAATTTATAAAGTTGATGACACTTTATCAGGAATTTGTTTCAGGTTTAGCATACGGCAGTCGCTCCATCAGTTGTGGTAGGAAATAGGTGTCTAAACCGGCCACTGTCATTGTTTTTGCTTTGGTATGATCCACTGCACCATCAGTATCTAATATGAAGTTTGCCAATAAAATGTGGCTAATCCGCCCAATGACTATGGTTGTACCATTGAGTCGAACATCCAGCAGTTCCTGTAGCTCCAAGCCTATTTTAACAGTTGATTCTGAAACGAAGGGTGCCCGAAATCCACTCACATAGTGCTCATTGAAACCGCATGTCGAAAACTCAGACACACCGGATGGGTAGCTGGCACTAGCCTGGTGGGCCTGCCTGTAGGTATCGGGCAAAACATTATTTAAGGTGTAAACACCCGTAGATTTAATGTTGTTCAAGGTGTCGTTATGAGCTCTTTCCGGGCGCATCACAAGTCCTATCAAAGGTGGATTTGCTCCCAGGTGAAATGTTGAACTGACAGGACAAAGATTAGTATTGCCACTTTCGCTGATTGTACCCAGCATATTTAATGACTTGAATCCGGCCACACTATTGATCAGGTTAATCCGAAAATACTTTTCCATTTCCTGGATCTGATCATATGTTACATGATACATATTAATTCGTTTTAAGTTGTAATGATGTGTAGGACAAATGTCTGTGCCAGGTCAGGTGTGCTATCATTTGCGCTTGAGTGTAATATCAGTAAATATTTCATTTTTGACCTCGGAAGATAGTTCCAAAAATCGTTCATACTGTTTTAAAGCGTCAGCAATGATTTCATTTTTTGTAAAATACTCAATATTGTAACCCAATCGGTTGTCGCCAAAGAAGGTTTTCGGAATGTAGGACTCATTTCCTATCACGCCTGGGATATTACCTTCGTCGACCAGAAAATCCGATACTGTTTTTGATTTACTTCGGACTCCGTATGTAAAATCTTCGATTGATTTATGTTTAATCGTCAATGATACCTGCATAGGGTTATTGCTACTATGTACAATTGCAGGAATTTCTTTCTGGTTGAAGCCTGTTGCCAGTTCATCCAGCGCAGGCTGAACCGTTTGTTTAATATACTGATCTACGTATTCCTGATTTTTGGATGCCAGAATTTTGCCAAGTCTTTCCTTCCATAAATCCCCTGACCAGTTATTAGTGGCCGGAGAAAAACCTCTGCTGTAATAATAATTATCGACAATTAACCCTTGGACAAGGCTGTAACAAAACAAAATCATGATGATAGCAAAAGGTAGCGCAGTAATCAAAGTCATGGTTTGAAGTGATTGCAATCCTCCCGCATTGAGGAGTACTAAAGCTAGCAGTGCCAGAAGAATTCCCCAAAAGGATAGTTGCCATTTAGGAGATTTCATAGCATTGTTTGATGCAATGTTATTAATAACCAGTATCCCTGAATCAGCAGATGTCACGAAAAATATAAAGATGATGAAAATAGCCAAGGCACTGCTGATCCCGGAAGCCGGAAAATAGTCAAGAAAGCTAAACAGCAATTCATCTGCTCTGGACACCATGCTGCTCAACTGGCCGTTTGCAATACCCTGATCCAGCCAGCTGGCACTGTTCCCAAAAATGGTCATCCAGATAAAATTAAAGGCCGTAGGGATGAGTAATACTGCACATACAAATTCGCGTATGGTTCTGCCTTTGGAAATGCTGGCTATAAAAAGTCCTACATACGGAGACCAGGAAATCCACCAGGCCCAGTACAAAATAGTCCAGTTGTAAAACCACGGCTGGCTTTCCGGCTCATAGGCGTGCGTGTTAAATGTTAATGTAAAAAACTCATTCAGGTAGTAACCGATTCCTTCAGAAAATGAGCCAAGTAAGAACACTGTTGGTCCCATGATCAATATAAACAGCATCAGAATTACTGCACCAATGATGTTAAGCTGACTTAAAAACTTGATGCCCTTATTAACGCCTGAGGATGCAGACAAAATAGAGATAGTCATGATCACAATAACTATAACAACCTGATAGCCGAATGCTTTGCTACCGATGAGTCCTATTTTGACAAGGCCTGCGTTGAGCTGAACAATACCAAAACCCAACGTGGTGGTAATTCCGAAAAATGTACTACACAATGCAAATGCATCGATCGCATCTCCTGCCGGACTATTGATTTTGTTTTTCAAAAGCGGATAAAAGCAGCTGCGAAGCGAAAGGGGTAGTTTATATCTATAGGTGAAATAAGCAAGGGAAAGTCCTACTACTCCATAAATGGCCCAGGCATGTATTCCCCAGTGAAAGAAGGTATATAGCTGAGCATTCTTTGCTCGTTGTGTTTGGCTGAGCTCACTGAAAATAGGATCTGAAAAATGTGATATAGGCTCGGAAACACTGAAATACATCAAACCAATACCCATTCCCGCTGCAAAAAGCATAGATATCCATGAGAAAAATGAATGTTCAGGAATGGCATCATCATCACCAAGTACTATGGAGCCATACTTACTGAAAACCAGCGCCATTAGAAAAAATACAAAAAGGGTAACCGCCCAGACATACACCCAATTCAGGTTGACAAAAATCCAGTCCTGAACATTGCCTAAAAGCATGGTGGTTAAATCCGGAAAAAAACTGGATACGAAAGTCACCATCAATATGAAGATCAGGCTGGGAATAACAATACCTTTTTTAAAGGTAGACGGCAGGTAAAGTTTTTTCAGCGTGTTCATAAATAAGATTGGTTTCCACTTGTTGTAAAGGTAAAATATTTAGTCAAACACCAGTGAATACATATATCTTATTCACCACATGAGATTACAAGCTGCCAGATTTCAGTTTGGTGTTATCCACCTGATTTGAAAATTTCGATAGAAGAATCCTCAGTTTGGGATTTATAAAGGTCTTGCAAAATGGCTTGTCCGGATGATTGTAATAGTAATCCAGGTACTGGTCTATATTTAGTTTAAAATCCTGAAAAGGAATGACCTGTGTAATGATAGAATCTGTAAAATCATCCTGAAAAGTTTCGATTGCTGACTTTGCCTGACAGACCTGTTCTTTTTCAAAAGTGTAAACCGCAGATCTGTATTTCGACCGCATCGTATGTGTAGAGGTGCAGCTATGTGTGTTTAGATGTACCTCGATAAGCGTATGAAGTGAGACCAGTTGCGAATTAAATTTAACGATTACAGCTTCTGAAAAATCGTCATCGGAATTACAAGATTTTATCCAACCCTGTTGAACACTTTCAACACCAATCAGGGATTGGAATATTGCTTCCGTACACCAATGGCAACTACCGCCAAATCCAATTGTATCTGTGTTTCCCATTGCGTCAGTTTACTTGATGATGATAACACTAAAAAAATTGTGCGCTGGCAACATTCTTTTAACAGAGTTTTTATGAAAACATTACTGATCTTACTGCTAATCATGACATCTTTCACAGATCCACCACGAAAAGTCCTGTTGTTTTACAAAGCAGATGGGGAGCAACGATTCAAATCTCAAGTGCAGATCCTGAACAAAGCCCGGAAAGGTATTCTTGAAAGAGATATAGAAATAGAGCCTGTTCCCTATTCGGCTAAGAATGAAGAGATTTGGAAAAAATGGGATATCAAGCAACAGCAGGCATTTACATTTGTATTGGTTGGCCGTGATGGTGGCGAAAAACTCAGATCGGCAGAAGTGGTCACGATAGACAAACTATTTGGATTGATAGATGCCATGCCCATGCGTAAAACAGAAATGAAGATCCAGAGATAATTCAGTTCTGCAGGAGTTTACCCCTGTAAAATGCAAAAAGTACATTATTACAAAATACGCATACGCACAGCTTGTCTACAAGCAGAAATCTCCCGTGAGCTTGCTATAGACCGGAATTCTTCTTTGCGTAGGGATTTTCCGGAAGGAAATGAACTTGATATCCGTCCCGCTTCATCGCATCAATGACTTGGTCCGAGGGCCTTTTTTTGAAAATTATTGCACATAAAACCTGTGAAGGCATCAGCGATAGTGTGGTTAATAAATTATGCAGCTGAAGCTTACGCTTTATTTTTTGAAAAGCTCTGGAACTATCATCTGCCTTTTCCCGTGCCGCATTTGGATCGTAGTAATTATTGTTAATTCCTTTGAAAGCGACTACGGACATCCCTATACCATTGGCCAACTTATCAATCTCTCTTTCTGAAAGTTTAAAAACGTAGTTCCCTACATCTTCAAAAGAATACCTGTTCTTCCAATACTTTTGCAAAAGTTTTGTATCAAAGCGGTCAAAAATATTCCTGACTGCAAGAAGCAGAGGCATCCTGGAAATCGGGTCATGAGGCTCCACCAATACAACCCCTTCCCTTGCTACCCGAAGCATTTCGTAAACAGCCATATAGGGCCTCGGAAAGTGGTGATAAGCTTCCTTACAAAAAATATAGTCGAATGTTTCGTCAGGAAAACTCATCTTTTCTGCATTTTCGACAGAATACTTCTCAAATAAACCTTCAGCCTGCGATAGAGGTAAAAAAGTATTTGATATATCCGTGGCTGTTACGTCAAGCCCCTTCTTATAGAAGAAATTGGCATCGAATCCATAGCCATCTCCAACCGTAAGCCAACTTTTCTTTTCAATGAGAAGCGGATTTGCCAATTCCAATAATCTCTGATGTATCCAGTGATTAATTGTATTATTTGCCTGATCAAATTTCCAGTTAGTGATCGCTTTGTCCTTTGCCTCCTGGGTCTCATATTGTTGCTGAAACCAGGTAGAGTGCGCTTCATGACTTAATTTTTCGGTAGACATAGTGAAAGCTTACAGCACAAATAGATTTATAAGAAATTTTCAGATAATTGGTAAAAATAGACAATTATCGCAAACCAGATCCAACTTATAAGTTATAATACGCATTTGTGTAACCGGATTGGAATTATTACCTGCAACCCGGCAGCTGTGTCGGCAACTGGTTGAGCTTAAACATGTCTTTACGAGTCTTCTTTATCCAGCTGGAGTAACGATACCTAAGAAATGCGTACGCTTTGTATAAATGGCTATCTACAGTATATTTGCAACATTGTTGCGACTGATTTAGTGAATGTATCTTAATCCCCGTAACTTTTGATTCAGAATTAAATAATAAAAAAAGTCGAAAATGATTAAAAAGATCAGTTTATTCATCTGCATACTATTTTTACCACATTTTGCCTTAACCCAATCCTCCTATTACTTTCAAAATAAAGAAATCAAAGCTGGTACAAAAAGACACTTTATGGTGCCTGTCGAGACTGGTCACGACTCAACGTTTATCCCTGTGTCTGTATTTAACGGGGTTAGAAACGGCAAGACGCTGGGCATTACCGCAGGCGTTCACGGATATGAATATGCGCCTATACTGGCTGCTCAGAAATTGATCAATTCAATTAATCCCAGTAAGCTGAACGGAGTCGTTATACTGGTTCAAATAGCAGGACTGGAAAGCTATTTAGGAAGATCGCCTTATAAAAATCCTACAGACGGGAAGAATTTGAACCGCTCCTTTCCAGGTTCAAAAGATGGTACAAATACACAAAAAATCGCAAATTTTATAACAGAGCAAATCATTTCCAGATCCGATTACTTTTGTGATATGCATTCAGGAGATGCGCCTGAGGACATGATCAGTTATGCTGCCTACTATGCCAACAGCGCCATGCCGGAGATTTCAACCAAAGGAAAAGAGATGGCTTTCGCTTTGGGATTTGATCGTGTGGTGATTTTTGATACAGACGGGAAAAACTACATGCAAAAAGATGCTTTGAGTCTTTTTTGCACTGCAGAAGCATTTAAACGAGGAATTCCTGCCATAGATATTGAGTGCGGACGCTTGGGAATAGTAGAACAGTCGGCGATAAGCAAAATAGAGACAAGCATCTTAAACTTGCTAAACTATTTGTCATTGACAACATCTTCCTCGACAACCAATTCTGTACAATCCCCTACCCTTATTTCCCGCCGGATTTATACAACATCAAAATTTGACGGAATCTTTTATCCCTCTAAAAAAGCAGGAGATTACGTAAAAAAAGGAGCCAAATTAGGACATATAACAAGTTATTTTGGTGACGTTCTTCAGACCATTTATGCAGAAGAAGATGGGATGCTACTACTCATTCTTGCTACTCCCCCGATAAGCAAAGGAGAGGATGTAACAGTGCTTGCTAAAATGGAATAGCTTGTATTCATAAAGCAGATGCATTAAACGTGATCCTGAATTAAAGGGAAAATAATTAGATGACATATCTGTACAGTTTAGATCGAAAAAGTGCTGTAGAGTATCCCTGACGATACTATGCAGATCAGGCTACAATAATGCATTGACATATTGTAACCTGACTTGCACAAATTAGCATTTCATTTCATCTGACTGCATTTAGCTTCTTACCGTTCGAGTTTGTCTTGTGCATCCACAACTGCCATGGCAGTCATACTAACAATCTGGTCTACTGTACTACCCAGCTGCAATATGTGTACAGGCTTTTTAAGACCCATAAGTATTGGTCCGATAATATCGAAGCCTGCAACCTCCTTCAGTAAATTATAAGCAATATTTCCTGAGGATAAATTGGGGAAAATGAGCGTATTGACACCTTCACCGATTAGCTCAGAGAACGGATAATTCTCCTTTAACAACGCCTGGTCAAATGCAACAGAAGCCTGTACTTCGCCATCGACGAGCATATCAGGATCACGCATTTTCAGTATCCTGACGGCATCCCGCACTTTCTTTGCCTCGGGTGTGGAACTACTGCCGAAGTTAGAATAAGAAAGCATGGCAATCCTTGGAATTACGCCAAAGAATTTCACAGCACTCGACGCCTGTAAAGTAATGTCGACAAGCTCATCCGATGAAGGATCAAGATTTACAGTAGCATCTGCTAAAAATAAAGGTCCTTTGGGCGTAAGTACGATGTACATGCCTGCTACCTTTTTACTACCTTCCTGCATGCCTATGATCTGAAGTGCTGGGCGTATCGTGTCAGGATAACTTCTTGTCAATCCACTGATCAGCGCATCGGCCATGCCAGTTTCAACCATCATGCAACCAAAGTAATTACGTTCGCGCATGACCTTTCTTGCTTCATAGACAGTATAGCCTTTCCGATGCCGCTTCTGATAGAAGAGCTCACCGAAACGTTCCATGAGTGGCTGGTTTACTTCCTCTGTCTGATCAATAATGTTAACAGAATTCATGTCAATATGATGCGTGCTCATCAGCGCATGAATACGCTCCCTGCTGCCCAGCAAGATAGGTGTTCCAATGCCTTCGCTTTCTACAATCTGGGCTGCTTTCAGTATCTTGAGATTGTCTGCTTCGGCGAACACGACGCGTTTAGGATTCTTTCTCGCTTTTTGATTGATGACCCTGACAATGGAGTTATCCAGTCCGATGCGATTGCCTAGTTCTTCTTTGTACAAATCCCAGTCTTCAATATTTTTTCTGGCCACGTTGCTCGCTATTGCTGCCTTAGCAACAGCCGGGGCAATGTGCTGTAGTAATCTGGGATCCATAGGTTTCGGAATGATGTAATCCCTGCCATAAACCAGATTCTGCTCACCATAGGCAACATTTACTTTATCCGGCACAGGGAGCCTGGCAAGTTCAGCAATTGCATAAACGGCGGCAAGTTTCATTTCTTCATTTATCTGCCGGGCGTTCACATCAAGTGCTCCCCTGAAGATATAAGGGAAACCCAGCACGTTGTTGACCTGATTAGGATAATCGGAACGACCAGTTGCCATAATCACATCTTCTCTGGCTGCTTTTGCCTGCTCAAAACTTATCTCAGGGTTTGGATTGGCCATCGCAAATACAATGGGGTCCTTCGCCATCGACTTTACCATTTCGGACGAAACAATATTGCCTGCGCTTAACCCAAGAAAAACATCGGCATTTACCATCGCTTCAGCAAGTGTGGTTATGCTTGTTTCCCTTACAAACTCCAGCCTGCTTTTATCCAGATCGGTTCGAGAAGTTGAGATGATACCATCTTTATCAAACATCAGAATATTGTCTTTACTTGCGCCTAAGGAAACATATAACCTTATGCAAGCCAGGGCAGCCGCGCCTGCACCGCTGACAACAATACTTACGTTCTCAATTTTTTTACCTACAATATCAAGCGCGTTGAGCAGGGCTGCAGACGATATGATGGCGGTCCCATGCTGATCATCATGCATGACAGGAATATCCATTACTTCTTTGAGCCGCCGCTCAATCTCGAAACACTCAGGCGCTTTGATGTCCTCCAGATTAATTCCTCCGAAAGTAGGCCCTAATGCCTTCACGACAGTGATAAATTCTTCAACGCTTGATGTGTCCAGTTCCAAATCGAACACGTCAATGTCTGCATATATTTTAAACAGTAAAGCTTTTCCTTCCATCACGGGCTTGCTGGCCTCTGGACCAATATTGCCCAGGCCCAGTACAGCCGTACCATTAGATATCACCGCAACAAGGTTTCCCTTTGCAGTATATTTATAGACATCTTCCTTATTTTCGAAAATGGCCATACACGGTTCTGCGACGCCAGGTGAATAGGCAAGCGACAAATCGCGCTGGGTCTTCGTGTTTTTTGTAGGTACTACTTTAATTTTCCCCGGTCTGCCTTCTGAATGGTAGTCGAGTGCTTGCTGCTGTTTGGTTTTTCCTTGTTGCATCGTAATTCTTTTTGTTTCATCTGTACTGTGATCCTATTACACAGACTTGTACATGCTATTCGAAAGATACCGCTTTTCAACCTTGCATCACAATAGAGATCGTACTGCAAGTTATCTTATGTCTGTATGCGGAGTGTAGCTTTCTGTAAACTTCCAATCATAAGAAACGAAATGCACCAAACGTTCACCAACCATGATATCACATGAAGTAGCTCAGTTAAATGCTTATCCGCTATTGAACATGAACGTCCAATAGCGGACACTTAAATACATTTATTTATCTACCAAATAATTGATGGTCAGACAAATATAAAATTGGAATAGTTTTTTGATCTGCTGTAATACAAATCCTTATTAGCCATGTTAAAAAATTACTTTAAAATTGCGTTCCGGAATTTAAAGCGTAGTAAGGATTACGCTTTTATTAATATTCTTGGTTTAGCACTGGGCATTTCCTGCGCCATCCTGATCTTTATGCTGGTCAGATATCATCTAAGTTTTGACAATTTCCATGCAAACTCCGATCGTATCTACCGTATTTATACAGAATTTCATAATGAAGATGTAAGTGTACAAAGCGGAGTGCCTAGTCCTTTCGGAAAGGCATTTCGTAATGATTTTCCGTTTGCGGAGAAAACAGCCAGGATCATAAGTTATAATAATGAGCTGATCTCTATACCGAATTCGAAAGACAACCAAAAGTTTGAAGAAGCAAACGGTATTGCTTTTGCTGAGCCCGAGTTTTTTGACATCATGAATTACCCTTTGATAGAAGGTGATAAAATAACAGTTCTATCGGAGCCTAATTCTGCCATCGTCACTGAAGCAATAGCTGTGAAGTACTTTGGAAATCAAAAAGCGGTCGGACAGACCATCCGTGTGGATAATAAAATCGATTACAAAATTACGGGAATACTCAAAAACCTACCGGTAAATTCTGACCGTAAACAGGAAATATACCTTTCCTACAGCAATCTGAAAGATAAAAATGAATGGATTGCCAAAGATGATAGCTGGTTGGGAATTTATTCAGAATCACAATGTTATGTCCTGCTCAAGGAAGGCGTTACCAAAGGTGCCGTTGAAAAAGCACTACCCTCTTTATCAAAAAAATATTATCCGCCGAAAGATGCAGATGGCTGGCAATTTAAACTTCAGCTTCTATCTGATACTCATTTCAACGCGGAGCTCGGAGGCGAAATGGAAAAGAAAAATCTGTGGGCCCTGTCTTTTATCGGCATTTTTCTGATTATAACAGCTTGCGTTAATTTTGTTAACCTGGCAACCGCTCAGGCATTTAGTCGTTCCAAAGAAATCGGCGTCAGGAAAGTTTTAGGCAGTCTTCGTTCGCAGCTATTCTGGCAATTTATTTCAGAAACTGCGATCATCACTTTTTTATCCGTGATTACTGGGCTTGTTATATCCTATCTTGTCTTGCCCTATGTCAATCAAGTATTTAAAGCGCAATTGTCTATTTCCCTTCTGTCGGATATGACGCTCCTATTGTTTTTAGGCGTATTGGTCACGCTTGTTACTTTCCTGTCCGGTTCGTATCCGGGACTTATTCTGGCTGGATTTCAGCCGATTTTAGCATTGAAGGGAAAGTTATCACAGAAAAACATAGGTGGGTTTAATTTAAGAAGAGGACTGGTCGTTACTCAATTTGCGATTTCTCAAATTCTCATCATTGGCACCATTGTCATCGCCAATCAAATGCGCTTCTCAACCCAATCGAACCTTGGATTTAAGAAAGATGCCCTGATCATGGTACCGGTTCCTGTGAAAGATCTTGCAAAGATGAGTACGTTACGATCCAGAATTTCTCAACTTCCTGGTGTAGAAAGCAGCACATTTTGCTTTGAAGCACCTGCCGCTAACTCCAATAACTCCTCTGGCGTAAGATTTAATGCACGCTCAGAGGATGAACAGTTTGGTATTAATATCAAGAGTGCTGATGATCAGTATATAAAGACATTCGGTTTACAATTGGTAGCAGGGCGTAACTTTATGCCTTCTGATACCTTGCGTGAATTTGTAGTCAATGAAACATTGATCAAAAAACTTAAACTGAAATCTGCTGATGAAATTATCGGCAAGCAGCTCAGCATCAATGGTAATCATGATAAAGCCATCGTAGTTGGTGTGGTGAAAGATTTCTTCAATTACTCCTTCAGGGCAAATATCGATCCGATTTGTATCATGTCTAATTACACCTCATATCGGAATTATGCGGTCAATATCAATATGGCAAATATGAAAACGACGCGTACCGAAATAGAAACGATTTGGAATGAGATTTACCCTGAATATGTTTTCAAATCTGCTTTTCTGGATGATAAGATTGCCGAGTTTTACGCATTTGATAAAATCATGCTGGAAGTGATTCAACTGTTTGCGGGCATAGCGATCTTTATTGGCTGTCTGGGATTGTATGGTTTAGTCTCATTTATGGCAACGCAAAAAACCAAAGAAATTGGTGTGAGAAAAGTGTTGGGCGCGAGCATCGGGAATATAGTCTGGATGTTTGGAAAAGAATTCGTGCGCTTGTTATTCATTGCTTTTGTCATCGCTGCTCCAGTGGCCTGGTGGGTAATGAACGGCTGGCTGCAGAACTTTAAATACAGAGAAGAAATAGGAGCCGGAATTTTCCTTTTGGCCATTGGAGCCACACTTTTAATTGCAGCCTTAACAGTAGGATACAGATCAATCGCTGCCGCACTGATGAATCCTGTCAAATCCCTGAAATCGGAATAGCTTGTGATAAGTGTTTGACCAAAATTACTGCGGAATATTCAGAAGGAATAACTCGTGGATCGATACTATATCATCAGGTATAAGTATTGATCCATGTATATGCTGTTTAATTGTAGAGGAAATGTTTGATTTGGTACTTAGCATTAGTGGAATACTTTCGACCACATTTTTCGAATTTGTTTAGGGCCCAAGGTTTGTTCAAAGTCAAGGCCTCGTTTGCAGTAACTATAGAAATTCAGATATAAGAGAAACTACTTTTTTCGGACTGATCCTTTTTATCTCCCCAAAGTTTTCGGACTGATCCCCATTTCGAGTTGATCCTTGATACCGCAGCATAAAAAAAAGCGTTTAACATTGCTGCTAAACGCTTGATTTTCTCGGTGATTCCGTTGTGATTCGAACACAAGACCTACTGCTTAGAAGGCAGTTGCTCTATCCAGCTGAGCTACGGAACCAAAACTTTTGAACGACCTACTGCTTAGAAGGCAGTTGCTTTATTCGGTTAATAAAACAGGCAGTGAGCAGTTCGCAGTCCAAGCTGCATACGGCCTACTGCCTGTTCATTTGTCGGGGAGACAGGATTCGAACCTGCGACCCTCTGGTCCCAAACCAGATGCGCTACCGGGCTGCGCCACTCCCCGAATTTGATCTTACTTAGAAATAAAACCAACGGCCATTTAAAACAGTGTAGAGGAAGCGGGATTCGAACCCGCGGTACCCTTGCGAGTACGGCAGTTTAGCAAACTACTGGTTTCAGCCACTCACCCATCCCTCCGTTGTTCCGTTCTGGGTTGCAAATATAGTGGGTTGTAAATCAGAAAAGCAAACATTTAGTTAAAAAAACTTTATCAGAAGCGTTAAAAGCCCTATTTTTGGAAAACTTAAATTATACAAAACGTTCAGTATGAACTGGAATTACCCCTTTGGGAGCACGGAATATTTTTTCATATTTTTTTTTATTTTCGTTTACACAACCTACATCATACGTACAATTCGCGTCGCCAGGCAGCTTAAAACCACAGCGAGGACGATCATAATTAAATTGTTTCTGAGAAGTATTACCCTCGGCTTGTTGATTATAAGTTTGCTCGGGCCATCATTCGGGGAGGCGGAAAGACAACTTTCGGCAAAAGGCAAGGATATTTATCTGGTAATTGATCTTTCCCGTTCTATGAATGCAGCTGATGTGAATCCTTCGCGTCTTGAAAAAGTCAAGTTTGAATTAAATCATTTTATACAAAATCAACGGGCTAACAAAATTGGTATCATTATATTTTCCAACGATGCATTTGTTCAGGTGCCCCTCACCTATGATGTAGCCGCTCTGGAACTCTACATACAGTCGCTGCAAACAGACCTGCTACCTACAAGCGGAACCAATATTTGCGGAGCGGTTGAGCTGGCTTACAACAAACTGATGAGTGGTACAGACCCTACCAGCCGGTCAAAAATGATCATTACCTTCACCGACGGAGAAAATGGAAATGACTGTAGTCGTAGTCTATATAATAACCTTCGCCGTTTTGGAATAGGTACATACATGGTTGCAGTGGGAACGTCAAATGGAATCAGTATCCGCGATCAGGGTAAGCCTCTTCTTGACGGAAACGGTAATATTGTGGTCAGTAAATTGGGGACAGGCTTTCTAAAATCCTTTGCAGCCAATACGAAGGGCAGCTATTACGAACTTAATAATGCCAAAAATGATATCAACAAGCTAATCGGCGATGTGATCAATGCGGATGGTACCCTGATTGACTCCAGAACAGTGACCGTTGCCAGTAATAAGTATTACTATTTTCTGGGCGCAGCGCTGATATTATTGCTGCTGGATGTGTTAATTACGATCGGAACCTTCCGTCTGTGACGATCTATTCTTATTTTTGCAAGGCAACAAACGTTTTTTCATGACATCAATTATTCTCTATCTCCTGCTTTGGCTTATGGACAATCGAAATTTCGATTCCATTACAAAGGCTAATGAGCGGAAATTGAGCGCAGAAAGATTTTTTGAAAATAAGCAGTTTCTGGAAGCCGCAGATCTGTACCAGCAGATCGCTTACGGGTCTACTTTTTCTGAGCCGGCAGCCCGATTGAATATGGCTCATGCCTACTTTCTGGCAGGCAAATACCGAAAGGCGCTACAGCATTACCAGCTTCTGCGGCGTGTAACTAACAGAAAGATTTCCTCGGTGGCTAATCTGCAGGTTGGTCTGATCAAGGCTCAGCAGGAAGACACGGTTGCCGCATTGAGTAGCCTGAAAGAAGCATTACGCATCGATCCTAATAATGATATTGCAAGACATAATTTCGTTATTCTGAAGGAGGCTTTTTCGGGTATAGAGCGCATGCCTCAATCCAAGGCAGAAAAACAGCAACCACAAGCGACCAATGCACCTGCTCCACCACCAAAACCGAATCAGCAGGAGGTGGAAGAAAATGCAAAACGGGAACAGTTACTAACCAGTCTGAAAGCCATGAATATGTCGGAAGATCAGGCAAGGGCAATTTTGGATGCAATGAAATCGGGAGAATCCCAATATATTTATCAGCTACGCAGAAAACAATATGCGACAAAAGCTGAACAAAGTGAGCAAATTGAATGGTAATTTTTATCAAAAACCAATGAACAGTATATCCGAAACAAATTTTCAGTTTCCTAATCAAACAGCTTTCTATAAAGGAAAAGTACGGGATGTTTACTCTTTTGAGAAACACCTTGTTATGGTTGCTACAGATCGCATATCTGCTTTCGATGTAATCCTGCCACGAGCTATTCCTTTCAAAGGACAGGTGTTGAATCAAATTGCAGCCTATTTTCTGAATGCTACATCGGACATAGTGCCCAACTGGCTGGAAGAGGTTCCGGATCCGAACGTAGCTATTGGTATCAAATGTGATACATTTCCGGTTGAAATGGTTGTGCGGGGATACCTCGCAGGCCACGCGTGGAGAGAATACAGTGCCGGAAAAAGAGCTGTTTGCGGAGTTGCACTGCCTGATGGTTTAAATGAAAATGATAAGTTACCACAGCCTATTATTACGCCCACTACAAAAGCGCATGAAGGACACGATGAAGATATTTCACGTGAGCAGATACTGAGCCAGGGGCTGGTAAATCAGGATGATTATGAACATCTGGAAAGATATACGCTTGCACTGTACAACAGAGGTGCTGAAATGGCAGCAGACCAGGGCCTTATTCTGGTAGACACCAAATACGAATTCGGCAAAAAGGATGGTATCATCTATTTGATAGATGAAATTCACACACCGGATTCATCTCGCTACTTTTATAAAGATGTGTATGAGCAAAACCAGGCACAAAAATTGCCTCAGAAGCAGCTTTCGAAGGAATTCGTAAGAGAGTGGCTTATTCAAAACGGCTTTCAGGGTAAAGACGGGCAACAAATACCTGTGATGGATGACGAACGCGTAACACTCATTACGGAGCGATATATAGAGCTTTATGAAAAAGTGACGGGAATTAAATTTCAGAAAGCACATATTGAAAACCCTGTGGAACGCATTGAAAAAGCGATTGCTCAGGCTACGGAAAAATTTTAATTACAAAAAAGACTAATGTTTTGGTTTAAAACAGACTTGCCATGAACCACAAGCTTGAAAAAAAAGAACAGTACGTATTTATAGAACTTGAAGAAGATGCCTTTGCTGCCGAAGTTCCTGCAGCATTTGAAGAAATAGCGCGATCACTATTTCGCGAAGACTATCACAGTCTGATTGTGAATGTGCAGCAAACCAAATCAATTGATGCCCAGGGAACAGCTGTACTCAAAAAAATTAACTGGCTTTGTGCGAATGATTTGGGATTATTGGTTCTGGTAACCAGAGATGACGACTTTATCGATACGCTCGAAGCATTGAAAATTCCCGATCTGACGATTCTTCCTACGAAAGAAGAAGCGATAGATGCTGTATTTATGAATAATCTTGAAAATGAATTTGGAGCAGGGGATGATGATTATGACGATGAAGACTATGAAGGCGTAAGCGAATCCAAAGAGCCCTGAGGGCATCGGTAAAATATTCTATTTTGACGAAAAATCTCATTCTCCTACAGGATGAGATTTTTTGTTTTTACGTATAGAGTGATTCACAAATTTTGAATGTTTAAGCCCGTTCGTTATCACATTATCAATATTTTTAGATTATTTGTAATAAAACAACCAAATTAAAACAGTGAAAGAAAATTTTGTCATTCGGCTATTCCGCCAAATATTTTTTATGATTATATTGCGTGGCTTTACCCTAATCGTAAGGTAAAGCAGTTTTGGCGATTTTTTTTAAGCGCTTATTTATAAAAATTCTATATACGAATTTGTTAATTTCTCTACACTCTTCGATATATGTCGCAAATGTCTGAACCAATGGTAGAAAATCAGGGACTTTACCGTCCGGAATTTGAGCATGATGCATGTGGAATAGGTTTCCGGGCTAACATCAAAGGCCGCAAGTCACACCAGATCGTAGCCGATGCTATTCATATGCTGGAGCGTATGGAACACAGGGGCGCCACAGGTTTTGACCCCAACACAGGAGATGGAGCAGGTATCCTGATCCAAATCCCACATGAGTATTTTGTGGATGAATGCCTGCAACTCGGATTTCAGCTTCCGCCGGCAGGTGAGTACGGCGTGGGGATGATATTCTTTCCTAATGACGCAACAATGCGTGCCGAATGCCGTGATATCCTCAACAGGAAGATTAAAAAACTGGGCTTACAACTTTTAGGTTATCGCAAGGTGCCTACACTGAACAATACGCTTGGTGAGGGTTCTCTTTCAGTGGAGCCGCATGTGGAGCAAATGTTTATAAAGCGTCCTGATGAAATCACCGATGATCTCGGTTTCGAGCGTAAGCTATATATTCTTCGCCAGGTTTCTGCCAGACTTATTACTGATACTGTAAAAGGTTCTAAGGGTAAATTTTATTATTCTTCTTTATCCTGCCGCACGATCTCATATAAAGGACAGCTTACAACTGCCCAACTGAAATATTATTTTCCGGATCTGGAAAACGAAGCTGTCGTGTCTGCACTTGCTGTGGTACACTCCCGTTTTGCAACCAACACTTTCCCGGCATGGGAACTGGCTCAGCCTTTCCGCTACATAGCGCACAACGGTGAGATCAATACCGTAAAAGGAAATGTAAACTGGATCAGAGCCGGGGAGAAATCTTTTTCTTCTGAGTTCTTTACGAAAGAAGAAATGGACATGATCCTGCCGATCTGCGACAGAAATCAGTCTGATTCAGGAAATCTTGACAATGCAATTGAATTGCTCCATCTTTCAGGCCGTTCATTACCGCACGTCATGATGATGCTGGTTCCTGAAGCATGGGATGGTAATGAGCAAATGGATCCTGAGCGCAAGGCATTCTATGAATACCATGCAGCAATTATGGAGCCTTGGGACGGACCTGCTTCTATTTCTTTTACAGATGGAAAGATGGTTGGTGCAACACTCGACCGTAACGGACTTCGTCCTTCACGTTATTGGGTATTGGATGATGATACCATTATCATGGCTTCGGAGGCCGGGGTACTTGAAGTGGACCAGGCGAAGGTGGTTACAAAAGGTCGTTTACAGCCGGGGCGTATGTTTGTCGTTGACATGGAGCAAGGTCGCATTATTCCCGACGAAGAATTGAAAGCGAGTGTATGCTCTGCCCAGCCTTATCAGCAATGGCTTGATGAATACAAATTGCACGTTGATCAACTTGATGCACCCATCAGAACCTACCGCCCTTATGAGGAAAATGCGCTTCTGAAACGTCAGGTAGCATTTGGATATACTTCTGAAGATTTGCGTATGATTCTGGCTCCAATGGGTCAGACAGGTCTTGAAGCAATTGGTTCAATGGGGACCGATGTTCCTCTGGCCGTTCTGTCTGAGCAAAGCCAGCACCTTTCAAACTACTTCAAGCAGTTGTTTGCTCAGGTGACCAACCCACCGATCGACTCAATCCGTGAACGAGCGATCATGTCTCTGATCTCATTTGTAGGAGCAACCGAAAACATCCTTACAGAAAGTCCTATACATTGCCGCCAGATCGCTCTGCAACATCCTGTGCTTACGGTACATGAGTTCGACAAACTTCGTTTTGTTGATAAAGCAGGCTTTCAGGCAAAAACGATCAATACATATTTCCGGGCCGACCAGGGTGGAAAAGCACTGGAAAGAGCATTGGAAAGAATCTGCCGTTATGCGGTAGATGCCATTGAAGATGGTTTTGAAATCATCATTTTATCCGACCGTGCAATTGACTCGGACCACGCACCGATTCCTTCGTTGCTTGCTACTGCAACGATCCACCATCACCTGATCCGCGAGGGACTCAGAGGAAGGGTTGGGCTATTGGTAGAAGCCGGTGATGTATGGGAAACGCATCACTTCGCTACTTTAATTGGTTACGGAGCAGCTGGTGTTTGTCCATACATGGCTTTCGAAACCCTTTCTTATATGAACAGAAAAGGGATGATCGAAGAAGGCTTCAAGGATGAAAAATTACATTATAACTATATTAAGGCTGTTAATAAGGAGTTGCTTAAGATCTTCTCTAAAATGGGTATTTCAACCCTTCAGTCTTACCAGGGAGCACAGATTTTTGAATGTGTTGGTTTGAATAAGGATGTAGTGGATCGTTATTTTACGGGAACCATTTCCCGTATCAAAGGGATGGGGATCTCTGAGATCGCTCGTGAAATTCTGGTACGTCATAAAGTGGCTTACCATGAGACGCCCGAGGAACATCCAAAACTGGAAGTAGGTGGATTCTATCAATGGAAGCAGCGTGGTGAAGCGCACATTTTTAATCCGCAGTCCGTTCACCTGTTGCAGCAATCTACTAAGAATAACAGCTATGAGCAATTCAAGAAATTCTCCCGGCTGATTGACGATCAAAGCCATAAAGCGCTGACTTTGCGTGGACTGCTCCGTTTCAAAAAAGGAAATCCTATTCCTTTGGAAGAAGTTGAACCAGTTGAGAATATATTCAAACGTTTCGCTACAGGTGCAATGTCCTTTGGGTCAATTTCCTGGGAGGCACATACAACACTTGCCATCGCGATGAACCGTATCGGTGGTAAGTCCAACTCCGGTGAAGGTGGTGAAGATGAAATGCGTTATACAAAATTGCCAAATGGCGATAGTATGAACTCGCAGATTAAGCAGGTTGCTTCAGGACGTTTCGGGGTGACAAGTCACTATCTGAGCAATGCAGGCGAACTTCAAATTAAAACCGCCCAAGGTGCTAAGCCGGGTGAAGGCGGTCAGCTGCCAGGATTTAAGGTGGACGACTGGATCGGACGTACGCGTCACTCGACACCAGGCGTGGGTCTGATTTCCCCTCCTCCTCACCACGATATTTATTCTATCGAGGATTTGGCGCAGTTGATTTTTGATTTAAAGAATGCAAATAAAGAAGCCCGTATCAGTGTTAAACTGGTTTCAGAGGCTGGTGTAGGAACCGTAGCATCCGGTGTTGCAAAAGCACATGCGGATCATATTCTGATTGCCGGATACGACGGAGGAACAGGTGCTTCTCCTTTAAGTTCCATTCGCCATGCAGGTCTTCCCTGGGAGCTTGGTCTGGCAGAGACACATCAGACGCTCGTTCGTAATAAATTGCGTGGCCGAGTGACGGTTCAGGCAGACGGACAGCTTCGTACAGGTAAAGACCTTGCTGTAGCTGCCTTATTGGGTGCTGAGGAGTGGGGCGTTGCTACGGCGGCTCTTGTAGCTGCTGGTTGCATCATGATGCGTAAGTGCCACTTGAATACTTGTCCTGTAGGTGTGGCAACGCAGCGTAAAGAATTGCGCGCTTTGTTTTCAGGAAAGCCGGAACATGTGGTGAATATGTTCACTTTCATGGCAGAGGAACTGCGCGAAATCATGGCTCAGTTAGGCTTCCGCACAGTGAATGAAATGGTAGGTCAGGCTCAATACCTTGAATTACGCCATGACATTAAACACTGGAAATATAAAAATCTGAACTTCGATGCGATTCTATATAAGGAAGCAGGCATCAGCGTAGCACAGTTTAAGCAGGAGGAGCAGGATCATGGTATAGACAGCATTATCGACCTGGACTTGATTCATGCGGCGAAGCTTTCAATTGAAAATAAAGAAGAAGTATATAAAGAGTTTCCTATCAACAACCTGAACCGCGCGGTTGGTACGATGCTTTCCAATGAAATCTCAAAGAAATACGGAGGTGAGGGATTGCCAAAGGGAACAATTCACTATAAGTTCCGCGGAACGGCCGGGCAAAGTTTCGGGGCATTCAACACCGCTGGCGTTCGCCTAGAACTGGAAGGAGATGCTAATGATTACTTCGGCAAGGGGCTTTGTGGCGCAGAACTGATTGTATATCCTGACAGGGATTCTAAGTTCAAACCAGAACAGAACATTATCGTAGGTAACGTGGCTTTCTACGGAGCAACATCTGGTGAGGCTTACATCCGAGGAACGGCAGGTGAACGTTTCTGTGTGCGTAACTCAGGAGCAAAAGTGGTTGTAGAAGGCTTAGGAGATCATGGCTGCGAATACATGACAGGTGGTTTGGCAGTTATTCTTGGAGAAACCGGAAGAAACTTCGCCGCAGGTATGTCGGGTGGTGTAGCTTATGTTTTGGACAGAGCAGGTGACTTTAAGGAGAAAGTGAATATGGAAATGGTCACTCTTGATGAGCTCACCGATGAAGATCAGGGAATACTCAGAGAGTTCCTTGACAAACATTTCCAATATACAACGAGTAATATCGCGTTCCAACTGATACAGAATTGGGAAGAGTCCGTGAAACTTTTTGTAAAAGTGCTTCCGTCCGACTTTAAGAAAGCGCTTGAAGGACGTGGAATTACGCTTGCACAGCAAATAGCGGATAAAAATGTGGTGTATCAGGATATCGTCGTAGACGTAGATCACCTGTAATGCTTTTTGGCCCGGTGGCAATTGGCTGTTAGCTTACCGGGTTAAACTTTTAAACGGCCCGATTCAATCACGATTAATTTGAAAGAAATATAATGGGAAAACCAACCGGATTTTTAGAGTTTGAAAGGGAATTGCCTAAAAAGAGAGCTGTTGACGAGCGCCTTAAAGATTATAAGGAGATCGAAACAGCGCCAACGGATTCAAACTCCAAACAACAATCGGCCCGCTGTATGGATTGCGGGATCCCTTTTTGCCATAATGGTTGTCCGCTGGGTAATATTATTCCGGAGTTCAATGATGCTGTTTACGACGAAAACTGGAAACTGGCATATGAGATTTTGTCCTCGACCAACAATTTTCCTGAATTCACGGGAAGAATTTGCCCTGCACCTTGTGAGTCGGCATGTGTGCTGGGAATTAACAAACCACCGGTAGCCATCGAATACATCGAAAAGGCAATTATCGAGAAAGCATTTGAGCTGAACCTTGTAAAACCAAGGATTCCAAAGCGCCGTACCGGCAAGAAGGTGGCAGTAGTAGGTTCCGGTCCTGCTGGTCTGGCGGCGGCAAGTCAGCTAAATCAGGCCGGGCATTCAGTTGTACTGATTGAAAGAGCTGACAGAATGGGTGGATTGCTTCGTTACGGCATTCCTGATTTCAAGCTTGATAAAAAAGTGATTGATCGCCGTCTTGAGGTAATGCGACAGGAAGGCATTGAATTCCGTACCAATGTCAATGTTGGTGTTGATATCAAAGCGGATGAGCTGGAAAATGATTTCGATGCAGTGATACTGACAATGGGATCTACCGTTCCACGTGATGTCAAAATTGAGGGGCGTCATCTGAAAGGAATTCACTTTGCGATGGAATTCCTGAGCCAGCAAAACAAACGGGTGTCCGGGATTGAGCCTGTTGTGGATCACCGCGGAATCAAATATAAAGACGGTGATCTGTTGGCTACGGGTAAAAATGTGGTTGTGATTGGTGGTGGTGATACCGGATCTGACTGCGTAGGTACTTCTAACCGTCACGGAGCGAAATCAGTTACTCAGATAGAATTGATGCCTATTCCTCCGAAAGAGCGTGATGCAAGTACTCCATGGCCAAACTGGCCGATGATGCTTCGTACGTCTACGTCTCATGATGAAGGTTGCGACAGACATTGGTCAATCAATACCAAAGAATTTGTTGGAGATGAGAATGGTCATTTGAAAGCGATTAAAATTGTAGATCTGGATTGGCAGAAAGATGCAGAGACAGGACGCCTACAGATGAAGGAAGTGACTGGAAGTGAGCGTACTATAGATTGCGAGCTTGCACTCTTTGCTGCCGGATTCCTTCATCCACAGCAGGAAGGTCTTCTGAACAATCTGGGACTAGAGTTTGATGACAGAGGAAACATCAAAACCATTGGTTATCAATCTACATCAAATGAGAAAATCTTTGCCGCAGGTGACTGTCGCAGAGGTCAGTCTTTGGTAGTTTGGGCTATTAGCGAGGGGCGTGAAGCGGCAAGAGCAGTTGATGAATTCCTGATGGGAGAGTCATTCCTTGAAGCTAAAGCTGTTTCGATGTTTAATCCATCTTTTGCTCACGTGTAGTGAATTAACCACTATTTCGAATATAAATATAGAAAACCGTGCAGCAGATGTACGGTTTTTCTATTTTACAGGTAGTCATGTCCGCATCGGGGGTGTCGAGTAATATGTATATTTGTGCCAGATACCCGGTATCTTACCAGGCTGAGTGAAATAATCATTTTATGTTTTTACACTATTCTCCTTTTTGGTTAAAGGCTTTTTATTCCCGTTTCATCTGGCACATACCAACAGATGAAAAAAAGCTATATCTTACTTTTGACGATGGCCCGATACCTGCTGTAACCGAATTTGTGTTGGCCTCGCTTGGTAAGTTCAATGCCAAAGCAACATTTTTTTGTATCGGAGATAATGTACGCAAACATCCCGATATCTTTCGCATGCTTTTGGATCAGGGTCATGCAATTGGTAATCACACATTTAACCATATGAACGGCTGGAAGACAAAGGATGAAACGTATATGGAAAACATTCAGCTATGTGACCAACAGCTTATGGTGGAAACCAATCTGTTCAGACCTCCCTATGGCCGGATGAAGAGCAGTCAGATCAAATTGATCCCGGATCACAGAAAAATAATTATGTGGGATGTACTGAGCGGAGATTTTTCGCCGCATATTACTCCGGAGGTTTGTTTAAAGAAAACGATTAAATACACACGTCCGGGATCAATTGTCCTTTTTCATGACAGTGTGAAGGCTTCCAAAAATATGCAATACACGCTTCCGCGTTTCCTTGAACATTTTTCCGAAAAAGGGTTTAGTTTTCAAATTTTATCAATGAATCAAATCCTGTAGATGGAAAGCTTTTGGCTCATTTCTTTTACAACCGAAATTCTCATTTTTAAATAAATACATGTCATCGTCAGATCCCCAGGTTCAGGTTAGTATTTTGTTGGCAGCACGGAATGAAGAAAAAAATATAGAAAGATGCCTGCAGTCGCTTTCAGAATTAGATTTCCCAAAAAGCGAAATGGAAGTGCTAATCGGTGATGACGATTCCAGTGACAGGACTGCGGAAATTATTCATAATTTTACTTTAAACAAGCCTGAATATCAATATTATAGAATTCAGCAGGAAACAGCTGGCCTAAAAGGGAAAGCCAACGTACTGGCACAACTTGCCAACAAAGCCAAAGGAAACTATTTTCTGTACTGCGATGCCGATATTACCGTTCCGGCCAATTGGATACACGCCATGTTGGGACATTTTTCCCCTGAAACCGGAGTTGTTGTCGGGCTGACCCGCATGAGGAGTACCAATCTTTTGGCTGATTTTCTCTCCCTCGAATGGCTTTTCACTTTGTCGGTGTTGCGTTTTTTTTCCTTGTTTAAAATTGCACTTGCGGGACTCGGTAACAATATGGCAGTAACCAGAGAAGCGTATTTTAAAGTGGGAGGTTATGAGAAAATCGGGTTTTCGATTGTTGAAGATTACGCCTTGCTTATGGCCATTGTCAAAGCGAAGTATACATTTGCACAAGCCTATACGGAGAAAGTCATAGCACATTCGGAGCCGCTGAATTCCCTGAGTGAATTAAGAATACAAAGAAGGAGGTGGATGCAGGGAATTATGGAATTGCCGCTTATATTGAAAATCTGCGTGATCATGTCGGCGCTTTATGTTCCAATTATCTGCACGATTGCGTTTTGGGATCCTCAGCGAGCCTGGAGTATGGCGGTATCACATTATATGCTCATAACGACAGTTGTTATGTATGCCATCATTGTTCTTAAACAGAGTGATTTATGGAAAACGGTTTTCTTTTTCTGGTTTTATCTGATGCTTGTCTGTTTATGGATGTTGATAATCCACGCTTCACCCGGAAAAACAGTCTGGAAAGGCAGAAATTACTGAATAGGAAATGGCCGATACAAAAACTAAAAAGATATAATTACAAATGATGGTTGAAACACATGCCCACATTTACAGTGAGGACTATAATGATGATCGCGAGGCAATGCTGAAAAGGGCCTGGAATACAGGTATAAGTCAGATTTGGATGCCCAACTGTGATCGTGCTACCATTGAACCAATGATGCTATTAGCCGATCAATATCCAGACAAATGTCTGCCAATGATAGGGCTACATCCGTGTTATGTAAAAGAAGATTTCGAGGAAGAACTTGAGATCGTGGAAGCGTGGCTTGCTAAAAGGGAATTTATTGCAATAGGCGAAATTGGAATGGATTTATTTTGGGACAAAACCTATCGCGCACAGCAAGAACAAGCATTTCTTTATCAGTGTAAACTAGCGGTAAAACATAATATATGGATTGACATTCATAGCAGAGATGCATTTCAAGAGACAGTTGCACTCATTGAGAAACTGGCAGAACCCAAACTTTCTGGTATTTTTCATTGCTTTACCGGCTCGCTCGCTGAAGCAGAAAAAGCTATTGAGCTTGGATTTAAACTAGGAATCGGAGGAGTAGCTACTTTCAAAAACGGAGGGCTTGATAAGGTTATACCCTATGTTGATATAGCGCATTTGGTTTTGGAAACAGACAGCCCATACCTTGCTCCGGTTCCTTACCGCGGAAAGAGAAATGAAGTATCCTATATAGAGCTGGTTGCACAACGAATAGGTGATCTTAAGCAGATCAGTAAAGAAGAAGTAATAAAAGCCACAACTAAAAACGCACTGGGCATGCTTTCGGCATAATCCCTTAATAATGCCAATTATGTCATATACAACCATTGATATCAATCCTATATCACCTGATCCTGTTCAGGGATTGGTACTCGTTATATACACTGGTGGAACTTTGGGGATGGTGTATGAGAGCAAGGAAAAACAACTTGTGCCTTTTAACTTTGACCAGATTATTGAAAAAGTTCCTGAAATCAGCCGTCTAAGCTTTGGAATTACCTTTCTCTCTTTGCAAGAACCTATCGATTCATCCAACGTCAATCCGGCTATTTGGATTGAATTGGCAGAAATTATTGAGAGCAATTATGCCAAGTACGATAGTTTTGTGATTCTACACGGCACAGATACGATGGCATATACGGCTTCGGCTCTGAGTTATCTACTGGAAAATCTGGATAAGCCGGTCATTCTTACGGGCGCTCAGCTTCCTATAGGTGTGGCAAGGTCAGATGCTCGTGAGAACTTCATTACTGCGCTGGAGCTGGCAGCCGCAAAGGATGAAGATCAAAATCCGATTTTATCAGAAGTATGCATTTATTTTAACTCACAGCTATTAAGGGGCAACCGTTCAAAAAAACAGGAGAGTTCAGACTTTAATGCTTTTCATTCCGATAACTATCCCTACCTGGCTAATGCAGGTGTTCAAATTGAATACAACTACCCGTTTTTGAAACCAAGGGTAAAAGATGGCACTTTGCTTGTTCATAAACAAATGGACACAAATGTCGCCTTTATCAAAATGTTTCCCGGAATCACTCAGAAAGTTGTACAGTCGATTCTGGGCATCGAAGGGCTGCGGGGAGTAGTTCTGGAAACTTATGGAGCAGGTAATGCTACCACGGAAAGCTGGTTTCTGGATGCTATTAAAACAGCTATCGAATCTGGTATTGTCATTTTCAATGTATCTCAGTGTGAAGGTGGCAAAGTAATTCAGGGACACTATCAAACAAGTAAATTTTTGAAACAAGTAGGTGTGGTAAGTGGTTCTGACATTACTGCAGAAGCAGCTATTACAAAAATGATGTATGTGTTCAGCAAAGAGAAGGACATCACAAAGTGCGCAGAGCTTTTAGGACTGCCGCTGCGAGGAGAAATGAGTGTCTGATTTGTTTATTCAATTACTTCTACTATATTTGCACCCTGATTAACCACACAGAGAGGTGTCCGAGTGGTTGAAGGAGCTACCCTGGAAAGGTAGTATATGGGTAACTGTATCGAGAGTTCGAATCTCTTCCTCTCTGCAAAATGCAATAGAAAAACATCAAAAACCCCGTTTAAATGTCTTAAACGGGGTTTTTGCTATGACACCTAATAAAATATTCAAATATATTTTTAAATCATCAATTTAATGACGCAGTAAAAGTCCGTGCTGCTTCTGCTTAGCTGATCGCTCCCTGCACACTCTTTAATACTTCATAACTATGTATACGCGCTTCAGGGTCGTATATGTGACTGGTAACCATTAATTCATCCAGCTGGGTACGCTGTTGAAAATAGATCAGATCTTTGCTGATTTTATTGCTGTCTCCTATAAATGTATATTTCATCATTTGCATGACTGCTGCCTCTTCGTAATCACTCCAAATACCCTCCATACTATCTACAGGTGGTTGTAAAGGTCTGCGCTTGCCGGTAATGATGCCCGTAGCCAATTGTAAAAATGAGGTGGCCAATCGCTCGGCTTCAGTATTAGTATCAGCAGCAATTACATTAACACAAGCCATTACATAAGGCAGTGACAGATACCGGGAGGGTCTGAAATTTCTTCGGTACAGTTCGATGGCTGTCAGGAAATGGTTTGGTGCAAAGTGACTGGCGAATGCATACGGTAATCCCAGATGTGCAGCCAATTGCGCACTATCAGTGCTCGAACCCAATATCCAAATAGGGATATCCAAGCCTTCTCCGGGAATAGCGCGGACTTTTGAATTGCTGTTTTCTTTCGAAAAGTAGGTTTGCAGTGCAAGTATATCTTCCGGAAAATCCTGAACGGATTCCATATAATTGCGCCTGAGCGCGCGTGCTGTAACCTGATCGGTTCCGGGTGCACGCCCCAGTCCCAAATCTATACGATCAGGGTAAAGCGAAGCAAGAGTACCAAATTGTTCAGCAACGATCAACGGTGCATGATTGGGTAGCATAATGCCACCGCTGCCCACACGGATCGTTTGTGTACCACCTGCAATGTAACCAATCAATATAGATGTTGCTGAGCTGGCAACACTTTCCATATTATGATGCTCTGCCAGCCAATACCGGTTATAGCCAAGCTCTTCCACACGTTGCGCGAGCTGAAGACTGTTCCTGAAAGTTACGGCTGCATTGTTTCCCTCCGTGATCGGTGCAAGATCCAGAATGGATAGGGGTATATTTTGAAGAAGTTTATCTGCCATGTTGATTTTTAAAACTGCAAGTACACTGCTATTAAAAAGCATTTATTCAGCATATGAGTTCCTCAAAACGCGTATGCTCTCCTACTCTTTACTTGCTATCTTAACAAGAAAGTATACCTAATACGCATGTGTAAAGTATCAAGCCACTTTTACGGCAACCGCACTATGTCTTCAACAAGCATACTTCAAAGGATATAAAGGTAACGAGGGGTATGGAACTGAATTTGCCACAAGCATCTTTGCTTACGAAACCCGGAGGGATGAACTACGACATCCATGTGGGAAGTATGCTAGGTCTTCCGGGCAACGTACTTGCATTCCTGGCATCCCTCATCGGAGTGTTGCTGCCCATAATAGGATTCATAATTTGGTGGAAAATGAGGTTGCGATATGATTAAGAAAGACGTTACTTCTCCCTCACAAACTGATACAAATAAGGCGCTTTGTGCGCGCCACCGCTATACTGTTTTTCAAGCCTTTCAAGTATTCCTAATCCAAGTACCTTACGCTGAAAACCTGAGCGCCGGAGCTTTTGGCCGAGAATTGTTTCATACAGTGTTTGAAGTTCCCTCATTGTAAAGGACACAGGAAGCAGAGGCGCTGCCCAGCTATCATTACCACCCAGTTTCCTGTCAAGATCAGCCCGTAGTGTGTCCAAAGCTTTTTGCACAATAGCCTTATGATCAAGCATGAGCTCTGGAAGGTTTTCAAGGGTATACCACACACAGGTATCCGAAAGTGTGTCCGGAGCCGGAGCGGCTTTTCTAAAATCCAGAAGGGCATAGTAACCGACCGAAATAAAACGCCGCAGTAGCCAATGATCATCGGCCGGGTTCATTCCCTTGGCCTGCATAATGGTACGTAACGGAACCTGATCATAACGGGCCAGATCGCCGAAAGTATAAAACTGATCCAGATAAATATCTGCTAGTCCGGTACGCTCGTGCAGCACACGCCTGGCAGCATCATTCAGATCTTCGTTTTCCCTGATAAACCCACCCGGCAAAGCACAAAGATTGGTGTTGCGGTATTCCAGCAAAAGTATTTTAAGCTCATCCTGATCAAACCCAAAAATCACAAAATCCATGGCCAGCCCTGGCAAGTAGCCTATTCCCTGTGAATTCTGATGTAACGGATTTTCTATTTTCTTGCTCATTATATAAAAATAAGGCGTCGAAGTGAGAAAAAAGCAAGATTGTCAAAAGAATTTTTTATTATTGTTCCATCATGAGACAATATTGATGCGCCTGAGCATTTTGTCTTTTATAATCAGCACTTATTATTTATAAAGCTCGAATGAAAACAATCATTATTACTATGCTGCTGGCATTGCAGATAGCGCATGTTTCCTCTGCACAGTCAGCAAAGGCCACTTCTGCACCGCAAGCAAAAACAGCTAACGGGGTTGTAGAAGGTATTGTTGAACCTTCAGGAGTAAGATCCTTTAAAGGTATTCCTTTCGCAGCACCACCGGTTGGCCAGTTGCGCTGGCGTGAGCCCCAGCCGGTTAAAAACTGGGAGGGTGTCCGCAAAACCGACAAGTTTGGTCCGCGCGCCATGCAAAATGCTGTTTTCGGCGACATGGGTTTTCGCTCCGACGATATGAGTGAAGACTGCCTTTACCTGAACGTATGGACCCCTGCGAAATCGTCCGCTGAGAAACTGCCTGTTCTTGTTTATTTCTATGGAGGTGGATTTATAGCCGGTGACGGATCCGAAGGGCGTTACGATGGAGAAAGTATGGCTACCAAAGGCATCGTAAGCCTTACGGTGAACTACCGCCTGGGCGTATTTGGCTTTTATGCCTCCGAAGAGTTGACGAAGGAATCTCCCAACCATGCTTCGGGAAACTACGGTTATCTGGATCAGGCAGCGGCGCTGGCCTGGGTAAAAAAGAACATTGCAGCATTTGGCGGTGATCCCAACAAGGTTACAATCGCTGGGGAATCCGCTGGCTCACTCTCTGTGAGTGCATTGATGGCTTCTCCCCTTTCCAAAAATCTTTTCTCTGCAGCCATCGGCGAAAGCGGGTCTGTACTGGGCACATTACCCCCGGTTCCGTTAACCCAGGCAGAACAAGCCGGAGCTAAATTCAATGAGCAGGTTGGCAAAAAAACACTGGCAGACATGCGGGCTGTACCCGCAGAGGATATGCTGAAAGCAACTGCCGGACAGGGTGTTCCACGATTCTCTTCTGCAGTGGATGGATATTTTTTCCCTGAAGCTCCGTTGAAAATATTCCAGGCGGGAAAACAATCTCAGGTACCATTGCTGGCTGGCTGGAATACTGAGGAAATGAATTTCCGAATGATATTGGGAAAAGAAGAACCAACGCTTGAAAACTACACCAAAGCAGTTCAGAAATTGTATGGCGAGCAGGCCGAAAAGGTTTTAAAAGAATACTCCGCGACCTCCGACGCTGAAGTAGAGCAGGTTGCCACCGATCTTGCCGGTGATCGTTTTATCGGATTCGGGACATGGAAATGGATTGATATACAAAGTAAAACCGGTGGCGGCAAGCCGGTATACCGCTATCTGTATGGTCGCCCTCGTCCTGCCATGAATGCCGAAATGGGAAATGTGTCTGCTAACCTGGCGGGTGGCGTTTCGAAAAGTACCGAAGCCACGAAAGCGCCTTTACCCAAGGGGGCAGTACACTCCGCAGAAATTGAGTATGCAATGGGCAATCTCTCACATAATAAAGTGTACGCATGGACACCAGAAGACCACAAAGTGTCTGCGACAATGCAGGAATATTTTGTCAATTTCATCAAAAAAGGAAACCCTAACGGCAAGGGTTTGCCTGATTGGCAGCCTGTCAAAAAAGACACAGATGCCAACTACATGTATATTGACGTTGACACTAATCTGAAGACTGAAAAGCACAGAGGTCGTTATATACTTTTGGATGCGATGGCGAATAAAAACGGATAGACAATTTCTGTTTCAAAATCTGGCAACATCCGCCAGAATAGCAAAATAACGGGAGCCCACTTCGTTCAAAAGTGGGCTCCCGTTTATTATCAGGTTTCATATCAATCTCATTATCGGCTATCCGATAGCTTGTATATTGAACAATCTTGGGACGAGCCTTATGAAGCGGTCAGGAATTTTATCTGGACTTTGTTCGCGCGGCTCTTGTCGTTTTCTTCTTTTTGAATAAATACCATACGGTCAATACAACAGGACCACCTAAAGAGAGCCAGGAGATTAAATCATATACACCATCGCCTGTCAACGCCGATATCAAACCAATACCTGAAAACAAGCCGATCACCAAGGGTATCCCCCACACTTTCCAAAATAGGTCTTTCATCATGATACGTTTTCTTTCTGAGCAAGTACGGTAAGAATTTCGGTTTCGTGTTTTGACATCCGGCTTATTTGTGCCCTGGAAGCTTTATTGCGTGCAAACCATAAGTACAAGCCGCTTGCAAGTATTACAATGGTAGCAATATCAAAAAGTGCCCATATAATCTTCATAGGCAACCCGCCGTAGTCGCCAAAGTGAAGCGGCTGTGAAATAAACAATGCATTCACATACCACGGCATGTCGCGCAAATCTGTCAGTTCGCCTTTTCCCGCGTCGATTAATGCTGGTTTAATGATCCTTTTTGTCAATGGCGTGTTTCCTTTCACAAACACAGCATAGTGATGTTTGCTTGAAAATGGTGTTCCCGGATAAGCTATCAGAGAGGGTTCCATCTCAGGCGCTGCTTGTCTGGTTAGCGCCACAGCCTGATCCAGTGAGCTAAGCTTACCAGTTATCGGCTCTTCATTTTTGTATGGCGCGGTCATTTCTGAAAGTTGTCCCACTTGCCACAGCCCCAGCACAATTTCTGAGGCAGTATTGATCACTCCGGTGAAACCCACCACAAGCCCCCATACGATTGTAACTACACCAAGCAGATTATGTAAATCCAGCCACTTCAGGCGCGTAGACCGCTCGGTCCGGATCATTCCGAAATCGAACCGCTTCATAATCGGGCCGTACAGCATCATACCCGACACGATCGCAGCACAGAAAAGCAAGCCCATGAACCCCAGAAACAGCTTGCCACCGATTCCCATGAACATGTCAACATGCAGCTGCAGCATGATATACATAAAGCCCTCCTGGTAGTTAGGTGTTGCCAGTGCTTCTGCCGTATGATCGTCCATGATCACCGTTGTAAAGTTGTCAGGTGCCGCATTGATCGAGTCCGACAAACTGAAAGCAGTGGTATTGGGCTCATGTTCGTCCCAATAAATGTAACGGATAACCTTTTTCGGATATTCAGCTAATGCATTTATAGCCAGCTTATCCAGTCCTGCCAATGGCTTACCTGCAGGCACTTCTCTGGCCAGATGGGGCTTTCCTTCCAGCTCTTCAATTTCTTCATGGAAGATCAGCGGCAGGCCGGTCAGGCATAGCATCAGCAGGAAAGCTGTGCAGATCAGGCTCGTCCATTTGTGGATTTCAAACCAAATCTTAATTTTTTTTACAGAACTCATATACTTAAAGGTTATCCGTTATGCAATCACTTTCTACTGGCTCACTTTGGCAAAACCCTGAATTGTCCCGTCATGAGCAACCTTGAACGCTGAGGTAGCAGTTGTTCCATTTAACACATAGTAACCGTCTTCGTTTACGGTTGTTACCGTCGTGGTGCCGCTTGTAGTGACAGTACCATTTCTAACCCATAGATATATTTTTCCATCAATTTCAATGATAGCCTGCTCATTGGCATATGCATAATCGTGCAATGGCATCCCTGTTATTTTGGTTGATTGCTTAGTGGTGAAATCATAAACATGGTAATCAAATATACTAGCTGTCAGATTGGAATAGTCTGTTTTCAAAGGTGTTGAGGCCAGTTCATAGTAGAGTTTACCACCTTTAATCAATGCCATAGCAATAGAATTCCCGTTAGGAACCGTAAATATCCAGTTTCTGTCAAAATCGGTTTCACCCTTTTTAATGCGAAGTATAGAAGATTTCTCAAACTGCATTTTACCCAGGCCTGTAGCATACAGATACAATGCCCCGTCATCTCCTACTGACCACATCTTATTCGCAGAAGATCCCCATCCCAGACTTCTCAGTCCATCATACTTAATCGTTTTTTCATACTTATCCGTAGCCACGTCAATCACAGCAACTTCAATCGTATTATATAAGTCGTCTCCGTAACCTGCACCCGCTGTAGTTCCGTAAGTGATACCTGCATAAAGTTTGCCTTCCTTTGCAGCCAGCGTGTGCTGCCCCACTGACTGGAATTCCACGCCTTCTTTTTTCAAAGCAGACAGATCGATCTCACCTGTACGCAGCATGGTTGAAGGATTAAATTTCTGCAGCTTCAATGCTCCCCTCGTCAGATCAAGATAGTAGCCGCTGGTTTCGCTCAGCACCAGATATTGCGTAGCTCCTGCAATAAATCCTTCATCTTTGAAACTGCCGTCAGCATTAACAGTAAACTTTTGCAACCCTTGGTCTCCCGCAGCATTGCTCCGGTTAAAAATCCACTTTCCATAGGTACGAAAACCAAAAGCAGCCTTTAAACCCAAAGTTTTCTCATTGGTATTTTTCACTGATCCTGAAGGAAAATCGGAAAAACTTGTAACATAACCATCTCCGAACCGCGAAACGTTCGTCATCAGTACATACTTTTCTTTATCATCCGGAGCAGGTGTTTCACTACCATTGTTATCATCTGAGCAGCCGGTCAGAAGCGCCGCTGCGAGAAGGAAATAAAGATATTTAAAAGGGGATCTCATAGATTGGATTGATTGAAAAAATATAAAATTTATTTTAAGACATAATTCACTTTGACGTGTAGACTGCGGCCGGCATTTTGAATACGGAAGTTGTCATACACGCGTGCATTCAGAAAGTTTTTGGCCTGAAATCCGATCGAAAAACGTTCCCCTAATGGATTGCAGGTGAAACCAGCAGCATGCAATACCTGATCAGGAATGATGTTTGGAGCATCAAATTTGGCTTTGCCCCAAAGTCCCAGAAAGCCATCGGGCTCCATTGCCTTTGGTACATAATCCAGGTAGTATTCGCGCACAAACGTGAAGAAATAGTATAGCTGTAATTTCCCCACGCCTTTTGTATTCAGCGTACTATTCATTCCGAGATTAGCAAAAAAATACGGTGTGTTCCTGAGTCTTGCCTTTTCTTTAAGACGGTTTCCCGTATCGAACAGCCGAAAATCCTGATAGGTAAAATTACCGTTGGCACGTAACCACCGGGTGAGTGAAACATTCAGGTCTGTTTCAATACCCAGTCCTTTTACACTTTCCACGTTTTGATTCTGTGTAAACAGAAAATCAACAGGCATCCTAAGAATCAAATCACGGGTGATTCTATAAAAACCATTGACCTCCAGACTGTATGCATGACGCTTCTCAGTTCGGAAGCCCAAATTAGTGTTCGTACTCTTCTCAGGTTTTAAAAGGAAATTAGAGCGATGGAAATTACCGTCTCCAAAAATTTCATCCTGTTCAGGCAGCCTTGTTGCTGCTTCGACAGAAAATCTGAAAAACGTATTTGGCGTTAATGCCCATTTCAATGCCTCTGCAATCCCGAAACTACTTCTGGAAGTATACCGGTGCGCTCCCAACGTGGTACCATATATGTCGACATTGATCGTTGAGGTATTATATTGAAAATACTTGCCAATCAGATTATTCGTCAATTTTTCATCTAAGAACATCGACTGTATACCCGCAGCTGCAATTACCTTGTTGTATCTGGCCGGTAGCGAAAGAATATCCTGGCCTGTTTCGGGCAACGTCAGTCCAAGAGGATCCCGGCCGGTACGGCCAATGTTCGTCGAAACCAGATTTGCCTCAACCAAATGCTTCTGCCCTACTTGATAGCTCAGATGCGTTCTGGAAGTGAAGTAGGAAAATTGAATATCGGACAGGGTGCCCCTCATAGAAATCTCGCCATGACGCGAAGGGCTGGGAATAAAGTTTCCATACCAGTCATAGGTGCCTTTTGCCGTATCGACTTGCGTGGTGTTAATGTTGCTTGTTGTCAGAAACTGATCGAGATGTAATTTGCCAAAAGCTTTGCGGTACCTTACCGTCGGTATGACCGAATATTGACTGCTAACCGACGCTCCGAAAGGCTGTGACATAGACGAGCCATACTGATTCTGGCGGTGAATATGAAACCAGGTCACTCCTACTCTCAGCTCATCAACCCATTTCAGATTGGTGAGTCCACCATAAGCTTCGGTATAATAATTGTTAAACTGGTTATGAAATAAGCGAACGGTAGCGGGAGTACGTGCTGCTGTTTCCTGGTCTGTTACAATCACATCCACCTTGTAATTGTTATCCGATCGGTTCAAAAATCCATCCGCACCGACAAAAAAATGACGGGTAGTATCCGAATAAAGCGCATTTAAGGATGCACGATGCGTATCGAAAGACCCTACTTCGTAAGACGCCTCCGCATAACGATACAACGATCTTTTGGTTATCATATTCACTGCCCCACCCAGCGCATCAGCCCCCAGCGCTGTTGGTAATACCCCTTTATAAATTTCAACGCGTTCCAGCATATTAACAGGCACAAGGGAAATGTTGTAACCCGCGCCGAGGTAGTCCAGCGGAATTCCGTCCCTGAAATTCTTAATTGCCCGATCCTGAAAACCATTCATTATCAAACCAGCATGTGAGCCTAGCCCCCCGGTTTGCCTGATCCTGATCCCTGCCGACCGGTTCATCAGTTCCACCAAAGTAGAAGGCTGCTCCTGAATGGCCTTGGTATTAATAATTTCGGCTTTGATAGGCTGCAATCTGGCCAGCTGGGTTTCGCTAAGACCGGTCACCTGTACTTCCGAAAGCTGTGTTTCGTCGCTATCCAATACAAAAATGAGCTCTTTTCCGGATAGCTCTTTTCGGGTTATCGTCCTTCTGAGCGTTTTGAATCCAACATAACTCACGACAATTTGAAAAGTATCAGTAGAGACGATTTTGATTTGAAATTTGCCGTCATCACCGGTGGTAGTATTTTCTGTTGAATTTCCCAAAAATACACTCGCCCCTGGAAGGGCAAAGCTATTTTTATCCCGGACAATTCCGTGAAGGTAAACATCTTGTCCGAAGGATCTTACACAACCCATAGTGATGATGATCAGCGCAGTTACCGGAAGAAGGAAAATTCGAGTCAATTTTGTAATTTTGCTTAATAAGACTATTTATAAATAGCTGCAAAAGTAATGGGTTCGCGACATTGCGCGCTAACGTCATATGCACTATTAATGACGCGCTAAGCAGTAAACTAATGAAAATCATTTTTCGGTCGGAGGATATATCAGACCTGAACTACGTCAAAGATTACCAGGATGGGTTCTCATTAATTGAGAAATCTCAATTTAGAGAAACCGTACATGAATGGGATTATAAAGGCATTAAAAGTCGAACGCGTAGGATTTACTGCCCGGGAATGATCTATTCCATACTGGAAGGAGAGGCGGAATACGATCTGGAACAAATTCTTGAAAGCGATTTCCCCTATCTGCAAATGCATTTTGAACTGTCCACAGTAGGCTGTTTATACAACCCCAAAGCCAGGTTCGAAATTGAAACCTCTGTGTATGGCGGCTCTCACTGTCTTCTTTTTTATCCTTCGCTGAACGGAAAATTATTTTATCTGAAAAAAAAATGGTCAGAAAGCGTTGAAATAGAACTATCTGTGGATTTCCTTCGCAACCTCTTTTTGAATGACCTGGAAGTACTGGGTGAATTTGGAAAAAATATAGAAAAAAGTCTACCTGCCATCATGGGACACAAAAGTTTCCCCATCACCCCGGCCATGAAGATGATCCTTAACGAGGTAAAGACTTGCCAGTATGCCCCGCCTCTAAAAAAGCTTTTCGTAGAAGCAAAGGTTCAGGAATTACTCGTACTGCAGATTAATCAGATCATACCGGTAGATGGGTTGGGTAGACGGAGTAAAAAGGCAAGCGTAGAAAAACTGACTTATGTACGCGACTTGCTGCTTCAGAACATTTATGATCCGTATTCTATTGAAGAGCTCTCAAAAATAGCGGGTATTAACCGTACGAAACTACAGGAAGAATTTAAGGAATTGTTCGGAACCACTATTTTTGGATACATCACTGATATGCGGTTGGCTGAAGCCCGACAGAGAATTCTGGATGCAGACCAGCAGATTTCTATTGCCGAGATTGCCACTTTGGCCGGATATAAAAACCCCCAGCATTTCACTGCCGCATTTAAACGCAAATTCAATATACTCCCCAAGGATTTGAAAAGGTGATCACAATATTTTTCCAGGTATTGTCACAGAAATAAAAACTTGCATATAATAGTCACGTATATTATATTTGAGACATCAAAAAAAACCATATATCATGAGAAAATTAGAATTCGCCTCTCTTCAAGTTCGGGATTTAGAGATCTCGAAAGAATTTTACACTGCAAAACTTGGATTTGAGCAAGCAGGAATTCCCAATCCACAGGCATGTGTTTTCAGATACAACCAGGGTGAGGCAAGTTTTGCCATCAGAACGCCTATCGGCAATCTTGATGGGAAGGAACTAGGCATCGGCGCTTCGCTTTGGTTTGCAATTGATGAGGAAATTGAGAGTTTGCAGACTCAGTTAGTATCCAAAGGCGTAACGTTATTAGGACCTATTCAGGAAACACCTTTTGGAAAAATTCTCATTGCCAAAGATCCTGATGGATACAACATTACATTTCTGAAGGCTAACTAATTTAATCGGGATATTAAGATACCGGGTAATCGCGTCTAACTAATCACGGGGCTACCCGATATAACTTTGACCTTGTTTCCCCACGCACGTAATCTTAATCGTATGTCCAAAAGAATTGAATTCCATTTTAAAAATCCAGATGATAGCCCCGGCTACCTTATGGGACAACTAACGATGCTGTGGCACAGGAAACTGAAACGCGTCCTGGATCCTTTGGACCTGACGCATACACAGTTCGCCTTACTGTGTGCTATAGCCTGGCTATCCAGACAAAGTGATAAAGTGACACAGGTTGATATAGCCAATCAAGGCAATGCAGACACGATGATGGTCTCCAAAGTTTTGAGAACGCTTCAGGAGAAGAAATTCATTACCCGCCAGGAGCACCCTACAGATACAAGAGCGAAAATCATCCGGCTGACTGAAGACGGAGAAACAGTTCTACAAGAAGCCATTGTGTGTGTCGAAGCTGCCGATCTGGAATTTTTTGACGGTCTGGGGGCAGATCTGACGACTTTTAATTCAAAGATGGTGGCACTGATTGAGCAAAACAAAAGCATGTAGTGACAGCAAGAATGAGGATATACCCATGGATTATGGTAAAGCCGGCGAACATGCCGTGTAGAAAAAATGAATCAAAACTCTATTGTTATCTTGTAGCAGCATTCCCTGTACAGGTTGGAATTTAATGTAGAATTAGATATATCTTCGTTTTTTATAAATCATTTTTCGAATTAAATGCTATCATCCTGTATGCGTAAAATAATACCTGTATTTTGTTTCCTGTTGATATCCAATTTATCTATCGCCCAGTTTGGCGTGAGTGCTCATCAATCCAATTTGCCTTTTGTGGGCTTTAACTATGAAATTGCTGACCGGTTTCTGCCGGAACTTCGTGTAGGAGTAGATACATACCTGGATAACATGTCGGTTGAAGCCGTCGCTACCTACCAGTTTATCAATAAAGAAAGTGTAGAAGTGTACGCGGGATTAGGAGGTCGTGCTAACAATACTGCCGGACTCGTTGCACCTGTAGGTGCTCACTTTTTCCCTTTCACCTCAAAGAATTTCGGTTTTCATATAGAGTTAGCCCCTATTTTCTCTGAAGGCACTCCCATTGTCAGAGGCAGCTGGGGAATCCGGTATAGGTTCAAACAGAAAGACTGATATACAGCTGTTCCTATTTCAATAGTTTAAAACTGTTTTGTCTCCTGAGTATTAATGCAATCCTGCTGCTTTAAATCAGCAGGATTGTCCAATTAATATCAATCTGTCTGCGATGGCAAGGCCTGGTGTTATAGTGCTTGATCCTATTTTAAAGCCATATTTTCTTGAATTAGCTCACACAACTTAGAAATCATGAAGAACTTCTGGACTTTGCAGATTTTATTTATAGAACACATTGAGCTATGCGCAATTGACAGCAGACAAAACGCGCGGGAACTTTAATTCAAGCGTCATACATGAACGACATTATTGAAGATTGAATTTTGAAATCCAGTACAACTATTGTAGTGGATTTGACGTCATCAATTTGTAACATTCATTACCTAAGCATGAACAAATTTTTTCTTTTTCTCCTAATAGTGTTACTCCTAGGGACGGGGTGCGACAACCTACCACTCATTGGTAAAAATAATCGCACCGATGGGTGTATGGGTGTGGCATACTATTATATCGACAATCAAAGCAAAAAAAGCTTTCAGCTTGATTTTGGATCGCCGGGTTTGAACGATCAGTTGGATTCTGCCACGGTAGTGCAGAGTGGTCAACGAGCATTAATCGGACAAGGAGCTGAATTTGGAAGTGTTCCTCCCCCAAATTCAACTTTTTCTAAATTTCAGTTATACATAACCATTAATGGAGCTGACTCCATTATTTATAGCCAGGCACCGGTTTTAGAAGCCCTTTGGTCCAGACAAAAACGCAAGCCTGGTGGACGGGATTTTGGTTGTATTGAAGTGAATTATACATTAGTTATCACTGATGAATTGTTGAGCAAGTAGTTTTGCTTCCCATGATATGTGATGCAAGAGACTCTACACATTCATTTTCGAATACATGGGTAATGCTATTTGATCCTCAATTTCGCATCAAAACTGGCTCTACCTGATCACCGCTCTGTGGTAATAATACGATCAATACTGTCTTATACCTCGAGCAGACAGCTCCAAAGGCAATCACATAACTATTCTCCCCAATACTCTTCAATCAGACTACCATCACACTCAGCTGCACCATCATTTCACGATCCGGCTACAACAATTCAGGATTGGGCTAATGATGCTTTATGTGAGATAACCACCTTTGTACCATCATTAATTTAAAACAAAATGAACATGGAAACAAAGAAAGTCTGGCTTGTAACCGGGGCCTCAAAAGGCCTTGGATTAGAACTGATAAAAATGCTGCTTGCCCAGGATTACCTGGTCGCAGCAACTTCCAGAAATATGCAATCTCTGGTAAAGGCTATTGGAGAAGAATCTGCACAATTTTTACCGCTACAGGTCGATGTAACGGATCCTGGTTCGGTGAAAGCTGCTGTAGAAAAAACTGTCGCGCATTTCGGCAGAATAGATGTGGTGGTTAACAATGCCGGCTACGGACAACTTGGTACACTCGAAGAATTGTCTGATCAAGAAGCGAGAGAGAATTTTGATGTCAATGTATTTGGTCCTTTGAATGTGATCAGAAATGTGATGCCTTACCTGCGGGATCAAAAATCAGGACATATCTTCAACATTGCTTCCGTGGGCGGATTTCTGGGCAACTTCCCAGGATGGGGCATCTATTGTTCCACTAAGTTTGCCATGGCAGGGTTTAGTGAAGGGCTGGCAGAAGAGGTGAAGGAATTCGGAGTACATGTTACAATTGTGTATCCGGGTTATTTCCGTACTGATTTCCTTACCGCGGATTCGCTCAAAAGACCACAAATTACCATTGAGGATTATCAGGCGGCAAGAGCTTCCGAAAAGGCACATGCAGAGCAAATCAATGGCAATCAACCGAATGATCCTGTAAAGGCTGCTGAAGTGCTTATCGCCATCGCAGGCCAGCCAAATCCACCGGTACACCTGCTATTAGGAACCGATGCCTATGATCTTTTGCAACAGAAAACTGAAATAATCCGCCAGGACGCAGAAAAATGGAAAGCATACACACTATCAACCGGCTTTTGATCCTAATGGTACTGACCTTATCATGTGATTCACAAGTTATTAAACAACCTACTGCGATGGTAACAACCATAGAACAAACGCGCGATTATATTGGCATGTGGGTAACCAAAGATGGCTATATTCGCCATGAGCTGCTGGCGGATAACCGATATGATGAAGCACGCGGATCCCGCCAAAGCGCCTACCAGGGTAGTTACACTGTATCCGGTAATCATATTGACTACAAAGATGATACCGGATTTACCGCCGATGGCGAATTCATCGACGGCGTGTTGCATCATGCAGGTATGATATTGTACAAAGAAAACCGAAAAAACAATTAAGATTATGGCTGACACATTTCGTTTCAATTCGTTATCCGAGTTTCATGTTTTTTGTGGTCTTCCCAAGCCCGAGCATCCGCTTATCAGTCTGATCGACTACAGCAAGGTGAACTATCATGTAATTGATCATGAAATGGCATGGGTACAACAGTTTTACTCGATCGGATTGAAACGGAATGTTAATGCTAAATTTAATTACGGCCAGCAGCAATACGATTTTGACTCCGGTGTACTGACCTTCGTTTCTCCTCATCAATTTCTTAAAATTGAGATCAACCCCAATGCCCAAATAGATCCTTCCGGCTGGCTACTGCTGATCCATCCCGACTTTTTGTGGAACACGGATCTGGCAAAGAAGATGAAATCATACGAATTCTTTCATTATGCAGCCAACGAAGCATTGTTTCTTTCCGAAAAGGAAGAATTGGTAATCGTTGATATTCTTCAGAACATACAGCAGGAATATCAATCTAATATTGACCGGTTTAGTCAGGATCTGATTATTGCACAAATAGAAAGGTTGCTGATATACTCCGACCGATTTTACAACAGACAGTTTATTACCAGAAAAAAATCCAACCACGAATTACTGACCCGCTTTGAGCAGTTGGTGTCAGACTATTTCCGAAGCGGAAAACTATCTGAAAACGGTATTCCCCCAGTTGGATATCTTGCCTCAGAGATGAATATATCATCCAATTATTTGAGCACTCTGCTCAGGATATATACCAAACAAAACACACAGCAGTATGTTCAGTCCAAGCTGATCGAATATGCCAAAGAGCAGCTAACCACGACGAGTTTGTCCATCAGTGAAATTGCCTATGAACTTGGTTTTGAACATCCTCAGTCATTCAGCAAGCTCTTTAAAAACAAAACTGACCACACCCCGCTTCAATTCAGGCAGATGTACGAGTAGTCCGAAGATTACATAAAACGCATGTTACAGTTGCTATGTGCTAATTGATATTCAAACCTACTGTCACACCTACATAGGGTTTTCCCTGGTAGATCCAATACTGCTTGTTGCTATCCAGCAAATGATCTATTCCGAGCGCCAGTCCGAAGTTAAGTTTTTCTACACCCATCAGTATACAAAATGCTTTTGACCAGACAAACCCATCATACTCATCGCTGACGTTATCATCTGTCACCCATGGATTGATCGGAGTTGAGCCAATTCCGGTCGCTAAACCCGCAGAAAACCCAAAATGCGTAATTCGCTGACTTACCTTACCAATCGGATTGGTTTTATAAGACAATTCGTACGTGTCGCTACGGTATCCTACGTACAAGGCTCCATTCAGATGGTTACTCAATTGCGTGTTAAGCGTTTTGGTAGAAGGACGGAACTTAAACGGTATCGTTAGTACGTCCAGATCAAAAGCATTTTTTCTGTATTTACTGTTGGTAATCTCCTCATCTATCCGTGCCCGGGGATAAACCATTTTGGGCTTCAGGGGCTTGGCGCTACCTGGCTTTGTGTGCTTGCCGGCAGGCAGACTATATACCAGTACCGAATCTTCTACATTTTCTACATAAACGGCTATTTTCTGACCATCAACCCGGGTAGTGTATACGCCGTCTGTAAGCTTATACTTAGGACTGTCTTTCAGGGCTCTGCAGGAAAAGAAAGACACTATAATTAATAATGACAATATAATTTTGATCATATATGATTTGCTAAGATTTGAATATCTACAGTCAGCCTCTTTTAGAGATCGAATTGTAAAATATTTGCTGATTTGCCAGATCACTACATCAAAGATATGCCAGCAATACCGTCGCAACAACGATTACTTTCCGAATGAAGAAAAAGTATGTTGCGCAAAGCTACGACGGAAATTAACAGCTCGTTGCAGCTCACTTCACTACGTTCTCAAAGGCGTTGACCAACTCAGCCTTTTTAGAGCATACGGCGTCAGAATGAATGACTGCTCCACATATGTCTGAAAAGCGTGCGGTATCTGCTGGAAACTTTACATGTCACATCCAGTTGTTTGCTCCCGGAAAACAAAAAAATGGTAAGCGTTTGAGACACTTACCATTTCATCAGCGGTTGAATCCGCTCCATGCACTTCTACTGATACTGATATCAATTAAATATTTCATTCATTGCTGTCAAAATGATCGGGGCTTTGTCAGTAACTACGATTGTATGCTCATGTTGTGCCATGTAGCCGCCCTTATTTCCAACCATGGTCCACCCGTCGTTGAGCTCAGTGGCAAAGGATGAAGTTGTAGAAATGAATGTTTCAATCGCCACAACAGAATTTTTCTTAAATCTCCTATGATCAAATTTATTTTTATAGTTCAGAAGTTCGTCAGGCTGCTCATGTAAACCTCTGCCTATACCGTGTCCACCCAGATTCCTGATCACTTTGAAGCCACGTTTTTTAGCTTCCGACTCCATGATATGCCCAATATCTGCTATTTTAACACCACCTTTGATATTACCTATGGCTTTCATCAGAATTTGCTTCGATGCATCCACAAGTTTTTGATGGTGATTGATATCACTGCCCAGCACAAACGAACCGCCATTGTCTGCCCAGTAGCCGTTTAATTCAGCAGAGACGTCAATATTGATAAGATCTCCCTGCTTTAATTTTCTTTTTTCAGAAGGTACCCCATGACAAAATTCCTGATCCACACTGATGCAGGTCCAGCCAGGAAAACCGTAGGTCGAGTATGGAGCAGACTTTGCTCCAAATTCAGTTAATAGTTTGGCGCCAAAATCGTCCAGCTCTTTGGTGGTCATTCCCGGCTGAGCATATTCGGTCATTTTCTTCAGTGTATATGCAACCGCTTCGCTTGCACTTCTCATTCCCAGTAAATCGGATTCTGTTGATATAGACATAAATCGTATTGTAAAAATGGCACCGTTGATATCTGGATTAAGGCTATTGCGACATGCCGGCATCAGGTATTTTTGATCTTGCAAAGATACGATTTTATCTGTCCGGACTAACAATTCAACCGATTGGGGTCATGATCCCCATGCAAATTTGCCTCGATTTTGACTGGTTCTGTGTCTTCATGCACTTCGATGATCTGACCTGTAGCCGTGCCTGACAAACTTTGATAGTATCCCGCTACAACTCTTTGCATCGTGACCGGAACGAATCCTGGGAAATAAGCATAGTAATCTGTAGCATCTTCAACAAGACCAGGGCTTACTGCATTAATCCGTACTCCGTGCGGTAGCTCCGATGCAGACGCTATGACAAAGGAATTAATCGCGCCATTCACCGTGGATGCATTCGAACCAGCATGCACCGGATTGCTGCTCAACAGCCCGGAGGTAAGGGTAAAAGATCCATGGGCTGAAATATAACGCTGACCGATCAGTACCAGGTTAACCTGGCCCATCAATTTGTGATTCACTCCTATCCGGAATTCATGGTCAGTCATCGTATTCCAAGGACCAAAATAGGCATTCCCTGCTGCACATATCAGCGCGTCAAAAGTGCCTGTTTGCCGGAACAGGTTCTCAATAGATTCCACAGAGCTGATGTCTGCATGAATATCTCCGCTCTTTGAACCCACCGAGATGATCTCGTGGTCACTTCTCAATGATTCTGCAATCCGCTTACCAATCGTTCCGCTGGCACCTATCAGTATAATTTTCATATGCAATATTTGATGTTGTTTAGAAATAGTTTTTAAGGTCTTTGTAATTCCTACATGAAATCAGATTGCTCTCAGCAGGGTTATCTAGCTTCATTTAGAACGATATGCATATCGAAGTCGGCAGCTTTTTGCAGCACTTCGTTGATCACTTGCGGCGCGACAGACTTTTCAAATGCATTTTCTTCTGTAGCATCAATACCAAAGGTCTCAAAGAGTCCGGCAAATCCTTTCGGGCTATGAATATTTAAATACCGGCAGTCGCCTGCTCCCTGGTTTTTGAATGTATGTAGCGTATGCGCAGGAATATCTATGCTCTCTCCTGCTTTGACTCTTACCACATTTGCATCGATCAGCAAATCAAGTTCCCCTTCCGTTACAACAAACATTTCATGGTAAGCACTATGATAATGTGGAGGAGGCCCGGGTATGCCCGGAGCGCTTATCCCTTCAATCAAATCATAATTCCCACTGGTCTGGTGTACTAAAATCTGGTGTCCCAGACACATAACTCCTTTCTTGTTTTCCATATTTTCCATTCGTTAGACGGTTGTCTCACAAAAGTAAAGGCACATTTTGATCATTCCAAATTTTATAAGATATTTGTCTCATGAGTAACAAAAATACCAAAACCGGCCGTGTTGATCAGAAACTAAAAACGCAGAAGAAGATTTTGGACACTGCCAGAAAGATGCTGCTGTCCAACAAAGATTTTTCACTGGAAGACGTAGCTGCGGAGATGCAAATTTCCCGCGCGACGATTTACAGGTATTACGCCAACATAGATATACTATGTCTGGATGTAGCGATATCAATGACCCATAAAGATCCTGAGGATTTCGCATTTTATGTACAGGGCATGGATCTGAGCCAATCGTTGCTATATGTGCAGGAGTATTTCAATAATTTGATTCAGGAACATGAAAACGCATTTCGCAAATACCTAAGCCTGGTTCTGGATAAGTCTGTGAAGGGTGATTCAGCAATAGCGCATCGTGGTGGCAGACGTCCCCGAACGCTGGATATCGTAATGCAACCTTTCAAAGATCAGATTGACAGCAAGAATTACGACAATTTGAAACATGTAGTGACTTTGCTCTGTGGTATTGAGCCTTTAATTGCCAATAAAGATGTGAGCGGATTAAATAACAAGCAGTCCAATGAGCTGCTGAAATGGACGTTGGAAATGATCCTTAAAGGTATGGCAGCAGAGCAACGACAGGGGGAACAATAAGCTATCTGCTCAATCAACCTGAAACTGTTAGATGCTACACCTTATTGGCTTTTGAATTTAATATTGAAATTGTCCTTTTAGTCTTGACCCTTGGCTTTTCATTTTTCTACCCTACCAGATATCAAATCCTGACACGGGCAAACTTGCCGGTATCAGACTCGCCATACAGGCAAGAACTTTTCCTGGAAAGCTCAAAACAGAGCCAACATGCAGATCGAAATTGAGCTGCTTGATCTTATCGGCTGTGTTCAACTCTGCAAAAGATCTGCAGGCGAGCATGTCGGCGGAATAACGGTCAAATTCGTACAATCTGTGATTGTATTTATTACTTCCAGTTCAATAGCTTAGTACTGAAATGGAAGCTGATTTTTTGGCAGGAAAATTGACTGTTGCGCTCAGAAAAGTAATGCCTAATCAATTCCTTCAGCAAAAGGCTGCAATTCCAGTCATCTGCTGATCATAATCGATGTAAGCTTGTGAATTGCCACCACTGTCATAAAGTGAGATTTGTTGTGCATATATTGTCGAAACTGACATCAGCGACATAATTAGGAACAATATTGTTTTCCTTTCTGAACAAATATTTATGTTGCTCAATCGGAGTCAAGTTGTTGCTTGTCTACGTAGGTAAAATACGAGACAATTTGCAAAGTTGAAAATCGATTTCCTTAATTCACACCTATCGTATCTTTACAAAACGTTTATTGCCAACCGAATCTGCGGTGAGCAAGCCACTTGCGTCAGCGATTTAATTTGGTTAAAAGACATGATCAAACAGGTCTATGAATTTAATAAACTTAAACCCAAACTAACGCTCGACCTACAACCTATTAAATCATCGTATTATTGCAATAATAAAAAACATCATTACCTTTGGGCATGGGAGTAACAAAGACACAAGTTTTCACTGACCAGCAGAACCGGATCGCCGATCTGGCCAAAGCGCTGGCGCATCCTGCACGCATTGCTATCATTCAGCATCTTTTAAAGGAAAAATCCTGTGTTTGCGGTGATCTGGTAGAAGTTTTACCACTTGCTCAGGCAACGGTATCACAGCATTTGAAAGAGCTTAAAAATATTGGCATCCTGCATGGGGAAATCAATCCTCCACGTGTTTGCTACTGTATTAATGAGACGGTTTGGGCAGAAGCAAAGGTAATTTTTGGCGAAATTTTTGAAACTGAGATTAATCCAAAATGCTGTAATTAAGGAATAATTACCACAATTCTTCATGTTTAGAATAATCGTAATATAGCAATGAATAACTTAAATCCTATGACTTGGCAGGCCTTCAAAAATACCCTTTTAGAAAATCCGCAGAAGACACTTCAATTCCAATATACTGAAGGCCAATTCGTAGATGCATCCTATCACATTACCGAAATCAAACAAGCGCCTATTTTGTCGGTGGACTGCGGTGGGGTCGTCAACAGCTGGACTGAAATCATTGTTCAGCTTTGGGAACCGTCTGTAGCCGAAACAGACTGTGCTATGAAGGTAAGCAAAGCGCTTTCCATTATTAGCCTGGTAGAAAAATCGCTTCCCCTCAATCCATTGGCTACAGTTAAAATAGAATTTGGTAATTCTAAATTTGATACCCGCCAGATGTATCCATCAGATCTGATTTCAGACAAAGCTTCACTTACCGTAAATCTGACCGCCGACTTTACGCAGTGTAAGGCAAAAACACGTGGTGGTAGCTGTGAGACTACCTCATCTGGTGAGGAATGCTGCACGCCTGCTAGCAACACAGGAGCCTATTTTAGGCAAGCGCCTGAAGCTGCAGAAAGTCAGCGTTGTACACCTGGCGGTGGATGCTGTTGATAAGGTATCGGAAAGAATGAATATTCCGCTCTTTGCACAATGTCATCAGCCATTAAAACAGTCGTCTTTTAAGACAGCATTGCAAAAAGCTAAAGATCAAAGACTTCATATCATCTAATAAAAAAACAGACAGCGAACATGAAACGAATACTGGTACTTTGCACCGGCAACAGCTGCCGGAGCCAGATTGCCGAAGGCTATCTCAGAAAATTTGCTGGTGAGAGAGCCAGTGTATATAGTGCTGGGGTTGAGACCCATGGCGTAAATCCCAAAGCCATTTCTATTATGGCCGAGGATGGGATTGATATCTCCGGCCACACGTCCAACAACATCGATGAATACCAAGACATTGACTTTGATTTTGTGATCACGGTCTGTGATAACGCCAAAGAACGCTGTCCGTATTTTCCGACTAATGCGAAGAAATTCCATCAGAACTTTCCGGATCCCGGCAAAGCAACCGGTAGCGAGGTGCAAATCATGCAGCAGTTTCGCATAGTACGTGAAATGATCAAAACGTATTCAGAAAATTTTGTCAAGGAGAACCTTTAAAAATAATTATGTCAGCTATTAATTGTGCTCCGGGAGCCGCCGCTCCGGCAGCCAGTCGTAAAAAACTGGGCTTTCTTGACCGTTACTTAACATTATGGATTTTTATGGCCATGGCCATTGGCGTAGGCCTTGGTAATTTTGTTCCGTCATTGCCGGATTACATCAATACTTTTTCAAGTGGTACAACCAATATCCCTCTTGCTATCGGCCTGATCCTGATGATGTACCCGCCACTGGCCAAGGTCAGATACAACAAAATGGGCGAAGTATTCCGAAATACCAAAGTGATGACTGCTTCCCTTTTACTGAACTGGATTGTCGGGCCGGCACTTATGTTTATACTGGCCATTATCTTTCTTCCCAATCATCCGGATTATATGATCGGGTTAATTCTGATCGGTCTGGCCCGGTGTATTGCCATGGTCTTGGTGTGGAACGAGCTGGCAGAAGGCAGCCGGGAGTATGCAGCCGGACTGGTAGCATTAAACAGTGTATTTCAGGTACTACTTTACAGCTTTTATGCTTATTTCTTTATTACGGTACTTCCTCCGTTGGTAGGACTAAAGGGACTAAAAGTAGATATTACCATTGCAGAAATTGCAATCAGTGTAGGCATCTACCTGGGTATTCCTTTTGCTGCCGGCATGATCAGCCGTTTTGGGCTGACTGCATTGAAAGGGGAAGACTGGTATGAGAAAAAATTTATCCCCCTGATATCACCTGTTACTTTGGTTGCGCTTTTAGCTACGATCATGCTCATGTTCAGCTTGAAAGGTGAGCTGCTTGTTCAGCTTCCGGGTGATGTGCTTTTAATCGCTATTCCACTGGTGATTTATTTTGCGATCATGTTTTTGGTCAGCTTCTTTATGGCAAAATCACTGGGTGCGGATTATTCACAAAATGCTTCCATTGCCTTCACTGCGGCGGGCAACAATTTTGAACTTGCCATTGCTGTGGCTATCGGCGTATTCGGTATCAACTCCGGCCAGGCATTTGTCGGCGTAATAGGTCCGCTGGTAGAAGTACCGGCATTGATAGCCCTGGTGAATGTGGCTTTCTGGCTGCGGGATAAATATTACAAAACAGAAAATATTCACCCGCCTGTTGGATGTATATGATCTGATTGTAATTGGTGGTGGCCAAAGCGCTTTGAGATCAATTGGCAAACCCAGAGATGATGATTCAAGGGGTGCTTATGTGACGCTGCATATCAATCAGGACTCATCCATATTATTGAATGACAGTAAACATAAGGATTGGAGCCATCTAGCTTGCTAATAGTGTATGGAATGATAATTGCGCCGGATTTACATAGCGATTATCGTCGAGGGAGGTTAGCCGTATGTTTCTGTTACACCAACTTACGCTATATACTCAAATTTTTATCATTAGACGAACTGTAAAAAACAACCGCAATTCTTAAAATCATCACTATGCAGCAGACAAATAACAGATCATTTTTTAATTCAGGATTTATTCTCGCCACATTGGTGGTTCTGATTGGAGGTGCAATAATTACGTACTTCGTTAAGTACGCTACCCATATTCATACACCCTATATGGTGGCTGTTGCGGTATCTTTGATTATTGGATTCTTACAGACCAAAAAAGGATGGATGTGGGCTATTGCCTTATGTGCCGTGATCACAATAGGATACTTTCTTTTATTGGGTGCAACAGAACATGACACAGCAAAACGCGAATTGGAACTGTTTGGACTGATTGGCGCGCTCATTCTAACCTTTGTGGGAAGCTTCCTTGGAGCTTTTGTAAAAAGGGCGGTTGACTCCTGAGTATCCATCCAGAAGTTATCTTCGATTCTGGGCTTTAAGAAAAACGAATCAATGCTACAAGGCAGCTTTGTCGACATATAATTTTATTGACTCAGTTTTCAATCTCACCTGCATCCATTTATCAATTTTTGATCTGTCACGGTTGGTTTGTCTGATATTAGAAGTGCCCAAGACAACGACAGTGAAACGCTGAGCTTTACCCTGACTTGTATAAAATACCTGCTCACTTGCTGAGCAGTAAGTCACATATGGGAAAAGGGGCTTTATTTCCTGATACAGCACTCTACCGACGTCCTTTTGGGCGCGTATGCTGTCCTGCATTTTAATATTTGTACTCAATTCTGTTTTAAGCCGATTGATTTCGGCTTGATAGCGTTCATTCTGGGTAAGATCATCTGAAACATCATTAATTGAAAAGCCTTGCTGTATAATCAGAGTAGTGTTTGCAAGACCATAAATTCTTTTCCGATCAGCCAAACGCTTCTTTTCTGATTCTTCAATCACCCGCCCGCCATATATAAGCTTGATTTGTTTTTTAGCAGCGTCAAGCTCATGCTTCAGTAGGAAATCGCCTTCTATATAGGTTTCGTTTGTAATAAAATTGTTTGCATCCTGTATAAAACGCTCTTTTTGAACCAGTAAATAGCCGTAGTATACACTTGGTATGGTGGTTAAAAGTACCAGAAAGGTCACCCATCGGTTGGCCATTCTTTTTTGATACTCATTGGCATAATTACGAATAGGGTAACGTAGTAACCTGACGGTGATCAGTGTCGCGCTGCCTATAAAAACGGTATTGATTGCAAGCAGGTAAAGTGCTCCAAAAAAGAAGCCCTAATTGGCTGTAGCAAGGCCATAACCTGCGGTACACAAAGGAGGCATAAGCGCAGTTGCAATAGCCACACCAGGAATTACATTGCCTTTATTCTTACTGGATATGGCCACTATTCCGGCAAGTCCTCCTACCAGCGCAATAATTACGTCATAAATATTGGGCTGTGTTCTGGCCAGCAGTTCAGAGTGCGCCTGATAGATGGGTGTAACATAAAAATAGGTGGCCGATGTAAGCAGGCCAGCTACAATAGCGAAAATATAATTGACAAGCGCCTTTCTAAAAAGAGAAAAGTCGTAGGTTGCAATACTGTATCCCATCCCCAAAATAGGGCCCATTAAAGGAGATACGAGCATAGCACCAATGATCACAGCCGTGGAATTGACATTCAGTCCAACGGATGCTATAAATATGGCAAAAATAAGGATCCATAGATTGGTACCTTTAAATTGAATGCCACTTTCAACTATATCGTGAATGGTTGTATACTCCTCCCGCTCAGAAGAAATGTCAAATCTTCTCAGAAGCTTTTCAATGACTATTTAACTTGCATTTAATTATGTAATCGAATAAGCCAGCACATGCTGGATCAATGCATGAGTTTTTCAATATCATCCAATTCTCCAAAAAGAACTAAAACTTCATTTTCATGCATGACTGTGTTGGGCGTGGCAATACCCGATGCTCTTTTGAATATTTTGGAAAGGCCATTCTCTGAACCTTTGGACAATGTCAGAACGGTCAGAACGATGACATTATACCGCTTTGTCAAATCCGCCTCGGCCAAGGTCATACCTACATACCTGGCGGGCACCCTGGTTTCTATAATGCTATACTTCTCAGACACTTTAAATGAATCAACGATCCCAGAATTATCGAGCCTCATGGCCAACCTTTCGGCTGATTCTTCCTCAGGAAGTATGTATTCTTCTATTTGCATGGCCTCCAAAACGGTCTTCTGAAGATCTGATACAACCCTGCCGATGATTTTTTTCATGCCCAACTGTTTCAGCAAAGCTGTTGCCAGCAGTGAAGCACCTTCGTCTTCTCCTATCGCCACAATGACTGCATCAGCATCTTTGAGTGGAAGCGAACTCACCGCATTTTTATCGGTACAATCCATACACACCGTATGGGTGATCAGCTCCTTTAGCTGCTCTACTTTTTGCATGTTGTTATCCACGCCTATCGTCTCATGCCCGAGTTCGGTTAACCGGGTAGCAAGGGATTTACCAAAACTTCCCAATCCAAATATTACGTACTTCATATCGTCTAAAAGTTCATTTGCTCACCAGGGAGTTGGTAATCTGTTGGTTTTGCTTTTTTAACAAATGCTACCAGTAAGGTTAGCGAGCCTACCCTACCGACAAACATAGTCAAAATGATTACTAATCTACCAGCATCACTCAATTCGTGGGTAATCCCTAAACTCAGGCCAGTGGTGCTATAAGCAGAGAACGTCTCGAACGCCAGGGAGAGCAGGTTTTTTTCCGGATCTGTAACCGATAACATAAAAATAGCCAGACCTAGAAAAACGAGTGATAAAGATATAATGCCGAATGCCCTTGATATGGAATCATCAGAAACCTTTCTACCAAAGACTTCTATTCTATCTTTTCCTGTAGCCAGTGTGAAGATATTTAACGTAGCCAGGGCAAATGTGGTCACTTTGATCCCACCTCCTGTTGAACCCGGGGCAGCTCCAATCCACATCAGCAAAAAAATTAACATAACAGTAGGAAAGGCCAGCTCGCTCATCATAATCGTATTGAAACCGGCAGAGCGGGGGCTGGTACCAATAAATAGGGCCGTAACAATCTTACCAAAATAACTTTCGTGTGCTAAAAGCGTGTGGTTATACTCCAGAATAAACACCAGCACAAAGCCAGAAAGTATTAGAAAGAAGCTGGTGTAAGCGATTATTTTAGAGTTAAATCCGATCACGCGGGCCCTGTAAACGAAATGACGTCCATACCTGATTTTATGGTAAAAATTATACAGCCAGCGTCTGATGAACTCATAAGAGTTGAACACGATACCGAATCCTAGTCCGCCCATCACATACAGTAGAACTATAGCCAGGTGAAGCTGGTAGTTGAACCTGACAGCAGTGTTGTTCAATCCGTCGGGCAAAGTAGAAAATCCTGCATTACAGAATGCGGTTACCGCATGAAAAACGGTAAAATAAATCTGTTCTGCTCGGCTTTCGAAGTCGTCCGGGTCTAAGCTCAGGTATATGAAGACACCTCCCAGTATTTCAAAAAAGAATGTAACAAGAATAATCTTATACAATGTTGAAATTACAGAGCTAACTTTATTCTCACCGATCAGTTCTGTAAACATTAACTGATTTTTGTAGGAGAACCCGCCGGAAAAGAAATAACCGAAAAAGCCTGTAAAGGTCATAATACCCAACCCTCCGATCTGTACTAAAACAAGCAAAATAGTTTGTCCGAAGCGTGTAAAATCCGAAGCGATGTCAACCACAGAAAGTCCTGTGATGCAAACCGCACTCGTTGCTAAGAAAAGTGCATCCACGAAGCTGAGCTGCTCATGATGCGTCGTTTTAGGGAGCAACAGTAGTGCGGTACCTATTAAGATCAAGGTCAAAAAACTTAATACAAACAGCAGCGTCGGATTAAAATAAAACTTATCAAAAAACAAGGTTTGCTTCGATACTTCAATGATCAGTATGGAAAAAATTCCTAAATACATCCATTCAGGCTTGACAAGCTCGGTACCTTCCGAAGCGGAAAAATGATAGCTATCGGCAATGATCACGGCAACGAAATAGAAGAATAGCAGCGCCTCCCCTACCCTTGAAATCACAGAAGACTTACTTTTAAATGCTGTAAAGGTCTTCGCTGCCAAGGCCAGAGCAAAAAACAAAAAACACCATTCGAGCATACGGTTTGTAAGCTGCTCGATGTGCAGATCGGTATTGTATCCCAAATGAAATACGATCACCATCGAGCAAACAATACTCATTGCAATCAAAATGTGATCAAGCCATTTTCGGAAGTATCTTATTTTATCCTCCATTCAAGGGTATAGTTTGCAGCAAACATAAGGGTATTTACCCAACCGCAGATTATTTAAATGTATAAAAACTGTTTAATACATCACCTCTGACACAATTCACCTGATCCAGGTTTGATATGCTACCAGTAGGACTGCGTTGGATAAAGGCATGTTTTTACTTCAATTTGGCTCACAAAATTGCATGAGATCTATACCCAAAATACTTGCCAATAGCATAGATCCTGACCACTTACCTGTGAACGGAATGTTGATAGCTAACCAGCCTATACAGAAAAGGAGTGCATAGGTTTTACGCATTTACTTATCTCTTTGGGTGTAAATCCCGGCGTTAGTGACTAGTTTTGCAGCTATGACACAACTAATCAACCTTAGGTCTTTCAAGCAATTCTTCAGATCCACATCTATTGGTGGTATGATTCTCATCTTTTGTGTAATCATATCCTTAATTATTGCAAACACGAGTTTGGGGCCCGGTTTTGAAGCACTTCTGGCAACTGAGCTCGGTGCAAACTTTGCAGGCATTCATCTGCGTTATCCTGTCATACTTTGGATTAATGATGGCTTGATGGCCATTTTCTTTCTTTTAGTCGGACTGGAAATCAAGCGGGAAATGGTAGAGGGAGAACTCTCATCTTTCAAAAAAGCATCATTGCCCATACTGGCAGCGATTGGAGGTGTAATGGCTCCTGCTCTAATATACTTCTCATTTAATTACGGCTCTGAGACAGCCGGTGGTTGGGGCATACCTATGGCAACAGATATCGCTTTTGCGATTGCTGTGATTTCTATGCTGGGAAAACGCGTACCGTCGTCGTTGAAAATATTTCTATCTGCCCTGGCCATTGTTGACGATCTGATGGCGATTTTAGTGATTGCCTTATTTTACTCCACTGACATTCATTTTACCTATCTGCTTTATGCATTTGGCATATTTGGCTTTTTGCTTCTGCTGAATAAGCTGAAAGTAAAAAGTCTGGCTGCATACCTGATTCCTGGCCTTTTTATATGGTATTTTGTGCATCATTCGGGTGTGCATGCCACCATTGCGGGTGTGTTGACTGCGTTTGCTATACCGACTACTCCGGACGCGACAGAATCCCCTCTGGAAAAACTTGAGCATATCCTGGTCAACCCGGTCAATTTTATGATTATGCCCATATTTGCACTCGCAAATACGAATATTCATTTTGAACCGATCATGCTGCTGGGGTTGACTACCGTGTTGGGTATGGGAATTATCGCCGGCCTTGTCATTGGAAAGCCACTTGGAATTACCATTTTTTCCTGGATTGCCGTAAAGTTAGGAATTGCCAAAATGCCTAAGCATGCATCTTGGCTACACATCATTGGTGTAGGAATGCTCGGAGGGATAGGCTTTACCATGTCCATATTTATAGCTTTGCTTTCATTCTCAGGAATGGAATTGGTACTGGCAGAAGCGAAATTTTCTATATTAATCGCTTCTATTGTATCCGGAATTTTAGGCTATTTATGGCTGGGTGAAGTTGATAAAAGAAGCAAAAAATTACCAGATACAGACCTGACAGAAGGTATATAAACTCAAAAGGAAATTTGTAAAGTATTTTCCAAAAGATGATACATTGAGTTTTTTTATTTTGGGAATTGTGCGAACGAAAACTAAACAAACTATTTTAATAGGGCACACCCTGTGCATACCAGCGTGTTGTACCCGGGAATTATAGCCGGAGTGGTGCTGATAAACACCTTGGGCATAACCCTTTTTTGTGAAGCAAGACGTCTAGCGGATTTATGAGTTCGTCGGTGAGATTGATGTTGCTATATCGATAAATTTTTTGTGCGAAGCTCTACCATATTACTGCATTCCTGCAATTAACTCGGAGCAAAAGCAAGTAAATACGACTAGGATCTACCATCCATTAATTTATCAGCCGGTCTGGAACTCATTAGATCTGAAGAAAAAATCAGTGATAATAACCGGGTCAAACATGTCGGGAAAAACGACATTTATCCGCACAATTGGCATCAATGCTATTACCGCTCAAACCATAAATACTTGTTTTGCCCAAGGATTCTCTATCCCAATCCTAAAAGTGCATTCGGCGATAAGAATCTCAGACGACCTACTGAGCGATAAGAGTTATTATTTCGAAGAAGTTTTAACAATCAAGTCATTGCTGTGTGAAGGTAGCTCTGGATTCAGTAGTTTATTTTTACTTGACGAACATTTCAAGGGAACAAACACCGTTGAGCGAATTGCATCCGGAAAGGCAGTTTTGAGCTATGTGAACAAAGGCGATAATATTATTTTTGTTGCAACTCATGACCTGGAACTAGCTGAACTGTTGAATGATACTTATACCTTATATCATTTTAGTGAAATAGTTGAAGATGGAACAATTGTATTTGACTTCAAAATCAAGCCTGGAAATTTGAGTAAGACAAATGCCATAAGAATTTTGGAGCTGAATGACTACCCTGAGGAAGTAATTAAAGAGGCATCATTGCTAGCGCGACAGATAAAAGACAAAATGCTCCGAGCAATTTAGATGAAAATAAGTTGCTGGACTAACCAGGGAAGAAATGATTATATTCAGATAAAAGCCTAAACTACTACAATTACCCTTAAGGAAAGCACACGCTACCTAAATTACCTGACTGGCAAGCCATTGTATTCACAGATAAGCACTCTGCTGGCGAATGCACCTAAACGGTTTTCTCTGCTCGAATCGCTGTATCTACACAGAAGCAACGAAGACAAAATGAAAATAACGGGTTCGATATTTTCAGAAAAAATCCTTTTTGAAGCAGAACAGCATAGAACTCCCAAAGTCATCAACTACGGACCACTTCTTATCTATCATAAAGGAGCAATAAAAACAGGACGAATCGTAAAAGAAAAAGACTTGTCCCGAATGGTACTACTGCCGAAAGAAGGATTTGATCAATTTGATTCTTTATCCTGACGGCTGGTTTCATAGTGAACTGGCATTCTTACCCGAAACAATGTTCCGCGGTCTTTGATACTTTCGACGTCCAGACTCGCATCCAGCAGCTCACAGAGATGTTTGACGATCTGCAAACCTACACCTTCACCTTTATCCCCCTGTTCGCTCAGTTTACCGAGCTCCTTCCCGGAGGGCACCTGTGGTATATCAACCGGTCTGATCTGATCGGGTTCTGCCTGATCAGGACTCAGCAAGGCCGTCGGTTCAGTGGTAGGCCGTAGCTGTTGGTAATAAACCCCTAAGAGATCATTCTCTATTCCCAGACCAGAATCCTGAATTCCCAGGATCCATCTGTAGCGCCCTTCCGAAGACCATGATACAGAAACGATGCCCTTGGTATCATCCCTGGAAGTAGTGTATTTAAGTGCATTGATCAAAATATTTTGAGCAATGCGATGCAGCTTGGTACGGTCGGTTTGCACCATTAAAGTAGCAGGACCGTCCGCTTTTAATACAATGTTTCGTTGTCTGGCCATGCCTTGCGCGCCCTCCACCAGGGTTAGAAGCAGCTCACCGACATCCACCCAGTCTATTTTGAGGCTTTCCTGACCCGATTCGAGTCTGGACAAATCCAGCAGATCTTCCAGAAGTGCCTGCACATTCATGACATTACGGTTAAGCATTTCCACATACACGCCCCTTTCATCCTCAGATAAGTCGCCGCCTCCCAACAGCGATGCCGCAGAAGAAACAATCCCCACGCTTCCCCTCAGATCATGAGACGATGCACGCAGTATTTGACCACGTTCATTGATCAATTCGTTCATCTTCTCAACGGCCCCCTGCAACGAATTAAGTCTTCCGGCTGCGTGCAGACGTTGCAGCTCATCGTATTTATGCACACTACCTGTGAAAGTTTGTTGCATCACAGCAGTAATCGTACGCTGTACAAAAAGCAGTAAGCCTTTGTCCGTATCCGGGTACAATTCATCATAGGTATCCAGTTCACCATAGAGGATTTCAGCCAGGTGATTCAGCTCTTTCATCGAATCAATCAGGGCAAGCGACTTATGCCACCGGTGTAGTCCGTGTCCTTCGGCTACGTAGGTAAGATCCTCTTTGGGTATCTGATGCAAAAGACGCTGCTCGAGAATGTCCAGAATAGCAGGAATCAGATTATTAAATTCTTGCCGGCTGAGCGAGCTTACCGTGCCCAGATCCCGGTCTTGTTCACATACAACCCGCCAATTGTTGAGTATCGCTTCTCTCCTGCTGAAAAGATAATTATTTACCTGGTGAAGGGAAGCAGAATTGTAGGTACGCATAGGATTTCAAATGATTATGGCCGATAGATCCGACAAAAAGCCGGACCAGATCGGTAATGTCCGTTTCTTGGGATACGGGATCATTTCCCGATATACCTAAGGAATTACAAATTGCGTACCCGAACATCAATTTGAGCTATACCAATAACAATCAATTGTGCCGGGCTATGTATCCATCAAAAATTCTTCTTGCTACCATTCAAATGCCCAGACCCTGACAGCTGGAACGAATATTGTAGTAAATGAGAATGAATTGGTACGTTAACTGAAATATGATGAGTACAATATCCTGTCTGTTGATTGACGATGATGCAGATGAACATGAGATTTTCATGATCAGTGTAGAGAAGAATTTCGATTGTTCCAGCTTCTGGAGTACCTTCAGTATACCGCAAGCCATTGCCAAATTTGAAACAGAGCAGGCTCCTCTGCCAGACTATATTTTTCTGGATTGGGGAGTTATCCGTCATGATCCTATAGGCAACCTGGCACTACTCAAAACAACTTTCCCACACCTGGCCCACCGGATATGCGTCATGTCGGGCGTAATACCATTGGCAGATCCCTCACAATTTGGGATAGCCAGGTTTTATAAGAAACAGGATTCGATCGAAGCGTATGCACAGATGATAAAGCAAATCATCAATGCAGAAAATACCCTGGCGGATGTTATTTAATCTGATCCTGCTGGATAGAATTGACATATACGAATCATAAAACTTTCATGTTTGCATGTGGTTAATTTGGGCGATACTGGCTGCCGCATTTGCAGCCCTGGTAGTGGTTTTGACAAAAGCGGGTCTTAAAGATGTAGATTCCAGCCTGGCGTTTGCCATACAGGCTGTACTGATCATCAGCATTACATGGGGCGTTGTCGCATGGCAGGGCAATTTTTCGGAGATCCGTCAGATTGAACCCAAAACATGGCTATTGATAACGCTAGCAGGTATCGCTACTACACTTTCTACACTCTTTTCTTTCAAAGCACTGTCCCTGGGGAATGCTTCATATGTTACTACTGTAGAAAGATCTTCGCTGGTAATAGCCATTATTCTTTCTGTGATCTTTCTGAAAGAAAAGCTCAGCTGGCAACTCATTGCAGGCTCCATTCTTATCATTAGCGGAGCCATACTTATTGCACTGTCGGATACCTCCAACTAATCTGCTTGCTTAGTCCAACTCACAGATACGTGACTGCTGTTACATAAACAGCATCCCTGTATCGTGAAAGCGTTTCTGATGCAAATGCCGGTAATAAACCTGAGAAGTAAATTTTCGACCATCCCATTTAATTTGGGAATCATATCCATATGCTGTGTACATTTAGCCCTGATCCTCTCTGTAGCACTGATATACCAGAAGCGCGGCAGCAAGATCCTCGATAGCGAGTCCGGCCGATTTAAAAAGCGTAATTTCCTGCCCGCTTTTTCTGCCCTTGTGAATACCCTTTACCAATTCCACAATATCTGCCTGCACGTCAGTTTCCGAAATAATACCAGCTTCAATCGGTAATGCCAGCTCCCCTGTTTCATGTAGTGCCCCTATTCGTGAATCCACAAAGATGGTGCTTTTGCGTATGGCATCATCGTCTGTTTCACGGGTATCAGGCTTGTGCGAACCGATCATATCCAGATGTGTTCCTGGTTGAACCCACTCTCCTTTGATGACCGGCGTTTTGGATAACGTCGCGCAGGATATGACATCGGCCTGACGGGCAGCGTTCTCCAGATCATCCACCGGCAATATATCTATCCCGTCTTTTTTGAATGCAGTAACAAATGCGGCAAGCTTCTGCGGATTACGCATCCACACACTGACCTTTTTGAAGTTTCTGACCGACATATGCGCCTGAACCAAATGTCTGGCTACCCCTCCGCCCCCCACTATCAACAGATGCTCGGAATCTTTGCGTGACAAAAAAGAGGAAGCCAGCGCAGATGTACATGCTGTTCTGCGCGAGGTAAGCTCGGCACCATTCATCAGCGCCAGCGGCTGGCCGGTTCTGGCATCGCTTAAAATGTACTGCGCATAAATGGATGGCTGGTTTGCTCTGGCATTTCCCGGAGCCACAGTCACCTGCTTCATTCCTATGTAGTCCTTATTCCATACCGGCATCAGAATAAGCGTATTAGCGTCTCCGTCCTGATTGGTATAGAAATGATGATGTCGTAACGGCATGGTATAATCAGACAGAAAAATCGCTCTGAGGCTTTCTATCAAACGATCATAAGCCAAATACGAGGCTATATTTTCTTGCGGTATGATTAACATATTGCTGATTGATTTAAAATCTGAATCTCAAATATAGGGCTATTAGCTGGTGAACATGTTGCCAGTTCTTAACCTGATACATACATATCTTGATCAGTACCGCGGCTCTGAGACCACCATATCGAGCATAAACCGGAAGAGAAGGTTATACCGGCAACTTTATTTTTAATGCGCACTTTTGTGGCTGCAACAAGCGGAATTCTTAGAAGTTTCCGGCCCAAAAGCGCACCCATTTCCTGGTAGATATCAGCATCCACTCTGTTGAATGTACATTTCTGAATACTTATATGCATCCAGTCCAGGAGCAGTCCAAACCCGTTACCTGTGAAAAATGAACATGTAAAAACCAGAATAAAATTTTATATTTTAAACCAAAATTAGTTATTGTCAAAATTTTATTCTAAATTTGAATAATTATTTAAAATTATATTATGAACAAAGGAACAGTAAAGTTTTTCAACGACACAAAAGGATTCGGATTCATTACGCCTGAATATGGCGGAGAAGATGTTTTTGTACACACAAGTGGTCTGAACGATGACATTCGTGAAAATGACAGTGTATCTTACGAAGTTGAAAACGGCAGAAAAGGACTCAATGCAGTTAATGTAACAGTTATCTGATACGACATATTTTGCAGGTTAAGAACACCTCCTTGTGAAAGGAGGTGTTCTTTTTTTATAGCCCTTTCCATTTAAAACTGGAAGAGCATTCATTTTTCTTAAACCGACCTGATTCATGAAAACCAATTCATCTCAGTCTGACAGCTACCGGACTATACGTGCTCGGTCGATGCATCTGACTGGTCAGCTATACACACAGATTCTTTTTGGAACTGCCAAGGTGGTTTCCCTGTTGATTTTCCTGCTTCTTCGGCATGTGATCGCCTACAGACGGGATGTGATCAAGAAAAATCTGACTGTATCATTTCCTGCGAAGTCTGAGTCTGAGATTCGTGGATTGACCACCGATTATTACCATCACATGAGCGATTTGGTCGTTGAACCATTTCTTTTCTATCTGGCTCCTTCGGTGATAAGAGGCAAGCTGGCTACCTATACAAATCCCGAGATGCTCGAATCGCTCTACCTGGATAACAAACACCTGGTCCTTTTTGCATCGCATTACGGGAACTGGGAATACCTGATTAATTTGCCGGAAGTAACCAGTTATCAGGTTTATACAGCCTATTCTCCGATTAAGAACGGAATGATCAATAAGATTTTCATAGGCATGCGATCCTTTCACGGCGTCAAGCTCATTCCCAAAACAGGTTTTTACCGAAAGGCGTTGTCGCTCTTCAAAGAATGTTCAAATCCAAAATTAGTGATTGTGATTGCCGATCAGAGGCCTGCCCCCGGAAGCGGCAAATTTCATATTCCGTTTCTCGAACAACGCACCCCTGTTCAGATGGGTGGTGAACGCATAGCGGCTTCTACCAATGCTACTGTGGTATATGTGGAGTCCAAAAAAACATCACGTTTCCGGTATGATTACACCTTTACGCTCATGGAAAGTACAGATACTGTCGTTCCACTCAATCTGACAAAGGCATACTACCAAATTTTGGAGAAGAGTATTTTCCTTGCTCCCGGTTACTGGCTTTGGTCGCATAACCGCTGGAAGCGCCAGCCTACCACAACGATCGGATAAAGCTGCTCTCAATCACTCCCGGCAGGCAAATGGTCACCACGCTCTGACCGGACCCAACTGGCCGGCGACCGTGATGACCATTTGAAAGTCATACTACCAGGATGTTTCGACCAATTGCTGGTCTTGATTCATTTCAGCAAACGCTGCTAGGCCGTTTGCTTATTATTCATCAGAGTAACACGCTTAATTTTCCAGAGGAAATCTTCCACTATTTACAGCGCGAACCGGGATAAGCTGAGTTGAATTATTCGTGAATATATTCTGATACATCCCGTTTGTCTTGCTACCAAAACGCGAAAGTAGTGTATCGCTAAGGACAGTCACCGTATTTACGGTTTGCGAGACAATATCGCGGATTGTAACACTGGTCATGTTTTTGAAAATTTTCATAGGATTAGTTTTGTTTATTGTGATTATTTGAAATTTATACGTGGTATTCATCGGTATTCAGTTTGTAATATTTTCATTGCATCACGCTGTCCGCGACCGTATCAGCTTATATGCACCGTCGACCAATAGTTCATCGTTGAAATACACGGGTCGGTTGTTCCCTGCACAGGAGCGGTATCTTCAGGGGCCGGCCCAACGGATAAGGCGATGTGCAAATTACTGGTAAACAATCCTGATGTGGTATCCAGACCTATCCATCCGGCTCCAGGTATAAATACTTCCGTCCAGGCATGCAGGTCTACGATATGACCGTCTTTGGTATCTTTTTGCACCAGATATCCGGAAACAAAACGGCTTGCTACGCCCAGGTGACGAAATACTTCCACAAGCAGCCAGGCTGAGTCCCTGCAAGAACCTGAACTGATCTGAAGCGTCTGTTCACAATGCTGTACGCCCTGCTCAAATCGCTGGTTATAATTAATCTTCTCGTAGATCGATTGCGTGAGTTGTGACAGTAGACCCAGCGTATCGCCACGATATGCCCTGGCTTCTTCCACAAACGTGGACAGCAACGGACCATACTCATTGGTTCTCAGATAAGGCAGCAGCGCTTCCTGTATGCGCGCAGGATACGTAAAGGGAAATACCTGTACCTGCTGATCAATTAGAAAATTGAACGGATTATGTATCTGAGGCTCTATTTCCAGTTGCACTTCTACAGACATAGCATCCAGCTTTCCCTGAAAATTCACCCTTGCCACTTTATTTCCATACACATCCTGCTGCCAGAAAATCTGTTGAGCAGGTTGTACACTGAAAAGATATCTGTGCGGGAAGTCCTGAACTGAAACGTAGGGAGCAAGCCGGAATAAATGCGGCGATAGCAGTACACCTCTATCATATTGATACTGCGTCTTATGAACTATGGATATCATTTGTTTATCAATTTATCGGCCTTCTTCACATTCAGGTATTCAACACGCTTTTCGGGCTACCTGACCTGACAATCTTCTCATCCGACATCATCTCTTTGTTTCATTGTAAGGTAGGACTTAATAATGGATATTAAAGCTTTTGTTTGCCTAAATAAATCATTGAAATTCACTGCATTTCCACCTGAATCCACGATTGCCGTAACATATCTCACCCAAAGCCTTACAGACAGTCTTTTCGATGGTTAGCAGAGCGCATAAGACAGGCAAAACAGATGTTTGTATCAGGCAAGCCAAAGACGTGATCTGTTGAAACACCCAGGTTGTAGGTTAGCATTGATGTAATTGCTTGTAGCAATGTTGAATTTCGTACATTCGCTTCCTTCTTTAAAAGCCGTGCAATTTGTTTAGGATAGTCCTGATCGCCATCTTCACCTGTCTGGCAGGTAGGTGCTTATGCCAAACCATGTTTCCATTGCCAGCCGACGGCAAAGGAAAACAGTTATTTGGTTCTATCGGTATCACCGATGACCATGATTACATGATCAACCGTCTGGTTTCCGACACCAGTCTGGTGTTCCGTCCTATTGCCGATTCTGTGAAAACAGGTCGTCAATATTGGCTCAAAATCGTCGTTGATAACCCCAATCATGCCTCGCAGGATTTCGTTGCCGCAATAAGTCCTCAACTCAATAACAGACTGTATTATTTTGATCCTGATCAGCAGCGCTGGCTTACCAGCCAAACGGATGCTGTCAACAATACCGGATCCCGGCTCCGAGGAAGGCACCGGCTCAGCTTCCCGGGCAAGTACACGACCGTTCTGTATGTAAAAGTGGACTGTAAAGACATGACATTGGTCGACCAGGTGAAGCTCGATGTTTCTTTTCAGTCGGGTGATCTGGCAGCCGCGCACGAACAAGCCATCTGTACGGCATGGATTTGCTGCATGATCGTCATGCTGTTGTTTGTGCTCAGCAACCTGTATATCTATTGGAGCTTTAAAGACAAAGCCGTGCTCTATTACATGCTTGCCCAGCTGGGAGGCATGGTTTATATTACGACCTACCGATGGATTTTAAATCTGTTTTTACCGTCGTATCTATTTAATGTGGATTTCCATGAAATAATCACCTATTACGATTTAAACAAGGTCATTAACCATCTGTCCATAGCCGTGGTCTTGTATGCCATTGCGGCTTTCACCCGCATTTTTCTCCATACGAAAGTCAATCTGCCCATGCTGGACAGCCTACTTCGAAAAAGCGTACGTGCTTACTGGATTTTTACCGTGGTTGCGATTGCTGTGAACGTCGCCGGTTATAACCTCGAACACTACACAGTTAACTTCGACAACCTGGTTTGCATTCTGCTGATCGCGCTCATTATGGCCGCCGGGATATTCTCCTATGCAAAAAAAATCCCATTCGCGGCCACATTCATCCTGGCCAATGGACTACCCTTTGTATTTATCCTTGCCATTCCCATTTCACATCTGGTCGTGGCCATGCCAAATACAGAAAACTTATGGATACCTGAGCTGGCGATCATCTCCCAGGCGCTGGGTTTCTCCGTAGCGCTGGTCGCGCGGACACGCACCATACAAAGCGCGTTGTCTACAGCGCAGCTCAGCAACCAGCAACTGGCATTTGACCTGAAAGAAACCAGCTACCAGGTTCAGGTGAACCATTTGGAAATTGCCAAAGCGAATGCGGATGTCAGCGCTGAAAAGGCCAAAAATGACCTGTTGCAACAGACCCTGCAAACCAACCAACGGGAATTAGCCGCCTCTACGCTGCATATGATTCAGAAAAATGAACTGCTCAGTCATCTCAAATCACAACTGCAGGTATTGAGCCGTCCGAACCCAAGCACCGCCCAGGGCATGCGCGCGATGAGCTCACTGATCGACAGCAGCACACAGCTTGACTCCGACTGGGCCAGATTCAAGATCCATTTTGAACAGGTACACCCGCACTTTTTCGAAGAACTCAAAGCCCGGCATCCTCATCTGACCACCCGGGAAACAAGGCTCTATGCCTACTTTCACATGAAGCTTTCACACAAAGAGATCGCGGCTTTACTTAACATTGATCCTGCCAGTGTGCGCAGGGCAAAAACCAGGTTGTTTAAAAAAATGGCATTGCCCGAAAACGATTGATCCTACAAGCCGGTACGCCGGTATTTAATTGCGCATTTCGATAAGTTTATATCCTTGCTATACAGCTTCTTACCCCAGCTGTCTACGCTTTGTCTACGCCCTGTTTTTGGTCTTCCCTGAAATTTTGATCTGATTTGTGCATCGTTAAAAAAACGTAATCCTCCTCTATCAATTCGTCATCACGCAGGGGTCATCATACCTAAAGGCGCCTGCGTTAATTCAACCAGTTTGACTGTAACTAATAAACTCTGCCTGTTTCAAATGATTAAAAGATTGCTTTTACTTGCCGCTCTGCTGATCGCCAGATACCATTTTGAAACACTCAGTAAGTGGGCAGGCGACATGTTACAGCCTGTCAGCGAAACGCAGATGGGCTGGTATGAGAGATCGGGTCATGACAAAAACCGATACCTCTATCCTGTGATGCAACATGTCCGGGCCGCATTCGACATGGAACGCGCTGCGACAGACACATCAGGCCATCCAACAAATCCGCATCGCGTAGATATGTCCACCGTGCGTGCACTGGAAAAAAGAACCCGTGCATTGCAACAGGAAAATCAGCGGCTACGCGACAAGTTGAATCATCGTATGCAACACGAAGAGGATATAGATGATAGCAGGCTCAATCCGGATGAAGAGATGATCAGCAGACATCAGGCCATGACGATCCGGTGATCCCGAATGTGCGCCTGCTTATCCCTGGAGTATATATCCGGCAAAGGACTAATCTGCTTCCAATACCTATCAACTTCCCTTTCTGGTTGACAAACCGCTTAGGATACCGCGTTCTGATCTTCTAATGCCGCTATCAGCCTTTGTCCTCTCCAACGGCTGCTTCATCACGTAAGCAGCCCGCCCCGTCACTATTGATTTTTTAGCTGGTTTTCATGTGCCACTTTTGTATTGTCCTCAGACAGAGGCACCAATCCAAAACACAAAACAATCTGATCATGAAAATTGCGACTCAATTACTTTCTATCATCCTGCCAGCTGTATCTGTTTTTAGCTGCTCAGAACCAGCTGCCATTTCACCAGCCACGCCTCATGCAATCCAGCCAGCTACTTATCCGGTAACACCTGGTGCAACCAATCTTGATGCCAAACATACCGTACCCGCACTACAATAGCCCAAAGCTTATCAAACCAAAGTTCGGCGATTAGCGCAAACAAACAGCCGACAACTGCTATACCCGAAAAATTCCCTATTAACCAAAGACAACATGAAAACGCTGCTCAGAATTTCTTTATTTGTCATGATGATATCAGCCCTATGCAGCTGCTCGGAACCAGCTGCAATAGCGCCAGAGGATGTATACTATATCAATCCTGAGATCACACCTTCGGTGATCAGCGGGTCAGAGGCGCAAACTTCTACCCTGTTGAACGCAAAATCGGGTAGAGCATCAAACTGAAACCAGTACAACGCCCTACCCGATCAAAAATAATCCGGCTATTTAATCAGAGTTTAAAACCTACTGTAGCCCTGAGTACATTGTTTTTACTGTTGCTGTCCTTGATAAAACGGCTCATGCCCCACTCATGTGACAAATCGATGGTCAGAATACCAAATTCTATACCGATTCCTCCGGCAAGGCCATAGGAGAACTCTTCGATATTGTCTTTATCGAACTGAGACTGGTTGTCGTTGTCTACAGCGATCACATAGTTACCGGTCGCGCCACCTTTGATGTTGAATTTGAAGAAACCACTGTTAGCTTTGGTCAGGTACAGACCTAATAACAAGGGCACTTTCAAAGAGTGGATACGCGGACCATCCAGCAAAGGAGCGGTAGACAAGCTGTCCGAGTCGGTGAACCTCAATGAAGAGTTAAAGTAATGCACCCCCGGCTGCACAAAAAACCTTCTGGTATGCATTCTAAAGTCAAGACCTGCATTCCAGCCCGTTCTTCCGTCTGCTTCGTTGTTGGAAAAATCCGCTTTGAAATCAGAAGCGTGCACCCCTACCATCGGGATCACCCACATACCTGATTTACGGGGCTGCTTTTCACCGAAACGTTCCTTGAAACCTCCGCGGCGCGCTTCAGGTTGTCTGGCATCTGATCCGGGCTCGAAGCTGTCCTGATACATGCGTGTATTTCTCTGCTTCTTCCAGGCAAGAAATTCCTCATAATCGCTTCGCTCTCCATCGCTCATGCCCATCGTCGGACGCGCCGGAGCAGGAGCTGCCGCTTCGGGTTTTTTCTCATAGTCTGAAGGAATGATGATGTTGTTGATGATGATATTAGGCTGCCCGCCTTGCTGAGGATAATTCCTGTAGGTAGATTCCACTACCTGTTCTGTAATGCTTTTTACCGATTCCCGGCTCATCGATGGACTGCCTGTCTGGATCGGATTGTTGATCTGCTGCGCAGGCTGCGGCGGATTCACGCCTGCTGGTGCAGACTGCGCTGGCGGCGCGATAGGTGTAGCCGCTGCGTTCACCGGAGCCGCAGGAGTTGCTGCCCCTGCATTAGACAAAGTTGCTACCTGACCCGAGAGCTTTGATTCCTGCTCTGTGATCTTTTGTTGCAGAGAAGTAATGTCTGCATATAATTTTTCCTGATTGTCAGCAGACTTGCGTGCATTCTTGGCGTCACGTTCCGCTTTTCTTGCTGCCGATCTTGCCGCATTGGCCAGTTTCTTATCCTGTGCATTGGTGCTCAACCTGGCGGCAGCCTGCTGGTTTTCCCTTGCAGAAATGCTTGCCTTTTCTGCTGCTTCTCTGGCCTCTTTGGTTTTGTCCTGGTAATCGTTTTGCATTTTGGCCAGTTCCAACTTTTGCTTATTGAGCTCCTGCCCGTCTTCAAGATGTTGTTTCTGCTGTTCAAGTACCTTCACGGAGTCCGTCGATACCACCTGCGCATTCACTGCCCCTCTACCCAAAAGAAGAACCATCGCTACTGTTAGAAATTTAAGTTTCATAGCATATGTTTAGTTTGTTTCTCTGCTTTTACTAAACTTTTATGCCATGGTCACACTACTACCACAAAAAAAAGACCTTATCCGGCTTCGATGGAAGCATAGGTAGGGCCCTGAAAAACCGGCCTATCCCATATACCGTTCCTGCTTTGTCATGCACTTCAGCAAGACTTTGTTGATTCTTGAAAAAAGTCAAAAAGCAAATGGGCAGACCCACTGCTCATCAACCGGTTTCTCCTATGTAAAGTGATAAAAACCAGGTTGGCAACGGGGCTTTTTATAGGATATAGTGGACAGCACTAGACCCCATACGAACGCTAGCCTATCATTTCTCTGGAAGATCTTACCAACAAATTCGACAGACATGTCTCAACTATTTGAATCATCCAAAAGAAAAGTACTATTATACATTTTGATTATACTCTAAACAAATTCCAGAGATAATTCTGTGATGTGTCGTTTTTTTTAACTTAAATTTGTCCATTACTTAACTAAAAATTCTGGTTCCGACTTCACTGGTTTAACCCTCCCCAATGAACGATGTACCAAACGATGTATGCTCAACTGGCTATTTAATAAAAATAGAAGTAAAGAAGTCAATCTGTCCCATATAGGGCTGGATCTGCACTCGCACCTGATCCCCGGTATCGACGACGGTGTTGAAACCATTGAACAATCCGTGGAGATGCTTGCTAAAATGCAGGAGCTTGGCTTTAAAAAAGCGATCACTACCCCCCATGTCATGTGGGATATGTACAAAAATACCCCTGACACCATTCTTCATGGCCTGGCTGACATCCGCTTGGCCGCCAAAAACGCCGGCCTCACCATCGAGGTAGATGCAGCTGCAGAGTACTTTATTGATGAGCACTTTGTAAGCATGCTTACCAACGGCGACAAGATCCTGACCCTTCCCGGTAACCGGGTGCTGGTGGAACTTCCTTACTCCACGCAGTTGATGAACACTTCAGAAACACTATTCTATATCATTGAAAAGGGCTACCGTCCCGTGCTGGCGCATCCCGAACGTTACACCTATTTTTACTCGGATCCTTCCGTGTATAAGAAGCTGTGCGACCAGGGCTGCGAACTGCAGGTAAATGTGCTTTCGCTGAGCAGTTATTACGGCGATAATGTACATAAAATGGCTACATACTTACTCAAGCAGGGCCTCATTACTTACCTCGGTACGGACGCCCACCGCTTACAACATTTGGATTTAATTAATAAGACCAATAAAGACGGCTGGTTGGATAAGTACAATTTTCAAAACGAAAAACTTTTAGAAGAATAATTCACTATATTAGAATATATTCTACATTTGTAGTTATTATTAAAAAATTATTGCTACAACCGTGCTCGTGAAGTAGCCAAAAATCTTAAAGTCATGCATTTTAAACGAGTCTTGTGCGTTGCCTGCAATGCCGAAAATTCATACGATTATATGCTTTTAATCCATACAAACTAACTAGTCCATCCTCAACAACAGACATTACTTCATGCGTCGTTTTTCAAAATTGATGATCAAATTTACTTCCCTGGCATGTGTTGCCGGGCTTTTCGCGTTGGGGCTTACCACTTCCTGTGTATCTCCTAAGTCAATTGTATATTTCCAAGGAGACAGCACCCGGTACTATTCTCAGGAGATCAGCCAGAAGTATGTACCTGTTTTGCAACCTCATGATCTGCTCTCTGTTGTCGTAGGAAGTTTAAGTGCAGAGGCGAATGAGGTATTCAATATGCCAAATATGTTTACCACTACCAGTACCAACTATTCAACTACTGGTGGAGGTGCGAGGATTCAACCGCTTGGTTATCTTGTAGACACAGATGGTACGATCGAATTGCCATTGATTGGGAAAGTGAAAATTGGTGGACTGAGAACCACCGATGCTGCAGATACCATAAGGATCAGATTGGGTGCCTATTTGAAGGAGCCTAGTGTTGTAGTACGGAATCTAAACTTCAAAGTATCCGTATTGGGTGAAGTTAAGAATCCGGCTATTTTTGTCATACCAGATGAAAAAATCACATTACCTCAGGTGCTAAGTATGGCAGGAGATATGACGATTTACGGTAACCGTAGCAATGTGATGGTGATCCGTGAGGAAAATGGGAAACGGGAATACGCACGCATCAACATGACCTCTCGTGAGATCTTCGATTCTCCTTACTACTATTTGAGAAAGAACGATGTGATTTATGTCGAACCTGTGAAATCTAAAATGCTTGATACCGACAGCCGTGTACGTACCGTTCCGCTCATCATTTCCATTGTGGGTGGTGTAAGTACCCTAGGTATCCTGATTATGAATCTTACCCGTTAAACTCGCTCAACCGATCATGAAAAACCAGTCTAATGATATGCAGCAGGAATTCTTTGAAGAGGATGAGCAGCAATTTGACCTGAACGCCTACATCAGGCGTTACTTCCGGTATTGGTATCTGTTCCCGATATTCCTGGGCATCACGCTTACTGCGGCTTTCTTCTACCTGAAGATCACCCAGCCGGTGTATAGTACGAAAACCACCATTCTGATTAAGGATGAGAAAAAAGGTTTGGGCGGAGCACAGGGAGATATTTTGACGGAGTTAGGCTCCCAGTTTGGAGGCAATAAACTGGTAGAGAACGAAATTGAGATCATCAAGTCTCAGAACTTGATGGAGCAGGTAATCAAAGAGCTGAGCCTGGACGTATCGTATTCTTCCAAAGATGGCCTACGTACCATCAACCTGTATGGTGCATCCCCTGTGATCGTGAAACCAGAAGTTATCACGGACTACGGCATGGAAGAGCCGATGCTGCTTCGCATGGTAGACAGCACACATTTCAAATTCAATAACGAAGATAAGATATTTACATTCGGCCAACGCTTCAATAACCAATGGGGTGCTTTCATCGTGCAGAAGGGAACTGCATCTGACTTTGAGGATATCGAGGTGGATTTCACCGACTCTAAAAAGTTGGCGGAGGGGATGTTGGGTAAACTTACCGTTCAACAGCCTAACATTAAAAGCACAGTATTGGAACTGGTTTATGAGGATGTCAACATCCGCCGTTCCAAAGATGTATTGAATAAGTTGTTGGACGTGTATGTACAGTCCTCTCTCAACGATAAAAACGGTGAAGCAAGTAATACCCTCAAATTCATAGAAAATCGTCTCGGACTGATCACTGGGGAACTCGGAGATGTAGAGAAGGACGTTGAAACGTATAAGACCAATCAGGGTCTGACAGACATCAGTACCGAATCACAATTATTTTTGCAGAATATCAAAGAGAACGATGCTAAATTGAATGAAGTGAGTACTAAGATCAGCATCCTGGAAAGTGTTGATAACTTTGTGCAAAATGCAGAAGCAGGTGCGGTGGCCCCTGCCACCTATATGATCGATGATCCTGTATTGGTATCATTGCTAACCAAATACAATGAACTGGAACTCCAGCGCGAGCGATATGCCCGTACCACTACGGCCAAGAACCCCTTGCTCGAAACTATTAATACGCAGCTGGAAGGAACCCGCCAGGCCATCCGCGAAAATGTGCAGAACCTGAAACGCGGGATGGCGGTGACGAAAAATAACCTGGAAGGTATTAATACCCGCTTTTCAGCCGGTCTGCGCAGCATTCCTAAAAAGGAACGTGAGTACGTAGGGATTAAACGCCAACAATCCATCAAGGAAGAATTGTATTTGTATCTATTGCAAAAAAGAGAAGAGACGGCATTGGCATATGCTTCAACGGTAACAGATAGTCGCCTGATTGATGCCCCAATTACTACAATCAAACCCATCAAGCCAAAAGGTAGTGTTATATGGCTAGGTTCATTAGTTATAGGCCTTATCATTCCTACATTGCTTATAAATCTTATCTTTTTGTTGAACAACACGGTTCAGTCCCGAGATGAAATAGAAAAACGTACGACCTCATCCGTTTTGGGTGAGATCGGTTTGATGAAAACGGTGAAAGGCGAACCTGCATCGGAGTCTATCATTAAAATGACCAGCCGCTCCGCAGTAGCAGAACAATTCCGTGCTTTGCGTACCAATTTACAATACCTGGGCGATGGGAACTGTCGTACCATTATGTTTACCTCCAGCATCGGGGGTGAAGGCAAGAGCTTTATCAGTATCAACTTAGCAGCCAGTCTGGCTTTTTCAGACAAACGGGTGATTTTGCTGGGGATGGATTTACGTAAACCCTCTCTGCATGAGCGTCTCCAACTGTCCAACGCCAAAGGGGTATCCAATTACCTCGTAGGCCAAGGTTCGCTTGATGCGCTGATCCATAGCACAGGGGTGCATCCGAAATTTGATGTGATGGTAAGCGGGCCTATCCCTCCTAACCCATCGGAGCTGATCAGCAACGGTCGTTTGCCGAAACTGATCGCTGAGCTGAAAGAACGTTATGATTATATTCTGATTGATTCTCCTCCTTATGGCCTGGTGACCGATGCAGCTCTGATCGCAGAGCAGGTAGACGCCACCTTGTATGTGGTAAGATTTAACTATACCGTCCTGGATCACCTGAACAGGATCGGTGAATTGAAACGCAGCAAACGCTTCGCTAATTTGTCAGTGATTTTCAACGGTGTGAACTACGGTGCAGGCTACGGATACGGCTATGGTTATGGCGGCTATGGTTATGGTTATTACACCGATGACAAAAAACCGAAAGGCATGGAGTTTGGAGGAAAGTTGAAGAAATTGGTAGGGAAAAGCTAGGATAATTATTAAGGGTTTGTTATTAATGGAGTTTAAACGCAGAGGGAGAAGAGTTAATACGCAGAGTTTCACAGAGAATTACATTAATAATTTGATCCTCTCCGCGTAACTCAGCGACAACTTATTAGTACTCTGCGTTTAAAAACATTTGACACATAACACTATAACTTAACAGTACCGTAATATCGAAATACTTCACAGTTAACCTAATAAAAGTATTAATATGATATTTCTCATATTCTACACAAATGCTTTGGAGTATTATAAAAATAGTATTAGTTTCGAATGTGTTCAATACAGATAATCAGTAACATAGTGGTTACACCACTTGATATATTCTTATTTAACATCACGAAATACCCTTTACTCAACGTTATGACTATAAATTCAAATTGCCTCTCTTCCTCGGACTGGCTGGCGACGCAATCGCGGCCGGTTCCCTTACACAGAGACTCGCAGTGTTTCTTAATTGAACCAGTGAATTCTCTTTCTTTGTGGCTCTCTCAAGAGCTATATGGTTCTCTGTGTAATCCAACAAAAACACCACAAAAAAATTAACCTATGAAAATTGCAGTAGTTGGAACAGGCTATGTGGGCCTTGTAACGGGAACATGTTTTGCCGAAACCGGCAACCAGGTAACCTGTGTGGATATCGATGCCGGCAAGGTGGCACGGATGCAGGCCGGTGAAATTCCTATTTACGAACCGGGTCTGGATGTGCTCTTTGACCGCAACATCGCGGAAGACCGGCTGAAATTCACAACCGATCTGGAAGCAGGTATCCAGGATGCAGAGGTAATTTTCCTTGCACTGCCAACCCCTCCCGGTGAGGACGGATCTGCCGATTTGAAATACATATTGGGTGTGGCTAAAGACCTGGGTCCTATCCTGAAAAACTACGCCGTCATCATCGATAAAAGTACCGTACCTGTTGGTACAGCTGAAAAAGTACATGCCGCCATCGCTGCCAATGCCACCGTGGAATTCGATGTGGTGTCCAACCCTGAATTCCTGCGCGAAGGTGTAGCCGTGGAGGATTTCATGAAGCCGGATCGCGTGGTAGTGGGAACCCAGTCAGATCGCGCCAAAAAAGTCATGGAGAAACTGTACGCACCGTTGGTACGTCAGGGCAACCCGGTTATCTTTATGGACGAGCGTTCAGCTGAAATGACCAAATATGCAGCCAATTCATTCCTGGCACTGAAAATCACCTTCATGAACGAGATCGCCAACCTTTGCGAAAAGGTGGGTGCTAATGTAGATGATATCCGTCGCGGTATTGGTACAGACAGCCGCATCGGTAAACGCTTCCTGTTTGCCGGAATCGGTTACGGTGGAAGCTGCTTCCCTAAAGATGTGCAGGCACTGGCCAAAACATCGGCAGATTATGGATACGATTTCCGTACCCTTCGTTCTGTGATGGCCGTGAATGATGATCAGAAGAAAAAATTACTACCGATCGTCAATGACTATTTTGACGGAGACCTGAAAGGCAAAACCATCGCCGTTTGGGGACTGGCTTTCAAACCGTATACCGACGACATCCGCGAAGCACCGGCTTTGGAAAACATCGAAGCCTTGCTGGCAGCAGGTGCTACCATTACCTGCTACGATCCGGAAGCCATGGGCAATGTAAAGAAACTGATTCCGGGCATCACCTATTGCCATACTGCCTATGCAGCACTGGACGATGCCGATGCACTGATGATCTTTACCGAATGGCCACAGTTCCGTACACCGGATTTCGAGAAAATGGGTAAACTCCTGAAAGACAAAGTCATTTTCGACGGAAGAAACCTGTACGAGCTGGAAACGATGAAAGAACAAGGGTTCACATATTACAGCATCGGACGGGAAACAGTAGGTGTAAAAGACGCGGCAGCTGTTTGAGAGATTGAAAAAAGTTTGAAAGGGGTTTGGAAGTTTGAAAGTTTTGTTGCTGTCTTGAAAACTTTTTTCAGTGTTGCTAGTCAAAGATGGATTAACTATCAACTTTGACAAATGGCAACTGTGAAACGATTTGAAGATCTTGTATCATGGCAAAAAGCAAGAACCTTAAACCGACTTGTATTCAAAGCCTGCAAAAGTGAAAATCTGAAACATGACTACCGACTCGTCGCTCAATGGAAATCTGCAAGTGGATCTGTGATGGATAATATTGCAGAAGGATTTGACAGACAAGGGAACAAGGAGTTTATGCAGTTTCTAAGCATAGCCAGAGGTTCTCTAGGTGAAGTTCAGTCACAAACTTATAGGATCCTGGATCAAAATTCGATCACCCCTCAGGAGTTTAAAGAAATTTTTGACTGCTCACAAGATGTCAAAAATTTGATTGATAAATTGATGATGTACCTAAAAAGTACGGATATAAAGGGATACAAATACAAGAAAGAGGATTAGTGAAAGAGGAAGAGGTTTACAAATTTTTTAAAATTGTTTGGAGAGGTTAAGAAATTTGAAATGGTTTGGTGGATTTTGAAAATAGTTTGAAGGGGTTTAAAAAGTTTGAAATGGTTTGAAGATAGTTTGGAGGAGTTTAGGAAGTTTGAAAATAGTTTGGAGTGGTGCAGAAACTTCCAAACTCAAAAACTTTTAAACTGTTAAACTTACGAACATCGACACTCGAAAACTTTCAAACTCCTAATCTTCAAACATAATAGAAGTTTTTTTTACTCAACGTTAGAATAATTCAACTGGCTATTCGCTGATCGTGCGACGGTGCCAAGCCGATCGCCGACAGCTGATAGCCGAATGCCAAAACGATGTCTCAGATCATTCACGTCATATTATCCGGAGGAGTGGGAAGCCGTTTGTGGCCGGTCTCACGGAAGTCCATGCCAAAGCAGTACATCCCTATGTTCGGGGAAAAGTCACTGTTTCAACTGACTGCCGAGAGGAGCAAAAGTCTTGTCGATCAGATCCTGGTTGTAGGTAACAAAGACAACTACCTTTTGTCTCAGGCGGATATGCTACGTGCAGGTGCAGGTGATTTCACCGAGATCATCGAAGCAGCTCCACGTAACACGGCAGCAGCCATTGCATTCGCTGCTTTGGCGGTAGCGCCGGAAGACATTCTGCTGGTGACACCATCGGACCATATCATTACGGATGAACATGCGTATGAGGCTGCCGTCACCGAATCCATTGAACTGGCGAAGCAGGGTTATCTGGTAACCTTTGGCATCACCCCTACCAAACCGGAAACGGGCTATGGCTACATCGAATACAACGGAAATGAAGTAATAAGCTTCCGCGAAAAACCAAACCTACAAACGGCTCAAACTTTTCTTCAAACTGGCAACTTCTTATGGAACAGTGGTATGTTCTGCTTTCAGGCCGGTACATTTCTGGCAGAGCTGGAAGCATTCGAGCCGGAAATTCTGGAAAAGTCCAAAACCTGTTTCGACTGTCGCTTGGAAAGTTTTTTACCGGAAACTGAAACGGCACAGATCCCATCCAAAAGTATTGACTATGCGGTGATGGAACGTTCTTCCAAAATTCGCGTGGTACAAGCCCGTTTTGGGTGGTCAGACCTGGGATCGTTTGAATCGATCTGGGAACACTGGGAAGGACAGGGAGAAACACAGCACTTTAAAAACAACAACTGCGTAGTAGGTTCCAAAAAACATGTCGAGTTTCTGGGTGTAGACAACCTGGTACTTGTAGAAACGGAAGACGCCATCTTGGTTCTGTCCAAAAGCAACAGTCAGGATGTCAAAAAGATATATGAGAGACTCGAAGTAGAGAAACCGGAGCTGGTGAACTAGGAAGAAGGTTTGGAGGAGTTTAGTAAAGGTTTGAAAACAGTTTGAAGGCAGTTTGAATGGTTTGGAAAATAAGTGGAAGTTTGAATGGTTTGGAACACTTAAAACTGACAAACTTTCAAACCAGAAAACTTTCAAACTTTCAAATTAACAAACTGGAAAACTTTCAAACTAAAAAAACTCATAAACCCTCAAACTATAAATCAGATAAATGCAAAATCACGTTACGCATCACTAACAATTGAAATTCAAATAACCCGCCGACGGCCCCCAAGCCGAAAGCCGATAGCTAAAAAACAATGTCAAACAAAGTCGCTCTTATTACCGGTGTTACCGGCCAGGATGGTGCTTACCTCACCGAGTTATTGTTGGAAAAAGGATATACCGTGCATGGTATCAAACGCCGCAGCTCCCTGTTCAACACGGATCGTATCGATCATTTATACCAGGATCCACACGTAGACAACGCCAAATTGATCCTGCACTACGGTGATCTGACAGACTCGATGAACCTGACCCGCATCATACAGGAAGTGCAGCCCGATGAAATCTATAACCTGGCCGCCATGAGCCACGTACAGGTGAGCTTTGAAATGCCGGAATATACGGCCAATGCAGATGGTATCGGAACATTGCGTATTCTGGAGGCAGTAAGACTTCTGGGTTTGACGAAGAAAACAAAAATATACCAGGCATCTACCTCTGAGTTGTACGGACTGGTACAGGCGGTTCCCCAATCGGAAACCACACCCTTTTACCCTCGCTCGCCTTATGCGGTAGCCAAAATGTATGCCTACTGGATTACGGTAAACTACCGTGAAGCTTATGGCATGTTTGCATCAAACGGGATTCTCTTCAACCACGAGTCTCCCCTACGCGGTGAAACCTTTGTAACCCGCAAGATCACACGTGCAGCAGCCAAAATCGTTCTGGGACTTCAGGATTGCCTGTACATGGGTAACATTGATGCGCAACGTGACTGGGGACATGCAAAGGATTACGTAGAAGCCATGTATCTGATCCTTCAGCAGGAGGTATCAGAAGACTTTGTAATCGCCACCGGTGTTACCACCCGCGTGCGTGAATTTATCCGTAAAACCTTTGCTTTCCTGGGTGTAGAAGTAGCATTCACCGGTAGCGAAGAAAATGAAATCGGAACCATTGCCTCTGTAAACGCAGATCGTTTGGCTGAGCTAGGCATTACCACAGGCGAACACCTGAAACCAGGTACAGTCGTGCTGAAGATCGATCCAAGATACTACCGTCCTACCGAAGTTGAATTACTGATTGGTGATCCTACTAAATCTCAGGAGAAATTGGGCTGGAAACCTAAGCATACCTTGGATACTCTGATTGAGGATATGGCCACTTCTGATTTACGATTGTTCCAGAAAGATCAGTTGTTGTTGAAAGAAGGCTTCGGGGTTCTGAATTACTTTGAATAAATATAATAAACTTACATTGCTAGAGATAAATCTAACATATCCTGCAGTAAACTATTTGATTTTAGCTCATGTAACATAAAGTAATGAGTGGTTAAGGTGATGATTAATTGTATCCTTATCTACACACCAAATATTTGCACCATAGTAAATTAACGTTTTTAGTCAATGGGTGGCAACCGCAAAATATATTACAATACCGTATTTCTCTATACAAAACTACTAATAGCATCTTTTTCTGCATTGGTAGCAACCAAAATTGTTCTTGAAGCTCTCGGGATAGAAGATTTCGGAATTTTCAATATTGTTGCGGGAGTTGTAGTCATGCTTTCCTTTCTCAACGGTGCCATGTCCGTTACAACTCAAAGATTCCTCTCTTTTCATCTCGGTAAAGGAAATATAGAGTATAACAAAGTTGTCTTCCAAACGAGTAGGTTGCTCCACTCTACAATTGCAATAATGATTGTGCTTGTCATGGAGCTACTCTGCAATTTACTATTTGATTCATGGATATCGATACCAGAATCTAGAATACAAGTTGCCAAATATGTATTTCACTTTATGGTCATCAGTACATTTTTTACAATTAGTGCTGTACCATTTGATTCTATTATCAATTCCTACGAAGACATGTTTTTGGATTCTTTGATTGGGATTGCAGAGGCAATTTTGAAACTCTTAATAGCATTATTTGTAGCAAACTTTGAAACCGGTTTTGATCCCTTGCTAACTTATAGTGCTTTAACCGCAGGTGTTGTAATTTTGGTTAGAATTATTAAATCTATCTGGTGTAGGTTTAAATATGATGAATGCCGAGATTTTTCATTTTCCCGATTCGACTGGAAGTTGTTGAAGGAAATGGGCACATATGCTTCTTGGAGTTTATTTGGTTCCTTGTGCTATGTTGCAACATCACAAGGAACAGCATTAATACTTAATAACTTTTTGGGTGCAAAAATAAATGCAACTTATGCTCTCGCCAATCAAGTAAATTCTCAGATGCTAGCATTTTCGGTCCTTATGACTAAAGCGGCCAACCCTCAAATAATGAAGAGTGAAGGAGGAGGTAATAGAGAAAGAATGCTGCAACTATCGTTTCGAACCGGTAAATTTGCATCTTTTGCACTGATACTTTTAATAATTCCTTTCATTTGCGAAATGCAGTTCATTCTGCGAGTATGGCTTGATGTCATTCCCTCTTATTCGGTTGTTTTTTGTAGCTTGATACTAGTAAACTCATTACTAAATCAGATGTCAGTTGGATTAAAATCAATAGTACAAGCAACTGGGGAAATCAAACGTTATCAAACTATAGTCGGTTCAACAATACTTTTAATATTACCACTCTCATACATCGCTCTAGAACTTGGATATCCCCCTTACTCCGTACTTTTGTGCGGAACTATTATAGAGATTGTATCACTAATTCTTAGAGTAAATTTAGTAGGCAAAATTACAAATGGAATGTTGAACAAATACAATTTTATTGTTGGCTTCGTTTTTAAAATAATATTTATCTCAGCAGTTAGTTACTTAACCTGTCAAGTATACCAGCTATTCATTAGTCCATCGTTTCTCAGATTAGGAGGTACTTTCATCTTTACAACAGTTGTTTCCGCCACTCTAATATTCTTAATGGCTTTGGATAAAGAGGAAAGACAACAAATACTGAAAATAAAAAATAGCTTACTTCAAAAAATAAAAATTTATGCTAGTCCAAGTTAAACGCATAATTCCTAAAAAACTGATAATTTTTGTAAAACTATCAAGATTGTACTTCTATGATTTTATAAGATTCTTCTCTGAGTCCAACGTAAATCAAACTTTTAATACGGACCTTAAGTTAAAAGGAAAACTTACCATATATTATCATGTTATTGAAAAAGGTCTTACGATGCCAGAAACACGTTTAGGCTTTGGTGAATCTACTCTCCTAGAATTAATAGGTATGTTAAATTTGTACCTCGAAAAGGGGTATGACAATAATGCATTGGAGTTTACTCACTCGGTAGGGACTGTTAAGGAATATATGCACTATCATCAATTGCACAATCATGAATTACCAAAAGAGGTATTAGCTAAAGCACAATCACTATTCGATAAGATAAAGAACAATGCTCCTATAACTCAGCAATTCTCACATAATGAAAATTCATATTTTGAGTTTTCTCAAAGCTCTTTTGAAAAATTTGCAATGTCTCGGCATTCATGCCGTAACTATTCTGATGTGCAAGTGCCTATCGAGTTGCTATCCAAATGTATATCGATTGCACAAAAGTCGCCTACTTCATGCAATCGGCAGGTAAATCGAGCATATATTATAAAGGACTCAACTGTGAAACAGAATGTCCTCTCACTTCAATATGGAAATAGAGGATTTGGGCATCTAGCTGAAACTTTAATAGTACTAACAGCTGATATATCAGTCTTCCAAGGTGTAAACGATCGTAATGAATCATATGTAAACACTGGCATGTTTGCCATGAGTCTATTATATGCACTACATCACAATCGGATCGGTGCATGTCCTCTAAACTGGAGTGTAGATAAAGAAAGAGATAATGGGCTCCGAAAACTTCTCAATATTCCTGATAATGAGAGAATAGGTTTAATAATATCATGTGGGTATCTACCGAAACACTTCATGATAGCAAGTTCACCTCGACTGTCGCAAGATCTTATAACTAAAGTTTTCTAGTCTTCAAGGCTAAAAGACACAAACAATTGAATTTCAATGAAAATCGGATTAATTACCTTCCACAATGTATATAATTTTGGAGGAATGCTTCAAGCATACGCTTTGCAAAAATATTTATCGAAAGATTTCGAGGTTGTTTGTCTAGATTACGAACAACCAGTCCTGTCAACTAAGTATAATCACAAAATTTATGACTCAAAGAAAACTATAGTTCAGAACATAAAGCACTTTTTAAAGCACTACATCCTGAAAACTAATGTAAAAAAGGAAATTGCTTTTCGTAATTTCCTCAATGAAAACATTAAAGTTTCTGAAAAAATCCGGTCGACACAAGATGCTGATAGAATTTCATCAAAATACGACACACTAATTAGTGGAAGCGATCAAATATGGAATCCTTCCCTACTAGGCGGAAAACTAGATCCTGTATATTTTTTGGATTTTGGGAACAAGTCTCAAAGAAAGATATCATATGCATCGAGTGCCGGAGCTCATACCTATTCCGATTCGGAACTTAAAACCGTAACATCACTACTATCCAAATTCTCCGGTATATCTGTAAGAGAGCTTTTTTTACAAAAGCAGTTAGAGCAAATGACCACTCCAATCGAAGTGGTATTAGATCCTACGATGTTACTTACTAAAACCGAATGGCTATCCATCGAAAAAGCACCAAAAAATACTCCTGAAAAATTCATTCTTTTATACACATTCGATAGTAATACTAAGTGTATTGAGATTGCAAAAAAAATAAAGATCCTAGCTAATCTTCCAATAGTTAGTTTATCTCCAATTAGCACAAAAAAGTACATAAAGGATATAGATGTTATTCTTGACGACGCCTCTCCAAACAATTTCATTTCACTGTTTAATAATGCTAGTTACGTAGTTACTAATTCATTCCATGGAACTGTATTCTCACTCATTTTCGAGAAACCATTTCTGAGTATATATAAAAAATCCAATCCATATCGCGTCTCAAATCTTCTTTCAAAGGTAAACTTAGAAACTAGAATGGTCGATAATGACTTTGAACTTGAAAACATAAGCCAGTTACACATTGATTTCTCATCCCCACGGAAATTACTAAAAGAACAAGTTGATCATTCCACAGAGTTTCTTAAGAAATCATTAAGCCGGTAATGCAATAACCTTAGAAATGATATTATGAATTTGAGTGTCAAAAATAGAAAAATACATTTCTACTTTATACTAATATTTGGTCTGGTATACTTTCGATTCTTTCGTCCTTTGGGGATTAGTGATGAAACTTGGAAAGTTCTTTTATATGCATTTTTAGGATATATAGTATGGATATCCCTTCCATTTATACTGAGAAAGCCAAGCTCAGACCCATTCGAAAGGTTCATAAATTTTTTCCTATTATCAGTTTCTATATCCATCATATCGTGTCAAATATTTTGGGATCAATCTTGGTTATTGACAACATTATCCTCTTTACCATTTTTATCTTTTCTATTCTATTTCTATTTAAAGTCAGCCAAGCTTGATACACAACAAGTCGAAAAGTCAGTAATTATATTTTGTGTCATTTATATGGTATGTTTCTATGCGAGTCTTGCCATATATCCAACTCGCATTTTTATGGGCTTCGGAGAGATTGACAAGGCTATTGATACATCTCGCGGATTCGCGCGAATCAGATTAACACTCATAGGTGCTGGGCCGCTGTATCTAACCTATTTTTTAGCCTTATCAAAAATCAAGCAGAGATCAGGCGTAATTTGGACTGTCTTTTTTATCTTAAGTTATATCTCAATCGTCTTACAGCTCGGAAGACAGGCAATCCTGTTTAGCTCAATTCTTGGATTGCTTTTTTATCTAGATGGCATAAGTATTGGCAGGAAAATAGCAATAACATTTTTTGCATTCATTGGGTTATATCTCCTACTAAATACTAGCCCAATTATATCAAATCTAATATCAGCTACCGAATCGGATTATAATTCACAAATAACTACCGGGGAGGAAAACATAAGAATTCGTTCGTATAAATTTTATGTATTTGATGTATCTCGATCAGTTTTTACTGACCTATTTGGCAGCGGTCAGTATTCATTGGGAAAGTCAAAGTATGCCGACTTCATTGATCAACATGGCCGCAAAAATGGCTATATTACAGCAGATGTTGGTTATGCAGCAATTTTCCTATATTTCGGAATTTTTGGGATTGTTATATTTACAATTTTGTTAATATTCATACTAGGGATGAAAGTAGCAAAAACCCATACTTATGCGAAGTATTATGTCGTCTTTTTATACCTTGGAAATATAGCAGGCAATACACTTCTGGGTTCAATACCTATCCTTTGTATTGCCTTTTACATTCTACGTAGAGGCCAGATATTATATAAATCCAATAATAATGCAACCACAACATAAAACTACTAAAGTATTACATATCGTTCATAGCTTTCTAAGGGGGGGTATTGAAAGTTGTCTTTATTATCTAACGAACGAGCAAAAAAAAGATTCGTCTCTAGATATAACAATTCTATGTTGTGAAGATTACGACAAAATTCTCAATGACAGAATAGTCAAAAATGGGATTAAATGCGTTTTTATAAAAATAACTCCTTCAACTTTTTCTCCTAGAAAATATCGGTCTGCATACAAACTTTGTGAAGAATTCGACATTCTACACTTCCATATATTCTTGCCAATTCTTTCATTCTATTTAAGTTCTTTGAGTGTTCCAAAAGTGTACACCATCCATAATTCAGGGCAAGCTTTACGACCGCGTCATCTTCGGGCAAGATTAAAAGAAAAGTTGTTTCTCCAATTTCTAAACAGGTGTATCGATGGTATAGCTAATAATTCTAACTATACTAAATCCTATTGGCAGCAAATGGGAATAAGTAACTCGAACAATTTCGTTGTACCTAATGGTGTTGGCACTGTAGCACAGTCGCATAGCATAGGATCCATTAACAATCTTTTAGGGAAAGATAAAAAAGTTGTAATAGGTACTACGTCACGATTAATCCCCTGGAAAAGAGTAAATATTTTAATCGAAGCATTTAATGGATTGAAGTACCGCCCAAACGCAGTTCTTCTTATTGTAGGAGATGGCCCTGATTTGCCAAATTTACAAGCTCAAACCAAATCTCTTGGACTTGAGTCTTCAATAATTTTCGCTGGACATCAGAAAAATATAGGTGACTATCAATCGTCTATGGACATTTGCGTGTTTGCTTCAATTAGTGAGCCTTTTGGACTTGTGGCGATTGAATGTCTTAGAATAGGCAAGCCTGTCTATGTAATGGAAGATGGTGGAGGCTTACCAGAAATAATTAGGCCTATAGATCCAGAAAATATTGCAGAATCAGTCGAACATTTAACTAATTTACTAGATAAAGCAATAGAATCCTTACCAGTTAGTAAGGAAAAACACATAGGTCGTCAGGAGTATTCAGATACCTTTTCAAGTGAGAGAATGGCTGCAGGTTATAAATATATTTATAGTAAATTTTTAAAATAATAAAAACTAGAAAGATTCCTTTATATAATTCATTATATACAGTCGTATGATTTTATACCCTACAAAATTCAAAAAAAATAATCTCGGTGATGTTCTTATTAATATTATATTAATTAAGGAATTATTAAAGAGTTACCCGCTCGTCATGGAAAATGAAATTCCAAAAGAATTTTTGGAAGAGCTGACAATTGAGGAACAATCTAAAATAATTGTAAAGAGAAACTGGCTGTCAAATTTGTCACGTTATCCTGTTATTCACTGGCTTGCTCTTATCCCATATGTCTCAAAAATTAAGTACTCCATTTCTGTACCTGGACATCACAAGGTAACAAACAACCTAAATTCTTATCTTAGACTTATTAAAGATATTATAAAGCTATACATCCTGAAATTTTTAGGTATAAAATCGGTAAGATTGGGAGTAACAATTGATGTAGAAAAAGGCATATCTATGTTTCTGTTTAAAATTCTTTCCAGAAATTACCATGCGATTGGAATAAGGGAAAGTGTGAATTACAGATACCTGTATTCCTTCGGAGTAAAAAACTGCATCTTAATGGACGACCTCGCCGTCATGTTACACGATTCAGCAACTTCTAAGCTAATAAACAACAAGACATCAAATGAGATAATCATCTCATTTAGAGGGGGGCTTTTTGGTTCTAAACTAGAAGTAGATTATACTTCAAAAATTATTAGCTATCTGAAGTCCATTCTTCAAAGTGAGTTCTTTACTGATAAAACCCTCGTTTTCTGTCATCAAGTAGAGGAGGATTCCGAAGTCAGCATTTTAATTTACAATGAACTTAAAGATAAGTATAGATGCATATTAAAATCAAATATACTAAGCCTTCACGAAGCTATTGAAATTTATGGCAATTGTAATTGCGTGCTGACAAATCGTCTACATGTCGGCTTGCTAGCCCTGGTGTTTAGTACCCCTGCATACGTTATTACAGATCTTCAACATCATACCAAGATTGTAAATGTATTCAATGAATTAAACCTTAACAATCTACTGTTCGACTTAAATGAGGATATTCCTAGCTTCTCAATCCAAAAAGTAAATCTTAAAAAACTTGATGAGTCCAAACGCAAGAATGAAGAAATAATTTTGAACATATTTAGGTAAATAATGAAACCCACAGCCCTCATATTCTATCAATATCTACCACCTTGGCGAATCGATATATTTAATGAGATTAGTAAAGACTACTCTCTTACAATAGTTTTTACTGATGCTGAATCAGACGGATTTACTTATGACAGAAAACAGCTTCTGTCCTTACTGAATCCAGAAATAAATATTATATTTTTGAATTCTGGATTTAGAATCGGTTCCCGACCTATCCGGACCGGCATATTTAAGCTTTTGAGGAAGTACAAACCAGATGTCGTATTTGCTCATGAATATTCCTTTGTCAGTATCTGGCTTGCCCTGACGCTAGCTTCCCGTGTGATAAGCTTTCAATATGTGATTACTACCTCTGACAATAAAGTGATGACAATGTCGGCATCTGGCATCAAAGCTCTCGCCCGTTCATTAGTTTTGAGACAGGCGGATGCACTTGTGGTTTACAGCAGCGATGTACAAATTGCCTATCAATCTCTTTATCCAAATATCAAAATAGGTATATGTCCTAATATCCAAGACGAACAGAAACTTTTAGATAGAAGAAGTCAATTCGATATTTATGTTAGACGTTTTAAGGAAAAATTCAAGCTAGACGGAGAAAAAATTATCTTATGTGTTGGCCGTCTGAGTCACGTTAAAGGTATTGATCTTTTCATTAATAGCTTTGCACAGTCTGGCATTTCCGATGCACGGTTGGTGATTGTAGGAGAAGGGGAAGAAAAAGAAAATCTAGAGCAGTTAGTTATTCATAACAATCTAGAGGCTAAAGTGACTTTTGCTGGTTTCTATTCTGGAAATGAACTTTACGCTTGGTACGATTTAGCTTCCATTCTCGTCTTACCAAGTCGATATGAACCTTTTGGTGCTGTTGTTAATGAGGCATTGATATTTGGTTGTCCAGTCTTGATCAGCAAATATGCTGGCGCGACTGACTTTATCCAAAACGATATCAACGGATGGATCATGGATCCACTAGACAAAGATAATTTTACTAAAAAACTTTGTGAAGCATTCTTACAAAGTTCTGTAATCCGATCTAGGGAAGAAAGTTTAATGCCAAGAAAAATTAGCGAATACTCACGTATTTTCAAACATATAATAGAATGATAAAAATAGAGTTTCGAAACATGCCAAATGGTTATGGGAAATTCAACTTCATACTTCGCTATATATTTAATGTGGCAAGGACCTGGTATACATTTAAGGTTAAATATCCATGGGTTAAATATAATGGTTTTGTCAGAATAATGAAGGGAACATCGTTTGCAAAAATGAACATCTGTATAGGCCATAACGTACAATTCGGAGAATATTGTAACATTGCTTCCAATACTGTTTTCGGGAATCATATTTTATTAGCAGGACGCGTTTGCTTTGTAGGAAGAAGAGATCATGACTTTAGTATACCAGAACAATATATTTGGTATGGAGAAAGAATTGAAGATGGCCTAACCCAAGTAGAAGATGATGTATGGATTGGTCATGGCACTACAGTTATAGCAGGAGTGACCATAGGAAAAGGATCGATAATCGCCTCAGGATCAGTTGTCACCAAAGATATTCCATGCTGTGAGATTTGGGGTGGTGTACCTGCAAAGAAATTGCGCAACAGATTTCCCACGGTTGACGATACTACAAGACATTTAAATTTTTTACAAAAAAATTACAACTAAGCGATATGTTATCCATAGTAGTAAACGCTTATGCGTGTTGCCCCGGAATGGGTAGCGAGCCCGGAATGGCTTGGAATTGGTGTGTCAGTCTGGCTAACTATTCCCAATTGCATATTATTACTGAAGGAGAGTTCAAGGACCAAATTGAAGTAGCACTATGTAATCTACCTCAACGAGACAATATGAAATTTTACTACAATAATGTCTCAGATGATGTTAGAAAAATGTGTTGGAATCAAGGAGATTGGAGATTTTACTATCACTATGAAAAGTGGCAACTTAAAACATACGAAATAGCAAAAAATATTTGTTATAATAACAGTATTGATATCCTCCATCAACTTAACATGATCGGATTTCGCGAACCAGGGTACCTTTGGAAGATTAGTTCTACCCCATTTGTTTGGGGGCCTGTTGATGCAAAAGCAGGTTTCCCAATAGATTACTTAGCTGGTGCTCCCCCTAAGGAGAAATTCAAGATATATATCAAGAATTTTCTAACAAAGCTTCAATTAAAGTACTCCTCCAGAGTAAGGAAGGCAGGTTTAAGAGCGTCAATAATATTGGCAGCTTCATCTAACTCATACACTTCATTGCAAAAGCTTTTCCCTAATAAGGTCTCGATACTTAACGAGACAGGGTGCTATCCAGGAAATTTTCAAAAAAATAGTAATACTAAAACTGAACTGGATGTTCTGTGGGTCGGCAAATTTGATTTTCGTAAACAACTAAATATTGCAATTGAATCATTAGCGGCCAGTCGAAATATCAATATTAAATTACATATCGTTGGTGCCGGAGACAAAAGTCCCTATGTATTACTTGCAGAAAAACTTCAAGTTCAAGCTCAGTGTACTTGGTATGGTTCAATATCCCATGCACAGGTTCAACAGTTAATGCGAAAATCGGACTTATTTTTCTTTACAAGTGTAGCTGAGGGAACTCCTCATGTAGTTCTTGAAGCTATTGGGAATAGCTTACCAGTATTATGCTTTGATACTTGTGGACAAGGAGATGTCGTAAACGAGAAAGTCGGCTTGAAAATTCCATTAGGGAAGGTTAAAGATTCTGTTACCGAATTTTCTGAACTACTTAATAAAATTGAAGCTAACAGACAAGTAATAGAGGTTCTTTCGTCAAACTGCCCTGCAAGACAAGTGGAATTGTCTTGGGATAATAAGTCCAGAATGATGACAAGCCTTTATAATAAAATTGTTTCATCTTAAATCCAGTTAAGAGCCTACGGTCTCACTGTATATAACATTGATAGACAGCCAAGAAAACATTTAATTCAACTTAAATTACCTACCCTTGAACCTGAGGCTTTGATGTGTTATACATATGGAAGGATGCCTTCTAGATAATTCATGTAATTAGTTCAATAGGCAAATAGATAATTGAAATCAATGACTACAAGCATTTCAAAATTGCCCTTTTTGGGAGTTAACATATCAGTTGGTAGCTATTTTAGTATATCCCAATACATACTGGAATTAGCTCGAAAAAAAGTATCATCTTACGTTTGTGTTATGAACGTACATATGCTAATTGAATCTCGTAAAAATCCAGATTTCGCGGATGTCATTGAAAATGCGTCAGTAGTAACTCCTGACGGCATGCCACTGGCTAAGGGTCTGGGTTATTTTCATAGTATTCATCAGGATCGCGTGGCTGGTATGGATCTTTTACCGGATCTATTAAAATTAGCAGAATCTGATGGTTTGAAAGTGTTCTTCTATGGAGGAACACAAGCCCTGCAAAAAGCCACAGCAAGATATGTAAAATACACTTATTCCAGCCTTATTGCAACCGGATTTCATAGTCCTCCATTTCGTCCCCTAACAATCGAAGAGGAGGCGGCTATCGTTGAAGAGATCAATTCCAGCGGCACCAATCTGGTTTTTGTTGCCCTGGGTTGCCCCAAACAGGAAAAATGGATGGCGAGTATGAAAGGACGTATCAATGCATGTATGATTGGTATCGGTGGCGCGCTGCCTGTTATGGTTGGTATGCAGGAACGCGCACCAGCATGGATGCAAAAAAACAGCCTGGAATGGCTGTACCGCTTGTATCAGGAGCCTGGACGATTATGGAAGCGCTACTTCTATACCAATTCTCTGTTTATATGGCTGTTCTCCAAACAATATATCAAGCAAAAATTGCTCAGCAGCAATATGCCTGCAAGCAAGTAATACAATTTATACAAAAACCATATAATTTATAACTAAGCCGATTACATTAAATTCTACAAAAACTTATTACAATTTAAATATTTGGCGAATTATTATAATTTTTCAAATTGAATTTTGCAAAAACGACTCATTACCAGACAGTTAATAATTTATTTGATTTACATTTGTGGTTTATTTACAATAATTTTCGTAATGTTGTTGTAGAAATTGTTCGATTTTGCAATTCCTAAAAAATTTATATCTGGTACCTTTAATTCGTCTCATTTAAACCATTTATCTATAAGAAATTACTTTACTCAACGTTTTCCCTAATAATACTAAAATTACTCAACGTTATTTTTTATGAAAAATCGCCTTTCAGGAGTCCTCCCGAAGGTGCATTTGTGGGCCGATGTGCTCCTGCTGAATGCATCTTACCTGCTAGCCTACTTTTTACGTTTTGATGCGGTTTCGGATATGCCAGATAACAGGTATGTCAACCTACTGCTTGTCAGTAACCTGTTATGGCTCTTATGCAGCAACATTTTCAAAACGTACACCTTCGACCGCTTTTCTTACAGTATCAATCGGCAGACACTCAATGTGCTCAAAGCCATTGTGATTCATGGTGGCATGATGCTGGCTTTTATGTACTTTACCCAGCAGGGCGAAAATTATTCCCGCCAGCAGTTTTCCTATACGTATGCACTCTTTGCCATTACAGCCATACTGGCGCGTGTGGTGATATTGTATGCCATACAGATGTACCGGGAAGCCGGATACAACTTCAAAACTTACGCGGTGGTGGGTAAGGGCGAATTGGCCGGTATGATCGATTCGTTCTATGCAGACCGCAAAGAGCTAGGCTTTAAAAAATGTGGTTCTTTTGAAACACGTGAGAATGTGGACGAAACAGAACGCCTTGAACTTTTTCTGGAAGATTCCCAACCGGATTACATCTACTGCTGCTTGTCTGAGATGGATGATACCATGGTGAAGCGCGTGATCCGTGTGGCGCAACGCCAGAAAACACAGGTACGCCTCGTTCCTGATTTCCGCGGGTTTATGACCAACCTGGCTACCATTGAATACCACGATATGTATCCGGTGATCCAGGTCAATACCAAGCCATTCTCCAGCACAGAAGAAGCTACGGTAAAGCGCGTTTTTGACGTGACTTTCTCTGCGATCGTGATGATTCTAGGTGCTCCTTTGTTCTTGTTGTTGATGGGCATTGTACGCATCTCTTCCAAAGGACCGATCTTCTTTTTACAGGAACGCTCAGGTCAATGGGGCAAGATCTTTAAGGTGATTAAGTTCCGCACAATGTATGCTGATTCGGAGAAGTTCAATATGCAGCACTCACAAGGAGACCACGATCCAAGGATCACACCGATCGGCCGTATATTGCGTCGTACCCGTCTGGATGAATTGCCTCAGTTTTACAATGTATTAAAAGGTGAAATGTCGATTGTGGGTCCTCGTCCGCTATATAAGTATGATGTGGATATGCTGATGGCAGAAGCACCCCATGAATTCCGCAAGTTACTGACGATCAAACCAGGTATTACTTCCATTGGTCAGATCAAAGTAGGCTACGCTTCAACAGTGGCCGAAAACGTAGAACGCCTTCGTTACGACCTGCAATACATCCGCAAATACAGCCTTGTTACCGACGTCGCTCTCATTTTCCAAACCGTACAGGTGATGGTACTGGGAAGGGGAAGATGATTAAATGAAGTGAAGAATGAAAAGTTAAAAATGAAAAGTAAAGCGGCCGGTAGTAAGGGGTGGTGGGGAAATAGAAACGAATGGACAGGGAAAAGTCAGGAATAAACAGAGACTTTTCAAACCAGGTGCCAGCAAACTCCTCCCAAACTTTAAATTTTTCAAACTTCTAACTTTTCAAACTCTCAAACTTAAATACTTTCAGACTTGAAAAAAGCCACTCAATACCCAATCAAAAATAGATCAAACGCTTACTAAACATGCTTAAAATGAAGAACACAAGAAAAAGATCGATCACATTGATGTTGTCTCTGATGGCAATGACAATGGTGATGTACAACTGTAAGAAGGACGACGAGGCTCTTCCGGATAAGCCGGATCAGGGAAAGGTAGATGATCTGAATAAGATTGAGATCGCCCCTGTTACCATCACTCCTCCCGCAGCTGTGGCTACTACAGAAGCTACTGTGGAAACATCGGCGAAAGCGACTGAGGTAAATAGCGCAATAGGTGGTATCGCTGCTTCAGGAACTATACCTGCTTCTGTTTCTGCTGCGGCAGCGGAAGTATCTGCTGCTGTACCTGCTGCAGACATGGCTACTTTGAGCGCGGTAACGCCTGCTCAGATTGCTGCTGTGAAAGCGGGTGGTGCTATTCCTGCTGACATCAAAGCGGCTTTGGACAAAGCGGCTGCGAATCCTGCTATCCAGGCTTACCTGCCTAAGTTCACTTTGCCAACGGTAGGTGGACAGACCATTACAGGTCGTGTAGCTGCTCCTGCGGGTGTTGCTGCAACTACTGACGCGGCAACTACAGATGCCGTTGAGGCGGTTCTGGAAGCTTCTGACGCTTGTATCGCTGCTGCTAATGACGTATTCAATACGAAAAAAGGACAACTGGATGCTGCTAAAGCGACGAATGATGCTGCAGCAACAACTGCTTACAATACGGCTGTACAGGCTGTACCTGCAGTAGGAACTTGTACTCAACCGCTTGCGGCGAAGTATGCAGCCTACCGTACGGCTATTGACGAGCAAGTGGCTAGTGGTACATCTTCCCTGGCAGCAGCTGAAGCTGTATTGGGCGACTTGTTCCCTGTATTGCAAACACTGATGAACATTCAGGCTTTGAATGCTTATGCTGGCTTGAACTCATTGCAGGCTGCTGAAACTGCTGCTTGTACTGCTGCCAACACACAGCGCCTTGCTGCTGCTACGGCTGCAAGAGATGCTAACCTGGCTGCTTCACAAGCTGCTTATGCAACTGCAATAGCAGCTGCTAACGTTGCCAAAACTGCATTGGTTCAAAGCTGCCACAACCAGGGAGGCGGAAACTAATTTGTAAGCGCACAGGACTAGGGGGCAGAGGGTATTGAGTCAGAGGAATTGTCCTCACCCCGTCCCCCCGGTGCCCCTTTTCCCAACCGCTAAATCTCTGGATTTTGAAAAAACAAATGAATCCAAAGAAGGGCAGCATTTTGCTGTCCTTCTTTTTGCTGTTACTGGCACTGGGTGCCACAGCACAGGTCAACAATTCGGGTAAACCCGGTATCATTTTCACGCCCACCGCTGTGGAAACACACGAGGGGCTTTTTCGTTTTGGATATAATTATGTTCCTGTTAATTATGGGCTAAGGCGCAGAGGCAGGAATCCTGAACGTGTCATTTATGCGAATATAACCATATTGAAACGTCTGGAGATCAGTGCAAGTTTATTGCAGCTCATAGCCACTGACAACTACAAGGTAAGAGAAGCTATTGGTGACAGACAGCTGGACGTCCGTTATCTTATTCTGAAAGAGAAAAAGAATCAGCCTTCACTAGCAGTTATACTCACTACACCCTTTACTATTGATGGTGCCATGCTGACGCACGCGTTGGTAGCTACCAAAAACTTTCAGATTACTCCTGATTTGAAACTGGAGGCAAGTGCAGGATATGGCAGCCCTTATTACCTGTACCGGGATGAAAAAAATCTTCAGAATTCAAGCATACTATCCAACTTTACATGGCAAAAGAAAAGTGAGGATAAATTTAAAAACCATTATTTACTGGGCCCTTTTGGCGGAGCTGTATTGCACTACAAAAATGTGGCCGGTGTGATGGCGGAGTGGGATTCCAAACATGCGAATGTAGGTGCTTATGCGCGGCTTTTCAAATGCTGGACCATACAGGCCGGATTGCTTGATGGTAAGCAGCTTACCGCAGGTACGTCTGTCGCCATTAATCTGCTCAAACCTTCCCGTCGCCTTAAACAGCAAGCTGATGAACAAAAATAAATTACTGATCGGGCTGCTGTTATGGGGAAGTGTAACCTTGGTGCAGGCTCAAAAGAAAAGTGACAAATACACACCGGAAAAACTCAGAGTAAGTTTTGAAAACATACAGGAACAGGACAGCACCGTTTTTTACGAGCAGCGGCTGTACCGTAATCCGTTTATAGGATTGTATGAAATACAGAAAGTGACCGGAGCGCAGCAGGGGGAGCAAAGTTATGCGCCCCTATTCAACGGCTTTCCGATAGGCAAATACCAGGTAGGTGAACATATACGGTATACGGCCCTTACGGATGCGGAGCGGAAAGATTATCTGAAGCGCAACGGCTTTTTACTCCATAAAAAGTACAAGGCGGATTTCTGGATACAGCCTTACTTTGCGGCCATCTTCGGTAACTTTGACAAGCCTGTAGAGAGTAATACCAGCATCGCATTGCAAACGCAGCTGTATATCCTGCCTGGATTGACGCTGCAAACAGGTATACTCTTTCCTATCGTGAATGATCTGGATGGCAGACCCAAAAACATCCGCCTATCCCCTACTTTCCTGAACCAGTTTTACAATAAGGGAAATCATTTCTTAAGTGCATCCGTTGGGTTTTTCCAGAATGACCAGTATGGTATCAATGTACAGTACCGAAAAGCAGACCTTTCCAAACCGTGGTCTTTCGGATTAGAAGCAGGATTAACGGGGTTTTACTATTATCCAAAAGGAGGCATTTATTACGAAGATCCCGACCAGCTGCTTTTATTGGCTGATGTTTCCTACCGTTTCAAAGGACCGGATCTGACTTTGAAACTGACAGGAGGACAATTCCTGTGGGCAGATAAGGGCGCCAGGATTGAATTCGTTCGTCAGTTTACCAATATCGAACTGGGTGTGTACGCCACCAAAACGCAAAACGGCTCCACGCTGGGGTTTAACTTTGCCATACCTATTCCTCCGGGGAAAATGGTCCAGGGCCAACACGCGCGACTACGTACGACCGACGAATTCCGCTGGGAATATACTTATACCCGCGGTTACCGAATCGGCGAACGCTACCGTGTAGGTTACCAGCTGGATCAGAAGCTGAGACAGTTCCATCAGGATTATCTGGACAGGCAGCATCGGCAGTTGTTGCCGTAGCTGTTAAAGATCATCCTTAAACCGTCCTGAATTTAGTTAGGCGATGATGCTAAACTTTGAATCTATGTATTTAAAAGCCATAAGTATGATTTCGAAAACTTATTTGATGTTATTAAAATCTTGCATCATCGTATTATTATTTACCAAAGTCGTCTCACTGTGTTACGCCCAAAGCGAGATAATACCTTTACATCCATTAGATGAACAACGAATAAATCAGATAAGCCAATCACTTGACGATGTACCAAAAGGATTAGGAGAGCCAGCAACAGACCGCAAAAGATGGGATGACTTACGTCAATCTGGAAAGTATGACAAATTCTTGAAAGAAATTAGACAGTACAGTTTTCCAGATTTTAATAAGGCCGAATATTTTTCTTTGTCGGACGGTACTGCATCATCTTCTGCTCCAGGACTAAACATGATGCGGAATAGAGCTAAAGGGCTTTCTATGCTAACTATTGCTGAATGCCTGGAAAATAAGGGTGAATTCCTAGAAGCTGTAGAAAATGGTTTGAAAGAAATCCTCGCGCAAAGGTCTTGGGTATCTCCCAGAGTAGACTATAACTTTATTAATTACAACGGAAAGCAGTACACTGTTGACCTGACCTCAGCGCTTTATGCCCATACTATAGCTCAGACCCTTTATTTACTAGAAGGAAAAATTGACAAAGATCTAAAAGCCGAGGCAGTTGCTGCTTTATATAAAAGAGTTTTTAATCCAATGCTCACAGTATTCAATAAACAAAATGCAAAGTATCATTCATGGTTAGTAGGAACTAACAATTGGAATGCAGTGTGTTTGTCAGGTGTCGTTGGTGCTGCCCTCACAGTAATAAATGATAAAAAAGAACGGGCAGTTTTTGCATATATTGGGGAGGAGTATTCGAGGAATTTTCTTGCCGGCTTTGAAGATGATGGTTATTGCTCAGAGGGAGTGACCTATTTCAATTATGGCTTTAGCCACTACTCACTACTAAGAGAAAATCTAAGAATAGCAACTAATGGAAACATAGAGCTATTTAAAAACCCTAAGGTATTATCAATTGCTACTTATGTACCGCGAATAATGGTATCGAACGGAATTTTTCCTGCTATATCTGATACTAAGGTGGGTACACGCCCTGACCCTCTACTAATGCACTACCTATCACGAACGCTTGAGTTAGGCTTGTCTGACTATGAAAAGATGGACGTCACTGGACGTACAGAAAACAATAGAATGGATGTCTTAGTACTTTTCCCAATTCCAGCTATAACGGAATCCAAAAATGCAAGGAAGATTAACTTCCAAGAATCGAGTCTAAGATCTTTTTTCGATAAATCAGGCATTTTGGTTGTTAGATCGTCTTCATCAAATGCTATATCGGCAGTTCTTAAAGGCGGAAACAATGCTGAAAATCACAATCACAATGATGTAGGGTCTTATACAATTGTACTGGGCAAAGAAATATTAACAGGCGACCCTGGAAGCATCCCATATTCAGCAGACATTTTTAAATCCGAGGCCCGATACAAGTATAAATCTATCTCCTCTTATGGTCATCCGGTTCCCCTTCCAGCGCAAACACAGCAGAGTGTTGGTCGCAATGCCTCCGCCAAGATTATTCAATCCAAGTTTAGTGAAGAAAAGGATATTTTGGTTTTCGATCTTAAATCCGCGTACAAGGTGTCAGGTATGTCAAAACTTGTCCGTTCTTTCACTTATGATCGAAGTCAGAACAGTTCTCTCGAGATTGAAGATGTTTTTGAATTTGCTTCACCTATGGAATTTGAAACTGCCTTAATTACAAGAGCTTTAATAAAAAAATATACGGATGATAAATGGATTTTTGATAGTAATGGACAAAAGCTACTTGTGAGCGTAAGTTGCGGTGATATGCCTTATGAAACATCTGTAGAGACAATTACCGAGGGAGGAATACCTTACAAACGAATGGCAATTAAATTAAAAAAGAAAACAAAAAGTGGAAAAATTATAGTAACATACAGACCATTCCAAACAAATTAATCGCAATATTAAGTTCGAAGCATGGAAATTTTGCAAACATCATACTATTTTTTAAAGATGAAGTAATTTGTTCGTCAGTTTACCAATATTGAACTGGGTGTGTACGCCACCAAAACGCAAAACGGCTCCACGCTGGGGTTTAACTTTGCCATACCTATTCCTCCGGGGAAAATCGCCCAGGGCCAACACGCGCGACTACGCACGACCGACGAATTCCGCTGGGAATATACTTACACCCGCGGTTACCGGATCGGCGAACGCTACCGTGTAGGTTACCAGCTGGATCAGAAGCTGAGACAGTTCCATCAGGATTATCTGGACAGGCAGCATCGGCAGTTGAAATAAATTGTTGTAACCGGAAACATCTTCCAATCCGTTATCCGCGATGGATGTGGGTTGAATCATAACTGCTCTACCGCAATTTGTGGATGAGGTATAAAAAAAACAAAAGCAGGAAACCCGGGGATTTCCTGCTTTTGTCATTAAGCTGTATCAGCAAACCTAAGCCAGCGGATGGTCAAGACGGTGGTTGGTATCTTTGGATTCAGTACCTATTTTAGCGCCAAATCCTGATGCCACTACGCCCAGCAATAAGCCAAAGAAACCAAATATAGCTGCTTTGGATGCTGCTGAAGCTGCGTCGTCTGCCAGTTGGCGGGCTTTGATTTCCGCATCTTTTTTGGCCTGTTCAAATTTGACCTGCGCCTGTTTGTAGGCATTGATCCAGTTATTGACGATCTGCTCAGATTCTTCACGGCTTTTGCCGGTTCTGTTCATGACCACATTCACCGCATCATCCCGGTCTACCTGAGATACAGTTTCTTTGCCGTCTTTGAAAAGATTACGGAACAAGCTTCCGGCAATGTCATCCGTGTTGGCGGGATCTTTCGCCGCCGCCCCGGCTGCATTGTCGGCCTTTCCAACTGCACGGTCTGCCTTCTGTTCCAATCTGTCAGGATTCAGCGCAGGATTTTCGGTTTGGCGCAGCAATTTGTTTGCTTCGTTTTTCAAATCAGAAAAATCGACATTTTGTATATCAATCCCATTCTCTTTCATTTGATTCTGGACTGCATCACCCATCGCCGGGGCTGCTGCGGCCACACCTGCGCCGGCTGTTTTCACTAGTCCGCCGACCAGTCTGCCCGCACCACCGATAAGACTACCAATTGTGGTGGTAAGAAAGTAGATCGTGATCACTGTAACCACGCACCAGGTAAGCACCCCATGCAGAACGCCATCGAATAAACGCGGAGCACTTGCCAGGCGGCCAGCCACCCAGCTGCCTGCAAAAAGCGAGATCAGACTGCTGATGATATACCAGATCGCACTTCCCATGCCCAGTCCGGCAGCGGGATTTTTTTCTTCCATCGCATCTATACTTCCCAGGCCTATTCCAAACCCTAATAGTGAAAGCAGCATCTGTACGACGATGGCAACGAGCACACCGGCAAAAACAGCGCTCCAGGAAATTCTTTTTAATTGAACCAATCCTCTATCGTGAACCGGCTGTGTGTATGGTCGACTTTGTTCCATGATATAATGTGTTGCTAATGGGTGAGTTATTTGTTGATGATTGCAGAGCGGGCGGAAAGGCGAAGGATGGTCAGCTACCGGACCCTCCCCCGCTTTCGCACGTATCCGGACGGATCAGTATTTTTTTTGAAAGTTATCCATGGCTGATTTAGCGCCATCCTTAGCCTGATCAGCATAATCGTTCGCTGTATCTTTGGCATCTTCTCCCGCTGATTCAGCTGCATCCTTTGCATCGCCGGCAAGCTCATCTGCTTTGTCCTTGGCTTTGTCCCAGTGCTTGCTCAGCTTGTCTTTTTGTTTTTCTGCACCGTCTTTGATTTTCTCGCGCAAAGCCTTACCTGATTTCTGAGTAAATAAGAGTGTTGCACAAACGCCAATGGCTGCTCCCAGCAGTAGCCCTATGGCCAATCCTTCATTACGTTCGTCGTGGTTGTTGAAGTCCACATTTCCATACCTGGTTTTCATAGTCTGTTATATTTTGTTTAATGAACAGATGAGTGCCATGTAAAAAGCATGCCATTCAGCGACCTGATGCGCCTGGCGATGATCACATAACTTTCTGATTTACATGTAACTACAGGACACCCTCCGATATAAGAAAGTGGTCTATCAAGGTTGACAGCTAGCAGGTTAACCCTGTTAGGTATACGATCAGTAACAGTCGGATTGATAGAAACCAGACTTACTAAAAAATTTTAAAAAAGGCAGGCAGCGTACTGATCCGTACCAGGCACTTGGGCAATATCCCAACCGAAATAGGTGGGGTATTGGCTGTCCCGGAATCGCACTGTTCATTGGCTAAACTTCTACAAGAGCCGGGCAGATGACCACACCGGATCGGATCATGGGATATAGCAGGAATGATATGTGGGCAACCGCGGTATAAATTCCATACAAAACCGGAACTCGGGAAAATACGGATCAGATTCCGGCAAAAAATCCACATCCTGCCATCTGCACGCATTCCGCTGTCTGTATTTCTGTTTCTTAAGTGTGATGGGTCTCTCAGGGGCTCTCAACCGCTTGTAACCGTTGGTTTTCCGAGGATTAACTATTCAATTATACGTCTTTTGGTATCATTCTTTGGGTGTTTATGAGTAGTTAAACCATTGTTCCATGTCAGTTTTCTGACTTAAACTTCACAAACTTGCAAGAACTTGTTGAACCTACACTGAACTCCGGCCAGGTGTATGCCTCCCCGGAAGAGATTTATGGAAACCTATTCGAAGATGTTCAGAACAATCATGTTTTTGACGATTCCAAAACTTTCGCAGACGCGATTCCGCTCGAAGATCCTGCCTATATCATTGCCCTATATCAAAAGGAAAAAAACAACAGCGACTTTAATCTTTCCGAATTCGTCCAGGCGCATTTCCGTATACCTGCTCAGATTGCCTGCACATTTGAACCTGACATGACCGCACCGGTATCAGAGCATGTTGAAAAACTGTGGCCGGTACTTACGCGCCAGCCCGAAGACCAGGAGCGCGGTGGTTCACTGATCTACCTGCCCAATGCCTATGTGGTTCCGGGAGGTCGTTTCCGAGAGATCTATTACTGGGATACTTACTTCACCATGCTGGGCTTGAAGGAATCAGGTGAAACCGAACTGATCGCGAGCATGATTGACAACTTTGCCTACCTGATTGAAAACTTCGGGTTCATACCAACAGCCAACCGCACGTATTATCTGAGCCGTTCACAACCGCCATTTTTTTCTCTGATGGTCCGGTTGTATGCTGATATGGAGGGAAATCATATTCTTACCAAATACCTTCCTCACATGCAGCGGGAATATGATTATTGGATGGATGCAGCAGACGCGAGCGAGCCTTTCAGCGCGCACAGGAGACTGGTCAACCTGCCGGATGGAGCTGTTCTGAACAGATACTGGGACGATAAAGACACGCCAAGACCCGAATCCCATATTGAAGATGTAGAACTCGGCCACGAGGCTCAGGATAAGTATGGCGCAGCTCCGGAAGATACTTACCGTCATATCAGGGCTGCTGCGGAATCCGGCTGGGATTTCAGCAGCCGCTGGTTTGCTCATAAAGATGACTTTGCTTCAGTCCATACCACAGATATTTTACCTGTTGACCTGAACTGTCTGATGTATTTTCTTGAACAAACACTTGCAGAAGCTTACGAGCATCAGGACGATAAACAGATGTATCTGCTCTACAAGGAAAAGGCAGCCAGGCGGGCATTGGCCATTGAGACCTATTTCTGGGATGAGAAAAAGCACTTTTATATGGATTATGATTTCAAAAAGCGCGATTTCACCGAGCACGTCACACTGGCAGGTACATTCCCGCTATTTTTCAAAGTGGCATCTGCCCACCAGGCCAGATATGTGAAAGGATATATCCGTCTGAACTTCATGAAATCAGGTGGTTTACTGACCACCAAACTTAACTCAGGCCAACAGTGGGATGCGCCCAATGGCTGGGCACCGCTTCAGTGGATTGCCTACAAAGGACTGCGCAACTACAATTTTCACCAGGCGGCGGATGAAATATCTGACGAGTGGCTGGGCCTGATCGATAAAGAGTTTAAACATTCAGGCAAAATGCTGGAAAAATACAATGTCTCTGACACCAACCTGATTGCTGGTGGTGGGGAATATGAGGTGCAGGAAGGTTTCGGCTGGACCAACGGCGTATACCTGAGAATGAAAAACAAAAAGTATCTGAAGTCGGTTGAAGGTTAAGCTCTATTTCTCAGGAGGCTAAAAAAATTAAAACCCTGTAAACTAAATACTTAAAGGGTTTTAATTTTTTAAAAACATCCTGATATATGCCTCACATTACGCATAAATTTTGACGAATTCCAGACGGTATTCTAAGTGATCAATGAGATGACTGTTTCCAGAAATCACCACCATGTCGCACCAGTTCGATTCCGGCCATTTCTACTGCATGGTAACCAGTTTGTACGACATCGGTTAACAATACAGCATCGTCGTGATTCAAATCATCCGCAATGACCACCGGAGTATGTCTGCATATAGGACACGGACATACTCCGGCTTTCCTCCGTCGTATCCGGCAGCAAGCCATGCTACAGGTGAAGATCCGAAGCACAGATACAGCAGCGGATTACCCTCCCATTGCGTCTCGGAAATGTTCGATCTCCCTTCTAGGCCTGTCACGATCAATTGACAACTCACTTGATGCTCAACCTCGCTATAGCATGACTCTGACCATTATTAATGATGTCGCCGGCTATCAGGTATTGATTTTCCGATTGCTTGTAGAGTTCCGACAGATAACTACTGGCATCCGCAATTTTATAATCCGACTTTAATATTCCGTCGGCACCGAATATGGCAATCTGTGATGAGTGTGTATTACTTCTGCTCAACAAAGCTATATAGCTATCATCCGGCCGGACCAAGATCTTGCTGGCAGTAAACGGCTTCTTGTTAACATAAAATGACAAATCTATTCCCCCATCCTTTTCTAATCTACAAAAATTCAGAAGCGGATATTTTGTATCTCTTTGGCTATCATCAACTAGTTGGTTAAAATTACCGCTGAAAATAATTTTCCCGTCTGATTGAACCGCCAGACTGGTAATGAGGCTAGCCGCATTACCCTGTGATGGTACCTCCTTGAAATGAAATGACAAGTCTAAACTACCATCAGCGTTTAACCTGGCTATATTTCTACGTTTGTTACTACCATCAACGAGTGTAAACTGTCCATAAACCAATGTCTTGTTGTCAGGCAAAGATACGAATGAGGCGTAGGTGTGACCATAAGTATTTTCGCCGGGGAAAGTTTTGTAACCGACACTCATCATATCCGAATCTGACGAACCATCCACATTCAACCGAAACCTGCCATACATCAGAAAGCCCAGACTTTGGTAGAGAGCAGATATCTCGCAAATTATTTTGCCATCCGGTTGGATTAACTTAATCAAAAGCGCGTTATTTTTCAGGGATGTATTTTCGACGAATGGATGAAATTTGAAGCTTTTGTCTAGTAATCCCGTTTCTGTGAGCCGAATAACGTCATAGGTCTTTTTGTCAATGATAAATTTACCGCTGACAATAACCTTCCCACTGGGTTGTACTCCGAGTCCCTGTATAGATTGTATAATCCAGCTCTTATCCTGATCTATATTAAAACCAGGATCCAACTTCCCATCTTTATCCAATCTAAAAATAGGAGCGCTTGTGCTCTTTAAGTCGCCGGTCATGACTACCTTACCATCTGGCTGTATCGCTGTAAGGCCTGCTTTTCCAAAGGGGACAGAATAACGGTTATCATAAGAAATTGGTGTATCGACAGTGCCGGGCACCTCTTCTTTGTCATCTTGCTGGTCAGGGGCAGGATCCTGTTTTTTGGAACAGCATATTAAACTGATAAGTAAAAGTGTACTCCATAGGCCGGTTGCAAGCGATTTCATTGGATAAATTATTTAAGTGTACTGAATCAATGTTCAAAGGTTTAGTATATTTCAGAGTCATAATCGCATTCGTGTACCTGCAAACTTTGAGCAACTGGAGATAATTTTATGAAGAAATTCGCCAGCTGAAATCAACTTAATTACATTGCCCGAAGGCATGTATAGGGTTTACAGCATGCTGTACCGTGGCAGCGGAATTATTGATCGAACTGATCAAGGCTCTTTGAGCTTTCTGCATTTGTTACTGCTATACCGCACTGAGGAATATTTCTTCCTTACAGATCATGGCGACATCCTAAGTACTTGTTGAATTCAAAACTAGCGGACCAAGACAAATTTCTCAAAGCCGCTTCCCGACTACTTACAGAAAAGTGGCAATACAGCTCCAGAGTGTTTCCACAAATCAAAAAATGAGTAGTGATTCTTTTATTGAAAAATTTCCTTTAAAATTGAATCTTTGTACATCAATCCTACCTAACGTTATGAACCATTCCCTCCACGAAAGAAAAATTATGTTTGCCTTTTACCTGTGTGAAAACATCAGGAGTAAAGTTGTTTCTTCCGCACGCCCTGCAATTCAAAATTACCTTGATAGATTAAAAAATGCTTCCGTATTCAACACAGTTAACAGCACTAAATACGTTTCTGCAAAAACGATCCAGGATATTCTGGCGTCGGTAGCCGGAGACAAAAAGGCACTCACAAATACGAAGATAGAAACGCTTGAACGAGTAGCTGGTCTGTTTGCATGTGAATATAAAACGATAGAAGAATTCTATTCTAAAATCGGTTTTACGAAAAAAGGAACTCCCTATATAAAGTCTATGAAAGCCTACCTTGTGCAGGGCCAGGCGTCACGATCAAAATCAGCAAAGACTCTACGCTTTTCCCGGAGAGCTCATACATTTCCAGGAAAATGGGAAGGTTTAACTTTTGAAATGAAAGGAGAGTTCCCTCTCAAAATGAATCTGTATAAAAACGGTAGCGATAACCACCTGAAAGGCGAAGGCTCTATCGTGTATCATGTGGAAGAGAAGCCAGTTAATAGAGATCAAATACTACTCTTTGAAGGAGAGATATTAGATCATCCAGACTTTGTACGACTCCATTATAAAAACAGCAGCCATGATAAAGTGCAATTTGGAACAATCTACTTTAAACTTTCAGACGACGGTCAGGTATTGGAAGGTAATTTTTTGGCTATGGTTGGTGGAGCAGTGACAGCATGGTTACCGGGCGCATTAGACTTGAAAAAGTACACATGGATAACATGCCATGTTAACATCGATTGTTTTTATCATAAGCATTGTAGGGTTCCGGACAAACCAGGTTTGGAGCGCCCCGAAAGTTTTGCTTAGCTCAATACAGTATTGCACCTCGCTATTCTTAACAGTCAGTGCAGACTCACCTTTGGAGCTTAGTTAAAGATGCTTTCTGATGTTTTCAAGCCCTACTATAGAGCGTATTTTGGTCGTTTATAATATTTCGACCTAGTCTATCAATATTTTTAAAGATATTGATAGACATCGGATTCCTAAACCACCAGTTTAAAACAGATGGATCATATCAGTCATGAATCTGGTTTTTTGAATCTGCGTTATTGAATGCGTTCTGCACCAACAGAAGCGCTATTTTGATCCTTATAAGTTATTGACAATAAAAGAGATAGAAAATTAGTTTAAATCCCTCACTGAACAACGCAGTTGCACATCTGTATGAACCAGCTCCGAGACTCCGGTCAAAGAGTTGGTTTTTACGGTCGCTTCCCCACCATCCCACCGAAGCTTCTCCTCCGGCTCGGGCACGAATTTATTAAGCGACCAAATGATTAAAGACATGCATTTTTTGAACCAACCACCCACCGGCGCAGTCCGGCCGCACAATGGTAGCCACAGATTTGAACGAAGTTGACAGTGTAGTACCGCTTATGGCATCGCCTGAGCAACAAACGGAACAGTTTTTCCGGGATGTAGTCGAAGGGTTATCGGGTGAGCCGAAAAAACTGCAATCCAAATATTTTTATGATCAGGTCGGCGACGAGCTGTTTCAACAGATCATGGCATGCCCCGAATATTACCTCAGCCGCTGCGAGGCCGAGATATTCAGACAACAAGCAGACGCTATGGCCCAATTCCTGCACAACACAGCTGGCTCATTTGACCTCATAGAACTGGGAGCCGGAGATGCGACGAAATCACAGTATCTGCTTCAGGCCCTTGCAGACCGGCAGGCCACATTTACCTATATGCCCATTGATATATCCGGCAATATACTTTCTGTATTACAAAGTCGACTAACCCACGAAATTCCCGGTCTTGATCTGCAGCCGTTTCAGGGCGAGTATTTTGATATGCTGAGAGAGGCCACCGGCGCATCGACAAGACCGAAAGTGGTGATGTTTCTTGGCGGGAACATTGGTAACATGGAGGTAGCAGAGGCGCAACAGTTCTGCAAAATGCTGAGAAGTTTCCTGAATTCCGACGATCTGGTGTTGATCGGTTTCGATTTGAAAAAACAACCTTCTGTTATTCTGGATGCCTATCATGATCATCTGGGATTGACCAGCCAGTTTAATCTGAACCTGCTCAGAAGAATCAACCAGGAGTTGCATGCAGACTTTAACCTGCACGATTTCATGCATTACCCATGTTATGACCCTATGACAGGTTCGTGCAGAAGTTATCTTATCAGTCAAAAAGACCAAACCGTACGCATCGGAGATCAGACCATCACTTTCGCTGAAAACGAACCCATTTTCATGGAAGTATCTCAAAAGTTTTCTCCGCAGGAAATTGACGCACTTTCAGAAAACGCCGGTTTTACACCTGTTCATAGACACTACGACTCAAAGCGGTGGTTTATCGACGATTTCTGGAAAGCGATATGACCCGATTACCTTCAACAAACTCTTGACCATGGATTTACTCCTACAATATGAATCAGTGCGCGCGCTCACTGAGAAGATTTGCGAACCGCTTCAAACAGAGGACTATGTAGTACAACCGATCGCTGATGTGAGTCCTCCTAAATGGCATCTGGGACATACCACCTGGTTTTTTGAAACCTTTATTTTAAAGGCCTACGCAGCTGCTTACCAGGAATTTGATGCGAACTATAATTTTGTATTCAACAGCTATTACGAAACGGTGGGAGCCCGGGTTCTGCGGACCGACCGCGGGAATCTGAGCCGTCCGTCTGTAGAAGATGTATACAGATACAGAAAATATGTGGATGAGCAGATCCGGGAGCTGATTCTTTCCGGTGACCCGCTCGGCCAGGATGTAAGTACGCTGCTTGAACTTGGCCTTCAGCATGAACAACAACACCAGGAACTGCTTTATTCTGACATTAAATACATACTTGGGCATAACCCTTTGTTCCCTGTTTACCAAAGTGAAAGAAACAATCAGTCATACAAAATCGCTACAGATGAATACACGAAATTCCAGGCAGGTCTTTACGAAATAGGTTATGATGGTCAGGGATTTTGTTTTGACAATGAGTTAGGCCGTCATAAGATTTATTTGGATGACTTTCACATTTCCCACACCCTGGTCACTAACGGGGAATACTTGGATTTCATCAACGACGGAGGCTACAGGCATTTCGAATTCTGGCATGCCGAGGGCTGGCAATGGGTGAAAGAGAAGAGCATTGCATCACCGCTATACTGGCATTGGATTGATAACCAGTGGATGCATTACACTTTTGCAGGTCTACAACCGGTTGAGCATCAGGACACGCTTTGCCATATCAGTTATTACGAGGCTTCTGCATTCGCGGCATGGAAAAAGCAAAGACTGCCTACTGAAGCTGAATGGGAAGTGGCAGCTGGCGCTCTGGAATGGGGAACACGTTGGGAATGGACTAACAGTGCCTATCTGGCCTACCCTGGTTACCAGAAAGCTGCGGGTGCCATCGGAGAATACAACGGCAAATTCATGGTCAACCAAATGGTACTGCGTGGCGCATCTATATGTACCTCGCCGGGCCACAGCCGCACCACATACCGAAACTTTTTTCATCCTATGCATCAATGGCAATTTACAGGCATCCGGCTTGGCTATTGATCCAAATAGTACAGGTCCGTTGTTAGCTGTATGCTTATTGATACGATGCAGCTACTTGTTTAGAGGCGACGCCGGCGAGAGGCGCACTTCCACCCGACGGTTGAACTTTTTGTTGTGTTCGCAGTCATTGGGAGCTGCCGGTTTGATGCCACCGTATGCTTTACTTGCTATGGATCCGGCAAGGTCTGTGGAGCGCAAAAGGTAAGCTCTCACTACGCTATTGCGTTCCATGGATAGTTTCATGTTCGGTATTGCTTTGGGAAAAATAAATAATGGTACTGATATCATCTTTAAGAATAGACCGGGATACAGTCGTGCTCAGGGCTGATGCTGACGATGGCTTCGCTGTCAGGTAATATGTCTCGACCCCGTTGAGCTCCCCTATTATCAAAGATTCATTGAGCAAATGATAGCCATCTGCGTAAATGGAAATGTTTACCGTATCGGTGACGGCTAACTTGTACCTGTAGGTTTTGTCTTCCAGAAGTGGTGTGATTGCATGGTCGACGTGCTGGTGGATGATCAAAATCCTGGCATCCACAGGCTGCAGGGTTTCTTTGTCTACTACCCGGATGCTCACACGAGGCACCTGATGATTTCCTTTTGATATATTTTGGCTCCGGGACACATGAGCGGAGATACAAATACAGATCATACCGTATATAAAAGACCTCATAACAACCGGGAGTTAGTGGTGTGGCAGCAACGTATCGATATTTAAATATCAGGAATAAATATAAAATCATAATGGTATATTGCCAATTTTATAGTAGACCCTAAAAGGGTAGTCATTATTTCTGCTCCTATCTCCCCTATTCCAATGAATTTAGGGAAGTTTCGCCAGCGACGGCTAACAGTACTATGATCACATGGTATTGTTTTTGTTGAGACGGCCGGTGTATTGCGCTAACATATGCGTTTGCTTATAACAAACAAATCAAAACAAGCTTATCCGACAAGATGAATCAAGAATCCAGGCTCAAAAACAGCTATAAAAAAATGCTTGCATGGTATGCATATAGAGCAAAAGAAAATGCCAAATCGCTACAGAAACTCCTGCAGTTATTACCAGAACTGGACACGGAATCAAAGGCTGACGAAACCTATGATAAAGATGTAGATGACCTGGAATCGCTCAAACTGATCTATGAGACCAGCATACGGAATTTTGAAAGCCAGGTAGATAAGTATAAAAAGTTGATTGAAGATTTCGGCAAAAATCAGGATCCGAAATAAACAGAACATCATCAGTTTACTAGCGGTCTTTTCTGTTTAAAACAGACCTGCCTATGCATCCAGTCAGTTAAGCGTGATCCTCATCGCTGGATTTCCTTCTGTATATCTGCTGTTAGATCCAGTGCATCTTCCAGCTTACGCAGTAATGAATCTGTATTTGCCTGAGGTGTGGCCATAATCTCGCCTTTTGCAGCTGTTAAAACAGGAATCAATCTATCGCAGACCACATCTTTAAGGCGTTTTTTGACATCTTCACCTTCCTGGTACCGCTCTTCCAAAAGCTTATGCAGTATTTTCATAGAACGCTGCATTTTTCTGTTCTCCATCAGGCTGACCACGTTATTGGCCAGAATCTGCAAAGCCTCAAGTTGTGTAGCTGACAGCGCGTTGGGCTTGTGGTCTATTACACACAAAGATCCCAGCGCGAAACCATTCGTATCCACCAGCGGCGCACCCGCGTAGAAAATCACATGTGGATCGCCTGAAACAAGGGGATTTGCGGAAAACCGGGAATCAATCCGCGAATCCGGAACAACAAATACCTGCGAAGGATTCTGAATAGTATGTGTACAGAACGCGTATTCACGCGGCGTTTCCCTCACAGAAAGCCCCCGATTGGATTTAAACCACTGCCTGGTATCATCGATCAAACTGATTAGTGATACGGGCATCTGGCAAATTTCTGACGCTAACTTGGTAATATCTTCGTACTCTTTCTCCGAAATTGAATCAAGAATATTGTATTCTTTAAGCGCTTCAATTCTCTGAGATTCTTCAATGTTAAATATAGATTCTGGCATTTGTTGGTGATGATCAGTACAAATTTAAGCATAATTGTCGAAACAGATATGTAACCCCACCGTTTGCCGTGGCAAACCTTTGCTTGTTCGTATATGTCTAACGGTTACTAATGGCATACCTGCTTCTGACTATTCTTTGAGTTTCCGAATTGGTGCCGCCCTCGGGTCATTTATCATCATTGATCCACAATAACATTCTACTTTGAAATGCATAGGTGCACGTGCCCACATCGTATTTGATTAACTATTTTGTAGAATTTTAAGAACAATGTCCGCTCTGCATCTGGGAAAAACAAACCCCAAAATAAAGCTTCTCCATCCGAAAACACATTTCTCATATAACAGGAAGGTAAGAATCTTTATTAAAAATAGAATTTAATTCGATTAATCGATAGAAATTTTACTATTGATTTTCAGTCCATTACATCGATTTGATCTTATACCTCTATCAAGAACAGAAAAAATAGACGGTTCGATCCTAAAATGTGGGTATGATTCGCATAGATATTTAATGATTAAAACCAGATTAAATTTCCTCTTTTATACAAGTACATATGAAAATCGGTATTATTGACGATGACCCGGTATGTCACTTTCTATACTGCAAATTGATTGAAAGGGTATCTGATGACCATCAGATCTTACGTTTTCACAATGGACTGGAGGCAATGGAATATTTAATTCTGAATGCTGAGAAGCCGGATCTGCATCCTGATCTGATTCTGCTTGATGTCAATATGCCAACTATGAACGGATGGCAATTTCTGGAAAAGCTTAGATTGATAAAGCCGTCCGCATACTCGCCGGAAATATACCTGATCAGCTCATCAACAGACCCAAGAGACGTAGACAGCGCGATGCAATTCCCCGAACTGAAAGGTTTTCTTCAAAAGCCGTTGACCAAAACTCAAATTGCTCAGATGCTCGAGGACGTACCATCGGCAGTGAGTCTGACCTCTTATAGAGTCAATGGCTGGCCGATCGTTTACAATGCCTCTCCTGGTTCATTACAGCAGTCATTGAAGTAATTAAAAAAAGGTCAGATCAGTATCCAGGATCAACCGTAAATTCGGCTGTCTATAGCACATTACGTCGTTTAAACTGTACTAGTTGGTGAAGCTGATCACTTGGCGTATTTTTCCGTCCAGTTCTTTTGCTGCCTGGTCCAGCATCATGATCTCTTCCTTCATATCTGTAGTAGTCTCCTCGGATCTAATCAATTCGATAATACCAAGTATCGAAGAGACTGGTCGTCTGAGTTCATGAGACTGGACGAATGCTATCTGTCTGAGCGCCTGGTTTTGCTTCAGAACCAGCTGCTCCTGCCGGATTCGCTCCGTAATGTCTGTGGCGTTGAAAGAAACGCCTATGATATCGTTATGCTTGCCCAAGGCCGGTTCAAAACTCATATACCAATAAACTGAATGGCCATCCTGATAGGTGAGTTCCTTTTCGCTGGTCACGTTCTCCCCCTTCATGGCAGCTCCGCAATTCAGGATAAATTCCTCCTGATAGTTATCATGAAGAAATGCGGTAACAGGCATTTTTTCTTTAATCACAATGTCCAGATTGTCTTTTACAAAACCAGCCACAATTTTATTAAATGCAAGCACTTCGAGTTCTTTTCCTATGAGTAAATGACAACTGACGGTACTTTCGAAAAATGATTTAAGCTTTATCTCTGATAATTGCAACTGTTCCACCTGATCTTTTAGCAGGTTAATGCTTATATCAAATTCTATGATCTGAATAATTTGTCCGGATAAGGTCAGCAACATCTTTTTTTGATTATCGCTAAGCAGGCGTGGATTTCTGTCCATTACCGAAAGACAGCCCAGCATGTATCCATCCCTGGTAGCCAGTGGTGCCCCTGCGTAAAACCTGATGTTCGAATCACCCGTAACAAGACCCTTGTCCCGGAAATGTGCATCCTGCTGAGCATCTTTAATTTCAAAAATAGTATCGCAACTAATTGTAAGCTGAAAGATTTCATTATTAAGTGCTGCATCAGGCTGCTCAGAGCCAGCCTGAAACCGGATGTATTGCATATGCTCGTCGAGCAATGTAATCAGCGCTACCGGTGTATCACAAACATCTGCTGCTAACCTGACAATCTGCTGCAACTCATCTCTTCTATTTACTTCCAGTTTCAGAAAGCGGCTCACGGTGGCAGCACGATCTAAATTGTACAATGGCATATATTCTTAATAATTAAAGGTCTATCCTTTACGTAGCCCGCAGTAATTTAATAATTTGTCACCAAAGAACTATTAATTATTCGAAAATTGATCCGCATTAATTCGAATAGAGGCATAATTGTTTGGCCACACCTTGCATACAATCTAAACTTTTCATCCGATGGAATCAGAACTTCCCAAGAACATTATTGAAGTTGAAAGAATATTTGATACAGATGTAGCAACGCTTTTTAACGCGTGGACTCAACTGGATCATCTTAGTCAATGGTGGCGTCCCATGGGTGAAACACTGAATGATATGAAGAATGAGCTCCAGGAAGGTGGGACCATTGCCTATTACATAGGACAAGCCGGGCTCGAAGTTACAGGTTTATACAAAGAAGTAATTCCTAATGAAAAGCTTGTGTATTCCTGGATTTGGAATATGAGCGATGAAGGCTCTGCCGACGGCTATACATTGCATATCCAATTCTCACCACACGGTCAGTCGCAAAGCAGGTTACAGGTGCGCCAGGAAGGATTCTCTGCTCCTGAGTATTTGCCTGCTCATCAGCAAGGCTGGGATAAGGGATTGAATGATCTGGCAGCTTACTTCTCCAGTATGAATAAGGAAAAGAATTGATACTTTACAAATTGATACTTTACAAAAAGATGAACGTACAATGAGAACTTCGTACTAATGTGAAGCCAACTACAGTAAGTTCGTGAATAGGACAAACGCTAATAAGTATACGCAGCTTCTTTTTACATGAGAAGTATTTGGGAATCGAAGAGCTTTCTATCATCAGCTGTAGTCACTCATTGAGTGAACAGGATCAGGAAGCCCTTCGATTACAACCGATGCGGGACGAACCGACCAGCAATTCGTAGCTTCAGGTGCTTAACAATATCGCGGTTAACGACTGATTTGGTATCCAGCATGTGATTTACAGAAACCTTACGGTGTATACTGGTTTTTGAATGCGCGGGCGTTTTCCTTCTTTGCTCACAGCCTGGCGCTGTTCAACAGATACGTCTTTCTTGTTTGCAAAAGGATTCGTATTAATGTACGATTTGTCTGAGTTTGAATTGGTTTCCATGATTTTATTTTGTTAAAATGAAGTTATTCGTTGATATCTATGTAGGATTAAAAACCGTGCCAAAATCCTGAAAGTTGATTTAAACTTATCAGAAAACCGACATAACATACTCACTAAACAACTGATAATGAGTTTATAAAAATTCGATGCTAAATGTTTTTCTGAACCAGTGTGGCTGATTTACGTAATTACAAAACCGTTAAAAGAAAGGCAAACCACTGCCCAAAATAGTGGGATGTAGGCCCGATTGATACGCAGAAATAAGCCGGATTGAGAAACAGCTACAGCTAAATCGATTCTTTACATACATTTTCCGCAGAACGGGAATTTTTTAACCGGAACAACTTAGTGTTTGTTTAATAGATCAAGCGTTCTGCTGTCCTTTTTACCGTCAAAATACTTTTCAAGTATCTGTTCAAAAACCGGATGTGCCGTCTGAATCTGGCTAAAAAGCGTCATGGATGACCGAAGCTTCAAATCATCCGGACTACCCATGATCTGATGGGCAGATTTACCTTCTACGGTAAGCAGAGCCTCGCAGATTTCGATCAGTCTTCTACCTAAAACAGGGTGCTGCAGATAATCGGCAGCATGCTGTAAATCGTCGATTCCGTAATATACCGAGGTGCTGCTATGGCCTAATCCTTTGATCTGAGGAAAAATATACCACATCCAGTGTCCCCGTTTGCCACCCGCTCGCATTTCTGCCAGTGCCCTGGAATAATCATCTTGTTGCGCTTCCAGGTATTTGTCTAAATGCTTTGATTCCATCGCTTTATATTTTAATCTGATTAGTTCATTATTTTATAAAAGAGAAACCTTCCATATTTTATAAAAGAGAAACCTTCCATATCAAATTGTATTCCAATGTAACCAGATACAAAGCTGGGAATTGGCCCAAATGTTACTCTCTTTGTCTTGATTAGCCTGTTTGGATGTCTGTTTTACCCCCGTTTTAATGTAATAATCAGGCTTATATTTGTTCCATTCTAAACTTCAGCCATCTCAACATGTCAGACTATTCAGTAAGTATCCTTGCAGACGCGACAGCGCAAACAGCTTTTGATTGCATTAACAATGTTACGGCTTGGTGGACCAGTGACCTGAAAGGGCAATCGCAGAATCTGAACGATTCGTTCACAGTGTATTTCGGAGACGTACATATATCTACTCAAAAACTAGTTAAACTGATCCCCAATCAAAAAGTAGAATGGCTTGTAACGGATTGTGCGATTCGTTTTGTCGACGACCCAAAGGAATGGAAAGACTCACGCATTGTTTTTGATATTATTTCCGCTGGTGATCAGACTGAAATCCGTTTTACACACATGGGCCTGAATGCGAGCCTGGCGTGTTATAATGCCTGTTCAAATGCCTGGGCAAGTTATATTGTAGAAAGCCTGCTACCGCTGATCCATACCGGACACGGAAAACCCAGTGGCAAGGATCTTTAAACAGCTATACTAAAAAGCACAACAGCCCCGATGATGCCATTCAGATTGAACAGAGAAAACTACCACCAGCTTTGCGACCATCTGGCAAGTCAGGACGATGAGTTAAAAGCGGTATTGGAACACTATGGCTATCCACCTTTGTGGTCCAGAGAAAACAGCTTTGAGACACTTGTACATATCATTCTTGAACAGCAGGTTTCGCTGGCATCGGCGCTTGCAGCACTGAATAAATTGAAAGAGAAAACGACTGCAATTACACCACAGGCTATTCTGAGTCTAAGTGACCAGCAGCTCCGTGAATGCTACGTAAGCAGACAAAAGACGATCTATATCAGAGAGCTGGCGATGGCCGTAGAGAGTAAAGAGATCAGTCTGGACTCATTTGCAGAAGCACCGGACGAACAGGTTCGTAAGGTATTAACCGGTCTGAAGGGGATTGGCAACTGGACTGTTGATGTCTATTCGATGTTCGCCCTGCAGCATGCAGATATTTTTCCGGCGGGTGACCTGGCTGCTGTCAATGCATTAAAACGACTTAAACAGCTTGGGACGGCCACGACAAAAGACGAAGTCATTCAGATCAGTGAGGGCTGGAAACCTTATCGCACCGTGGCTACAATGATACTTTGGCATTACTACTTATCGACACCTGCCAAAAAAAATTTACAGCCCAATACACGTCCGTAACAAAATGATCCTGATCTCCGCCACAGCGGATTTAAGGCGTACACATGCATGCCGACGATGAATTTTTATAAGCGGTGAGCGGATATGAATGCTTATTCATATGAATGCGATGCTGGCCTGGTTTTTGTATTTGAGCTTTGCAAAACGTACAATCAGATATGGACTCGACAGACAAAAAACCAACAAGCCAAAATGAAGATCCGAAAAAGGACAGCGAGCTGTTAAAGGGATCCAATACTGTAAAGAATCCTGACGACTGGACAACCGGTGATGAGCCGATGACCGGAGCACAGCAATCTTATCTTAAAACGTTGTCAGAAGAGGCAGGAGAAGAATTTAATCAGTCTCTTACCAAAGCGGAAGCTTCTAAACGTATTGACGAACTGCAACACAAAACCGGCAGGGGCCTTGAAAATTAGAGAATGAAAAGCGATGCAGGAAGGCCATATACACACCGGTTTTCTTGCATTGTTTTATAACTAGCTTTGCCTCTCCTTTATTTTCTTCGTTGCAATCGGTAAAGGATCCAATAAAGACTACAGATTGTAACAAACCGCCAAGCCAGATCATACAGCCAGGCGTTTTATCGGCAAGTCTGATAAACATGAATGCTCCCATTACCATCAATAAGATTCCTGACAATAACTACTTTCTAAATATTTTTTTAGAAAAGCACATATTCAATAAGCGAAGGAATTAAATTTCTAAACAGAAATAAAGTGCAAATCATGTCGCCACGAGACAGACCATGCAGCTTAACTTCTCTCCTACCATATTTCTGATTCTATCAAACTTTGTGATTGATATCCTGTAAAGCAATCTGATTTATGTGACGAAAAACGGGGTCGTGGCCCGACATTTTTGTTTTTCGCAATAACACTATTTCAGACCCCGTTTATGCATCGACGTGGGGTGTAAACGGAATTGATGCATGCTCTAATATGAAATAATCTAAATGTACCGGAACGTGATTTTCATGAATCTTAATTAATTTTCCTGCTACATACTTTAACCTATTTACTTTTTAAAACTGATGACACAATCTTCAGTCTTACATGTGAAGAAGCTATTTAATGGCTCCAGCGAAATGCATACTTGCTGCCGCAACCTGGATTGGACGCAGACACATTTAGGCGATGTATCTGACTGGTCTGCTGCTTTACAGACTATTACTCAAACTGTACTGGATTGTCCATTTCCCAGCATTGTACTTTGGGGAAAGGAATTGGTTCAAATCTACAATGATGGCTACCGCGAAATTATGGGTAGTAAACATCCTGCAGGGCTGGGACAACCTACTCGCGAATGCTGGCCGGAGGCCTGGCATATCAACGAATCAATTTATCAGCGTGTCTTTAACGGAGAGTCGGTATCGTTTACCAATGCGCTTTTCAAGCTGAACCGCTCCGGAAAATTGGAGGATGCCTGGTTTAATGTTAGTTACAGCCCCGTCGCTGCAGAACCTGGGCAAATAGGCGGAGTTCTGGTGATTGTTTTTGAAACAACAAAACTGATATTGGAACAGGATAAACGCCAGAAAATTGAACATCAGCGTAATTTCATATTGACGCTCAGCGATACCATAAGACCGCTGTCTGATCCGCAGGCGATACAGTACGATGCAGTATCCTTATTAGGAAAATTTCTGTCAGCAAACCGTTCCGGCTACGCTGAAACCCTTCCGGATGTGGAGCTGGTTGTGGTTACCAGGAACTATACAGACGGCGTAAAAAGTCTGGATGGCATTTACACTTATAGTGATTATGGCGCCGATCTTTACAACGGTTTGCTACAAGGGCGTACGATCGTAAGACAAAATATTAAAAATGACCCCTTGCTTACCCGGAGCGAAAAGCAGGCACATCTGGAACTTGATCTTGAAGCGACCATAAATGTTCCTTTGGTAAAAGACGGGCGACTGGTGGCGATATTATTTGTCCATTTTAATCATCCGAAGGAGTTCTCTGAGCAAGAAATAGCCCTGATCGAAGAAACAGCTGAACGGACATGGTCGGCTGTGGAAAGAGCAAAGGCAGTATCAGAACTCCGAATTTCAGAACAGCAGCTCAGGGCTATTGTTGAGAAGACGACAACAGGCTTTGCACGTGGGAATGTAGATGGTATGCTTACTTTTGTCAACCAAAGGTACTGCCAGATGTTGGGGTATGCTTTCGAAGAGATCGTCGGAAAAAATATGCAGGACTTCACACACCCGGACGATCAGGCCTGCAACCTGGATCTTTTCCATCGCCTGGCAAATACTGGTGAATCATTTGAGATAGAAAAAAGGAATATTCGAAAAGATGGCTCGGTGATATGGGTTCATAAAAGTGTTTCGGCCCTTTACGATGAACAAGGTAATGCAGACCAGCTGCTTGCAACTTACACCGATATTACCGCTCGTAAAATGGCAGAAAGCGCACTTCGGGAAAGTGAAAGGCAATACCGGGATCTTACCATTCAGTTGGAGCAACGGGTGAAAGAACGAACCATCCAACTTGAATCAACCGTGGCCGATCTGCAACGCTCGAATGCCAATCTGCAACAGTTTGCTTACGTAGCTTCCCATGATTTGCAGGAACCACTACGTAAAATCCATCAGTTTGGCGATCTGCTTCTGAGTTCATACGAAAATCCCAATAAGGACGGAAAGGTTTACCTGGACCGTATGTTAAACGCAACCAAGCGTATGTCCATTCTCATTAACGACCTGCTGGACTTCTCCAGGCTGGGTAGCGGTGCAGGTCCAACAGAGACAGTGGACTTGAATGGCTTGGTAAAAGACGTGGTGAATACACTGGAGGTGGCTGTCAAAGAGCAAAAGGCACAAATACTTCTGCGCGAATTGCCGTCGGTAACAGGAAACGTTTCTCAGTTGCATCAGCTATTTCAGAATCTGATATCCAACGCGTTGAAATTCCACAAGCCGTCAGAAGCACCTGTTATAAAAATGGATGCTAAACGAATCACAGCGCAACAACTGCCCGGACGGGTAAATCCTGCTGTAAAAGCCCAGGCTTACTATCAAATCGATGTGAGCGACAACGGTATCGGATTTGATGAAAAACACCATGACCGTATTTTTCAAATGTTCCAGCGACTACATGGCAAAAGCGAATACCAGGGAACAGGAATAGGTCTTGCCATTTGCGAAAAGATTGTATCCAACCATCATGGTGGTATCTGCGCTTTCAGTACGCCTGGTACGGGCTCAATTTTCAGCGTTTTTCTACCCGACACGATTATTAATTAGGATCTTATGTCTTTTCACAATAGTTCTTAACAAAATTCACTTTTGAACAATCATCATGGATCATGGACATTTTCTGATTCGGTTCACATATTGACGTCTTACTTTATTGCCAGGATTATCAGATTAGAATTACATCCATTTTTCTATTTTCGTTAAGCTGACAGTATAGTTGGCACGATTCTGTTGCTCGGTTCGCGATTTAATTTTAACGACTGAGCGCATGAAAACGCAGAAACCAGAGGAAATCCTTTTCGCAGACGACGGAGTTATTCCTAACAGTCACCTTCCCGCACTTCTTTACCGGCAGGTACTTGGCACACCTGTTGACTCTAAAAATTTAGAGGAAAGACTTGCAACCAATAACTGGTCGAACAGTTGGCGTTATGGAATCTATTCCTATCATCACTACCACAGCAATACACATGAAGTACTCGCAGTGTTAAGCGGATATGCCTATTTACAACTTGGTGGCAATAATGGAAGGAAGTACGTAGTAAATGAAGGAGATTTACTGATATTACCTGCCGGTGTCGGTCACAAATGCTCATATGCCACCAGCAATTTTCTGGTTTTCGGTGCTTATCCTGATGGCCGTGAGCCCGACCTAAGAAAGGCCAACAGGACTGACCGGCAGGGAGCAGATGAGAATATTCGAAATGTGCCTGTTCCTACTGCCGATCCGATATTTGGAACGTTGGACGGACTGGTGAGAATCTGGAAAAAAGATCTGTCCGACTGATTAATATGTTCAAACATCATGCATATGCAACGACGAGAATTTCTATTCACAACTCCTTTGGCTGCAGCATGCCTGGCTTCAGGCTCAGCCACCGCATTCAATTCATCAATCGAAACGACCAATATGACACAATTCACGAACAGCAAACATTTCAAAAGATTTCGTCCTGCAGAAAAATCAGGCTTCGGCGGCGTAGCGTTAGGCAATGGTTTTCAGCAGAATCCGGATATAGAATGTCTTCAATGCATGCAGGAAGCCTGGGACAAAGGAATACGTTATTTTGATACATCACCGTGGTACGGACTAGGTATTAGCGAACGGCGGATGGGATTGTTTCTCAAAGACAAAAAGAAAGAGGAATTTACACTTTCTACCAAGGTTGGCAGACTGCTGACACCTCAGGAGAACTTCAAACCCGGACAGCTGCTTTGGAAGGGTAAAATGAACTTTGGATACAAATATGATTACACTGCAGATGGTGTAAGACGAAGTGTTGAAGAAAGTTTGCAACGATTGGGCGTTTCTTCCATTGATGTGGTATTTATACATGACCTGTCACCTGACAATGGTGATATGAAAGAGAAATGGACGGAATACTTTGAAATCGCACGAAAAGGGGCCATGCCCGAACTGACAAAAATGCGTGATGAAGGGATCATCAAAGGATGGGGCCTGGGGGTTAATACGATCGAACCTATTTTGAAAACCATAGAGGTAGCAGATCCTGATATCTTCTTATCGGCTTGCCAGTACTCATTGATTGAACACCAGGCTGCACTTGATAAAGTGTTTCCGAAAGTGGCAGAAAAAGATATATCCATTGTTGTAGGTGCTCCGCTTTGTGCGGGTTTCTTGTCCGGGAAAGACAGGTATCTGTATGGCGGCAAATTCCCTGCAGGGGTCAAAGAGAAGCTGGCAGCATTACAAAAAGTAGCGGATCAGTATCAGGTAGACCTGCGAACAGCTGCCCTACAATTTTCGGCTGCTCCCGAAGTTGTTTCAGCAGTGATTCCCGGCGCTCATACGGTACAGCAAGCGCAGGAAAATGCAGCATCATTCACTACAAAAATTCCGGCTGGATTCTGGGCGCAATTGAAACAGGAAAAACTGATTGCAGAAAATGCACCAGTACCAAAAGGTTGATTTCCGACCAGGGAGAATGGAGTTCTCCCTGATTGTTTTATCCTGACACTACCAGTTGATTCATAGCCGGCTCCAATCCGGCAGAAGATGCTTTCTTGTAAAGCTTGTATAACAGACAAGTTCTGATACAAACCAAGCTGATTGAATGGTCGTATCTGCGTTGGCAATACCCATTCATTACCACATTATTTTGTTAAGAAGTGATCCGACGGATAAAAACGATCACGAGCACAAATGCGAACTAATCCGTAAATAAACCTGTAGTAAATAAGCAACGTATACAATTTTAAGGGTGGCTTAACTGGTACTACAGGTCATGAATAAATTTTCAGCATTCAAAGATTTCACTAACTCCCTTCCTGAGCAGCAGATCATGCCGGTACTATTTATCGGACACGGATCACCCATGAATGGCATCGAAGATACCGAATTCAGCAGAAGATGGACACAAATGGCAAAGCAAATACCAACGCCTGCCGCTGTATTGGTTATATCTGCGCATTGGTTTACACAAGGAACCAAGATCACAGCGATGGACTTCCCTGAAACGATTCACGACTTCGGTGGCTTTCCTCCTGAATTATTTGCTGTACAATATCCTGCTCCCGGCAACCCAGAACTGGCAAAAGAAACGGCAAACCTGATCCACACTGCAAAGGTAGAACTCAATCACGATTGGGGACTCGACCACGGTACGTGGACTGTCGTGCGTCATATGTACCCCGAAGCGAAAATACCTGTACTGCAATTGAGCATAGACTATTCCAAAGGGCCACAGTACCACTATGACTTAGCGAAAGAATTGCTGGCATTACGCAAAAAAGGTGTGCTGATTATTGGAAGTGGCAACATGGTACATAACCTGAGAATGGTTGCCTGGAACAGACTGAATGATGTGCAGGGCTATGGCTTCGATTGGGCTTTGGAAATAAACGACAAGTTTAAGTCGCTGATTACAGAACATGATCATACGCCACTAATCAACTATTCCATGCTGGGGCGGCAAGCCACGATGGCTATTCCGACACCTGAACATTATCTGCCATTGATATATACACTTGGATTGCAGTCGGGAAAGGAAGACATTTCTTTTTTCAACGACCAGGCAGTTGGCGGTTCACTCACGATGACATCTGTGAAGATAGGATGAGAAGGCAGGTTTTGCTTTCATACCAAACGTAGCAATCGGTTACCGGTTGCTGAACTTCCTCCAAATTAATAATACCTTAACAATTGCTTAATCACAGCGAGTTGGCAGGTGTATAGTTTTGCATAAACTACTCACCATTCCAAATGTATTTATTAAATTCTACCCGTAGCTATGCTGCCGCGCTTATTCTGGGGGCTATGACCTTTTCAGGATGTAATCTTCAGGATCACCAGGTACCTGTGGACGCAAGCAAACTCATTGACCGCTCCGTAAACCCTTCGCTTGTCAAAGCGATGCCCGGCTTCGAAGATCTGAAAATCACCACACTGATCAGTTCTGATGACCAATTGCAGGACTCGCCCGGATTTGTGTACGGAGCTCAACCTGACGGAGGTGCATTCATGAAGAATCCTAACGGGGAAGGCTACATCATGCTCAATAACCACGAGATTTTGTTTTCTGTATCACGCGTATTTTTGGACAAAGAACTTAAACCTGTGAAAGGTGAGTACATCGTTGATGCTGAAGGTGGACAATGGCGCTTATGCTCAGCCACACTTGCAACGCCTCAGGAACACGGCTTCGGACCTGTATTTCTGACTGCGGGTGAGACCAATTCTGAGTCTATGACACATGCGATTGATCCGTTCGCTCCTGCTGACAAGAAAAACAAAACAAGAACTGTTGCCGCATTTGGAAAATGGAATGCAGAAAATGCAGTGCCGTTACCAAAAACTGCTTTCCCTGGCAAAACGGTGATTATCATAGGTGAAGATGATACCAATGGGCAGCTGGTAGCCTATGTTTCTGAGACAGTGGGCGATCTGAACAATGGGAAATTATATGCGCTGCGCCGTACAAACCAGAACAGCGTAGAAACAGATATGACACAGGGAGAGTCCTATGACGTAGAATTCGTTCCGTTTGATGATGTCAAAACAAGCACAGGAACACAACTTCAGGCACAAACTGTCGAAAAGAAAATGATCCAGTTTGCGCGTGTTGAGGATATTGATTATGTAAAAGACGGTGTGGGGCGTGAAATCTATTTTACAGCTACTGGTGTGAGTCAGTCTGATAAAGTTACACCCGTTGCCGGCAAAAATATGTGGGGACGTGTATACCACCTGACATTCGATGCAGCTAACCCATTGAAAGGTAAACTGAACATCATTATGGATGGTGCTGACAGACCAGGGAACTTCATTGTAAACCCTGATAACATCTGTGTAACGAAGAATTATGTGTACGTTCAGGAAGACGGCGATTCTTTCTACCGCGATAACGACCACGATGGTACGATCTGGCAGTATAACATCGCAACGAAAGAATCGAAAGCGATGATCCAGATGAACCATAGACGCAGCGACGCCACATTCAACGCAAAATACAACTCGGTTGGTAACAACTCTTTGAGCACCTGGGAATATGGCGCCATGATCGATATTTCTGATATCGTTGGCATTCCTGAAACCTTTATGATCAATATTCACCCGCATACATGGCAGGATGAAAAGTACAAAGGTGCGGATGGCAGCGGTCTTTCTACCAATAAGGAAGGTGGCCAGACTGTCATCGTAAGAGGAATCAAACAATAGTTTTTGCTTAAAATAAGTATAAGGAGGGCCAGTCTGATATGGCCTTCCTTATCTGGTTTCCAGTCCTATATGAAATATTTATTCAAGCTGACCATCACCTTTACAGTGCTGTGGCTGTTCAATGCCTGTTCAAAACAAAGCCCATCTCAGCAAGTACGTGAGTACTTTCTGGATGATCTGAATACCGTCATCAATAAAAATGAAGACTTCCTCGGCAAAGCAAGAAGCGGAGCTGCCAAGACCGAATTGCAATACGAATTTCTAAAACTCAGATTACGCTATAAACAGGTTGAAGCATTTGCTGAATACTTTACGCCAAGCACAGTAAAGCTTGTAAATGGTGCTCCGCTGGATGAAGTCGAAGATGAAGAAAATGCCATATTTGAACCCGGAGGCTTACAGGTTATTGAAGAGCTGATTTATACCGATGAAGCAGTGGAAAGAGATGAGTTGATCCGTCATATCCGTAAGCTGCAGGTAAATCTTAAACGTATTAAAATGCTATGGGCAGATATTCAGATTACCGATGCGCAGGCTCTGGACGCGCTCAGACTGGAAATGTTCAGATTGACCACACTGGGTATTTCCGGATTTGATACGCCGGCCTCAGGCAATGCTATCGAAGAAAGTAAAATCGTTCTGACTTCTTTCAAAGATTATCTTGACATATACAGCAAGATGTTTTCTAATGTAGAGGCTTTGAATGAAAAAGTGGAAAATGCACTGTCATTTCTCAAAGTCCAGAAAGATTTTAACTCCTGGGACAGAGCGGCCTTTATTGTTGACCACCTGAATCCGATCTGTCAGATGTTGCACGATCAGCAGAAAAAAGCGGGTATTCCGTTCATTCAAGATGGCAAACTATTAAGAGGTGACGCCGCAACCTTATTTGAACCCGGTGCTTTCGATGCAGAAGCGCTTGTAACAAATCCGGACTTCAAATCCACGGCCGACCGCATTGCCCTGGGCGAAAAGCTTTTCTATGACGGTAAGCTTTCCGGTAATGGAAATACGAATTGCGGCTCCTGCCACTCCCCTGCTTTAGCGTATACCGACGGGCTTCAAACCAGCAGAGGTTTTGCGAAAGGTAACATTCTGCGCAACGCCCCAACCATTATGTATGCTGCTTTGCAGCAGGCGACATTTTACGATCTGCGTTCGCCGTCGTTGGAAGATCAGGCATCCGATGTCATTCACAATACAGATGAAATGCATGGGTCGCTGCAAGCCATCACGAAGATGATCGCCAGCGATGAAAATTACGTCTCACTTTTTAAAAATGCCTACTCTGAGTCTGTTCAGCCAATTCATGTCCAAAATGCGCTGGCTACATTTGTGCGTTCGTTAAGCCCATTTAATTCGCCATTTGATCAATACATGCGCGGTGACAAAAAAGCGCTCACGGATGGTCAGGTAAAGGGTTTTAATTTATTTATGGGCAAAGCCAAATGTGGTACGTGCCATTTTGTTCCACTATTCAATGGCACAGTGCCTCCCGATTATCAAAGATCCGAATCTGAGGTATTAGGTGTGACCAGCAATACAGATTTCAAACATCCGGTCATGGATTCTGATCCTGGCAGAGGCAGGCACAATCAATTCCCACAATGGCAGCATGCCTTTAAAACCAGCTCTTTACGCAACATCAGCAAAACGGCTCCTTATATGCACAACGGCGTATATACAACCTTGCAGCAGATCATGGATTTTTACAATGAAGGTGGTGGTGCAGGAATGGGATTATCGGTTCCGAATCAAACCCTGGCAGCCGACAAGCTCGAATTGACTGATCAGGAAATGCAACAGGTAATCAGTTTTATGGAAAGTCTGACCGACAAATCTTTATAAAGCTGGTGCTGATCCGGCAAGGATTTTTTAGGTTTGATGAAATATGGGCCAGCCATCCACCTCAATATTTCATGCAGAAAACAGCTACTTCGATCTTTAAATATACAAAACTTCTGATACTACTGGCCCTGACAGGCTGCGGTTCTGACAAGAATCCGGATCAGTCCTGGCCGGTTTATAAGGCGGACGAGAACAGTTCGAGTTACTCTTCTCTCGACCAGATTAATACTTCGAATGTCAAGGATCTGCAACAGGTCTGGGCCTTTGATTTCGATGATATACCTTCCGGCGGACGAGCCGGTGTCAGTCAGAGTAATCCGATTATCGTAGATGGTGTTATGTATACCACATCGGCAAGAGTGATTGTCTATGCCATTGATGCTGAAACGGGTAAGAAAATATGGTCATTCGATCCATTTGACGGAGGAGAAGGAAGCGGACCTGTGCGTGCTGTCACCTATTGGGCAAAGGATGATGACAAAAGGATTATCTTCTCTGCCGGAAATTATCTGTTCGCACTCAATGCGGCCACAGGAGCGCTTGCGAGCTCATTTGGTGAAAACGGAAGAATCAATCTCAATGTCGGTCTTCGTGATGATCCTGAGAAAATTTCCGTCTCCATGACAAGTCCTGGCATCGTTTACCAGGATCTGATCATTACCGGTTTACGCCTGCCCGATGTTTACGACGCGCCTCCGGGCTACATCCGGGCATATGATTGTAAAACGGGCAAACTCGTCTGGACTTTCCACACGATCCCCCACCCCGGCGAACCGGGATACGAGACCTGGCCCAAGGATGCTTATAAGTATGCAGGAAGTGCCAATAACTGGGCTGGGATGAGCCTGGACAGTAAACGTGGCATCGTCTATATTCCCTTGGGATCAACATCCTATGATTTTTATGGCGCAGACAGAACCGGTGCCAATTTATACGGAAACAGCCTGCTGGCATTAGATGCTGCAACCGGCAATTATAAATGGCATTATCAGATTGTGCACCACGACTTATGGGATTACGACTTGCCCGCGCCACCCAACCTGGTGACCATAACGAAAGAAGGGAAATCAGTTGAGGCGGTGGTTCAGCTTACCAAACATGGTTTTGTTTTCGTTTTTGACCGACAAACCGGAAAGCCGCTGTATCCGATCGAAGAAAGAAAGGTACCATCTTCCAATATGCCCGGAGAACAGGCCTGGCCCACACAGCCTTTCCCGTTGAAACCCAAACCTTATGCCAGGCAACAAATCACGGAAGCGGACCTGACGCGATATCCGGGAGCGGATCACGATTCGACAATACAAAAATTCAGATCATTGCGGTACGAAGGCATCTTCACTCCACCCGATCAGAAAGGTACGCTGGTATTGCCCGGAACGCTGGGAGGAATTGAATGGGGAGGCGCGGCTTATGATCCGAAAACTTCGATGTTGTATTTCAAATCCAATGACTCGCCCGAGATCCAGACCATAGCAAAAGTGGGTAATAACCAGGCGACAACAGGACTGGATGTTGCCACACACGGCCAGGTGCTGTACGGAACCTATTGCGCATCATGCCACGGAGCTGATCGCAAGAGCAACAAACCCGGTTATCCTTCCCTGACGGGCCTTTCCAAACGAATGAAGCCAGAACAGATTCTAAACAAAATTCAAAAAGGATCCGGTGTAATGCCCGCATTTGGCAGTTCGCTCACCTCGGAGCAGCAAGAGGCTTTGCTGACCTATGTGAGTGATAAAAAGCAAAGTCCACTCAGGATTCCCAAGTCTGCGGCGGATAAAAAAGATGCTCCTAAGGAACGCCTGATGAACGTGACAGCCTATCAACCTTTTCTTGACAACAAAGGCAATCCGGCAATCCGGCCACCTTGGGGAACGCTACATGCACTCAATCTGTCGACAGGTGAATATGAGTGGCAAATTCCATTGGGCAACAACGAAAAACTAAAATTGCCAGGAATGCCCGACACCGGCCAGGATAGCAAACCAGGTCCTATTGTTACGGCTGGTGGGATTATATTTATTGCTGGCACGGCTGACAACAGGTTCCGCGCTTTTGACCAATCAACAGGGAAACTAATATGGGATAAGTTACTACCCGCTATGGCTAATGCAATCCCGAGCACGTATCAGATTGCCGGTAAACAATATGTGGCCCTCTCAGTGGCAGGAACACAGCAAAAGCCATCGGGATCGGTGATGGTGTTTGCGTTGCCCTGATATCGCTAATTTCAACATTTTGGACGATCTCAACTGAATATAACTTGCTCAGCCCCTTAAAATCTGATCGGAAACAAAACACCGGCATGCGCAGATAACCCACGGTTGTGGGGATCAACGCCGCCTCGTAGTACTTTACTCAAACCCAGATGATAGCGGGCTTCGGCAAAGAGCTTTAAATTTTTCATTGGATAAGCAAGCCCTGCACCACCTGTTAACCCATAATCAAAGCTTCTCAAATCATTCTCCCCTCCAAACTTCGTATCAATTTGAGTATCCGTAATAGTCACACCATCATGGTAGAGTTGAGATCTACCTTTAACTTTTCCTTTCCCGGTTAATAGCTTCATATCGGGCCCCGCAGACAACATTAAATCAAATAGTCCAACGCGCGTTTTATATTGAAACAATATTGGCATTTCGATATAATTGACAAATATTTTGCCGGATTCCCTACTTCGCATCGATACACCATTCAAAACACCTTCCACCTCTTCATCATATTTGGCTCCTCTTCCTGAAAACCCAGGCTCTACCTGAATGCTGAATGCTGAGTTTAATGGCATATTAAAAACAACGGCTATGTTCGGCCGTATGTTTGAATTAAATTCAATGACATTAGCAGGTCCGAATTTGGCAAAATTCACTCCTCCCCGAATACCAATATGGTACTGGGCATATGCTGGAGCACAAAAAATTAAAAACGTAAATACAAACAGTAAACAAGTGTAGCAATATTTTTTCATGAGCTTCAGATGAGGTGAAACGTATTAAAGTTTAATGAGAAATCAGCTACATATTGATGCAGACAGGCTAATATACATAAATAATTTACATTGGTTACATAAAATATCATTCACAGACTGAAAAGAAATACTTTGAACACAGTGTTAATTATTTTCAGAATTCACAGTATCATAATTAATGTTAAATGGATTGAACTAACTATCTCCGGAATAGATACCTTCCTACATTGCAGTTAAATCAAATAAACTTATGCAATGAAAAAATATATAGCAGCGGCCCTCTTACTATTAACAAGCCTATGTTCATTCGGCCAGGGAAATAAAGAATTTTCGCAAAAGTTAAATTTAGATTTTGAACAAAATGATCAAAATTTATCAGTCGGATGGAAAATATTTGGAGATGATAATTATAAGATCAACAAAGATTCTATAACGAAATACAATGGAACATATTCAGCTTCAATTGAGCTCGGCAGAGGAAAACCAGGATATAAAGCGTTATCTTATTCACTACCTGAAAATTATCCGGGGAATACCATTGCGCTAAAAGGATTCATAAAAACCGAAAATGTAGGAAATGGTTATGGCAGCCTATGGATACGAATTGATCCTTCATTGGGATATCACGAGGTAAAAGTGGAGGGCACTACCGACTGGTCAGAATATGAGCTAAGTCTGTCAATGAATCCCGAAAAAACCAAACAAATCGTGGTAGGAGGAGCTTTGTTTGGTAGTGGAAAGCTATGGCTGGATAACTTTCAGATATACATTGATGGCAAGCCTATCGATAGCATCTCTCCCATCGAAAAAAAGGAATACCCCGCGGAAAAAGACAGAGAATTTGACAACGGATTCAAATTGGATATGACTGATTTGAGTAGTAAACAAGCCGAAAAGTTATATAACCTCGCTTTGATCTGGGGATTTCTCAAATACTATCATCCACATATTGCCAGTGGAAAATACAACTGGGATTACGAGCTATTCAGGATAATTCCAAAGCTTCTCGAAGAGAACGTAAACGCTGACAACCTGCTGACAGACTGGATACACAGCCTCGGAGATTTCCCGCAGAGCCCTGCAGATGTAAGTAGTTCAAAATCTACAAAAATGCAGCCTGACCTGGATTGGATCTCCAAATCCGGCTTTTCACAGGAGCTCCAAAAGTCTTTACTTAAAGTTAAAAATGCAAAGCGCGACAATCATCATTACTACATTGGAATAAACAATGACATACTTAACCCCGAATTCAAAAATGAATCTCCGTATTTTTCCATGGTGTACCCTGATGCCGGATTCCGATTACTTTCACTTTTCAGATATTGGAACATCATTCAATATTATTTCCCCTACAAAAATCTTATCGGTAAAGATTGGAAACTTGTGTTGTATGAATTCCTTCCCAAATTTATTAATGCTAAAAATGAAACAGAATACGCTCTGTATGCCGTGGAATTAATAGGTAAAATAAGTGACTCACATGCAAATATTTGGGGAGAAAATAAAGTATTATCGATGTACCTTGGAGAAAATAGTATTCCTTATGAAGTGAAATTCATCGAAGACAAACTGGCTGTGACAACAGGTAAATATCAGGAAAGTACGATGTCCGATAGATTGATTAAAGGCGACGTTATCACCAAAATAAATGGAAAAAAAACTGAGAAAATTGTACAGGAAAAATCTAAATATTTCCCCGCTTCCAACCAGGGAGCCAGACTGAGAGACATGGCTCAGCATATACTGGGAACCAATAACCCAAATATCAATATAAGTTATAAAAGAGGAAATAAGACTTACAGCAAAACCCTACCTACAGGCAACTATAAAGAACTGCAATCTGATCTGAAAACAGTGAAACGGGACACCTCCTTCGCCTTCATAGAAAAGGATATTGCCTACGTAGATAACGGCCTCCTTAAAAACGCACATCTGGCTGTATTATGGCAGAAAATAAAAGAAACCGATGGACTGATTATCGATCTCAGAAACTACCCCAGCGATTTTCCGGGCTACGAATTCTGTAATTATCTGCTTCCGAAACCAACTGATTTTGTGCAGCTGTCTTACGGCAGTATTGAGAACCCGGGCACATTTACTCTGGAAGACCCATTGACTACCGGCAAGGATAATCCCGACTATTATAAAGGAAAAGTAGTGATACTGGTCAATGAAATTTCTCAGAGTGCATCGGAATTTCATGCTATGCATTACCGTGTTCACCCCAATGCCATTATTGTAGGTTCTCCGACAGCAGGAGCTGATGGCAATATTTCGGAATTCTATCTACCAGGTGGGATTAATACAAGAATAAGCGGATTGGGTGTATATTACCCCGATGGCCGTGAAACGCAACGAGTGGGTATTCTTCCGGATATATATATGAAACCAACCATCAAAGCCATTCTGGAAGGCCGAGATGAACTATTAGAAAAAGCAGTTGAAATTATTAAAAGGAAATAAATTCCACTTGTGAAGGCAAAAATGTATTAAGCACGCCCTCAAATATTAATATGATACATCTTCAAAAATCGAATTTTCGAATTGTTAAACTAACCTACACGAATTCGTCTTCTCGCTCAACTGGCATCATTTTCATAAAGAGCTGCCCCATCCTAATGTTTTGACTCTGACAAATTTTATTGTTTAAGTCAAAACATCTGGATTATAATGACGGCTATACCTTAATCTGTTAATCTGAATATGGACTTTATCGAAATTCTGGGAATTGTAGCCGGAATCTGCACCTCTTCAGCAGTAATTCCGCAATTAGTTACCACCATAAAAAAGAAAAAAGCCAGTGAGGTCTCTACGCTGATGTTCATTGTACTTCTAACCGGTAATGCACTTTGGGTATACTACGGTTTTGATAAAAACGATATTCCGATTATAGCTACAAACATCTTTACTATTCTGCTCAACATTGCGATGCTGGGGCTTAAGTTCAAGTACAAGGATAATTAGCAACTTACTAATGACGGTTTAATCTCTGACCTTAATAAACGCCCGGCAGTGGCTCTGTGGGCATAAATTTTAAAAAGAGATTTCAACAATTTATCAGTCAGTATAGAAAACTCTTACGAACTAGCTATTGCTATGAATAAAGTTGAAGTGGGTTACCACGCATCACATGAACAATTCAAACCCAGCGTTTTGCTCAGACTCGTTCAGCAGGCACAGCAGGCGGGATTTACAAGTGCGCTAAGTTCAGACCACTATTATCCCTGGAGCGAAACCCAAGGGGAAAGCGGATTTGCATGGAGTTGGTTAGGTGCAGCCATGCAGGCGACGACATTAAATTATGGTATCGTCAATGCACCGGGACAGAGATACCATCCGGCGATCATCGCACAAGCCGTAGCAACACTTTGTGAAATGAACCCAGGCAGATTCTGGATAGCAGCAGGAAGTGGCCAGTTTTTAAATGAACATGTCGACGGGCAGAAGTGGCCATTAAAACAACACCGTAATGAACGTTTAAAAGAAAGTGTCGACATCATGCGCGCGCTCTGGCGCGGTGAAACAGTAACTTATTCGGGGCATGTACAGGTCAGCGATGCGAAGCTATACACCCGCCCTGACTACATACCTTCGGTGATTGGAGCCGCACTGACAGAATCCACAGCCAAATGGATAGGCAGTTGGGCTGACGGCATGATCACCACATCACGAAGCCTGGAACAACTCAGACGTATCATATCTGCTTTTCATGAAGGAGGTGGGGAAGGCAAGCCTGTATACCTCAAAGTGCAGCTATCCTATGACAATACCTATGATAAAGCGCTTGCAGGAGCCCACGAGCAATGGAGAAACAATGTATTTAGCTCCGCCTTGCTATCAGATATCAGATCACCGCAAGGGTTTGACGCTGCCGGAGCCATGGTGAAAGCTGAAGATTTGCTGGCATCTGTCAGAATTTCAGACAGTACTGATCAACACCTGGAATGGTTAATGAAAGATATAGATGCAGGTGTTTCACAACTATACCTTCATAACGTCAATAAGGAACAATCCACCTTTATTGAAGCCTTTGGGGAATCAGTCCTACCTCATATTCTGTCTGTATAAAAGTGGTAATCTATTTTAACCACAGGATAGGCAACTTAATAAAAAGCATTAGCGCAAGAGCCTCAACTTGGGCTAATGTTTTTTAGATTAAACCTTCTGTATCATATCTGCTACTTGCAGGTGAACATAAAAGTCATGTACAGAGCGCGACTGCCAGTTTACAGATAATACTTTCATTAAAAGATCTTCCAGATCGCGGGTAGATTTAGGTTTAGACAAATATCCGGTAGCTCCTAATTTGCGGGCCTGCTCCACCGTAACACGATCCTCAGTGGTTGAAAAAAGAAATACCGGCAGTTTAGCAGATAACTTCTGACGGATATCTTTAAGTGCATCAAGGCCATTTTTTACGGGCATATTGATATCAAGAAAAATGATATCAGGAATTGCCGGTAATACGCTCTCCAATCCATGAATCAACTCAAGGCCATTTCCAAATACTGTAAGCTCATGATTCACTTCCAGTTTACTAAGCGCATTGTTGAATAAATAGACATCATCATGATCGTCTTCTGCTAAGAAGATAGATAACTCCTTTCTAGATGCTAGTAGATTCATATTACATTTCCAAGTTAAAATATACTTCATTCATTATGTTTTGCAATAATCCAAAACCTATGCCAACCCTGGGGATAAAGTACCCCGCGGAGTGAAAAATCTCATCAATTCAGCAAGTCAGGACACTTGGAAACGTTTGCATAGCTTATACTTGGTTTAAGCTGTCAAGTTGAAATATAGATAGTCGCAATCTTTTGTTTCTACATCAAAAACGAAAACACATGTCACCTCTTCATTTCCTAACGACTTCACATTCAATAAAACCTGTTAAGCAAAGAATTTTAAAATAAAATTTCAGATACTGAAAAGGGACTTTTGTTTCCAACTTCTGACATGAAATCACGCTAATATTGATTGTCGGGTAGCAACTGGAAGATGCGGTACAAGCCGTAATTGATACTCCGATCTCTGATTGGCCTTTGAGAAAAATTTGTTATCGCCAATGATGACAGAATAAAATGGTCTGGCGAAATAGTAGATTTTTGATGATTACGATTGCCCATAATGTGGAAGAACTTCGCCAGACATTGCACATAAAAAACATCTTATTATCCTAAATGCTATCAATGACGTATGGCTTCATTCATTCTCCTATGGTATGCCATCTTGTGCATCCAGGCCTTATGAAGCCTTATAATGATCATTTCCTACGCGAACCTTGCTTCGAAAGCAGGTTATTATAATGAGATAACAATCTAATTACAATCTGATTAAAATACAAAAATTGCAGATTGTGTATTCTCCAACCTGATAACTTTGTCTACTTGAATGAATCGGTTAGTATTTCATGACTTTTCTAAGAAGCCTCAGGGCTATAAAGTACTTGCGCTCTTATTTCGCATTTCACATACCTAATCCCCGCGTAGTCTCGACGGATTTTCAATCTGTACCTGCTACCGAAGATTTAATTATCAACGATCATCCCTATCCTATAATCGATGGCTGCAACCAGCTAACAGAATGGCTGATGGCCTGACTATACATTCAACTATAACCTATTAACAGCGTTTCACCCGCCAATGAAATTTCACATGATCACCCTGCTTACCTTGATAGCAACAACTATCTGGCAGCAAGAATGTTATGCACAAAAAAATGAAGAAGACAGCCTATACATACAAGAAGTAGAAGAGCTGCAATACCCGGCCAAAGTGCTACATGCCGAACCGCTATACATAGACCTGATCAGGGATTTGGGTGCCCGCAAAGGTGAAAAAGAATGGAACGTAGGACTTGGTTTAAATGATCGGTATTCGAGAGATGAATACGTTGCGCTGGTCGAGTATGAGTGGGCTCCTATTGACAGGCTGGGCCTTGAGGTTGAGTTGCCCTTTACCATATACCCTTCGGCTCCGCGCTTAAATGAATCCAGGGGATCCAGATTAAACGGTATTAAGCTGGCTGGGCAGTATTCGTTCTTAGTCTCCGAAAAATACAAAACCACATTGGCAGTGGGCTACCTGCATGAACTGGAGCTGCCTGCATTTGCTGATTATGGGAAAGGAAAGTTTTTAAAAGGGAATGTATACAATCCTTTCCTTATAGCCGCCAAACGCTGGGGAGGAAATTTCCATAGCCTTTTGTACACCGGTCCAGTTGTTCACCATGATTTTGCCTCAGGCAGCATGCATACTGTCTACCAGGCTAATACCAGCTTTCATTACATGATTCCAAAGACCAAAAACTTCATCGGTATTGAGTTTAACAAAGAATTTGATCATGGAAAGTTTGATCTGACGATTCGTCCTCAGATGCGAGTCAGCGTAGCAGATAATTTGATTATCGGAATTGTGACCGGCATTCCCGTAGACCGGACAGATGAACGACTCAGCACTTTTCTCAGATTAATATACGAGCCAGGTCACAGGATTCGTCACTAAAAAAAGCTATCTGCATTGGCCGGTTCAATAAATCGCTCGATGCAGATAGCTCACTCAATAAGACAATGCTGATATCTGGAATCTAATATAAAAAACTAAGGAATATTTTCTATTAAAATTCGGCAGCAACCTTATTTCTAAGATTCAAAATTTGGTCTGTCAATTCATAACACTCCTGATCACTCATATGAAGGATTGTGTTTTTCACCTCATTGGTAATGACGTGATTATCTTCGTCTACTGCAGGTCCAAAACGCTTCACACGTTCACAGATGGATTCCCAGCGAGGCGCCAGTTCTTCTGAAAACATATTTGCGGGTATTACTCTGAAATAGGCATGCTGCGCTATCAGATCAGACTTGACAGAATTAATACTTAGCGACAGATTCTCCGCAAATTTCGAGAGCTCGTTGTAAGCGAAAATGTTGGAATGTCTCATAGAGGGTAAATGTAAGTGGATTATGAGCCAAATAACCGTCTTTTTTCAGGAAAAAGCAACTACAACGTTATTAAAATAAATCACATAAAACTCATATCACGCTCTGATAGATAGATAGTTATAAATTGCCTTGACAAGATTGGACTAGCGTATAGAAACAAATCTAGAACATACCAAAATATCAACAACGTTATACTACATACGTTACCGATACGTAGAATAGGATAACTACTACAAGTTTGAAGGACGATTCGATATTTTAACCAGAATGATTTTATAAATAGCAATGACGCTATCTGCCATTATCATGACCTACAAAAAAATTAGTAAAATTTTTTAAAGACATCGATCCATTCGCTATCATTTGTCGTAGGTCAAACTAACGTTGAGTAATGTCAGATAGGGGCCCCGGATTTTGCGGAGCTCTTATTTTTTTGTAATCGTATATCAGATAAACAAAAAAGCTGATTTTCGCACGATGGTGATTAATCAATCCTTAGTTTCTGTCGTATCTGTGCGAAGTAGTTATTTCTTCTACCCAGGCGCTCAAACTCCTTCAAATCCTGCGCGACAACATCCTTGTATTTTTGTCTGTTCGGAAACCTCTTACCCTGCAATTTGTCAAAAATTTGAATCGCCTCCTGAAAGTCGGGTTTCAGCAAATAGTAATAAGCCAGATTTCCGAGCAAATACATGTTCTCCGGCTCCTTTCCCAATCCAATGGATAGACTTTTTCTGGCTTCTTCCAGTTGCCCGACACACAATTGGCTGAATGCCAATTTACTGTAAACATCTGTAGAGGTAACACCGGCTGCCAAAAGCGCTTTGTATGATTGAACTGCACCGCCGTAATCTTTCGTAATGATCTGTCCGGCTGCCAGCTGCGCAAGTTCTTTCACCTTATTATCTTTGTAATCTTCCGACAGCAAGCCATCTTTTTCTGAACACACTTTGATTGTATTACGAAGCAAACTTGTCTTTTCCGAATGAGCTAATGCAGCAAATTTTGAAGGAGTATATATGCTTTTGATCTGATTTCTACTACAATCACAAATGGTTTCAGCCTCACTATCGCGGATGATAAATTCATTCAGGCAATCTGTGTAAATAGCCTCAGTACCTTTCGCTGTCCATACATCTACATACGCCTTGGCCGAAACAATCGCGACAACATCCACCGAGATAGCTACGCCCTCTGTCACACTGGGATTTTTGATACACAGATACAGATCATTTCTGACAACCGGAACCTGAAACACGCCGTTTCTACTGTTCTGAGCCGTCCCTTCCTGATAAAAGGCAGGAACATCTACGTCATACATGCCGACCAAATCCTTTTTTTCAAATTCCTTGAAACCTTTACTATCCGTCAGGTATATATCCACCACACCACTACCGGTAGGCTTTACAAGATGACTGACTACATTGGTAACCATTCCCGCCTTGATTACATTGAGTGCTCCGTTAGCGATCAGCCTTGCAATCTGAATTTCCAGTCCTGAGCCTTCCAGTTTCGTACCTGCATCATTGGTTTTCACTGTAGAAAAAGAGTAATACCATGAAATAGTATTTGCTGGAAGCTTTACAGGCACTACAATCCGACTCTTACCACCCAGCCTTGCTTTACTATTGAGATAGATGGTCTGTCCTTTAATCAAACTTTTTTCCTTTAATACGGTGGTGTTAGACTGTGCATGCAATAAGGAGACAGACAACAGCAGACTAAGAAACAGAATTGATTTATACATGAGTTGATCCTTTCGGGTCGGCTTTTACTTTTATAAGACACTGATTCAGTGTAGAAAGATTTGCAGACGATTTTAGTTCCATACCAACAGTAAAGCAGAGAAAATAAGAATAAAAGGCATTCCGGAAATAGACCGGAATGCCCAAAGTTAACGCGTCTAAAATTTTGCCGGCTCCTGCAACAACTAACGGCGGAGCTTCAACAGATAAAAAACCGGTATTCCACTTAGCGCAATCAATAACCCAGGCCATGTAAACTGAGGCTTATAAATGATCAGCAATATGCAGAATGCCAGTCCCATTAATATATATAGTGCAGGGAGCAATGGATAGAGCGGTGCCTTGTAGGGACGCTCTACATCCGGCTTTGTATATCTGAGAATAAAAATTCCAGCAATGGTAAGCACATAGAATATCACGGCCACAAAGGTGATCATATCGAGCAAATCACCATAGCGCCCACTCAGACACAGTATACACGCAACGATACACTGTACCCAAAGTGCAAATTCCGGCACGGCGTGTTTATTAAGTTTTGCGATTTTATTAAAAAAAACGCCATCACGACTCATACTGTAGTAAACTCTTGCTCCTGCAAGGATAAGTCCGTTGTTACAACCAAAAGTTGCGACCATGATCAGAACTGCAATAATAGCAGTACCATTACTTCCGAATATAGCTTCCGATGCGGCAATTCCTACTCTGTCTTTTTCGGTAAGAGCGATTTGCTCCATGGGCAGTACAGCGGTGAACATGAGGTTAAGCAGGATGTAAATCGCAGCTACCATTACGGTTCCTAACAGAAGACTCAGACCGATGTTTTTTCTCGGGTTGGTAATCTCACCTGCTACGAACGTAACATTGTTCCATGCCTCGTAGCTCATGATCGATCCCACCAGCGCAGAGGCAACCGCGCCACCAATAGCCGCTTTTCCTATATATTCCGATGATGAGCCATCCAAATTTATTTTGTGCAGTTTCCAGGCTTCTCTCCAATTCAGATTCCATACATCAGCTTTAAAAAAGATAAAGCCAAAAACGATCAGACCGATGATACTGAGCAGCTTCGTTGAAGTGAATACAGTCTGAATAATTTTCCCTCCACGTACGCCGTTTTTATTGACATACGTCAGGAACACAATCAACCCGATTGCAATCAACTGCGCCGGAGACACCTTAAAATTCCCGATGGCAAAAATCACCAGGTCCTCACTGGCCCAAGGCAGAAAGTAGGCAAGAAATTTGGAAAATGATACACCCACCGCCGCTATTGTACCTGTTTGAATCACTGCAAAAAGACTCCATCCATACAGAAAAGCAACAAGTGGATTATAAGCTTCCCGCAGGTAAACATATTGTCCTCCGGCTTTGGGATACATCGCGCTCAGCTCACCATAGCTCAGCGCAGCAGCAAGCGTCATAAAACCACCGATCAGCCATACGGCAATCAACCAGCCTGATGAGCCGACGTTCCGTACGATATCAGCGCTGACTATAAAAATGCCTGAACCGATCATACCTCCCGCTACCAGCAGAGTGGCGTCTATTAAGCCGATCTCTCTTTTAAGTTCTGTTTCCTGTGTCTGAACATCAATCATTGTAGTACGGCGTGGGTTAGCGGCGTCGACGGCTCAGATTCAGGAATACGTCCCTGTAGCTTTGACAATGAAACATTGGGTAAATGAGGTAATACGAGCCTGGCAAAATGTTCAGATTCTTCCATCAGCGGGAAACCCGAAAATATAAAAGCTCTGATGCCCATTTGCATATAACGATTAAGCTTGGCGATAATCTGCTCAGGGCTTCCAACCAGTCCGCTGCCACAGCCAGAGAAAACCTTCCCGATATGAGTCCAAAGAATATCCTCGGTGTAGCCGTCTTCGTCTGCTGTTTCGCGCAGCTCATCCTGACGAAGTACACCCAAAGACCGAGAATCCTCTCCCCTGGCTCTGATCTCGGCCGCTTTTTTCTCGTCAAACTTCGACATCAGTTTTCTTGCATAAGCTCTTGCCTCTTCCTCAGTTTCTCTTACGATCACATGGATCCTGAGTCCGAAATCGATTTTACGTCCGTGCTCAGCAGCCCTCGCAGTCATATCCTGCATGGTCGCATAGATACTTTCCTCGGATTCCGGCCAGGTGAGAAATACATCACAATGTTTGGCGCACACCTGCCTTGATCCTTCTGAAGTACCTCCAAAATAAAGCAGCGGACCTCCGTTTTGCTGATAGGGTTTCACCGGATCAGCTGGCATGTGGAACTGATATATTTCTCCGTCGTAGTCGATCCTGTCCTGGGTCCAGGCCTGTTTGAGAATTTCTATTGTTTCCTGGCATCTCAGGTAGCGCAGATCCGGATTTTCCCGAAGTCCGGGAAGATCTGAATTAATGATGTTCAGAACCAGCCTTCCTTCCAGCATGTGGTCCAGAGAGGCAATCGCCCTGGCCAGCATCGGCGGATGAATTTCTCCGGTGCGTATTGCTGTTAACAGATTGATTCTGTCAGTCTGAGGGGCTATACCGGCCGCAAATGTGAGCACATCCTGACCTACCGTATAGGCAGTCGGTAACAAAATATTGGTAAATCCCAGCTGCTCTGCATTCTTGGCAATAGCTGCACAGTGTTTAAAGCTGCTGCGACGCTGGGTATCAAGTACGCCCAAATGCTGTGTATCGCCACCTATAATATCGTCAAACCATGAAATCTCTGCCACCTGCTCCGGCGTTCTTACGTCAATGGGTACTATCTGTGATAACATTACTTCTTACTGGTATTTTTTACGTAAATGGTTTTGCCTTCCTTGATCGTCTCCAACACCTGAATGTCTTTGATTTTTAGCGGGTCAATAGAAGTAGGATCATCCGAGAGTATCACCAGATCTGCCAGTTTGCCTTTCTCAATCGAGCCTTTGTTCTTTTCCTCGAAATATTGATAGGCCCCATTGATTGTAATCGCGCGCAGCCCCTCAGCAACAGTTACCCTTTCGTCCGGACCGATCACCACATTGGTTCTTGAAAGCCGGTTTACAGAAGATCCAAGCAAAAAAAGCTGGCTGATAGGCGTGATACCGAAATCAGTATGATTGGTAAAAGTGATACCGCGCTTGATCGCAGATTTAAGCGGACTAGAGAAAAATGCACGCTCTTTACCAAGGTTCTTTACGTGAACATCACCCCAAAAGAAAGTATGGTTTGTAAAAAACGACGGAACCAACCCCAGTTGCTTGTATTTATCAAGCTGATCGGGCCTTACAAATTGTGAGTGGATTACAACCGGCCTGTGCACTGCTGCCGAAATACCTGTCTGCAGATTTGCGTTTTCAATTGCCTTGATATACATGTCCACTGTGGCATCTCCGTTACAATGCACATAAGGCTGAATATTATTTTTGATCCCTGTCACAATTACCTTGTTGAGCACTTCCTGGGTCACGTTTGCAAAACCGGTACATTCATCATGGTTACAGCCGGGTACCTCGGTCAGGTAAGGTTTTGAGAAAAACGCCGTTTTGCCTTGCGGAGATCCATCTGCTGTAACCTTGAAACCTCCGAGTTTGAGGTGTGCATCGTAAGTGCCGAACTGATAAGATTTATCAGCGATCAGTTTGTCCAGAAAAAGGTAGTAGGGAAGCGAAATGATATCAATGTACAAGACCTTAGCTTCAGCTGCTTTCTTTAAAAGCTCCACCGATTCAAGGCTAGACAACCCGTCCTGAGCCGTTGTAATGCCCACACTTGCATAAAGCTGTTGCTGTTGTTTTAACTGCTCGAATTTCTCTTCCAGCGTTAATTTTCTCGCTTCTGCCCGTTTCACCAACCTGGCTGCCGATTCCTGTAACAGGCCGGTCGGTTCCTGTGAACCTTTTTTTCTGACAATCGTGCCACCGTCAGGATCCTTTGTAGTCTGATCTAAAGACGACAGTTTCAGGGCAAGCGAATTGACAACGACCATGTGCCCTGAAGCATGTGTGAGCACCACAGGATTATCAGGAAACGCCTGATCCAGGTCGCTTTTTTCGGGATGACGATGCTCCTCCAGCTGATCTGTATCATACCCAAAGGCAGAAATCCATTCTCCGTCTTTAATATCGTTATCCTTTTTAAATTTGGTCAGAACAGCAACAATGTCTCTAATGTTACGGACTGTTCCCATTGGCGGCGGTGAGAGGTTGGCATTTCTAGTCTGTCCCAGTCCCATAAAGTGACTGTGCCCGTCAATAAAGCCCGGAATCAGTGTCTTACCTTTCAGATCAACAACCTGTGTATTGTTTGCTTTGAGCTTCAAAATATCAGCGTTGGATCCTACACCAATAATCTTACCTCCACTAATCGCTACTGACTGGGCTACTGAATTATTTGCATCAACAGTAAGCACTTTCGCATTAATAAATATCTTATCGGCAGTCTGCTCATTCTGTATTCCGCTACGATCCGTTTGTCTCAGCGCTACAAAAAAGAGCGACACCGATACTGCAAGAATTGTTCTTTTCATCTTCAATTATATTTGATTCAAAATTCTTCTAACCTGCTTCGTCTCACTAAATGTTATCCTTACCTGGGTGCGAGCTTATTGTAGGCCAGCTCATTGCTGGGCACAGGCCATACATAGTTGGCGGCAGTTGGCGCGATAGCCGGAGCTGTACCAGCGTTACCTACTTTGGCCGGAAGCGGCTGACCGGTTCTGAAAAGATCGTGAGACCTGAAACCTTCTCCGAGTAATTCAATGCGCCTTTCCTTTTGAATCGTCGCTACTAGTTCGGTTTTAGTAGCTACACCCGTGCTGAATCTGTAGCTGGCATCCGAACGATTCCGCACCGCCTCCAGCAAAGCAGTTGCCTTCGCCAGATCATTGTTTTGTGCTGCGGCTTCGGCATAGTTCAGCAAAATTTCTGCATACCTTATAACCGGAATATAAGTTGTAAAAGGCGCTGAATTCTTTGAGAATTTCCTAAGCAGATTTTGTCCCGTTGCGTTGGTGATAATCAGGCCTTTTCTTGCATCTTTTGATTCTGCTCCAAAAACAGGATCAGAAACGATCGCGGCTGTGTTCAGATAAATAACCGGTGTGAGGTAATTGCTGGCCAGAGAGCTCTGCAGCCCCGGTGCTTCTGCAGGCAAAAGGAATGGTATTGTGAAAATCGATTCACTGCCTGTGTAGGAGCCTGTAAAAACGCTGCTAACATCTGCTTCCAGTTTATGTGTAAGACTTGCTGATACATACTGAAATGGAGCCCCTGCGGAAACAATCTTGGCAGCTTCGGCAGCCACAGCTGCATAATCTGCTTTCACCAGATTCACTCTGGTTTTCAAGGCGATTGCCGATGCCTTATGTGCTCTGGAGGAGTTCAGCAATGCGGTGCTGTAAGTGGCGGGCAGGTCTGTTTCTGCCTGATCCAGATCTTTCAGAATCTGCTCATATACCTGAGCCACGGTACTGAATGCCAAATCATTATTTCCTCCTGAGGTTTCTCCCTTCAGCCTCAGCGGCAGACCCACCGCAGAGCTACTTTGTGTGTAGGGCTTGGCATAAGTTTGAACAAGGCTGAAATAACTGAGTGCCCTGATAAATTTTGCCTCCGCGATATAGGCATTCTTTGTGGGCTGGTCTATCACAGAAATATCTTCACTCAGTTTATCAATCAGCGTATTGGCCGAATTGATCGTGCGGTAAGCAGCGCTCCAAACCGCATTGACAAAATCTCCGGAGCCGGTGATAGACTGGTTCCACACGTTGGCACCGGTGGAATTGTTTCCGTCATTCTGGCTGAACTCGTTTCCTCTCTGCTCACTGAAAATAATGTAGCGCCCGCCATAGAAAGATTCTGCTCCAAGCTGACTATAAAGTCCATTGACCTGTGAGAGGATTTTTGCAGGTGTCGAAAATGCCGTCTGCTCGGAGATACTGGTCTGTGGCTGCAGATCCAGAATATTGCTGTGGCAGGATAAGACAACTATAGAAAAACTGCTCCACAAAAGCGTTCTTTTAAATGCCTTTCCCATTATATATGTCTTTTTCATTTGATTCAGATGATTTTAAATGTCAATTGCTTAGAAACCCAGATTTAACCCAACTGTGAACACCGAAGCATTTGCAGGTACATTCTGATCCTTACCTGAATTGATCGAGTTCCCGTTGATGGATATCTCAGGGTCTGATCCGGTATATTTGGTAAAAGTCAGGATATTGGAAGCCTGCACGTAGAGTCGGGCCGACGAAATGTATCGTCCGATCCTGTCCGAGTTGAGCGGCACACGGTAATTAAGTGCAATATTTTTTAGTTTAATAAAAGAGCCGTCTTCTACATTGGCAGCATTTGCAGACGAGAAACCACCAGTGAAACTGTCACCCCAAACCAGTTTTGGGATGTCTGTGATCTGTCCCGGTGTAGTCCAGCGGTCTTTAATGAAAGTCCCGTTGTTGAAATAACGCTGATCAGAAATAGTAGACCTTGTTCCATTGTAAAGCTTATTGCCGCCAGAGAATATCAGCCCGATATTCAAATCAAACCTGCCTAGAGAGAGATTGTTGTTCAATCCACCGTAATAGGTTGGAAGCGACGGCCCCTGTATTCTTCCATCCGCATAGTTGTCGATAACCGGAGCCGCTTCTCCGTTCAAATAGGTAAATGCTTTGGTGACAGCGTCATACTGCACTTCCCTATTATTGCGGTTGATGTAGATTCTGTTACCGTTTTCAGGATTGATGCCATTCACAGGCACAGCAAATATAGATCCTACCGAATAGCCCTCCCGGGTCACATTTTGTATACCAAAAGTACTTAGCACAGCCGGATAGATATCACCACCTGCACCCAGAGAGGTTACCTTGTTTTTTAATGTTGATATGTTAAAATCAGCGGACCAGCGGAACGATTTGTGCTGAATAAGTTGCGCCGTAATCGCCAGTTCTATCCCTTTGTTGTAAAGCGAACCCACGTTTGCAGCAATAGAGTTACCGGGAATTCCCTGAGACAACGCCTGAGGCGCATTCAGTATCAGCCCGTCAATGTTGTTCTGATAGTAGGCTGCTTCTACCGTAAACCGGTTATTGAGAAGTCCCGCGCTAAAACCGACATCGACCTTCTTGCTGGTTTCCCATTTTAATGAGGAATTACCTGCCTGACTAAAATACAGTGTTGGCAAACCGGAATAGGTGCCACTGCTGTATTGTGACAGCGACGCATAATCATCCAGACTACTATTTCCTACCACACCATAACTTCCTCGAATCTTCAGGTTGTTAACCCATTTGGATATACCGGCATTTTGAAAGAAGCCTTCTTCTGAAATATTCCAGCCCACAGATCCTCCCCCAAAATTACCCCACTTGTTTCCCTCTGCCAGAGCAGAAAGTCCGTCACGTCTCAGGTTCACACTCAGCAGGTATTTCTTACGGTAATCGTAATTGACTGTACCAAAAAAGGATAAAAGACCATTCTCCGCCTGCACATTCGCGGCAGGTATGATGTTGGTAAAGCCGCCCTGATAACTTGAATAGAACGGATCCGACAATCCTGAACGGGTGGCTCCCCATCCTTCGATTTTTCTGTAGATCTGCTCATGCCCCAGCAGCACTCTGATGTTATGGCTTTCAGCCAACTGCGTATCATAGCTCAACGTGTTGGTCCAGTTGGAACGGTAATACTTTGAGTTGGAATTGGTAGCAGCACCACCATTCGGGAATCCTTCTGAACTGAACGGATTTCTGAAACTCGTATTCTCGACCACCAGATTGTTCACCCCGTACACAGTCTTCAATTTCAGATTGCTCAGTAATGCTACTTCTGCAAACACACTCCCTATCAATGTGTTGTTTTCTGACGTATTTTTATCAAGATCCAGAATAGTTTGCAAATTGTAAGCATTAAAAACGCCTAATGAAGGACTGTTAGGTCCATATCCGATATTACCATTCGCTGTATTGATATTGTAGCTGCCATCCGCATTGTATACCGGCACATTGGGTGGTAAAATGTAGGTTAGCCGGGCCAGAGGTTGCAGACCTATATATTGTGTATTAACGCTGTTCCCAGATGAAGAAGCGATTGAATTCGGAGCCACGCCTCCTGAATTGGGCCCGCTGTTAATCGAATTGGTAAACGATACATTGGTACCTAACGTGATAAACTTATTGAGCTTGTGATCCAGATTCAACCTCGCACCCTGTCTTTTGAATTTATTGGTTTTGAGAATTCCGTTCTGATCGGAGTAATTGACCGCTGCAAAGTATGAGGTTTGTTCTGTAGCTCCTGAAAAACTCACATTGTGGTTATGTGAAACCGCTGTCTGGTAGGCAACATCATACCAGTCGGTACTGATCGCACTGCCATCCGGATTCGTCCCCAGCACAAAGCCTGGCGCGAGACCGGCATTCACCCTTGCTTCATTTTTTATTGTTACGTAATCCTGCGCATTGAGCATTTCCGGCAAATTGAAAGGAGTACTGAAACTCAGCCAACCGTCATAGGTCACTTTCGTACCGCCTCTTTTACCCTTCTTGGTCGTGATCACCACTACCCCGTTTGCTGCGCGGGAACCGTAGATAGCCGTTGCTGACGCATCTTTCAGTACATCTATTGATTCAATATCACTTGGATTGATATCCGCCAAAGGGTTATTGCCAACAGCTCCACCCGCTGAGCCGGTGAAAACGGTAACTCCATCTACGATAAACAAAGGATACACCGAGGATGTAATGGAATTGATTCCCCTGATTCTGAAAACGGGAGTGCTATTGAGCGTGCCGCTCGGTTGAACTATATTGACACCTGCCGCCTGTCCTCCCAATAGTTGGTCGAGACTTTGCGCAGGTCTGTTTTCGAGCTGATTGGCGTTGATCTTCGAAACAGACCCGGTGAATGATTTCCTACTTTCACTTGTGTAACCTGTTACAATAAGTTCATTGAGTTGTCTTGTGTCAACTGCCAGCTTCACATTGATTTCTCCGGAATCAGCACCAAATTTCACTTCCTGACTCACGTATCCGATAAACGTAAACACCAGTGACCCTGAAGTCTGAGTTACACGTATCTTATAATTACCTTGTTCATCGGTCTGAAACCCTGTTTGTGTTCCCTTCACCAAGATATTAACACCAGGCAAACCTTCACCTTTATCGTCTGTTACCTTACCTGCAATTTCCTGTTCTGCATCCCGCAGCAAGCTAATAGTGCCAGAAATTCCACGATTAAAATAAGAGCGATGCTCAGTTATAGCAACTGTTTTTTCGGCATGTGCTGGTGAGAAAAATGGCACAGAGCCAATTGAGCAGGCAAGTGCGGCAAGAAAAAATTTGCTTGAGCCGTAGCGCCTGGCAGGAGTTATCATGACCGGGATTAATAGTTGTTTTTTCATATTGATGTGTCACCCCCCGACGCTTTACACGGAGGTAAAATTGGAATTAATAATAAGAGTAGCGAGAATTTTTTATAAATATATAGGCATAGAAAAGCCGTATCCGCCTTTTCGGACGGACTCAAATTCAGTCAAAAACTTTACCTGATTTTCAACAACTTGTTTGAATTGGTGGGAATATCATGGTGGGTCAGGGTTATAATTTTACATTAATCTACTTATCCGATAGGCAAATGTCGTATTATTTTTTTACAGAACAATATTTTTCTTAAAAAATCACTTTACAAGATATTCCAAACCTGAGCAGTACTTCTAATAGTGCAATTACCAGTCATCTTCTACGTACTACTTATACTGCTCATTAAGGTAAGTTTTGCTTTGCAAATTGGGCGTAGGAAACTACTTTTGCGTTCTTCCGATCTGATTTCAGTTATCTCAAACAACCAAAATGAAAATCACAGCCCTGTCCGAAGGACTATTCACTGTCGACAGAAGTAAAATCTTTGTTGCTTACGACAATCAGACCGAAAATAGGTCGGGCGGCGATCCGTCGAAAGGCCAACCGTCACAGGGCGTGCTGGTAGGCGTTACGCCATTTCTGGTAAATATCGGAGATGCATATATATTATTGGATACAGGGTTGGGATTTGAGAAGAATGGGGAACTCCAAATTCTGCAATCCTTGAAAAAGGAAGGCATCACAAACACCCAGATTACGCATGTGGTTCTTTCCCATCTTCACAAAGATCATACAGGCGGCTGTGCAATAGAAGGAACTGATGGTTCCGGAGAACTTGCATTTCCAAATGCAACCTATTATGTGCAAAAGCGGGAAATGGATTTCGCCAGACAACAAACCGGCAATCCATCCTACCATCAACCTACGCTCGCACTATTAGCCGATCATCCGCAGGTTGTATCACTCCAAGATGACCATGGACAAATTACAGAGCAGGTAAGTTATCAGGTGAGCTCAGGTCATACGCCGTATCACCAGACCATTACCATTAAAGAGAAAGATGGGATCATTTTTTATGGCGCTGATGAGCTGCCACAGTACAGTTATCTGACCAATAACTTCAACTATAAAAATGATTTTGATGGCCGCAAATCCATGGAACTGCGAACTCAGTGGCAAACACAGGCCGAAACGGAGCACTGGACCATCCTTTTTTGTCATGCCAAACAGCGTTCAGTAGTAAAGTTTTGATTGTACCCTGCCCTATCTGAACCTGCTGTATTTCACCATTTGATCTTAGCCATTGAGTAACCCAATGTCCACTCGATATAGTCCGCCTTTCCTGCGTGTGCTTTGATGGACACGCCTGCATACAGTTCTTGCAACACCTTGTAACGTACACCTATTCGAAGAAACATAGGACTCACTTCACCGTTGAAATCATTTCTGTGAAGATAGTAACCTACGTTGCCGTTCAGGTATAGCCTTGAAGTTAATACATGATCAAAATACAGGGCAGGCCCACCGGATAGCAGCGCACCGGTCTCACCGGCACGAGTGCCAGCAACGAGTTCATCATTTCCGGACGCCGAATAAAACAAATCTCCTCCTGCACCCAACCTCCATTTGGCTCCCAATGAGCGACTTGCATAGACACCCAGCGTGGACTTAAAATATCGTTTTTTATTTTTAGGATCCAGCTGTTTTACTCCGGCTGCGTAATTGGTATGCAGCATAAAGGAATTCTCAAACTGATCCGGCTTCAATTTTTTAAAAATATCACCTTCAACTTTTGGAAAGTAGGTAACAGACAGTGTAGTAGGAATCAGATTAATCCCCTTATTGGGTTGTTTCATAGAACCATTGGAAAAATGCTTAAAGGCAAGTCCGGCACCTAACTGCAGGTGTTTGCCCAATCTGTAGTTAGCCTGTGCACCCAGGTCAATATATACATTCCGCTTGGTACCCAACATGATATTCAACGGGTTTTCCTGCTCATCAAATGGCCGGAAATCGGAAGCAATCCCCAGCGAGATCCGGTAATTAAAGTCCCAACGGCTAAATCTTGCAGGCTTGATTGGTATAGCTACAAATCCATAAAGAGCAACAGGTGTTCCTATTTCAGGCTTATGAAAAGTACTGCTATATAGTCCCATCCCATATACCGGGAAACTATATCGCTCATGGTATGGATCTCCGCCGGTTCTGGTTTGCCAACCCACTCTCAGATTAATCCCATTGTAATAGATGTCATTAAAGTCTTCCTTTACCTGAGCATTATTGGGAATCATGCCTCCATTCTCATTTTCTATCTGAAAAATCAATAATGGCTTTCTGCCAGGTACAGTTTGCTGCGTTGTATCTTTTTTTACGGCATAACGCGGATATATCTGCGCTTTAAGAGGAGAAGAAATCAAAGAAACGATTAAAAACAGACCTGTGTGCCTGTATAAAACTGACTTCATAAATTGGTGTTGATGAATTATAATATCCCTTACCTCAGGTTTTGGATTTACTAAAAAGTAGTGGATTCCCTACCTGTGGTGAAATGCAAAAGTACATCAAAGCTCTCATCGGTAAAAGAATGCAGGCCCCGAAACAGCCAAACCGGCACCTGAAACGACACTGACTATTCACCCTCTGATTTGTCCGTTTCAACTATTTGACCCTTCCGATACGCATCCTGTATTCTGAGTTTTGTATCATCAAAATTAAAAAACCAAAGATGATGCAATTTAAATTTTTTGCTATTCTGCTGTGCTCTTCGCTTTTGGCGGGCAGTTCCAGGGCGCAAACAAGCGTCACGCTTCAGAATGCGCTGGAATATGCACTGGCAAACAGTGAGGTGATTAAGCAGGCCAGGATTGATATCGAAACGGTAGGCCAGAGGGTGGTGGAAACCAAAGCGGGTGCCCTTCCCAAAGTGGACATAAACAGCTCAGTAACAGGAAACATTCTGGTACAGCAATTTGTATTGCCTGCCCAGGCTTTTGGAGGAGCTCCTGGTGAGTTCATCGCCATCAAGGCCGGGCAAACCTGGAGTGCTATGTCGCAGGTTCAATTCAGCCAGCAGATATTTAACAAACAGGTGTTTACCGGACTTAAAGCAGCCAGAAGCAGCGTAGCGTTTTACGAACTGTCGGCAAAGCTCAGCGAAGAAAATGTGATGCAGCAGGTAGCAGCCAATTTCTATCAGACCGTCATCACCCGCGAAAAAATCAAAGTGGTGGATGCCAATATTGAACGCATCGATCAGCTTGAAAAAATTATTCGCGGACAATATAAAAACGGTCTTGCAAAGAAAATTGACCTGGATCGGGTACTGGTAAACAAAAGCAATGTAAAAACGCAGCGTCTGGAATTGGTGAATGCGATTTCGCAACAGGAAAACATGCTGAAGTATTATATGGGGATGCCTATTGATACAGAAATTATCCTTGTTGACCAGACCATCGAAAATACAGAACTACCGACCGGCCCTCCTGTGAGCAACGAGCCGTTCGATCCGCGTGTACTACTCTCCTATCAGGTACTTAACAAACAGCAGGAGCTGCTGGATTTCCAGCGCCAGGCGATCATGGCAGAAGCCTATCCCACTCTTTCTATCAGTGGGAATTATACCTACAATACGCAAAGCAACAGGTTCAATCTTTACACGGGCAACGCGCTTAACTTCGATGCGTCAGCAGTAAGTCTGAACCTTAAAATACCTGTGTTTGATGGTTACTCCAGGCGGGCAAGAAGAAAACAAACCGAATTTGACATCATGAAAGGAAATGAAGACATCCGCAAAACCAATAACAATCTGCATCTGAATTATAACAATGCACAAAAACAGCTTTCCTATGGCTTGGAAGCAATACATGCACAGAAAGTCAACCAGGAACTGGCGCAGGAAGTTTTTGAAAGTACACAGAATAACTATAAAAATGGGTTGGCTACCCTTACAGATCTGCTTGATGCAGAGTCGGAGCTGGTTACTGCACAGAACAGTTATAACGAAGCGCTACTGAACTACAAAGTGGCTGAAATAGAACTCATCAAGTCGAGGGGAGAAATTAAATCACTCATCAATAAATAAGGCCATCAGTGCCATAGCGCATTCTAACATAAACACAGCAATGAAAAAAATTATTATAACCATCGTCGTAATTGTTACTGCAGGAGTACTGATCGGATTTGTCCTGAGCAATAACAAAAAGAAGAATCAGGAAAAAATTGAGGTCGTTAACAAAGGAAGCGGTGCGGCTTCTGTCAAATTAGTTAAAGTGCAAAAGAAAGAGCTTGATACAGACTTTAACTCTAACGGGAATTTCGTACCTAATCAGGATCTGAAACTGACAGCCGAAACCAGCGGGGTTATTACAAGCATCAAAGTTAAAGAAGGTGACCGCGTGAGTAAAGGACAAATCCTTGCTACGATTGATGATAAATTTCTTTCGCTTGATCTGCAAAATGCAGAAGACTCCTATCAAAAATTAAAAACGGATCAGCAGCGTTATGAGAGCTCCTTCAAAACAGGAGGCGTAACTCAGTCACAGCTGGACGATATTAATTTGCAGCTCAGAAATGCGGATAACAAGGTGCAGCAGGCAAAGAGAAGAATCAGTGACGCGCATGTGAAAGCACCGATTTCCGGTACGATCAACAAGAGATATATTGAAATAGGAACCTACCTGTCAGCAGGCACAGCACTGTTTGATATTGTAGATGTATCACAGCTAAAGCTGACTGTAGCAGTGAATGAAAGCCAGGTGGTGCAGTTGAAAAATGGTGATAAAGTGGACATCAAAGTTCCGGTGTTTCCCGAAGATACCTTCTCGGGAAGAATTTCTTTCATCGCTGCACGTGCTGACGGCGCGTTGAACTTCCCGCTGGAAATCAAGGTAGACAACGATCGAAATAACAAAATACGCGCAGGTATGTATGCGAGTGCAATTTTCAAATCGCAAAAACAGGGAGAGGCTATTGTAGTGCCGCGCGGTGCATTTGTGGGCAGTGTAAATTCCAATCAGGTATATGTACTGGAAGCAGGCAATAAGGCCAAGCTTAAAACGGTAACCCCTGGGCCTATTCTTGGTGAATCGGTGGTGGTTTTGTCTGGTCTTACAGAAGGCGAGTCGGTTATTACCTCCGGACAAATCAATCTTGTTGACGGTGCGACCGTAGTAGTACAGAAAAACTAACCAAGGGTAAAGTCTCTCCTTCCATTCGCGAAGGCATCTTACCTGTATAAAAAAGAATCATATGCTTTTAGCCAATATATCCATAAAGCGCCCCACGCTGGTCATCATCGTATTCATTGCGTTGACCCTGTTTGGTTTGATCAGTTACTTCGCGCTCAATTATGAGCTGCTCCCTAAATTCTCTCCGGGTGTGGTGTCCATCAACACGGTCTATCCCGGGGCATCTCCCGGAGAGGTGGAAAACACGGTAACTAAAAAACTGGAAGATGCTGTTGCAACGATGGAAAACATCAAAAAACTCGAAGCAACATCATACGAAAGTCTTTCTTCTATTGTCATCACGCTGACCGACAATGCGGATGTCGATTTAGCACTGAACGATGCACAGCGAAAGGTAAATGCTGTGCTATCAGAACTGCCCGATGACGCCGAAACACCATCATTGAACAAATTTTCACTGGATGATTTGCCCATCATCACCATGGCTGCCACTGCCAAAATGGACGATGCATCTTTCTTTGATTTGATGGATAAGCGTATTCAACCTGTACTTTCCCGTATCAATGGTGTAGCGCAGGTAAATCTTGTCGGAGGTCAGGAACGTGAAATCCAGGTCAATGTAAATTCAGCCAAATTGCAGGCTTATGGACTCTCGATCTCTCAGGTTCAACAGGCTATTATGGCTTCCAACCTTGATTTTCCAACCGGTAGTGTAAAATCAAGAAATCAGGATATCCTGGTTCGTCTGGCTGGTAAATACAAATCGGTAGATGAGCTGCGAAATCTGATCGTTGCTACGAGTGAAGAGGGAGCTCAGATCCGTCTTACTGAGATTGCTGATGTACAGGACGTTCAAAAGGATGTAGAGAAAATCGCGCGTGTAGACCGCCAAAGTGCACTGACTGTTCAGATCATCAAGCAATCAGACGCCAATGCAGTGGAAGTAAGCAAGGCGGTAAAGAATATATTGGTGCAATTACATCAGGAATATAAAAATGCAGGGCTCAATATCGCTATTGCCAGCGACAGTTCTGAATATACCCTCGAATCAGCCGATGCGGTAGTCTTTGACTTGGTACTGGCGATTGTACTGGTTGCGGTGATCATGCTCCTGTTTTTGCATAGTCTACGTAATGCCATGATTGTAATGATTGCCATTCCCGCCTCTCTGATCGCGACATTTATAGGCATGTACCTGATGAATTTCTCCTTGAACCTGATGTCACTGATCGCACTTTCTCTGGTGGTCGGTATTCTGGTCGATGACGCTATTGTGGTCATTGAAAATATATACCGACACATGGAAATGGGTAAAAACCGGGTTCGTGCCTCTATTGACGGAGCGAAAGAAATTGGATTTACCGTTATTTCTATCACACTGGTAATCGTAGTGGTGTTCCTGCCGATTTCCCTGAGCAGTAGTATGGTCGCGCTTATTCTGAGAGAATTCTGCCTGGTGGTAGTCATTGCAGTACTTTTGAGTTTGCTTACTTCTTTCACACTTGTTCCTTTGATGACATCACGTTTTGGAAAGCTGGAACACATGACCAATAAAAACGCTTATGGCCGTTTCATTCTTTGGTTTGAACGACAAATCGAAGCATTTACCGGCTGGGTAGCCGGACTGCTGAAATGGTGCCTTTCACATAAAATTGTTACCCTTGCGCTGATAACCGTACTGCTTTTCAGTTCCTTTACGCTGATCACCAACAAGTTTATTAACGCTGAATTTATGCCCATGGGCGACCGCGGTGAGTTTCTTGTACAGATTGAATTGCCCAAAGATGTATCTATTAAGCAGACCAATCAACTGACAAGAAAAGCGGAAGACTACCTGTCGACAAAGAAAGAAGTTACCAAGATCATCACCACAGTGGGGCAATCCAGCTCTGGTGGTATAGCCACACTCTCTCCTACTTATCAGTCTGAGATCACCGTACAATTGGTTGACAAAAAAGACAGAGATGAATCTTCTGATATATTTGCAGCCAAAGTAAAGCAGGAGCTGGAAAGAGAACTGACCGGAGCAAAAGTAAAAACATTGCCTGTTAACATATTGGGAATGGCCCAGCGTGCTCCTGTTGAAATGATCGTGACGGGTTCTGACCTGGACAGTGTAACAGCCTATTCTGACAAAGTATTGGCAAAGTTACGCGGCATTTCAGGTGCCGTGGAAGCAAAGCTGTCGGCAGAATCAGGAAATCCGGAAATCTCAGTACAGGTGGATCGGGATAAAATGACGGCACTTGGCCTGAACCTGCAGACTGTCGGAGCAACGATGCAACTTGCCTTCAACGGTAATACAGACGGCAAATTCCGTCAGGGACAATATGAATATGATATCAATGTACGCTTTGACGACTATGACAGAAAGAATGTAAATGATGTGAGCAACATTCAGTTCACCAATTCACGCGGCGAACTGGTAAAGCTATCTCAATTTGCATTGATCAGTGAAAGCTCCGGACCAAGTCAATTGGAAAGAAGAGACAAAAACACCTCGGTGAAAGTACAGTCGCAGGCCATTGGACGCTCTGCCAGCGAGGTGGTAGCAGACCTGGAGACAGCCATTAAAGATATACCCAAGCCTGCCGGAGTGAGCTACATTTGGGGTGGTGATATGGAAAGCCAGTCCGAAGGGTTCGGTTCGCTTGCGGTTGCACTTGTTGTGTCAATTCTACTGGTGTATTTTATCATGGTTGGTCTCTACAACAGTTTTGCTTACCCATTGGTAGTTCTTTTCTCCATTCCGCTTTGTATTATCGGTGCTTTGCTCGCCTTAGCCCTGACCAACAATACACTTAATATCTTCACGTTGCTGGGTATCATCATGCTCATTGGGCTTGTTGCAAAAAATGCGATCATTTTGGTTGACTTTACCAATCAGCTTAAAGCAGAAGGAAAGCAAACGTATGAGGCACTGTTTCTTGCCAACCGTGCACGTTTGCGTCCGATCCTGATGACAACCATTGCAATGGTGATTGGTATGTTACCGATTGCTATGGCCAGTGGCGCTGGTGCCGAGCTTAAAAACGGGCTGGCGTGGGTGATCATCGGTGGTTTGATGAGTTCGCTTTTCCTGACGCTGATCGTCGTGCCGGTTATCTATCAGATATTTGACAACATCATGGATCGCTTTGGCTGGAATACCCCGCCGCTGCCCGTAGATGAGCTCGCTGCTGAACCTTATGAGCATAAGGAAGTGTTGGAATATTGATATGTAAATGCTGTAGTTAGTCTGGCGGACTAATGCCCGCCAGACTAACTACGGTTCAAAAAATTGCAATATGAAGACGATACTAAACGCAAAAAACTCACTTCTCAAGTATTGGTACATACCCCTGATCGTAGGGGTTTTATTTGTTTTGTTGGGCCTGTACGTATTCTCGGCGCCTGAAGCTGTAACGACCATCGTTGTTACATCGATCAGCCTTTTTATTATAGTAAGTGCTGCTGCTGAGCTGTTCTACTATACCAGAACCAACCTTCCAAACAGGACACTGCACATAGCAGGAGCCATTTTTATAGTTGCCTCAGGTATTTATTTCCTTTTTAATCCGGGCTCTGCTACCACCCTGATCGCCCTGCTTCTCGCCATTCAGTTAGCGGTCAGATCGGTTCAGGGTTTGTTTTTTTCATTCGGCATCAAATCACGGGGTATTGCCAATTGGTATATGCTTGCTATACTGAGTATTGCAGGAATCATTTCGGCGGTTATGCTTGCCACCAATCCGGAGATCATAGGCGTCTCAATAGTTTTGTTCACAGGTATAGGCTTAATGATTATTGGAATACTTTTCATAGGATTGGCGCTGATCATCAAGAGGTTCAGCAAACTATTTACCTCGGCTGGAACGCGTGAAGGCTGGCAGTCAGGGCAACCGACGGATACTCCCTATGAAATTGTTCAGGATAAGCTTAAAGAATAATCTCCGGTAACTTAATAAATCGAGCCCGAGTTTAAAAATGAAGATTGATTAGCATGCAACAAACCCTGCCCGTTAAACACCTGATCCGCCAGAGCGGCAAAATGATGCTGCTACTGCTTGTCGCATCACTGATCATTGGTAATAACAATTCAGACGATCTGGCTTCAAGTATATTCCGGGCCATCATCTCGCTGGGCCTTTTTACAGCCGTATTCTTTTCCAATATAGCCATTCTTATTTTTTACCATAAGAAACAGAATTCAGCAAAGGGACTTCTTGACAGAAAGACTTTTATCACCGGCTACTTGTGTACGATTGTGTTTGTCGTCATCTGCCATTACATTGAATACTCGCTTCGTCAAAGAGGAATTCTGGTAGCTAATGCGGCAAATGACCACTGGCGAAACCTGACCGGATGGCGGGTATATGCCTATATGCCTTATGTGAGTCTGATGCTGTATCTTTTCATTTTTCTGATTCAGAGTTTTGTGCTGAGTCAATACGAAAAAAGCAGAATCGAACTGGAATTACTCAGGCTAAAATCTGTAAATACCGACACGATAAATCAATTGCTACGCCAACAAATTCAGCCTCATTTCTTATTCAATGCACTCAATGTATTGAGGTCTCTGATCAAAAAATACCCGCAAACTGCCGACGCCTACCTGATCCGGTTATCTGACTTTCTCAGGGCTTCTATCAGTAGAAACAGTTCTGGTCTGGCCACAGTCAGCGAGGAATTGAAACTTTGCGAAGACTACATGGAAATGCAGCGGATCAGATTTGGAACAGCCCTCGATTACCAGGTAGGCCAGGAAGTAACAGCAATTGATTCGGATCAATACCTGCCTTTCTTTTCTTTACAGCCATTGCTCGAAAATGCAATCAAGCATAACGAACTTACAACACTACACCCCCTCACAATCACCATCTCCCGACAGGATGATTGTTTGGTTGTACGCAACAATTTCAGGCCGAAAAAGATGATGGAAACTTCCACGGGAAGCGGACTGGCAAACCTGAGGGAACGTTACAGGATATTGTCCGGAGACAACATTGTTATTAAAACTGATGAATCATTCTTTTCAGTAAGTATCAAAATTCTTGACCATGAATATAGTCATCATTGAAGACGAGAGGCTGACAGCCGAGGACCTTGCAGATATGATTTTACAGCTTGCGCCAGATGCCAATCTGATGGCAACGCTCAGTTCTGTTCAGGAGGCGGTTGGGTATTTTGCCCAGTCCACTCAACCGGATCTCATATTCAGTGATATACAACTTGGAGATGGACTAAGTTTCGAAATTTTCAGTCAAGTTGACGTCAAAGTCCCTATCATTTTTTGCACAGCATTTGATGAGTACGCGATCAGTGCCTTTAAAACCAATGGGATTGACTACATATTGAAACCTTTCAAAGAGCAGGAAATTCAGCAGGCATTAGACAAATACAAAATGCTCCGTAATGCCGCTCCATCTGACAATTCCCTCAATAGTCTTCTGCAGCTGATTCAGCAGAAAAATCCTACCCGGGCAACATCTGTATTAGTACATCATCGCGAGAAAATTATCCCGGTGAAGACGGAAGAAATTGCTGTTTTCTATATCAAGCATGAATTAACACACCTGCACACTTTTGACAAAAAAACGTATACGATCAGCAAGACGCTTGACGAAGTACAACAGCTGACAGGCCCTGATTTTTTTCGTGCTAACCGCCAGTTTATCATAAACCGAAATGCGGTTCAGAGCGCTGAGCAGTACTTCGGCAGAAAGGTCTCTATCGGACTCAATATTCCTTTCGAGCCAGTTATCACCGTTAGCAAAGAAAAGATTTCATCATTTCTGGAATGGCTGGAAGGGAATGCTTAGAAGCTCCGCTTTCTTTTGAATGGGATAGACTTACCGCACTTCACAGTAGTTGTTTGAAGTGACAGTAACTTGTAGTATTACGGCGCTATACAGCTTGTCTTAACAGGTAAAGCACCATAGAAAAATGCTGTAATTCCCTTTGCCTCCTCCTCTTTGCCCAGATCCCTACCTGCTGACTTTTCACCCCGGAATTTGTCCGTTTAAGCCTTAAAGGGCTGGAATAATTTTTCTTAATAGTTGAATTTTGTTTAAAACTAAAACCAATTGTTATGAAAAAGTTAATCATTACCTGTCTTATGCTGGTTGCCAGTGTATCAGCATTCTCTCAGTCATTCAGCATCGGACCCAAAGCCGGTATTAACGTAAGCAACTATACGGGTGGGAATATCGACTCAGATGCGCTTGTCGGATACCATATTGGTGGAGTAGTAAATTACGGATTTGGAGAAGTATTCTCTATTCAACCTGAAGTGCTTTTCTCTACCCAGGGTGCGAAAGTAAGTACTGCCGGACAAAAGAATGATTTCAAAATCAGCTACCTGACCGTACCTGTGATGCTTAAATTTAAAACCAGAGGAGGATTCTATCTGGAGTTGGGTCCACAGGTTGGCTTCCGTACATCATCCAACATACCTGATCAAACGATTAACAATTTCGCTAAAAGTCTTGACCTTGCAGCTGCTGGTGGAATTGGTTTCCATTCCAATGTCGGACTTGGAGTAGGTGTGCGTTACATTGCCGGTTTAAGTAAGGTAGGAGATTTTTCTGCTGGTAACATTAATCCGGATTTCAGAAATAGTGTTATTCAGGCTAGTATTTTCTGGGCTATACCATTCGTGAAAAACTAACTTACCAATAACCGGTCCTGAAGTTACTACGATTTCAGGACCAGCACTTGATCAACAAATTTTAGAAATAAGCAGTATCAAACATGAGCCGTGAAAAATAACATCTTAATCCCACTACTTCTGTTCATCTGCATATGCATAGCGTCTACCCATGCTGAAAACACGCAGATTCATATTTCAGGCGTGCGCTCCGCAAAAGGCAAGATCATCGTGAAAGTTTTTAAGGATCAGTCCGGGTTTGATAAGGAACAAGCCTTTAAAACATATTCTTTTGACAAAAAAACGCTCAAAAATGGTGAGATGACCGTCCATATAGATCTGACTGCAGGTACTTATGGCATTACACTGCTCGATGATGAAAACAATGACGGTAAGTTGGAAAAGAGCTTCGTTGGAATGCCCAAGGAGGGATTCGGCTTTTCTGATTTCTTCCTTGAAAAATTAAAGAAACCAACATTCGACGACTTTAAAACCCAGATTAAAAGCGAAGGTAACAATGTGCAAATCAGGGTGAAGTATATGTGACCTTACCGACATTAAATACCGGGTGAAAATAATTGAGTAATAAGTAGTGAGTAAAAGTTGCCGGACCTTTCCGGCAGCTTTTATACCTGTATATGTACATAAATACTCGTCCTCTCATTCACGCTTCATCGTTATTGATTTGCCCTTGCCTATGTTTAGTAATCAAGATGATTTAACGCATGATTCTGTACGCAATGAATCCGTGGTCAGAGAATACCTGTCTGCCATATGGAATAGCGAATCCACAGGTGATTTGTGTTTCTTTCTTCACCCAATGTTTATTGATTACTCCATGCCTTTTGCCACTTTAAGAAATATAAATGGCGTGGCCACCTATCTGCGTATCCTCAAAAAGCATGTACACTTTTCAATTCATATCGATACCATGGCCTCTTGTAATGATTACGTTTTTGTTGATCAATATTTGCAGGTCACTTCTCTTTGCCATGAAATGCCCCATGCATCTGCTACCGAGTTTTCCAGACTCTTCAGCATTTACCAAATGCAGGACCATTTGATCATTTCGCATTGGCAATTGTAGACCTGTAGTAATCCCTCACAAGCTGCAGAAACTATAATACTGGCATACATTTTTTACGTGGGCGCCGATCTGTAAATTGTTACGGGTCCTAAAACTTATAAGCTATGAAAATGATCAGTACAAAAATCCACAGTTACCTCGACTATATTACAGGAATTACCTTCCTGTCCGCACCCGCATTATTAAATTCTCAGGATTCTGCGACTGCCGTCTGGACACTTATGGCGGTGGGGGGAATGATACTGATCTTGTCAATATTCACTGACTACGAAGGCGGACTCGTTCGGGAATTTTCAATATCTACCCATTTGAATCTGGATATCATAACCGGCCTGTTTTTAGCTGCATCACCCTGGATAATTGGCTTTTCGGACGTGATATACCTGCCACACCTGATTTTAGGGCTATTTGAATTAGTAGTTGCCCTATTTACCGCTCGAAACGCATTCCCTCATCCTGAAAGTGCACAGGATAAACTACTTGACTCCAAATTTTAACGTATATCCCTGACGTGGACTTGGTTGGTAGGAGCTTAATGACTGCCGGAACAAAGACTGAAATACATTTTTTTATAAATGATGGTGGAGTGATGCGTCCACGCCATTGCACGGCACAACTTTTTATTTACGTGTGCAGCCTTATCATTTGGAGGTCATCTCAAAAAAGCTAACATCTGGAAAAAACATGAAAATTGGAATTATAGCACACCTGAAATTTCCGATCAGTAAACCTTTCAAAGGAGGTTTGGAAGCATTCACCTATGACATCACGCAACGTCTGGTGGCCCGCGGACATGATGTTATCCTATATGGTTGCCCGGGATCCGACCCCATTCTGAATGTGAGACCCATATTACCCGAACATGAGTACCATCCGGTAATCTCCTCCAAATTCACTTCCCGTGATCTGAGCACAGAATTTATCTCGACGCATCATGCCTATGTGGAATTGATGCAGCATATAGATAATGATGAGCTGGATGTAATTTTTAATAACAGTCTCAACTATGTTCCGATTATGATGGCCTCGGTAGTAAAATCCCCGATGGTTACAGTACTGCACACACCACCCATTTTCGAGCTAAAAAATGCTATCCGTCGTGAACAAACAGCCGGAAAAATCAAATATGTGACGGTATCTGACTCAAATGCAAAAAACTGGCGTGAATACGCTCCTAACTGCGAAGTGATATCCAATGGTATTGATCTGACGCGGTGGCAATATTATGGAGGCAATGATGGTTCGTACATTATGTGGTTTGGGAGAATACATCCCGACAAGGGGCTGCATATTGCTATTCACGCCGCTAAAATAGCAGGTAAAAAAATGAAAGTTGCCGGAGATGTAAGCGACGAATTTTATTACCAACAATTTATCCTGCCACTACTGGATGATAATATAGAAATGGTCGGACATTGCACCAATGATCAGTTGAATGAGCTGATTGGGAATGCAGAGCTCAGCCTGATCACTCCCTGCTGGGATGAACCGTTCGGACTCGTTGTTGCAGAGTCGCTGGCTTGCGGAACACCAGTGGCCGGAATATCCCGGGGGGCACTGCCTGATCTGTTATGTGAAAGAACGGCCAGTCTGTCGATGACTGATGATGCGCATGATCTGGCGCAGCATATTCATCGTGCTGCTACACTGAGTCGCCATGCATGCCGGCAAAGGGCTGAGAAATACTTTGATGTGGAATTAATGACACAGGCATATGAGAAGGTATTATTGGATGCTGTTCTCAATCAGACAATCCCGCAGATAGAATCCGATGCAGCCTAATTTCGCGTTTTATGTCCATCACCATGGATCGGGGCATCTGATGCGTGCGCTGGCTATTGCTGCGCATCTTCCGAAGGGCTCAGTCAGTTTTTTAGGAAGTAACCTTCGATCTTATCATGAACTGATACCACCTGACATTGCACGTTTCCACCTTCCAATGGATACAGCAAAGCCGGAAGATCTCTTTGCCAAAAACCAGCATATAGGATTTCTGCATTATTCGCCACTAAATATAAGAGGTCTTGCAGAAAGATCCTCCATGCTTATCAACGTACTGCGGGCTATATCCCCGGTGCTGCTTATTGTTGATGTTTCCGTTGAAATTACATTGCTGGCCACGCTTGCAGGCTTTCCAACCGTGGTGATCAGACAAAATGGAAACAGAAATGATCAGGCTCATTTGCATGCATACGAATGTGCGCAACTGCTGATCGCTCCATCCCCGGCAAGTTTAATGGATAGATCAAAGGAAGATTGGGTGGAAGCGAAAACTTTTTACTCGGGCGGTTTTTCACGGTATTCGCAACGGAAAAGTGAATCTGGCATACCTATCCCGAACCGGATAGGCATATTGATCGGATCAGGAGGCACGTCTTTGAACTACGAAACCGTCAGGCAGATCGCACTTCAATGTCCTGATTGCAGATTTGAGGTGATGGGACTGACACAACCAGCAGTTTCGGATATTTCTTTGCCTGAAAATGTGATGCTGCACCGACTTATATCTGACCCATTTCAAATCCTTACAGCTTGTGAACTTATCATAGGAAATGCCGGGCACAACACAATAATGGAAATGGCGGACCTGAATAAAAAATTCATCTGTATTACTGAACCAAGACCGTTTGATGAACAGGTGTGCAAAGGCGATCTGCTGGCCAGGAATACTATGTGCATTGTCGTAAGCCATCTTGAGCTTGCAAATTGCAAGTGGGATATATTAATTGAAAAGGCACGCGCTTTACCCCAAGACAGATGGTCTCATGTAATGAATCCTGGTGCACTCATCCAAATAGCTGAACAGCTCTCTACTACGTGGTTGCAGAATTTCACGATAGCCTGAGATTACTTCTTCAAACTTGATTGTATCTCCCTTTCTGTAGGAAGTCTTAGCATTTCAATATGCTGCTCATGCTGTTTAATCAAACCTAAAGAATCAAATTTTCTCAGCCAACCTTGCATCGGCCAAACACCCCATTTGGTAAAGAAGGTTTCTGCGTTTAAAATGATGTCTTCAAAGTGATTTAAAGGTGGATCAAAGCTGGCGTGATGCTGGTGATACACCAGGCAATCCAGAAATTCAAGAGCTACGCTGTGCTTTCTTGCCGAAAAGGAAAAATCTGTATCCTCAGCACCATACCCCTTAAAACGGGTATCAAAGCCTCCGATCTGAGCGAAAACTTCTTTGCTACAACCAAAGTTAAGCGACCAGAATAGTTCATAGGACAGATCCGTCAACTGAGCTCTGACCGGGTCAGGAGAACTCAATGCATCCAGCTCATCAAAAAAATCCGGCGTAGCTGCTGCATCCTCACGCAGATATTTCACATGTCCTGCAAAAAGCTTATCCTCATTCTCCATCGCGTGGCTGTATTGAAATACCAGGTCTTTTGAAGGGATACAGTCCACGTCAATAAATATCAGAAACGGGTGATTCGCTTTCAAAGCCGCCTTGTTTCTCGCCTCTGCCAGCGGAAGTGCCCCATCAGCGTTAATAGAATAACTATGTATCGGAAAGTGTTCGGAATGACAATTAAGCTCCACTTCGTTCATGTGGACGATGATCAGTTCATCAGGCAAAGAAATATTTGACTCCAAACCCCGGATCAGATTAAACAATGCCTCATGGCGGGAGTGTACAATAGTGAGCACAGAAACGGGCATACTTTAAAGATTTGATTGCTTGGAATCCGATACAATAATTACACCACAGAGATAGCAATCCTTTTCATTTCTCAACCATTCTACCTTGTTATATACCAGCTTCTGCTTTGTATCTGTAGTCCTCATCTTTCGAATTACCGCGAGTCAGCCTATACCAAAATATACCCTCGCTTCGCCTGATCTATCAAAAAATTATAATTTAAATCGCCTAAAAATGGGACTTTATGCCAATAGGAAAATTGCCTTTCGAGGTCGCAAACAAGCAACGTCAGGCTATCAAATGTTTCCCGAACAAATTCTTAAGCCTTATCTTTACTTTCGGATGCAAGGCAATGCGTTTAGGTAAAAAATGGGTGAAATGAGAATTTTGTATGTGGAAGACGAGCCAAATGTGGCCTCGTTTGTTCAAAAGGGACTTAAGAGTGAGGGTTTTGAGATTGACATTGCCTATGATGGAATGCTTGGTTTACGGTTGTTCAATACATCTTCGTATGATGTCGTTATTTTAGATATTAATCTTCCCAAGATCAATGGTTTCGATCTGTGTAAGGAGATCAAGACCATACATCCCGGCCAGTTGGTGATGCTTCTGACAGCGCTTGACAGTATTATAGATAAAGAAACCGGATTTGGCGCCGGGGCAGATGATTACCTTGCAAAGCCTTTTGAATTTAGAGAACTTGTGCTGAGAATTAACGCTTTGGCCAGAAGGAAAGATCGTTCATTATCTGCTAATACAGTTATACAGGTCGATGATCTGATCATGGATACAGGTTCTAAAATGGTGACCAGGGATGGTAAACGAATAGAGCTGACAGGACGGGAATATGCCCTGCTGGAATACCTGATGAAGAACTCCGGTAAAATTGTCAGTCGCGTAGACATCTCCGAAAGAGTGTGGGATATCCGGTTTGATACCAATACCAATGTTATCGATGTATTCATTAATTATTTGCGTAAAAAAATTGATGTGGGCCATACTAAAAAATTGCTGCATACAGTGGTTGGAATGGGTTATATGCTAAGAGGATAAAATGCTGATACGTCATAAAATTGTTATCTGGTTTACCATTTTTGTGTCTTTCGTGCTGCTGCTTTTTTCGGTGTATGTTTACATATCATTTATCAGCTATAGAAAGCAATCCATCACAGATCGTCTCAGAACAAGAGCTTTTACTACCGAGCAACTCTTGTCTGCTGATGGAAAGGTAATTGGCAGAATTAGCAGCACACTGCCCGAACAGGTCGATTTCATTTTTGCCGGCAATGACAGTCTGGTGTACAAAAGCACTGATAAGTTTGACTTTTATCCAGCGAAAGAACTACTTGACAGTATACGAACTCTGGGGAAACTGCATTTCACTTACCAGTCTGCCGGGCACGACTATCCCAAGGATGCCGGAGCTGTAACCTACTTTGCCCCGGGGCAAAAACAAGGCGAACGTCCTTACGTGGGATTGGTAACAGCCTATGATCTTGAAGGACACAGGCGGCTACATTCACTGAAAGACTTATTCATTTATGGCAATTTGTTTTTTGTACTGCTGATTGGTCTGCTGGCTTACTTCTTCGCTGCAAGAGTACTTCAGCCGCTCAACGCACTACTGAAGCAGATCAAAGGCCTCAATCAGACATCGCTGACTTTCAGATTAAAAAACTTCAATCCAAAAGATGAAATCGGTACGCTTGCACTTGCCTTTAATGACCTGCTCGAACAACAGGAGCGCCTTATCGCCAGTCAGCGCGCATTTATATCGCAGGCTTCCCATGAGCTACGTACGCCCATGTCCACATTGAAGGGATTACTACAAACATCCATTTTGTACGACACAGACCGTGAATCGCTGGTTGGCAGTATCAAAAGTGCTACAAGTGAACTGGATCGGCTTGTAAGTCTTTCAAACGGATTATTACAACTGGCCCGTGTGGAGAATGAGGAAGACTTCATTCACACGCATCAGGTTGATCTGATAGAAACTGTCATGGATAGTATAGATGCTGTTCAGGCTACCTGGCCCGGCCAGCAGATTCTCCTTGCTATCAGTGATGGTGTGTGTCAACGACCGGATGCGCTTTTGGTATCAGGAGAAAAAACACTGTTGAAAGTGGCAATCGACAACCTTATAGATAATGGCTGTAAGTATTCTGACGGAAAGCCTGTCAGCGTTCATCTTGAAATGAATACTGAAAGGCAAATCAGGCTTATCATCAGCGATCATGGAATAGGCATTCCCACCCAAGATCTTGACCGGGTACTGCAGCCGCTTATAAGAGGTTCCAATGTCAGTAATGTTTCAGGATTTGGGATTGGACTCACACTCGCTCACAAAATCATCCGTTTGCACAGGGCAGCATTTGATATAAAATCCGTTGCCGGACAAGGAACCAACGTGACACTTACATTTGATTTGATCAGAGAAGTATGAGCATATCTGCTTCAATTTTAACACACATTAAAACTTCTTAATCTGCATTAAATTTAATCTAATTTCCTGCTAATGTGACCTTAACGGTGGCGGCTTACTTTTGAATTTGAATAAATACAGATGTAAGAATGCCAAATTTCCGTTTCGTTCTATACCAGATCATATTCATGGTCTGTATTTGCCGTCCAAGCCTTCAGGCGCAGCATCGGGATACACTCGTATTCACACTGAAAGAAGCGCTGGATCTTGCAAAAAACAATTATCCGCTGATTAAAAGCCGGGCTGCACAGATTGAGTCCGCAGCTAATGACGTAAGTGCCGTGCGTGCTTCATATCTTCCCAAAGCTGGTTTTCAGGCGCAGGCACTGTTTTCCACATCAAATCAGGTCCGTGGGGCCTATTACAGCGTGGACGGGCTGGCTGTACCGGTTGCAGGCGGAATTAAACTTACTGATTTCGACAGCAAACCTGCATGGACCAGCCTGGGAGCACTCACTGTAGATTGGAAAGCCATTACTTTTGGAAGGCTCAAAGCAGATAAAATTGTTGCTCAAAGTAAACTGTCTTATTCCCGTCAACTACTGCAGCAGGAGATTTTTGAGCATCAGATTAGGGTGATAGATGCCTATCTTCTGGCTTTGAACACTCAAAAAATCGCCCAGCTGCAGCAACGAAACGTGCAGCGTACACAGAATATTCTCACTGTTGCCAGCGCGAACGCAGTGTCGGGGCTGAAAGCTGGAATTGATAGTTCCGTAGCCGCTGTCGAAGCAACCAAAGCGCGGATACAATACATGAACAGTCTCAATGTGGCACAGATGCAGCATGTAGTTTTGTCTGAGCTTATTGGTCGCCCTGGTGAAACAATCAGGATCGATACCATGCACTTTTACAGGCAGCTTCCCTATCAACCCCTCATGGATTCTGTTGGCCTTGCCTCTCATCCCAGACTGAAGCCTAAACAACTTGAAATGGATATTGCCAATAATACTGCAAAGCTCATCAAACTCAACAACATGCCAACATTTTCACTGATGGGTTCAGTTTGGGGGCGCGGTAGTGGCATCTCCCAAGGCATCAACTCGGACCAAAGTTTCACGATCAATTCCTCTATTACAGAAGGCTTGCCGTTCAGAGCTTATAATTACATGCTTGGCGGTACGCTTACCTGGCACCCAACCCGTTATTTTGAAACACGCCACCGCTACCGTTCGCAACAGCAGCAAGCTGTATCTATCAAAGAAAGTTATAAGTTAATCAGCCAACAGCTCACGACCAGTCAGAAAAATGCCGCATTACAGTTTGACATGGCTTATCAAACCGCCGAGCAAACCCCGGTTCAGGTGGCAGCAGCTGCACAGGCTCTTGCCCAGTCTAATGCCCGGTACGAAAGCGGACTTGAAAACATCATGGTGCTCACGCAGGTAGGCGACCTGTACAATAACGCTCAGACAGATTATTTGGTTTCGGTCAATAACCTCTGGAGAGCGTTACTGATGAAAGCGGCTGCTCACGGAGATATGAATCTATTCCTGGAACAAATACCTAATTAACAAGTCTCTCATGCTTAAAACCGCGCTTAAAAAGCCTGTTACCATTATGGTGGCGATTGCAGCGACGCTGATTTTTTCAGTGCTTGCTTTGCTGCGTATACCTATTGATATATTTCCAAACCTGAACCTGCCCACGATTTATATTGCACAACCTTACGGAGGAATGACAGCCGCGCAAATGGAAGGTTTTGTTGCAACGCGCTACCAAAACCAGATGCTGTATGTATCCGGAATCAAGGATGTAGAAGTTAAGAATATCCAGGGTTTGTGTCTGGTCAAATGTACTTTTTACGAAAATGCGAACATGGCTCAGGTATCCGGGGAAGTGGCCAATCAGGTCAACCGGGTTATGAATTACATGCCGCCGGGAACTGTCCCTCCTACTGTGGTGCGTTTTGATGCATCCTCGCTTCCGGTCGGACAATTGGTGTTCAGTAGCCAGCGTGCGACTTTGGGTGAACTGCAGGATCTGGCATCTACACGTATCAGACCGCTATTTTCACAAATTCCGGGAGCTTCTGCGCCCTCTCCATTTGGAGGCAACGAAAGAACAGTGGTAGTGAGGGTGGATCCGGAAAAGATGAGAAGCTACGAATTTACGCCTGATGATATTGTTTCGGCAGTTGTGGAAAACAATAGAATTGCTCCGGCTGGTAATATCCGTATCGGCGATTACACGGTTGTAACACCTAGCAATACGGTCATTGAGAATGTGGAGGAGTTCCTGGGTATTCCATTAAGAAAGGGTGTCGGCCCTACTGTCTTTATGCGGGATGTAGCCACAGTGGAAGATGCCACAGACGTACCGGTTGGCTATGCATTGGTTAACGGAAAAAGAGCTGTGTACATACCTGTAACAAAAACGGCAGGTGCTTCTACAATGAATGTGGTCAATGCGCTGAAAGCCAAACTTCCAGAAATGCAGAACCTGATTCCCGCTGATGTCAAACTAAGCTACGAATTTGATCAGTCGGTATATGTGATGCAGTCCGTACATTCGCTGGCTGTAGAGGGTGGACTTGGTGCGTTGCTGACAGGACTGATGGTCTTCTTATTTCTCAGGGATTTACGCAGTTCACTGATCGTGATTATCACTATTCCGATCTCTATCCTTGCCGCCATACTGCTTTTGCAAATGACAGGCCAAACGATCAATATGATGACGCTGTCCGGTCTGGCTTTGGCTATCGGAATTCTGGTGGATCAGTCAACGGTTGTGATCGAGAATATCCATCAGCATCTGGAAATGGGTAAGAGCAAGGCCAAAGCCATCCGGGACGCTTCCAGAGAGCTCGCTTTTCCGCTACTTCTAATTACACTGTCCATTATTGCTGTATTTGCACCAGCTTTCCTGATGGCCGGCATACCAGGGGGGATGTTTCTGCCCATATCACTTGCTGTCGGATTTTCGATTCTGATCTCTTACGTACTCTCGCAAACGCTTGTTCCCATACTAAGCAATTGGTGGCTCAAAGATCACCAGGATCATGCATTGTCTGCAAACAACATGCATGAGCAGCCAGCATCCGAATCGCCTGGATTCATGGACAAAATAAAGGATGGTTATATCGCGACGCTCAACAAAATGATCAGGGTACGCAGGCCCGTTATCATTCTTTATCTGCTTGTGAGTGTGATGATAGTAGGTGTAGGTTTTATGTGGACAGGACAAGATATGATGCCTCACCAGGACCGATCTAAACAATTTCAGGTACGTCTGGTCGGCCCACAGGGCTTACGGGTAGAAAGAATGGAAGACCGCGTCAAACTGGTGCTGGCAGAGATAGCAAAACTTGTAGACGGAAAACAAAACATCGGAATCTCATCCGCTTTTGTTGGTACAACACCATCCAGTTACGGAACGAGTGCCCTTTATGTGTTCAATGCTGGCCCTCATGAAGCGGTTCTACAGGTAAATCTGGCCGAAACGTATCATATGGCATCTCTTGATGAACTGAAAGAACAGATTCGAAAAGCGGTCCGAAAAGCAGTTCCCGATGTAGAAGTATCTTTTGAACCCATCGAACTTACTGAAAAAATTATGAGCCAGGGAGCATCTACTCCTATTGAAGTGGTCGTGGCAGGTAAGGATCTGGATGAAAGTGAAAAATATGCACGCAGGCTGATTAAAGCCATGAATAAAATTGATTATCTGCGTGATGTCCGTATTAAGCAGCCACTAAGATACCCTACCGTTCAGATCCAGATTGATCGTCAGAGGGCAGCACAACTCGGACTAGGCGTAGCTGAAATTTCAAGGTCTCTCGTAGCCGCAACAGCATCGAGCCGCTTTACAGCCAAAAATTTATGGCTCGACCAGTCCAAAGGATTTGCATATCAGGTTCAGGTAGAAATATCTCCGCAGTATATGCAGTCGGTGGCCGACATCCAAAGCATACCTATGGTGAAAGGACAGCTGCGACCCACTTTGGGAGATGTTGCTACGATCACCCCTTCTAACATGCCTGGCCAGTACGACCGCACCGGACCCAGACGACTCATTACTGTGTCGGCCAATATCCATCAGAAGGATTTGGGTACTGCTACCACCGATGTTCAAAACGCGATTGCATCAGTAGGAGAAGCTCCCAGAGGTTCGGTGGTAGAACTGCAGGGGATGGCTCAGCTGCTGACAGAAACGATGAACAGTCTTCAATTCGGATTGTTACTAGCTATTATTGTCATATTCCTGTTGCTGGCGGCCAATTACCAATCGTTCACTGTGGCAGGCATTGTACTGATCACTATTCCTGCGGTATTATCGGGCTCGATCATTTTCTTGCTTTCAACCGCTCAGACCCTTAATCTGCAGTCATACATGGGTATCATTATGTCTGTGGGTGTTTCTGTCGCTAATGCCTTGCTGCTGGTTACCAATGCAGAGACACTCCGAATTCAATACCGCGATGCTACTGCTGCGGCGCGCATGGCCGGATCACTCCGGTTACGTCCTATCCTGATGACGACCTGTGCTATGGTAGCGGGTATGATACCAATGGCCAGCGGACTGGGTGAAACAGGTGAACATACTGCACCTTTGGGCCGTGCGGTAATTGGCGGACTTGTTGCCTCTACATTTGCGACACTATTTATCGTACCTGTTGCATTTTCTCTGTTTCTCAGAAAGCACAATTTCGATTCTGCTTCCTTAGATCCTGACGATCCGGAAAGTACCGTATACGACCCGGTGCAGCAACAAGCACAGCAAATCCAATGACCTTGAACTGAAATATCTAAAAAATGAATCATATCCAAAACATCACCCGGTTGGCATGTCACCTCACTATAGGCGCCGCAATCACATGCATCGCAATGATACTCCCTGGCTGTAATACAAAGAATGGGCCGCAGAACCTGGCAGAGCAACAGTCGCAGGATGAAATCAGCTACTCAGCGCTGCGGGTGAATACATCACAACCTGTAAGAGAGCTCAATCTGCCAGGAGAACTGGAGAGTTTTTACGAAACAGATCTGTTTCCCCGAGTAAGCAGCTATATCAGTAAAATGCATGTAGACATCGGCGACCAGGTAGCCAAAGGACAAGTGCTGGCCGAACTTGAAGCACCTGAACTGATCGCAAATCTTACGGCTGCATTCTCAAAGGTAAAGGCAGCAGAAGCAGTTTATGGAGCAAGCAAAGCAGCATTCAGAAGAGCCATGAAAACCCGACTAACGCCAGGCGCTATATCAGAAATGGATGTGGATGCAGCACGTACCAAAGTCATTTCAGATAGCCTCACCGTTGTTGCTGAAGAAGCACATTATCAATCTGTAAAGCAGCTCGCTAATTACCTGAAGATCGTTGCTCCTTTTGCAGGCATGGTCACAGACCGTCGCCTGTCTCCCGGAGCATTTGTTGGTCCCGGAGGCCAGAACGCCGTACCTCTTCTGAAGATTCGTCAACTGGATCGTCTCAGGTTAAGACTGGCTGTACCGGAAGCATACCTGGGGGATATCAAAGTGGGAACGGAAGTCAGATTTTCAGTATCTACCTTCCGCGCTGAAAACTTTACTGGAAAAATAGCACGTGTGTCAAACAGTGTACGCCCCGATACACGCTCAGAGATGATCGAAATCGATATTTCCAACCCTAAGAGAAGGCTCAAGCCGGGAATGTTCGTATCGGCCAAACTGCCGGTAACCGCTGTAGAAGGAAGCATTTATGTCCCACAAAGTGCAGTAGTCAGTAATCTGGAAAGAACGTTCGTGATCCAGATTGAAGCAGGACGCGCCAAATGGGTGGATGTACAAAAAGGTGATGCTAACGCAGGACAAGTACAGATTTTCGGAAACATTGCACAAGGCGATACCATACTTCTTACAGCCAATGAAGATATACCCATAGACGAACCTATTCAAATTGATCTGTCAGCAACACAACCATGATTGTTGCGGATTAAAGCAAACAACAAATCATTTTTTCTATTCCGCCCCTGAACCAAAACCCGCCAGCATCCTGCTGCGGGTTCTTTTTTTTAAGAAACAAATAGCCAGTCAGTAGGTTGCAACCGATTTGTACATTACTTTGAAGATAAGAATAACATATTTGAATTGACTGAATTTATATTATCAACGTCCGCCGGTTAGCCAAAGCATTCATCATGAGGTTAAAAATCATTTATCTGTCAATGATCATTTTGGGAATATCATGCGCGCGAAACCAGGCGCAACAGTTGATATTGAAAGCCGAAGATTTCAAACCTTACATCATCGCCTTTAACGAAACGGATGAAGAAATTTATAAGCAACTGATTCCTAATGAGCATGCGTGGTCGTTCCTATCTGAACAAATCCCTCTTTTTGAGTGCCCGGACAAGCAGATGGAACAAACCTATTATTTCCGCTGGTGGACCTACCGCAAACACCTCAAACAGACTCCGGCAGGCTACATCGTCACTGAATTTTTGCCGGATGTACACTGGGCAGGCAAATACAATTCAATTAACTGTCCGGCAGGTCATCATTTTTACGAGGGCCGCTGGTTACGTGACACTTCTTATCTGAAACAATACGCACGCTTCTGGTACCATGGTGGTGGCAACCCCAGATCGTACAGTTCCTGGATGACGGACGCCATCAGCGCATTTACACAGGTACATCCGGACACCTCATTTTTGGCAGGTCTGCTGCCCGATCTCGTCGCTGATTATGAAGAATGGGAAAAAATCCGGCTTGATTCTACCGGTATGTTCTGGCAAACCGATGATCGCGACGGAATGGAAAAATCTATATCAGGTACATACGGAACAAGAAATGAAGGATATAGAGCAACCATTAATAGTTATATGTACGGCAACGCAAAAGCGCTGGCAGACATAGCCCAGATGGTGGATGATACGGCTACGGAAAAGCAATACCGAAAAAATGCTGCCGTTATCAGAAAGCAGATTATCAATAGACTCTGGGACAAAAATGCGCAGTTCTTTAAGGTGATTCCCAGAGGACTTCCTCAACTTAAAAAAGCCGATGTCAGAGAATTGCACGGGTATACTCCGTGGTATTTTTCGATACCCGAAACCCAACATGCAACAGCCTGGAAACAACTGACCGACCCGTGTGGCTTCTGGGCACCTTACGGCCCCACATCAGCAGAACAGCGGCATGCAGGATTTAAAATATCTTATGAAGGTCATGAATGCCAGTGGAATGGTCCAAGCTGGCCGTTCGCTACGACTGTTACCCTTTCCTCTCTGGCCAACCTGCTTAATGATTACGACCAGAAAGTAATGTCCAAACGCGATTTTTTCAGTCTTCTGACCACCTACAGCCGGTCTCATCAGCGTGTTAAAGAGGATGGAAAACAGGTGAACTGGATAGATGAAAATCTGAATCCCTATACAGGCGACTGGATTTCGAGAACCCGTTTATCGATGATAGAGAATGGTGGCTGGTCAACAAAAAAAGGTGGACGCGAACGCGGAAAAGACTACAATCACTCTGCATTTTGTGACCACATCATATCCGGATTGATCGGCATCCGACCATCACGCGACAATGTACTGACCATCAACCCTTTGTTACCTGCGAATACCTGGGATTATTTTTGTTTGGACCGCGTGCTATATCACGGAAAATACATCACGGTTCTTTATGATAAGACCGGAAAAAAGTATGGAAGAGGGGCAGGAATGAGGGTTTTTGTGGATGGGATAGAACGTGCTAACTCTGATGAACTGACAAAAATGACTATACCTCTTTAAATAAGCTACGCCGGGCATGCACCCGACGTTTTGAGACAAGCGCAGATCATGCACGCTCATAATGCAGCAACGCAATACCACATTCAAATGACCGCGCTTCAATCAGCTTCAAATTTTTTGGTTTTCCCTGAAAGCCAAAAACAGGTAGCCCCTCACCCATTCCGACAGGGTTTACCAGCAGATGGTACTCATCAATCAGATCTTCATTAATTAAAGAAGAAACAAAATCAGATCCGCCATATACAATCATATCCTTACCCTGCTGATTCTTCAACTCACCGATGGCGATAGCTAAATCCCTGTTCTCCAGCCGGGTATTTACCCATATAGATTCTTCCATCACTCTGCTGAAAACGATTTTGGGCGTATTTGAGAACATTTTTCCCGCATCATGATCCTGATTTTGTATGTCAGCAGCCACAGAATTCCAGTAGGGAATAAAGCCTTCCGCCAGTTTGCGGCCCAGTACAATACAATCTACAGTTTCTGTTAATATGCCTACGTAGTCGTTAAGATCCTGAGACCAGTTCGTCATGACCCAATCCATTTCACCTTCCGGTCCGGCCATTAGGCCGTCAACTGTTACCTGTACCTGAAGTTTTAGCTTTCTCATCAGTTAGTTTCGCTGTAATTTATTCCTTACAAAGGTAAATGCAATCTGGAATTCCCAGGCACCCTATTTTTGACAAGTGTGAGGGGTATTTATGACAAAAATAATGGAAAGGACTATTTGGAAGCAGTCGGCATGCTTTTACTGCAGATTACAAATAACTCATATCAGCAGCTGCCTGATAGTCAATTTTTTTTTAAACTGAACGATGAAGTTACTCTGGAAATACCTCAAACCCAGCCGAAATCTTATATCCATTTCTTTGATATTTGCCGCTATTGCACAGGCACTTAATCTGATTGACCCGATTATTTTCGGAGAAATTATTGACCGTTTTACCAAAAATACAGAACAATACACAGAGCAGGAACTGATCAGGTCCATCTCGCTCTGGTTGCTGCTTGCTCTGGGCATCGCGATCTGCTCCAGGCTTTTTAAAGCGCTGCAGGATTATTTCATGAGAAAAGCAGTGGCCAGTTTCGGGATGAATATCTTCAATGAGGGATTAAAACAAACACTTAGACTATCTTATCAGGAGTTTGAACAGGGACGCAGCGGAAGTACACTATCCATACTACAAAAGGTAAAAACCGATTCCGAACGTTTTATTAATGCTTTTATCAATGTTCTTTTCTCATCGCTGGTTGGTGTATCATTTCTGATCTGGTATAGCATGAGCCGAAACTGGCTGCTGGTCCCCGTGTTTTTCGTAGGTGTACTCTTACTTGGCTCGCTTACCGGCCTTTTATCGAAAAGAATCAAATTTATCCAGCGTTCCATCAACAAAAAGTCGGAAAAGCAGGCAGGGGTTATTACTGAGAGTCTGCGCAATATAGAACTGGTCAAAAGTTTCGGTCTGACCTTTTCCGAGATCAGGAGACTGAATGACCTGACCGAAAACATATATAATCTGGAAATGACCAAGGCCAGGAAAGTAAGCTTCCTATCCTTTCTTCAGGGTAATCTGCTGGCTGTGCTCAGGCAATCTATCCTGTTTATCCTGTTATGGCTCATTTTCAGGAATGTGCTCAGTACAGGCGAGCTGATCGCCATGCAATTTATCTCAGTGGCGATATTCACGCCTTTGCAGGATCTTGGAAACCTGATCATCCTTTATCGTGAGGCGCATACATCGCTGACCACTTTTGATAATATCATGCATAAACCTATAGAACAGCGGCCGGAAAATTCCGTGGAAGTGGGTCCTTTAAATAGTCTGCGTTTCCAAAATGTTGTTTTCCGTCATCGTACATCAGGATTCAACGCCATTGATAATCTCTCATTTTCTGTATCCACCGGGCAAACCATTGCATTTGTGGGCCCTTCGGGCTCTGGCAAATCAACACTGATCAAGCTTTTGGTAGGCTTGTACAGCCCTATTGAAGGTCAGATTTTTTATAATGATCATTTGTCAGACACTATCAGATATAATCCACTAAGGCGTCAGATCGGATTCGTTACGCAGGACACACAATTGTATGCAGGTACGATCAAACATAATCTGTTGTTTTCCAAACCCAATGCTACCGACAAGGAAATCAAAGATGCACTTCATCAGGCTTCTGCAGATACACTGATCGCCAAAGCTGAACATGGCTGGAATACCATACTAGGAGAAAATGGCATGAAACTCTCCGGCGGTGAGAAGCAGAGAATATCTATTGCCAGAGCGCTGCTGAGAAAACCAAGTCTTCTCATATTTGACGAAGCTACTTCAGCACTGGACTCTTTAACTGAACAGGATATCACCAACACCATCCGCTCTGTCTCTGCCAGCGGCAAACAAATGACGATTCTGATTGCTCACCGGCTTTCTACCATTATGCACGCCGACTGTATTTATGTTCTGGAAAAAGGGCGCATCAGCGAACAAGGCAAACATGATGAACTGGTTTCCCAAAAAGGACTTTATTATGCCATGTGGCGGCAGCAAGCCGGAGAAAGACGGTAAATTGGCTTTTAGTGACGCAAAAACTCATATAGCATGATGTAGGTTTATAGCCTCACCGGCTCCTTTAGCTTAATGGAAGAATAACAATGACAGTGGTTCCTATACCTAAATTTGAAGTAACTGAAATCTGGCCATAGTGGTTACGAATGACTTTCCTACTCAAACTGAGTCCTGCTCCAACGCCTTCAACAAAAATTTCTGTTGGCAGTTGGGAGAACACATCGAATATTTTTTCGAGCTGAGCTTCATCAATACCTATACCATTATCAGTTATTTGAATTTCAACGTATTCCCTGTTTGCAGAGAGCTGAGAGTTGCCTGACGGTTCAACCCGGATAGCCGATACGGAAATTTCAAGAGGAACATCCTTTTTGGCAAATTTAATGGCATTGTCAAACAAATGATAAAACAGCTGCTCTATCTGATCGGGATATACCAACAAAGCGGGCAGTTCCCCCACAACTACCCTCGCCGATATCTCATCCAACCGTGCGATCAGTCTTGAATGAACACTTGCTATGATCTCATTCAGATCGGTGAGTTGAAGTTCAGTTTTGTTTACATTCAAATTTGAAAACTCGGTCAGGTCATCAATCAGAATGGAGAACCGGTCTGCACCTTTTTGTATTCTTGATGCCAAAAGCTCCGCCTTATCGAATTGCTTGCTCTGAAGCGCCTCGATCAACATACCCGAGAAAATCTTCAGCTTTCTTAAAGGCTCCTGAAGCGTATGGCTCGAAACATGTTGGTACTGTCGGTTTTCATCCCGGGAATTAGCCAGATCGCGGTTTAGCTCACGAATTTTCTCTTTTTTGACCCTCATCTCATCATCTTGCTGTAAGTGAAAAGAGATCAGTTCGGCAAAAGCAGTAAACATCCCTATCACACTGGGCTTCTCTAGCTTGTGAGGTTGGGGATCAATGGCGCATAACGTCCCAAAAAACTCTCCCGATTTGAGTATGATTGGAAAGGAAATATAGCTTTGAAAACCGTACAATAATGGAACAGGATGTTCGCAAAAAAAGTTATCTTCCTTTACATTATCAATAATTACGGGTTGCAGATCATCTCTGATACCATTACAAATGGTGGTTTCAATCTTAAGCTCACTGCCTGGCACCAGCCCAAAGCTGATATCGTCACGCACGAAGCATGTGATCCATCTTTTATCTGTCACCCTTGCGATGGCTGCAAAGCCCATTCCGGTGGTCTCGCAAATCACGTTAAGCAAAGTCGGTATGATAGAAATGCTTTTTACACGTTCCACATCCCGTTCCAAATCTTCATCACTGTAACTCATATCTGATTTGTATATGAGTCTAAAATACAATTTTTTCCGCTTCCACTGTGGCACACTTTTCCAGCGCAGCAAAAATACAAACCTAACTCATTGAAAATCAAACACAAACTCTCCGAAACTAAATGATTCAAATTTTTATATTTACAACATATAACATTAAATAGTAAATTGTGGTGTCGGACTTACAGGTGTTTCCGATATATGTACCTTCATTAAAAGCTGAAAGCACCAGTAATCAATCATGAACTACAAGTACCGACTTCTTCCGACATTACTTTTATTAGGTTGCCATACCGGTAAAGGCCCAAAAGCAGATTGTGTTGAAAAACCAAGGGACTCTTCTATGTGCCTTGCCAAATATGACCCTGTGTGTGGCTGCAATAAAAAAACCTACGGTAACGAATGCGAGGCGCTGGCGCACGGAATCATTGCTTTTACAAAGGGAGAGTGTCAGGATAAGGAATAGTTGTGAAGTTTGCGGTCATTCCACCTCCTTCAAAGAACGAATCACTTTACAGGGATTCCCTGCCGCTATCACGTCGTCGGGAATATCTTTCGTAACTACACTGCCGGCTCCGATGATACTTCTGCTGCCGATCGTTACGCCCGGACAAATGATAGCTCCTCCCCCTACCCACACATCCTCTCCGATGGTGATCGGTTTCGCTGATTCGAGACCCGTCGCGCGAACGACATGGTCTATCGGATGCGTTGCAGTGTAGATCTGCACATTCGGCCCAAACAGCGTTCTACTACCTATCCTCACAGGCATAACGTCCAAAACCACACAATTGAAATTAAAAAATACCCTGTCACCCAAGACCATATTACTTCCATAGTCACAGTAAAACGGAGGTTGAACCCATAAGTCAGCACCTGAATTCGGAATAAGTTTTTCAAGAATTTCCAGTCGTTTAGCCGGTTCGTCTTCACGACCATTATTAAGTTCCAGCATCAGCAGGCGTGCATCGGTTCTCATCTGAGTCAATTCTGTATCCAATGCGTTGTAGAGCTCGCCGGCCAGCATTTTTTCTTTTTCGCTTTTCATTTGATGAATGGATTTTCTTGGTTTTTATTTTTCAGTATAAATACACAGAGGCATCGAAATAACAATGCCAGTGACAAATCCTGCAGGCACATCACTGCGTAAGCAATTGTACAATTCTGTTTGTCTGCAATCGTTAATAGAGGCGTAAATATAGCGTTGAATCCTTCAACTTTCCATAATTTGCAAATCCTGATACGTTCGCTTACGCATTTCATTTTTTTAATCTTTAATCATGAAAAGAAAAACACTTTACCTGGCTGCACTGCTTGGACTGACTGTTACCCTGAATGCATTTACTGACCAAAAGCCCAACCAACTTACCGCCCAAGAGCAGAAAGAAGGGTGGAATTTGCTGTTTGATGGCAAATCAACCAACGGCTGGCATATTTACAACAAAGGAAAAATCCCAACTGCCTGGAACGTCCAAAATGGTGAGTTACAGTGCAAGGCGGATGACTATACGGCACAACGAGGTGACCTGGTAACTGATAAGCAGTATGAAAACTATGATTTAAGGTTTGAATGGAAAATAGCAAAGGCAGGTAACAGTGGTGTTTTTATCAATGTACAGGAAAATAAAGAGCTACCAACCGCATGGGCGTCAGGGCCGGAATATCAGCTTTTGGAAAAATCGCACCCCGACCATAGCACTAACCCTTTAAAAAGAGCTGGATGTTTGTTTAATCTTTATCCTCAAAAGAATGAAGCTCCCGCGAAAGCTGCCGGCCAATGGAACCAATCATGCATCAGGCAGATAAACGGAAAAGTTGAATTTTATCTGAACGGAGTACTTACAGCTCAGGAAAATCTTCAGTCAGAAAAATGGAAAAAAACAGTAGCGTCCAGTAATTTTAAAACCTTTCCCGAATTTGGTAAACATACAAAAGGACACCTTGCTTTACAGGATTGGGCGAAGGGAATCTCATTTCGGAATATCAAAATAAAGCAGATTTAGTGCATCTTGCGGTTTATTATTAAAATCGGCCTTATAAAGGCTTCACCTACCAACAATAACCTATGAAAAGAAGAGACTTTCTTCAAAACACTGGTCTGCTAGCTGCGAGTATCATATCTTCTACCGCTCTGAATGCACTGGCCGGATCGCCCAAAAAACTGATTGATCCTTTCGGAGTGCAGCTTTACAGTGCACGTGACATTCTTCCGGCTGATCCCAAAGGAGTGATGACAAAGCTTGCAGAAATGGGTTACAAGCAATTTGAGAGCTATGGTGGTCCAAAAGGATTTCTGTGGGGAATGCAACCAAAGGAGATCAAATCTTTCCTTGACGGATTGGGTGTGAAAATGGTAAGTACACACTTCGACTTCAGCAAAGCAGCAGCAAATCCTGATCTGCTGAAAGAGCAGATTGAAATGGCGCAAGGCGCAGGTTTAAGCTATATGATCTGCCCGTGGATCGGACCGCAGAAGACCTGGGATGAATGGAAAAAAATTGCAGAAAGCTTCAACAAAGTGGGGGAACAGGTAAATGCTGCCGGAATGAAATTCGGATACCATAACCATGATTACTCTTTCAAAGCGCTGGATGGCAAGTTACCACAGGATTATTTACTTGCTAATACCGACCCAAAATTGGTCATGTTTGAGCTGGATCTTTGTTGGATTGATGTGGCTGGCGTCGACACGGGAGCACACCTTAAGAAATACGGTAAGCGTTACGAACTTTGCCACGTAAAGGATTACAAAAAGGAGAATGGGAAACCGGTACAAAATGACCTGGGCAAAGGAAATGTTGATTTTAAAAAGACGCTTCGCCAGGCGCTTGATAATGGCATCAAATATTTCCTTGTAGAGCAGGAAGAGTATCCGGAATCTCCGCTGATCAGTTTGAAGAACGATGCTGAGTACATGAAGAAATTATCTGTTTAGTTGACTCACAACAACTCATCACAGAAGAGGAAGGTTGCGCAATGCAGCCTTCCTCTTTTGTATACCTTAATTGATTAAAGAATTGTGAATATATTCAAAGAAATCAATTTCCTATACCACACTCAAAAAATCAGCTGTTTGATAATGCAAGCTTAATACTCAATTACAAATGAGGTAATTAATGGATCGTAATTTTGGGATTAAATCCAGATCACATGAGCCTGAAATCTACCGTCATAAAGAGAAAAGTATTACAACTTTCCATGGCTTTTGCTCTACTGACTATTCCATGTACCGGATTGGAAGAAGCAGCTGCAAAGGAAAATAGAAAAGCAAGCATTTTGATCGATAGAGAAGAAAGCTGCGATACATTAAGCTGCGGCGTATTTTCAGTCCTTACCTACAACATAGCCGGTCTGCCCGAAATTATATCAAGCGCTAAAACAAAACGTGCCGCCAGCATCGCACAGATCGGGCAACTGGTCAATCAATTTGATATCGTCAACGTGCAGGAAGATTTTAATTATAACAGGTACCTCTATCACTCCGGAAACACCCACACCTACCGTACCAGGACCAAAGGTAAGGTTCCGTTTGGAGACGGACTCAACACGCTATCCCGTTATCCTGTACAGAATACAATCAGAATACCATGGTTACATTGTACCGGTGCGGATTGCCTGACACCTAAAGGGTTTACCTATTCGAGATTGCAAATAGCGCGGAATACGTACATAGATCTTTACAACGTACATACCAACGCCTATAACCACGAATCGGCTGCCGCTGCACGCAGGGAAAATGTGCGGCAGCTTTCTGCTTTCATTGCAAAGAACTCACAGAAACAGGCAGTTATTATTATGGGAGATCTGAATGCACACTATGACTTTTATCTGGATAATCTACACGAACTGCTGCATACCAATAACCTGACAGATGCCTGGCTTGAACTTAAAAATAACCATCAACGGCCCCCTGTATCTACCCAACTCCCCGACAAACAGGTCTTAAAAGTGAACAACAGCACAGAATCTATTGATAAAATTATTTACCGCAGCAGTGACGATGTTGCTTTACACATATCAGATTATCAGGTTCAGGATCAGCTCTTCAAAAACAAAAATAACTTCCCTCTCTCAGACCATCATCCGGTAAGTACTGTTTTTCGCTGGCAGTTGATCAAGTCAGCGGATATTAAAAATACCCTCGCTGCATTAAAATAGCGCCGATATTTAATACACTTCTACACAAAAACCTAATCCATCTACACGATATGGTGCTTTGTGTCGTAGTCGTCACAGATATTAACAGACACTCATTTACCTTCACCACAGGTTTCCAAATATTTACCACAGAAACTTCCTAAGATGCGACTTTGGAGCTATTTTCGCGTATTAGTTCTGCAAGCATAATCTATGCTTTTTCAATCACCTGCTCCAACATGTTATACGAAGATCCGCAGCTAAGATTACTGCACACGCTCGACGAAATTGAAGACTATGCCATTATCTCGCTTGGCCTCTCCGGTACGATAGAATCATGGAACAGAGGAGCCGAAAAAATAAAGGGATATACAGCTCACGAAATCATTGGGCAAAATTTTTCAATTTTTTATACACAGACTGATCAAAGTGAAGGATTACCTCCCAGCTTGCTTCGCCTCGCCTACACAGATGGCCGGGCTTATCATGAGGGATGGAGAGTCAGACAAGACGGCACCACTTTTTGGGGAGCTGTCGTGATCACAGCAAGTCATGATTCAGATGGCACAGTGACCGGTTTTTGTAAAATCACCAGGGATTTGACAGAGCGGATGCTTAACGAGCAGCTTATCAAAGATCAGCTCACAGAACTAAAGCAGAAAAACCGCGAATTGGAGCAATTTGTATATATCGCATCTCATGATTTACAGGAGCCTCTTCTCACGATCAGAGACTTCATGGATTTGACAAAAGAAGAGTTCCCTCATATATTTGAAACCGGAGCAGAGTTGTACCTGAATGTCATTCATCAGTCTGCAGACCGCATGAGCGGACTGATCCGTGGGTTACTGGATTACTCCCGGATTGGAAATAAAGCAGTACGTACAAAGGTAGATACTATGCAGCTGCTGGCCGACATTGCTGAAGATATGTCGGCGAGCCTGAGAAACTCAGGAGCAGTTCTGACCTATCATGGCCTTCCAGTTATCACTGCATTTCCACTGGAAATTCGCCAGCTATTTCAAAACCTGATATCCAATGCGATCAAGTTTAGAAAACCGTCCACACAGTGTATAGTACATATTCAATGTAAACAAGAAGGAGAATATTGGAAATTTTCTGTTACTGATAATGGCATTGGTATAGCGCCCGCCTTTCACGAACGCATTTTTAAGATATTTCAAAGATTGCATCCCAGCAGTGTTTATGAAGGAACCGGAATAGGACTGGCTAACTGCAAAAAAATCGTTGATATGCATTCAGGCATCATCGGAGTAACATCCGAAAAGGGTCAAGGCAGCACTTTCCATTTTACAATACCTGTTCAATACGCAATACCAAGATGAAAAAATTTAAAGACCTGGAATGCATATTATTAATAGATGATAATGAGCTTACCAACTTCGTTCACACCAAGGTGATACAAAAATCTGAAATAGAGACTACTATAATAGGTGTCACTAACGTGGAAGATGCTCTGGATTTTCTAACGCAAAAAGGTGAATTTGAAAATACCGCTGAAGCACCCCGACCGGGCATTATTTTTCTGGATATCAATATGCCCGGACTTACAGGATGGGATTTTATGGAGTATTATCGAAACATTGACTCAGCGCTAAGAGCCAAAGTGATCGTAGTGATGCTCACAACATCTTTGAATCCGGAAGACCGTGAAAAAGCTTTACTTGATGGACAGATTGTCGATTTTTTACCTAAGCCTCTGCGCAGCCATATGCTCGATGATCTGGTAGAAAAGTATTTTGAACCCCAGTAATCAGTTAGCATTAACATGAGAACAGGGATATGATCCAGTTCAGATTCCGAAGAAAAATTTCAGCAGCTTCGCAATCGTTCTCTACCCGTGTCGCGTATTTGATATGATCGCCCTATACCAATAAAAAGTGCCAGAATACCTGTGAAAACATTAATCCAGATGGACGCTGCCTCACCCCGGATTACATGAAATGTAATTGCGCATACCATGAGCAAAAATACGCCAGCTGCGGCATAAAGTGTTAAATGGTTTATCCTTCGTTTCGTACCGGGAAGGATAATTCCGATGGCTCCTGCAAGATCAATCAATGACAGACTTCGGACTATATACGCTGGCACCTCCCCCATCCACGGCATGATGGGAGCTATTTCCCTGATTGGTAACATTTTCATAACGGCTCCGGATAGCAGCAGAAGAGATAAAACACATTGTGCTGTCCACAGTGCAAGATTCATTGTTTTCGAAAATTTCAGATTGGTCATGTTTTCGCTATTGTTTGTTTGTACGGCAAACCTAATTACATTTACTATCCGCACGAAAGCACTTCCCGGTTGGATAGCACTTCCTACCGGGATAGTATCGTTGATTTTAAACCAGAGACGAATATGTTAACAAACGGCGGATGTCCGAAAACTGCACTTTCAATCAAAGATGCGCTGGAAGCACTGGAAGGTAGATGGAAATTATTAATACTGTTTGCACTGTCGTCGCAACCGCTAAGATTTAAGCAGATAGCAAAAGAAGTGAAGGGAATCACAGATAAGACGCTTTCCAAAGAATTGAAAGCGCTTGAATCCAATAAGCTTATTCTCCGCCAGGTATATGATACATTTCCACCTACTGTAGAATACTCAATTACTCAACACGGGATGTCACTGGAGAAAGTAATGGAAGAACTTCATTACTGGGGTCTGGCCCATAGAAAGGAAATTATGAGCCAGCCCTGATAGAATTACAAAGGTAGAAACACACTGAATGTAGCCCCTTCTCCGGGTTTGCTTGTCGCTGTGATTGCACCACCATGGTTACTTACCACCCGCTCGCAAATTGCCAAACCAATACCGGTCCCGGAATATTCGCTCCGACCATGCAGGCGCTGAAATAATTGGAAAATACGCTCTGCATACTGTTGTTCAAATCCAACACCATTGTCGATCACATCAATCTGATAGTAAGAACTTGATGTACGTGTGGGTTTAACTCCTGCAGGTAATTCATAGTGATAAACGAGCTTGTTCTCCACGATAATCTGGGGATGTACATCAGGCTTTCTAAATTTGATCGCATTGCTGATCAGGTTCAGAAACAACTGTGATAACTGAGTACTATCACCCTGCAATTCGGGTAACGCTCCTACTATAACGTGCGTATGTGATTCCTGTATGGCAATTTCGAGATCATTCAATACGCCTGAAACTATTTTTGTTAAGGATAGCTTCCCTTGTACACTTTTGGGTGAGGTCACTCTTGAAAACGCCAGAAGATCATCAATCAACTCTGACATTCTTTTAGCGGCAGCCTGCATCCGCATAAGATAATCCATTCCGTCAGCAAGCTTGGGGCCATAACGATCCACCAAAAGCGTCGAAAAGGACTGGATTTTACGTAATGGCTCCTGTAAGTCATGCGAAGCTACGTAAGCAAACTGTTGTAAGTTAACGTTCGACTGTTTTAATAAATTATTCAGCTCGGAAAGTTCCTCATTGGTTGCCATGTATTCTTCATTGATCGCCGCCAATTCTTCATTCGTTGCTTCCAACTGCTCAGTCCTTTCCTGGACCTGCCCTTCCAGAGACAATTCAGTAATTCTCTGATTAGTTACATCCTGGATCGACCCGATAATGGTCACTGGTTCATGATTTTGACCATACAATACTTTACCCTGTGCATGGAGAATTCTAGGTGCACCTGCTTTTATCGGATCAAGGTTATACTCAATATCATACACACCGTTTGTCCCCGGAGCCAGGGCATGGTCAATGGCACCCAGCAGTGCTGGCAGGTCTGTCTCTGCTACAACATCATAAATCATCTGATCAGTGATCTCCCGATGGTCCCGCAGTCCAAACCACTCTTTCAGACGATCCGAACATTCTACACTGCCTGTTTCAACATGAATGGAATAAGTACCCAATTCAGCAAGCTCTATGGCTCCTCTCAAAAATATTTCGGTTTGCTGTAGTCTTTTTCTGCTTCTTACCTGCTCAGTCAAATCCGTCGCTACCACTAATACACCTATAATCGTCCCCTCTGTATTGCGCTGTGGCTGATAGGTAAGATCTACATAAATAGTTTCCAACACATCATCATAAGCAATATCTACTGATTGCTCTTTCGAATGAAATGGTATACCCGTGTCGATTACATTGTTGAGCAACTCGTCGAAGCCCTGACCCTGCATTTCCGGTAGTGCTTCCATCAGGGGCTTTCCTACAATTTCAGTTGCACTGCGCCCTACTAACTTGCAGTAAAATGGATTAGCCATTGTGAACATTAGATCCTGCTTCGCAATCATTGCAACGCCTACCGGAGATTGCTCAAAAAGTGACAATAGTTGCAACTGGCTTTCGTGTATCTGTTTTTCTACATTTACCCTGTTAGTTACATCAATAGCGATGTCGAGTATTGCATACACATGTCCATCACCGTCGAAAAGCGGTGAATAAGTGATATCGTAATAATTATGGCTCATCACACCATGTTGTACGATGTCAACCTGCGTACTGTAACTCTGATAGGTAACTCCGGTAGTAAAGACATCATCAAGAATTTGCAGAAAAGGCTGGTTGTGCAGTTCGGGCATCACCTCGCTAAGTGGCTTGCCCACGATGTCTGGCCCCTTTCCTACGATATCAATAAAAGATTGATTAGGCATTTCAACTTTCAATTCTCTCCCTACAAACAGTCCGATTGCAGCCGGTGCAGAAGCGATCACAGATTTAAGTTTAGCCTCACTTTCCTGAAGTGCCTTTTTAGCCAGGACCTGTTCAGTCACATCAATCGACATATCAATGATCGAATACACTTTACCCGACTCGTCAAACAGTGGCTTATATGTATATGTAAAATAAAAACGCTGTAAAACTCCATCTACCACCAGATCGACCGGTGCGTCAACAGATGTAAATGTGTTTCCGTTTTCATAAATATCCGCTAGCAGCTGAAGGAAAGGTTGGCCCTCAAGCTCAGGAAGTGCTTTATGAAGTGGTTTCCCGATCACAGAACTATCTTTACCCCAATACTCAATCATGGGTTGATTGATCAGTTCCACGATCATCTCCTTGCCTGTAAAAAGGCTGACTCCAACAGGCATTTGTTCAATTAGCGTACGAAATTTCAGTTCACTTTCCTCAAGCCTGGCAATAGCATTATACTGCTCAGTCACTTCGGTAGCCATAATCAGGATTCCGGTAACAGCTCCCTCATGATTCCGAACAGGAGAATAGACAAAATCAAAATGTGCCTGTTCTGTCCTATTATTCCTTTGCAACGTCACCGGTGCACCAGTACCAAAATAGGGCCTGCCAGTTTGATAAACCTCATCGAGTAATTCCAGAAACCCCTGTCCTTCAATTTCGGGCAGTGCATCTGCTAACGGCATTCCCGTAATTGAGCTGGATTTTCCCCACATTTCGAATATCTTCTCATTCCCCAGCTCTACAGTAAGTTGCTGCCCCTGGAGCAGGCCGATGGCCATAGGAGCTTGTTCAACGACACTTTTAAATAACTGACTTTGTTTGCTGGTTTTTAATTTTTCGTCCCGAAGATGTATTTCATGGGTTATGTCTGTAAAAGTTCCAAGTATGCGTGGTAGGGTATCGGCAGCATCCTGATGTGCTTTACCTCTGCAAAGCACCCACTTGGGTAGCTGGTTGTCTATGCCGTGCACGCTGATTTCAATAGAAAAGGATTCCTCTGACTTCGCATTCAGCAGTGTTCTTTTAAATAAATCTTGTAGATCAATATCTACCAGAGTCAACATATCGTCCAACTGCACCACATCATCACCAATAAAATCGAACAGCGACTTGGCTCTCCGGCACCAACGAAACTGCATATTTCGAAGATCCAATTCCCATGTTCCTATACCCGCAGACTCGAGCGCGAGCTCTAATCTCTTAATTTCTAAATAATTATCGGTATTAAATGGCTCTGCACTGCCTTCCATGTGGTATTGTTTAATTGGTATTGGTTTTAGGGTCCGGACAATATACGCCCATCAGCCCGATATATACAATGAAAACTATAAACATCATGCCAATTTCAGACATTGGATATGTCCGGAATGCACCATTTAGAAGTAACCCTTACGGCTATGCGTAGCCAACAAACCCAAAGGCGCCTGATATACCACGAATGTTGAATGGAGCTGGCCTGTGGTCAAACCCATACATGAAAGCAATCAGCGCTGAAAACGCCTTCCTTATTTGAACAGGACTGCCACAAAATCAAATTTTGTCCTGAAGAAAGCGGAATAAGGTCTTTCGGAAAAAAAGCTGGATTTTTGAACCAAACATTACTGTTGTTGCTGCGGTTACCAAACAAATGCCAAGCAGAATTACATAACCCAGATAATCGCTATTAAGCCATTGGTTTAACAAACGACCGACGATCAGTGTACCTACGATCAATATCATCAAAAACATAACAAAACCGACAGTGTAAAAGAGAACCGGTGAAGTCAGCTTGGAGACGGTTGTGTTAATCACTGTTCTGATCCCGTTGATCTTATCATCCACGAAGGAAGTTACAGTGTCAATCATCTTATGTTTGATTGCCTCCGGTCTCAACACAGCCACAACTTTGGCAACTCCTTCCTGCGCCTTTTCTACAACCGGATCATTTTGCTCTGCTTCTCTGCGGACAATTAAAACTGCATGATCATTGGGTTTGATGGCCATACCATCAGATTTTGCATAAACCTTTGTGAATTCAGCTCCGAAATAAAGAATAATAGAGGAGTAATATATCCAGGTCAATAAAATTACAATGGAAGCAGAAGCCCCGTAAGTCGCTCCCAGATCTGATTGCCCCAGATAAAAACTGATGCCAAACTTACCAATTGCAAAAAGGACAGCGGTAAATCCTGCCCCTACAAGGCACTCTTTCCAGCGGACTTTCCCATCCGGAAGAATTTTAAAAATCACTGTGAAAAGCGCAGTAATAATTGCCAGTACCAACGCTACATTTAAGATAGAGAATAACACCACCGAACCTTCGGAAAAGTAGCGTTCCAACCTGCTGCTAAGTAAATCTACCATCGCATTGATCCCCAACGACACAATCATCAGGAATCCCAGCGTGATAATCACCGAAAAGGAAAGTAACCTGTTTTTCAGGTATTGGAGCCAGCTTTTCTTAGGTTTTGACTTGATGGACCAGATGTAGTTAATAGAATCCTGAATTTCTGCGAACACCGCTGTAGCACCAATGGCCAAAGTTACAGCACCGATGATAGCCGCAGTAGACGACTTATTGGTAAGGGCAGCATTCTTTACAATTTCCTGAACCTGAAGGGATGCTTGGCTCCCCACAAGGCCACTGATCTGGGCATATAATTCTCCTTCGAATGCTTCCTTGCCAAAGAAAATACTTACAATGGAAATTATCAGCAACAACAAAGGCGCCAGAGAAAAAATGGTATAATAGGATAACGCGGCAGCGAGCTTCATACAGTTATCCTCTATGAACTCTGATAAACTATCCTTAAGAAGAGAGATAATAAATTTGACCTTTACCATATTTTGTGCTGCTTTTTCTCGTGTAACCAGGTGTAGATATTACGACCATTCTCCCTGTGGGGATAAAAATTATGCCAGAATCGGGTAAATCGGATCAGACCCGCGGCTAGTACGGAAATGACTCAAATCAGCAAAATATAAAAGTTATTTACTCGTATTGGCTTTTATGACCCTGATGTAGTATCGGTTATCGGGCTGAAAGAGAAAGGAAGAATCATTTTTAACTAAATGACTCGAGAATATGTGAAAGTTCAGGAAATGAGATTGGTTTGTTCAGAAAGCCTTTGAGCTCTGCAAAGGACTTCGCCCGAAGATAATCCTTGTCGTCCAATGATGAACTTGACAAATATATGACAGGGCTATAGTCTTTAATCGACAAAGTCCTTAGTGCTTCCAAAAATTGCCAACCATTCATTTCGGGCATGTTAATATCCAGAAAGATCAGTTCTGGCAATACATTTACGGTTTCCGAAAATTCTGCTATAAATTCTGCTGCCATGCGACCGTTTGTATATTGTTGGACAACATTATCGGATGGCATTTTTTGAATCAGCTTATTCAGTAAAATCTGGAATATAGGATCGTCGTCGATTATAGCTATTTTCATACGCAATGAAAGGAATGTCCGAAGTTATTAAATCTTAGAATCACATAAAACCGTTTTCAAAAGAATCAGACCAAACAATAAAATTATTACTATAAAACAACAATTTGTTGTACAAATAATACTAGTATTACGACATTATCCGAATTTAGAATTAATAAAACTAATTAAATCAGGGCAAAATATATAACCAGTGCACTCCGATCCGCAGCCTTGTGTTAAGTTCAGGATTGTTTGTCAGGCAATATCAGCCAAAAGCATGTCCCTTTTCCAGGTGTGGATTCAGTTAGCAGCGCACCACCATGGTTTGATACAATCCTTCTGCATAATGCTAAGCCAATGCCTGATCCGGGATAGCTTTTGCGACCATGCAGTCGTTTGAATATTTCAAAAATCTGATCGGCATATTGCTTTTCGAACCCTATACCATTATCCTGAACACAAATTCGATAATAGGTAGCAAAAGGATGTGGAAATTTGATATTGGCTTTTACCAGATCAGCCGGGCAAATGTCACAGGAAATGGAGATTACAGGAGGCTCGTGAGGTTTGGTAAATTTAAGACTATTACTGATCAGATTATAAAACAACTGGTTCATCTGAAGACTTACAGCCTCAACAGATGGCAACTTATCCAATCGGAATACAGCGTCCTTTTCCTGAGCGACCAATTCAAAATCAATGAACACGTTCCGGACAATCAAATTCAGATCAATAAGGTGAAAAGGAGATTCGGATTTAGATAATTGTGAAAAGTCCAGCAGATTGATAATTAACATTCTCATGCGTTCCGCTGATGCAAATATTTTCGACACAAGGTCCTTGGCAGGCGCTGAGAGCATATCATCCGAGGAAAGCATGTCTGTAAAAACCTGGATCTTTCTCAATGGCTCCTGCAAATCATGACTTGCAACATACGCATACTGGGCCAGCTCTTCATTTGAACGCACCAGTAATTCATTAGTTCCGGCCAGTTCGTAATTGGCCAGCTGCAATTCTTCTGTCCGTATATGAACCTGCGCTTCCAGAGCTGCTTTTAAATCCTGTTGTACGGTAATATCCTGCGCGGTACCCACAATCCGGATCGGATCGCCTTCTTTATTAAAATGAACTTTTCCGCTGGAATGTACAACACGCGTTTGATCATCAGGACTACCAGCAAGTTTATATATTTCATCGAATCTTCCGTTATCGGCAGTAGCCTTTGACAAAGCAATCCCTATCCTTTCCTGATCATCAGGATGCACATGCGACAAAGCCCCAAGGTCTGAGTCCGGCAACGCGCCACCGAGCCAGTTTTTCAGCCTTTCTGAATATACGACAGTGTCTGTAGCCAAATCTACAGTCCAGGTGCCAAGCTCGGCGAGCTCAATTGCATTTCTGAAAGCAGCTTCTTTTTGCTCCAGTTCATACTGATGCAGCCGATCAGACGTAATATCCTGTGCCGTGCCTTCAATCTTATAAGGTTTGCCTGCTTTGTCAAAAAACGATCGCCCTATGGCACTGATTATTCTTCTCTGGCCTGTCTGCGGACTAACAACCGTGTATTCCTCCCTGAACCAGCCATCTGACTCTGCGTCCTGCGTACGAAAAAGCGCATCAAGTACACGTGAGCGATCTTCCTCAAGGATTGACTGGATAAAAACATTGATATCTGCCTCGGCCATCTGAACGCCGAACCACTCGGCCATTCTTAGAGCCAGCGTGGTTCTTCCATCGGGAAGATAAACCGTCCAGTTCCCCAATTCTGCCAGTTCTACAGCATTATTGAGAATAATCTCCTTCTCTTCCAACGCCTGGTGTGCAAGTATTTGGGGCGTTACGTTGGCAGACACCTCCAAAATACCATAAACCTGATCATCCTCGTCACGAAGGGGCTTGTAAGTGAAATCAAAATAGTGTGTAACGACCTTACCATCTATATCAATAACGGCCGGGGCACCGGTTGCACTGTAAGATTCACCTGATGTGTATACGTGATCTAAAATATCAAGAAATGGCTGATCCTTTAGTTCTGGCATGGCTGCAAGCAGGGGCTTTCCAATTACAGAATCATCCTTTCCTATAAACTTCAAAAATGTTTCATTAGCCACCTCTATTTTCATTTCTTTCCCGAGAAACAAACAGGTTGCAATAGGAGCTTCTTCAATTAATGACCTGAATCTGGCCTCACTTTTTTCCGTAGCTTGTATGGCTAGCACCTGCTCTGTAACATCCACGGCCATATCAATGATCCCATAGACCTGCCCCTTGCTATCAAAGAGCGGCTTATACGTAAAATTGAAATAGTACGTGGACAATACTCCGTTAACAATCAGATCTGCCGGAGCTGCTGTGGAAGAATAAGCGACTCCTGTCGTGTAAACCTGATCGAGTATATCAAAAAAGGGTTGTCCAACGAGCTCAGGGACTACCTCACCTAACGGCCTGCCAATAACTGAACTGTCTTTGCCCCATACACTGATCATCTTGTCGTTGGCCACTTCAATTTTGAATTCCCGGCCTGTAAAAAGGCAAGTCGCAACGGGAGCTTGTTCGATTAAAGAACGAAACCTGGCCTCACTATTTGCAATGGCTTGGTTGGATATCTCACGACTGGTTACTTCAGTAGCAAGCGTCATCACACCCGTCACTTCTCCGCTATCATTCCTGATAGGTGTATAAACAAAATCGAAGTATGCTTCTTCCAATACCCCCTTCCGCTTCAATATAGCCAGTGTAGCTGCGCCGAAGTAGGGAATACCTGTGTCATATACGTCCTGCATCAGCTGTATAAATGGTTGCCCTTCAAGCTCAGGAAGTATCTGTAAAATTGGCCAACCGGTCATATCAGCACTTTTACCCCATATTTCAAACATGCGGTCATTCCCAAGTGTAATCACCATATCCCTCCCCTCCGCCAGTGCTATTCCCATAGGCGCCTGTTCGAATATAGTCCGAAATCTGGATTCACTTTCACGAAGTGCAATTTCAGTCCTTTTATTATCTGTTGCATCCGTTGCATGTATGATAATACCGGCTATTGTTCCGTCTTCCTGAATGTCTGGTGTATATACAATACTCAACCATCTATCTGTACCAATTCTGTTAGGGGCAGGCATTTCAAAGCTAACTTGCTCGCCTGCATATGCTTTTATCAGACGGGGATATATCCGTGCGTAAGCCGCTTCGCCAATAAAGTTCCTGACATGCACACCAATGGCCTCTGTTTCACCAACACCGTACCATTGCATGAATGTATTATTGTAGGATTTATAACACTGCCGATCATCAAGGTAGAAAATCATAGCAGGTACAGAGTTGCTTAGAAACTCGATAAACTCCTCACTTTCAGTTGCCTGCTGCTGGGCTTGGTGCCGAATGGTAACATCCCGTGCCACCCCCCCTAAACGCTGCACCTGACCTGCCTCGTCGGTATAGGAAGAACCGGTAAAATGAACCCAGCGTACAAGATCATCTGCACCTACTGTCCTGTAGGTAGCATCATAGGCTCCGCCATTTTCACCTCGTATTGCAGCGTTAAGTAATGCCGTTACATAGGGTAAATCTTCCGGATAGATGTATTGATAAGATTGATCGAAAGGTATGGCATGCTGCTTTTCCAATCCGATCAGCTCGCAGCAACGATCGTCCCAATACACCATATTGTTGGCAATATCAACCTCCCAGATGCCTATTCCAGCTACACTTAACGCAGCCTTGAGTTGATCTATATCCTGGGAAAAAGCATGTGTCCTGCGCTCCGGCATAATTCTTAAAATAACAAAGTCCTGGATCTTATATCGATCACGATATAAAGCTATCTGCTTTTCAGCGTATTTCCATATGTCCCCGAATTTTACTTATGTGGGCTACAACTTATAGGTTTAATAGGATTCAATGAAAGCCGTAAGTGATCTGCATTAGCATGATTTGATGATAATATTTTTACAGATAAAGACTTTCCAAACACAAAAAAATCCGCAAGTTCACTTCATAATGACCTGCGGATTTTCGATTGATCGCATATTTATATATTTCCGGACTACCTACAGCAGATACTCAAAATGTATCGGGAATTCGTTAATTCTTTTTCCTGTAGCATGATAGATCGCATTTGCGATGGCTGGCGGCATGCCTACCAGTCCAATCTCTCCTACCCCTTTTGTTCCCAGTTCATTGATCACAGAATCATGTTCTTCAACAAACATAACATCCAGATCATGAATATCGGCATGAACCGGTATATGGTACTCAGCCAGGTTCTGGTTCATGTACTTGCCCAGTCCGTAATCACTGATCGTTTCTTCCCTTAAAGCCTTGCTGATACTCCAGACCATACCTCCCAAAATCTGACTGCGTGCAGTTTTCGGATTGATTATTCTGCCTGCAGCAACAGCTGTAAGCGCTCTGGTCACATTAATGATTCCCAGCTCTTCATCCACTTCCACCTCAACAAAAACTGCGCTGTGCGCTGCCCGAGAGTATTTTTTCAGCTTAAAAACATTAGGTACAGACAAATTCGTCGTCTTTATTGACCTGCCGTTGTTAAACGCAATAATGTCTATGAATGATACAGAACGTCCGGGGTCGGATTTAACTTCAATACGTCCATTTGTGAATACTGTATCCTCTAGCTTCGTTCCCTTTAACAGGCTATCGGGCATTTCAAGCGCTTTTTTGAATAATTTTTTTCTCAAAGCCTTGCTAGCCGCTAGTATAGCCGATCCCACCGTAGAAGTTGTAAATGAGCCACCTTGTATGGGCGCAAATGGCTTTTTACTGTCACCATATAGAAAATCGACGTCATCCATAGCCATCCCAAACTCATCTGCTGCAATCTGCGCCATAATCGTTTTTGTTCCCGTACCGATATCAGTCACTGCGCTTTTCACAACCAGCTTTCCTTCTTTATTAATTTTTGCCTCTGCACGGGCTGGCAAATGATTGGCTTCCCATATTCCTGTCGCCATTCCGTAACCTATCAGCTTATTCCCTTTGCGCATCGAACGTGGTTGTGGATTTCTTTTTTTCCAGCCAAATTTTTCAGCTCCTTCCAGGTAACACTTTCTCAATTCCTTACTACTATATGGACGCCCCATGCTCTCGTCTGTTTCGGCATAGTTGATAAGACGGAGCTCTACCGGATCAATATTGAGTTTATATGACAATTCATCCATGGTACTTTCAATGGCATGAAGCCCGGTGCTACCTCCGGGAGAGCGCATATCCAGCGGGCTATACACATCCAGATTGACAAGTTTGTATTCCATCAGTGTATTGGGAGCAGGATACAACATATGTGCCCAATTGACTACAACTTCAGTGTAATCTTCGAAACGCGATGTTTCCGCAACAGCCCCATGATTCATAGCTGTCAGCTTTCCGTCTGCCTGTGCACCAAAGCGGGTATGCTGAATAGTCGGTGGTCTGTGACCAAAAGTAAACATCTGGCTGCGGTCAAGCGTTACTCTTACCGGCTTCTTCAAATGTAAAGCAGCCATAACACTCATAAAAAGCTGGTATTGAGGCCGCAATCCTGAACCAAATGCTCCGCCAACGTAAGGCGAAACAACCCTCACATCTTTGTAATGGAGCCCGAAGACATTTCCGACATACAACTGACTATTGACGGTGCCTTGCGTTTTGTCATAGATAGTTAATTTACCATCCCCTTCATAAATGGTGGTGGTTGCAAATAACTCAAGCGGATTGTGGTGCTCGGTACCATGTTTGTATTTGGCAGAAACCTGGGCAAACGAAGCATCAAATGCCTTCTCGAAATCGCCCTGCGGCTTCGGTGGTGGGGGTTTCAGCATCGTAGCCATACCCACAGCCGGAGCATGTGCATTGTGCAGGTTTTCTTCCAGATTGATCGTAAAAGTATCAATACTGTAACTTACTTCAATGAGTGCTGCTGCATGTCGTGCAATTTCAAATGTTTCAGCCACAACCAGTGCAATGGGCTGCCCGTTATATAAAACTTTATTATCGTAAAGCGGTCTGAAGGGCGAGCCCGGAGGAGCGTCCATATCAGAATACATTTGATTAAACCAAGCCAGATCCGGTCTGTTCTCATGTGTAAAAATGGCTATCAGCCCTGGAAGCAGTTCTGCCTTATCCGTATTAAAAGCTTTAATTTCGCCCTTGGTAATGGTGCTGTTAACCACGTAACCGTATAGTAGTCCGGCAATGTTATAATCTCCGGAATACCTGGCTGTTCCTGTAACTTTCAAAGGTCCTTCCAACCTGTTGATCGATTGTCCTATTGATGATGAAATTGGCATAATTCATGATGAATGAGATGAAAATTCAGCACCTTGGTGAAGGTACTGTAACCTGATAATTTCCTGTTAACAGGATGGCTGCGCTCCGGGAAGCTGAGACAGCGGATCAAGTGCCATCATACAGTTCCTTACGATTGCCCTTTTGGCCAGCTCTATCTTAAAGCTATTATATTCATAACCAATTGCTGAGACTAATGCAATCTGCGCTGCTTGCTCAAAATGTTCTCTGATCGGCTCCTTGTCCCTAAGATACATTTCAGCCTCCACAGCACGCCATGGTTTGTGCGCCACACCTCCCAGTGCCAGCCTGGCTTCTGCGATTATTCCGTTCTGCAAATCAAAACCAGTTGCCACCGATACGAGTGCAAATGCATATGAATTGCGGTCTCTTAACTTCAAATAAGAATAATGGTTAGAAAAACCAGTCGCCGGAAGATCAATGCTTGTGATGACCTCTCCATCGCCCAGATTATTATCGATATGTGGAGTCTCACCCGGCAAACGGTGAAATTCTGTAAAAGCTATGGACCTGTCTCCTTTTGGCCCTGTAAGATTTACAACTGCATCAAGAGCCGACAAAGCAATACACATATCCGAAGGAAAAACAGCAATACATTGCTCACTGGTGCCCATAATTGCCATGATACGATTGTATCCACCAATTGCTGAACAACCTGATCCAGGCTCTCTTTTGTTACAGGCCGTATTTACGTCGTAAAAATAATAACATCTTGTTCTCTGTAGCAGATTACCGCCATTGGTTGCCATGTTTCGTATCTGTGCTGAAGCACCAGCGAGAATCGCACGTGACAAAAGCGGATATCTGTCGGCAATCAGAGGGTGGTAGGCGGTATCGGCATTGGTAAGCATAGCACTGATTCGAACCCCTCCATTTTCAAGTTCAGTAACTGACTCATCACCCAATTGATTGATATCTATCAGAACATCGGCATTGGTGATATTGTATTTCATCAGATCAATCAGGTTCGTTCCGCCTGCAATGAACCTGGATCCGGATTGTTCACTGTTCTTCCGAATTGCAGCTTGCAGATCCGGCGCCTTTACATATTCAAAGTGATTCATAGTTTGCCTGCATTTTAACGTCCATGATTGCATCAATAATATTGGTATTTGCGCCACAACGACACAGGTTACCGCTCATTAGCTCCTTCACCTCTTCACGTGTGTTGGCCTTGCCTTCCTCCAACATACCTATAGCACTGCAGATCTGACCGGGCGTACAATAACCGCATTGAAAAGCGTCACGATCAATAAACGCCTGCTGTAAAGGATGAAGCTTCTCTGGTTTACCAATCCCTTCGATGGTCGTAATTTCTGATCCGTCTTTCATAACGGCCAGCGTCAGACAACTCAGTATTCGCTTACCGTCGCACAGCACCGTACATGCCCCGCACTGGCCATGATCACATCCTTTTTTTGTTCCGGTCAGATCCGCATGTTCGCGCAGTGCATCCAGCAGGCTCACCCAAGGAAGTAGCGTTAGATCACGCCATGCTTCATTGATGTTTAATCTGACTACTTGTGACGATAAACCTTTAAGCTCAGAGGTACCGTCTGTTTGCAAGTTTGACTTCATTCGTTTATCCGTTTAAAATACATGGGCCACCAAGTATAAGAAGTGTGCCAAGTGAAATAATGGGCTCGGACTATCCGAAATCTATGCAGCGCATATCAGGTAGAAATATTACAAGTAAAATCAGTAAGTCCACAAAGTGAACAAATTCATTATTAGTTAATTTATTTTCAGCAGGCACGAATATTGTTAAACAACCGCCAAATAAAATTTGAATTTTATTGAGAATAATTTGAAACTATAGCATAGTACTACCTAAAAATATATTTACTTTAAGATTAGCAAATAGCGTAATTGGGCGATGTAGAAATAGTTTTATATATTTTGCCGTCTGTATTGTACAATATATATCTAAACCCCATTTTTCTGAATAAACAGACACTACTATCATGCAACCTGAAAACGAGAAAGAACGTCTTGAAGCTTTAAAAAACTACCATATACTTAATTCCTTAAATGAAGAGGAATTTGATAGGATTACTGAACTGGCATCTATCATTTGTGATACGCCAATTGCTCTTATAACGCTCCTGGATGAAAAGCGTCAATGGTTCAAATCGAAAGTTGGTCTGGAAATCAATGAGACTCCCAGAACGATTGCGTTCTGCCAGCATACAATCATGCATAATACCCTGTTCGAGGTGCAGGATGCTCAAAATGACATTCGGTTTAGTAATAATCCGTTGGTAACTGACGAACCACATCTTCGATTTTATGCCGGATACCCGCTTACTGACCCATCGGGATATAATCTGGGAACAATTTGTGTCATTGACCGGGTACCCAAATATCTCTCTGATAAACAAAAAAGAGCACTGCAATTACTGTCTAAGGAAGTAATAGGGCTTATTGTAGAGCGCAGACAAAAAGATGAGCTGAAAAATTTTGAAAACCTGTTCCAACTATCTCCGGATCTGATATGTATTGCCGGAACAGATGGCTTCTTACGAAAAGTCAATCCTGCATTTCAGCAGCTGATAGGGATTGATTCAAATCTGTTAACGACTACGTCTCTGTTTGATCTGATACATCCTGACGACCACCCGGCGGCGACCGAAAAGATCGACACTATCCGCAAGGGAAATCAGGTTCAAAATTTTGTTACCAGAATACGTGCTTCAAACGGGGGATATAGAAGTATTGAATGGGCTGCATCGCCAGAAAAGGGCACCGAAAATCTGTTTGCGGTTGGTAGGGATCTCACAGAGGACTTGATCAGAGAATTAAAACTTTCTGACAGTGAATCGAGGTTACGCGCATTTTTCGAAAACTCCCTGGGACTCATGAGTACCCACGATCTGAAAGGAAAATTTTTGTCAGTAAACCGCGCCGGTGCCAAAATGCTGGGATATTCCTCTGAGGAATTGATTGGCCAGACATTGTATGATCTCATTCCCAAAAGTAGACATGCTGCACTGAGTGCCTATCTCGAACAGGTACGCAGGGAAGGATCAGCGCAGGGACAGGTGACTATGATTCACAAAGAGGGATTCAGACAGACTTGGATGTTCAGTAACGCACTGGAGAAGTCAGCAGACGGAGAGATATATGTGATCGCGAATGGACTCGATATTACTGAAAGGTTTGAGATGGAAACAAATCTGTATCAAACAAAAAAAATGCTGGAAGAAACCAACCAAATGGCCAGAATAGGCGGTTGGCAAATTGACCTGGATAACCAGAAACTCTACTGGACCTCTGTAACCAAAGAAATACATGGCGTAAGTCCTGAATTTGAACCAGATATCAACACCGCCATTAACTTTTATAAGGAAGGTGAAAGCCGGGAAATAATCAGGGTCGCTGTTGATAAAGCATTAAAAAATGGCACTCCCTGGAGTCATGAATTACAGATTGTAGACAAAAACGGCCATGAGCTGTGGGTGAGAGCGATAGGGAAAACAGAATGGAAAGACGGTGTTTGTCATCGGCTCTACGGAACTTTTCAGGATATTGACGATAAGAAGAAAATCCAGATTGAGGTTCTTAAATCAAAGGCAATTCTATCTGCTTTTGTCGAACACGCTCCCGCTTCGGTAGCTATGTTTGATACGCAAATGAGGTATATCGCCACGAGTAATAAATGGCTCGAAGATTACCAGCTGCAGGACAAAATAGTGGTTGGCGTTTCACACTACGACCTTTTTCCGAATATCTCTTCGGAGGGTAAGCAAAGACATCAGCGCATTCTTGCCGGAGCCGTTGAGAGAAATGACCAGGATTCCTTTATTCGGGTCGGCGATGCAAATCTGCGTTACGTGGCGTGGGAAATGCGCCCCTGGTATCAGCTCGACGGAAGCATTGGGGGCATTATGATTTTTACACAGGATGTTACAGAAGCAATACAGCAACGTGAGCAGCTCAGAACAGCTAAAACTCTGGCTGAAGAGGCCAGCATGGCAAAATCAGAGTTTTTGGCTAACATGAGTCATGAGATCCGAACACCGCTTAACGGCGTGATAGGTTTTACAGATCTTGTTTTGGAAACTAAGCTCAGTGATACTCAGCAGCAGTACCTGACAATCGTCAACCAGTCGGCCAATGCGTTGTTAAGTATTATTAATGATATTCTGGATTTCTCTAAAATTGAAGCCGGCAAACTCGAGCTGGATATCGAACGGATCAATCTGTATGAACTAAGCGCGCAAACTATAGATATTGTCGCCTATCAGGTTCAGAACAAAGGATTGGAAATGCTATTGAATCTTCCATCCGACTTACCTGACTATATTTGGATTGACGTTGTCAGATTAAAGCAGATACTTATCAATTTGCTCACTAATGCAGCCAAGTTTACTGAAAAAGGTGAGATAGAACTGGGCATCACCACCAAAAGTCGGGATGAAAACAGCTCCACGTTACGCTTTTCTGTCAGAGATACCGGAATAGGAATCAAGCCGGATAAGCAGAGTAAAATTTTTGAAGCTTTTTCACAGGAAGATGGTTCCACTACAAAAAAATATGGCGGAACAGGCCTGGGTTTGACCATATCTAATCAGTTACTTTCCATGATGGGTAGTCAGTTGCAAGTTGAAAGTATTCCCGGGAAAGGCAGTAACTTCTTTTTTGACATCACTGTACAATCTGCTAACGCGGAACCAGATTTTTACGCTAATCTCAATGAAATTAAAAGTGTCCTGATCGTCGATGACAACGAAAATAACCGTCAGATCATCGCCGATATATTAGCATTAAAAGGTATCAGTTCGCTACAGGTAAAGAATGGTTATGAAGCCATACAACAACTTGCATCCGGAAAACATTTTGATGTAGCACTGATCGACTATCATATGCCTTATTGGGACGGCTTGGAAACGATAGGAAAAATAAGACAATTAGCCGGCCATGCTCACAAAGATTTGCCTATTGTTTTACTCTGGACTTCTTCAGATAAAGAAATCGTTAAATCTGAAAGCGAAGCACTTGCTGTATCACAAAGATTGATAAAACCTGTGAAAGTAAAGGAGCTGTACAGCGCCCTGGCTCAGCTACACAATCCTGCTCCGGAGACCATCTCCACTGTAGATGTGCTTACGGATACAGCGGCTAACGCTGAGGAATATAGCATTCTGATCGTTGAAGACAATCCTGTCAATATGCTGCTGGCGAAAACCATATTGAAAAGAATTCTTCCTAATGCCATCCTATTGCAGGCAAACAATGGCATTCAGGCCGTTGATTCTTGCCAGAGGGTTTGGCCGGATCTGATATTGATGGATATGCAAATGCCTGAAATGAATGGGCTGGAAGCCACCCGGCAAATCCGTCTTATGAACAAGGGTCGACTTCCGATTGTTGCATTAACAGCCGGAAATGTGAAGGACGAAAGAGAAAGATGTCTTCAAGCAGGTATGGACGATTTTATGGTGAAACCCATCATAGAGAAAGTGCTTCGAGCTATGCTCAGTAAGTGGCTTGGCTACGGAACCTCCGAAAACCCATCCAGCACTGATGCTGCTGCTGCATCCGACGTTCATTTTGATCGCGATCAGCTTACCAAATATGCTGGTAACGATCCGGAAATTGTTTCGGAAGTGATACAACTGGTTAAAAATGAGCTTACTGATTCTTTGGAAAAATTAAAAACAGGCCTTGACAGAGAAGACCTGGGTTTAATTAAGAGCATAGGACACAAACTTTACGGAACTTCCGCTACCGCAGGACTTCATGTCATAGCAAAAATGGCAATGCAACTGGAGCATTCAAAGGCATTTGATTACACAACAGTAAAAGAAATCTATGCACAGTTGACACAGGAAATACAATATGTCATTGCTCTTCTGGAACCGAAAAAATGACCATCAATGATGCTTTTGAATATCAACTATCGCACATGAACAACTAGATTGCATCTGATAAGTACTAAGTTGGCAGTACGACTGTCTGGAACCAATAGCTTCTGAGATTTTCAGCCATTACTTGTAATTCGGTATATTTTTTAGGCTTAACGATAAAACTGCTCGCACCCAAATCATATGAACGATTCACCTGATCTTTGTCAGAGGAAGTTGTTAAAATGACTATTGGCGTACGGGAAGAAAGATTCCGGGATTGCAGCTGACTCAGTACTTCAAAGCCATTCATCACAGGCATATTGAGATCCAGCAGAATCAGGTCCGGTGTGTAGGCTTCCTTAGAGAGCATATCCAAAGCCTGACGTCCGTCTGTTGCAAAGTCCAGATGTACAGGCGTATCTGAATCCTGAAACGCCTCTTCGATCAGCATCTGATCGTCGATATCATCCTCGACAAGCAGTACATGAAAATTTTTCCTCTGTTTCACTATATGGTTTTGCTGGTATAAGTTGAAGATGATTCTTAACAACATAGACACTTACAACCTTCTGAAAGTTCAACAAGCGTCAAATTTGTACGACAGCGAATATACATGCATATTTTTTAAAATAAACAATATTATATCAGGTTAAAATATAAACATATCGTCATACACAGTATGATTGGCTTACATTTGCTTTGATATCGAAGGAGTTTCCTGAACATTTTAATGCAAAAGACTTTGAAAGAGATGGTAAACCTGACTCCGAGTTGTGCAGAAAACGACGTTTTGCGGCAGGTAGCCGAAGGCGACCAGCGTGCATTTCGCAGGCTGTTTGACCTGTATCATCATAAGCTGGGTGCTTACATTTATGGTATTACCAAATCCAGGGAATTAGCAGAAGAGATTGTACAGGATGTATTTCTGAAGATCTGGAACAACAGAGCGAACCTGAATGAAATCAATAATTTTCAAGGCTACTTATTTATTATTTCAAAAAATCATGCATTGAACTGTCTGAAAAATACGGCATCCAGACACGTGGCTGTTACAGACCTGGAGGAGTTATCAAATGAAATGATATTGGAAGATCCACAGGAAGCAAATGAAAGATACATACTTATTGATGAAGCCATTGACCGTTTACCCCAACAGCAAAAATTGGTATATCTGATGAGTCGGCATGAAGGACTTCGGTATACTGAGATTGCCGATCGTATGAGCCTTTCCCGCGAGACGGTGAAAAAATATCTGCAGCTTTCTACAGAATCGATCAGTAATTACATTCGCAAAAGACTGACAATCAGTATGTTTTTACTTATGTCCAATTTATTTTAAAAAAAGTCATATTTCGATACCCCCTTTTCAGCATTTTTTCTGTCATCAGTATAAATACCAAATTTGTAATGATCAGGAATAATCGTTGGGCCCATGCATGACTTTACCAAAAGACTATCTTACCTGTTTCAAAAGTACTATTCCGGCGAAGCAACAATGGCTGAGACGGATGAACTGATGGCTCTTGTACAAAGCGCTCAGGACGATCAACAACTGCTTGATTTATTAAAAGATGCCTGGGAACACCCAGCCGAAAAGCCAGATTTTTTCTCGTTATATAAAAGTGATGATATTTTTAATGGTATTCTTCACCGACAGTCTGACGACAGGGACAAAATTGAAAATCCTCCTCTGAGAAAATTATATTGGTGGCGATATGTTGCAGCTGCTATATTGTTATTAATCAGCTTTTTTACCTTTTATAAATTTGACAATAAAACCAGTTCAAATAAACAGGCAGTTGCGCCACAGTTGATTAATGATGTGGAGCCCGGGGGCAATCGCGCAACACTTACACTTGCTGATGGGTCCGCCATTCTGCTCGACAGTGTGTCTAACGGACTATTGGCAACACAGGGAGGTGCACAAATCAGAAAAAATAGTGATGGACAGCTGACTTACGACCCGCAGCATAGCGAGTCAGCATCAGATCCAAACCAAGTCAACGTGCTGTCAACACCCAAAGGTGGGCAGTATCAGATTACACTTCCTGATGGCAGTAAAGTTTGGCTGAATTCTTCCTCTTCGATACGTTTTCCTGCCTCCTTTGCCCGCAACGAAAGAAGCGTCGACATCACCGGAGAAGTTTATTTTGAAATTAAAAAAGACAAGAAAAGACCATTCCGTGTGCATTTTCAAGATAGTAAGATTGAGGTGCTCGGCACCAGTTTTAATGTGATGGCCTACCCGGATGAGCTCTCTTCTAAAACTACGCTGATTGAAGGATCTGTGGCATTACAAAGCAAAAGCATAACCAAAAAGCTCGTTCCCGGACAGCAGGCAGCTATTAGCGGCGATGGAAATATAAAAACCATAGATGTTGACGTCGACGAAGCGATTGCCTGGAAAAAAGGTCTGTTCCACTTCCGGGATGAAAGCATTGAGCAGATTATGAAAAAAGCATCGCGATGGTATGATATACAGGTTGAATATCAGGGTAGTATACCTGTTCGGCAGTTCACCGGAAAGGTATCTATGGATGTTAACATTTCAGAACTGCTCCATATGCTCAGATATGCAGGCGTGAGCTGCAAAATTGAAAATAAAAAAGTAATCATTACAAATTAGCCCATCTACGTATATACATCATTGTTTACCATTTTTACTAAACCTGAACCCAATCACATGAAAAAGTATGCAAATCCTCCCCCGACTAACGGGAAGGCCTGAAACTGAAAAAGGGAAAAATGCTGCGAACATTTCCCCCTATGTCAATCCAGGCTACAAATCTTTTCTTGTCAAGAAAGCGATTATTACTTACCTAAATTTTCCAAAGATATGAAAATAAACCTTTTACAATGGCGTGGGAACCCCCACAGGCTGCCCACCGCTGCTAATCTGATAAAGACTATGAAACTCGTAACGTTACTGCTGATAGCAACGTTGTCGCAGGTGGCCGCCAACGGATATAGCCAGAAAATAACGCTGGAAAGGCGAAACATTTCTATTGAAGCTGCATTTAAGGCCATTGAGAGCCAAACCGAATATCTTTTCCTTTATGATAAGCTGGATCTGCCATCATCCAGGCTTGTATCGCTTCATATAAAAAATGGTACGATAGATCAAACTTTGAATCAGCTATTTGAGAACCTACCGCTATCCTACAAGATTTTCAATAAGAACATCGTCATCAGAAAGGAGCAAAAAACAAAAGAAGAAGCTGTTGTAGCTCCTCTGCGAGCTCAGCCTGCTATACAACAACTTACAGGGAAAGTAACGGATGAAAAAGGCGAACCACTGCCCGGTGTGAATATCATTGTGAAAGGAACTTCGAAGGGCGCTACAACTGATGTATCAGGAATCTATCAGCTCGACCTGACAGAGACTAATCCCATATTGGTATTCTCCTATGTAGGCTACATCACACAGGAATTACAACCTGGAAACAAAACCACACTTGATATAGTGCTCAAAACAGATGACAAAGCACTTGAAGAGGTAGTAGTGGTTGGTTATGGTACCCAGAAGAAAAGTGATCTGACGGGCTCTATCTCTTCTATAAAATCTGAAGATCTAAAAAAGCTCCCTACAACATCCTTTGACCAGGCTATTCAGGGAAGAGCTGCCGGAGTTCAGGTAACACAGGCTTCCTCTGCACCTGGTGGCCGTGTATCCATTCGTATTCGTGGAGGCAACTCTTTGAGCAGTGGCAATGAACCGCTTTATGTCATTGACGGCTATCCGATCACAGCCGGAGGTACAGCCAGCGATAACGGGTCCGGATCCAACGGAGCAGGCCAAAACCCACTTGCTTCCATCTCGCCCAACGATATAGAGTCCATGGAAATACTTAAAGATGCATCAGCAACAGCCATTTACGGTTCGAGGGGTGCTAATGGTGTCGTGCTTGTAACTACAAAACGAGGTAAGTCCGGGAAAACATCGGTATCCTATGACGGTTACTATGGTGTGCAAAAAGTGATCAAGAAACTGGATATGATGAATGCCAGAGAATTTGCTACACTCGTTAACGAGGCCAGGGTGAATGACGGAATCACTACTCCGGTATACCCCAACCCTACCGACCTTTACAACTTCCCGGATCCATCAACAATGGGAGAAGGCGTTGATTATCAGAATGAAGTATTTCGTTCCGCTGCCATCCAAAATCATTCGATTAATATCTCAGGCGGAAATGACATTACCAAAATCGCAGTATCAGGAAGTTACTTTGATCAGAAGGGAGTATTGAAAGGCTCTGATTTCAAGCGAGCATCTTTAAGAGCCAACATTGATACAAAGTTGAGCAAAAACCTGATGCTCACTACAAACCTGACAACCAGCAAAGTATGGGGAAATAATGGCCGTTCCGAAGGAGATGGCGGTGGCAATGCAAATACTGTGAATGCGGCGTTAATTATGCCTCCAACAGTTCCCATATTCCAGCAGGACGGATCCTATACCAGACTTAATCCGACTCCGGGTGGATCTACTGTCCACAATCCTGTACCCATTGTCAACTTCAATAAAGACTTTCAGAATATTGACAGAATCATGGGAACAATGGCGCTGAACTGGAACATTATCAGCGATTTGTCTTTGCGGGTGTCTGTGGGTACGGATATGTCCAATGCGAACCGGGACATGTATGAACCACGTCAGACGGTAAATGGATACAATGCCAATGGCCGGGCAACTCAGGCAAACCGCAGATCAAGCTCATATCTGAATGAAAATATCCTGACTTACAACAAGCTTCTGAACAAGCACTCATTCAATGTTGTGGCCGGATATACATGGCAAATGGACACTGATCAGTCCTTCAGTACATCATCAAGTAATTTCCTTACAGATATGTATGAGGCTGACAACCTGGGAGCCGGAGCCGTTTTTGCCCCACCGACATCCCGGAAAAATCAGAGCCAACTGGTATCCTACCTGGGAAGGATCAATTACACTTTCGATAATAAGTACCTGATATCTCTGACCGGACGCTCCGATGGTAGTTCAAAGTTCGGTGCAAATAACAAATGGGCATTTTTCCCTTCGGTAGCTGTGGGCTATAAACTTTCTGAAGAATCCTTTATTCAGAATATTGATGCGATCAGCAATTTGAAAATCCGCGCCAGTTATGGTAAAACAGGTAATCAGAATATTGCCAGCTATCGTTCCCTGGCTCGTCTGAACGTTTTTAATTATGATTTCGGAGGATCACTTGTATCCGGACTCGCCCCGAACAATATTGCCAATCCGGACCTGCGATGGGAAACGACGGCTACGACCGACTTTGGTATAGACCTGGATCTGTTTGGCAACCGCCTTAATTTCGTAGCCGATTATTATTACAAGAAAACAACGGACCTGTTATGGAATATCAGTGTACCGCTCACGTCTGGCTTCGGCTCAATTTTCAGAAATATTGGAAGTCTGGAAAATAAAGGCCTTGAATTAAGTTTGGGTGGAGCGGTTTTCCAGAAAGACTTCAAATGGAATACGCAACTTAACTGGTCGATGAACCGTAACAAGGTATTGGCGATTCCGGGCTACACGCCTACTACACAAAGTGAAATTTCAGGCCACCTGAAAATAAATGGAAGCTGGCTTGCTCCGGGTTTACCGGTAGGTGTATGGAATCTGCTGCAGTACGACGGCGTGTTCCAGAATCAGCAGCAACTTGATCAGGGACCGAGGCCTACAGCTCAAACCAGACTTGGAGATGCCAGGTTTGTGGATCGCAACGGAAACGGAAGTATTAACCTGGCAGAAGATCGTATGATTGTGGGTGATCCTAATCCTGACTTTATTTTTGGCTGGTCAAACAATTTCTCTTATAAAGGATTTGATCTCGCCGTTTACATGCAGGGAACCTACGGTAATGATATCCTGAACGTGCAAAGAGCTGAAAGCAATGTGTCTGGTCCATGGGGAAATCAGAGAAGAGAAATATTGGATCGCTGGACGCCGGATAATACGAACACCAACATTCCCCGCGCCCGTACTACAGTAGACCCTTTGCTTTTACAATCATCATGGTTGATCGAAGACGGCTCCTTCCTACGGGTGAAAACAGCTACATTGGGTTATACCTTCACCCCTTCCAAAGGAATCAAGTCCTGCAGGGTATATGTGTCGGGCCTGAACCTGCTGACTTTTACCAAGTATTCAGGGTTTGACCCGGAAGTAAATTCCCCTGGAAATAGCAACCTGCAACTAGGTGTTGACTATAATGCCTACCCTGCCGCACGTACGTTTATGGTGGGTGTAAATGTTGGTTTTTGATCTGATGTAAATGACATTAAACAGGATGAAGATGAAAAAGAATTTCAAAATATGGATTAGTTCGGCATTATTTGCAACCGGTGTGTTGGGTTGCCATGAGGGCTTTTTGGAGGAAAAAGTATTTGATACATTAACCCCCATCAATTTTTATAAGTCTGAAGCTGATATACAGGCTGGCGTAACTGCTGTATACAATGCCATGCATAGCGGAGATTGCTGGGGTAGGCAAGTTTGGCTGGCAGCAGAGTATCCCGGAGAATCATCCTGGCCTAACAGCTCGGGCGAGGCATGGCGAACTGAATTGGATCAGTATACCTGGACGCCAAGTTCAACTGGCTTCAAGGCCATATGGACTGGCTTGTACAGAATGGTAAACCGTGCGAATACAGTACTGCAATATGCAGAAGGAGTGTCGTACAGCAGCCCGGCAAGGAAAGATCAGATGCTTGCAGAGACGCGTTTTCTACGTGGTTTGGCTTATCTGACATTGGTTCGTTTCTTCGATCACGTACCTTATCTGACAGAACAGAATGCGGATGAACTCTATCCATCAAATGAGGGAACCGACGATAAGGTTTGGGAGCTGATCATTGAAGACTTCAAATATGCCCATTCGATCTTGCCAGCCGTATATACAGGAGGCAATGTAGGCCGTGCCACTTCCGGAGCAGCTCAGACCATGCTTACCAAGGCGTATCTGACACGTGCCGGCAAACCCTGGAACAAAGCTGAATACTGGGCTCTTGCCGCAGCTGAAGCTAACAAAATCATGAACAATACAAGTTATGGTTATGGCTTACATGCTAATTATGGCGAAGTATTCACCCTGGCTAATGAGCATGCGAAGGAGTATGTATTCAGTCTTGAACTTGAAAGCGGAATGAATCTGGGTAAAGACTTCCCGACTTTCACAGGAATTCGTAGTGGTAATCAGTTGAGACTTGATGGTTGGTCCTCTCTGGTGGCAGAAAAAAAATTTATTGACTCCATGGATCCTACTGATAAACGCCGGAGCAAAACGTTCGTACTGTCCTACCCTGATATCCGGGGCAACGGAACTGTGTATACCTACCCACAGACCATTACCTTGCCTCATTTCAACAAATTGATTAATGCAGATGATAACAAAGCTACAGGTACGGGAGATTATGCCACTAACCTGCCGATCACACGCTATTCTGATGTATTGCTGATGCAATCTGAGGCTGAAAACGAAGCCAACGGTCCGAGTGCCGAAGCGGTGAAAGGAATCAATATCGTCAGACAACGCGCTGGTCTTGCTTTGCTTACACCTGGCTCCATGACTAAGGCTTCACTCAGAGAAGCTATTATACAGGAACGCTCGTGGGAGCTCTGCGAGGAAGGTCACGCATTTTTTGATCTGAAACGACAGGATGCGATTACGAGAAGAATTACATCTTTCAGTACTACTGCAAAGAGTTATGTCTTCCCAATACCTCAGGATGAGCTGGACGTAAATCCAAATTTAAAACAGCATCCTTTGTACCGTTAAGATAAGCTTAACACAAACAAGCGTAGGTTGGCATTATGATAACCAACCTACGCTTGTTTGATCTACATTATATAAATATTAACCCAAGTTCAGCGATACCTTCTTACCGGATCGCGCAGATTCATAGATTGCCATCAGAATTTTAACATCCCGAAGTCCCATTTCTCCCGGAACCCGTGTTGGCTTTTTCTTTGCCACGCAGTTCGCAAAATCGTCCATCTGGGCAGCCTGTTGATTAATGTCTTTAAGATTCATGGCTCCTTGTGAAGTTTTACCCTTGATCCCCTTGTAAGGATAAGCCGGTTGCAGTTCATACCAGCCCTCGGCAGCATCAATTCGCAGCAGATTTCCTGACTCATCATAACTTGTTTCACAATTAGCTACCGCGCCAGAAGGGAATTCCAGTTTAAATTTCATGCTTTGCTCCACAGTAGCAAAACGTTCCATATCCGTTTTTTTACCAGGTGTGGCTGTCACACTCACAGGATTTTCACCGGCTGCATAAATTGCTGCTTGCACGCAGTATACCCCAAGATCCATGACAGGACCGCCACCTGCTAGCTTTTTATCCAGCCTCCACTCCCCTGCTTCCATCTTCTGGCTATCAATGGCTGAAATTGTCTTGATCTTACCATGTGTTTTCTTTTTCCCAAACTCAGCTATGGTCATATTATGGGGTTCAAAATGCAGGCGGTATCCGATAGAAAGCATTTTCCCGGCGTCCTCACAGGCCTTGATCATCGCCTGACAATCCGCAACAGAAGTTGCCATTGGTTTTTCACATATGACATGTTTTCCCGCTTTGGCAGCGCGGATCGAGAATTCAGCGTGCATCGAATTGGGTAAAACAATATAGACAATATCAACATCCGGGTTTTTGCTGATCGAATCAAAATTCTCGTAGTTATAGACATTCTTTTCCGGAATACTGTATTTATCTCTCCACTTCTTCACCTTCGAAGGTGTGCCCGTAACAATAGCAGAGAGCTTGCACCATTGTGTTTCAGTCAATGCTGGCGCCAGTTCCTCCTCACTGTATTTTCCAAGACCTACCAGTGCGATACCTAATTTCTTCTGCACTTCAGCACTTCCTTCTTCTATTTTCTCATTACGTACTTCATTTGAAAAAAGCATATCCGAAGATGCCATGGCTGATACTGGTAAGAAAATGGCAGTCTGTCCCAGCGTTTGCAGGAAGCGTCGGCGATGTTGTAATTTATTCATAGCAGATGTTTTTAGTTGAAGACTTTTACGGCGGCTTCCGGGCAAAAAGTTATGCCAGGTATAGACTCCAGCCATATTTTGATACCTAACTTAGTCTTTAATCTTGCTTTGATAATACACCAGAACAGCAGGGCTAATGAGTTCGGCTAATACCACGATCAAAACCGGAAAAGAAACATATGAGTATACCAGTAGTGATAAAGCCCTGCCTGCTCCCCCACAGATAATGGCTCCCATCAAAATTCTGAAAGCTGTTGTTTCCTTACGAATACGTGGCAAAATCAGGTAAACAGATAAAGCTACGCCTACAGACATTCCATTCAAAAACCTGAGATTGCTGTCCAGAATCAAATCAGACGATGGACTGTATATCGGATTGTCAATACCCATCAGTCCTAATATGCCCGATACAAGTGGAAAAATGGTAAGCAGGGCAAGTACGAATCGTATTCGTCTGTCCATTCTGATTTTTTGTTGCTGATCCACCGGGAGTATGTTTTTGAAAAAACAACGCAGTCACGCTGACTGAATGACAATGTCATAGCAATTCACATTCCATGTAAAACAACCAGCCCTAAAAAGTATATTGAATTGACCATGTTTAAAATGCACCCCAACTTGATGCAAAGAGTTAAGAATAATGCGGCGAATAGGGATCACCATCCGTAATACCTGAGCAATAAATTCGACGCTAAATTCATATGAATCAGACAGGTACAATTTTAGGAGCTGGCTGCATATCGAACTAATTGACGGAATTTATATGAAGCTTGACTGGCAAGAGGTCTTCCTTCGGGATTTGGATCTGGGTATTATATTCGAAATCATGATCCGTACGCTGGTCATGTTTACTATTATTCTGATATTTCTGCGAGTGACCGGGAAGAAAGGTGTGAAGCAACTTTCAATATTTGAGGTAGCAATCATCATTGCGCTGGGCTCAGCCGCCGGCGATCCGATGCTCAGCGGTGAAAATGCAATCATTCCATCTCTGATCGTTTTCATTACGATTCTGGCCTTTTACCGAGCCATTATCTGGTGCGCAGCGAAAAACGAGCGCTTTGAAAGAATACTTGAAGGTGACCCGATCTATATTATTGAAAATGGGATGTTCGTACTGATCGATGAAGGAAACCACGGTTTCGGGAAGGACGAATTTTTCTCGGAAATAAGACAGCAAAATGTAGAACACCTTGGGCAAATTCAAACCGCCATTCTGGAGACCAACGGCAATTTAAGCATATTCTACTATGAAGATGAGCAGGTCCGTCCGGGTCTTCCTGTTTTACCAAAACAATACCGAAAAAAAAGCGAAAATATCACTGAATCCGGAGACTATGCCTGTACCTACTGCGGTCAGGTTGAACATATTAAACTGCCACAACACACATGCAGCAGGTGTTCAAATAAGGAATGGGTGGCTTCCGTGCATACACTAAGAAAGACCTGAAAAACAGATCAACTGATTTTCAGGAACAGATTTTGTTTAGCATGTGCTTATTGCCTGCTCCACTTCTTCAATATTATCCTGAGAACTTTTCGTGTCATAAGACACTAAATCCATCTTCGCCTATACCAACAGAGACAAGATCAGGTGGAGCATATATTATCGTCTCTATAAACGCATACAAATGGACATCAACACAGACAACTATCAACCAATTGAAAACTATGGTGTAATCGGAAACATGAAAACGGCGGGGCTGGTTGGCATGGACGGATCCATTGATTTTTTATGTTTTCCATCATTTGATTCGCCCAGTATATTCGCCAAAATTCTTGATCACCAGAAAGGAGGTTTTTTTTCCATTGAGCCAGAAATGCAAAATGTACAGATCAAGCAGCTATATCTGCCCGAAACGGCTGTTTTGATCACTCGTTTTTTTTCAGATGAAGGGATCGCCGAGATTGCAGACTACATGCCGGTGAGGGATGAAACCTGTAATAGTTACAATTCGATTGTAAGAAAGGTAAAAGCAGTGAGAGGAACGATCAAATTTGTGTTGAAAATGCAACCAAGATTTGACTACGGACGACAGTCTCACACCACAAAAAAAGAAGATAGTACCCTTCTTTTCAGTTCTGAAGAGGATAACAAGGCCAGGCTTCGTTTGCAAGCCGAATTCCCATTAGAGATGCAGGATCAGGATGCTTATGCGGAATTTGAATTGAAGGAATCCGAGAAAACTGTCGTCGTTCTAGAATGTGTGGATGAGGGTTATGAAGAACATTACAAAGACCTGTCTTTTTACGCGGAACATACTTATTTTCAAACCATTGATTACTGGAGAACCTGGAGTAATCAGTGTACTTATACAGGGCGATGGAAGGAAATTGTATTACGATCAGCAATTACTTTGAAATTACTTACATCTTCTCAGTACGGATCAGTTGTAGCAGCCGCTACATTCGGACTTCCTGAGGAGCTGGGTGGCGACCGCAACTGGGACTATCGATACACCTGGATACGGGATGCAGCTTTTACCATGTATGCATTTCTGAAGTTGGGTTTCACCCGGGAGTCAGAAGATTTCCTGAACTGGATTATTGAGCAGGATCAAAACCGGGATTTGCATTTGTTGTACAAACTGGACGGTAGTTCGGACATGGAAGAACAGATCTTAACTCATTTTGAAGGCTACAAAAAATCCGCTCCGGTACGTATCGGAAATGAGGCTAATAATCAGTTACAACTCGACATTTACGGTGAGCTGTTGGACACGATTTACATCTTTAACAAATACCATAAGCCTATCACTTATGATCTCTGGCAGATTATCTGTAAAGAAGTAAAAATTGTCATGGACAAATGGCAGGAGCCTGATCATGGTATATGGGAAATCAGGAACCAGGAGCAGGAGTTTCTGCATTCCAGACTGATGTGTTGGGTGGCTATGGACAGAGCTATCAAAATTGGGCAGGACAGATCATTTCCATTTCCTCAGGATGAATGGATTAAGGTAAGAGATGAAATTTATCAGGATATTTACCATAATTTCTGGAATGAAGATCTCAAAAGCTGGGTACAGTATAAAAATGGCGAGAAGGTTTCTGACACGATTGATGCCAGTGTGTTGTTAATGCCTCTGGTGCATTTTGTGGTGCCCAATGAACCACGTTGGGAATCCACACTAGAAGCCGTGAATCAACATTTAAGGCTTGACGTACTGGTTTACAGATATGACAATGATGAATCTGGAATTGACGGTTTACAGGGTGAAGAAGGTACCTTTACCATGTGCTCGTTCTGGTACATCGAATGTCTTGCCAAAGCAGGCAGGATTGAAGAAGCAGTAGAAAACTTTGCTAAAATGATCGGTTACGGCAACCACCTGGGTCTTTTTGCTGAGCAGATCAGCAAAAAGGGTGAGCACCTGGGTAATTTTCCGCAGGCATTTACCCACCTGGGTTTAATCAGTTCCGCACTGGAACTGGATAAACAACTGACCAGAAAAGTAGGTAAATAAAATTGAGTAATCCCTCGCAGTATATAGCATGCGAGGGATTCTCATTTTTCATCAAAAACCAAATTACCTTCTTTGGTTTAGAGTTACAAGACGTATATCAGTTTTCGTTGCAAAAATATGCACTGCTGAATCATTTGTTACAATTGCACTATTCTGGTATTGCGAAAGCGGAAGCAGAGAATAATCACATAGCGATAGTATTCCTCAAAGTAAATATCGGTTACATACAAGACTACACTTTGTTACCTTAGGATACTTCTGAAGTACTTTTCAATATCCTCGATCGGTTTGGCACATTAAAAATTCGTTAAAAATATATTTGAAAAAAATTGGAAATTTCTTTGATTTAATTCGGGTAGTTTTTCGATATTTATACCGCCTATAATACGGCAGTGTTCAATCCCTAACAAAACATCAATCATGTCCTCTAATCAGATCATTTTTTTTAATTCTCCGCCACCAATCTGGCAGGCAATCACCTCACTGTTCTATTCGGGTTACCATAAAATAGTACTATCCTGATCCTGTGTTTCCGGAGTGCAGCGCTATTGGTTCCTACAAAAATATAATCTTCTGATTTTTACTTTACCTGCATGATATCATAGCAATCTGGTAATCCATGTAAGATATATTAGATAAGAGTGATTATGTCTTGTCCACGCTGTAATTTCTGTTTAAGGAAACCTTGTCAGTTCATTGTTTCAACCGATGAATTTCGTCCCGGCTACCGCCCTTGTTATTGCCACCTACAACTGGCCCGACGCTTTGCAATGCTGTCTTTTGAGTGTAGCCCGGCAAACTACACTACCAAATGAAGTAATTATTGCTGACGATGGATCTGACCAGCGCACGTGTGACATTATTGATAAAATGCGGAAATATCTTCCCATACATGTTGTACACGTGTGGCAGGAAGATCATGGTTTTCGCAAAACGCAGATTCTCAATAAAGCTGTAAGCAAATGCACTGCAGATTACGTGATTCAGATAGATGGTGACGTAATACTTCACCCCTCTTTTATTGCTGATCATTTGTCGACAGCGGAAACTGGTGTATTCGTTCGCGGAAGTCGAGCCCGGCTAACACCTGCAAGAACAATAGATATTCTTCAGCGTCGTAACATCCATGTAGCGTTCTATTCCAGAGGCGTTTACAACAGACTCAATGCGGTACGAATTCCTTTTTTCCGAATGCTTGGCCAGCGAAAGGAAATGAAAAGCCGTAGTGTACGCGGAAGTAATCTGGCATTTTGGAAAAAGGACTTTATCCAGGTTAATGGCTACAATAATGACCTGAATGGATGGGGTCATGAAGATGAAGAGCTTGCCGCCAGGTTTATCAATAATGATATATGTAAAAAAATTGTGAAACTGGGAGCAGTTCAATTTCATCTGCATCACCAGGAGTTGCCCCAACCAAATGAAGGTCTTCACCGACAAGTGATTGACCATACACTGGCCTCCAAAATCAAAAACTGCATAGACGGATATGAAAAACTTTACTAAAATTTCTCTTATAATCTCCACATATAATTGGCCCGAAGCTTTGCGTCTTTGTTTACTGAGTATTCAGCAACAGTCGTTGATGCCTTACGAAGTTATCATAGCAGATGATGGGTCAACATCCCAAACCTTTCAGCTTATTGATACATTTCGTGCCATTTTACCTGTAAAACTGATCCATGTATGGCATGAGGATGAGGGTTTCCAGCTGTCTAAAATTCGTAACAAAGCTATTGCGGCAAGTACCGGAGACTACGTGATCCAGATCGACGGCGATTTGATTCTACATCGGCATTTTATCAAGGATCACCTCAAAATCAGCAGACCCGGATGTTTTGTTGCAGGTAGTAGGGTGATGATGAATGCAGAACTGTCCGGAAAAATGCTGCAAAGCCAGTGCCCAAAGATAGCAACATTCCAAAGTGGATTGGGAAATTTCCTTAATCACCTGCATATTGATTGGCTAAGCAGGTATATGGCTGATCGTTATAAACCTGGTGACATCTATGCGCTACGCGGCTGCAACATGGCTTTCTGGCGGGAAGACCTTCTTCGTATAAATGGCTATAATGAACATTTTCTGGGATGGGGTCGCGAGGACAATGAAATTGCCGTCCGACTGATGAACTCCGGCATAAGAAAACGGGCAGTCAAATTCGGAGGAATTGTATACCATATTCACCATAAGGAAGCTGACAGATCAGGATGTGATGAAAATGAAAAATACCTGATTCAGGCGTTGGCAGAGAAGTCTGTCTACTGCCCTCATGGAGTCAACCAGTATGTAGCCACTTTCGACTATGCCACTGAAAATACAACTGAACTTGCTTTTGCGTAGTGCTACATGAATGCAACGGGATTAATATCCATTGTACTGGTAACTTATAATGTTGAGGCACTTTTGCAGAGATGCCTTGACAGTATATACGGTCAGGAATATACGCATATAGAAGTTATACTAATCGATGGGGGTAGTAGTGATAGTACTATTACTATTGTAAAAAACAATGCAGATAGAATTGCATTCTGGAAGAGCGAAAAGGACCATGGTATATATGATGCGATGAACAAGGCTCTTGACCATATCAATGGGCAATGGGTATATTTTATAGGAGCCGATGATATATTGACTCCGGAGTTTTCCTCGCTGGCACAACAGTTAACCGATACGAGCAAAATTTATTACGGAAGCGTCTGGAAAGCAGGCAGGAAATATCTGGGACAGCTTTCAGCCTATCACCAGGCAAAAACGGGCATTAATCACCAGGCTATGGTTTACCCTGCGGAAGTGTTTGCCAAAAAACGGTATGATACGCAATACAGCATATCCGCTGACCATGTACTGAATATGGAATTGAACAGGAATCCGTTATACAACTTCGAATTTAAGGATTACACCATTGCCGTTTTCAATGACACAGGGGTATCTTCTCTACGCAAGGATTTGCTTTTTGAAAGCAGCAAAGCCAATCTGATTTTGCAGAATTACGGATTAGGCATCTATTTCAGATTTTTATTTAAAAATCTGAAAGCTAAAGTGTTAGCAAACTAATAAGGCCTGTATGTTAATATAGATATTTCAGATCTGTCAAAAACTATCTTCGGGGGAAGATCTAGTAATCTTGCCGCCAGCCAAGCTCGCCACTTTTGTATTGGTAAAAGTGTAATGCATACTAAGAAAAATTTATAGAAAAGGACAGATTTCATTCCATCTGCCCGTTTTCTTTCTTCTTTACACAAGGTCCGTGCTTGTTGCAGATAAGCATCCCGCTGATTAAAGCTCTTCTGATTTTCATTACGTAAGCGGAAGCCCGCTAGCATAAAAGCGGTTGAGTATAGCTTTTCGAATCTCGAAAACCGAAGCCACAATTCGAGGTCCGCTGCAAGGGAATTATTTTGATCCAAGTAACCGCCTACCCTCTCCCACAGTTCTCTTCGCCAAAAAACTGACTCTTGTTGAATAAAGTATCCGTCTCCAAGAAGTAGTCGCTTCCTCGACCAACGCTGTGCGTATGGTTGGTGTTCAAAAACAAATGGATACCCGGAATCATTAAAATAGGTATTACTGCCCATAATCCATTTTACATCAGGATATTTAGTAAAAATTGTAGCTACCTGAAACAAACTTTTCCGATGGTACAAATCATCTGCATTTATCCAAGCCATTATACTCCCTGTAGACTTGGCGAACCCTTTCTGTATCGCATCATACAAACCCCCATCCTGCTCACTTACCCAATAAAAAAGTTGATCTTCATATTTCTTTATTATATCTATAGACTCATCTGTACTTCCTCCATCTACAATAATGTATTCAAGGTTAGGATACCTCTGCCCTACAACGGACAATATTGTATCTTCCAGATATTTACCCTGATTAAACGATGCAGTTACAATTGTAATTCTGGGAAATTCAGTATTTATCATTCTCACTTAAATCTTTTGAACTGCTTCAGACAATACCGGCTGATGTAGCGTAGCGAAAGGTCCCGGATAGGGTTGATAGATATAATCTGTTTCATCGAAAAAGTCGGACGCGAGCACCATCAATATGGCATTCGGTGTAAACTCAAGCATCTGATGCCAGTCTTCAGGATTTAGAACAAGGCACTGATCGGCTGAATCAAGGATAAACTCATGCTGCTGCAACCCATTATCACTAATAATTTTACAGCTTCCCGTCAAACATATCGCAGCTTGGATGGTTTTATGGTGTCTGTGCCCACCGCGCACAGAATCATCTACACCGTAAATGTAAAAGATACGTTTGATATCAAATGGAATAACACGTTCTATCACAGTAAGATTACCTCGAACGTCAGTGAAGGTTTTTAGATTTATTACGTGAGCCAATTGGTATTGTATTTATCGTAAACTAATTCTTTTCGAATAATTTTTATGCGATCCATGCACCATAAAACGAATCCTACGCGAAAGGCTCACGTAAATCCATTTTAATGGCAGCAACTTCTCGTGATAGATAGCCTTTGCATCTAACTGTATGACCTGTTGTTCAGCCTGTTTCAGAGCTTTTACATAAGGTTGATATACATTTTGAATAACATCCTTATGTAGCAGATATTGCTCAGCTGTTAGTCTGAAACTACTATTTTCACAATATCTGAAATCATGAAAATGATAAAAAACAAGTGCTGTTTCCTCACTACCCTCCTCTTGTATCACAACACTTGCACCCGCGCAATAAAACTTGTAATCTTTTGAATTCCAAGGCGCTACACCACCACCATAATTCTTCAACACGTGTACTCCATCAAATCGCTCTGTCCAGTCATCCAGGTATTTTTGATCTCCGAACTTGCCATCCTCAAACCGGTTGTAGCACCAGTCCAGACAAGACTGTCGCCACCAGTTAAGTACATCCAGACCTTTTATCGTGTTTTTGAAAGTCACAAACTGAACGCAATAAACACCACTAAGCTTTGACTGATCATACTCCGGACTGTAATTATGCCGCGTGATAAGTACATCCTTTTCTCCCATTTCGTCTGTCAATACTTTTGGGTCAGAAAAAAAGAGTAAGTCTGCATCCAGGTAAGTACAATGATCCAAATTGTAGTGATGAATGCAATGCCAGATCGTAAACGGCGTACAGGTCCAGCAATACTCCCCGGCTGTACGGCTATCTTTTACTGAAAGTAATTCTTTTGTTTCAAATTCCTGCAAAGAAATAATGGTTGCAGAAGACAAATTCATTTCCCGGAGCAGCTCACAGGAAGACTGATCAAACGCAAAAATAAATAAATGAAAGTCAGACGTTTCCCTGACCAAAGAATTGTACATCGCCAACCCACGCGAAAGATAGAATGAGTTGAAAAGCGTGCAAAAGTACTGCATGAAAAATGATTACACTGATTAGGGCCTTGTAACTCTTTCACAAATATCAGTTATTAATCAATCACTTGACTCGTTCGCTCCAAAAAAAATTCAAACATAGAAAGAGTACATTTTTTATCAAATATATCATAAGTACATGTAACCACTTTTTACATGCTGGATAAGATTTGTCTACTGATCAAAATGCTCATATTCAGACGCAACATACCCAAATTCCTGCATCGGATTGGAGAATAAAACAGTAAATTGCACCATACTTTAACATGAGCAGATGTCTTTGTTTGGATTAAGAAAAACGAAAAAAAAACAGTACGGCTGGTTTGGTGATTATAAGGACTGGGACGAGCTGACTGCAATAACGGGAGGTTATGAAGAACAGTCCATCCTGGATATCACAAAAAAAGCGCTGTTAAAAGTAAAAAACGGCGAAGCAGTTTATGAAAGGGATTCGGTTCTTTTCGACAAAAAACTATATCCTTATTCTGTGATTACGGCCCTTCTCTATACAGCAGCAGAGTGCGACGGTTCGCTGAATGTCATTGACTTTGGTGGGTCTTTGGGTAGTACATATTATCAGGTGAGAGATCTCATTCCAGGATCTGTTTCGGTAAACTGGAGTGTTGTGGAACAGAACGGGTATGTCAAATGCGGACAAACACATTTCCAGGATGAAACACTTCAGTTTCATTTTACAATAGCAGATAGCATGAAGGCAAAAAAAGCGGATGTCTTGCTGCTTTCCAGCGTGGTGCAGTACCTACCCGATCCTCACGCATTTCTTCAGGAAATACAGCATTATGGTTTCAAATTCATTATTATAGACAGAACTGCATTTGTAAAAGGAGACCGGTCCGATCGTCTGACATTACAAATCGTTCCACCTCATATCTACACTGCCCGGTATCCTGCCTGGTTTTTCAATGAAACCGATTTTTTGGCTCATTTTAAGAATTACCATATCAAAACTGAATTTGAGTCTTCTGTTCCCGGAGAGGAAGAAATGGAAATAGATGGTAGCAAACAGGGATATGATAAAGGCTTTTTCCTAATTCGTAACAGCGATAAATAGTTTTCTCTTAATGCTTACCTATGGAGCCTGATGCACTGATAAGATGTAGCTGAACTGCTTCGGAATTCTTCTGCTCTGCCAGTAAAAGCTGCTTGGATCACAAAAAATACACCGATTAAAAAATTTTGTTGATAGGTATGACATAGGGCTGTCACAAGTCAATGTTTGATTTGTGGCATAAACGATTTTTTATCTAAAAACAACCAGATTATGTTTGATGTATTACCTCAGATCAATTGGCTTAGTGTTATATGCGCCTTTATCCCATACTTTATGCTTGGCGCTTTGTGGTTTACCGTGCTCTTCCCCAAAGCTTATCATTTGTCTCTTGGAAAAGAACACCAAACGCAGCAAAAGCCTGAATTGATTTTCATACTGGGTCCCGCACTATGCTGCCTTGTCATAACGGTAGCAAGCTCTGTACTCATTTATGCGTTGCAGATCAGCAATATGCGGGATGGCAGTTTGTTTGCCCTGATAGTTGGTGGTGGATATCTGGTAGCGAATACGGTCAATATAGCCATAAACCCTAACATCCCCCGCCCGCTTCTGTATGGTCTTATTTCGGGCGCTTATCATATGGCAGGAATTGTGATGGTTTGTGTTATACTGGTTTGGATGAAATAAGAATGAGAATTTAAGGTCTAATCATTTTTGTTGACTCAACATCAAATCGGATTAAATGCTATTTTTGAAGTGTAACACTAATCCACTATGCCAGACAAGGACATTGCAATATTTACTCCGCAAAGCAGCGATGATTGGAGAAATTGGTTGGAACAGAACCATCTCGAGGCGGAATCTGTATGGCTGGTATATTTCAAAAAGCATACTGGTCTGGCTACCGTAAGCTGGAGTGAAACAGTTGATGAAGCTTTATGTTTTGGTTGGATAGATAGTTTGGTAAAACCTATCGATGATCGGCAATTCATGCGTTTATTCACCAGGCGAAAACCAAGAAGTGTCTGGTCTCAAATTAACAAAAGAAAAGTTGAAGTACTTATCGCATCTGACAGGATGACAAAAGCGGGTCTGGCAGCTATTGATATAGCCAAAGCAAACGGTTATTGGGAATCGCTTGACGAAGTAAATCAATTGCTGCTACCTGCTGACCTGCAACAAGCATTGGAACAGAACACGGATGCCAATGAGTACGTCCATCAGCTCAGTAACTCTGACAAACGCAGCATGCTGCAATGGCTCATGCTGGCACGCAGGACTGATACCCGTATGAGGCGTATTGCAGAAATAGTAGATTGCGCAAACCAGCGCATGAAGCCAAAGGCCATAGCATGGGTAAAAAAGTGAAACCTGCCATGTTAAATTTACCTGACCTACCGCCGCACCAATGAAAGATAACGAGGTAAGCAGACTAGCCAGGTTGATAAACCTAACCACTTTGCTGCAAGCAAAACGCACCGTTACAGCTACTGAGCTTGCCAGTAGGTTCGGCGTGAGCACCCGTACAATTTACCGGGATGTAAGGACCCTCGAGAGTGCAGGCATACCAGTTGTGACGATTGAAGGGAAGGGTTTTTCAATGCTTGAGGGTTACAGGATCGCACCGGTGAATTTTACGCAACAGGAAGCACTGTCTTTAATAACGGCAGAAAAGCTCGTGTTCAACCGAACGGATGTAAAAACGGCAGAACTCATTACCGCAGCTATGGATAAGCTTCGTTCTGCTCTGCGGTACAACGATCGTGACCAATTGGAGAGTATTACACATCATATTCAGATACTGGACGCCCAACATGGGGTTTCGGGCAGTGATACCTATCAAGTACTATTGAATGCAATCACTGCACATCGTGTCGTGCGCATCTGTTATTCATCTGCTACTTCGTTGTTAGGTATGAACCGCATTATCGAACCGATTGGTTTGTATCTAAGTCAACACTGGCATGTGGTTGCATTTTGCCGTCTGAGGCAGGATTTCAGAGATTTCAGGTTGGATCGCATCAGGGATATAGAACCAACTTCTGAAATTTTCAGTGCACGTACAGAGACGTTACAGCAGTATTGGGATGAACAGCTCAGGAGCCGATCAAAGCAAAAAGTGGTAATCATCGTCGAGCTTGAGTATACTCCTGCATATCTGCTACAACAACTGATTGAGAACAAAAACCAATATGGCTTTCATCAACAAAATGAGCTTTCACAGCACGAATTGGAATTGACATTTATGGTTGGAGACCTGCACTATATTGCGAGATGGCTTCTGACGTTCGCAGGCAGTATAAAAATTGTGGAGCCGCCTGAATTGAAGTTACAGGTAAAAATTCTCGCTGAACAGGCATTGAAATCTTTTGGTACGGATGATTAACTTTCTTTCTACAGGTAAAGCCCTGGTATATCAGCCAACCAATCCATCGGTTAATGCCTGCCACTGGCTTTTTGAAAAACCTTCTTTTGCAATAAAGCCTGTGATCATATTACGAAGTTTTCCAATGAGACTATCCGACTCCCTGTTCACATCGATATTGCGATCATATACGGCCGCTTCAATTGTTTTACCTCTTCTGCTTATTACAAAAGTGCTTGTGGAATCCTCTGAATAAAAATGGGCAGTGCTGTCTTGTAATGTTCCGGGAGCAGCCATGGGTCTTACCATAATGGCCATACTTTCAAAGTCCCCCTCACTTGTTTCATTGATGTCTTCGATACGAACCCAGTCGTATCCAGCTCCATCTGCGCTGCCAGGGCCGGGAATATCGATCCGAAGCGGCAACCCAATACTGGCTATCTGATCAATATGATTGCCGTTTTCATCGCACAGTTTGAAAGTAGCCATGATGTCACTAGCTATTTCATCCCAATGGTTCATATCTAACAGCCAGGACTTTGCATTTTCGAAATGCCTTTTGGCAAGCTGCGTATCAGGAAATTCACGAAAGCTCTTTGCATCAATTCTTTTACCGGAAGTATGCTCCGGAACCAGATTTTCGTGTTCCATAATAATTAAAAAGTTCAGGTAAGAAATAAAAAGATCATAACGAACTAAGCGACTGATACCAGCTCTTTCTCATCTGTTTTGGGAAGCTTGTCCAATTCATTCACCAGGGAATCTCTCAGCAATGTCAGTTTGTCAATGTGTCCCCGACATGAATGGGCTATTTCTTCATGCTCGTCTATTACCTGCAATAATTGACTATACTCTTTAAGAAGCGAGTCATGTCGCAGAGCAATCTCAGAGAATATAGCACGCTGGTCCTTGGATATCTGCTCTACATCTGGTCCGCTGACCGTGATACTTCCAAGATCACCATCATCCAGACTACTTTTCATCGAGTCATAGATGTTACCAACATCTTTTTTGAAAAGAACCGTTGTTAGATAACCATGACTGCAGATTTTACGCAGTTTATAGGATGTGTCCAGACTCATTACTGAACGTAACAATAGTTCTTGCTTTTTATACATACGCCAGATTCTGGCTATGCATCTCACCATTTCGTTCCCGTTGTTCATCCTTTTTCCTGGTTATCGTCCCGTTTCTAAAATGTTCTTGTACGGGCAACGTTACTCTCAGATACATCCGCCCTTGTTGTATGTGCAGTTACATAAAAACTATTCCTGTTTATAAATGCCTCAAAAGCCTATTTTCGAGCTTGGCTGAAACAAATTAGTTCTACAACTTTTAAGAATACAACAAACTAATTTACAGCCCTTTAAAAAACGTCATTAATATTCTCATCTTCACCATGAATAACAGGGTGAGGAAATTAATAAGCGTTTGTGTGGAAAATTATGTGTGGCATGAATTTATAGCATACACATAGCACTTTTATATCAAGCCAAAACACGAAAACTTCAATTTTACCAATGAATACGAAGGAAGGCTGGAACACCGTGCCGTTAAATCGCTATGGAGCGTATCATATACCAGAATCAAGCAATGGGCTGACCCAAATTCAAAAAAACAGTTACTTAAAAAAGCTTGCTACACATTGAGAAATCAGAACCAGCATGAGTAATCAGAAATTGCTTTGATTACGAGTATGAACAGACATACTTACAGATCGTGAAATTGAAAAGAAATCTGCTTCAGCAGGAAATAATGAATAGGATGACTGATAACGTGTGTTGTAACTTTCGCGCTTACCAATTAGTTTTCGCTATGCAAAAGGAAATAATATGTGATAACAAATACCTCTCCCTTTTAAATTCAATTCATTCTGTTTGTTTTTTATCATTTACAGAGAACTATGAGTTATCAATTCTTCGACATACAGTGTTAAGCGTTCAAGTAAGTAATCCTGGCCAGATGTTTAATAATGATTAATTCTTAGTTGTCATTACCCTTTACTTAACTACGAAATTTTTCCTAAATCAATTTAACAATGACACAAAAAGATATATTTCTTGTTGAGGACTCCTCAGATTTCCGCCAACTCGTCAGGACTATTTTCGCTAAATTTCTTCCTGAGTATAGCGTAAGATCTTTTCAGGGAGGTAGTGAGTTGTATCAATACATGGTGATGCAATCGTCGGATGGATATACCGGCAAGCGTCCTTCACTGATTATCATGGATTTGAATTTACCCACACTGAACGGATATGAAATTTTGAAGCTTATCCGCCAAACACCCTCAAACAACGTTACGGATTGGAAGACCCTGCCGGTTGTAATGCTAAGCGGCACCAGTACGCAGCACGATGTGAACCGGTGCTACCAGGCAGGAGCTAATTCTTTTTTCGTTAAACCTGTTGATTTTGAAGAGTTGAAAACACTGCTGGAGACTATTTGCCATTATTGGGTAGATTATAATATTCTGGCCCATGTTGAGCAGGATATGTCCCATTTTGAATCATAGATAAAATTTTATCTGTATCAGCTATCAAAAAAAGGTCATGCAAAACATGACCTTTTTTTGTACTTAAAATACTTCCTCATCCTTCAGTACTAATTCCCTGTTGCTCAGATCACGCTGCTTTCTATACTCTACGCGAAAGCGTATTTTCTCCCCAAACATATTGTCATCAGGGGTGTAATACCGGCCGTCGTAAAAGGTATTTTTATCCGAAGGCAGCTCGCCATGAACCTGGTTGTACTTCTCAATAAACACAGTGAGCGCGTAGTACATACTTTTCCACCATGCCTGATCTTCTTTTGCGCTTCCTCCGCCAGGTAAATGAGAACCTGAATAAGAATGCTTCGAGACATGGACTTTGTAAATATACATCCTGCCTGTTTCTGTATGGAGCATCTTAAATTGGCCCGAAAATCCAGCAGGTCTACCATCCAGAGTTACATTACTGGAAAATATAAGTGTTTTCATTTCTTGTTATATGTTATGAAGGTAAGGTTGAAAGTCAATAAGGCCTATAAGGAAGGGCTGCTGCTGTTTAGATAGCAATTTCTAAGCCAACTTGTCTATTTCCCTACTTTTTCATTAGAAATTTTGGTAGTCATCAGGACTGACGCATGCACATTCACTGGCTTCATCACTTTGGGTCATTCCGTCACCGGTTTGTGCTGGAACAGCTTTTGATAACAGGGCACAACCAAAAAATAAATCACGATGAAGAACGAAACAAATTCAGATCCTAAATTTAAGACAGGTACTCAGCCTAACGCAGAGCCAGCATTGCAGGAGCTATTTCTGGATTGCATAAGAGATATTTTCTGGGCTGAAAACCATTTGGTAAAAACACTACCCAAGATGGTCCAGTCGGCACATTCCGCTGAACTCGCAGATGCAATCGATCTGCATCTTAAACAAACCAAGGTTCACGTCGAGCGTTTGGAGCAGGTTTTTCTACTGTTGGGAAAAGATCCTGTTGCAAAAAAGTGTGATGCAATTGAGGGGATTACCAAAGAAGGTGAAGGCGTTATTGAAAGTACAGATAAGGGTACATTCACCCGGGACATTGGCATCATTTTATCTTCTCAAAAGGTAGAGCACTATGAAATTGCTTCCTATTCGGGACTCATCCGGCTTGCCAATACACTTGGCCACAGCGAAGTCGCTGAAATCCTGCAGCAAACGCTGAGTGAAGAATTGGAAACAGATCAGGTGCTAACAGAAATTGCAACTAACAACACTGCGAAAAAGGCGTCGGAGGAAGCATAATTAAACAATATTAAAAAGCTATGGCCAACAACCAAGATAACCAGAATCAGGGAAATCAACAGCCTGAGAATGACAAAACCAGAGATCTGGCCAGAAACATGGAGGATTCATCAGGGGAGTTAATGAACACCAATACCGGTTTACGCATCAATGACGATCAGAATTCTCTGAAAGCTGGTGAACGCGGTGCATCATTATTGGAAGATTTTATTCTTCGTGAAAAAATTACCCATTTTGATCATGAACGTATCCCGGAACGTGTAGTACATGCAAGAGGATCTGGTGCTCATGGTATTTTCAAGGTATATGAGTCCCTGGATAAATATACCAAAGCGCAGTTTTTAAATGACACGGAAATTGAAACCCCTGTATTTGTGCGCTTTTCGACTGTCGCCGGCTCAAAAGGGTCCACGGATCTTGCCCGGGATGTGAGAGGATTTGCAGTAAAATTCTACACACAGGAAGGCAATTTTGATTTGGTAGGAAACAATATGCCCGTGTTCTTCATACAGGATGCCATGAAGTTTCCGGACCTTGTCCATGCTGTAAAACCAGAGCCTGACAATGAAATGCCGCAAGCTGCCTCGGCACATGATACTTTCTGGGATTTCATTTCCGTAATGCCTGAGTCTGCACATATGATCATGTGGGCAATGAGCGACCGTGGTATTCCACGTAGCTACAGAATGATGGAAGGATTTGGCGTCCATACTTTCAGACTGATCAATGAACAGGGCGAAAGTCACTTTGTGAAGTTCCATTGGAAACCTTTGCTAGGTGTACATTCGGTTGCGTGGGATGAGGCACAGAAAATATCTGGTAAAGATCCCGATTTCCACCGTCGTGATCTATGGGATGCGATTGAGAGTGGGAACTACCCAGAATGGGAACTTGGTCTGCAAATTGTGCCGGAGAGTGACGAATTTAAGTTTGATTTCGACTTACTTGACCCTACCAAAATCATCCCTGAAGAACTTGTGCCGGTTCAACGTGTGGGAAAATTGACGCTAAACCGAAACCCGGAAAACTTCTTTGCTGAAACAGAGCAATCCGCTTTTCATATAGGTCATGTGGTTCCCGGAATTGACTTCACAAATGATCCTTTATTACAAGGACGTTTATTCTCATATACTGATACCCAGTTGATTCGCCTTGGCGGACCTAACTTTCAGGAGATTCCGATTAACAGACCTATTGTTCCTGTACATAATAATCAGCGCGACGGATTCATGCGCCAGACGATTAACCGCGGGAAAGTGAGCTACGGACCAAATTTGCTGAATGATAATTCGCCACGTCAGGCAAAAGCATCTGAGGGTGGATTCACATCTTATCCGGAACGAATTGATGCAAGAAAAATCAGGGCGAGAAGTAAAAGTTTTCTCGATCATTTCAGCCAGGCTCGCTTGTTTTTGAACAGCCAGTCGGAACCGGAAAAAAATCACATCATCGATGCCTTAAGTTTTGAACTGGGTAAGGTGAACTCCAAAGATGTGCGCACAAGAATGTTGGGTGTGCTATCCCTTATCGATAAGAAACTGGCAAGTGAGGTTGCCTTCGCACTCAGACTGCCGGTGCCTGAAGATCCTGAACTTCCTGTAAACTTGAGTTTCCCGGCTGACGCAGACCCCGCTGACTATGATCCGATTATGAAGGATGGCGAAGTGGTAATCTCTGATGCGCTGAGTATGGCCAATACGCCTAAAAACAGTATTGCCACAAGAAAGATCGCATTCTTGGTTGCGGACGGCGTCAGTGCTTCGTCAGTTCATACAGTAAAATCCGTATTGGAAAATGGAGGTGCCATCGTTGAAATGATAGCGCCCCGTCAAAACTATGTCATTTCTGACACGGATGAGCAAATTCCTGTACAACACAGCTATCTCACGGCTGCATCCGTTTTATTTGATGCTGTGTATGTGCCAGGAGGATTGAACAGTGTTGCAACGGTGGAAGCCGAGGCTGCAGCTGTACATTTCCTGAATGAAGCATTTAAACACTGCAAACCAATCGCTGCTGATCTCGAAGCCACACAGGTTTTAGAAGCGACTTATTTTGCCAGAAAATTACCTGACGACTTTACTGAAGAATCTGTATTGCTTGAAGGTGTGGTAGTAAGTGATAATGCTGAAAATCTTGCATCGTTGTTTGCAAAAGCAATTGCTCAACACAGATTCTGGGAACGTGAAGTGCCCAGAAAGGTACCAGCATAAATCAACAAAAACGGGTCGACTTCACAGTTGACCCGTTTTTTATATAAAGATATCATCACATTTAATCCGCCGATAGCAAATCCATGGCTCCTGCATTTCCCTGTTGGGCAGCCAGATCATAAGCAGACAGTCCTCTTACATCAACAATTCCAAGGTCCGCTCCTTTTTCCCGTAGCAGGTGTACCATATTGTTCCTGCCAAACATAGCGGCGAACATCAATGCGGTACCGCCATTACCATGCTGCAGGTCCAGGTCTGCGCCATGCCGAATGAGTTTATTAGCGATTTCATCAAAGCCTTTAAATGCAGCACCCATCAATGCTGTATTACCACCATAGTCTGCAGCGTTGACGTCTGCACCTGCATTCAGTAATAGCTCTACAGCGGCAGGTTGATTATTGTAGCAGGCAATAATTAGAGGTGTATGTCCTTTCTCATCCTGAAGATTTACATCCACTCCTCTGCTGATTAATTCATCGAGTACTTCTGTATTACCCACCCGCGCGGCATGAATAATGACATTTGTATAATTTTCCATGGTCTGATAGGTTTATGATCCATCATCAAACGGCTACGTCACCGCCGATTACAAGTGGCTTACCGCATAAAAAATCATTCCATGCTCGGAATGATTTTTTATGAAGCACGGATCACTAAAAAAGGGGGGTGTGTAGATCACAGTTTCCTATTCAACCAAGCAAAACTTTTTAAATAAAATTCAGGCTATGAAGTTAGTATGTCATTCCGGAAGATGAAGTGAAAGACTGGCAACCACATCATAGCAATTAGTACTAATCCCTCACCAGATCATTTGATCAGTAATAACAACGATGGACAGAAAAATAAAAAATGAAATCCTTGATGCACACGGTTCATCTGATTTAAAGGTCTGCCCCGGCCAACCATATCCTCTAGGGCCGACCTGGGATGGTGTTGGTGTAAACTTTGCTGTGTTCTCAGAGAATGCAGATATGATTGAGCTTTGTCTGTTTGATGAAAACAACGAGGAGTCTGCTAAAATTAAAATTGAAGAAGTTACACATCATATCTGGCACGTTTATGTGCCGGGGCTGAAGCCGGGACAACGTTACGGCTACCGGGCACATGGTCCTCACGATCCAGATAACGGTCACCGGTTCAATCCTGCCAAACTACTTACCGACCCTTATGCAAAAGCACTCACCTATGCACTCACTTGGGATGATTCGCTGTTTGGATACCAGATTGGTCATGAGCAGGAAGATTTGAGTTACAGCTCAGAAGATAGCGGCCCCTTCGTACCCAGATCAATCGTGATCAGCTCTGAATTCGACTGGCAGGGCGACCGTAGGATTAATCGCCCCTATCATGAAACCATCATTTATGAAACACACGTAAAAGGTTTTACGGTATTAAATGAGAAAATACCAGAACAGATAAGAGGTACTTACGCGGGACTTGCACACCTCGAAGTAATTACCTACCTGAAAGAATTAGGCATTACCGCCATTGAACTGCTGCCGGTACATCACTTTGTTAGCGATCGGCATCTGATAGAAAAGGGTTTGAATAATTACTGGGGGTACAATACACTAAGCTTCTTTGCTCCTGATCCCGGATACAGCAGTGACAAGACAGCGGGTGCACAGGTGAACGAATTCAAATACATGGTCAGGGAATTGCACAAAGCGGGCATTGAAGTCATCCTTGATGTCGTGTACAATCACACTGCTGAGGGAAATCATTTGGGTCCGACTCTATCTTTCAAAGGACTGGATAACGCCTCCTACTATCGCCTTGTCGAAAATGAAAAAAAGCAATACATGGACTACACCGGGACGGGGAATACCATTAATGCCCAGCTGCCAAATGTACTTGCACTGATCATGGATAGTCTGAGATATTGGATAACGGAGATGCATGTCGATGGATTCAGGTTTGATCTGGCTGCGGCACTTGCCCGGACATTGCATGAAACGGACACGCTAAGCTCATTTTTTAACATCATATACCAGGACCCTGTCATCTCTCAGGTGAAGCTTATTGCCGAACCATGGGACATTGGCGATCAGGGATATATGGTAGGCAAGTTTCCGGTTGGCTGGGGTGAGTGGAATGGTATGTACAGGGATCATGTTCGGGATTTCTGGCGTGGTGGAGATACTGAAATGACTGAGTTCGCCCAGCGTTTCACCGGAAGCCCTGACCTATACAACAATAGTTATCGCCGCCCTACAGCCAGTATCAACTTTATTACTGCGCACGATGGTTTCACGCTGAATGACCTGGTCAGCTACAACGAGAAACACAATGAAGCAAACGAAGACAATAATACGGATGGAAGTGATGAGAACCATTCCTGGAATTGTGGAGTTGAAGGGCCTACCGACGATCAGGAAATCAATCAGTTGCGCGGCCGGCAAAAACGAAACATGCTCACCACGCTGCTTTTGTCACAAGGCGTTCCGATGATTCTGGCAGGTGATGAATGTTCGAAATCAAAACAAGGAAATAATAATACATACTGTCAGGACAATGAGCTATCGTGGCAAAACTGGGACACAGCAGATCTTGAACTTCTGGAATTCACAAAGGCCCTTATCAAGCTAAGAAAAAACCACCCGACGTTCCAGAGACGCCGGTGGTTCCAGGATTTGCCTGTAAATGGAACTGAGATCAATGACATTATCTGGTTTGCACCGGACGGCAACGCAATCCAGGAAGATAAATGGGGTGATGCAAAAGCGGAAGCATTCGGCGTTTTTCTGAATGGTTTGGGCATCCGCTGCGTGGACCTGAGCGGACAAGTGCTTGCCGATGATCATTTCTACCTCATCTTTAATCCGTCGGGAAATCAGGTCGACTTTACCTTACCAGCCGAAGAATGTGGATCGGGCTGGGGTATGGTGGTTTCAACAAGCGAAAACTTTGTAGGCGAAAAATCCGAAAATTTTGCTCCCGGCAAACAAATTAAACTTGCTGCCCATTCCGTATGTGTATTTCATTGTGCCGCAACAGATTCTAAATTGTAAATGATAGTATGAAAAAGGACGATATAACTCCTGGTGATTTATATAGAATTGTATTTGGTGATGCGCCGGTCATATTTTCCGTTGAAATATTACTTAGGGCTACTGTGATGTACCTGGTCCTGCTAACAGTCGTCAGACTGATGGGAAAAAGAATGGGTGGCCAACTGACTATTTCGGAAATCGCCATCATGGTTACGCTTGGTGCGATTGTGTCACCCGGAATGCAATTACCGCAGACCGGACTTTTACTTTGTGCCATGATTCTGGTATGCGCCCTGGGATTTCAGAGAGGTATCAATTACCTGGAGTTCACATACCGAAAATTCGAAAAACTGAACCACGGCCAATTGAGTATACTTATAAAAAACGGCATACTTCAGCTTGACGAAATGAATAGGACCAAGGTTTCGAAGCAGCAGCTTTTCGCTGTGCTCAGAAGCAAAAAAATCCACAACCTCGGGCAAATCGACCGGGTTTATCTGGAAGCTACGGGACTTTTCAGCATCTATAAGAAAAGTGAACCCAAAGCCGGACTGATCATCTTTCCACCTGCCGATGCGGCAATCGGAGCTTTCCAGCAGGAAGAAGCTGCCAACATCATGGTGTGCTCTAATTGCGGTACTGTTCAGGAAACCCCATCTAAAACCACTGCATGCGATCATTGTCATGCGCAAGAATTAAAAACTGCATACATTATTTCAAAGACATAATTTTTCCCGTTTACCAAAATGAAAAAAGATGATATACAATTTCCTGACTGGCAAAGAATGTTTGTAGGTGATATACCACCTGCATTTTACCTGGAAGTTATCCTTCGGATCGCAGTTATTTATCTTGCCCTGATGATCTCTATGAAACTGATGGGAAAGAGAATGGCATCTCAAATGAGCCGGAGTGAAATGATCGCTATGGTGTCGCTTGCCGCTGCCATCGGGGTGGCTATGCAAACGCCGGAGCGCGGCATACTGGCGATTTTTATCATTGCTGCTGTGGTCATATTTCTCCAGCAGGCCACTGCCTGGCTCTCTTCCAGAAATCAGCAATTTGAGTCAATAGCCCAGGGAAATCTGACAACAATTATTGCGGATAGTCAACTGGTATTGAAAAACATGAAGAGAACCGGCATTACCAGAGAAAGTGCATTCGCTCAGCTGAGAAGTAATGGAATCAGACATCTGGGAGAAGTTAAGCGGCTATATTTTGAAGCAAACGGAGAATTTTCGGTTGTGTTAAACAATGAGAAGAAGCCTGGTTTGTGCATACTTCCAGACATCGATACGGAGTTCATCCAGCACAGTTGCCGCACCGCTGACTTGCTGCTTTGTAGCCGATGCGGGCAGCCTGCGGGCTCAAAGCCACTTTCAGATCCCTGTTGCTATTGTGGTTCGCAGCAAAAAGAGAATGCAGTTCAATAACAATACAAATCATTTATCTGACATGACCATCCACCGTACGATTTTATCAGCCGCACTTATATTGCTCTCATTACCCGGACTTGCCCAATCGAAAATGGCACCGAGGGAAATCAAAGAGAATTTTTGGTATAAAAATGCTTTCATCTATAACCTGGAAATCGGTGTTTTTCAGGACAGCGACGGAGACGGCCGGGGTGATATCAACGGACTGATCCAACGGCTGGATTATCTGAAAATGATGGGTGTGGACGTAATATGGCTGGCACCATTTCAGCCTACTCCCGGTAAGGATGATGGTTATGACGTGGCCGACTATTATGCAGTTGATCCGAAATTAGGTACACTGGGTGACTTTGCCGAATTAGTGCATCAGGTTAAAAAACGTGGCATGCGTGTCATTATGGATCTTGTCATTAATCACACTTCCGATGCGCATCCGTGGTTTGTCAATTCGCGTAGTTCAACAGAGTCGAAATATAGAGATTGGTACATATGGTCAAAGAAAAAACCTGCCGATGCGGAGAAAGGAATGGTATTTCCCGGGGTGCAAAAAGCGGTGTGGTCTTTGGACTCTTCATCCAATGAATATTACTTCCATCGATTTTACGAATTTCAACCAGACCTGAATTTCGCTCATGCAGAAGTAATGAAGGAAATTCAGCGCGTCATAGCTTTCTGGCTCAACCAGGGCATATCCGGTTTCCGTTTGGATGCAGTTCCGTTTATTCTTGAAGTTCCTCATACCGGAACTACCAAGCCCCAACTGGATTTCAGCTTTCTGATGAACCTCAGACAGTTTATTCAATCACGAAGCGCTGATGCAGCCATTTTAGGAGAAGCGAATGTGGATCCCAAAGAGAACGTGGAGTATTTCGGAAAAAATGGAGAAGGTATTCAGATGATGTTTAATTTTTATGCAAATCAGTACCTATTCTACGGCCTTGCTACTTCGGATATTAAACCTCTCAAAGATGCTTTACAAATTACGAGTCAAAAACCGCAAAGCTCGCAGTGGGCAAGCTTTCTGCGCAACCATGATGAAATTGACCTGGGCAGGTTAACGGAAAAACAGCGTCAGAAAGTGTATGAAAAATTTGGTCCGGATCCCGATATGCAGCTTTACGAACGAGGTATCCGACGCAGACTGGCACCGATGCTAGGCAACAACCGGAAGCATATCGAATTGGCATACAGCTTATTGTTTTCGCTACCAGGTGCACCGGTACTTCGCTATGGAGAAGAACTGGGTATGGGCGATGATCTAAGCCTGAAAGAAAGAATATCTGTAAGAACTCCTATGCAGTGGAATACCGAAAAAAATGCAGGATTTACCGAAGCCGATACAGCATTCAGACCAGTTATTGACGATACTGAGTACGGTTTTCATGTTTTGAATGTTGAACAACAATGGCGTGAAAAGACATCATTACTACGTACAATAGCTGAGATGGCACGGATACGCAAATCATGTCCTGAGATTGGCCTGGGTGAATATAAAATCCTGCAAACCGAACCACAGAGTGTGATGGTAACAGAATATAACGACGAAGGAAGAAGGCTGATTATGGTACACAACTTTTCAGATAAGCCTGCTTCTGTCAACTTCAAGGTTCAGGATGCCCGAAAGCTTTATAATTTATGGAATAAAGAGCAGGATGAGACGCTGACTGATTCCAGCGTAAAAATTGACCTTAAAGCTTACGGCTATAAATGGTATCGGGTTGACCAGGTACTACCTTAAGTGGTATTTTTCCCGGGGACTATTCTCTTTGACCTTTAAGAGAATTAATTGAAACAATGATAAGGTAAAGTGATAATCTCCGGGGGTTACTGAAATAAGATCAGGGTTTACATATCCATTGCAATTAAACATGCTGTTCAACCAAATATTGCCTCAGCACATTTTCTAGCCGGCTACGGGTCGAGGGATCGGAACACTCAATCCGAAAACAAATGCCGGATCCGTCATCGCCCGTAATAAAGAGCTGGACCGGATAGTCCTCAAAATTATAACCAAAGACAAAGTCATGCATTTTTCTAAAGTAAGTTGACGGATCGCTATGGTACTTGTTTGTTCTTTTAAATGAATTAATAACTGATACATTTTCCACATGACTAACTTCCAATTGGTTAAAAATCAGCATCGCATTGTAAAAAAAAATACTAAAAACATCATTTTTGATGCTTCTTCGCATTCTTTTTATCAGATTTCTCATCCTTGTCTTTCGAACCGAATACCTTTTGAAGAAGGGTCTTTTTATCTTCGGTTTCCGCTTTTACCGAACCGATGTTAATCTCATTGTCGATCGATGGTTGTAGTGCATGAATAAATGCATTCTGGAGTATGGTGCCGATGGCTACCCACAGATTTGTCGAAGGTGAGTCTAATTTACCTTTAAAAGGAATTTTGGTTGCGACCTGGTCTTTTTTCTGGTTTTCAAAAAGCTCACCCATTCCTCCGGCCACGGCTTCCCATAATTTTTGAAGCAAATTATCCTTTCTGTCCTCTTTTCCGAGTACATCCAGGTTATTAATAACTGGTTTAACATATCCTACAAATGCATTGTCCTTCGCAGCCACTTCCGTGTAGAGGCCAAACCTTCCATCGTTCACATCGATTTTTGCATACGCCTGAAAAAAGTCATTCAATTTGACCAGATTGGTATTCTTCAACTCTGCGCTTACATCAAATGTTGGATTAGCCCCCAGTGGATTTAGCTTTGCATGCAGATCGAAGTTCCCTTCATAAATCATGGCACTTGCATCGATACTGGCGGGAAGTACGGCAGCGGAATCATAACTGTTCTTCAGGTTTTTAGCAGTGACAGATACACGGTTAGCTTCCAGATCTACCCGAGGACTACTCGTATTATCTCTGTATCGAATAATGCCATCTTTGATTGTCAACACGTTAATATCCAAAGGCATAAAACCTTCAAGGACCTTTTTAAAGTCTGCTGAATCTTTTACAACTTCCTTCGGCTCCACTTTGTCTTTTGTAAAAATCAACTCAGGACGATCTATATTTATTTGACTAACGATTGATCCCTTCAGCAGTGCCTTCCATTCAATGGACAGGTCAATTATCTGCGCGGCAAAGAATGGCGTCTGGTTTCCGGTTATTGTGTCCGCTTTGTTCAGGTAAATGCTGTCAATCTTATAAGCGCCGCGGATCAACGCAAGGTCAATGTCTTCTACATGGCCATAATAACCATGCATACCGGCCAGTGTCTTGTTAGCATAATGTAACACTACATAAGGTAGCGCTACCCTTACCAGAATCAAAATGCCAATGATGATCAGCACTGCATTTCTAAATCGCTTTCTTGATTTTGTTTTCATAAATATCGGGCAATGTAAAGGAGCCGGATATAGAAAACATTATGCCACATCCCCGCTTTGAGCAGCTGTCTACAATAGCGACTATGATCACGTTCCGTAAATCATACAAATTTCTGTCTGCAGTGACCTATATACCTGATCGGACTTATCAGTTGGGCAACACTTGCGAAGTTAGGTCATTAGCATGATTTTTGAGCATATCCTTAAGACTATCAAACTTTAAATTGTTTTCAATTATGGCTGACGATAAGACTAAACCGGATAACGAAAACCATAACAAGGTTTCGACAAGCGATGACTATGAGATCAACTATATAGTAAAAAAAATGGGGGTCACTGTAGAACAAGTCAGGGAAGCGATCAAAAATGTGGGAAACCACAGAGAGAGAATAGAAGGATTTCTAGCTAATAAAAAATCATCAACCACCACCTGAAAGTAGAATTATACCTTTGCTGATGGTGGTTCCACTTCATTGATTTTCAAAATCCCCATCCATCCAACTGTGGCACTATACGAAAATCAGGTAAACAGCAGATACAGAAAAACAACAGGCACTCCGTTGCAATGGAGATGCCTGTTGTAAAAAACCAATCTCAGTAATGAGAGCTAAATTCTGTTGTAAAATTTAGTCAGTTCTCTCAACTTGCTGTGGACTGCTTCGTTGAGCTGACCGGGCATGATACGCCAGCTCCAATTTCCCTCTTCTGAACCCGGACTGTTCAGCCTGCTCTTTTCATCCAAATCCAGAATATCCTGCATCGGCAAAATGGCTGTCTGTGCTACAGACCCGTAGGCAGCAGAGCTAAAGAGCCGATTGATATTTTTCTCATTTACTTGCTGACCAAAGTACTTGTTCAGACTTTCAATAACTTGGGAATCAGTCTGCTCTTTCAACCAACCTATAGAGGTGTTGTTATCATGCGTTCCGGAATACACGATGAAGTTTTTATCATAGTTATGCGGAATATGCAGTGCCTTAGCCAATTCCTGACCGAATGCGAACTGTAATACCTTCATTCCGGGTAGTTTAAATTGATCTCTCAGCTCAAAAACATCCGGACTGATTTCACCAAGATCTTCTGCTACGAAAGGCAAATCGCCTAATTGATCACTGATGACTTCAAAAAAGCCAGCTCCGGGACCTGGTAACCACTCCCCGTTTTCTGCTGTTTTTTCATTACCATCCACAGCCCAGTAATCGGCAAAAGCCCGGAAATGATCCAGTCGCACCAGATCGTATATTTCCATATTCCGTTTGAGTCGCGCGGTCCACCATTGATAGTTATCTTTTTTGTGAGCGTCCCAATTGAAAACAGGCATACCCCAGAGTTGCCCACTCTCTGAAAACTGATCTGGTGGCACTCCTGCCTTACTTGTGATATTGCCTTTTTCATCCAGCATAAACAAATCCTGGTGCGCCCATACATCACTCGAATTAGCTCCCACATAAAATGGTATATCTCCAAACAGTTCAATCTCCAGTTTATTGCAATAAACTCTGAGCTGCCGCCATTGCTGATCAAATATATACTGCAGCCACTGGTGATACCGAATCTCATCGGTATGGCTTTCTGCAAATTTGGCAAGTGCCTGCGGATCTAGTTTCCTGAATGACTCATCCCATTCTGTCCAGGGCTTATCCTCAAACTTTGTCCTGAGCGCTACAAACATAGCGTGATCATGCAGCCAGTCATCGTTCAGTTTGCAAAATTCTTCAAATTCATCTTCTGACCTATGATCTGACTGTCTGCTGAAATTATCGTAAGCCATTTTGAGCAACTGTTCCTTGCTTTCTTGCACGTTCAGGTAATCGGTACAGTCACTACATTCCATTCTGTAAGCCTGCAAGTCATCATAGCGAAGCCATCCCTGCTCCTGCAATAGTTCAGGACTGATCAGCATCGGCTCTGCAGCCATGCTCGACAACGAGCTATAAGGAGAAAATCCCTGCTTTGAATCCACCGGATTGACCGGCAACATTTGCCAGATTTTCTGATAACCCATATACAGAAAGTCAGCGAACCGGTAAGCTTCCGGGCCAATATCGCCTATTCCGAAGGCCGATGGCAATGATGTGATATGAGCGAGTACACCCGCCTTCCTCGAGCTGGGCGGCTGTGTACCTGTCAGGATTACGGCAGGCAAATCAGTGAATACATCCTGAACCGCTATATCGTTTTCAAATTTATCCTGTTGCCCAGTCAAAACATTCGTCCATTGTTTATCCAGGAAATCAGGCATGACAATTTTTGTTGATTGCCAATCCAAATTCAGTATATCTGTGTTTTGCTTCTCACAGAGCAGTGCGGTGTGCAATGGAATAGCTACCAACATAACCTGACTCCGGTGTACACGATAAAAAGCAAAAACATGTTTCTTAAGCGGTCCTTTGACTTCCAAGGGTGTATAATCCGCATATTGAAAAAACTCAGCATGCTCTCTGCGGTACCTGAACAACTGATTGGTCATCCATAATTTGATATGTCCATTGGTTCTTTGCTCCCACAATTCCCGGTGAAGTTTACCCGAGTCTGCACTTTCAAAACCATCCAGTATTTCCTGGCGCAGACTGTAATCTACCGGTCTTCTGTTATCGGGATCAACCAGGCTTAAATCCCAAAGTTCAGTACCCTGGTATACATCAGGAATACCCGGACACGTAAATTTCAGAATAAGCTGTGCAATCGAATTATTGATTGCATAGTTAGAAATTTTGTCATGAAAAGGTTTAATGCTTTGCCAAAATTCCCCTTCCTGGTTCAATAGCTTTGCAGCAAAATCCTGACTGCCCTTTTCATAAGCTTCGTTCGGCTCCGTCCATGTTGTTTTTCTCTTTGCTTCTCTGAACGCTTTTTCAAGATACGCCGACAGCCTCTTGGCAAAATCATCATCTGCTTCACCCGGCATAGGAAAAGCACCGACAATTGTTTGGTAGATCAGGTATTGATCATTGCGGTCGGGAGCAGATATCTGATCATGCATGGCCATCCATTCATTCACTTTCTTAAACCACAATTCCGGTACATCAGTCAATACATTCAATCTCGCTCTGACGTCCTCACCGCGTTTGGTATCGTGCGTGGATGTTGTATTCATCGTCAAAGGCCAATGCTTTTGCCGGAGTATCATGCTGTGATGAAACGCTTCAGGAGATATGCCGAAACTTTCCACCGATCCGCCGACGTCATTGTTTCCGATAAAACGATTGTAGGTATACATCAAAGTATCCTCTACACCCTTGGCCATTAGCGGTCCTGAGAATTGCATGCAGCGTTGGTAAAACTCCTGTACTCTTTCGCAATAGTCTCTGTCAGCTTCAATGGGTCTGACCAGTAATACATCTTCCAGTACTTTCACGGCCGCTGCAGATTCGGGATATGCCAGTATCAGACTATTGAGCAGATCGGCAACTTCTTTGGCCTCATCCTCCTGTAACGGGAAATGATTACCATAAAAACGGTACACAGGAAAAAAAATCAGAAACTCTCCAAGCATATACCGCAGATTCTCCGGTCCTACTTCGCCAAGCCTTTCTTCGTCTACCAGTTTGAGTTTCAGTAGAAGCTGGAAAAGATTCTGATACTCGCCACCCATGTGGTCGTAGAGAATCAATCTTTTCTTTTCCAAGAGGCTCTCCGATGCAGGCATATCACTATCTGTAATGTTTTGGTAAAACTCAGTAAAACTTTTTTCTGCATCAGTATTGGTAAAAAGGCTATTGACCTTAGCCAGAAAGTCATATCCTGAAGTACCCTGAACGGGCCAGTCGGTTGGGAGCTGCTCATCAGACTCCAATATCTTTTCTACGCTGATGTACGTATCATTTCCACTAACATCACGTAGCTTCTGAAGGTACTTTTTAGGATCATATAACCCATCGACATGATCTATCCGTAGTCCCTGAAAAACACCTTTACCAACCAGATGCGAAATCAGCTCATGATAAGCCTCAAATACAGCTTCATTTTGTATGTTCAGACAAATCAGATCATTGACTGTAAAGAACCGTCTGAAATTGATTTCCTGATCGGTCGTCGACGAACTGCAAAGCACGTAATACTGCTGATTGGCCAACGAATTTAATTTTTCCGGATCGGCATTCCATTTTGCGATTTCTGCATGAAGTAGCTTATCAAGCCCACCTGCATTCTCAAACCAGGACTGTATTTGTTTCCATTTCTGAGTGTAAGCATCAGGTTCTTCAATATGCCGCAGCTCCTGTAGGAATGCAATGATCGGCTCCAAATTTTCCTGCTTTTCTGGATGTGCCGCCTTCAATAAGGTTAAATAAGAATCAGCACAGACCGGGAATAAAGAATCCATGTAATTCAAATACATCCGCTTTCCATCTACCGAAATAATCAGATTCCCCTGATCAATTTCCTGATCCAAATCAGATGCCATGAAAGGAACCATCATTTTGCCATCGAACAATTTGCTTACAAGGCTGATATCAAAAAACTGAATAAATAACGAACGCTCTCCTTTTTCGAGCACGTCCATCAACCAGCGATTGGAGGGATGAAAAGCCATGTGGTTAGGTACAATGTCCTGAAGCCACCCAATATGCCGTTCCTGCAAAGCCTTTGCCAGCTTTTGAAGCTTCTCAATACCGCCAATCTGCGGATTAATAACGGTTGGATTAATCCCGTCATAGCCATGCATACTATCAGCTACTGCTTCAAAAACCGGGGATGCATAAAGTGTACCAATACCCAGCTGTTCCAGATAAGAAACCAGCTTTTCGGCATGTTCAAAAGTAAAATCCTTATGAAATTGAAAACGGTAAGTTGAGTTAATCGTATTCATCGTTTGTTAGTGTAAAGTGTAACGGATTCAGCAGGTAAGATCAGCTCCGAAAGATGCGATATCTCCACAGACATCTCCTGCACGCCTCCCCATTCCGGATCGGAGGAAGCAATTAGTTTTGTCCAATTAGTGGCATCATGTTCAATGGATATAGTCTTAGGCTGGTCTGAAAAATTCATCAGGCAAAGCACCTGTTCTTCTTTGTGGCTTCGAAGAAGTACCAAAGTCTGATCTTCTGAGTCAGTCTGCATGACACGTAAATCATCTCTGTTCAAATTCCTCAGCGCATTGTCTGACTTGCGAATGGCAATCAATTCCTTATAAAACCTCAGGATTGTTTTGTGCTTGTCCTGTTCAGGAAGTTCCCATTGCAATTTCGAATTTTTAAAAGTGTCTTCTCCGGCAGGATCAGGTACCTGCTGATCAGTGTGAAAATCACCGAACTCTTTCTTGCGCCCGTCGCGGACCATCTGCACAAGTTGCGGATCAGTATGACTGATAAAATACTGAAAACGGTTCGTTTCTGCATATTCCTCGCCCATAAAAAGCATAGGTAAATATGGACTTACGAACACCGACCCTGCCATGAGTTTAAGCATTTCAAAACTTACAAGTTCACTCGTGCGCTCGCCAAGCATCCGGTTACCCACCTGATCGTGATTCTGAGAGAAAACGACAAACTGTTTTCCCTCGTTGGTTTTTGCCTTGACACCAAAAGTCTTTTTTCTATGCTCTGAATATTGTCCGTCATATACATAAGCATCGTTATATGCTTTTGCAAGTGAATCTATACTATGAAAATCAGAATAGTAGCCGATTTTCTTCTGTCCGGATGTGACCCTTAACGCATGATGAAATTCATCTATCCATTGTCCATCCATGCCATATCCCCTCTCTGCTAACGGCGTAATGTAGCAGTCATCGTTCAAATCCAGTTCTACGATCATATAATGCTTCCGACCGGTACTCTTTTCCAGCAGATCGACCTGCTCACGAATTTCTTTGAGGATATGAACAGGACTGAAATCTTTGATCGCATGCACCGCATCCAACCTTAAAGCATCAATATGAAAATCACGGAACCACATCAGTGCGTTTTGTATGAAATACTGCCGCACCGGATCGCAGAAAGCGTCATCGAAGTTGATGGCATTACCCCATGGCGTTGAGTACTTATCTGTAAAATACGGTCCGAATTCTGCAAGAATATTACCCTCAGGACCTACGTGGTTGTAAACTACATCAAGAATCACGGCCAATCCTTTCTGATGGCAGATATCCACGAGCCTTTGCAAACCAGCAGCTGAGCCGTAAGAATTTTGTACACAGAAGGGAAAAACGCCATCATATCCCCAGTTCCGCTCACCTGCAAACTGACTCACAGGCATGATCTCAATGGCGGTTATACCAAGATCGACCAAATAGTCGAGCTTTTGTTCTATTCCTTTAAAGGTTCCCTCTTGTGTAAAAGTGCCGGTGTGTAATTCGTAGATCAGGTAGTTTTGCAAATCCTTATTTTCCCATTGCTGATCGTTCCATGGATAAGCTTTCAGGTCGGTTGCCTGCGAAGGGCCATAAATACCAGTCGGCTGGCTTAAAGATGCAGGATCTGGCAACTGCTTACCTTGGTTAAGCCTGAAAAAATATTCATCTCCCGGTTTCAGCGCTTCTGTGTCCAAACGCCAAAAGCCCAGAGAATCTGATTGCAGCGATAAATACGCATTTTGGGAAACAATATAAAGTTCTGCTTTCTCTGCCTGTGGCGCCCATAAGGAAATTGCTGCGCGACCATTAGAATCAAAGCTGACCCCTACCTGATTAGAAGATAAATAACTGTTAATCATTACATTCAATAGATTTTAGTTTAAGATGAGCCATTATTTGTTTTAACCTCACCAGCAAATCCTGATGGATTGAAACTTTTTCACTTTACAATAGGTATACCGTCGATGTATAAAAGCATTCTCGATGCCGGCAATAGCAAAAAATGATCCAGAAAGTAGCATGGAAGTATTCGGTAAAGGAAAAGAATACGGAAACCAGTTCGATAGAGTCTCCGAGGTAAGTAGCGTTATGCTTTTATGAATGATAACCTGATGCTATCCGGAACGGAAAGAATTCGATGTACATCTGTTAGGAAAGCAGGCGCTTAGATGTGTCGTATTATGTCATAGGGGATAATGGACGAGATAATTGCCATTTAGAAAAGGATAACCATTGACATAAGGCTCATCAGATTTTGAAAACCAGCTTTTCTTAACAGTTTTTAAAACTCACAGACTTGGATTGCGTAAAGCGAGTTCAGTCGCTAAAAACTGACTCATTTTGGGTTCTGAATATGGTTAGGCGGTACTGATAAAAAAGAAAAATAGTGAGGGGTACAACTAAGTTTGCCGGTACCTGTGATGACTGACTAACAAGTACCGCATATATAACTATTATATATGCTTCAGGTCTTCAATTTATACCAAAACATTGCTATCATCCTCTTGCGAGCTTATAACTGATTTTGGGAAACTTAAAAGGAAGCGGGCACCGCTTTCTGAGAATACAGTGATTTGTCCCTGAGCCTGCTTAGTGAGCGACTTAATAAGTCTTTTGCCAAAAGAATCACCTGCTTTTTGCCATTCCTCCGCAGCAATACCAGGGCCATTATCTCTTACTTCGAGATACATTCTATCCTCATTCCAAAGGTGGATGCTCAATTCAGCTTGCTCTACATCGGTATATGCATGTTTAAAAGCGTTGGTAACCAACTCATTGATAATTAAACCAATAGGAACAGCCATCTCCACATCCAAAATAATGGGTTCTATATGTAGAATCAAATTGAAATGATCCTTTTGCCGGAATGACTGCATCAGTCCTGCAGTAAGATCTGATACATATTCCTGCATATTTACACCCGTTACATTGTCAGTCAGATAGAGCTGATTATGGATCAAAGACATGGCTTCTACACGCTGTTGACCATTCATCACAGCAAGTGCTGCTTTCTGATCCTCAATTTGATCGGCCTGCAAAGAGAGAAGACTGGATACGATTGCCAGGTTATTTTTGACCCGGTGATGCAGCTCCTGCATCAATTCTTTTAGCTGGGACGATTGTTTGCTGATCTGCTGGTTAGCCATTTGAAGCGTCGCATTTGTTTCCTCCAATTGACCATTAACCTTCCTGATTACGATATATTGCCATACTGCAATGCATAAAACAACGCCAAGCAACAGTATCCCGGCGGTAAGCGCTATCAACTGAAACCTTCGCTCGCTATTTTCCTGATCAAGACGCTGTATTTCCTGTTGTTTTTCCTTTACCTGAAATTTAGATTCTGCTTCTACCAGTTGCCGGTTACTTTCCAGATTAAAAACACTGTCACGATATACGATCCATTTTTGCTGATAATGATAGGCATGTTCATAAGACTTTTTCTTAACAGCAACTTTGGCCAAAATATCATAGGCTTCTCTGGTAAGAACCAACCTGTTGAAGCTTGCAGATGCCAGTTCAAGTGCTTTTTGCGCATACGCCTCTGCCCTGTCCAAATCATTTACCTGCAACAATGTGTTCGGCATATTGACGTAGATCATTTCGAGCATTTCCGTGAAATTTTGCTTTTGGGTATAAGCCAGGCATTCCTCATACACGTCGATTGATTCCTTATAACGCCCGGCATTTTTCAAAATAATCCCTCTGTTAAAAAGCGTTATATAATGGTCTTCACCAATCTTCTTCATCAGATTGATGGCTTTCAGATTATAGTCCAGCGCAGCATTAAAATCGCCACGGATATCCTCAACCGTAGCCTGGTCTGTGTAGAGATAAGCAACTTCATCTGGCAGGTTATGATCATTAGCCAGCTTTAATGCACGCTGTACATACTGTTCTGCATGCGTAACATCTCTGGTTGAAATGTAAATCATACTTATTCGTTGCAGTGATCTTATTTCACGTTTCACATCACCGGATTGGTGGAAACATTCCAGCGCCTTCTGGTAATGGTTGATTGCCGTCGTATGATCGTTTTGCTGTTTGGCGATGTAGGCTACTGACATGTACATTCGCCCTTTAAAACCAATACTATTGGTTTTCGTAACAATTTTGCGCAATTCGGTGACCGCCTGCTCGGCCTCCACATAGTGAAGCTGATCCGCAAGATCCAGCACCAATCCCGATAGTTTCTCGAAACGAACACTATCCGATTCTCCTCCTATTTTTTTCAAAAACTCAGAAACGGATGTTTTCTCCTTCGGCTGACTGAAACCGGGGGTATTGATAAAAAACGGCAAACAGATCAAAAATGGCAAAATACGTTTCATAGAAAACTACAAAATAGGGATATATCTAAGAACAGAAGGACCTGCAAGATTAATGATTATCATTTTCAGATTGAAGAGAATGTAGGTAAAGCCTGGCTGTCTATCTGTGAAGTGTAATATCTGGGCTGTGACCTCATGGTTACCGTGGCTTAAAATAGTTCATAAAACTATCCTTATACTGCGCCCCCAATGGAACCACAGTATCGCCTATAAAAATCTCACGATCATTAAAACCGGTAATTTTTTTCAGATTTACCACGAAAGATCGGTGAACCCTGACAAGTGATGCAAAGCCCAGTTTTTCCTGAGTGCCGCTCATGGTTTGCCGCAGCGTTAATTTTTGATAGGAGGTAATGATGTGCGTGTAGGTATTATCGGCCTGAAGCATCAGAATATCGGCCAGAGGTATTTTTACAAACTGGTAATTATTTTTAATAAAAACATGATCATCCGCCAACAAAATAGATTCTTTGCCTGCTTCTTTGTCTGTAACCTTTTGTTCAGGAAGGGCAACTTCTGATAACTTGTGGCGGGCAAAATTATTTAAAGCCAACTCTACTGCGAGTTTGAGGTTGTCCGATCTTACAGGCTTGGAAAGGTAAGCAGTCGGATAGGTTTGTTTGGCACGTTCCACAGTCTCTCTGTCGGCAAAAGCAGTGAGATAAATAACCGGCACCTCTCTTATCTTTAATATTTTACTTACTGTTTCCACTCCATCCCAATCACCTCTGATATGAATGTCACATAAAAGCAAGTCTACATGATTTTGCTGGAATAAGCTCAGTGCTTCCCTTCCATTATCGACAACATCTACCACCTGATAACCATTCGCCTCCAATAAGTCACTTACATACATTCCCAGCACCGCCTCATCTTCGACGATTAAAATCTGCGTTTTCATAGAGTTTACGTAATCCTTAACGTTGAAATTTACCTACAAAAGTAATGGCTTTAACATCTCTTAACCCCTATTTCACATACAATTTCCAGTATACTATATCAATTAGCCATACTTTTGAATCATTCAATGTTATAACCATTAGGAATAACTAAAATTCAGAGGTAATCATCTATCCGCAGACCGGGTAAAAGTCACGCCTCAAAAGTGCCATTCCACATGGTTCACCTTCCTTCGAAATTTACTCAACGTTAGATCGCCAGCACCTGAAATTTCCGAATGATGGATACAGTAGGGCTGGTGATGGTTATTATTTCCATCCGTATCTCCCGCAAATACTTTCCAAGAACATCCGAATATATTCCCGTGGTCGGCTTCAAAAACCTATATTTGCAACATCAAAGCAAAACCACAAACTATGAAAATCGTTGTACTCGGAGCATCCGGACAATTAGGAAGCTGCTTAAAAAAGGTCGCAGCAGAAAGAAGTATCACCGACATATCGTTTCCTGGAGAGCAGGAAGCTAATATCCTTGACAGCGATTTGCTAGACAAGCTCTTCACTTCCGAACAACCATCTTTTGTAATTAACTGCGCTGCTTATACTGCCGTAGATAAGGCGGAAGACGAACAGGATATCTGCCGTAAGGTGAACCGTGACGGAGCTGCTAATACCGCTGAAGCTTGTGTAAAACATGGAGCTACGCTGATTCACGTTTCTACCGATTTTGTCTTCAAAGGCAATGTACCTCAGCTACTTTCCGAAACAGATCCTGCTGAACCTGAAAATATTTATGGTCTTACGAAACTGGAAGGAGAACAAGATATAACACGTATTCTGGATAAACACTTTACTTTGAGAACAAGCTGGCTTTATTCAGAATTTGGCAACAACTTCGTAAAAACCATGCTCAGACTGGGTAAGGAAAGAGATCAGCTGGGTGTAATTGCCGACCAGACTGGCTCCCCTACTTATGCAATTGATTTGGCAGGAGCTATTCTTGATATTATCGCTTCTAAAAGCACAGCATACGGTATTTACCACTACAGTAATGAAGGTGTTACCTCCTGGTACGATTTCGCGAAAACGATTTTTGATATCAGCAACACGACTGTGGAAGTAAATCCTGTAAAAACATCGGAATATGTGACCAAAGCAGTTCGTCCGGCTTATTCAGTGATGGACAAATCCAAAATCAAAAAAGAATTTAATTTAGATATTCCTTACTGGAGAGACAGTCTGGCGGTTTGTATATCCCGCCTTTGACAGAATCTGATCATATCCCTATACAAACAGCACGGTGCAAATAAACGCACCGTGCTGTTTGTATAGGGTAGTTAATAACTTCTACAGATTGACACCACCGGATACTTCAATCCTCTGCGCATTCACCCATTTGGCATCTTCCGTACAAAGGAATGCTACTACGCCACCGACATCGTCAGGCAAGCCTACACGTCCTAACGCTGTGAGACTGGCAATGTGTTGATTCACCTGTTCGTTATCACGCACGACACCTCCGCCAAAATCAGTTTCAATAGCTCCCGGAGCAACAACATTCACTCTGATTCCACGACTTCCCAGCTCTTTGGCCTGATAACGCGTTAATGTCTCTATCGCACCCTTCATACTACCGTAAGCGCTGTAACCCGGATTTGAAAAACGTGCCAGTCCGGACGATAGATTTACGATTCCTCCCCCATCATTGATATACGCCAATGCCCCCTGCGTAAGGAAAAATACACCCTTAAAATGAACGTTCATTAGCAGATCGAAGTCGTCTTCTGCTGTTTCAGCGTAAGGTGTGTTGATGCCAATTCCGGCGTTGTTGATCAGAAAATCAAATCTTTCTGTGTCAAACTTATTTTTTAATATTGTTTGAAGAGATTCAAAAAAGGCAGGGAATCCTTTTGTATCGCCCGCATTCAGTTCGAGTGCTGATGCCCTTTGGCCCAATGCCTCGATTTGCGTTACAACTTCCAAAGCCTGATCACGTTTGCTTTGATAAGTAAGCACTACATCGATTCCTTTTTTTGCAAGACTGACCGCCATATTTTTCCCCAATCCCCGACTACCACCTGTTACTAATGCTATTTTACTATTTGCCATCTTTGTTCTGTCGTTTGTTTTGATGGTACAAAGTTGGTTGGATTACCCATAGCAGTGTTTGCATTTATCAATCCAAAACTTATAAAAATCAAATCATTAAGCCCTATACGCTAAGGGCGAGAGTTGGGTATGCTTTCTAAAAAAGTTGGAAAAATGCGCGATTTGTTCGAAACCCAGGCAATAGGATATCTCCGATACATTCCAGCTGGTCTGCTTCAGAATGATCTTTGCTTCACGTATGATCCGCTCGGCAATCAGATCAGTTGTCGTGTGACCGGTATTTTCTTTAAGCACTTTGTTGAGGTGGTTGACATGCACGGCCAGCGAATCCGCGAAATCCTTTGCAGTTCTCAAACGAAGCTGCTGATCTACCGACTCAATGGGAAACTGCCTTTCCAACAGTTCCAGAAACAGCGAAGATATCCTTGCCGAGGCATTATGTGTGGGATACAATGCCGTGGCAGGCTGGAGCTTCTGTCCATAATGAATCAGCTCCAGCACATAATTTCGAATCAGGTCGTACTTGAAAGCGTAATCGGATCCGAGCTCATTTTGAATTTTTTCGAAAATAGCGCTTAATTCCTGAGTTTGGGATTCAGTCAATTCAAAAACAGGATAGCCACCCGATTTAAAAAGTGGCAACTCGTCAATGACAATACCGCTATTGGCAGGAGTTACAAATTCAGAGGTAAAAATACAGAATTGGCCGGCTTGCTGCTCATCTTGTGGAAGATAATGGTATGGGATTTTTGGAGTGGCGAATAATAATGCACTTCGTTCTATATTAATCACTTTATCGGCATATTCAGCCCGGTTTCGACCGATAATCAAACTGATCTTGTAATAAGAACGGCGATCATAGGGCATAGCTGATTTACCACCTCCCTTTTTTTGCAGATCAGCAATTCTGAATACATTGAAATGACCGATCTGATTTCCAATTTCGACTGGAAAACGTTGGGCGATGTCATCGTAGAATTTTTCTAGTGTAGTAATTTTCATATTCCCGCTAATTTGTAAAAATCAAATTTAACAAGAAATCACTTATTCTTACGAATCCTGGTATTACAATGAACTGAGCAGAATAAGAAAAACAGTCCCATAAACATCATCAAACCTGCAGCGACCAATAGCTCTGGTATGTAAGCAACATATATTCCTGACATGGAACTGACGCCCTGAATCATTAAAAATACTTCGTTTAAAACTACGCCACCTACAAAAGCAAAAAGGCCGGATCTTTTCGATCCGGTAAGTACCAGTGCCTTCTGGCAGTAAAGCCATCCGATCAGAAAGAGTGAGATCATCCCTAAAAGCACCAGATGTAAATAGGCTATCACTACCGGCCGGAGACCGAAAGCCCAAGTCGCAATAAACGGGAAGGCGGAGGCAGTTTGCAAACCAAATTTGATGGTGGCAGCAATCAGAACCAATACAAAAAGAAGGCGCGATGTTAGAGGTAGTTTGGCACAAATATCATTTCTCTTTCGCCAGACACATAATGTAAAAACACTCCATATACCAAACTGAACAAAAGCTGTAACAATATTAAAAGTGTGTATATAGTCAGTAAGTTGCATCCAGTTAATGGACAGCAGGTAAGTCGGGATACAGCATATGATAAAAACTTTACTGACACCCCCTGAAGTATGAATATGGATCACATTCACCGACAGCCAGTAATGGAACAGCCCCATACAGGATAGGAAAAACCAGCCATTATACTGAAAATGCAGATAAAAGTATACAGACGCCAGTCGCAGTTCAGTGTGCTGTGGTTGCATCGACATGGTATATGCCAGTGAAAATGTTCCCAATGCCGACAACATGTTAAACAACATCGCTGCATGTATATAACTCCACCAAACTGACTTCTGACTGCTGACAGATACATCCTTTTTACAAAATATATAAAAGATGATACTGATCAGAATACTCAAAGTTGAGAAAGCAATAGAAGCCGGCGCATATCCCTGTTGAAGGAAACTGATGAGCATGCCGTAGGAGCAAAACAGATTAAACGTCAGAAGATAATTGTAACGGACCGGTAAGGCGGCCGAAAATTTTTTACCTAGTATGACCAGAGCAATACACAGCATTAATGTCTGAGTAATCCATCCCGAAAAAGCAAAATGTGAGTGTGCGTGCAGTGTGAAACGCTGGTCGATCCATGGAAGCTCGTAAAGGATTTTCAGTCTCATTAAAAGGCCAAGACCTGCTACTATAACCAGATTTAAAATACTAATTGCCGCCCATTGACTGGCCTTCATGGATTTAAACATACACTCATTACTTTGGAATCTGCACGCTATACAATCGACTGGCGCGACTTACAGCAACTGGTTTCGTTTTCCGAAGTCAGAAAAACTTTCCCTTTCACAATACTTAATTTACCCTTGTTTTCCAGCGCTTTCGTTGCTCTGATGATCGTCTCAACGCGCATGCCGGTCAGATTCGCAATTTGCTGTCGGGTAAGTAATAGCTTATTACACTCATGACAAACTTGATTACTATGCTTCTGGAGATACTGAAAAAGTTTGTCAACTGTGTGCTCAGGAGAATTTCCTGCCAATTCACGAATCAGGAATAGTTTGAATCTCAGCTTTTCAGCAAACATTTTATTAAAATCCCGACTGATCGAAGCATCGTCCTGCAGCATTTGTTGAAACGCAGTAGCAGAAAGCCGCAGAATCACACAATCCGTAAGCGCCACAGCTGAGCAGGCATAAGGCATCTGATCGAATAGAACCAGTTCACCAAATGACTCACCAGGCCAAACCAGCTCCTGCAATATCTCCTTTCCATCATCATTGAAATTCGACCAGCACACCCGCCCTTCCGCCAACTGATGATAATAGTGACCTGTATCGCCTTCAAGAAAAATGATTTCGCCCGCAGATACCTTCTTGTAAGTTGCTCCGTAGCGCACCAGCAAATCAGTTTGAATCATCATAGTCATAACGTTTTTACGCCCAAACTTAATCCTATTCCAAACCTGGTGTGATGATTAATCCCATAACCAATACTGACATAAGTCACTATTGTACAAACCATTGATTATCAAATAATTAAATAACAAAACAATGTATTAAAAAGGATATTTCCTCTAGTCATAAACTGCAAAAAACCGTTTATGCGTACACGCATAAAAACCGGCACAAGCAGCTGATACTTTTGCAACAGACAGCAATCAGTCAGGCTGAGAAACTGTTTGATGAAACAATTTTTCACCCAAATGTTACCACAATGAAAAAGACCATGCTTCTGATATTCGGCGCCGTTATGCTGTATGCATGCGGACAGAAAACCGAGCAAACCGGAGAAAGCACAGCAGCCGAACAAAAGACCAAAACCGAAGAATATGACCCACAACGCGGCGAAGGAAAATTCGACAACGTTGAAATATCCGATAAGCTTGATGCTGCCATGGCTGCCAGCGGGAAACAGGTATTCGATATGAAGTGCTCTGCCTGTCACAAACTAACCGAGGAAAAGATGGTAGGGCCAGGCTGGAAGGGTGTCAGCACCAAACACAAACCTGAATGGCTGATGAACTTCATTACAAACCCTGATGCGATGATTGATAAGGATCCACAGCTACAGGCACAGCTCGAACTTTGTCTGGTACGAATGCCAAATCAAAATCTTACTGATGACGACGCCCGCCACATTCTTGAATTCATGCGGCAGAATGATGGAGTGAAGTAGTTGGCAATCGGCTTTCGGCAATCAGCTATCGGCTTAAAAAAATGTAATGTATCAAATGTAACCTCTATTAGGACCCACGAGCTGACGGCCGAAAGCCGACTGTCGAAAGCCCTAAAAATATTTACCAACCCATAAAACTATGAAACCAATAAAATATGCCCTTGGCGTTGCTTCCTTAGCCCTTCTCGCCAGTGGAATCCAATCTTGCAAACCCAAAAGCGCCGACACGGCCATCAGTGGTGATGCCGCTGCCAAAACATACGTAGCTCCCGGAAAGTATGACGAATTCTATAATTTTGTTTCAGGTGGTTTCAGTGGCCAACTGTCGGTATATGGTATTCCGTCAGGTAGACTGCTCAGGGTAATTCCTGTGTTTTCCCAGGATCCCGAAAAAGGATGGGGGTTCAGTGAAGAAACCAAGCCCATGCTCTACACTTCCCACGGCAGCGTTCCCTGGGATGATCTGCACCACGTTCAGCTTTCTAAAACCAACGGAGAAAATGATGGACGCTGGGTATTTGTAAATGGCAATAATACGCCCCGTCTGGCAAGGATCGATCTGAAAACTTTCCGTACTGCGGAGATACTGGAACTACCGAACAGCGGAGGGAATCACTCCTCTCCTTTTATTACTGAAAACACTGAATATGTAGTGGCAGGAACACGTTTCAGCGTACCACTTGACGAATCTGATGGCGATGTGCCTATCAACACCTACAAGAAAAACTTCAAGGGAACGCTCAGTTTCGTGAGTGTAGACCAGAAAGACGGCAACATGGATATCGCTTTTCAGATCGAAACACCAGGAGTAAACTTTGACCTGAGCCGTTCCGGGAAAGGTCCGTCACACGGCTGGTTCTTCTTCTCCTGTTACAATACCGAACAGGCCAATACATTACTGGAAGTCAATGCTTCTAAAAATGACAAAGACTTTATTATGGCGGTCAACTGGAAAAAAGCAGAAGAATACCTGAAAGCCGGGAAGGGAAAAAAAACAAAAGTAAAATATGCGCATAACAAGTACAGCGAAGAAAGCCATACATCCACTTCTGAAATCAAAAATGAAGTTGTCGTATTGAGCTCAAAAGAATTGAAGGACCTGTGCTATTTCATTCCTTGCCCGAAATCGCCGCACGGAATTGATATTGACCCCACGGGCGAATACATGGTAAGCAGTGGAAAACTGGCTGCTCTGATTCCTGTTTTCTCATTCAGCAAAATGATCAAAGCCATTGAAAACAAAACCTTTGAAGGTGATTACAATGGCATTCCGGTCATCAAATATGAGGCTGCTTTATATGGTGAAGTACAAAAACCTGGACTCGGACCTCTCCATACCGAATTTGACGGAAGAGGAAATGCAGTTACGACCATGTTTGTCTCTTCTGAAATCGTGAAATGGAACATCAAAGATCTGAAAGTAATCGACCGCCAGCCGGTTTACTATTCCCCTGGTCACCTGATGATTCCCGGCGGAGATTCGAAAAAACCGGACGGCAAATACCTGATTGCTTATAATAAAATCACCAAAGACCGCTTCCTGCCCACCGGACCTGAGCTGGCTCAAAGTGCGCAACTATTTGATATTTCAGGAGACAAAATGCAGCTGATCCTTGACTTCCCAACCATTGGAGAACCGCACTATGCGCAGGCGATCAGAGCAGATAAAGTAAAAGAGCAGTCGGTAAAAACCTTCAAACTCGAAGCAAACAAGCATCCCTATGTGTCCAAAGGCGAAGGAGAAACCAAAGTCGTTCGTGACAAAAACAAGGTACATGTATATATGACTGCCATCCGCTCCCATTTAACACCGGACAATATCGAAGGGATCAAAATCGGTGATGAGGTTTACTTCCACCTAACCAATCTCGAACAGGACTGGGATGTTCCTCACGGATTTGCCGTAAAAGGTGCAAACAACGGAGAGTTGCTCGTGATGCCGGGAGAAACGCAAACGTTGAAATGGGTCCCTGACCGCGTTGGTATATTCCCGATCTATTGCACCGACTTCTGCAGTGCGCTCCACCAGGAAATGTCCGGATATGTACGTGTGTCTCCTGCTGGCAGCAAGGTCGCCTTAATAGGAAACACAGGCACCAATCTGCCTGCTGAATAATAAGGCAAAAATAACCTGTACGTGCAAACATCAAGTGTACGTACAGGAATTGCGAACTGATCTTTCATTCAAATTTAACACCATGAAAGCGAACCAAATGCTTGGTATACACAGGATTTTACTGGTCTTATGCGGAATAGCACTGCTGCTGGTAAACTACTTTCCCATATGGCGTATCGAACTGGATGCACCACAGTATCCGGAAGGGCTCGAACTGCTCATTTTCAGCAATAAACTAGCCGGAAATGTTGACATCATAAACGGATTAAACCACTACATCGGCATGAAAACACTTCATACTGATGACTTCATCGAGTTCAGCGTCCTGCCCTATCTGGTTGTGTTTTTTGCTGGTGCATTTGTGCTTGCCGGAGTATGGGGGAAACGTTGGTGTGGGTATACCGTGCTGGTTCTTTTTGCGATGTTTGGTGTAGCAGCCATGGTTGACTTCTGGTTGTGGGAATACGATTACGGGCATAATCTGAGTCCGGATGCTGCCATTAAAGTTCCGGGGATGTCGTACCAACCTCCGTTGATTGGTTTCAAACAATTACTCAATTTTGGCGCTTACAGTATTCCTGCAACCGGCGGTTGGATTTTCATTCTGACCGGTGTTGTGGCAGCCTACTGTATGGTCAGTGAATGGCTGGCCACCCGCAAAACCATAGCCATTTCACGAACAGCACGTTTGGTGTTATCTACTCTTGCTTTGTACGCCGGACTATTCTTAGCGCAATCCTGTGGCCCTCGTGGCGCAGAGCCGATCCGTGCCGGGGTAGATGCCTGTGCACATTGCAAAATGACGATCAGCGATCTTCGGTTTGGCTGTGAGTTTATTTCAAAAAAAGGAAGAGCATTCAAATTCGACGATCTCCAGTGCATGACTTCGTTCGTGAAGCAAGATGGCACCGGAAAGACTGAAATTGAAACATTTTATCTACCCGACTTCACGACTAACGAGTTGTCAGAGGCAAACGAAATGCACATCCTGCATAGCGAAGATGTGAGGAGTCCGATGGGTGGAAATTATGCCGCTTTCAAAATGCAAGCAGACTTAAAAAATGCTCAGGAAAAGTTTCCTGGTGAGGTGGTGAAGTGGGAGTACTTGAATAAGTGATTATGATACCTGTAACCTTGTCAGTTTAAAAAACAATGCGATGGACTTGTCAGGCTGAGCCTGTCGAAGCCAGGGTTACCAAGCTAAAAAAGGGAATCAATCTGCGTCAGTGCAAAATACCCTTCGACCGCAGCAGCGGACCATAAGCTCAGGGTGACAGCGATGAAGAACGGACCGTTGTCACAGATAAAACCAAAACAGACTACCATGCTCAAAACCAATAAAAATATCACTCTTCTCCTATTTATGTGGTTAACTGCAGGACTTGCCACGAAATTACTTGCTGGCACGATCCGAGTGGGAAAAACGCGTGCGGTGAAGAGCATACGCGCAGGAATTGGCATGGCTAAACCGGGCGATACAGTTCTGGTCGACAAAGGCCTATATCGTGAAGGAAACGTCTTGATCGATAGACCTATACATCTGGTCGGGATTCAACAGCCAATACTGGATGGCCAGAGCAAGTATGAGATCATCTCGATCAAATCAGATCATGTAACCGTTAAAGGTTTTACCATAAAATCTTCCGGGCAATCTTCCATGCAAGATATAGCAGGTATAAAGGTCTATAACAGACGCCACGTCACGATCAGTAGCAATGTGCTGGAAAACAATTTTTTCGGGATATACCTGCAGCACTCTCACAACTGCCTGATTGCCGGTAACAGACTAAGAGCTTATGGAAAAGCAGAACATCTGATAGGAAACGGAATACATAGCTGGAAAAGCGATAGTCTGACCATTACAGAAAATCGGATTGAAGGTCATCGTGATGGCATTTACCTGGAATTCACCACCAATACTCAGGTCCGGCAGAATACAAGTCATGGTAACCTGCGGTACGGTCTGCACTTTATGTTTGCACATCATAATACCTATACACACAATACATTCAGCAGCAACGGAGCGGGCGTAGCAGTGATGTACACGCACCATGTACATATGAAAAACAATATTTTCAAAGACAACTGGGGCGATTCGTCATACGGTATTTTACTAAAAGAAATCTCAGACAGTGATATTGAAAATAACCGTTTCGATGCCAATACTTCGGCCATATTTATGGAAGGCGCCTCCCGGGTACGTATCAAAAACAACATTTTCAATGCGAATGGATGGGCTTTAAAAATTCAGGCAAGCTGTATGGAAAACCAAATTGAGCAAAACAATTTCCTGGGCAACACCTTCGATATAGCAACAAACAGCTCACTGGTACTCAACACTTTTGATTCCAATTACTGGGATAAATATGAAGGCTACGATTTAGACAAAGATGGTATCGGAGATATTCCCTACCGCCCTGTAAGCTTGTATTCGATGATTGTCGAGCGCTTCCCTACTGCCATGATCCTGTTCAGAAGTTTTATGGTCACACTTCTGGACCGAACTGAAAAAATGATTCCCGGCATGACGCCCGAACAACTCAAAGACTCAACTCCTGCGATGAAACCTGTGCAACTATGATTTCTGTAAAAAATATTTCTAAACGCTTCGGCAAATTTCAAGCCCTGGATGACATATCCTTCGAATGTGAAAGAGGCCAATGTATTGCGCTGATCGGCTCTAACGGAAGTGGTAAAACGACAATCATCAAAACGATTCTCGGCATGGTTATTCCGGACCAGGGCACCATCGAATTTGACGGAAAAAGTATAGCCAATGACTGGACCTATCGCAGCAATATAGGCTACATGCCTCAGATAGGACGCTACCCGGAAAACATGACCATTGGTCAGGTGCTGGATATGATCAAAGACATACGTAAAATACCTGAAAAAAATCTTGATCAGGATCTTTACGAAGCGTTCAAAATCGGGAATTTGTCTGACAAAAAAATGGCAACGCTTTCGGGTGGAACGCGGCAAAAAGTCAGTGCCTGCCTGGCATTTATGTTCAACTCACAGGTGCTGATCCTCGACGAACCATCAGCCGGTCTTGATCCTGTTTCCTCCGAAATTCTCCGTGAAAAAATCCTGACTGAAAAGCAAAACAACAAGCTTATCATCATTACGTCCCACATTCTCAGTGAGCTCGATGACCTGATCACGCAAGTAATTTATTTGCAGGATGGCAGCATCAGATTTCATAGGAACATACAAGCCTTGCAAAGTGATACAGGGCAAGAAAAACTATCTCGCGCAATCGCTGCAATCCTGCGCCGCGAAGATGCACAAGCGCAGCAAAACAGTATTCAGCAGAAAGCTTTAAAAGGTCACTGGCTATGAAAAAGATGATCAAATACATCGTTGCAGATATTCTGCAGAGCCGCATTATGATCGCCTACACGATTGTGCTTTTAATTATCTCATTTTCCGTTTTTGCGATTGAAGACAATCCTGCCAAAGGAATATTGAGTCTTTTGAACATCGTCCTGTTTATCGTGCCTTTGGTAAGTATCATTTTTTCAACGATATACATTTATAATAGCAGTGAATTTATAGAATTGCTCGTCAGCCAGCCATTGCAAAGAAAAGCGATCTGGCTCAGCATGTTTACCGGCCTGTCGTTATCACTAAGTATTGCCTTTTTACTCGGCGCAGGTGTCGTAATTATCATCTACACCTGGTCGGCTACCGGACTCATCATGCTTGCATCGGGGATATTACTTTCCATTGCGTTTGTGGCTATCTCACTTCTGGCATCCGTTGGCATCCGCGACAAAGCTCGGGGCATCGGTGCTGCGATCATGCTATGGCTCTATTTCTCCATGTTGTTTGATACTCTTTTGCTATTTCTGCTTCTGCAATTCTCAGACTATCCGATCGAGAACAGCGTATTGGCACTAACTGCCCTGAATCCTATAGACCTGAGCCGCGTAATCATCCTGTTACGTATAGATGTTTCCGCCATGATGGGATATACGGGAGCTATCTTCCGTGACTTCTTTGGCAGCACTGGCGGAATGCTGATCGCCTTAACAATTATGCTGATTTGGATCGGAATACCTGCTTACATTTCAACTGCGCGCTTCAGAAGTAAAGACCTTTAATACAAATACACATTTAATTGATCATCCACTTTAATTTTCATAGCATGCAAACCATACCGACCATTGACGTAACGGTTATTGAACCAAGACTGAAGCACTCAACCATTTTCCAGCATTTCGACGCACTCAGCGGCGGTGAAGCTTTTATCATCTTTAATGACCACGATCCAAAACCCTTATACTATCAGCTGCTTGGAGAAAGAGGTGATATTTTTACCTGGGAATATGAGCAGCAGGGTCCCGAATACTGGCAGGTTAAAATTGAGAAAAAAGCAGCTTCACTCACAGAGCAAACTGTTGGACAAATAGCTTCTCAGGATATCAGAAAGGCTGATGCCTTCAAGAAACTTGGAATCGATTTCTGTTGCGGTGGTAAAAAGAAACTGAAAGATGCACTACGGGATGCAGGTGTTACCGAAGAGCAGCTTCAACAAACAATGGACGATAACGCGAAATTACCGGCTACTCAGTTACCGCTGAATTTCAGCAGCTGGCAACCCGCTTTTCTGGCTGACTATATCACCAATGTCCACCATAGCTATGTACGCGAAAACGGACCCATCATTGCCGGGTTAGCCAATAAGGTTGCAAACCGTCATGGGGATCATCACCCTGAACTATTCGCCCTTGCCCAGCAGGTTCATTTGCTACTCTCAGACCTTTACAAGCACTTGGTGAAAGAAGAAACAATTTTGTTCCCTGCTATTAAAGCTTGGGCAACGGCTAAAAGTGCAGATGATCTGCAGGATGTGATCAGTGTTACCTCGGCTATTGAACTGATGGAAGCAGAACATGAATCGGCCGGTGATGACCTGAGAAATTTGCGCAAGATCAGCAACCAATACGAGTTGCCGAAAGGTGCCTGTAATTCCTATGCGTATTTGTTCGAAAAGCTGAAAGAATTTGAGAACGACCTGTTCAATCACATTCATCTTGAAAACAATATTCTGTTCCCGAAAGTACTAAAAATTCAGCGGCAAACGCTCAACGCAATCGCCTGATCACCCACACCGTATCGCCATGATCACCATCACCAATCGTACAAAGATCTCTGAGATCATCAACGCCAATCCAGACAGTATTGAAGTCATCGCTGCAATAGCCAGACCGCTTCAAAAACTAAAAAATCCCCTGCTCCGGAAAATTATGGCGCCAAGGGTTACTCTGCAAGAAGCAGCTTCTATTGGTGGTTGTGACCTTGGTGATATCATCGGCGCACTGATCCCTCTGGGATTTAAACACATACCATTTAATGCTGAAAATGATATGAATGAAGAAGAAAAGAAACCTCAATGGTTTTTATCTGTACCACAGGACATGATTGACGTACGGCCTGTCATTGAACAAGGATAAGATCCACTCCGGCAAATTATCGAAAAATTCGGAGTCCTGCGGGATGGCCAGATATTGTGTATCATCAATTCCTTTGTTCCTTATCCTCTCATCAATTTACTTGCTAAGCAATCGCTGACCTATACAGAACAAGGTAAGGAAGGGACCACACATTACACATGGTTCCTGAAGAGACAGAGACACGAAGAATTGCAGGAGACTGTAGCCCAAGGCGTTCACATGGAGGATGAAGAATTATTCGGAAAAATCCTCACCAATTTTGAAGAACAGCAGCTCATTCGTATAGATGTGCGGGGGCTGTCTATGCCCGAACCCATGCACGTTATTCTAAACCAGTTGCAGACTCTGTCTGCCGGCCGCGCTCTTTATATATATCATAAAAAGGTGCCTGTGTATTTGCTGGAAGAAATCCATAACGAATCTTTTACCATCCACATTCTGGATCTGAGCGCAGGAGAAGTTCGCTTGCTGATCTACAAATAATCCAGCCGAAAAATGGATAATATACACATTAGTAAAGCACCACCTTTGGGCGTAGTTATTCCTTTTTATATTACCGGAGCGCTGTTCTTTCTGATTTTTACTGTGATGTTATTGATTAGCTTCAATGATTTGACCGGACACTATTTCAGTCCTCACCTCCTGGCAGTTGTACATACTGCTGTATTGGGATGGGGAACCATGGTTATTTTTGGAGCCGCCTACGAGCTTTTGCCGGTACTCTGTGAAAGGACCCTGTACAGCAACCGTCTGGCCGCGGGCTCCTACGTTTTTCTTTTGATTGGTATTACACAGCTTGTACCGGCATTTTGGTTGTTCGAAGCAGGCACACGCATGATTGCCGGAGCTTCGTGCGTATGTGTCGCAGTGCTTTGCTATGTATTAAATGTAGTGTTCACGGCAGGAAACTGTCAGAGTCATTCCTTACATCAGAAGTTCCTGATCAGCTCTGCGTTATGGCTATTGATTACCGTGACACTTGGACTTTGTCTGGTGATTAATCTTCGGTATCCATTCATGAGTCGCAACCATTTGGATATCATGAAACTTCACGCACATGCAGGAATAGCCGGATGGTTTCTACAACTGATTACAGGTATTAGCGTACAACTGATACCTATGTTTCTGGTAGCCAAAATCACCAAAAACAGGTGGATTAAAGCGGCATGGATTTTTCAGAATGCCGGCTTATTCGGATTTCTGATAGACAGCCATCTCAGTAACTCATCAGTACGTGACATTTTATACGCACTGGTTTGCGGAACTGGTATATTTTGTTGGTTGTATTTTCTGTATGATGTAATCGTTCACAGAATCAAAAAGCGAATAGACCGCGTCATGAAGCTGACCTTGTCATCCTGTTTGTTTCTTGTAGCAGCGCTTCTGATTATACCGATTGCCCATTACAGTCCTCAAACCAACTGGACAATGGTATATGGTGTGTTACTTTTCTTAGGCTGGATCACCTCAATCATTCTTGGACAAACCTTTAAAACGCTCCCTTTCATTGTCTGGAATCACCATTACAAATCAGCAAACGAAAAAGGGAGAATTCCACTTCCCGCAGGGCTATTTTCAAACTCGTTGCTGAAATACCAGTATTATTTATACTTCGCCTCAATGACCGTACTGCCGATAGGAATTCTCTCCGCGCAGCTTCTAATGATCCGCTTTGCACTATTGATGCTGATTATAACGGCCCTGCTCTATGTAGTGAACGTATTCAAAATAATCCTTCATAAACCACTTCATCACCATGTACACCAATAAAGAATCTACAGATATCGGTTTCCGAAATCAGGCTGTAACGGCGCTCAAAACGGTTATTGATCCTGAACTTTTTGTCAATATTATAGACTTGGGATTAGTTTATGCCATTAACTTCTCCAGTAACCTCCTCGAAGTAAAAATGACCCTATCAGCCCCGCATTGTCCGTTAGGTGAAGCAATTACAAACGGTGCTCAGCATGCATTGGCAGAAGCTTTCCCTGACAGAAAAATACGATTGATATTAGTGTGGGAGCCGGCATGGAATCCGGATATGATAACCAAAGAAGGTCGAAAAGAACTTTTTTCTGAATAGTCAGTGCTGCAACACCGGCTATGCTATGACGCAGACTGATCGAAATAGCTATTCAGCTCGATAATATTGCTGATGCCCAACTTCTTAAAAACCTTCGACTTATGGTTACTTACCGCAGGTGAAGATATATTCACCATCTCCCCGATTGACTTGATCGACATGCCTTTTACAAGAAGTCTTGCAATTTCGTATTCCTTCTCAGAAAGAATATCCATCACATTTTCCGACTTCTGAGGGTTGACAAGCTGCTCAAAAGAGCTTTCAAACAGTGACGGACTCATATAAATCCTGTTCTTGATCACAAGATCCAGGGCAAATTTGAATTCCTCAATGGGCGCGTTTTTGGGGATGAAGCCACTGGCTCCCGCTTTTAAAAAAGGAATACCGTAGTATTTCTCTTCATAATCGGAACAGATCAATATGGGAATATCCGGCTGTTTACGTCTGACAAGATCTACCATGTCCATACGATCTCCGTTCGGGATGCCTACATCCATGATCAACAGATCAAAACTTTGCTTTTCCAGCGTGCTCAGTGCCACGTTGAAGTCCCCTGTAATATGTACCTCTACATCCTGAAGGCAACTTTTTAATAGACTTTCAATGCCAAGGACAATGAGTGGATGATCCTCGGCAAGCAAAATACGTTTCATTTCCAAATTTCAAATAAGCTAAACTTCTAGGCAAATATAGTACTCCACGTATAAGGTATAGTCATAAATAATAAAATTATTCGACAAAAAAGACAACGAATTTGATTTTATAGAAATAAATCTACACAAATAAGGCAAAAAGTTGAAAAACCAAAACTGTTTGTCTTACATATAGATATATTTTCACTATAAAAGAATAGATTTATCTAAATGTAGTGATAAAACAACAACACATGTTTTATATTATAGATTATTTTATTTTAATTTTTTGTGAGAACTTCCTATTTTATGAGATTGCTGATTTTGTATTGCCTTTTCTTTTGTACCATTCCCCTATATGCGCAACGTCCGGCGCCAGTCCGCCTCCGTACTGACCTGGCAGAACAAACGGACAAAGTCTGGCAAAATGGTGTGGCAACTAACTTCAGCCTGGCCCTGGCCCAGGCACAAGCACTACAATTTAAAGGACAGATTACACTCATCCGAAGTAAAAAACCATCGTTTAGCTGGATCATCAGTGATACTATACCGGGCACGTATCAGTCTGCTTACCAAATAGTAGTGGCCACTTCTATGGAGAAAGTTGAAAATGGAATAGCTGATGTCTGGGACTCAGGAAAAACAGCAGGTAAACAAAGTGCAGGTATCATTCCAGAAAGAGAATTACTGATTCCCGACCAGATATATTACTGGAAAGTGAGAACCTGGGATCAAAGTGATGTCGCAAGTGCGTTTTCTGCCATCAAAGCATTCCGTACCGACAAACAACTCACAGACTATCAGCCGCCATTCGTTCCGCTGCTCAAAACAAGCCAGCAACCTGTCAGTCAGAAACAAATGGCGCCTGGACACATCTTTTATGATTTTGGGAAAGATGCTTTCTCGCAACCTTTGCTCACTGTAACGTCAGGTACCGAAGGCGATACATTATGGATACATATTGGTGAAGCTAGAACTGCGCAGCACACTGTAGACAAAAAGCCATCAGGAAGCTTGCGTTACAGTCGGATTCCTCTCAGACTACAGAAAGGCACCCATGACTACGCCGTGCAATTTGCAGCAGATAAGCGGAATACCGGCTCAAAGGCTATTCTGATGCCGGACTATATCGGCGAAGTTTATCCTTTCCGGTATATCGAATTACAGGCTCAGAAAGAAGATGTTAAGATCAATCAGCTTAGCCGGCAGGTAATTAACTATACATTTAATGACGATGCTGTTACATTTAGTAGTTCAGATACAACGCTCAACCAGATATGGGATCTTTGTAAATATTCTATCAAAGCCACTACATTTTCCGGCTATTACGTCGATGGAGATCGTGAGCGTATTCCTTATGAGGCCGACGCGCTTATCAACCAGCTTTCGCACTACGCAACTGACACAGAATTCAATATGGCCAAACGCTCGCTGGATTATTTGATTTATCACGCTACCTGGCCTACCGAATGGAGTCTTCAGAACTTATTAGTCGCCTGGTATGACTACCTGTATTCTGGAGATTCAAGAACCGTTGCTTCGCTTTATGCTCAACTTAAACCTAAACTACTTACTGAACTTTCCAGGGCTGACGGCCTGATCAGTACCCGTACCGGCAAACAGGATGATGCCTTTAAAAAATCGATTCACTTTAATACTTTCGATGGCAAAAGCACACTGGTTGATATCGTTGACTGGCCTCAGCAGGGCGTTTTAGGTTTAGAAAAAAAGCAGGCAGGTGAAACTGACGGTTTTGTGTTTACCGATTACAACTCAGTTGTAAACGCGTTTCATTATCAGGCGCTGATTTATATGAGCAAACTAGGCACAGTCCTAGGACGTCAGGATGATGCAGTTCAATATCTCAATCTTGCCAACAAGGTGAAGCTGGCATTTCAAAAAACTTTTATTGATCCTGAAACGGGCCTGGTTCGTGACGGCGAAGGTACAGATCACGCGTCTTTGCATGCCAACATGATGGCGCTTGCATTTGAATTGGTACCTGCCAAATACCACCAGCAGGTACTGGAACATATACGCTCACGAGGTATGGCATGCAGCGTTTACGGCTCTCAGTTTCTGCTCGACGGACTATACAACGCAAATGAGGCGCGCTATGCGCTTTCTCTGATGAACTCAGATGCTGAAAGAAGCTGGTATAATATGATCAGAACAGGTTCTACCATCACAACAGAAGCCTGGGATACCAAATACAAACCCAACCAGGACTGGAACCATGCATGGGGTGCCGCACCGGCTAATATCATTGTAAGAAAACTGATGGGAATTGAACCTTTGACTGCAGGATACGAGACGGTAAGCATCAAGCCCCAATTAGGTGATTTGGAAAGTGCATCATTGAAATTAGGTACACTTCGCGGAGATATCAACACAAGCATACAGAATAAGGCAGGTACATTCTCTATGACTGTACAACTTCCGGCAAATATGACCGGAGTAGTTTACCTACCAAAAAATGAAGCCAAAGGTACAGTGAAATACAACGGCAAAATCATCAAAACAATGACAGATGGTGTATTTTATAAAATTGATAATGTGAGATCAGGGAAGCATCACTTTGAGGTAATGCGCAGCCGTAAATAGCAAAATGGGTAAGCTTGTTTTATTTAAATAAGCTTACCCGTTTACTTTTTCCCGAATCGTAGTACATCATCTGATATGATGTACAAGTAAAGCAAGTGGAGATTCAACCAATAACTTTTTAGTAATACTTGGATTGATGATCAGTTGCTCCAGAAAACCGCGCTCTCTGGTCGACAATACGAGAAGATCTGCATTTACTTCCTTACAATAATTCATGATGCCTTCTTCAACACCTCCCCCTTTGCGGACAACAATATCACTTTCCGCAATATTGAGTCCGGTAGCAATCTGAGAAATATACTGGTGATCTGGCTGAATATTAGGTTGTTCCAAAGAGCTGATTTTGATTAAAGAAAGGCTTGCTCCCAATTGTTTTGTCAAGTCAGCCACTTGTCGCAGATTACTCATTTCCTCAAATTCAAGTTGAGTGGCATAAACAACCCGATTAACTTCAAAATTTTCAATCTGGGAAGGTATGACCAAAACAGGACAAGGCGAGTCCAAGGCGATATGGGTAGCAGAACTTCCGATCAGTTTATCCATAAAACTACCTTTACCAGTTCGGCCTACCACAATTAAATCTGCTACGAGCTCTTCCGCATTGCGAATCACAGCATCATGAATTGCATCAACTTCCCAAATACTGTGAGCCTCAAAACCTTCCTGCCTGGCTAACTCTGCCTGTTCTTCCAACAGCGCTTTCAAGCCATCCTCGTGTTCTTTATAAACCGGAAGCGAGCTCATTGTTACCGGAAGAGAGACGTCCGTGATATAGGGCTGATAGGCGTGTAAAAATACCAATTCGGCTTCATTTTTTGAAGCAATTAGCTTAGCAGCACTAATAGCACGTGCTGCATTTTCAGAAAAATCTATGGGAACAAGAATCGTGTTCATAACCGGCCTAAGTTTAATGACTTTAATCAGTTCTGGTATACCGAACCATTTTTTGTAACGCAATTTTCAAGGATAATTAACTAAAAAAAATGATCCGGCGCAGGATATCCGGTGATAAAAGTTAAATCCGAATGGCCAAATCCAGTATGGATGATCCTCGTGTTCACCTGCCGTATACATACCACATCTAACAAGCTCAATGTGTGAGACCTGCTCCATATCACAGTCAGTTCGGTTGACCAAAAAAAACGAAATATTAGAAAAAGACAAAAAAATTATTACTATACAATGCCGATAGAGAATAAATAATTAATAAATTTTAATTAATTTTGTTCAGCAATCTATTGTCAACTGATAAGTAAACCAGGATAAACTAAGCGAAATGAGAAGAATATTCTGATTTAGAGAGATATCCAAAAATTATTAGTAATTGTAAAGATGGAAAACATTAGAATCAGATGGCAAAGCTACAATTGCGTGATATTACAAAAATCATATTTTATGAAAAGAAAAACTTTATTACTTTTTTGGTTCCTGTTAAGCGGATTGGGATTTGCTTATTCACAGGAAAGAACCATTAGCGGTGTTATTACAGATGTGTCGGATGGCAGTACGTTGCCGGGGGCATCGGTTGCTGTGAAAGGAACTTCCACAGGTACACTTACGGACGTGAACGGGACTTATAGTCTCAAAGTGAATCAGAACGCCACAACCTTGGTCATCTCTTTTATAGGTTACCTGGCAGAAGAAATTCAGATTGCCAATCAGAATGAGATCAATATCGCTCTGAAACCTGATACCAAAGTTCTGAACGAAGTGGTTGTAACCGCACTCGGTATATCCCGTGAAAAACGTGCACTCGGTTATGCTGTACAGGAGATCAAAGGCGAGGCTCTGCAAACTCGCCCCACCAACGCACTGGCTGCTCTGTCCGGAAAAGTAGCTGGTTTGCAGGTAGTAAGTTCTGGAGGAAATATGGGTGGATCATCTCGCGTATTATTGCGTGGTATCAACTCTATTTCCGGAAACAACCAGCCTTTATATGTAATCGACGGAACACCTGTTGACAATGCCGATCTGAACAGTGCAGCTACCAGTGCAGGTAGCGGTGGAAAGGATGTGGGAAACATGATCCAGGATATCAACCCTGACGACATAGAGAATATCTCGGTATTGAAAGGACCTTCTGCAGCTGCACTTTACGGAACGCGTGCTGCCAATGGTGTAATTCTGATCACAACCAAAAAGGGAAAAGAAAACAGCAAAGTCAATATAGCGCTGAATACAGGTATTGAGTTTGAAAACATTGTACGTCTGCCCAAGCGTCAAAAATTGTATGGACAAGGTTTCTCTTCCACATTTCAGAAAGCCAATATCGGCGGAAATGATTACAATATTGTAGAATATGCTGTTGATGAAAGCTGGGGACCCAGGCTGGATGGCACTCCTGTACTGCACTGGTATAACCTAGACCCTGAAAACACGGCAGAGTATCTGCAGCCGCAGCCATGGCTATACCCTAAAAACGATGTTCACTCATTCTTTGAAACGGGTGTAGCCAATACCAACAGTTTCTCGATCAGCGGTGGTAATAGCAATTCTACATACAGACTTTCGTATACCAACAAAAATGTAAACGGAACAGTACCCAACTCTTCTCTGAAACGGAATTCAATTAACTTTTCTGGCTCCTCACAACTCGGGAAACTGAAGGTATTTAATAATTTCAACTACATGAGGAATACATCTGTAGGTCGTCCATGGACAGGTGCTACCAACCGGAACATTATTCTGGAAGCCTTTCAATGGGGAGCTGTTCAGGTGGATTACAATAAGCTGAAAAACTACAAAAGAGCGGATGGCACCCAGATTCTTTGGAACCGTACCGGATACCAGAATACACCAGCGGCTGAAGCAGCCAGGTTCATTGACAACCCCTACTGGTCGGCTTACGAAAGTTACATGGATGAAAACCGTGACCGCTTTTACGGCAATGTAGGATTGGTTTATGATGTAAACAGCTGGTTGAAAGTAAGTGGTAAAGTGAATGCCGACGTATATCAATACCAGTATCAGGACCGTATAGCGGTTTACTCACGTACACAATCACAGTACCAGGAATACAGTAATAATTTCAGCGAGTTTAACTACGAATTACTTGCTTCGGCGAACAAAAGCTGGGGCGACCTGTCTTTAAATGTGAATGTGGGTGGAAACATCATGAGTCAGAAAAGACGTATTAATGATCAGGTTACACAAGGTGGTCTAACCTTGCCCCAGTACTATAACTTAAGGAATGCAAGTTCTGTATTGCCTAATTCAAACTTCTATCAGAAACAGATCAACTCCGTATTCGGAAGTTTCTCTTTAGGTTATAAAAGTCTGCTTTTTGTAGATGGTACAGTTCGTAATGACTGGTCTTCTACCCTGCCGGTTGACAGAAATTCGTTCATTTATCCCTCTGTTACCACAAGCTTAATACTAAGCGAATTGAACGGTATCAAGGAAATTGGTTGGCTGGACTTCGCCAAAGTACGTTTGGGATGGGCCCAGGTAGGTAACGATACAGACCCTTATCAGCTGCAACGCGCCTACGAAGCAACTCAGTCATTTGACGGAATAGCAGGATACAAGCTTCCCGAACGCCTCAATAACAGCTTGCTGAAACCAGAGATTACCACTTCCTGGGAAACAGGTCTGAATATTCAGGCATTTAAAAACAGGGTCGGGCTTGACTTTACCTACTATGATAATGTGAGCCGTAACCAGATCATTAACATTCCTGTTTCCTCTGCATTCGGATATGACTCCAAGGTGATCAATGCCGGTAAGATTAACAATAAAGGTATCGAGATTACCCTATCAGGCACACCTGTACGCAGCAACGGATTTGAGTGGAACAGTACATTGAACTGGTCACGCAATCAGAACAAAGTCATCAGGCTTGCAGAAGGTGTAAACACTTTCCAACTATCCAACAGCCTTGTTACACTTGTTGCACGTGAAGGAGAGCAGTATGGTCAGTTATTGGGATACGATTTTATATATGCTGCAGATGGACAAAAGGTGATCAAAGCAGACGGAACTTATGAAAGGGCACAGCAACTTACCTCATTGGGTAGTGTATTACCGAAGTATCTGTTTGGTTTCCAAAACAGTTTCACGTACAAAAACTTCAACCTTGGCTTTTTGATCGATGGACGTGTGGGAGGTAAATTTTTCTCTCAAACTTATAAGGTGGCGATGTATGCAGGTATTTTGGATAAAACGGCAGCCAACGATGTCCGCGAAACAGGTGTGGTACTGGATGGTGTAAAAGGAACTGTTACCTACAACAATGATGGTTCTTACGCCGTAACAAATACTTCGCAGAATGATACCCGCATTACGGCTCAGGCCTGGGCCCGTAACGAATACAACGGCCCTACTCCGCTTACTATTTTCGACGCCTCATTTGTAAAACTTCGTGAAGTTACTTTTGGATACAATTTGCCATTGAAGAATCAGCTGATCAAACAGGTTTATTTCGGTTTGTATGGACGGAACCTGGCGAATCTCTACGCTGCAAGCAAATATATCGATCCCGAAATGACCAGCAGCGGAGGTAACATCCAGGGCATTGAAGGAGGTAATATCCCTGTTCCTGCAACATACGGACTAAATGTTAATGTTAAATTTTAATGGGGACTCCCTTAGGTTCCGATTTCAGAAGACAAATTCAAATGATGAATACAACCATTAAATCATATACCATACAGTCGCTTGTTATTGCAGCCACAGCGTTTCTGTATGCATGCAGCGACAGCCATTTTGAGGAAATCAATAAAGATCCGAACAGACCAGGCAATGCGACGACCACTACAATTCTGGTGGCTGCAGAAAAGCAACTGATGGATAACCTGCGTAATGAGAACATTTCGCTCAGAGGATCGCAACTGTTTGCACAATATTACAGTCAGAATATTTACAGCGACCAATCCAGATATGATATCCCTCGTTCTACTTCAGATACTTACTGGAATACGACCTATAAGACACTGAATAACCTGAATGATATCATCATCAAAAATACGGATCCTGCCACCAAGGACGTAGCAGCTGCCGGAACAGCCGGGGCCAATCAGAATCAGATTGCCATTGCGAGGATTTTGAAGGCCTACGCCTTTCAGGGATTGACAGATGTATTCGGCAACATTCCTTATCAGTCTTATGGCAACAATGACCCCGAGTTTGAAGCTTTACAGCAAAGTCCGGAGAATTTAAGCCCGGTTTATGCAAGTCAGCAGAAGATTTATACAGATATTCTCAATGAACTGAAAGCAGCCGGAGATACATTGATCAAGTATAAGACGCTGAATACCTTTGGCAACTATGATGTGATTTACAAAGGAAGTAATGAAAAGTGGGCGAAGTTTGCCAACTCACTTCGTCTTCGTGTAGCTACACGGATTCGTAAACAACTTCCTGAGCAGTCAGAAGCACATTTCGCAGATGCATTGCAAAAAGGTGTATTTACATCCAATGCCGACAATGCGGTTTTCAGGTACCTCACACAGGCTCCGAATGAAGCGCCTCTTTTCCGGGCAACCGTTACTGCTAACCGTAAGGACTTCGCTATTTCACATGTTCTCATTGATGTTTTAAAAGGCCAGACCGGTCCTGTGAAAGTAGAAGATCCCCGTTTGGCTGTGTATGCTAATAAAAATGCAGCTGGAAATTATGTAGGGCAGCCCTACGGCTTACCTGTTGCCGCAGCAGGGTTGCTAACTACCAATGACGTCAGTTTGCCTGGTACACTTGTAAACGCAGCTAATTTTGGTGAAGTGTTGCAGGAGTATGCTGAAGTAGCGTTCTTGATATCTGAATATAAAAACTGGGATCAGCAATCCTATGTAAGTGGTGTTACTGCTTCTTTGGAAAAATGGGGTATTCCTCAAACGCAGATCAGTACATATCTTGCAGCACTACCGGCAGCAACAAAACAGAACGTGATCGCGCAGAAATACCTGGCTTTGTTTACACAAGGTGATGAAGCATGGAGCGAAATTCGCAGAACCGGCGGACCTTCGTTTTTAGTAAAACCAGGTGATGTGGTTTGGAGAAGAGTCGTTGATGGCGTCGCTACTGAGTACAAGTTCCAGCCTCTCTTTGGCAATGGTGTTCCACTTCGGCTTTATTATCCTACAAAAGAACAAAGTGTGAATCTTGCCAATTATCAGAAAGCTGTAGGCGCGCAGGGAAATGATGATATTACGACAGCCCTTTGGTGGAATAAGTAAATAGCTTACACGCATAAAAAGCCGGTCGGAGTCAGTTTTTACAACTTCCGATCGGCTTTTTTTATTAGCAGATGCAGATTCATCTATTCCTCTGTATCCATATAAGATCCTTCTTCTGTTTTAACAGAACCTTCAACTGCTGCGTGAATGAAAGCCATCTCCTCATCTGTAAGATCGCGCCATTTACCAACAGGTATGTTATCCAGTGTTACATTCATGATCCGCACCCGCTTCAACTTGTTGACCGAGTAACCCAGATACTCGCACATTCTTCTGATCTGCCTGTTAAGTCCCTGCGTCAATATAATTGTAAATACATGGCTCCCGTCCTTTCTGACAAAACACCTTTTTGTAACTGTATCCAGTATCGGAACACCTGCCGACATTTTTGTGATGAAGTCAGACGTAATGATCTTGTCAACTGTGACAACATACTCTTTTTCATGATTATTACCGGCTCTGAGTATCTTGTTCACGATATCGCCATCGCTGGTCAGGAAAATTAAACCCTCGGACGGCTTATCAAGCCTGCCGATCGGGAAAATTCTTTCCTTGTGTCCTATAAAATCAACGATATTGCCTCTAATCTGCCTTTCTGTAGTACACGTAATTCCCACTGGTTTATTAAACGCAATATACACCGGAGCTTTCTTCTCCTTTAATAGTTTGCCGTCAACTCTGACATCATCAGTATCTGATGCTTTATCACCAAGCACAGCCGTTCTGCCATTCAGCGTTACTCGTCCTAGTTCCACAAGCTTGTCTGCTTCCCGGCGCGAGCAGTAACCCGTTTCACTTATAAATTTATTTATTCGGATCATTCAGTTTAAGTTTAAACACAATCGCTGCAGGGTTCAGACAAATTGATCTTTTCTGATACGCACTGCGCTATGACAAAGTTCCGGCCAAAAATCAGGATATACAATTCGCCTGAGGTAATAGCTGAGGTTAAATCAAAAAAAATACGGGTTAATTCATAGAGATTCAATCACACGGATACTTTGAAGGTTTAAGAAAAACAAAAACAGAATTTATGAAAAATCGATATTACCTGATTCCCATTTTACTATTACTATCCCTCATTACAGTACATGCCCAACCAGTAAAGCGCTATGTGGAAGTAGTAGTGGCAGCCGACCATGAAGATTGGACTTACAAAACCGGAGAAAAGGCACAATTTACTATATCTGTAATGCGCAATGGTCATCTTGTTAAAAATGTTCCCGTTCGCTATGAAGTTGGTCCTGAAAAAATGGAGCCTTCAATCAAACAGACAAAAACGACAACAGACGGGAAAATCACCATTGATGCGGGCACGTTGAAGACGCCGGGCTTCCTGCGATGTATAGCGTATGCAACCGTAGATGGAGCTGAGTACCGCGGCCTGGCTACAGCAGGCTTCGACCCGTTAAAGATTCAGCCAACGGTAAATAACCCGGATGACTTTGATGCCTTCTGGGAAGCCGCTAAAAAGGAGTTGGCAGCGGTACCCATTGATGCAAAAATGACTTTATTGCCTGAACGCTGTACTGCCAATGTTAATGTGTATCACGTCAACCTGCAAAACAATCGCACAAACGTACGTATCTACGGAATATTAAGTGTGCCTAAAAAGGAAGGAAAGTATCCGGCTTTGCTTCGCGTACCTGGAGCGGGAGTACGACCTTATTACGGCGATGCAGCCACAGCCGAGAAAGATATTATCACGCTGGAGATTGGTATTCATGGCATTCCTGTAACCATGGATCCATCGGTATATACCGACATGGGACAAGGCGTATTGAACGGATATCCAAATTATAATCTGGACGATCGTGATAAATTCTATTACAAAAGGGTTTACATGGGTTGCGTGCGTGCCAACGATTTCCTGACGAGCCTGCCTCAGTACGACGGGCAGAATCTGGCTGTAACAGGTGGTAGCCAGGGAGGGGCATTATCCATCATCACGGCCGGACTTGACCCTCGCGTGAAATGGCTGGGCGCATTCTATCCTGCACTCAGCGATGTGACAGGCTATCTGCATGGAAGAGCAGGTGGCTGGCCTCACTATTTTGATAAAAATAATGTTCAGTTAAACAACACAAAAGAAAAGCTAAATACGCTGGGCTACTATGACGTCGTTAATTTTGCCCGCCGGGTGAAAGTACCCGGATACTATATGTGGGGATTTAATGACGAAACCTGCCCTCCTACTTCCATGTATGCGGCTTACAACGTAACCACAGCCCCGAAGGATTTAAAGCTGTATCTGGATACAGGTCACTGGACCTATGCAGATGAAAGAGAAATTATGAATAACTGGCTGGTCGGCAAATTGAAAGGGAAATAGTCAAGCCGTCAATCACTGAATTTGCAGCAATTATTTTAAGTGAAAACCATTTCAAGTGCCATAGGTCCCCACCTTGGCATTTGTTTTTTGTATTCATTTACAATTTATTCCATTCAATCCATATTAAAATGCCTCTACAACAAATTGAAACAGCAAGTCGATATATCAAAGAAAAAACAGATGGCTTCATTCCTGACTTCGGAATCATTCTCGGAACCGGTCTTGGTTCTCTGGTCAATGAGATAGAAATCAGCCATACATTATCCTACACTGATATTCCGGGCTTTCCTGTATCGACTGTCGAATCACATTCCGGCAAGCTGATATTTGGAAAACTCTCAGGACAAAAGGTTGTTTGTATGCAGGGACGCTTCCATTATTACGAAGGATATGACATGCAGCAAGTGGTATTACCGGTACGTGTTATGAAATGGCTGGGCGTTCATACGCTGCTCGTATCCAACGCCTGCGGAAGTCTCAATCCTGCATATAAAGTGACGGAGCTAATGGTCATTGAAGATCACATTAGCCTTTTCTTACCTCACAACCCGCTTACGGGAAAGCATATTCCTGAATTTGGCGACAGATTCCCCGACATGAGTGAGGTCTACGACAAAACTTTAGTAAGCAGGGCTTTGGACATAGCGACCACGCATGAGATTCCAATTCATTCAGGAGTTTATGTGGCAGTTACCGGGCCACAATTGGAAACCCGTGCTGAATACAGATTGCTCCGCCAGCTTGGCGGGGATGTTGTAGGAATGAGTACAGTTCCTGAGATAATTGCAGCCCGTCAGTTAGGCCTGCGCTGCTTCGGTTTGTCAGTGATTACTGACCTGGGAATTCCTGAGACATTGGAGAAAGCGGATATAAGCAGAATCATAGCGGCGGCAAAAAAGGCCGAACCTTCCATGCGATTGATCCTTAAAGAATTGCTGACCTTTATGTAAATGAAAAGGCGGTTGAAAAACAACTTTGCTCAACCGCCTTTTTAACAATTCCAATGTACTTAGTCGATTTTCACAACTTCAGCAGGAATGTTATACTGCTCTATTACCTCACGCGTAAAACGGACATGGCCTCTTGGAGCCATTAAATACAATTTTGCACCTTTCATACCCGCCAATTCGCTCAGTAGTTTCCATTTAGAAATACTGCCTCTCAACTGTTCTGTTTTCATAGACACCTCCAGATAATGTCTGTTAAACATATTTACTCCTGTTACATCCGGAGTAAACTTCAGATTATCAGCAGCTCTTTCGTACGATTTCGGAGTCTCATAGCCTTCAATGTTGGCTTGAATTTCCTTAAAACCATGAGCTTGTGCCCACTTAACAACAAGTGGAATGAACGATTCCTTTTCCATAAATATCAACGAATAATTTTTATTCAATTAAGCGAGGAACTCAAAAACAAATATCAAACTGAACCGGATGCAGAGACTAGAAGTATACCCGGCATGTCTGTGATGTAGTATTTCCTAATAACCTCGAAAGTTAGGGCTTTTTGCTAAGCTAAACAAATTTTGATTATTAAACTATTTAATATTCCAGGTCATCAAGAAAGTTTCTGTATGCCCTTTGGAGCTCCTGATGCGCCTTTACATTGCTTTGAGCCAGTGACAGAGCGATGCCATCCTTATAGATCTTTTCTGCTCTGTCGGTATCTTCTTTTAAGGCGAAAAAATCTGCCGCATGATAATAGGTAGGCAGGTAATCACGATGATCTTTGAGTAAAATATTAAAAAACACCTCTGCCTTTTCAGGAGACGATTTCAGGTATTCCAAAGCTAACGCATAAATGTTAAAAGGATCGGCCGGATCCTCCTCATAGAAGGCCAGGAGATTAGTAAGAAGTGAATTGCTCATCAGAATTATTATGCTTGCATACTATTTTAGATTTTTATTTATTTGTGAAAGACATAAGTTATTTCCCGAATAAGTTAACCAGGTAACTCGAATATCATGAAAATACTTGTTTGTATAACCAACGTACCAGATACGACAGCCAAAATATCTTTCACAGATAATGACACCAAACTTAATAAAAATGGTGTCCAATACATCATCGGACCTTACGATGACTACGCATTGGCCCGTGGAGTTGAGATCAAAGATCAGACCGGCGGAACACTTACCGTGCTGCATGTTGGCGAAGCTGACGCGGATCCGCAAATACGTAAAGCACTGGCAATCGGGGCGGATGATGCAATCCGTGTCAATGCGAACCCACAGGATTCTTACTTTACTGCTGCACAAATTGCGCACATCGCTGAACAAAATAATTACGATTTGATATTAATGGGACGTGAATCCATCGATTTTAATAGTGGTGTGGTACATGGCCTGGTTGGAGAGATGCTGGGAATCCCCTCCTATTCGCCGGTGATGAAATTGGAATTGAGCGGCAATACAGCAACAATTGCGCGTGAGATTGACGGAGGCAAAGAAACGCTGACTGCAACGCTTCCACTGGTACTTGGATGCCAGGAACCCATTGCTGAATGGAAAATACCAAATATGAGAGGAATTATGACGGCGCGCAGTAAACCGTTACAAGTTGTTGAACCGATTAGCCTGGATGAAATGACAGCGCCGGAGAAATTCACTTTGCCTGCACCAAAGGGAGCCTGCAGGATGATACCTGCCGAAGAGGCGGCTAGCCTGATCAAACTGCTGCAAACCGAAGCAAAGGTATTGTAGCCTCCCGTACATTATTCACAATTCAAATTTGATTCATTATGTCAGTCCTCATATTCGTAGAATTAGATAACGGTATAATCAAAAAAACATCGCTGGAAGCAATTGCTTATGGCGCTAATGTTGCTTCACAGACTGGTTCAACAGCAACCGTCCTTGCGATCGGAAAAGCGGAAATAGCAGAACTGGAAAAAGCAGGATCCTATGGAGCCTCGAAGGTATTACATGTATCTGACGAGAATTTCGCGCACGAAAATGCGCTTGCTTACTCGGATGCTCTGTTTCAGGCTGCGACACAAGAAGGAAGCAAAGTCATTATCCTTTCCAAGTCAGGACTAGGTGATGCCGTTGCAGCACGAGCAGCAGCCAGGCTCAAGGCGGGTGTCGTTTCCGGTGTGACCGAACTTCCACAGATCGGCAGCTCGTTCAGGGTAACCAGAAGCATTTATACCGGTAAGGCTTTCGCAACCACGGAAATTAAGTCTGATATCAAATTACTGGTGATCCGCAAAAATGCCATTGAAATGGATGAGTCCGCTCTTGCTGGAACTGAAGCTTCTGTGGAGACTTTCACTCCATCCCGCCGGGAATCTGACTTTCAGGCACAGGTAACCGATGTGGAGAAAGCGAGTTCAGAATTGTCTCTGACAGAAGCCGACATTATTGTCTCCGGAGGCAGGGGAATGAAGGGGGCTGATCACTGGCAACCTTTACTGGATCTGGCGGGTGCACTTGGTGCGGCCACAGGGTGCTCCAAACCGGTATCAGATCTGGACTGGCGCCCGCACCATGAGCATATCGGCCAGACGGGCATCAAAGTCGCACCTAATCTTTATATAGCGTGTGGCATCTCAGGTGCTATACAGCATCTGGCCGGTGTTAATGGTTCGAAATGTATTGTGGTTATCAATAAAGATCCTGAAGCACCATTTTTTAAGGCAGCGGATTACGGAATTGTCGGAGATGTTTTTGAAATACTACCTAAACTTACCGAAGCTGCAAAAGCACTCCGCTAAAAGCTAAACTGCTATTCCGGTGCTTGTTTAATAAGGTTAATGAACTTTATCAGAAATTCCACCGGCATATAAACAGGCGATAATCAACCTGTTAGAGCCATTTAGTTAATTGGTAATTATATCAGGAAATTACTTAACCCGTCAGGCATTTTTTTATGCAGGACGGGTTTTTTACTTTTGCAAGCTTAAAGCCCGTGTTCCGTACACATCATCAGGAACGGTTTAATATGCTATTTCGTTAAGAAACTGAAATTCAATCATTTTCCTGGCGATTGTAGTAAATTCGATCAGATCTGATTCAGTGACGACAAGGTTTGAATCACCACAGCTGTTAACAAAAACTTGCGTTAGCGCATCAAAGTTTAAACGTGAAAAAAATAAAGTTAGAAATTCTGGGTCTTTCCCCCAGCCAGTCTCAGGCAGGCTCATTTGCATTGGTTCTTGGTGAAGAATTAGGGAATCGCCGTTTACCGATTATCATTGGCGTGTTTGAGGCCCAGGCAATCGCCGTGCAGATAGAGAACATCGTTCCCAACAGGCCCATGACGCACGATTTGTTTAAGTCATTTGCAGACGGTATGAACTACACACTAAAAGAGATTGTGATTTCAGACTTGAAGGAAGGTATATTTTACGCTAAGATTGTTTGTAAGGATGACCTTCGGGAAATTGAAATAGACGCCCGTCCTTCCGATGCGATCGCTATAGGCCTGCGTTTCGACATTCCGATTTATACATATGAAGCCATTCTGTCCGAAGCAGGCATCATATCAAGTTCCTCCTCAGAAGATGATGAAGAAGAGGAAGACGATCACGAAACAGTACGCGAAACTATATCATCAAAAGGCAATAAGGATCACCTTCAGGATATGTCATTTGAAGAGCTGCAGCGTATTCTCGACGACGCACTTTCAAAAGAAGATTATGAAAAAGCGGCCCAGGTACGTGATGAAATGGGACGCAGAAACTAGTGATGTCTGTTTAGTTAAAAATAGTTAAGCATCGTTTTAAGTAAAAATCCTTATCATTTAAATCGTACTTTTGCCCATATCGCATCTGGTTCTAAATGAAAACCGGACAGCAAAATGCGAAATCTCACGCGCTTATGCCTAAAAAGAAGAAGATTGGTAGTTATCCCAATGCAATGATTGTAATGAGCCTTACGGCGGCATTATTTCTGATTGGATTTTGTGGATTGCTGGTGATACAATCCAAAAAACTGGTTTCTATCATCCGTCAGAATATAGAAGTTCGGGTGTTTCTGGATAAGGAAATTACAAAAGCTGGTCAGGATTCTGTTCTTAACATCATCAAGTCCAAGCCTTACGTACTTGTTTCTTCTGAGGTTACTCCTATCACATTCTTTTCAAAGGAAGAGGCTGCCAAAGAATTTATTGATGGCACAAAGGAGGATTTTTCCGCATTTTTAGGTGAAAATCCGCTGAGAGATTCTTACCGGGTAAAAATCGGGGAAGAATACTTCGAAGAGGCTAAACTGCAACAGATCAAGAAGGATCTGGAACAGATGAATGGTACATATGAAGTGGTCTATCAGGAAGACCTTGCCGATAATATTAACCGAAATGTAACTAAAATTTACATCGTTTTAGCCAGCTTTGCACTGATCATGCTGATCATCATTGTACTTCTGGTTAATAATACAATCAAACTGGCTATTTACTCACAGCGATTCCTCATTCGCAGTATGCAGCTTGTAGGTGCCACCAATGGTTTCATTCAGCGTCCTTACATTCTTCGAGGAGCATTACAGGGACTTACGGGCGGAATTGTAGCGGGCGGCTTGCTGATCGCTATGCAACAGGTGGCCGTTCGTAATGTGGAAGGACTAGCAATGCTTCAGGAGTACGACAAAATTGTAATTTTAGTAGGTATAGTTCTGGCCTTGGGCATATGCATTGGTATTGCCAGCACCTACCAGTCGCTGTCCCGATACCTTCGCATGGCACTGGATGACCTTTACTGATTTATAACCAAAACAGTTAATAATTGACTATGAGCAACCCAAAAAGTAATTTACCCTTTTCTTCTGCCAATTACACGACCATGCTGATCGGTCTTGCTGTAATTCTGGGAGGTTTTCTGATTATGACATTTGAAACTGCGGAATTTGGCTTTGGCGCGTTAGGGCTTACCGTCGGACCACTGATCGTCATCGCAGGGTTCATTATAGAGTTTTGGGCAATCTTACGTAAACCTTCGAATTCATGAGTATATGGCAGGCCATTATCCTTGCTATCATTGAAGGGATTACAGAATTTTTACCCGTATCTTCTACGGGACATATGATTATAGCGTCATCCTTTATGGGCATCAGCCACCTGGATTTCACCAAAATGTTTACGGTTAATATTCAGTTTGGTGCCATTCTTTCAGTATTGGTACTTTACTGGAAGCGCTTTTTTCAATCTACCGAATTCTATTTTAAACTTTTCGTTGCATTTCTTCCGGCAGCTGTTCTGGGTTTTCTCCTGAACGACATCATTGATGCCATGCTTGAAAATGTAATAGTTGTAGCGATTTCTCTTCTTGTAGGGGGTATCATTCTTCTATTTATCGATCGTATTGCAAACAATACGGTTTCAGAAAGAGAAATATCTTACTTTGACGCCCTTAAAATTGGTTTTTTCCAATGCATTGCTATGATTCCTGGGGTTTCCAGATCGGCATCTACCATTATTGGAGGTATGTTGCAGGGGCTATCACGTAAGCAGGCGGCAGAGTTTTCATTCTTTCTGGCTGTACCCACAATGGCCGCAGCAGGAGGATATAAGTTGTTAAAGACTTACGATACGATCCAAGCGGAAGATATCAAAGTATTAGCAATTGGCAATCTTGTTGCATTTGTTGTAGCGCTTTTAGCTATCAAATTCTTTATCAGTTTTGTGACTAAATATGGCTTCAAGGTGTTTGGTTACTACCGAATTATTCTTGGAATTGTGTTACTCGGATTACTGGCATCTGGCTACAAACTGGACGTGGTTTAATATACGTAACGACATCTTACAGTAAACCACAGGGTAGTCTCTGTGGTTTATTATTTTTTACTGAATGTGGTTTTTATGCATCCTATTACTGTATATGGAGCGCAAAACCTGAAATTTAAATAACTGACGAACTTGAATACGGAAGCGCCCCTACCTGATGAAGGTGAAGTAATACTGATCAACAAGCCCCTTCAATGGACTTCATTTGATGTTGCCAATAAGCTGAAAAGAGCATGCAAATTCAAAAAAATCGGGCATGCAGGCACACTGGATCCTCTTGCTACGGGCCTGCTTATACTTTGTACAGGAAAAAAAACAAAACAAATTGATACTTATCAGGCTCAGGAAAAAGAATATACTGGAACTTTTGTGTTGGGAAAAACCACACCGTCCATTGACCTGGAGACTGAATTTGACGCAGAGTTCCCAACAGAGCACATTACGGCAGAAGTTCTGGAAAGTGCCCGGCAAAAACTAACAGGTGTTATAGAACAGATTCCTCCTATTTACTCAGCCGTAAAAGTGGATGGAGAAAGATTATATAAGAAAGCCAGAAGAGGAGAAACAGCTGAAATTAAGAAGAGGCAAGTGGAAATTTCTGCTTTTGAGATTGATACAACCCGTTTTCCTTCTATCGACTTTCGTATTGTATGTACCAAAGGAACATATATCCGTAGTATGGTCCGTGACTTTGGCGAATATGCAGGCAGTGGTGCTTATCTTAGTGCTTTATGCCGGACTCGAATAGGAGCATTTGAATTAAAAAATGCAGCGGACCTCACCGAGTTTATTTACCAGAAAAGGATTGAATTGAAGTTATCAGTTGACGAATGAAAATTTACCATAATCTGGACGAGTTTCAAAAACTCGGCTACGGTGTAGTTACAAGTGGAACTTTTGACGGTGTTCATGTAGGCCATAAAAAAATATTGTCCCGACTGAAAGAAATCAGTCAGCAGTCTGGAGGAGAAACTGTGGTGCTTACCTTTTGGCCGCATCCCCGTATGGTGGTTTCGGAAGATAGCCAATCCTTACAGCTATTATCGACCATTGATGAAAAGATTGAATTGTTTGCTGAAATGGGTATTGATCATCTGCTCATTATTCCGTTCACCAGATCATTTTCAGAGCTCTCTTCACTGGAATTTATTCAGCAGGTACTTGTTGATAAAATTGGAACCCGTAAGCTTGTCATCGGTTATGATCACAGATTCGGAAAAAACAGGGAAGGTAGTTTTGAATTTCTGCAAAAGAACTGTTCGTCATTTGGCTTCGAGGTAGAGGAAATTCCCCGACAAGATATTGAAGATCTTGCTATCAGTTCATCACGCATTCGTGAAGCATTATTGACCGGAGCAATTCATGAAGCCAATGAACTACTGGGCCGCGCCTACACGGTTTCAGGAACAGTGGTGAAAGGAAAGCAATTGGGACGAACAATCGGATTTCCTACAGCTAATATTCATCCCGACGAATCCTATAAACTTATCCCACAAAACGGAGTGTATGTGGTGAAAGCCAGTTACAAAGATTGGGTTTTTAACGGAATGCTTAATATTGGCGTAAGACCTACCGTTGACGGTACCTCGAAAACGATTGAAGTGAATATCCTGGATTTTGATCGGGAAATATATGGTGAAGAAGTGAAACTTGAATTGCTGCACTATTTACGTGCCGAGCAAAAGTTTAACGGATTGCCGGAATTGATTGCTCAGATCAATATTGATAAACAAGCTACTATTGACTACTTCGCCGGTTTAGACTGATTAATAGTTTCTGAAAATAATTATGATCGATAACAGTGCCGAACCTTTGGTATGAAGCTGACACGTAGGAATGGTATACTTATTTGGGAAGTATTTTAGTAAATCAAAATTGAAACATTACTATTATGTGCTATCGCCATCTTGTATATATCTTATTTCTGAAATTAATTTACCTTCCAGCAACTTTTGCGCAGGAGTCTACATTAATTACAAATGTCACACTCATTGACGGTACCGGAAAACCAGCTATCAAAAAAACAAATATTCTTGTTGCAGGCGACCGGATCGTTGAAATCGGAGAGAATATTAAATCAGATGCTGCTGAAATTCTGGACTTAAGCGGAAAGACAATAGTTCCTTCCTTTATATCTGCACATACCCATGTGGGCACGCTGAAAGGAACTACATCCAAAGCAGAGAACTATACCCGCGAGAACATCATTCGCCAACTTCGACATTATCAGCAGTATGGCATCAATTCGGTTTTGGTAATGGGAACAGACAGGCCACTTATTTTTGAAGGTGGTTTGCGTGATTCCACAACTGCAGGGCTCTTACCAGGAGCAAGACTTTATTCAGCAGGTTATGGTTTCAATGTGCCTGATCCTAATCCTGGTTCATGGATGAATCTGTTATTCCGCCCCGAAAATCCGGATCAGGTGCCTGCTATGATGAACAAGCTTGCTGAACTTAAGCCAACAACAGTCAAAATGTGGGTGGATGACCATGGTGGCAAAGCTGCGAAGATGAAGCCTGAGATTTATTCAAAAATCATTTCAGAAGCACATAAAAACAATATATCGGTTACTGCCCATCTCTTCTATGTTGAGGACACAAAAAAACTGGTCAATGCCGGATTGGATATCATTGGTCATAGTATTCGTGATAAACAAGTCGACAAAGAATTACTGGATTTAATGAAAGCAAAAAACATAGTGTACATTCCCACCCTGACTCTTGATCATTTTGCCTATATCTATGCCGATAAGCCCGAATGGATGCAATCCGATTTTTTCAAAAATTCACTTGAACCAGGTGTATGGGAAATGCTGTCTGATCCAGGTTATCAGACAAAATTGAAAAATTCTGCCGATTACGACAAAAAGAAAAAGGACGCTCAGATCGCGCTGCATAATCTAAAAAAGATTTTCGATCATGGAATTACTGTCGCCCTAGGTACGGATTCCGGCGCGTTTCCTGAGCGAGCCCAAGGGTTTGCCGAACACTATGAGATGGAACTAATGGTGAATGCGGGCATTAAACCCATTGACGTAATTAAGATAAGTACGCTGAATGCTGCAAATGCCATGAAAATTGGGAAAGACTATGGGAGCATACAGGTAGGCAAAAAAGCAGACTTTGTCATTTTGGATGCAGATCCGCTTACAGATATAACGAATACGAGAAAAATTAATGCTGTTTGGAAAGATGGTAAGCCTGCACTGAAATAAGTTACACTTCATCAGTTTAATACATAATGAAAATTGAATTTAAAAAATTTGACCATATCATGCTTTGCATTCCTGATGGAGCAGAACAACAGGCACGTCAGTTTTATGGAGAAGTACTGGGTTTACAGGAGCTGACAGATTTGGGTTATCCTATTCCTCACAAAGCTATCTGGTTTCAAATGGGTGATGTACAGCTTCATATTCGCGCAGAAGGAGAACAGCAACTTTCACAGCGTCATCCGGCATTTACGGTGCAAAATCTGGCTGAAGCAGATCGTATCCTTACCGAAAATGGAGTAGCAGTTACCTACCTCAGCAAAATTCCTGATCGTAACCGCTTTTCATTCAGAGACCCCTTCGGAAATCGCATTGAATTAATCGAATATCTTTGAGTTGCCTGAAAAATGGTAGTCATACTCAGTTCTTTCGTTTTACTAATTTCCTTTCCTGACTGTGAAAAGCTCGTAAATGGAAAAAGTAATTCTAAATTTGCACCCGCATTCATCGCAGGCCAATAACATGTATGTTTAAAGTTTTTTTAAAAGTATTAGTTGTAATTGTTGTTTTAGCAGGTGCTACCGAAATCGTACTCCGAAAAGTTTATGGATTCTGTAATGCACCTTTGTACATCAATGATCCTGACTTTGAATACATATACGCACCTAATCAGGAAGTTAATCGTTTCGGAAATCTGATCAGAACCAATAGCCTGTCAATGAGAAGTGAAGAGCTTTCTGAATCCGATAGTCTTATCATACTTCTTCTTGGCGACTCTGTAATCAATGGCGGTAGCCTCACTACCCATGACAGCATTGGCACCAGCATGCTTGAAAAGCGTTTCCAGAAAAGTTTTGGGAAGAAGACAAGGGTGCTGAATATTTCTGCAGGCTCCTGGGGACCCGATAATATTGCCGCTTATCTTAAAAAATACGGTTTCTTCAATGCCAAAGTGATAGGTCTGGTGACCAGCAGCCACGATGCGCACGATATCATGTCGCACATCAGTCCGGTGGGTATTGATCCCGGCATGCCCGACAAACAGTACAGTATCGCCTGGGTAGAACTTTGGGACAGATACCGCTGGTGGATTTGGTACAATTTCCTTGCTCTTCTACCCTCTTTTGATGAAGATAAATTGCAAAGCGAGGAAACGGTAGCTAAGAAAGAAGAGGTAAAGCAAACTGTTCCGGACTCTATTCGGAAAGACACAATTAAAAAAATAGAACTTAACGACGCAGGGATCCGAAAACCCGGTATAGGATTCAATCCTGGTTATCAGCAACTTTATGAAATGACCCAAAGGGAGAACATTCCATTCTTCATATATCTGCATCCCGAAATTTCTGAAATCGAATTGGGACATTTTAATGACCAGGGTATGGAAATCATTGCGTTTGCCAAAGAAAGAAACATCCGTCTGATCAATGAATTTGATCTGGGCGTCAAACTGGAATACTACCGGAATCTGGATGTTGTGCATTATAACAACAAGGGACAGGTCTTTCTGGCAAATAATTTGTACCCATTGTTTTCTGAATATTTAACCCACAAGCCCTGATGCGCGTTTTAATCATTCATAACCAGCTCTGGGCACATTATAAATCGAAACTTTTCAGCGAGATTCATCAGTCTATGCTCAGCCAGCATCCCGAAAGCGAGTTTTTAGTAGCGCATATAGCATTATATGAAGCCAGCCGCAGCAGCATGCAGGATGAGAAAAGCTTCCCATATATATATCCGTATCAGGTTCTTTTCAATAAAAGTCTGGATCAGGTAGGTTTTCCGGAAAAGCTGAGGGAATTGTTCAAAACTTTCAATACATTCAAACCAACTGTACTTAACGTAACGGGATGGTTCGACTGGGCGCAGGTTTTGCTGATGATATATGCCCGTAGCAAAGGAGTCAAAATCGTACTCTCTTCAGAATCTTCAACACTGGATCACAACAGGTCAGGAATTAAAGAAAAGATAAAAAAAGGCATCGTAGGCATGGCTGATGCTTTTTTCTGCTTCGGCAAGTCTTCCGCAAATTATCTCATTTCTCTGGGCGTTGACACCAGAAAGATTGTAGTTAACAACGCGGCCGTAATCGATGAGACCTTAGTTAAAAATGCTTTCGAACGGTCGAAACAAAAAAATAAAATACCCGTAAACAAGACATTTATTTACGTTGGCAGGCTCGCTCCTGAGAAAAACCTGCGGATGCTTATTGAGGTATTCAAACAGCTGCAACCTGCCACCAACTGGAAATTGCTATTTGTTGGAGACGGCCCCATGCGAAATGAATTAGAAGAACTGGCATCAACAAGTCCTAACCCGGAAAGTATTCAGTTTGCGGGCGCTTTCCCATGGTACGAAGTGCCGGGATGGCTCGCTCAGAGTGACGTGCTTGTTCTTCCAAGTATTTCTGAACCATGGGGTCTTGTAGTGAATGAGGCGATGGTTTGCGGGCTACCTGTCATCGTTTCGAAAACCTGCGGGTGTGTTGAAGATTTAGTAAATGATGGGAAAAATGGCTTTATCATAGATCCCGACAATCCCGTAACACTGAAAGATGCCCTACAATTTTTCATAACCAATTCCGACAGCATTAATGCTATGGGACAAGTTTCCGAAAAATTAGTAGCACGTTTTAATTCAAGCCATGTTGCGCGGCAAATGGTTGCATGTTATGCTAAGCTGACCAGTTAATATTAATAAAGTAAAACTACGCACACAACAATCTAGCGATGCGAATTCTAAATATATGCGCCTATACATGGGCAATTGGTGGCCCGGCCAGAATTATATACGACCATACCAACGAGGTACTTAAACAAGGACATCAGGTCGATATACTTAGTCCGATGACGCCGGGTGAAAAAAGCTATCCTGTGCCCGAAGGAGCTAAGTTGATAGAATGTGCCAGGACGACTCCGATCAGCAATTACTACCGCGAGTTTTCTGTGGAAATGTATCGCTACCTGAAAGCTAATATCCATCTGTACGACGTCATACACATGCATGGTATTTGGCATTTCGGGAGTTTGGCCCCATTTCTTATTCCCAATAAAGCTGTATTGGTTATCACGATTCATGGACTGCTCGACCATTGGGCCGTAGAACATAGCAAATGGAAGAAAAAGCTGGTAACTGTTTTATACCAAAAGCGGTTACTGGGTAAGGCGGACCTGATACAGATTAATAATACTGACGAGGAACAGGATGTGATCCGGTATCTTGGATATCGTCCGAAAAACATGGTTATCGTTCCCAACGGCATGAAGGTGTCAGAGTATACTAAACTCCCTGCAAAAGGGCTTTTTAGGAAAAAATACAGCATCTCACCGGATCAGCAAGTCATATTATTTATGGGTAGGCTCAATATCAAAAAGGGTCTTGATCTTCTTTTACCTGCATTTTTAAAAGTACATCAGCAAATTCCAAAAGCGATCCTTATCCTGGCAGGCCCCGACGACGGTTATCAAAAAGAAACAGAAGAATTTATTGAAAAACACCAGTTGCTGGATCGCGTGAAGCTGGTGGGTATGCTCACCGACTCAGACAAAAAAGAAGCATTGGCAGATGCAGACCTATTTGTGCTCCCATCCTATTCAGAAGGATTTTCAATTGCTGTTTTGGAGGCGATGACTTCCGGCGTTCCTGCACTGGTTTCCGACCGGGTAGGTTTCGGAGATTATATTAAAAAACATAATGCAGCATTTCTAACTGCTTTAAAACCTAAGAGTGTTGCAGAAGGACTTCTTAAAATATTACAAGACTCATCTTATGCCAATCTCATTGCAAATAACGCCTACAACATGGTAGTAGAAAATTTCGACATCAAAGTAGTCGCGAATCAGTTATTAGAAGAATACAAGAAAGTAAAGAAAATCTAAGTATCTTTGCCTCGAATTTATACACACGTCCATCGTTAATAGAATTGCCCTGAAATAATTTATATGGTTGATTTATCCGTCATCATCTTAACGCATAATGAGTCCTTGCACATTGAGAGATGCATTAAAAGCCTGCAACAGGTAACGGATAAAATTTTTATTGTCGATTCTTTTTCAACCGACAACACCGTACAGATTGCAACCTCGCTGGGTGCCACTGTGGTTCAGAATCCATGGGTATCCTACGCCTTCCAGTACAATTTTGGTATACAGAACAACCCATTTGAAACAGCCTGGCTGATGCGTATGGATGCAGATGAATACCTCACTCCCGAACTCGCCGAAGAGCTCAATCGAAACCTGATAACTACCCCTACGAACATTACAGGATTGTATGTTAAAAGAAGGGTATTTTTTATGAATCAGTGGATTAGTCGCGGAGGCTACTATCCTATCTGGTTGTTACGATTATGGCGCAGAGATACGGGAATTTGTGAAGAGTTGTGGATGGATGAGCATATCAAGCTAAGCAGCGGTAGTACAGCTCAATTACGAAATGATATCGTAGATCATAACTTGAATAACCTTACCTGGTGGACTCAAAAGCATAACAATTATGCTATCAGGGAGGTAATAGACTTGTTGAATATTAAATATAACTTTGATAGTAAAGCTACAGTAACCCCTAATTTTTGGGGCAATCAAGAACAACGAACGAGATACCTGAAGATTAAGTATGCAGGAATGCCTTTGTTTACACGACCATTCATCTATTTTGTTTACAGATACTTTATCAAATTTGGATTTCTGGATGGCAAAAAAGGGTTGATCTGGCACTTTTTGCAAGGTTTCTGGTATCGGTTTCTGGTTGATGCGAAAATCTTCGAAGTATACCAGCGCGCGGGCAAGGATAAAGATAGTATTATAGAACATTTCAGGACGGAATATGGAAAAGACCTTGCAAACCCAAACCAATCTGTCCGGGTATGATAATAGCTGGTATCAGCCGGGAAGCGGGATCAAACGGTTGGTATGGTATCTGACATCTATTGTGTTTATAGACACTTATCTACCGGTACCCATGCCAGTAAAGCGATTTATTTTAAAAATATTTGGAGCAAAACTCGGACGAAACGTAGTATTAAAGCCCAAAGTAATTATTAAGTATCCTTGGTTTCTCAGTATCGGGGATCATACCTGGATCGGTGAAAAAGTGTGGATAGACAACCTCACGACGGTGAATATTGGGGCAAATGTATGCTTATCACAAGGTTGCATGCTGCTGACCGGCAATCACAATTTCACCATCAGTACGTTTGACCTGATCGTAAAGCCGATTACGTTGGAAGATGGGGCATGGATTGGGGCCCAGGCAACGGTTTGCCCAGGCGTAACTGTTGCATCCCATGCAGTGCTGACCGTTAATTCGGTCGCAACTAAGGACATGGAATCGTACGGAATTTACCAGGGGAATCCTGCGGTATTTGTAAAAAAAAGACAGATTAAACATTGAAAGTAAGTATTATAACGGTTGTGTTTAATGGAGCTTCTACACTGAGATCATGTATTGATTCGGTGCTGTCGCAGGACTATGAATCTGTTGAGTACATCGTTGTTGATGGCAAATCCACGGATGATACTGAAGCTATCGTCAAATCGTATGGCGATCAAATTCATCAGTTTGTAAGCGAGCCCGATAAAGGTATCTATGATGCCATGAATAAAGGAATTGCACTGGCAAGTGGAGACGTTGTTGGTATCCTGAATGCGGATGATTTCTATGCTAGCAATACTGTGTTATCAGATGTTATGCAGACAATGATATCAGAAAATACCGATGGAGCTTATGGCGACTTACAATATGTAGATGCGACTGATTTGACCAGGGTAAAAAGAAACTGGAAATCCGGTAGCTATAGTAAAGTATCTTTTGTACACGGCTGGATGCCTCCACATCCCACCTTCTTTGTTAAAAGAAGTTTGTATGAAAGATATGGCAAGTTCAGACTGGATTTGGGAAGTGCTGCAGACTATGAGCTGATGCTGAGAATGATTCACAAATTTGGTATCACCTTGGCTTATGTACCTAAGGTGCTTGTCAAAATGAGAGCGGGTGGCGTAAGTAACAGCAATGTATCCAACAGGATTGCCGCCAATAAAAATGACAGGCTTGCCTGGAAAATCAATGAATTGAGACCGAAATTTTATACGCTCTGGCTAAAACCGCTACGAAAAGTTCTCCAGTTTATATAGAACTCTTTTATCGCAGACGCTGACAGAAGGCACGAAGGAATAAATATTTTGACACACAGAACTTTACATATTTGATTTACGACATATTTTGTTAAAATTTGGCGTAAATATGTTAAAGTTCATTTATAGAAGATTGCTTAGTCATCAATAAAAATGGATTTACAAATACCCCTGCAGATCATTAGTGACGGAAACTTTAACAGTATGGTACATCATGATGTGTATCAGTGCTTTTTGTCATTCCTCATTGCCTGCTTCTTATCAATCATTTCCATTCCTGTTATTATTAACCTGTCCAATTTGCTACATCTTACAGCTAAGCCAGGTTTTCGTAGCTCACACCATACCGAAACTCCTACATTGGGCGGTATAGCCATTTTTGCGTCTACATTGATCGCCTATTTTTTATGGCCACATGCTGAAAATGCGATTGATTCCAATATTATCAATCTCTCCATTACGGGAGTATTAATCCTGTTTTTTCTAGGTTTAAAGGATGATATACTCGCTGTTGACCCGACAAAGAAGCTCATTATACAAATATTCGCTTCTTTGATACTGGTAGCGATGGGTAATTTTAAAATTGATCATTTCTATGGAATTTTCGGGATAGATGCAGTTCCCGATATTGTTAGCATTCCCCTTACAGTATTCGTATTTATCGCGATTATCAACGCCATCAATCTGATTGACGGTATTGATGGTTTGGCTGGAGGTATCAGTCTAATTGCGGGACTCGGATTTGGAATCTGGTTTATCCTTAACGACCATTTCTCATTCGGTTGTCTTGCCTTTGCCATGTCAGGCTCACTATTGGGTTTTCTCAGATTCAATTTTTCGAAAACCAGTAAAATCTTTATGGGAGATACAGGATCCCTTATTGTAGGTTATCTGCTATCAATTTTTGCGGTTGAATTCCTGTCATTGAATGTTGGCTACCTGCACGATCCAAACGCCTATTTTAATGCGCCCATTATTGTAATGGTCCTTTTGATTGTCCCTATTTTTGATACTTTGAGAGTATTCATTGTGCGTATTGTAAAAGGCGGATCTCCTTTTATTGCGGACAGAAACCATATGCATCACATCCTTATTGATTGTGGTCTGAATCACTTTTGGGCTTCATTTACTCTTTGGATGGTAACAATCATGAACACTGCATTATTCTTCACTTTCCATGGTAATATCACTAATACAGCATCACTCTATATCTATATAGGTATGTTCTGCGCGTATATGGTGGTGGCTTACTATATGAAAAAAAGGATTGCCACTTCACAAGAGAAAAAAAAACGCACTAAATCACCCACATTCAATGAGAAAGGGATTTCACCTACTCAAAAACTTTTGAAAGACCTATAATCAGATATTATCAATTTCAACATTAAAAGTCTGTTTTCTTAATGCTGTAAATTGATTGTTTGTACCTTAGTGCCAAATAATTGTCCACAGGTATGAACAAAAAAATTAGAAAAGAAGACGCTCTTTACTACCACTCTAAAGGAAGACCAGGGAAGATCCAGGTTATTCCTACCAAGGAAACCAATACCCAGAGAGACCTTTCTCTTGCCTATTCGCCAGGTGTTGCAGAGCCTTGCCTTGAAATCGCAGAAAATGTCGAAAATGCATACCTCTATACAGCCAAAGGAAACCTTGTTGCTGTAATCAGCAATGGTACTGCAGTACTGGGCCTTGGCGACATCGGTCCAGAGGCCTCAAAACCTGTAATGGAGGGAAAAGGACTGCTTTTCAAAATATATTCTGACATTGACGTATTCGATATCGAACTTAACACAAAAGATGTGGACGAGTTTGTAAGAACCGTTAAAATTCTGGAACCCACATTTGGTGGTATTAATCTGGAAGATATTAAAGCACCGGAGTGCTTCGAGATCGAAGCCCGACTAAAAGCGGAGCTTAACATTCCTGTTATGCACGACGATCAGCATGGAACAGCTATTATCAGTGCTGCCGCTATGCTGAACGCACTGGTTCTTGTCAAAAAAGACATCAAAGACATCCGTGTTGTCGTGTCCGGTGCGGGGGCCTCTGCTGTATCGTGTACAAAGCTATATTTGTCACTTGGTGTAGATCCTCAAAATGTAGCGATGTTCGATACAAAAGGACATATCAACAACGCACGCACAGATCTGAATGAAATGAAAAAGCAGTTTGCTACTGAGGTTCAGTATGACTCGCTGGAGCATGCGCTGATCGGTGCAGACCTATTCCTCGGACTTTCGACTGCAAATATTGTATCGAAGGAAATGGTAAAATCCATGGCCAAAGATCCGATCGTTCTTGCCATGGCTAATCCAAACCCGGAAATTCCCTATCCCGACGCTGTTGAAGCACGTGAAGATGTCATCATGGCTACCGGCCGTTCAGATTATCCTAATCAGGTCAATAATGTGCTGGGTTTCCCTTACATCTTCCGCGGTGCCCTGGATGTACGTGCAACTGAAATCAATGAAGAAATGAAACTGGCAGCCGTTCATGCACTTGCTGAGCTGGCCAGAAAGCCCGTACCTGATATTGTCAACCTCGCTTACAATGAAACCAATATCGTTTTCGGAAACACATATATTATCCCAAAGCCTGTAGATCCCCGACTGCTTACAACGGTGGCACCTGCAGTGGCAAAAGCTGCAATCGCAACAGGAGTAGCACGCAAAGTTATTACCGACTGGGATGCCTACGAACAGGAACTTTCCAACAGACTTGGAAGAAATGAACAGCTTTCAAGAGTGATCCTTAATAAGGCAAAGTTATCTCCTAAAAGAGTCGTTTTTGCTGATGCAGAAAATATACAGGTACTGCGTGCAGCTCAACAGGTACGCGACGAAGGTATCGCTATCCCCATTCTTTTAGGTCATAAAGAAACAATTCTGACTCTGATCAAAGAGAGTAAGCTTGATCTGAGCGACGTCTCTATTGTTGATCCGAGAGCGGATGAAAACGAGGGGCAGGTAGATATCTATGCAGCCAAACTCTACGAAAAAAGACAACGTAAAGGCCTTACACCGATTGAAGCCAGACGCACCATCTACTTCAAAGCCTATTTTGGCGCGATGATGGTAGAAAACGGTGAGGCAGATGCACTTATCTCCGGTCTGACCAGAACATATCCTGATACGATCCGTCCTGCTTTACATGTAATCGGAAAACAGGATGATGTTAATAAAGTAGCCGGGATGTACATCCTTCTTACGCCTAAAGGTCCATTGTTCTTCTCGGATACGACAGTTAACCTAGATCCGACGGTTGATGAAATCGTGGAGATTACAGAGCTTACTGCAAGAACGATTGAGCGATTTAATATCCAGCCCCGAATCGCATTGGTAACTTATGCCAACTATGGCAGTGCCGATGGTAAGGATGCAGAGAAGATGAGAGCTGCAACTGCTATTCTTAAAAAACGGAATCCTTCTATGATTGTAGAGGGTGAAATGCAGGCGCACCTTGCTTTTAATACAGACCTTCTAAAAGAGAATCATCCATTTAGCACTCTCGTGGACGGCGGCGCTAACACACTGATATTCCCGAATTTATCAGCAAGTAATATTGCATATAACTTACTGAAAGAAGCTGCTGAATTGGAAACAATCGGGCCAATCTTATTGGGCATGAAGAAACCGGTGCACGTACTGCAACTTGGTAGCTCCGTGCGTGAGATCGTAAATATGGTTGCTATCGCCGTTGTGGAAGCACAAATGCAGGAATAATTCAGAACTTATGCATATGAATAGCCGCCTCTAAAGGGCGGCTATTCTTTTTAAAAATGCATTTTCAATCAGGGTAAAAATTCGTATATTGATATTTGATGAGTAACTAATAAACCATTCTATGAAAATAATCGGTATACTATCTCTGCTGCTAGCGCTGTCCTCAACAGCAATAGCACAGGACTTTTCAGATAAAATTACATTAGTAATACATGGCGGTGCCGGAACTATCACCCGTGCCAATATGACCGCTGAACAAGAAAATGCATACAAGGCAGTGCTTGCAAATGCCTTGCAACAGGGATACCAGATTCTCAAAAAAGGTGGCACAAGTCTGGAAGCAGTTGCAGCAGCCATCATCGTCATGGAAGACTCTCCTCTCTTTAATGCAGGAAAAGGGGCAGTATTTACCAACGAAGGCAAGAATGAACTGGATGCTTCCGTGATGGTCGGCAATACACTCAAAGCAGGAGCGGTTGCAGGCGTTACGACAATTAAAAATCCGATCAGGGCTGCCATCGCGGTCATGGATAAGTCACCTCATGTGATGATGGCCGGAAAGGGGGCTGATCTTTTTGCCAAACAGCAGGGATTAGAGATCGTGGATCCCTCCTATTTCTACACTGAAGCACGTTACAAAGCTTTACAGAAAGCAATAGCTTCGGATAAAGTAGAGTTGGATCATACCGACAATGACAAAAAGAAGATTAAAAATGCACCCAAAACAGGGTTAAAAGCTGATGACGAATTGATATTTACAGAAGGGAAGAAATTCGGCACCGTAGGATGCGTTGCGCTCGATAAATTCGGTAACCTGGCAGCAGGCACATCGACGGGTGGTATGACAAATAAAAAATATGGCTGCGTTGGCGACGCACCTATCATTGGAGCGGGAACTTATGCCAACAATGCCACATGTGCTGTTTCGGCGACCGGCCACGGGGAGTTATTTATCAGGTCTGTAGTAGCGCACGATATTTCCGCGCTGATGGAATATAAAGGATTGAGCCTGAAAGAGGCTTCAGAGCTCGTTGTGATGAAAAAACTTGTCGATATTGGTGGTGAAGGAGGCGTAATTGCCCTTGACAGAAATGGGAATATCAGTATGCCATTTAATAGCGAGGGTATGTACCGGGGATCTATTACCAGCGACGGGAAAAGTGAAGTAAAAATTTACAAAGACTAATAGAATAATACCGTTCATTTCTTCCAAATTCAATACATTAAAGATATTAAAATAGCGGGATCTGACGTTGTGATTAAAACACATTGAGCAACTAACTCCCTTCAATGTTCATGAAAAATATATACTTGATTGCATTTTTTAGCCTTTTAACGAGTTTTTCAGCTCTTGCTACCCATTTGATCGGAGGCGAAATCCGATCGTCACACACAAGTGGCTTAACCTACAATATTTCCGTAGTACTTTATTTTGACTCTGCTTCACCGGTATCCGATAACCAAATTCTGGTGTGTACAGGTGATGGTACAACCATCACAGTTGACAGAACTTCATATACGAGCTCTCCAGGTAACTCAAAGATTGGAATTGGAATTTACAATACCAGCCACACCTACGCCAGTCAGGGGATATATCAAATCTCAACTCAAGTTGATAACCGTACGAGCGGGATAGTGAACTTCCCTATAACAGAGCAGCAACCCCTTTTCTTGTGGTCAGTACTCAATACCTCCTTTCTAAATTCAACACCGATATTACCGCATGGCATCTTCGAAGCGGGAGTAAGGCAGCCATTTGTGATAGACCTTAAGGCACAGGACACCGAATCAGATAGCATCAGCTTTGCGCTTCAGAAACTAAGCAAACCTTCACCAGGAACTTGCGGAGTAAGGAGTATCAACAATGAGTATATTTATCCGAATGATGTAAACGCATTGGGTACTTTCAAAATTGACAACCAGACGAAACAGTTGCAGTGGCTCGCTCCAACCCAAACCGGCAACTATATCATCTCTTTTGTAATGTATGAATGGAGAGATGGAATCAGAATTTCTGAAAACTACCGAGAATTTATTGTTCAGGTATCCGACAAACCCGGTGAGACTATAGACATACCGCCCTACGAAAACGCCGAGACATTGGGCCCTATTACCGGCTTTCCCAATCCGGACAATTCTAATATATCTATTTCAATTAATGCATATCCGGTACCGACGACAGATTTTGTCACTGTGAAGGTTTATAGCAATAGCTCATCTATTTTAAATCTTCAGATAGTAGATACCCAGGGACGTGTTAGAGAGACGTACAAAACAAGATTAGCAGAGAATAGCATTGAGCACCGATTTGATCTTCGTAATTACTCCAATGGTATTTATCTGATCAAAGTTACCAACGATAAAGACACTGTAACCAAAAAAATTGTGAGATAACGACTTTCAATAATCCTTAACATAAAGATCCTGCCGCGTCACGGCAGGATCTTTTCATTTTCAAGCCTATTTACAACGCCTTCTCATCCATCCGCATAAAATAATTAAGCTATTAGTGGTATAATGAAAATAACGCGTCATAGAGTATAGAAGGGACTTATAACCCTTTTGTATTTTTAGCAGGCTGCAAAAAAAGAATGCTGCCAGCTCACTTTTGAAGCAAAAAAAAACACCGAAATTCTTCGGTGTCACGGATAATTTATCATAGGTTAATTATAATTCGGTAAAACGGCTGGTTTCTGATCAGTCGTTTTCTTTTATTGAACAAAGGTCACAAATATAGGCCAGAGTTCATTAAACGCCCAATGTATAACTAAATCTTTAATGTTGATAATCCAGCTGAACAGCAATTTTATCCTGAAATAACCTACTTCTAAGTAACATTTCCCTGATCATATCCGCATGTGTATAAGTAATCATGTGCCCTGCATTGAACAGGAAAATGTATTGCGCCTTTTTACTTTTGATATGCTTCTTGGCAAAATCAAAATTCGCCGGATCAGCAATCCAATCATTTCCTCCCTGTATCACCGTCGTTCTCACATCCAGGTTCTGCCATACCGGTAAAAGCTTACGCAGTTCATCCGCATGACTGTATTTTTCAGCAGTAGCAGTATTGAATTCTCCGGGAAGAAAAAGCTGTACAAACGAATTTCGCCCCCATTTAGAAAACCAATAAAATCTTTCTTTTTCCGGATCAATAACTGGAGACACCATGATCAGCTCCTTAACTTCTTCCGGAATCATCGATACCAATTTTGCCGCAATAGGAGCTCCGTATGAGCGGCCTAGTACGACTACTTTTTCTTCTGATTTATTAAGTGAGAATACGGGTAACAGAGCTCTGGCTTGCAGCTCTATCGAAGTTACATATTTACGCTTTTTGAGCCTGGACTTACCGTAACCAATTCTATCTACTGACACTATATGGTAGTGTTTCTGTAACTCTGCATCGTCCATTAAATTCATATAACCCCATAATGAACCAGGAGCGCCATGTATTAACAGTAGCATAGGCAGTGTATCCGCTCCGACACTCGCTACCTGCAAAGCCAGAGTATCGTTTTGGATCAATCTTGTTTCAGGCTTTACATCTTTGGATGCATAATGTTTCCTGACCTGTTTAGCCGATATAATGTATTTGGAGAAGCATGATGACAGAGTCGCAGACAAAAAAATAACCACAACAGCTGAACGCAGAAATCTAAAATTACTCATAGTCGAATTATTTTACTTCGAAGTCTTTTCAGTTGTATTAATCAATATACGATAAAATATAGGTAAAATGATGCCAGATGATTATTTTTTTTAACTATTTAACAAAAACTCAACATTTATGTCCGTTTCTTTGTTTATCCGTAAAATGGTTTAAAATCCTCTTTAAGAGAGGTAAATTAAAAGTGGGAATTAATGACAGCGCAGGAACAGGAAGCTTTTTTTGAACGTTTGAACGAGCAGAATAAAACATTTCGCTACAAACTTCCATCAAGGCAGGAATCCGGGAAATTTATTCAGCAGCTCATCAATTTTTTGTTCCCCATTAGTCAGGATTGCCTGCACAATGAAAAACCCACGGATTTACGACAGACTTATTCAGCTTTACGGCAGAAATTGGGATGCATGCTGGATCCGCTGTTACCAGAGCTTGCAGACGGAAAAGAGGAGACTCTCGACCAGATATTCGAGAATATTCCTGAAATATATGATCTGCTCCTTCAGGATGCCAAAGCCATTACAGAGAACGATCCTGCATCGGTCGGTATAGAAGAGGTAATAGCGCTTTACCCTGGATTTATGGCGATTGCTACCTATAGAATTGCCCATATTCTGGCAGAACTAAAAATCCCTTTGCTTCCTCGAATGCTGACCGAATTTGCGCATAGTCAGACCGGCATAGATATTCACCCTAATGCTATTATTGGCCATTCCTTTTTTATCGACCATGGGACTGGTGTGGTCATCGGCGAAACAACCCATATTGGAAATAATGTTAAACTGTATCAGGGCGTAACACTCGGTGCTACCCATGTTTCAAAATCACTCGCATCACGCAAACGCCATCCCACGATTGAAGACAATGTAGTTGTGTATGCGAATGCTACGATTTTGGGAGGAGAAACAGTGATTGGCAAGGATTCTATAATAGGTGGCAATGCCTGGATCGTAAAAAGTGTTGCCCCCTATTCAATGGTATATCACCAAAGCAAGGTAGAGGTACGACAACAGCCCGTTCAGCAGGTTATTGAAGGGTCTTTATAAAACGTCTCACACTATCCATATAAATTCCCTCAGCCTGCCCTAAAGCATACCTCGGCTGTGTTGTCATGGTAATTGCAATAAATCCATACGTAAGACACCACCATTCATAGTAGGTTTTAGTGACAAGTTCACCAGCTTTGGGTCTTATTTTTGCAATCATTTCCCAGACGGGATTATCTTTGATATTCATTGCCTGAGAATATACACGCTTTGAATCACAAAAAGCACCTTCTATATTAAACATTACCTGAAATACTTCAGGATTATCAACAGCAAATGTCCAAATAGCTTGAGCAGCCTCCACCAGTTGTTTTTCTGAATTACCAAAGTGCCCTTTTATTTTTACAAATTCTGCCTGAAGGTAATCGAAACCTTCGATACGAATGGCTTCGAGCAGCTTATCCTTACTATCAAAGTATTCATACAATATTGGTGGACTATATTCTATGACTTCAGCGATCTTCCTGATGGAAACTGCCGTCCATCCATCCTCACGCGCAATTTCCTTCGCAGTCTTAACGATGTCGGAACGTACCTGAATTTTAAGCCGTTCGCGTCGCTCTACAATTCCCATACCTTGTAAATGTTTATATATTGAGCACCAATAATATACTCTCAAATATACTTACATAGTACTAATTGCCCAAGCACGATCCTTCAAATTTGATCATCCTATGAGCGATAGAAAGGTATGAGTGTAGAAGAAAGTGTACTCATTAATTACCAAGGCCCATTTTAAAAACTAACTGCTTAAAAAAATTTAACATTGTACTACCTGGACACTCCGCCTTTTTCAAAACGCTCAACCATTTTGTAATTAGTTTCCTGAGCTCTAATTTTAATCCTCGAATCATCTGTAATTCTCAAATTATTCTGATACAGATCAAGGCGCACTGATTTTTGATTATCATTGAAGTAATTGCGCAGGACTTGTCTTACCTGACTTTTCACATTTTCGTCCAATATGGGGAAACATATATCAATTCTGCGGTGTAGATTCCTGTAAGTCCAGTCGCAGGATGATAAATAAATTTCATCATTGCCTCTGTTTCCAAACTGAAAAATTCTGGTATTTTCTATATACCGATCCATATGCCGGCTAACAGTAATGTTATCACTCAGAGACGGAAGCCCGGCAATAAGGCTGCAACTTTCGCTGATAATAACATGAACCGGCACCCCAGCCTGCCCGGCCTGGTACAATTTATCAATCAGAATGTGGTCCTGTAATTGATTCACCTTGATAGTAATAAATGATCGGAGGCCTGCATTACAATTCGCTATTTCACGATCAATCAGATCCACCAGTTTCTTTTGGAGGTTAAACTGGGTCACCATCAGGTTATTAAATGGCAGGTACTTGTACTTTTTGGGTTCATCCTGTGTTGATAAATAACCAAAAAGCAATTCTACCTCATTGGTAAGTTCTCTGTCGCTTGTTAGCAATGCATGATCTACTATTTCCCTGCTCGTAAGTTTATAGAAGCCGCCGGTGCTCAGAAATGCATATCGTTCCCATCCCTTTTGCAGCTTTCTCTTCACCAATGCCATTTTTGCATGAACTTTAAGTCCCGGAACGCTGAGTACAATCTTAACTCCTGCATCACGCATGCTCCTGGACCATTGCAGGTTCTCATAGGCATCCATCTTACTGTTAAGTTCAATGTAAGTAGTAACTCTCTTTCCATTTCTGGCGGCACTGATCAGGGAATTTAAAATAAATGAATTTGGGCTGATCTTGTAAAGCGATACATAAATCTCGCGAACAAATGGATCCGTAGCTGCCTCACTGAAAAATCTGACAATAGGTTCATAGGAATTATAGGGAAGGTGTAGCAGCTGATCTGCTCGCTGAATCGTCTCAAATACCGACACCTGATCCTCAAACTCAGGATTTCGGAGTGGTCTTTGTACAGGGTAATCAAGCTTTTTGCCGAATGAAGGAAAATCTGAAAGATCCTGCATATGTAAGTAGGATCCCCTTTGATGGAATTCATTCATGGGTATTCCAGCCTTATTGAACAAAGCACTGCGCATGTCTTCCGGCATCCCAGCTTCATAAAAAAACAGGGAAGGCAGAACAAAATTCCGTTTATCCAGTTGTTTGAGAATTCTTTGGGAAATCTGCACCTGATACTCATCCTCAATAACCAGTTCCGTATCACGCTCTGCCCTGAGCGTATAACTGTCCAACACTTCATAACCCGGAAAAAGCAACGGCAGATTCTGCCTGATCACATCTTCGAGAAAAGCTACATGTTTGCGACCATCTGTTTCGGGAAGTTCAATAAAACGCCCGAACGGCTCTTCCGGCACATTGACTGTTGCATAAAGATCTTCCTGAAAAAAGTCGCTACGACGTAAACGTACAACGAGGTACAATTGCCGGTTTTCAAAAAAAACCAGTTTAGAATTTCTTCTTCCATCTAAAAAAATGGGTTGAAGATACCTGAAGAGCTTGTTGAGAAAAAAGTTTCTCAGAAATGGAACATGTTCTTCTGCAAACTGCTCACCGAAATACAGATGTACTCCATGTTCATGTAAAGCTGGCAGAATATTGCCCGAAAGTATTTCATGAAATTCATGTAATTGATTTTCCAGTGTCTCATTGACATGTTCCATCAGAGATTCCGGAAATATATTAAGCTTTGCCCTTATATCACTCGTTACCTCAGCCAGAGCCAGCAGTGTTGTAATACGGACCCTGAAAAACTCTTCTGTCTGATAAGCATACAAACTTAAAAAGCGAAGCCTCTCCCTTACAGGAACCGTCTCGTCCTTCGCCTCCAGTAATAAACGATAATTATTAGACAGCCAACTTAGGTTTATATCAAAGTAAGGGTGAGTAACATCAATCATTATTGCGTTTAAAAAGCTTATAATTTTGGCACAATATAAACACATTTGGCCGGTAAGGGCATAACTTTGTAGCATTAAATGTCTCAGCGGTCAACAGGTCGACGGAGGGAATACATTCATGATAGAGTAAAAACCATGACATATGAATTATCAGTTATTGGGCAGATCAGGACTCAGAGTATCCGAACTATGTCTCGGAACCATGACATTCGGTACCGACTGGGGATGGGGAGCAGATAAGCACGAGAGTTTTAAAATTTTTGACGCCTATGCAGACGCGGGCGGCAATTTTATTGATACTGCGAACAGATACACCGAAGGTTCATCAGAAAAGTATGTTGGCGAGTTCATAGAATCTGACCGTGACCATTGGGTCTTATCTACGAAATTTACGTTGAAGGACCGGAATGACGACCTGAATTTTGCGGGTAACCATCGTAAGAATATGATGCGATCTGTTCTGTCCAGTTTAAAAAGACTCAACACGGAGTACATTGATCTTTTATGGGTGCATCTTTGGGATAACACCACGCCGGTCGAAGAAGTAATGCGCGGATTGGATGATTTGGTAAGTCGTGGCTTGGTTCACTATATAGGAATCTCTGATACACCTGCCTGGGTCGTATCTCAGGCGAACACCATAGCTGATTTCAGAGGTTGGAACGCGTTTGCTGCTATTCAGTTTGAATACTCTTTATTACAGCGTACACCAGAAAGAGATTTAATTCCAATGGCCAAAGCGCTGGATCTGGCTGTTACACCATGGGGAACAATCGGAGGCGGAGCCTTAACAGGTAAATATCTTAGAGATGAGACAGGAAGAGTACCCAAAGACAGTACCAGGAGAAACAAAAACAGCAGCCAGGTAGCACAAACGGTGGTAGATATTGCCCGCGAACTGGATGCAACACCTGCTCAGATCGCTATCAACTGGGCTCGTCAGAGAGAGGAAGTAATGATTCCGATTATAGGGGCATCCAAATCAGCACAACTGGTTGATTCCCTGGGCTGCCTTTCTTTTGAAATACCCGCAGAACAGATGCAAAAGCTTAATGAGGTCAGTCAGATAGAGCTCGGATTTCCACACGAATTTCTAAAATCAGACGGAGTGAAGGAGGAAACATTTGGTGGTATGTATGAAAAGCTTCATAACCACCGCATGAAAAACTGAATATAAAAAATCGTGTCATGCAGGTTACCCAATTCACATGACACGATTTGCATTACTATTTACCCCAACTTTCAGGAGCCGAGCGCCAGGCTGAAAGACTTTCAACCTGTTCTTCAGATATATAATTGCTTTGTAGAGCTGTTTCTATCAGCGCTCCGTAGCTTGAAAGTGTTTTCAATTTTACATCTTTTTCTGCAAAGTTTCGCTCTGCTACAGCAAATCCATAAGTAAAAATAGCGACCATTCCTGCTACTTCAATATCGGCATCGCGAAGAACGTCAACTACCTTTAATGAACTTCCACCTGTAGAAATAAGATCCTCAATGATAATCACTGGCTTACCTGCTTCCAATCTGCCTTCAATTTGATTACCCATACCATGCTTTTTAGGCTCTGGGCGAACATAAGCAAAGGGTAGTTCGAGCAGATCCGCCACCAATGCTCCCTGCGCAATTCCTCCTGTTGCAACCCCAACTACAGCCTGTACATCAGGAAACTCTTTTCCGATGAGTTCGGCAATGGCTTTTTTTATATATGTCCTGGTATCAGGAAAAGACAGAGCCACACGGTTGTCACAATAAATCGGCGACAACCAGCCTGAACTCCACTGAAAAGGTTTTTCCGGACTAAGTTTTATCGCTTTCGCTTCTAAAAGCAATTCTGCAACCTGGCTACTTACATTGTGATCGTTTGGCATATTATTCGTCCTTATCTTCTTTTTTATGATTAGTTACAAGTAATTTATCCACTCTGCTTCTGTCCATATCAACTACTTCGAAATCGAAATGTTTCCAGCTGAACGTCTCGCCAACCTTTGGGATATTTTCCAGCACGTGCAGCACAAAACCACCAAGCGTGTTGAATCCTGTCAGAGTACGACGCTCAGCTTCCTGAATATTCAGTCCAAAGTATTGGAGAAAATCATCGAATGATAATTGGGCATCAATCAGAAAACTTCCGTCCTCCCGGGTAACAATCTCTGAAGCTTCTTCTATATCTTCTGAGATATCACCCACAAGTGCATCCATGATATCATGCATCGTGATCACACCCAGCAGTCCGCCATACTCATCCACAATAATCCCAAAATATACCCGCTGCTCTTTAAACTTCTCCAGCGCTTGGTATGCTCTGTTGCTTTCCGGTAAATACACCGGCTCACGTAGAATAGCATTGATATTGGCTAACTGCTCGTCAATATCAGTAGCGATCAGGTCTTTGACATAGATCAGCCCGACAACGTCATCCACAGTATTACGACAAATAGGGTATATGGAATGTCTCGATTCGAAAATTTTCGCTCTGTTTTCTTCAACAGAATCTTCTATATCCAGCCAGACAATTTCCTGCCGGTTAGTCATCAACGACGTCACCTTTCTATCTCCTAATTGAAATACATTATGGACAATCTCCTGCTCAATTTCCTCAAATACCCCTCCGGAAGTCCCCTCCTGAATAAGGCTCTTAATTTCTTCCTCAGTGACAGAATTCTCACTTTGCTTGATATTCAGAACTTTAATAATAAGATCACTTGAAAAGCCGAGAAGGGCAATAAACGGAGCCGTGATTTTTGAAATCAAATTCATGGGCTTTGCCATGAATATTGAAATTGTTTCCGGATTGGCCATTCCAATACGTTTTGGAACCAGCTCTCCTAAAACAAGAGACAGATAAGTGATAAATACCAACACGGAGCCTACCGCAAGCGTATGGCTATAGGGTCTGAGAATATCAATATTGGTGATAAATGCTTCAAAGTCAGCCGTAATATTGTCGCCGCTGTACATACCAGTCAGCAGGCCAATAAGCGTGATTCCGATTTGTACCGTAGATAAAAACTTTGTGGGTGAATTAGCAAGGTTCAGAGCCGCTTTTGCACTTGAATCGCCATTTCTGGCAGCAGCTTCAAGACGAGATTTCCGGGAGGAAACGAGTGCTATCTCAGACATGGAAAAAATACCATTGAGAAGCACCAGCAATAAAATGATTAGGAGTTCCAAAAACGTTTAATTTATTAACGTCACAAATTTATCAATAATAATCACTGTCTAAACTAAACTCTTTACTTAATTTTGACTTAGATTTCACATAATACCTTCTAAATGATCATTTTCTTCGATGACCGTCCTTTTAAAATTGTAAGGACAAATCAAATATCTGAGACTGAAACAGCACAGTTTGACCGGATTGTGGATCTTCGTCTGACAAAACTTACCAAGTCATTACTGACCGGGCATGTTTTGTTTTTGAATACCACAGCAGCCACTGCAGTTCAGGCTATTTCTATTCTGGAAAAGGAAATGCCTGCCGATCTGTTGTCTTTGACGATGGCCACCAGAGAGAAATCAGAAGTGGAGGAAAAAATAAAGGGCCTGTTCAAGGTAATTAAAGCAGCTGGCGGGGTTGTCGTGAAAGATGGCAAGTGGCTGTTCATGTTCCGCAGGAAAAAGTGGGATTTACCGAAAGGGAAACTGGACAAAGGAGAAAACTCCAAACAAGCCGCCGTTCGTGAGATAGAGGAAGAAACTGGTGTGAAAGCTGTGATCAGAGACAGGGTATGTACCACCTGGCATACCTACAGCCTGAATAACAACAGAATTTTGAAACGGACTAAATGGTATCTGCTCGACTGTACCGATGATTCGGCTATGGCTCCGCAAGCCGAGGAGCAAATAGAAAAATTAAGCTGGCTTACGCAAGCTGAAGGACAAGCCATATTGGTGAACTCCTTCAGTTCGATCCGATATGTTGTGGATAGCCTAAAAAGGCAGCAGGCAGTGAAGTAAATAAAAATCCTTTAAGTAAAGGTAAAGACGGCGTTTACTGGTTTTCAGTTAAGTGTCGTCTTTACTTTTGTTCTATTGACTTTCGTCCTTCAGTTTATTCAACTCAGAGAGCGAATATGGAAGAAAGTCATCAACGTCCTGTCCGTAGCGATGCAAGTCTCGGATAATACTTGAGCTGATCGGAGCTAGATTAGGCGAGGTAATCAGAAAGACCGTCTCTATCTCTTCATAGACATACCGGTTTACCTGAGATATACCGTTCTCATATTCGAAATCCGTGGTATTGCGCAACCCTCTCAGCAAAAATGTAGCTCCCAGTTGTCTGGCAGCATTAGCTGTCAGATCATCATAAGTAATCACTTTCACATTTTGCTGCCCTTCGAAAGTTTTCTCAATCAGCTCTTTCATTACTTCCAGAGGGAAATAACGTTTTTTGGTCGCATTATTTCCTATACCAATCACTACTTCATCAAAAAGCCGAAGTCCCCTTAAAATAATATCTTCGTGTCCTTTGGTGAATGGATCAAACGAGCCTGGAAACAATGCAATACGCTTCATAAAAAGATCTTCTAGATGAGTAGTCCACTTCCTTAAAAAATACAACGATCAGGAAGATACCAGATAAGTATTAAATAGTCCAAAATAGCGATGACCAGGAATTTCTCCGCATTGCGAGCTGTATTTCAATGTGGACGGACTCATTCCTATCTGCATGTTTGGGAAGAATTTTGACAATTCCAGATACAATTCAGAAGAAATTGCTATTTCTCCATACACAAGCAGCTTTACTTCCTCCTGATGAAAACCAAGCTGATTCAAGGCAAAAAGTATAATGTAAACCAACTCCTGATATTGCACAAACCTGTATCGGTTACACAGGATCAGCTGCTTTCCCTCACTAATAATAAGTGTGAAGTAATCTTTTTCGAAATAGGCAGATACGATTTTGAGCTCCTGGTGTTCGGCATGGCTTACCAGCGATCCTATAATCAACGGACTGGTGATATGGTAGAAGGTAATACTAGAATGCTGAAAGTGATTAATCATCCAATCATACCAGAGCACGGGAATACTAAATACATTACAGGCATTTACAATAGGCAATTCATGATACAATACTCTCTCATCATCAGGCACAAGTTTACCTAAAGCAAATTCCAGATAGCTTTTTACCGAATTCTCGTCGAAAATGACACGCGGTATAAGGCTGAATGCATTAGAATTGATCGCAATGCGCACATTTTTCCAGTGATTGGAAGACCAGAGTAAATGCCCGGTAAAGATCTTCTTCAATTTTTCAAAGACGTCGCCCTGCCCCAGCGCTTTTTCAAAATTATAGTCCTCAAGCCAAATACATTCCATATTTTCATCTCTGACTATACAGAAACGAATACGCCTGTCATCCACTTCGATACAAAGGGTACAGAGCGGTATCATATCAGAATCAAAAGAACTGTCACCTACCAGAAGGGTAGGAATAATTTCAATTGACTGGTTATCTGAATTGGTCACAAATATTATATTTAGCTTAATTGAATCATTTTACCTCCCCTGTTCAGAGTAGTCCCCGCTCCTGCAACAAATCGTCCCAGCTGGTTATTCCTGATAAAACACTATGTTTGGCTCTATCTTCAATATCTGACACCTGAGCGAGTGTCATCCACTTTACCTGACGAATAATCTGCTCATCAGCTGAAAATTCAGGATCAGATCCGGTCACAATTACTCCACTGAGGATATCGATGCTGAAGAATAATTCCACCGCATGCAATGGTGGATTCACAAACTCTTTGAGAAACAGAAAAGAATTTACTTTTGTCACAAGTCCGGTTTCTTCTGTCATTTCCCGCTCCAGTGCCTCAGAAGCTTTTTCACCAAAGTCCACTCCTCCACCAGGCAGACTCCAGAAATCATGCCCTGGGTACATACTATGGTTTACGAGCAGAATCTTGTCATTTGCCAGACAAATTCCACACACCCGTACACGTACCCGTTTTCCATATAAATTTTCTACAGCGGAGACAGGTTTTTCCAATGTCATCTATTTTAGGGAGGGCAAAGATAAGCAACCCGATACATATGACAATAGAATTAGTCTTCAGGATTTGGATTACAAATCTTGGAAGTGAATAAACGAAGATAATTGGATTGCTTGTAAGCGATCACGAATAAGGATTCCCGGAGATGTAGTTTTCCAGAGATTGAATATGATCTTTCTGCTCGCGGATGATTGCAGCCACAATATCGTTAATCGAAATAATACCTATCAGTTCACCATTTTGATTTACTGGTAAGTGCCTGATATGCTTATCAGCCATGATTTGCATACATTCCTCAATTTTTTGATCCGTCTCAACCGTAATTACCTTATTGGTCATCACTTCCGCTATGAGTGTATCACGAGAGGCACGGCCCTGTAGTATTACCTTTCGTGCATAATCACGTTCCGAAAAAATCCCGATTAGCAGGTTGTCTTCCAGTACAAGTACTGCGCCGATGTTTTTTTCGGCCATAAGCTCCAGAGCTTCGAAGACAGTATTACCTTTTGTAACAGAGTACAGTGCATTTACAGGCTTATTGCCTATTATTTGAAATACTTGCATACATGTTCAGGTTATTAGGATAAGATCATACCAGAAACCAATATATAGAATTGCAGGCTTAAAGTCCAATTAAATAATCGTATATTTTTGTACAGACATTATACTTTGGAATTAACGGCAGGTTAATATAGATTCGCCATCATGCAAACAAACCAGAAGCTCCCGTCCAAACTCCTTATAGAACGCTTTCCCTTCCGCCCTACGGAAGGCCAGTTGCGTTTTTTTAAACAAACAGATCATTTTCTTGTTGAGAAGGAAGGATTGGAAAGATACCGGGATTGTTTTTTGTTGAGAGGCTATGCCGGTACTGGCAAAACAACCATTGTCAGTACGCTGATTAAAGTGATTCCTTCCTTCGGATATAAATCGGTTCTGCTCGCACCTACGGGCAGAGCAGCTAAAGTAATGTCGGGCTATGCCGATAAAATAGCATTGACCATTCACAAAAAAATATATAAACAGACTGCGGACCCATATACCGGATCACTTTCCTTTCAGCGACAAAAAAATTACCACACCAAAACACTTTTTATAGTCGATGAAGCTTCGATGATTACAGATGAGGCAGAATTTGGAAACAGAAGTCTGCTTTCCGATTTGATTGACTATGTGTTTGAACATGAAAGCAATAAGCTAATGTTGATCGGTGATGTTGCACAGCTCCCACCGGTTGGGCAGGATGTTAGCCCTGCGCTTGAAAAAAGCTTCCTTGCCAAACGTTACGACATGAGCATTTTTGAAGAAGAGCTTAGGGAAGTAATGCGCCAGGACTCCGAATCCGGAATTCTTTATAATGCGACGGAATTAAGAAATCAGCTTACACTTAAAGAACCACAAATCAGTATCACTACCAAATCGTATCGTGATGTATTCCGAATGACTGGCGAAAAACTTGAGGAAGGGCTGAGATATGCTTATGATAAATTTGGTCCTGAAAATACAATCATTCTCACGCGATCTAATAAATCGGCTGTTCAGTATAACGAGTACATTCGCAGGACAATTAATTTTTCTGAAGATGAGCTTGATGCCGGCGATCGCTTGATGGTAGTTCGAAACAATTACAATGTACTGGAAGAAGAGTCGCCCGCAGGTTTCATTGCCAACGGGGATTTTGTAGAGCTGTTGAAGATCAGAAAAACACAGGAAATGCATGGTTTCCGCTTTGCAGACGTGACGCTTCGCCTTACCGATTATGATAAACAGCCGGAATTCGACGCTAAGATTATGCTGGACACACTTCACTCCGCTACGCCTTCACTTTCCAATGAAGACAATAAAAAGCTGTATGATAGTATCCAGCAGGATTATATCGATATCAAATCAAAAAAGGAGCGGATGGAAGCTCTGCGGAAAGATCCTTTTCTGAACGCCTTGCAAGTCAAATTCGCTTATGCCCTTACCACTCATAAATCGCAGGGTGGTCAGTGGAGTGCAGTGTTCATTGATCAGGGGTATTTACCGGAAGAGCAGGTAAATACTGAATTCATCAGATGGCTCTACACTGCCATAACCAGAGCTACAGACGAGGTCTTTCTAATGAATTTCCATCAGCATTTCTTCAAGTAAAGTGAACTTTCAATGTGCGGCTGCTCTTTTTAAGCGATCATTGATAGCCACCCCAAGGCCGTTAGAAGGCGCATATTCGGCCCATATTTCTCTGGCTTCTGAACCATCCAATTCTCTCAGGTAAGTAAATAAATGATGGGCAGCCTCCCGAACATCACCACGATCACTCAGGATTCTCATTGTATTGGATAATACCGCCTTGGGTTTTGTAAAAAATAAAACGGAAACATCCTCAGGCGCATTGATAAGTTCTTCTGCGGATTTTAAAAAAAATGGCTTTCTTGGCGCATAATGACTTTTTAGCATGCCAGGAGCCTGTGGGTTTGATGTTGAATGCGGGAGAACCTGGACCTTACCGACCACAGCCTCGATCTCTTCTACAGCAAGTCCGCCTAAACGATATATGGTCGGAACACCGTCTACAAAGCCGACAATGGTTGATTCTATTCCAACATTACACGGTCCTCCGTCAAGAATATAAGCAATCTTATCTCCAAGCTGCGCATCCACATGTGCCGCAGAAACAGGACTAATATAACCAAATGGATTTGCACTTGGGGCCGCAAGAGGAAAATCCAGATTCCTAAGTAATTCCAGCGTCAATGCGTGATCAGGAATCCGGACAGCAACCATGTCAAGCCCTGAAGTAACAATATCGGGAATAATGTCACGTTTAGGCAAAAGTAATGTGAGCGGTCCGGGCCAGAAGGCTTCAGCCAGAGCCATTGCCATCCTGTCGAAATGCGTTACGAACTGATCTACCTTTTCCAATGAATCCGTATGAATGATCAAAGGGTCAAATGCAGGACGATTTTTCGTTTCAAAAATGGATAAAACCGAAAGTCGATCTAAGGCATTTCCACCTAATCCATATACTGTTTCGGTCGGGATTGCCACCAATTCCCCATTAGTGAGGATTTGCGCTGCAGCCTGAATGTCTTTACCTATTGTAGCCAAAATAACATCATTAACAAAATGTAAAGTTAATCAAAACCTATTTAACTCACTAAAAATACAGTCCTACCGCTTGTTTATGAACAGAGAATCCTCCGTTTTTTTCAATAGCTTAACAGCCTTTTTAGTATTTGAAAAAAACACCATTTTAGATTCGTTTTAAATAAGTCTTAAATCAATATTATTGTATTTTCAATACATTTTCTGTGTTTATATTTATTGAAAAATGTACTTTATCTAACCCTTAATTATGTTTCAAATTAAAGAACAGCCAACGGTTTTCGATGTGGTTATCATCGGCTCCGGTGCTGGCGGTGGAATGGCAGCTTATCAGCTGGCCAAAGCCGGTGCTAAAGTAGCATTGCTGGAAGCTGGCGGCTATTTTGACCCTGCTGACCCTAAATATATTACCCAATTGAAATGGCCTTGGGAATCTCCGAGAAGAGGCGCAGGGAACCACCGTCCTTTCGGGGATTTTGATGCTGCCTGGGGTGGATGGGAATTGGATGGAGAACCATATACACATAAAAATGGTACTCAGTTTGACTGGTTCAGATCCCGGATGCTAGGAGGAAGAACAAATCACTGGGGAAGGATTTCACTTCGCTTTGGCCCTAAAGATTTTAAAAGAAAAAGCATTGACGGACTTGGTGACAACTGGCCAATCGGCTACGAAGATGTAAAACCATATTATGATCAGGTCGATAAGCTTATCGGCGTATTTGGCACGATTGAGAATATGGATAACGAGCCGGATGGAATTTTCCTACCTCCGCCTAAGCCTCGTCTTCACGAAATGTTTTTGCAAAAAGCAGGTAAGAAAGCCAATGTTCCGGTAATTCCATCCAGATTATCGATCCTTACAAAACCAATCAACGACCAGCGTGGCGTGTGCTTTTATTGCAGCCAATGCGGACGTTCCTGCCAAGCTTATGCCGATTTTTCATCGTCATCTGTGTTGGTTATCCCAGCTGTAAAAACAGGAAATGTGACGTTGATCAACAACGCGATGGCCCGCGAAGTACTAACAGATCCTAATACGGGTCTGGCTACAGGCGTGTCATACGTAGACCGTGAAAAACTGACTGAACATACCATTAAAGGAAAAGTTGTAGTACTTGCTGCAAGCGCAGGTGAATCCGCACGACTATTACTGAATTCGAAATCAGAAAGGCATCCAAACGGTCTTGCGAATTCAAGTGGCGTAGTAGGCCGCTATTTGCATGACTCTACAGGAGCTTCCAGAGGAGCATTTCTTCCTCATCTGATGGATCGCAAGAGGTACAACGAAGATGGTGTAGGCGGTATGCACGTGTATACGCCCTGGTGGCTCGACAACAAAAAACTTGATTTCCCAAGAGGATACCACATTGAATACGGTGGTGGAATGGGTATGCCAGCTTATGGTTTCGGTTCCGGAATTGAAGCTATGAATGGAAAATACGCAACATCAGGTGGTGTGATGAAACCAGCCGGGGGTTATGGAGCTTCATTAAAAGAAGATTATCGTAGATTTTATGGAGCATATATCGGCATGGCAGGCCGTGGAGAAGCAGTTCCCAATTACGACAATTATGCTGAAATTGATCCAACAGTAGTTGATAAATATGGTATTCCTGTGCTTCGTTTCCATTATAAATGGTCAGACTATGAAATCAAGCAAGCCAAACACATGCACGATACTTTTGAAGAAATTATTCATGCATTAGGAGGTGTGGCAAGTGGTACAAAGCCAGGTGCTGAAACAAATTATGGTATAGCGGCCCCGGGACGTATTATTCACGAAGTGGGTACTGTAAGAATGGGTGATGATCCAAAAACTTCAGCCTTAAACCGATTCTCACAAGCTCACGATGCTAAAAATGTCTTCGTGGCAGATGGAGGCTCTTTTGTTTCTCAAGCTGATAAGAACCCTACATGGACTATTCTTGCACTGGCATGGAGAGCATCTGATTATATCATCGATCAGACCAAGAAGAAAAATATCTAATCACCGGCACGTCATTCTATTCATATTATGAAACGCAGAGACACATTAAAAGCACTTACGCTCAGCTCGCTAGGTATCGCAGGTCTTAATCCTCAGGTAGCGATGGCAGAGCAAAGAGAATTAGACAGCAACCTGCCACCGGAAACTCCGATTAAAATTCCGGGCGGTCGTCAGAAAGAAGAAGCGATACATGATGCTAAGCTGATGAAAGAAAAATTCTTCACTGTAGCAGAGCTTGCAACAATAAAAGTATTGTGTGACATCATCATTCCGGCAGATGATAAGTCCGGAAGTGCATCGCAGGCAGGTGTGCCTGCCTTTATTGAATTCATTGCTAAGGATATGCCCCAAAACCAGATACCACTTCGCGGGGGTTTAAAGTGGCTGGATATTGAGTCGAACAAGCGGTTTAAAAAAATATTCACGCTTTGCAGCAAGGAACAGCAAATACAGATCGTGGACGATATTGCCTATCCAGAGAAAGCTAAACCGATTTACAGTCAGGGAGTAGCATTTTTTAATCTGATGCGTAACCTGACCGCGTCCGGATTTTACACCACCCGCATCGGTATTGACGATATAGGATATGTAGGTAACACGCCCAATATATGGGAAGGTCCTCCGGCTGATGTGATCAAGCAATACGAAAAGTATATTGTTTAGCAAAATGCATTAATTTAAAAGGGTCTGCGATCGAAATGATTGCAGACCCTTTTAAATTTATAATCAGCCCAAAGACTAATAGAGCTTGGCTCTCTGTTGCTTCACAGTTTCATCCTTCAGATAATCATCATAAGTCATTAGTTTATCCAGGATACCTTTTGGTCCTATTTCAATGATACGGTTGGCAATTGTATGAACAAACTGGTGGTCATGAGAGTAGAATAAAAGACATCCTGAAAAGTCAATTAAACCGTTGTTAAGTGCCGTAATAGATTCAAGATCAAGATGGTTAGTAGGATCATCAAGCACCAACGCATTTGCACTTGATAGCATCGTTCTTGAGAGCATACACCGTACCTTCTCTCCTCCTGACAATACCTTCGCTTTTTTCAGCGCTTCTTCACCGGAGAATAGCATACGCCCCAAAAATCCGCGGATAAAGCTTTCATCTTTTTCTTCTGAATACTGACGCAGCCAGTCTACCAGGTTCAAGTCCACGTCAAAGAATTCAGTAGGATCCTTAGGGAAATAAGATTTAGTGATGGTTACTCCCCAGGTATACTCGCCTGAATCTGCTTTATCTATTTCATTAATGATGTCAAAAAAGCTACTGATCGCATTGACATTCTTACTTACGAAAGCAATTTTATCCCCTTTATTAATATTAAAGCTTAGATTTTTGAAAAGTACAGTCCCATCCTCTGCAGTTTTGGATAAACCTTCCACGCGGAGCAGCTGATCTCCTACTTCACGCTCTGATTTGAAAGCGATATACGGGTATTTACGCGATGAAGGCTTAATGTCATCTATCGTCAGCTTTTCGAGCAATTTAGCACGTGAAGTTGCTTGCTTGGATTTAGAAGCATTCGCACTGAACCGGCGAATAAAGTCTTCCAGTTCTTTACGCTTATCTTCAGACTTCCTGTTGGCATCCTGGCGCTGCTTCAAAGCCAACTGACTGGATTCGTACCAGAAGGAATAGTTACCAGAGAACATTTGAACTTTGCTGAAATCGATATCTACTACATGCGTACAAACTTCATCCAGGAAGTGACGGTCGTGAGAAACAACGATAACCGTATTTTTAAAGTCGGCAAGGAAATTTTCCAGCCAAAGTACAGTTTCAACATCAAGGTTGTTGGTAGGTTCATCCAGAAGTAATACATCCGGATTTCCAAACAAAGCCTGCGCCAGGAGCACCCGCACTTTATCACTACCGTTCAAATCACCCATCAAAGCAGCATGCATATCGTCTCCGAGACCAAGCCCGCTCAATAATTGGGCTGCCTCTGTTTCAGCTTCCCAACCATTCAGGTCTGCAAACTCTGCTTCCAGATTCGCAGCCTTTTCGCCATCCGCATCTGTGAAATCTTCCTTTTCATATATAGCCTCCCGCTCTTTCATGATTTTATAAAGGCGCTCATGCCCTAAAATCACAGTATCCATCACGGTATAAGCATCAAACTCGAATTGATCCTGTTTCAGAAAAGTCATCCTTTCACCAGGATTCATACTCACCAGTCCAGTTTGTGGCTCGATTTCACCTGAAAGAATTTTCAAAAATGTGGATTTCCCCGCTCCATTCGCTCCAATCACACCATAGCAGTTGCCCGGGACAAATTTTATATTTACTTCATCGAACAAAACCCTTTTACCGTACCTAAGCGATACGTTCTGAACCGTAATCATCTTAAAATTTATTTTTTATGAATGAAGCCGCAAAAATACGAAATTCATAGCGATTTCGCATACCTTATGCCGGCTAACCTTCTAAATGACATGAAAAGAAACACTCTTTTTACATTTATATTCACCGCTATTACCCTATCTGAAATCTATGCCGAGTGGATTAATCATGCCATGCTGGTTTACCTGACCAAGCCTTTCATTGTTATAAGTCTTTTATTCTATGTACTAAATTTCAATAGACTGCCTGTCATAGGATACAAATGGCTTATAGCAGGACTCATTTTTGCTTTGGCCGGGGATATTTTCCTGATGATAAGAGATACTGACTTGTTTATACTTGGTTTGGGCAGCTTTTTGATGATGCAGGTATGCTATATCATAGTCTTTAAAAGACAGATCAGCATCTCGAAATTCTCCATTCGATTCTTTATAAAAGGGCTATCGTTTCTAATCTGCGCGTTCGCATTATACTTCATACTCTTTCCAAATCTGCCCGGTAGAACGATGCAGATAGCAGTGGGTGTTTACGCATTAAGTATTGCTTTCATGGCATGGATGGCTGCACTCAGAACATCATTTGTTTCTTCAAAATCATATAATATGGTATTAATCGGAGCAATTCTCTTTATGATTTCGGATGCATGTATAGCTATTGACAAGTTCGTTTTCCCTCTCCCTTTCCGCACATTTTGGATTATGGGTACATATGCAGCGTCCCAATATCTGATTGTAAACGGCTTACAAAAACAAAACAGGCCGATTGAGAAAACCGGCCTGTTTGAAAATATTCGAGTTGAAAAAATCAGGGAACAATCCGTAAGGTATGCGCACCTTTTCCTACACTCACTTTCCCATTTTGTTTTTTCAATGAGGGCGTCTCACCCTTTGTAACGCTCCAAAACTCTACTCCTCCATTACCACTTCCATATTCGTGATATTCCATGACAGCTACCGCAAGGTTCGATCCATCTTTATCAAACACAACACCTTGTGGAGAAATCCCTTCAAATGGATAATCTTCAACTTTTGTCAACGCACCATCAGCTGCAACTTTGAATAGGGTTAAACTGCTACCAGTTGCTGATCCGGTTTCCGTCCATGGCATCCCACTCTTCCCTGTGTTCACCGCTACCAATAAGTTTCCGGTAGGACTCACTGCAAATGAAGCAGGATTATTACCCGTTGCAGCATGACTGGCCACCTTATGTTCTATAGATCCATCCATTGAGAAATCGATTACATGTATCTCACCCTCCGTAGAGCCTTTCCCTTTAGGGCTCTTTGCATCCAGCACAAAATAATGTTTACCATCTGAAGAAAATTTTCCGAAGGAAGGGTCAACGCCTACTTTCACTGGTTTACCCAGCATCTCCACGTTTTTAAGTTTACCCGCTTCCCGAATTACACGGTATAAACCTACTTCATTAGCGTTGTCCAGTGTAAAAGCAATAAAGTCACCAGAAGGATGCCAGGTCAGATCAATTATTTTTGAGGTTGAATCGATCCCCGCCGGTAGGTGAAGTACCTTTGCAGGCTTACCATCTGGTGCAGCTTCTATCAACACGAGCTCTTTACCTTTATCACTTGTGGATATAATCAGTTCACTTTTATTTATGTCAATAGCCAAAGGTTTTTTCCCCACAGCAAAACCAAACTTGGGTTTTGGTCCGGCCAGATTCAGGATGTCTACCACAAAAAGTTTCTCACCGGCAGGAAACTCAGAGTCAACATCCTTTAGCTCCATTACACCGTCTTCCGGTTTCAAACGATTTTCCAGCACATAAGCAAGTCCACCGACAGCAGGCACCGCTATCGTTTTGCCATATCCAAGTACTGAATTGGAAATCAGTGCTGTACCTACGCCCTCACTACCTCTTTGCAGAGGGAACTTAATGGTAGTCAGCAGATCTTTCGCCGTATTATCCCTGAGCAGTTTACCATCAACCCATGCAGAAGCGGCCATGTCCGCATCAGATATCACAACCAAGCCCTTTGCATTAAAATTGATTTGTGATTGGGCCACTACCGGGATAGCTCCCATGACAGCCAAACCGGCAAACAATGCGATTTTTTTCATGAATAAAGAAGTTTTGTTAAAATAATTGTTGCAGGATGTCGTGTTCTATTGCGTTTAAATTAAAAAAGCAATACTCAAAAACATCCTTTTTTCAACTACCAAAAGCTCGCAATTTAAGGCAAAACGCTTTAGAGCACAACTTTTCAGCAATGAGATTACCATTTTAGCTTCAGTTTCAGACTGATATTAAACGCAGAAAACCCCGACAAAATATGCCGGGGTCTCAAATCTTCGCAGAGAAAATTATGCCGCTACCGAAATAGAGTTAACCACTTTGGCCAACTTTGATTTTTGGTTAGATGCTTTTTTCTTGTGTATGATATTTTTCTTTGCCAAACGATCTAACATAGATGATACAGTTTTGTATACTGCTATAGCTTCCGCTTTGTCAGTTGTTCCACGCAATTTTTTGATATAAGAGCGAGTCGTTTTGTGTTGGTAACGGTTACGCAAACGCTTCGTTTCGTTAGCGCGAATTCTTTTTAATGCTGATTTATGATTTGCCATTTCTTATAATGATATTTTTCTATTCACAAACGGTTTGCAAAAATAGGAAAACCTGCATCAATTCCCAAACACTGAAGGAAATATATTTATCCTGTTCATAGAGTTTACTGGGGCATACGTTGCATGTCAGATGACAAGTATTCTTCCAGACGACCTTGCAACTCGTTGATAGGGATATTTCCATGTAATTCTCCTTCTACCGCCACAGATATTCGTCCTGTCTGTTCTGATATAACAATAACCACAGCATCCGTTGCTTCACTCATCCCCATTGCGGCGCGGTGCCTAAAGCCTAATGAAGATGGAACATCCACACCATCTGCAACCGGCAAAACGCAACGTGCAGCTTTGATGCGGCCATCTACAATCACAATTGCCCCATCATGCAATTCACTATACTGATTAAAAAGAGATACAAGCAAAGGCTTTGACATCCTTGCGTCCAGCAACTCGCCTGTTTCTATAAATTTACCCAAATCATCTCTTTTGTTCACTACTATGAGAGCTCCGGTGAAATTGGCTGCAATAGCCTTACTCGCTTCAACGATCTCTTTCAAATCCTTGGATTGCACATCCAGAAGAGAATTACGAAAGATTTTTTTTAAAAACCCGTTGTTGGTATGAATTGTTGATTTCCCTATGATCAGAAGGAACCGCCGGATTTCCTGCTGAAAAATGACAATTAATGCTACCGCCCCTACCCCCATGAAGTATTGAAGAATCGCAGTCAGCAAGCCCAACCCTAATCCTTTTACGACCAGATAAAAGACATAAACAAATAAATACCCAAGAAACACCCGGCTGGCGATACTGCCCCTGACAAGTATATACACCTGATACAAAAGAACTGAAACCAGAAAGACGTCGAGAATATCAGCCCAATTGACATTTAAAAAACCCACACGCATAAGAAACTCAATATTATTTCGCGACTAATTTACTATTTTTTAACATATACGTTGAGTTGCTTTCCATAGTTTTATAACTTCTACAGCAGCTTTGACATCATGCACCCGCAATAGGGATGCTCCTCTGTCGATAGCAAGCGTATTAAGTACAGTCGTTCCATTCAAAGCTTCCTCTGGACCAATACCTAATGTCTTGTAAATGGTAGCCTTACGTGAAAGGCCTACGAGAATTGGATATCCTAATTGCTCAAATTCTGCTAAACTCTGCAAAAGCATAAAGTTTTGCTCAATAGTTTTAGCAAAGCCAAAACCAGGATCAATCCATATATCAGCCACACCCTTCTGCTTTAAAATATCAATGCTGCTCTTGAGCTCCTTTATAATATCTACAATCAGATTGTTATAATCCGTTAACTGGCTCATTGTTTCCGGTGTACCCCTCATGTGCATCAGAATATATGGAACTTTCAGCTCAGCCACCGTATCAAACATATGCTCATCCAAGGTTCCGCCAGATACGTCATTAATAATATCACCGCCAGCCTGAATGGCAACCCTCGCTACCTCAGAACGAAAAGTATCTACAGAAATGATAATTTCAGAAAAATACTTCTTAACTGTTTCGATAACTGATAATACCCGCTGGGTTTCTTCGTGTTCATCCACTTCAGCAGCTCCCGGCCTGGTTGAGTAACCACCAATGTCGATCATATCCGCCCCTTCCTCTATCATTTCCCCTACTCTATCTACTATTGCCTGTTCCGAGCCAACCCTGCTACTGCTATAAAATGAATCGGGAGTCACATTTACAATGCCCATCACCAATGGTGTGGACAGGTCTATCAGCCTTCCCCTGACGTTAATCGTTTTTTTATTAACTTGCGACATATTAAAAAAGAGAATGGACAGAGAAGTTATATAGAGACAAATCTTCCAAAACCACCTCCATTCTTTATTGAAATATAATATTGATAAAATACCAGCCTTAATAAATCCAAATACATTGAAAGCCACAGAAGCGGAATATCAGGAAATCCTACAGTATTGCCAAGATCTTTTTACAAAAAAAAACAAAGATTACGGAACGTCATGGCGCATCCTGCGAATACCTTCCATTACTGATCAGATTTTCATCAAAGCTCAGCGCATCCGTACCATTCAGGACAAGGGTTTTCAAAAAGTTGAAGACAATGTTTCCACTGAGTTTATTGGCATCATTAATTATTGTGTAATGGCTTTAATTCAAATTTCACTGGCTGGCCAGGAACATACAAATATTGACCCCAATGAATTAAACGAATTATACAACGGACAAGTGAAAGAAGTGCAAGAACTCCTTTTCAATAAAAATCATGATTATGGTGAGGCATGGCGTGATATGAGAGTTTCTTCGATGACAGATATTATTCTCATGAAATTACTTCGCATCAAGCAGATCGAAGACAATCAGGGATTCACACTTGTCTCTGAGGGTGTAAAAGCTGGCTATCAGGATATTATTAATTACGCGATATTTTGCCTGATTAAATCGAATGGCCTTCAAACCAACTAGGCACTAACTACCGCTTTAACTTATATTACAGAATGAAAGTATTTGCTCAGATATCAAGAGTAATAGTAGGTCTACTATTTATCTTCTCGGGATTGATCAAGTTAAATGACCCGGTAGGGACACAGTATAAGCTGGAAGAGTATTTCGAAGTATTTGCAACAGATCTTCCTGCATTTCACGATTTGTTTGTATCATTAATTCCCATGGCACTGTACTTCTCAGTGTTCTTATGCGCAGCAGAAGTAGTACTGGGTATTGCGCTTCTGGTGGCATATAAACCGCGAACTACATCCGTACTGCTGCTTCTGATTATTCTGTTCTTTACATTCCTGACGTTTTATTCCGCCTACTTTAACAAAGTTACAGATTGCGGATGTTTTGGGGCTGCTATAAAATTGACTCCCTGGACTTCGTTTGGCAAAGACATTTTCCTACTGATACTTATACTCGTAATCGTTTATTACCGAAAGAAATTCACCCCTTTACCAACCGGCTTTATTGTGATGTTATCTACAATTGCCTCTCTGGGTATTGCTGTTTATGCACTACGTCACCTGCCTATTGTGGATTTGCTACCTTATCGTGTTAGTGCAAGCATACCCGCTCAAATGAAACCTTCAGAGCCTTTGCGTTATCAATATATATTTGAAAAAAACGGAAAGACCTTCAAGTACGAGCAATATCCTACTGACACCACACTTGAATTCAAGGAAATGGTTGTGCTTAATGAAGATGCCAAACCCAAGATTACCGACTACAAAGTATGGAACGATGAGGGCGATTTCACCGAAGAGTCTTTCAAGGGGAAAAAGTTATTTTTGATCATCAAAAACTTTACTGACATCAACACCGCCGCATTTCCTGACATCAGTAATCTGATCAATCAAATTAAAGGTACCGGCATAGACCCCATCATATTGACGTCGGGCGACAGTGGAGCAATCCAACAGTTTATGAAAGAACATCAGCTTAATATGCCTTACTATTCTGTAGATGCCACCGTGCTGAAAACAATTTCACGTTCGAACCCGGGACTATGGTTACTTCAGGATGGTATCGTAAAAGGGAAATGGCACTACAACGATACGCCAACTGCCGAGGAAGTAAAAGAACTGATTAAGTAACAGGCAAGTTTTGAGTTTGAAGTAAAATGAAAAATATCATACTTGTCGGAATGATGTCATCCGGCAAAACGACATTAGGCAAAAAGCTTGCTCGTGTTTTGAATTACAGGTTTGTAGATTTGGACAGAATGATTGAATTGGATCAGCAGGCCAGCATACCCACCGTATTTGCTCAGAAAGGTGAAGCATATTTCCGGGAAGTAGAGAGCAGGCTGCTAAAATCGATCAAACCAAACTCTGGTCTTGTTATTGCATCCGGTGGCGGAGCCCCCTGCTTCTTCGATAACATGCAATTTATTAAGGAAACAGGAGTTAGTATTTTTCTCGACGTCCCCGCCGGCGACCTTGCTCAAAGAATTAAAAGCCATGGCAAAGACGACCGCCCCATCCTTTCAGGAGCTCTTTCTGTAGAAGCTGAATTAAGCAAAAAAATTGAAGAGAGACGACATTTTTATGAACAGGCCGATGTTACGGTTCGTGGAGCTACGGATGTAGATACATTGTTAAATTCGATTACATCTTTTATGTAAACCACATAGAGCAAAATGCCCCGGATGCTTCTTACATCCGGGGCATTCTTTCTTAAGTTCAGACTGGACAGCTGCTAGAAGAAAGTTCCAACAGTTAGCATGACATTGACGGTTCTGTTTGAAATGACAGCCGAAGAATAAGCTTCAGGATTTCTAAGAACATACGGCGTATATACAGACTTAGAGGTAGCAAGCGTACCCGCTAAGTCAGCAAAAAAACGATCACTACGAATACCAGTTCCCAAGGTAAACAATAATTTATTTCTGTTAATATTAGCTCGGTCAACATAAGGATCAGCAATATAACCTGCACCGGCACGCGCTCTGAATTTGCCTATCCTGTATTCACCACCCACTCTCACATTTACTGTATTTCTGTAGATATCCTTGATTTCCTGAATAGTTCCATCCTTAAAATCCCTATTACCTGCCTCGTCCAGATAGCTGGTGCTTGCCTTCATACCAGCATAACCAACATACTCCAAAGTTCCTGTTAAGAAGCCTTTGTTATTAATGAAGACTGTACCACCAACAGATCCTCTGAACGGGCTTACAACCCGGTACTCAAAATCGTTTGGCGCTACAGGTATGTAGTTATAATCAGGAGTGATCAGGTTACCCTCCGGACCTTCTATTTGTCCACCTACATAGTTAGCCTCCACGGCCTGAGAAAATGTTTCTCTGTAAGAACTCAATGTTGGACTGGTTAAAGAACCTCCTAATTGAAACAGTGGATTTACCTTATAAATAATACCCAGGGTAGCATTAATACCAATTCCTGTAACGGTAAGCCCTTCATGCTGATCCACCCAGTTCAGGTCCGGACCATCCACATAATTATCTTCTAAGACCCGGTCATACTTATAACGTATTCTGTTAATACCTAATGATCCTCCTACGTAAAGCTTATCGTCATAATTGCCTCCATATGCAAGCGTCCATTGCGTATTGGCACCGGTGGCTGTATAGGTTCCTACCTGCTCCAAAGGGCTTTCATTATCAAGAGCTGTATATGGAGGACCATTTACTCCGGTTGGGTTGATGAGATATAATTGATAATAAGCAGCAGGTATAGAATATGCCAAAGGACCACTGGACGAAGTTCCGGCATCAAAGTCGGCTTCTAATTGGTTTGTAGTAATGCCACTTCCGTTTACGTCTTCAACTACCTTATTCAGATAAGCGCTGTTCTGGTTAAACCCTGTGAACATGTACTCTTCTCTGAAAGATTGCTGCCTGGAATAGGAGATTCCAAATGATGAACGTTTCCATTTTCTCTGAAAACCAGGTTGACTTGTGAAAACCGCAGATGCGTGACTTGCCAGATTGAGCTTTCCTTTGGAAGTTGCGTTTATATCTCCAATATAATCCGTCTTATTATTTACAGAAGTAAATACGGGACTTATCGCAATTTCCGAACGGTTGTAAAAACCCAAACCAGCAGGATTCCCTACAATTGAGCTTGCATCTCCACCTAAGGCTGCGTGATTCCCCCCAATCCCCTGAAATCTTGCCGTTCCATTCTGGGTAATTTCCGAATACCTAAATGCATCACCGGCATATTGTGAAAAAGCGCTGTAGCCGCTTATCAAACCAACTATACAGCCACCAACGGCTATTGATCTTTTCATGGTGTGTTAAAACTCAGTAAAAATTAAATACTGTTACTTAAACGAAAACCCTGCAAAATTATGACATTTTGCAGGGTTCGATAATATTACAATTAATATCAGGTTAAAATTATCTTGGCCCTCTCGAAGATGATCGGGAAGCTCCACCACCTCCACCACCGGATGGCGCGCTATAACTTCTGGACGGCGCACTATAATTTTGAGTGGGTGCATTATAGGTTCTGGCCGGTGGACTATAAGACTCTCTGGTTGTATTATATGTCCTGGCAGGCGCACTGCTATTATAGTTCGACTGATTTCTGGTTGGTGCTGAATAAGACCCACTGCTACGCGTAGCACGGGGTGCACTGTAGCCTTCCGATGCAGTACGTCCGGAAACGTTGCTACCTCCGGTTGAGCGTGGTCGTGAATAGTAAACATTATTACCTTCCGAACCATTACGTGAGTAAGTACGGGCATTCGATTCCACGCCAGTTCTTCCATTTGTTACACCTCTCTCACCAGATCTTGAAGAAGATGTCCTGGGAGCACTGTAATAAGTACCTCCGTCAGAGTTAGTTCTGCCTGACGTTCTGGCATTGCTACCTGATGCTGAACGGCTTCCTGAGGAAGTCCTGCTATTGTTTACATAATTTGCATTGTAGCGCTCCGTTCCTCTGGATCCGTTCACACGCGGACCATAAGTTCTGCTTACTCCCCGGCGCTCACCATTATTGACTACAATTACAGGACGGCTAAAGGCCCATGGATTATATCCGTAGCCACCATAAAAACCGTTGTAAAGACCCATTCCACCCATGTAGCCCAGTCCTCCCATATATCCGTAAGGACTGTAACCCCATCCGCCGTAACCGAATTGATCAAACATGAATGGATCATACCCGTAAGCCATCATTCTGTTAAATCCGAATGGAGAATATCCCATTCCCATCATGGATCCCATACCGAAACCCATACCCATGTATGGATTCATACCATACATGCCACCCATTCCCATCATACTTCCCATTCCGAACCCGATATTCATACCGACTCTTCCTGGCCAGAATGATCCGAACCCGTTATTAAAGTTTGAAAACCGATTGGCTTCATTGTAACCATCAGCAAAACCGGCATTATAACCCACACGGTCTCCGGATAAAGATCTGGTTGCGACTCTGGATGAAAGATAAGATTCGTCGTAGTAATCTGCAGTACCTTCCATTTCGGGCTGTGTACTTGCATAATAATCAGGATTGTCGGACCTTGACAGATCTTCCTGCGAATTCCTGTATGTATTTCTATCGTTTGTTACGATGCCTGTACCTGCTCCTGAGCCATAAAGATCATCATACCCACCACCCGACTTCGAAACATATTGGTTGGTAGTACATCCCCAAGCTCCCAACAGCACCAGCAAAGACAAATATTTTGCTTTATTTATCATAATCATGGCTTAAAAGGGTTAAACTTATACTGATGCTAAAATACATATAAAATCTATTCCACACAATCAATAAACATCTATGCGGTTACATTAATTCCAAAATTAACATAAAAAACTATCTTTGCAATGCTGAAAATGCAAGCGAAGTATATTGTTATACTCCTTTAAATTTACCTAATAATACAACGAATGAGTAAAGCCCTGCCAACACGTAGTGAAAACTACTCCGAATGGTATAACGAATTAGTTAAAAGAGCAGATTTGGCTGAAAACTCTGCAGTGAGAGGATGTATGGTGATCAAACCATACGGATATTCTATCTGGGAGAAAATGCAGCGTGCCCTTGATGATATGTTTAAGGAAACGGGTCACACCAATGCCTATTTTCCTCTATTCATCCCGAAGTCTTATCTCAGCAAAGAGGCATCACACGTAGAGGGCTTTGCTAAGGAATGTGCCGTTGTTACACATTATCGTCTAAAAAATGACCCGGACGGAAAAGGTGTGATCGTGGATCCTGATGCAAAACTGGAAGAGGAACTGATTGTTCGTCCTACTTCTGAAACTGTCATATGGAGTACTTACAAAAACTGGATTCAGTCCTACCGTGATTTACCATTACTGATCAATCAATGGGCCAACGTGGTACGCTGGGAAATGAGAACAAGACTATTTCTTCGTACTGCTGAATTCCTTTGGCAAGAGGGTCACACTGCTCATTCCACATCCGCAGAAGCTATTGCAGAAACCAAACAAATGCTGGAGGTGTACGCTGAATTTGCCGAGCAATGGATGGCTCTTCCGGTTCTTAAAGGTGTAAAAACTGCTAATGAGCGATTTGCCGGGGCAGAAGATACTTATTGTATAGAAGCGTTGATGCAGGATGGGAAGGCCCTGCAGGCAGGAACTTCTCATTTCCTGGGCCAGAATTTCGCCAAGGCATTTGATGTAAAGTTTCAGGATAAAGAAGGAAAACTGGAACATGTATGGGGTACCTCCTGGGGTGTCAGCACTCGTTTGATGGGTGCTCTCATTATGGCACATTCTGATGACAGTGGATTGGTTTTACCTCCGAAGCTGGCTCCTATTCAAGTCGTCATCGTCCCGATTTACAAAAATGAAGAACAGCTGGCAGCCATTACCGAAAAGGTAGATGAACTTAGAAAGGAACTGAAGGGTATGGGTATCAGTGTGAAATTTGATGACAACGATGCTTATAAACCTGGATATAAATTTGCGGAATACGAATTAAAAGGTGTTCCGGTTCGTCTGGCCATTGGCGCAAGGGATCTTGAAAACGGCACCGTAGAAGTAGCGCGCAGAGATACTAAAACAAAGGAAACTGTTTCCCTGGATGGTATTGCTATTTTCGTAAGAGATCTTCTGGACAATATTCAGCACGCTATATACGACAAAGCCCTGGCGTTCCGTGAAGAAAACACAACCAAGGTTGACTCATTCGAAGAATTTAATGACATTTTAGAAAACAAGGGAGGGTTTATTCTGGCGCACTGGGATGGGACTTCTGAAACCGAGGAGAAAATAAAAGAAGAGACAAAAGCTACGATCCGCTGCATTCCATTGAACGCAACAGAAGAAAGTGGTGTTTGCATTTATTCTGGTAAACCATCCAATAAACGGGTGGTTTTTGCCAGAGCATATTAGTTTTTGCCGGAACAGTTTTTTACCTGTCCGGCTTATTTTTTTAACCAAACAAGAATATTTGAGATGAAGCAGGCACAAGCAGGAGATAACGTACAGGTACATTACAAAGGAACTCTTCCGGATGGTCAGTTATTTGATTCGTCAGAAGGCCGCGAGCCGTTGGCATTTCAATTGGGAAGCGGCCAGGTGATCAAAGGTTTCGATGATGGAGTAACTGGTATGGAAATCGGAGATAAAAAGACGATCCACATTCCTAATGCAGAAGCTTACGGACCAGTAAATGAAGACATGGTTGTCAATTTTGAACGCGCTCAGATACCTGCCGATATTCCTTTGGAAATAGGTAGTACGCTCAATATGCATCAGGATGGAGGTCAGGTAATCCCTGTTATCATTCGTGAAGTAACCGAGCAACATGTTTTACTGGATGCTAACCATCCTCTTGCCGGACAGGATTTAATATTTGAATTGGAACTTGTTGGAATCAACTAAGATCCGGCAGTTTCATAGTTCGGCTGATATAGAATCTATATCAGCCGTTTTTTATTCAGACCATTTCAGGCTGAATGTTTCAGGTTTAGCCTTATTAATTTTGAGCAATATCTGCTTTCCTGTCAGGTCATTCAGCATGCGTTCTGCACGTTTTTCTGAAATATTGATGATCCTGGAAAAGGTTCTTGCTGTGACTGTATCTGTTGATCTCAGATAGCTGATCAATGACTTAACGTGCCGCGTAGCAAGCAATTTCTCTGTATCCACATCACCTTCTCCTTGTATGAGTAATTTAGGAGTAGGAACACTTTTATCCTTTATTCTGATGTAAATGATTCGCTGACTTTTTTCATTCAGTGCGTAATGAGGCTTATCCGCGCTTTCTTCAATTTCAACACGTAGTAGTCTTTTTCCATCCAATATTTCAGTGGAAAAGGCAAGATGGAGAGCAGGTTCAACAAGACTGCTGGCGGCACGCTCCAACTTTTGCAGCTCATGCAATTCAGAAGAAACACCTAAAATTGCACCATCATTACCTACGCCTATCAACAATACTCCGCCGGATGTATTCGCAAGAGACGAAATCGTCTTCGCAATCTTATATGGACTATCGATGATCCGCTTAAACTCAATACTGAGCCCCTCCCCTTGTTTGATGATTTCAATTGTGCTTTTTCTTTCGGGCATGAATTATTGAATTAATACGATAAAGCTGTTCACATAAGTTTTAGCTAACTAACAAAATTTGTTTCAAAATCAGCATATGCCCCGCCTCTTTTTACCCTTTTACATTAAACTATACTTCTTCCCCGGCATTGACCGGATCATCCCTTGAAATTCCAGATTAAGGAGTAAGGCAGCCAGCTTATTCAGGTGCATTCCACTTTGCCACGATATTTCGTCGACCTGCATGATACCTTTCTGTCTTAAAAGACTTAATACCTGGCCTTCATCCTGCGTAAATCCATCAAATGATATAATGAGATCGCGCTTAGAGGAAGCTTCTGTAACGGCATTCTGTTCTGTAGTATCCCAACCAAGTGCTGTGGCCATATCTTCAACAGAAGTGAAAATAGCGGCTTTATTATCTCTGATCAACTGGTTACAACCCTCAGATTGGGGACTCTCAATTTTACCAGGCACTGCAAATACATCTCTGTGATAGTTTCCTGCAAATTCAGCTGTGATCAGACTCCCTCCTTTCCTGGCTGATTCCACCACAATCGTCACGTCACTCAGTCCGGCTATTATACGGTTTCGCGCCGGGAATCTCATAAAATCGGGCTTTGTAGCTAAAGCATTTTCAGTTACAGTTCCGCCATTCAGCTGCATCTCCTTCGCAGTCCGCAGATGAGCCGCAGGATAGATCACATCAAGTCCGCTCGCCATCACACCAATGGTAGGCAGCTGATATTTAATACAAGCACGATGTGCAATAATATCGACACCGTACGCGAGCCCGCTGACGATCAAAGGTGAAAACGGGACCAGATCCTTGATGATCATTTCCGTAACCATTTTCCCATAATCACTGATTTGCCGGGTTCCCACAATACCCACTGACCGGTACGAATTGAAATCAAAGTTACCTCTGGAATAAAGTACGATTGGGGCATCGTAAAGTGGCTTGAGACGCACCGGGTAAGTTGGGTCGGTAAAAAAATGGAGTACTGTATCTGAGGAATTACATTTTTTAAATTCCTCCTCTGCGAAAGAAAATCCACTTCCATTAAGAATCGCCCGGGCTACTTTGTCGCCGACGCCTGGGATTTTTATCAGTTTCTTATAATCAGATTTAAAAACTTTCTCAGCGCCACCGCAATAACTGATAAGTTGCCGGACGGTAACTGCTCCTACCAATGGGGTATGAACAAGGGCAAGTATACTGATTTTCTCAGCGTCTGTTAATAACATAATATATAGTGTGCTTTGATTTGTCAGATTGACCTCGCCATTGCCATGATAAGCGCTATACGTTCTGGCATAACATTTGCCATTTAAAGGAAAATCGTAACAATATCAAAAATAACATTTTTTTTCTTAGCCTATATGGACAGCACCGATATTAATGAACCAGAGACTTTACAACATTTTGAAGGCATGGGAGCTGTATGCTATCCCGAGGGTATTTTCTTCCGTGTGTGGGCGCCACATGCAGATCAGGTTACTGTCGTAGGCTCCTTCAATGATTGGAAGGAAGATGTAAATCAACTCAAGAAAGAAGATAATGGTTATTGGGGAGGCCTGGTAGAGAACGCCAAAGAGGGAGACGAATACAAATTTGCCTTACAAACTCCATTTGGCAATTTCCTCAGAAACGATCCCTATGCACTTAAAATGACCAATTCTGCCGGGAATGGAATTGTTTACAAACATGAGTCTTTTGACTGGGAAGACGATCATTTCCATATACCTTCATGGCACGAACTGGTCATTTACGAATTGCATATCGGAACATTTAATGCTCCGGGACAAGATCAGATAGGAACGCTGTATACAGCTATTGAAAAGCTGGGTTACCTCAAAGAAATGGGTTTCAATGCAGTAGAACTTATGCCGTGCTCTGAGTTCCCGGGATCACGATCGTGGGGATACAACCCTGCTTCGCCTTTCGCGGTAGAATCTGATTACGGCGGCCCCGAAGGGCTTAAAACCTTTATAAAAGAGGCACATAAGGCAGGTATAGCCGTTATTATGGATGTAGTTTACAACCATTTCGGACCTTCAGATATGGATCTTTGGCAATTCGATGGCTGGTCGGAGAACGACGGCGGGGGTATTTATTTCTATAACGATTGGCGCTCCGAAACTCCATGGGGAAATACAAGGCCTGACTATGGCCGAGGCGAAGTACGCCAATACATTTATGACAATGCCATGATGTGGCTTAGCGAATACCGGGCCGATGGACTTAGAATGGACATGGTACCTTACATCCGTAATGTAAAAGCAGATGGCAACCCTGGAAATGATATTCCTGAGGGTATCTCGCTGATGCAATGGATTAATAAAGACATCCGCGAAAAATTCCCTAATCGAATTACGATTGCAGAAGATATGCATTCTCTGGACTTTATTACTGGTTCGGTCGATAAAGGAGGGCTTGGCTATGGCTCTCAATGGGATGCTGATTTTGTTCATGCTGTACGTGATGCCATTATCACAGCCAATGATCAGGACAGAAGTATTGAAAGTGTGGTTAAGGCAGTTACCAACATGTACAATGCAGATTCATTTCAACGTATTGTGTACACCGAATCTCATGATGAAGTAGCTAATGGACAAGCCAGAGTGGCTGAAGAAATTGCCGATGGTGACGTAAACAACTGGTATTCCAAAAAACGGGCAGCTCTTGGAGTGGCACTTGTACTTACTTCCCCAGGTATCCCAATGATTTTCCAAGGTCAGCCTTTGCTTGAAGATAAATGGTTTTCGGACAGTGATCCTATAGATTGGACACGGTTGGAAAAGTTTCACGGGTTTGCTATGCTACACCGTGATATAATTCACCTGAGACGAAACTGGTTTGGAGTCACCGGTGGTCTGCAAGGACAGAATGTCGGTATTATTCGTGCAGATGAAGATAAAAAAGTACTGGTGATGCACCGTTGGTCAGAAGGCGGTCCCAAAGACGATGTAATTGTAGTGCTTAACTTTTCTACAGAAACTTTTGACGATTACAAAGTTGGATTCCCAAGAGCCGGCAAATGGCATCTGCGATTTAATAGTGATAAGGAGGAATACGATCCGGAATTCTCAAACATTGCAGTGCACGATGTCGACACACATGATAGTGAATTTGATCAGTGCCCTGTGTTTGCCTCGTTGCAAATTCCACCGTACTCGGCTCTGATTTTCTCACAGGAAGAATAAAATACAATTAGACTTATCCAAAAACTACAGCCAGAAGAAATCTTCCGGCTGTAGTTTTATCTGACCACTCTGAATAGTCTGTCCCAGCGTATTTTGCTCAGTAAACTTATAGGGTCCGGATCTATAGACATCCATACAAGAATAGCCTTTCCTATAATATGGTCTTTCGGTACAAATCCCCAGTAGCGCGAATCTGCTGAATTGTGACGGTTATCTCCCATCATGAAATAGTAGTCTTGTTTAAATGTATATTGCAGCAAAGGTTTTTGGTGACGCATTATTACGCCATCCTTCATAACAATATCATCATTTCCTTCATAGCAGGTAATTACATCAGCATACAAAATTGCATTTTCACGCGTCAAGGTAACGGTCATTCCTTTTTTTGGAATGACAATCGGGCCGTACTGATCCTTGTTCCAGGAATAGAGTTCCGAGGTTGGGAAGATAAAAGGCTCCTTAATATGATCCGGCATAAGTACTTGCTCTACTCGTGTTACAAAATCATAACTTTTAAGATTCTCAACCATAGCTTTGGTTGCTTTGATAACATAGCCTGATTCGTCGTTAGATTGAATACTGTCATTGAATGTCTCTGTAAACTGCGCGTAGTCTACTATTCCATTCTTCTTAAAAACATTCAGTTCATTTACTGGTCCGTCTGTTGAAACAAAATACTCATCCTGCAATCTGTTTGCTAATTTCTGGTCTTTTCCATTAATAAATACCTGTCCGTTTTTGATACGCATCGTATCTCCCGGCGTTGCTACACAGCGTTTAATATAATTAGTTCGTAAATCTACAGGATGAGGTTTAAGTCCGGACAGTACATTTGCGAATTTCTGATACAGATCCGGATGCTCAACAGGCAGATTGAATACAACAACATCGCCTTTCTTCACCTCAGCAAATCCTGGCAAGCGATAAGAAGGTAATTTAATCCAACTCAGGTAAGAAGGAATTTCTGTCCCCCAAATCGTCTGATGCGTAAGCGGAATTTGCAGGGGTGTAACTGGTGTAGTAGTACCGTAATGTAACCGACTTACAAACAAGTAATCTCCGACCAAAAGACTGTTTTCCATTGATGGTGTAGGAATTACAAAAGCACTAAAAAACAGCCATCTGATTAACGTGGCTGCTGTAGCGGCAAATAACACAGACTCCAGCCAATCTCTCAGGCCAGACTTTTTGGTCCTGTCAATTTTCTTTTCCTCGCTTACTGTTTCCATGGACTAGACATATTTCCGTCAATTTACATTTTACATCATAGAACAGCAATTTTTATATAAAGTTTTTCTTTATATACAGATAAAAAAAAGCCACCAGTGATGGTGGCTTTGTCAATTACTTATTTGTTTTCTTTTAATTGATCACACGGAACAAACGGTTCCAGCGAATTTTATGCAAAATGCTTGTTGGATTGGGGTCTATTGACATCCATACAAATACTGCTTTACCAACGATATGATCCTTTGGCACAAATCCCCAGTAACGCGAATCTGCAGAGTTATGGCGGTTATCACCCATCATGAAATAATAATCCTGTTTGAAAGTATAACTCGTAACAGCTTTACCAGCAATTTTAAGTGATTTCTCATCAAACTCCACGCCTTCATTCCCTTCATAACTTTTGATCACATTTCCGTATAATGCTATATTCTCCGGCGTCAGATTGACAGTAACTCCTCCTTTGGGTACAGAAACCGGTCCATAGTTATCGCGGTTCCACTTAAATAGCTGCGAATTTGGGAATAACATGGGCTCACTGATTTCCTTTGGGGATTTCACTACAGTCACACTTTTTACAAAATCATAACTTTTAAGTTTTTCAGCAATTTCTTCCGTTGTAAAAACGATATATCCGTTTTGATCGTTGGTAGCGATCGTATCATTGAAAGTTTCGGTGTAAGCATTGTATTCCGATATACCATTCTCTTTAAACACCTTTTCTTCGTTAACAGCGGTACTTGTCGCGATAAAATACTCATTCTCCATTCTTGGAGGATTTTCCATAGCAACACCATTGGCATAAACCTGTAAGTCTCGCACCTCTATTTTATCACCGGGCAACCCCACACAACGTTTGATATAGTTGGTCTTCAAATCAACAGGATGTTGCAGTTCAGGAGGATAGTTAAATACAACCACATCACCTCTTTTTACCTCACTAAATCCTGGCAATCTATATTGAGGCAATTGAATCGCATCCGTGTAAGAAGGAATATTAGTACCCCAGATCGTTTGGTGCGTAAGTGGCACCTGAAGAGGCGTTTTCGGCGTGCGAGTACCATAATGCAGTTTGCTCACAAATAGAAAATCTCCTACCAACAGACTGTTTTCCATAGAAGGAGTAGGAATTGTAAAGGCTTCAAAAAACAACCAGCGGATCAGGGTGGCAGCTACAACTGCAAAAAGTACAGAGTCAAACCATTCTCTGACAGCAGATTTTTGTTTTTTTTGTGACACGGGATTAGAGGTAAGTTCTTTATTAATAGACATGTGATTTTTTTATGAACGTTGGTGGCTAATCAAGATTACTCAGAAGATCATTCATACCAAAAACTCCCTTTCTACCTACCAGCCATTCAGCAGATACAACTGCACCGGAAGCAAATCCCTGCCTGTTATGAGCTGTATGAGAGATTTCAATACTATCTACAGGAGAATCATACTTAATAATATGAGTACCCGGCACCTCTCCTTCACGTTCGGCAGTGATGGAGATAAAACCATTAGCTTCTTCAGGAGCCAATTTCCAACCTTCGATTGTATTTGCTTCTTCGCTAATTCCCTCTGCAAGCGTGATAGCTGTACCACTTGGGGCATCTAATTTGTGGATGTGGTGAATTTCTGTCATGGATGCAGTATAGCCCTGCCCATTCATCAGTCTGGCCAACTGCCGGTTTAAGCGGAAGAATAAGTTGACGCCGATACTATAATTAGATGCGTAAAAGAATGCACCGCCCTTTTCCTGGCACAATAATTCAATTTCGGAGCGGTGCTCCAGCCATCCGGTTGTTCCACTTACAATAGGCCAACCTTTTTCAAGACAGTACTTTATATTTGCATAAGCAGACTCAGGTGAGCTGAATTCTATAGCAACATCCACATCATCTGCGGTGAGCTGATCCATGTCTGCTCTATTCTGAACGTCAATTCTACCTACAATTAAATGTCCTTTGTCCAGTGCAATCTTCTCGATTGTCTTGCCCATTTTGCCGTAGCCAAGCAGTAATATCTTCATTTTTTCGATCTGAACCGCAGCACATTTAGCTTCGGCATTATTTACTTGATTAATAAACCGTATACTTCCTATTTGATATTGAATACCAGTCTTAACCCGGGAGTTGGCTCCCTCATCATGGGCTGACTGATCTTGGGCTCTACTCTTAATGAAAGATCGTCAGACAAGTCAAACGTTTTCAGGTGCGCCGCTACGTTCGCCTCAATAATAGTTAACGAATAAATAAGGCCGGCTACAATGATAGACAGGTTCTTATTTCTTCGCCAATAGTTCTTTTGTCTTTCAATCTGGTCCTTCGTTGCCGTACGCATTTCACTTTCTGTGTTGAACAAGTTTCTGACTCTCACACTTGTTGTCGGCATATCCGGCTTTAATGTACCATAATCAGCGTGGTCTTTTGGTACATCCAGGATATAGAATTCTTCGTAGGCAGATAGAAAATCATTGTACTTTAACCGATTAAGATTCCATGCATATACTCCTCCTCCAATAGAAAGATAAATAATAGGTAATTTCCAGTAATCTCTGTTATAGGCCTGTCCGCCTCCTGGTATAAGTGCCAGACGTGTAGCTAGTTTAGGATTAGGCATAAATTTCTTTTTCCCATTTTTCCCTAATAGTGAATCTACAACTGCCACAACAGCACTATCCGAAACAGCCACTGTTCGGGGAACGGTCTTAACAGTGTCTAACGTTGTTTTCTGACTCATCCCTACCAAAGGTCCTAACAACACTGCCATTAACAAAAACCACTTTTTCAAGCTCTCCCTTCAAATTTTAGTGTTTCCAATATTTTCTCAAGCTCTTCTTTGGATTCAAATGGTATTTTAATCTCACCTCTATTACCATTATCACTTTTTACAGACACCTTTGCGCCAAATAACGAAGACAGCTGAAATTGTAATGTCTTAAATTCCTGTTTAGCCGGAACCGGTTTCTTAGGCTCTTCAGTGATAGCGCTGAGCATACCCAGCTTGCGAACTTCCTCCTCCACTTTCCTCACTGACCAGCCCTCTTCAATGATTTTATTAAAGATTTTCAGCTGGCTCATATCGCTGTTAATTGTAATAATCGCTCTGGCATGTCCCATGCTGATCTGATTATCTCGTAATGCCGCCTGAATCACGGGTGGAAGTTTAAGCAGCCGGATATAGTTATTAACCGTTGTTCTGTTTTTACCTACCCGTATACCCAACTCCTCCTGTTTCAGATTACATTCAAGAATTAACCGCTGATAGCTCAATGCAATCTCTATAGAATTGAGATTTTCACGTTGAATATTTTCTATCAACGCCATTTCAAGCATTTGCTGATCATCTGCAGTCCTCACATAAGCGGGAATACTTGCCAGTCCGATAGATCGTGAGGCCTGTAAACGTCGTTCACCTGATATAAGCTGATACGAATCCTCACCAATTTTACGAACTGTGATTGGCTGAATGATCCCCTGAATTCGTATAGAATCAGCTAATTCCTGCAGAGCTTCCTGATCAAAACTTGTACGTGGTTGATAAGGATTTGCTTCAATCGTTGTGATATCCAGGTCACTCATCGAACCCACCACATCGGTGACAGCAAGTCTGGAAGTAGTTGCACGTGGTGTATTAACCTTTTCAGAGTCCTGCAAAAGTGCTCCCAGACCCCGGCCAAGGCCAGTCATTCTTTTATTCTTATTTGTTGCATCCATTTGCGCTATCCGCTAACCTGTTCCCTATCAATTAACTCCCAAATGCCTGTCAGAAGATAGCAATCCGTTTTTAGTAAGAATTTCCCGTGCCAGGTTCAGGTAACTTATCGCACCCTTACTGTCCGCATCCTGCGCCATTACAGGAATTCCATAACTGGGAGCTTCACTAATCCTTACATTACGCGGAATAATCGTATTAAAAACCAAAGATTCAAAGTGACTTGTCACTTCATTAACAACCTGATTGGAGAGACGAAGACGTAAATCGTACATCGTCAGAAGAATTCCTTCAATAACAAGTCCTGTATTTAATCTTGATTGGATAATTGTTATCGTATTAAGCAGCTTACCAAGTCCTTCTAATGCAAAATATTCACATTGCACTGGTATGACTACCGAATCGGCAGCTGTAAGGCTGTTTATAGTAATAAGCCCCAGAGAAGGCGAACAGTCGATGATTATGAAATCATAATTATCTCTTACCTCGGCTATCGCATCCTTCATCCTGAGCTCACGATTTTTTAGATTGATCATTTCTATTTCAGCTCCGACAAGATCAATATGTGAAGGTAAAAGATGCAGATTTGGAAAATCTGTTTCAAGAATTATATCTGCTGTTTTAGCCTGCTCTACCATGCATTCGTAGATACTGTTTTCCATTTCCTGCGGATTAAATCCCAGCCCGGATGTCGAGTTTGCCTGAGGATCTGCGTCAATCAGCAGTGTCCGGAATTCAAGTGCCGCCAAACTAGCAGCCAGATTAATAGCAGTGGTGGTTTTGCCAACTCCACCCTTTTGATTTGCGATTGCAATTACTTTGCCCATGTATTCATGTGAGTTACCCGATTCAAATTTCCACTATTCAGGGCAAACCACCAAAAAATGTTCCACGGAGTTTCAATAAAATGATTTAAGATACTTAAAATCAACCAATTGATAAATATTATTATTTAATTAAAATTTCTTAAAGGAGAAAAAAAGGGAGTGTTTCACGCCCAAACCTCGGTTCCTTCGGTGCAATTTTTGCACATTTCAATCTCCGAACGGGAGCGTATCAGGGACGCACGAAAATCAGTATACTTTTTCCCTTTCCACAACTGCGTGAAGGTCTCTTGCTTCATATCACCAAGTTTGTATTCGGCATCTTTATCAAAGCAACAGGGAACAACAGCGCCATCCCAGGTAATGACACAGGAATGCCACATTTTCCAGCAATGATCTACAAACTTGTTTTTAATTGAAAACCCTCCCGAATCATTCTTCTTGTAACGCGAATATTTATCTATGGTAGGTATCAGATCCGATCCTTCTTCATAGTCATAAATCTGGGCGGTTTTTAATCCTACTTCATCCACGCCCATATCCAGGGCCAGCTTTTTCACATCCTCTATCTGATGTTCATTAGGCTTCACAACCAGAAACTGAAAAATAACATGTGGTGTACCGGACTTCAGCTCTTTCTTCCATTTGATGATATTCCGTGTTCCTTCCAGCACCTTATCCAAATTTCCTCCGATTCGGTATTGCTGGTAAACATCCTGCGTGGTTCCGTCAATCGAAATAATGATTCTGTCCAGACCCGACTCAACTGTTTTCTTCGCCTTCTCATCTGTCAAATAGTGTGCATTGGTGGATGTGGCAGTGTAGATACCCTTTTTGTGCGCGTAGTTGACCAGCTCGAAAAATTTGGGATGAAGATACGGCTCGCCCTGAAAATAGAAAATGAGGTAAAGCAGCCGGTCGGCAAGTTCGTCAATCGTTTTCTTATACAATTTCTCCTCCATCATTCCGGTAGGTCTTGTAAAAGATCTTAATCCACTGGGACATTCCGGGCAACGTAAATTACAAGAGGTGGTAGGTTCAAATGAAATCGCTATGGGCATTCCCCAGTGAACCGGTTGCTTTGTTGCCTTTGAATAAAAATAACTACTTAAAATCTGAATTGCATTCCAAGCCCTTCGTGGCGTTACTTTTGACATCAGATTCAACCCATCCTTAAAATTTTTGTTCATCAGTAATAGCTTTTAGCTGTTAGCAGTTAGCTAATGGCTGAGTTTTTAATCGAATATTAGGGAAACTATTAACAGGCTTAGTAATCTGCTAATATAACTCCTACTGAACTTATTTATATCTAGTTATCTACCTTACAGGTATACCGGTAGTATGCTTTATTTCGGATATAACGAAATAACTACTAATATGTAACACACTACTCAAGGCAGAAAGTTTAAGCTGATAGAATTGATTATAATCTTCGGAGTCTGCTACGACGACTTTCAGCATATAATCAAAATTGCCGGATACGACAGAGCATTCCAATACTTCAGGCATTCCGGCAATAGCTTTATTAAATTCTTCGAAGCTTTCCTTCCGCTGCTTGTCCAATGTGACATGGCAGTAAACCAATAAAGATTTGCCCAATTTCCTTCTATTGAGCAAACACACATATTTTTCAATAAATCCCTCACGCTCCATTTTACGGATTCTTTCGTGAACCGGCGTAACCGACAAATTGATTATGCTGGCAATCTCCTTGATGGTCATATGTGCATTTTCCTGCAACAATTCCAATATTTTTTTATCGGTGGCGTCCGGTTGCATAAAGTATTTTTTATTGTCTGAAATCCACAGCAACAAGCCTAGGAGAATATTTTTCCACAAAAATCAGAAAAAATAGTTTTGTTTTCTATTCAACGGCGATTTTGAAGGATCATTTTCCGCAATCAAGTAAATTTGGGATAAATAATACTCTATTTCAAGCCTAAAACTTCTTTCCAATGATTATTGGCGTACCCAAAGAAATTAAAAACAATGAAAATCGTGTGGCAGTAACTCCGGCCGGTGTTACTGAGTTCATTAAAAACGGACATACTATTTATGTTCAGAGCGAAGCGGGTAGTGGAAGCGGTTTTTCTGATGTGCAGTATGCAGATGCAGGAGCTGTCATTTTGTCAACCATTGAAGAAGTTTATGCAATCGCAGAAATGATTGTAAAGGTAAAAGAGCCTATTGCAAGGGAGTATCCGCTGATTAAAGAAAACCAACTTCTTTTCACCTACTTCCATTTTGCGTCCTCAGAAGCTCTTACCAAAGCAATGATTGAGCGTAAGGCCATTTGCCTTGCTTATGAAACAGTCGAAAAAACAGACAGAAGCCTACCCCTTCTTGTGCCGATGAGTGAGGTGGCGGGACGCATGGCAATTCAGGAAGGAGCGAAATACCTTGAAAAACCAATGGGAGGCTTTGGAATCCTTCTTGGAGGAGTTGCTGGTGTGAAGCCTGCAAATGTGTTGGTATTGGGAGGCGGAATCGTAGGAACACAGTCTGCGAAAATGGCTGCTGGTCTGGGTGCAAATGTTACGATTATGGATATCAGCCTTCCAAGATTGAGATATCTGGAAGACATTATGCCAGCCAACGTAGATACCGTCATGTCCAATGAATACAACATCCGCGAAATGATCCAGAGCACCAACCTGATCATTGGTGGCGTATTGATACCGGGCGCAAAAGCTCCTTCTCTAATAACCCGTGATATGCTGAAATTAATGAAGCCGGGAACAGTAATGGTCGACGTGGCAATTGACCAGGGAGGTTGCTTTGAAACTTCGTATGCTACCACACATGAAGATCCTATATATGAAGTGGACGGTGTGGTACATTATTGTGTGGCCAACATGCCGGGTGCGGTTCCATACACGTCTACATTGGCACTCACAAATGCGACGCTTCCTTATGCGATTCAGTTAGCAAACCAAGGTTGGAGAACTGCATGTGCCAGCAATGAGGAACTTAAAAAAGGCTTGAACGTGGTAAGTGGAAAGATCGTTTTCAAAGGTGTATCAGATGCATGGAACCTCCCTTACTCTGATGTCAGTGAGGTTCTTTAATTATATTTAAAACAATGAATAAGCCGCCCCTGCATTTTGTACAGGGCGGCTTATTGATTATAATCTTTAGGCTCTATAAACCAAAGTTTTTGGAGATTCCGACGCCTGCACCACTACCAAATTGAAGACCAAAGTGAGAACTTCCCGATGAAGCACCTTTCACTTTACTGGTATTTAATGCCAGACTTCCAAAATTAAAGTTCAGTGCAAATCCGTTCTTCATGTTAACACCAATTGCAGGAAACAATTCTCCCTGAAAGCCATTGGACTTAACCCCGGCTATTTTCCCTGAAACTACATTTGCATTAAATTGGCCGTAAACAGCAAATACATCGGACAAAGGATAGGCGTAACGAACAAAGGGACCGGCACCGAATGCATTACTTTTTACAGAAGGATTTCCTTGTTTCCAGTTTTCAGTACGGAGATTTACACCTGCAGTCCAGTTGTCGTTAAACTGGTAACCAACGCCAGGAGTTAACTTGAAGCTGGTTGTTTTAACATCGGTTGCGGATTTAGCTGAATTAATACCCAAATCCCCGTATACAAGTAACGTGTTTTTCTGCGCATGCGCTACAAATCCCGCAGTGACCAATAGAGCAGTTAAGATGATTTTTTTCATGATATAGTTGTGTATTGAACGCTGTTTTCCTGAAATAGGAAAAATCGGACTTAATACGCCTCAAATCACATAAAGTCACATTACGTTGTAGTAAGCAGCGAAAATGATATCTTGAAGCGACCGTTATGACTCTCTGCAACCTTCCGGTTTCTAAAAATATTACTATTTTATTTAGCTGCATGTTGCATATTCAAATATTTCCCTTACTTTTGCATAAAATTTGAACGAACATCCGTTCGCTTCTCTGCCTCATATATGGTTTGGGTGCAAATACGCACCGCCAGCATTAAAAATGTCCTGCTGGTAATTACCGTTCGTCATGCAGAGCCCCACGGATTGTTTGTGGTTGGTGGGCTTTTGCGCAATCCCCTTTTGAATTAAAAAATAACTGGCTGTTTTTTGTTTGCTGGCATTAAGTCTAAGACTTATTTCCGCTGACCCGAAAACATACTGTGCATATTGCGTTTGATATTTCAGACTGCTCACCCGAATTTTAGATTTAACGATCTGTAAATCAATGTATTTCACAAGAATTTAATAACAATCAAGATAGAATGACAACTGAAACAATTGAAACTTTTGAGACCTTTGCCGATCTTGGGCTCTCAGAAAACACCCTTAAGGCCTTAACTGAAATGGGTTTTGAAAAACCCTCTCCTATCCAGGCGCAAGGTATTCCAGCTGTAATGAGTGGTGCTGACATGATTGGTCAGGCTCAAACCGGAACGGGAAAAACTGCTGCGTTTGGAATTCCTGTACTTGAAAGAATTGATACTGCTAATAATGCCGTTCAGGCGCTTATACTTTGCCCTACCCGTGAACTTGCAGTGCAGGTATCTGAGGAACTGGGACGTCTTGCAAAATACCACAGAGGTGTAAGAATTGAAGCCATATATGGTGGAGATTCAATTGATCGCCAGATTCGCTCTTTGAAAAAAGGCGTACATATCGTAGTAGGTACTCCTGGTCGTGTAATGGATCACATGGAACGTCGTACATTAAAATTTGACCAGGTTCGCATGATGGTTCTTGACGAAGCTGATGAAATGCTTGATATGGGTTTCCGTGAGGATATTGAGAGCATTCTTGCAGAAATGCCGGAAGACCGTCAGACGATATTGTTCTCGGCTACGATGTCGAAACCAATTATGTCTATCACAAAACGTTTCCTTCATGATCCTGTATTGATCAAAGTGGTTCGTAATGAACTTACTAACGTCAACATAGAGCAGGTATGTTTCGAGGTGAAGCCTCAGGCGAAAGTGGAGGTAATGACTCGTCTTATTGACATGTACCACCTGAAGTCACTTCTTGTATTCTGTAATACGAAACGTAAAGTGGATGAGATTGTTGAAGACCTTCAATTACGTGGATACGCTTCAGAAGGTATTCATGGAGATTTGCGTCAGCAGCAAAGAAGCAACGTAATGAGCAAATTCAAGGCTGGTGTTACTACCATCCTTGTAGCAACAGACGTAGCTGCACGTGGTATCGATGTAAGCGGATTGGATGGTGTGATCAACTACGATATCCCTTTGGATGAAGAGTATTACGTACACCGTATTGGTCGTACAGGTCGTGCAGGAATGTCCGGAAAAGCTTTTTCTCTGGTAGCTCGTGACGAAAAGTTTCGTCTCAAAACTATCGAAAACTACACAAAGGTAAAAATCGAAAAAGGAGTTATTCCTTCTTTTGAAGATATCGTTGGTGTTCGTAAAGCGCGATTCGTTGAGAAAATTGCTGCTTCTATCGGAGAAAGTAATGATGCTGACTTATACGCGGATGTACTTGAAATGCTTCACCATAGCGGTTTCTCCACTGAGCAAATCGTAGGTGCGATGGCTAAGCAAATTATGGGTGTTCAGAAAAACGAATATTCAGACAGCAACCTGGCATGGGAAGAAAGACGCGGAGGAGAACGCCCGGAGCGTGGCGGAGATCGCCGTGGTGCTGATCGCGGCAGCCGTTTCGAAAGAGGCGGAAGAGATGAACGTCGTGGTGCTAGCTCTGATCGTTTTGCACCTCGTTCAGATTCACGGAGAGAAGGTGGAAGAGAAGAGAGACGTACCGGATCTGCTACTCCGGAAGCCGGGATGACCCGTTTGTTCCTAAGCCTTGGCCGTAAAGATCACATTTTGCCAAAAGATATCGTTGGAGCCATTGCCGGAGAAGCTAATATTCCTGGAAAGACGATCGGAGCCATTGACATTTATGACAAATTCACTTTTGTAGATGTGCCCGAACGTGATGCACGCACAGTATTACGTGCTATGGACGGAAATACAATCAAAGGAAAGCCAGTACAGATTGATATTGCCAAATAAGGCGACTTTAATTTGTGATATATTACAGAGGAACTCTTCATCGGGTTCCTCTTTTTTATTTTCAGGAGAACAAAATTGTCTTTTTATTGGTACAAAGAATAGCAGTGATTACAAAATCCTAACATCAACTTTGCAAAACTCTATCGCTATGCAAAATCAGTCCAAGGCCGAAGTCTGGCTCAGAGGCCCGCTTCCGGAAATACCTCCTTTGTTACAGCCTGCAGCACATGCTCTTCTACAAGCTTTGGAAGAACTACAGGAGGTAACTTTGCCTGATCACCTACTTTGGGAAAAACCAGCCGGAATTGCCTCCGTTGGCTTTCATCTTCAGCATCTTACCGGTGTTTTAGATCGGCTTTTCACCTACGCGAGACAAGAGCAGCTTTCTGATAGCCAGCTGGCCTACCTCAAAAATGAGGGAATTGCACCAATTGAAAATTGCTCGTATCAATTCTTACTACACAGTTTTGAAAGGCAGATCGGCATTGCTTTGGAGCAAATAAAGCATACCGACGCGCATTCCCTCACCGGGATCCGGTTTGTAGGGAGAGCTAAAATACCATCCACGCACCTGGGACTGATATTTCATGCAGCGGAGCACACTCAGCGGCATCTTGGACAGCTACTGGTTACAGCACGAATTCTTAAGTCACAAGGTGAGTAGAACATATTTGCAAAAGAACTTTTGAATTTAAATCACAAATTATTTAAAAAATGAAATTTACTAAGTTTACTATTTTGTCATGCTGCATGGCGTTGTTATGCATTTCAGCAATGGCACAAAAGAATCCGGAAGATAAAGCAGGGTGGAAATTAGGTGCTCAATCTTATACATTCCGATTATTCACTTTTGCTGAAGCTTTACAAAAAATAGACAGCTGTGGTCTGAAATATGTGGAGGCCTTTCCCGGACAAACGATTGGCGGCGGGATCGAGGGCAAAATGGATTTCAAAATGGATGCTGCCAAAAGAAAGCAGGTAAAGGATTTGCTTAAAAAGCACGGTATCACCATGACTGCCTATGGTGTCGTAAAAGGTAAAGACGAAGCAGAATGGAAACAGCTTTTCGAATTTGCCAAGGACATGGGTGTCCTCAATATTGATACAGAGCCGGATCCGAATCAATTAAAATACATTATTCCAATGGCTGAAAAGTACAAGGTCAATCTGGCACTACATAATCACCCGAAGCCTTCGCGCTATTGGCATCCTGATTCCGTTCTTAGGTATGCCGCCGGAAGTAAATTTGTTGGTTCCTGCTCTGATATCGGCCACTGGGTTCGTTCCGGCCTCGATCCGGTTGAGTGTCTTAAACAACTGGAAGGACATGTTCTTGGTATGCATTTCAAGGATGTAAAAAAAGATACACCAGATGGCAAATACTATGATGTAGTGTGGGGAAATGGTGACAGTAAGGTCAATGAAGTAATGGCTGAAATGAAACGTCAGAAATTCAAAGGACCGATCTCTGTCGAATATGAATATCACTGGGAAAACAATGGTCCGGAGGTAGCCAAGAGCGTGCAGTACTTCCGGGAAACTTATGTAAAATTAAAATAGCAGGTCAGTTATCACTTTCTGATCTGACTTTGAGAAGCCGCTGTAGCCAACTTCGTTGTTCGGCGGCTTCTTCTTCTTCTTTACTTGTGGATAATGCTGACGAAGATAAGTTTATAAGGTTCGGCTGCCCGGCATTAATCCAGCAAGTGTACCACATATCTCCCACCATCGCTACTGACGCCTTCATACGGCGCTCCACCTGTCCACTCAACATTTCCTCAAAACGCCCCGAAAACTCTCTGGTGTAAGTCCTGGTAAGCACGTTATTTCTTAGTTCGTAAGTGTATTTTTTATCGGGATCAAAAGACGCTGTAAGTTCCCTTTCAAACTGAAACACAGAATCGCTTGCGGCATGCGATTCAGCTACAACACGCCAGACATCAGTGCTGACATTGTCAATATACCTTACTTCTCCAATCCAAAGCTGATAGTTCTCTGCAAACAATTCCGGCAATCTGGACTCCCAAAATCCGTGGATCCCCTCCTGCCCTGTCAGCTGGCCATTGTAATTACGTGTGGTGTGTAAAGGAACATGAGCATCTGCAACATAGTGTCCCAGATCTGCGCTCAGCCGAAGTATGCGTGTGACGTTTTTCTCCTTGAATGCTTCGGTGAGTTGATAAGATGCCATTTGCAGGTGCCAGGGTACGATGCCATGCCTTCGAAGACTGTCTTCTCCAAATTTGGCAACAGCATCCTGCCAAAATTTCGGCAAAATAAGTAATGCGCTATCTCCATAAACATCCAAATCAATGAAGTGCCGCTCGGCTTCTCCCACCACGGCATATCTTCGCTTGTCTGGATTTACGGCGTTTTCCGTAAGATAATCAATATGAGTTTTATAAAAATACTGCATTTCAATCGGAAGACGGAATACAGCCAGACGATTGATCCGCTTGTGAGCCCAGAAGCCCCAATTCGGTCGTTTCATGGCAGATGAGCAGCAGAAACTTACGAATACACCGAAAATAACCGTCTTTTTCAAAAATATTTTTAATGATGCCAAAATCGCTTTCAGTATAAAATTTCGAACTGACATTCAGAGCCAAATGCAATGTTTATACAGAATCGTGCATAAAAAGTAACAGAAGAGAACATCTTCAAACATGTATTTATCCAAACAACAAAAAATGACACTGTGCTGTGTTGATTTGACATCCAAAATCCCAGTAACTGCCAAAGGTGGGACGATAAATGAAACAAAATATTATTTCTACATATCCTATTTTAAAAAAATATAATTCTAAAATGACTTGATTTTTCAATATATATTATATTTATTATAAAAATAGTACAATTAAATTTTTATATTTACTTTTGTTTGGCTCAAAATCAACTTTGGCTATACACAGATAAAATAAAAATGAAACCTCGTAATAAAACAATAGGATATCTAATACCCGTTTTTGCCCTGTCCCTGTTTATGCTGGTAATTTACGGTGCGTACGTTCCGCATAAACCTGCTGAAATCCAACGTGTGGTTTGTATTAAATTTAAACCAGGGACAAGCGGTGAAACTATTGAAAAGCATATGCGTGACTTCGCAACATTGAAGAACAACGTAAAAGATGTAGTTGCTTATTCTGCTGGGAAAGTTGAAAAAAGTAAAGCGGATGGCGAGCAGTTTGACGTAGTGCATTATCTTACTTTCCGCACGAAGGAGAGTGCCGACGAATATGTTACAGATACAGACCGTCAAGAATTTATAAAGGTAAATGAAGCTAATTGGGACAAGGTCTTAGAGCTTAATTCCAATATTCAAAAATAAATAGTAATAGGAGTGAAAATTAGAAAAAGAGCCGGGCTTCCCGACTCTTTTTTTCGTTACCACTCTATGGGCTTTAATCCGTGTTGCTCCAGATATTGATTAGCCAGGCTGAAGTGATGATTGCCAAACCATCCTCCTGCATTAGCAGACATAGGTGATGGATGACGCGATTTAAGTACAAAATGTTTGCTCTCCTCAATGACTGCGCCTTTATCCTGAGCATATTTCCCCCAAAGCAAGAATACAACGTTTTGCTTTTCTTTGGATATACAAGTAATCACTGCGTCAGTAAATTTCTCCCAGCCCTTGTTCTGATGTGATCCTGCTGCCGCGCTTTGAACTGTGAGTGTAGCATTGAGCAATAGTACACCTTGCGAAGCCCATCTTTCCAAATTCCCGGTTGACGGAACAGGCTTACCCAAATCTTGCTGAATTTCTTTAAATATATTTACAAGCGAAGGTGGTATCCTGACCCCATCATTGACCGAAAAACACAGTCCATTAGCCTGGCCAGCTCCATGATAAGGATCCTGGCCCAAAATAACCACGCGACAGTTATCAAATGAACAGTGATTGAACGCGTTAAATATTTGCTTGGCCGGCGGGAAAATCTGCTTCGTAGCATATTCCCCTTTTATAAAAGTGACTAAAGATTGAAAATAAGGCTTTTCAAATTCCGGCGCCAGACGCTCTTTCCACGATTCCTCTATTTTTACATCCATCCAATTGAGTTTAAATTAAAAACCAAATTAATATCTTTTGATTTGGTTTTGTCAGCAAATGATGACTATTTTCGTCTGGTACGAGTATTTATGGTCAAAAACTGGTACTTACACAAGTACAAACACAACACCTGATTCTTATGGTTTCAAAAGTTACAGAAGGTGTAAAAGTCACCGTACTGACAGAATATCAGCCCGACTACTCTAATCCTGGGCAGGAGCACTACGTGTTTACATATAAAATCATGATTGAGAACCGTAGTGAACATACCGTAAAGCTTTTACGCCGCCATTGGCTGATCTACGATGCGAACGCCTCTGTGAGGGAGGTGGAAGGTGAAGGTGTTGTAGGATTACAGCCTATATTGGAACCCGGCGATGTACATGACTATGTATCCGGCTGCAATTTAAGAACTGATATTGGTAAAATGGCCGGAACTTATCTGATGGAGCGAATTATAGATGGTAAACAATTCAGAGTGATTATACCTGCATTTTCGCTGGTTGTACCTTACAGATTGAACTGATCCAACCAAGAGATTTTAAATTGCTATAAATTAAGACGAATTGATTGCTTCTTATATCAAATATCTGTTTCGTTCCGGTAACGAACATGCCATACATTCCCCGTTTTTGTTTGAATTATACAAGAACGTCATTGCGGTCAAAAACGACAAAAATACTGATTATACCAGCCTGCAGATATTAAGAAAAAAATTACTTTGTTCTGAACAGGAGATTGAAATTTTAGATCTCGGGGCGGGTTCTCGTATCAATAAGTCTAACACGCGAAAACTGAAAACCATTGCCAAAAACGCTGAAAAACCTGAAAAATTTGGACGGTTGTTCTATCGTCTTATCAAGCGTTTCAAGCCTGGCAATATTCTCGAACTGGGAACCTCGTTGGGGCTCACCACGCTATATATGTCAAAAGCGAGTCCGCAAACTCGAATTGTTACATTTGAAGGGTGTCCGCAAACGGCTCAGGTTGCTCGTGAAAACTTCAAGAATGAAGGTAGGGATAACATAGAAATTGTGGTAGGAAACATTGATCAAACGCTACCTGAAACGCTTAAGAGCTTTTCCAATGGTATTGACTATGCCTACTTTGATGCCAATCACCGCTTTGAGCCTACAGTAAGGTACTTTGAACAATGCTTGCCTTATGCGCATAATAACAGCCTGTTTATATTTGATGATATCTACTGGTCTGATGAGATGACAATGGCCTGGAGCCATATCAAAGCGCATCCTCAGGTTACCCTTACTGTAGATTTGTTTTGGATTGGTCTGGTTTTTTTCAGAAAAGAACAGGTAAAAGAAGACTTCATTCTACGATTTTAACAAAAAGAAATTTATGCGAAAGAGTAATATCTTACAGTATGTCCAAATCCACTATCCGGAACATGACCAGTAACGATATACTCAGGCAACTTCGCAACAGTGAAATCATATCGAAACAGCAAGAAGGGCTTATATCCCAATTCCTGAATTCACGCCCTTTTTCCGTCTACAAAGAGCTTCGCAGTATATTGTATCTCGGCATAGTGCTCTTTACATCAGGCATCGGAGTCATCGTGTATGACAACATTGATAGCATAGGTCATCAGGTCATCATCGCATTACTGGCAATTTTGTGTGTTGTATTTTTTGCTCATGCTTTGAGGCATCGCTGTGGTTTTTCCTGGTCAAAGGTAAATCCACAAAACCAATTGGCCGACTATAGCCTGTTGACCGCATGTAGCTTATTTCTGATTCTGGAAGGTTACGTTCAATATCAATATACATTATTCGGAACCAGCTATGGACTGGCAGTAGCTGTTCCAACGTTTCTTTTTTTTCTTATTGCTTATCGCTTTGATCATTTAGGCGTGTTATCTATGGCACTAACAGGACTTGCGTCCTGGCTAGGACTCACCATCTCCCCTACTTCTGTTCTACGCGGCAATGACTTCACCAACCAAAGTTTGCTGATATCAGCTATCGCATTGGGCCTGGTTCTTTCATTAATAGGCAAGTTGTCTGAATTAAAGCAGCTTAAAAGTCATTTTAGCTTTACGTATACGTTGTTTGGAGCAAATCTTGCCGCAGCGGCTACTATTGCGGGAATGTTTAACCATTCTCCCTGGATTATATACTTCATCATTTCGGTAGCCCTATCATTCTATCTGATACAAACTGCGCGTAAAGATCAGGTTGCCATTTTTTTAGTGATGGGTGTTATTTATGGCTATATAGCTATTAGTTATGCCTTTTTCCATATCACTCCTGATGTGATGATCGGCATGTTCGGTGTGCTGTATATGCTCGTTTCCAGCGCCGGAACGCTGATCTTTCTTTTGAACTTCAAGAAAATTCTAGGAACTGGAAAATGAAAAGAGCATATCAGCAAACCTGGATAAACAATCTCTACCTGCAAAACCAATGCAAACGGTGGATGTCAGAGAAATTGCTTTCAGAAGCGCAGTTTGCTCAAATTTGCACGCAGTTTCCTCAGCAATTCTATCTTCCGAGTTTATTTGTACGAATAGGACTTTTCCTGTTTGCCAGCATAGCCAGCGCATTTTTTGTGAGTTTTATTACTTTACTTTTTGGGATGGATTCAGGAGATTCCTTTATCATTCCGATCATAATTTCCGGAATTGTCTTTTTTGTGAGTCTGGAATATATGATCAAGCAAAAGAAGCTATACCATTCCGGAGCAGACAATGCACTATTGTACTCGGGACTGATCTGTTTGTTTGTTCCAGCAATACTTCATTACGAGAACGGGCTGGAAATATGGCAGTATTGTATAATTGCCTTATTGATGCTTGTGCCAGCATTTTATCGTTATGCCGACTCATTGCTTGCGATTTGCATATTGATTAGCGTATATACCCTTGTTATGAGCCTGATTATGAAATCAGTACCCGGACGCATGTTACTACCTTTCGCCATCATGGTTATGTCGACCAGTATATACTTTTTTGTTCGGAAAATACGTGACATTTATTACCGGCAAAGTCGTATTTTAATAGAATTTATCGCGTTGCTACTGCTATATCTTAGTGGTAACTATTACGTGGTGCGGGAAGCAAATGCATTCATTAATGATCTGCACGGAACGGAAAGCCCGCAAATAGATTTCGCCATTCTGTTTTATATATTTACATTAGCTGTCCCATTACTATTTTTATTTCTTGGACTTCGAAGGAAGAATCGTATTCTCCTTGTAACAGGTTTGCTAGCCTTCGCTTTTAGCGCATTCACATGCTATTATTACTCCGAATTTCTTCCAGCTTCACAGGTTATTGCTCTGGCTGGCATCGTAATGATTACCCTATCTGCACTTTGTATACATTATCTGAAAAAGCCTAAATTCGGCATCAGCGATCATCCCGAAGAAAACGCGTCTGCATCTCTGTACATACAAACTATAATTGCTTCTGAATTTTTAAGTGATGTTCCTGTCAGAGAAGACCATAAGTTTGGTGGAAGCGGCAAATTCAGCGGAGGAGGATCTGCTGGTGAATACTAAACCAATTAACCTATATTTATTTTAATTTAACACCATGAAAAAATGTATTGTCGCAGCCATGGCCCTTTTGAGTCTTCAACCTGTTTTTGCTCAGAAGGAGAAAAAAGAAACATCAGGCAATCCTATCTTTCCCGGCTGGTATGCTGATCCTGAGGCTATCGTATTTGGAAAAGAATACTGGGTATATCCTACTTTTTCGGCGCCGTATAACAAGCAGGTTCACTTTGATGCCTTTTCATCTACAGATCTTGTCAATTGGAAAAAGCATGCATCTATATTGGATACCTCAGCTATAAAATGGGCAAAACGTGCGATGTGGGCTCCATCCATCATCAAAAAAGACGACAAATATTTTTTCTTCTTCGGAGCCAATGATATTCAGAATGATCAGGAAAAAGGAGGTATAGGTATAGCGGTAGCCGACAAGGCTGAAGGACCGTACAAAGACTATTTGGGCAAACCACTGATCGACAAGTTCCATAACGGTGCGCAGCCAATTGACCAGTTTGTATTCAAGGATAAAGACGGACAGCATTACCTTTATTATGGTGGATGGAAACACTGTAATGTTGCAAAGCTGAATGATGATTTTACAGGTTTTATCCCTTTTGAAGATGGTAGTATTTTTAAAGAGGTTACTCCGGAAGGTTATGTGGAAGGGCCATTCATGTTTATCCGTGATGGAAAGTACTACTTCATGTGGTCGGAAGGAGGATGGACGGGCCCGAATTATTCTGTAGCTTATGCTATTGCGGATTCACCTTTCGGACCTTTCAAAAGGATTGACAGAATACTGCAACAGGATCCTACCGTGGCCAGAGGAGCAGGTCACCATTCAGTTATCAAAGGTCCGGGAAAAGACCAGTATTATATTGTATATCACCGCCGCCCACTTACAGAAACAGATGGGAATCATCGTGAAACTTGTATTGATGTCATGACCTTTAACGAAAAAGGCTTAATCAATCCTGTGAAGATTACTACAACGGGAGTAAAAAAACAAAAACTAAAATAGTTACATGCAGTCATTAAAGCTCTCCCTGGAAGTTTTCTCGGGCCTGATTATTCTTTTCTCACTGATGCCTCTGGTCAGAAATGATTACTGGACATTCCGAGTCTTCGACTACCCAAGATTGCAGAAACTGTTTCTGAATCTGGTTGTCATTATCCTTTATTCATTTTATTTCGAAGTAAAGGAGCCATTTGAAATAGCCATTTTCGCAGCCCTGATCATCAATTGCTTTTATCTGATCTACCAGATATACCCCTTCTCTTTTCTTGCAAAAAAAGTACTGCTGAAAAGGTCCTTTACAGACCATAAGAATGAGCTTAGTATTATTTCTTCAAACGTGTATCAGGACAATAAGAATACGGTTGGCTGCCTGAGCATGATTGAAAAGAATGATCCTGATATTGTGCTTTTATTAGAAACGGATCAATACTGGTACAAGGGCACTGAGAAACTGAAAGAAAAATATCCTCACCAGGTATTGATCCCTATTGAAAATACATACGGAATGCTGCTTTACTCAAAGCTCAAACTGGTCAATCCCGAAGTGCGTTATTTGGTTGACGATGAAATTCCTTCAATCACAACCAAAGTAGAACTTCTATCAGGAAAACATATTACCTTACACTGTGTACATCCTACTCCACCAGTGCCCGGGGAGAACCTCTATGCAACTGAGCGCGATAAGGAATTGTTACTGGTAGCCAAAGAAGTAAAAGAAAATCCTGGCCCCACTATCGTAGTTGGTGATCTTAATGATGTGGCATGGTCTCATACTACCAAGTTGTTTACTAAAATAAGCGGGACACTCGATCCAAGAATAGGAAGAGGATTCTTTAATACCTTTCATGCGAAATACCCATTTCTGCGATTCCCGTTGGATCATGTGTTCTGCAGTACTGATTTTAAGCTGGTTACGATGCGGCGATTAGAAAATTTCAATTCAGATCATTTTCCTATTTACATCGCATTGCAGTATGAAGAGCAGGCAGACGACCAGCAGGAAGAGCCTGAAGCTGATCATGAAGAACTGGAAGAAGCACACGAAAAGATCAATAAGGAAGTGCCGGAATAATTATTTGACACTATCCTGTCTTTCAGTTCACATTTCTATTTATCAGTCTTCTCACAGGCCATCATGAAATCGAAGTTTTCCGGAGTATTCAATCAGATTTTTTTTCTGCTTACTGCGTTCTGCTGCTTTCATAATTTCTCAGATGGTGTACGTGCTGAAAAAATAAGCTTTGTAAATTTTAATACAATACCACAAAACTACCAGTTGTATCCGCGTGATATTAAGGACGAAGCGGACGTATCTGTATCGGGTACGGTTGATCTGCCTGAGTACAGCTACATGTCTGTCATGGTGTATCGTAACGAAGTACTGGTGAAATATCTGCGTGCCGCGATTGGCTACAGTGCAGGTGGGGGCTTCAGTACTACAGCAAAAATCAAAGCAGAACTGGCAGATTACCGTTTCAAGATTTACGCTTGTAAACCTGGTGACTCAACGATGATCGCTGACCGGCAGAATATTGTAAGTGGAGATGCGTACTTGCTAACGGGACAATCCAACTCCACCGGTTTCTTTACTGAAAAGCAAACAAGCAAGTATTGCAGATCGTTTGGAAAAATAACCGGCAACTTAAACACGGATCCTTATAATCCTGCCGATACTCTCTGGGCACTGTCCAATCAGGAAAATTCAGGATCCCTGGTGGGAACCATGGGATTGGAAATACAAAGGCAACTGGTAGAAGTATCTGGGATTCCCAACTGTCTCATCAATGGTGGATTTCACTGGTCATCTGCCGAAGCCCATTCCCGACGCACATCAGGGAACCCCGCTGATCCGAATAATGGTTATGGGCGGATGTTGTACAGGGTTCAAAAAGCAGGACTGACCAAAGCGGTGCGCGGACTTGTTTTCAGACAAGGTGAAACAGAGGCATATCACGAAGGATCCAACTGGGAAGGCTATTTCGATCTGTTTAGAAAAAACCTGTATACCGATTATCCCAATCTTCAAAATCTGTATGTATTTCAAATTGATATCATTTATTACAATTCCCCGATAGGTGCAATTGTCAGGGACTATCAGCGCAGGCTACCACAAATCTATCCGGATGTACGATCGATCGCGAGTGTAGGAACTACCGGATTTGACGGACTCCACTACTCCAGGGAAGGCAATATCCAGAGTGGACAGGAGGTAGCCCGTCTGATCGCCAGAGATTTCTACCAACTAACGGATACGCTCAATATCAACTCACCAGATGTCCGGAAGGCATTTTACAGTAGCCTTGCGAATGACAGATTAATCCTCGCTTTTGATGAGGGCCAGGAACTCGTATATCCCGAAGCATACAAACCAGATCATTCCGATGTGACGCTGCACATGAAGGATTTCTTTTATCTCAACGATAATGCCGGAGCCGTGTTGTCCGGCACAGCAGAAGGTAATCGTATTATTCTTGAATTAAAAGGCGGCCAATCGGCAAAGGAATTTAACTATCTTCCCAACTATATAGAAGCCAGCCCACCCTATTTCAGATATACTGGTCCTTATTTAAAAAACAAGCTCGGCATGAGAGCTTTTTCTTTTTTTCATGTATCGATTGGGAACGCGTTAGACACTCCTGTACTGGATGCTCAGCCAGGTACTAACCGCGATGTAACATTGACCTGGAATGAAGTGCCTGATGCTAAAAGCTATGTTTTGGAACGAAAAGATCACACTAATACCAGTTACAGAGGCATTGCAGTATTGCCAGCTTCTTCCAGAACGTATCGGGACAACCTGGTTTCAAGCGGACAATCGTCAAACTACCGTTTAAAAGCCGTTAGCGACAAAGCAGAATCAGCTGAATTTGGTTATGCAGAAATCATGACTGACATTGTTCTTGGTACGCATCAGGAAGTCAGCAAAATGTTCACCGTGTATCCCAATCCGTCTGTGAGCCAGGAAGGAATTATAGTCCGGTTTGTACAACCATCTACTGGGAAAATCAGTTTATGGAGTCTGGCGGGAAATTTACTCGCCCTTGAATCCGTCAATCAACAAGCTGATATCAAGCTTCATACCGGCACTACGAAGCCGGGTATTTATTTGCTAAAATTTGAATCAAAAACAAAAAGCTACGTATCAAAGGTTATTATACGGTAATTAATTTACCACATGTATTTTAAGCGCCGCAACAATATAACACCGCTGCAATTCCATATCATACCCTCGCAATCAATACAATAACTGCCAGATCAGACAGCACGGGAGAGTCCGAAGAAAAATAGCTTCAGTTGTGACAAGTGGATAGTTTTTGGCCTCCACTTGTCAGACAACTATTTAATATCATCAAATTTCCCCTGGCTTAAATCTCCGGTTTCAAATCCTTTTTTGAACCAGTACATCCGTTGCTCAGAGGTCCCATGTGTAAAAGCATCAGGCACTACATAACCCTGAGATTGCTTTTGAAGTTTATCATCACCAATGGCATTCGCGGCTGCAAGAGCTGATTCCAGATCACCTGGCTCGAGTATTTTTTCCATTTTATTGGCATGATTTGCCCAAACACCAGCCAGAAAATCCGCCTGTAACTCCAGTTTTACGGATAACTTATTGTATTCTGCCTTGCTTAATCTACCTCGCTGTTCCTGCACTTGGGAAGAAATTCCCATCAAATTCTGAACGTGATGCCCTACTTCGTGCGCAATGACATAGGCCACAGCAAAGTCACCAGGTGCCTTAAACTTCGTGCGCAACTCATCGCAAAACGACAAATCAATGTATACCTGCTGATCTGCAGGACAGTAAAAAGGTCCCATTGCAGCTGAAGCGCTGCCACAAGCTCCCTGCGTGGCATTTTCAAAAATTTGCAGTGTAGGCTGTTGATATTGCGCATTATTCTCAGTGTATATCTCTCCCCATACGTCTTCGGTACTGCCCAACACTTTAGTAACAAGGTCGGCTGTACGGTCGTCTGGTCTGGGTCCTGGCTGACGCGCACCAGTTTGCTCGGTTGTTTGCGCTCCCTGCAGGTTTTCCATAATCTGCCCGGGATCCTGGCCTGTGAGCAGCCCTAATACTACCACGATAATTACTCCGACTCCTCCAAGTGCAACCTTGCCGCCACCCGACATCCCGCGGCGGTCATCTACATTACTACTTCCGCGTAAATCCTGCCAACGCATAATTTTAGTGTTTTTAGTGCTAAGTGATTTTCTCTGCTATATTACAAAATTGATACCTGTGCATCATTATATCTATCTCAACCTACTTTACTTTTTTACAAAATACCATAGCCCAACCTTTGACATTCCATCCATTAATCTATACTTTGCAACGTACCATTCGTAATCAACATTGAAATATTTCATTCTGGGGGCACTGATCCTTATTTCCGGCGCTACTTATTCTCAAGACGGAAAGCTCCTGCTCGACGCCAATAAAAAAGCTACATATAGTGATCAATCTTCCACGAAAAAAAGTAAGGAAGAGTGTTTCAAAATAGCTCAAAGATGGATTTCTGATACATTTGGTAATTATGAAAATGCTGTAGTTAAGCAGGATACGCAAGCCGGACTTTTGGAAATTAATTCTTATGTTCCGGTACAGACATCATTGTACGACTATGTCCGTTTTGACCTGACTCTCAACATGGATAATCAGGGATACAAGGTCACGATCACTAACCTAGATGGTACTTCTCAACTACGTTCGCCGGCAAGATTGGGAATTAAGGAGAACAATCTGGTAGCAGAAAAAGAAATGTTGGTGAAAACAGAAAACAGCAAGAAAAAAAGATCAGAATTGCAGGGGCAACTAGATCAGGCAAAAGCAGACAATGATCGCGTAAACGATGCCATGTTCAAAGTGCTGGCTAGCCTGAAAGAATACATTGCGTCACACTAATCTGGCTATTCCAGTTTCTCTGCCAGGTTCAGATATGCTGCCGGTAAGTGATGCTGCCAAATGTTGGGATTGGAAGGATCGTTATTAAACAATTTGAAATAATCCTCGTTTGCATGTAGTGCAATGGTATTTCCGGTTCTCACATAATAGTTACTGTTGAAATACTTAGGGGCTTCAAATTCGGGAAATTGCTTTTTAACGGTTTGAGACACCATTTTCCCCAGATATTTCTGGTAATTTTTGCGCGCTTTGTAACTTGGCTTACTCATCTGATTGTAAGCGTATTTTAAAGCCAGATTCTTCGGAAATTTTTGTTTTTTGATCTGTGCCTTAGCACCATGAAAAGGATTCACTGCTGTAAAATCATCTACGGTTTGAACGGTGAAAGGAACATCAGGAACCCAGTCGGCGGTGTTGACCACATTCACAGCCCAGCCGTCCCTGTTGAGATTTTCATATTCATAGGCAAAAAACAGATTACCTGGTTTAGGACCTGCGCTGCAATAGGTTTTAAAAAGAACATCAGCCGGAAGCTTACCAGTTTTCTTCAGGTTTTCAAGATGGCTTTTTAGAAGAAAAACGATTCCTCCTCCCTGACTATGCCCTGTGAGAATAAATTCTTTCATACCCGTTTTATAACAGGAATCTACCTTGGATACGATATCTCCCGACAAATACGCCATAGACACAAGCCAACCCACATGTACTGCTGCATTGGGATGATCAGCCAGATGATAATCAAAAGTGAAATTTTTACTTAATTTCAAGGTACCTTTAGCAGGAACCATCGCAGCATAGAAATTAGCCAAAAAACTAGCTTCTGTCTGCGTTGTGCCTCGCACGGCAATCATACCCAGTCGATCATTTTTTTTCCATAGATCCCACAAATTATCAAACCCGACACTTTTCGACCGGTATACCTGTTTGAAATGCGCCGGTTCCGGAACCGTTTTGACATCCTGCCATTTATCAACATCAATATGTACCTTATGATTTACTTTCAGCGTTTCAATATACTCTGATTTATCAAAGTAAGGTTTCAGGGGTTGGGCGTGAGAGATTGCCGATTGTAACAGCAATCCAAGTAAAACCGCAAACTTCTGTCTGGCTTTCATAATAGATGGTTCTGAGTGCGTAAATATAACCAATAACTGTTTATCTCAGCTTCTTCCACTTTGCTTCAAGCATATCGGCGATGATCCTGTACCCCTCGTCAGAAGGATGCAAGCCATCATACGTCATATAGATAGATTCTTCAGGATATGGATAAGCATCTTTCTCCGGATCAAAAGGAATAGTTGTATAATCAGGATACTGAAAATTTGTATACGTACCTGTATCCGGATTACGTAACTTTTTAAAGTGAACCATCTTTTCCAGCGTCATGGCGCTATCATGGTATAAATCCACGACTGGCATTTTATCTTTTTTCCCAATCTCCACTATGGCATTGGCAAACTGTTCCAGGGATTGTTCGTTCTTCAATCTGTAGGAGCCAAAAGCATTATTTTTCGGATTATTAATATATACAAAGTCACCTCTTTGCATAGGAGTGATCAGAATGATCCTTGCCTTTTTGTTCAGTAAACGAAGCTTATCCGTGATGATTCGGAAAGCACCATATACGGTACCTGAACCTGTGTTATCCTTGTAGTTGCTATAGGTTCCCAGTGCTTTGCCCTGCCACCAGTCATTCGTTCCGAGGAATATCGTATACACATCAGCTTTGGTCAGCTCTAAGGTTTCAATCTTATCCGCAATATTTACCGAGGTCCATCCATTATACCCTTTATTAATGTAGCTTACCTGCGGATGCCTTTCGGTGATCAATGTCAGGTAGCCCTTGGTTACGCGGTTGCCTGTTTGTTCCTTGTGGTCATTCAGATAAGTAATGGAATCTCCGATAGCTACCCACGTTATTTCCCGCGGAGCAGTACCGAGGCAGAATAGAAGCAACAGAGAAAGAAGTATTGACTTTTTCATACACTGCAAATTTGAAAGCGTTTTGAATCCGAATTAAAGCAATAAAGTAAAATTACTTCCGTGGTTACCTTTATTAAATAATTTTTATACAAACAGACCATCATTTGACAGTTGTCTATAGCATGAACCACTTTAAAGTAATTAAATCCCCGGTAGGAGAACTTACACTTATTGCTACTAAAAATGGACTTGCCGCAATATTATGGGAAAATGATAAAGCCGGACGAGTGAAGGTGGATCCAGGCGAAGTCCATGAAACACATCCTTTACTTCTGGAAACTGAAAAACAGTTGGCTGAATACTTTTCTAAAAAACGGACTATTTTCAATTTGCAACTGGACTTTATCGGTACCGATTTTCAGAAAAGTGTTTGGACAGAATTACTTAAAATTCCATTCGGCGAAACGCGTACATATGGAGCTATTGCCAAAAAACTGGGAGACATAAAAGCCGTACGTGCCGTGGGCGCGGCTAATGGAAAAAATCCTATCTCTATTGTTGCTCCATGCCATCGTGTAATAGGTGCATCGGGAGAACTAACGGGATTTGCCGGAGGATTGCATAACAAGGATTTTCTGCTCCGACTTGAGCGTACAGAGAAAGCACCTACGTTCTGGGATTAGCTGATTAAATATACAAATCCAATTAATTATCAACCCTACCTTATGAAAACCCTTTTCACTATTTTGATTGCCACAATCGCTATGGCTTCCTGCCAAAAGGAAAACAAAACTTCTGTTGAATCACCTCTGCTGCCAGGAACCTGGAAATTAATATCCAGTAAAATCATAACGAAAACAGATACAGCCATCACCTTTCCTGTTGCAAATCGTGAAATGATCAAAATGTTCACAGATAAGGAATTCGCTTTTTTCAATCATAATATCCGGGCAACGTCCAAAGACTCAGCGGTGTTTTCGGCCGGAAGCGGAACCTATGAGCTTAAAGGCGAAGATTATACCGAGCACCTGACCTATTGCAACTACCGGGAATGGGAAAACCATGATTTTCATTTCAAACTAAAACTCAAAAATGACACACTTATCCAGACGGGAGTCGAGAAAATTGACAGTCTGGGTATCAATCAGGAGATTATTGAAATGTATGTAAGAAAATAGTTCGCTTATCCCCACAAGGCAGACTTATTTCCAGCGGGCATTTTCGATATCCGATTTCAGGATTTCATTGATTGATACTGTAGCACTTTCCAGCGTATAAATACTGGTGCCAGCCTCACGTGCATATTTCGACTCAATATTACCTGCCCGTCTGATCGTACGAAAGAGCGGTTTCTCCTTGTTTCGATCCGGATCGTCATCGTCTGCATTTTGAACAAGAATAACATTCACGATTTCCTCATCCAGCGGAAACCAGTTGATATAATCCGCGTTGACCGTTACCGCACCAATATCCTTAAATGCTGAATAATAGTTAATCGCACCCGCCTGCCCATAGTTGTCGCATAAAACAACAGTGTGTTTTTTATCTTTCAGTTTAGCGTATTCACTGTCAACTTTCGCTGCAAGCTCTTTCCACCCGAGCATATCTGCAAAATCCTGAGGCAAGGCATGATCCTTTCCGTCTTCCCACCGCAACAAACCCAGTGGTTTGAAAGATTCCGGGTGAGCTGCAATTGCCTCAGGACTTTGTAACGGAAAAGCTATTTTTACGACTGGCAGGAATGCCGCAACAATGAGCGTAATCGCAGCGACACGAAGCCACATCCATCGTTCCTGAATCACATTTTCAAGGTATACAGATCCGAAAGCCAGTAAAATAGGATACAACCCAATGGCATAATAGCCTTTGGCCCGTGCTGCAACAAAAATGCCTAACGAGAACAGGAAAGACCAAAAGAAAACGCGGTACTTCCTGAATGGCTGATAAGTAAAAAAGCCAATCAAAGCTGCAATCATCACAAATACTGAACTGGAAAAATACAGTAGCTGCTCTTTTAGAAAATCCCCTCTGTTTACATTCACAAGCTGGGTTTTCGAAAGCAATTTCATGTGATGAACCACGGGCCAGTTGTTTTGATACTGCCATATCAGATTGGGAGCAATCAAAAGCAACACCAACAACGCCGCGAGATAGAGATGCCTGTTCATGAACAGCCGATACTGGCCTGCCACTAAGAGCGCAGGAGCCAATCCAGCCAGCAGAAATACAATATTATACTTATTCAGAAAAGCCAGTGCTGCTACCAGCGCAGCCCTATACAGCCAATTGGATTGCCCTGTTTTCAGATATTGAAGGAACATGTAATACAGTGCCGTCCATGCCAGTACATCGAAGGAATTAGGCTGATACAACATGTTGATCCGCAGCAAAACAGAAAAAGTCACAGCCATTGCTGCCAGAATCTGCGCGAAGAGTTTGCCGCCCAGTGCCTCTGTTGCCTTCCAGACCACAACCATCGTGAGCACCCCGTACAGCGCCGGAAAAAATTTTACCCAGAATTCAGAACCACCTAAGGCCAGAATCAGCCACGAGCTCCAGGATGTCAATGGCGGCACCGACAAATATCCCCAAGCCAGATGTTTACCCAGATCAATATGCAGGTATTCGTCACGCTGAAGATCATATTCAGGAGAAATGATTAAACAATGAATTCCGAATTTCAGGATAATAAAAAACCAAAGAACCAGTGTATTGCGGGAAAGGGTCATTATATATTTCGACAGTTTGTTCGTTAGTGGCAGTTCAGGCTACTAAGATAGGTCACGAAACCGCTATTTTGCGATTCAGGAATTACGATAAGAAATAAGCCGTTTACGCTAGACAGGCAAACGGCTTATTTGGATGATGATTGAAAATCAATTTCTTTGCTCCATCAGGACAGCAGAATACTAACGATTGTTCCTGCGAATACTATCCAAAGCCTTGCGACCATCAAGGTCGTCGTGCTCCTGAATTCGCTTTGTGCGATCCAGATTCGCAAATCGACTTAACTCTTTGAATTCTTCTCTGGATAAAGTGTTCCATCTGGAATATGTCTTTACCGGAGACTTAACACTTGTAACCTTCGATTCCCGAGATCCGAATCCGGGAGTTAGAAATGCTACGAAGAAGGTAAATAATGCGACAACTGAAAGTTTTGAAATCCACGAAGGGTTCAATTTGATGGTTTTCCGTTTCATTAATAGGGAGAGTAGGTTTTCACGCCACTAAAATACAAAAAAATGTAGAAATACATCCCCACTATTCTACAAAAACAAATAATTATCTATTAAAAATGCCAAAATAAAATTTATGCCAGAAGAAATATTTTAGTGCTTAGGCCATTTGTCTGTGAATAAATTGTATTAGAAAGTAAACTATTAACTGGCCTCATCATCATTATCTCGGCCAACAGTTTCACACATCATCAATGCGCATGCTCACCTCCTGAATTTGTCATTTTAGCCAACACAAAAAATGCGCCTTTCACCACCACTTTTGCATGATTTGGGATAGGTTTTAATAATGTAATTTCCGTATAGCCCACGTCTGTCGTTCCTTTTGCTATGGCAATTTTTTCAAAAATAACATCAGTGGTACTAGCTGGCTTCTGCTTTTCTTGATGATCATGACTAAGATCAGAATCAGCTTTGTCGTGCGAATGACTTTGCTCGGAATGTTCATTTTCTTTATGCGGATCATTAACGATAAAGATGTAATCCTGTCCTCTGTGATTTACAATTGCTTCGGTTGGCACAGCGGGTACGGTTGCTTTTTCCAGACTCACAGCAGCGGTGATATTCATTCCATCGATCAATCCCGATTTATTGCCCATGACTTTGGCATGTACCGATACCGCCTTACTTTCACCTTCAAATGAAGATCCAAGTGAAAAGATACGGGCATCATATTCTTTTCCAGGCGCATTGGTTAATGTAAAATGAATAATCTGGTTGTTGCGGAGTTTTGGAAGGTCTTTTTCAAATACATGCAAATCAAGGTGTAACTGGCTGTTATCGACAATCGTTGCAATGGCTGTCGACAAATCTACATAACTCCCGATCTGAGCAGTTACATCACTCACTACTCCGGAGATCGGACTTTTTACTCTGATACTGGATATAAGTTTACCATCACGAATCATTGCAGGATCAATCCCCATCAATCGAATTTGTTGTTCCAGCGCATTGCGACGTGTACGAAGGGTTTTACGTTCCGTATCCGCAACTTGAAAATTTCTCAAGGCGCCGGCATTTCCGGCAGATAGCTCCTTCTGCCGGTTGTACTCGATGTCAGCCAGTGCTATGCGATCATTTACGGACACAAACTCCTCCTGCGAGCGCATAAAATCGGGATTGGCTAATGTTGCCAGAACCTGCCCTTTTTTCACAACGTCCCCAGGTTGAACCTGCAAGCTCTGAATCACTCCGTTATACAGCGAGTTAACTGTAGCACGATTTTGATTAGGGACCTTCAGGGTTCCGTTCGCTTTCAACGCCGCTGTGAGCTCTTTCTCTTCCACTGTACCTATTTCAACACCTATGCTTTTGATTTGTGCAGCAGTCAGACTGGTTGTATTGGGATTTTCATGGTTGTCTGCCATGTCTGCTTCTACGTGTTGTTCTGATCGATGTTCTTGTCTATCAGAGGCACCTTTCTCTCTGCACGATAAAATCAGGTAGTCAAACGCAAGTACACTTATGATCATTAATATCTTTTTCATTGCTTATCGATTCAGAAAATAATTGAATTGAATAACAGACTGGTTGTAGGCATTCAGACTATCCAGATAGCTGCGGCGGATGTCTATGGCCTGCGTTAAAAACTGAGACAGTTCTGTAAAACTGATCTCACCCTGCTTGTAAGCAAGTGTAGCCGACCTGATCATTTCCGATGCCTGCCCCAGCCCAGTGGTTTCATAAAAAGAGAGCAAAACCTCATTTTTATCAACCTCTTGTCGTATTTGCTCGCTTTGTGTCAGGAAAAGCTGCTGACTATAGGCAAGCTGCTTTTGCTGCAAGTCCACTTCCGCTTTCGCAGCATTTACACGGTTTCGGTATGCACCGGCGCCGAATAACGGAAAAGCCGCACTCACGGAAAAGCCCGTGAACGGATCACTCAAACCATACAAACGCTGGGAAAAGAATCTGCCGGAAAAATCAGGCTTGTTCTCACTTCTGGCTAATGATACACCTGCGCTTGCAATAGCAACATTGCTCTGTTGCAGGTCCAGAGAAGGATGGGTTATTGGCTGAGTTTTCTCTGTTAGGGACAGTTTTTGCAAAGAACTATCGGGCGGAAGATAGCGCTGTTGCACATTTAATAACTGCATCAGCAAACTTTGCTGAATCCTTATTTCTATGGCTGTCTGTGTTACAAAAGCTTTCATTTCCCGCGACCTGGTCATGGAACCAATACTATCCAGCCCAGGCACATATCCGGTACGCGCCCTTAAAGCTGTAGTTTGATTCAAAGTAGTAAAAATACTGTCTAGACGCAGAAACAGTCGCTCCTTGTCCTGCAGATACCATAGCTGATAGTATACTGAATAAATATCCTTTTTCAGTTTGGTACCTATTAAAGCACCACTTGCTCTTAAAGCTTCAAGCTGCTGCTGATAAAGATTTTTCTGAGCTTTATACAGACCTGGCCAGGGGAGAGTTTGTGACACTCCAATTTTTAAAATGCCCTTACGGTCGGTCGGCCTTAGGTCTTCATTCTCAGCAAAAACACCCGTTTTAGGTATCAATACAGCTGATTTAATCTGAAATTCTCCCTGTATCACGGCCAGGCGGTTTACTTCCAATTCCAGATTCGATTTACCGGCATTCAGAAGATGCTCTATCCGCACTCTTTCTCCCGTGACATTTTGTGCATTCGCATTTCCCCAAATCATCATAAAGATTACTGCTACTACGGTTCCGGATATTTTTCCTTTGGCTTTGTCGAACAGAATGTAAAGTAATGGCAGCACAATCAGAGTAAGAAACGTAGCAGAGACCAATCCCCCTATTACGACGGTGGCCAGTGGTTTCTGTACTTCCGCTCCGGCCCCGGTTGAAAGCGCCATAGGAATGAAACCAAAAGAAGCGACCGTTGCAGTCATCATTACAGGTCTCAGCCTTATTTTAGCCCCTTCAATCACTCTGGGAATGAGTCGTTTAAACCCACTCTTCTCTAATTGATTAAAAGTACCTATCAACACAATTCCATTCAACACTGCCACCCCAAACAGCGCAATGAACCCGACACCTGCTGAAATACTGAATGGCATGTCTCTCAGCAATAAAGCGAACACGCCTCCAATCGCACTCATGGGAATTGCCGTATAAATGAGCAGAGATTCTTTAAACGAACCGAATGTAAAATACAGTAGCACAAAAATCAGCACAAGAGCAATTGGCACTGCGATTAACAAACGAGACGTTGCTTTTTGCAGATTTTCAAAAGTACCTCCGTATGTGATATAGTAACCTGTTGGAAGATTTGCGCCTTCCAATTTTGTTTGTATATCTTGAACCACACTCTGTACGTCACGCCCGCGCACATTAAAGCCGATAACAACACGACGTTTTCCATCTTCACGACTGATCTGAGCCGGCCCCTCTTTAAAGGATACATTTGCCACCTGTGCCAGCGGAATTTGTGTCCCGTCGGCCAGCGCAACAAATAAATCGCTGACATCTTCGATGGAAGAGCGGTTGGCACTATCCAGACGTACCACCAGATCAAACTTGCGTTCATTTTCAAAGACCACTCCTGCTACTTCCCCGGCAAACGCAGTCCGTACTGTACGATTAATATCCTGGATATTCATCCCGTATCCGGCAATTTTAGCGCGATCGTACTCAATAGTAATTTGCGGCAGACCAGTAGTACGTTCTATTTGCGGGCTGGTTACGCCTTCCACCGACCGAATCATTTTGGCAATCTCTGGTGCTATGGCAGCAAGCGTATCTATGTTTTCACCAAACACCTTAATGGCTACATCTTGTCTTACGCCGGTCATTAATTCATTAAAACGCATTTGAATCGGCTGATTGGATTCGAAAAATACCCCGGGAATGTCTTCCAGTTTTTCTTCCATCTGCTTTGCCAGCTCCGAATAGCTTTTGGTACCGGTCCAATCATTTTTATGTTTTAGGACGATAATCAGATCAGTAGCTTCGGGCGGCATCGGATCGGTAGGGACTTCTGCACTTCCGGTTTTCCCTACCACCATTTTTACCTCCGGAAATGTCTTTATAATCCGGCTTGCCTGCATGGAAGTTTCTACACTTTGGGTTAAGGAAGTTCCTTGCGGAAGTATGCAGTGAAATGCGAAATCGCCTTCTTCCAACTGAGGTATAAACTCTCCTCCCATTCTTAAAAAAATGAAAACAGCCACGGCAAAAACTGCAATGGTACCTGCAACTGTCGCAATTCTAAAACGTATTGCTCCTATCAGAACAGGTTGATAAATTGCCTGCAGGTGATCCATCATTTTATCTGATAGCGTTTTATGATGCGAGGAAACTTTTGGCAGAATCAAGGCGGCCATCATCGGTATATAGGTCAGCGACAAGATCAAAGCCCCCAGAATGGCAAACGAGACGGTCTGCGCCATAGGTTTGAACATCTTACCTTCAATGCCAACCAAGGCCAGGATTGGGATATAAACGATCATGATAATAATCTCTCCGAAGGCTGCACTTGTCCGTATCTTCGATGCAGATTCATACACTTCCTGATCCATTTCATCCTGTGTGAGTGCCTGCGTAGTTTTCCTCAGTGCCAAATGATGCAGTACTGCTTCAACTATAATCACCGCACCGTCCACGATCAAGCCAAAGTCGATGGCACCCAGGCTCATCAGATTGGCTGATACTCCAAAGGTATTCATCATTCCCAAAGCAAAAAGCATGGAAAGAGGTATGGCAGAGGCCACGATTAAGCCTGCCCGGAGGTTGCCCAGAAACAAAACCAGAACCAATACTACAATCAGTGCACCTTCAATGAGGTTGGTCTTAACTGTGTTCACTGCCCTGTCGACCAGTTCAGTTCTGTCGAGATAGGCTTCAATCTCCACATCTGCAGGCAATGATTTTTTTATTGTCTGGATGCGATCTTTTACACGCGCTACAACAGCTTCGCTGTTGGCACCTTTCAACATCATCACAATGCCACCTACTACTTCTTTCTCACCATTATAGGTCACGGATCCATACCGAACAGCATGCCCCAGATGCACCTCCGAAACATCGCGGACTAATACCGGAATACCATTCACATTCTTAACCACAATGGCACGGATGTCATCCAGGGATGAAACCAGACCAATACCTCGTATAAAGTAGGCATTAGGTTTCTTATCAATATAAGCGCCGCCTGTATTCTCATTGTTTTTTGCCAAAGCAGTGAATACATCGGTAATGGAAACGTTCATTCCTTTCAGCTTCTGAGGATTGACAGCCACCTCGTATTGTTTCAAAAGACCGCCAAAGCTATTTACCTCTGCTACTCCTTTGGTTCCATAAAGCTGACGTGCGACAATCCAATCCTGCATAGTTCGCAGGTCCATGGCCGAATACTTACTCTCTGCGCCCTTTTTGGGGTGTAACACATATTGATATACTTCCCCCAAACCTGTACTCACTGGTGCAAGTTGTGGTGTTCCAAGTCCTTTCGGAATTTTATCTTCAGCCTCTTTAAGTTTCTCCCCGATAAGCTGACGAGCAAAATAAATATCTATATCATCCTCAAAAACAACGGTGATCACTGAGAGACCAAACCGGGAAATAGAACGCATTTCAACCAGATCAGGCAGATTTGCCAGGCTTTGCTCAACGGGATAGGTAACCAGCTGCTCCGTCTCCTGAGCCGCCAGTGTTGGTGTCAATGTGATAATCTGAACTTGATTATTTGTAATATCGGGAACGGCATCCACTGCTAAGCGGGATGCACTCCAAAGTCCCCATACAATAAGACCGAGCGTGAAAATGCCCACAATAAGCTTATTGCGGATCGAAAAATAAATGATTCTATCCAACATTTTTGTTTAACGTAAAAAGTGTGCAGACATAGCCCGTCAATGGCTAATAGGTAGCCATCGTAACAAACCAAACTGAAAACGAAACATGTTAAACCAGGCGTGGGGGTTGCCAGATCAGTCCTGTGTTAGTCTGACCAGACGCAGCTTTGTACTGAAAAGATTTCTCGGGGATAAAAGATAAAGTTGAGGGCAACGCCAATCCGAAAAAAATCGGTGGCATTGTTACAGTAGCGCAACAGGAACAAATACACAAAGGAGAACAATAGTCGCCTCCATGCTCCCGGTGATCGACTTCATGATGAGCAACTTCCCGAAAAACGCTGCTTTCATACGCAACACCGACGGGTCCATCCTGGCAGGGAAAGCAGGATAAGATTCCGATGTAAAATGCCAGTATGATCAGCGAGAATTTCATGGAGCAAAGATATGCCCTGATCCCGTGCAACAGGTAGGCAAAAACAAAAATTGATAATCTTATGCGTGTACGCATTGTATAGCAAAACAAACCGTAGCTATCTTTGCGATTAATAAGATGCGAAATACTCTGCTTTACATATGGCTTATTGCAACCATCCTACCGACATTCAGTCAGTGGGGAACAATTGCATATTACCAGATTAACAAGCAATATATTACTCGGGTATTATGCGAAAACCGCGACAGACCGCAGTTAAATTGTAACGGACAGTGCTATCTGGCCAAAACTCTAAAAGCCCAACAAGAGAAAGAGGATAAACAAACCAGTGACCGGGTTCATAATTTGCCTGTCGTTCAGCTATTCGCATATGCTGTTACCTCCTTCCAATTCTTACCAGGGTATTTCAAAAATATTCGTCGGGTAAACTTTACTTACAAACTGAACGCCTACCAGGCACACCTCTCAGTTCTGGTACCACCACCCTGTTTGGCCTGACCTCTCTTCATTTTCACGAGTTGACACGATGAACTTCATCCACTGACTTTCTTCTTGCTGTTCATAAAACATGACATGAAGAACCGTTAGCAATACCTGTTGATTTTTATCCGTGTTTATTGCTGTCAACCTTTTCAGGCTGCAGTGCTCGTCTTGTAAATTCAATACTCATTTCGTTCTCTGTTGTATTCAGCATGTCTGTGCAACAGGCTTTTATTCATATTACTCAAATGAAATTTCAATATATTTTACTTTTTCTGTTGACGATCATCAATGGAAGCTATTCACTTGCGCAACCGGGATCAGGAACGATCAGCGGCCGTATCATCAATGCAGATCAGGAACCTGTTACAGGTGCAAGTATCAAACTTCTGAATACCACGCTGGGAATTTCTACGAATGACACGGGTGGATTCAGCTTGTTCGGCGTTATTCCGGGATCCTATATTTTGTCGGTTTCCAATATTGGGTATACAGCCTACACGCAGCATTTGCGTATTACAGAAGGAAAAAATCCATTTATTACGTTGCAACTTTCTGAAAGCAGACAGGAATTGAAAGAAGTGGTGATTACAACCAGTAAAAACCGTTATCAAGTACTGGCATCGGGAACTTCAACACGCTTGAATACACCGCTACTTTCAACACCTCAATCGGTACAAGTGCTGGGTTCACAGGTATTGAAAGACCGCCAGGCGTTTACACTCAACGAGATCGCAGGCACATTTACGGGCATGAAAGCCAACAATGGAAACGGCTCGTTTCAAATACGCGGTTTTACTGCTTACTCACCCAATGATGCCAGCTTTTTACTTTATAACGGAATTCGTGGAAACCTGTTTTTATGGAGTCAGCAGCCTTTGCTTTACAATATAGAATCGGTAGAATTGCTACGCGGGCCCTCTGGCGCCTTGTTCAGCGAAGGTTCTCCGGGAGGTGTTGTCAATTTTATTACCAAACAGCCTTTATCCGAGAAAAAGGCAAGCATTGAACTATCTCTGGGAAGCTGGGCATTCAGACGGGCCTCGGTTGATTTCACTGGTCCGCTTACCCAAAATAAAAAGCTTTTGTACCGCGCCATTGTTGGTTATGACCGTTCCAAAAGTTTCAGGGATTACCAGGATAAACAGAATTTATTTGTTGCACCATCTCTGACTTATCTGGTCAACAATAATACATCGGTCAATCTGGAGGTAAACTATGCTTATCAGAAGGCGGTGCATCAGTACGACAACGGGAGCTATATCTATTCCCGGCCTGATGGCAGTTTTGATTTTAATTATTACCCTCACCATCTGACCATTCAGAGCCCTACGGATTATGGTAAGACCCACAACGCATCCGCCACGCTGAGTTTCAACCACAAGGTCAGCCAGAACCTGAAACTAAATGTCGTACAGCGCATTGTGAGAAATACGCTTGACTACACAGATCATATCCCTTCGGGCAGAATCCGCAACGATTCCATCAGTCGGGGATATCAGGATTGGGAAACAGACAGATTCAGTTTGCAAACGACAGCCTACGCCACTTACACAGCAAAAACCGGTTTACTCGGTCATCAGATCGTTGCCGGTGTTGATTACAACCGATATGGCTGGACAAAAAATGACTACCAGTACAAAAGCTCTACAAGGATTTCTATCCTCAATCCCGATTATACAGGAAGTGTTCCTGACGCATCCGCGCCTGTTATTGAATCCGATGATAACAAGCGTGTTACCAATCTGATAGGAGGATATATTCAGGATCAGGTCAGTGTAGGTGAGAAATTGAAAGTTCTTTTGTCGCTGCGCTATGATGCTTATCATGGAAAAGAAACGCCACTGTCGGATAGAGACGGCAAACAGGGCGACCAGTTGGAAGCATCCGGATGGATTCCAAGAATAGGTTTGGTGTATCTGCCGGTAAAAAATGTATCGATTTACGGTACTTATCTCAAATCCTTCAATCCACAGACATCAAATAATATACTAGCTGGCGGCCCATTCCCTACCCGGCAATCTACTCAATATGAAGTTGGTTCCAAAGCTGACCTGATCGACAACCACTTATCGGCCAGTGTATCTCTTTATCAGATCAACTATGCCAACATTCTTACCGCTGCCCCGACCGAGGAAAATTCACACCGCCAGGCCGCCATTGATGGCACGCGTAGCCGTGGAACAGAGTTTTCGCTGACAGGTAATTTAAAAGGATTGAATCTGATTGCCGGATACGCCTTCAATGAGCACGTTCTGATAAGCACCTCTTCATATGGAAAGAAAGGCGACCGGTTCGCCAATGCTCCTAAGCATCAGGTGAATTTTTGGGGAAAATATACGCTGACATCCGGTACGCTGAAAGGATTGGGAGCAGCAGCAGGCATGCGATACGTAAGTAATCAGGTTGGTTTACTCAGCAACCAGAATTTCCTTTTTCCCGAGTATACCGTATTTGACGCAGCACTCTCCTACCATCGTAACCGATATGTGTTTCAGGTAAATGCGTATAATCTGACCAATAGGCATTACTTGACAGGAAGCCGATCAGGTATGACTACAGCAGGACTCGGAGATCCTTTCAATATACGTATCGGGTTGAGTTATCAACTATGGTGAATCAGAAAGAAGGGCATTGATTGCCCTTCTTTCTGATATTAAATTTTGAGCAATGAACCTAACAAACAATATCACGTGACCGAAATATGGCTAAAGTGTCAATTAAAAGAAGTCTGTTTACGTTACACAGCTGGTTTGGTCTGGTGACAGGTGTGTTTCTGATATTGCTGGGACTCAGCGGATCCATACTTGTTTTTCGTACCGAGCTGGATTCATTCCTGAATAAAGACCTGCTTCATGTTATTCCTTCTCAGAACGAGAAGAGAGATAAGGCGCTATCACTGTGTTACGACACGATTACCAAACGCTATCAGGATCTGGACGGAATTGCCTGGCTCAACCCCGATGCAAAACCTGATGAAGCTTATAATTTCAGAATCTATTTTAACGATACCCGGTTATTCACCTACGATCTGGCGCTGATCTCGTTTGATCCCTACACCGGTAAAATTCTCCGCGAAGGCCCCGCAAGCCATTTTACACCCAGCTTTATAGAATGGCTATTACAGTTTCATTTCAGCTTTCAACTGGGTGTTCCGGGCGCGGCCCTTACCGCTATCTTCGGAATTACGATGCTGATTTCACTGCTCACCGGCGCTGTTGTTTACAATAAGATGATCTGGAAGGTGCTTACTTTTCGTATCCGAATTAACAGAAAAAACTGGCGAACGATCTGCTCGGATCTTCACCGTATTGTGGGCGTGTGGTCTATGCTGATCAACATGATCATTTTCTTCACGGGATTCTGGCTGAACATGTTTGCATTTAAAGGCAAGACATGGCAAAATGAATTGATTTCAACCAAACCAAATACCCTGATGTCAGTATCTGCCGATGACATGTACAAAAGGGCGTTGGCTGCTTTACCGGGATTGGAACCTACCTACGTGTATCTGCCTACCCAGCCTCAACGCAAGTTTGAAGTGAGAGGATATGCGGATGGCCAATGGCAAATTTGGGGTAGCGGCAATTCTGTCCGCTTAGACCAGCATAGCGGTGAAATACTGCAGATCAACCGTTTGATTGAAAAACCATTACCAGATCGACTTGAGGCAGCAGTATTTCCCCTGCATGTCGGCAACTTTGGTGGTGTAGTTGTAAAAATTCTATATGTAATCGTCGGAATCACACCCGGAATGCTTTCTATCACGGGATTTCTCCTTTGGTGGCGGCGTGTACGCAAAGGAAAACGCTCCCGATAGTACGATGCGGTAAACGATCTCCCGACTGTTCCGCAATCTGGTTTATTCCTTAACAATCGGGTGTATCGTAGACATAATATCTTCAACCTTAAAAGATCTCTTACGCTCTGACGACACAGATTAATTATCTATTTCTTACTGAAAAAACAATCCGAAAAGATCAAAAATCTAGACATTCAAATTATTAATAGATTTTATATCCTTTAAAATTATACTTATTCAGAAATAAAATCTTTATATATAGATTTGTAAGGATTTTTAGTCTAATCGATAGACTAATTCATTGTTCTTTTACATAACACTGGAATGGGTTTCTGATGAAAGTCGGAATGAAAAGGGAATCGTGTAAGAATCACGAGCTGTCGCGCAACTGTATTTAACATCTCCACTGTCGTTCAAAGTATGTCCACTGATTTTCGGATTGGGAAGGACGAACGCCAGGTTATAAGCCAGGATACCTGCCTGTTACCAGATAGACAATGTTTGCGCGAATAACAATATGATTCTGAAGAGTTTATTACTTCTATGACCATTCATCTCTATTATTACTTATTTAGCGAAACATTGCCTGGTTGTGCAAAACATTTTTAACTATTTTTTTATCAAACAGTCAAGAAAATGTTAACACAAAATTTGGGCTACCCGCGGATTGGTGGACAAAGACAACTCAAAAAAGCTTCTGAACAATTCTGGGCAGGAAAAATTGAAGTTACCGAACTTCAAAAAGTAGGTCAACAGATCAGGGAAGAAAACTGGAAAACGCAACTGGATGCCGGTATTGATCTCATCCCTTGTAATGATTTCAGCTTTTATGATCAAACATTGGATACAAGCATTTTGCTTGGAGTGATACCTGAGCGTTATGAAGCAGTTCTCGCGGAAACAAAAAATGAGCTGGATGTATATTTCGCTATGGCCCGTGGTTACCAAAAAAACGGTCTTGATATTACAGCCATGGAAATGACCAAATGGCTTGATACCAATTACCACTATATTGTTCCGGAATTCAAAGCAAACCAGCAGTTCCGCGTTTCAGATGGAAATATCTTCCACGAATACAACAAAGCAAAACAGGTTGTTGGAAAAAAAGCGAAGCCAGTTCTGTTGGGACCTGTGAGCTACCTACTGCTCGGAAAAGAAAAGGAAGCTGGTTTTGAAAGAGTTGACCTCATTAAAAATCTGGTACCTGTTTATATTGAAATTATCAACCGTCTTGCCGGACTTGGCGCAGAATGGATTCAGCTGGATGAGCCAACCCTTGCACTCGATCTTTCTGAAAAAGAAAAAGAAGCGTTTGAATCTGCTTACCGTAGTATTGCTGCTCAGGTGAACGGCGTTAAAATACTGGTAGCAACCTACTTTGATGCATTGCTGGACAACACGTCATTGGCTGTCAATCTGCCGGTGCAGGCTCTGCATATTGACCTGGTTCGTGCAGCAGACCAGTTGGATGAAGTCCTAACATGCATTCCGGATCAACTTATTTTATCCTTAGGTGTGGTCGACGGGCGTAATGTTTGGAAAAACGATTACGAAAAGTCAATCGGCCAAATCAATAAGGTAATTGAAAAACTGGGTTCTGATCGGGTGATGATTGGGCCGTCATGTTCCTTGCTTCACAGTCCTATTAATCTTGATCTGGAAACAGCACTTGATCCTGAGATTAAAAATTGGATGGCATTTGCGAAACAGAAACTAGACGAGGTAAACGATCTCAAGCAAATAATTGATGGAAATAGTGCCATACTGGAAATTAACAAAGCCTCTATTGCCAGCAGACGGTCTTCCCAGAAAGTTCATAAGCAAGTAGTGAAAGACCGACTAGCAGCGATTACCACCACAGATTTTGAACGTACAAGTACTTTTCCGGTTCGTCAGCAAATACAGCGGGAACGCTTCAATTTGCCTGCATTCCCGACGACAACCATCGGATCTTTTCCTCAGACGGATGACATACGTCAACTGCGCTCCAAGTTCAAAAAGAGCGAGCTAACTGTGGAAGAATATGAAAAAGCAATCAAACAAGCTACCATTGATGCAATCCGCTGGCAGGAAGAAATTGATCTCGATGTACTGGTACATGGGGAGTTCGAGCGTAACGACATGGTTGAATACTTTGGAGAGCAACTTGAAGGATTCCTGTTTACCCAAAATGGTTGGGTGCAAAGCTACGGCAGTCGTTGCGTGAAGCCACCAGTTATTTATGGAGATATAAGCCGTCCTTCCGACATGACCGTTCGGTGGAGTACGTTCGCAGCAGCACAAACCAACAGACCTATGAAAGGAATGTTGACAGGCCCGGTGACAATTCTGCAATGGTCGTTTGTCCGCGACGACCAGCCCCGCGAAGTGACTACTAACCAGATCGCATTTGCAATTCGCGATGAAGTACAGGCATTGGAAAAAGCGGGTATTGGTATTATTCAGATAGACGAAGCGGCGATCCGCGAAGGCTTGCCACTACGTAAATCCCAACGTCCACATTACCTGAATTGGGCAGTAAATGCTTTCAAAATCACAGCCAGTGGTGTACAGGACAAAACTCAGATTCATACACACATGTGCTACAGCGAATTCAATGATATCATTGAGCACATTGCAGCTATGGACGCGGATGTGATCACAATAGAAACTTCCCGCTCTCAAATGGAATTACTGGAAGCATTTGCTCATTTCGATTATCCGAACGAGATTGGGCCTGGCGTTTACGATATTCACTCACCACGCATACCATCTACGGAAGAAATGACTTCACTTCTGGAAAAAGCCGCAAATTTATTGCCGGCTCAGAACTTATGGGTAAATCCCGACTGCGGTTTGAAAACCAGAAAATGGCCGGAAACGAAAGCTGCTCTTGAAAATATGGTAACTGCAGCAAAGCAGGCGCGGGAATTGATAACAATCATTGCATAACACGATATAAGGCAGGGCAAATATGACTGCTCTGCCTTATTTAAAAGACGATTTGTATCGGTACAGGAATCCGGGAAAAAGTATTTTTAAAGAGTATGTTTGAAACATTACCTTATACTTAAACACGGCTCAACACAAACGGATTAATGGTAAGAAAGCAGATAGTGAGAGATATTTTGAATATATTTCGGGGTTAAAGACAAAGGCATTCTAAACCTGCGGAGAAAAAGAACACTTATTACTTTACAATACATAGAAGAGGCACAGCCGCCAATAGAAATCTATCATGTTTCTACAAAAAATAAAATCTAAGGAATCAGGTGTAATGCTTTATGGCATCACTCCGCCAAAAGCCAGTACCACTGCCGAGCGCATTGAGGAAATTGCAAATAAGACAGTAGAGCGTTTGTCGTCACTAGATATAGATGCACTGGTAGTGTATGATGTACAGGACGAGTCAGCCCGGACCAAAGAGGAAAGGCCATTTCCGTTTATTAATGCGCTGGACCCACTTACATTTGCTACTCAGCATTTAGGAGGATTAAATGTGCCCAAGATCATTTATCGTCCTGCCGGCAAGTTCTCTCCCGAAGAGATATCTGAGTGGCTTCAGCAACTGCATGCACATCAGTTCCATCCTGTCTTCGTAGGCGTTCCCGCACCGGATTTTCCGGTAAAAACCAGTTTACCACAAGCGTACAAAATCTGGGAAACGTATCAGGAAACATCAGTTATCGGAGCGGTTACCATTCCGGAAAGACATGAAGTGCTCAAAGATGAGGATGTAAGAATGCTTGATAAAATGGACAGCGGTGTATCCTATTTCATTTCTCAATGTGTTTTTGACCTTGCCTATGCAAAACAAGTTGTCAAAGACCTTTCGGCGAGCTGTGCAAGTAAGCAGATAGATCCGCCGACGATTATATTTACCATCACAGCGTGTGGCTCTCCTAAAACACTTAGTTTTATGGAATGGCTTGGTATTCATATACCTGAGCAGCTAAAAAGAGAGTTACTGGCAGAAGAGGATATGCTTGACAGATCAGTCAGAGTTTGTCTGGATATAGCTTCTGAGCTTACGGCTTACTGTGTGGAACATGCCATTCCTTTCGGTTTCAATATTGAAAGCGTTGCCATTCGCAAAACAGAAATTGAAGCATCCATTGACATGGCGAATTCGATCTCAGGAATGCTGATAGAGAAAGGAATACGGAAATCTGTAGCATATCTTGACCTACAATCCAGTGCTGAATAGGCATCTTATCGTTAAAATTTTATACAGAAAGAAAATTAATTTGGGTCTGATAACGCCCTTATCAATCATTTTGAGGGCGCGATATGGTTATATCTGAAGAATTAATTGTTGCCTACTGCTATATGGATAAATGGTATCACCGAAAAACTTATTTTTGTACCTCAAGCTTACAAATTCTGGTCATTGAATAATTGCGTGGCAGCTGTTCCTAGCCACTTTTTAGTATATTTGATCCTGTACCTTATTCATTCACATGCCAGAACCCAGTCCGCACGAAAAAGCAATAAGTACGACATATTTCAGCATTTTCAGCAGTGCGGGCTTAGCTATCATTAAAGGAGCTGCCGGGTACTTTGGTAATTCCTATGCATTGGTGGCAGATGCAATCGAATCAACCGCAGACATTTTCGCATCCGTGTTGGTTCTGTTCGGGCTTAAATATACCAGCCGACCTGCGGACAGTAATCATCCCTACGGTCATGGACGCGCTGAACCACTTTTCACCTTTTTGGTTGCAGGTTTTCTGATTGTTTCTGCCGTAGTTATTGCTTATGAAAGCATTCAAAATATCCGTACGCCGCATGCTCTTCCTGAGCCATGGACACTTGCTGTAATAGCACTCATTATTGCCTGGAAAGAATATTCATTCCGAAAGGTGATGACCAGAGCCATAGAAACCAATAGTTCTTCACTCAAGGCAGACGCCTGGCACCACCGCAGTGATGCTATCACATCTGTAGCCGCCTTTATAGGAATCTCCATCGCGTGCATAATGGGGCAGGGTTATGAGTCCGCCGACGACTGGGCTGCTTTGTTCGCCGCTGTTTTTATTCTTTATAACTGCTACTCTATTTTCAGGCCGGCGTTAGCGGAAATCATGGATGAAAATCTATACGATGAGCTGGAGCAACAGATAAGGGAAATCTCCGTCATAGAACCGGGAATTTTAGGTACCGAAAAATGCTGGATCAGAAAAGCGGGATTGACTTACCACATTGAACTTCATGCCATTGTTGACGGCGATATTCCTGTTCGTGACGGGCACATCCTCTCTCATAAATTGCAGGATAGGCTGAGAAAGAACTTTCCTGAGCTCGGAAATATTCTGATTCATATTGAGCCAGATAAATAGCACCTTCTTGCTTCAAAACACTTAAAGTTCAGTAATCAGCCCTCCGACCTCTTTAAAAGATCATAGTTTCCTGCTTCGGATTATTTTTTCCTTATCAGTTATAAAAACATATTTATAGTCAGGATAGCTGTTCATTAATCTGAGACCTTCCTCAACACCAACGACCATGATAGAAGTGCTTAAGGCATTGGCAAATTCAGCACTTGGCCCAACGATAGTAACGCTTGTAAGGCCGGTAGATGGATAGCCTGTTTTAGGATTAATGATATGCGAGTAACGCTTCCCATTTATTTCAGCATACTTTTCATAGCTTCCGGAAGTAGCTACTGAACTAATTTTGATTTTAAGAATTTTCACAAATTTTCTGACTTTAAAAGGATTTGTAACACCAATGTTCCAGGGTTTACCATTTACCTGTTCTCCCCAGGCTGAAAGATCTCCTGACGCATTTATAATCCCTCCTGTTATACCATCAGCTTGCAAAATTTCCCGGCCCTTATCCGCTGCATAACCTTTGCCGATAGAGCCAAAGCCAATTTTCATACCCGGTAGGGACAGATAAATTGTGGAATTGCTACTATCCAGAACAATATGATCATAGCCTACTTTTTTTACTGACTGTTGTACCAAGGAAGAATCAGGCATATGGGTCATACTGCCATCATAAAGCCATAGCTTATCCATAGCTGCTATACTGATGTCAAATGCACCATCGGTCATTCGGGAGTAATCAATGGCTCTTTTGGTCAGGGCAAACACTTCCTGATCTACTTTTACGGGCCTGATTCCTGCATTTCTGTTCACCTCGGAAATCTGAGTATCAGGTCGCCATTCGGAGATCAGATTTTCAATTCTTTCAATTTCGACAACTGCCAAGTCAATTGCAACATTTGCCCGGACAGAATCCTTTGCGACTACGCTGATATCAAACAAAGATCCCATGAGTGTCATTTGCCGTTTTACCAGCAACTGGGCATAACAGGAAAATGAGCATCCTATCATCAGAATGCTCATCAAACCATATGAAAATCGTTCTTTTCCGGTCATTTTAATAACAATCCGTCATCAGCTGATTGCGATTTTTATAATAATTCAACGTCTGATTATTTTTTGAGAGGCAAATTTCTTCCAGTAAAAGCTCGACATCATGCTGCATTTTTAACGAGCCGCAGATCATAATCACACCTTGACTGGCCAACAAATCTGCAAAATACTGACTGTCTTTTCGTATAAGATCCATTACATATTGAGGCTGATCACCTCTGGAATATGCTATCTTAAGGCATTCTAGTCGCTTCTGTCCTATTTCACCGGAGGCAAATTGCCTGTATTGTTCTGTCAATTCATTATCATATCTAAATCCTGCGTACATGCTGATGGGCACGTTTGAATGGTTATTCATCACCATGCCCAGGAAAGGCGCAATACCCGTTCCATTGGCAATCATTACAACCGAACCTACCTTCTGTGGGAAATGGAAAGCGGAATTCTGTACGATACGTGCCTTTATCTTGCTATTCACTTCCAAATTATACAGGTAGCTCGATCCCAATCCGTTCTTATATAACTTCACCACCAACTGAATCATCCCATTGTTTTCACCAATGGAGTAAAAGCGTTCGCGGCTATCGTTAGCAGGATAAATCGCCAGTAAATCGCCCGACTGAAAGTCGCTACCAGACGCTGGAGCCAGTATTATTTTAAATGTTGTGTTATCTGTGCTGACCAATGTTTTCTCAACCACCTTCAGACTCTTCAAACCTATCTGTTTTTCGGTATAAAGTGCCGGAGCGGTAGCCAGAGCCGTCAGGGAGCGTTCGCTCCACGCATGTACCCACTTTACAAATTCATCCGGAGATTTATCATTCACCGTATAAAGATTCAGGTAACGACTTGCCCACTGCTGCTTTTCCAATATTTGGTCGACATCTTTGGCAAATTCGCAAAAATCCGGATAAGCCTTTGATCCAAAACCAACAACACTAAAAGTAACGTGCTGAGCCTGTGATGTCCTTTTTACCGAATCTATGAAATGTGTTGCATTAGCTGGCGGACTACCTAAGCCGTAAGTTGACGTGAAAATGATCAGATGATTAGCTTGCGGATAAGTACAATACTGATTCATTTCAGTCATAAAAGAGCGTTTACCATCGGCAAGCAACTGCTGATGAATCTGATTCGCGAAGAATAATGTACTGCCATTTTCAGTACCCACCAGCAATACAATTTCAGCGCTGTCCGCTTTGAACTTGTTCCTGACCCTGGTACGCGTTCGCCTGAAAGTCATCACAAATCCAGTATAAATGAAAGCCAAAATATTCAGCGAAGCGAAACCCAGCACAACTGCCCAAATAATATTGGTACGACCTGTATGCAAATCCAGACTCAGTTTTTCCAATATAACCGTTTTGGCAATGGATGTTTGTTCTGTTACAGAGCCATCAATCTGATTCACTGTAACAATTTTATCGCGGAGTTTCAACACAAAAAACTCCTCCGGATCATCCTCCATCAGAGGAAATTCTACCTTCTCAACATCAACTAGTCTGGTTTGTTGAAAAACAGGAAATTTCGATTTTTCCAAAGGCGTAGCCTCATCCTTTCCCTCGGTAATAACGGCCTCCGATTCCTGCTGTTTCATCAGTCCAATTCTGACCATAAACAGGTAAGTTCCTGTCAAAGAAATCACCAGAATTGGAATCAGAAAAAGCCTTCCGCTAACTACATGGAAATACTGGGAGAAGAAGTCACGGTTTATTTTCGCAAAAAAATGCCTTACTCCCTGCTGTCGTTTGACAATCAGGATGACTCCGCTGAGGGTGATCAAAAAAAGTAGAAAGGAGACTATGCCTACTGCAATCCTTCCGGTTTCCTTTAAAAAAAGCGAACGGTGCAACGAAATATTCCACTGAATAAAATCGCTTTTAGGAACAACAGGTCCCAGCACTTTACCATCACGGGGATCGATGTAAGCTTTGACATGATCGCCGTCTTGATTAGTAGCATCGATGGTCACAAAATGATTGTGATCTACCGACAACTCCATGATTTCGGGATATACTTTACTTAGAGTGGGTATGCAATCTGACAGGCTAATGGAATTAATATCTTCGATCCGGTAAGCCGGAGTCTTTTCGTTCACAGCGTCGATCGCCAGAATTACTCCTGTTACCGAAAGAATGATCAAAAACAGTGTAGAAACAAAAGCAAGTGCCAAATGTGCATACCTCCAGATAGAGAGCGTCATTGGATTTACTGCACTTTACTAAGTTTCACAAAGCGCACATAGCCACTCCCTGTTGCGCGCTCGGCCAGGCCTTCTGTGGTCAATGGAATTTCCAGGTCTTTTGCATGGTATTTCTGTTCTTCAACTGCTGATTCAAATCTGAGTTTGTATCCCTTATTGATCTTTGCATCGTCTATTTCGATCACATTCACTGCTCTGTCTCCACCTGCGATAGATGCACCTGTGATGGCACTAAGCTTCGCTTTGGTTTTTGTCTGGTACTTGTGCCATTCCTTCAGCGTGTTATACCATTGCTTATCTGGCCCTAATACGTACAAAGTTTTATCATAAGCTCCCTGAGGATTTATCAGAGAAATAATTACGTAGGCTGCCTCACCAGTATAGTTATTCATTTGCACAAGACATTTGTATTTACCGGTTTGAGCGAAAGAATTAGTAGCAAAAATGAATATAAATAGTAAGGGAGCAAGAACTCTATAAGAATACTTCATTAGATAATTTTTCAATTTTAATAATTGTTTGGGAGAATGTGTCGAATTGAAGGACGCATCTATTTGAGCCACGCCTGATATTTGAATAGCAATATGAGTGATGTCACCCAGAGCCTGTCGAAGGGCTTTTGCATCATGCACTTCGACAAGCTCAGTGTGACAATTACTGTGGCGTCACGACACTATATTTGCGAAATAACTACTACTTTATAAGGCGTCAAACAATTATTGTAAACGCCTCCTTAAAACTATTTCAGAAAATCCAGAGTAACCTTATTATCTGCCAGGAAGTCATTGTCCTTTGCCAGATCATAAGCTGTCTCACCAAATTCAGTTTTCAAATCTGTTTTTGCACCTAATGATATTAGTGTTTTCAAAATCTTATCATTTTTCGCAGTCAGAGCTGCTTTGTGTAAAGGCGTTGCTCCTTCTTTATCCTGTGCATTGATATTCACGCCCAATGTCGAAGCCTTTTGAAATAGCTTTTCATCATCCTTTGTAACTGCCAGATGGTACAGTGTACTTCCGTTTTTCTGAGGGGCCGATACGTCCAGACCCGCCGCTTTTAAGATCTCAAGTTTTTTCTCAAACTCCTGTTCTGCACGTTCTCTTCCATTTCCGCCTTGTCCTCCTGGGCCACCAGGACCAGCTGTTCTGTAAGAATCAAACCAGTGATAGGCCAGATTATTGCCGTCTTTATCCATCACATTCACATCCGCTCCATTTTTAAGTAGCAATACTGCCACCTCCGAAGATCCACTTGCAATGGCTTTGGTTAAAGCTGATTCACCCTTATCATTTACAACATTTATATTTTTAACTTTTGGTAATAAAGTTTTCTCCAATAGTTCAGTATCTCTTCCTGCAGAAGCTAGCATGAGCAATGTGTTGCCCTCATTATCAGCTTTATTCAAATCTACGCCCTTATCTATAAAATAAGTGATGATTTCGGCATTCGGTCTGCGAATCAACTGATGTAGAATAGTGGCTCCATCCTTACTGATTGTTTTAGGATCCAAATTTAATGTCTCCACCAGATATTTGTAAGTATCAATTCCGGCGCTTGACATTCTTGACCCCTGACTTGCAAAAAATATAGCATGACCAGTTGGCTTCACCCCACGCTTGATCAATTTTTCTATCAATTCCTTGTTTGCTGATCGCGCAGCATAGTCTGTAACTGTACGCCCGTATTCGTCTTTATCGGTAATAGCAAGACCCTTTGAGACGAAATAGTCTGTGAGCGTTAGATCCGGATCGGCCGCCACGCCCAGCATAAGCACGGTTGCGCCATTTTCATATTTTGTTTTAGGAGAAACGCCAGCTTTGAATAGAGCTTCGTAAACGTCTTTATCCTGGTTACCGTTGGCAGCCGCATTGCCAATAACACTCGCACCGTGGCTATCCGTTAAATGTACATCTGAACCTTTTTCAATCAGATAAGTGACCAGCTCTGCATTACCCCTCGCTGCTGCCCAATGCAGATATGAAGCGCTATGGTGTGTTTTTTTCTTTACACCATTCCCTTCCTGCTCCACCATAAATTTGATAGTTTCCATAGGCGCACCGTTCAAAATAGCCCTTGCTGTCGGATCCCACGATGCTGCATCCGGTTTGGAAGGGCTGTTTCCTTTGGCGATTTCAGCTTTAACCTGCACAATAGTAGGTTTTGTTTTCCAAAAGTCAGGGCTCATCAATGTATTGGTATTAGCCCGTTGAGCGGTTGCATTTAAGGCTGCAAACAGTAAGCCGGTCAGTATGATTTTTTTCATTTTAGAGTTAGATGCTTAGCTTTTATTTATTTAAATCAATTACAATCAATATCTCAAAAAAATACTTTTTACGAATAAGCTGTCCGGATACATATGAATGTCATATCCAAATCATGAAGTTTTGCTGATACTTCAGCCAGATTTCTCACAGTTCTTATCTTGACTGTTTCTAATCAAAGGCAAAAATAAGCGGAAATATCTGAATCAGGCCCATTCTGTAGCGGTTTTTTTGTGATTTATCGGTGCTTAGGAAAACAATTGACTTTATCGCTTTATTCAATCCTGTAATCGCTTTGCCTGTTTGCATTGGATTCCTTTTTTACTAATACGTGCAGGTGTACGGCGCCGGTGGTGTTTATAATTTATATACATTGACGAGTAAACGATTGTTTATCCCATCATGGATATTGTAGCCGTATTTCTGAGTTACAAAAAAATTCAAGGCTCTATTTTAACCCTTTAACATGGCACTAAACAAAAAAAGCCCGTCGTGTGACGGGCTTCAACTGTATTACATATCAAGTAATAATCTCATCGGATCTTCCAGCAACTGCTTCACTCTAACCAGGAAGCTTACCGAGTCTTTACCATCAATGATGCGGTGATCATATGAAAGGGCCAGGTACATAATAGGACGGATTACTATTTGCCCGTCTACTACAACTGCTCTCTCTACAATATTGTGCATTCCTAGTATGGCAGACTGAGGAGCATTGATAATAGGTGTCGAGAGCATCGATCCAAAAGTACCACCATTGGTAATTGTGAAAGTACCTCCTGACATTTCGTCAAGTCCCAGCTTTCCGTCACGGGCACGTATCGCCAGACGAACGATTTCTTTCTCAATCGCAGCAAAAGAAAGCGCTTCTGCATTTCTGATAACTGGTACCACCAAACCTCTTGGCGTAGATACCGCTACAGATATATCAGCAAAATCATTAAAGATTATCTCTTCTCCGTCGATAGAAGCATTCACACCAGGGAAGTCTTTTAATGCAACGGTAACTGCTTTCACAAAGAATGACATAAAGCCTAAACCTACTTCATGTTTCTCTTTGAACTTATCTTTGAATTTCGAACGCAAATCCATTACCGGCTTCATATCAACCTCATTAAAGGTTGTCAGCATAGCCGTTTCATTTTTCACTGCTACCAGACGGCGGGCAATAGTTTTACGCAATGAAGACATTTTCTCGCGGCGCTGAACACGGTTTCCGCTAGCAACTGGTGCAGGTGCTGCTGGAGCAGATGCTGCTACAGGTTCAGCAGGTTTGCTTCCAGCTTTTAAAGCATCATCTTTCATTACGCGACCACCAGCGCCGGAACCGTTTACGTCTTTCACATCTATACCTTTTTCTGCAAGTATTTTTGCGGCCACAGGTGAAGCATGTTTTTCTACTGTTTTTTCAGAAGAACCAGATTGAGGAGCGGCAGCAGGTGCAGATGGTGCAGAAGCACCTGACGAAGCACCCTGTTCAATTTTGCAGATCAGTGCGCCAATTGATAACGTATCGCCCTCCTGCCCCACTATTCTCAATGTACCGGCAGCTTCTGCAGGCAATTCGAAAGTAGCCTTATCTGACTCCAGTTCGCAAAGAATCTCATCCACTTCTACGTGATCTCCATCCTTTTTGCTCCATGAAGCAATCGTAACCTCGGTAATAGACTCGCCTACCGCAGGAACTTTCATTTCATAAATTTTAGCCTCAGCTGCTTCAGTTTTGGCCTCAGCTTCTGCGGGGGCAGCGGCAGGCTCAACTTCTGCCGGTGCTTCAGTTTTAGCTTCCGGTGCAGGTTCAGCAGAACCACCCGATGCAGCAGTATCAATCGTAGCTATAGGATCTCCAATACTCAGGGTATCGCCTTCCTGCGCTTTAATATGTAAAACACCTTCTGCTTCTGCAGTCAATTCAAAAGTTGCCTTATCCGAATCCAGTCCACAAATGACTTCGTCCATCTTCACAAAATCCCCATCATTTTTGAACCAGTTTCCTATTGTCACCTCGGTAATAGACTCGCCAACGGGCGGTACTTTTATTTCAATTTCAGCCATTTTATCTGCAATCTTGTGATCGAATTAAGTGTCTTGTTTATCTTTTTATTCAAAAGCCCGAACCAGAATTTCTGCCTGTTCTTTTGCATGTATTTTACTGAAACCGGTAGAAGGTGAAGCACTAGACTCCCTTGCAATAACCTGAAGTGGACTAGCACCCTTATACATACGTAACATAAATGTCCATCCTCCCATGTTAAACGGCTCTTCCTGCACCCAGTACACTTTGGCATTTTTATATTTAGACAGATGTGCATCAATCTGAGCCTGTGGGAATGGATGCATTTGTTCTAAACGTATAATGGCGACATCATCACGTTTTTCAGACTGCTGTTTTTCATATAGCTCATAGTAAAGCTTTCCTGTACACAGCAATACTTTTTTCACTTTCTTAGGATCCGCGTAAGTATCTCCAATTGTTTCCTGGAAATTACCATTAACCAAACTATCCATAGAAGAAACACAGAGTGGATGTCTCAACATCGACTTTGGTGACATGATGATCAATGGCTTTCGGAATTGTGATTTCAGCTGGCGACGCAGAATATGGAAAAAGTTAGCCGGTGTGGTAACATTAGCCACAATCATATTGTAGTTGGCCGACAATTGCAGATACCTCTCAGGACGAGCATTAGAATGTTCCGGCCCCTGACCTTCGTATCCGTGAGGAAGTAGCATAACCAATCCATTCCAGCGATCCCATTTGGTTTCACTTGAAGAAATGAACTGATCGATAATTACCTGCGCACCGTTGGCAAAGTCACCAAACTGTGCTTCCCAGATCACCAGCGCTTTCGGGTTGGCCATGGAATAACCAAACTCAAAACCGAGAACTGCATACTCCGACAGCAACGAGTTATAGATCATAAACGGACCCTGATCCTCACTGATATGTCCCAGGCTATTATATGAATAGTTCGTTTCTACGTCGTGCAATACCGCATGACGGTGAGAAAATGTTCCGCGTTGAACATCCTGCCCGCTCAAACGAACGATATTTCCTTCTGCAAGCAATGAACCATAAGCCAGCAATTCAGCGGTTGCCCAGTTCACCTCTTTTTTATCAAAGATCATTTGCTCACGATCCTTGAGTAGCTTATCGATTTGCTTTAGTCTGTTAAAACCCTCAGGTGTTTTGATCAATGCTTTTCCTACTTTTTCAAGTATTTCAAGAGGCACTCCTGTTTCTACTGACTGATCGAAATCTCCTGCAACAGCTTTGCGTAGTGTATGCCACTCCTGCTCCAGTTTGGGCATTACATAAGGTAATGCCTTTTGTTTTACCATATCCAGGCGCTCCTGTAACAGCTGCTTGAACTCCTTATCCATATTTACTGCCAACTGGGCATCTACATCGCCGCGATCCACTAACACTTTCTGGTAGATCTCGCGTGGATTAAGATGGTTCTCAATAGCTTTGTAAAGAACAGGCTGTGTAAACTTCGGTTCGTCTGCTTCGTTATGTCCATGACGACGGTAGCAAACCATGTCAATGAAAATATCCTTATTGAATTTCTGACGGTATTCTACAGCCAGACGCATACAGAATACGACAGATTCAGGATCATCACCATTGACGTGCAATACCGGCGCATCAACGATTTTCGCAATATCAGTACTGTAAATACTTGATCTTGCATCTTCAAAATCCGTTGTAAAACCTACCTGGTTATTGATTACAAAGTGGATTGTTCCACCCGTGTAATACCCACGCAGACCCGACATTTGTGTTACCTCATACACAATCCCCTGACCTGCAACAGCAGCATCTCCGTGAATCAATACAGGAAGGACACGATCGTAATCACTGTCGTACATGCCATCAGCACGTGCACGAATGTAACCTTCAACTACAGGATTTACAGCTTCAAGGTGAGAAGGATTCGGAGCCAGTTTCAAATGAACTTTTTCTCCGTTCTCAGCAGTGATCTGGCTTGCAAAACCCATGTGGTACTTCACATCACCATCACCCCATACCTGATCGGGTAAATTCCCTTCAAACTCATTAAATATCTGACCGTATGTTTTCTGCATCACGTTGGCAAGTACGTTCAAACGTCCGCGGTGAGCCATACCGATCATTACTTCTACAACGCCCATCTCAGCCGCCTTATTGATCATGGCGTCCAAAGCAGGGATTGTTGTTTCGCCACCTTCCAGTGAGAAACGCTTTTGTCCGAGATATTTGGTATGTAGGAAGTTCTCAAAGACGACTGCTTCGTTCAGCTTTTTAAGAATGTGCTTTTTCTCATCGATAGAGAACGCCATATCCAAAGCCTCCTTTTCTATTTTTTTACGAAGCCAGCTTTTCTGTTCACGATCCCGGATATATAAATATTCAAAACCGATGTTGCTTGTATAAATAGTCTTGAGTGAGTCAACAATTTCCCGTAGTGTAGCAGGGCGTCCGAAAACTTCGACACCAGCTTCAAATACAGAATCAAGATCTTCAATGCTCAGGTTAAAATCGGAAATTTCCAATTGTGGCTGCCGATCTTTGCGCTTCTTAATCGGGTTTGTAGTAGCCAGAAGATGACCTCTGGAACGGTAACCACGAATCAGGTGGACCACTTCCATTTCCTTACGGATACGAGCCGGATCAGCCTTTCCTGCAGCAGCAGATTCCTTACCATTGACAGCACCATTTGTGTGTCCGTTTGCCTTTTCAGGATATTTTTGAGAGAAATCAAAACCCTCAAAAAACTTTTGCCAGCCTTCGTCTACTGAAGCTGCGTTTTGCTTATAGGAATTGTACAACTCCTCTATGTAAGCACCGTCGGAATTTGCTATATACGTGTATTTATCCATCACAAATGTGATTATTTCATTTACAGGGCAAAGTTAAGACACTTATGTAAACAAAACACATAAAATGTCCTATTAACTTTACCCAAAACTATACTCATTTTAACATAAATTTAATACTTCTGGAATCCGTTGGGATTCGGAACAAATTTGAGCATCAACTCGTGTACTCCTTTGGGGCCTGTGTAGTTGGTAAAAATTTGTTCCACTTGTTTGGAATTATAGAAATACCCAAGCCGTACATTTTTACCGATGTTAACCTCACCGGACAACTGAAAGAAATTGATTCCTGATTGTGAAAATGCATTTGATCCTCCACCCATTCGATAAGACGCACCCAATCCTATCTTTTCACTGATCCATAACCGTGCCCCCAGATCCACTCTCAGTTTATGATCTTTTTCTTGCACAACAAGTGCGTGAGGAAGCAACATCAGCTCATCACCCAGCTCGTAACTTCCTCCTGTCATGAGATACAGAGGTCTGCGATAAAAGCCGCCGATCGCCTGATCACCAAAGCCCTCAGAAAGCACTTCCGGTTTAGAGATGCCTACATAGAAATTTTCAGAATACAGCCATCCACCCACACCAAAACTGGCAAGTGCCCTATTATTTGTTCTGACAGACAGATCAAACACAGGTAAAACATTAATTCCGCCCTGGGCACCTAATCCAAGTTTCCAGTCGTCGGATATGCCCAGGTGATATGCAAAGCTTGCCGACAAAGCAGTGGTAGTAAAATAGCTGGTCTGGTCGTTCATTGCCTGAAAACCAATACCAAACTTTCCATTACTGACAGTCCCATCTGCCGCAAATGTCTGACTGGAAGGTGAATTAGGAATATTAAACCATTTTCTGCGAAACATGGCGGTCATATTGAAGGTCTCCCGCACTCCGGTAAATGCCGGATTAATTGCCATCGGATTCTGAATATACTGCTCACTGAGCACCTCCCTTTGAGAAAAACTACATGTTACTGACCCTAAAATAGTTGCAGTTACCAATATTAACTTTAGTGGTAGCTTGTTTATCATCATATTCTGTATTGTGGTAGTAAGCGTCAGAAAAAATGGCAGGAGCAATCTCCTGCCATTCTTACTTATAGACGTAAAATATCATTTCATCCCCTTAAAAGTCATATCCAAGCGTCACATATGGAATAGCCTTATTTGTATAGCCATTATCTATCCCCCATGCATAATCGAATTTGACATAGAAACCGAAAATAGTTGTGCGGGCACCAAGTCCGTAACCCATCAGATATGGGTTTTTATAGGTCGTTACAGTCGCTCTGTAGGTATCTCCGTCAGCGCCGATAATCGTTGTATTTAAACTACTCTCTTCACTGAATGGGCCCTTGCCAGTCCAAGCGGTTCCTATATCGCCAAAACCAACCAGCTGGAAGTTCCGCAAAAAGCTGGAAGTTATAGAGCCACGATACAGATACTTAACTAACGGAATTCTTAATTCAGCATTCAACAACATGTAACTTGTACCCGACAGCTTATTAAGGTTGAACCCTCTTAAATTCGTAGCAAAGTCAGTGAAGAAAATATCTCTGTTATCGATACCTTGTCCAAATGCCAGTGGATCATTAACAGTACGGCTATCTCTTTTATAACCAATCCAATTTTCCATACCACCCAAAACACTTTGCTTAGGCGCCCTGCCCGCAGAGTGACTTCCCGCCGCACGAATAGCCAGTATCAGATCTCTGTGTAGCTTCTGATAATGACGAAAGTCGAGACTCAAGCGATTAAAACTCTCATTGGCAGAAGTCAATCCGGCCTGCATGTCAAACCGAAGCTTAAACCGTGTGCCTTCCATCATGTTTAACCCATTCACTTTTGTATTATCAAAAACATATTCACTACGCAAGCCGCCGAAATTAGAATGCAGATCAGGATTCTGTAAAATGGCAACGTCAATCAGATTTGACGAACTGAACATAGGTGAAAGCGTAAAACGGCTTGTAGGCGAGAACGGGTAAGAAGCAGAGAAAGTGATCTGATTAAACCTATACTTCTGAGGGTAATTCTCTGCGCTGGAATAAAACGCCCTGCGATCAAAGCGGATTCCAAAATCGATTCGATGAGTATTGTTGTTGTACTCGGCGAACAAATCGCTATTCCTAAAGTTGGATGAGATGAAGAAACCTGCCTTGATCACATGATTTTCCAACAAGTCATTCATCGATAGCGACTGAGCGTAACCAAAACCCCGGATTGGATCAATACGCCAGTCAGAGCTGGCATCATTGGTTATAAACAGACCTTTGTAAGGATACGGACCCTTAATTGCAATATTATCTCTTGTCGGTCTTGTACGATTTAAAACACCTGCCGTTCCTGAAAGGGCACCCCGACGCTGTCTCGACTCAAAAGTTTTAAGAACATCCTCATCAAACTGATAGTTATCAGTATCTACCTCCCCTTCTTTCAGCACCAGCTTAGATGTTTCCGGTTCCTGAGGTTTTGCAGCCAAAGAGTCTTTCACCGCTACTGCGCCTTCCTGAACACCAGCTGCCTGACCGCCGTTTAAATCCGGAGATGAGATGGATGCATTGGTATCAAATCCATTTTTGACGGCAGCATGATAGTATCCATCATTCAGGTACGTATACGCCAATGCACCACCCGACTTTGGATTAATATCTGCACTTCTGATTCCATGTATGTAATTGGTGAGCTGTTGAGGCGAATCTCCGTTACGGGAAATCTTAAACACATTGGAAATACCTTTACTATCAGACAAATAGTATACCTCATTAGCATCTGCATATATGGGTGTGGACTTGGTCTTCCCCTCACCTTTAAGCAAAACCTTTATTTCAGCAGACTTAGGCGTTCCATCATGTTCAAAAATTGAAATAGGACCATTGATCGTTCTGTAATCTGCTTTAATTGTATCTCCAAATTCAGCAGGGCGATTTGACGAAAATACCAGTTTCCGCGACGATCCCTGAATAAACCTTGGAGAGAAATCATCGTACAAATCGCTTGTCAGCGGCAAAGCAGAACCCCTTGCAACACTCACCAGGTAAATGTCATTTCTACCGGATCTGTCAGCGCTTACAGCCAGCATGCTACCATCATTAGAAACATCCATATCTTCAATCTGATCCAGACCACGGATATTTCTTTTTACTTTTAGTTTGATTTTCTTAGTTCCTAAATTTTCATAGACGTAGATATTTTTTCGCCCGTTTTCCGAAACCAGTATAGTAAGGAGATTATTTCTTGACCAGCCTAAAAGAGGAGGCTCACTATTGGTTTTCGCACCCACATGATCTGCCTTCCCCTGACGTATCAGCTTTTTGGATCCGGTTTCCGTATCAATTACATAAACCTTATAACGACTATTTTTAACTTCACTTACTGCTGTAAATTTTTTATCAAGCGATATTTTAGCAACCGCAGCAGTGCCTGAGCCATTAAATTCATGCAGCTTCACTTTCCATGTTGGCTGAGCAGTTGTATAAGTTTGTTCGGCAACTTTGTTAAGATTCAGATAGTACGCTTTCCAATCGCGCAAAAAACGGTTATACGATGGCACACCAAGTGTACTCGTAATACTGGTTTGCTCGGTGCGGATAATACGCGTAAGGTTAAGAATGTCCGATATTTTATCTTTCCCGTAGCGTTCAGCAATGTAATTCCAAATGGAGTGTCCTACAAGTTTCGCATCATTGCCAGACATCAGTGTTGGCTTTCTTACATTACGGTTTTTAAAGAAATCCCGCATATAATCATTCAGTTCCGGCGACCAGCCCTCTGAAATATAAGCTGCGGCTCCTGTCATAAACCATTCGGGAACGGTAAGCAAAAGAGAGCTCTGCAGCGCCTCCTTCATGTTACCCCCATAAAGCATGTCGTATATAAACAAAAGGCTTATATCATTCACAAGCTTTTTTCTGAAGCCGATTTGATCTCCTATATAAGCAACCTCCACACGTGACTGTGCAAGATCAAGCTTTTGATCGTCGCGGTTGTCCATGGTGGTAAGCCCCATATTGCTCTGCTCCAGCTCTGCCGGAGAGTTGTAAAGAAAAATCTTTACCCTGTTATAAGGTGTCCAACCCAGTACATCTGTAATTTTATCAAACTCACTTTCAGCGTATTGCGCTGTGAGCTTTGCCAGGTCAGTACCACCCTGATAATGATAAATTTCGAAATTTGTAGTTCTGAAAATCTTCCAGTTAAAGGTTTTGTATTGAACCCGATTCTTACCGAAAGTTTCCTGGGAAGGGTATCTCTGTGCGGATACGTCAGTATTCAGCCCTAACAGAGCTACTATACTAACTGGTACAGCAAATAATAATAAAGATTTTATCCTCATATATGCTTAGGCTTACATCAATGGAAATATAACGAAAAATACCTCTGAATATTCACAAGAGGATTTAATTCTTTCCCGTTTTCTAAATGTTCTACTAATTCATTTGCAAAAAATGGACCGAGCGTTACACCTTTTGTACCTAATCCGTTAAAAATGCATATATTTTTCCGAACCGGATGTATACCTATAAGAGGCCTTCTGTCCTTCACAGACGGTCTTATACCTGCTACTTCACCCGTCACCTGATAAGCACCTTTCAGAAGTATTGATAGCTTTTCTTCCAATTCTTCTCTCCCAGCCTTGGTGGGTGTCCAGTCCAGCGGATCCCACGAATAGGTAGCACCTACTTTGGCTTTCTTCATTCCCACAGGAAGAATAAATATCCCTTGATTAACGATATAAGGTTGCAACTTTTGTTCTGTTTCAATCTCGAGCAGTTGCCCTTTGACAGGTGCAAACGGAAGCCAGTCGAAGACCGGATCATTTACAGCAGTAAATCCCTGACACAATATCAACTTTCCATAAGTGCTACCTTTCCATTTCACGAAGTCACCAGAAAGATTCAGATCATGAAAATCAAAAAGACCTTCAATAAATACACCTTTCTCCGAAAAATAAGCAATACTTTTATCAAGCAACAATGGGAGGTCAATCCAGCCGGCTCCAATTACTTCCAGTGCCCCGTGCTCCATATGCGTATACGCAGCTACACTTCCCTGATCTTCTGCCTGACCGACATAACGCGCTATTGCAGGCTCAGCCGTCTGCGCAAGATAGGTGTTTTGTTCTGCTAATGACCGAAAGGGTCTGTATACCGATGTTCTGTGAATAAATTTCGCATCCAAGGTTATTTCAAGATCTTCATAAAACCTGTAAGCATAAGGAAAGAGATCATCTGCCAACCAGGTTTTGACTAGCTTTTTTCCTGTGAGCGGGTTGAGAATACCCGCGGCTACCCGGGAAGAGTTGGGCGCGGTGGAATCATGAATGATCTGAAAAGTCTTACCAGCCTGTTGTAAATGCCACGCCACGGACAAGCCGCCAATACCATGACCGACGATCAGATAATCGTAATCGGGAGTCCCTTTGTTCATTTTAAATTGTTTAAATCTCTTTTACGGAGCGATGATGCTATCTGTGCATCAGCCAGCCTGACAACCATTTCCACCTGCTCGTCCAGTGTCATTAGAGAATTATCAATAAACACAGCATCTTCTGCTTGTCGTAATGGACTCTCCGTCCTCGTTGTATCTATATGATCACGCATTCTAAGATTTTCCAGAATTTCTCCGATTCCTATCAGATCGCCTTTTTCTATTAATTCCAACTGCCGCCTTTGAGCTCGGATCATGGGATCTGCAGTCATGAAGATCTTGAGTTCAGCATTTGGGAACACAACGGTACCAATGTCACGTCCATCCATCACAATACCTTTAGCTTTTCCCATTCTCTGCTGCTGTGCCACCAACGCATGACGTACTTCGGCTATCGCGCTCACCTCGCTGACTTTTTCAGACACATACATCTTTCTGATCTCATCTTCTATATTCAGCCCGTTCAAATAAGTGTCATTGCGTCCCAGCTCCGGATGTCTGCGAAAAGTAATCTGCACCTGACTCAGTGCAACTTCAACCTCTTTGGGATTCGTGAGGCTTATATGGTTTTGAATGAAGTACAAAGTCACTGCCCTATACATGGCACCGGTATCGATATACGGGTAATTAAGCTGTTTAGCAACCAGCTTAGCGGTTGTGCTTTTACCACAACTTGAATAGCCATCTATGGCGACGATTATTTTAGGCATGTTCTGCTGATGTTTACCATCCTGGAAACCCAGGTTGGCAATAGTTAGTTTATAGTTCCCTCCCTGTACTAAACGAGACCAGTCGAAAGCAACGAAATCACTTTCCGTATAAGGAGCCATACTTTGCAAAAATAGAGAAACTACTGTGTGCAAACAGCTTTTTTTATCATAAATAGAAAAAGGATTGCTGGTTCATGTGAACGCAATCCTTTAAAGATTCCATAACGAATATAAGACCAGTTATTTAGATACCATCAACCAGAAAAACAACCAGGCTCCTGGCTCCATGCGCTCCAATCACCAATGATTGTTCAATATCAGCTGTTTTGGAAGGGCCGGATATAAAGCAGCCCCAGCCAGTAGTATCGCTTAATACCTGGTATGCATCATGCATATTGCCAACAATGCTGTTCCTTGGAATGACGAAAGCAAGATTTTGCGTAATGAAAGGCAGTACACGATGCGGCAGGTTTTTGTCAGAAATCCAGATCGCTCCGTTTTCTGCTACTCCAAATTCAGCCTGCAAAATGGCTACTTCAATTGTCTCCAGCTCGTGAGGATCTGAAACATTCAAACTAAAATCCGCCCAATCGGCAAGCTCAGGGATGGTGGTGGCCCGGTTTACGACTCCATCGTACATTTCCCTTATCTTATAACTGAGTTCATCAGTTCCGGAGACGACAAAGACTTCTGTATATACTGCCGCCAGAGACTCTGTAAATTTAACTTCCGGATCTGAAAAATTACTATCAAATCTGCAATTTTCAGGTAGTTGTGTAGCCTCAGGCTTATTTGCTTTTATTAGCTGGAGTATTTTCTCTCTTGCGCTCATACTGTTCATTTGACAACTACTTGCCTATTTACGATTTTTAACATACCAATCGCGGAAACTTTCCTTGGGTGGCTCGGGCATATCACGCTGTTTATACCAGGGATTAAGCCCATTGTTTACCATAAAAGGAACCGACCGCATTACAGAACGACCAATTCGTCCTGACCATTGATAGAACCTGGGCTGCGATAGTACAGCCGACATGGCCTTAATGCCCGCTTTCTTACCACCAGGTACATGCCCTGCCTTTACCAGCACTTGTCTCCATTTGTAAAGCTGGTCATGGATATCAATTTTAACAGGACATACATTCGAGCAACTGCCGCATAGTGTGCTGGCAAATGGTAAATCTGCGTTTTTTGACATGTCAAGATTCGGTGCAAGAATAGAACCGATGGGGCCAGCTACAGCATTATGATAGCTATGGCCGCCACTCCGGCGATAAACCGGACAGGTATTCATGCAGGCACCGCAACGGATGCATTTAAGTGAATTCCGAAAATCTTCACGCCCGAGTTGCGTACTTCTGCCATTATCAACAATAACAATATGCATCTCCTGCCCTTCGCGGGGCTTCTTAAAATGACTTGAATAAGTTGTAATAGGCTGACCCGTGGCGCTTCTGGCCAAAAGTCGTAAAAATACGCCCAAGTGCTCCTGACGGGGAATAATTTTTTCAAACCCCATGGAAGCAATATGTATATCAGCAAGATGTGCACCCATGTCTGCATTGCCTTCATTTGTACTAACGACAAACCCTCCCGTTTCAGCAATAGCAAAGTTGACGCCAGTAAGCGCTGCGCGTCTGGTCAGAAACTTATCCCGTAGATGCTGGCGCGCTGCTTCCGTCAAATACTGCGGATCGGTTGCACCCGCTTCTGTACCAAGATGCTCGTGAAACAAATCACCAATATCCTGCTTCTTCAAATGGATTGCAGGAAGTACAATATGACTCGGAGGCTCATTCCGAAGCTGTACAATACGCTCACCCAAATCTGTATCAATGACCTCAATACCGTTTTTGATCAAAAACTCATTCATGTGACATTCTTCCGTCAACATGGATTTACTTTTGACCATTTTTTCAATCTTATGCTTGCGAAGTAGTCCTAATACAATTTCATTATGTTCTGCTGCACTGGATGCCCAATGTACCTGCACTCCGTTTTCTTTGGCTTTTGCCTCAAAAGATTCCAGCAAAGTGTCAAGATGAGAAAGTACATAATGTTTGATAGACGAGGCTGTTTCTCTCAAATCCTCCCATTCCGGCAGCATTTTGGAGGATTTGTCTCTTTTATGACGAACAAACCATAGGGTTTCGTCATGCCAGTTTACATATGGTTCGTCAGCGTTGAAAACATCTGAAGCCCCTGCATGGTCCATGGTTACGTTTGACATACTCTTCTTAACAATTAGATAATAGTATTATTTAAAGAACTTGAATTGCACTATTCACATTCACTGCACTATTCAAAGTTTAGAATTTGTTTAACAAACAACTTTCAAATTGACACCTAAAAGCTATTTTATTGTAAAGCAATATGTTATAATTTTGACATACAAAGATTTTCGATCGGGGCATCGGAGTCTGAAAAAAGTTTATTTTAACTTTTCTTAGACACATAAACATCACAACTCCTATGAAAACAAAAACCATCATCCTTGCAGCAGCCCTGACCGGCTTGCTTTTTTCAGCCTCTTCATTCGATAGCAATGCTCAGGCAATCAATACTTCTGAAACAACTGCTTCAGCTGACAAAAAGCTAAGCATATTGGAAGTTAAACCTATGCAATTCAGAGTTCTATATAATACACCACAGTCAAACGCAGTACTGGTACGTATCCTGGATACAAACAAAAATGTATTGTTTTCAGAAACAAGACGTACTGAAACCAATTATCTGAAATACTTCGATCTTTCCACTCTTCTTGACGGTAGCTATACTTTCGAGATTACAGACGGAAAAGAGAAGCATGCCCAGACGTTTGATATTTTGACCAAGACGAGCCGCGTGGTTTCTTCAATCAACTAAACTAGCGGTTCTTCTCAGATTCTGAACTTCCGAAACTTTGTAGTGCCGGCATTCTTTATGATGTCGGCATTTATTTTACACAACTGTCGGTAAAGCATTATTTAAAATTTCAGCGATATGCTTCACACGAACTTCAGAGTTTTTCCTTTTCAAAATACCTTCCAGATGCATCAGACAGCTCATGTCTGACCCGGTGATATATTCCGCATCATGTCTGATGTGGTCCGCCACACGGTCCTTGCCCATTTTCACGGAAACGGCTTCTTCGCTTACACAAAACGTTCCTCCAAAGCCACAGCATTCATCCTTACGATCCAGTTCCACCAGCTCCAAACCTTTTACATTTCGCAAAAGCGTTTCTGGTTTTGAAAATGGTTCAGCATTCAGTTCTGACATCTGCGCCAGATGAAGACCACGCTGGCCATGACATCCCTGATGTAAACCCACGCGATGCGGAAAATCAGCCTGAATGAAATCTATCTTCAAAATATCCGTAATGAATTCCACCAGTTCATACACCTTTTTTCTAATCTCTTTAGATTCTGCCGGCTTTCCTTCCACTTTCAAATGGTCTTTAATATGCAATACACAGCTTCCCGATGGCGAAACGATGTAGTCAAATTCACCGAAAGAGTCCATAAACAATGTATTACATCCGTTTGTAAGGTGTTCAAATCCGGAGTTAGCCATCGGTTGACCGCAGCAAGTCTGGTTGAGAGGAAAACCTACCTTACATCCCAGCTTCTCTAACAGCTCCAGTGTTGCAATCGCAACCTGAGGATAAAACTGATCCACATAACAAGGGATGAATAAGCCAACTTTTAAATGAGAATATGTCATTTTACCAGAATTCAACAGTTGCAATGATTGGATAGTGATCTGAGGCTTTCGGATAATTTCTGATTACCTTATAGTCTTTCACACGCACTCTATTATTCAGCAATACAAAAATATAATCGAGCCTGTCGCCGGGCAGTCCTTCATTCCAGGTCTCAAGTTGCGATCCCTGAGCTGCATCCTGCCACTTCTGACGAAATGAAAAGTACGGTTGCTCATTGGGTCTTGCGCCCATATCCATACCTAACACAACGGGCTGAATACTCCCCTGAAGCATTTGATTAATATAAGCCGACTGTAATGCTCTGTCCATTACTGACGCATATTCAAGTCGGGAATTACAGAAACGCAAAGTCAGATTTCTTGAATGACGGATCAATCCGCAATGCAATATCTTCGGGTCGGCCCCCGGAGTGGACGGTAAAGCAATCGTTTGTGATTTTTCCAACGGCCATGCCGATAAAATTCCAACTCCCTGACTACCGTTTTCTGAATGTTCAGCAGCCCCATAAGTAAAATACATACCGGTTTGAGCTGCAAGTTGTCTAAGCTGGAACTGTGTTTTTCCGTTATTAATCAGACTGTCAACAGCTTGAAGCGCTACCAAATCCGGTTTATTTTCCTTGATTATTCTCAATATATCCATCATATTCGACTCCTCATCCATACCTAATCCATGACGAATATTAAAACTCATTATTTTCATTTCCACTGTCCTACGAGGCTGAGAAGCCAACAAAACGTAAGCGCTACAAAACAGAATGGTTATTAATACTAATTTCTTCAATACGCTTAATCAAATAGGTTCTAACAAATCATATGCTTTAAATATTATCATCAATATGCATATTTTTCATTTGCTGAGCAACCTTAGAAGTTGCGTTTTCTGCCATCAGTCAGAAAAAAATTGTTCTCATAATCTCACTTTTAACCAAAGCTCTATTCCAGATTATAGAATCTAACTGCATTTCCTCCCAGGACATCTGCCTGCTCAGTAGCGGTGAATGCAGAAAGATATGTGGTAAGCACTGACATCATATTTTCGTATTCACCTGCCAACATACACACCGGCCAGTCAGAACCAAACATGGTTCGTTTGCTTCCGAAAGAGTCAAATACTACATCCAAATAAGGAACAAAATCAGATTTCTGCCATTTGTACCAGTCTGCCTCCGTAACCATTCCGGATACTTTACAGCTCACGTTAGGCAATTCTGCAAGCGCCTTGATATCTTTATTCCATGGTTCAATTTCACCTTTTTTGATGAAAGGCTTTGCAATATGATCCAGGACAAACCTTACGTTAGGCAGTTGAGCGGCAAAAGTATAAGCTTCTTTCAGCTGATGTGGATAGACAAGAATGTCATACGTAAAATCGAATGCAGCCAGTTGTCCAACCCCATTGATAAATGTTTGCTGTTCCAGAAAGCCCTCCGGCTCTGCCTGTACAACATGTCGAAAACCCTTCAGCAATTCAAATTGTGAGTATACTTCCAGTTTATCGTAAATGTCATCGGATCCCAGATCAACCCAGCCAACTACACCTTTTATAAAATCATTTGCCTCGGCCAGGTGTATCAGAAATTCCGTTTCCGCTTCAGACTGATCTGCCTGCACGGCTACACAGCCATCTACCTTATTTTTATCCAAAACAGGTTTCAGATCAGCAGGTAGAAAGTCCCGCCGTATCGTTTCCATTTCCGGAGTAATCCAGGAATCTCTGATCGGATCGAAAATCCAAAAATGCTGATGAGAATCGATTTTCATATTTCAAATAGTCAGGTATTAATATTTGTTGTCAGAAGTAGTCTGGTGTTGTCATTTTTTGTCAAAGGTTGTCAGGAGTTGTCATTCTTAGTCATAAACTTCAAATTACAACCTGACTACTTCCTGACCATTCATGACAACAAACGACCATTCATGGCCTTTGACCATTTCCAGATTTACGCTACCGGCGTCCACGACACGGCTTCCTGTTTCTGCTGCCCCAACCCCTCAATTCCCAGCTCTACAACGTCACCTGCCTTTAGATATACCTGAGGTTTCATTCCAAGACCTACCCCGGCAGGAGTACCAGTTGTAATCATATCACCAGGAAGCAAAGTCATGAACTGGCTTAGATAACTTACCAGGAAAGGAATATGGAAAATCATATCCGAAGTATTGCTATCCTGAATTTTTTCTCCATTCAGGCTCAGCCAGAGATCCAGATTGTTGGCATCTGCTACTTGCGAAGCAGGTACAAAATAAGGCCCAAGAGGGGCAAATGTATCATTGCTCTTTCCTTTTACCCATTGTCCGCCACGCTCCAACTGATAAGCTCTTTCGGAGTAATCGTTATGAACTGCGTAACCAGCTACATAATTCAGCGCATCTGCCTCCTCTACATAACTCGCCTTTTTGCCAATGATTACAGCCAGCTCCACTTCCCAGTCCGTCTTTTCAGAATTTCTTGGAATAATTACGTTGTCATTCGGACCGCAAAGTGCCGAAGTAGCTTTGAAGAAAATGATCGGTTCTTTTGGTAATTCAGTTGCACCCGACTCATAAGCATGTTTGGCATAGTTCATACCGATACACACAATTTTCGAAGGACGTGCAATACACGATCCGAACCGGAAACCTTCTTCTACTCTTGGAGCAGAATCAGCATTTGTTTTCAGCCATTCTTCTAAACGCTTTACACCATCGGTTGCGAAAAATTTCTCGTTATAGTCTTCGCCAAAGGCAGAGACATCTATTTTAGTCCCATCTGCAAGTTCAACACCTGCCTTCTCCTGCTCAAAAGCACCAAATCGAAATAGTTTCATGGTTTTAGGTTTGCAGTCGGCTATCGGCTATCAGCACTCGGCTGTTCACACCATTGCACGACTATGTTGTGATATCTTAGTTTCTCGAATAAAGACTCCAGCAGTTCCATTGGCCGAAAGCCTACTGCGCATAGCTCTTAATTGTTCAATTTCTCAAATCCACCGTCAATCAGATAGTCGCAGCCAGTAACGAATCCGGCTTCGTCCGAACACAAGTACAGTGCCAGTGCACCAATCTCATCAGGTTTTGCCATACGGCCAATGGGTTGAGTCCTGGATAGTTTCTCAAACATTTCGGCTTCTTGTCCGGGATAGTTTTTAGAGATAAATCCATCTACAAACGGTGTATGTACACGCGCCGGAGATATACTGTTGCAACGGATGTTATCAGCCAGATAATCTTTGGCTACCGAAAGTGTCATCGAATAAACCGCACCTTTCGTCGTAGAATAGGCAAATCGATCAGGTATGCCTACAGTAGCTGCAATGGAAACCATATTCAGGATCACACCCCCACCCCCTTTTTTGAGATGTGGTATAGCGGCAAAAAGACAATTGTAGACACCTTTCACATTTACACTTAGCAAACGATCGAAATCCGCTTCCTGGGTAGTATCTGCTTTGCCTACGTGTGCAATTCCAGCGTTATTCACAATAATATCAACCTTTTGTGTTGAAGCGATGCGATCAATAAGACTCACTACTTCGGCCTGCTTCGACATGTCGACAGCATGCGCATCAGCCAATCCACCCTCATTTCTGATCTCATCAGCAACCTGCTTAGCAAGTTCAAAATTGAGTTCAAGAATATGGACATGAGCGCCTTGCCTGACAAAGGTTCTTGTAATTGCTAATCCAATGCCGCTTGCTCCTCCTGTTACCAGAGCAACTTTTCCGGTTAAATCAAACATGATCCTAATTTTAAAAATCCTCCAGCTTCAACTGAAGCTAGTTATATACGGAAAAGGTTTTTCAATTTATTCTTTACTCAAAAACCTTCCCCACACCCTCTGCTCAATGCCTTACCTCCATGCTCAAACCCCTCTGCCCAATGCACTATAAAGAAACTCCCCTTTTCCACGGAATGAAATCATCCTGGCCCAGTCGCTGCGCTTTGGTTAGCTCACCGCTGGCAACCTTAATTACATATTCCAAAAGGTGCTCTGCATTCTGTTCAATAGACTGAGTTCCATCTACAACAGGACCACAATCAAAGTCGATTACGTCAGGCATACGTTTCGCTAACACAGAGTTAGTCGCCACTTTGGCTACCGGACAAATCGGATTTCCTGTTGGCGTACCCAAACCAGTTGTAAACAAAATTACGTTGGCACCTGCAGCACTCTGTCCTGTGGTTGCCTCCACATCATTTCCTGGTGTACAAACCAAGTGCAAACCCGATTCAGTGGCGCGCTCTGTATAGTTCAGCACATCTGATACATATGCATTTCCTCCTTTTTTCGCAGCTCCTGCAGATTTGATCGCATCTGTGATCAGACCGTCTTTAATGTTACCAGGAGATGGATTAAATGCAAATGCAGATCCAACTGCCTCAGCTTTTCCAGCATAGTCGCGCATTAATTTCTCAAACTTTGCCGCTTTTTCCTCTGTAACACATCTATTTATCAACTCCTGCTCCACGCCGTTCAATTCGGGAAACTCAGCCAGAAGTGTTTGCCCGCCCAATCCGACTACTATATCCGACAGGTGCCCTAATACGGGATTGGCTGATATGCCAGAGAATCCATCCGACCCTCCGCACTTCAATCCTACAGAAAGTTTGGATAGAGGTGCAGATTCTCTTTCAAATTTATTGATCTCAGTAAGCCCTATAAAAGTTTCCTTGATCGCCCCCGACATCAGTGAATACTCAGTCCCCTTTTGATGTTCGAACGCGAAAAATGGCTTATTGAAATTAGCATCTCTCTTATTGATCTCATCTTCCAGTGTTTTCAACTCCGAATTCTGGCACCCAAGGCTTAATACTGTAATACCGGCTACGTTAGGATGAACCGCATAGGATGCAAACAACGAACAAAGTGTATTGGCATCAAAGCGTGTACCTCCGCAACCGCCTTCGTGCGTCAGGAATTTGACACCATCCACATTCTGAAACGGGCGATCCGGTTTACGGTCCACCACTGCCTGTTGCTCCCCTGAGCTCTGAAGAGTACGAATAGCATTGATATCACCTGCTTTGTACAGATTCAGAAAATCCCGCACATGGTCGCGATAAATGTCAGTTTGGGCATATCCCAACTCACGCTCAAATGCATCCTTCATAATCATGACATTTCTGTTTTCACAGAATACCAGAGGAACTACCAACCAGTAATTATAGGTACCAACCCTACCGTCTGCACGGTGGTAACCATTAAAGGTACGTCCCTCCCACTTGCTTACATCCGGTTGTATATAGGTATAAGGTTGTCTTTTTGATGTACTGTAATCGTGCGCATCATGTTTAAGATTGAAGGTCGTAATAGGCTCGCCTTTTTTGATTGGCTGTGTTGCCCTTCCAACTAAAACCCCATACATAATGACAGCTCCACCTGTTTCTATATCCTCCGTAACAAATTTGTGTTTTGCAGAAACGCCATAAGCAAGATTGAACTGCTCACCATTCCATTGTGCAATGTCCCCTGCAGGCAGATCGCGCAACGCAACAATAACATTGTCAGATGGATGGATTTTTAAAAGATTCGACGCCATAGTGATTTTTTGGTGTAATAATTCCTGTTTATTTCCGAATTGAGCTTTAAAAACAGTTCAGTGCCCAAAATTACTATTCAAATTAAAAATAAGATTGAAATACTTTCGGGTAGGTCAACCATATCAGGGCATTCGGAATCAGAAGGAAAAAGTTACCAAAATTGAAATACATTGCTCCTGGTGAAATTGAATACAAATGAATAGTTTTCCTGAACTACATAATTTTACAATAATAGCATTTTTTTCAACTATATTGGCATCTTAATACTTTCACAGCTTCATAACGTGTTTTTTTAACAGTGAAACCTCAGCTATTAAAAGTTCATAAGGCTCTGCAACAGTCTTTCAGCATACGCCGTGATGTGGTACTTTACTTTTATAACCGTTGGCATTACCACCCCGAACTGGAACTGGTTCATATAGAGCAAGGGTCCGGTACTCAGTTTGTGGGAGATAATATCCAGAATTTTCAAAGTGGAGATCTTATATTGATTGGTCCTAACCTGCCGCATTACTGGAGATGTGATGAAAAATACTTCCAGGGCGATACTAATTTGTATGCACAGGCTACAGTTCTACATTTCTCAGAAAGTATTTTTGGTTCGTTTCTGGAGCTTCCGGAAAACAAAGCGATACGCGAATTACTATCACGTGCCAGAAAAGGCATGAAGCTCACAGGATCTGAAAATGAGGTAGTCAAAAGCATTTTACAGGATCTTCTGGATGAGAAGGAAAGCAACCCAGTGATAGCACTGCTTAATATCCTGCAAACACTTTCGCAAAACCCCGATGCCGCTGAACTTTCTGCTTCGGATTATCCACAGGAATTTGATGCTCATGACACGGACCGGATTAACCAGATATACCAATACTCACTGGCCAATTTTCAACAAAAAATTAGTATTGAGGAGATCGCAGAAGTTGCCAATATAAGTCCAAATTCATTTTGCAGGTATTTTAAAAGCAGGAGCCGCAAGACCTATTCGCAATTTCTACTGGAACTGCGTATTGGTTACGCATGCAAATTATTAAGAGAAGGCAAGCTAAGCGTAGCCCAGGTTTGTTACGACAGTGGGTTCAATAATTTTGCAAATTTCAATAAGCACTTTAAAAATCAGACCGGCAATAGCCCATTACGGTACCAAAAAGAATATCGATCATAGTACGAGAAAATTATTTCTATTTATTAAAAAAATAGTTTTACATCACATAGATTATTTATTCTTCAAAATGCTAGAATAGTTGTAAAACATGCTCAGATAATTAAAGTATAAACAAAACCAATTATTGTACTTTACAAATAATTATTTACCCTTTTTAGGTAGCTGGTATTCTGACGTTGGAAAGGAATATTGGAAGTAGGTAAATAAGAGGAATATAGAAAGCAGGATTAAACATTCTTAAATCAAAATGTATAGCTTTAACAGGTTGTGTAGCAACCAACTTGTATTAAACCAAACTATTGATGCGCGTTAATCTTGTAAATATATTCGAACAATCAATCAGGGAAGCAGAGCTGATCACAATAGAGGGGAAGATTGCTGACATTTCCATTGTCGGACCTGAAAATCATACATTGTTCTACGCACTACCAGGCTTCGTAGATGCACACGTTCATGTAGAAAGCTCCATGCTGACTCCATCACAATTTGGACGTATGGCTGTAGTTCACGGTACGGTCGCTACCGTTTCCGACCCTCACGAAATCGCAAATGTACTTGGAATAGAAGGCGTACATTATATGATCGCCGACGGAAAGCGCGTTCCATTTAAGTTTTGCTTTGGTGCCCCATCCTGCGTCCCTGCCACCGTTTTCGAAACAGCCGGTGCAACAATTAACGCAGAAGATGTACGCCAGCTGCTGGCAAGTGATGACATTGGGTATCTGGCCGAGGTCATGAACTTTCCCGGCGTACTGAGCGGCGATCCTGACATGCTCGCAAAGATTGCCTGGGCCCGGCATTATAACAAGCCAGCCGACGGACATGCCCCGGGACTACGCGGAAAGCAGGCTGCAGCCTATGCTCAGGCAGGGCTCAGCACTGATCATGAGTGCTTCACCTATGCAGAAGCCCGGGAAAAAATCGAATACGGAGTAAAAATATTAATACGGGAAGGAAGTGCAGCCAGAAACTTTGAAGCACTTATACCTCTACTTAGTGAGTTTCCGGAGCAAATCATGTTCTGCTCCGATGATAAACATCCCGATTCACTTGTTTTAGGGCATATTAATCTGCTCGTAAAAAGAGCGTTGGAACAGGGTCATTCGTTATGGGATGTGCTCAGAGCGGCAAGTTTAAATCCAATCACACATTATAATTTACCGGTAGGTCTGCTACGGCAGGGGGACGCCGCAGACTTCATCGTTGTGAATAATCTCGATGACTTTGATATTATACAAACATGGCTCGACGGTGAACTTGTAGCTGAAAACGGCACCTCTCTAATCCCTAATCTTCGAAGCCCTCATGTCAATCAGTTCAATTGCGAAAGAAAAAATGCAATAGACTTTCAGTGTAAAGCATCTGAAAATGCGTCACAATTACGGATCATAGAAGCATTGGAAGGACAGTTGATTACCAACCAGCTGACAGAACATATTCCATCGAAGGATGGATTGATCGTGGCAGACACAGATCGTGACATTTTAAAAATTGCAGTAGTAAACCGATATAGGGATAGCGCTCCTGAAATTGCCTTCATCCGAAATTTCGGGCTGAAATCCGGAGCAATGGCATCTACAGTAGCACATGACTCACACAATATCATAGTGGTCGGTTGCGACGATGACAGTATAGCCGAAGCAGTTAATTTTCTGATTGACGCCAAAGGCGGCATTTCTGCAGTAGGGAACGGCGAAAAAATGGTCCTTGAACTCCCTATTGCCGGACTCATGAGTGACAGTAACGGCTATCTGGTTGCAGAAGAATACACAAAAATGGACTGGTTTGTGAAAAATACGCTCCAATCTACTTTACAGTCGCCGTACATGACCTTGTCGTTTATGGCACTTCTCGTAATTCCATCCTTAAAACTCAGTGACAAAGGGTTATTTGATGGCGATAAGTTTGAATTTATATCCCGAACCTTATAACACTAGTAAAATGAGTAGAATAGTAAGATTAAGTTATCAGATGTAATTTTATCTGTAAATATTTTTATAATGTGTTTTTTTATAAATATATTTACAAGTGTATAAATGACCCTTATTTTATAATTCCTAACCTCAGTTAATTCCTAACCTTAACAAAAATGGCTCACCTACGCTACAAACAAGAAGAAGAGCTTTCCTTCTGGGATCAGTTCAGAAAGGGCGACGAAAATGCTTATGCATGTCTGTACAAGTCATATGTGCATATTCTTTACCAGTATTGCTCACAATTTACAATTGACAAACCCCTGATTAAAGATTGCATTCACGACTTGTTCGTAGAGTTATGGAAAAACCGGGCTACTTTGGGTGACACGACGTCGGTGAGGTTCTACCTGATGGCCTCTATTAAAAGAAAGCTTGTTCGCCACCTTAATGCACAGCAGAAACATACCAGCAACGAGGATATTCCTGTTGAATACTGGCATATCAATACCCCTTCTCACGAGAATCACATGATATCGGAAGAGGAATTCGATTCTACCAATCAGCATTTGAATGTAGCCATTAACGGGCTTCCCCGTCGTCAACGCGAAGCTATTTTTCTTAAATTCTATATGAATCTTAACAACCACGAGATCGCCGATCTGATGAAGATTAATATCCAATCGGTATATAATCTTGTGTTTGGTGCTTTGGGTAATTTGAAGAAGCAAATGACTTTGGAAAGACTAACTTTCTGACATATAATGCAACAGACATATAAAAAACGCGTGGCGAACTATGCCACGCGTTTTTTGTTATCTATGGTATATTAAAACGAAATCAGTTTTTTGCCAATAACTATGGTGAACACACCACTTGCGGAACGCCTCCGACCGAGAAATCTGGATGATTATGTGGGACAGGATAAACTGCTGGGACCCAATGGACCCCTGCGCAGAGCTATCATGCAAAATACCATTCCTTCCATGATTTTATGGGGTCCTCCGGGAGTTGGAAAAACGACACTGGCACTATTGTTGGCTGAGGTTACCAAAAGACAATTTCATAATCTGAGTGCGATCAGTTCCGGAGTAAAAGATCTCAGGGAAATTCTTTCGAGACCATCCGGTTTATTTCCTCCTATCCTCTTTATTGATGAAATCCACCGGTATAACAAAAGTCAGCAGGATGCGCTGCTCGGAGCTGTTGAAAAAGGACAGGTAACACTGATTGGAGCTACAACGGAGAATCCGTCATTCGAAATAAATTCAGCGTTACTAAGCCGATGCCAGGTATATATTCTGGAAGCATTTGGGCAAGATGAATTAAAGGAAATTATTGACCGGGCACTCGTTAAGGACAGTTGGCTGTCTGGTAAAAAAATAACGTTTTCTTCCTATGACGCATTATTCAGGCTTTCGGGAGGTGATGGAAGGAAATTATTGAATTTGCTGGAATTGGTTGTGTTGGCAAAGGGAGATGTAACCGAGATTGAAATCAGCGATGAATGGGTAACAGAAGTTGCACAGCAGAATATAGCACGCTATGACAAATCCGGAGAACAACATTACGACATTATCTCAGCTTTCATAAAATCGTTGAGAGGCAGTGATCCGAATGGAGCGGTGTATTGGATGGCACGCATGATCGTCGCCGGGGAGGATCCCTCCTTCATCGCCAGAAGAATGTTGATCATGGCATCAGAAGATATAGGTAATGCAAATCCAACGGCCATGATTATGGCTAATGCTTGCATGCAGGCAGTGAACGTGGTTGGTTACCCCGAATGCCGTATCATTTTATCTCAGGTTGCCATATACCTGGCGACTTCACCTAAAAGCAATGCAAGCTATATGGCAATTGGAGAAGCTATTGAGATTGCCAAAAACACAGCACACCTTCCCGTTCCGCTACATCTGCGTAATGCTCCTACCAAGCTGATGAAGCAAATTGGCTATGGCAAAGAGTACAAGTATTCACATGCTTATGAGGGCAATTTTGCGAAACAGGAGTTCTTACCGGGGGAATTAACTGGCACCAGATTTTTTGAACCTGGCATGAACGCGAGGGAAGAAGAGATACGGAAAAAGCTACAACACTGGTGGGGAGATCACTACAATTACTAAACAACTCCCGTTGAATAGCCTATTGATCCTTTCTACGGGCATTTCGATCATTTTCAAGAAACTTCGCTATATCCTGTTTCCTGTGCGCAATTGCTTTTTCAAAATCACTAAATGACAGTAAGCGGGAGGATTCACTTGAGCCTGTTGCTTTCCAGTCGGATCCAATCCGTTTTGCGAAAAGTCTTAGATTTCCTTCCGTTTCCTTTTCGGAAAGCAGCTTCTCTGCCCGCTTATCAATCTCCGCATTACCCTTCTCGGAAGATCCGAATATCTCATAATCGTTAAGTATTTTATTATTACTTTTCATCGGAAATTTATATAATCGTGAACTTCTAAAATCCGAATTCTGACTATTGTAAAACTAGGTAAGGCAGTTAATTATATCCTAAACGACAGTATAAGCTGAAGAAATATGATACAAATATAGAACAACCTCTATCAAGCCACAACATGGAGATAAAGTTTTGTGTCAGTAGGTTAAGAATTCATATTATATTGCTACGTTAATTTAACCTGATTAATATTACCACATAAAATATGATACCAACTTCCCTCACGCTGGAACAGCGACTGATGCTGATTAATCAGTTTAAATTGCTATCAATTGTTGAAAATGAAGAACAGCAGGAGCAGCTATCAAATAAAATTGAAATACTACAGAAAGGATATACGGGACTATACCCGAAAGTGTTTGATACACTATACGAAGAAATTCCAATAACAGTATACAACGACGTGGAGTCCATCCTCGCTATGTATAAAAGAATTAATGAGTCGATACGGAATTTACCTCTGTCAGAGCAGGAAGTACTTGACCTGGCAAGCCTGGAATTTGAAGGATTTGATGATAACAACGAAATGTATTACCATATGATGACTTACCTGGTGGACAGGATGGAAGAACCTAATGACTATCGTGGACGCAATCTTCGATCACACAATCCGCTGAGTATGGTAAAATACAATAAGATGCTCTCTGTCTACAACCGACTTCAGATAGACAATGCGTCTTATTATAGCAGTAATGACTTACAGGAATTTATAGATTCAATAGTGCAGGAAATAAATGACAAAGTTAATGAAAGCCATCTTGACGAGCCTGAACTAACCAAATAAATTAACAACTAACATTACGAAGTTATTAAATTTAAATTACTAAATATTAGGTGTTTATTTCAATTAAATAATTAAATTTGCACCTGAGGACTGGTAACAGTACTCATAACGTTGAGTAAAATCGGACATCCCGGGGCTCTTTGCCCCTGGATGTTTTTATTTATACTCAATGTATGATTATCTACGATCAGATGCCTACAATCTTTCACTACCCTAAGCGAATTTCCTGAAGACCTGACCGGAATGGTGTTTATAATAGCTCGTAAATTGCTTCTTCGATGAGAGTTGGCGTATGACCCATATTGCCCATAGACCCGCCCCTATCATTAGTACAGAGATAAGATAAGGCCACAGTGAAAGAAAATTCAAAAATGACTGTACCATAGTAATTTGAGTTAGGTTTAACATTTTTTCTTGGTCAGGTTTAGAAAATAATCGTACCATCTCAAAAGTCAAACTCACGACCTGTTATTATGTAAAATTTTCACCACAATTCGCTGAATTCAGAAACTTGTGATACATAAAAAAAGTCGCCGGACAATTTGTCCGGCGACTTTTAAAATACACCTACTATTTATTATTGTTTAACGAACTTGCTGCTAACAGTCTGCCCGTCTTTACGAGTAACCTGTACGATGTAAAGTCCGGCTGCAAGGTTATCAGTTGAAACAACTGCTTTTACATTTCCATTAGACTCAAATACAACAGCGCCAAGCGTGTTAATTACTTTTACCGACTTAACCAACCCCCAATCTTTAACTTGAATGTTCAGAGGCTCAGCGTTGGCAACAGGGTTAGGATAAATTTTCAAAGCTTCCATTTTAAAGGTTAAACTTTGAATTCCACTTATCGCGAATGTTGCATCTTTATCGATCATTTTAAGTCGGTAAAGATTTTCTCCATCCAATGGACTCACATCCGTGAAATCATAGGTTGCGATTGCAGAACTTTCTCCTTTAGCATTTCTTTTACCAATGGCATTCCAATTTTTACCATCTCTACTTCTTTGTACCTCAAAACTTTCACTGTTTGACTCGGACGTTGTAGACCATGATAACTGAGCGACTTCTCCTTCTTTAGCCGCTTTGAAAGATGCCAGTTTAACAGGAAGCGGGCCACAACCAGCAGTGTAAGGAGATACCGTAGAATAAAATACATCTATTACATTCAAGACGCTGGCAACTGAACCAACCGAGATTCTAATTTCATCAAAAGCTCCGGAGCTACGGAAGCTAATGCTATTTCCAGTTGAACCAATAATTGGAATGAGCACATCTGCGATAAGCAGATTCCCTGCAGTCTCAGAATCAACAAACTGTCCGTTATTATAAGTCGATATGGTTAACGAAGATAGTAATTCTGCCTGTAAAAGGTTATTTGCATCCCTTATTACAAAACCAGCAAGAGAATTTGCCGGATAGGTAACTACACCATTTTTGACTGATATTGAACCAGTATTTAAAACACCTACCGGAATAGTAATTGTCGCATAGTCAGAAATGCTCGTATTTATCACGCTTGCAACATCAGAAACCGAACATAGCGCACAGACACCACCTTCCAATCCGGTACGAGAACTTTCAATTACAACTGGCTGATCTGGCGACAACAAAGGTGTATTTACATTACATGCAATCGGATTGTTATCACAAAGATTCTGCACGACAGCATTGTAGACACGTATGTCTCCAAATAGATTTGCACCTAAGTTGGTAAACTCAATTTTGATTTTATCAAACACGTCCTCGGACACTATACCAACAACCTGCCTTCCCTGACCAGTAAGTAAACCAGCAGAAACGACAAGACCAGTTCCACTATATCCAACTCCAGTTGAAGATTTAAGGGTTTCAATACCATCAAGATATGTTCTGATCCTAATACCACTAAGCAATCCTACATTCAGAAGCCCTGAAGTTCCCACGTCAAATCCTGCATACGTCCCTACAGGATAGTTCGTCACTGCGTTCCCAACAGCAAAGCTAGCCGTGCTACCTACTGTTACCCCTAATGATAAGGTAGCGAAATCGTCTGAGCTTGCAGCATCAAGTACATTTTGTGAATTAGTAACCGTACAATTCACACATCCAATCGCCGAAACGCTTGTATTAGCCATATCTACGTAAACGGCATAACCAGGGTTCGTAACGTTTGTCAATGTATTACAGCTAAGTGCTCCATCATTACAAAATGACTGAACAACTAAATTATGCACAGTTGTAATTCCAAGTGATACACCTGCCAGCTGCGTAATTGTTACTTTAACTTCATCAAAAGGAAGAGTAGTTAAAAACCCTATGGTCTGCCGTCCACCATTCAATAAACCCACATTTATTAACCCTGAACTTCCTGTTCTCGTTTCCTGAGGTGTTGCATTTCCATCCAGATAGGTAGAGATTGAAATATTGTCAAACAAGTTTAAGCCCAGCACTGCTGAGTTCGAGATATCAAACCCTGCGAATGTGCCAGCCGTGTAATTGCCTAGCTCCTTTTTTACAGAAATAGATCCAGTTGTGCCAACACTAGCTAACAAGTTTATTTTAGCACCGTTGTTCACATCTGCATCAATAACCTGATCCTGATCTATCAATTCGCAATTAACACATGCAGCTCCACCGATTCCCATATTTGCAGTATTGAGGAATAGTGGATAATTAGGAGAGGTAATAGCTGTCGGTGTATTGCAGGCAATGCTAGTACCTTCACAGAATTTTTGAAACACTGCATTGTACACCCTGGTTTCTGCGAAGCCAACAGAAACTCCGGCATCAACAATTCTGACCTGATTAAATGGTACTGTTGAAACTATCCCTATCGTTTTAGGTCCTCCGCCTGAAAGTAAACCACCGCCCAATAGTAATCCTGCTCCACTCGCCTGCTGAACCCTTTCTGCTCCATTGTATAGCTCAATTGTGAAGTTGTCCAACAACGACAGAGAAACCAAGCTTGAATTCTGAATCACAAAACCGGCAAACGTTCCTGAAGGATAAGTGGTAACATTGTCACGTACTCCGATGTAGCGCGCACCAAGACTCACCAAGAAAGTGTTGAATGTTCCATAATCACTTGCAGATGCTGAGATTACGTCATTTCCGTCAGCAACACCTAACCCACCAGTCAACACGTTCAAATTAAAATTGGGAAGACTTGTGTTTTGCGCAACATTACAAGGCATTTCGGGACCAGAACAATATCTGATCTGGAAAGGACTGATAATGTTTATCGATCTTGTGATTGTGCCACAATTCAGAATGGCAGGAGCACTGAGTGTGGCCTGTAGCCTAATCCCATTAAAAGATGAAGTACTCAGAAATCCGACCTGGAAAGTGCCGTCGGCAAGTTCGGTAACAGTGGGTGCTACCTGTGTTCCGCTTTCATTTCCGTTAATCGTGGAAATTGTAAAGCTTGTAAAAGTAGTTAGAGGATTCGCTGATGTAATAAAGCCAACATAATTACCTGCAGTGTAAGTCGCATTTCCATTGATCCTTAAAAACCCAGAAGCATTTGTTACACTCGATGTGGCACATCCAGCTATTCCACCAGTTGCCGTCCTGGTAGCAACAAGCGTCAGTGTTCCACTTGTCCCCGCATCACCGTCAATTATGGCATTGGGGTTAGATAAGCCTGAACCGGCTGATCCTGTGAAAGTTCCTGGTGTAACTGCTAAACCGGTATACGTTGCTGCAGGCTCCCATTTTGTAGGTGTATTACATGCTAAATTTTCCTGCTGTGCAGCTGCTTGTAAACTCAGCAAGAGTGAACCTGCAAGCAAAACGCCCTTTACCTGCAGAAGCTTAGATCGGCAGGCAGAAGGCACTTTCATCAGGTTATTAAAAAATCGTGTAGATCTTTTCATAAAGTTAAAAGGTAAAGTGAAACATTAGATAAACATTATTGACTTTGTAAAACACTGAAAAACACCAGAGTTGCAATTGTGGAGGGTAGATAAAGTTGAGTTTGGCATACACCAAAAAATGCTGATAAACCGTGATGACACATAAAGCCTGATGTATACCGATTCTGGTATTCAAAGCACTCAAAGCTTGCATGTGGCGCGTTATGCAGGCCGCCTGAACGCTCTCAGATTTGCACAAAGGGAAAGGTAAGAGCGTGTGGAGTGCGAAAACACAGGGCAGAAAGATCGCAGTACGACCATTTGGGGGAGTATTAAGTTTATCATAGCGCGTATTGTGAGTAAAAATTTACTTATATATTACTGATTTTCGGAATTAATATTTAACTCATTGATAATCAATACCTGTATTATGAAAAAATACAGAACAACTCATAGCATTAAAAAAATAACGCTACATATATACGTATTCAATTATTCTTCGAAGATCTGCTACCGCCACAAGATATTCATTTCACTTTTCGAACTACTTCTGAAAATAAAACCACTAACGTACAGCTATATAAAATTTGTGTATGCATAAATATGACTTTTGTCAGTACCAAAACTAGTCATTATCATTAATAATAAAAATAATATTATTCATTTAAATGAAATTAATTCTATACCAGTAATCGACATAATCTATACAAGTATCATATATTCAAAGTAAGTACTTCTTCATACGTATAAAAAATATAATTTAACCACCCGTGACTCCATATATATATGTACAGAAAAACATATATATATCACACTACAAATACCTATTTACGAACACAATACAAAAAAATTTGGATAAAAATTAACATTATACAACAAACCATCACATATTCTGATACCTCAACTAGAATATACAATTACTAATAGAATTATTTTGAAGACATCAACATAACTATGTCACCTACCACATCCAGTGGTAGCATATCAGAGAAATTTCAAAATTTGAAGCAGTGTAAGGAAATTAATCAATGGGTTATAGAGACTGAACATCTCTCCTGTAGATAATACGCTACATCCAATGTGGGTAAGAACAAAAAAAGCATCTATCTGAGAATAAAAATCTACAGATAGATACTGATGAATAGCTTTCCTATTCCTTTTTGTGACAACTGCCAATTGAGATTGACAATCGTGTGGCACTGTTAACAACGATCAGGTCAATATTCACTTCAGCTAACTGATCTTATTAACCTATGTATTAGCATTTCAATCTTCCTTCCATACTCGCGGCCTCATGGCCCGACATCAATACGACATTTACCATCCGTCGATGGCCTGTTTACTTCTCCTCTACAAAAGGCTATTAATCTTCTTGATCAAATTTCAACATATTCCCATGCACTTTTGTACCCATCCAACTTTTCGGCATATGTAACAAACAAACTGTAAAAAGGCAGTACGGACAAAGTCGCACTATCACCTACAACAACCAGCTTTTTACGGGCTCTGGTCATCGCCACATTCATTCTTCGTACATCCGACAGAAATCCGATGATACCCTCTGCATTACTACGGGTCATACTGATATAAACAATATCTCTCTCCTGTCCCTGGAAACTATCAATCGTATTGACCGATATATAGGGAAGATAATCTTGTAAATCAGGAGCATGTTTCAACAGATCCGCAAGAATGGCAATCTGCTGTTTATAGGGCGAGATGACAGCAACCGTCGGAAAATTCTTATCCGTATAGCCCTGTTTCCCAAGATCACCAACCAATTTCGAAAAATGCCTGAAAAGAAAAGCTGCTTCTTCCGGATTGGTTGAACTCGTTCCATCCAATTGCTCGTCGAACCCACAACCCGCCGTATCAATGAAAGTAACTGCCAAATCACCTGGAAATAATAGTCTGTCTTTTACAGATTCATGTGCTCTCAAACGATCGCCGTAGAATATCTGAGAAGAAAAACGCATAATGGACTCATGCATCCGATATTGCTCCTCCAAAAGTACAACTGCTTCGGGATGCAATTCTGCACTTTTCTCCATCAACGTGGTAGCTAATCCGTTTCTCGCAGCTTCATCAGATTTGATCGTAGGGGAAAGTTGAAAATGATCTCCTGCCAAAACTACCTTCTGGCCTTTCAATATAGGAATCCAACATCCGGGCTCGAGTGCCTGTCCCGCTTCATCTATTACAACCGTATGATACTTGACGTTTCGAATCGTGTAGTGATTCGCACCTACCAGAGTCGCCGTAATAACCTGTGCCCTACTTACCACATCATCAATAATGTACTGCTCCGAACTGGTTACTTCCTTCATAATCCTGTGCGCCTCATCGAAAAGTGCCTTTCTTTGCTCACGCTCCGATTTCCCGAACTGCCGCTTATATTTATGGGCCATGTTCTTATATTCGTTCGCCTGCTTTTTAAGATTTCTGATTTCCTTCATTCTCGCATGGCCTGCCATTTTACTGTCAAGCGTAAGATCGTTCAGCCTTTCCGATACACGGGCCGGGTTACCTATACGAAGTACATTCAGCCCTGCTTCTGAAAGCTTCTCACTCAACAGATCAACAGCCGTATTGCTGGGAGCAACCACCAATATTTTCTGAGGATCTTGTGCAATAAGTGCTTTTACAGCCTGCACCAATGTGGTAGTTTTTCCTGTTCCGGGCGGACCATGAACCACGGCAATTTCATTGGCTGACAGAATTTTCTTTATGGCGAGTTGCTGCGATTCATTCAGCGATGGAATAGGCTCAACAAGCAATCGGTCGTTAAATGTAGGTTCATGCAAACCCGTCAATACTTTGATCAAACGCCCAAGCACACCGGATTCTATGGATTGAGATGCTGTTTTCAATGCCGACTGCATTTCCTCATAGCTGTTGTCATCAAAAAGCAGATCTATCCCAAGCTTACCATCTTTGGACCAGTCCGGCAACTCATCAGTTTTCAAAGTTATTTTTAACCGGTTTCCACTCTGGTGCGTTACAGTCCCTTCAACTCTGTCCTTTTTAGGGTCATGATTAGAAAACAGTACTGCCGGAACACCGAATCGGAGCTGATGCGAAAGGTCAGTATGCGTGGTACGCTCCACTTCCACAGTCAGATAGTCACCTCTGCTCATTTCAGATCCGCGAATGGCAATGGGGTACCAGGATAAACCAGCAGCACGTCGTTGCGAAACCGAAGTGGTGTCTGTAAGCTTTATATAGGATTGCTTATCTTCTTCCCGCTCCAACTTCAGCAGGTCAAGCAATTTTTTAAAATATTCCATGCTGCAAAAGTAACTGATGACGCGTGAAGTTCGGCGACACACCTGGGAAGTAAATTTTCAGAAGTGAAAACCTTCCGTATACACCTGAATCTGTATTTTTACCAATCTGTTACTCTGAAATATAGAAATACCTTTATGGGCACACTTCTCAAAGACCTTTACTCTCCTTCTTTTTATAATAAATTAGCTGGAAGCCTCGAAGTTAGTCTGGATCAATTTGATAAAGCTGCTTTCATTGATGGAATCTTTACGAGTCAGTTTACTGATATGGAGTTAAAAGACCGTATGAGACACACCGCACGTGTTTTGCATAGCTATATGCCTGCGAGATTTTCTGATTCTGTTGCTGCTTTAAAACAAATCATTGCACAGTTGTTAAAAGATAATTTCCGTGCAGGAAGTCTGGAGTTCGCCTTTCTTCCGGATTATATTGAAAATTACGGAATAGAAGATTATCCGAATGCGGTTATCGCTCTGGAATTCATGACACAATTTATCACTTGCGAATTTGCAGTAAGGCCGTTTCTGATCAGGTATCCGGATGAAATGCTGAAACAAATGTTAGACTGGTCTCAGCATCCGGAGCCGACTGTAAGACGACTGGCGAGTGAAGGAACACGTCCCCGGTTGCCATGGGCGATGGCCGTTCCTTATCTAAAGCAAACCCCCGAGCTGGTACTGCCGATTCTTGAAAAATTGAAATATGATTCGTCAGAATCCGTGAGAAGAAGTGTAGCTAACAGCCTGAATGATATTGCAAAATCACATCCGCATATCGTACTCGAAACGGCAAAAAAATGGGCGGGTCAGGGCAGAGAAACAGATGCCATTATCCGACATGGGTCCCGGACACTCTTAAAACAGGGCAATGCAGCTATTCTCGACCACTATGGATTGACAGCCAATAACATCAGCATGAGCGCCATAGAATTGGAGTCGTCTGCCATAAGAGTGGGAGAAAATCTGTCCTTTTCTTTTACTGTACAAAACGAGTCTGCCATAGCTCGTACCATAAGATTGGAATATGCAATCTATTATATGAAAGCGAATGGGCTGTTATCCAAAAAAGTATTTAAAATCCGTGAGAAATCTTATGAGGCTTTAGAGCGCGCGACAATTGGAAGAAAACAAAGCTTCAAACCTATCACAACCCGAACATTTTATTCGGGTTTGCATAAGCTATCACTCATTGTGAATGGAGAGGAGAAAGCAATAATCGAATTCCGATTAGATGTATAAACAAAAATCTGGCTGACAATTCTGAAAAGAAAAGTCAGCCGAAAATATTTCCTCTATACGATTCAGGCAGTTGCCATTGTTCTGTTTTCCAAAGCCAATCCTTTTATTCCCTTCAGATTCCTAACCTTTTTTTCGACTACGAGCGTGTCCTCAAACACATAATCGTCTCCTGCTTTCTCCTTGAATTCCTTCAAGGCAGCATTCAATTGTTTCTTTGACAAACCACTGTATACCAATTGCAACAGGATTGCCTTTTCATTTGACAATCTTTTTAGCTTCCAGTACTTAGGATGATCAGCACCTATAGGAGCACGGAAGGTATGATCGTTCTTTTCCTTTACCAGAAAATCATAATCAATCACTACCTGTCCTGAACTAATGAGGCTTCCTTTCACAACAATTTTTGCCTCTCTGTCTACTGTAAGTTTGAATATTTTTTCGTGTACCATTTCTGCATAAATTTTATCCTGTGTGCTATAATTCCGTGCTGGAGTAAAACCCACTCATCTTCACGGGTATTAATACAAAAATTTATACCTAAGGTAACAATCAAAAGCATAAAAGTTCGAATATTTACAAATATTCGAACTTTTATTATACAATATTTAGTAAACGGCAAATGATCTGGATGTTCACCCCATCTGATCAGTCATTTTCCCTGACTTCTTCAGATAACGCACATAGAAATAAACTATACCCAGAATCACCAGCGCAGTCGCAAAAATATAGAGCCTCTGCTCTTCATCCGGTACTATTTGAGGATATTTAAAAAGCAAAATTGCCACGATCCCGACAAGCCAGACCATTAGCGTATTGTATTCTTTCAATAACCAGCGTTTGTAATTGAATCGCATCTGGTTCATGGTGGCACCTATCCCACCAAACCGGATCAGCCAGCGGTTAACCCGACTACAGTACTGATCAAAATCCGACCCGAATTTGTTACGCAAAAAATTCTCCTCAGCTAACACAATCGCCTGATAAATAAAGAGAAACAACGGAATGATGATACCTACATAGATCAGAGAATTCGAAAGTACTCCCACGCCCAGCAGCATCAGAATATTACCCACATACAGCGGATTACGGCAATGATTAAATATTCCTTCTGTAACGAGCTTCTCAGCATATACCTTTTTATCCCGTCCGCCCCGAATGATATACGCCAGACCAATGGTGATTCCGCGTATAATTTCTCCTGAGAAGGTGATTACCAGACCCAATATGATAGGAATCAGATAATAGTTGGGGCCAAATGCTTCTTGCGTGAACAGTGGAGCAGAGGGTAAGAAAAGCAATAAGTAAAGAAAAATGAAGAGTGTGTTCCTGTATTTGAAAAAGAAATTACCGATTGAAATCATGATTTTTTATGAGCTATCATTCCCGAAAAATTATACCATTTGAAGAAAGTTTCGCAGTCTCCGAAACCTGCTTCTTTAAGCAGTAACAGGTTCTCTGACAACTTATAGGGTATCAGTACATTTTCAAGCGCCTCCCGTTTCTGCGAAATCTCCATTTCGCTGTAATGATTTCGTCTCTTGTAATTATAGTAGTACTTTATAAAGTCACGGTTGAAAACAGTACTCTCGGCAAGCACCTTTTCTACCAGTAGCAATACACCACCCGGATTCAATCCTTCATATATATTACGAAGTAACCGTTCCCTGAATAACGGCCTGACAAACTGCATCGTAAGGCAAAGAATAACAACCGATGCATTTTTAACAGGAAGTTTCTCGTGCAAATCACCTACTACAAGATCATAAGGACGGACAAAGCCGGCTTCCTTCAATTTAGTATCACACTTATCGAGCATTTCCGTTGATTCGTCTATACCAATGAAGCGTATGTCGGATGGGATTAATTTATCCACTTCTATCATGGTTGTCCCTGTTGAGCAGCCAAGATCGTAAACAAAGCCCCCTTCTTTTACATGATCCGCAGCTATTTCGGCCAGCATCCTCTGCATTTCATTATAAAACGGTACAGACCGGCTCACCATGTCATCAAAGACGGTAACCACCTTTGTACTGAATTTGAAATCTGAAACTTTCGTAATCTCTTCATTAAAAACCAAATCCCTTCCTCCCTGTCCCACATCCTCTGTAATCATATATTGAGTAATTTAAAGTTAGGTATATTAAAATCTTTCACCCGTTCCAAATTCAATGATCGCCGGCTACTTCACCGGATTACAACAGGCTACTCAGAATAAGCGGGAAAGGTATTAAAAAAACCTTAGAATTTGTGGAACAACGAAAAATTTGAGATCTTTTGAAAATTTGAATAAATACCAAATAAACCTATCAAAACAAGTATCATAACATTGATTTAACATATAAATCGACAGACATACCAACAATTGAAACATCACTACCGTCGATATTCCTCCGCTAATTAACATACTGTCAAAGGCGCATCGAATTAACACTATTGCATTTTTCATAAAATTATATACGGATCTATACTTGCGTTACTTCCAGACTGTAGCCTAGCAATTAGACTATACCTTCCGGCTAGGAATGAGAGTACATATCTGGGTTGATATGACAAAAAACAGATTATGCTATTTAACGGAATAAAACATAAAAGGCCGGCTGCAACCATGTGCAACCGGCCTTTCGAATCACAACTTACTGATTCTTAGATTATTTATTTCAAAAACTCACTTCACAGATAGAAGGTATCAGGAAGGTTTAATACGTTGGGTTATAATTTTACCTGTAGCAATTTCAGTTCCTTTTAATTCAATATACAGAACATTTGGCGACCAGAAAGTCCCGCCATCTATACGAATAAATACACGGCTAAGAACACATTTTCTACTGCCGATATCGGCATAAACATGATATTTATTCTTGCTGTCTTTGCGTAAGTACAAGGGGAGTTTGGAATATGCCACTGATCGTAGCTCAAAATCTCCGTTACCAATTGGTTTTGAATTGATCCCATAAGCAAATTTACGCTGAAGATAATTCAAATCTTTACGCCCTCCACCCTCGGGGTAACGTATCCAAAAGGTACTGACGGGATCCTTTTCCCTTACCTGACCTTGTCCGTCCCGGTTCAGTTCATAGATTATCGTATTTGTATTGGGATCACGCTGTATGTAAAACAATAACCCCGGAACTTCACGCCCCGGAACCGGAAATGTGTCGGGATCTGCCAGATTTCCCTTTTCAATCGACGTGGCCGTATTTGTGCCTTTAAAAGAAAACAAAAACGGTAATAAACTGATAATTAATATGCTGATGATGTGTCTCATGACAATACTCCTACTTTTCTTCGGCACTCACACGCTTCATGTAAGGGGTATAAGTACCCTGATTTATAATTGATTCAACTTCTTCGACTCCGTGCAAAAATGGTCCCGACGCAGCAATATTTAAAGTCGCCATGGCAGCGCCATATTCGCCAGCCTCCTGAATGGAAGCCCCCTTGATACGTTTCATCAGGTAACCTGCCATATAGGTGTCACCGCAGCCCGTGGCATCTACAACCGCCGCCGGCTCATAGGCAGGAATTGTATGGAATATACCATGTCTGTATACAACAGATCCTTTACTTCCAAGCGTGATGATCACCTCTTTCACTCCCATGGCCGATAGGATTTTTGATCCTTCTTCTACATCTTCCGTACCTGTTACCGCCTGCATTTCAAACTCATTCGCCTTCAGATAGGTGATATATGGCAGCGCTTCCTGCTTATCCACCCAGTCACGATAGTACACTTTTTTATCTTTGACATATCTTAAAAAACCCTGTATATCCAAGGAAACTTGCCCCTTGCCAGCCAGATGTTTGATCAACGCTATGGAAATATCATCAGACAATAAAGGGCCTAGATGAAACACCTTCGCATCAATATCGGGCATTTGCGGAACATCGAATGAAGCTGCTGTGTGAAGTACATTCTGCTCACGATGATCCTGATTGTGACTGTATATATTTTCAAAATGAACCGTGAACTCACTCAGCAATGCGTACACTTCTATGTCAGATTTGCGGAGGGCATCGACAATGTAAGCCTCTTCGCTGCCCAAAGCGGTTACAAGGGTATAATTAAGATCAAAATTCTGTATAGCCTTTGAGAAGTAAAATGAAGTACCTCCCGGCATAAATTTAACAGATTGGGTGGTTACGACTTTATCAAGCGTAATGTGCCCTATGGTACAGATATCGTACATACTTATAACTGGTTTAGTCCGGCCGGTTTCGTTATTCCAGCATCACAGATTACTTATTCAACTGACTTATTACTGCCGGAACATCACTGAAATCCTTAATCTCAGCATCTGCCTGGTAGGGACCTTCGTGATTCACAGTTGTATCTTCCCAGCCTGCCACATTGATCCAAATTGCTTTACAGCCTATTGTTTTTGCTGGTACAATATCTTTCGTAAAAGAATCACCGATCACCACACATTCTTCAGGTCTCAAACCCAGTGCTTCCACACCGAGCTGATAGATTTGGGGATCAGGCTTACGCACTTTCACAACAGCCGATTCAATGATTTGCTGGAAGAAGGATTCGATCTCAAATACCTCCAGAACGCGGTTGATATTTCCGTAAAAGTTTGAAACAAGAATAACAGGATACTGGCTGGCAATCTCCTCTAGAACAGGTTTTGCTTTACCTACTGTAGTCAACGCAAAATCATTACATTCTTTTGCAATAGCTTTGATCAATTCCTTCGGCAAGTCGCTGCCATTGTCTTTCAGAAACTTAAACTGCTGCTCAATTTTTAATTCAAGCGTATCATAAAAGGAATGATCCGGCTTGATGATCGGGTTGATTGCCAGCGACCGCTCCCCAAATGAATATGCCTTGGAAAATTCTTCCTTTGTAATACCTGCTTCAAACTTCTGATAGGCATCCCATAAAACCGAGCCCCAATGCAGACCATTTGTATCTATCGTTCCGCCGTAATCTATCAATACTCCTTTTATCATAGCTTATTTATTTCCCGCAACTGAATGCGCATAACTCAATTCATTTTCTTCCGGTACTTCTACCGGGGCACTTTTTCTATTGATCAGTGCCAAACCGATCAGAATCCAGACGATCTCTCTGATACGCATAACCACACCAATGAAGATTCCGGCAGAGGCTGCCATGCCCACACTGCTGAGTGCCATAGCCAAACCTCCTTCACGCGTTCCCAGTTGCATAGGAAAGAAAAAGACCAGATTCGCAAACAAAGATGATCCGGAACTGATCACCAGTGATTCGGTCAAAGACATGGTTAATCCAATGGCTACAGCCGTGAAATAGATTTCCGCACATCCTATAACTCTCGCAATAAATTCAAGAAACAGCGACCAGTAGAATCTTGGTTTTCTGTCAGCATATAAAATCCTGATTTGATTGTCAATTTCCAACAAGGAACCAGCCTTTTCTTCGCCAAAAGCACGCGCCTTTTTCCCTACAAACGGAAGTTTTCCGAGCAGATTGATACTGCTGACAGTAAACCCTTTACGGTAAACACGAATGAACCAATAACCCAGAAGCATACTCGTGATCAACATAAATCCGCATCCCGCAAGAATCATGTTATTCACCGGAATAAAAGCCAGGATCAACAGGATTGAAACTAACCAGAACAAAACATGTGAGAACATATGCATCAGACTATAAAGCAGCACCGAGGAAGTGGCCTTATTGATTCCGAGTGTCGGTTTCAGTTCCATGATGCGGTATGGTTCTCCACCCAAGGCAACAAACGGAGTGATATAGTTGATGGCGTATCCGCTTATCGTCAATCTTAGAACAGACCAAAAAGACATATTACTTTCCGGCAGACCGGGCTCCTGAATAATAGCCTTAAATGCGTAGGCATTCAGCACGTATATCAGCAACCAGCTTCCGATAACAGGTACAAACCAAATTCCGGTTTTTTGTATATTTTCCCATATGGATTCCACCCCGATGCCATAAATCATATAGCCGAGTGTTAAAATCCCTATAAGCAGAAATACCGCCTTATATATCTTAGACCCCATATTCAGTACCAGTCGTAATTTTTTTATAAAAATGACTACTCACTTTCTCCTGTTTCAAACACATATAAATCAGGATCGGATTCAGGACAAAAATGTCAAAGAAAAAGTAGATCCAGGCCTGGTCGAGAAACAACCATAAAAATAGAAACAGAACCCTTGTATTAAACTGAATAATATTGGTATACTTCATCAAAGGTCTGTTCATAACCCGAAAGTCAGTGATCAGATTCAGAGGTAAACGTGCTTTGTATTTCTCTCTTACAACTGCCAGTAATTTTTGCAATTTGGGAGAGAAAAATTCCTGTTGTTTTGTGTAGTTCAGGTAAGTTCTTGCGACCAACTTCATCCCAAAGTTTTTCGACCATGTCAACTGATCATACTCCCGTTGTAGGTCACGACTATTATCAAGTTCACTTCCTGATGTACCCTTGATGAAGAACAAATGCACATTTCTGTAATAATCTGCCATCGCCGACTGCACTACGTGAGACGCTCCCGCCAAAACGCCAGGTATCCAGATTAATGCGGTCCAGCCTTCCTCCATGCTGCGAAGACATATGGCAATATGAATAGAAATAAACCAAAAATCTCCGGCAGCTCCGTCAAGAATACGACCAAGTCTGCTTTTGTTATTTGTTAACCGCGCCAACTGCCCGTCTGCACTATCCAATGAATTAGCAAATATCAATGACAGCATCCCAATCACATTCACCCACAAATCCTGACTATAAAACAGAATACCCGCAGCTACACCAAAAAAAATACTGATAATAGTAACCGTATTGGGTGTCATGCCAATCTTAGCACAGAACAGGGCGATCTGATAACCAATAGGCCTATAGAACCAAATGTCAATTTTCTCTTCAGTATCGTTCGATTTCAACGAACTTTCGAATGCCGAAACTTCCTGCGCCTTTACTGTTACTTCGGTATTTTCTTTAAATGTGTTATCCATCCGGATCAGTTTGAAAACTTTTGAAAAATTCTTTGTGCAATAAAAACGGCAGCTTCATCACGACAGGGAGCAAAACTCGGCCAATCATTAAGATCAATAATATGAAAAGTCCCGCCAGCCCCAACGATTGCATCTCCGCCATAGATATCTATCCCCAAGACTCTGGCCGATTCACCTGCAATTTCCTGTAGTTTCTGCTCGTCGAACGTATGATACAACGACTTTCCATTGATCGTTTCATACTCTGAATACTTATGATGATTGTTATCATAAGGATAGAACCAGAAGAAAAAGTCCGTTCCGTAAACACCATAAAATTTAACCAGATCACCGACCAGATGTTCGGATATAACAGCATCAGGAATCTCACGAAGTGCATATTCCTTTAATATCTCCTTTGCCTCCTGGCGGGAATAGGCAAAAGTTACATCCTCTTTATGAATAGCATGAAAGTCCCCCCTTTTGATCCAGAAGCCTTTTCCCGGCAAATTGTCAAACACGTCGTCCCCTGTATAATGAGTTGGCACTACATAACTCTTAGGATAGGGAATGTCATTGTTCAATAATCCATTAGTCATATTTGTCCTGAAACAATTCTCAATCCCGAAAGCAGAATTTACCACCTTCACTCCTGTCTGTTCCAGCTCCTGTAATTTCTTTACGACTTCCTTTTGGCGAGCCATGGTAAAGATCATATTGTAGGGAACATCCTGCATTTCTAAAAATTCATTCTCAAAAACAAGGTCCACCTCGCCCCCGAGTTTTTCAAGCTCATGCTTGGTCAATGAAAATATAGCATCATCATTCCCAATGTGATTAGGTGAAAATTTCTTATTCCTGGGTACGGCCAGTATTTTTCTATTATTCATAATAAACAGCTTTTGACCTTTGCAACTGCTTTGGCTCCAAGCCTTGTTATAGTCAGTATCAGATTCCTTTTATTTCTCCTATTGGCTGATGTTGATATTTCAGCGAATATCTACGCTTCTGTCGTTTCCATTAAAAAATGTTCAGCCGTTTCAATGTCCGCTACGTGATCTACGTCCACAATTTTAGAAAACGGATATGCTTTCAGCTGCATGCCACTTGTAAGTAACTGACGCTGAAAATTGCGCATACGGTTGGTTCCGTTCTCCACAGCTTCGGTTGCTACCTGCAATGCTTTACCACGAAGACAATAAATACCTCCTGAAATAAAAGGTGTATTACCCTCATTACTGTCAGTGAAAGCTGTGATGTTCAAATCCTGATCGGTCTGAACAAACAACGGACTCTCATCATCGATAAAAGTAGTGACAGCCATTAACCCATCGATTTCCTTATCAGCCTCAAAAGCTTGTATAAACTTTTTAAATTCAGCTTCTCTGAATACAGTATCCGTTGTCGTAAGACAAACAGCATTTAGCTTATCCGCATTCTTAAGCAGCTCATAAAAGCTATGAAGCGAACTGGGGGTAGTCTTTTTGGTAATTTGCAGGCTATAGTCAGAACCCAGATCGGCCAGATGGGTTTCCAGTAACACAGCCTCTTCGTTGATGATGATATAAATTGCATCAGCCTGATTGCGGGAGAAAACACCAACCAGTCGGTCAATAAGCATTTCTCCATGGAGGCTCACCATTGGCTTAGGCAAAGTAAAACCCTCCTTTGCTAATCGTGAACCTTCTCCTGCTGCTATGATTGCGTAATTCATTTGTTTTCCATATTTGATGTCAGAAATCCTTGTGAACAAACTCAGGCATTTCGGCAATGTTCTTAAAAATCGAGCCTGAACCTTGCTCTGATGCCCCACTCTGAAATATTTGGATTATTCAGATAAGAAAAGCGTTTAACAAGGTCAACTCTAAGTAATTTGAAAATATTAGCTACCCCAACACTACCTTCAATATAGGGCTCTTTGGATAGCGTATAGGATATCGGTTTTCCATCCTGATCCACAGGAAAGTGAAATACTGACGCTCCGTTCGCAGGATTGTTTTCATCTCTGAGTCCACCTATCAAACCTTTAAAACTAAATACCTCTCTTAGTTTCAACTTTTTAAGTAATGGTACTTTGTTAAACAAAAATCCATTCATATAATACTGAACATCCAGGCCTGCATAGTGATCACTTACAAATTCCAGGAAATTCATCAGGTTATAAGAATTAAGCTGATATGCATAGGTTTGGTTCGCCCTGTGAATGGTCAGTAACGGGAAAGGAATATTCTTTCCAAGTATATACCCTCCTTCTGCCGTCAGATCCATAAAACCGAATTGAGACAAATACACTCTTTTCGAAATATTAGCATTGAAATTATGATAACTTGTCTGGCCATCTAAAACACCCTTCAACCCGGCATTATATCGGACCGTAAAGATCGGGAATTTATTGATGATAGGAGTTCGGTACAATTTTCCCTGATAAAATTGTTCACCGGGCGCATAACGCAGTTCAACGTTCAACTCTGTGTTTCTCAAACGTTCAATGTTCACGACATCATCAACAGGCTTTACTGCCTCATAGCGCAGTATACCCGCGGGACTCTGTGCCCATTGTGTGAATCCCAATTTGTACGACACACGATTCTGGAATTCGCGTACATACTCTATTTTGTAAATATCATTGTAAAGCCATCTGTTATTATCTCCCCGTTTGAATGAAAGAAGGAAGTTATCTTCCTGAACGAATTGAAGATCCTGCCCCGGAATTTTGGTATCGTGCTGGTAACTTGCTCTTATATAATGCAGTGGGAAATGATAGACAGATTTGTTGTTCAGTGAATAAGTACCGCTAAAAAAATACTTCCACTTCTCATCCTTAAATCCGTATGCAGCATACGTTTCGAAAAATACTCTTTTACTTAACTCGGTAGTGGTCCGGCCACCAAACCTCAAACGTAAACCTTCCACCGGATTGAAACTGTAAAAAGTGTTTACGGGGCCGATTTCGAACTTACCAAAAGACTTATAGCCAGCCAGGAAGAGGGTCGTAATATCCATTGTTCTTCGGAAAGATGGGATCGTTTGCAATGTGTCTACATTTCTGTAGATATTCCTTTCGGATCCGGCCAATGGCATATGACGTACCTGAGCCCAGTAGTTCTCACCCTTTCTTTCCAAAGGATTAAACACAATCTGCTGTGCAGGGCCGCGGTAAAGACTATCCGCCTGCTCGTGATTAACTTCGTAATTTTTAAAATTGACCGTACGCTGTCCATATAAACCTGCTCCTTTATCGCCTAGCGCAAATTCCATCCCCAATGTGGTTTTGCTTAGGTGATAGCGCCCATCCGTACTTTTATCAAATTCCAGATGTGCTTCCAGATCCCTCATAAAGTTGAGGTTGATATCTTTATTGACAGTCAGATAGGCGTTCTGTACTGCATAGTTACCATCGAGTGTGATAAATAGCCTTCCCTCGAAAAGCATATCCGTTTTATTACGGGGTACAAATCCAAGTTCGATAAGCCACGGTTCCTGGGTTTTAACTGTATCTCTGATAAAAAACTTGTAAAATGTCGGCGATGTGTTTGCAATAGGGCTTAGCAGTAAATTCGTAGCAATGGATACGTCATTTTTATAAATATCAATGTCTTCATACAACCGGTTAAAATAGGCACTCAAACCATCATTATCAACGAATTTACTGTCAAACTCTGCGCGACGGTTGGCCTTCACCCATTGTTTTTTGGTATAAGGATTTTTGCGAAAATATACCTGAGACAGCTTTTCTTCCATGTATGCCGGCAACATATTTTTACCACCGATGGCCGCCGAATCCTGATCATTGAACAAAAACTGATAGTTCTTGAATACCTTTCTGTCTTTAAACTTATCAGACAGATTACTTAATGCAAACGACATTTTCTCATACTGCTCGTACTCTACGAAGTCGTAGTTCGCCATTTGATTCTTGTCCTTATTGGCGATTACCTGGCGAATAAGCTGGACAGCAGGATTATCTTTGTTACGGTATTTGGCTTTGCCTTTTACAGTAATCTCCTTAAGCATAGAAGCATCTACACGCATCTTAATATTCTGCACCTGATTTGTGCTCTGTGGTATTGTTCTCTCCACGCTTACATAACCTACATAAGTAAACCGGATCTTTAAATTGGGAGCGGTTAAGGTCATGGCATATTTTCCGTCCACATCTGAAGTTGTTCCCATAGTTGTTCCGGGAATAATGATGTTCACATAAGGTAATGTTTCACCGGTCTTTTCGTCAGTGATCACTCCTTTTACAGTAGTCGACTGCGCTGAGGCATCTGCCATTCCTATCAATAGTATTGATAGGGAGAGCACCCATTTTATATAAAATTGCTTAAACATGGCGTAAGCTGGATAATTTCTTTTTTTTATTTTTCAAAGCACTTCCTTCCGGAGCAGTTTTGAAAACTGCTCCGCTCACATAATCTCAGATCTGTTTTATGCTATAACCACTGGTGTTCCCTGTACCAGTTCAGTGTTTGATGTACACCTTTTTCAAGTTCGAATTGCGGCTTATAGCCCAATTTTACTTTTGCTTTTTCAATGGAACAGTTCCAGTTTTCAGCTGTAAGTTCTCCAATCTTTTCCCTGTTGAGTACAGGGGTATTACGGGAAAAGGTTGAGCATATTTCGAGTAGTTCTGCGGTAAGTTTTATTACTCCTACAGGCACATGAATCCTGATGAGTTTATTATTGCTAAAATTCCTGAACAAATCGGCCAATTGGTACCGGTTGTATGCCCTGCCGTCGGATATATTGTAAACGGTATGGTTCACGTCAGTCTCATGTAGTGCAGCCATCGTAGCTGCCACCAGATCATTTACATATACAAAACTCAGCTGCTGCGGCTTTTTGCCTATATATAGATCAAGACCTTTACTTAATGTCTTAAACAAGATATAAATATCCTTTTCCCCTGGACCATAAACTGCTGTTGGTCTGATCGTTGTAAGCGCAAGCTTTGTCAGCTCTGCCAGATAACTTTCTGCAAGCAACTTACTTTTACCGTAAGATGTTACAGGTCTCGGTTCGGTATATTCGTCAATTGGTATAGGTGAATCATATGGTAGAGGACCAAGTGCTGCCAGGCTGCTCACGAAAACAAATCGCTTCAGAGGTAATTCCGCCTCCAGAGCTGCCTGAGCAAGCCGGAGGGTATAGCTGGCATTGATCTCGATATATATCCCTGTTTCCTTGGCGCGGGTCACGCCTGCTGCATGAATAACATGACTGTAAGCACCATTTTTGAATAAAGGGATGAGTGCCTGTTTCGAGCTAAAATCCGGATATACAAACAACAACTTTCCTGTTTTTCTCTCCTCTGCCTGTTGGCCTAATGCCTTCAGTTCCGCTATGTTGCTTGACTCCCTCACCGCAGCATGCACCTCAAACCCCTCTTTCAATGCTGCCTTTACAAGATGCTGGCCTATGAAGCCACTTGCTCCGGTAATTAAAACCCTGTTAATCATAATGCTTTTTCATACAGCCTGTAACGCTTGTAAAGCTTTCCATTGATTTGCTCAATTGCGTGATTCATCAGATAGTTATCTTCAAGCATCCAGGAACACTCTCCTCCCGTAATACGTGTACCATATGTATTCTTAATAATACTTCCGTACAAGCAAGCTTCTATACCCATTTTGCGATATTCTTCCAAAATACCCAGGGTCAATACACGTATGCGGGTGATCTTACTTTTATTGAGTAACAGTTTAAAAATGCCCGTAGGCAAAAGCCTGCCTCTCTTAATTTTTATCTGTATCTGATTTATATCCGGAACACCCAGTGTCCAGCCGATTAATTCTCCGTCTTTCTCTGCTACCAGGCAAAATCGTGGATCAACAATCATTTTAAGATCTTTAGCCAGGTATTCAAACTCGCTGTCGGTTGCCGGAACAAATCCCAGGTTTTTATCCCAGGCGGCATTATATACCTCTCGAATTTTTTTTGCCTCATTCTTAAAATCCTTCATATTAACCTGCCTGATCGTAATACCGCTTCTTTTCAGTCTTGTCTGTAACACTTCCAGTAACCTCACCGACCGATCATTCGATTCATTTACGTTCAACTCATATGCAAGCAAGTCTGTCTTTTTAGCCAGCCTATTATTCAGTAATAGCGTTTCATAATAAGGTGCATTATAAGGCATCATGGCCATCGGCGGAAGGTCAAATCCCTCAACCAAGAGTCCGCATGTGTCATTGGTAGATAAGTTAATAGGCCCTACAATCGTATCGGCTCCCTGTTGTTTGACCCATTCAGTTGCTGTATTGATCAATGTATTGGCTACTTCCTGATCATTTATACAATCAAAAAAACCAAAAAACCCGTCCTTTCTTCCTGTGAATTGATTATGGTTACGATTCAGAATTGCTGCAATTCGTCCTACGATACGATCTCCATTATACGCCAGAAAAGGCTGCGCTTTGGAATGTTCGTAAAACGGATGTTTGCCCGGCGTCAATAAGTCCTTTTGCGCAATGAAAAGTTCGGGAACGTAATTCGGATCACCCGCATAAAGGTCATGAGGGAAATCTATAAAACGCCCAAGTTCCTTACTTGTCGTTACGGGCTGGATGCGAATCATATTCTTGCTATTACAGGTTCAGAAAATAATTCGCGGTAAATTTTTGCCATTTTGTCGATAGCTTCTTCAATCTGACTGAAGGTATGCGTTGCCATCAGCGAGAATCGGATCAGTGTCTCATCCGTTGGCACTGCAGGAGATACAACCGGATTCACAAAAACACCAGCTTCCAGAAGAAGTTTTGTCATCATAAAAGTCTTGTCATTATCCCGGATGTAGATGGGCAGAATCGGACTTTCCGTATTTCCCAGATCAAAGCCGTTTACAAGAAGCAGTTCCTTCGCATAACGTGTATTGGCCCACAAGCGCTCCATATGGAAAGGCTCATTTTCGATAATTTCCAAAGCAGCAAGTGTACTTCCCACGCTTGCCGGAGTCATACTTGCGCTAAAAATAAGCGCTCTTGCACGGTGTTTGATATAATCAATCGTAGCCTGATCACTAGCAATAAATCCGCCCAGAGAAGCAAACGACTTACTGAACGTTCCCATGATGAGATCTATAGAATCGGACAGTCCGAAATGAGAGGCTGTACCTGCACCATTCTTTCCGATAACTCCCAATCCATGCGCATCGTCTACAAGCACAGACGCTCCGTATTCCACAGCGATCTCGTTCAACTCCGGAAGTTTCACGATATCTCCTTCCATGCTGAAAATACCATCTGTCACAATGAGCTTTACAGCATCCTCAGGTAACAGGTTAATCTTTTTACGAAGATCAGCCATGTCGTTGTGCTTGTATTTCACAACTTTTGAAAATGACAACCGACTGCCATCTATAATGGACGCATGGTCTCTTTCATCAAGAATAAGATAATCATTACGGCCGGTCAGACAGGAAATAGCACCCAGATTTGCCTGATATCCCGTACTGAATAGAACTGCAGATTCCTTACCCGTAAATTTGGCAAGACGGTTCTCCAACTGCTCATGAATGTCCAAAGTACCATTCAAAAAACGCGAGCCAGCACAGCCACTGCCATATTTCTCAACTGCCTTCTGAGCAGACTCAATAACATACGGATGCGTAGTAAGCCCCAGATAAGAGTTGGAGCCAAACATCAGAACCGGCTTTCCACCAATTAAAACCTCGGTATCCTGTGCCGACTGAATGGGTCGAAAGTAAGGATAAACCCCTTTCTCTCTGGCATATGCCGCTTCCTTAAATTCAGCGACTCTTTTATGTAATTTACTTCTCATATTTGTAACTGGTGTCTAAAATGGGGAAATCATTTTGATGCAACCTCCCTCACCTGTAAATATTCGTTCCCGACTTAATATTTTACAAAAAAAACAAATTGTGTTAACAATCTCTTCATCTTTCTGTCAGGAACTTCGGAAAAGATAATTTGTTACCATTCCGATCACGTGATTTTTATGCGTTTCCGTGAATTTATCAAAATCTTCCTCTGATAACCCGTACATCTTCCGGTGCATATTTTTACCTACAAATACGAACTGAAGGCTACCAATAATAATCGGCATAAGATGCTCAACTTCAATATCCCTCATCTGGCCCGCCTTCTTTGCATCTTCCATCTGTTTTATCAGAATACCTTTCAGCAATTCCTTATATTTTGATAGCTCGGGCAGCAAATTCTCACAATCTCTGTGAATTTCGGTCATGATGAACAGTACCAAAGTTGGCTCTTCCTTCATCATCCTGTAATCCTCTTCAATGATCTCGATAATCTTTTCTTCCAGACCAATCGGCTTTTCCAGAATTTTGATCGTATTGGTACAGTACAATTGAAACAAATCTCTGAAAACCTCAATAAATAGCTTCTCCTTACTCCTAAAGTAGTAATTCGTAAGCGCAATGTTCATACCTGCCGCATCCGCAATATCCCTCGCCGTAGTACCCGCAAAACCTTTCTTTAAAAAGACGGACTTAGCAGCCTCCTTTAATTTTTCCTCACTGGATAAGTTGATACACTTCACAATGCTAATTGATGTTGTTGGGAACAAAGGTCGTTCATGATTTTGGATTCTCCAACAGATTGAAATAGAAATTTTAAACAACCATTTAAAATCTTTGTTTAAAATACTTTCATCTTAGAATTGTTATATTTAATTCAGAGTGAAAATTTATAGAACACTTGTTCACTGGGTTAGATTGTTAATTCATAATTAATATTAAACTCAAACCTTATATACCACTGGCTTGGGAGCCAATAGGCTACTACAACTCAATACAACCTAATAAACAACTACTAATGAATACATTACCAACAATACCAACGTACTTAATCTATTATAATCTCACCCAGCAACACAGGTAAATACTTCAGAGTGGCTCTACTCAAATCCACTGTGAATAAATAAAGCGGATGAACGAAAATTTAAATTCCCGGATAAACAAAAAAAGTGATTGCCATGTGACAATCACTTTTTCAATAGTAATGCGTTTTTTGTTTCTCTGTGGTTTTATCTGGCAATTACAATACGGTGTGTATAGTGTGATCCGTCATTACTTTTCACACGGACCAGATAAGTACCTGTACGCAGTCCTTTTACATCTACACCCTTATTGGCTGCAACATCATTACTAAGGGAGACAATCTTACCGTTATTGCTGAATATAGCAACTTCTTTCACCAGTGGCTGACCTTCTTCCTGCACAAACAATTCTTGAGCAACAGGGTTAGGAAAAAGGTTCAATTGTATATTACCACCTTCACGCTGTACCCCAACTATTTTGCTGTAAGCAAAAGAGCCATCCAAGTCTATCATTTTAAGACGATAATAACTCTTTCCTGCAAGCGGAGACAAATCTGTGAACTTGTAAGTTGTTAACTTATCACTGTTTTGCGAAGCAGCTTCCGTTCCCGCAAGTTGCCATTTTTTCGCATCTGCGCTTTTTTCGATTTCAAATTTTTCACTGTTAACCTCAGCTGTTGTGCTCCAGATAACATCCACCGAATTAAGCTTTCCTTCTGTTTCAGCTTTGGCTAAGAAAGATGTCAATGTTACAGGAAGTGGGTTTTTCGCATATGTATACGTAAGACATACTCCGGCCATTGCTTCTGTTGCAACCTGAAAAGTAGAATTACCGCTGGTACTTGTCGTACTGGTAAAAGCAGTAGCTCTTACAGCAAAATTAACAGATCCTGTCCCTGTGTATATAGATGAAGGTGAGGAATAATTATTTTCAAAATACTTAGCTGAGGAAATATTATAGTAAGACAGTTCCTGGCCAGCAGCAAGTACTAACTTTTCATCATCAAACGGACCGGCAAAGCCTTTTGCTGATTCCAATATATTTCTTGGCGTGTTTGAAGGACCTGAAATTTGCACCTGAGCACCAACGTCTAATTTGGAGTAAGTTGCACCTGTACTTTCTGCCGTTATTGTTATTTTAGGGTTTTTTACTGCTGCCGATTGAAAAACGGAAACTGATTGCAACGTAACACCAGAAGTAGCCACGGGTTTAGCAACTATAATATTCCCATTCCAGTCCGTAGCTTGCAAAAAGGATACATTGCAATTGGTAATTGCATTTTCACGTCTCGTCAGGACAAAGTCGGAAATAGGATTGACACCAGCAGTCGCTGTCAAACTTGAAGACGGGTTTCCTGCAGACGATGTAAAACCTGCATTCGGATATTCATAGCTAACCTGGTAAGCTACTCCCGCATACCCTGAAAGACTAAAATTCCCATCAGCATCCGTAATTGCATAGGACACCGGCTCGGGAACATCACCATCGACACGAGACAAAATGGCTATGATACCAGCTGACCCCTGGGCCGAACCACCTACAACTACCTTACCAGCTATAGTAGCATTATGAGCAGAGCCATGGTTGGGCGCCGGAAGAATAGGTAGCGTCTGCGCAGATACAATATTATGAACTCCGAGAGATACTACAACTTGAAAAATTGCTAAAAGTTTCTTCATTACACTTACTCAATTAAATTGTTGATTAGTAATTATTTGATATAAATTCCATAATAATCACGTTGTAATTCGACGTGACCTTAAAACACAAAGAGCAACCCAAAACCATATCCAGATTTAATTTTTTCAATAAATAATATCCTACATTATAAAGCGTAAGAGAAAAATATCGAATAGAAAAAATTCAATTTCCGGGTTATCTTAACGGTTCAAAAGTAGGACATTCCACCGATAGCAACAACCAAAATACCCTGCAAATCAACCAATTGGGAATATATCTGCATTTACATCAAATCTATTCTACTTTGTAAGTAATAGTATTCTTACTATATAGCGGACACAATAGCAATAGAATAAACGCTGGAAAATATTTATAACTTTTTAAATACACATCCTATTTAAAAAGCCGTACTTTTGAAAAAGACTATACACCGTAAGATAGTTACGTGCTAATTTTTTTCACCAAGACCATTGCGTCATACTATCGTACCTAGATGAGGTTATCAATGATAGGAACTTTGTTTATTTATATCTTTTAGATAAATAAATTCATCTCTTCCGTCGTCAAAATTCTATAGATTAACGGTTGTATTTCTATGGAAAAATTTGATTAAAAATCAGAACTTTGATGTTCGCTACACACACTCATCAGAATTATACGCTATCCCTTCTTCAATAGGGACAGATACAGCAGTACTGCAATTAAATGCGGCACTGCTGGCATACCTTAACTTCCACTGATTGAATTTATAATGAACGTATTAATTGTTGAGGATCACCCTTTATTCATTATCGGTACAACGCTAACGATAAAGGATATTAGCCCCGAAGCTACAATTCAAACCGCTATTACATTTCCGGATGCATTAGTTCTGCTCGAGAAAGAAAAATTCGATATTATTGTTCTGGACATTGACTTACCTGGTGGAGAGAACCTGAAAATGATGGATATGATCCGAAAGATATCCCCAAAGGTCCATATCCTTATACATTCAGCTTTTGACGAACATTTGTATGCAATGCCATACCTGCAGGCAGGTGCAGATGGTTTCGTTTCCAAAAAAGCGACTCCCGAAGAATTTAAGGATGCTGTAAATACCATAAGGAATGGCAAAAAATACCTAAGCTATGAAATACAGCAGACTTTAATCTCTAACATCGGGGAGCCAAAGCAAACTAACCAACTGACGCCTAGCGAATTACAGGTAATGCAATTACTGATCGAAGGGAAATGGACAAAGGAAATTGCTCATGTCCTCAATCTGAAGCAAAACACCATCAGTACTTACAAAAGAAGAATATTTGATAAACTTAATGTCAGAGACTCCATAGAACTTGCTAAGAAAATGGCTCTTTCCAGTAAAAATCAATAGTCCGGTGCCTCACAAGAGCTGGTTACTTATCGCTACCGCAAAACGGTAACCTATAAATAACCAGCTTTACAGGACTCTGCAGCAATACTTAACCCTTTACGGACCTGATAGATATGCTATTCCGGTCAAACAAAGTCGCCGGAGCAAAGTCTTCCGTAATCATTTCGTGAGGAATTGTGTAATATTCGGTAACAAGCTCCACTGCTTCTGACTTTTTGGATAGTGTCACCTTAAGAAATCCATGTTTAGTATCACAGAAATTCCTGAGTTCTACTCCTTCGAATAGCGGATTCTCCGAAGTGAAACGATCATCTGATTGTTCTGCAACAGCATGAAGCTCATCATAACCTCCGGCCCCTGCAACGATAAACGGAACCTGTACACCATCGTCATATTTCTTATTGAACCTTTGGTAGTTGTGAACATGCCCGCTAAATACAATATCAGGTCTTACTCCGGTTCTTCTATATGTTCTTTCAAAAAATTCAATCATAGGTATACTCGACCCATGATTAATATCTGCTGAATAAGGAGCATGGTGAATACAAACAATCAGGGCTTTATCAGGATGCTCAGAAACCGTCCATTCCAATTGTTCAATAAACCACTTCTCCTGCTCTGTTGTGATAGACCCATACTTAGTAACATTTCCATACAGCCCTATAATATTGGCAAGAGGTGTTTCCAAAACCCAATACATATTGGGCTGAACCATACTCTGCCGCTTACTACCGCCACTAAACTCAATTGCACCTGCTTCCGTTGAACAAAATACCTGCATAAATCCTGAAAGACTTGTATACGGAACAGGATTAGCAGGATTTACATCACTGTCATGATTGCCCGGTATAGCGAATATTGGTGCAGGATAATTCTGATACGGACCAAAGAATTGCTTTTCAAACCTCTCTAATTCACCATGATTGTATACTACGTCTCCAAGATGATAGAGAAACGCAGGTTTATCTGCACGGGTGAATTGATCCTCCAGCTGACTGGCAACAAGCTTCTGAAAATCGGGGCTTCTTAGGCTACCTGTATCACCAACCATGTGAAAAACCAGTGTATCTGTAACATCCTCAGAAATTACTTTTTCCAGATTCAAATGATAAGGATATTCACCTGTAGGTGCAGGGAGATTTTGAAACTTAAAAGAGTCGTCCGGTTGATCTTCCTTGATCACCGGCGTAGTGTACTTTTGATTTGCAACTGAAAACGTCATCCTCAAAAATACAAAAACTGTATGAAGCCGTGATTAATTACAACATCGAATACATGATAAAATTCCACCTCATCAAATTAAATTATAATATAACAATATTTTCAATAATCTTACAAAGCAAAAAAAACCTTTTCAACAAGACTGAACGCATGCATCACTATGATTGCTACAAACAAACCTACAACGATTGGAGAGTATATCACAAGCTTTCCTCATGAGATTCAGCAACGTCTCCAGCAGATTCGATCGGTTATAAAAGGAATTGTTCCGGAAGCTAAAGAAACTATTAAATATGGAATGCCCACTTTTGTATGGAACGGTAATCTCGTTCACTTTACTGCATTTAAAAACCACATTGGCTTCTACCCGGCTCCTGTAAATCCTGCTGACATCGGGATGGATTTCACAGGTTACAAAACTGGCAAAGGATCCATTCAACTTCCACACGACCAACCATTACCACTACATATCATCAAAGCTATCACCGAATGGCGCGTCAATGAGTTGGCGAAGTGATTAGTATCTTGATCTGCTTCATAGTTTAATTCAACTTGAACAATATATTTATACAACTAAATCTATTAATTTTCACATTGATATAACTTGTAACCGCTGTCTTAAAAAATTATACGTATATTGTCTAGGCACATTAAATTTTATCCGCTACATTTGAAGATATACCTGCTTTTTTAGGCTTTAACAAAAGTTTAGTGTAAAAACTGCATCCCTCAACTATATAAAATTTCGCAATGCCACAACTCAACGGAGAATTTCGGATATCCTACCTTTTTTCACAAAGTACAAGCAAGCTTCTCAGAAAGCATTATTTATATACACAGCGGCTTTAATCTAAATACATGTATACCTGCTGAGAAATCTCTCGACAGCGTATTACCGTTGTTTGATCTAATACTGAATCTGATTACACATAAGATCCTACTTGGGTGTTTGTCGTGTATGACTGCTTTGCTATCCACTACCAGAATTAATCCATTACCCCATCCACATGTTACGTATTGCCATCATCGATGATCATTTTATCTACCGAAAAGGGCTAAATCATATTATTGATAACAATTTCCCAAAATCTGAGGTGATCGAAAGGAATGCCGATGAGGGTACAGAAACCGCCCTGGTCCATTTCAATCCGAATGTTATCATAATGAGCATGGATAATATTCATGAAAGAGAAGGCTTTATGCTTGCCAGCAAGTACAAATCACTTTTCCCTAATACCTTCCTGATTATTTATGAAGAAAATGCCAATTACAATAAAGCGTTAAAAGGGTTACGAGCAAAGATTGATGGCTATCTGGACAAAAATTGTGAAGAAGACGAATTTATAAAATGTATTAAAACGGTCCTGGAAGGTAAAAACTACCTTTGTAAATCGGTTCAGCAGCACATCATTGAGCAGGTGATTCAGAGAAAAATTCCTCTGAAAACACCAGGGGCACTTTCCCTTCGTGAATCCGAAATTGCAAAACTTATCAGTGACGGAGAAAGAACCTCCGGAATCGCCTTGATTCTGGGGCTTAAATCGTCTACGGTAAGCACTGTAAAAGCTACTGTATTTGCCAAACTTGGCGTTAACAACGTAGTGGAATTAAGATCAAAAATGGCTCAGCTACTGGAACAACAAAACTCTTTATAAAACATTGACAAACAATATATTATTAATAATCTACTTAAAAAAAGCAACGAATACCGTTAAGTAAGTTTTATAAATGTTAAACTGGAAAATGTAGTGTGTTTCAGATGAAGTGTAATTATTTTTATAATTAAATTCACTAAACCCAAAACAACGTGATGAAAAGCTCATTCTCCACTTTTGCGCTGGCAGGCATTACATTACTTTTTATTGGTTGTACCGACCATCAACCGCCATCAGCAGGACCTGCCAAATTAACACAGACTTCATTTGTAAACAATTTAGCTGCGCCCATTGGAATTGCCCTTGACGACAATGATAATATTTGGGTGACAGAGGCCGGTACAGGTAAAGACGATGCCAGCGTATCCATGTTCACTCAAACTGGGGTTAAAACCACCTTTCTGTCTAAATTACCATCTACCGTTTCTATGGGATCTATTGAGGGGATTAGTCACCTGCTTTATCGGAGTGGTAAACTATACATTTTGCATGGAATTAGCGGCAAACTGTACACAGCGGACGTTTCAGGTTTTAAACCAGGCAGTGATTCTGTTAAAATTAATACACTGGAAGTTCAGGATATCGGAACTTATGTCAGAAGTCTTGCCCTTACAAACCCGCTCAATTCCAATGCTTACGACCTGACTTTTGGAAAAGATGGCAATCTATATATTGCTGACGCAGGTGCAAATGCGATTATTAAAAGAGATAAAAATACTGGTGCGCTAAGTAAATTCGCCGAAATTCCAAAAGCTGATCAGGCAGATGCAGTTCCAACAGGTATAGTATATGATGGAACCAACTTTCTGGTTAGTACACTTACAGGATTTCCTTTTGCTGAAAAGGCTGCCAAAATATATAAGATTGATGACTTTGGTAGTGTAACTGAATATAAAACCGGCTTTACCAGTCTTACACATATCACACTTTCAGCTGAAAATAAGCCAGTCGTATTACAATACGGTTTATTCGGAATGGGATTTAGTCCGAATACCGGCAAGGTACTTGATGAAAGTGGTAATGTATTGTTGGACAAGTTAAACCTGCCTACCGATATTATCCATGGTAAAAATAATATGTATTATCTTCTGAGTTACAAAGATGGTACAATTACGAAGCTAACATACTAAGCGCATGGATAACTCCCTGATCTTCTCATGAAATCGGGGAGTTATGTTATAATTCGCCACTGGCTGAGCAAACACACAGAAGCACAGAGAAAAAAACAGTACTTTCGCAGAAAATGTGAATCCTGTTTAAGCCATGCAGTCTTACCTCAATCTGTTAAATTTCCGTCAGCAGATCAATTATAAAAATGAAATTCTGGCCGGCCTCACTGTCGCTATGACAATGATTCCGGAATCTCTCTCCTTCGCTATACTTGCGGGGCTTCCACCTTTGTGCGGACTTTACGCCGCATTCATTATGGGGCTTGTTACATCTGTCTTCGGCGGCAGGCCCGGACTCATTTCCGGCGGAGCAGGTGCTACCGTAGTTGTCCTTATTGCGCTGATGATCTCACACGGTATCGAGTATGTATTTGCCGCTATTATACTTGCAGGTGCTTTTCAACTTTTGGTAGGCATTTTTAAACTCGCCAAATTCATAAGACTTGTACCACAATCGGTGATGTATGGGTTTGTGAATGGCCTGGCAGTCATCATCTTTATGGCACAGCTTGATCAGTTTAAAATAAGGCAGGCAGGTGCGGAAGGCTGGCTGCAGGGCAGTGCCCTCATGACTATGGCCGGACTGGTTTTACTTACTATAGCAATTACCGTTATTTTTCCACGTATTACCAAAACAGTCCCTCCTTCCCTAGTAGCCATCATCGTTGTTTTTTGCGTTGTAATGGGCTTCCAAATTGATACCCGACTGGTCAGGGACATTGCTTCTGTAGGTGGAGGCTTACCCCCTTTTCATATCCCGGCCGTTCCGTTTACATTCGAGACCCTACAAATCGTATTTCCATATGGACTCATCATGGCAGGTGTTGGACTTACCGAAGGGCTGCTAACGCTAAACCTGGTAGATGAAATTACTGCGACGAGAGGAAACGGTAATCGGGAGAGTCTGGCCCAGGGCTGCGCCAATATCCTGAACGGATTTTTCTTCGGAATGGGTGGTTGCCCCATGATTGCACAAACACTTGTCAACCTTTCGGCGGGAGCCAGAACACGTCTGTCAGGAATCATAGCCTCATTCACAATTCTGTTTATTATTTTGTTCGCTTCACCTGTCATCGACCTCGTGCCGATGGCAGCTCTTACAGGTGTGATGATCATGGTTGCGATTGGCACTTTTGAATGGTCGAGCTTTCGTATCATCAACAAAATGCCACGGCAGGATATCTTTGTAGGAATTCTGGTAGCACTTATCACTATTTTCCTTCATAATCTGGCACTTGCTGTACTGATCGGTGTGATCATTTCGGCACTCGTGTTCGCATGGGAAAGTGCCAAAAGAATCAGAGCCAGAAAATATATGAAAGATGGTGCCAAACATTATGAAATCTATGGCCCACTATTCTTCGGATCGGTGATGGCATTTCATGAAAAGTTCGACATCAAAAATGATCCCGATACAGTTATTATCGATTTTAAAGATAGTCGTATCGCAGATATGTCCGGAATTGAAGCTTTGAATAAATTAACCGAGCGATATGCCAAAGAAGGCAAAAAACTACATCTCAAACATTTGAGTGAAGATTGCAGACATTTACTTGACAATGCATCATCTGTAATTGAAGTAAATATCATGGATGACCCGGATTATAGAGTTGCCCTTGACTAAAGTAAAAAAGTCCGGCAGTTGGTGCCGGACTTTTTACCAGGGCAGACAATTATTTACTTGTCATCCGTTTTCTTTTCAATCTTGGAAGCTGTTTTATTGACACCCTTTTTAGTAGCATCATAACCTTTTTCAGCAGTTTCACCTACGGCTTTCGCACCTTTCTTTACACCCTTTTTAGTAGCGTTATATCCTTTTTCAGCGGTCTCACCAACCTTTTCCCCTCCCTTTTTCACACCGTTTCCAACAACTTTTGCATCCTTCTTAACTTCTTCCCCCACTTTTTGTGAAGTAGCCTTTGCTTTTTCAGCAGTGGTTTCTTGTGCATAGCTCATGGTGGAAACAGCAACAAAAGCGGCAATGATCATTAATTTTTTCATAATTTTCAGTTTGTTTGTTCGATAACTATACACTAAAATGATGCCAGATGGCAACCCGATAGTCAGAACGAAAATCTTTATCTTGTGGTATGGTCGACTTTATGATTTTGCCGGTGCATGCGTGCATATTGTGACGGCGACATGTGGTAGATCTTCTGGAATGAAACTCTGAAATTTTTTGGATCTTCTATACCAACCATCAGCGCGATTTCCGATACACGTGCATGACCATGTGCCAAAAGATGAGCTGCCCGCTTCAAACGAATATCTTTGATAAATTCGATTACTGATTGTCCTGTAATACTCTTCACACGCTTGTAGAAAACCGATTGGCTCATTCCCATCATTCCCACCAGACTTTGCACATTGAAATCCGGATTCGCTAAATTCTGCTCAACAAGTTTCATCGCATTTTCGAGGAATGCCCTGTCTTCGTCGGGTATAACAATTTCCGTAGGCTGAAGCAAAATACTTCGCTGGTAATACTGATGAAGCTTATTTCTGTTCATTAGTATCGTATTAACCTTGGCTTTCAGTATACCCGGATTAAATGGTTTGGCAACGTAATCATCCGCTCCGGTTTCCAGACCTTCCAGTTCCTGTATCGCTGCGACTCTGGCAGTAAGGAGCAAAACAGGAATATGAGCAGTTTTCGGATTTCTTTTAATTTTCTTACAAAGATCCAGGCCATTCATGCCAGGCATCATTACGTCACTCAGCACAAAATCAGGTTGCAGATCAGGTACTTTATTCCATCCATCAACGCCATCCTCCGAGAGAACCACTTCAAATGCAGGTGCAAATAAACTACTCAGGTATTCCCTTAGATCTGAGTTATCTTCTACGATCAACATTTTACGACGCGTTCCGGAAGCTATGTCAATAGCTGCCACAGGCGTAGATTCCATTTCTTTGATTTCGTTATATTGAAGATTTCTGTCATACTGAACTTGCTTATCCTCCAACAACTGGGATACAGATATATGAGACTTTCCAAAAGGGAGTCTTACTTCAAATGTACTTCCCTTTCCCGGATTACTGCTCACAGAAACCTCACCCGAATGACTGTGGACAAGCTGTTTCACCAAAGCGAGACCAATACCTGTTCCTTCGGCATCAGCCACTACATGAGAAGCGCGGTAATAAGGATCGAAAATACGGTCTACATCCTGCTCACTGATCCCGAAACCAGTATCTCTTACAGTTATCTGAAGGTAATTATGAATCAGCTTTCCGGCTAGAAAAACTGCATCACTATTTTTGTCTCCATTCACAACCACTTCTATATCAACCTGTCCTCCCTGCGGAGAATATTTGAAGGCATTTGACAGAAGATTGGTCAGCACTATTTCCAATTTCTCTGTGTCAAAATAAAGCTGTATTTCTTCTTCAGGCAGAGTGATCTGGTAACTCATATTTTGCTCTTGTGCCTTATGCCGGAAAATGAGAAAAATTTCATGGATAAAGCTCAGAATATTTCCTCTTGTTACAGACAGCATTGCATTACCCGTTTCTACTTTTCTGAAACTCAACAGCTGATTCACAAGATTGAGCAGTTTCTGGGTCTGCTTGTGCATCATATTCACTTTCTCTTTCATCTCACCCGACTCTCCGAGATAGGCCATAAATTCTTCCATTGGCCCTAAAATCAGCGTGAGTGGTGTACGAAACTCATGGGAGACATTGGTAAAGAAATTGATCTTAACCTCTGCAATCTCCTTCTCCTTTTCAGCATGGATTTTTTCGAGTGCGATCCTGTTCTTTAATTCAAGTCTGCTTAACGTTATCTTCCTGTAAATTAAAAAAGCACCCAAAATGATTAACACATAGCCTGCATAAGCCCACCATGTCTTATACCAGGGAGGTAAAACAATCACCTTCACCTGCGCTGGTTTCACTGACCAAAGCCCTTCGCCATTACTGGCTTTTACTTTGAAGATATATTCTCCCGCAGGAATATTCGCAAAACTAGCCACACGTTGTCCTTCCGGCAATTGTATCCAGTCTGTATTGTAACCTTCCAGAAAATACGCATACTGTTGTTTGTGGGGATTGATGTAATTTAATCCCACAAACTCAAAAGAAAAGTCATTTTCTGATGCCTTGATCATCACTCCTTCAGGTTCTGAAAACGGTCGTGTAACCATCGTGCTTCCCACCTCATTGTCATGATCTCCGGAGTTTTTATTCAATACCCTCAATCTGGTAATATGCACTACGGGTGCATGTGGATTAGGCCGGATGGCTTCAGGTTTGAAATAATTAAGTCCATTTGTTCCTCCAAAATACATCGTTCCATCAGCGGAATGAAAAGCAGAACCTACCTTGAAGGAATTGCTCTGCAAGCCGTCACTGACATCATACTGCATCACTTTTTTAGTTTCAGTAGTAAATCTGAATAAACCCGCCCCTCCTATCCACAGGTTACCATTTTGATCAGCAAGTATACTTTCAATATCATTTTCAGGTAACCATTCATAATATCGCTCTACCCTGTATGTTTCTTTTTCTTTAACCAAACGGTGCAGACCGCCACCGATAGTTCCTGCCCAAATATCACCTGACTCATCCTGTAGTAACGGCCATGCAAAATTGACTTTTAAACTATTTTCGTCATCAGCACGATGACTGAAGTGATTGAGCACACGCAATGATTCTTTCCCCGCTTTGATCTTTAGAATACCATTATCAGCAGTACTTGCCCAGAGAACATCTTCTTTGCTGTCATATAATAAAAAAGTAAACTGGTTTGAAGGCAAAGCAGAGTTTTCAGTATAAAATGCCCTGATGAAATTACCCTTCTGATCAAAAAGCATCAAACCTTCGGTTGTCCCTACCCAAACCTGCTGATGCTTATCCGTAATGATGCTCTCTATGCTCATATAATTCCATGGCTTATACCCTGGAATCGGGGGAAGGCTCCTTAATGCTGTGCCCGATTTACGATCCAGTAAGAAAAGTCCGTTATAGCGCGTTCCGATCCAGACCGCATCCCCGCCAATGTACAATGCAGCAACATCTACACCTGTAACATTTCCCTGCAGCGAGCGATTTAGGAAATTAGTATAATGACGCCGTTGAGGATCGTAACGGGAGAAACCATTTCTGGTACCAATGAACAGTTGATTATATTGCTCATCTTTCCTGATCACATTTACATAATTGTTAGGAAGTGCACTGCTTTTGGTAGCGTCACGGCTTAGATGGGCAAAACGTGCTGTATTAAGATGCACTTTATTTATCCCACCCGACGAAGCTGCCAACCACAAATTATTAAAAGAATCTTCCAGTATTTCATGTATTCGGCCTGAGTTGATGCTGTTCACTTCTCCATCAGATGGTAAAAAAGTTCGAAACGTATAGTCGCCGGACTGGATGCCAGTATTTTCGGTCATCAATAATCCGAAATCAGTACCAATCCACAAGCGTCGTGATGAATCCATAAAGAAACACTGCACACCTCTGAATACAGTAGACGCTGTAATAAAGGCTGGCCGCTGTGCAAATACTTCCTCTTTTACAATTCTATATATCTTTTGATCCCCGCCAATCCATAAATCACCGGATTTGTCCAGATACATCGCCCGTATAAACTGTTCAGTGAAATTAGAAACCCTTTGAGGATATACGTTTGCATTCTCCGCCTGATAAGCATCCATTCGCCACAAGCCTACCCCAAAAGTCCCTATCCAGATTTTGCCGGCGGGATCCATTTGTAAACTGGATATATCAAAAGGTATCGGGGAAGATAAATTGAATCTGATATTTTCGAGTGCACTGATCTGACCTTTCGTGTCCAATCTCAGAACAAACAATCCTTGATCCTGTGTGCCTATCCACAACTTACCCTTTGCATCAACAACCAGTGACCGAATGGTAGTCTTATTGATCCGGTCTAAATTTTTCCTGAACTGACCCTGCGGAATCATTGCTTTGATATTCACAAAAGCATCACTAGCCGGGTTGTAGCAAAATAATCCTGCACGTTCTGTTCCTGCCCATATACGCCCATTTCTGCCACTGTGCAGTACACGGATTCTATTACTTGAAACACCGCTTTCTCCATCATTATAGAGTTCATATTTTTTCAGCTCGTACCCGTCATAACGGTTGATCCCGTTGTTGGTCCCGATCCATATGAATCCATTTGAATCCTGACTCACCGCCATTGCATCACTGTGAGCAAGTCCTTCGTCCACCGTTATATGTTCAAATTTAAATGCGTTCACAGGCTGGCCGTGCAACCTGATTACACAAGACAGCAACACACTAAATATGATAACCAATAACCGATTCCTCATTCTTATTCTTTGTTCATTATTCCTGAAAGGATGCTACCTCAACCCTCACCAGCATCTTAACTAATATTAGAATAGTACTATTAAATTTTTGTTATCTTTTTTTGTATTCAAACGAATTACACCCCTTTAAAAACGAATTGCACCCCTCTTTTATCACATCAGGTTCATAATTTTGAACTATTCAAATTATTATTTGACACTTAGTCGAAATGCTTAAAATACAACACTAAGTAAATCAATCTGTATCAGAATACCTGCTTTTGAAGTCTTTATGTATTGGTAAAGGCTATGATATAAAATCATCGAACAGATACAATCAAACGAAGGCATTTCTTTCAAAAGTACAGTTCACACACAAAGATCTTGATAGCACTGGAGGAGCAATCTGAACAGAGAATCGAGCCATTTAAATCAGATGGTAAAAAGCAATATCCACCAAACTATAAGTGTACATATGACACAAGAGAAATCTACTGCAAATTAAAAGAGAATCCCCTGTTCCCCGGTTGATATCCGAACTGTCGACCACCATGTTTAATAAGTTCTGTAAAATCCGGCCCCAGTAACCTCACCGGATGAAGTTCTAACCAATTATTCTATAATGAAAAGAAAATTACACGTGTTTCTCAGAGAGCCTGGTTTACTGCTCGGCTTTATGATGACTTTGTTATCCTTCACCAGCAGCTTTGCACAAACTGTAAAAGTGGAAGGAGTAGTAAAAGATGCCCAGGGAGCATTGCCTGGCGTGAGTGTGGTTGTGAAAGGTACAACCACCGGAACCATCTCCGATGTGGATGGAAATTATAAGCTCGATGCGGACAAGAATGCAGTTCTGATCTTTACCTTCATCGGTTACACAGCGAATGAAATAGCACTTGCAAGTCGTCAGCCTTCGGCAGGTGGTGTTTACAAGGTAGATGTGACCATGGCTAATAATGATAATAACCTTGATGAGGTAGTTGTTGTCGGTTTTGGTACACAAAAGAAAGTGAACCTCACGGGTGCTGTAGCGACGGTTGATGCAAGAGCTATTGAAAACCGCCCCGTACGAAATGCGACGCAAGCATTACAAGGGATGGTTACAGGTTTGAATATTGCTCAAAACAACGGATCGCTGGAAAGTAATCCTTCCATCAACATTCGTGGTGTAGGCTCGATCGGCACCGGTTCTTCTTCTGATCCTCTAATTTTAGTGGATGGTATGGAAGGTTCATTAAATTCAATCAACCCACAGGATATTGAAAATATTTCCATTCTGAAAGATGCTTCAGCCGCTTCTATCTATGGATCTCGTGCAGCTTTTGGTGTAATACTTATTACTACCAAGCGCGGTAAGTCCGGGAAACTTCAGTTAAATTACAACAATAGCTTGCGTTCATCGACTCCGGTATTAATGCCTAAAATGATGGATTCTTATACTTTTGCGCTCTATTTTAATGACGCGGGACAAAACGGAGGAAGTGCACCTCACTTCAACGCAGCTCACTTACAACGTATTCTGGATTATCAAAATGGCGTAATCACAAATACAACGATCCCCGATCCCAATAATCCAACCCGTTGGGCTGACGGATATGCACATGGAAATGCAAATCAGGATTGGTATAAGGCAATGTATCGTGCAAGAACGCTTTCTCAGGAACATAACTTCAGCCTGAGTGGTGGTAGTGAAAAAACACAGGTATACCTATCCGGTAACTACATGGGTCAGGAGGGTTTAATGAAACTCAACCAGGATGACTTTACCCGTTATGGTTTTACAGGGAAAATCAATTCTCAATTAACAGATCAGGTATCGGTCAATTATAGTACTCGTTTTATTCGCGAAGATTATAATCGTCCATCACAGCTGGGCACCGGCTTCTATGAAAACCTTGGACGTCAGGGATGGCCGACTTTACCACTTTATGATCCAAATGGTTATTTGTTCAGCTCACCTTCTCCTGCCTTGGGAATGCGTGATGGAGGAAAGGACCGTAACCAGACTGACAACCTTTATCAGCAATTGCAATTGGTTTTTGAACCAGTGAAAGGTTGGAAAACATTTGCAGAAATCAACTATCGTACCCGAAATGATTTCCGTCACTGGGATGTGCAGCGCACGTATAACTATGATGTAGCAGGCAACCCTGTACTTTACGGTCGTAACTCAGAAGTTTACGAGTATGCATATAAAGAGAACTTCTTCAACACTAACCTCTATTCAGAGTATAGTAAGACTGTGGCAGAAAAGCATTTCTTCAAAATCATGGGAGGTTTCCAAACAGAATTGTTTAAGTCTCGTATGTTCAATGCTTCGAAGAATGGTATAATGGTCGCTACTTTACCAACCCTTAATACCACCGATGGAAATGATATTAACGGTAAACCAACTCCTCCAATCGTAAACGGAACTTATCATCGTTGGGCAACTGCGGGATTTTTTGGGCGCCTTAATTATGACTACGAAGGAAAATATTTGCTTGAGGCTAACCTGAGATACGACGGTTCTTCCCGTTACCGTGCAGCGCAGCGTTGGAATCTTTTCCCATCAGTTTCTGTGGGATGGAATATGGCAAGAGAGCGCTTCTGGGAAGATAACATCTCAGTTATCAATACCATGAAACTACGCGCTTCATACGGACAACTAGGTAATCAGAAAGCTAGAGAAAACTCTAACGATTTTTATCCAACTTATTTAACACAGCGTGTCTCTGCAGGGGCAGGAAGCTGGCTGATCGACGGCGTACGTCCTAACATAGCAAGTTCTCCGTTACCAATCAGTACTACGCTGACCTGGGAAACTGTTAAGAGCTACGACATCGGACTTGATTGGGGGTTGTTTAACAATAAGCTTACCGGTTCATTTGACTGGTTCCTTCGTGAAACTTTGAATATGGTTGGACCTGCTCCTACATTACCTGCAATTTATGGTATAACTGTTCCTCAGATTAACAACACCGACCAGAAAACAAGTGGATTTGAATTCGAGATTGCTTACAACGACCGTACAAAGGCTGGTTTAGGGTATAATGTGAAGTTTTTATTATCTGACAATCAAACCACGATCACAAGATATCCTAACCCAACAAATGACCTCGCTCAATACAGAACGGGACAGAAAAAGGGAGAAATATGGGGATTCGAAACCGTTGGCATTGCCAGATCTCAGGAACAAATGGATGCCCATCTGTCTAGTCTTCCAAACGGCGGACAAAGTGCATTCGGTTCACAGTGGGCAGCAGGTGATGTTATGTATGCCGACTTGAATGGTGACGGAAGAATTGACCAGGGAGCAAACACCCTTGCCAATCCTGGTGATAAGAGGCTACTTGGTAATAACACGCCACGCTATACCGTAGGTATGGACATTAATCTGGACTGGAAAGGATTTGACTTCCGTGGATTTTTACAGGGAGTATTGAAAAGAGACATGTGGCAAGGAAGCTACTTTTTCTGGGGTGCAACAAGCAACATGTGGTTCTCTACTGGTTTGGTTGAGCATGTTGATTACTTCCGTAATGATCCAAATCACCCACTGGGAGAGAATCTTGATTCATACTATCCACGGCCTAACTTCAGTAGTGGTAAGAATCAGCAGGTACAGAGTGGCTATTTACAGGACGCATCTTATATCCGTCTTAAAAATATACAGTTGGGATATACCATTCCGGCTACCATAACTCAGAAATTTGCGGTTCAAAAACTACGTTTCTACATATCAGGAGAAAACATATTTACCAGAAGCAAGGTTGCTAAAATGTTTGACCCTGAGACAATCGACGGCGGATCAGGAGGAAGTGTTTATCCTCTCTCCAAGGTATATGCAGCAGGTCTAAGTGTAACTTTTTAAAATACGAAGAATGAACATTTTTAACAATAGAATAATCAGTGGTCTGTCAGTGATCATGACCGCCGCATTTGCGGTATCGTGTAATGACTATCTGGACCAGGCTCCTTTGTCAAATATATCTCCGGAAGCCTATTTGCAGGAAGAATCACAATTGGCAGCGTATGCGGTGGCCCGGTACACCGAAGTTCTGCCTTCTCATCCTAACTGGAATTTTGGTACGTTTGGTTTCGATGGCAACACCGATAACATGGCTGTGCCGAATTTAGATAACAAATACATACCAGGTTTGTGGCGTGTAGGAGCTGATGGTGGGGACTGGAACTTTAATAATATTTATCAGCTCAATTATGTCCTTCAAGCTGCGGTTCCCAGACTTCAGTCAGGTGCTATAACAGGTAATGTGGCAAATATCCGTCACTATATTGGAGAACTTTACTTTTTGAGAGCTTATGAGTATTTCACAAAATTGCAGGCTGTCGGAGATTTCCCCATCGTAAGAAATACAATGGCAGACAACCAAGAGATACTTACAGCAGCGAGTGCAAGAAATCCCAGAAATGAAGTGGCTCGATTCATCATCTCAGATCTGGATTCTGCTGCTTTGCTGATGCAAAACGCCGCTCCGACCGGCGGCACGAACCGTATCTCCAAAAAAGTAGCCCAATTACTTAAATCTCGTGTGGGTCTTTATGAAGGAACTTGGTTGAAATATTTCAAAGGAACTGCTTTGGTACCTAATGGTCCTGAATGGCCAGGGAAAAGCAAAGCTTATAACGCTAATTACCAATTCCCAAGTGGAAGTATTGAAGGGGAAATAGATTTCTTCTTAACACAGGCAATGGCTTCCGCCAAGGAAGTAGCATCTACAACTACCTTAGTCAATAACACAGGAGTAATTGAAGCACTTGCAGCTGAGAATCCGTATTTTACTATGTTCAGTGCTGAAAGCATGAGCAGCTATAGCGAAGTATTACTTTGGAGACAGTATAATAGAACACTGATAACACACAACGTACCCGTGAATGCCATGGCTGGAAACTATGCTGTTGGACTTACGCGCAGTATGGTTGAAAGTTTCGTAATGGCAAATGGCCTTCCGATTTATGCAGCGGGTAGTGGTTATAAAGGTGATGATTTTATTACCGACGTGAGACAGGGACGCGATGGACGTTTGAACCTATTTTTGAAAGAACCTGGTCAGAAAAATGTCTTGATCAACTTAGATCAGGGAACTCATGCAACAGAAATTGAGCCAACTCCTCAAATCTGGGAATCAAGCAACGAGAAAAAATATTCTACTGGTTATACCATTCGGAAAGGTCTGACTTACAATGCAGCACACGCAGGAAACGGAGCTGGGTATACAGGCTCCATCACTTTCAGAGCAGTAGAAGCTTATCTGAATTATATGGAAGCGTGTTACGAAAAAACAGGAGCACTTGACGGTGACGCAAGAACGTACTGGCAGCAGATCCGTACACGTGCGAAAGTAAGTACGAATATCGACGCTACCATTGCAGCTACTCAAATGAGCAAAGAAACTGCTGACTGGGGTGCATACTCTGCAAATCAGCTGATCTCTCCAACCTTGTACAACATCCGTCGTGAGCGTCGTAGTGAGCTAATGGCAGAAGGACTTCGCTTTATGGATCTGAAAAGATGGAGAGCGATGGACCAGATGATCAATACGCCTTACCATGTAGAAGGATTCAAATTATGGGGTCCAATGAAAGCCTGGTATACACCAGCTCAGCTTACATTTGGCGCAACAAACAATGCATCAGTTGTATCTGACCCCGCATTAAGCCAGTACCTGAGACCTCATCAGATTCGCAGTAATGCCGACTCTTACAAAGGTTCACGTTGGGCAATGGCACATTACCTCAACCCGATTGCCGCACAGCATTTCCTTCTGACAGCAACCGGCGGTGATGTTTCAACATCTCCGATTTACCAGAACCCGGGATGGACTCCAACAGCCGGTTCTGCTCCTAAAGGATTCTAAACTTACTGCTTTTAAATAAAAATGGGTACCCGCTTCGGCAGGTACCCATTTTTTTGCTATCAAGTATTTCAATGAGGCTCCGGATTGTGCAAATATTTATGAAAATTAACCGGCTCCGTTCGTCTGTTATTCTCTGTTGTATTGATACCTGAAAAAGCCCATAAAACATAAGATGTAATATCTGAATAGAAATCAGAACGAATCGGAAAAAGCCCATCGCCATTCCTTAGTGCATTGGTAAAAATAACCACCGTCAGATCGTCAGGACACTTCATCCACAAACTCCTGAAGCCCTTGGCGCGCCCGGTTCCCAGTCCAAGTTGCCACCACCCATCGTGATATGAAAATTTACCCTGCGGCGTAACTGTACTATAGCTCCCTAACCCGGCAGTCAGTACAGAATCTTTCAAAGCAGCAGATAACACAGATACATCTGAGGTGGAAAACAAGCCCGCATATATTTTCGCAGCTTCTCTGGCGGATAGATATAAACCATAACCCCCTGCTGTATTCCTGAAATCCCCGGGATCAAAACCGAATCCTCCCTCTGTATAAGGATGATCATAACCATATACCGGCGATTGGGCAGCGTTTACAAACAGGTCATCTGAGGTTACGCCCAGTTTGGCAAACACATTTTCTTTGATATAATTTTCATAGATTTTTCTTGTTTCCAGATCATCTGTCTGATCGTCTCCCGTGAATTTGTATCCAAGTATAGCCGGAATCAGTATTCTAAACATACCATAATTTGCGTTCTGATAACATTGTCTGCCTCGGTTATCAGTTCTCACTCCTTTCTGAATCAGGGATACCAACCCACTGTATACATTTTCAAGGAAAGCGCCATTCTGGCAAACGTCAGTGAAGCCTACAAGACCACTTCGATGAAGCAGCAAATCTCTGAAGGTAATCTTATCAACGTTCGGACCTTTCGTCCAGGAAGCTGGAAGATACGCCATGATGGGGTCACTGGTTTTAATACCTTTTTCAGCAGCCAGTTTAAGGAAAGCAACCGAAGTGATGGTCTTGGTCATACTCGCCACCTGCATTTTAGTATCCAGGCTGACCAGTTTTTCTCCACCCTGCTCGATACGTCTGGCTTGATATCCGCCAAAACCTTCACCCACCACTTCATTCTTTCTCGTTACAATAAAGCTGTAGCCAAAACCCTGGTTCCTGAGTGAGCCGTCCAGGGTTTGTACAAGTCGTTTGATATAGTCCGGCTGGGTTGTAAATGTTTGGAGCTGACCATATACGATCCCATTATTAGTTTCTACAAATGCCCTGAGTTTGTAGTTTGTATTCTTCACAAGACCCTGGATGAGAATTGTATATTTCGCAGGCGATGGAAGCCCTCCGGTATATTCTCTGCTCCTATCTGAAATGGTAGGTAGCCCGGTTACCGAATTTTCTGCATATACAAAACCATATCTAAGTACCGTTCCAGGCAAAGTCTCAGTCAATGAGGTTGTAACTCTGACTGCATTGTCAACAATATCATAAATACTCGTTGAGTCTGCCAGCTCGGAAGGCAGAGGGTCCGGATCTTTACGGCAGCCGGTGCTGGAAAGGCCGATTACAATAAAACTGAGAAGTACTGCAAATTGACACAGCGGTGTACGTACCATAAAATAGTCATGTTAGCGCTCGTAATATATTGGATAATAGCCACCTTATGGTAAGATTCATCTCAGAACGAATACAAAAAGCCAACGTTCAGACCTTGTGCAAATTGCACGCTGTTGCTCTGATCATCATCATAGGCCAATATCGCGCTGAAATTCACATTGATAAATTTATTCACTTTTGCGGTAACAGACGCATCAATACGATTATCTATATTGAACGGATCGAGTATACTTGAATAAAGCTGGTATCTGCATTTCACATTCACCTGCTTGGTAATATCTCTGTTATAGTTGGCCACAATCTGCATCAATGCCAGCTCGTATCGGATACGCTTGCCTATTGGCACACCATAATTATTCTGGTCGGGTGTGTACGGATATAGTGTTCTGTCCCAAACGATAGTCTGCCGGAATGCACCTGGCGCAAAGTCGACGAAGAAGAACGCATCCGGCTTGTATTCCAGACCGATGGATTGCGTAAAATAGGCCGGAGCGAAAGATCTGGAAGTCTGCCTGGTCACTTTTACAGAATCAACTACAAATTCATAATTATAACCAGCCGCGAATTGAGACTGAAAGTTAATATTCCCAAAAAGCGTCCATTTCTGATCAATCTCCCGGTTATATTTTGCATCAAAAAAAATCCGATCCTGACTTTTCCGATTTTCCTGCCCTCTGTTTTTCAAAAATCCATATTGCAACTGTAAATCAGTCCGCCACGAATTTTTGCCTTGTCTGTTTTCAAAGAGTGCATTAAAAAATGTTCCTATTCCTGCCGAACTAACACCACCGCCCGTCCAGTTGCTGCTAAAAGATCCCTGATTAAAATTAGCACCGAGTTCCATTTTATGCCAACTCGTATCTTTTGTTACCTTAAGTCTGGAGGCATGAAGGCTATTGGACATATCAATAAGCTTGCGGAGATCCGCAGCACTTTGGGCAGAAAGTCTGCCTGCCTGCATAAAAAGGACAATTAAAATAACTATTAACGAGGTTTTTTGGAAGCAATTCCAAAACGTTGAAATACTGCGCATTATAAAAAATTACTCAAACTAGGCGAAACTGGTTCACTACGGCTGTGATCCTACATAAAAGGCATGCTATAATTTAACTGGATCTTCAAACATTTATTCTCAGAAACTGACAAATATTGCAATTTTTTCTGTGACCCGACACCTTTATTCAATGCTTTATACGTAACTGAATAATTCTCAAGAAAATAAAAGACATTTCTATCTTTTATTTATGATTTCAATATTATCTTTACGGCATGTTTTCAAAAACGTGTAAGTATGCCATCAGAGCGATGATCTATATAGCTCAGCAGTCCAAATCTGGTGGAAAAACCGGATTTAAGCAAATTGCACATGCCATAGATGCTCCTGAACCCTTTATTGCTAAAATTCTGCAGCAGCTTGGCCGGGAAAACCTGGTTCAGTCTGCGAAAGGTCCGCATGGTGGTTTTTATATCAATAGTGAAACTATGAATAAAACGCTTGCGGATGTGGTCAATGCCATTGACGGGGATAAGATTTTTAAAGGGTGCGGCTTAGGATTGACATTCTGTTCTGAAAAGAACCCCTGCCCCATACACAATGAATTTAAATCAATCAGAAATCAGATGCAGCAAATGTTACAATCTGCTACGGTGAGCCAGTTTAATGATCTGCTTGAACGTCGATTGGTACACTTAGGGAGGAATTGAAAAAATTTACAAAAATAGAAGATAAAAAGATCCTTTAATATTTTATAAATTGAATTGCCATATGGAAACAATACATAAAGAACTCGTAAAAGCTACCGTACCCGTCTTAAAAGAACATGGTGTTTTATTAACCACACATTTTTATCGCCGTGTTTTCTCTTTTAATCCGGAACTGAAAAACACATTCAATATGGGAAATCAGCAAAATGGAAAACAGCAGACAGCGCTCGCAATGGCGGTTCTGGCATATGCTGAGCATATTGATAACCCGTCGGTATTACTTCCTGTTCTTGAAAAAATCGGACATAAACATACCAGTCTGGATATACGCCCCGAGCACTATGATATCATCGGCAGGCACCTGCTCGCCTCTATAGGTGAAGTACTGGGTGACGCAGCAACGCCCGAACTGATCGAAGCATGGACAATGGCTTACGGACAGTTGGCTGGCATTATGGCAGGAACAGAAGCGCGCTTGTATGCCAACCAGGTCAACAGAGAAAATGGCTGGACGGGCTGGCGACCATTCATTGTGAAGGATAAAATTGAAGAATCGGCTGAGATTACCTCTTTTCACCTGTACCCTGCCGACGGAGGTAAGGTGCCGGACCATGTACCCGGACAGTTTTTGAGTATAAGATTGTTCCTTCCTGAGCTCAATCTCTTGCAACCCCGTCAGTACAGTATTTCCAATGCACCGAATCAACTGTATTTTCGGATTTCGGTGAAACGCGAAAAAGGTGCTGAGCTGAACACAGACGGAATGATCAGCAACAGGTTACACGATTTTGTCAATCCGGGCGATCTGATAGATGTGAGTGCGCCAGCAGGGGATTTTGTACTGAATCAGGATTCTGAGAATCCCATCGTTTTTATCAGCGGCGGCGTAGGTCAGACTCCACTGGTTAGTATGTTGGAAACACTCTTACAGCAATCTGACTCACGACCGATCACATGGGTTCATGGTTGCAGGAATGAATCCGTACATGCTTTCAAAAACACAGTTGACTATTGGGCAGATGCGTATCCGAATCTGACAAAGCACATATTTTACAATGAAACGGAACGGCTCTGCGATGCATCTGTGATTGCTGGTATTGTTGATCTGAATTACATTCAGGAAAAGGAATTACCGGTGGCAGATGCCGACTTTTATCTCTGCGGCCCGTCATCTTTCATCAGTAAACAATATCAGGATCTCAGAACAAAAGGTGTAGCGAAAGAGGCTATTTACTTTGAGGAGTTTGGTCCTTCGGTTCTTAATCTTAATTAAGATTTTAATGAGCATATGTAGCTTTATATAAGCTATTTATGCTCATTTATATTTTCAGGGTGTACTTGCTAGGGGACGAAATAATTACTATCATTGCATTCATTATACTTCATCAGAAAAACTAAAATAATCATGAAAAATTCTTCCTACATCTACGCCGTACTCTACCGAAACGACCTTGCAATTATTTGTTGATGAAAAATAGAATGGGGAGTGGCCTTGCTGCTCCTCTATTTTCTTACATAATCTATAATAAGCATGAGCGTTCGGACATCTGCGGAAGTCCGCAAGATTCGTAATAGTCGCCAATGGCGCGACAAAGTAAGACCTCAGCAGTTGCTAGACTTCCCCTACTGCGAGGAATGCCACAAGAAGGATGCGCTAACCGAAGCCGTTGAAGTTGATCATAAGATGCCGCTTGAATCAGGTGGAGATCCTTATGATCCCGACAACCTTCAATCATTGTGTAAGCGATGTCATGTAATCAAGTCAGCTGAAGAGAACAGACAGCGCATGGCTAACATGCCGGACCTGGCTGGGCGAGATCCAGAGATTTACACAGCCGCTGCAAGACGGCATAAATCGAGATACCTGAAGCGGTTTTGATCGTGGTCGAAGTCATCACATCATCATAAATTGTACTATATCAAGAAAATTGCACTTTACCAATAGGGTCGAGCCAGGGGGAGGGGTCAAAAGGTTTTTCGACCTTTTTTGGCAACCGTCGTCACTCTCTTTCTTATATCGTGTCAAAATTGACAGCAAATTCCCCGACAGGGCAAAAAAGACCAAATATTCTATGGCAGGCAGGAAGCCGAAAAGTACAGAATTACTAAAGGCGCAAGGAACGTATAGAAAAGATCGACACAGTAAGCGCGTACTAGTAAAAGACGCGTTGCAAAAATCACCAGTTGACTGGCTGAATGAAGAAGAAAAAGCTGTCTGGTCTGAATGGTATGAGCACCTTCAGAAAAATGAGATACTCAAAGAAACGGACGAGGTTGCTTTCGGTTTGTTGTGCAAAACTTTTGTTCGAGTCAAAAAGCTGACTGACGAAATGCCGGATATGAAAAAGTATCTGATAAAGCATAAGTCCGATGTCGGAGCAACCGTTCAGAAGAAAAATCCGCTTTATGATATCTTGGCAGATTCAGAAAAAACCCTGTTAAAATTATTGACTGAATTTGGTATGACACCTGCGAGCAGAGCTAAAGTTAAGTCAGCCATCGGAGAAAAGAAAAACCCTTTACACGAGTTGCGCAACAGAGGCAAGAGTAGTTCATGATTAACCCGATTTCTAAAGCTTATGATTATGCCTCCGGCGTTTCGTCGGGTGATATTGTTGTGGGCGAACTTATAAAACTAGCTGTTAAAAGATTTCAAGATGACTTGATAAATGGCGAAGCGAAGGGTTTTAAATTCGATGAAGAGGCGGCACAAAAGTGGCTTGACTTTTTCGAGATGCTTCGTTTTACAAAAGGCAAATGGAAGGGTCGGCCGTTTTCTTTGGAGCCGTGGCAGTGCTTCATTATTGCCAATATCTACGGGTGGGTTCGCTTGGATGATGGTAATAGGCGGTTTACGGAAGTTTACATTGAGATTCCAAAGAAGAACGGAAAGACTGAGATTGCCGCAGGCGTGGGTCTAGGTATGCTGGTATTGGATGATGAAAACACTCCGGAAGTTTACGCGGCTGCTGCAACCAGGGATCAGGCAAATATTTGTTTCAAGGCTGCCAAATCAATGGCAAGGCAGTCGGAGATACTTAGGCCGGAGCTGGATATCTTAACCTACAATCTTTATTGCGATTACAATGAAGGTACGATGCTGGCCGTATCTCACGACGCGGATAATACTGAAGGTAAGCATTCGAGTTGTGTATTATTCGATGAATATCACGTCCATAAGACGGATGACGTAAAAACGTCCCTTCGTTCGGGGATGGCGGCGAGGGAGCAGCCGTTATTTTTCACCATTACAACATCTGGTTCAAATAAACAGGGACCTTGCTATAAATATCGGAGCGGTTGTATTGACGTTTTGAAAGCAGTGTATGATCGTGAAAATATGTTCGCGATGATCTATACGCTCGATGAGGGTGATGATTGGGAAGATCCGGCGATGTGGCGGAAAGCAAACCCTAACTACGGTGTTTCTGTTCGTCCGCAGTTTCTTCAAGAGGAATACGAAAAGGCAAAGAAGAATGGCCGTGAAGAAGTTGAGTTTAAAACAAAGCACCTTAACCTATGGGTTGATGCTGACGTTACCTGGATTCCGAAAGAGAATTGGGTTGCCTGCGCGGATCTGGAATTCACACCCCCGCGTGGAGCTTCGTGTTTTGGCGGAATAGATCTGGGTAACAGTAATGATATATCTTCATTCGCGTTGTATTTTCCAGAGCATAAGTATTTGAAATTGTATCATTACGTAGCAAAGGAAGCGGCCGAATATGCAGCCAGAGGCGGTATCAGTTATAATGACTGGATTACCGAAGAGCATTTACATGCTACAGAGGGTAAAACCACTGATTACAACTTTATTATGCAGGATATAATAGAGTGTGCTGAGATGTGGGATATTAAATTTATAGGAATGGACCCTAATCATGGTCAGTTGTTTTTTGATCAGGTATCCGAACAGTTAGGGGTGAGTTGGGGAGCGAAGAAGAATTTGCAAAATGGAGAAATCAAATGGGCAAACCATGCAAAACTTGAAAAATTCTCACAGGCAATAGCTGCTTTCAATTCACCTACCCGCATGTTTGAAGAAATGGTAACAAACGGCATTATCCGGCATGACGGCAATCCTGTAACAACATGGATGCTCGGTAATGTTGCGATCATGACGAATCATTTGGGACAGATTAAACCGGCCAAGGACAAGAGTAAGGATAAAATTGATGGAATTATTGCTGCAATTATGGCTATAGGAGAGTTTTCTATGTGGCACGTTGTTGCGGATACTAACGATCTGGACGAAAACTATGGAATCTACTAGTTTAAAAATACAAAGCGAAGAGTTGAAGTTAACGAAGGATGGTTTTTTTAGGCTATTCAACGCTTTAAGAAGAGAGGGGCTGTCTGTTCATCAGGCATACATAAAAATATCATCTACTTGTAGTAAAAGTGGATGCCAGAACTATTACAACACGCTAGATTCACTAAAAGCGGCTATTTATACTGCTAACAAAAAATACTAGGTATTGCCAATACCTAGTATTTGAGAATGAGCCAATGTATTGCAGGTTAACAGCCGTAATTTAGTGCCCACGAACTATAACACACACTACACTTTGTTTGAGTGGGCAGGAAATATTTTTAAGAGAAGCACTTATGTGCCTGAGCCATCTATTGATATAGAACCATTGACAGAAGAAAGGTCAATGAATGCCTCTACAATGGATGACGCTGCAACTTTCCTGAAAAACTTGGGATTGGAGCATCTTATTGGTAATGTTTCCGCCAACAACTCGATGGGTATCGCGACCTTTTACGGGTTTGTGAAATACATCAGTAATCAAATATCAAGTCTTCCGTATAATGTATATCGTTATGATGAAAAATGGACGGATAGGGAGTTAAATCACCCTTTGAGCTACGCTCTTGAAACGAGAATGAACAGAAATATGTCCCCGTTTATTGGGCGCAGGACAATGTTGGTTAATGCGCTCGTTCACGGTTGGAGTATATCTGAAATTATTAGAGATGAAATGCGTCGTACGGAGTCAATCATTCCGCATGCGTGCTCAGAAGTTTATCCGATTTTTGACGAAGGGAGTGATAGCTATTTCTTCCACATTACAAAAACCGGAAAGACGTTATCGCAAGACGACGTAATCTTTTTAAAAGACTTGTCATTTGACGGAAGAGAAGGGACTTCTGTAACCACATTTCAAAATAGTTGCTTGCGCGTAAATCTTCAAGCTATGGGATTTACGACCAAGTTCTTTGAAAATGGCACATTTATGGGAGGCTTTATTACGCACCCAAGTGTAAATGGTGTAAAAAAAGAAGAGGCGGCAATGGAGATAAAGTCGCGGGTTATGACCTCCTATAAAGACGGTTCCGGCGTTTCGATCCTACCAACAGGCTCTGAATATATCAAAATTGGCCTAAATCCGGCAGATTCAAGGCTTTTAGAGATTTTCGACAAGTCAGATAAGGATATCGCTAAAATGTTCAATCTGCCGCTTACTGTTATAGGCGACACAGAGGTTCAAAGCTCCTGGGGAACCGGCGTTGAGGCAATGAATACGATTGTTACAAACTCAGTTCTTATGCCCTGGGCGCGACAAATCGAAGAAGAGGTTGACTACAAGTGTTTCAGGAAGGATGAAATTCAGGATGGATATTTTACCGAGCATAATTTCAAAGGACTTCTGAGGGGTGACTTTAAGTCACAATCGGAGCACATTATCAATTCGGTTAATGCCGGGACAATGACGCCGAACGAGGGTAGATACTTCGATAATCTTAGGCCACTGAAAAAAGGCGGTGACGATGCATACATGAACGGCACGATGACGCCGATATCGCTAATTAAAGACGTTAAAACAGGAGAGCAAAATGGAAAAGGCGTTTCTACCTCAGGAGCAGAGTGAGGTAAGGACTTTGCAGGATGAACAAGGCGCTCGCTGGATTGAAGGTAAGTCAATTGTATTTGACTCTCCTTCTCGTATTATGCGTACGTTAAGGTCTGTCGCCAAAGGTATTAACAGCTTTCAGGAGATCATTGACAAAAATGCGCTTGACGGGGCTGACTTCTCGAATGCAATTTCCTGCTGGAATCACAATAAGGACATAATCTTAGGATCAGTCCGGAATGGTACTGCTACATACGAGATTGACCAAACTGGAATGCCTTATAAGACCCTGCCGCCTGATACACAATTGATTCGGGACATGGTATTTGCTCCTATTGATCGTAGGGACGTAACAGGAAGCTCTTTTGTGTTCAATATCGCTCCAAACGGCGATTATTGGGAAAGAGGAGCGAATGGATTAGTTACCAGGTATGTAAGAAAAATTATCGTGGTGTTAGAATGGGGGCCGGTTACAGTACCTGCTTTTCCTGACACTACAACTGAAATCGTTTCGAGGTCTTTTGACGATTTTATTGCAACGTTTCAACAGGAGGAAAAATCATACAACGCGCAGCTCGCAAAAATGCGACTGTCGATAGGATTCTAAATTTTACACTATACACACAAACAATAATGGCTAAGAAAACACTTAAAGATTTACGGGACGAATTGGCCTTACGTTCCGCTGAGGCTGATAAACTTCTCGAGGCGGGCGATGCTGAGCAAAGAAATTTGAACAGCGATGAACATGCTGCGTTTGAAGCAAAGTCGGCCGAAATTCGGTCTCTAAAAACCCAAATTTCCGAACTGGAAGTGCAGGAAGCATATCAGATCGGTCGCGCTGCTTCGGGTGGAGCTGGCATGGGTAACCGTGATACTTCAAAGCAGGATCGCAAGGATATGGCTCGTTTCAACCTTAACCGCGCCTTACTGCTTGATGCCGAGCAGCGTTCATTGGATGGTATTGAGCTTGAAGTCTCTCAGGAAGGGGAAAAACGTGCTTTGCAGGATGGTATCTCTATTCCGGGGCCTCGCAAAGGTATTATCGTGCTGGATGAGGTCTATGAAAGCCGTGCACTTGGTCAGGGTGTCACAATTCAAAATACTGCTCCTGGCGACTTGGGAGGTTTGTTTGTGCAGAAAGAGCTTCAAAGTATCCAACGATTGATTCAGGCAAAGACATTCCTTAGTGAATGGGGAGTCGAAATCATGAGCGGATTGAAAGGCGACCTGGTATTCCCTGTTCAGGAAACTACCATCGACATTCAGGAGTTGACGGAAATTGAAGAAATGGAAGATGATGAGATCACTTTCAGTTCATTCGAGATGAAGCCAAGCCGCCGTGGCGCGACTGTGCCTATTTCCTATCAGATCCTGGATCAGTCCTCTATTGATATGCAAGGATTTGTTTTGAATGAGATTTCCAGTCAGTTAGCTCAGAAATTGAACCGTGAAGTTCTCGCACACTTACTTACCGCTATCACTTCCGGCAACGGCAACTTGCTTGCACTTGGAACAAACGGAGCAGCGGCAACGTGGGAGGATATTGTCAAATTGGAAACAATGATTGACAGTATAGATCATTTGCAGGGATCTCCGAAGTATCTAACCAATGCCAAAGTTAAAGGCAAGCTGAAAGTCACTCAGAAATTTGCCGGCACTAATGGTATTCCGGTCTGGGGAGATAGCAACGATCTTAATGGATACTCCGCAGTTACCACAAATATGGTGCCGTCAACCTTGACAAAAGGTACTTCTAATAATGGATCTGCAATCATTTTCGGCGATCCAAAAGGTTTAGCTGTAGGGCGTTGGGGAGGTACGAGATTCATTACCAATCCATATACTAAGGCGAAGAAGGGGCAAATCGAAGTTACGGCCAACGCATTCTGGGGTGTGAAAGTGAAACGTGCGAAATCATTTGCGGGGATCAAAGATGCTCTGACGTTTTAGTCTCCAATCTTAATTATCTCATAACAAGGCCGGTTAATCCGGCCACATCTATATTTAAAATGGCAGAAGAAAAATCGGCAGAAAAGGATACTAAATCCAATGTCAAAACAAAGAAAGTTGAAATTATCAAGTTTCACCCTATGATTGCTCATGACGTAAAGGAGACGCCAACTTTGACTGAAGAAAAGGCGAATGAGCTGATTGAAAAGGGATACGCCAGAGCACTATAAAATCAATGAAAACATATCCTTTCATAACCCAGAAATATACCACTTCCGTCATTTCCATTGACTTGGCTAAGGCATGGCTAGAAATGGATATTGAGGGTTATGATGGGAAAAATGATGTCATTGAGGAGGTTATTAAGTCAGCTGTTGAAAGTATCGAGGAGGAGCTAAATTTTCAGCTCGGTATCTCAACTTACACGTGGCACTCCCCTTGCCTACCTTACAAATTCAACGATACTTTCTATATCAAAGAAATTGTAAGCATCAAGCATGGAGCTACTGTTATTGATGCCGGCAGTTACTATTTGATGCAAACCAGTGAGCGTTCGTCAATGATCATCTGGTACAGCACTCCAGCTACAGCTCCTTTTTACGAAGTTGTTTTTAAGGCCGGATTTGAGCCTGATAAAGTTCCAGCTGGAATACGTCAGGCGATCAGAGCCAGGATCGGAGAGTTTTATGTTAACCGAGGCGACGGCGTATCAGAAAAAAGAACTTTATCTGACAAGCTGTTGACTCCTTTCATTATTCCTTATGCAGGTTAAAGAGAATTTTACAGCAGGGCGGTATGACAGGCGGGTAACTCTGCTCAGGCCAGTTAATACCGAAAATGAGTACAATGAATCTCAGATTCAGTTCGAACCGGCCTATCAGAATTTTCCCGCTCATCGAAAAGACAATGTAACGACTGATGGAGAGCAGCAAGATAACAAGGCTGTGCAGTCCAAAAATGTCGTTGAATGGGAATTGCGGTTCATTCCGAACATGGGCATTAAAAGCACATGGAAGCTGGTAGATGTTTTTACTGGTAAGGAATATAAAATCATTTCCCCCCCATCTGAAATTGGTAGAAGGCAGGCGATACGAGTAAAAACTTTGGCGCTAGAATGAAAGTAAAGTTTGATACAAAGGAGGTAGATAAGCTGGCTGATTCAATGAAGCGTTACGCTCACATCATGCCGACGCAGAAAGCAAATAGCGTTTTGCGCAGAGCAGTGCGGCCGATGCTTCGTAAAGCCCAAGCGGAAGTTCCTGTATCAAATAATGATCGCGAAAGAATCTCACTGAAGCAGCGGAGCGCAGGTAAAAATGCAAATGCTTACCGGCGCGGCGGAGCAACCAGACGAGATCTTCGCATTAAAATAGTCAAACCGGCCGCGGGAGAGGTTGGCAGGGTGCTTGTCGGAGTCTCTAAGCGTGGAGATAAAGTTGGATGGCGGACGATCTTCATTACGCAGGGTACTAAGATGCGTAAAACGAAAAAAGGAGCCAACCGCGGTAGGATGACAGCAAACAACTTTCTACAACGCGCCAATGATGCAACGTTTCCGGGCGTGGCGGCAGATTTTCAAAAAGAGTATCGTGAAGCATTCGTAAAGTGGACCAAAGCAACATGGCCGCAAATTAACACATGATTACAAGCTCAATTATAAAGCTACTTCTCGCCAACACGCAACTCGCGGCAATTGTCGGCAAGAGAATTCGTCCCAATATTATTAAACCGGACGAAGTGTATCCTGCAATGTATGTGAGTGCCTACCGGATGATAAAGATGGGTTGCGATGCTGGTCATGTTCACACTGGTATTTTGGAGATAGGAGTCCATGCTACGGAGTACTCAAAATGCGCTGAGATTATCAGACTTATTCGTCAAACCCTAGATGATTACTCCGGAATGGTCGGAAATGTAGGAATTTCAATACTGGAAGGCGAACAAACTGCAGATGATTATGACGAAACTGGTACTCGTAACATTCAAGTAATTGAATATGAAGCTTACGCAGAGATTAAAAATTAATAACACTATACACACTTAAAGTAATGGCAAAACAAGCGAGAGTTCAAACGGCCGTGTTGGCCAAAGAGCGAAATCTCTTTGTAAATAAAGGGACCATGGCCGCGCCTGATTGGGTTTGGGTTGGATGTGCCACCGGAAAGGATTACGGACTGGCGAATGAAATGCTCAAGCTAAATTGTGATTCCGGTGAACGTAACGTTGATTCGGGATCAGATCCGGTTTACGATTTCCAGCTTAACGGGTTTGTATTTCAATACGCAGCAGGAGAGCAGGCTACAAATGTATCATCTCTTGATTTTGAAACATGGGCATCTGTAAAACCACAGGTTCGCAGACAATACCGATACGAGGGAAAGTATGTTGGTGATACTGTCAGAACTTTCTGGGCATACATCGCAAACTTCCGCGAATCCGGCACAAATGGCGAAGCTATGACTTACACGGTAGGTCTTAACATTGACGAGCCGCCTGTATTAACAGCTCAAACAGCGTAAAATCAAATTAACACACACTGAAACAACCTCTTTTACATATGTCGAAGAGGTTGTTTTTCAAATCGAATAACATGGAACAAATATTTTCTGATACAAAACTTAGCCTTGAACTAGGAGGTGTCGTATATAACCTATCGTTTGGTATTTTAACTCGTCGTAGGATTGAAGAAATTCATCCGAGATTTGATTTGGTACACGGAACTTTACCAGACTTTGAAATTATACCATTCCTGATCCAATGCGCCATAGAGCCAGAAGATAAAAAATGGAGTACGGAAAAGGAGTTTATTGAATTGTACGAGGAGTGTACAGATGAAGAAAATCTTTCTAAGATTCCTGTTGCCTACCAAAATTCATTGGGGTTTACCAATCGTCGGTTCGAGCTGCTTATCAAAAGGCTGGCCGACACAGTAAGCGAAAGCCAGCCCGCAAAAAAATAAAGGAGATTCCATTCGAATGGCGGGACTATTGGAGAGACGCCGGAACCATGGGTATCAATGTTGCTGATTTTAAGCACATAACACCCTATGAGTTTAATCTTATTCGTGAAGGCTTTCAGAAAAGACAAGAGCACGAATGGAGGCTTGCTAAATACGTCGCATGGAACAACTACGCCATGCAAACCACTGCTGAGGATCGGGTACCCATGGATGAGTTTCATCCCATATTCGAATCTGATCAGATCAACAAGAAGAAGGCTAAACCAATAGCCGCAGCGAGAAAAGTCAGCGCCAAGAAGAAGGCCGAAATGGAGGCTAAAATGAACCAAATGCCATGAGTGTAACAGGCGCAAATATAAAGATAAGCGGTGATGAATCTGGACTGATCAAGAGTTTGAATCAGGCCAGACAGCATGTATCTCTCTTTACCAGAGAAATCAATTCAAACGTTACCCAGGCGTATAAAAGAGCCGACGCGGAGCAAAAAGCATTTCGCGGCGGACTAACGCGTTTGGGTAATGAAATTGAAGGGATAGGTAAGAAAATGACGCTTTTCGGTGCTCTGCCTACCCTTTTTGCTGCTGGTAAAAACTATAAAGATTACACCGAGCTTCAGCGGATGGAAAAAGGGCTTCAACTGTATGGAGAAACCCTTAATGATGTTCGCAGACTTGCAAAGGAGCCTAATATTGGCGTGTTTGACGGCGCAAAATCATTGGTTGGGCTAAGAGCTGTACGCCTTGAATCCAGCCTTGCAGAGCGCGCAGTAAAGTCTTTTGCAAATGCCATAACTGGCGCTGGTGGGAATAGTACAGATCTGGAACCCGCTCTTTTCAACCTTAAACAATTCAAAGCCACACAAAATATCAACCAGGTTGATTTGCGTCAGCTGGCTAACCGGATACCTCAAACCATGGAGGTATTGGAAAAGGCATTTGGTACAACTGATGTTGAAAAGCTGAACAAACTTGGTATTGATAAATTCATTGAGGGATTTATTACTGAGCTTGAAAAACTTCCAAAGGTTGAAGGGTTGGCTGCCTCTGCTGTGGAGCAACTTGGAGATAGCTTTACTTTCTTTTCCGGAACACTTGGTGAAGGGATCGACAAAGCTGTTGGTATCACGCCTAAGCTATTGGCATTAGGTGGCGCTTTAGATGACCTGGCAACCAACTTTGCCTCTCTCACTCCGGAAGCTCAGTCTGCTATTGTTGTACTCGGTGGGCTTGCTGTTGCTATACCATTGGTAGTAACAGCTGTCGGGACCTTAATTAAACTACTCCCAATTACTGCAGCTGGCTTTGCCGGTATTTCCTGGCCTATCATGGGTGCGCTTGCGTTGGCATCTGCCATTGGTGGACTTATAGCGCTTTGGCCGCTTCTCAACAACCAAATGGCTGAATACAATCGCCAACAGGAAGTTGTTGCCAGTCAATCAACCAAATTGAAGCCCTTGGTTGATAAGTACCAGGAGTTAAAGGAGAAAACCAACCTTACAACTGAGGAGCAGAAAAATTTAAAGGATATTACGAAGCAGATTGCCGATCTGGTACCCACCGCTGTTACTGGATGGGATAAGTACGGCAATGCGGTTGATATCAATACAACTAAGGTTAAGCAGCATACGGAAGAGCAGAAAAAGCTTCTGATTGCCATGCAGGCTACGCGCCGTGAAACGCTACTGGCTGATAACAAAAAATCTGGTGAAAGGCAGAAAGAACTTAGTAAGCTTCTTAATGGAAACGGTAAGGTTACAGAGTTCGTTGGTGATGCCTCAGGCGGTACAGTTCTTACCAGAGACATTGGCGCCAGGGAGATACGGGAAGCAAGCAAAGAGCTTGCATCACTTCAAGAGCAAGACAAAAAGAATCGGGCTGAATTGGTTCGTTTGGGTGGCGTTGATATCTATAAAAAGGAATTCGCCGAATATGAAAAGTTAAAAAAGAAGCAGGTTGAGCTTAGCAAGGAGTATGCGGAGGCAAGAAAAACGAATGATGTTGGATTGATTACCAGCATTAACGATGAAGCCGCCGCACTTGCAAAACACATCAAAGCGACTGAATCTCGTATAGGTCCGATGATGTCCGAGTGGAATAAAGGACTTGCGGAGTATGTTGAGGAAAAAGGAAAACCTAAGCCCAAAGAATTTAAGTTCAGCCAGAATAAAGACGGTGCCTCTGATAAAGAGTTAGCGAAGGAAAACCACCGTCGTTATCTGGAAATTGTCCGTGAGGATAAAAAGAAACTCAAAGAGATCCGGGATATAGCCAAGGGTATCAATGCTGTAGGTATGGTGGGCTCAACCATTGAGACAGACAGAACCCTGGCAAACATGGGAGCCAAGGCGAGGGCCAAAACTGATGCATTAGCTGATCGCCGGATGCCTCAAACGCTCAGCGACATATCCCGCAAGTTCAATCAGAATCCAGGCGAGCAAAACATGCAGCTTGCATCAGCTCTGGACCTTAAAGACTATTTCAAAGGGGATCTGAATATAAATGAGTTGCGTGATCATTTTGCTGAAATACCGCGAGTTGTGGGAGAATCAGTTGAAGAGTATCAAAATCGAATTGATGGCTTTGCTGAGGCGACTTCCAAAATGAAAAGCTTTTTCGGAAGTACAATTGGCTTGAAGGAGATCCGGGATTATTTCAGTTCTGTACCTACGGTAGCTGGTGAATCATTTGAAGCCTACAAAGAACGTGTGAACGGTTATATTGACGCTACAATCCAGATGAAAAGTCAGTTTGGTAGCAAAATAAGCCTTTCCGAAATACGGGATTTCTTTGCTAAAATACCACAGGTAGCTGGTGAATCTTTTGAAGCCTACCAGGAAAGGGTGAATCGATATATTGACGCTACAGCACATCTTAGTCAGTCAATGACTTCTGCTTTAAATAATGCAGCTGTTGATTTAGGGACTAGTTTCGGAGAATTGCTGGGGGATATGATCAATTCGCAGGAAGATCCATTTTCCAATTTTGGCAAAAACCTAAAAAGTGGATTTGGTAGACTACTGATGGATATTGGAAAGGCTTTAAACACTTATGGCGTCACCTTGCTAGGTCTCAAAATAGCAATGAAAACCATGAATGCGGGTGTTGCAATTGCAGCCGGTGTTGTTGCGATTGGAGCCGGTAAAGCTTTGTTAAACTCGGCGAATAAGTCGAATAAACAAATCAAAATGGCTAAGGGAGCGCTTGCATATGGTGAAACCCTTGCTGTTGTGGGAGATAATCCAGGTGCTCAGTTTAATCCGGAGGTTGTGGCTCCGCTTGATAAACTCGAAGGGATAATCAACAAAGGACAAAAAGGCCGAGACTCCGGATCTTTTGGGTTTGTGGCTGAAACCCGTATTGAAATGAATGACCTGGTGATCGCAATTCATAAAGTTGAAAAAGCAAATCATAATTTAAAATTACGTTAATGGCACTGGGTTTAAAATACTTTGCAAGGTATAAGGACACTAACAACACTATCAAAGAGCTGCGTTTTCTTAAAGAGAATAACGAAGGTGCAGTCATTGAATGGTATTGCCATAGCGGTGCGGTTACGATCGATTATGCGGAGTCTGACGAAATGTTTTCAGATCCGATTATACCGTCTATCGCAAAAATTAACCTTCACCTTGAAGATTATTATGATCTCTCAGAGTTTGTTTTCAACCGGAAGACATTCTTTGTTGAACTGTGGAATACTGCTGAAAACGTAATTGAATGGAGTGGATGGGTAGAGCCGTGGAATGCTCAGAGGGATCATAAGAGACTACCATGGCAGGTAAGCCTTACGGCCAGCTGCGGTTTGTCTCATTTGAACAGAAAGAAGTATCTGAACACAACGAATATTTTTAAGAAAACAGGACTTGAAATTATTCGTGAATGTTTGAATACTATCGGAGCGACGCAAAACATACTCGTTTCCACTCACATGGTGGAGACTTCTTTTGTTGGATCGGCACTTGAAGGCTTGTCATGCTTTGAAATAAATACGGCCCGTTATTATGACAATAATGGCGAGGCCATGTACTGCGATCTGATCATCAATGACATTCTTAACCATTTCAATGCTGCACTATTTCAGTCTGACAACAGATGGGTGATTTGGGATATTGTCGGGAATGCCACAGGATTCACAAATGATTTCATAGAGATTGGCGGCAATACCGGCGCATCCTGGCCGACTACTTATATTCTGAACAGCGGGTTGTCTGGATCAGCTACAGTTGATGGTGGAACTGTGTCTATTCTTGCTCCAAAGAATAAATACCGTGTAGAGGTTGATTTCGGAGAACAAATGCCATTTTTCCCAAATGGTAACATGGTACTTTGGACTGACGAGGGTTTGGTCGGATGGGATTTCTCTGCTATGCCAAAGGGTAATCCAGGCTGGGAACGATTTGAAATCGGTGTACAAGACGAATCACGTGGAATACTGAAAATTAATGGATATTCTGCTGGGCCACACCGCAAAAAGAAAAAAAAGAAGTTCGGCAAAATCTTACTTAACATTCTTACAGGCGCTGTAGGTAAAAACCTAAAAAATGAATACTACTATGAGCATCCAAATGAATATATTGAATCGTCAGCAGGCCCTGTAACCAAGGATGATAAAAGTGTAACTATTTCATTTGATTATGAATCGGATGTATTTTCTCGGGACATTTTAATTGCTATAAAAATTCCCGTATTGCAGCCAGACGGCTCAGAGAAAGATTTTTGGGTAAACCCTTCTTTAAAACCTGCTCTTGCCAGTGCTGATAAAACTATGGCTGCTGCGCAAGAGGAGTTCTACCTTATACGAATACCACCACTTGACTATGGGAAGCTAGTTGAAAGAGGTAATCTTGATGTGGCAACTAACCCGCCTTACCCATCAGCGCTTTATAATTCTCAAGATCCGCAAGATCCACAAGGTGCAAGGTTACATTGGGCTTGGCGAATTGTGGGAGTACCTAACGGAGAATATAGACGCATTGGGGGCGCAAACGGAGTTATCGTTGAAAACGGAGACGCATTAATAGCAAAAGTTCCAAACGCTGGCGGGTGGCAGGATCAAGTTGGAGATAACTGGGAAGTTATCAACATGCGAACCAATACAAAAAAAGGGACATTCTCACTGGCAGTATCTCTAAACACAACCTTTATAGCTCGTCCAGGTAAACCTTATCCAATTAGTAACATTTTCGTTAGATTTTATAAGATGTCCGGCGAAAACGATACTAATACGCCTCGTTCGGGGAATTGGTACAAGGTATCTAACTTAAAAGGAGAGTTATCAGGTTTTGTAGCTAACTCTGATTCAGCCAAATACGCTACTACACTTGAAAGAGGAAATGTAACTGACGAGGAGGCCACGCAAATTGACCTGATATCGGGGGATTATACTCCATGGTATTCCGGGGCATGGACTAAAATTGGTAGCCCAGATCTAACTAGTAACTGGAAGCGCAGGCCGAATTTACAGGAAGGAATGAGCATCTACCGAGCGATGATGCTTGACAGGTTGTGCTTAACGAGTAGACCTCTGAAAGTGGCGGATGGAAGTATATTTATTCCTGCCAGTGCTCCAAGATTATCTTTTATGCACACCCTGATCATGCAAGATTTGGGAGGTATTAGAATGCGTTTCCTGCGTTTTTCGTACAACGATTACAGTCGCCGTGTTAAGTTTACCGCAGTCGAAGTTAAGTATGAAGAAATTCCGGCAAGTGAGTTAAGGCAAGATTCATACATCCCAGGAACAAAGAAACTTAATGCAATTCCAGGTTTTGGGGATGGAATTTACCCCTCAAAACAGGATAGCACGAACGGTCGGATACTGGAAGAGGATATGCCTTTGACAGAAATAGAGCTGCAGGAAACTATCGATACTAACGCACGCAGAGCTTCTTTATTCGAGGATATACCGGCACTCAACTTTGTTGCTGGTGAGCGAGGATCGGACTCGGTTAATATGTACGAGTATCTTTCCAAAGTTGTTATTTACAACAACGAGGAACAGGATGAGGAAGATCAATTCAACTTTAACTCTCTGCGGTGGGCTGTAGTACGTAAGCCTAATTGGGTAGATAATCAGACGGTAGTTTTCATGGATGTTGCTGTAAGTGGCACGCCTATGGAAGTCGGCAATTATGAAATCGTATTCAGCGTAACAGAGGAGCTTACAGACGAAGAACTTGAGTCTGAAATACCTATGCAGCCTACCTCTGTCGAGGTTATTATTCCGATTAAGGTATTTACAAAACCGGAGCTATCATACAGGCTGATAGATACTTCCGGTGCTACCAATGTTGTGGTAGGTGAGCTACCCGGAGCATGGCCATTGCCTGCAAAATGGGATGTTGAAGTTTATGCGAAAGGTACACATAACCAGTATAAGTTCGGACTCAAAGGAGGAGGCCCCAATGCGGCTGAGGTAAATGAAAATGTAAGTCAGTCGATATTATTGAGCCAGGTTACAAAGCGCCGTTTCTATGAAGAGGATAACGGTATTGTGACTGAGGCTGGGCAATTCAGCCTGTCAGCAGATTTGTATCTTGACGATAAGTTTTTGGCAGGAGAAACGATTGATTTCGTTCTTTACGACGAAAAATTTCTTGACCTGATCAAATTCTTCCTGATGAAAGGCGGCGTTAGCCTGGGTGAATTATCGCAAGCTGGCACATCGTCTTTTTTGGATCCAGAAACAGGAAACTTTAAAATCGAAGTAGATGAGGTTGAACACGACAAAGCAATCTTGTCTTTTGACTTAACTACCCCTGTAACTGTTTTACATCTGGATCAACAAGGGAATCCTGAACCCGTAACAAAATATTCCTATTCCTTTTCGGATGTAGATTTCCCTATCGAGGTTTATGATCACACCGTCAAAATTGAATTGTTTTTGGCGGGTCAGAAAGTGGCTACCAGGTACGTACATTTTGAAACGGTGCCCAAAAAGCCGAAGCCAACAAAGGGGCTTTCTTTGGTTAAAATGGTGCCCAATACAATTGATAGGGTTCTGATAGGTGAACTGCCTGAAACTGGTGGATCTTTTGACCTTCCAGTCAACTGGAATGTGATATCTGATGCGGAGTCGCTACCGTACGATTACGAGAAGGCTGAAATCTGGGAATTGCGAGGCGGGGGATTGATTAAGATTGAGGTGCCAGTCTATACGGGTCAGCCAGATTACACGCTATTTGTCACACCTGTGACCATGGCAAAAACATTGCTCTTTCGCGAGTACAACTCGTTAAATATTGGCAACGTACATAGTACACCGTCAACATTCAGAGTTATGTTTACCCGGCGTCTGGGTGGTGCTACCGGTCAGATAGTAGCGATACTAAAAAGTGATTTTTCTTTCGGTCCTGCCGAAGATATAGAGGACGTTCCAGTTAAAGAACCGGGCGGAGATGTTGTAGAAGTCAATGCTGGCGCGGCGTTATCTGAAAGCGTTGTTAACTTCATCAAGACGCTAAGCGTAAGGCCTGATAACGTTACGATTGAAATCTTCAACCCGAATAATCCTTTACAAAACTGGTTACGTGTCAAGCAGAAATCCATCACTATGGATCACCTTATTGATGTAACTGGTCCGGCTGTAATTGGCCGCACGGCTAACGGTGTTGGAGGTTTAGGGAGCGTGCCTATTGTGTCTGATTTATTAGCGGCAAGCAATCTAAATATCCCTACGGCTCTGGCGGTAAAAAATGCAGTCGCAGCGGGCACGAGCTGGCAAGCTGTAATGGCAAAGGGTAATACAAGTAATATAACCCCGGTTGTTTCTATGGCAACAGCTGAAACGAGCGCCAATTATTTTATATTCCAGCCAACGGATTACGGGACTGGCAAGCCGCGTTTAGCGATACAGAAAAGCAGTCAGTCCGACCGCTGGAATATCTCTATTCATGACGGTGTAAATGCGAACGGCACGATCAATTTTTATTCTCAAAACCTGACACATAATGAGGTAAAACTGGTTCTTGAAACGAGGCAAATCAATACAGGAACGGGTCTGTCAGGCGGAGGTAATCTATCTGCAAACCGCACCCTTGCGTTTGACACTGTTTGGGGCGATGCAAGATATGCGGTTGTTGGAAGACAGATATTGGCCGGAACGGGTCTTACAGGCGGCGGAAGCCTTGCCGCTGATCGTACACTGGCTTTTGATACAGTCTGGGGTGATGCAAGGTACTCGCTTAGTGGACATACACATACTTTCGCAAGCCTGACCAGCAAGCCTACAACCATCGGCGGATATGGAATTACTGATGCCTTTACAACAGCTCAGGCAGATGCAAGGTATGTTCCCCTTACCAGGCTTATAAATACTGGTACAGGATTAAACGGAGGTGCTTCACTTTCTGCGGATTTGTCCTTATCTTTCGACACTGTTTGGGGTGATGCTCGGTACGCAGCAAAAACCCACTCTCATGTATCACAAGATATCACAGATTTTACTACAGCTGTTCGGGGGAAATTCACCGGATCAGGTGTTATTACTGTTAATAATTCGACTGGAATTATATCTTATACAGGCGGCTCAGGTGCTGGTACTGTAGGCGGATCGGGCACAGCGGGGTACTTTACAAAGTGGTCGTCCGGTGGTGCGAATATTCAGGATACTACGGTAAGGGATACCGGATCTGAAATAGAATTTGCATTGAACAGAAGTGTCGGTGTATTGGGAATAATGGCAGTAAGAAATGATTTTAATGTTTGGAAAAATATGTCTTTGGGACATACGAATACGCACGGAACATTAATCATACATAACAATTCGGCTGCATCAGAAATAAATGCCTGGGCGGCGCTAGAATTAAGGAGCACGACAAAGGTTCTGCTTCTATCAAGAATGACTATCGCAGAGCTTACGCTTGTACTAGCACCTGAAGGTTCTATCGCATATGCAGCCGATACTCTTGGTTCTACTGCTGGTTTCTTTTATGGAAGAAAGAGACTGGAATCAGGGTCAGTAGTCTGGACAAGACTTCAAACAGGTTTAACATAAAAAATAAAAATGGTAACCAATTACAAAAGGGTTTCTCAGTTTTTGAACGCAGCTGGTGAGTATCTGAAGGTACACACAGAAGAGACTAAGTTCAGTCACGCCCTTAAGCGGGTATACACTCAAATGGTTGAGGTCGGCAATGAATATCAGGATTTGCTTGATGATATTGATATCGAGTTTGCAAATGAAGATCCGGTAACAAAATCCCTGCTTTACAAAAACACAGAATTTGGAAAGCAATACGAATTTACAAGAGAAGGGCAGAAAGCAAGGACTGCAAAATTACGGGAGCTTTTCGTTGAAGACCGGTTTGATATCAAGCCTCATATCGCGGAAGCACCGGAGGATTTGCAAGAGCCGCTCCTATCAATTTTCAAAGGGTTCGTATTGAAAGGCGAATAGTTTAAGACTACACTACACACACTAATGACAAATCAGCCTACCGAGATAATTAAAAACCTTCCGGTATTCGTCGAAAACCCGCTAAATGTAGAGATACGTTTGGAAGAGGGGGTTTCGGTTGCAAACCCTGTTTCTGTAGTCATAGGAATTGACGGTGTTATACAGGGAATGTTTGTCCCTGCGTCATTTGCTAACTCCAAAATTGATTTTAGCATTTCACCGGCTCAACTTAAAGCTTTACCGCTTGGCACAAAGAAGAAGGTTACTATCTACGTCAAGTTTGCAAGTACGTTCAAATTTACGATACCTGTAACCCTGACTATGGATGGCAGTTCCCCGCAACCCCGGTCTGTCAGTATTTCTGCACCAGGAGAAGGAGTTGTAAGGGCGTCGCTGTATGACGAACAAGGACTTTTGAAAAAGGCGGAGGATGCTGCGGCAAGGGCTGAAACTGCATCTGTAGGCGCTTTTAAGGAGCGTGGTTATTTTAATGCACAATCGGGTATTGCTACTATAAGGGATAATCCGAACGGGATAGATACCACATTTGTTCCGGTGCAAGCTCCTTCCCTGCCATCCGGCCAGTCGCTCAAAGTGGTTCAGGAAGGCGTAAGCAGCCTTAATGGGTTTCCTGTGACAATGAAGGTTGGCGCGACATTGGTAAGCCGTGGCGTGAAGTGGGATTACATCCCGCCAACAGACACAGGCTTTGAAAAGAGCCTGCAGGTTGAAAAGGATGTAAACAATAAGACGATTGTTGTACGCAGGTTTGACAAGAAGCTTAGTTTTGTTACCAGCAACGGGGCTACCTACGACAGTAATTCCAAAGTACTGACTATACCTGTAGGCTCTACAGGTATGAATTCTTACCTGACAGGAGGTACTTCTTTCCCTATCAACACCTATAAGAATATCAGCCCAGGTGATACGGTTTCTGTAACTATGGTTGTGTACGAAAGCGTATTGGACGGCTTTACATCCCGCGGAGCTGCAAGGTTTAACGTAGTACGAAATGATACAGGCTTGGTTGATATCGTTGTTCCGACCATGACCCGTATCAATGACAATCACGTATCCTACGTTTTTCAGTACGTTGTGCAAGCAGGTGATTTGTTTTTGATACCTGTAATGTTCATTACCGGAAATATCGCCGTATCCGGATCAGCTCTTAGGCTGCAAATGGCTGATGTGATCATTGAAAACCTGAGTGCGAAGGGGCGGGTAAACATTATCTCTGAATCTGTTGAAAAGGCAACCGATATAGGTAATCTGGAAGTAGTAGGTAAAACATATATACCTAACCGTTCAGGATCATTTATTCCTGATGGCCCCGGCATCTTTACTGAGTTTCTGGACGCTAAAAGATCTCCTATTTTTTTCAACGTTTCTTTCTGCAGGGCAAACCAGGGAGTTTGGCAACCTTCGGATGTAGCAGAATTTTCCTGGACGGATGATAAGGGGGTAACCCGGCCCATGACAATCATTGACGGGAGCTACTGGGGTTTAATTGTCGGCGATACAGCAAGCGCTCCGGATTATGCAAGAAATGTTTATCTGACAGCTACCGCAAGTAAGACAATCAGGATAAACATTACAGGCTCTTTTTCCGACTGGCAGGCGGATGTAAAGTTTTTCTACTCTGACAATACGGCTGTTTCCCGTACCGGTTTTGTGCCTGTAGGTGTAAACTACCCGGTTCCGCTGGCATCTATCGTAGTGTTGGACACCGATCCCGCTGTCACCTTTGTGGGTGATCCTCAGAATGGTTTCAGGAAGGTTGTAGATGAGGTTCCGATCAACAGGTTTTTCGACAAGAAAATTAAGCAGATCGCGCGTTCTTTGCCTTCGACTGTTCGCAGACTGAATGCTGTATCTGGCGTGAACTTCATGAATCTGAATATCAGAAGGGCTAACAATGCAGCTTGGGAGCTGAGCGATATTAAAAGCATTGGTTTTATAAACGAGATTACAGGTGCGTTTACGCCTGTGACGCTTGTTAAAGCAAGCTATTGGAGCGATACCGCAACCGTATTGACAGCAGGTGGCGAACAGTGGGGTCGCAGTTCTGTTCAATACCCAGTAACGCACAATGCCTATAAGGTGGTAATACAGTTTTCAGACACAGCACGGTTCAATGACTTCATTTACAAAGTGAAGTTTATGAAAGATGCTGTATTGCAGTCGCAAAACGACTGGAACGATCCGTTTGATTTATCCCTGGAAAGTAAGTTTATCAACTATACCAACATTGCGGGACTATTCACAGAATCAGCAGGCGATAAAACGATTTACATTACTGGCAAATTCTATGACCTTAACCCACAGCGCCAGATCCCTTCCGGGTGGAAGATCCAAGGAAGAGGTATGGGGCTTGACGAATGGGCTATTGAATTTAACCGTGATATTGCAAGTAATGTAGATGGCAATTTCTTTGAAGGCAATATTGAGATTAGCGGATTGAAACTTACATCTATCGAAGATAATAGCAGAAACCCGCAGCTCAACACACCAGCCTACTTCATCCACACGGATAAAAACACTGGGCCCTTTACGGTAACGGTACGGGATTGCCATATTAAGTCAGAGGTTAAATTTCCGGATCTTGCCGGTACCAATGCGGCTTCTACGCTGGTTGGTATTGGCACATGGGACGCTCAACTTTGTTTGTATGAGAATACGATCATAGAAGGGCAAAATATCCATTACACAGCAACAGGCAGAAACAAGCTTCCGATCAATAATCACAACATGGTTGCGGCAACCGAAGAGCTAGTGCCGGGTATCGTTGTTTACAAAAACTGTACAATGCTGGGAGGTTTTGCAAATGCTTTGATAGCAGATGTGAATGAACATAGCGGATCTGATGCAACCAGGAATAAATCAGTATGGATGTACCTGGGCTGTAATATTGAAAGTCTGAGATTAAAATCTTTCCGACCATCTCAGAACAATTCTCCTGGCCGGAAAAACGGTTTTAAATTTAATTTTTCCGCAACTCGTGTGGGCTTAATCCTTGGTGCCCATGAAGTGGTTGACACATCACTGGCTAACTACGAAGCTACCTCTCTGCCGATGATTGAGGAGGTTGAATTTATGCGCAACGTCGGAGCAACAGCAATTGCCTGGGGACAGCCTGTAGCTTATGTATACCGTAGCATCAAAGCCCACTATTATCTGGATCAGGAAACGGCTGTAGATGTCCCTGTCGGAATTGAAGCATTGACTGCGGCCAATGCAAAAAACTTTGCAGGGTTTAGCCTGGTGAATAGTGCGGCCGGAAAGTTTGCGCACATCCGCAAGAAAGGAAAAGTAGTTACCAGCACCACAACCGGAGCGTTGGGCGACTACCTGGCATTCAACGGGGCTGGGGTGCTAACGGTAGTTACTACTGGCATTCCAAAACTGAAAGTAACCGGCAAGTATGCCAATAACAATGTAATCGTAGAGATTTTATAACCAATTTTTTATTATGAAAAATAACCTTGAAACAATCGAAATGCCGCAAGGCAAACAAGACGTGTCGTTTACGCTGGATCTTACCGGTGTATTTATTGGAGTCACCTTGAATATCAAAAAGAAAACCTACCTGAATAAAGGTACAGACAAGGAGGTGAAGTTGATCGAAGAAACGATAAGCGAGTCGGTGAATTTGAACCTGGAAAATCAGGCAGGTATTACAGATCTTTCAGTCTTCGACATTGCCAAAGCAATCAACGAAGGGCTTAATAAAGCAAAAGCGAGTCAGGCGCTTTAATACCTGGTTATTTCATACCAATACACTATACACACATGAAAAGTTTCTTTAAGATTGGCCTAATGGCCTTACTGCTACCGCTGTATGCAGCCGGGCAGATTACCATCGAGTTACCGAAGAATGTCGTTACTGAGCAAAGGCTTAAATCCTATGGGGATAGCTTGATTAAAGTGCTGTCAGGAAATACAAAACCGATTGAGCCAGGATTGAAGGATTGCCTGAAAGGTCCTTATTTGGAGCGAACTAAAGACGTTTCAACAACGGGACTGAATTTCATTTTTGACGGAGAAGGAGTGTATGGTATCTCGCTCGATATCAAAAACAGTTCAGGCAGTAAAGTATTTTCTGACATGGTTGCACCTACCGGAAACGACATACGTATAAAGTATCCAGTTCTTACTCCGGGCACCTATACTTTGCAGATCCAGGGCAGCACATGCAAGAGTGAAGTTTCAGAAAAAACTTTTCACATTTCCGGTACAGGGATAAAGCCTCCTGATCAGGGAGAGTACATCAAGCTCGGAGTTTACCGCAGGAAAGTAAACGGTCGTAATTTCTCCTACAATAAAACGCCTGAGCTTGCCCTGGGATTTAATCATGACGGAACACTTTCCGATGTTACCCCAGGCTTGTCAGGTAATAAGTTCGGGGACAAGAATGTATTTTATGCAATAGACCACTTCCCGATGGAAGCGGATGGTGGAGGATTTGCTCCTTTCCAAAACATATATCTGCCTGATGGAATCTATACCATTCAGCAATACGTTTGCGATGCTTCGAAAATTCCAGACTTTGAGACCTTTAAAGCCAATTATGCAGGATGGGGAGACCGCGGGGTAAATGCTGACAATGCCCGCAGAAGCTCTATTTATCTTTCCATTCAGTCAGATGTAAAGCAGGGGAACAACTCCGTTCCGTCTTGGCTGCAGGTTGCACGGGTAATTACCTACCCGGAATTTGCCACGCCAAAAAATTGGCGCTGGTATTACAAGTTCAATGGTATTGGAGATCGCAACCTGTACGATAATGTAGAGGCTTATCACAAAGCCGGCATAGCTACTTATTTCGGTAACCAGGATTCGGGTAGTGCCTTATGGCGAACAAACCGGATGCAACCTTACTATCAGCCCACGGATGGTGAGTTATACAATTGGGGCAAGTATGAGGTATCCCTTTTGGGAGGAACTATCGACGTTTCTACGACCAGCGAATTCGTAGAAAACACGTATGGGCAGGATAAAACAAAGATCGAAGAGCGGCTTTGGAACTACGATAAAGGGTTTTACGACGGAATAGTCGAGCATACCGGCATTAAAGATGTTCGCCAGATGGGAGCCTTCGGAGATTACGGAGGTGACGATTGGTTTGGGGCTTTTGGGTCAGGGCTAACTGCTGGATACGAAAACTTTAAGAAGTCGCTGACAAGTATGCTTTACGGCGGATACTATCCGCCAGACGACAGATGGTATACTGACGAAGTCGTATACTACAAAACAGGTAACGTTCAGTATCGAAACCTAAATAAGAAGGTATATTTCGATAATCAGGTAAGACATGTTCCGTACGAATTTCTATATCTGAATGAACGTGTTAAAATCGGAACAAAGCTTTATCAGGGCCAGGGATGGGAGCGCAATGTTATTCTGTTTACATCTCCAAAAGTTGAGTCTTTTGTTCAGCGGCCAGATGGGTCAAGGAATAATATCGAAGTAGTAGATACAGGAGAGATTATCCCTTACGCTACTGGCGAGATCTTGACCAAAGTAAACCATCAACCACCGGCTCCGATCGGTGAAATGTATAACGCAGTTCTGTGGTCACACCTGGTAGGCGGAGGTACAATGAATTGGGATGCAGGCGGAACGTTTGGCGGCGATTCTACAAAGTTTGATGCGTGGGACGGATTCGAGCATGCTATCAGTTGGAGAAAAACTGGGGAGAAAGATTTCAATCCTTATACACCTGGTCAGAACGGCGCACCGCAAAAAGGGAATACGGGATATATCAACAGGCTTTATGCTGTTCCTTTGGATGCGCATTTAGCAGCAATGGAGGTTGCATGGCAGTATAGAGACAGGACTACGAAATTAAGCCATGTAGCGTACAAAAGTAGTCGTGGTGAGTATGTACCCACGCCGGGCACTTCGGGTTTAACCTTGAACGGATTTGGCGAAATTAACTTAGATCAATATAACTCTTACCACATCTTCAACCAGGGTAAAGGTATTGCTTTAATCGGAGAAGGATCTGCCGGAAAGTGTATCATCTATTACAATGGTTTTTTGTCTGGTCAGCTGTACGAAGACGTAACAATACAAGGAAGGACATTTCGGGCTTACGGTCGCCAAACTATAATTCTCGACCTATGAAAAAGATAATCATCATCGTGGTTGCGCTACTGATCGTAGCAGCAATCCTATTCATCACACTAAGAAAAAAGCCAAATGAAACATTTACACCAGGCATCGATCCCTCGCAGGTTCATCAGGCGAAAAAGGATTCAGTTCACAAAAAATATTTGGGGGCTGATAGTGTGTATGGCTCTCCTATCACAGACGATCAACGCGCAGAGTATAGATCAAATCTTATACGAAAGATCATTACTGGACAGCGCGATTCGGTACGAGCGGCTGAAAGTAACGCACATCCAGCTCAGGACGGCCTATGAATACCAGGGCAAAGAAGTTGAAGCGCTCAGAAACCATGTGCGTGTGCTCGAACTGCAAAGTACAGTGCAGAGACAAACTTTTGAAGCGCAGCTTGCAGATCATAAAAAGGCAGGTAACCGGAAGTGGTGGAGGGGCTTCAGATTTGGACTTGGAGCCGGTTTCGGAGGAGGGGCAATTGTCGGACTAAAATTTTAAAATGTAAATGGAAGAGTTATTAAGAGAGTTCGGGGTAAAGGCTGGATCGTGGATACTGGCGCTATTCACGGCTATCATATTTTTTGTGATCAGGATCTATGAACCTGAACAGCCACCATCCCGGCGAAAAGTCATCTACCTGGTAAGCGCTTCTCTTGGAACGGCGTTACTCGTGCCAGGTCTGATCGTGTATTGGTTCGGAGTAGATAACCCGTTTTTGGCAAGTTTCGCAACTGCCTCTGTGGTTTTGTCTTTTGAATCAGTAACCAAAATCATCCGTGATAAAGTAATTGATAAACTAAAAACTAAGGAATAATGGCAACAGGACTTCAGATATTCGCGCAGGTACTGACCATCATTGTGTGCGGATTTATTTTCATTATCAGCTTAAAATCTCATTTGTCGCTACAGAAAAGCAACATTTCCAGCGCCAAGGAGATTATCAGGCGGTCTACAAAAAACACTTTAGGAGGTAGGTTATACTTCTACCTCCTGATGGCTGCAACCGGCATTGGTATGTTATGGGGCTGGGTAGCTCCAACCTACGTTTTTCTGATGGCAGCGGTCGTTACGGAGCGGCTGATCATTTACAGGATTTGCCGTGGTACAAAAGATAAATTAGGTCGATGGTTAGTTAAAATAAATTGGTAATGGGAATCATACTTTTTATAGTGGCGCTGGCGCTGGCCATACTGTTATCTTATCCGGGCTTAACTCATACCATTGCAGGTGCGTTCCGCTGGAAGGGAAAATACAGATACGTTGACAATGCTTTTTTGAAAGGCGCTGAGGCGATAGATGTATTCGGAAACATGGCCTTTGCTTCATTTTTAAACGATTGGTTCATTCTGAAAAAAGGGTACCACTACGGACAAGGCAGGGAAACGATCAGCAGCGCAACCGGCAAGAATTGGGTTATCGGCAAGCTGTCATTTTGGGGGCTTGGGCTGGCCGGACTTCTGAATGCCATCGACAAGGATCATTGTTGGAAATACATTGAAGGTAACAGAGCCGGTTATGATATAATGGGAAAACCAGAGCCAGTCAAATGGTATTACACGGCCAGCTTTACAGTGGTTTCTATAGCTGGCCTTTACGGACTGACAAAGCTGACAGTCTGGATACTGCTTTTAATTATCACATAATACACACTATGAATTTTGAAACAGCAATTGAACACGTACTATCTGCAGAAGGCGGGTACGTGTTCGATCCTGACGACTCAGGAGGTGAAACGAATTGGGGGATATCCAAACGGTCGTATCCTCATCTGAATATCAAAACACTTACACGTGCTGAGGTAATCAAAATCTATTACAAAGACTTTTGGTTGCAAGTCCGTGCGGATGAGTTACCGCCACTTCTCCGCCTACATGTATTTGATTTTGCTGTAAATGCAGGCGTTCCGTTAGCGATCAAAACGCTACAACATGCGGCAGGTGCGAAGCGTGATGGAGTGTTGGGCCCAAATACATTGAAGGCAACGAAGCGTATTGAAATGAGAGATTTTGCAAACGCTCGAATCCGGCACTATACAGGACTGGCCAAAGCGAGGCCGAAAGATCAGAAATACCTCAACGGCTGGCTGATCAGGAATTCAGATGTAACAATAATCACGCTTCAAGCGGCCTAATCTAATTACAAACCAAATACACACACAATGAAAACCAGATTAATGACTTTGGTGCTGGTCTTACTCAGCATTCCAATCTTTGCACAGATCCAGTCTATCCAGGTTACGGACGGGCAATCACATCTCAATGTGACCATCAACGGCAATGCCAGGTCAATCCCTAAGCGCGATCTGAATTTGCAATACGTCGACCCGAACATCACGCTCAGCATGAACGGTACACGTATTTTCAAGATCGATAACCACAACCTGGTTACCGTACCTACCTCTACAAGTATCGTAGACCTGAATACAAAGCTTATCGCTCTGTTAAAAGAAAGCACAGGAGGTATAACAGAAGAGGTAGATCCAACAGCTGTTAAAATTTCGGGCAATCAAACAGGATTGACAGGCTCAAAAACATGGACTGGATATCATACATTTAACGGTGGTTTTACCAGCGCACACCTCAATGTTAGCAATGGTTTTTCATTTAGTAATGGTGCGCTTGCCTCAACCGTAACGAGGGTGCACAGTGATGGTAATTGGCATTTGCAAGCTGTGGGAGCTATACCTGCCAATAATGGCAATAAATTAACTGTTGATGGGAGTATATTAGCGAATGGCAATCAACGTATAACAGGAACTTTAAGTCAGAGCAATACCGGGAACTACCTCAACTACAATACTACCGATGAACTTACAAATTATGAAAGAGGCTACGCGCGTTGGGTGTCTAACGTATACGAAATAGGTACAGAAAATGCAGGAACAGGGGTAGGTAGGAATTTGAAGTTTTCAGGCGGAGGCTCAACTATAGAAATGGGGCAACCTATGACTGCCTTAGGCCTGATATCTCTAAACAGGGGAACCGGAGCGCCTAATTTCGCATCTGTCGGAATCCGCGGCGACCTTGGTAACAGCTCAGGGTACAATAAAGGTTTGACTATTATTAATAATATGAGACAAACCGGAACGGGTGGTTTTGCGGCTATACACGCATCTGTTTTTGTCACAGATAATACCGCAAGTGGACCTAAGAATTTAATTGACGTAGGGACGAATGCAGGCACTAACGGCGGTGGCGTTCATACCTCTGTACATACTGTTGACGTTGCCGGGAATAATTTCAATGCAGGAACTATATCTAGTACAGGTACATGGGCAGGTAATGGTCAGATATCTATAGGGCAGATAGGTAACGCTGCAAGAATGGTTCTTATAAATGGAAATAATGGCATAGGTGGGTTTGAGATAGGTTACACAGGAGCTACAACACCTGCCGCAAGAGTTATGAGCACAGTTTCAGGCGGATTAAGTCTTGCAGCTACTCACCCTTCCGGGATAGTCAATATCCAAACAGGATCTTCCATTACAAGATTACAAGTAAAAGCAGACGGTATAGTTAATTTATCCAACGTTCCCACCTACGCAGACAACGCAGCCGCAATTTCTGGAGGGCTTCAAGTGGGTGACGTTTACCGAACTGCCACAGGCCAATTAATGATCAGATATTAACCAAAACACACACAACACGCATGAAAACTTTCGCAATCATTCTTTCTTTCGTTCTTATTGCCATCACTTCAATGGCACAGGACTTCACCCGTGTACCTTTGGAGAAATACACAATGCAGGTTCCTGATGTGAAATATCTTGACGTAAAGGGCTTGAATTATCGTTACGACTATGTCAATGCCGGATACGTTCAGATTGCCCCTGATTCGGTTGTAACGGACTCAGTAACGAAGGTTGAAACGGCCTACTACGAAGGTCAAATAATCACAAAAAAGGAATTCCAGACGGTTTATTACAAGCTCGTAAAAGAAGACGGCAGAACAGCATGGGACGGCAACTGGAATGTGCCTATCGGGATATATAACAATATTACGCACTACGTCCGAAAAACGGTCACCGCGTCAACCGTTGCGACTTTGCGCGGATTCTTTGCAGCGTCAGGCATGCCAGAGATCAAGCCAGTTTTGCCGGAGGAGTAAACAAAAACATGGGTACCGTATATTCGATACCCACGTTTTGACTACTAACACACCTCATCTTTCCTACGTCAGAAAGAGAAGATTTACAGGTTAGACTTTATAATAGGACATTGGTCACATAGTAAAACATTCGGTTTAGTTGTAGTGCTGAAAGAGTAATCCGATTGGGTTACTCTTTTTTATTTATTTGGATATATTCCTAACTTTGGGATTATATCCACAATGTATGCGTATGAAAACTCAATATTCCGCAGCTGCACACCTGATTCATTCCAGAATGGAAATGGTTAGGCACCGTATGAAAATCGAAAAAGGAGTGCAAATACCCAACATCGTCTGGCAATACAGATCAATATTTGATCGGGCGTCAGCTTCTGTACTGGCTGAGCACGGAATTACCTGCGAGTATAAGGATCAGTTTCATGCTGCTCAAATGCTCTACAATACATTCTACCCCGAACCGTCAAAGAAAGTAAAGCGATGGTCAGCTGTAGAGTACACACATCCATTTACAGGAATAAAGTTTGACGTACAAGCTATTGATCAAAGTAAACGGCCAGTACCAGCAGATCCAGGACAAAGGTTTACAGATGATGAAGCAAGAGCTATCTATAATTCTTTGGGAGTAGAAACAAAGCACTATACTTTGGTTACACGATACGAAGAGCCGGATTTATAACAAAAAGAGCGACCCAGCTGAGTCGCTCTTTTTGTTATATACACTATTATGGTATATCATAATAGTGTATATAAATTCAACAAATTGCTTGAATTAAGGAAACATTGTCTGTAGCTTTGCACTACCGTTTGCCAATCGTCAAGCAAAACTTGAATTTGATTGTTATTTCGGTCGAAGCTGCCTTTGATGGAGGTGTATCTCCAATGTCAAACAGATACTTGCCAACGTCCCAAACTAAAGCAAGTAGACCTGTAATTGATACCCACTGCTGGGCGGATAAATTCTGAATGAAGCCAATGGCTTCTAAAAAACTGTTCATGTTTATTATGTTTTGTTAATGCAGAATTTTCACGAAGGGAGAAGTGTTACGAGCACAGCTCCCTTTTCTGCTTCACAAAACTACTATTAATCCTAATATATTGTTAACTTTTCTTTGTTAGTAAAATAACAATAATCTGAAAATCAATTAGTTAAATAAAATAATTTGTAAACTTTTTTTATAGATAAAAAAACATAAAAATTTTATTTGATTATAGCCTTATATAACTTAAGGCCTTTATTTCACCAAATAAAAATCCGCAGAAAACTCAGGATATCCCCTGTTACTTCTGCGAATTACTTCAACTCCTACGGTATTCAAAAATTTCTTAATTCCTACTAAAGAGCTGAAATCATTTCAGCCTTTCTCAGCTTTTTTGTTGCTTCGGGAAAGTATTTTTCTTCCCTATATCTTTCAACCCCTGCGCTATCCTGGATGAATCTGTCTTACCACAGGTATGAGGCACGTTCAATCTGCTGCGTATATTATTAACGTGCATATCGCATGCTGCACAGTAGGTTTTTCTTGTAAGTTTTTTCATGGCATTCCAAAGGTTCCAAAGTCTACATGTATTTTACCGTCTCTTTCTGATATGCTGGGAGCGTCTGGCAGGTCTGATACTTCCCTTGCACTCTTCCTGATGAGGCGATCAATTTCAGCTGCAATCAATGCCCCTGCTTTCGATAGCTCTTTAATCCTATTTTCTGGCGTTGAATGAAGTCCATCAGGATGAAAAGGCCAAAGTTCGTCACGGTCAGAAACCCACAAACCATTTGGGTGCTGTACTCTATCTGGCAATGCATATGCAGCAGCGGCCATTGATAGCTCACTATGTACATACAAATCATCTGCCTCAGCAGTCATTCCTTTGATTGCAACCTGACGGCCTCTTTCTTCTGAAATAAATTCAAGTCCTGTTTTCATAGTTTGTTGTTGATATAATTTATGGATCAATGTTGCCGCCTGCTTAACTGTTTCAAATCGTGTAAGCGGCATGGTTGCGTAAAGGATATTTATTACCTCTTTAATCTTCGCTTCGTTCATCTGGGTATTTATAGTTGTCAAACAATCCATTGTAGGGCTCAAAGCTTGGAGGCCCTGTAAAAGCATCCTTCGTTGCATCGTAATACCTGAAACCGTTCATGAGTGCGTGGTTGATGGTATCATTCTCAATCCGTAGATCAATCTCATCTTTGATTACCTTGCAGCGTTCGTAGTTTTCCTGAGCCAGAGCAGCTTTATACTGTATTGCAAGTTCCCATTCGTTTACATTGCTGACCTGATCAAACTTTTCTTTGCGCTGCCTGTTATCGTATGTTAGCCTGCAACCTCCCAGATAGGTCCGCTCAGCAGATACCCGGCAGAACTTTTCCAATACCTTAGACTTATCTCTCTTCGCTTTATGAAGTAATGGAGCTGACACCACGATCTGAACTTTCTCTTCGCCGGTGTAAATAAGTCCTGCGTAATCCGGGATCTCATCTCGCTTGATAAGTCCTACGGGGCATACATACCAGAAATAATTAGGGCAGGTCCATTCGCTACGTTCCGCAATCAATTCCCATTTTCGGGCCTTCTTCTTTTCGGCCAGAAAGTCAGACCGAGAAATTTTTACTTCGAACTCTGATAAGTAGCCTGATTTATTGAGAGAAAGTACGTCGCACTCCCAGGCTAAAAGATGTGCGACGTTTTCGCAGGCGTGGTTAAACTTCAGAACCTCTGCTTTGCATATTAGCTTTTGAATGTCTACTGTTTTCATACAATACATAGAATATTAGCCAGATTCTGTATTTCCTTAATCCCTGTAGATCTGGGAAGGGATTTGCTTTCACATCCTACGATAAGGCTTGCTGAGAAATCATCACACACCTCAATCTTAAAAGCTGAATTACCTTCAAGTATGTAGTCGTGAAATATTTCATCTTCAAAAGCCCAATCGCGGCGTATGAAGCCAATGTTTATTAATTCTTGTTCTGTCAAGTTTGTTGATTGTTAATTGCTGTATTCAGCGTTTGAAAAATAGTAAATGGAATATCGACAACTACTGCATTCCCGTATCCAAAGATTTTTTTTTGATCCAATTCGGAATAAAACCCATCATCCAACAATACACCGCTAAAGTCTGAGTCGCCGTCATACCGTTTAGGTGGCATTGGTACACGGTTTTGTCTTGGTGCCCGTTCCGTAGGTACTTTCTGTAGGACTCCACCCTTTTTAATAAGCGAGTGCCATCGGTGGCCGCGGGAGTAGGCCAAGCCATAAACCCTCGGGCGGAAGTGTGGATATCCGAATTGGGAAGCATAAAAACATCTCCACTCAGCATCATACCCGAGCTTGGAAAGGTCGCATAGGACGTATTCGAGTCCTCTACTAAGGAGCATTGAGCTGTTTTCAAAGAGTATGATTCCTGGTCCAATTTCCCTAACCACACGGGCGTATTCTTTCCAAAGACCCGACTTCGCTCCTTTGATCCCTTTTGCTTTGCCGCCGCCGGCGTGGGTTTTGGCGATTGAGATATCCTGACATGGGAACCCTCCTGAAATAATGTCAATTGCTCCTGCGTACGGGGTGCCGTTAAATTCTCTAATATCTGCATAGCTATTTGAATTAGGGAAACTTAATTCAAGGTGTTCACGATTCTCATTATCCACCTCCACATGGAAAATATTAGTGTATCCAACTTGTTCGGCAGCTAAATCAAATCCGCCAATCCCAGAAAATAGGCTTCCGTGGTTCATTGGTTCTAATCTGTTAAGGTTAATCAATAATTAGGGCTTGGGGACCAACAGATAACTTGTCCGCTAAATGGAGTGGGCTTCCCTTTGGGTTGAAACCAGTCAACAAAGTCCACGTGCGTCAGGCCATCATTCTTTGCCAACTCTACATATTGCTTACCGGATATGATTTTCCCATTAATCACAGCAATTGCAAAATCTTTACAGATGTGCTCATTAGCAGGGAACACTTTGATTTCTATGTCCCATACTTTGAGAATAGTGATGTCAGGAGCTATAGTTATCATTTTTGATTTGTAAGGATCTCCCGACCATACACGAGGGCTGAATTTATCCCCTTCTTTCCATCTTTTACCGGCACGTATTGTATGATATTTCGGTATTAGTTCTCCGTATCCATCCAGTACTTCGCCCCAAAACTGATTTACGTGCTCAGGCTTGTCTTTATTTAAGTCAGCTATGCTGTAATAATTGGTCGTAAATTTTTGCTGGATGAAGTGAAGACTATTCCAGATCTTCTCAGCGAAATAAGTGGGAAAACCTGCTTTACGATGATATTTAGGGTATCGTCGGCTGAATGTTAAAACCTTGCTCATAGTCTGATTTATGCAAATGGTGCGTTAATATCCTTTGCGCGTTCTGCCAGTACCTCAGATAGTGGCCGCATGTTGGAAGGAACCTCAACCTCTTCCTCTTCCGCCGAATACGGGTATACGTCCAGTATTGGAGTAAGGCTAATGTCTGTTACTTCGTAAGGGATGAGGAAATTGCGCATACTTTCTCTGATACGCTCCAAAGCCTGATCGATGCCTGTAGCGTTGAGGAGCATACGGTTCACAACCTTTTTTTCTTTGCCGGATTTCTCATCTACAGAGAAGTAGATCACTTTGATTTTAAACCATTCTTCGCCATCCTCGTAGAAAAACACATCTGCCAGCCGCATACGGTTGATGCTGGTAACTGAGAAGTCTGTACATCCGGTTACGATCAACTTATAGCCGCGCGCCTCAGCTTCAGTGAAGGATATCGCATCGATCAGGTAGAACTCTTCGATAGTTTTCAAGCTACCGGCTTCATCCTCTTTCTGATACTTGTTTTTTAATAAATACCAACTTGCCATTTTAGTTTATTGATTAGTTTTTAATTGATTGATTTCTTCCGGATCTGTGATTTGCTGCCAACAATTGCGCAGCAACATCATTGTAATTCTGTCTGCTGCGATCGGAAAAGGGTTATTAACTTCTCTGGTTTTGCATTTTATGCACCTTGCAGTTAGCTCCAATCCTTTATAATACACGTGGTAAATGCTGCTGCCGTCAGAGATAGACCTGTAATAGCCGGTCATGACAAATGCTTATTCATCCAGGCCGCTACACATTCCATTATTTGTCGGTACAGTTTGCGACCTTCGTCTGAATTTGCATCGTATTTGCACACAAAACGCCGTTCGTTATTTTCTCTAAAAAATCCCTGTGAGCTTAGCAATTTGATTTCCCTTAGGCAATCATCAGGAACGACCTGAACAGGTGTACCACGAAGAAAAACGGCGGTGTAGTTTTCAGGTACATTTGCAAAGTCATTGTCCAAAATAATGTGGAATGTCTTGTACTTATCTGGCTGACTTTCGCAGGTACGATTTGCCTTTGCGACAAATCCCATTTGATACTGAGTGAACCTTTCCATTTTTAAGATTTTATGTTGATTTTTCCTTTCTTTGCGATAACCAGGTATACCGCGTCTCTGACTTCATCATTAATCCGTGAGGTAATTCCTGAGGCTTTTACAATAAATTCACGTCCGAGCTTTGTCCACTTTCCATCTACCTTTAATGGTTTCTTCTGTAGCGGAGGCTGTTCTATTACCTGGTATCCTGCTTTCTTCAGAAGCGAGAGAATGAATTTCCCTGTAGCCTGATTCTCTCCGACGTTCTTGGAGATCTTATCGGATACTCGCTTATTTGAGATCCACCGGAAGTTCGATTTTTCATTGAGCCATCCACATTCCAGGATAATCACAGTCGTTGCTGGATCGCTATTCTTCTGAATGATTTCTACTATATCGCAATTCTGCACAGCTGCATGAAATACCCAGCTGTCACCTGTCAGGATTGCGAGACCGGACTTTGTCAGGTCAGGATCTATTCCTACGATTGTTTTCAGCATTCAATTTCAATTATTTCTCCTTCATCACTCAGCATCCTATCCCATTCGACCAGGTCTGCTATAAACTTGTTGTAGGCTGCATTCTGGCAGAGCACTACGATTTCAGCAGGTGTAGCCTGAGGGTAGATTTTTTCAAACTCTTCTTTCAGAGCCATCTTATCAGGCAGAGGCATTGAGTGAATTCCAAGAGCTTCCAAATTCTGCCACAGGACAGCGGCTCCAACGGCTCTACTTTCAGTATCCTTACGCCTGGCTCTGGCGTACATGTTTGCCACATCGCAGGCTGACTTTACTTTCTCTTCATCAGACAGGACCATAACCGGCTCTTTCAGCTGGTGGACAAACTGTGCGTGTTTCGACATTACCGGCTTTTTCGTTTGCTCGATGTAGGCCCGTATCCACCTGACAAACTTGGAGCTGCTAAAAAAAATATCCTTGTCGTCCGGGTCGAATTCTCCGTCAAGTCCCATTGTTAGCGCTTTCTCAATCTCTGCAACTGTCAGCTGAGGAAACTTGTTTATGTCGGCTTCGAGCGTCTGAAGAAAAACCTCTTCGTCTGCGTTTGATCTTGGGCGTAGATTGAGTCTGATCCGTGTAATGTTGCTGATTTTCTCCGCCAGCGTAAGGAGGTCAGAATCTTTAATTTTTGGGTTCTCTTCTGATACAGATGCAAGTGCTACAATTTCGCGCTCTGATTTTGTCAGCTGTATCGGGATCAGCGGCACATCCCATGCCACCAATTCGTTATCTTTTCTGGTTGATACAATTTCCATTTTACTGATTTGCTCTGCGTTGACGTATTCTGTCTGCGGCCGATGCGGCCGTTTCTACTCCCTGCTGAATCTTACCTTTACCTCCGTTTGAAACTGCCTCTTTGTTTCGCTTATCCATCCAGAATGCCGACCAGTTCATAAAGTGCCTGACTGCATCCTGTAAATCCTTCCATTTGTGTCCTTCCACCTTCTTTTCTGCGAAGAAGTCCCGCAGAGCAAGCATAACCTCAGGCTCTGTAAATTTTCTGGTTATGCACATTGTCTCTACCAGGAGCCGGTTATTTTTCAATTCAGATTCGTACTCATCAGCGCTAAAGGGGGGCGGCCGCAACTCGGGGGGATCAGGTTTTAACTCTTCTGAAAGACGCAGTCTTTCTTTTTCCTGAAATTCCAAAACAAGATCTTCGATGGACGGCGACTCTTTTGAATCCTCTTCTTTAATTTCCTTTACTTTATTTTCCTTTTCTTTTCTTTGAGGGTTTTTGCATACATTAACTACACCTGAACTAGGGTTTCTGTATACATTAACTCCGTTATTGATAACATAAACTAAATCATCTGTAGAGGTGCGTCGTTTTATGGCTGCAAAGTACCGGGCTTGTATTTCTGTGCTTGTTAGAACACCATCCGAGTCGAAGAGGGATTTTTCAAAGAATCCCCATATAACCAAGCGGTTTACAATTTGATCAAGCAGATCCATACTCACTCCGGGCAGTCTCTTCAGGAGTTTCATTTTTAGCAGGTTGTTCCACACAGCGAAGTATCCATTATTGTATACCGCACATAGCAGCTTCACGGCAGCTAATTCTCCTTTAATACCGAATTCACCATTAATCGCCTCTATCCTCTCATCTTCAAAAAAGTCTACGTCAAAAGGAAAATAGTCGAGTCCTACTTTGCTTGGACGTGCCATTTCAGTTCCGTTTTATCCTAAATCCTTTTTTGATTGCTTCTGTGATACTCATTTGAGTATGTATCTGATCGTGGCACCATCTACAGATTGACATCCAGGTTGAAGTATCATTTAGATATTTTCCTCTTCCCGCCTTATGATGTATCTCCGTACCAACTTTAGTGCATCCTTTCAGCTGAGCCTCACAGTTACTTTTTTCTTTTAGGTATTCTAATCGCAGCCCACTGTAGATTTTCAATTGAGCCGAGGTCTTTTTACTTACCGGTCTGATCTTTACCGGCTTCTTAACGATGTATTGATGATATGCACAATAGAGCTTAGAGAAAACTGGGTTGTTGCATCCTGGATGCTTACAAACCTTTGCCATCTTTTTTGATCCAGTTGCCGTTTCGATCCATCATTGCCGGATTTCTTAACTCTCTTATAGTCCAGATTCCGGCAATAGTCAGGCAAGCAGCACAAACAATGCTAATCGCTGAGAGAAATGTTTCCATGAGATAATTATGAGTTATTTAAAGTAAAATTCAACTAGGCCATGAGCGCGGAGTCTCACTGTGTATTTATCCTGATCCGACCTAAGAGCGCGACCTATAGCGGTAATTGCGTTCTTTTCTCCTATATATTTTTTGAGAGAATAAGCACCTACTGCAAACCTTCTTTTCTCTGCGAAAGGAGCTGTTTTCTTAGGCTGGTAGACAACAGTAAAAATCTTGTTGAGTCCGCGCTGCATGGGTATTATTAATTATGATGAAGTGAAATTTGACACGCTAAAACGGCAGGTCGTCGTCTTCTCCCGCAGGAGCGAAAAGTTCTGCTGGTGCAGGTGTTGGCATTAGGTTACGTGCTGGCTGCTGTGGCGCAGGTGTTGGTTTTTGATGCTGCTCGGGTTGAGTCTGTTGATATTGAGCAGCTCTACGGGATTTCTCCTCAGCAAGATGAAAGTAATATCTATCCAGCTTCTTATCCAGCTCGTTTACTTTGTTGTTTTGCGTTACATTCAAAGATCCTGCAAAGCCGAATGTTGGGTAGTTGTACTTTTCTCCGTCATATTCGCTTTCCTCAAATCCGGTAACAGTAATAAGTTCGTCAGGTATGCGCTCAATGTTCCTTTTTGAGCCTACAGTCTCAATCCATGAGGACCAGCCTTTTCCTTTTACTCGTATACAGACAATTTCATTGCCACAAACAGCATGGATTATCTTGCATAAATTTGCTCCATTTTCTTGGGCGAGTGGCTTAATGTTCCTCCATAGACCCTGAGCGATTATACCATCCTTTGTCCGTACATACAGCTCTTCAAAACCTATTTTTTCATCGAGTAGCTCATTGCTGTAGATGCGGTCTTTGTTATCCGTGAAGCCCATAACCATTACGCTCTGGCGGATTACCAGAAACTTAAAGGGAAGATCAACCGGAACACGCGCAGGAATTTCTAGACTCGAATCCCAATAGGTGTATGACTGCTCGTTTTGATCCCAATCCAGATACTTAGCTGTCGGGTTGGATACTTTTGTTTGTTCGTACCTTGCCATGATTAATTGTTGATTTATGATAACTGTTGATTGTATACGTTTACTAAAATCCCAGCTCTTTTTTTCTTCTTTCGATCAGTAGTCTTAATTCACGTGGGCTGAGGTAAGTGAAATTCTGCTTTTCAAGCCAGAGTATCTCTGCAGCGGAATAGCAGTTGATTGGACACTTTTCATTTTTTCTTTTTGTGATCAATCCCTCCTTCGCAAAGGAGGTAATAGTATTAGCTGATAAGCCAAGTATCCTTTGAACTTCCTTTGAGTTGATGTACAGTTCAGGGAAAGGCTCAGGCGCTGGCGGAGGTGTTTCCATTCGGAATAAAGCCTGTTTTACTTCGTGCATTTCTTCAGCCGTCTTACGCTGGAAATATGCTATATCTTCGAGAGCTGACATTTTATTTACTTGTTCAGATTGTTGATTTCTTTTAATCTCTGCACTATCGCAGGAGAAAGAATTGCTAATGAGAGAGCAACCACGATTACCAGAGGCCAGTTGATCCAATCAATAATAGGATCAATGTAGGTTCCAACAATCCCTATCAGAAGGAACAGCAGAAGGGTTTTCATGATGCGTGCTGGTTTTCTCGCTCATTTCGAATCTTAGCAATTATGCGGTAGGCGCTCTGATAGTTTTGGATCTGGTACTTGTCTTTCAGGGCATCAACTGCCTTACGAGATTTTACACCAGAGTCAATAAGCGCTGAAAACTCGTCAAAAAGATCGTTGTGTCTTTTTTGTGCCCATTCTTGTCTGGTAAGTGTCGATGTTTCCATATTAAGTGTTGTAATTAATTGATTTTCTTTACGAGGTCGAACCTGGTTTTCATGTTAATCAGAAACCTTCCGCTATGCAGGTAAGTCTCTCCTTGATCATCTTCCCAGTCGTACACATGGAAGTCCGGAAGTTTTTTAACTATTGTCCGTACCGCTGGCTTATTGAGCATCTCCCATGCTTCAGGCTTTCTCGCTTCGTAAACTCCTCCGATTTCAAGCTTTATTTCTGGTTGCGAAAAAATGCGTCTCATGTGGCAGATTCAAGGTTTTAGAAATTGCCGGTCTTTCCCGGCTGTCAATGACGTATACAATTTTATGAAGGACTCACCCACGCCATTGTCGCACTGTCCTTGTGACCAGATCAGGACTCGAACCTGAACCCGACGCATTAAGCCTCGTGTGTTTTCCACTTCACTATCTGGCCATTTGGGCAGACTTTAAAGGGTCTGCCAGCCTTACCTACACTTCGGACTGACTGCGCATTTCGGCTCGCGCTAATAACTGGTGCCCTCTCAGCCGGATCTTTACCTGATTATTCCTCCGGAATCCACGTGTTGCAGGGGATTATGTCTTGACTTGTGAGAGAGCTTTCAAGATCAGCGACAAACAAGGTCTGCCGCTGATACACCTTACCCTCCACAAAATAATCTGCTATCTGAGTTAATAGAGATACTTTTTTAGATCGGTAGCCAGTAAAACCAGCTACCGATACACGTAAACCCTCCTCTATCAGTTTGCAATCACGTTTAACCGTTTAATCATCCGTACAACCGTTTAATCAGTTGCGTAGGCGGTTACAAAGTGTTTTGTATATCTTTGCTGTGATCGCATTACAAATATATATCAAATGATATAATTAATCAAAGTCATTTGATATATAATCTAAGAATTATTTTAAAATATTTTTAAATGTCTGATTTACAGGAGGTTTCGAAAGATAAAATTTTAAGATTAAAGGAATTACGGAAGCACTCGAAGTTAAATCAAAGTAGATTTGCAGAAAAAATTGGAATAAACCAATCTAATTACAGCGCGATAGAAGTTGGTAGTCGCACATTAGGTAAGAACATTGAATACCGAATACTTAATGAATTCAATGTGAATGAAGTTTGGTGGGAAACCGGAGAGGGTAATATGCTTAATCCATCACCGGACAATCGATCAAATGCGCAGTTTTTAGCAGAAGAAGACGCCGTTTTAGAGTTAGTCAGGAAAATTGACTCTACAGAATTCCGGAGTATCGGCGATAGATTTATAATAGAATGTCCTTTAATCAGTCAGTATGCTTACGCAGGCTATGTATCCGGCTGGGCTGATGAGGTTTATGTTGAGGATTTACCAAGGCATCATGTAATAGTAAAAGAACTCAGCCCTGGTATTTATCGAGCCTTTGAAGTAAAGGGAGATTCGATGGATAATGGACTTAAAGGTTGTATTGGAGATGGCGACATTGTTACGGCCCGTAAATTAAACCGCGACTATTGGGTTAATCGGCTGCATCTGCACAAGTACAAGAACTATGTGCTAGTAACCAAGGATGGAATATTGATAAAGGAAATCATAGAGCATAAAGTTGAAGATGGAATATTGGTTTGTCACTCGCTCAATCCAGACAAAGAGTCTTATCCTGACTTTGAGGTTCACCTGGACGATGTGAACGAGATATTTTACATTAAAGCAATTACCGAGCGTTATCAATGAAAAGATATTTTACAATTATCACTCTTGCTCTATTACTATTCAACTGCTCGTCATCGAGGTATTTGCAGTACCCTAAGGGTATTCCGCTTGAAACAAATAAAATTTACGTTCACGCTAATGTCAGTGCTGATAGTTTATATACTTACATTGCTAAAACCATAGGTGTAAATTGGTTGATTAGCGGATCTCGGGAAGCAATGCAAATTCAAGCGGATAGTAAGCAATTTGGCCCAGGGTTGTATGTTAAGCCTGTAATTAAAATAAAATCGATTAGCCGAGATAGTAGTTCTGCTCTTTTTATGGGTACCTGGTCTAGTAGACCAATCCAACAAGATTATATAGATTACGGTATTATCTCAGTGCAAAACAGACTTAAGCGCGTTACTTGGAGAGGATCAAATGCAATAGATAGTGACGCATTCGTTGTGCTTAATAATATGGCTTCGGGAATTCCCAATTCTGTAGTGATTTACACCAAATAACCATGAAAAGACTATTTATTCTCCTCCTGGCTGCTGCCTGTATTTCTTCATGCTCCGGTGACCTTGATAGTTGCGGCTATCATAATGGCGAACCATTAAAGCTTGGTCCCAAAGGAGGCTGTTACTACATCAATAGCAAAGGCAACAAAACTTACGTTGATCGAAGCGAATGTAAGTGTTAATACCTAAAGAGGGCAGATTTGAACGATCTGCCCTCTTTTATTGAAAGTAAGGATGATTAGCCAGTTCAGTTGCATTCTCTTCCTGATCAATATCTATGTAAAGGGAGAATGCTTCATCTGACTGATGACCGGTAATCATTTTTACTTTCTCCCTATCAATTCCAGCTTTGAGCATGCCGGTAGCGCCTGACCGCCGTGCTGTGTGCGTTGTGATTGTTTCCCACTTTTCTTTTACCTGGTCCACCCTCTTACCGCCTTGGGTGTAACTGATGATTACTTTGCTGTTTATTTCGGCAAGCTGACAGACATCCTTTATAATCTTATTAATAACTACCTTGCTATGAGCTGGCGGGAATTCTCCACCGCGCTTATTCAATATCTTTCGTACTACCGGATGGATAGGCACAACAACATGTTTCCCGGTTTTTTGTGTTTTCCGATATATCTTATTGTCTACAATGCTTTCTTTACTCAGCTTTGCATAGTCAGAAACTCGCATACCAACATATACCCCGATAAGGAATATATCTCGCACCTCATCGTAAAGCGTCGGCTGCTCTGATAGATCCAGATCGAGTATTGCTTTTAGTTCTGTATCCTTCAGTGCGAACTTTTTAACCTTCTCAGATTTGGCTGTGAATTTCTTGCTCTTGTACTCCACGTTGGTGTTGATCTTCTCATCTGTGGCATAGTTTAAGATAATCCTGAGGGCTGAGAAGTTGGTTCGGACGGAGTTTTGTTTGTAATCCAACTCGTAGAGGAACGCATTGAACTTATCCCGAAAAGCAAGTGTCATATCTTCAAAGTCTACCTTCACCTTTTTTGTTGTGCAATACTTCTTCAGGTTCTTCACAACCATCGCTACCAGGTATCCATCAGAGTCGCCACGATCTTTTTTTGATTTGGCCAGAGCTTCACCATAAGCAAGTAACGTACTGTGTTTTGTTTTTTTACTTCTGTTGAGGTCCAGGTCTAACCTTTCACGTAGAAGCTCTTCAGTTATTTCAACCTCTTCGAGTAATAGTTTTTTGTAGATTGTGTTTATCGCTGCTTCCATCTTGGATAGATAAGCATTGCGCTCTTCGCAGTTATCTACTGTGCGCTTCTCTCTGATACGCTGCTTATCTGCGCTCCAATCCTTAGGGTGTATTTTATCTCCTGAAGCATACTTTAGTGGCCGCTTTCCACCATAAGCAAAATGCATGTTTATTGGGGTATCTTTTGTAGATTTAGGATCTTTAAGATAAAAGTTAACGCTTGCCATATTGATGTTGATGATTTCAGGGGACGATTGAGGGGACAAAGTCTATTCAAAAGTATAATAAATGTCTGACAATATCATCACAGAGTAAATTTACTAAACCTTAGTATTGTGACAGTTAAGGAGCTAGTTGAGCACAAAGTAGCGAAACTAAAATTTTGAAAAATTAATCTTAATTAAAACAAAGCCCGGTTGATCCTACTAAAATCAACCGGGCTTCTATGATTTAAATACGTATCTGTAGTCCTTACTTTTTGATTCCACCCAGCATTATTTCGTGAAAAAAGTTGAGTCGGGTGAGCATTTCATCAAGTTTGTCATAAATAATCAGATCCATTTCCAGCCCGTTTTGAGCGCTCATGAAGACAAACACCATCATATCCAGCTCACTCTCTGTGAACACGCGAAATTCACCTGATACAATTCCGTATTGCAAAATACTTTTTACGATATTGGCTTCCTTCTGGTCATATTGCTGACGATAGTTCGGTTTACAGATCGTATCCAGATTGAGTGCCGCTTTCACCTCTGTAATCATGATGTTATAGAGGTTTGTTATTTCTTTTAGTCTTTTAAAACGGATCGTAACAAAAACCTTCAGTTTTTCCACGGCCGTCGGTGCTTTGGAAACTTCCTCCTGAACGTAGTTAAAGAACTCATTCTTCTCGCGCTGAATGATGGCGTCAAAAATCTCCTCCTTACTTTTAAAATAATAGTATAACGTACTTTTACCCTTACCAGCCTCCCTGGCTATTTCTTCCATCGTGGTTTTATCTAAACCATATTTCTGAAACAGTTTATCAGCGCCATCAAGAATTTTTTCTTTTAATATTTCGTCTTTTGTTTTCACAGAAAGTTTGGGAACGATAGGCTCAACAAATATGAATGTATTGCATCCATGCGCAAAAATAGCGTATTAACGCATGGAAACATATGATAGCTACTGTATTAACAAAAATTGTTCCTCAATGTTCTCCGCGATGTTACTCAGTTAATAAAGCTGAAACGCTCTTTCCAGCCATTCCTTCTTCAGGCAAACTGAATTGCAGCACACTTACTTTTCTGTTTTCATCCCACTCATTCTGCCAATCCCCTCCTGCTCCGTTTAGTCTGGTATTCAATTCAAGTCTGATTTTCTTCAATTTTCCCGTAGGATCTGAAACCGTCACTTTCTGAACTTTGCTATTCTTGCGCGTTACCATCACCAGGCAAGGCTGATCCGCTTTAATATTTAAGTTATCTCCCAGTTTAACGACACCGGGCTGATAAAAAACAATCTGGCTTAAACCCAAACCGGTATGCTCCACAGCCTGCATCTGCTCCGTATTTGAGATAATTTTCACCAAATCAGACCGATAAGTGTTCATAGCTGCTTCACTTACACCAGGCACTACAATATACTGATAAGAGCCGCTTTGCGGTTTTCTGCCGTGATCCAGCCATAGAGTAAATACTTCTTTGGTTACCGGCTCATCGGTCGCCCAGGATTGATGATTGATGGATCGCCAGGTGCCGGTTTGTGATTGATTTTTCAATTTCACATTCGCCTTACCCGGAAACACATAGCCGATACTGGCATGATGAACCCAGTTTACATTTTTTAAATCATGCAAATCTGGCTCCAGCTGCCGTCTGTTGTCCGCTTTGACTGTTACTGTTCCATTCAGAAGACTTTGATTCAATGTAGTTGCAACGTTGAGGTCCGCATCTGACTGTATTCCCGCTCCCAGACAGACAAATTCGCTGTCAAAGAAAAACCAAGTCTTTTTAGCTTTCAAAGGATCATGAACACTTTCAAAATCAAAAGCTGCAGTGCCGTATTTTTCATCTGTCACTCCTCCCGTAAAATCCTTCCTCCCCTGTCGTGCCAGGTCATTCCAATGTGCAACGTCCGGCTTTTGCAACACGGTAGTTCCCGGAATTTTCTGCCAATCCCACACCGGAAAAATCTGCCTGTATTCTTCGCCTGTTACAGATATAAAATTGCTACCATCTCCATAATGATGGCTCTTCAGCCCTTCTTCATTATGTGGCTGTTCCATGTTGCTTGCTCTGTTGCTGTGCATGCGCACAGAGGTGTAATAGTCCGGCCGCTGGTGGGTATAATAATGAGAATGCCAGAAATAATAATCCCGGGTAAGTGCCGGTTTCACCTCGCCCCTTCTGATTTTGATGATATTCTCCAGTTCAGCTTTTCTATAGGAACCGGCTGCCAGCAAGTTTTCCGGCAAATCATTCCCTGCGATCTCCAATGCTTCCTTTCTTGTAATTCCACGGTTCTCGGCGCCCGGATCCGGATACTTCCCATATACCATCGACTGGCAAATTCCATCCAGGTAATAATCGATCAGCAGGTGCATAGCGGGTTCGGGCAACGTGTACTTTGTGCCGGCTATTTTTGCAGCCCAGTAGGCAAAGGAATCAGCATATCCCAAGCCATATCCCAAGGTTGAAATCACATTATCAGTACGGTGGTGAAAACTCAGATCCGGTTTTAACCCTCTTCCTGACGATGTCTTGATTTCACTAGCCATCACAGCAATAACTCTGCTCAAAACCTCCGGATTACGTTGAAAAAGTGCCTGTTTTCCACGCATTCCGGCAATCTGGATCAAATCTCCGCCTGGCCGCGCTCCTGACGCTTCCATATTGGCACGTCCTGCAATACGACCGCCTTCCATACGCTGCCGGGGAGTGAGATCAGTATCCAGTACCAACAAAATATTGATCATCAACTCCGGCGTCCCCATTTCATTCCACCACCAATTTTCACTGATAAAATCATTGTCAATCCAAAAATCCAATGCTTTCGAAGCGGTACTTCTCACCTTTACATCATTAAAAAATGGCGAGCCGCTTTTCCTGAATGCCCTGGACAAAGACAGAATATTCGCCAGATGTTCACGATGCTGAAAACCTGTTTTCGATACATTTTTGTAGTTAATAGTTGCCCATGTCCCATCAGCTTTTTGTGTGCTGCTTAACTCACTGATCCTATTTTCATCAACTGGCGAAGCAAGCAGATCAGCAATAACCCGTTGCCGTATGATCTCCAGATCCGCATCCTGTTCACCCATACCCGACGAAACAGGTATTGCGTGGTTATCGCCCGGTCTCCGTAACTTCTGCGCCAGTGAAACCGTGCCAGACAAGATCAGCAGCAATACTATAATTCTCATAAATGATGTATTTCAATATTAATTTCGAAAGGTCAAGTTAGCAAAAGCTGACGTTATCGCAGCACTACCGTAAATTGCCAGGGTAATATACTCGTTAACCTATTTCACATTCCAGGCGGTAAGCGCTCTGGCAGGCTTTACTTTTCCGTCTGTAGTGAAATAAGCATTAAAGCTCTCCGAAGAAGACGCTGGTATTTCAACTTCAAAACCCACAAATTGTGTGTCCGGATTGGCGGCATCGTAGTCGTGTGTTGGCGTTGTCGGCCAGATTTTAATTTCAATCTTAGCCTTCGTTTCAAACTTCAAAAGCATTTTTTTGCCATTTTTAGTCAGTTCCACCGTTTTACCATCTATGATTTTTACCTGTGCGGCTGTTAGTAAATTCCAACGCATTTTAACCGGTTTATCCAGTGTTTTGATCTCATCCCTTACAACCACATACTTCTGATCCTGAATCGCAATTCCTCTTTTGGCTTCAGCCACCTGATCCTTATAGATTTGAGAAATATCCATTGTTACAGCCGGCTGAGCTTCGTCCTGAGATCTGGCGTCAATTTTGGCATAACCCTTCACATTCTGTAGTTGTCCATCAAAGGTCAGCGTGTTGTGCGCAAAGTTATTGAGACGGAACACTTCCCAACGTTGAGAGTTCTGAGCCTTGTTCCACAAATCCACTCCTTTGGTTTCAAGTGAATTGTAATCCTGCATACCGAAGTCTGATGCCCAACGCTCCCCTTGCGCGTCAATCACAAAGGAGCCTATATCCATGTGCGCATGACTGACTGAAGGTGACCCGGCTTTTACGCCCACAAAAATGGCATTGGGATCCGTCCAGGAAGTGCGCATAAGTGCGACGGGCGAAGGCCCCTGCCCAATCCAAACTTTATGAACCGGTGCCTTTACTTTTTCCAGATCAGCTTTCGCTCCCCAAATCAGCATGGCGGGCAGTAATCTGTTACCAACAAACCTTACATTTTTGGATGACATCATATTCCGTTGAGACCATAATAATGTCGGGGCATCGTTCTTGCCGGCAAACCAGAACATCGCCGGACTGAGGCCGTTCTTTAAGCCGCTGTCTCCCCAGTTATGAGCCAAACCTGTAGGCCCCACCATGTTTTGAAAAAAGTCTGCTGTTTTCAGGAAACCGGAAGATTGGGAAAGCCCGAAATCGCTTCCCAGCGCCTTTTCCAACACACTCACCAATAACACGTTAAAGCTTGTCCCATATTCCCAGTAACCAAACCCCTCAGGATAGGCTCCATCGGGATGGTAGGCTGGCTTTACCGCTTTTGGAAGTGATTCCAATGCACGGGTGATTGTTTTTTCGGCAAGGTCGGGTTCGTGCTCGGCAATAGCCAAAACCCCGAACACTATTCCCGCATTACATACCTGATTCCAATTATTATCCGATGACAGAAACCAATTGTATTTTTTATCATAAGATGGATCAATACCTTTTTCCCTGATGGCCTGGCGAATTTTCAACCGCGATTCTTCTGGCAACTTGTCGTAAAGCCAATCATAACCGATAGCCACGCCAAGCGTCATTTCAGCCACATCCAGAAAATGCGACGGATTCCAGTCCGTGAAACCGGAGACGGCCAGCATTTCACTTTCCGCTCGTTTCAGGTATTTCTGATCGCCTGTGGTCCGGTATGCATAAGATAGTTGAAACACGCGCCGGAGGCATTCACGTGATACGCTCAGAAGGCGCTTGCCGGTCTGTATTCTTTCCAATGTTTTTTCGTTGACCAGCTTGTCACACTCTGCCAATATAGCCTGATGTACGTTGTTCCATTCTGCATGCTTTTTCACCTGCTGGTTAATCAGCGTCTCCTCGCCTTTCAGCAACAATAATCTTGGATGCTGTGCAGACATGGAATGGACCAGTTCAGTGACGGATTGCTGAGCCATGCAAAAGACTGACAATAACGTCAGAGCAAGGGTTAGGTTTATGAGTTTTTTCATCAGATTATTTATGAGCAGTTTAAGGAATAGTATCCAATTAACGAAGGAGGAACTGATATCGAAAGTAACCATGTAACTACCTCTTTACCTTTTCAAAAGCAATTTGATACCTTTTTATACGTAGTATTTTCTAAAACAACCAGGCCCGAAACGTTATGATTCCGGGCCTGGTTTTATACTTGTTTGCAAAATCAATGCTTCATTAGTTGTAATTCGCCGGGTTTTCATCCTGCCACTCATTTACACCATCCCTAATTCTGTTGCGGAAAGTGAGCGTATCCTGGGCAAATGAGGTGGTACCATCTGCATTAGCATATTTATAACGAAGCACAATGCGCCTATCCTGTAACAATTTAGAGCGGTTGAAAACACTTTCTCCGTCAGGAAGGATTTCAACTGCAGAGCCGGGTGCCTTGCTCACTGTAACTTTAGTACCATCTAGTGTCAGTTTCATAGAGCCTGCCTGATCACTAATTTTATTAGTCACCAATGCGTTGGGTGCCACCGTTTTCAGGTTCAGAATTTTCACTTCGGGTGAGGGAATCGTCGTATAATAGCGAATGGTGTTCACCACTTTGCCGGTTGCGTCTTTCACCGTGGTAACTCCACCATGCCAGTAGTTCCCGAACAGCATATTCTCGTATTTGAGTGCTACTACAGTAAAAGCCTTTGCCCTGTGAATCGAGTCAGCGTCGGCTGTCGTGATCTGAAATGGGATCGCATATCCAGGTTTGATTGTCGCCAGATCCTGCAAAAAACGGGCAGAATCTGCTTTAATAGTCACCGCACCCATGTGATTACCTTGTTTGATAATCATCTTACTGTTATCTGAAATCGTAAAATACGATGCCGGCATTAACTTCAGCGTGTCCACAGGAGCAATTGCTTCTTTGATATAGTTGGCACCCGCTTTCATGGCTGCCAGTATGTTAGCATTGATCAGGGAATTGTCCATCGTGAAATTGACCACTCTGTCCTGACGGTTCTCCCGCACACCGCCCAAAGCAGCACCTACCTCAATTTTCATCCCTTCACCTACCACAAATGTGCGTACGTTGGTCTGATACATGAAATAGATGGAGCTGTAATCAAAGTCTTTGATATAGTCTTCATAGCAGGAAGTCATGCCTGCGAGCAGAAATAAAGCAGCTGTGATCGTTTTTTTCATATCCTTATTGTCTGTGGGATTGACCTGTAAAGCGTGAATCCCAGTGATTACTTAGTTGTTTCTGCAAATCATTTCCAGGTTGTCCATCCTTCGTTCTGTACCAGATTGCTCATTCTCAGCATTTCGTCGAAAGGAATAGGTAAAGAACCCGAGGTAAAGGACCTCGATTCGGCAAGGTCGTCGAGTTTGTAAGTAAATGATCCGTCTGAATTTCTGGTAATGAGCGGGCGGTGAACGGGTTTGTTAATTTCAGTGAGTCCTGTTGACCAGCGTCTGATATCGTAAAAGCGCTGTCCTTCAAAACAAAATTCAATCCTGCGTTCATTTTTAACAAACTCCCCGAAAGACGTTTTGCCCGCCGCAGCGACTTTCGTCAGGTAAGGATCCCGAACGAAGCCTTTTCCACCATCGGTATTATTTTTAGCTCTGATCAAAGCCATGGCATCTTTAGCTGAAATACCATACTTACTTCCTAGCGGGCCTTCCACCTGATTGGCTGCTTCGGCAAAAGCAAATACCATGTTTTCCCAGCGAATGAAGATTTTGGTATGCGGTTGGCGGTTGATCGCATTATCTCCCCAGTTCAGCCCCATAAATACCATTTTCTTGATATGATAGTTGGTTCTGCTGTTTGCCGGTGGACCCGGTGCATCTTTTCCCCCTGTCCAGTTCTCGAATGTATACATGGGCGTGGTGCTGGAACTGTTCAGCCGCATCGCTTTGGCATTGTTGTGAAAGATAGTAGCATAAAGTCTCGGATCTCTGTTATCGTAAGGCTTGGCAGGATTGTATCCGCTCTCCGGATCTGTAATCGGAAAACCGTTCGCCATCGGGAATGCGTCTACAAGCTCCTGTGTTGCGCCTACCTGGCCATTTCCCTGAAAACCACCCGGATAAAACATACGCTCCATCGCATCGTTGGCATTGTTATACCGTGCAGAAAAAACGATTCCCCCGAAATTGGGATTAAACCAATCGACTGCTTTTGTGGGGCCGAAACCATTCGTTACTGCATCTGTTTTTTGTTTAAAATCCATTACCACTTTGGCATTTTTTGCAGCAGAATCCCATCTGGCTACATTGTTGGCGGGGTTGAAACGCGGGCTCGCCCAGGTTTGATATACGAGCGCTTTCAATGCTTTGGTAGTGATGCCGTCGAAACGTCCCCAATAGCGCCCACCGGCATATGCTCTGTCATTCACATTCGGAACGAGGTAGTCTCTATGTGCAATCGGCAAATACTTGTAGGCCGAATCGCAATCGGCAATGATCTGCTGCACGCATTCGTCATAGGTATTACGCTTCAGGTTTGTTTCTGCTTTTACATCAATCGGCTCCAGTACAATAGGAAAACCAAGTAACTGACCATCCATTCCTTTTCCTCCGAATTTTTGTAAAAGATCCCACTGGAACCAGGCACGCAAAGCGAAAGCTTCTCCCTGCAAACGGGTTTTCACAAGACTGTCCAGATGCGCATTGACAAGGAAACGGGTATTGAAACCTCTGCGGTCTTTCAGGAAAAGATTCACGAGATAGATAGACCGGTAATCGCGATCCCAATAGGTACGGAAAGGATCCTGGCTTGTAGGCAAAGCCCCAGTTGCCAGTCTGACCATGGCATTGGTAGTAGCAGTAATCACCACGTCGTCACTTGCCCCATCCAGGAAAACACCTTCGTTATCGTTATAGTTACGAGGCATGTTGTCGTAGCATTGGCCCACAAGTCCCTGTACCATGTCCTGGTATTTCCAGATATCTTCCGTGGTTCTGTTTCCGTTAGGATAAGGTTCCAGATAGTCAACGCAGGATAACAGTGTGAGCGTTACCATCAGTATCGCACCCAGACTTTTGATTTTTATATTTTTGAAATCCATAATCATTCTTGATTAAAATGTGAGCTTCACTCCACCTGTGAATGTTCTGAAAAGCGGATTCACGGTTACACCTGAATTGATCGATTCAGGATCCACATCCTTGATTTTAGACACTGTAAGCAAATTTGCTCCGCGTATATACAGTCTCAACCCTCTGGCTCCAATCACCTGTGCAGCGCCGGCAGGCACATTGTAAGCCAGCTCTACATTCTGAATTTTGAAATAACCTCCGTCTCTCAGCCAGAAATTTGAACCGATAAAATTGTTATTGACTTTCTGATACGTCAGGCGGGGATAATCGCCACCTTCATTTTCTTTTACGAAATTGGAGTAATTGTTGTCGTTCCAGCCGTTCCAGAAATATTTGTTGGTCATGCCGATATCGTAAAACGCCCGTCCGTTACCTACCGCAGTCAATTCAAAATTTTTGAAACCCACCCGAAGATTTAGCGCATAAATCAGTCTCGGAGAAGAGTGCCCGATCTGGCTCTGGTCGTTGTCATCTACTACCCCATCACCATTTTTATCCTGGTATTTCAAATCTCCCTGTTTGAGCACCTCATCGTAGATCTGAGGAACAATTCTGGTTTCTTCGTCACTGCTGAACTTACCAAGATAGGTCTGTCCCCAGTAGCCATCTGTAGGTGTTCCGATGCGGGTCTGATAATCAAAGCGGTAGGCAGGCTCATCGTATTTGAGGATTTTACTATTTTGAACAGATGCATTACCACCTATGGAGAAACGGACTGCTCCAACTTTGTCAGAGTATTGGATACCTGTTTCCACTCCGAAAAAACGCATTTTGTTGTAATTGAACCAGGGACGGGATGTGGATATACCAGCAACAAGAGGGACAGTATTCGCCAGCTGCGACACCATTCCATCACGCAGGTTATTGAAGTAATTCACCTCAACCGAAAGCTTTCTGTTGAATAGTAAGGCATCCATACCTATACTAATTTCCTTTCTTTTCTCCCACGTCAGATCAGGATTACCAATACGGGCAGGCGTTGTTCTGTATACAGCGTTATCGGTATTACTGCCAAACCACTGATTCGTAGAAAAAGGCCCGAAAGCAGCACCGGTAGAGTTTACGCCCCAACGATCCAGATCATAAAACGGAGGCAGGAAGCTTTCATAACCAAGGATCCCGCCTTCAACTCTTAGTTTGAGATAATTAACCGGCGTTACATTTTTCAGGAAACTTTCTTCTGACAATACCCAGCCAATACCCGCAGAAGGAAACATGGCGTATCTTTTGTCTTTGGCAAAGCTGTAGGTACCTGCGTAATTAAGCACTCCCTGAAATACGTACCTGTCTTTGAAGGAATAAATTCCGGTAAGTATTGCATTCTGCTGACGTTGCGGCTCCTCTATTCCGTTTTTGGAAATTCTTGAAAGGAAATAGGTAAGTCCTACCTGCAAGTCATTAGCGCCCCATGTTTTGTCATAGCTCAGGTTTTCATAGATCACAAAACGTTGGGAATAGTAGTCGTGCAGTTTGGCCATACCCGGCATGTCCACACCATCGTGTACTTTCGATAAACGAATAGTGTCCTGGCCTGAGGCGGTGGTTCCAGGCGTAGCGATATAGGCGATATAATCTTCAGCCTTACCAATACGCAAACTATTGAAAACATTAAAACCTGCATAAGTCCTTGATTTCAAACCGGGCAATATCTCTTTCATATCATATTCGAAAGTGACATTAGATGCTCCTGTACGTCCCTTTTCAGAATAGTATCCGTTGTGAACAAGGTTGCCGATGGGGTTGGTTTTGAAGTTGGAACTTACACCGTACCAGGGTGCAACTGCATTGTCCCCAAAGGCAGCATACACCGGAAATGCGATTGGTGGCGTATTCGTAATATCATTGATTACCGTATTGAATTCTACCAGATCCAGAGCAGTATTGGTGTTGCCGTCTTCATTGGTAAAATTGGAATTGTAGCCATAATTAGGTGAACGGCGAATAGTTAGCCCTCCGAAAAAGTCGACTTTCACTTTGATCAGTTCATTGATCTTCACATCAATATTGGATCGAACATTGATCCGGTGATAGTCAGATATATCACCGATCTTGTAAATATCTCCTTCTCCATTGTAGCCCAGATACGCGTTGTACTGAATCGTTTCGTTTCCTCCGCCTGATGACAAATTGGCTCTGCGGAAGGACTTCGAATTTTTCAGCATCATATTTCTGAAATCCACGCTCGGCGTGTACATATTATACGGGTCATTTTGCGCATATCCGTTAATAGCCGATTCGCTATACAAAGGCGTCATTCCGCTATTGATCCGCGCTGTGTTGTTTAGTCTTGCATAGTCCGCACCGGAAGCCCAGCCAGGAAAACGGTCTACAATACTTACACCTTCTTCCACATTCACATTCATCACACGCTCGTGCGCTTTACCTCGTTTTGTTTTGATATAGATGATCCCATTGGCTCCACGCGGTCCGAGCATCGCTTTACCCACAATATCCTTGATAACCGTCACTGTTTCAATTTCCTGCGGATCCAGATTCATTTCTGTAATTTCTGTAGGAATGTCGTCAATGATAAAAATCGGACTGAAACCTCTGGACGTAATTCCCACTTTCTCTGTTACCCTGAAAAAACCCAGTTCTTCCTCAGCGTTCAGACCGGTTGACCCGTCTCTTTCGGTTACCTCAATACCTGTGGCAATACCGGCAAACGCATTTCTGAGATCATTGGTTGGGTATTTTTCAAGATCCTGTGTCCTGAATACATTGTAGCTGCCGGTCGTTTTTCGCTTCAACAGATTCATGTAAGGCATAGGCACCTCATCATCCGGAGTCATATAGAGCTTCGCCTTTTTCAAGACAATGTTATCTTCAATCAAATCTCCGATCAGAGAAACCTTTTTGCTGTACCCATAAGAAGTTACAGTGATAAAATCTGCGGGCAGTGCTTTGAAATTGAAACTCCCTTTGTCATTTGTCTCGGCATGAATAAGCCCCTCTCCTACTACTACGGTGGCCTTGGGAATCGGATTTCCCTCTTCGTCGGTAACTTTAAGGTTTACATCTACAGGTTGTGCTTTCCTGCTGGTTTTGTCCTGAGCCATAACCGAAGTTACAAACAGGAGCATCAAGACAGCCAAACCCAGATAGCCCTGCATTTTTCGATATATATATAATCTGATCATGATCAATGTTTTAGGTTTAGGCTACCACACTTCGTTGGAAACAAAATTTTTCATCTTGTACATGTCTTCCGTATTGAAAGGAAAATAGTACATGGCATCCTTCCAGCGCACCTGCCTGTCGGCCGACATCGGCATACGTGTGTATCTGAAGCCTGTAGGATAAGCAGCACTCACAGGTACCTTTTCAATGTCCACACGGTACAAGGTTCCGCTCATCACGCGAGGAGCGTCTTTCCAGCGCCGGATATCGTGGAAGTAATGGCCGCCTTCAAAGCAAAGCTCAATGGTTCTTTCGTTCTTGATCCGGTCGCGCAGCTTGTCCTTGGATCCTATATAGGCAGTTAATACATCGGGCATTCCGGCACGCGTGCGAATCTTGTTGACAGCTTGCAGCGACGTCATGGTAGCTCCCGGCGCAACACCCGCAGGTCCGTAGGCCTCATTAGCCGACTCTGCATAATTCAGATACAATTCGCCCAGACGGATCAGCGGGTCGGTATACTGGGGCGTAGTTTTGTTTTTTACGCTTTGCTCCCCCCAGGTTTTGCGCTCATAATAACCCGTGCGGGTAATACCGGCATACGTCTGATCAAGCAACTCTGCATAAATAGCGGCTCCATTATTGGTTTCATAGTAAATCTTGGCAGCGCCATAACCTGGAATTTGTGACTGATTGTAGATAATGTCAATCGCAAACCGTGGATCCCGGTTCGCATAAGGATCTTGTTCCTTATAATGCCCGGCTGCTGTGGCTGCGGCACGATCAGCCTCGGTGTTCAAAGGCTCCCCCCATTTGGTTTCAAATTTATCTACTGTATTCTGTGTGGGACATTCGCCTGACCAGCCCGTTTTTCCTCCTCCGAATACACCATTTACCTGCCCTTGCAAATCGCCGGCATTGTAGGCTCTCGTACCGGCAGACCATGCCCAGAGCTGCTCATTGGAATATTGATTTCCGATATAGTTTCGCTTGTAATCAGAAAGTGGTAAAAGATCATATCCGTACTGTTCAGCTACTTTAATTGCCTCCCAATTGGCTTTTGCAGCTTCCTCCCAGTCCTTCACGCCGAGTTCGTTGTTCAACGGGCTTGCCGCATACAAGAGTGCACGGGCTTTAAATGCCAAAGCAGCTACTCCATTCGGGCGCTTTTGTTCAGGATTGTTAAGGTGGCCGGCAATACCCGGAGGCGGATCACGACGCATCAGATCAGCTGCTTTGAAATAAGAAGCTGCTGTATCCATGTCTGCAGCAATCCGAATCAGCGTTTCGTGTTTGGATAACCTGGCAATATCCCATTCATCGTCAGGACCAATCACTTTGTTAAGATATGGCATAGGTCCCCACAGCCGGAAAAGCTCGAAATGTGCAAATGCCCTGATAAAATGCGCCTGCCCTTTGAAGTCGTTGATATCAACCGCATTGACATCTTTGAGCATATCAATATTTTGCAGGGAAGTATTACAAACTCTGATAATTTTGAACATCGAACCCAGAATCGGGCGGCGCGCCTGATCATAGGTCATTTTATTGATAATGGCCGAAACGGACCCGCTCTTGATGACCTGCGCATCCATCACACGGCCCATATCGCTCATATCTGTCAGCGACTCCATGGTATATTTCTGATCCCAGAAATCGAAATACAGCGAGTAGGCATTTTTGATGTTGTAGCCTCTCCAGGTTGTCCCGTCCAGTTTATTGCCTTCATAAATGGTGTCAAAAAACTTCTTGAAGTTTTCGTATTTGGAGAATACATCCTCAGGTCCCAGACCCGACTCCGGTGCCTGGTCCAGATAACTCTGTACACAACCCGAGAGCAGTACCAGCAATAAAACCGGTACACATAATAGTGCGAAGTACTTTTTCATATGTTAAAGGTTTAGCTTAGAATACCGCCCTGATGGCGAATTTCAAAGTGGTCATCTGCGGATAAAATCCCTGATTAAAATCTTTGCGTTCGGGATCACCTTCAATCAGTTTGGTGATGGTGAAAAGATTATTTCCTGTTACAAAAAACATCAGATTGGATGTACCCAATACACGCTGCAAAACTTTGGAATTGAATGTGTAAGCTGCATACACTTCTCTCAGGCGCAGGTAATTTGCATTCCTCCAGAACCTGTTCTCTACCATGATATCAAAGCCTCTGTCGGCCTCCCCACCACCCCAGAAAAGGTTGTCGGTACTACCACCGCCGGAATAATGCAACGTGGCGTGATTGGCATTTGGGTTTGTCGGCGTCCAATAATCAAGCTGAGAAGCGTGGACTCTCCAGTCCCCTTTGATAAACTCTACTTCGTAAGGCTGATTAAATTCGACATACTTGCCTACGTTGCCCTGGAACATAAAGTTGAAGTCAAACTTTTTCCAAGAAAACCCGGCAGAGAACGAATAGGTGATTGGCGCAAAATCCGATCCGGGAATGGGATATTTATCCAGATTGGTAATTTTTCCGTCACCATTGTAATCCAGGAACTTATAGTCTCCTACGTTAAGCTTGTAAAGATCAATGGCTGCTGTATTATTATGGATGTCATCTACAGAAGTGTAATAGCCGCTCCCAGTGAGTTCCACACCACTTAGCTGAGCACCAAGTGGCTTACCTGCATCTTTCTGATAGTCAAAAGCATAAGGCAAATCATCTTTGAAAAGAATCCGGTTTTCATTAAACCCGAAAATTCCTTTCACAAAATAATTAAGACCATTGCTGATTGTTTTACGGTATTCTGCTTCAAGCTCTATCCCATGCTTTTTAAGACGCCCCAGGTTCAGTTCTTTGAATGAATTACCTACCATCATAGTTACGCTTCGTGGTACGAGCAGCATTTTTTCTCTTTTCTCATCAAAGAAATCGACGGTAAAATTGAAGCTGTCGTTCCATAAACCGAGTTCGATACCGAGGTCGCGCTTACGAGCCTCCTCCCATTGTGACACCCGGTTAGCCCCCAGGTCTTCATGGATATAACCGCTATTGTCTTTGTAAAAGTCGCTCAGGTACAACCACCTGTTAGCAGCAATATCACTACCCACCATTCCATCGGAATAACGGAATTTCAGCTTACTCACCCAGGGCAGAGCATTCTTGAAAAATTTCTCTTCTGAAAGCATGTAACCTACCGCACCTGAAGGGAAAAAACCATATCTGTTTCCCGGAGCAAAGCGTTCGGAACCCGTAAGACCAACATTGACCTCCACCATGTATTTACCTGCAAAGTCATATGTACCGCGGCCTACAAGTCCCTGATTGTAATAGGGAAAATCTGTTCTTCTGTCTTTCTGCTGACGGTTCACCAGCGCAAGACCCGAAACATTGTGTTTACCAAAGCTGCGCAGGTAATTCAAAGAACCTTCATAATACAGATCCATGTAATACGGAGGGCTGTCTTCAAGTGCTCCTACGTTAATATCCAACGGTCCCTGCTGAAACATCTCATTACCCTGCCCGTTCCTGAACCATGGATTTTCTTCTGTACCAATCTTGTCGTAGTTTAACTGATACTCCGGAAATGTATAACTGGCGGTGAGCGATCTGTTTCTGTAAAATGTACTTAGCGAAACTTTTCCGCGCGCCGACAATCCCTGTGTGATCCCGTCCAGTTTTTGATCCAGAATTAAATCGGTAAACAACTGAGAATCGATGTACCTGTTGAAGGAACCCTGATTCATAGACGTATACGGATTCCCTGTAAATTCTCCGAAGTTCATGGCAAGGCGATCACCTCTGTCATTTGGATAATCGGGATCAGGAACCTGCTCCAATACCCAGGCAGGAAAATAGGCAGGGTAACGCGACGGCCCCGTTGAATACAGGTTACGCCAGGGCGTATCGTTTGGCTGGTTTTTTACGCCTGTTTCTCCTCCCACATTCAAAGAAAGCGTAGTGCTTTTACTGAGATTGAAGTCAATATTAGTCCGATAGTTGAACCTGTTGTACCAATAACGGGTGTCATCATAGCCTTCTTTATATGCTTTGAAAAAATCTCCCTGATAGGTATAACCTACAGAAGCAAAGTATTTGATAAAGTTGGTACCGCCACTCACATTAAAGTTTGCATTGGCATTGGTTGCAAAAGGCTTGGTCATGATATCAAACCAGTTCACATCCGGATACCGAAGTGCATTCAGCGGTGTTGAGGGATTTTTGTACTCGTTCAAAGCATACTGCGGAATCAGGTCGGTAAACTGCTGTCCATTCATCAGCGCCTGATTGTACATCGTCATTGTTCTGTACGAGCTGATGTGATCAGGAATACGCGTTGCTTTGGCCAAACCATAAGAGGCTGTAAAATCCAACTTGGGTTTACCTATAGCTCCTCTTTTCGTCGTTACAATCACTACGCCGTTAGCTCCTTTTGCCCCGAACACAGCAGTTGCGGAAGCATCTTTCAGTACGGAGATCGTTGCGATTTCATTTGGATCCATATCCTTGAAATCACGTTCCACACCATCCACCATAATCAGCGGTTGAGAACCATTCCAGCTCGAAAGACCGCGGATGATAATCTCAGAATGGTCATTTCCCGGCTCACCGCTGGCTTGCATGGTCAGTACACCGGAAAGTTTACCAGCAATGGCGTTCGTAATGTTAGACGTACCCGAGCGCATCAAAGCTTTGTTGTCCACCTGAGTGATGGCTCCCACCACACTTTCTTTTCGCTGAACACCATAGCCTACCACCACTACTTCCTCAAGGGATTTGTTTTCGGAAACAAGCTTCACTTCCATAGTTCGCTTTACACCCACCGGATGCTCCTGACTAACGTACCCGATATAGCTGAAAACCAAAACCGAATTGTTGTTGGCAACTGTGATTTTAAACCTTCCGTCAGTATCTGTGGAAAGTCCGTTCACTGTACCTTTTTCAACCACATTCACACCTGGCAATACTTCTCCGTTGTCCCCTTTTACAACACCAGATACCGTTACCGCCATCGCTTGCAAGCTATTGTTCATCACCTGCGTAAGCCTGTTGGCATGAAACTCGTCCACTGTCATGTTCATTTTTTCAACTGGAGCAGGCAATGAAGAACTTGGTTTGGGTTTGCTGATCACCTCAGTAACAGGCTGTTTTTTTGCACCTGATACATAGATGGTTTCATTTACCCTGGCAAAGCTCACATTGGATTCCTTTGAAATGTGACGAAGGATTTTGCCAATACTGCTGGAAGTAAAATTGAGATCAACCTTTTTATTCTGAACCAGTGTTTGATCATACTGGAAATTAAAGTCCGTTTTGTCATTGATGGCTACGAAAGCATCTTCCAACGGCACATCTTCTAGGTGAATCGAAATGATAATTTTCTCAATACTTTTCTCCTGGGCATTACCCTCTGATGCGGAAAGTAACCCTATAAAAACGCATTGCAACACCATTCCGACTAGGGCATATCTGGACATTACTGCAATTTGTTGTAGTAGTTTATATTCCATATTTTTGATCGTTTGAATTTTCGAATTCATTACAACTGACTCTTACCGTCATCTTATGGAGCGCCAACTCTGGTTTCTGGTAAGGTCAAAATCAGGACCGGTAATTCTTCTGAATTACCGGTTTTTTTAGCTTGTGTTCAGTGTCATAGCGATTGTTGTTGTTAAAGGTTCAGGTTGACTTTTTTATTTTCAATTGTGTAGGAAAAGCGATTGGGGTAACTCATTACATTCAGGATATAGGCAATATCTTTATCCTGAAATTTCCCGCTGAACCGCCAGTCGGCGTCAGTTAATTTCCTGGAATCGGCCGGCAACTGTATCCGGATGCCATACCATCTTTCCAGTTTCTTCATCGCTGAAGGGAAATCTGATTTCTCGAAGTACAGAATACCGTCTTTCCAGCCTATCTGATCTTTGGCATCGAAAGGGCTAACCAGCAGTTCCCGCTCCTTTTTTTCAAAGGTGACCATCTCACTTGGATTCAGACACACACTGTTTTTCTCGGCACCCGGCTTCACATTGGCATTCACTTTCACCTTGCCACTGACCACGGCGACTTGCACCGCCCCGCTTTCAGGATAGGCACTTACGTTAAACTCCGTACCCAATACTTTGGTAGTAACATCGCCGGTATGAATGATAAATGGCGCATCCGGATTCTTGGTAACAGAGAAAAAAGCCTCCCCTTTCAGCGTGACCTCTCTTACATCGGAAGCGAATGTTTTGGGATAAGTAAGAGTAGAGCCAGAGTTGAGCTTAACCTTTGTTCCGTCCTTTAAAACGATTGTCTTTTGCTGACCATCGTCGGTCACCTCCTGCATACTGACCGCAGGAGCAGACATAAAAGTATCTTTGAAGAAAAAAACAGCTGCACCCAGGCAGCAGAGTATCATGACGGAAGCGGCAGCCATTTGCCACCCTGATAAAAAGCTTCGGGAAGAAATACCATGTGCCGGATCTTGTTCCTGATCAGCTTGCTTCACCGCTTTGTCAAGCTGCAACCATTGTTCATTCGCATCACCGATCAGCGCGGGGTGCTGCTCGGTATGAAGTGCATATACAATCACTCTTGCACGTTCCGCTTCGGTACGTAACGCAGAATTTGAGAGAAGAAGTGCCTCCCAAAGTCCGGCATTTTCGTGTCTCAGTACCCAGGCCCTGAAATCATCGTCCAGAACAAAATCGTTACAGGAATATTCGTCGTAAACCTTTTTCAATAGGATAATATTTAGACTTTAAATTAATAAAGCTGGTTATCCTGCAAAGTGACCCTCCGAAAGTCACATTTTCTTATAAAATTTTAATATTTTATTTCACAAATTGATTAAACTACTGAAATACAGACGTTTGATATCTATTAAATCTTTGGCAAACGTTTGCATATCCTAACTAAATACCAACTGTGCCGTGATATTTGCTCCTATTGTCGCAATTAAAAACTGGAGAGGGGAAAGATGTGGAGTTTTTGATTCGCTATCTGTGTTGAGTCTGGCGTTGAGAGTATCCAGTCCTTTGTAAACCAGCTTGTACACTGCCCTTGTGGAGATATTCATAATAGCGGCCATATCTGCGAATGAACGGTCTTCGTAGAATCGAAGATACAGTGCCTCCTTTTGCCTTTCAGGAAGAACTTTCATGGCGCTTTTTACAAGCGCTATATTTTCTGCGAGTGTCTGGTCATAAATCAACCTGGTTTCCACAGACGCCTCCATATGAAAAGTCATGTTGTGTTCATCCAGCCCAACGAGCTGATCTGCAACTTTCAATCGTTTCAGCATATGCCGGCGCAGAGAAGCCAACAGGTAATTTCTTATGGAGTCACACGGTCCCAGGAAACATCGTCTTTCCCAGATATTGAGAAAAAGAGTTTGTATACAATCCTTAACCTCTTCTTCATCACGGACAAATCTCAGTCCGTAATTCAAGAGCTGTGCATAAAAAGTCTTAAATACTTTTTCAAAGGCCGTATAATCTCCCTGCCTGATCTGCTCCCATTGCGGTTCGCTGATAATCGCCTGCCCTTCCTGATTTTGTACCGGTGCCATCTGACCGCCAGACAAAATCATATCATTGCTCAAATCCATAGGCTTTCCTTTCACAAGTGTTAATAATGTACCCGAAGGTCACGGCTTTAAATCCTTGACGCGCTTTCTAAAACACACCCTTAATTATTATTTTTTTTCTTAAAATATTTAAAATATACAATAACAACAGGATTATCTGTACAAAACATCAGTTGCAGTGCGGCGGCAACTTCTGGCTTTAAAGTGGTAAGGATGGTATGGCTAAAAGGATTATTTGGTCACGAAATACACTACAAAAAAAAGGAAAACAACCAATCCCAGAATGGTGACCAATCGGCCTGTCCAGGATCTCAGACTGAAAAATTTATCTTCCGGATCATATGTTTCGCGCTCACCTATTATTTCCAGAGAATTTCGGATTCTACCCCATAGTGAATTGACCTCCTGATTACTGAGGGAATCAGGTTTCCAATCGGACGCAGTAAGTACGAGTTCCCTTGCCCGCTCCACATTTGCTTTCATATAGGGATACTTCACGATCCAGTTTTCCCAAAAAGTACGGATGGATGGATCATCAGGAAACCGGACCCATCTTATAAAAAGATTTTCCATCGCTAACTCCTCGGCTGAATAATCCGAATACGGCTTCATCTCGTCTGCATTAAAACGTTAAGTCCGGTAGTGCAACCCACCAGACGGCAATAATTTGTGCTTCTGTTTAATCGAAGGGCACATTAAAAAAAGGAGGGCAAAAGTAATTTATACTCAAACGTATTTCAACTGAATGTTCAATTTATTCATACGGCGTTTTAAAGGGCAATTAAACCTTGCAATAGTCCATTTGATATAGGTTTACGGTATTAAGTCAGTCAGGATATACGCAAGAATTATGCAGCTTTTAAAGAATTTATATCAGGTCGGCGGAGACCTGCACGGTATCACTTTCGACCAGCCCGGAGCATTATGGAACGATGCCAATTGTTATGCATTAAAAACAGATGCAGGTGTTATCCTTTTCGATTGTGGTTGCGGGGATACACTGGATCAGATTTTTGAAAATATGGCTTACTGGGAAATGTCGTCTTCGGACATTGTATGTTGTATGCTCACACATGCACACCTGGATCACGCCGGAGGTGCAGCAGTATTGCAAAAAAAGGGTGTGCCTGTTATAGCTTCTGTAGAAACGGCTGATGCGATCGTGACCGGGGATGAAAGGTGCTGCGGATTTTTGTACCATAAAACTTTTACTCCGTTGCAGGCAGATCAGGTCGTAGCCGATATGGAATTTTTTCAGATCGGCAACCTAACAATTCAGGCGTTGTACGTCCCCGGCCACAGCATGGGATGTACTGCCTATAAGTTTATTTGGGATCATAAAAATGTACTGGTATGCGGTGATCTTATAGGTACTTTGCTTTCGGGAGATTTCGGCTGGAGCGGATCTGTAGACTTTGACAAGCGCATTTATACAGAATCTTTAAAGAAAATAGCCAGAATTGACAGTGATATTATGTTGCCTGGGCACGGCATGGCTTATTTTTATAAACCCAGGCGCCGCGTTGAAGAAGTCCTGAACGCAGCACTCATGCAATGGAGATGAGGAAAATTACGCATATGGACAGATTTCTACGCGATCTAAAAATCAGGTGTTTAACCTCTAAAAAACTGCATTACAACAAAATAACTTTGGAATATAATTCAACTCAAATTAATCCAAAGTTATGAAAGCAGAAACAACAACCACACAATTTCTGGCTGCACTTGATGGTGTAGAACTGACCAAAGAGCAACACAACAGAATCGCGTCAGGTATCGCACAGGTTGTCATGAAAGAGCTTGCCTCTATCGACAACAGAGGAGATCTTGCATTGAGCAGGAAAATCAGACTTGAAAAGGTAAAGCTTATTCCGGGACCGATCATCGATGGTATTTATGCCAAAATTCACAAGGACATATTCAGTATATAATGTACTGATATGGAAACTCCCCGGAAACAAACCACAGATCCTTTGTTATGCCCCAGCTACGTAAGTAAGCCGGGGGCAAAATTGTTCGGCATTCAGAACAGCGAAGGAAAAATCGATTATCTGAAAGAGACGATCACCATAGATCAGACTTTCGTCGATACAGCTCAACAGGGACGAGCAGCAGAGGAACGGTTCCGGTTTGCAGGAAAGTGCATTGAAAAAGGTTGCCATCAATGGAACGATAGCGCACATCAGTGCGGGCTCGTAAGTGCAATCATCGAACGCATGAACAGCCCTCTTTCGGATCCGCCGCAACACTGCCCAATCCGAAACCGTTGCAGGTGGTTTGAGCAACGCGGGATGGATGCCTGCGCCAACTGTAATGACGTGATCAGGAACCTTGAAGTACACCATTTTGCAGCTATTACGACATGAAAATTAAGCAGCAGACTTTTGAAGTGATTTTGCTTTAAAGGTCTGCTTTATTTTTTCATTACATTTGCGAAAAAATAAAGATGCAGGACATCGCATAACCCTGCTCGCAACACGCAAATAATTTTATGACTTCGCATCAAATACGACAGGCTTTTCTGGATTTTTTCCGTAGTAAAGGACATTTAATCGTGCCATCTGCTCCGCTTGTGGCCAAAAACGACCCGACCCTGATGTTTAACAACTCGGGAATGGCGCAGTTCAAAGACTTTTTCCTTGGCAATGGCACACCTCCCTCCTCACGTATTGCGGATACTCAGAAATGTTTGCGCGTATCAGGAAAACACAACGACCTGGAAGATGTAGGTTTTGACACCTACCACCACACCATGTTCGAAATGCTGGGGAACTGGTCTTTCGGGGATTATTTCAAAAAAGAGGCAATTAGCTGGGCTTGGGAACTGCTGACAGAAGTATACAAACTTCCAAAGGAAAGAATGTATGTTTCGGTATTTGAAGGCGATTCCAAAGACGGAGTTCCTTTTGATCAGGAAGCCTGGGATTTGTGGAAACCAATCGTTGGTGAAGACCGGATTATTCTGGGAAACAAAAAAGATAATTTCTGGGAAATGGGCGACACAGGTCCATGCGGACCATGTTCCGAAATTCATATTGACCTGAGACCTGAAGCTGATCTTGCGTTAGTGTCAGGCAAATCTCTTGTAAATAATGATCACCCACAGGTAGTGGAGATATGGAACCTGGTATTTATGCAGTTTGAGCGTAAAGCCGACAGCTCGCTGATACCTCTGCCTGCTACACACGTAGATACCGGAATGGGTTTCGAACGCCTTTGTATGGCTGTTCAAAGTAAAATGTCAAATTATGACACAGATGTATTCCAAAACACGATTGGTGTATTGGAGACGCTGTCGGGCAAAAAATATGCTGCCAATGATGAGCCGTTTGCGGATATCGCCATGCGCGTAATCGCAGACCACATCCGTGCCGTTTCTTTTGCAATTACGGATGGTCAGCTGCCATCCAATGTAAAAGCGGGTTATGTAATCCGCCGTATACTTCGCCGTGCTGTACGTTACGGTTATTCTTATCTGGGACTGCAGGAGCCATTCTTCCACAAACTGGTACCTGTGCTGGCTGAGCAGTTCAAAGATGTATTTACAGAACTGAAAGCGCAGGAGGAATTCGTAACCAGAGTTATTCTGGAAGAAGAAAAAAGCTTCCTGAGAACACTCGAATCAGGACTTAAACGCCTGGACGTGATCATCTCTGCGCAAAAAGAAGCCGGTGTGAACACAATCGCAGGTGACGAGGTGTTCGAACTGAGTGATACTTTCGGTTTCCCTGTTGACCTTACTGCGCTTATCGCCAGAGAAAAAGGTTTCCAGATTGATGAAACTGGTTTTCAGGATGCGCTTCAGGAGCAGAAAAAACGCTCACGTCAGGATGCAGCCAAAGAAGCTACTGATTGGATTGAATTGCGTGAATCTGAAGGAGTTGAATTCCTTGGTTACGACTTTGAAGAAACACACAGCAATATTGTGAAGTACCGCAAGGTGAAAACAAAAGCTGGTGAAGAATACCATATTGTGCTGGATCGTACGCCGTTCTACGCAGAAATGGGTGGACAGGTAGGTGACACGGGAGTATTAGAGGTAAGTGGAAAAACAATCAGAATCGCCGATACTAAAAAGGAGAACGACCTTTTTGTTCATATTTCTACTGATAAGAATCTTGACGATACCTTGCAGCAGGCGGAACATGTGGTTGCAAAAATCGATACTATTCGTCGTGCGAAAATTAAAGCCAACCACACTGCTACTCACTTGATGTTATCATCTATGCGGGAAGTATTAGGTACGCATATCGGTCAGAAAGGTTCTTATCTGAACGACGAAGTATTGCGCTTTGACTTCTCGCACTTCTCGAAAGTGACCGACGAGGAATTGAAAAAAATTGAAGATATCGTAAACAGTAAAATCCGCGAAAATATAGCATTAGACGAACGTCGTAATGTACCTATTCAGCAAGCGTTAGATGCAGGAGCTACAGCGACATTCGGAGAGAAGTATGGTGATTTTGTAAGACTTATCATTTTCGATCCGAAGTTCTCTTTCGAACTTTGTGGTGGTACACACGTTCCGGCAACCGGAGAAATCGGCTTGTTCAAATTTACTTCTGAGGGATCCGTTTCGGCAGGTGTGCGTCGTGTAGAAGCAGTTACAGGCGAGGTAGCACTGCAACTGTTGCGCCAGCAGGAAGAAACACTAAGCAAAGTTAAAGAGCTATTGAAAAACCCTACTGATCTTATCAAAGCTGTTGAAGGATTGGTAGAAGAGCGCAATGGCCTGCAAAAGAAAATTGCTGCTTTGGAAAACGAAAAGCTGCAATCGGTGAAGGCGGAACTGATCGCGGGTATGGAAAAGCATAAAACTTTTAACCTGATTGTTGAGAAGGTAAATGTTCCGGGAGCAGATTCTCTGAAACAGCTTTCCTACGAATTGAAAGATCAGGTCGAAAATCTGATCGCAGTATTAGGTGCAGACGTGGCCGGGAAACCTCAGCTATCGGTATTCATCGCTGAGAACATTGTACAGGAAACAGGTTTGAACGCAGGTAAAATTGTGAAAGAACTTGCGAGAGAAATCCGTGGCGGCGGAGGCGGACAACCTTTCTTCGCAACTGCCGGAGGTTCAGATGCAAGCGGTCTAGATACGGCTCTTGCGAAGGCTAAGGAGCTTTTTTAATAGAAAATTTGAAGATTTTTGATAGAAGGGCTGTCTCGTAAGGGGCGGCTCTTTTAGTTTTGATGCTTACAGTTACCAAATAACCTTTAAGCCCTCAGATCGGTAAGCAGACATCCTTTCATCCTTAGAAACAAGGGTTAGACTACCATTGATAGCTTGCCAAATAAGCATTCTGTCAAATGGATCTCTGTGGTATAGTGGTAACAGCCTATGATAGGTGGATGCATCCTTTGTGTCTAATGCCATTGTTCCAAAGTTCATCTGATGAACAATGGCTGGGAGCTCTTCAGGAAGAGTGCCTTGCAAACTAAGTTTACCGATTGAAAATTTCAGAGCTATTTCCCAAAAACTTATAGCGCTGACAAGAATCACGTGATCAGGATCCTCTAATATATTCCGGGCCTGAACAGAAAGTTTGTCCGTATCCATTATGGCCCAGATCAGTGTGTGCGTATCTAACAAATATTTCATATTCCAAGGAATTCCTCTTCCGTCATTTCAAAGTTCTGATCAAAAACAGCAACTGCTTTCTTTTCCAGAACTCCTAAAATCCGCTTATTCTTTTTTGCGATTTGTGTCTCCCGAGTAAAATACCCGATCACCTCCTTCTTTTTTCCGAAGGTCACAGCAATTTTCTCTCCGGCCTTCACCTGCTCAATCACATCCGAAAATTGCGCTTTAAACTCGCCCACTGTCATCGTTTTCATTTCTGCTCCGGTTTGATTTAAACAAATATAAAAATTTCCTGACAAGTTGTCAAGAACGATTTGATTACCCAAAATTCTTATATTCAAACACTTAATTATCTGACAAACAAAAAGCAGACACCGGAGCGTCTGCTTTTATCTTTATACAACGTTGAGTAAATCAGCATTTTTTATTCCTCTGCTTTAAGCTGTCCGCGGATTTCGCCATCAGGAAATCTGGCAGTATGAATATTCACATAGTATAACCCGGCTTTCAGGTCAGCCACCTGCTGTTCGGTAAGTGTATCTTTGAATGCAAACGGAGTTGTAAAAGTGCTTCCAAGATTAATCACCACGGCGCCGGTTGTATCCACAGCACCTTTGTGTATGTGCCATGCGGTCGGTCGGAATAATGAATCGGCCGAAGTGGAATCGGCGGCAGCCGAATCACTATACATAATATTCAAACTAAGAATTCTGGTTTCCTGATCCAGTGTTCCGTCCACAGAACCCTCTGCGGTAGAAGAATTGGCGGGCACTTCATTGGCACCTGATAGTGACGTCGTCACCTTTAATTCAGCTAGCGGAAGTGGATTCGGATCCGTTACTACATTCTCATCATCCTTACATCCCAACGCCACAATAGCCACGAACGAACCCATTAATGCTAATTTTCTCATACGGTAAGCCATCTAGTAATAAATTGGTTTGACGTACCCTGTTAAATTTTAGTACCTGAAAGACCTATTCATGCCTAATACACTTAAAGTAAGCTATTTAAAGATCATCTCCAGAATGGCAAAGTGAGGTAAAATGTAACTGATTGTCCACTAATACAACACAATCATCTTTGGCATACTACTAAGACCTGCTACGAAATTGCCAGCGGTTGTGTGACCAAAGCCACAACTCCGGTTCATGCCTGATCGTCTTCTCAAGACAATAGAAATAGCGTTCCGTAATCTCTGCTTTACTCGCTGTACCATCCGACAACTCCACAAATCGGAAACTGTATACATTACGTTTGCTTTTTCTCACATCCAGATAAAATGTGGCTGCGGATTTTCGTTCAGCAAGCCTTGCCCCACCACATTGCACAAAGGTTTGTTGATTAAGAAAAGAGACTGTATCCTGTGTTTTACGCACGGGACGCTGGTCGGTGACAGACAAATAAACGGTAGGCTTATCACTCTGATGACAAAGACAGTGCTTATACCAATCCTTCTTGTCAATCAGCCTCATTCCATATCTGCTGCGCATATTTTTAAGCAACTTATTCAGCCAGTTCCATCCAACAGGGGAATAGCCGGTAATAACTTCACAATCGACAACATCAGGTAACGAGAGCAGGTATTCCCAGTTTCCATAATGGGAAGCAAGAATAACGACATCTTTCCCTTCATTTAAAATGTTGCCTGGAAAACCAGGATTTTCGTATCTGACCAAACGATTCACGGCTTGTTCAGAGCCAAAATGAATCAGGAAAAATTCTGTAAAAAGATCAGCCAGGTGCTGGTAGTACCTTTTCAGAAATATTTCTCTTTCCTCAGATGATACCGATGGGAAGGAGCGCATGATGTTGTTGTTAATCACCTTTCTTCGATACGGATATAAGTATACGAAAACCAAATAAGCCAAGGAAGAAATGATATGACAAGCCATCCTTAACAATCTGAAACCAAATTGCCATTGAGGCAGAATAATACGCATCAGTCTGGTCCTAATGCGGGTGCTGATAATGTAATCCATTATAAAATGATCTGAATTCCACCCGTAACGCCCAAGTATAGTCCCTGAAAGTCTCTATGACCACTCTTACTCCACAGATAGTTACTTCTGAAACCGTAGCCACGTTCTTGAGTATAATTCACATAATTGATAGAAGGACCGGCAAAAACCTCTATTTTACCCAATCTGTAGGAAGGTAGTATCCTCACATGGTGTTTGGAATAACTTCCCTTTTTAAAATCGGATAATTGCTGGGAAACAATTTCAGTATTGATCCTGAAACGGTCAGCTACCGTAATATGAGCACCCAAACCGGATTCTATTCCAAACAGTGATTTGTTGTCGTCAGTCAGATTATAGCCTACTCCCAGAATCCCATACATCACGCGACCTCCGGATCGGAAAGTAGCCATGGTAGTAAGAGTTTCATCTAGGGATAAGCTAATCGTTTTTTCTCCGGTTTTGATAAAATTCAATATTGCGATAGGATAATCGCTACTGTCAGCAATATTAATCAGTCCTGCCAACTGAATGCCTTTTACTTTTTTGGCGATGTTGATTCCACCAGCAATCTGATTGTCTGCATGCTCGGCTTTGTTCATAAATCCTGACAGTTGCAAACCTTTTGCATGACCTCTGGTAATGTTGGAAAACCCTGAGATTTGTACACCTTCCGCACTTCCCGAAAGATTCATAAATCCTGCCACCTGAGCTCCCGAAGCTTCATGTCTGATGATATTGGAAAACCCCGCGATTTGTGCTCCATAAGCAGTATTGCCAATCAGATTCACGGCTCCTGCTATAGTCGTTCCTTTGGAATTTTCTTTGATGATGTTGACACCACCTGCAATGGCAACGGCCAGCTCGTTATCAGATACGCCGGCGATAGTATGAAGCGAGAAACGATTGGAATAATCGGCCGCTTTTACGCCATTGGAACTGATCGGATAAACAATTCCGACATGTACCTGCCTGATGCTGTCGGACTGACTGAATGCTAATGATGAAATGGAGAAAAGTATATGGAATACGAAAATGGCTGATATCTTTTTCATTGTGTTTGTGATTAATGCTCATTTGTTCAAACACATAGCAGGTAAGCCCCCCATTGCAGGCCTTCAATCGGGTGGTTCTTCCTGTATGCGAAGTACCGACACCATCACTGGACCTTACCCTAAATTTTCAGCAGAATATTTTTCAAAATTTTATTTACTTATTAATTAAATCTTTCTTTTATAGCACCTTACTATATTCCCAAACAAGCCCAAATTGCCATCCCAGCCAGCCGGAAGAGGATTTCCCGATGTCAAAGCTCAGTGAAGATAAAGGAGGATATGCTCCAAATCCGCTGAGCCTTTCCATTTGCTTTTCAATCATGACAGAACAGGCCGGACCAACAGAAAGCAGGAGTCTCTTATGAAGATGGAGATTGAGCAAGGTCTGTAAACGAATAATTCCAGGCATTTCATTAATATTTCCTGTGTAGGCATTACTGCTGGACAGCTCAACTGCTGCGGCCAAACTGCGGTTGATATTAAATTCTTTCCCGAGTCCGTAACCAAATAAGTAGACCTTTTTATCCAATCGCCAGTCTGCTCCAAAATTTAGAATACTATACAATTTACTAGTCCCTGTCTTCCAGGAGACATTGGTTAAAGCAGATTCATTGGTGTAAACCGAAACAACACCTTTTCCATGTTTGACAATGTTGATCAGACCAAAACTGTAACCGGAAGAACTATCCGCCACATTCACCACACCAATCTGGACGCCCCTGAGATATTTTGCATAATTTGCAGCACCAAGTTGTAAACCACTGGCTTTCCTATTTGCCACATTCAGTATGCCACTGATTTGCGCGCCGTAAAAATTACACTTTGCAATGTTAGCTCCGCCCGAAATCTGCGCACCTTTGATGGGATACCTGACGTAATTAATACCACCGGCGATCTGTATTGCCTGCGTCAGAGAATCTGTTTTCAACCTTGTTCCTGCAGCATTAAAAAAGCCCCCGACCTGCAAACCACGCATTTCTTTATTGACCAGATTTCCAAAACCTGCCAATTGCACTCCGGAAAGCGAATCCAATACATGGTTATGAAACCCGGCTATCTGTACGCCCTGCACAGATCCTGCTACAATATTGAATATCCCGGCCATTTGTGCAACACGTACATGGCTTTTACTGATATTGAAACCTCCGGCTATTTCAAATCCATTCACACCTGCTGTATACCCACCCAGCAAATTCATTGAAAATTTATTGGTTACCTGCCCACTCATTCGTCCGTGTGTGCCCAGTCCCGGTGTGAGTGATGCCTGGTATGGCAAAGCAACAAAGAACCGACCAATGTTACGGCTCTGCTCCCTTAACTTGGAAGAAACAAACAACCGTGCAAGCCAGGTGCGATCTCCAGCACTATTATATACCATCACTTCGTCCAGATCAACGGCTTTGGGAACAAGTTGCAGATTCAGCCTTGTATCACTATCATTTTTCACAACGATCAGTGTATCTGCATATCCGATTTTACTGACAATGAGCTCCAACGGGAAAGTAGGATCCCGAAGCTTTAACCTGAAACCACCGTCATCCTGACTCATCGTCGATATCAGAAATGTTTTGGAATAAATGCTTACAAAGTCAACTGGCCTGCCTGTCTCTGCATCGTGAATACTACCGGTGATATAACTATGTTTATCCTGTGGAGCCGGCTGAACAATGATGTATTTGCCAGTTTCTTTATACATATAATTGCCCGCAAGCAGTCGATCAAGCACATGCTTCAAAGGCTTATTCTGGACAGATAAGGTAACGATACTATCTCCGGGTATGAAGGATGTGTTATAAGAGAAATAGAAATCACCCTGGGCACTTAAATTAGCCAGTACCTCCGAAACGCGCTGTTTATTGGCTGTAATGCTCACAACCTGATTCAGTAATTTCTGAGCACTGCAAAATGACAAACTACTGACCGCAAAAAATACAGCCAGTAGTCCTGTCCTTACTTCTATGAAGGAAAAATATTTCATTACAAACCTTAGTACTATTTAAGAAACATAGTATCACCATGCTGTTCTATTATGACTGGGAATGTTTCCCTGATCACGTGTAAATCTGCAGACAGTGATTTAAGCTCCAAAGTTGTATTGATTTTTTGTTTCCCCCAATTCTGATTTTCTACAACGATATTCGCTTTGTACATTTCACTCAGCTTTGAGATCACCTCGGATAGCGGAATATCATGACACACCAGTTTGCCCGTTCGGTAATATTTGTAAAGCTCGTTATCATTCTGCTGTTTTTTGAGCTGGCTATTTTCTTTAGCTACGATTACTTTTTGATGTGGCTCCAGCTTCACCTTCGCCGCCGACTTCTCCACTTCCACAAGCCCTGTTTCTACAATCACCTCTGTAATACTATCGTTACTTTTTATATTGAATGATGTGCCTACTACAGTCACAGTTACGTCATTAACTGTGATCACAAATGGCTTTGACTTATCAGGCTGAACATCAAAGAAAGCTTCTCCTCTTAGTGTGACAGATCGCGAGGCTCCGTGAGCAAAACCTTCCGGATACGATATAGAAGACCTGCGATTCAGCGTTACGACTGAACCATCCGGCAAAGTATCGGTCAGCGCCTCCGAACCCGCCTTTACAGTCATCAACTCTTCCGGACGATTTCTGAACATCGAGAAGTATACCGCCCATCCGACTCCCGTCATAATAACCATAGCAGCAGCTATCCTGAACAAGTAATTCTGCTTATTGCGATTCAATTCAATAACAGTAGTTTCATTTTCAGTCGTACGCTTTTTGAAACGTTTCCAGGCTTCTTCTTCATTGACATTGCTTGTCGCAGCAAGCTCTCTGCTCTGTTGCCATATCAGTTTGAAGTGATTGTAATACTTTTCATTTTCAGAATGTTGAGCCCGCCATTGCTCGACCTTTTCCTGTTCAGCTGTTGTGGCTTCATTCAGTATACATTTCACCAGAAGATCATCCATGATGTGATTTGGGTTTGTGTTCATGACCATCTGTATCAGTTAGCCTAAGAAAAATAATAAAAACGAAGCCGGAAGGAAATCAACCAGTTTGATGCGCAGCAGTCTCAGCGCCTTCCCCATTTGGTTTTCGACGGTTTTGACCGGAAGTTCAAGTCGATCAGCAATTTCCTGGTATTTCAATTCTTCAAAACGGCTCATCTGAAAAATGGTACGGCACTTTTCCGGCAGTTCTTTTAATGCCACATCCAGTCTCTCTTCCAGCTCCCGCAGTTCAATGTTGTGCGCCGTGTTATTAGTATTTTCCATCTGACTTGCCGCATAGGTTTGGTAGGCGTCTCTTACTTTTAAATGCTTGATGTAATTCAGACTTTCATGATAGACAGACCGGTACAGATAGCCGCTTACAGATTCTCTTATCTCAATCTGTTCCGTTTTTTCCCACAAACGGCAAAAAACATTCTGGACCATTTCCTCGGCCATTACCTCATCATGCAAAATTGTGCAGGCATAAGCATGCAGTCCTTTGAAGTGTTTTTTAAAAACGATTTCAAATTCGTGTTCTCTGTCTTTACTAAGGTTTTGTTCTGCTGATTCGGCAACATTCATACTGAAACTGTGTTCATATCATCACAAAAATAAGCGCCTGGCTTTGTTGTTCATCAAGATGACAACAAGTCAGGCGCTTACCCTAAATTTTATTCAAAATTAGTTTTTCTTCTTAGCAGTTTTGGCTGTTTCTCCTTTGGATGTATTGAAGCGTTTGTCCGGAGTACCGTCTTTCTTCAGGTTTTTGTTTTCTGTGAAACGCTTGTCGGCAGTACCATCCTTCTTTAATTTCTGGTTTTCGGTGTAACGTTTATCAGGAGTACCGTCTTTTTTGGTTTTAATTTCCTTTTTAGCTGGTGTAGACGTAGCTGGTGTTGCAGTTTGTGCGAAGGCATTACCTGCGACTACAAGAAATGCCGCTACCAACAGTGCTTTTAACTTTTTCATGCTTACAGAATTTAAAGTGAGTGATAGTTTTAATGCTTTGTAAAAATAACAGGAAGTAATGGTATTGTGTATATATGAAGTAAAGAATTCGGTTTGATGCCACATTTAGTCTGAACGATATAGGTAACAGAAACACATAACCAATTCACCGCTCAGCCTGCTCACGCATGCAGACCGGATCGAAAAAAATCAACAAAACCAATTATTACTTACATTTGCATAGAGCAAATTTATAACTCTGCAGCAGTCCAAATTACAAAAATGAACATCCAGCAACTTGAATATATTGTAGCCGTAGATAATCACAGGCATTTTGTACAGGCGGCAGAACATTGCCATGTAACACAACCAACTCTTTCTATGATGATTCGTAAGTTGGAAGAAGAATTGGGAATCAAGATTTTTGACAGGACAAAACAGCCTATTGTTCCTACAGGTGTCGGGAGACAAATTATTGATCAGGCAAAGATTATTCTACGCGAAACCGGCCGTATCAATGAAATTGCCAAACATTTCAATGGAGACCTTTCCGGAGAACTTCGTATCGGAATCATACCTACTATTGCTCCGTATTTACTTCCACATGTTGTACAGCCCTTCATAGAAGCATATCCACACATCAGGCTTCACGTGTCGGAAATGACAACTGAACGGATTATATCTGAGTTGAAAACAGGTAATATTGATGTCGGAATTGTAGCAACACTATCGGGAGAAAATAGCTTGCAGGAGATTCATTTGTATAAAGAGCGCTTTTACGCTTATGTCTCGGCCAATACACTCCTGTATAACAAACAGTACATTCTGCCGGGTGACATTGAACCTAACGAACTTTGGTTGCTTGAAGAAGGACACTGTTTCAGGACCCAGATACAGCGACTTTGTGAATTAAGTAAAAGTAGCCAGTTTGGGAATAGCTTTAATTATCGATCAGGAAGCATTGAAACGCTGATACGTATGGTTGATCGCAATGGTGGCATCACTATATTACCTGAACTTGCAGTAGCAGAATTATCAGAAGAACGTAAAAAGCATATCCGACATTTTCGATATCCTGAGCCTGCTCGCGAGGTCTGTTTGGTAGTGAACAGAGAACAAGTAAAATCTCGACTGATTGATGCCTTACATAAAGGAATTTGCGGACATATTCCACAAATGCTTCTTGAAAACAACGAACAGATCAGAATATATTAAAAAATTTAGATGTAAGATTTGAATTTAAAATACATAGCAAATAACTCCTATCTGGGATACATCTCGACTAACTATGGTTAGAAATAATCTTACAATCCAGGTTTCCATACAAAATTTACCGATTTAGGTATCTTTCAGACCGACGTGATTTTGTGCTTCAACTTCTGTTTTTCTATTTCATTTTGTGTATTGTAGGGGCTGTTGTATAAATTCGCCATGATACCCACCCTCCCCCTTGGTTTTTTGACTACATTATAAAACAATCGAAAAGTGGATAAAGTACAAGCGTTTATGTCCGGCGTTATCAATCGCAACCCGGGAGAAAATGAGTTTCATCAGGCAGTTCAGGAAGTAGCTGAATCAATCGTTCCTTTCCTGGAAGACAAACCGGTCTATCAGAAAGCAAAAATTTTTGAAAGGATTGTTGAGCCGGAAAGGGTTATCATTTTCCGTGTTCCGTGGATTAATGACCAGGGCGAAATCGAGGTGAACCGCGGTTACCGTGTACAGGCCAATAGCGCCATCGGTCCTTACAAAGGTGGCTTGAGATTTCATCCATCGGTCAATCTGAGTACATTGAAATTTCTTGCTTTCGAGCAAACCTTCAAAAACAGCCTGACGCAACTACCCATGGGTGGCGGAAAGGGAGGATCAGATTTCGATCCGAAAGGCAAATCAGACCGTGAAGTGATGATGTTTTGCCAAAGCTTTATGACTGAATTATTCCGTCATATCAGTTCCGACAACGACGTTCCTGCCGGAGACATTGGCGTTGGAGGCCGTGAAATCGGATTTTTGTTCGGACAATACAAAAGACTTAAAAATGAATTCACCGGAGTTCTTACCGGAAAAGGAGCAAGCTATGGGGGAAGTTTGATTCGTCCCGAAGCAACCGGATACGGAGTTGTTTACTTCGTAGAACAAATGCTGAAACTCCGTAAGGATAGCATTAAGGGAAAAACAGTTGTCATATCCGGTTCGGGTAATGTAGCTCAGTATACGCTGGAAAAATGCATTGAACTCGGCGCAAAAGTGGTGACACTTTCTGATTCAGCGGGATATATTTATGATGAGACAGGTATCGATTCGGAGAAATTCGCATACATCATGCATCTGAAAAATGAAGTACGTGGACGCATAAAATCATACGCGGATAAGTTTGGTTGTACATATGTAGAAGGCAGAAAACCCTGGGAAGTTCCTTGCGACATTGCATTGCCTAATGCCACACAGAACGAGCTGACCGAAGACGATGCCAGATTGCTGATCAAAAACGGTTGTAAGCTCGTAGCGGAAGGTGCGAATATGCCATGTACCAACGAAGCCATCGCTGTATTCGAAAATGAAGACATTATGTATGCTCCTGGCAAGGCAGCAAATGCTGGTGGAGTAGCAGTTTCTGGTCTGGAGATGTCTCAAAACTCACTGCGCCTGTCATGGCCCCGTGAGGAAGTTGATCAAAGATTGCAGGACATCATGTTCAATATACATGCGACCTGCACAAAGTACGGACATACGCCCGACGGCAGAATGAGCTACGTACAAGGAGCCAACATTGGTGGTTTTGTGCGCGTGGCTGATGCAATGCTTGCCCAGGGTATTGTTTAATTTCGCTTTTAAATATAAGGTAAATGGTCAGGGAGCCGCACCCGCCATTTGCTTTTTTTCTTTCTGACCTTGCCCCTTCTCTGAGCAAACCTGCAGAGCTTCCGCATACCCTACCCCACTTACCGTCTGGTCTGATTTTTTCTGATGTAAGATAAAACGTATAGCCATGAAGATATCATTTTCACATTGAAGAGATTTCCGGATGGCTTTACTTTTAGTAAAAAGTAACATTATTTCCATCTTAAAATTCAGAAATACATGGGCCTGTTCGATTCATTTTCTCAGATAAGAAACATTCTTAAAAATATAGATCTGGCGGCGGTACACAAGCTTTCTCAGAAAGTTGACCTCAACAAACTCATGGGCACAGTGTCAAAAATGAGTGAGGAAGATTTGGCGAAAATGCTGAAATTCATGCAGGCAGGCTCCGGCGACAAACGCCCTAAACCGGAAGTTAACGGAGATTTTTATGATTTAAGTAAAACTTTGTCTGCGGAAGAAAGAGCGATCCAACTGAAAGTACGGGAGTTTATGGAAACGGAGATTAAACCTATAGCCAATGAATATTGGAACAAGGCGCACTTTCCTATGCACATCATCTCATTGATGGCTAAGCTGGACATATGCGGGCTTACCTACAAAGGCTACGGCTGTGCGGGAAAATCCTCGCTTCTGGAGGGATTCATTGCCATGGAAATGGCCCGCATTGATTCTTCAATTTCTACATTTTTCGGTGTTCACAGCGGACTGGCTATGGGATCTATCTACCTCTGTGGATCGGAAGAACAAAAACAATACTGGCTGCCACTCATGCAGCGTATGGAGATAATCGGCGCATTTGGTCTCACCGAACCGGAAGTAGGCTCAGCTGCTGCCGGAGGACTCACTACAACCTGCCGCAGAGAAGGTGATGAATGGATTTTGAACGGTCAAAAAAAATGGATCGGCAATGCCACATTTTCAGATATTACGATCATCTGGGCAAGAAACCCAGAAGACAATCAGGTGAAAGGATTTATCGTCAGAAAAGATAATCCGGGTTTTAAAGCTGAAAAAATGGAGGATAAAATGGCGCTCAGAACGGTACAAAATGCGCTAATCACCCTTACCGACTGCCGTGTCAGCGAGGTGGACAGACTTCAGAACGCCAATTCTTTTAAGGATACAGCTAAAGTGCTGCGTATGACGCGCGCCGGTGTTGCCTGGCAGGCTGTTGGTTGCGGACGTGGAGCGTACGAACTGGCATTGAAATACACCATGGAGCGTAAGCAGTTTGGCCGGCCCATTGCAAGTTTCCAGTTGGTGCAGGATTTATTGGTAACCATGCTCGGCGATCTTACGGCCATGCAAACCATGGTACACAGGCTATCTCAATTACAAGATGAAGGCAACATCACCGATGAACATGCATCCCTGGCCAAGGTATTCTGTACGCTGCGCATGAGATCCATCGTTGACCATGCCCGAGAACTTTTCGGAGGGAACGGTATCTTACTGGAGTACGACATCGCCAGATTCGTAGCCGATGCAGAGGCTATTTATTCCTATGAAGGAACAAAGGAAATTAATTCACTGATTGTAGGGAGAGCCATTACGGGTGAAAGCGCATTTGTGTAATCCTCGTAGCATCAACAGTGACATTATTCTGTTTTGGACAACTGGAATGAAAATTTAGATTCTTTGTTAACTAACGAAACGCCAATTAGCTTTAATAATTAATATGAACTGGATTACCATTACAAGTGAAGAGCAGATACAGGGTATCGCCCAATCAGATGAAACCGCTATCATATATAAACATAGTCCACGTTGCATGACGAGCTTGATGACTTACAGACAGCTGAAGTCGGAAGTAACCGGCCAAAGTAATCTAGACCTGCCAATCTACATTGTAGATGTCATCAGCAACCGCAGAGAATCGCAGTTTATCGCACATACATTTCATGTTGAGCATCAATCGCCACAGATACTTGTTGTTAAGAACGGGCAGAGTATCTTCGATACATCCCATGAAAGAGTATCGCTTCAAAACGCTCTTACTTATCTTAACTGATAAAGTAAAATATACATAACAAAAGCACAATTTGGACATTATCCAAATATATGGAAATATTCCATATATTTGAATAATAAACAGCTGACGTTATGGAAGAGCTCAATTACCTCATTATATCCCCTGAAATGGTTTGGCAATGGCATTTTGATTTGAACCGGGGTAAACATTTTAAAGAATTACTGGGAAAAGATGCCAGAGCATTTATAAACCTGCTGGACAGTGGAAGGGAAATATACATTGAAGATATACTTCCCCCCACCGCCATAAAATCTGAAGCGGACTATGGTTAATCTGCTTTTAACTTTAATACCGGTTCCGGTAAGGGTATGTATCCCGTTTCTCCTTCTATAGCAGGATAATTTTGCTGTTGCCAATTCAGTTTTGCAGCTTCTATCAGTTCGCGGTTGGTTGCTACGAAATTCCAGTAGATCAAACGTTCTTCCGGAAAAGGTTCTCCACCAAAAATATAAACCGTTGTACCAGCTTCCATCACAAATTCACATAAGGAACTGTCCTTGGCCACCAGAATTCGTTTGGGTTCGTGTAAAATACCTTCGCTTTCCACACCTCCTTCCAATATATACATGCCTGCCTCTCCAAACAGATCCTTACCGATGTTAACCGATTTACGTGTTTCTGTTTTCAGTTCAATCAAAAACAATTTGCTGTAAACCGGAACAGGAGACCTTCTTCCAAGAAATTCTCCTGCAATTAATTTATAGCGAACTCCACCGTCTTCCCAAGACGGAATAGCATTCGCTTCAGCATGGTAAAACTCAGGGTCCATTTGCTCCAGTTCTTTCGGCAAAGCAACCCATATCTGTAAACCATGCAATTCTTTATCCGTATGCCGTAGTCGCTCCGGAGTTCTTTCGGAATGAACAATTCCTTTTCCGGCCGTCATCCAGTTTACTTGTCCGGGTGTAATTTCTACATGGTTATTCAGCGTATCGCGGTGCAAGATCGCTCCATCAAAAAGATAGGTCAAAGTAGACAATCCTATATGAGGATGAGGGCCTATATCAATGTTCTGATAATCTTTGAGATTGGCCGGCCCCATGTGATCAATAAATATGAAAGGTCCTACCATTCGCTTATTACGGAATGGAAGTAATCGACCCACCAGAAAATTCCCTATGTCAGCAGGGCGCTCCTCAATAATGATATTAATATTAGACATCGTGTTTTAAGATTTCGTTAACACAACCACAAGTTAGGTAACCTTCCTAAGTTTTAGATTAGTATTACCGCAATTTCTGTTATTGCTCTGTATGATTATTTCTAACAACGAAGAAACCATATCACAGCAACCCCTGGTTACATATTTCAGCATAAGTTGCTGTTTAAAATCTGGAACGATTTTTGTTTGGAGTAAGAAGCCATGAGAATCGGACTTTCCTGCGCAACTGCTTTTTCATACATTTGCCCCACAACACCATGAATGAATACGAAGAAAACATACAGCACGAGTTGCTGAAATGGCAGGAAAAGATGCAAAAGCCCCCTTCCGGGTTAAACAAGCTGTCCAAAAATGTACAGGACAGAATCAATAATGTGATCCCCGATCGTGTGCATGAAGTCATTACTGCCAGTATCAAGCAAATGACCCGTGGTGTCCTCTATGGCGCAGGTTTTACTACGACACGCAATGTACTTTTCAAGTCGATGGAACATGCTGAATATGCAGTAAAGGAAAGAATAGAATTTTATAAAAGGGCAGGTGCCGCTGAAGGAGGTATTACAGGTGCCGGGGGATTCATGCTCGCTCTGGCAGAGTTCCCGATCCTGATTGGTATTAAAATGAAATTACTTTTCGATATTGCCTCTTTATACGGAAAACCTATTGATGACTATCGGGAACGCCTTTTCATTCTCCATATTTTTCAACTTGCATTCTCAAGCCAGAAGACCAGACAAAGGGTGTTTGAACAAATAAAAAATTGGGATTCCAAAGCAGCCGTACTTCCGGAAGACATTCATCAATTCGATTGGAAAGGGTTTCAGCAAGAATACAGAGACTATATTGATTTAGCGAAAATGGCTCAACTTATTCCCGGAATAGGTGCGGCAGTTGGTTTGATTGTGAATTACCGTTTATTGAACCAATTGGGTAAAACAGCGATGAACGCTTACAGAATGCGTTGGTTTGAGAGCAGAAGCCTGTCGGCACATCTTCACACATCTACGCTGACAGACAATACCGGCTCATGAAAGCCAAAAGTATATTATTAACAGTTACAAGTTTATTTTAGTCGTTAAACGAAATTTAATGAGCTCAAAGGAAAAAGTATTTACAAAAAGACTCGACTACGCATTTCTGTCGGTATATAATGGTTATGTATTCTTTCTGCGTTTTTTCAGAGAGGCATTTCGCGGAAGAATGGAATTCCCGGAACTGGTAAAACAGTGCTATGCGATCGGATACAAAGCGCTGCTTCTCATCAGCCTAACGGGTTTCATTACCGGAATGGTGTTTACTAAACAATCACGTCCATCCCTGGCAGAATTCGGAGCCACATCCTGGCTCCCGTCTTTGGTTTCAATTGCCATTGTACGAGCACTTGCAGCATTAGTAACAGCACTCATCTGTTCCGGAAAAGTAGGATCAAGTATTGGTGCGGAATTAGGGTCCATGAGGGTAACTGAACAAATTGATGCAATGGAAGTGTCGGCAGTTAATCCTTTCAAATTCCTGGTCGTTACACGGGTACTTGCAAGCACAATTACGATACCTATCCTTATGTTCTACTGTACGATGGTTAGTTTAATGGGCGCCTTTTTGAATGTGACACTCAATGAAGGCACAAGTTTTATAGCATTCTTCGAAAATGCTTTTGAACAGATCACATTTCTGGATATCGGAACTTCACTAATGAAAGCCATAGCTTATGGATTCACAATTGGAATTGTGGGTTGCTACCAGGGATATAATGCAAGCAAGGGTACTGAGGGAGTAGGAAAAGCAGCTAATGCATCTGTAGTTATCTCCATGTTTCTCATTTTTATTGAGGAAGTTATTATCGTTCAGGTTTCGAATTATTTCAGAGTATAGACATGGCAAAAACCATAGATCACAATTTACAAGTTATTTCTGTCAGAGATTTATACAAATCGTTTGGCGACCTTCACGTACTACGTGGGGTAAACCTGGAAGTGAGTAAGGGAGAAAACGTAGTCGTTCTTGGGCGTTCAGGAACAGGAAAATCTGTGTTGATCAAAATTCTGGTAGGATTGCTGAAACAAGACAGAGGCTCAGCCCTCGTATTGGGACAGGAAGTTTCGGAATTAGGTGAAAAGGAATTACGCCAGCTTCGGCTTAAGATTGGCTTCTCCTTTCAGAACAGCGCACTGTACGACAGTATGACTGTTCGTGAAAATCTGGAATTTCCGCTCGTAAGAAATGTGGAAGGGCTTTCGCGTGCAGATATCAATCAAAAAGTCGAAAGCGTTCTGGATGCCGTAGGTTTACTGCAAACGATTAATCAGGCACCATCCGAATTATCAGGTGGGCAACGGAAAAGAATCGGGATTGCACGTACCCTCATTCTTGAGCCTGAAATTATGCTTTACGATGAGCCAACAGCCGGTTTGGATCCGATCACCTGTATTGAAATTAACGAGTTAATCAACGAAGTACAGGAAAAATTCCATACAAGTGCCATCATCATTACACATGACCTTACCTGCGCTCGCCAGACGGGAGACAGAATCGCTATGCTTCTTGACGGTCACTTTACAAAGCAAGGTCCGTTTGAAGAGGTCTTTGCTGAGAATGATGAAAGAATTAAAAGTTTTTACGATTATAATTTTATACAATAAGAATGGAAACATCAGCCAGAAAACGCTCTATCACGGTAGGTCTGTTTGTAATTATAGGAATTCTCATCTTTGTGGTCGGGGTGCTCACGATTGGCAGTATGAAGAAGGTATTTGCTACCAGTATAGCTGTCAAAAGTATTTTTCATGACGTAAATGGCCTTAAACAAGGAAATAACGTTTGGTATTCCGGTGTAAAAATCGGCACGGTTAAAAAGATCCGTTTCCTGGATAACTCTCAGGTAGAGGTTATTATGAATATTGAGGAAAAGTCTCAGGAGTTTGTCAGAAAAAATGCCAAAGCCAAAATAAGTACAGACGGATTAATTGGTAATAAAATCATTGTTATATACGGTGGTACGCAGAAAGTACCGGCCATTGAAGATGGCGATCAACTTGCGGTAGAGAAAATAGAAAGTACCGAAGAAATGCTTGCTGTACTTTCAGAAAACAATAAAAACCTCCTGGGAATTACCAGCGCATTCAAAACAATCAGTAAAAACATCCTGGAAGGTAAAGGTACCGTAGGTATGCTTTTGAATGACGAAAGGCTTTACAATGACGTGGATCAAACATTGGGCGCGCTTAAAAAAGCATCCGTAAACGCACAAACATTAACAGCATCTCTGGCAGGCTTCACTTCCAAATTGAACCAAAAGGGAGGGCTTGCGAATGATTTTGCCACTGATACGGTCATTATGAGAGATATCCGATCAACCATCGGAAAATTGAACGAAACTGTATCTTCAGCTGGTGTGATGGTTGATAACCTGAAATCGACAACAGCAGAACTTAATTCGAACACAACAAGTCCTCTTGGAGTATTACTGCATGACGAAAAAACAGCATCCAACCTGAAAGGAACACTGCAGAATCTGGAAAGCAGTACTGAAAAGCTGGATGAAAACATGGAGGCATTAAGGTCTAACTTCCTGTTTCGCAGATACTTTAAACGTAAGGCTAAAGAGGAGGCTAAACAACCATCCAAAGAAGAATCAGCTGAAGCAGTGAAGGATACCATTCAGTAAATTTGAGAATGTGTATTGAGTCGGCGAATAATTTCTACAGTAGTTAATGAATACTTTTTCTTACTTTGTAAAAATTTAAAACCGACAACTTTTTCATTTGCTTTCAGAATGACCCTTCAAATAAATCCGGCATTAGACATCAATTATTTAAATCAGGTTTATGGTGATGATGCGAATATCATACACCTTATATTTGATGCATTCCTCAGCGACTCTATGCCACGATGGCATTCACTGGAAGCAGCATTAGATGAAGAAAATCTGGAAGAGTCCGCCAGCATTGTACATGGTTTAAAACCTTCTTTTACCATGGCAGGACTGACGACGATACGACCAAAAGTAGATCAACTGGAGAGGGATATCAAGGCAAAAGTTGAATTTGAAGTACTTAGGCAGGCATATCAGAATATTTCAGCGGAATTGCTGCCCATTATACCTATTCTGGAAAACGAGTCGAAAAGATTATCAGCTATATAATTAGCCCTATACAGAAGCTTCTCAGCCTAAAAGGCTGGGAAGCTTCTGTCATTCAAGGTGTTTTTCTTTTTGCTTTCTCCCATACGGCACTCTGGCTTCCTGCAAAGTATCTGTTGATCCCGGCTAAGACAGCGTAATTCATCATACAGAAATAGTAAGGGACAAACAATGCTTTCACTTTAATCCTCCGCTTTTCCAGGAACCAACCTGCCAGTGCCATCACGTAAAAAAGGACTTGCATAAACAATAAGAACAGGTACAACAGATCCGGATCATCCATACAAATCAGCACGTTCAGGATCAAAGATATGAACAACAGAAATGGTGTGATCGTCCAGCGTAATACACGATGACTTATGTATTGAAAGCTCAATACAGGATACCGGAATGGATTTAAAAGTGGTAGCAGACGCATAATAGACTGAATTCCTCCTGCCGCAATGCGCACCTTGCGTTTCAGCTCTTCCGTGATATTATCCGATGACTGCTCGGAGGCATAAGCATCGGGTTCATAAATAATGCGATATCCCTGCTTAGCAATCAGCATTGAAATCATGAAATCATCCAGAATCGTATCCGATTCCACATGTTGGTACAGTGAACGACGCACACTGAAAAGCTCTCCAGCAGCACCAACAACCGAATACAACTCCGAATCCCACTTTTTCAAGGTAGACTCATACTTCCAATAAAAACCTTCCCCTGCCGTGGCATCTGAAAAATCATCCTGTATTACACGCTTTTCACCGGATACGGCTCCCACTTCCCTATCCGCATAATGCCGGACGATCAGTTTCAATGCTTCCTTATTCAGAAACGTATTGGCGTCAGTATAAATAACGATCTCCGATGTAACAGCATCCATGGCGCGGTGTATAGCATGAATTTTCCCCTTACGCTCCGTCGAATGCATCAGGTCTATAATACCGCGATAACGGCCAACAATCTCGGCAGACGCATCAGTAGATCCGTCAGTTACGAACAACAAGTGTAACTTATCATTCTCATAATCAAGAGCCAGCGTATTCTGTATCTTCTCCTCCATGATACTCTCTTCATTATACGCAGCGACGATGAGTGTTACCGTCGGCATGTATTCCCCTGGTTCTAGGACCTTTCGCTTTCCTGTAATAGAAATCCGAAGCCTGACGAGTACATATAGCACAATTCCATAACCAACATAAGTGTAAAATACAATGAATAGACTGAGCCAGAATAAAATTTTCATTTTGTTGAGTTAATCTTGAAACCTAGGTCTGAACTGTTAACACCATTTTTAAAATGCCAGAAAATGGCCTGAAAGAATACCGGTATAAAATGCGTTTCCTTATTTTTTAAATACAGGAGCAAATTCCTGGGTACAACAGTAAGCAGAAAGTAGAAGCAAAAAATAAAGAATCTGAATCCGGGAGCATTACGACGGATAAACAATATTCTGTTTCTTGTCATAAAGTACTCCTTTAATGCAGATCGCTTACCAACTGAAACCGATTCTTTGTGATAGATAAGAGTCCTTAGATTCGTATAAACCTCATAACCAGCTCTTTTTATTTTTTCGCACCAGTCGAGCTCCTCGTAATACAGAAAGTAATTCTCACTCATAAATCCTGCTTTTTCAATAGCTTCCCGTCGTACCATCATTGCTGCACCGTGCGCATATCCCGTAGGACCACTTTCCTGATCATACTGCCCGTGATCTGTTTCAAACTGCCCTACACAATGGTTTTTTGCCATATAGTAATTCATGGGTGTGTAGCCTGCATATTGCAGCATACCAGGTTGATCAAAATAGTGAATTTTTGGAGAAAGAATCCCAATCCGAGGATTATCATCCATTGTTTTGACCAACTGAGCAATCAGATTGTGCGTAACTTCTGTATCATTATTAATCAGGAAAAAGTAATCACCCTTCGCTTCTTTGATACCCAGGTTATTCCCGCCCGCAAATCCCAGATTAACCTCTGATCTGATAAAATGAATATCGCTGTATATGCTCTTCCACTGTGGAACCGGATCCATGGTACTACCATTATCTACGACAATGATCTCGAGTGAAGGGTATGAATTTATATCTCTAAGAGATTTCAATAAATCAGCGGTTACTTCCGGCTGATTGAAATTAACAGTAACAATTGAAACCATTTTCATTCAGTATAACAGAGGCGTTGAGTATTAATATTGAATATAGGTGAATCAAATATAGAGGTGTAGAATTATTTCAAAGTTAGTAATTATTGCCAGCTTTACTAAGCAGGGCATATATGATGCGCTACTTACAGATGACTGCATTTTACGGCGTGCCCGAAGAAGCATTATAGTTGCTCCTCAAGTGTCATTCCTTCCAACATATGCGACAAAATAGGGGCACACTTCTCTTGACAAGAAGGATAAAACGCTCCATGTTTCCAGTGAGTCGATTTGGGAGAAGCTCCCCACCAGAATTCAGCCATTGCTATTGGCTTCAAGTGATGCTGAAAAGCAAACTGCAACAGCTTTGGCGCAGCACATTCTCCTGCACCGGCTGGAGGATTCTTATGCCCCCACGTTTCAAAAATGTTTCTTAAACTTTTTTCACTACCCGAGTTATTCAAAAAATGGTATTGGTCAAAAAGTTCGTTTTGCAACTCCACCGAGCGTCTTCTACGCGCTTCCTTTATTAGATTCACTTCTGCTAAGCTATGAGCGCTGAGCAGTTCCAAAGCTGCGATACGACGACCGAAGTCTAAAATCTCCAGCATCCCTGCGTTCAGAAACCCCTCGCAAGCAAGTCCGTCATATACAGGTGGCACAAAAAACGAATGATGGTTGCTACCTGCCAATTTGCCGGAGAAGGCTGCCAGATAACCGAGCTCTTCGTTTTCTGTGGCCACTACCAGCACGCCGAACATTTTTCCGATCACAGGAAGAAGATCATTGGTCCCCAACCCAAAATTATGCCTCCATTCGTCCTGAGAAATCAAGTGTGCCTGTAGCATTTGAGACGCAAGCAAACTCAACGGATGCGGTGTATACTGAAATGGGAAAGTGAATTTTCCGGGTAGGCGAATACCGCCGGTAGTTAGCGTATCCAGCGGATGAAACTTGGCCTTTGCCGATGTAGTTGTTAACATCAAGAAATTAGTTGAGATGTTTATGCCAGGTGTAACCACATATACATCATTTCAGACAACAAAGCTAAGCCGTTGACGATGCTAATGCAATTATTAGAGATGTACTAACAAAATATTGATTGTAACGATAGAACTATTTCATATCTGGTATTAATCACTTAGTTTTAAGAAAAATAGAGAATATTTGAGGTAATACACAACCTAATAGATCACAACCAGCATAAAACTGCCGATTCATCCAGTGAAAATTAAAAGACTTCTCGAAATAAAGAAAGTTTCAAAAGATACGAACTATGTTTTTAACGAAAGCGGAATAGGTCAAATCGAATTGGAAGTGAAGATTCAGGAGTTGATCACCATTCTCAAAACAACTCAACTTTCCAGAAAGCAAGTACGGGTTTATCAAAATAGGATCACTGAAGCATTTGAAGACGCCATTGTATCACCAGACAACCCCATTAAACCTTTCAAAATGCTGGATCAGCACGAGACACTGACCCGGGAGGAATTATTGGACGGATTCGAAAAATTACTTTCCGAGAATCAGATAGACAGTAATATAGGTCGTGAAATCAAGCGAAGAAATGTGTTTCAGAAGATCATCGTAAGTCTTATTGCCACAGTACTGATCGCAGCCGGATTTGCCATGATCATTATGCCGGCACCACCTAGTTTTGAGCTCTTCACCATATTCTATTTTAATCACGACGACGGTGTTACGATCATGGATCTTGTATCCCTTCTAATTGTTTTATCTGGTGTTTTTCTGTTTGTCCAAACCTTCACAAAGAAATGATCGCATTTCCTGAACCACCGGATCATACCAAAACCATACTGTTGGTTGAAGACAATTTGCTCTTCAGAAAGGTCATGAGTTCAGCATTGACCAGAGCAGGCTACAACTGTGTGTTGGCAACCTCTGCGCCTGAAGCACTTCGCCTTCTTCTTCTGGAAGAGCCGCACCTGATACTCTCTGACTATGACATGCCGGAAATGAACGGTTTCGATTTCAGGCAGGCTGTTTTGGCTAATCCCAGATTCTCGGATATTCCATTCGTATTCCTAACATCGCATACAGACAATTCGATGATTCTGGAAGGCTTAAATCTGAATGCGTTAGACTACATTAACAAAGAAACCTCCATTCCGGTCATTATCTCAAAGCTTAACAATATCATCAAGTCGCTGGAAAATGAGCATGTTAAATCAATACACGAGCTCAGGACCGCTGCTGATGCATTAAATGTAAAATCAATACCATCGAAAGATCCGCAAATTAATGGATTCAGGATCAATTTTTGGCATAAGGGTTACCGAGGTTATCCTGGTGGAGATTTCCTGGACTTTGTGAAAGTGGATGACAGATATTGCTTTGCTTTTCTGGGGGATATTATGGGGAAGAAATGGAAAGCCTGGTTTTTCACTTTCGGTTTTTTGAGTTACATAAGAGCCGCCATACGATTTTGTGTTTTGGATGATGATTTGAGACTGGATAGTATCGTTCAAAAGATAAACCGACTTGTGTTTATGGACGAGAGTCTTCAGAATATTCTTTCAAGCCTGTCGTTGCTCTTGATAGACAGCGAAACGGGAGAAATCCACTATACAGGTGCGGGAGATCTTCCATTAATTAACCACAGCAGAAATGCTCATGTTACAAGTACTGTTTTATCTTCAGGCTTGCTACTTGGCTTATTAGAGGATGGGTTTTATGATAATCAAACCGTAGCAATGAATAGCGGTGATCAGCTTGCAATTTTCACGGACGGAATGATAGACATACCCTCCACAGCCGGAAAAAAAACCGATTATCCTTTTTTTGTATCTAAGATACAACCTTACCTTGGGCAACTAAATAGCTTTGATTTGATAAAATCAAATGTACTTGATCAAATTACAGATAGAAATCAACTCGATGACGCTAGCATTATTTTTATAGAAAAATTATAAATCCTCATGATACTTGAAATAAAAGAAATCGAAAATGTAGTACAAGCTACCATCATTCCTCAGGAAGCAAACCTCAAGCACGCAGAAGCTTTTAAAGAAGAAATGATTACAATTATTGCTAACGGCGCTAAATTGGTAATAGTTAGCTATGAAAACGTTAATTATATAGACAGTTCATTTTTGGGAAGTCTGGTAGTAGCTTTAAAATATGCCATGCCCCGAAACGTTGATATTTATCTTGTCTCACTAAAGCCAGATGTTAAAAACCTGCTCACACTTATCAGGATGGACAAAGTTTTTAAAATATATAAAGATTACCAGCACGCTATGGACACTCTAAATTGATTGCATGAAACAGGAAACGGATCGTATACAAGTAATCTTTAATAATAATAGTGACGAGATATCAGGTGTTTTGCATAAATGCAGTTCATTTATCCTTTCTAATACCAGCCAGCCGGCTGAATCTTTATTGTTATCAAAGATAAAATGGGTGTTGACAGAATTGCTCACAAATGCAGTAAAGCATTGCGGAACCGCAAACTGTATTATTGAGCTGACAATTAATGAAAGCGAAATAATCGTAGCAAAGCTAGATTCCGGTGTTCCTTTTCATTTAAAGGACTCATCAGGAGAACAGGCAATTAACTGGCCGGTGGCAGGCAATCTTCGAGGGACCAAACATCTGATCTATTCAAGTTACAACGAGATGCTACTTGCTCATATTCAAATGGATGGTAGCGTTATTTTTTCCATAGAAGAGCCGGCAGATAGTAGCAATGAATCGGATACAGCTCTCATGTCTATTAGTGAGCACTTTGGACTACTTATCATAGCAAAGTCGTCAACGAAGTTTTCTTACAAATATGACGGTGTTAACCGCATGAATCACTTCATCAGCAAATTCGCAACTCACTCTCAGGCGTAAACCAAAATTCGTATTTGATCCAGCTTTCCATGCTTTTTTTATCACATTATTCCTTTACGGATAACAGCTGCAGCGTTCCTTTTATCCACCTGTATCTGAGATAAATTGTCCGTAAAGCACGAATAAAGATATTGTTGCTTTCTCTCCACTTGCTTCGGGATGCCATACTGGGCTCCAAAACCGAATTTTTCTGATCAAAAAGTGTATTAAACTCTTCGTAGAACAACCCTTTGCCTTCTGCTTTAATAAATCGTAGTGCCAGGTCAAACTCCGCCTTATCCATGTTTATCCCTTCTCTATACCTTCCAAATTTATCAAAAAAACTAGTTCTCCTTAGATGCGGATGATCACTGTAAATATAAAATTTGATATGATTCTGATTCCAAAAATTGAATCCCATATAAGAAAAACCATCTTTAAATGGCTTTAGTATAGGATGTCTGAAATAGGCATAAAAACGAACGATATCAATGGAAGCATCTTCGTCTAAGTATCCAACAGCATTTTTTAATCGTGAAGGAAACAGAGGTGTAGGAACAAAATCTTCCTGAACGTAAAGGGTATAAAGACTATTGACAACATCCTGGCCCTTATTAATATTTCTGGCAAGCCCACCATTTATATCAGCCAATACTAATTTGATATCAAATATTTCTTTAAGTCTATGTAATTCTTTTACGTGCTCAGAATTACTGCAATCATCGGAAACAACAATATCACAAAAATGACAATTTAACTCTTTAAATGAATTCAAAAGTCGCTCAAGTGAACTACTCCTGTTATAATGCGTTATTAAAAGTGTTACATCCGAAAAATTATACATTTAATAAACTGTTATTAATATCATTGTAAATATATAAGCATAATCAACATTAATAATTAATTACCTATAGAGAGATATAGATTAAAATACATCATCACAGAAAGGAAATAATTACTTCTATTTAGCAGCAGTATATTTTTGCAGTATTGCAGCTATTTCATTAACTCTAACCTCCCAGGTATTCTTAGAAGCAACCTGTATTCGCTTATTTATATTTTGGGTATTATCATCTGACAAAGCCTTGCTTATTCCTTCTGAAAAAGATATAGAGTTTCCACAAAAAGCAACGGTATCTTCAGTGAATTCCGCCAGATCCATATTAAAATCAGAACAAACCACAGGTTTTCCAGCGCCTAAATATTCAAAAAGTTTTAAAGGGAATATTGTCTTACTGACGTCATCCTTTTTAAACGGTATCAATGCTACGTCAAATCCCTTCACCACCGATGGCATTTCGTCGTAGGCGACAGCTCCGGTTAATTTCACATTATCAATTCCGTGGAACCAGTCCGGTACGAATTCATCTGAAACAGGCCCCACAAACACAAATGTTTTATCAGGATTTAAATCAAACACTTCCCGAAGCATTAAATAGTCAATTCTTCTCTCAACAGCACCAAAATATCCAATGATCGGCGATTTCAGTCCCGAAAGTAATGTATTTACTTTTAGATTCGGGTCTACTACCTTACTGCTATGGCTCAGATCGGCAGCATTCGGTACAAAATAAGTGTGAGTATTCTGTCTTTTCTTTTCTTCATAAAGAGCTCTGCTACTGCAAATTACCACATCACTCTCTATGGTTAAAATCTTCTCTGAACGTTCACCATGTTTACGATTAAACCAAAAAACGAGTGGATCCAGACAGTGATATACAGTTAATCGGGGGTTGAGAAATTTACGCAGCGTTGGATAATGAAAATTGAAAGAATTGATATATATATAATCATTAATTCTCAATCTACGAAGGATCCTCTTGAGTTTAAAACTAATAAGATACTCATTGACTTTCAATAGTGAGCGAAACAAACGTCCTTCCGGAAGAAAGTTTATAGAAAAGATGACCGGTGGAAAAATAAGAAACAGGTGGGGTGTTTCGGTCTCACATATCTTCGTACTGAAAAGAGACATAAAACCCTTTCTCTTTAAATACTCCGGACTTTTCCTGAATTTAAAGTAGTCCTTTAATGTGTACGGATTTTCAATATAGTATACACTATTACTACTTGCCAATAATCTGGCTGTCGTAAAATTCGTTGACTCTATCTCCGAATTAACCCTTGGCAAGGCGAAGATAATAATATTATGTCCGTTGAGCTTCATGTTTTAAAAAATCGCTAACAGGAATTACTATTCAATTCCATCTTCAATTCTCAGGAAATACTTATATTTACAATATTGCTGTAATTATATAAAGTACTATCGATAGGTTTGCAAAGATACAAGGTTTTATCTTGCTATATATCAATAGGATTTCAATAAATTAAGTTATTTTTTGTAACCAGAATATTATTATGTACCGTTACTTGATGCCCATATGAGGTAACCTTTATTTTCTCTAATTTGATGAGATCTATTTCACGACATACAACCTCAACCCTACGTATCAGGTAAAATTATTTTATCCATAAATAAATCTGGTATAGTAAACTGCTTATTTTGGCACAATTATAGGCACTATCATATCTAGAAAATTAGAAAGTCACCAATATCCAGTAAACGGGACGATATGAAAATACTTTTTGACCATCAAAAATTTACCACACAAAAATATGGTGGCATTAGTAGATATTTCTTCAACATCATTCAAAAAATTCGTCAATCTCATAACGACTCATGTGAGGTTGCAGTATTACATTCTGAAAATCATTATCTCAACCCCACGGTTTCCAATAAGGATCTCTATATCAACAGATTACTGAATATTAATTATTTTTCAAAAAAACTCTACAAAATCAACGAAGCATATTCAAAACGATTGGTTCAAAAAAATGAGTTTGATGTCTTTCATCCTACCTATTATGATCCCTATTTTCTCGGAGACCTGAAAAAGCCCATGGTATCCACTATTCATGATATGACCTATGAAAGATTACCGGAGTACTTTTGGGCTCAGGATCCACTTACCTATCACAAACGTCTACAAATTGAAAGGGCAGATGCCATCATTGCCATATCCGAAACCACTAAAAGCGATCTCATTCATTTTCATCATGTTGACGAAAGAAAGGTTGTCGTGATTTATCATGGTATTGAACCGGATAGTCCACTACTTTTGAAAGAGGTTCCAGGGCTTGCACCTCATTATCTGTTATATGTTGGAGATCGAAGTGGTTACAAAAATTTCTATTTGTTTATCGAAGCATTTAAAATACTTTCAGCCAGATATCCCGACTTACAAGTAATACTTACAGGTGGAGGTACACTGGGGAATGCGGATCGGGAGCTGCTATACAGACTAAAGTTAACGGAGCGTGTGAAGCATTTCAATGTCACAGACGAACAATTGAATTACCTGTACGCGAACGCACTCGTTTTTGTATATCCATCTCTATATGAAGGATTTGGACTTCCTATTCTCGAATCTTTCAAAGCAAAATGTCCTGTTTTGCTAAGCGATACAACATGCTTTAAAGAGATAGGATCGGATGCAGTCGAATATTTTTCCTCCCGGAATGTGGATGATTTGGTTTTTAAACTTGAGGGCTTTTTAACAGACGCTTCCAAAAGGGACTTGTTAATCAACAAGGGCCTGGCCAGACTCCGCGACTTTCCACTTGATATTTCTATAGAAAAGACACTGAATGTCTACAGATCTCTGACTTGATTTAAAGTCATAAAACTTTTCTCCAAGTAAATCGGTTTGTCATTATTCCTCTTGGGTGTTCTCTACCAATACGGAATCCAAACCAATTTTCAGGCGCAATGACTGTGTTGGCCTTAGGACATGTAAACGCAGCCCACCAGGCAAAAGTACTATTTGATATGATTGCTACGTCTGCATTCTGAATCAATTGAAAATCTATAATTTCGGAATTACTTGAAAAAACATAGTTAGGTTTTTCCTGAAATTCCTTCCGCACGAAGTCCATGTCGTCACTCACAAAAATAACTTTATAAGTAGCTGCATGTTCTATTGACTCGAGCTGAGCTTTGAAATAATTTATGGGCAAAGATATGTCCCTTTTACCATACGTCAGGTAGTCTGTGCGGCGAATATGGACCACTATGACCTTATTATTTCTAAACAGTTCACCAAACTTCAATTCAAAATCATCCCTGTATCGTTGTCTGATCTTTAATTTTGGCGCTGTTTCAAGGTGTTTAAGGTAAAAATCTGACTGAAAATAACCGTTATAAATCGTATTATTTTCCGGAATCAACTCTTTCGGTGCAAAAAAATTATGAATGTATATATGTCTGAAGCTGGCAATTTTAGGCAAAATTCTGCTTAGGAATGAGATCTTACCAGGATTCATCAGCGTATTATCATACCATCCAAAATCGAAATATTTGGTTAGGTAGGCATGATTTGGGTTTGGGAAAAAGTAAAAATTACTACCATCCCTTGTTTTCAAATATTTGAGGAAATAATATTGAAACAACTGATTTCCTAACCGGCCATTAAATTTAACACCTACCATATATCCTGTCACGTTTATTAATTAGATCTACCCATTTTTCGTCTCCAGACAGGCAAGATGTATCTTTCAAAAAACTCCGGATAGAAGGCAAACAAGTAAACTATTGTATTCCAAACACTTACATTCACCTCTTTTTTCAAAATTACCTGTGCTACAGCAAATCCTGCGATATTAGAAATCAAAGTAGCATAGGCAGCTCCCATTACCCCTATTTGCGATATGAGAAAATAATTTAAGCTCAGATTCAGTACCGTTGTACCGACAACCACAAGAAATGTCACTTTTGTTTTACCTATCGAGTCGAGAATAGTCCCAAATTGACGTCCATAAGGAATCAGCAGACAGTATAACAGCGTCACATGTAGTAGCGGGATGGAGTCTGCGTATTTTTCACCGGCTATAAAATGTATGACGAAATCAGAGAAAAAATAAAGGAACAAAACGCCAGGCAGCACAAGTGCCAGTGTGGTACCGACAGATTTTTCATACAGGTATTTAATTGCACTTTTTCCTTCCTCTGCCATCCTTTTTGCACTTTGGGGAAAGACGACAACCGCAATTGCATTTCCCGGTATATCAATCAGATTGGTAATTCTCACTGCAATGTTAAACGCACCGGATGCTGCTGGTGACAACAAAGCGCCCAACATCATTTGATCTACTGTGCCCGACAATAAAGAACTTACCGAGGTACCAAATGCATATTTCCCATAGCCAAACAAACGACTTATCCATTCTTTATTTATTGAAAAGGGAAAATTTAGTTTTTGGCGGACGAACCGAAAAGCGACTAATACGCTTATTGCAACACTAATAATTTGTACCCAAACGAGATGTATTAATTCCAGATCAAATCCTGACAGATAAGTAAACAGAATGAATGAAAAGAAAAATGACTGTCTGATAAAATTGGTAATAAAGATACCGTTGAACTGAAGACTTGCCTGCTCTATTGCATTAAACTGAGTAAGCACTCCCGAAAAAATAAATACCAGCAGATAGATATACAGTAAACCAATAAGCTGCGGTGCTTCCCAGATACTGCTCAGAAAGGGAGCCAGCGATATAATTAGGATGATACAAAATAATGTTACCAACGCGCTGATCATAGAAGAGGAAGAAACGATTTCCCCGTGATCCGCCTGATCTGAAGATGCAAGGTACTTGACCAGGGCATTCTGAATAAGTCCACTTCGAACTGCCTCCAGAATGGTCGTTACTGACATAAAAAGTGTCCATACACCAAATTCGTCCTTACTCAATACTCTCACGAGAAAGTAAAATCCCGCAAAACCAAAGAAAACGCCCGAAAAATTCTGTAGCAAATTGATGAAACCCGCTTTAATCCAGTAATGTCCCTTTGTCTTGCTTTCCATGTAAATTAATAATCATGCAAAATACCTGTCAACATACTCTTTAACCTCCTCGTCATTCTTTGCATGATAAATTTCAGCCCCTGAAAACTTGGGGTACAGCTTTTCAAAACATTTGAAATGGTGTTCCGGCCCTTTTTTCGAAAGAATCAGATTTTTTCCTCCAAAGTAACTGGCCAGCGTTGCAGTACCCCCATGTATCGATATGAAATGAGATGAATTGGCATAGACCATTAGTTGCAGATGATTGAAGTTATGTGCTTTGGCCTCATTCTTAGCATAGAGATCTTCCATGAGCACTACCTCAGGGTACTCGTTTTGCAGCCATGAATATTCATCCATATCATAGATGTCACTATTATCCATGGTAATGTTTTGCGGTCGTGGCCTGTTGTAGATAACAGTATATTTGTCTTTGACTTCGTCCAGAATAAACTTCAGCATCTCTATACTGTAAAAACTAACCGGCGGCCCGTCCCATTCCATGTTATACCGGTTTGCGATAATAAGAATAGGTTTACTAAACCGATAGATCGTATTACTGTATTTTTCCTTCAATGGAACAGGAAGCCATTTACTCATGTCATAGTCCTGGCTGTACAAAATCCTTGGCATTTCGAAGTTGTAATTTCCCTCATTGGTTCGGGTCTCAAACGCCTCCTGATGATTATCTGAGAAGAAATATAGTTCTGAGGTGTATTTCGATGACTTGGTACTTCTCAGTGTTCCATTTTTAAAGTGCCAATATGCAAACGGTAACGCAAACTGAAGTTCCGGAGCAAATTCACCGTTAAATGTCAGCTCTTTGTACTTGCGTTTGAAGACGTAGTCATTAAAAATGTACTTGAGCTGTACGAGCTTGCACATGTAGGTATCCCTGTAGAAATATTTCAGCCCGGTTGGCAGCTTACCATACCTGATCAGTAATAAAAGGCTGAGAAATTTATTTAACATATGGGTTGTTGAGTACTTCCTGAAAACTTCTGAAGGAACCCCAGTCGGGCGACTCCGGAAGAGTTGTGCTTATCTAAAAACCAAAAGTAGAATTAATTTACGAATTAAAATAAACACCTTAGAATTATTATTGTAATCATTGAACAACTTTTTTATCTTACAATAATTAGATATAAATTTGATCGATTTAACTAATTCGCTTTTTTACTCAACATCCCACTCTTTCTTTTTTATGTCTCTTTTTAGCCTCCCTGGATGGGTTAAACCTCATATGTATCCGAATAAAAAGTTTTCGGATCTTACGACGACAGAATTATCGGATTTGAGACACCGCATTAGTTTATTTAAATCTGAAAGTCCGGAGGTTACAGTTGCCATACCTGCCTGGAACGAGCAGGATAACATATTCAGGACATTATCTTCACTTTCGGCAAGTACAACCCGCTATCGAACAGAAATTATTGTCGTTAACAATAACTCTACAGACAACACCCAGCAGGTCTTAGACGAACTTGGAGTTATCAACTACTTTCAAATTGAGCAAGGCACTCCCTTCGCACGACAAATGAGTCTGGAAAAGGCTCGTGGTCAATTCTATTTATGTGCCGATGCCGACACATTTTATCCACCCGACTGGATTGATCTGATGGTTGCACCGATGGTTGGTCAAAAAGACATCACAGGGGTATATGGGAGATATTCATTTATGCCGCCCGAAGGCAATAGCAGATTCGGGCTGAGTTTGTATGAAGCTTTAACATCGGTGATTATCAAGATTAGGAGAAAAAAGCAGGAATATCTTAATGTATATGGGTTTAACATGGGGTTAATTACCGGTATTGGTGTAGAAACCGGAGGATTTAAAGTAAAGGGAGCGCGGAAGTACGCCGGCATCGTAGGAAGTGATTATGAGAATGAAGCAGAAGACGGAAGAATGGCGCTAAATCTTAAAACGAAAGGACAACTCAAGCTGGTTACTGATTCAAAGGCGCGGGTTTTTACATCACCGCGACGTCTTCTTGATGACGGAAGTATCTGGAACGCATTTGTAAATCGTGCCAGATTGCAGTTCAACAACCTGATTAAATAGCAACCTTATCGGGCAGCACTTCCATACTTAAAGACTAAAATCATGACCACAGAAGATAGTATTAAGATAGTAATAGCCAGCAATAATCACTACGCATTGATGGTTGCCGCTTTGGTTAAATCTATGGAAATACATCATGTATCCGGAGAGAAAATTGATCTCTACATTATTGACGACGGCATAAGTGATAACAATAAAAATAAAATTCGATCCTCGTGCAGTGAGCAAATGATTGCTATGCATTGGTTTAAGACCAAGGAAGCCATCCCGAGCAATATCTCAATACCGGCAGACAAATCCTCTTTCCCGCTAACCACCTATCTCAGACTTTTTGCACCTTTCATTCTCCCTGCAGGAACCAAAAAATATATTTATTTGGATGTAGACATGATACTGAAGGATGATGTCTCTAAATTAATGAATGTAGATCTCCGGAATCATGTGATCGGAGCAGTTCAGGACCGATCCGAAACAGCCGGCAATGATTGGGGTGGCATTCCTAATTATGCACAGCTAGGAATACCAGCTGAGACGTTATATTTCAATGCCGGAATGATGGTGGTTGATTTAGAAAGATGGATCAAGCATGACGTAAGTAATGCCGTAATTAAATGCATTCACGAAAACATGAAGTTTGCAACATATCCTGATCAATATGGCCTAAATGTTGTATTAGCCGATCAATGGCAACCGCTTGATAAACGGTGGAACACATCCCCGGATACCGACATTTCAGATCCCTATCTGATTCATTTTCTCGCTATCAAGCCGTTTTACCAATCCTATGATGGCCTCCCCCGGTATCAGCAGGAGTTTTATAACTATTTGAGATTAACACCCTGGAAGAGTCATAAACCTATCCCTGGTTATATAAGAACTGGTCACAAGGCTTTGAATAAGCTCAAAAATCTATTGTCAGGCTATTTAAATAATTGAGCCATGTTTGAATTTCAGGGCGTCACATTGCTAATTACACATTACAACAGAAGCTCCTCTCTGGAAAGCCTTTTAAAGGGATACCAATCATTAGGTTGCCGGTTTGAAGATATCGTTGTTTCTGATGATGGCAGCAAGCCAGAACATCTGGCAGCTATCCATAAACTGAAGGAAATATATGACTTTCGACTTGTTACCACTCCCGTTAACAAAGGCTTGGGCAACAATCTTAACAAAGGTCAGGATGCTGTAAAAACAGAGTTTACCCTTTATGTACAGGAAGATTTTATACCGCAACCCATATTTCCTCTATATTTTTCGAAGGCACTAGGATTGATAAAAGAAAATAAAAATCTTGATGTGATTCGTTTCTATGCATATTTCAAATATCCATGTCTGAAGCCGCTACAGGACGGTTTCTCTGAAATGATATTCAAAATAAGCAATCCGGGATATAGAAAGTTCTATTACTACAGCGATCATCCACATCTGAGAAGAAGTAACTTTTTTGAGAAATTCGGCCGCTACGACGAAGGAATAAAAAGTGATATCACTGAATATAACATGATGATGTCATTTTTAAAAAAGAGAGGGAAAGCGCTATTTTTCGATGAATACACAACGCTGTTTGAGCAGAGAAATTCGAAGACTGAACCGAGCACGGTAAAAAGAAATATGTGGCGGGAAAACCAGAGTTTTTTTATTTCCGGCATACGGCATATATACCGGCATCTGAAATTCAACTTTGATTATATATTCAGGACATAATACTTGTGACCACCGATGATTATATTGGACTGGAGCTTCCCCCTGCTGATTCGGCTTCAAGATCTGCATTTTGCATATTTTGATCCAACTTGTAGCTGACCTGAATGATCGCTATGGCGAGATAGAATAGAATATTGTTCGGATATTGAGTTAGTGCCTCCTGCGGAAAATTACCTACGTTAAGAGCAAAAAGAACCAGGGTCATAGCAAGGCAATACATTTTCAATTCAGGATCCCTGATCCGGTAGAAGTTCTCTATTCCGGATTTTAACACGACAAACATCAGACAACAAAATAGAAATAAACCTATCCAGCCCAATTCCGCAGCTACTCGCATATATCCGCTATCAGGTGGAAAACTGGCCAGAAAAGAATAAGGAGCAAACATCACTCCCCACGCACCTGTTGCTCCAAGCCCTCCCCCCATTGGATGCGAAAGAATATAAGGTTGAATCATTTTTTGATTTTGCTTCCGAACATTATAAGATGCATCGTCGGATGGCTTAAATGCACTTTGAAATCTGTACAATGTTGGATTTGACGTGGGGATGTAGATCAGAACCATGATAAAAAACCCAGCGATGGCCGAAAAAAACATGATCTGCTTCTTAAAATTCAGCACTGCGAAAAGCACAAGTGCGGCTGGAATTAAAACGTAAGATGACCTTGTCCCGGAGAACAAAATAGAATACAGCATCAGGAAAGCCATTGCAATGAGGATGGCTTTTTTACTCTTCACGATGGGTCCGGATATGAGCGCGATGCACAGAAGAATGCTAATAACCATATTGTATGAAAACTCAACCGGATCCGAGAAAATTGAGTATTTACGCCAATGACCGTCTATAAAAAGTAAACTGACCATGAGCGGATCATTTTCCATACCTGCCATCTCCGAATCGGCAATACCGATGAACTCCTGCTTATAAGCATATACAGCGGCAACTGCAGCAAGCCCAAGCCAGACTTTCAGAATCACCCTGATAGACTTTACCGAATTGATCTGATATACGAAGATAAAGTAGGTCAGGGTAAGAATCGCAACGGTACGTACTGTATACACCCAGGCCATCCTGGATTCCGCCCATGGATTAATAACCTCCAGAAAGTTATAGCTAATCCATAGCAATATTACAGTAGCAACCGGCCCCTTAAATATTGACCAGTCAGGATTCCTTCTTTGTTTGATAAAAAAGCCAAGTATTAAAAGCCCCTGCATACCATCCAGCACCGTTCCCAGAGGATAATTTACGCCAAACCGCATAAAGAAAAACAGCAAAAAGGCCATGGCCATCATGCACACAATTCCAAAAACAGGAAAAACCACCATTCCGTATACGACCGGCAGTGCTACCATTGCCAAAGCAATAAGAATTCCGGCAACCATTCCTCCCATCACAGTGACCGCTCCCAACCCAATCGCCGCAAATGCGAGCAGCAGCGCAATTGCGGGTGTGGAAGTATATGAGGTGAGAGAGCGAAACTTCATGAGTATTCTTATTGAAGTATATGGATCAGAGAAAAAGAATTTTTATAAAAAAAAAGAATACACTTACAAAGGCCAAAACAATAGCTATTATACGTGTAATAACCTGTATCCTGGTCAATTCAGGCTCAATTCGTTTCTTTATTTTTTTGGATTCCGGTAATACTTTCATAAGGCTATTTTTGTGTATGTCCCTTCACCTTATGCCGTGTCGCAACAGATATTTTATTGGCACGTTTAGCTTTGAAAAGAGAAATTACCTGGTAAAATACAAAAGCCGGAATGCCTTTCAGGGAGCTGAAAATTCTTGGATCTGTTCCCGGCTTTAATAAAGGAATAAAAAATCCCGCTACAAACACCAGCAATGCCGCCAACCAAGCCAGAACCATTGCGGGCATGATAAGCATATTAGTAAACATGAACAGTACGGATAAAATCAGAAATATAAACAAAGGCGGCCGTAGCAACACCAACCCAAACAGAAAGCGGTTCCAATCAAGCTTGATAAGCCCCTTCCCAGTCAACCCGAAGCCGAGAGAAAAATACTTAAACCATGTATTGATCCAGCGTGCTCGCTGATTCACGAGCTGGTCCGAACCGGAAGTTTTCTCATCATAAACAATAGCTTTGCCGGCAAACGCAATTCTTACTCCCCGATTCACGATAGCATGCTGTAAAACCTTATCAAACCCAGCCCCCTGTACATCTCGATGCTCGAGACATTCCCTGTAAAACTGTACTGTAAAGGCCATACCTGATCCGGCCAAGGTCGCTGATGAACCCGCTCCATAAAGCATTTTGCCATCGTAGTAATGATAGTAAATATCCCTGGCCGCATCCAGGCGGGCGTACATCGTTTCAAGATTTTTTGCACTTCGTACTCCCTGAACAGCTTTGTAACCATTTACGAAATACGTATTCAATTCCGACAGGTAGTTGCTTTCAACCAGATTGTCACTATCTATGATAGTAAGGTGTGTATGAGCTCTCACGAAATTCCTGATCGCATAAAAGTGGCTGCGTACGTTTCCTGCCAGCACGTTCTCAGGCCGGAGTAGTTTCACCTTTTCTGATGCGAAATGAAGATTGGAAATATCACAATTGTCTGCAACTACATAGATGGTGAATGTCGGATAATCCATGGCAAGTAAGGAAGCTACAACCTCAGGCAACTGATCGGTTTGCTCATAGGCTGTAACAATTACTGCATAATCCGGATTGGCTACAGGCAGCTCTGTCCTCCTTTCCTTGCGCCTCATTGCATTTATAACAATAAGCATAACAGGAAACAATAAATGAAAACCAATCATAAGCTGAACAAACATCCATAAGACCAATAGCGCTACCATATTGTTTTATTTAGTCGTTTTCCCTGATTGCTCATCCAGATCTCTCGTTCCGGTTAGCACCCAACCGGCAAACTTGTTACCAAGACTTCTGAAATAATCTATCTTATTTTTGTCTTCGGTTTTGATTGTTTTTCCGACAGCAACAACAGCTACCACAGCATCTGCAAATAAAGCCCATTCTTTGGCTTTGTTCATAGACAGCATCGAGTCTGCCTCAACGATGATCACATCAAAATCGTTTTTTAACGTGGTTAGCAAATGCCTTACCTGTTCCTCTGAAGCTATTTCGTTCACAGATGTATCGCCACCTTTTTTACCAAGAACACTAATACCCTCCACACTTGCTGCGGGGAATGACTGTGCATTATCACTTAATAAAGTCTCTAAAAATACCTGACTTTTACTTACATGACTGACATTCTGGTTACTGAAATTACCGTCAATGATGAGTACCTTTTTATTGACTCTCGAAAATGCCCAAGCCAGACTTACCGCCAGCAATGTCTTACCGTCACCCTGTTCGAGACTAGTAAGTACAACCACTTTTGCTCCCGGATACTCACTATCAATCTCATACCGTATCGATCTGATTAGATTCCGAAATAATAACAGATGTTTTTCACTGGTAGATTCATCCTGAATTTTCCCTAGGTCGACGCCTCCTGCTACATAGTTCAGATAACCCAGAACCGGCAGTCCTGTCTCATTGGCAAGTTGAGCCGGAAATTTAATAGAATTGTCAAAATAGAATAAAACAAAGAATACAAACAAACAGAAAGCAATACTGATCACTCCTGAAAGAATAAGTAACACCATTTTCTTGGAAGGCTGTATAACACCTGGCATTGCCTTCTCCGCCTGCTTCAGATAAACCGGGAAATTCGATTCAAGCGTAATATTATTGTAGCGCTGCAAAGCTTCCATGTACTCTTTGCTAGCTATATCTATACTGGTCTCAAACTCCTGGATTTGGGCTTCGTTGGGTACGAGTGCGTCAAACTTCCGGTTTAACCTTAACAGTTCTTTTTGGATAGAAGAGACGCTATTGGTAGCAAGCTCAAGCTCTGTTTCGAGGGTAAGCTTCTGATTTACAAGATTCTCTTTAACAACCATGGGATTATAAACATAGCGATCAGAAGACTCATTGATTCTTTCTGCCAGCTTACGTCTCAACGAATCCACCCTGGTTTTCAGCCGCTCGTCAAAATTACTTCTGATGTAATTTTCATTGAGAACCTTTAACTGCTCCTTGGTAGCCACTATATCCATATTAATCCCCGTAAGCGCACTTTCAAGGTATCGCCTGTCAGAAGGATTGAATTTGCTATCTATTTTTCGTACTGCTGCGGCATAGGCTATGATATCCTTCTCTGCTCCTTCCAGTTTTGTCTCAAAATCAGCCATCTGCCCATATAAGCTTCTGGCCTGTTCGTTGAGGTTAAGTACACGGTTTTTTATTTTAAATGTTCTAAGCGTGTTCATTCTTTCCGTCAGGGCCTCTCTTTTCTGACTCAGGAAGCCTGCAAGAAAATCAATAGCTCTCTTATTATTGTCAACAAGTCTGGAAGATGAATAGGCAACAAATTCGCTGGTCAGCGTATTGATTAAAAACTGAGCAAGTTCAGGACTGTCTGCTTCGGAATCTATGCTGATATAGTCACTGCTCTTGACACGATATATAGAGATTTTAGAATTTATTGACGCATGATCGTATCCTTTTTCTCGGAGCATTGCTATGATTACATCCGACTCCTTTGTGCCCGGAAGGATTTCCTCACGTAGATTATGTTTTTTGGTGATGATAGAAATATACTTCGACAATTCAACTTTACTAAGTGACTGAATTGTTTTGCCATCTTTGCTGAATTTCTTATCCTCAGGAGATTTCAGATCATGAAGCAGTAGTTGATAAGACACCTGATCCAATACTTTTTTCAAAAGCATCATTTGGATCAAGTTGTCAAATTTCCTGTTGATTTCAGAATCCTGATCCTTTTCAGCATTAGACAGGATTTGCTCGGACTTGTCAACTAATCCGGTAGAAATGCTGCCATGCGATTTGTATACGTCGGGCAACTCACGTACGAGAAAAAAGCACAAGACAACTGTAACAAGCGGGACGAGAATCAGTATGGTTCTGTTTCTCTTTAAAAGCGTAAAAAATTGTAAAAATTCATTCATTTGATATTCTCCAGTTTTTGTCCTACTACTTCTTCCAGACTACTTTTTGCTATAAGCACTTCACCTTCGGCATCCAGAATACTTTGACTCTGATCCGCTTGCATGAGCAGCACCCTATTATAATTTTCAAGCGTATCCTCTCCTTTTTCAAATTTGTGCTTTACATGCGACACCACTGTTTCTACATCCAGAAGCATGTTTGATTTAAGCCTCAGAACTGCAACTTTCTGGATATATGTAAAATACCTTTTTCTCACTTCCGCGTCCATGCTGAGTTCGAAGGCATCTAATTCATGCTTTGCAGCGGAATGCTCCCCTTTTGCCTGTTTAATTAATGACGGCTTTTGCAAAAGCGAGCCCACATTAGCAAAAAAACCGAATTGATAACCCCCAAAGAAGCTGGGAGAAAGGGTTGTATTATTATTGTTGGCCGGGCTGTAAATATAGCCGAGCGAGAAGATATCAAAGTAAGACAATTTGGTCCGCCTAATTCCTTGTTCAGCCATGGCTACCCTATCCTGAAAAGCTTTTGTTCTGGGATAGTTCGCTTTGCAGGCAGCTATGAGTTTGTCCAGATACTCATAGGAAATCTCCTTACTCAGAGTCTCCTGGGCCATTACTTTGCCCAAAGGAAAAAAGATAAAAACTAAAAACAATATGGATTTCATAACTACCTGTTAAAAATCTGCTATTAAAAACTACTTTTGTTTTGACTCTATCGGTGTAAACTGACTGTTCAATTTATTCAACGTTCCTAATTTCTGGTGAAATGTCTCTTTCTGACCAAATCCGAGGTAATGCTCGCTTAAAAAGTTTTGTCCACTGGCTTCTCATACCTACTAATCAGGCGCGCCCCAGACTTTGGGTACGTGTTTTTCTCAACCGGTTCTATCATCACAAAGGAAAAAAAGTGATCATCCGCAGTCGAGTGAGAATGGATGTCGTCCCTTTTAATCACTTCTCGATTGGTAATAACTCTACGATCGAAGATTTCAGTACAATTAACAATGGAGTGGGTGGTGTAAGTATCGGTAACAATTCGCTTATAGGTATTGGAAATGTATTGATCGGGCCGGCCACCATCGGAAATGATGTGATCCTTGCACAGAATATTGTTATGAGTGGCCTCAACCACAAGTACACGGACATCTCCACCCCTATTCATCAGCAGGGAGTTTCCGTTGCTCCCATAGTAATTGAAGATGAGTGCTGGATCGGAGCAAACTCTGTCATCACCGCCGGAGTAACCATTGGAAGGCATAGTGTGGTTGCTGCAGGGGCGGTTGTGACCAAAAATATTCCTCCCTATTCCGTAGTTGTGGGAAACCCGGCACGCATCATTAAAAGATATGACTCTGCATCCAACGACTGGGTGAAAGTTTCCTGACATACTATTCAACTTAATTGACTTTCATTTTAGCCGTCGCCGAATCTGATTTTAATCTAAACATCTTCTGATTGCAGAAGTGCAGGGAAGGTTTTTAAAATGATCATCATATCCATTTTAAATGAGAAGTTTTTGGCATACTCTATATCCAATGCAGCTCTTTCTTCCTCTGACATATCCGCTTTCCCTTTGCCGCGCTTCGTTACCTGCCAGAGCCCGGTAAGACCTGCCGGCCCTGCAAAACGAAGTATTTTGTTGTCAGTAGTCATCTTTTCTGCTTCGTAGAGAGGGAGCGGTCTGTTACCGACCAGTGACATATCTCCTTTCAGAATATTAATTAGCTGCGGTAGTTCATCCAGACTCGAATTCCTCAGAAATTTGCCGATCCTTGTAATACGCGGGTCATTCTGAAATTTCATGAATGCAGCCTTCTGTTCTTTCTGTTCATTGAATACCTTTTCACAGATTTCCTTGCCGTCCAGAAACAATCTGCGGTTGCAATAGCCACCATTCCTGCATTCCTCACACATATTAGCAAGTTCTGATTTCGAATCCGTTTCGACTTGCACCGTATTGTACATATTGAGGGCCGCCATTTTGCGTATCATCTGATCAGCATCAGTACGCATAGTTCTAAACTTGTACAGATCAAATATCTTATACCCGCTTCCTACCCTTTTGGATTTATAAAAAACGGGACCCCGTGAATCAAAGCGAATCGCAAGTGCTACAAGCAAAAAAACAGGCGATAACAGTAATACAGCCATTCCTGTTGATACGACATCAATAGCTCTTTTCCAAAAAGGTGTTCCGTTGCTGGATGAACTGATCTTTTCGGAAGCTAAACGGGCTACGTACCATTGTCTTTTCGTGAAATAATGAAGGCGGGTTAGCAAATCTCCCTCAGAAAAATCTGCCGGGAAAATGTCATCAGCATGTTTGTCCTTCGCATTCCTGATCAACGCGGGTGTAAGTTTGTCCACCATGATCACAAAAGGCAAATTGCCCATTGCCGGATTGCTACGCACCTGATCAAGCAGCGACCAACCACCTCCTTTGACATGCGCAATGATTACATCCGCAGGATAATAATCCTGTATCGCGGTAAGCAATGTTTCACCATCTTCAAAATATTCTATTTGCAGATGGGTGCCATAGTTAGCAGAAAACCAGAGGTATTGTTCGAAATCCTTGCTCAGATAAGCAACGCGATAAGTTGCAGATGGCGGAATCTTGGTATCAGGATTATCTATTGAATGCAAATGCTTCAATTCCATGATGTTGAATGGGAAGGGACCGTCGTTTAGGAAAATCTTCTACTTCTGCGCAGGATGGCATTTATTTTTGCCTGAACTTCCATTGGGTTGAAAGGTTTAAGCATAAAATCGTCAGCACCAAGATTCAGACATTGAATACGCTCACTGCTCTCATCTGATCCGGAAAGAATGACAATTGGAATATCCATATAGAGATTACTTGCCTTCGCTACTTTGAGAAACTCCTTTCCACTCAGGTTGGGCATATTCAAATCAGCAATAATCAGATCCGTTTCATTGCCCTGCTCAAGCCAGAGCATCCCCTCAGATCCATCGTGCTTAATGACAACATTGAAGTCTTTTTTCAGAAAATGCTCCAGTATTTTACAGATACTTGGCTCATCGTCTATAATTAAAAGTGTCTGTTTACTATCCATATGTTGAGTAAAGTCCATTCATGCTACACAAGATTATTACATCTAGATACTTATCTCTTAAAATCGAAAAAAAGCCCGGCGTGCTACAACTACTTCCATCCTCACTTTCAACCTAAGCTCAAATATCGTATAAAAATCGACGTTGACTGCGCAAAAAAATCCAATTCAAATACCGCTTAAATCCTCATTTAACAGCCTGAAAACTCCATTTTTGCTACAGCATGCAAGATCAAAAAAAATTACTACAATTGAAAATTAACTTCTCAAATTACTTCTACCAAAAAGAATACACTTTGATCGTGCGTTGATACATAAGGCAGTATGTAAAAAAGCTTCATAATTCTGTTAAAAATAAGTGAGAGATAAATAGGTAAGTTTACTAACCAGCCAATGCCTTTTCAAGAAGCGTTTGCGCTTCATCACTGTATGAAAGTTTCAGTGCCTCAGCCTGCCCCTCTTCACTCATTTTTCTCCATGTTTTCTGAAGAATGTCCAACATCTTATGCTCAGGTAGTTTTTCGATAAGATCATCAAACTGATAAATCAAAAAAACGATACAAAGTGCATCTTCGATTGTTTGTACGTCGGGATCACTTTTTAGTTTCTGCTTCCTTATAATCTCGGTTACACGGGCAATTGTGACGTCGTCGTAACCGATGCTCTCCAATATTGCAGCTGCTTTTTCAGCATGAAATTTGGATAGATCTGTCCGCCACTTCAGGTATCCTACTCTTCCTTCAGGATAGGTGTTACGTGCTATTTTCCAACGACCTATGTGCTGACTCCGGGAAGCAAGCAACAGTGCTTCACTGGCTTCGGGATTGAGTTTGGTAACCCATTCATGTAGCCGGAGCGCATAGAAGTATTCAGATGGAAAGTCCTTCCCTTCCCAGACAACCTTCTCTGGTGCCTGTTTGTTGTATGCATCAAATTGCTCAAATGCTTCGTCTATTTTCGCCATAGTGGAGTTTATATTAATCTGCTGCCGTAAACTGTAGTGCTATTTTCGTTGTCCTCGGGTAATCATAAGCTGTACTCGACGTACTCATCGTGAATTTCCCGCTGCTAACATGTACCGGTGCGATAGACCATGCGCCGCCTTGCTTTCCATCCGCTGTAATCTGAATATCCGTTTCAGTCTTTGCCCACTTCAGCGCAAAAGGAGTTTTGTCTCCTTTGAAAAAACCTTCAAAAGTTCCGTCTGTCTTAAAATGAACGGTTTCCATGTATCTGTCAAAGTCAACTCCTCCGAAACGGCTGACTATTTTTCCATTTTTCAAACTTTCCACATCGTCTATATATACCTGACTGATCTTCCATTGTTTCACGGTGGTAAGCCTTTCAGCCGCTTCTTCCGTATTTTTTGAGCCAGTATTACATGCCATCACAAAAAATAACAAGCCTATCATGAGCATGTTTTTAAGTTTGATCATATACCTATAAGTTTACTATTCCAATTATTACAATACTAGATCATCATATAACTTTTTCAGCGTCACATCAGCATCCACACAAAAACCTGGGTGAACCTTGGATGTCTGCACCACACTGCTTCTGGTCGCTGTAAGCCAGCGGAAGCGGGAAGCGATGGGTAATGAACCTATAAAACCACCTGTTTTCCCACCGGCACAAATCTGCTCAAAAGCGGTCAGATAGTCATTAAGTTGCTCAATGTCTGCTATCCCGCACAATGCCCTTATCTTACTTTCCTCTATATGACGTAGTACTTTCAGAAATCGCAGGCCCGAGCAGTACAGGATAATTCCTACATTAATAAATTCTTCACGCTCCACCCTGGGTACAACGCGGATCACGGCGTACTCAAATAAGTGCTTTTCTTGCATTTCGGGCTTCGGTTAAAAATATCTCAGATACAGACAGTCTTGTATTCAGAAAACCTGCATATACTTTACGCATTGTCTCAGGATATTCATCAGGTGAACTTGCTACAAGCCATTCGTCAGGAACAAGCGCTACAATAGCATCAATTTTATCAGGAGTAAGTAGTGCTTTGAAGGTAGCGTCCACAGCCTCCAGCTCAGATGCGTAACGAAGCAGTACATGGTCTTTCACCTGTACGAAAGGTTTTTTGGATTGCTCTTCCCAATTTTCCCATGAATGATGAAAATAGAGAGAAGCACCATGATCAATCAGCCATAACTCCTTATGCCAGATCAGCATATTGGTATTACGGGCTGTACGATCCACATTTGTCAGCAGACAATCCAGCCATACAATCTGTGACGCAAGCAGTGAATCAACCTTTGTTACAAGAGGGTCAAAAGTAATAGCGCCAGACAGGTAATGCATCGCCAGATTAAGCCCCGTACTGGCGCGAAGTAAATCCTGAATTTCTTCATCTGGTTCTGTTCTGCCAAAAGCCTCATCCAAATGGGCAAAGACAATCTCCGGAATTTTCAATCCGAGTATTCGGGAAAGTTCTCCACCAATGAGTTCAGCAATAAGTGCCTTTAACCCCTGACCGGCTCCTCGGAATTTAAGTACATATAGAAAGTCGTCGTCTGCTTCAGCAATGGCGGGCAATGAGCCCCCCTCTCTGAGCGGAGTCACATACCGGGTAACATGCACATGTCTTAACTCCGGAGGTTGAAAATTCATATTTGGTGTATCAGATTATATGATAAAATTAAAATCATTTCTGTCAATCTTTTCCGGCAGGGCCATAAAAAATGCCAGAACGACTTACCGCTCCGGCAATATTAATCATCCAAATGCTTTACATTATTTATTCAAAGTAAGTGCTTTAAAACTTCTGGTCAAATCGGTAAGCGATTTTTCTACCCCCATACGTTCCAACGATGAAGCGCCTACAAATCCTTGTGCATCTGTTTTTTCCAGAATCACTTTGACATCCTCAGGCGTGTTTACAGGTCCTCCATGTGCAAGAAAGAAGATATCTGGGTTTACAGCGCGCGCGGCATCGATGATCTTTTGTGTTCTTTCAATTGCATCATCCATGGTGCAGGAAGCCTCCACCACGCCAATTGAACCACCAACAGTTGTTCCCACATGCGCGATAATTGCGTCGGCTCCGGCTTCAGCCATTTGCCTGGCTTCCTCTGCTTCAGCTACATACACGATAGAGAAAAGATCCATTTTACTGGCCAGACGTACCATTTCGACCTCTTTATCAAAGCCCATTCCAGTTTCTTCCAGCACTCTGCGGAAGTGGCCGTCCACGATTGAGTGCGTGGGAAAATTGTTAATTCCGGAGAAACCCATTTCTTTTACTTTCAGCAAATGATGCCACATTCTACGGCGTGGGTCAGAACCATACACACCACAGATTACCGGAACTTCCTCCACTACCGGTAGTACTTCGAATTCTCCTATTTCCATGGCCACTGCGTTGGCATCTCCATAAGCCATTAACCCGGCTGTGGAACCATGTCCGGCCATTCTGAACCGGCCGGAATTGTAAATAATAATAAGATCGGCACCGCCCTTTTCTATGAATTTTGCACTGATACCCGTTCCGGCACCCGCAGCAATAATAGCCTTGTTTTGTTGAAGAGTGTCTTTAAGCCTGTCTCTTACTTCTTGTCGGGTATAAGGATTCCCCTTCCCTGTCCATGGATTTGGCATATCGGTATTTTACTTTAGCAATAAATATATATTTGTCTATCTCAGTATTACTTTTCGACTTCCATCAATTTCAACAGGGTATCCACCAATAGCCCGGCGAATTTCTGGTCATTGATATGTGCATCCATTTCAATCAGGCTTACCTTATTACTGATCTCGCTTCTGATCGAATTAAACAATACTTCGTCCGTTTCGGGACGAAAGAAAACCCCACCTACGGAATCAATCTGAGAAACACCTTTTAACGGAAGCACTACTGCAGCTCCGGCGGACGATCTGTTTACATGCTGTACAAGTCGTTTTCCAAGGATCTGATTCTCTTCGTCATTGGTTCTCATTAAGGTAACATCAGGCGCCCAGCTGTAAAATTCCCTATCTTTAAACCGGACAGGAATGGTGTCAGGATGTGCAAAATTTACCATATCCAGGCAACCCGGAACCACCACCTGCGGCAATCCCATTTCTGTAGCGGCGCTTAATCTCGTCGGCCCTGCACTGCATATTCCCCCGCACAAATCATCGGCAAGTTCTGTAGTGGTAATATCCAAAACAGCATCGAAACAACCTTCGCGAATTAAAGCCTCCATAGCCATCCCTCCTACTCCTGTGGCATGAAATGAGAGCACTTCAAATCCCTTTTCATTTAACATGGCCGTGCAAAAATCAACACAAGGCGTAGTGTTTCCAAACATGCTGATAGCAATACTTCGTTTTCTTCCTGATTTTTCGCTTTGATGGGTGTTGCTCATTGCACAAATTGCCGTAGCAGCCTGGGCTATAATAGGACCGATAATACTGTTTAATCCCGCAACGTCTACAATAGAAGGTACAAGTACAATATCTTTATGGCCAACCTGCCTCGACAGATCCTTTGCGGCAAGGGTACTGATACACATTTTAGACATACCCAGCGGAGCTTGCTGCATGGCTTCCAGAGCGATATAGGTTCCGCCCCCACCGCCCATACCAATAATGCCTTTAATCTCATTGGTTGCTACAAGCTGACTGATTATTTTTCCGGCGCCTGAACCCATCACAGCCATCGCATAACCACGATCTCTACTCCTGCGTAAATCAGCTATATTCGATCCGCCCTGTAATGATACAATCTCTGATTCAAAATCAACATGGAACTGATCTGTACTACCCATTACGCCGGTATTCATCATCAGCACCTGCTCACCTTGTTTCAGAATGCACGTTCGCAGATTCGCAAAAACTTCTCCTTTTGTATCAAAACAACCTAAAATAAGTATGTATTTGGCTGAAGACATTTGATCAGATTAACTGTTTACTACAAAAATTTAGTCACCCAGACCGACAGGCCTTTCATTTCTGGACCACTCACTCCATGATCCAACGTAAAGTGAAGCATCTCCTAATCCAGCTTCAGACAGGGCCAGCAAGGTGTGACAGGCCGTCACACCGGATCCACAATGGATATATACATTTTTTATTTCTCTGTTTTCAATCACCTTATTATACTTTTCACGGAGTGCCTTGCTTTCTAAGAATATCCCCTGCTCATCCAGATTACTCAGATAAGGAACATTAACTGCTCCGGGAATGTGGCCTGCAACAAGGTCAATAGGTTCATCTTCACCTCGAAAACGATAGTTTTCCCGAACATCGATAATGAGATAATCTCTACTTTCTGCTGCTGCAGCCACTTCTTCCATATTCACTACAGGCTTTAACCAGGCATCAAAGCGATAGTTCGATTGTAACACTGGACTACCATCACCCGTTTCCATTTCGGCACCTTCGGCCATAGCTGCCTGATATCCTCCATTCAGTACATGCACCTCCAGATGACCAGCTGAAGTGAGCATCCACCACAAACGTGCGGCTGCATTACCACCATTTTTGTCGTCATAAACGACCACAATAGTTGAAGTGTCAACTCCCTTCTCAGATAAAAACTGTGAAAACTGAACCGGTGAAGGTAATGGATGACGACCGCCGTCAGCAGCATGATCTGTTTTATTCGATAGTTCGGTTTCCAGATCAGCATATAAAGCGCCTTTTATATGACCTGCTTTGAAACGTTCATGCGCATCTGCTCCTCCGCGGGCGTCAATGATCCTGATGTTTTTACCAGACGATATTAATTCTTTGAAGTCGTTAATACTTAAAATTCCCATATTGATGATTCTGATTCATACATAGCTATAACTTGGGAAGATGAATTAGCACATTAAATGTCATCTTCAAAAAAGTCATCACAAATAAGAAGCAAAAAAGGGGATTATCTCACTACCGTCACTTTAATTTTTACCAACTCGTAATATTCAAGCTGACTTGTCACAGAAAAAGTATTCTTACTCAGAATGCTTTCTAGTGTCTCATCGTCAGAATACACCTGTGGATCATAGATATCATCTACCAATTTACCATTTAATAAATGGCCCCATACAGGATTTTCATCCGGCGAATCTTTTCGTTTGAATGTCTGCATATGATTCATCAGATCTGTTTGCTAAGCTTTTCCAACTCCTCATTTGTAGGCTTTGCAGAAGTCACACCTTCATCAGGAACCGGCATTTGGGCAGTCCATGCAACCGCATTGAGTACTAGTTTTCTGAAATTTTCATCTTGCCAGTTAGCGTGCATATGCGCCCCTGTGAATCCAAAACCTCTGCCTATTGCTGGCCTTTCGTAGGCCCATGCCATCACTTGCGGTTCCTTTTTTTCCAGGACAGCCTTCCTTACGAATTTATTGTTGGAATGGGAGCCATCTTCCAACTGAAGGGTAGATTCAGGAGGCAGTGTTTGCAAAATCGGAGTAATGCCATTCATACGATTTGCGAACCTCATATGATAATACCACTCATCTTTTATTTCAAATGGGGATACACCATTGGTAATAGGATGTTTCGGGATTGAGTCGAAACGTGCAGTAAATATGGGATTTACTGACCAATGCGTTTCAAAATACCCACCTATCCATTTTTGAAAATATTGTCCGCCTTCTCCTTTGGGAATTTCCAATGCAAAATGTAACATCACCAATCCGGTACCTTTTGCCAGAATCTGATCGAGTTTTGCAAGGTGAGGTGCAAGCAAATGATCATCACCGCCGTCGCAAAATACCACTATGGTACTCGCTTCTTTGAGTGGTGTAAGATCATCAGGCCAGCCTTGTATAACTAATGTTTCTGCACCAGGATATGCAGTTTTGAATTTCTCCGCCAATAGGGTACTTCCACCTTTGTGTTCATGTTCTCCCTTTCCGTGGCTGTCGCCGCCAGCAATAAATACAATTTGCTTTGGGCCTTTATCCTTCATAGGGATTGGTGGGGATACTGCCCTCCACACGAATGCGGATATCCCTATTACCAATATTAGCCCTGACAGAATCCATCTTTGATTTGCAACCATTGTTTTAGTTTTTAACCTCTGACTGTTTCTAAAATTTGTATTGTTAGATACAACAGGGACAAAAACCACGCCAACAACTAGGCTGCTCTGCCGGACCTTCTTATTAATGGAAGTCCTCCGCATTTCTCCCAGATAGCACGAATTAAATTTCTCTCCTTCACCGAGTGCGGATGAAAGTCGATCACAATCTCGCCTTCATTAATTTTTGTTCTAAAAAACTGGGCATATTTATCTGACATTACAGATCTGGCCATTGCCCTGATCCCACCATCACGCAGGTTCCCAACTACCATCATCGCGACGCCGGGAAATGCAACGAACCTACCCAGAAATCGAATGGCAGTTTGTATCGGATTGTCAGCTCCCGGACAGCCTGAAAGCTGATATCCCGCAGGCAATGCATCGTTATAAAACCTTTCCTTTGTATGCTCTGACATCATCAATATGATTTCTTCAGGCGCATAGCCCATCTCTAACAAACTGTTATATGCCACTTCCGCATCCTCTTTCGTTGCAAAAATTCCTGTTACGGTTCCGGCATCTTGCTTTCTGTTGCTAATAATTTCCATACGCTCATCCCATTTTAATAAAATTTCAACAGCGAATTGGATAAGAATTATACCACAACCTAAAAGAATAAGACAATTACTATACGTTCCGTATTTGTAGAGTGTACGTTTTAATCCATATAGAAAAGTTGTAGATGCACTTCTACACTTTAAACAATATATTGATATCCAATAGCTCACTTTCTAACTTATAACTATATTCAGGAATTCTTACAATATTCTTTGCAATGATCCTAACCTATAAAACAATGAATCACTTTGTCAATTTCAAGAAGGCAGGTATTTTAATTATCATCGGATTTCTCATTGGAGCCAATATTAGTACCTGGGCCCAAACAGGTGTTGGAACCCGGGCCCCTAAGGGTGCAGAGATGTATCTGGATGGAAGTCGAAAAATGCTTGATGAAAAATGGATTTACTGGGAAGGGCCACGTTTTGCAGCAAAAGCACCTATCAAATGGACGGTCGTGAAAGATCCGGTGGACAAAGGCACTGTCATTAACTGCAACGATCCTGCTTCAGCGGGAGGTTTGTATGGATCCGCTGATATCGTTACAAAAAAAGAATTCCGCGATTTCCGTGCACATGTTGAGTTTTTGATCACCAAGCCCGGAGGTAACAGCGGGGTTTATTTGCAGAACCGATACGAGATTCAGGTCCTTGATGGGGACACTACGTCTCATGGCATGGCAGCTATCATCAACGAAACTGCTTCACCTTATCATGCCTATAACGGAATAGGTAAATGGAATGCTTACGATATTTTGTTCAGAGCAGCCCGTTTTAAAGATGGCAAACTGGTAGAGAAACCTGTAGTAACTTTATATTTTAATGGTAAAAAAGTACACACCAATCACCACATCGCGCAGGTTTGGGGAGGACCTAACTCAGGTATTGACGGCGGGAATGACAAAGGAAAAGGAATTACGGATCGTCCTGGGGGACTGAAGCTGCAGTCGGAAGGCCACGATGTACTCTACCGCAACATCTGGATCAAGGAAGAAAACATTCCTGGTGCGAATACAGATTTTTAGTCCTGGTATTTATATTCATATGCTAAATCAGCAAGAAGAAAGAGCAAGATACCGATACAGTATAAATCTGGATATACTATGGAGTGATATGGATGAAATGGGTCATGTCAATAATGCGGTATACCTTACCTATTTTGAACAGGCACGTATTGGTTACCTGCACCATGTATGCGCCTGGAATTGGCAAGAAACCGGAGTCATTCTAGCCAGTGCTCATGTTGATTATCTGAGACCACTGATCTATTCACAGCCAGCGTGTATCGCAGTCCGCGTTTCTAAGATGGGAAATAAGAGCTTTGATATTAGTTATTTAATTACAACAGTTATTGAAGGTAAAGAGCTCTTTATGACAACCGGATATACTACGATGGTTGTTTTTGATTATCAAAACAACCGGAGCGTCTCTATTCCGACTGAGTTACGAGAGCAAATTCACCAATTTGAAAGTAAAAACTTATAGTTGCAGGGTTTCGGGCATAGAAATAATGGTAGCGAAGAAAAAACGCCACTAACTATGCTCAATAAAAAATTCAACCTAAAAGGTAAAACGGCCCTTGTAACAGGATCCAGCCAGGGAATTGGAGAGGGGATCGCAACTGCATTTGCGGAAGCCGGTGCAGATATTATCCTTCATTACCGAAGTGACAATGACGAAGCCGAAGCAGTCGCCGAAAAAATCAGGAAATTTGGTGTAGATGTTAAACTAATTGAAAGTGATCTGTCGGAGCGGGACGCAGTTTCCAACTTCATCGAGAGACTTTATCAGATCACGAAAAGGATTGATATACTTGTCATCAATGCGTCGGTACAAATTCCCCGTGAATGGGAACTGGTAACAGACCAAGACTTTGATACACAGATCCAAACCAATTTTAAAGCAACTTTTCAACTGATTCAAGGAATAGCACCACAAATGCTTGCTGATGGATGGGGACGAATCGTGACCATTGGTAGTGTGCAGCAAATAAAGCCACATCCCAACATGATCATTTATGCAGCAACCAAGTCTGCTGTACTTAATCTCGTGCAGAATTTCGCTATGCATTTTGCTGATAAGGGGATCACCGTCAATAATCTGGCACCTGGTGTAATCGGCACGCCTCGTATCGAGCAGGATGTCCCTGAGAGCGAAGAGCGAATAGAAAAGAGATTAGAAACTCCCTCAGGAAGAATAGGACAACCTGAAGATTGTGCGGCCGTAGCTTTGCTGCTATGCTCGGAAGCTGGTAACTTTATAACAGGACAGAATATTTTCGTAGATGGCGGAATGAGTCTGTAAGTTATCCACTCCTTTTTATACAATGAGAAACATTTTACTGACAGGTATGCTTCTGGCAACCTGTTTTGCTTCGTTCGCACAGCGAGAAACTACCTATGATATAGGGCAGATCAAGACTCCCATGGGCGAGATCCTTTTCTGGCTTTATGATGAAACGCCCAACCATAAGGCAAGCTTCATACAACTTGCTCATGAGAATTACTGGGATTCGCTCACCTTCAATCGCGTGATCAATAATTTCGTGGCACAGGGTGGCTGTCCTGATACGCCTGAGGGATTTTCACAATCGCCTTACCTGCTCAAACCTGAATTCAATAGTAAGATCAGACACGTGTATGGAGCGGTAGGTGCAGGCCGGGATGATAATCCGGAAATGTTATCAGCAGGATGTCAGATATACATCGTTCAGGATAAAAAAGGCTTAGCCAGGTTGGACGATAAATATACCGTTTACGGACAGGTTTTCAAAGGGATGGACGTAGTAGACAAAATTGTGACAGTAAAAACCGATTCTACCGACACACCACTGACACCTATTCCGTTGGATGTGAATGTGATCAAAATGTCAAAAAAGGAACTGATCAAAAAAGGCTACACTGGCTTCTCTACGAAATAAAACAAAAATCCCGGCATGCATGTGCCGGGATTTTTGTTTTACTTTTTCTTGTAATCAATTCTGAATACAGTTCCGTTCAGGTCGTCAGTTACGTAAAGCGCGCCATCCGGGCCCTGTGCCAATCCGCATGGCCTGTGCTGAATAGGTCCGGTAGGTTTTACCAGATCGGTTCCTGCAAAGTTATCTGCAAAAACCTCCCATTTGCCTGCCTTTCCGTTTACAAACGGCACGAAAGCAACCAGATAACCCTTTTTAAGTTCAGGAGCCATATTGTGAAATGCAATAAATGCTCCGTTTTTGTATCTGGCAGGAAACATATTGCCTGTATAGAACATCAGCGCATTGGGTCCAAAGTGAGCCGGGAATGCAGCTACAGGATCAATGGCCTTCTCACCGCCGGTTTTCTTGCCGTCTCCTCCGTACTCAGGGGCCTGCATTTTCTTTTTCTGAAACTGATCATAGTAAATGTAAGGCCAGCCCGCATCATCTCCTTCTTTCAAACGATACAAGGTTTCAGCTGGTAATTCAGCACTATGTTTTGAAGTGTAATATTGCGGATAGAAGTCGTCAAACTTTCCTCTTCCGTGTACCGTAGCATAAAGTGCATCCGATTTTGGATCCCAGTCGATACCTACTGCATTTTTCAGACCCGTTGCATATCGAACACCATCAGAAAATTTTTGTCCTGCTTTGTCAGCCCTGAACTTCCATATGCCACCCGCTGAATCCAGAATCGCACATGGCGACATGCCTTTGCCGCTGCCTGCCTCACGACAATTATCGTTGTAAGATCCCACTGTCACGTATAGGTTATTGTGCTTATCCATGGCTAGTGGCTTTGCATTATCTCTGCCATGATCCAATAATCCTTCTACGATTTTCTCAGGGTTGTCGAAATCGATAATTTCTTCCTTTTCGTTCAGCCTGTAACGGTAAATCGCGCTGTTCGAGGAACTATACAGGTAACCATTTCTGATGAGAATACCCGTTCCCGGATAATCGGAAAAAAGCTTTTTTTCATCGATTACTCCGTCCTTATCCGTATCCCGTAACAGATACATCCCTTTACCATCTTTCAGCTTTGAAAGCTTCACATAAATATCCCCGTTTTTTCCAATAGCGATATGCCTTGTAGGTCCCAGGTCGGCACCTAGTATGCGTGCGCTGAAACCGGCAGGTAATTTAAGATCATTTGCTTCAATGGCAGGCTGGATAGTACGTTCAGCTCGTCCGGGGCCCTCATCCAGAAGGACAAAAGCAGAAATACAGGTGGATAATGACAGCAGTGCTGAAAAATGTAAAAATATCTTTTGCATATAAATCAGAAAACGGATACCAGATTTTAATAAGTACGAACATTCTAAAAAGCTCTGAATGCATAGGTTAATACTCAATTAGCAACGAGGATTATTTTCATGCTGAAAAAACATACATAGTTTTTTACAACAGTTCTATACAATTTCTAAACCTTGAATTAAATTGCAGCCAAAATCTTCTTTACAATTAATTATTAAAACTAAAATCTGAAACGACATGGGACCATTTGGTGACGATGATGACGATTTTTATGATGACGACCTGTCCGGAGACTTTCCGGCATCGGATGACATTTTTCGTCGTGGCCTGAAAGATGAAGAAATCGATCCTGAATTTTTAGGACGAGAAAAACTGGCTGATGAAGACGTTGACCGCTGGGGAGATAAGGACACTGAGGATGATTTGGCTGACGACGATTCGGAAGAACTCGATTCAGAGCTTGACGACGACGACGACCTTTAATCATATCCGGATCATCTCCGACAAAAAATGACCCATCCCATCGGAGGGTCAATTTTTTTGTCCTTTCAATACAACTATTTGATATCAGTCATCTTTGACCGCGCTGATTTACTACTTCTCTATCCAGTGATTCACCTTGTCTTCAAGTAATTTCAAAGGCACACATCCCGATTCCAATACCAGATTGTGAAAAGCTTTAACATCAAACTTGCTCCCAGATTCCTTTTCTGCTTTCGAACGTAGCTCACGAATTTTCAACTGACCGATTTTATAGGATAAAGCTTGTCCTCCGCCAGCCATGTAGCGCTCAATTTCAGCTGTAATACTTTCTTCAGATTCAGCCTCGTGATCCAAAGAGTACTGTATTGCTTTCTCACGCGTCCAACCTTTTGAATGCAATCCTGTATCCACAACAAGACGAATGGCCCGGTGCATTTCAGCACTGAGCATACCAAAATACTGGTAAGGGTCCGTATACAATCCGAGTTCTTTACCTAACGATTCCGAATATAACGCCCAGCCTTCTCCATATGCACTATACCAAAGATTTTTACGAAAATCAGGAAGATCTTTGTTTTCCTGCTGTAACGAAATCTGATAATGATGCCCCGGAATTGCCTCATGCAGGAACAGACTTTCATCAGACACTACATTATATGTTCTCGCATCAGGAACAGGAACATAGAACACTCCCGGACGAGAACCATCAGCCAGTCCTGGATTGTATTCTGCCGACGCAGATTTTTCTCTGAAGGCCTCAGTCCTTCTTACCTCAAAGGCCGATTTTGGTGTAAGATCAAATAGCTTTTTCAAATTCGGCTTCATTACCTCATGAATCCTGTTGAAATTCGCAATCACCTCCTCAGGTTTCGTAAAGGGCATCAGCTTCTTATTATTCCGTACATCGTTAAAGAAGGCTTTCAGGTCACCTTTGAAACCCACCTGTTCCTTCACCTTTTCCATTTCCGCCGAAATACGGTCTACTTCACGGAGTCCGATCTGATGAATTTCATCAGAAGACATTTCAGTCGTTGTATAATATTTGATAAAATAATCATAAATCGCTTTACCATTTGGCAAAGCATCAAAACCCGAAGTGGATCTACCAGCGGGGAGATATTCTACTTTGACAAATTCGTGTAGCTTTTTAAAGGTCGGGATTACTTTGGCTTCCACCATAGCAGTATACTCCTTCTGTAATCTCTCCTTTTCTTCGTCAGAAAAAGAATCCGGAAAATTTTTAGCCGGTGCGTAAAATAAATGTTCTGTTACAGGACCGTGATCCATTCCTTGCAACTGCGGAATCATCTTTTTAATCAAAGGAGTAGGTAATACATATCCTTCCTTCATTCCTTTTTTCATATTGACTACCGCCGTATCACACCACACAACAAATCCATCCACACGTTTCAGCCAGTTTTCATAATCTTTTACCGTTTTAAATGGCTGTAGACTTGTACCACCAGCCATTTGCGCTACCATCAGATGTGTTGAGAAAATCTGGTTCAAGGGAAGTAATTCTGTCGGGAAGCTTAGTCCTTCAAGATTGATGCTACATTCCCATTGCAACAAATCCCAGCTTACCTTTTCTTCTGCAGATAGTTTTTCCCGATCATACTTTGCAAGTTCAGCTTGGTATTTTTTGTAAAATGCTCTCAGTTTGGCCTTACCTTCCTGTGTCAATTCATCGGACATTTTATCATTGAAACGGTTATCACCATTCATTGTCGCCTCCAGAGGATAAAGCGGAAGGCGCTCTTCATAATAGTTGGCAAATACCTCTTTAACTGGTCTCGCAGCCGTTTCGTCCGTAGAGGATTGTTTACAGGATTGCAGGGCCACACACAGCATAGCCGCAAAAATCACAGATTTAAGCATAGGTTGTTTTTGTAATTGGGTAAAAAGGAAGACTAAAAGGTAAAGCTTTTGCCTGAAATACACAATTCATATCCCTGGCGTTACCTACTGTAGCGGTTTCAAAATTAATTGTAACTTGGGCAACGCATTGTGTTGTTTGAAAAAAATTAAGATACATACAAAATGGATTTTCTTACACTGGTTAAAAATCAGTTTCTCACTGATCTTCGGGAATATCATCCTAATAAGTTGTCACAACCGGAAAAAATGATAGACATTCCTTCTGCATGGAAGGGGTTAGAACAGATTATTGAAGACATCATCCTTCGTTTTGGTCTGGAACGGAATCGTTGTATTGAGTTTGGAGTGGAGTTTGGTTATTCATCTGTTGTGTTCTCCAATTATTTTAAGCACGTCAGGGGCATTGACACTTTTGAGGGCGATGAACATACCACCAACAAGGAAGCCCATTACGAAAAGACCAAGGAATCGCTGCAAAGATTCGAGAATATCGAACTGATCAAATCCGATTACCGCGATTGGATAGCTCATGATCAATCCAGATACGATTTCGCACATGTAGACATCGTCCACAATTATAAAGAGACTTTCGAATGCGGGCTCTGGGCTGCTCAACACAGCGATTGTACCATTTTCCACGATACAGAGAGTTTCCCTGAGGTTAAAAGAGCAGTTATAGATATTGCAAAAAAAACAGGCCATAAAAGCTATAATTATCCTCACCATCATGGATTGGGTATTTTGATAGATCAAAAATCTATCCGTAAAAGGTCAAGAGGAAATGGGTAAAAAAATATTGATCATAGGAAGTTCCAATACCGACATGGTTGTCCAAACAACTTCCTTCCCCAAACCAGGTGAAACTATATTGGGTGGCTCATTTTTAATGAATCCGGGAGGAAAAGGAGCGAATCAGGCGGTAGCGGCAGCCAGGCTGGGAGCTGATGTTCGTTTCATTACCAAAACCGGAGATGACATTTTCGGTCAGCAGGCGATTCAAGGATTTATAAAAGAAGGATTAGATATCTCCTATACCACTGTGACACCAGATTTCGCATCGGGCGTCGCACTGATTACCGTATCAGAATCAGGAGAAAATCAAATTGTGGTTGCATCGGGTGCGAACATGGCTTTAAAATCAGATGATATCCCACATGAAGCATTTACGGAAGTCGATTATGCACTGATACAGCTGGAAATCCCACTCGAAACAGTAGAATTTGCTATAAACAATTGTGTGGAAATGAACGTCAAAGTGATTTTGAATCCTGCACCAGCTGCAAAACTTAGTGATGATTTACTCAAAAAGGTTTATCTGATTACGCCGAATGAAACGGAAACAAACCTGCTTACAGGAATTTGGCCTGACTCGTCCGAAAGAATGGAACAGGCCGCAAAAGTGCTGTCAAAAAAAGGTGTTCAACATGTGCTGATTACGCTGGGAAAGAAAGGCGTATTTGTATACAATGATGACATACAGGAGATAATACCTGCCTTCGAAGTGGAAGCAAAGGACACCACCGCAGCAGGAGATGTATTTAACGGTGCACTCATTACTGCCTTGGCAGAGGGTAAGGATTTGAGGTCTGCCACAGTATTTGCTTCCAAAGCCGCAGCCATTTCTGTCACACGTATGGGTGCCCAGAGCTCAGCACCCTATTTGAAAGAAGTATTATAAACAGTCATGATGATGAAAATACCAGTAATTATAGATTGTGATCCTGGTCATGACGACGCCTTGATGCTCATGCTCGCGTTTGGAAGTGGCAAATTTGATGTGAAGGCAGTAACCACGTCGGCCGGAAACCAGACACAAGATAAAACAATGGGTAATGCACTCAAGTTGTTGACACTCATTGGAGCGACGAACGTTCCCGTTTATCGAGGTGCGGAAAAACCTCTGTTCAGAAACCTGATTATTGCTGACTATGTACATGGTGAAACCGGTTTGGATGGGCCAGCTCTACCCGCTCCCGCCTTTCAGCCTGAGAGCAAATCGGCGGTGGAAGGAATTGCAGAGATTCTTTCAAACTCGCCTGATAAAATCATACTGGTTCCAACCGGACCACTTACCAATATCGCTACTTTTCTGCTAGCCTACCCACATTTGAAAGATCGGATTGAACGTATTTCATTAATGGGTGGCGGCATTTTCAGAGGAAATATGACGCCGCTCGCCGAGTTTAACATTTTTGCTGACCCTGAAGCTGCACAGATTGTTTTTAAAAGCGGTATACCGATCACCATGTGCGGACTGGATGTAACGCATAAAGCGTTGGTTTTCCAGAAAGACATTGAACTACTTCGCTCTGTTGGAAACAATACAGGAAAGGCAGCCGCAGATTTGATGGATTTCTTCTCCATATTTTACAGAGAAAACCGCACGGAGCTCGATGGTGGTGCTGCCCTACACGATCCGTGTGCCATTGCCTGGCTGATTGAACCGGAGATGTTCAGGAGTAAATCCTGCTACGTAGATGTGGAAACCAACGGAACGCTCACGACTGGCACTACTGTAGTAGACTTTTATAATGTGACCGGTAAAGAGCCGAATGTGGAAGTTGTGTATGACATCGACCGTGACAGGTATATACACATGCTTTATGAAGCGATTCGTACTTTACCGTAACCTCACAACAACACTGAAACCTGATCCTCTACTTCACCGCGGGAAGCACGTTGCAAAACTGCATTATTGCCAAAATAGAGAATAATCAATCCACCGATAGAACAGAACGCCATCATGCCCACCATGGGCATGGCGGTATTATTGTGAAGAAAACTTACAATGGCAGAAATGATTGCCCCTGCTCCCATTCTCCAGCTTCCCATTAAAGCTGATGCACTTCCGGTGTGCTTTCTGAAAGGTGCGAGCGAAAGTGCTGAGGTATTCGGGCCAGTTAACCCCTGTCCGGTCAGGAAAATAAACATCATCCCGATGAGCCCAAGAAGGCTGTACCAATTGTTATATACGCCGACAATCAGTAAAATACCAACTATACTTTGATAGATGAGTGTAAACTGAATGATTTCCTGACTCTTGAATTTTTTCAGCAAAAAGTGATTTAGCTGAGTGGAACCAATCATAGCAAAAGCAAGCAAACCAAAAATCCAGCCGTATTGCTGTTCAGTGACTTTATATAAATTCATGAATACATCCGCTGAACCAGATATATAAGCGAAGGGTGCCGCGGTTGCCAAACCACCTGCAAGCGTATAGATCAAAAACTGAGGCTGACTGATTACCGTGTAATAGCTTCCAAGTACAGATTTAGGTTTAAGTGATACACTCTCATCTGGCAATTGCCCTGCCGGAAGAAAAAAGTAAATTCCCGCAATCATCAACGTCACAATGCCAGCAAGAATAATAAACAACCAATGCCAGCTGAAACCAACTGTAACGTATCCGCCCACTGTAGGCGCAATCATCGGTGATACCGCAATCACCAACGTAATCATAGAAAAAACCTCTGCGCGTTTATTAGAAGGAAATATATCGCTCACCAACGCCTGTGAAGCAACCAGACCTACACAACCGCCCATCGCTTGGAAAAACCGCATGGTGATCAGGGAGTCTACCGAAGAGGTAAAAGCACAGCCGATAGAGGCCAAGACATACAAAACAAGGCCTACATACAAAGGTTTCTTTCTTCCGTAACGATCCAGCAACGGACCATAAATCACTTGTCCCAAACATATCCCGATCAGATAGCTCGTTAACGAGAGCTGCACCTTATCAATAGTTGTACCCAGATCCTTCGCTATTGTAGGAAAGCCTGGCAGATACATGTCAATCGAAAAAGGGCTGACCGTAGCCAATGAACCCAATATTAGAATAATGAAAGAATAACGTTTACGACTCATGGATTGAAATAGAACTTAATGTAGCTTTAACGGTTGAAAAAGTGCTTTAAGTTCCTCTTTTTTAATAAGTACAACATTTGTGTAATATAATTATATCGTACAACTTGTCATAACAACAGTTTAGTTCATTGTTAAAATTTCGTGTATTAATAATCCTTCCCGAAATACCACTTTAAATCTGATTACATTTAGAATGTTATTTTGTTAAACTCTAATCCCACAATTGGTTATGAAGGTAGTTTTTGTACTATTATCTTTCTTATTGCTGAATATTTACAAACCGGCGGAGCGTCCGGCGGCTGACATTATTCCGATTTGTCACACGCCTGCAGGTGGTGGTCACGACATGGTTGCACTGGCCGCTGATCCCGCCTTTCAGCAATTGCACGAAGTACCATTACCGTTTCACTACACAGGCGAAGGAGATACCGTTACCTTCCCTGCTCCTGATGGAAAAGATGCTTCCGGCTTCCTTTTAAAATCAACAAAAAAGTCTGACAAATGGCTTTTGGTTTATCAGGAATGGTGGGGACTGAATGACCACATCAAACAAGAAGCGGCAAAGCTTCACAAGGACCTTGGAGACGTGAACGTGCTGGCTGTTGATATGTATGACGGTAAGGTAGGTACCACACGCGAAGAGGCAGGCAAACTAATGCAATCCGCTTCAAAAGACCGACTTACTGCTATACAGAAAGGAGCTATTGATTATGCGGGCAAGAAGGCTCGTATCGCTTCTATCGGATGGTGTTTTGGTGGTATGTTATCATTGCAAAGTGCGATTCTTGAACAGGCACAGTCGGTGGGATGTGTGATGTACTACGGAACTCCCGAAAAGGATATAGCGCGACTTAAAACACTAAAAACGGATGTACTCGGTATTTTTGGTAGTCAGGATCAGGGCATTTCACCGGAAGTGGTGGCTCAGTTTGAAAAAGATATGAAAGCGGCTGGTAAGTCTGTAACAATCAAAATGTATGATGCTGTACATGGTTTTGCAAATCCAAGCAATCCAAAACATGATCCTGTTGCTACTGCGGATGCTTATAAACTTTCGCTGGACTATTTGAAAAAGAAGTTTAAGTAAGGAGCTTATTTGAAGAAACCGATAACCTGAGCCATAAGTTACTGTCGCCTGAGCCTGTCTAAGGGTTGCACATGATTGCTCTTCGATAAGCGGCGGACCGCAAACTCTAGTATAAGAAGATCAGTAGACAACAGATAAATGTACAATAAAACATAGCCTGCTCCGATTTTTTACATCGTGCAGGCTATGTTGTTTTATATCTTCTTAAATACTATTTCTTTGTAACTCTGATCGAAATACGGCGGTTTTTAGCTCTTCCTTCCTCGCTCTCATTCGACGCGACCGGATGCTCTTCTCCATATCCTTCCGATTCCAGACGAGCCTGGTCAATTCCTAAATCTGCCAAAGCTTTTTTGACGGAGGAAGCCCTATCCATGGACAATTTCAAATTAGCAACCGAGTCACCAGTATTATCGGTGTAACCACCCAGCTTCACTTGCACCTTAGGATAGGCCTTCAAAATTTCCGCTACGTTTTCCAGTTGCTCTTCTGACTCAGCTTTGAGTTTATCACTGCCTGTTTCAAACAGCAGGCGATCAAAGTCAAACCATGTTTCTTTGTCGGCAGGCTGGTCAGATTTAATGAATTCAAGCAGTGATGACTCCACCGGATTGCCGGATGCCGCAATGTTCAACCTGGTTCCATTCAAATCCAGCACAGCAGTTTCAACAACAGGGATATTTGCTTCAATGATCTCCTCAATCACTTCATCGCCATGGCTGATCTTTGTCTCTGCGATGTGCGGCGCAATCACCAGCGATACGATGGACATTAATTTAATCAGAATATTCATCGAAGGACCCGAAGTATCTTTAAATGGATCACCTACCGTATCGCCTGTTACAGCTGCTTTGTGCGGTTCCGATTTTTTGTAATATGTTACCCCGTTGATCACTGCCCCTTTCTCGAATGACTTCTTGGCATTGTCCCACGCACCACCCGCATTATTCTGGAAAATACCCATCAATACACCTGAGACTGTCACACCAGCCAGCGTTCCACCCAACACCTCCGGACCAAATAAAAAACCTACAATAACCGGAACCAGTAAGGCAATCAAACCGGGCGCTACCATTTCCCGAATTGAAGCCTCGGTTGAAATAGCAACGCATTTATCATACTCAGGTTTTGCTTTCCCTTCCATGATGCCAGGAATCTCTCTGAACTGGCGACGCACCTCTTCCACCATTTTCATGGCAGCACGTCCTACAGCCGCAATGGCAAGTGAAGAAAAAATGAAGGGAATCATTGCCCCAACAAACAAGCCTGCCAATACATTGGCTTTATAAATGTCAATGGAATTGATGCCTGCCACACCACAGAAGGCAGCAAACAATGCAAGCGAAGTAAGGGCAGCTGAAGCAATAGCAAAGCCTTTTCCCGAAGCAGCCGTGGTGTTGCCAACAGCATCGAGTATATCTGTTCTTCCACGCACCTCTTCCGGCAGATATGCCATTTCCGCAATACCACCCGCATTATCTGCTATTGGACCAAATGCATCAATCGCCAGCTGCATCGCGGTAGTCGCCATCATACCTGCCGCAGCAATGGCAACTCCGTACAATCCTGCAAATTCATAACTGATAAAAATACCCGCCGCCAATACAAGTGTAGGAATCACGGTTGACTCCATTCCTACAGAAAGTCCGCCAATGATATTGGTAGCGTGTCCGGTTGAAGACTGATTTACAATAGATTGAACAGGACGCTTGCCCATAGCAGTATAATATTCAGTAACAGTAGACATAATCGCCCCTACAATTGAGCCCAGCAAAATTGCCCAAAATACGTCTATAGATGTAAATTCCGCCCCTCTGATACTCAGTACGCCTTCAGGTAACATCCAGATGGTAAGCGGATAACTCACTACCAATACCAACAATATAGATCCCCAGTTACCACGGTTAAGCGCTCCCTGTACGTCGCCCTGATCGTTAGTTATACGTACTAATAGCATGCTCACTATCGAGGCAATTAATCCGACACCGGCAATCACCATCGGTAGCAGGATCGGCGCGATGCCACCGAAATGATCCGTTGTCTGAGTAACGATTTCACGACCCAACACCATTGTAGCCAATATTGTGGCTACATAAGAACCGAACAAATCGGCCCCCATACCGGCTACATCACCTACGTTGTCGCCTACGTTATCCGCAATGGTAGCGGGGTTACGTGGATCATCTTCGGGAATTCCGGCTTCCACCTTTCCCACAAGATCGGCTCCTACGTCCGCAGCTTTTGTATAAATCCCTCCTCCTACCCGTGCAAAAAGGGCAATGGATTCAGCTCCCAGAGAGAAGCCTGCCAAAACTTCCAGCACTTTTTCCATACCCAATCCATTCACATCGGTACTATCGCCCACAAAAACAGAATAGAGAATTATAAATAATCCACCTAAACCAATCACTGCAAGACTGGCCACGCCGATTCCCATTACGGAGCCGCCAGTAAACGATACTTCCAAAGCTTTGGTAAGACTGGTTCGTGCTGCCTGAGTAGTTCGCACGTTGGATTTGGTAGCGATATTCATCCCGATGTATCCCGCAAAGGCAGAAACAAATGCACCAATTAAAAACGAAACGCCAATAAATACACTGGAATTTTCAACAAGGGTGCCGGAATAACCCAGCAGAATACTGACAACAATACCGAAGACGATTAAAACCCGCCATTCTGCTTTTAAAAACGCCAGCGCTCCATCGGCAATGGCATCTGCAATTTCTTTCATTTCGGGAGTACCGCTGTCCTGACGAACAACCCATCCTCTTTTAAAAAACATAACCAGCAAGCCAATAATGCCCAACGCCGGAACCAAATACGTAATGTTACTCATGCGCGTTCAATTAATTATGTTAATAGTTGAAAATCACGTAAATATAGAGAATGACACCTCATATCAAAATTCAGAAACCATTATTTTAGATCAATTTCAATGTTTTTTATAAATATTTCACGAAAAATACTTTTATCAAAATCGTCAACAGAACCTAAAATACTGAACAAAAGATAGATGACAAGCTTCCACAGGGCAAATTGCCCTGTGGAAGCTTGAATAGGTATGATTCAAAAATTTAGAAAAATAAAACAGCAGAATCAGCTTTATGATCGCCGCAAGATCTTGAATAACAGTAATGAAGAAAGAAAACCGACTAGTCCGGCGGCAACAGCAAGTAATGTTCCGCCTAAAAAATACTGAACGAAGTTAACATGTATAGATTCCAGGTTCAAATCCGAGATATCAGACAACTGTACGCCGTTCTGGTAGAATAGTCCACCGAATTTGTAACTACCGAAAATGATCAGCGGGATCATCGGCGGAATACTGATATTGGCGGCAGTGAGGAACAGAACCTTATTCATTTTGAAGTAAATGGCTAAGGGAATTCCAACCAATAATTGAAAACCCCATATGGGCACAATTCCCATAAAAAAGCCAAAACCGATCGAAGCTGCTTTACTGATATTAGCTTCTTCAGGTTTTAACGCTTCATCTTTGATCAGTTTCCAAAGACCCTTTTTTTTTACGTACAGAAAAACACGACGTGGCAGATACCATAGCAATGTAAGTGTTACCAGCCAGGTATTGAGTATACTGATTCTTGTAAAATCACGAAAGGGCCGAAAGTGGGAAACCCGCTCATTTTTGTCATAAATAACTCTGATGTTGATCGGAATAATAGCAACATCTTTCCAGGCCAGTTTGACGATTACTTCGATCTCAGTTTCAAACTTAGTAGTAAAAAGCCTGGTTTTTTTTAAAGGTGCCAATGGATAAAGCCGGAATCCGGTTTGAGTATCTGGCAGAGTCAGTCCCGTCTCGAACCAGAACCAAAAATTGGAAAACTTATTACCAAAAGAGCTTTTGCCCGGAACCCCCTCCTGTTGCATGTTTCTGGATCCCATGAGCAATGCTCCCGGATGCGCCAGAGCCGCCTCTATAAAAAGTGGTATATCAACGGGAAGATGCTGACCGTCGGAGTCAATGCTTATTGCATTATCGTAACCCCGTCTGATCGCTTCCTTAAAGCCCTTTCGAAGTGAAAATCCTTTACCCTGATTGGGCTCATTTTTTAATACATGTATACGGTTGGCATAGCCGGCAAGAATACCAGCAGTACCATCTGTAGCGCCATCATTGATGACTATGACATCTTTCGCATCGGCATATTCCAATACGCCTTCAATGACACGTTGCAACGTTTTCTGATTGTTGTAAGTAGGAATCAGTACGCAACAGTTGATATCTCTCAGTGTCATTATGGATGTGATTGTAAAGAATATGTCCGACGAAATCTCAGATATAAGCAAGCTGCGCCTTGAAGAAAGTATGTTCCATGCTCTGGCCTGACGCTACCACTTCAAGCTGCTCACCTTCAGTAAATTTAATTGAAATTGTAAGTGAAGCTGTTTCCTGTGGATTAATGATTTGTAAAAACTTACAAGTCCGCATGACTTTCATTCGCAGTTTACGTTTCAGGAAAACCTGCAGAATCTCTTTCACAATCTCCAGCTGAACCACTCCCGGTGTTACCGGAGCACCAGGGAAATGACCATTATATATCTCATGCTTAGCATTCAAAGAGATTTCTGCCGTAATAAGACCATTATCTTGTGTAATCGCTTGTATGGAAAATAAATCGTTCAGGAACACTTTCTATCTGATTTTAAGAGCTGTCAGCAATTGGCTTTCAGCATGGAGAAACTTTTTCAGGTATACTGATCAAGAGCAGAAAACCATTTTACAATTCTGAAAAAATGCGATCAGCAATTGGCTGATTTATCTTTTCATTGCTGAACTTCATCATGCTTCGGTCACCATCTTTTTGGTAAAATGTCAGATCTTTCAATCTCATACTCGTTTTCGAGAACACAAGATCGATCTGTTTATACATACTTTTCAACCTCTTGTTCACTGGCGTCAAACTAATCTGATAAGCATTAGCACTTTCGGAAACATTTTGACTAAAATCCTTCGAATTCTGAAAATCACCATTCACCAGGCCCAGCATCAGATTACGTATTTGTGCCGCCATTCTCCCTGCCTGCCCTACATTTTTCTCTTTCCCGTTTTCCTGTACGCGCAATTTATCGCCATCAATCAGAATGATATATTTTGTCGGTTTTTGCTGTTCCCAACGCATCTTATCATTTTTTCTGTAGTAAAAAACGCCGGAAGAACGCTGTGGTTCTTTTAATACAGCCATGAATTTTTCCTCTTCAAAGTCAGCCTGAACCGAAGTAGCGGACTCAGAAGATTTTTTTAAGCCTGCCAGAATCTTAGCCGGATCCGACACTGGCTTAAAAGTCTGAGCATGTGCGTCTACCCAAATACTCAGTACAAGAAATAAGAGACAACTAACTTTCTGCATACGCTTTTTTATTGATCACCGCTGGTAACGGTTCGATTGTCAGTTTACGTGTGGCAATGTGTTCAATGATATCGGGAAGCGCCTCACAGGTTACGCTCAGGCGGTCGTGCAAAAGAATGATATCTCCCTTTTTAAGTTTGGAAATCACCTTGTCAATTACCTTATATTTGGTTTTTGCTCGTGTATCCATCGTTCGTAACGACCAACCAATTGATAACAAGCTATTCTCCTTGGTGGCTGCACCGTATCTGGGCGTTGTCACGCCAAATGGCGGACGAAAAAGCAATGGCGTCTTATTGATGATCTGTTCAATGACTTCATTACACTTACTCAAATCTTTCCCCAACCGAGATGAAGAGAAGAATGGCAGAAAATAATGATGACTATATGAATGGTTGGCTACGATATGCCCCTCCTCATCCATTCGCCTGACAATTTCAGGATATTGCTCCGCCTTTTTCCCTATCACAAAAAATGTAGCCTGTATGTTCTTATCTCTGAGAATATCCAGAATCTTCGGCGTACACTTTGGATCAGGTCCATCGTCGAATGTCAATGCAACAGATTTTTTGTTACCTCTGTTAATGGAGTTGATAAAATAATTGGCCTTAATTTGAGATGATCCATACCCAACAATGACCAGATACAGGAATGCAAGAGCTCCAACGACAAACCATAGAAAGCTTGTTTCCAGAAAGACAACGCTACTGATTACAATGGCGGTCAGTACTACAAATGTGACAATATTATGCTTCAATGGATTTAATTAACGTGAGTCCCAGATTTTTTCGATTCATGCAATTACAGATCAACACATTTTTCAGTGAAGTATCCTGCCCGATTTGATCCACCGCATAATGGAGAGCGAACGCCGATGCAGTTGGATATATTCCTGAGTAAACCAGATAATCCTGAATTTTCTCTTCGTCAACGCCCCTTTTAGTAAGATATGCAAGCACTTGTCCGCACGCGTCCAGATCCAGCCCGGAAAACAAAATCAAATCAAGGAACTCAGGCTGAAGATCGTTAGATTTTAAAAAAGAGTCCAGATGCGGAGTCAACTCGTTTACCTGACTAAACGCTTCGACTTCTACCACCTCAGCCAAGGTTCGATCAGATTTTTCCTTTGACAAAACGAAAAACGAGGATCCGGAAGTCATCGTTACTGGCAAGGTAATATCGAGCTCCTGTGCTACCGAATTCAGAAATGGTATATGTTCATCTGCTGCACCTACTAATATATACTCACTCCCTTCTGAAAGCAGCATCATACTATCTATCATAGCATGTTCGAACGACAATGTATTTTGAGTATGTGTCATATTATAGCCATGATTTCCTACACTCAGGGAAATCTGGCCTGCTATGGTATTATGTGTTGACTGAATAAAAGAAGTGGGTGGCAACAAACCTTCCACCGTTAGAAATGTATTCAGAAACTTTTCGGTATCCTGCAGGCATCCCAGACCGGTGCCCACCACGATAGCATCTGGCTCTACATCACCGGCTTGTTGTATACATTCTTTTGCAGAAGCTACAGACATGCGTAGGATTTTACTCATACGCCGAAGCAAACCAGCATCAATATAATCCTTATAATTCGGGCTGATCAGCTCCGTATCTGTAGAAATCGTTTCCAGTGAATCAGAAAAACCTGCGTTTTTAAACGTGGGTTGATGTGTGATACCGGAAGCTGCTGAGATATAGAACAATGTCTTTGTTGATTTTAGAAGGTACTTGAAAATACAATAGAAGAATTGTTTCCACCAAAGCCAAAACTATTGGATAAAACCGAATTGATCTGAAGACCTGTAATAAGCTTACTAACAGGAACCAGTCCGGCTTCTGCAATAGGGGTTTTGAAGTTCAGGCTTGGATAGATCAGGTTATGCTGAATAGCCAGTACCGAAAACACCGATTCTATTGCGCCTGCAGCTGCAAGCGTGTGACCAGTAAAGGGTTTGGTAGAGCTGAATGGCGGAATGGCATTACCAAAGACATTTTTCAGCGCCACAGATTCCGATAAATCGTTGTTTTTTGTCCCAGTACCATGTGCATTCACATAGCTGATATCCTCAGGCTTGATGCCTGAGAGTTTAATGGCTTTCTGAATGGCTAATGTGGCTCCTTTACCATCAGGAGATGAAGCTGTCTGATGGTAGGCATCTGCTGCATTGGCCCAGCCATTTACATAACAAAGTGACTGATTACCAGAGATGGATGTGCTTTTCTCATTCTCAAGCAATAGAAATGCTGCACCTTCTCCCAGATTTAATCCGGTTCGAGATTCGTCAAATGGTCTGCACCAGGCATCGTCGTAAATCATGAGTGATCTGAAACCGGCTATGGTGAAGCTTGCCAACGCATCTGCTCCTCCTACCAGAACACGATCTAATTTATGTTGCTGAATCAGCCTGGCTCCCAGCATAATTGCATTTATACCAGATGAGCATGCGGTAGAAAGCGTATTGATATAACCGGAAATCCCAAGTTCTTTTGCAATTCGTTCAGTAGTAGTACCGCTGTCATGACAAAGTAACGTCTCATAATCCGGATTATTCTTTTTCAGAAAATCTCTGTAAAATCCTTCGCTCCGGTCCATACCTCCCACAGATGTGGCGGAAATGATTCCTGTACGTATATCCGAATGATGCGATGAGTTACCCCAAGCCTCGCGAGCTGCTGACAAGCCTAATAACGAAGTTCTCGATATGTTGGGGTTGGCTATGTTTAATTTATCGATCAGTTCAGAATTGCTGGCTTTCACCTCTCCAACCAGCAATCCAAGACGTTCCTTTAAATACTGAACAGGGGCAATCCCTGATTTTTCTGATTGCAACGAAGCCAGATTATCCCCGACGGTCAATCCAATCGCAGAAACTATACCAATACCTGTAATTTGAACACCCATGAATTAATTATGGTCAGACCTGAGAATTTAAAGAGCAGTCTCGCCTTGTCTATTGCGAATGTAGCCTGCCATGGAATTGATAGATCGAAATGCTTCTTTACCTTCCTCAGGCTTGGTAACCTGAATGCTGTAATATTTTTCAAGCAATACAATGAGTTCCAGTGCGTCTATGGAATCAAGTCCCAGCCCTTGTTCGTCGAACAACAGGGCATCATCATCAATATCTTCAACCTGAACATCTTCAAGGTTCAGCTGTTCAATAATCTGTTTTTTTAAATCCTCTTTCAATCTGTCCATTCGCGGAAAAATATTTTGTAAGTACTAAGTCTAATCCAAACCTGAGAGCTCCCGCAAATGATGCGCAGAATACTCCTCTCCTATCTCCCTGGCCTCTACCAGGAAAACAAAAGCTTCAGGCTTCTCTGCATTGATGTTTATCCATCCACCCAACACTGCTTTCGAATCTGAACTCAAAAGTACGTTAGCATAATTAACGTACCATTCAGCATCAAATTTAGGTAAAACAGCAAACATATTTTCACCGTACCATTTGTTGGCAATGGCTATTTCACCCATTACGATATTGGGGAGGGTGTATACAAACATGGCCGGACTTGGTGTTTTCTGTTCCTGATAGGATTTCTGAAAGCGAATATCACTTTCTGCACTTGCAAACCGGTTGGCAAATACCAATGCAATGTCGTCGTCAGCATATTCAGAAAGCTGATTCGGATGGTTGCTTCTGATCAGTACAGCCGCCAGATAACCTATCTGAGAGAGCATATCCATTTTATAAAACTTTGGATATGTTTGTCCGCTGAACCGATACAATTGCTTTAGCCAGCTATCTTCTGATGTATGATCTGAATGAGCAACCACCTTACCATTAACTGAGCAGGTTTCGGCAGAAATATGACAATATGTTGTTATAAAATTTTTCATTCACGGATAAGCAGGGAGGCATTTCCACCCCCGAAACCCGAGGCAGTTTTTAAGATGGTGTTCAATGAGGCTGATTTGGTTTCGGTAACGATATGAAGCGGTACAGATGTTCCCGGATTATTATAACCCCGGCTTTTAATTAGTTTGCTGTTTCGCATCATTTGTAAACATACAGCCGTTTCCAACACGCCGGCTGCTCCGAGTGTATGTCCAAAATATCCTTTAAAACTATTTAACGGGATCGATGTCATGCCAAGTCTTTCCATAGCTATGGATTCCATTTCGTCGTTGTACAGCGTTCCGGTACCATGCGCTGAGATAAAATCTATCTCATCAGGAGCAACTCCGTTCTTTTCCAAAGTTCTGTTCACACTTCTGTATAAACCTTCACCAGTCCTGGACGGACCGGATATATGGTTGGCATCATTTGCGGATGTTCCCCCCAGTAGTGTATAGGGTTTTTGTTTAAATACGGCTGCGGTATTTGATATCAGAACGGCACTGCAAGCTTCACCCAGTGTCACTCCAGCCCTTTGCTGATCGAATGGCATACAAGGCTTATCACTGATAGCAAACAAAGATTGAAAGCCATATACGACAAAATCTGTGATCACATCGCAGCCAATCACAATGATATGATCGTAAAAACCTGCTTTAATCATATTCCCCGCAGCATTAATAGCCAAAACTCCTGATATACAGGCATTTGAAACAACAACAGGCATATGAATCAGCTTAAACTTCGAAATAAGAGCTTCAAGAATGGATTTGAAAGGATCCTGAATCTGATCATAAAGTCCTCCTTTGGTAGAACTGAGTATAACCAGCGTTCGGTCGGATCGCATGATAGCGCCATCTATCTTCCCCGCTATTGACTCTAACGCCGCAACAACCAGGTTTTCGAAAGATTGTATAGGTTTGAGGTCAGGAATTTTGGCTAAATGGAGATCTGTATTATTAAATCCAGCTCCCGGTAATAGTGAAATTGCAGATAAGTCGGCAACGAGTGCAGAAAAATTCGCTTCCGCAGTATTACCGAGCGGACTGATCATTTCTTCTGCACCTATATAAATCATGATTTTATTAAACCGGATGTGCGACTTGCGCGATTTCAAACCACAAATATAGTGATCAAATTATTGATTGTGGGTTTCCTTCCAGTTACGATAAAAATCAGGGGTTAGTAATTCAAGTGTACGACTTTCCCGATCCAGAAAAACCTGCATCGTTTTGCCTACAGCACAAAGTTCGCCGGTGGTAATATTGTGCACTTCGTATTCAAACTGAATTTTCGCTGATTTGGCGGGGATATATCTTGTAACTACTTTAATTACCTGGCCATAATAAACCGGAGCCTTATGGTCTATTTCGGATTTAACAATAGGTGTAAAATAACCGGAATCAAAAATGGTGAGGTACTCAAGACCATATGTTTTACCAAAATGCTCGCGGCCGTCTTCAAAGAATTTCAGATAGTTACCGTGCCACACCACACCCATCGCATCAGTTTCACTAAATCTTATATCAATTTCAATTTCGGACGAAAGCATATTTTAATCATATTATGAAAGGCAAGATTAGCGATTTTTGACACCTCTCGCAAATCCCGGAACACATATGAGCTAATCAGCAACGCAAAAAACTGCTATTCCGAGATCACAATCTTCATCTCACATTCCAGCAAGAGTTGTCCTCCCAGATAGTTCTTTCCAGAAATCATAACAATATTCCCCAGTTTGTGCGTCGGCTCAACGACAGTGCTGATCATGGAAAGAACTGGTGGCAAAGCATGAACACGCACACGGGAAATAGCCCCGATAAATCCGATCTTAGGTTCTCCCTCCTGCTCACGATCAAGATATCCAAATGATGCCGCACATGTTTGAGCAATATTTTCCATCAGCCCGCTCTCCATAAACTCACCATTGGACACGAGCATATTATGTTCTGTAATTTCAAAATCAGATTCAAACCGCTCAGCAGTAACAGATAATAGTCTGTCCACCATTAAAAACGGAGGACGATGCGGAAGAAAATCCTGTATGGTCTCTTTGGCTGTAATCATGGTCTGAAAAAATCAAAATAATTAAACCACTGCTCCGGATACTGCCTCACTTTTTTTTCAAGCTCTGCAGCATACAAAGCAGCAATATATTCAGGTTTCACTTTCTCCTGAATTGGTTTGGTTGCACTCAAATGATAGCTGTGCGTGCCATCCTTCGCGGCAAAAACGAACGTGACAGGAGCATCAAACTTAGAAGCGATCACAAATGGGCCATGCGGAAAGCGTGCCTTTTTACCCAGAAAATCCAGTTCGATAAATCGGGAGCCTTCCAGATAACGATCTGCATGAATAGCCACGAACTCATTATTTAACAACGCATTACGAATAGCAATCACATGAGAAAGATCATTCTTAATGGCAATTATTTTAAATCTGGAACCACCCGTAGACATTTCCATGAATTTTTTGATGTTCTCTACTTCGGCATCCAGCATCACAATATTAATGGTAGGTGTAATACGTCCTTTCAGCAGATTACCCGCAGTTTCCCAGTTACCCAGGTGCGCGCTAAGCAAAATCCCTCCCTTTCCTTTTTCTCTTATGTCAATCAGGTATTGCTCATTTTCAAAAGTATGTCTGAACTTTTCATGCTGACCAAGCAGAAATGCCGTCCTGTCTACAAGCGTCTGTCCAAAGATAAAAAAGTTTTTTCGTGTCAGCTTTTTAGCCTCAGAGCGGGAAAAAAGTAGGGTATTCCGGTAGAAATCAATGAGTACATTCCGAGGCTTGGAAGCGAAGAGATAGTAATAATAAGTCACTACCCGCAATAGCGAGTAGGCAAATCCTAACCCAAGAGAACGTATAAAAAAGAAGAAGATTTTGTAACCTGCAAGCGTGCCTCTGGTCTTCCCATCCCATGCACTTTTCTGGGAGTTATCATCTGTACCGGACCTGGCAGGCGATTGGTCCATCCGCTATAGTGACAGTTTTTTCTGAACAAGACTGTAAAAATCTCCGAAAGTTTCAATTCCTTTGAAATCCTCACCCGTTATCTTAATGTTCAGATTTTCTTCAATCAAAACAACAAGGTCCACATAATCAAGGCTATCCAGGTCTAACGTTTCTTTCAGGCTATTTTCCGGAAGAATTAATTCCCTGTCTACCTCAAATTCCTCGGACAAAAAGTCTCTGGTCTCTTCAATTACATCTTCCAAATTCATTTTAACGTCTTTAGCATCCATGGCAGCAAAATTAAATTATTCTTTTATCATACTCTCATAATGTATCCAAATTTTAACACAATAATTGGTGCGATTATGGATAGATTAACAAAAGCTTGTTCTACAACATTACAATGTTGCAATTAGTGCAAATTCGATTTATCAAAAGTACCAAATTATCTCTGGCACCCTCTTCCGTTTACTCAATGGAGATTAAACTTTTTTCAGTATAAGTGTGGAGTTGGTTCCTCCAAAACCGAATGAATTTGACAGAAAACAATCGATTTTCTGTTTGGCTGTTTCCGCGACCACATTGATGCGGGCAGAATCTTCATCCGGATTTTCAAAGTTGATATTAGGAGCTATAAAATCATGTTGCATCATCAGAAGAGAATATACGATTTCGCTGGCGCCTGCCATCCAGCACTCATGCCCTGTCAGTGATTTGGTAGAACTAACCGGCGTCTCTCCGCCAAATACTTCATAGATAGCCTGCGCTTCAATCCCATCACCAACTGGTGTGGATGTAGCATGCGCATTGATATAATCGATGTCTTTGGTCTGCAAACCTGCCTGCTTCAAAGCCATTTCCAGCGAACGAATCTGTCCCTCCTTACTTGGATTAGAAATATGATCTCCATTGGAAGAAAAACCGTAACCTACTAATTCTGCAATGATCGTAGCACCTCGTTTGACAGCAGCCTCATACGACTCCAGAATGATCGTCGCTGCACCTCCACTTGGGATGAGTCCGTCACGATGCTTATCAAAAGGACGGGACGCCCGAGCCGGTTCAGACTCCCGCACAGAAAAAGTACCCAGCCCGTCAAAACTTGCCATCGATGCCGGATTAATCTCTTGAGCACCCCCGCAAACGACACGCTCCTGTAATCCTTGACTAATCATCAGATAACCCATTCCGATAGAATGAGAGCCCGAAGCACAAGCAGCACTTAAGGTAAAATTAATTCCTTTCAGTTTAAAAATGGTTGAAAGGTTCATATTGACAGTGCTGTTCATATTTTGAAAAATAGCACCACTGCCTATCAATGTAGTATCCTGTTTTTCCCGTGCTTTTTCAACAGCCTCCACAACGGAAGCTGCTGTACTGTCATTACCGAAGATGATACCTGTTTCTGTTTTTTCCAGAAAATCAATATCCAAACCCGCCATTTCTAATGCCTCGCGGGTTGACATATAGGCATATATGGCAGGCTGATGCATGCCAAGGCGTTGCCTGCGAGACAGGAGTGATTTCAAATCAGGTTCCCTGACCATACCAGTAAGTGCAGAGCGAAATCCGAAATCCTTTCTTACCTGATCAAAAACAATCCCGCTTTTACCTGCATACAACGAATCAGTTACCTCAGTGAGATTCTCACCAAGGCAGGAATAAATACCAATTCCGGTTACTACAACTCTCTGACTCATTCGTTACGAGTAAATCCCTCCGTTAATATTAATCACCTCTCCGGTGATATAGGCGGCTTTATCTGAACAAAGAAAACTCACCAAATGTGCCACTTCATCCGCTTTTCCAAATCTGTTCATTGGAATCATCTGCTTCAATTCGGCCTCATTCAGTTCTTTGGTCATATCACTGGTAATAAATCCGGGAGCAACGGCATTTACAGTTATTTTTCTTTTAGCCACTTCCTGAGCTAATGCCTTGGTTGCTGAAATAATGGCTCCTTTTGCAGCAGAGTAATTGGTTTGCCCGGCCACCCCTTTCATTCCCGAAACAGACGCGACATTTACGATCCGACCTGAACGTTTTCTCAACATCTGCTGAATAGCATTCTGCGTGACGTTAAAAAGACCCTTCGCTGAAATATTCATCACCTCATCCCAGTCACTTTCGGGCATCCACATGAAAAGACCGTCTCGGGTTACTCCTGCGTTGTTGACCAAAACGCTGATAAAGCGTTCCGGATTGTTCTCACGCCAGTTATTTAATGCAGCATCTACCTCCTGCTTCGTCTGAACATTAAACTGGAGTAATTCTCCGTCACCACCATTCGCTCTGATTGCAAGCAGGGTTTCTTCTGCTGCGGCGACATTACTGGAATAATTTACCAATATATACAATCCGTGATCAAGAGCGAGTTGCACAGCAATAGCTCTGCCCAAACCTCTTGACGCTCCGGTCACTAGTGCGCAACTCATAATTTGAAAGGGGTTTCTTTGATATATTCGTAAACCGCAGCTATACTTTCTGACTGTGGTACATCATCTTTAACAAAGCTTGCCATCTTTCTGATCTGATTGTATATTGACAATGCATTGGGGGAAAGCCTTTCCTTTTCTTCCTGTTCGAGCAAATCAATGGCCTGGCATATCGCCATGATATGGATTGACATGACCTGGAACGAGTTTTCAAGTACCTGCTTGGCCAGCACGGCACTGTTGGTACCCATGCTCACAATATCCTGATTATCATTATTGTTCGGAATACTATGCACATAAACAGAATTGGACAATGCCTGATTTTCTGCCGTGGTGGAAGTAGCGGTGAACTGGATGCCTTGGAAGCCAAAATTAAGCCCCCATGTACCGGCATTCAGAAAAGGAGGAAATTTACCGTTCAGCTTACTGTTCATCAGGAAGTTCAGTTGCCTTTCCATCAGCATAGACAGCTTGGTAAGTACAATTTTCACCTTGTCCATCTCCAGCGAGATATAATCTCCATGGAAATTACCTCCATGGAAAACATTGCTCTCTTCCGGACTCACAATAGGATTATCGTTTGTCGAATTCAGCTCGTTTTCGACTACTTCCTGCGCATATCTGATTGTGTCTAATACAGGTCCGATGATCTGAGGAACACAGCGTATTGAATAATATTCCTGAATTTTCCTCTCAAACTCCACACGCTGCATAGCGGTGTTGTCTTTGAAAAGCTCTTCACGGTTACGAATCATTCCACTGCCTTTCACAAACTCCCGCATTTTAGCAGCTACATCCTGCTGACCCTTATGATGTTTAACCGCATTGAGCTGTTGCGAAAACGAATCATCAAATGCTTCAATGACCTCATTCAGCATAGAAGAAGCCGCAATCGACCAGTCTACCAGTCTGTTGGCATAAATCAGGTTAATGGCAGCGATCCCTGTCATACAGGAGGTTCCGTTGATCAGCCCCAGACCGTCGCGCAGTTCCAGCTGCAACGGCTTAATTCCGTGCTTTTCTAAAACTTCTGCTGTTTTTTTTCTGATCCCGCTTTCATATACGTGCCCCTCTCCAATCAGATTGAGACCCAAATGTGAAAGCTGAACCAAATCTCCGCTGGCACCTACGCTTCCATGTTCGAATATTTCAGGCACGATACCGTGGTTAAGAAAGGTAACCAACTGATTGATCACACCTGAACTGATCCCGGAATTGGCCTGCAAAAAGGCGTTTAGTCGGGCGACCATCACGCTTCTTGCATAAATCTCATTCAATGGACGCCCCACACCACTGGAATGGCTCCGAATGAGGTTATATTGTAAACTATTCAGTTTATCTGATTCAATACGGTACTGAGCCATTGGCCCGAAACCTGTATTGATACCATATATAATTTTATCCTTTGAGAAGTCTGTCAGAAAAGCAAAAGACTCAGAAACCTTATTGAGTGCATCTTCAGCTAAAATAAATTCTTTCTTTTCAAACGCATATTGCTCTACATGAGCCAACGAAATACTATTCATTTACTAATAGTGAAATTAAATAACGTGTAAAATAAATCTTTTTTTGCCGCTTTGACAAGCTCATCTCCAGATCGGTATTGAACATTAATAAGTTGGGCAAACACCTACATTTCCTTAATTTTGCCATACACTCACGTTTAACCAGTTCATGATCGGGGAATTATTATTTAAGCTGCATCTGCTTCTTTCCAGACACAAAGCTGTTTTTTTTCTTTTGCTGTTCGGCCTGATCGGAGTTTTTGGCTATGGCATTTCGCGTCTGCGAGTCACTGAAAGCATTTTTGCAACTTTGCCCAAGGGAGAAAAGTTTGAAGAATTCACAAAGCTCATTGATAACAAAAATATTGTTAATCAAATTGTATTTTCTCTGGAAAACGATCCTGAAACAAATACAAATGAGGCACTGGAACTGGTAGAAAAACTGGCTGATTCCCTTTCATCTTTACCGGGAAAATACATTAAAAATATTCGAGCGATAAGACCGGATGTACAGCAGGATGTGTATAGTTATACGTATTCCCGCTTTCCGGAACTGATTGATTCATCGTATTACTCCTATATAAGTCAAAAAACCACTCCTGACTCCATTCGAAAAGCAGTAACCTCCACGTATAATCAGCTGGTGTCACCTGGAGGGAGTTTTGTAAAGCAATTTGTGCTGAATGACCCTCTCAGTATAACTACCCCTTATTTTCAGCAACTTAATGCACTCAACAATGCTGCCGGAATGACAGTTGAAGATGGAGTGATGTTTTCAGCTGATCGCAAACATATTATCGTCACCGCTTCCACTTCGTATAATTCTGGTAATTCAGCATTAAATGTGGCCTTGTTTCATCAACTTGAAAACCTCAGTACCAAGTGGAATGCCGCACATCCCCATCATGAATTATCGTATTTCGGAACATTTGAGATAGCCGCCAGAAATGCAATTCAGGTCAAGCAGGATACAACCAGAACCATGGTAATCGCACTGATGATTATCATTCTTATACTCGTTGTTTACTACAAAAAAATCCTCATCCCCGTTTACATTATTCTTCCCGGTTTGTTCGGAGGAATGTTTGCATTGGGATTAACAGGCTTTCTCAGGCCAGACATATCCGGCATTTCGCTCGCTACGGGAGCAGTCATTTTTGGCATATTGCTGGATTATGCCTTCCACTTTTTTACGCATCTGAGACATACCGGATCCACATCGACTACCATCAGGGAAGTAAGTGCGCCCTTGCTCACAGGTAGCCTCACTACCATTCTTGCGTTCACAGCATTGCAGTTTACCAATTCCGTAGTTCTGCAGGATTTCGGACTTTTTGCTGCTCTAAGTCTGATCGGTGCAGCAGCCTTCACGGTCATCGGTCTGCCTCTTATACTGGATTCTTTTGCATTCGACTACAAAAAAATGCCTGAGGAAATAAAACGCTTCCGGATTCCTGAAATTCCAGCCAAAGCAAAGCCTTTCATCCTGCTTGCAATTGGCATTCTAACTATCATTTTTCTCTATTTTGCACGCTTCACTGAGTTTGATAGCAGTTTTGATAGCCTGAGCATGCAGGACGACGAACTGAAAAAGCGTGAAGAAAGCCTGACAGGCATTAACCCGGATCGGGATAAGCGAATATATGTTTTTGCAACATCAAAAGATAAAGAAACTGCTGCAGATATCAACCAGGCGGTTTATGAAAAAACTAAAGCTTTCAAACTGGACGGACGCGTTAAAAACTTCGTTTCTTCCGGTGCTTTGATCATTTCAGACAAAACAGCGTTAAAAAGAAACAAGCAATGGAACGACTTCTGGAATTCGGGGCGTAAGCAACAGACTTTTTCTATACTGGATCAGGCTGTCAAGACAACAGGTTTAAATGCAGATGCTTTCATTCCTTTCAAAAACTGGATCAATGGCACCAGACAAGATGATGCCGATGAAGAAGAATTGCTGAAGCAGCTCGGCCTATCCAATCTCTCAGCTACAGATTCTTCCGGAACAACGTGGATCACAACCATTACCATTCCGAAAGCACAGCTTTCTCATGTTAAAGACGAACTGAGACAGATTGCCGGTGTTTCTATTTTCGACAGAGTTGAAATGGCTGAATCACTGCTAACCATGGTGAAGGATGATTTTAATTTCATTCTGCTTATTTCCGCCTCTATTGTATTTTTTACCCTATTGATCGTTTATGGAAGAATTGAGCTCACCCTCCTCACATTTCTTCCCATGGCCATTAGCTGGATATGGATATTTGGGATAGCCGCACTGCTTGGAATCAAATTCAACTTTGTCAATGTCGTTATTACCACTTTTATATTTGGTTTGGGTGATGATTTCAGCATTTTCGTAACAGATGGATTACTGAATAAATACAAAACCGGAAAAGAAACATTGCGGTCGTATCAGTCCGCTATTCTTCTTTCTGCGATCACTACCATCGTAGGCACAGGCGCACTGTTTTTCGCAGAACATCCTGCGATCCACTCCATCGCATTCGTCAGTGTGCTGGGCATTGTTTGTATTTTGATTATTTCATTCACACTTCAGCCTATTCTGTTCGACCTATTTGTTCAGGATAGAATCGATAGAAAACGTCCACCTGTTACTCTGCTTCCATTCCTGATCAGTGTATCCAGTTTTACTTATTTCCTGTCCGGCTGCCTTTTCCTGCATTCCAAACTGGTAACCATTTTACTGTTGCCTGTTTCAAAAAAGAAGAAAAAGGAAATGATCAATCGTTCGCTTTCCTTTTTTGCCAGAACCGTACTTTACTCAGGACCACATGTACGTAAAAATATTTCGGGAAAAGAAAATCTGGAGATTGATAAACCTGTCATTCTGATTGCCAATCACAATTCTTTTCTGGATATACTGCTTGCTATCATGCTGAATCCTAAAATAGTATTGATGGTGAAGGGGTGGGTTTACAAATCGCCCTTTTTCGGTCCTATCATCCGCTATGCAGGTTATGTATACACAGACGACGGGCCAGAGCAGAACATCGAAAAAATGAAACAGCTGGTGGCCGATGGATACTCTCTGTTAATATTTCCCGAAGGAACCAGGTCGGAAGACGGTACAATCGGGCGGTTCCACAAAGGAGCATTTTACCTGGCTGAACAGCTTGGGCTGGACCTTCAGCCGCTGCTCATTCATGGTGCTTCTGAGGTGCTGCCAAAAGGTGATTTCCTGATCAGACCCGGGGCATTGAATGTACGCGTTCTTCCCAGGATACAATATCAGGATCCGAAATGGGGCATTTCTTTACGGGATAAAACCAAAAATATTGCTCAGTTCTTCAAATCTGAACACAATAAATACAAGGCAGAAATGGAGGATACCTGGTATCTGAAACACCGTATTTTTACCAATTACGTTTATAAAGGCCCGGTGCTTGAATGGTATTTTAAAACGAAATGGAAGCTGGAGGAGAAAAACTACGCTTTTTATAACACACTCATTGCAGATAGAAAAAACATTCTCGACATAGGTTGTGGTTATGGATATCTGTCGTTTTACCTGCACTATTGTAATTCTGAACGTATTGTGAAGGGTGTGGACTACGATGATGAGAAAATAACCGTTGCGGAAAACAGCTATAACAAAACAAAGAAGCTCAGCTTTGTTGCTGCAAATATTATGTATCTGGATCTTGGCCGACAGGACGTGATTTTTTTAAATGACATGCTCCATTATTTATCACAGGAAAAACAGTTTTCTTTGTTGGCTGATTGTGCAAGTGCATTATCCGACAACGGTATACTTTTCATCCGGGATGGCATCACTGATTTGCAGGAAAAACATCGTAATACCCAACGTACCGAAGCACTTTCTACAGGACTTTTCTCATTTAATAAAAAAATGGAGGCATTTCATTTCTTTTCATCTCAGGATATCCGCCAATTTGCAGTCGACCATGGATTGGCATTTGAAATGCAGCAACATTCCGGAACGACTTCCAATGTGCTTTTTATACTGAGAAAAAGTAACAATCAGACATCGGGCCAATCCTTTCAACGCACACACTGATCATTATAAGCGATGCCAAATCTTAAGGACAAAGAATACGATTTCGTTATTGTGGGGAGCGGTTTGGGAGGACTTGCCTGCGGATTTATCCTTGCTTCCGAAGGGCATAGTGTTGTGATACTTGAAAAAAACCATCAGATTGGCGGACATTTGCAGGTGTATAGCCGGGATAAAACCATTTTCGATACAGGCGTTCATTATGTGGGCAGTATGAACGAAGGCGAAAACCTGAACAAGTTTTTCAGATACTTTCAGATTCTGGATAAACTTAAACTACACCGGCTCGATGAAGACCGGTTTGATGTCATCCGGTTTGATGATGGTCAGGAATATGACTACCCCCAGGGATATGAGGCATTTCAGGAAAAGATGATCAGCTATTTCCCCGAAGAAGAAGAGGCTATTCGTACCTATTGCTCAAAGATAAAAGAGGTATGCAGCAAGTTTCCGCTGTATAATCTCCGTGTCGCTGGCGAGAGTTACCAGACCGACCAGGATTTGCTCCAGCTTAATGCATACGACTATATCGCTTCTCTTACCCACAATCAACGGCTCAGAGATGTTTTGGCAGGGTCGAATCAATTGTATGCCGGTGTGAAGGAAACGACACCATTTTATGTACATGCTCTGATCATCTATAGCTATCTGTCGGGTGCCTATAAATTCACAGATGGCGGTTCACAAATCGCCATCCTTATGAGCAGGCAAATAAAGGAACAAGGAGGAGAAATACTCAAACATAAAAAAGTCATCGGTGCAACGTACAACGAGACTGGCCATATTACCCATGTACAACTGGAAAATGGAGAAACAGTAAGAGGAAAACAGTTTATATCCAATGTGCATCCTTCCATGACCATCGATATATTCGGGAAGGAGAGGTTTCTTACCGTCTACCGCAATAGAATTAACAATTTACCCAATACCATTTCAACCTTTCTGGTACATATCTCATTCAAGCGAAATAGCTTCAAATACCTCAACCACAATATTTATCAACATCACGCAAGTGGCGTATGGGATGGTATTGAGTATGATGAAAAAAGCTGGCCGCAAACCTATTTCATTTGCACACCCCATTTATCAAGAAGCCCTGAGTTTGCCGAATCTATGTCCATTATGACGTACATGAAAAGTAGTGAGACAGAACAATGGGCCCATACCTTTCGTACCATAGTATCTCCGGGTGATCGTGAAGCTACTTATGACAGTTTTAAGAAGGAGAAAGAAGAAAAAGTTTTAAGCCGTATTGAAGAAGTTTTTCCCGGAATACGCCAAAAAATCAATCATGTACATAGTGCTTCTCCACTTACTTTTCGGGATTACATCGGAAATCCTGATGGTTCGCTATATGGAATAGCCAAAAATTCAGATCATCCGGCGCGAAGCCAGGTCAACACAAGAACGCGAATTCCTAACCTGCATTTAACCGGTCAAAACATATCGATGCACGGTATTCTCGGCGTCACAGTAAGTGCTTTTGTAACCTGCTTCGCATTTATTGATAAAAATAAACTGATACAAAAAGTTATAAATGCCTGATCATGCAAAAAATTGACGTACTCGTAATAGGTGCCGGCCCTGCAGGCACAGTGGCCGCATCCTATCTTAGAAATCAGGGTTACGAGGTAACCATTCTCGAAAAGGAAGAATTTCCGCGGTTTCAGATCGGCGAGAGTCTGCTGCCCTGTTGTATGGAACATTTGACAGAATCCGGCTTGCGGGAAGCTATTGAAGCAAAGAACTTCCAGAAAAAAACAGGTGCTGCCTTCATGCGTGGAGAGAAAAGGTGTGAATTTCTTTTTGAAGAACAATATACCAGTGGCTGGTCTTACACATGGCAGGTGAAAAGAGCTGATTTCGACTTGGCGCTTGCAGAAGCCACCAGGGAAAAGGGAGTAAGTGTAAATTTCCAATGCGAGGTATTGCACGTTGACGCCAATAAGGACCGGCAAATAACAGAATACCGCGATCCGGAAGGCCATATTCACCACATCGAATCAAGATTTATTATAGATTCAAGTGGTTACGGCAGAGTTTTACCGCGCTTGTTTGATCTGAGCAAACCCTCTGCTTTTACGCCGAGAGGAGCTGTATTTGCTCACCTGGATGACCACAAAAGAACTGAAACCACAAGCAATAATATCTTTGTGCATTCCTTCGATGACAACAAATCATGGATATGGGCGATCCCGTTTTCCGATGGATCCACGTCTGTAGGTATTGTTGGTGACAGAGAAAAAATCGCTGACCTGGCAGATAATAACGGAGAAAAATACACAGCGTTTATTCGTAATTTCAAAGATCTCAACGGACGTTTTGAGCATTCGGAATTAAAATTTGAACCCCGTAGTATACTCGGTTATTCGGTAGGTGTGAAAACAATGTTTGGGGACGGATTCGTCCTCTCCGGCAATAGTACTGAATTCCTGGATCCGATCTTTTCATCCGGCGTTACGTTTGCAACGGCATCGGGGCTATTGTCGGCAAAAATGACTCACAAACACTTGCAGGGAGAAACTGTGGATTGGAAAACGGAATATGAAGATGTGGTTCAAAACGGAATAAATGTATTCAGAAGCTACGTAACCGGATGGTATACCGGCGATTTTCAATCTATAGTTTTTGCAAAAAATATTGATCTGGAAATCAAGAACCAGATATGTTCCGTTTTAGCAGGATATGTGTGGGACAAAACCAATCCATTCGTTAAAAAACATGATACAATACTGCCAACTCTCGCGAAGGTGATCAAAATGAAAGAAGCAAAGGAGCAGTAAATATGCAGACTTTAGCATTGAAGGCGGTCAATACCTAAACCGCCTTCAATAATATAAAACTATGCTGAGCGCCCTGATAGTGATTATAGATTAAGACGTGATCCGGTCGATTTCGCTCCCTTGACTCTTCCAGAATAAGTTCAGTCGGAATTTCATTCCCATTCAAAATACCTGTTCCCAGCCAGGTTGCAAATGCGGAGGCAGTCGGATAATCACCTGACAAATTTTTGAAGCTGCAAATCTGACAGTCTGGAGGCATCACTTCCTTAACCAGGTCATAGAGATAGTCCGTACGGTTATCTCCGCTATATCCTGCAATCAGCACATCTATATCTGCCGGAATAACTTCATTTCTGCCAAGGAAATTCATAAGTCGGCCGATCAGCTCTTCCTGGTTTAACTGGCTGAACTGATCTACGTCTACCACTTTTGCCAACGCCTTATCTGAAAATTGCTTATCCACCACAAACATCACAGCTGCTTCACCACATACCGATCCTGGAGTATTTTCAGTCAAAACAGTATCCGAAGAAGTTTCATACGTTTTGTAATAACCATTCAGATAATCAATATTATAACTGTATTCTGATATCTCGTCTATACTTCCCAACAATACAGAATCCACACTACTTTCCTCGAGCAGCAACAGTGCATCGAGCAAGGCGCTTTCAAAGGCCAGTCCTTTATGTACATGCGTGGTATTATAGCCGGTAGTTTTGCTCATCAGCGCGAGATTTCCCGCTACAGCATTGGGAGTACTCTGTACAAAATTGGTAGGTGTGAGCGTGCCCTCGTTGTAATCAACAATCTGATTCAAAAATTTGAGACAATCTTCTAAACCACCGTTAGCCGTTCCGAGTATAATACCTGCTAATTCAGGATTTTGCTGGATCAACGGCAGGCCTGCACCCACTCCCATTCTCACTGCCTTACCCATTCGTCTTAGCAACCCGGCTGGAATCAGCATTCCATAGGAAGGCTCAATGGCCGTATATTTATTACCTTCACATTTGACAATATCTCCATTCCAGAACGAACCGTCAGAGGTTTTCTGCGGTGAAATACAGGATGATGCTGTTATATACATATTTAAAAATCTCTTCGGTTGGGATACTCAGGCTTATCAGGCAACTGATTTCATAAATTTGTTCAGAATTTGCTGATAAGCCGCTACCTCAGAATCTCTTTGTTCATTTGTCCAAGCCAATTCTTTAGCCATCAGGTCAGCCACCACGGGCAATGCAGCCAAGGTTGCTTTCCAGTCAATAATCTCAAGGCGTGTACGCCTCGCCAGGAAATCCCTGGGAGTGATCACCATTTCATTCCTTACTGTATAAATTACCTCTGCCTTGATAAAACAATGTGCCGGAACAATACGCTCTTTCAATCCGGCAGCGTGCACCGTCAGTATACAAACTTGTTCAGCCCGGGATCCATATTTATGGACCAGATGCTGACAAATATCTACAGGTAAACCATACGTTTCATAAAGTTTCCGATAACTTTCATACTGATAATCTGCACCGCCGGCCAGCTTGTGAGATTGAGTCGTGCAGTCATTGCGCTGATTAAAAAGGACATCAATCTGATCTATGGCATCCTTGGCCATAAGTCTGTATGTGGTCCATTTTCCTCCAAGCAGGCTTACCAAACCCGAAACGGGATCTATTTCTACCTCGTGATCTCTCAAAAGACTTTTGGTAGATTTACTCGTATCTGCAGAAAGCAAAGGACGAAGTCCTCCGAAGCCAGCGGTCAGCTTGGATACATCTATTTTCTTTTCAAGATAAGGATTCAGCGTATCTGCCAGATATTGCTTTTCTGAGGCATTTAAAATTGGCTCCTGATCAATACGATCACACTCTGTATCGGTAGTACCAAGTATCATAGCCCCTTCAAATGGGATGGCAAATACAACTCTTCCATCCGACGTTTTGGGAATCAGCATTGCGAAATCGCTGTTCAGCGTATCATATGGAAGAACAGCATGAACACCTTTACTTGGGCGAAGTCTTTCCGGTAGCGCCGGATTTGCCATCAGCCGAATATGGTCTGAGAACGGTCCGGTACAGTTCAGTACAAGTTTCGTACGGATAGACAATGCCTTTCCGGATCTCCTGTCACGCACCTGCACGGCTTTCAATTTGCCTTCATCAGATTTATCAAACCCCGTTACTTCCACATAATTTGCAACCACAGCACCGGCTTCGGATGCGGATTGGGCTAACGCAAGACAATACCTGGCATCATCCAGCTGACCATCATAATATAATACCGCACTGTGGATGTTGCTGCGATTAAGTGTAGGAATGTTTTTCAGCAATTCCGACTTTTTGAGCCATCTGCTTTTCGGCAACGAGTCATCAGAAGCAAAGCTATCATACATTTTAAGGCCTATAGTGAAATACAAACCTTCGATCCAGGATTTTACCGGGGTAACCAACGCCAGCGGACGAGCAAGGTGTGGTGCATTACTTAATACCAGATGGCGTTCTTCCAACCCATGTCGGACCTGCTTAAGCTGGGCAAAATCCAGTTTTTTAAATGCCTGTTCGAGATAGCGGACACCTCCGTGAATCAATTTGGTCGACTTTGAGGAAGTTTCAGAAGCAAAATCCTGCCTGTCTATCAAAGCTACTTTATAACCTCTTAATGCTGCATCCAATGCACAACCGGTTCCACTGGCCCCTGCCCCTATTATACAAATATCAAATTCGTCCTTTTCAAGGTTAACCAGGGATTGATTTCTATTCATATAATGAGCCTATACTGATTTACCGCAGTTGGTATTATCGCTGACCACAAAAATACAAATAGAAGTGGAACGCATAAGGTGTGGAAAAAATTTATTGGTACGTAATTTGTTACTTGTTTGTTATAGAGTGGTCTCACACTTGTTCAATGCTAAAATAAGATTAGCTTTGACTCTGAAATTTTATCACTTTACTTACAAAAACTAAAAATTATTATGGGATTAATGTCATTTTTCAAGGGAGTTGGAGAGAAAATCTTTAAAAAAGAAGAAACTGTAGCTCCTGCTCCGGAGGTCGAACCGCTTCGTGCCAGTGCATTGCTTGCACATGTGAAGGCCTTAGGACTTCCTTATAACTCCCTGACAGTAAAAACTTCTGGTGATACCGTTACGATCGAAGGAGAAGTTGCTGAACAGGCTGATGCTGAAAAAATTGCGCTTGCAGTAGGTAATGTAGAAGGTGTAGAAGTAGTAGATAACCGCTTATCTGTAGCTACGCCAACAGTGGAAGCAACATACCATACAGTTGTAAAAGGCGATACACTTTCTAAAATTGCTCAAACAGTGTATGGAGATATGATGAAATATCCAATTATTTTTGAAGCGAACAAACCTATGCTCACGCATCCTGATAAGATATACCCAGGACAAGTATTACGTATTCCTTCTTTATAATCGGTGGAAAAGCTATCCTCACAGGTAGCTTAATCCAAATAGACCGAAGCTTCCTGTAAGGGTTGATTCGGTTTTTTTATGCCTAATCATGAAGGCACCCACAAACAAAACGGACAACTCTTTTGGAGCTGCCCGTTTCGTACCGTTTGTGAGAAATTAAATTTTCTCCTTATTAATTGTTATCCTCTGCCGCAATTACGTTCAGAGAGATTTTGTGTTTCACTTCTTTGTGAAGATCTATCAGTGCTGAATATGTACCAATTGATTTTACGTCATCAACAGTAATTTTCTTACGGTCAATATCAAAACCTTTTGATTTCAGAATATCTGCAACCTGAGTGTTAGTAACACGTCCGAAAATACGGCCGCTTTCACCAACAACAGTGCGGATATCGATAGTCAGGTCACCGATAGCAGATGCGATATCTTCTGCATCTTTTTTCAATTTCTCAGCTTTGTGAGACGCCTGACGTACGTTTTCAGCAACAATTTTGCGATTAGACGCATTTGCCAATAAAGCAAAGCCTTGTGGGATAAGGTAATTACGACCGTATCCTGCTTTCACAGTTACGATATCGTTTTTATATCCTACTCCAGCTATATCTGTTATAAGTATGATTTCCATTGTTCGTAGCTCTTTCTAATTTATTTCAATTGATCAGCAACGAAAGGCAATAATGCCAAATGACGTGCTCTCTTAATTGCCTGTGATACTTTACGCTGATATTTCAGGCTGGTACCTGTAAGGCGACGTGGCAAGATTTTTCCTTGCTCGTTTACAAGCTTCAGCAAAAAGTCTGGATTCTTGTAATCGATATATTTGATACCTGCTTTTTTGAAACGGCAGTATTTTTTGCGGTTAATATTTTTCTCAACCGGTTCGTTTACGAGTGACATAGCTTATGCGTTTTCGGTTTTTGATTCAGTTGATTCTTCTTTCTTTCTTCCAATAAGACCTTTACGCTTCTTTTCGTTGTAAGCAATTGAATGCTTGTCAAGAGCGATGGTCATGAAACGCAAAACGCGCTCGTCACGACGAAATTCAGTTTCCAGAACATCTACTACATTACCTTCACTAGCAGTTCCTTCGCTAGCAGTGTATTCAAAGATGTGATAAAAACCAGAATTTTTCTTCTGGATGGGATAGGCCAGCTTACGCAATCCCCAATCCTCTTCATGCACTATAGCACCACCATTAGAAGTGATGATAGCACTGAATTTTTCAACGGCGTCCTTTGCCTGGGCCTCAGACAAAATGGGAGTTAAGATGAACACCGTTTCGTATTGCTTAGACATACGGTTATTGATTAATTAATAAAAAGTTGTTAAAAAAATCTCAATTCAATACAAATACTGAAATGAGGGTGCAAAAATAGGGCTTGGAATCTATAATTCCAAGCCCTATTTGTACTTCAAACTAAAATACATCGTCCTACACTACTCTGACACAGCTCATTTCGCCTCCCGGATCAAACGGCCAATGGCCATAGCCGGAGTGTAAATCCAAAAATAATTATTGTTGCCAGGTTCACGTTATCCCATTTATAACCGTTCTCCACGTAATGGTAACCAGTAAGCCCGAGAAAAAGAATGCCTGGAATGATCTGAAAACAAGCGATATAGCTACTAACGGTTACTTTACAGTAAAATCACCCTGACCAATCTTAAAGCCTTCGCTATATACTTCTATCGAATATTTCCCGTCCTTCATGGTAATTCCACCACGTCCGTAAAAGATATCTACCTGCTGCCCGGAGTTATCAAAGTTTATAGTTTGTTTCGAACTGTAAATCACTTCTTTCCCATTTACCATAAATGAGCCGGAGCCAGTGGCCATATCTGATAGAACTGCTCCATCCGGATCCAGAATTCGCAGATAAATTTCTTTTTCATTTTGTTTCGCAACTGAATTGTCAGCCAGTTGGAAATTCACCTTTAGTCTGTCGATGCGTTTTGCTTTGTACTTACCACCATCACGCTCTTTGCCTTTGGCAGATACTGCATTCACTGTCAGGTTTTCTGCGCGAAGTGCAGAAGCAATATTTACCTTTTCTGCCAGCTCCCGGTTCACAGCAGAATAATTATTTACAGAATCGTTCAGTTTACTGCGCTCAGACTCTAAACCACTTACCTGATCACTTAGTTGCTGATTTTTCGACGTAACAATACCCAATTCTTGTCTCAACTGAGCGATTTCATTGTCCTTCTGGTTGAGCACAGCTTCATAGGACCTGATCTTCTTATTATAGTCGGCAGTTGCAAACTTATTTACATTTTTCAACTCCAGCTTATCTCTTTCCAACTGCGCTTTCATTGCAACCAGAGAATCTACGCTGCCACCTAACTGCTGTATTTCTGCAATTCTGATATCCAACTGAGCCGAAATCGAATCCAATTTTGTCTTGGTAAATAAAACCTCTTCCGTCTTTGCAGTAATGATATCGTCTTTTAAATTATTTTCTTGCTTTTCGTGGTAAATGAAATAAACCAGGACCAGATTAAGCAACAGCAATACTGCCAGTGCTGCCCAAAGCAGGGTTTTCCGATCTTGTTTTTGTTCTTGATTATAGTCCATGGAAGAGCGTTTAAATTTTAAATTAGTTGGTAAAAGAACTATGTTTTTTTCAATTTTGAAATAAGTTGGTCATGATTTCTGGGAGCAAAACATCAGATCGGCGCAATAATACACTAATTACCAATACATTAATACAAAATATGACCTCAATCGCGCAGAATATTCATCATATAGAGCAAGGAATCAAGGACAGTGTAAAGCTCATTGCTGTTACAAAAACCAAACCTGTGTCCGTTTTACAGGAAACCTACGACTGCGGATTTCGTAGGTTCGGTGAAAATAAAGTGCAGGAAATGACTGAAAAATACAATTTGCTACCTAAAGATATCGAATGGCATTTGATAGGTCACCTCCAGACTAACAAAGTAAAATACATTGCTCCTTTTGTAAACATGATCCACTCGGTCGACAGTTATAAACTACTGAAAGAGATCAACAAAGAAGCAACGAAAAATGACAGGATCATTCCTTGTCTCCTTCAGATCTTTATTGCTACGGAAGAAACCAAATTCGGACTGTCTGAACAGGAAGCGATTGAGATCTTGACATCCGAAGAATTACCTTCACTTTCGAACATCAAGATCGCTGGTCTGATGGGAATGGCTTCTAATACAGATGACAATGAGCAGATCAGAAACGAGTTCAAAGGCCTGAAACAACTCTCAGATGCATTCAAGAAATACGAATCCTTCAACGTTGATTTAAAAGAAATATCTATGGGAATGAGTAGTGATTACCTTATCGCCGCAGAGGAAGGAAGCACGCTCGTTCGGGTGGGAAGCGCGATCTTTGGTGGTCGGCACTAGCCGGCACGGCTATCCAAAACCTTCTTCACCTCATCCCTTACAAACTCAAAAGAAAGCTCAGCACAGGCCAATCCTTCTTTGCGGACAAAGACCGCATTTTCCTGATTACCATAACCACCCGAATAAGGATTGTAACTGGAAAAAGTTACCAACGCACCCATCAGGATAATTCCATAGGTACCCGTTGCATTACCTAAATGCGACGGGCCGCTATCTAATCCGATAAAAAAGTTAGCTCGACGAATGACCTCTCCCGTTTCGAGGATAGTAAGCTTTCCACAGAGATTTGTATAAGCACTGGTAGAGACATTCAGGTTACTTTTCAAACCAATTTCTACGATCTGATAATTGTAATGGGTAGTTAACCATTCAATTAATTGCTCCCAGCGGGCTGCAGGCCAATCCTTGGGAGCGAAGTTAGACTGACAATGTATGACAATAAACGGCTTCAAAACGCCAAGCGTATCCACTTTTAACCGATGCTGATCCTGAAGGTATAAGCGAGGTTTATCATCACCAGTGAAGCTTTCATCAACACCCAATAGTCCGGCTGTTTTAGCAAATACATTCAGTAGATTCCCAAAATTGAAGTAATTCAGGACATTAATCCCACGCTGCTCGGCAACGGGATTATCCGTAAACACGTCACATTTAATGCAGTGATTATTGTTTTTAAATTGGAGTTCAAATACCTCGTCAAAAACACCGGTTTTCAAAAGGGTACGTCGTTGCGTGACGCAAAATTCCTTGATCACTTCATTTATCGCAGGATTGTTGCTCACAAGTTCACCAAATATGGGCTTTACAAACCATACGATGTATGCATCGGGATACAACCCGCGCACGTGACGGGAAAGCGGCTCTGCCGCAACAATATCACCAAAGTGCTCCGTCCTGATAATGGCTATCAGCTTTCTGCCTTTCTTGAGCTCGGTTTTCAGTATAAAGAATTTCAGGGCAGCCATATACCCCAGCCAGACAGCTTCGAAAATATGCGTATACTTGTAATAGCGGTGTGTCCAGAGCTGGCGAAATCTTGATATGGTCATTGAAATAGAACTTTGTATTGGCCGACAGGTGCTTACCAATCGGGCACGCAAGTTAATAAAATCCCTTTAAACAGTTGATTGCTCAGTCATCTGAAAGTACCTTTGGAGAGCAGTAGACGATTTATAACTATCATACTTGAAACCTTACAATCAATTTTATACATGAAATTTATGTTACAAGCCGGAGGCATACTGGGTGCATTGGCTGTTGCTCTTGGTGCATTTGGTGCACATGCCCTAAAAGGTATGCTGGAAGCTTCAGGCCGCGCTGAAACTTTTGAAACTGCTGTTAAATATCAGTTCTACCACGCGATTGCATTGGTATTGGTCGGACTGTTGATGAAGGGCGCCGGACAAGATGCTATTCGTTTGCTTGGATGGTCGGGTAATGCTTTTGCAATCGGGGTAATCATTTTTTCCGGATCCCTCTACGCGATATGTTTTACCGGCATCACCAAATTTGGCGCTACTGCTCCCATCGGCGGGCTAGCTCTGATCGTGGGCTGGGTGCTATTGGTCGTTGCGGCTGCGAAACTCTAATAATTGTTAATGGTTAACACGAAATACAGGATTTAGTAACGTATTAACCATTGATCATTAACAATTAACCATTAAAAAAACTAGTTTCTCGAAAGTGTAAATGGCCGTTGTGCGTCAATTTTAAGAAAGACAAACAACAGAATAGAAAATGACCACAGTGAAGACCCTCCATAGCTAAAGAAGGGCAGCGGAATACCGATTACAGGCATCAGTCCGATCGTCATGCCGACGTTTACCATAAAGTGGAAGAAAATAATTCCTGCTACACAATAGCCATATACCCTTGCAAAACGGCTCCGTTGTCGTTCGGCAAGAATTACCAGTCTGGATATAAGCAGCACAAACAGCGTGACCACAACAAGCGTTCCTGCAAAACCATGTTCCTCACCTACGGTACAAAAAATAAAATCTGTACTTTGCTCAGGCACAAAATCGAACTTGGTTTGCGTCCCTTCCAGAAATCCTTTTCCGGTTAAACCTCCGGATCCAATCGCGATTTTTGACTGTATCACATTCCACCCATCGCCCCGAGGGTCAGAATCGGGATCCAGCAACACCATAATTCTTCCGCGCTGGTGTTTTTGAAGTACATTATTCATGAAAAAATCCACTCCGAAAACAATACCGATCATCACACCAGCCACCAGTATTGTAGCCCAAAGTCCTCCTCTTCTTCGCGTCATAACAGGCATTAACCAAATCACCAGTCCGGCTATAACGACGATAACACCAGCTATATACCATTTTACGAAAAGCAAAGTAATAATTAGTAATGCCGCCGCAATCATACCTATCGCAGGAATTACGCCTGGCATTCCCTCTCTATATAATACGATGGCGAATGAAGCAAAAACGAGCATGGATCCGGTTTCATTGGATAAAAGAATGAGCAGCGCCGGAAGAGCAATAATACCGATAATGGGATAATAATCCTTCAGTTTGCGATTCAGGCTGATAACAGGATCACTCAAATATTTGGATATAGCCAGACTAATTGCCAGTTTCGAAAATTCTGCCGGTTGCAGGGAAAATGCCCCCAATTTGATCCACGATCTTGATCCATTGATATTTGATCCCGCAAAAAGAACCACCACCAGCAGAAAGATCACTATCGCATATATGATGAAAGAGAAAGTTTCATAGAACTTATAGTCAATCACCAGAATACATATGATCAGAACAGCGGCCGTCCCGATCCACATCAGCTGTTTACCTGCATTGTTCGACAAATCGAACATACTTGTATCAGCTTCCGGATTATACACCGCAGCATAAATATTGACCCAGCCTATTCCAAGGCACGCGATATATATTAAAACTACCACCCAATCTACATTCTTGGTGATGGGTTTACCCTCAGGTTTTTCTTTCAAACTATTAATGATTTAAAATCTATTTTTTCAGAAGACTGTTACTTTCAGGTGCCTTTTTCCTCAACGTATCGGATTTCAGCATGGCCCGTTGTTCGGGAGTCAGTACGATCTTGTTCAGCAGGTTCAACTCCATCATCCTTTTCTCCAAGGCCTTGTTAGTCACTTTTCCTGTCAGGTATTTTTCCATAATCAGGCCTGCTATAGGTGCAGCTGCCTGGCCTCCAAACCCACCGTTCTCCACAAATACTGCAATCGCTATCTTAGGATTTTCGACCGGCGCAAAACCGATAAAAATAGAGTGGTCATCACCCTTCTTATTCTGAGAAGTACCCGTCTTTCCGGCTACCGTAATGCCTTGTATACGTGCACTTTTGGCAGTACCGGCTTCGATGGCTCCAATCATTCCCTCAATGACAGGCTCAAAATGCCGTGCATCCACATTCGTTTCACGGCGTGTTGTATACATCGGATCCAGTTTCTTTTGATCTCCGACTCCATGAATCACGTGCGGGGTATAAAAGTAACCTTTGTTGGCTATAATGGCAGCTACGTTCGCCATTTTCAGTGGGGTGATCAGAATCTCTCCTTCACCAATACTGATCGAATAAATATTTGAGAACTTCCAGGCATTCTCTCCGTAAATCTTATCGTAATACTTTTTGTCGGGCAAATTTCCTTTTCGTTCACTGGGCAAATCAATACCAAGCTGCTGACCGATACCAAACTTACTCACCCGGTTATGCCATTCTTCCAAACCTGCAGCAGATGCTTTGAAAGTATTGGAAATATTATTGTTGTAAATCACCCGTCTGAATAAGTGATAAAAATACGGATTACACGAATGTGTTACACCCAAAGCAATTGAAGTGGTTGCAACATGGTTATGGCAACCTACAGGACAGTTAGCATGGCTGAATCCTGAGCCGGGCGTTACCACTCCCTCCTGCAAACCTACCAAAGCCTGAATAAGCTTAAAGGTAGATCCGGGCCGGTAACTGGCCATAACAGGTCTGTTGAACAAAGGCTTAAAAGGATTTCTTACCAATGCTGAATAATTCTTCGAAAAAAACCTGCTGGCCAGAATATTCGGATCATATGTGGGTGCTGAAACCATAGAGATGATTTGCCCTGTGGATGGCTCAATGGCTACCACACTACCCACTTTATGTCCCATAAGGCTGTCCGCATATTGCTGCGTTTCAAGGTCAATCCCGGAATAGAGGTTATTTCCTGCTATCGCCATCGTATCAAGCTCACCACCTTTCCATGCACCTTTATAAACACCACTTACATTCTGCATGATAAACTTAGTTCCACGCTTTCCTCTCAATTCATTCTCATATATTTTTTCTATACCACTCTGGCCAATGTAATCACTCTGGCGATAGTAGGGCTCTTCCTGGGCATCTAGTTGTTTTTTAGTAATTTCACTTACATAACCAAGCGTGTTCGCCAGTGTAGGAGCGGTATAAGTACGTAAGGAGCTTTTAGCAAACTGAAACCCGGAGTAATCTACCATCACATCCTGTATAGACGCAAAATCTTCCTTGGAAAGCTGACGCAAAAATATAGAAGGTTTGTTCCGGCTGTAAGTACTGGCAGCGTTCATTAGGCTGTCGAACTCCCGCCTCTCAATACCCAATACCTGACAAAAACGAAGTGTATCTTCCACCCTGGCTTTGCGTGGAGTCACTAATAAATCGTAAACCGGGGTATTATAAACAATCAGTTTACCTTTCCTGTCATAAATCTGACCGCGAAAAGGGATCTCAATTACACGTTTGATGGAGTTGCTTGACGAAACTATGGAATAGCTTTCATCCAATACCTGGAGGTAAAAAAGTCGGGCGAGGTAAATCAACCCTACAATAGCAAAAAATCCAATGATGACGAAGCGTCGGTTTTCAAGCATTCTGCACTAATAATCCTGTTCTCTCAATTTTTACGCGAAGTTCGTGATATCAAAAGACTTATCAAAGACTGATCCGTGGCTTTATACAGGAATTTGAATACAATTTTCAAAGTGAAACCCAACCCTATACGCACCATCACAAACCACCTGTTATTCTCCCTTTGCTACCACCATCACTACATCTTCCTTATCTACTGTAACGGCTCCTTCGGGCATTCCTTTTAATTTCCTTACATATTTTTTAGGCGTAACAATCACCGGGCACAAACTATCATTTTTCCTTTTCGAATAAAATGCAGCCAGCTCGGCAGCTCTTTCAATGACCGGCGACGGAAAGTTTTTTCCAGGTTGCTTTTTAATCACAACATGAGAGCCACTTACATCCCTGGCATGCAGCCATAAATCTTCTTTGGAAGCGTATTGTCTTGTAAGCAGATCGTTGTTTTTGGCATTTCTTCCCACCAGTATGACATAGCCCATGTACTCCACTTTCTTGAAAAGCTCAGCTGCAGGTACATTCCCCTTGTGAGTTGCTCCATGTAATCCATTAGATTTGATATAAGCACGCAATTCACGCAACAAGTCAATACCATCGATGGATTTAAGATGTTTGGCGATTTGTATCTTCTCTTCCTCCCTGGCAGCCAGATTTTCATTCAGCCTGTCAATCTCTATTTTTTCGTTTTTTGATTTACGATAATATCCCTCCGCATTTTTCTGAGGGGTTAAATCTTTTTTTAATTTAATCCTGATAGGCTGATCCCGGTAAAAATCATATAATTCAGCGACCTCAGCCCGAGCCGGGATTTGATGTAGGTTGGCCATAATGATATTGGCCAGTTCGTCATTCCTGATTGCTCCTTCCAATTCAACCAACTTACTAAACGTATTATCCAGAAAGTTTTCGGTCTGCCGAAGTCTTTTATTTAGAATCCTGATGATTTCCGCTTTCTCACGCTCTATCCCTGTAAGACGTATAAAAGCGTAATAAAATGCATTTAAAGCCTCAACCGGGTCGGTGAAAGTCTCTTTTATTTCACCCAAAGCTAAGAGAGATAACGCAGTCGCATGCTCATACTGAACAAGATAGAAAGTACCATCACCCAACTCATTCAATACAGACTGTATGATATTCCAACGAACTTCCGGTTCTGTAATTCCGTTCAGTTTTCCATTCAGATAGGTATTGATCTGTTTTCCAAAAGTGGGGAAAAGCACTTCATGCTTCTGATTGTGGTGTAAATAGGCTTCAAAAGTTTGTTCAATCGGCCTGTTAAAATCTTTCAGGATAAGCTGATGATCTGCAGTAAGTTTATTATTAAAAAACTCTACCACAGAACCTTGCGAATCGAAAGCAATTAAATTTGATCTATTTCCATACATTTTAAAAACCAATGTACTTCCATTTGTAAATTGTAAAGCAAATGCTCTCTCATTTACAAAGGGCGAAACAGCCACAATTTTCACGCCTTGGAATCCGGCAAAAAGATTAACACTGTTTCTCCTTGCTCTGTCAAATTTTTCCGGGAAACTCAGACTCGAAAAATCTGAGCGCATCATGGCTTTAATGAAAAACGGACTTTCCAGTGACTCGTCAGCAAATGCGCTGGCAAAGACAAGCACCAGCTCATCTTTTTCCTGACTGAACGTCTCAACCAGAAATTTACCGGTTAATTCTTCGTTTAAACGAGGAACCAGCTTTTTTAGAAAATAATAATTCTGATGCAATTTGTTATTGTATTTAACAAACAGTGAATTTCTCCTCTGTCTTTATTCAGAAATCAATTTGATATTACATGTAGCAAAACCGCCTCTTCCTTTTTCACATCTTCAAGAAATCCGCCGGCCTCCAGCCAATGTTCATTGTAATAGGTGTTCAGGTATCTTTCTCCCGAATCACAAATTAGCGTCACAATAGAACCCTTCTCTCCCTCCTTTTTCATTTGCTGGGCAAGATGCAATACCCCCCAGAAGTTTGTTCCCGTGGACCCGCCTACTTTTCTGTTCAGCGATTTACTCAGTACGCGCATCGCCGCCAGACTTCCCGAATCCGGCACCCGGATCATATGATCTACCACACTGGGTAAAAAGGATGGCTCTACCCTGGGCCGCCCGATACCTTCAATTCTTGAACCGTATGTACTGCAAAGTGTTTGATCCCGCTGCTGCCAGTAGTCATAGAAAACAGAATTTTCAGGATCGACTACACATATTCTTGTTGAATGACATTCATATCGCACATATCTGCCCAATGTGGCGGATGTACCACCGGTACCAGCGCCTGTGACGATCCAATGTGGAACAGGATACTTTTCATGGCTCATTTGCCTGAATATAGATTCCGCAATATTGTTATTCCCACGCCAGTCTGTAGCGCGTTCCGCAAATGTAAACTGATCCATAAAGTGCCCTCCTGTCTGGTCAGCAATAGCACGTGAAACTTCGTACACTTCGGCAGGATGATCTACAAAATGACATCTTCCTCCATAAAATTCTATAGCCTGAATCTTATCCGGACTTGTAGCTTTAGGCATCACAGCAACGAAAGGCAGCCCAAGTAACTGAGCGAAGTATGCCTCGGAAACTGCCGTAGAACCGCTGGAAGCCTCAACAACGGTGGTTCCCTGGTTAATCCATCCATTGCATAGCGCATATAAAAATAGGGATCGGGCGAGCCGATGTTTAAGGCTCCCGGAAGGATGCGTAGATTCATCCTTAAAATAAAAATCTATATCAGGAAATCCTGCCAATGTCACAAATACCAGGTGCGTATCGGCAGAACGCTGGTAGTCAGCTTCGATAATTGAAACGGCATTGCTTAACCAGGATGTAACCTCTGTTGTTTTATTTACTGAATATTGCACGTGCAGAACGATATTTTCTACAAAGATGAAATCATCCCAATCAGTATACAAGAAAAGATAAGTTTCAAATCCATGTAGTTATATTTTCCCGATCAGTTGGGAATATACAATGACCTTCCCCGCCCACTCCATTTTCTTTGATAGGTCATATATTTGTACACAAGTATGTCCGAGTGCCGGTATTCTGAAACAATACAATCAGGAAGAAAATCTTTGTCTTCTAAGGCCGCAGATGGATTTCTCACCATGACATGGTTAAACCGCCTCCCTTCTTTTCTGATCACATATTGATACGCATAGTCATGACTGAACTCTTCAAAATCAAAGCCAATATTCTTCGCATCCACTGCATCGATCAAAGTCACCATTTCTTGTATTTCCTGCCAGTTTTCTCCCCAAAGCATTTCTCCGGGCGTACTTTCGAGGATGCTTTTCTGTCTAAGATTGTAAAGTTTTTCTGGCTGAATATTCAGCTGTAGCGGTTTATTAATTACCGGGAAAACTTCATCAAAGAACCATTTTGTAGAAAGCAGCGGATGGGTAGAGCTTAGCAATGCGAAAGGTAATGCGTTCAGCCATAGTGTCATCAGAAGTACTTTTTGAATAACCCCATTCAGCATCGAATACAACAGGCCAATTGCGGGGGCCATCAGCATAAAAAACGGTAAGTGAATTCTCGAACCGTATACCTGATAACTAATAAAATAACAAAAAGTCAGGAATGCAAAGAATGCCAGCGACCAATACAATTTACCTCTGAAAGTCATAATACTAAATGGCAGCGCCAATACCCCAAACAGAATCAACCACATAGCCAGGAAGTTATGTGCAAAATCTTCATTAAAATTCAGCTTATTCATTTTAAATGGCATTCCTGCTGAAGGGGAGTCGAGTGGAATGCCCAGCCTGTCATGAAAATCCGCAAGAACCTGCTGCAAATATCCATTGTAGCTATCTCCCGGCGACACGAATCCAAGGTGCAGAAAGACGTGCTTGGATATCGAAGAAGCAAATACACGATGATTTGTGTGGTCATTCTGATTTCCGGAGCTCATGGTCCCAATAGGACTATTAAAAATCTCATAGGTCCGATACCAGAACGGGGCGTTGCAGATCAGTGTCAGCATGACGACCATCAAACCGGTAGTTATGAGCATTTTCCATTCCCTTCGTTTCAGTAACACAATCAAAAAATACAACGCAAAGGGAAGCGTGTAAAATACAAAAGTCCCTTTTGTCATAATTCCCATTGCAACAGCAACCACCAGAAGAAACAGATCTGCCTGTAAACCGTATTTCAGAAAGCTAAAAATGTAATAAACTGCAGATATAATGAAAAACGAAATGACCAGATCATTTTGGGTAGTCATGGCTTCAAGCACACCGATCGGTACGGTAATGGCGAAACAAAGCGCTATTTTCATTGCCGATGTGCTTCCGTCAAACAACGCTATCAGCATCGATACATAAAACAAAATACCCACCATCGACAGCCATTGCAAAAGCTGAAAATAACGATCTCCCCCAGAAAGAACGAAAGTGTGCAAGTGCACATATTCCGACAGAGGAGCAAAGGAGATTGCCCTTTCTATATGGGATGCATAATGCCTGACGTCTCCACTTTGTAACCAGTAACCCAGCCGGCTCAAATGGTAACAGAGCGAATCAATATTGTTCGGCTTTGCTATTAAGGCTACAATCAGGGTGATCGTAAGAATTGAAAAAAGCACAAGTTGTGTTAAAGCACCCAGCGACTGCCGGAATGTGGTGAATCTGCCGGCCCACAATTTAGGCAGATCTGTAAACCGAACTTCATTTTTGCTTCGTAAACTGAAACACCACCACCCCAGCGCAAGATCCAGGAAAAGCCATGAAAGCGCAATTCCTGTCTTATTAATCGCGTTGAAAAAGCTTAAAAATTCAGTGGAAAGAGCAATAAAAAGCAACAAACCAAGCGCCGTTGATAATAGCGATCGCCTGAGAGGTGAACTAACATGAATAGGAAGAGCCATGAAACTACCTGCTGTGGCCAACAGGATCGCCATGGGTATGAGGAGTATCATTGATTATTGAGTAGAGGTATAATTAATTCAAATTTGGCTATATGGTTATGTGTGTAGGTCTGTAAATTACAGTTCAATAGTCAGACCATCGTAAGACAAACGAACATGTGGCGGGAGCTCAGCTTCAATGTCAGCATGCTTTCCCAATTTATGACTCATATGAATCAGGTATGTTTGTGGAACATTCAGTTTATCGATAAGTTCCAATGACTGAGATAATGTAAAATGCGAAAGGTGCGGCTCCTTTTGTAACGTATCCAGCACGAGTACACGTGAGCCAAGAATTTTCTGCTGCTCTTTTTCAGAAATATAGTTGGCATCTGTTATATATGTAAAATCACCTATCCGATATCCAAATACAGCCAGTTTGTGATGCATGACTTCGATAGGCGTAATGGAGATGCCTTCAATAGAAAATGCGTGATTTTCAATGGGACAAAGTTCGAAATGAGGAACCCCGGGATATCGCTGTTCACTGAAAGCGTAAGCAAATTCTCCTTTTATCTGATTCAGGACAGACTGGCGTCCGTACAAAGGGATATCTTGTTGCTGGCGATGATTATATGCACGAATGTCATCAAGACCGGCAGTATGATCTTTGTGCTGATGCGTAAACAATACCGCTGTGACATCACGTACGTTGGCTCTCAGCATTTGCTGCCTGAAATCCGGCCCGGTATCAATAATCAAAGATTTCCCATGTACCTCCACCCAAACTGAGGTGCGAAGGCGGTTGTCTCGTGGGTCTAATGAACGGCAAACGGCACAATCGCAAGCAATAACTGGTATTCCTTGCGATGTGCCGGTTCCTAGAAATGTAATCTTCATCCGGACTATTCCGTCAAATGCGCCACTACCTCAACCAGGCGGTCAAAATTGAGCGGTTTCATCAGCGCGTCATCAAATCCGGCCTCTTTAAAGTCTTCTTCTGAGTAATTTTTTGCGTTACCCGTTATAGCTACGATTGGTGTTTTTGCTTTTCTAGTATCCGACAATTTCCTGATGCTTCTTGCACATTCCATTCCATCCATTACTGGCATGTTGATGTCAAGCAAAATGATATCAAAGTCTTCTTTTTCAAGAAGTTGTAATACTTGCTCCCCATTCTTCACGGAAGTAATTTCGTAGTGTTGAAATTCCAGAATCTTCCTTGCCAGATTTTGAATTACGGAACTATCTTCGGCAATGAGTACTCGCTTTGTGTATGACATATAATGAATCAGGTATTGTGTTTATAAATAATAAGGTCAAGTTAGGCATATTTAATCCAAGATCGCAAATGAATCCGGCCGCAAGTTTCAAAATTATCAAAAAAAGTAAATAAACGTCTTATACATTTTCAAACCAGTCTTTGAGATGTAAGTTTGTACTTTATTCAGTACATTGAATCAAGCAGAATATGTTCAAAAATAAAGTTATCAGATGGAGTACAATTGCCATGGTAATTGCGATCCTCACCTATTTTGTAGTCGAAAACCTACCTGGCTCTGAAACATCAGAGGACATAGCTGTAACCCGCCCTCAGGAGTACATTGATAAGATCAATAAAGAAAGAGTAGCGAAGGACGAGCTTTTTCGTACCGGGCCTGACTCCCCTATCAAAGACAAAGAAAGCTTCCACGGCCTGCATTACTTTAAAGTAAATCCTGCATACCGGGTGAAAGCAACGATATCACCTTATATGAAGGACGACAAAGAGCTCATAATCCCGTACACTGATAGTACATCAGAAAAATACGAACGTTACGGATATGCTCATTTTAAAATAAACGGAGAAGACCATAAGCTTCTGCTACTGAAAAGCGAAGGAGTGATCTCTGTACTTTTCCGCGATGAAACCAGTGGTAAAGAAACCTACGGTGGAGGCCGTTATCTCGATTATCCTGTTTCAGACATTAAAAACAATACGCTCGTACTTGACTTCAATAATGCGTACAGCCCCTATTGCGCTTATCAGCCTGAATACGCATGCCCTGTACCGCCCGCTGAAAATACGCTACCTATTCCATTGTGGGCAGGAGAACAGGTGGAAGAAGGAGTTCATTAAATAAAAAAACTGTTTCCGGAAGACCCGTTCCGTACTCTTAGCACTTAAATTATTAGTTTTGTAATTCAGCTCGCTTGGTAAGGTTTCGGATACTTTTGTTTTAGGAGTACTGAGCTATCCTGCTTGACTGAGAAAATACTACATAACATAACCATGAAGAACCCCGCTGTACTTACTCAGGTAGGTACGGACAGGTTTACTGTTTTTTATATCGCATGAAAATTTCTTATAAATGGCTGGGTGAACTGATCGAGCTGACTGAAACTCCGGAAGAAATCGGTACACTGCTGACCGCCACAGGCCTGGAAGTTGAAAGTATTGAAGAAGTAGAATCTATCAGAGGTGGCTTGAAAGGTGTTGTCGTAGGTGAAGTTCTTACCTGTGAAAAACACCCTGAAGCAGATCGTCTGAAAATTACGACAGTAGATGTTGGCCTCGCTGAACCACTAAATATCGTATGTGGCGCAGCTAATGTAGGGGCCGGCCAGAAAGTAGTGGTGGCTACCGTAGGAGCTGTGCTATATCCTACCGGAAGTGAAGACCCGATTGTACTGAAAAAATCAAAAATCAGAGGAGCGCTTTCGGAAGGTATGATCTGCGCAGAGGACGAGCTTGGACTCGGCACATCTCATGACGGTATACTTGTATTGGATACAGATACGCCAAACGGAACTCCGGCCGCTGATTATTTCGGAATCTCTTCCGATTACCTGATAGAAATCGGCCTGACCCCCAACCGTGCGGATGCAGCATCTCACTTTGGTGTAGCGCGTGATTTAAAAGCGTTACTGGACAGGGAAATTAAACTTCCTTCTGTCGTAGATTTCCGGGTAGCTGATCAGTCGCTGACATTTGAAGTAAGTGTTGAAAATACGGAGGCATGCCCCAGATATACCGGTCTCACTATATCAGGAATTACCGTAGCAGAATCGCCTGAATGGTTGAAACAAAAGCTACAGACAATTGGGATCCGTTCCATCAATAACGTTGTAGACGTAACTAATTACGTGTGTCACGAGCTGGGCCAGCCACTTCATGCGTTCGACGCTGCCAAAGTGGATGGCAATCGGGTAATTGTTAAAACGGTGGAAGCCGATACAAAATTCACCACATTGGATGATCTGGAAAGAACACTGTCCAACCAGGATCTGATGATTTGCAACGCTACGGATCCGATGTGTATCGCAGGGGTATTTGGAGGAGCTGACTCAGGCGTCAGTAATGCCACAACTGCCATTTTCCTCGAATCAGCGTATTTCTCTCCTATTTGGGTAAGGCGTACTGCTCAGCGTTTCACACTTAAAACAGATTCGTCTTTCCGTTTCGAGCGGGGTACAGATCCGAATATGCCTCTGTTTGCACTAAAACGTGCAGCTCTTCTGATTCAGCAAGTAGCAGGTGGACAGGTTACTTCAGATTTCACTGACATTTATCCGGATCCGATTGAAAATTTCCGGATCAATATTAGCTACAGAAATATAGACAGGCTGATAGGAAAATCACTTGGGGCGGAAAAAATTGAACAGATTCTTACAGGCCTTGACATTGCACTGGAAGAAAAAACAGATGTCGGATTTGTGGCCATTGTACCGCCTTATCGCGTGGACGTGCAAAGAGAAGCTGACGTAATAGAAGAAATTCTTAGGATTTATGGATTCGGACAAGTAGAGCTTTCTGAGTCACTAAGCTCTGACTTCCTTTCCGATTTTCCGGTCAATGATCCTGAAAAACTGAAAATGCGTGTTGCAGAATTGTTAGCAGCAAGTGGTTTTTATGAGATGATCAACAACTCACTCACCAAACCAGATTACGCAGCACTGCTGGGAGAACAGGCTGAACAAAGCACAGTCAAAATTCTCAATTACCTGAGCGAAGACCTGTCTGTGATGCGTCAGTCATTGGTTTTTTCGGGCCTTGAAGTAATTGAACACAATATCAACCGCCGTCAACGCGATCTGAAACTTTTTGAATTTGGTAAGACTTACAATCTCATTAATGAAAAGTATTCAGAGAAAGAAAGACTTGCTGTGTTCCTGTCCGGAAACACACAGGATGAAAGCTGGATTGCAAAGTCAAAAGAAAACGCTTTTCATGATCTGGCCGCAGTCGTAAGTCAGGTTTTGGCTGCTATGAAAATTCGTAATATAGAGAAACAGGAGGCTGATTCACATCTGTTACAATACGGACTGACATTGAGCGTAAATAAAAAACCTGTGGTGACTTTCGGGTTGCTAAAATCGGCAGTCACAAAAAAGGCCAGTGTTAAAGCGCCTGTTCTGTATGCAGATTTTGACTGGGAATATATACTAAAGCAATATGACAGCGCAGTACAATACCGCGAAGTATCTAAATTCCCGGAAGTAAGAAGAGATCTTTCATTGGTAGTCGACAAAAAAGTTACCTTTGAAGAACTGCGTCAGGTTGCGTTTAAAACCGAACGCCAGCTCTTACGTTCCGTTAATGTTTTTGATGTGTATGAAGGGGCCAATCTGGAAGGACGTAAATCATATTCCATCAGTTTTATTTTGCAGGATGATCAACAAACCCTTACAGATAAGGTGATTGATAAAACCATGACAAGATTAATCGCTAATTACGAGCGTGATCTCAATGCCATTATCCGCAAGTGATTTTCCGTGCAGGAGACCAAAAGCAGCTCCTGCACGTTTTTATTTGACAATTTTTTCAAAATAATTCCATTTTTCTGAGAAACCTGATAAAGCCTTCAAACAAAAACCCGAACAAGAATGGAAAGGAGCAGCACACGCATTATCGAACTTAAACTGGCCGATCTGGAAAGAAGATTAGAAATTCTTATTAATACTAAAGAGAATCTAACCTGGTCAGTATCAGAATTACAGCGTGAAAATGCAGAACTCCGTTTATCTAACACGAGGTTAAAGGAAGAGGCGAAGGAAACAAAGAAAAAATACGGTACTTTAGAAAAAGACTTTAATAAGTCTAAAAGTTTCGCTAAAATTGTCACTAGTAAACTGACACCAACGAGCGGATTAGCCGAACTGAAAGAATCAGTTGAACGATATATAGAGGAGATCGATAAGTGCATTGAAATGCTTGAAGATAGCTTATGAAAAAAAATAACATACCTAATCCTGACGTTTCTGTCTTTATAAAACTGTTGGACAGAGGCTTCAAGCTGAGTGTGCCGGCTGATCAGGAAAGATATTACAGGGATGGCTATGAAGTATTCATGGAGCGCGTAAAGCAGCATAAATCAAAGACAAAGGGCTACGACGATATTGAGGCAATGGGTCTCACTGCAATAGAATGTATGGTTGCACTGCAACGCATTCGGGAACAAATGGATGGCATGATGGAAGCATTTCAGGAAAGAATAGAAAAACTGGATGCAGCCGTCGCAAATGCTATAGATAGCTGAAATTAACGAGAAGTTGTTTCGGCCTATCAGTCTATATTCCTAACCTTTGTCTTATTCTTTAAAGAATTCCATCGTTCAGCCATCTGGTTCGGCATTTCATACTTTGGTAGTCGGCAAAAGCCAACTATATTGTAACCATTACATAAAATGCCAGATTCATCCATTTTTATTGTCCTCTTATCCGATATCATCGCTGTTGGTATCGGTGTATTTGCAGGTAAATACATCTTTCAAAAATCTTTCGATCAAAAGGAAAAAGAAGCGCAAGACAGAGCAGCAGAAATTATCCGGAATGCGGAAAACTCAGCAGAAAACATTAAAAAAGACCGTATTCTTGAAGCAAAAGAAAAATATCTACGCCTGAAATCAGAGTTTGAAGAGGATGCAAATAAGAAAAGAAACATTCTCCAGACCAATGAGCAAAAGCTAAAGCAACGTGAACAGACGCTGAATCAGAGTATTGATCAGAACAAAAAGCGCGAGCAGGATCTGGAATCTCAGAAAAACAATCTCGCTCAGCAAATCGATGTAGCTAACAAGAAGCGTGAAGAAGCTGAGAAGTCTTTGCAACAGCAGGTTGCTCAGTTGGAGAAAATTGCGAACCTTACAGCAGATCAGGCGCGCGAACAACTGATAGATGCCCTTAAAGCAGAAGCTGATACAAGAGCGGGATCCTATGTGAAAAGCGCAATGGAAGAAGCGCGCCTTTCAGCTACCAAGGAGGCGAAAAAGATCGTCATCGAAACTATTCAACGTACTGCTGCTGAACACGCTATTGAAAACTGTGTATCTGTATTCAATATCGAAAATGATGATATTAAAGGTAAGATCATTGGTCGTGAAGGGCGAAATATTCGTGCTTTGGAAGCGGCAACCGGCGTCGAAATTATAGTAGATGATACCCCTGAAGCCATCGTGATATCAGGATTTGACCCGGTACGTCGTGAAATCGCAAGGTTATCCCTTCATCGCCTGGTACAGGATGGACGTATTCACCCTGCACGAATTGAAGAGGTGGTTGCGAAAACCCGTAAAAATATTGACGATGAGATCGTAGAAATCGGGGAACGTACGGTAATCGATATGGGTATCCATGGATTGCATCCTGAATTAGTAAAGATGATTGGTCGTATGCGCTTCCGTTCATCTTATGGTCAAAACCTTCTTCAGCACTCACGCGAGGTAGCAAAACTTTGCGCTACAATGGCAGCTGAACTTGGCTTAAATACCAAACTTGCCAAAAGAGCCGGTTTACTGCATGATATTGGAAAAGTATGGCCTGAAGAATCTGATTTGCCGCACGCAATTCTAGGTATGGAATTGGCGAAAAAGTATAAAGAAAATCCGGAAGTATGCAATGCCATCGGAGCTCACCACGATGAAATCGAAATGACGAGTATGCTTTCTCCGATCATTCAGGTTTGTGATGCGATTTCAGGCTCACGCCCGGGTGCACGTCGTGAAATGATGGAATCTTACATTCAGAGGCTGCGTGATCTCGAAAACATGGCCTTGTCATTCGATGGTGTTGAGAAGTGCTATGCGATCCAGGCTGGACGCGAACTTCGTGTCATTATTGATGCTGATAATGTGTCGGATGAAAAAGCAGGAATGCTCTCATTCGATATATCTCAAAAAATTGAAAAGGAAATGCAATACCCTGGACAAATCAAAATCACGGTAATTCGTGAGATGCGTTCGGTTGCCTATGCAAGATAATCCAAACAAATTCAATGACCTATCTAAATCTGAGTAGTTCGGAGCGATTGAAAATTCAATCCCTCGGTGATTTAAAAAAAGCCGGTTATGCACCCCGCTCCATTAAACAGGAGCTGCGTGATAACCTGATAGAGAAGATAAAGCGTAAGGAAAGTGTGTTTCCCGGAATATGGGGATACGAAGAAACTGTAATTCCGGATGTTGAACGTGCCATTTTGTCGATGCACAATATTAATTTCCTGGGTTTACGTGGTCAGGCTAAAACAAGGATTGCCAGGATGATGATCAATCTTCTGGATGAATATATTCCTTACGTAAAGGATTCTGAGTTGCATGATGATCCATTGCAGCCATTATCCCGTTTTGCAAAGGATACCTTGTCTGAATTTGGTGATCAGACGCCGATTGCATGGCTGCATCGAGATGAGCGTTACACCGAAAAGCTTGCGACTCCTGATGTATCTGTTGCAGATTTGATTGGTGACGTAGATCCTATTAAAGCGGCCACCTTGAAATTGCCTTATTCGGATGAACGCGTTATTCATTATGGACTGATTCCACGGTCGCATCGCGGTATTTTTGTAATTAATGAGTTGCCCGATCTACAAGCGAGAATTCAGGTTGCGCTGTTTAATATTTTGCAGGAAGGAGATATTCAGATACGGGGCTTCAAACTTCGTTTGCCTCTCGATATCCAATTTGTATTCACAGCCAATCCGGAGGATTATACCAACCGCGGAAGTATAGTAACGCCACTTAAAGACCGTATCGAAAGCCAGATCGTAACGCACTATCCGAAGACGCTCGAAACAGGCAGAAAGATAACGGAACAGGAAGCAATCGTTAAAAAAGGACAAGGTGAAGTAGTTGTAGTGAACGACCTCATCAAAACCCTGATTGAACAAATTGCTTTTGAAGCCCGAGACAGTGAATATGTAGATAGTAAAAGTGGTGTATCTGCACGTTTGACAATATCGGCCTATGAAACACTATTAAGTACTGCAGAGCGTCGCACGCTGGTTAACGGGGAAGACAGCACATATGGGCGCATATCGGATCTCTATGGGGTGGTTTCTTCTATTTGCGGTAAAGTGGAACTGGTATATGAGGGTGAAGTGGAAGGTCCTGTTATCGTCGCTCAGAACCTAATCGGCAAAGCGATCAGAACTCAGTTTCTGAATTTCTTTCCTGATCCTGAAAAATCGAAAAAAAGCAAGATTAATCCATACGCAAAAGTCATTGAGTGGTTTGGTGCCGGCAATGAAATGGAAATGATCGGAGATATGACCGATCGGGAATATGCAGCCCGATTAGGCAGTATAGATGGGCTTGACGATTTTGTCGACATGTTGAGCGCTTACGGAAGCAAGGAAGAAAAACTTTTCATGATGGAATTTGCATTACACGGAATGGCCGAGTTCTCTTTGATTGGAAAACAATCACTGGATCAGGGCATGAAGTTTCAGGATCTGGTGAGCAGTATGTTCTCTGGTCCCGATGATGAAGATTTCGATTTTGACGAAGATGACGACGACAGCAAACTATTTTAGGTTCCGTCAATACCTTTTTACTTACTAATAAAAATGCCCCGAAAAGTTTTACACTTCCCGGGGCATTTTTTTGATTGATCAGCTATTACTCAGGAGATCCCTCGTCTGTCACATTAGGTTCGCTGGTATCAATAAGCGAATCAGGCTCATTGTTCACTTTTGCACGCACTTTTGCTTCCAGTTCGTCCAGCAACTCAGGATTATCTTTCAATAATGCCTTTACAGCATCACGTCCCTGTCCTAAACGATTTCCTTCGTAGCTGAACCAGGATCCTGCCTTTTTAACAATTTCCAACTCAACCGCAAGGTCGATCACTTCTCCTACTTTGGAGATTCCTTCGCCATACATGATATCAAACTCTACCACTTTAAAAGGAGGAGCTACTTTATTTTTTACAACTTTCACTTTGGTCCGGTTACCAAGTATCGCATCAGCGCTTTCTTTGATCTGGCCAACTCTACGAATATCCAGACGTACAGAAGCATAATACTTCAATGCGTTACCACCCGTAGTTGTTTCAGGATTACCGAACATGACACCGATTTTTTCACGAAGCTGGTTAATAAATATGCAGCAACATCCTGTTTTGTTGATCACACCTGTCAGTTTACGAAGTGCCTGAGACATCAAACGCGCTTGAAGCCCCATTTTGCTTTCTCCCATTTCTCCTTCAAGCTCAGCTCTTGGTACCAAAGCAGCTACAGAGTCAATGACAATGATATCCACCGCTCCACTGCTGATGAGATGCTCGGCAATTTCCAAAGCCTGCTCTCCGCTGTCTGGCTGAGAAATCAGTAAGTTACTCGTATCGATCCCAAGCTTTTCTGCATACAAACGATCAAAAGCGTGTTCAGCATCTATAAAAGCAGCCAGGCCACCTTTCTTCTGAGCTTCAGCTATGCAATGCATAGAAAGCGTCGTTTTACCGGATGATTCCGGTCCATATATTTCTACTATACGGCCGCGGGGAACGCCGCCTACTCCAAGAGCAAGGTCTAATCCCAGAGATCCCGTTGAAATGACAGGAATATCAAGAACTTTGGTATCACTAAGACGCATTACTGTACCTTTTCCAAAAGTCTTATCTAACTTTTCAAGGGTAGTCTGAAGTGCCTTTAGTTTGTTTTCTTTATCGGTTGTTGCTGGTGCTGCCATACTTAATGAAAAGTAATTGTTTATGTTATGATTAAGGTTGTTTTGACAAACCGCTTCTTCATATTTCCTCAACAGATGTAAATTTACGCTATTCAAAGTAAATCTAAAATCTATCTTGTCCTATGTGATGTAATGCTTCAACGTGTTGAAGCACACACCTGAAATAAGCTCATCGATAATTTCAGTAACAAAGATATGATATTAATTGTATCAAACCATATCATTCTGTAAAAATTTTCCAGTATCTGATTATCGCAATTTCAGTGATAATTGGTGTACGCGGCATGGGTAGATATACGTCGAATGCTTCGTTTAAAAATGATTTTCGTCATCAATCTCTACATGCTGTAAAAATACCTTTGCAGCTTATCCTATCAAAGCTCCTTTCGCTTCATTATGATTATTTTACTGTTTTTTATTGCGCATTGGTATCTATCCTTACTGATGCAAACCTTTTTCCTCCACCGCTACGCAGCACACAAAATGTTTACGATGAGTCCTGCCTGGGAAAAAACATTTTATGTATTTACCTGGGTATTCCAGGGATCTTCATTTCTAAGTCCCTACGCCTATGGCGTCATGCACCGTCTTCATCATGCTTATGCTGATACCGAGGATGATCCGCACTCTCCCAGCTTTTCGAGCAGCCTGACAGACATGATGTGGAAAACAAAAAATTACTACAATACAATTGTCAGGCGTACAGATACCATCGAAGCCAAATTCAAAAAAGGTGTACCACACTGGGAGTTTATGGAAAAAATCGGAGACTCATGGTTATCCAGATTGGGCTGGGGCATATTCTATATCCTTTTCTATGTACAATTTGCTACGCATTGGTGGATGTATCTGCTTTTGCCCATTCACTTTCTAATGGGACCGGTACATGGAGCGATTATCAATTGGTATGCGCATAAATATGGATACGTTAATTTTCCCGTAAATGATACTGCTAAGAATCTTCTGCCCTTCGACTTTTTAATGATGGGAGAATCTTACCATAACAACCACCATAAGTTTGGAGGTCGTGCCAATTTTGGCTTCAAATGGCATGAATTTGATCCTACCTACCCTTTTATTTTATTATTAAACAAGCTCAGGATCATCAAACTGAAACCGAATAATGATCTGAATTATATGTAAAAACTAAAAACATACGATATTTTTGTTTTTCAACCGGCCGGCTGTTCATCACCGGCCTTTTTTGAGTTTTAACAAGTCAGAATATCGTGCTAAAAAAAATCCTCATTGCCCTACTCTGTGTCGTTATTACATTTGGCATTGTTTACCGTGACCTGCTGAGTTATGGATGGATGCAGGCAAAAGGACAGGTCAGCATTCTTTTAAATGTAAAGGATGTCAGTGAAGTATTGGCAGACCCGGCCTTTCCGGACTCATTAAAAGCACAAATCCGTTTGATTGAAGAAATCAAACAATTCGGGGTGGATTCGCTGGGTCTTTCTCCTTCAAAAAACTATACAACCTTTTACGATCAACATAACAAGCCGCTTATCTGGATTATTACAGCATCCGACAGATATAGAATCAAGGCCTATAAATGGCATTTCCCCATCCTCGGCAGCTTTCCATACAAAGGCTATTTCGATTCTACACGTGCAGTAAAAGAAGAAAAAGTGCTGGTAGATGAAGGATTTGATACCGATATCGGCGAAGTGTCAGCCTGGTCAACACTGGGTTATCTCCGGGATCCGATTCTCTCCAGCATGTTCAAAAGAAGGGAAGGAAGCCTCGCTAATCTTATTCTCCACGAACTTACTCATGGAACACTTTTTGTTAAAAATGATCTGGAATTAAATGAAAACCTGGCCAGTTTTGTCGGAGATTTAGGAGCTACACTTTTTCTAAAACAGAAATATGGAGCAGATTCAAAGCAATATGCAGACTATGAGTATTCTAAAAAATACAATGATGCTTATTCGCAACATATGTTAAGGGGCATAAAGCAATTAGATAGTCTTTATCTTACATTCGGGCCAGACCAAACACCAAAACCAGAAAAAGACTCTGCTAAAAAGAACATGATATTGAAAATTGTTAGTGCTACCGATACACTGATGGGCGGAAGAAAAACGTTGAAAGCCAAACGTTCGGACGAGACATCTTTTTTACCGGGAAATGCGTATTTTATAAGTTATCAAACTTATAAATCCAAACAAAATGTTTTCAAGCAAGAATACGAAAGCAAATTCGGAAGCAATTTTAAAAAGTATCTGGGTTATCTGAAGGATAAATACCCCTCTCTCTAATCTTAACTTTTAAGCATGAAATACATACACCTTACACTACTTATTCTCTTAATTTCATTAGTTTTTGCAGGTTTCCGACAGTTTGACCAAGCCAGGGTAGTACCTAATAAAAGTTTTGGCTTTGGCGAAAAGGTAGAGTACCGCGTACATTACGGCTTCATTAATGCAGCGGAAGCAAAAGTCGAAATAGCCAAAAACTTCTCTGTGGTAAATAACAAGCCGTGTTATAAAATCAATGTTACAGGCCGCACCGTTGGTCCATTTGACCTGATATCCAGAGTGCGAGATACCTGGAGGTCGTATGTTGATACAGCCGCTATCATTCCGCAAATGTTTCAGAGAAATATTCAGGAAAATAAATACAGAAAAGACGAAACGGTGGTTTTCAATCACAACAAGGATGTCGCTGTATTATCTATAAAAGATGAAACAAAAACATATGCAGTCCCTAATAATGTACATGATATTATTAGCGGTTATTTCCTTTTACGAACCATGAACTTCGATCGTATAGCAGAAGGAGAGGTGATTGAAGTGCCTACCTTTTTTGATGGTGAAGTGTATAAGCTCAGGGTAAGGTATGTGGGTAAAGATGTAATCAAGACGAAGTTTGGTAAAACACGTGTACTACGTTTGAACCCGCTGATCCCTGATAACAAACTATTCAAAGGCGAAGGTGCTATGAAGCTCTGGATCTCCGATGATGTGAATAAAATCCCACTAAAAGTTCAGGTGGAACTGGTGATAGGTTCTCTTGAAATGGATCTCAAATCTTACAAAGGATTAAAAGCAGAGCCCGTATGGTTCTGATCAGAAACCTGCGAATGGATTGAACATAGTTAAGCGGGAATCGCAAGCTCGTTTTACTCATCGTAAAGAACACCGTATCCACTCCGCCAAACGACTGATAGAAAGAACGAACATCAGGTTTTTGCGCACTTTCAAAGTCAAAGATTAAGTCAGTTTCCTTATGCTCCTGAAAATAGCGATCCAACATCACTGTGCGGGCATTTCCTTTCCGTCCATGATCGTCTGCAGCATTAAAGATATATACTGAATAGCGTCCGTATCTGAAAATCAAAATGCCTGCGTGCACTTCTCCATGCAAAGTAGCATATTGTAATGTCACGGTTCCATATTGTCGAAAAACCTTTACCAACTTTTCAAGCGTTTGGTAAGCACTCCCACGTACCCCGCCTTCAATTCGCTGCGCATGATGCTCTTTGAACAGAGCAATAAGTGCAGCGGTATTTGTCTGCTCTTCGCATATCCAGTTCCATTCAAGCCCTCTTTTCAGATTTCGTTTTCTGTCAGCATGATAGGATTGATTTTGTACAGGGGATTTTCTGCATGTGCGATGTTCCAAAAATGATACATCCGGAAAACGATTCATCAAATGCCTGATCGTACCTGACAAATCAGGATGAAAACTGTAAGAAGATATGTAAGGAAAGTGAGAAAGACAGGATCTTAAAAAGATAGAAACAATCTCGTTCGTTAAGACCGCCGTGGAAAATATTCCGAGATATTGGCAAAAATGAGGCTGATAAATAACCGGAAAACTCAGCCGTCTCTTGACAGGCAATGGCATTATAATCTGATAATCATTAGCAGATGGCCAGACAAGCGCCTGCCAGCTTTCACTTACAATGTCCAGATACCAGCTGAATCCGTAAAAAACAGAATGTAAAGAATCAGTAATCAGAACATCCCAGCGACAGGGATCTATATCTGAACGATTAAGGAGAACAGGTTCCAACACAATCAGGATTAAATAAACCAATGAATGTGCTTGAAACGTAGCTTTTTATTTAAAGTAACTGCGTAGCTTGAGAAGCGTTTCCTCTACGTCAGGTGTTTCATCCATGAGCAGATTCACACTTTGTATCGAGTGAATCACCGTACTATGGTCTCTTCCGCCAAAATGATAACCAATAGACTTAAGAGGAAGCTCTGTATATTCTTTTGCCAGATACATTGCCAGCTGCCTTGGATAGACTACTTCTTTCTTCCGGCTTTTACTTTTTAAATCTGCAATGGTAACCTGAAAATAGTCGGCAACAACTTCCTGAATAGTATCAATGGTCACCTCCTTCTCCTCATTCATAACGATGTTACGCAGCGTATTTTTCGCCAGTTCCACGTCAATTTCCCGTCGGGTTAGTGAGGCCTGCGCCATCAGCGAAACGATTACCCCTTCCAGTTCACGTACGTTGGAATTTACACTATGCGCTACATATTCAATTACATCGTAATCGATAGAAATTCCTTCAGACTGGATTTTTTTCTGAATAATGGCAATACGCGTTTCGAAATCAGGTGTCTGCAAATCGGCAGTAAGCCCCCATTTGAACCTGGAAAGCAAACGATCCTGCAATCCCTGCAGTTCACGCGGCGGGCGGTCACTGGTCATGATGATCTGCTTGCCCATCTGATGCAGATGGTTGAAGATATGAAAGAAGGTGTCCTGTGTCTTCTCCTTACCTGACAGGAACTGAACATCATCAATAGCCAGTACATCCACCTTCATATAGAAGTCGGTAAAATCCTGTAACGTATTGTTTTTGATTGAGTTAATAAACTGATTCGTGAACTTTTCCGAAGAAACATACAATACCAGTTTATTATCAAAATGATTGGTGATGTAATTACCAATGGCTTGTACCAGGTGTGTTTTACCAAGCCCAACCCCACCGTACATCATGAGTGGATTGAAAGAGGTAAGTCCCGGACGCTGAGCTACCGCAAAGCCTGCTGAACGCGCCAAGCGGTTACAATCTCCTTCAATAAAATTATCAAAAGAGTAATTGGGATTCAAATAAGTATCAAGGGTCATGGCATCATGATCCTTTAACTTAATGTTAGCCCCTACCCGCGGATCTGTTGAAAAATTGTCTGGTTTGGAAGTACTGGTTGTCTTCGGGGTGGACACGTTCATTGTAAGCGGCTGATGCTTGTCATTACCTTTATCTACGATAATGGAATATTCAAGCAAGCCATCACGACCAATCGCATAGTCGAGTGCCTTCCTAAGCAGATTCACATAGTTATCCTCCAGCCACTCATAAAAGAATTGACTTGGCACCTGTATGGTAAGTACCTTGCCATACAGCTTCAAGGGACGAATGGGTTCGAACCATGTCCTAAAGCTTTCTTCCGGTACATGTTCCTGAACGACCCTGAGACATGCGTCCCATACCTGATCTACTTCCCTATATCCGCTTAGTCTTTCCAATGTCAAAAACCCTAGTCAGTGCTTCTTTAAAAATCAAAAGGACGCAAAGATATAAAAATAACCTGATCCTTGCTGCTGAAAATACCGCACAATTTAAGATCGTAACGAGGTAATTTCAAGCCGTATACTCAATACTGATCAAAAGCGATTGTTATTTGGGAACATTACTTAGTGAAATCATGAATAAAACATAACTTACCTTAAAATTACAGCATTGTATTGTTGTCATTTTCGTTTTACCTTCTGATTAAATATGATGGATATGGCCGGAAATCTGTTTGCCGAATTTCAATCTTCTCATCGGTCAGACTGGGAAAAGCTGGTGGTAAAGGAAATCAAACGACCCATTTCGGAGCTACCCCATTTCCATCCTTTTTATCCTCATCTGTGCTCCCCTTATTTTTCTCATGAGGAATATGATCCCGCACGTTATGCTTTGTTGCAAAAATGCCAGAGAAAAGATACAGGCTGGCTTAATATGCCGGCATTACGTATTAAAGATATTACCGATACCACGAGAAAAATTGAGCAGAAACTAACATCGGGTGCACAGGCTATATTATTAATCGCTCAGAACAATTCCATTGACCAGATCAAGAACATTCTGAGTATTTTCAAGCCAAAAAAAATTCCATTTTTCATATCTTCTGATTACAACGCCGTTGATCTCTATAAGACATTTGAGAACAACATGACAGGTTTAAAAGGCGGCATTGCCCATGACCCGCTTGCCTATTGGATAAGATCCGGAAACGAATTTGACCATAGCCTGTCAGCATTGACACATGTATGTAATTTAGCAAAGGAGAATCAGGGTTTTTATCCCCTTATGATTGATGGCCACGTTTACCATCAGGCTGGCGTAACCCCAGAGCAGGAACTTGCCATGGTTATGGCTTCATTTACATTTTACCTGGATAAGCTCACAGATTCGGCCCTTACTGCTCAGACTATTTCTAATCATCTATTCTTCTCACTTTCGGTTGGTACCGACTATCTGTCTGAAATTGCAAAGCTCAGAGCATTCCGTATGCTTCATCACCGTTTAATGAAAGCATACAATTGTGCATCTTCTGAAATTAATGATCCGTTTATTCACGCGGAAACTTCGCGTTTTTACCATGCTGAAACAATGGAGCATACCAATATCATCAGAACTACAAGTGAAGCAATGAGTGCAATCATTGGTGGCTGCAATGCACTAACAGTTTTCCCCTTTGATAACGGCAGTGATTTTTCTGAGAGGATAGCGTTGAATATTTCTTCCATTATCGCTCACGAATGCGGTGTAGGGCAAATACCTGATCCCTCAGCAGGCTCTTATTTCATTGAAAATCGCAGTTTAATGATAGCGGAATCAGCATGGAACCTATTTTTAGAAATCGAAAGGCGGGGAGGTATATGCCAAAGTTTTAAAAATGGACTGATACCTGATCTGGTTACGCTATCGTGGAATGCAAAAATGAAAGCAATGAAAGAGGGTTGTGTGATGGTGGGTGTCAATCAATATAACACCACTTCGAAACCTGTGATTCATACAGAAGTGAAAGACAGCCCTGCAGCTGGACTCCTTGCATCGAAAAATCTGCCATTATCCTGGTATACCAACTAACTCGAACGCCATGAAGCCGGATTTTGCTAAAATAGAAGAAGAACGGATTGATGAGGAAACGGGACAATATCCGGTCGATTCCACCTCCTTACCGCATCTTGCTTTCGGTGCCGGAGCACCTCCTTTTTTACGTGCACCTTATGCAAGTATGTATTTACAAAAACCATGGACAATACGTCAATATGCAGGATTTTCAACGGCTGAAGATTCAAATGCATTTTATAGGAAAAACCTGGCTGCCGGTCAAAAAGGACTGTCCATAGCGTTTGATCTGGCTACACACCGTGGATATGATTCGGATCACCCGAGGGTAGAGGGAGACGTAGGAAAAGCGGGAGTTGCCATCGATTCTGTGGAAGACATGAAATTGCTTTTCGATAGTATTCCACTCGATCAGATGTCTGTTTCCATGACCATGAACGGTGCTGTGCTACCCATTATGGCATTTTACCTGGTGGCGGCTGAAGAACAGGGAGTGGCTTATGAAAAGCTTTCCGGAACCATTCAGAATGATATTTTGAAAGAGTTCATGGTACGTAACACCTATATCTATCCACCGGAGGCATCCATGCGTATTGTAGGCGATATTTTTGCTTATTCCTCCCGCTACATGCCGTTGTTTAATTCGATCAGTGTGAGTGGCTATCACATGCACGAAGCCGGAGCCCCCGCACATATTGAGCTTGCCTATACCCTGGCAGATGGACTTGAATACCTCCGTACAGGAATAGCCGCCGGCCTCAATATTGATGACTTTGCCCCCAGAATATCCTTCTTCTGGGGAATTGGCATGAATCATTTTACTGAGATGGCTAAACTCCGTGCAGGAAGGGCACTCTGGGCCAAAATTGTAAAACGTTTCGGTCCAAAAAATGAAAAATCTTTAATGCTGAGAGCACATTGTCAAACCAGCGGATTTAGTCTGACGGAGCAGGATCCATTCAATAATGTTGCCAGAACCTGTATTGAAGCGATGGCTGCGGTAATGGGACACACCCAATCTTTACACACCAATTCGTTGGATGAGGCCATTGCATTACCGACCGATTTTTCTGCACAAATTGCACGTAACACCCAACTGTATCTTCAACACGAAAGTGGCATTTGTCATACAGTGGATCCATGGGGGGGCTCTCATTACATAGAAAAACTAACAGATGAGCTTTGTCACCAAGCCTGGGAACTGATAGAAGAAATTGAACAATTAGGAGGAATGGCCAAAGCAATTGAAACAGGCATTCCTAAAATGAGGATTGAAGAAGCAGCCGTAAGAAAACAAGCCAGGATTGAGACGGGTCAGGATTCGTTAATCGGTGTAAATAAATTTCAAACTTCAGAGAAAGAACCATTGGATATTCTCGAAATTGATAATAGTACAGTCCGGGCCAATCAGATGGAAAGACTTGAAGTTCTTAAAAAAACGCGTAGTGACAGCGAAGTGACGGAAGCACTTAATAAAATTACTGAGGCATGTTCCAAACCCGGCAGAATGAACATGGACGAGAACTTGCTCTCACTCGCCGTAGACGCTGCACGTAAAAGGGCTACACTTGGAGAAATTTCGGAAGCTATGGAAAAGAAATTCGGAAGATATAGATCGACAATCCGGGCAGTTTCCGGAATTTATCAGTCGGAATCATCTGATGATGACAATTTCCGGACTGCGTTACAAATGTCGGATGCGTTTGCAGAAATGGATGGGCGCAGACCACGCATTCTGGTTGCTAAGATGGGACAGGATGGACACGATCGTGGAGCAAAAATTATCGCTACCAGTTTTGCTGATATAGGTTTTGATGTTGATATAGCGCCATTATTCCAGACACCACAGGAGGTGGCATTGCAAGCTGCAGAAAATGATGTACATGTTGTAGGCATCTCCAGCCTGACGGCAGGTCACAAAACCCTGCTCCCTCAGTTGATTGATGAACTACAAAGATTAGGCAGAGACGACATTATGGTTATCGTCGGAGGAGTGATTCCTGCTCAGGATCATCAATTTTTGTATGATGCCGGTGTAAAAGGAATATTCGGACCCGGGACTATTATTTCTGTGGCTGCACAGAAAATCCTGACCAAGTTGATGACTTGACTCAGATCTGGCTTAAAATCAACGAAGTACAGTTTCCGCCAAACCCGAATGAATTAGAAAGCACATTCCTGATTTCAGATTTGGAAAGTACTGACACCGGTGCACATTCAGGATCAATAGGCAATCGGATGTTTAGCAACGGAAAAATGATCTGATGCTGAAGAGACAGAATGCTAAAAACCGCTTCGACTGCTCCTGCCGCTCCCAGTGTATGACCTGTATAGGGTTTTGTGGAATTATAAGAAGGAACTTTATCGAAAATCTGTTTCAATCCGTTCAATTCAACTTGATCATTATTGAGTGTTCCGGTGCCATGTGCATTTACATAATCGATAGCACTGGCTTGTAATCCTGCTGAATGCAAAGCCGCTCTCATGGACGCTACCGCTCCTATCGCCTCATCTGACATGGCAGACGGATGATGTGCATCATTTGCATTACCATAGCCTGCAATTTCAGCCAGAAATGGTTTACCTGCAGCATTTTCCTCAGACTCTAATATAAGGTATGCTGCCGCCTCCCCCAGGTTCAGGCCATCACGTTCTAAATCAAATGGTTTTGAAGGATTTGCCGACAGGATCTTAAGTGCATTAAAGCCGTTGACGGTATATTTAGCCAAACTATCTACTCCGCCTACAATAGCCCGCTTTATCCGGCCTGACTTAATGAGACGAGCGCCTAACATAATCGCATTTGCTGAAGAAGAACAGGCGGTATTAATGGTATTGGTATAACCACGCATCCCAAAATGTGCTGCGAGCCGAAGCGTGTGAGACGCACAGCTATAAGATTCGAGATATTCAGAGCTTCCTGACTGAAGATTAGCATCTTGGTATAACTGATCCGTCAGACACATGCCACCTACTGTACTGGCCGATATAAATGCAGTATCATATTCCCGAAGTTCATCTTCGGTCAGTTCTGCTTGTTGCACGGCTTCCTTCATTGCCATGAGTGCAAGCAGGTCTGTTCGGGTATACCCCCTAGCCGATATCCCCAGCGCTTCGCGAAGTTGCTCTGTACTTTGTCTGACTTCTCCGAAAGGTAAAATTGCCGTGTAAACCGATTTGAAATGGACTGCCTTAGCCACGCCGGTTTTTCCCTGACTCAGACCAGCATAATTCTCAATTACACCATTACCTGCTGCACTGATAATCCCCATTCCTGTTACAATCACACGGCCCATTTACTCACGCAGTTTTGGTGTTAGCCAGAATATAAGCTGCCATGTGGTTGACATCTACCAATATCTTCCTTCCTTCTGCCGGATTGTTGATTTTGATACCATACTCTCGTTCCAGCAATACGACAAGCTCCAGAGAATCAATGGAATCCAGACCCAAATCACCACCAAATAGCGGTTCGTCATCTTTGATATCATCAGGATTAATATCAAGCAGGTTAAGATATTGCACAATTTGTCCTTTCAGAACAGACTTTAAACTTTCTATATCCATGGTTAAATGATTTCTAATAGTAATTTATGATTTTCAATGTATAAAATTGCTTCGGAGGGATCGTGTTCCTTCGCTATATGATTTTTTCAATCTTCAGTTTAAAATAGGTACAAAGTTGGCAAATGAGGATAAATATGCCAAGAAATACAAATACACCCCATAATTCAGGCCAGCTCCCGCCTTTCAGAAACAATATGTAAAATCCTTCCAGGCACCAATGGAGAGGCGAAAAATTGCTTACTACCTGCATGTAGGACGGCATTACGAATGTCGGCACCAAAATACCCCCAATTGCTCCGAACATGATAATTGACACCGCTCCGAAACCGTTGGCCTGCTCCTGCGTTCTGGCAAACGAACCTATTACAAGTGCATAGCTTACAGCTGCCATGCTACTCATGAAAATGACAGAAGCAAAAGCCGGGAGATTTCCCGGCAACATCAGTTTGGGTAGTCCTAACAAGGGTAATATCCACATGCCCATCGAAAACGTCAGGATAACCTGTAATACTGCCACGCCCAAATACACACTCATTTTACCAAACATCACCAGCATAAAACTGGACGGCATCGTTTTCAATCTTAGGAAACTACCATTTACCCGCTCCTTCACAATATTGCTTCCCAACGATACCACCATAAAAAACATGGCGAAGATAGTCCATGCAGGAACATTATGCTGGGTCGAGTTGGGAACCGCCATAGACTTATTATTGGTCGCGACGATCTTATTGATCTTTACGCGGTTCTCTATCATTCTCTCTTTTAAAATCCCGGATTTATCTCCAAGCCCCATTTCAGCATACATATCATCGATCATCAGAGAATTTTCAATGATGCTCAGGTAAGATTGTATGACACCCATCACCGAATAGGTATAATTTTCCTGTAATACAGGATCGCTATAAAAAGTGATGGATGGAATATCAGCTTTTTGGGTGCTTGTAGAATCATAATCCAGACCAAGATCTTTCATCAGAATATTGCTCACATCTCCGGCATTGGATTCGAGCCCGATAGAAAATGATTCAGGAATATGCAATGCAATCATTTTACCTCTGGCCAGCAATTCTTCCTTTAAAATACTAGCATCAGTACCTGCTACATTTTCTATTTCAAATAAACCTGAAGTTGTGAGTACATCTGTCAGTTTCTTTCCTAGTTCACCGTGGTCGCTGTTCATCACCAGCAAGGGAATCTTATTCTCATTCACGACCTTATAGACGCTATCCTGAATGATGGTGATAATAAAAACCAGTAATAATGGCATCAGGAACATCAGCGCCAGACCTACTTTATCGTTGATCAGCAACAAAAATTCCTTTTTTACAGATGCATAAACTTTAAACATATTACTAATCTCTATACGCTTCTCCGGTCAGTTTGATAAAGAGCGACTGCAAATCTGAGACCTGATGAGCGGTTTTCAATTCTGACAATCCTCCATGTGCGATAACCTTTCCATGATCCACAAGTGCAATCCGATTACAGAATTCTTCTGCTTCTGACATGTGATGAGAAGTGTAGACAATTGTTGTGCCTGCCTGATTCAACTGCTGAAGATATCTAATAATCGCATTTTTACTTTGAACGTCGACGCCGACAGTCGGTTCATCCAAAAAAAGAATACCCGGGCGATGGATGATACCAATAGCCAGATTGACGCGACGTTTCATACCTCCCGAAAAGGTACCAACCGGTTTGTCGGCAGCTTTTGTCAAGCCAAGTACTTCCAGTAATTCTTCCCGCCTCGCAACCAGATCCTCTTTTTTCAGATTATACATGGCTCCGAAATAATCCAGATTTTGCCTGGGTGTGAGCTCATGATAAAAAGCGTATTCCTGAGGAACAAAACCGATCAGACTTCTTCTTCCTGTCAGGGACACTTCTTCACCACGGTTATAAAATCGAACTTCTCCGGAAGACTGCGGAATAATGCCGCAAAGAATAGAAATCAGCGTAGTTTTTCCAGCTCCGTTAGGGCCGAGCAAACCAAAAACATCCGATTCAAAAATATCCAGTGATATATCTGTAAGCGTATTTTCAGAAGCTGATTTATATGTATGAGATACCTGTTGAATCTCTATTGCAGGTAATTTAGTCATGTTTTACTGGCTCACTTTCCAAGATTAAGTTTGGAAAGTTTTTGAAATGCTTCCTTTTCCACCGAACGGATGTTGAGAAGCATATCTGCGATTTCTTCAAAATCTTTCTGTTCTGTCAGCCTGCCTTTGTATACTCCTGCCATCTTGATAGCACTTCCCCTCCACAAATCTCCCGCACGGGTAAAGTCTTCTGACAAATTGGAAAGACGATCGTCCTGTAGCCAGACTGCTGATTCTTCGAGAAAGGCACCATATAAGAATCGGAACCCACCGCCGCCGGTACCGATCTCTTCCTGCATACGAACAATCTGACCCAGGTATAGACTTGCTTTCTTAAGTCCTAATTTGTCTCTCCACTTTCTTACATGATTGGATGTATGTCTGATACCATCCACACCAGCAAAGTTTCCAGGAATGCGTAACATATCCCGGACATTTCGCTTAATCCCCGTTACAATACCTTTTCTGATCAGGTCGTCATTGATAACACCAATCTTTTCAGGAAAGTAGATATGTCCTTTTGGAGCTAGTGGCCCTTGTGCAAATCTCACCCGATTTAATTCCTGTGCAGAAAGATGCGTCACGTCTTCCATGATAGGGTCACTGATGTTGTATTGATCACCTTCGCGACCATATACAATCAGGTTATGGGCATTAAAATGGAATCTGTATTCTTTTGGAAAATAGGTCAGATGAAAAACACCTACCTGACAGCCTACGGGCACGCCTTCGCTTATTTTCTTATCCAGAAAAAGCTGAGCTTTTTCCTGGTTACTAAATTTCTTACGACTTACTTCTACCCCAAGCGCCTTGCAGGTTCTTGCAAAGATGGCACCCGGCATCGTCCTGAAAGAAATGGCAGGACCGTTGTTAATGGTGAGAAAAGGGATTTGTATATAAAACAGCCCTGATCCCATCCCAAAAGCGAGAGGTTCGGTTACGAAATCAAGTCCATGATGACGAAGCAGTGCCGTTGTTACACCATTTTCACAGTGTGCGGCCTGAACGTGCTGAAATTCATCTGTCTGTAAATCGGTATTCAATTGTTTAACCTTTAAAATTTTTCAATTCGTCTACTGTAACATCAAAGGCGTCGGCATACTTCTGAAGCTTTCTGTCACTAAGCCCCTTAAATACAGATGGTTTCAAATGTCGTTTTATAAAAAAAGTAAAGAATCCCGTATAGCCTGCCAATACCTGAAGATCCATGAGTCTTAGTTCCATAAAATAGTATACCGGACTTTTCTCACCATTTATTACAGCCTTCCGCGCCTCTTCCACTCTATCATTCACGTTGTCCCAGGCACTGTCGAGCGCCTCTTTTTTTACATCCCAGCCTTTGCTCAGCGCGGTTTCATATTTCCCATCCTCATTTTTGACATAGCAAAGCTCACGTGTCAAACGTGATAAAGCGCCCGGCTCCTGTGGCAAATCTTCCTTTTTCATAATGAATGATAGTTAAAACAGCATGAGTCAGATAGGGAAATAGGATAACAATTTAATCAATTATTATTAGCAAACCGTTAACAGACAGAACATATAAGAAAATCTTGAACTCTCCGGCACCGCCAGCAAAACCTTCTGACCTTTTTCAAGTTTACCACTATTGAACAGCTCTTCCACCATCATATAAATGGATGCAGCTCCTACATTCCCTTTTGTTGCAAGATTTGTAAACCATTTCTCCTTCGGAACCGGGATGCCATTTTCAATCAGTACATCTTCAATTTTACTTTCAAAAAAGTAACTCGAAATATGAGGAAGGAAATAATCGACGTCATTCATATCAAATCCTTTTTCGTCCAATATTCCTTTCAGATTGTTGAATCCCAGCTTTACGATCTTTTCACTCAACAATTTCACGTCCTGCTTAATGCCAAAAACTGACTTGGACTGAATTTCCTCAGTTGAATAATCCTTGAAACTTTTCAGAGTTCCATCCTCCAGTTTGTGTGCACCCTGATACATACAAGCCTCTTCGACGTTGGCAAAAGAACAGCCCTCAATCCACTCAATTTTAAGTGAAGGACCTGTCTCATTAGGTTTACCTTCAACTAAAAAGGCACCTGCTCCATCAGAAAGCATCCATCTTAAAAAATCTTTATCAAATGAAACGTAAGGATTCTGCTCCAAACGGATGAGCTCCTGCACTTCCTCTTCAAATTGCTCGGCCCTCAGGGAAGGAGAAAAACGCTCAGATGCAACTGCAATTGCCTTTTTCTTATCCTGAAGTTTTACTGACATGTAGGCATATTTCAAAGCATGCATACCTGCACAGCAAACGCCAGAGGGAGATACCACTTCGATGGAACCCGTTTCCGGCAGCCATCCGTGAATCATTACGCCATGTGAAGGCATGAGCTGGTCAGGACTGGAGGTACCTGCACTCAGTAGATCTGCCTCTTTTATTTCATTGACATCCTCTGTAAAAAGTCCCTTCACGGCCAAAGCAGCCATTTCTGCATTTGTATGAGTTGGCTGACCATCTCGTGTATATGCGTAGTAGCGGTTCTTGATTTTGTTGTTTCTTAAAACAATCGCTTTGGATTTAGATGACTTGCCGTTTATGAATCCCAGATATCCTTCCATCTCTTCGTTGGCAACGCCCTCGTTTGGAAGAAATTTGGAAACTCTGGTTATGTATGCTTCTGACATTTTAATAATGGTAATAATTAATAGGTTGATGATTTACCGATAGTAATATCAGTCTACACCGTAATAGTATTCTTTTGACTTCTTTATTGACTTTTGACTAAACGGGGCAATCAATATAAAATATACCGTTAAAATAATAGGGGAAGCTACGAAAAGCGCTATCAGTAAATAATACTTAAACAAATTGACAAAAAACTGTCTTTTTTGCGCTGTTGTTCCCCTTTTCTTAATCAGGCTTGCCCATATTCTGAATATCTTTTTGCCCCTCATTTCGATAAACCATATATCGGTCGGAATGTCGATCAGCCCGAGAGATAGAATTTGCTTTTGCAGACCTGAAAAATTGCTTTCCTGTAATGCCTGGTTCACAATCACTCCAAACCTATCGGCACTCTTAATATCCTTTTCACTCACGCCCGGAACTGGTAATACACCCCATTTCCGCTCCTTTTTACCCGTAAGCATCCAGTGAAAAATAGTGAGTACGCTTATTAAATTAGGCTCACGATCCATCAATGGGATATTACCAACCAATCTTCCACCAGCCGCCTTGATATAGGTCTTGATACTCTCCTGGGAATTGAGCCACATATTTCTTCCACCTATCACAGTCACGACCGGTGTGCCATTCAGTTTTTGCCGAAAGGTGTGATCCTGTAAAATGGAGGTCGCAGGAAGTGATGGAGACAAAAACCATGGCTGGTAACCAAACACTATTAAATCATACCGATCGGATTGATAATGAATAGGTTTGATAGCAATCGCTTCCTCATTCACACATTCAGGCATAGTGTTGTAGAACACTTCACTGGTCCAGGGAAATGCAATGGGATTTACCGGCTCGATGGCAACTCTCTCAATTTCTGCATTTTCAAAAGGGAGTAAAAAGTTGTCAATGATTTCATTCAACTGGCCCGATTGAGAATAATTAATTACTAGCACCTTTTTCATTTGAACAAGCTAATATTTCAGATGCCTTTACTGCAAATCTATTGTTTTGATAACTTTTGAATTTAACGAATAATTCCTGATCACTTTCCTAAGTTCTTCACTAAGCCTCTTATAATTGCTTATAATCAACTCTTTATCTTCCCTCAGATTCTTGTTGTATTTCAAAATTCCGGGAGCATGTTCCTGAATAGTTAGCCTGATAAACCGGTATTCCGCATTGTCAGGATTCCGGCTGATTTCTGCTTCCAGCAACGCTGCACCACCTTTGAACATCCTGACCTTATTACTTGCCCCTTTCGTAAAATCGGCTTTTTTCATCAGCAAGGCTCCTTTGTGAGCTTTGGCTTGCGATGTTGATGAACCTGCCTCTATTCTGGCTATTTCATTATCCAGCGCAGCCTCTGAGGTACCTGCCAGGATCTCAAAAAAAGCCGCCAGGTCCTTTCCTGTGCCTTTTAAGTTACAAAATAGTGTCAGGAGCACAACCGCTGAAAAAATACGCACTTTCATTTTCACACCAATTCAGTTCTACAAAGATAGAAATTACTCAATACTATGCATGAGACCTTTTGCGGCACTCCAGTATCGAATGATAACTGTCTCCGATCAAAGGATAGGTCTCCACTACCTCAAATCCCGATTCTTTAACCAAGTCTTTCATCACATCGATACTGTACATCTTACTGTTGCCATTGGCCATGATGGTAAAATATAACGAAGTGGCTACCAAACTGTACTCAGCCGCAGGAAAAGCCTGGTTGTCAAAAAATGGTTCCAGAATATATAGCGTAGTATCTTCTGAAGCCGCTTGCCATGCATTCTTGAGAATTTGCACAATTTCCTCCGTTGAAAAACAGTCCAGAAACTGACTCATCCAGATCACATCAGGTCCCTGAGGAATTTTCTGTTCCGTGTTCAGCAGGTCGATTGCATGAAAATCGATACGATCCAGCAACCCTTTTTCTGTGGCATTCTGGCGAGCTACTTTTAACTGAACAGGCAAATCAAGTATTTTTATCCGGACATCCGGATCATGCGCACAGCAGGCAAAAGACCATTTACCGGTATTGCCGCCTATATCAAATATCATCCTCGGATTCTTACGAAAAACAATTTTTAACGCTTCCGGGAAAGCGCCATCCGAATAGTAATGATCGAAATCAAACCATGATTTTTTGGCCGGCTCAGGTAATATCGAAAGCCCCTCATATATCGTCGGCCATTCGCCCAGCTGTTTCAATCCTTCGGGCTTACCTTTTACTATGCTGTCCGTCATGGCCTTTGCACCCATGTAGCAAACGTCATTCATGAAGTTCACGTTGATACGTGTCATTTCATCTTTGAGAAGGAAAAAACCGATTTTCGTAATCTTCACTATTTGGTCCTCAACTTCTACAACACCTGTCACCTCGGCAGCTTCAACAAGCAATTTGATACCATACTCACTTACATCCATCTTCTCCACAATCGTATCAATGCTTACCCCTTTACGATGTTTGTTGATAAATTCGAGGATACCCAAGTCACGCATGGCTACAACCGCCTGGAAAAACATGGGGCCGAAAGCGATTTTTTGCGCTTCATACTTGGCTTCAATTGCCGATAATTCTTTTTTCATTCGCTGTTTTAATGGTCACCTTGTCCGGAGGACTGGGTGCTGTTTTTATATCTTCTCCTTAGTTTCTTCGTTTTCAAATCCTGTTCATGCCACTGAATGTATGCACCCATCGTTCCCCGAAACCTTTGAAAAAAATTTTCACGCTCTGACAACTTCACATAATGCGGCTTCATCGCTACTGCAGGATTTATCCCGGGTTCAGGCATTTGCATGGCCTTTAAAGTATCCAGCACAGTGGGCAGGAAATTAATCGGCAACTCAAATCTCCGGACAAATTTAGTCATATAACTATTCTGATAGGGATCTGTAGCCAACGCAACTTTTTTGAAACCCATATCACGGGCCATACAAAACGAGTAATACACGTTTTCCGTACTATGTTCGGCATTTTCTTCCGTAAAAATCCGTTCCAAAGGCACACCCAAAGCTGTCGCATATTGTGCCATAATTTTGCTTTCAATATATGGAGTAGCAACTGCGGAGCCTGAAAAAATGATATTTTTAGTATATCCGTTCTGAAACAGAAAATTGGCCCAGTGAACCCTCATCTTTACCACTCTATCCCAGTTTTGCCCATTATATGGAAATCCGGGAACAATGATAACATCATAAGGTTGTTCTTTAACATGCTCACGGAATGACTTTTCGGCGGAACGAAACAGCATTTTGGTGCAGCTTGCAAAGAGCAACAGGAACAGTACACTTAGGTATCGGATTTTCACGCTGACTGGCTTCAAAATAAGTAAGCTGTAAAACGTCCAAAAGAGAAGAACGTTTCACAGCTTGCAAAAAAACTTATGGTTCGTATCAGTTTTGAAAACCTGAAAATAGAAAACTATTTCCTAATTCTCATTATTTAGCCGTTTGGCTCCACTTCTTGTAATAATTGGAACCGATGTTTCCGTTGATTTTATATACCGCACCTGCCCAATAATTACGGAAACCAAAACCAGCTGCTTTACCCTCTATTTTTTCAATAAGTAGGACGTTGCGCGTCGCAAGATCAATAAACGTAACCCATACAGTCATTTTCTCCAGGGTTTTGTTCAGACTTTCCACAACGTACACGACACCAACACCCTCCTTTTCACTTAACACATATTTGGACACTGCTCTTCTTGCCTGATCCTCTGTAAGTGTGTAAGATTCGTTGATAATATTGTCTGCCACATTCGCATTCTTGTTATGTTTGATCATATCAGAAACCTTTGCACTGTATTGATCTGCTCTCAATTTAAGCGGCTTTTCCAGTGAAAACTTTTTAGGTTCAGCTTCTATCAGCGTATTCCAGCTTACCATATGCTGATTCTGAATTGCGTTCGGGTCAGTAAAACCCGGACTGCCAATATATTTTGCCTGAGTGAAATCCAGTCCCAGAAAAATAACTTTTTCTTTTCCGGTGAAAACATCAGCAAGGGTATTCTGCGCGTAACCCTGCACAAAACTTAAAGCCAGGAGGCCAGCAATAAAGAACTTTTTCATTTTAAGTTTTAATTCAATTAATCAGATGGCTATTTATTTCAATTTTTTATCTAAAAAATCAGCTAAGCTTTTTCCTGCCTTGGCATAAAAGTCTGTAATACGAATAATCCTATTCACGGACTTTCACCGGAATCCACGCTGCCCGATTTCAGATCAACATGCCTGAGTAAAAAAAGTATCACACAAACACAGAAATACCTCCATAGAGGCCGCTTCAACGAAGGATTTCATACATTCGATTTGTTACAGAATAGAGACAGATCATATATATATCAATTTCTCAGGTTTGCGTTTTTCCTGTTTGTATATTCTGAAGTTGAGTTCTTGAGCGGTAATAAATTCGAGTAGAGGAGACACCCGAAGCTTCGATTTGAAGAGCGAGTGAAGCATCTCCCGGAATGTTGGATTGGATAAGTTTAGCGGTAGTAAAACCGTTATTTCATCATTCCCATATTGGTTTTTCGAAACCACCACCTGATATAACTCTATTTCCTTCACCATATCCAGCACATCAAAAATCGCAGGCGGAAATATCGTGGTTCCCTTGAACTTGATCATCTGTTGCTTCCTGCCGACAACGGGGCCTAGTCGTTCGCTGGTTCTGCCACATCTGCACGGTTCGTAATATACATGACAGAGATCTCCGGTTTTATAGCGGATCAAGGGCATACCTTCCACGCCTAGGGTAGTTACAACGACTTCACCCAATCCCCCTTCACTAACCGTATTTCCTTCTTCATCTACCACTTCCAATATCAGCAGTTCCGGGTTGAGATGGCCGCCGTTTCCATATTCGCACTCCGTAAATGCTGCACCCATTTCTGTAGATGCGTAGGTGGAATAGAGTTTTACATTCCATTGAGAGGTAATACGTTTGCCCAGCTCGTTATAGGTAAAATCCGCATTCCGGATCGGCTCGCCAATACAAATCACCGCCCTGACACTTGAAGAAGCGAAGTCGATTCCGTTTGCTTCGGCATAATCCAGCAATCTTGGAATGAAAGATGGAATCGCAATCAAAACCGTTGGCGAAAACCGCTGAATGGACTCCCATTGCAGAAACGGTGCACCCGGCCCTACCCGGATCATTCCAGCTCCTATTTTCCGCGCACCCATCCAATAAGCCAATCCTGCCATGAAACGCTTGTCGATCGTAGTCATCAGCTGATAAATATCATCGGCACCACCACCAGCACAGCGAAAAGATTCAGACTCATTGGTAGCCAGTCTTTCTATATCTGAGTCGGTGAGATAAAAGGCGACCGGATCGCTCATCGTACCGGAAGTTGTTACAAAATCGGCAATACTGCTTTTTGGAACACAAAGAAAAGCGTCGTTTTCCCGGGCCAAATCATCCTTAGTTGTGAACGGGAGCTGCTTCAGATCCGAAGCGGACTTAATGCGGGTGTAGTCAATATCATATTCAGTGAATATTCGTTGATAATAAGGCGAGCGCCCTGCAACATATTCGACCAGTGACTGTAGCCGTGTATTCGCTATTTCGTTTTTCATGACTTGTTGGTAATGTAACTATGCTTTGGCCAGCGACTTTTTGCAGGCCTCTATTCTATCGAGTAGTATCTGTCTTTCATTTTCTGATGCTACTTCTCGTGTCAGTGATCGCTTATAATAAGCAATGGCTTTCTGGTATTCCTTACGGGCTTCATAATAATTTCCTAAAGACAAATAGGTCACATAGCTCTCCGGATTATTACCGATAAAATCTCTTTCCGCTTCTGCGCTCAGTTCGTAAGGAATGCTCAGCATGACAAACTTATGGATATGCTGTTTGACGACTTTATAAGCTTCATACTTTTGATAATCGGCAGAATTCAGGAACGGATCACTTGCTACAGCCAGTGAATCGATAGTATGGAATGATTTTACATTTCCGAACACATGCTGCAGATCATAACAAATGAATGCGCCTAATTGATACGGAGGTGTTGATACCCACATTTTTTTCTGTTCTGGCTTGAAAATCACACCATGATGCGCAATCAATTGATTCAGCGATTTGGCATTTCCGTAACCAATAAACTTATCATTCACACCATTCTTATCCCTCAGCACACCGGCCGCCTTTTTTATATCCAATGGAAATGACCGGGAAAGTAACTCATTCATACGTTCAAACCGGTAGCGGGAATCGCTCGACTGAATGTTTTTGATATTCACTGAATCCTTTGCGAATGCTTTACTCTGATAATGATTGGCGCACACAAGCTGATCGCCGACAGGCTGATACATGTCCATTTTACCCGGAGACTTCTCAATGATCGCTGCGTCATGATCTGCAGCCGATCCGATCAGTAGCGATTCCGAAACAAACGTTTCGCTTCTGGCGGCAATTTTTCTGGCTTCCTCTATGGTTCCTGCATACTGCAAAATCTCACGCGCCAACAGAGAGATCGGCTCTTTGGCGGCAAACGGGATATCAGATTTGGAAGCGTTGAGCGTAACTGTGATGCCTTTTTCGTTCATACCAGACACCACGCCCGTTAATCCTGCCCAGGCGTATGATGCGAATTGATAGCCTTTGTCAGGTTTCATGAACACGATCAGCTTATCTTCAGCAAATGCATCTCCCATGTAAAAATCAAAATTCCTTCCGATTAATAAGGAAGAATCCGCTGATAACTTATTTTTCACCGCGAACGAAGTACAACCCACCATATTCAGATCCGTAAGCGCGTGGCCTATGTCGTGCGCCGCATGGTAATTGAGTATTCGGTAATACTTAGGACCGATATAATTGAATTTGTCCGAAAAGGATTGCGAAGCGCCATATATTTCCTGGAGATTTTCCTCAGGAATGTATTTGTAGATGTCCCTGTTGAACCAGCCGACAAATCCTCTTAATACGTGCAGGAAGAAATTATTCGGTATCATTTCGTTGATCTGATTCACAAAATGCACTTCCTGTTTTTCCATGAGTTCTCTGGCAAGGATCCCATAGATCAGTCCACGCTCATACGGAGAACCTTCCAGATACATTTCCCAAATACCATGCTCATTTTTACGTAGCCAGCAATGATCGACCTGATAATGATTTTCGCCAACCTGAACACGCTTATAACTGTCCACCGTTTTTGAACCGCTCACTTCCGGAGCGGGAATATGGATCCGCCAGAGAAAAAGAGCAAACAGAAAAGAAATGAGCAGCAGGAAAATCAAAGAGATTTTGCCAATTTTCCTGACTACCTTATTTTTAATAAACATCATTTTTCAAGATACAGAAGCACACATCAGATCAAACGTATCTGCGTTGGAATAAATCTCTTCGATAAAAAAACTTTTTCATATCCCTCCTCCAGGAATAACTTTACGTCAGAAGTACAGCGTCATTCAACTCGTCAAAATTAGGAATAAATGGGTCTTGTAAACATAAAAAAAGTATCGGAAACTGCTCAGCTGGGTCTTTGGCAGATCAGCGAAACTACCGATGCACTCCTGGCGACATTGATACTCACGTACGACGAAGAAAAAGTACTTCTTAACAAACGGAGCGAAAGGAAGAAAAAAGAATGGCTTGCAACAAGAAATCTTTTGCAAACCATGTTGACTCACAATGCCGGATTAAGCTACGACATACATGGAAAACCTTATTTAGAGAATAGTGAAGCGCATATTTCCATTTCACACTCTGCCGGGTACGCCGTAGTTTACATTGACAGCAGAAAACCAGTTGGCATTGATATTCAGAAATTGAAACCCGATATCAGCAAGGGTGTTGATTTTTACATAAATGAAACCGAACTGAACAGTTTTGACACCACGGACAATATCATGCTCCATATTATTTGGTCCGCAAAGGAATCCATTTTCAAATATCTGGGCGATCATCAGCTGGACTTCAAAGAAGATGTGACTTTGTTGCCTTTTGCCCGCAACCAATCTGGTACAATTCAGGTTAATATTTTACATTACGGTCAGAAACAGCGTATACACGTCGCATACGAACAGTTAGACGATTATATCCTTACCAGAACACTCTGAAACAGCACCATTGATACCTATGAAACGAATTTCTGTAACCCTGACAAAATCCTTCCTCCGTTTTCTAAGTCTGCTTTTCGCGTTGCCTTCTCTGGCACAGGTCCCTACCCTTTCGTCAGCGGAGATCTATCAGAATATCAAAAAGTTAAATGTTGTAGGTTCGGTGCTGCATATAGCTGCTCACCCCGACGACGAAAATACATTGCTGCTTACCTATATGTCAAAAGACCAAATGGTTCGCACTGGGTATCTGGCACTTACGCGTGGTGATGGCGGACAAAACCTGATCGGTGCTGAGCAGGGTTATAACATTGGTGTAATCAGAACGCAGGAATTATTGGGTGCCCGCAAGATTGACGGGGCACAACAGTATTTCTCCCGCGCTTATGATTTTGGGTTTTCAAAAACAAGAGAAGAGACGCTCAATTTCTGGGATGAAAACAAAGTTCTGGGAGATATAGTGTGGCTGATCCGCAAGTTTCAACCGGATGTAATTATCACGCGTTTCCCGCCGGATCCACGGGCGGGCCATGGTCATCACCAAACATCCGCTTACCTGGGAGAAAAGGCATTTGATATGGCAGCTGATAAAAAAGCATTTTCAGACCAGCTGAAGTACGTAAAACCATGGCAGGCAAAAAGACTGGTTTGGAACACATTTTCACCGGGATTCACTAATAAGGCTCCTGCTGATGAGAAAAGTACTTATATATCTATACCGATCAATGGATACAATCCCTTGCTTGGAACCTCATATTCTGAAATTTCAGCACTGAGCCGAAGTCAGCATAAAAGCCAGGGATTCGGAAGCGCACCTGCACGTGGAGAAAGAATTGATTACTTCTTACATAAAGCAGGCGAACCGGCATCTAAAAATATATTCGATGGCGTAGATCTGACATGGAAACGAATTCCAGGCAGTCAGCAAGTTCAGGAAACGGTATCAGCCTTGATCAAAAATTACAGTCTGAATGATCCTGCTGCATCATTGTCTGGTTTGCTGCAACTGAATCAGCAACTGTCCAAACTCGACAGCTCTGACATCAATGTAAAATCAAAGATACAGGAGGTAAAAGACCTGATCATCCAGTGTGCAGGTCTTTGGTTTGAAAGTAATCCTGTGAGTTCTTCGGCGACGCCGGGTGATTTTGAAAAAGTAAATATTGGTATTGTAAACAGAAGCGGATATCCTGCAAAATTGATTTCTCTACGCTGGACCGGTAGTAGCAAAGACAGTACAGTTAATTTAACCCTAAAAGAAGGTGATGAAAACAGATTTAGTGTAAATCCTCTGCTTCCCAAAGATCTGAAGATTAGCCAGCCCTATTGGCTGGAAAAACCGATTGTAAAAGGTATGTTTCAAATTGACGATCAACGGGATGTAGGATACCCTGAAAACCGTCCGGAAACGGTAACTACTTTCGTATTTGATATTGGCGGGCAAACATTTACGGTAACGCGTCCGTGGCTATACAAATTTACGGATCCTGCAGAAGGAGAAATATATCGCCCATTTGAAATACGCCCAACCGTAACCATTAATATTAGTGAACCTGTATACATTTTCGCCTCTGCGGAAGCAAAAAATGTGACGGTTACGGTGGAGGCTCAGAAGGAGAAAGTAACCGGAAAAGTAAAGCTGAACCTTCCCGCAGGATGGAAAACAGAGCCTGTTTCATCAGATTTTATCATAGCCGGAAAGAACCAGTCCCAAAACTTCATTTTCAAAGTTACCCCACCTGCCAAAGATCAGGAGGTGCGGATGACGGCATCCGTCGTCGCGGATGGTCAGACTTATACCAAATCGATCAGGACCATTGCTTACCATCACATTCCGAGTCAGACAATTTTCCCGGACGCCGAAGCAAAGCTGGCTAAGATTGACGTGCGGACTACAGTTAAAAACATCGGTTACATTCCGGGAGCTGGTGATGACGTGCCTACCGCTCTCAGACAGATGGGCTGCCAGGTAACCATGCTCGACGGTGCCGAACTCGCTAAAGATCTCTCTGGTTATGAAGCAATTGTAGTAGGTGTACGTGCCTATAATACCGTTGGGATGCTTGCACATTACCAATCGAAATTGATGGAATATGTCAAAAATGGAGGAACGATGATTGTCCAATATACCATTCCGGGTAATTTGACAGTTCCTACTATTGGTCCTTATCCACTAACTACTGGTAGAGACCGGATTACTGAGGAGGACGCTAATATGAAGTTCCTCATTCCCAACCATACACTGCTTAACCACCCTAATAAAATCACACAAAAGGATTTTGACGGCTGGATTCAGGAAAGAGGCTTGTATTTTGGTATTGACTGGGATAAGAAAAACTACCAGGCTTTACTGGCTGGCAACGATACTGATGAAACCAGCAAGGAAGGAAGTCTGCTGTATGCGCAATATGGAATAGGACACTATATCTACACAGGGCTTTCTTTTTTCCGGGAGTTGCCTGCGGGTGTTACTGGCGCTTACCGATTGTTTGCCAATATGATATCGGTCGGGAAGCAATAGTAGAATATTCCAAGTCATGCAGGTTCGCATGACTTGGAATGCTTTCAACCCATTTTTCCTTCTATTGAAATACTCAATGTACAAACTCCTATGATGAAGAAAGTATTACCTGTTTCACTTTTTCTTGCTTTCCTGCCTTTTTACCATTCCATTGCACAGAAGATTCCAATTATCCTCCCGGAGCGGGAACGCACTGCGGTGGTAGATCACATTCTGGAAGACCGCTTTGAAAACCTCTTGCCTACACTGATGAAAAGGGAAGGAATCGACATGTGGATCGTCATTTCCAGAGAGTATAATGAAGATCCGGTGATGAAAACCATGTTGCCAAGTGTATGGCTGTCGGCCCGTCGACGAACAATCATGGTTTTTTACGACCCTGGAAACGGAAAACCGCTGGATAAACTGGCTATTGCACGATATGATGTCGGCACATTGTTGACCGGAGAGTGGGACATCAGCTCTAACCCGGATCAATGGGATGCTTTGATAAAAGTAATTAAAGCCAAGAATCCGAAAAAAATCGGATTAAATTATTCTCCCACATATGCTCATGCCGATGGACTTACGTTCACGGAACATGAAGAGTTTATGCAGAAGCTACCAGAAACATATCAGCCGAAGATTGTATCGGCTGAGAAATTAGCTATCGGCTGGCTTGAAACCCGCACGGCAAAGGAAATGGCTATTTACCCAATGATCTGCCGGATTTCGCATGAAATCATCAATGAGGCATTTTCCGAAAAAGTAATTCAGCCCGGTGTCACCACTACGGATGACGTAGTATGGTATCTGCGCCAGCGTGTTACAGATCTGGGATTGGGTACGTGGTTTCATCCTACAGTAGATATTCAGCGAGCAGATGATCAGAATTTTGATCATCTGAGAACATTTGCCAAGCGCCCCGGCTCCCAGCCTATTATGCCTGGTGACCTCATTCATGTCGATTTTGGTATTACTTATCTCAGACTTAACACGGATCAGCAACAACATGCCTACATTTTAAAACCTGGCGAAAAGGACATACCTGATTATCTTAAAAAAGCATTTGCACAAGGAAACCGACTGCAGGATATTCTTACAGACTGTTTTAAAGCAGGTAAAACCGGCAATGAAATGTTGACAGAAGCACTGCAGCAAGCCGAAAGTGAAGGCATTACTGGTTCGATTTACTCTCACCCGATTGGCTCACACGGACATGCGGCAGGTCCTGCTATAGGCATGTGGGATAACCAGAAAACAGTAAAAGGCACAGGTGACTATCCGCTACATGAAAACACAGCCTATTCAATCGAACTGAATGTCGCCGTTCAAATTAAAGAATGGAACAAGACCATACGCATCATGCTGGAAGAAGACGGCTACTACGATCAAAATGGATTCCGATATATCGATGGCAGGCAAAAAGAGATTTTCTCTATTCCACGACAACTTCATGGTGTTGAATAGCGTTGGAAAAGAAACTGTGTTTTGTCTGTTATGAATTTGCGGTATTTCATATATACGTTCCTTTTAACGCTTTTTATCGTATCAGCTCAGGGTCAAAATCACTGGATTGCTTTTATGAATGCAGATAGTTCTTTGGTAGGATATAAAAACCAGGATAGCCAAATTCGCATTCCGCCCAGGTTTGAGACCTATTCTCCTGCTCAAAAGTTTGACGATATTATTGCTGTTTATGAGCGAGTGTCAGGAAAAATGGCCAGCTATTATCTGACCAAATCCGGCAGAGTTACTGGTCGGGATAGTATGTACGTTTTTGACAACACCCTTGATTGTGAAAGCGAAGGATTTATACGATTCCGTGACCCGAAAACCGACAAAGCCGGTCTTTTAAACAAAAAAGGAAACATTGTCATTCCTGCCATGTATAATGATTTGTCCAAAGTCGAGAACGGATTGATTGTCGCACTTTCAGGCGCAAATAAGCAAGCAACCCATCATGACGAGCATACAATATGGGAAGGTGGCGAGTCTGTATTAATTGACACAACAAATCAGATATTGATTGAAAACTTTGATGTAGAACATTCTATCAGCCTGCATACCTTACAACTGTCGGACAAACCCGGAACTGAGGATACAAGAAAATACTATAAGGGAATGAATGGTCAATATTATGGATTTATTGATACTGATGCCGAGTTCCGCCTATGGCTCAAAACCGCTCTGCTAACTGATTTCAGTGAGTCTTCCTTAAACAATGCGACTTTCAACGAAGTAAAATACTGGAGCGATCAATCCGGTTGGATATCCGAAAACGGCGAAATTTTTATAAAACAGAATTTTGCTATACTGAAAAAATTGCTGGATCAATTGAATAGCGCGGATTGTAAATATGATGTATTCAATGAAAGCCTGAATCCGTTTGTATTTGAATCTGAAATATTTTCACCTTACTTCAATAATTGTAACGAGCCTCTGAAAAATCGTTATCCTGTCCAAAATATCGTCATCAGCCATGGCAAAGGAATCCATCTGAAGCAGGATCATTTTGCATTCCTACGTACCGATACAGGTTATAAATTGATAAGTGTATCTCTCAGCACGGCACAGCTCAAATAAAAAACAGGAACAATCCAACCGTGGGCTATCCCTGTTTTTTATAACTATGATTTGTAGGTTACTGCTGTGATTCCAGCCAGTTGTGTATGTAAGCAGCTACCTCTTCCCAGCCTGGTTCGCCACATATATAATGTGATCGGTTTTCAAATTCACGGAAGAATGAGCCGCCACTGACGTCATCTGTATAAGCCTTGCTATTTTTTTCTACGAGCTCTGTGGGCACAATTAAATCCTCTTCGGCACCGATAAATAACAGTGGTGAATGTGGAACATCCAGATCTACCTGTCCCGCAGATCCCAGGCATCCACGTAATACATTCCGACTGTCGTGCGTTGCGGTTTCATCATAAGCGCGTCGTGCTGCCGCTTCATCTAATGTATTGCAGAACCCTTCGTGGAAACTTTCAGGTGTTTGCTTAAAAGGTTCGTCGCCTTTGAAAGGATTGGTAATGGCAGCTACATTTTTAAAAAACGGCCAGTCGAGCGTCATCATCATATTAGGAGCCACCGAGCAAATAGGTACACCTACACTTGCAAGATTTCTATTGACAAAAATCTGAGTAAGAAGCCCACCTACCGAGTGCCCGATTACAATTGGTTTATCTTTTACTTCCACCTCACCACCACCGGCTGCGACTACTGCCTGCTCCATAGCAGTGATCACATCTTCCAGCATCAGGTCACCCAAAGATGCCGGAGGATTTGCCCTTAAGGTGGAAGGATCTCCTTCGTGGTCAGGCCATGACGGCGCTACACAGTGGTATCCTCTTTCATTAAAATAAGCTACCCATTTATCCCAGCTGCGGGAATTCTGAAACATTCCGTGAATAAAAACAATGGTCTTTTTCATAATATTGGTCTTTAGTTTTGTGATTGAGAACTGACAAATTTGAGTCGAGTGTATAAAAACTAAGCCAATTTTTCATGCTATAGCTTAAGGTTGTAGTTTACTTCCATACCATCAACATCACAGTTTCAAACCTCCCGATATAAGCCAATTCACCAGATAAATCGCTGTTGAAATACCGATCCCGATCCCTAAAGCAACCTGAATGAAATAATAGATGAACTTACGTTCTCAATTCAAAAATATGCAGGTAGCTGAACTTGATTTACTCAGGCAAAAACTCTATGATCAGATCAAAAGAAGTTTTTCCGATGTGGTTAACGATCTACTTTATGACAGAGCTTAAGTGGATCATCTGAGCTAAACTAAGCCTTAGATTATTTAGTAGCCGCATAAAAACAAAAGGAGGGCAAAAATTGCTCTCCCTTTGTAACTTCAATATCCACTAGAAGCCTTACTATTATTTCCAATGCCTGGGTGTAAAGATCGGCATATTGTATTACCTGTATCTTACCGGAAAGTTAACGTCCCGTGAAATGGCACTTCTTTCTTTCCACTTATAGTCTATCCTGAGTAAATCCGTAAGCACAATGCCGGCAACCGTTACGACAGCAATAGCCTTTTTGAATATGATACAGTTCGGTAAATACAAGATAAGGTCCTTCCATGTAGTAATGGACACCTTTAATCAATTCAGATCCACTTTTGGAAAAAGCAATATCTTTCGAAGCAGCAACCAGCTGGTTCACATCATACAAACAAGTATTACATAAGCAACCATAATTTGTCTTTTCCAAAAAACGGATAGTCTCCGGTTGCAGACGAATTTTGGAGCATTCGCATTGAGCGATGTCGGAGGCGAGGCATTGAATGGGTTGCTGGCAGCGGGGACAAAGAGTATTCACAGATCAGATAATGATCATTTATTATAGATAAATATTTTAGCCTGCAAACCTATTTCAAAGCATATTCAGCTATTAACGCATCTGCCGGGATATGCAAAAGTTTACTAAACTTACGGATCATAGTAAGAGACAGAGCCTGCTTGTAGTTTAACACTTTGCTAACAGTGCCTTTGTCTCCATACTCCTTCGCCAGGTCAACAGATTTATAACCAAAATCTTCCATCCTGATTTTGATCAACTCCACCGGATCAACTTCTGGCAGCTCACTTGTTTTCTCCTCATAATCAGCAATCAGATGAGCTAACAATAGCTTCTCCTTATGCTCTTTGCAGCCTTGAACAACGCTTTTGATCTCCTGAAACCGGGCAAGTGCATTGTCATACTCCTGCTCATTGCTAATTAGAAACCAGTCGGTTTTCGTATTTTTCATAAAATAAGGAACAAAAGATAATCATACAGTTAAAGCATCAATTGCGTCGTATTCACTGTGTGTGCCTATAAATCTGACTTCAACAATTCCATCTGTGTAATCTATTTCAACAATCAGGCGATATTTATTTCCGACTATTTTAAATCTTGCCCGACTACCGGGAATAATTGAAGCATTCGGAAAATCTTCCAAAACATCAATTGACTTCTTCCAGTGCGCCTTTCTGACAATAGTTCTCCAAGTCTGTAAACTTTTACCAGAGTCTGAATGCTTCCTCACAAACTGATCCAGCCTGCGTGTCTGAACAATGATCATTCCTGAAATAATTTTGTTTCAACTGGATTTGAAGATTTATCATAACATTCCAATAGTAGAAACAATGTCTGATTTATGGTCAGTTGTAATAATACAAATATAGTAAATGTTGGTATACTACCAACACTCAATAATTCTCTTATTTATCAATTCAAAATCTTACCTTCTGAATATTACGGTATGTAGCAGAAAAGGGATAACCACTGATCGTCAGCCGTTACCCCCTTTCCTACTATACTATGTTCTAATAATGATTAACTCAATGATCGCCAAACCGCTTTTCGCCTGCTGTAATCGCCACGGCAAGTTTGTTTTGCTTTGGCGGTAACGGACAAGTTGCATATGGTGAGAATGCGCATGGAGGATTCGTGGCTTTATTGAAATCCAGCCAATAAGAGCCATCTTCTGCTTTTTCAGAAGCATACAAAAAACGGCCTGCACCGTAAGTTTCCTTCTTGTTGGTATCATCTCCGAAAATCAGAAACAGGTCCTTTTCCGTTCCAACTGCATCCAGTCTGTATTCTTTTCCTTTGATATTGAAAACCAGTGTACCCGGAGAATCTTCATCCGAAAGTCGTCCGGTGATATCGGTTATAGCTACTTTTTTGCCTTCTGTCTTTTCCAGTTTCGCTTTCACTCTCCAGTTTTCATCAATGGGATAAGTATGAATCCCTTTAAAATCTTTGAGTGTCTGGCTTTCCAGATCCCGTAAACGAATCGCATATTTATCACCTCTTTTAATAATAAACCATCTGAGTGACTGGTGTTTAACCACCACCGGTTTATCATACGGGAATAATGAAATCTTATCAACCGGTTCTGTACCGTTAAAAATATCGGCACCCTTATTTGCTACAAGGGTTACCTCTCCCTTTTGAAGGATAATTTTACCCAAAGCCGGTTGGCTATGTTCTTTTGGAAAGATGATATCATTTTCTGAGCTTCCCCCGAACGTATTCACACCTTCTTCTAACCAGAACAGGCCAGCCAGATTAAGCCAGCCTTCTTCGGCTTTCAGCCCTTCAATCCGCTTTTTATGCCACTCTTTAATCTGAGTCTCATATGTGGCATCTCCCCTAAAACTTAGCAGCACAAAACCCAGCAAAAGACAGGAAATGGAAAAGATTGATTTTTTCATCGTATTAAAAGTCTGTTGGTTAATTTGAAAATAGCCGGGCCGGAAATGCATCATTCCTGGCCCGGCTACTTCTTCATTCATTCAATCAAAATGTATATCTAACGGTTACTCCGTAAGTACGTTGGTCACCCACGATTCCCGCATACTGTCCGTAACTTCCGGGAGCAGCCAATAGTTGTTCGTAATAATTTTTGTTGAAAAGGTTTCTACCCCAAAGGAAGAACGAAACTCCGTTCGATGCTCTGAAACCAACACGCCCGTTTGTCAGCGAATATTCATCGATATTCAAATACTGAGACGGTGAAGGGCTGGATGAGAATCCTGATCTGTAGAATACATCAGCCGCAACGAAGTAGTTACCTTTCAGTCCAAGGAAGGTTCCCTTGGCTACTGCTTCACCTCCCGCAGATCCTGACCATTTAGAAATACCTGGCAAACGGCCACCTGAAATGTCTTTGAATGCCGCAGGACCACCTACTTCTTCCAAAGGAACCGGCGCGTTTGTGAATTTCACATACTTACCATCAGTATAAGCAACAGCAGCATTGAAGGTGAAAGCACCAAAACGGATATTTCCATCCAATTCAGCTCCTTGCACACGTACTTTCTCAGCATTAGCAAGGTATCCACGGTTCACACCAGGCTCCGGAGTTTGTACCTGCGTCTGGAAATCGTCGATGTCAGAGCGGTAGAACGTAAGGTTCAACACCGAGTTAGGAGATGGTTTGGTTTTGATACCAATTTCTTTGTGCGCTACGTACTCAGGCTTCACTCTTGCAAGATCAATCAAAACCTGTCCGTTTGCACTTGGCAATCCACCCACGTTCACACCAATTGGCTTGTAACCAATCGAGTAAGTTGCATAAGCATTTACCTTGTTTGTTGCTTTATACTGAACAGAAACCTGTCCTGAGAAATTTCCTTCTGCGTAATCAGTATTGAATGCCTGGTTAGAATAAACACCGTTTTTCAATGCCAACAGTGCAGGGTCAGTTGTTTGCAAACCGCCATAAGCTACGCGGCTGTAGTCAACCACTTTTTTGTCGTAGTTATAACGAATACCTGGTAGTAGGTGAAGTTTGTCTGTAATTACCCAGTCAGCTTGTGCAAAAGCAGCCACACTGGTACTTTTGATGCGGTTGGTCGTACGAATACCAAAGTTGTCAAACAAACCTGCAGTTGCCCACAACGGACTTGTTGAACTCTGAGCAAATCTCCATTGTGCCGAACCTGCTTCCTCAGTCTGTACCGGATCAGAAGTAAGATCCTGCCACAAACCAAACACGCCTACAACTCCACTCAATTTCGATGAAATTTTCCCCGAATAACGGATCTCCTGAGACCATTGATCATGCTTGGAGTTACCTGACGAAATTGTAAATACCGGCAGACCAATATAATCACGGTCATTCAAAGGAACCCATTTCCAATATCTCCAAGCTGTGGTAGAAGTAAGCGTACCGTTTCCTATTTTGATATCCGCATTCACAGAGACACCGCCGAGCTGGTTATCTGCTTTCGAAGGCGTATCCAGATCTAACTTACGCTCAAATGCACTTTTATAAGGAATCGTATAGCCAAGGTCAGCAATGATGTTGTTAAATTGACGATAAGTAGCTCTCTGTGTTGTTACAACACCTGCCACAGGCCATCCGTAACCGGTCGGCTTCTGATCAGAAATATCTCCAATTACAGTGATATTGATGTTGTCGTTTGGCTTATAAAGCAATTGTCCCCTTACACCAATGTTGTTAATATCGTTGATCGGTAGTTGTGTATGTTCATTAAAGAAAGTACCATTGCGTTGTGTACCTGTGAAAGAAACACGCGCCGCTAGCTTCTTACTAATAGGACCTGTCAGAGAAGCCTTTGCCTGTATAAAACCTAGATTTCCGTAGCTCAATTCAAAGCTTGCGCCAGGATTAAAACTAGCACCACGGGTGGTGATGTTAAAAGCACCCGCAGTTGTGTTTTTACCAAAAAGCGTTCCCTGTGGTCCACGAAGTACTTCAACACGCTCAATATCAATAAAATCCAAAGCCGTCGCCGCCGGACGAGCGTAGTATACACCGTCTACATAAAATCCAACTCCCGGGTCAATTCCATCATTCGTAAGACCGTAAGTCGATCCTAAACCGCGAATGTTCAAGGTAGTGTTACGTGCGTTGGAAGCATACAGCTGTACGGTGGGTACCAGTTCTTTCAAACGGTTTACGTTGAATGCACCTGCATCTTCTGCCCGCGTTCCGCCAATCACTGATATTGGAATGGGTACATCCTGAGCCGATTCCTGACGACGACGTGAAGAAATTACTACATCGTCTAACTGGGTATTGTTGGGGTCAAGCAGAATCTCTACTTTCTTGTCATTGATCACTACTTCTTTCTTCAAATAACCTACATAAGTCACAATCAGGGTGAAAGGAAGTGTTTGTCCTGTAACGAGTTCGAACTCTCCATTGGCATCTGTTACATCGCCATTGGTAGTTCCTTTGATGGTAATGGTGGCTCCTATAAGCGGTTCGTTAGACTTGGAATCCAATACTTTACCAGTAACATTAGCATTAATCAAAGTTCTATCCTGTGCTGATAGCAACAGCGGAAAGATCAATGCCGTCAGGAGGAAAGCTGACTTAAGAACTTGTTTCATTTTGGTGGTGTTTTTGGTGGTGTTTTTCTTCTCTGTTTGTGTTGACAGACTTTGATGTCGGCCGGCACCATCACGCCTCAGCGTAATTCTTTTATTGTGGTGCTAGCAACAGCAACAGGAAGTGGAGTGCAGTAACTGTATTTTCATAAATGCTAATTTATCTTGATTCGTCTGCAAATGTACAATCTGTTTTGATATATACTATATAAAATTGGTAGATTTTATAGAACTACTAAATAAATAATCACAAATCATTATATATCAATCATGTAAGCGAATTAATATTTTAAAAAAAATCGTAAAAAATGATAAAAAATAGCTCATAATTATAATTTGGCTTAAGAAATAAATGATAATCGGATAGCATAAAACCTATAATGGTCCACTCCTTTCTCATTGAAACAAAGACATCTTTTACCTGAAATAAAAAGATTCTCGCAACGCGCCTCGTTTAATTTCTTTCTGATCAGGTTAAGACAGGTCCGCAGAAATACAGTAATTTGCCATCAAATAATAGTATCCTATCGGCCACTCGCTTCAATAGCGACAGCACCATCACTTTACATTTTATGAAACTTACTTTACTGTCTGTCGCGACATTTTTAAGTTGTCTGACAGGTTTTGCACAAGAAAACAACAATACAAAACTTTGGTATGATAAACCCGCCAAGCATTGGGTAGAGGCACTTCCTGTTGGAAACGGACGTATAGGTACTATGGTTTTCGGAGGGGTTGAAAACGAATTACTTCAATTGAACGAAAGTACATTATGGTCTGGAGGACCGGTCAAAACCAAAGTAAATCCGGCTTCAGTAGATTATCTGCCCCAAGTACGTAAAGCTCTTCTGGAGGAACAGGACTACCAGAAGGCCAATGAGCTTACAAAAAAAATGCAGGGACTGTATACCGAATCCTACATGCCAATGGGCGACATCAGGATACTTCAGGATTTCAAAGGTGCAAAGCCCACTGCCTATTACCGTGACCTGAATATTGCCAATGCTACCGCAACAACCCGTTTCACAATAAACGGAACAGAATACAAAAGAGAAATTCTTACTTCCGCTCCTGACAATGTAATGCTGGTTCGGTTTACGGCTTCCAAACCCGGACAATTGAATTTTAAAGTTGCGGCAAGCAGCCAGCTGAAATATACATTGGAAGATTCAAAATCAAAAGAATTAATTGTGAAGGGGAAAGCTCCGGCACACGTAAACCCAAGCTACTATAACCCGAAGGATCAGCAACCTATTGTATATGACGATCCGTCAAGCTGCAATGGCCCAAGGTTTCAGTTTCGCATGAAAGCGGTAAATAAAGACGGACAAATTAGTACAGATACAAGCGGGATTACAATAAGTGGCGCCACGGAAGTTTTGCTGTATGTTTCAGCTGCAACGAGCTTTAATGGTTTTGATAAGTGTCCGGATAAAGATGGGAAAGATGAAAATGCGCTCGCCAAATCTTTTCTGGATAAAGCATTGAAAAAGGCCTACCCTGCCCTATACAAAGCTCACACGACTGACTATCAAACTTACTATAACCGGATGGTATTGGACATCCGGGATACTACCACTGGCAACCCTAACATCAAACTTCCTTCTGATGTCCGTCTGCAGCAATATTCAAAAGGAGATTACGATCCGGGTATTGAGATGTTGTATTTCCAGTTTGGTCGTTATCTGCTGATCTCGTCGTCACGTCCGGCACAATACGGCTTACCGGCAACGCCTCCTGCTAATTTACAGGGCATATGGAACAAGGAGCTTCGTGCCCCATGGAGCTCCAACTATACGATCAATATCAATACGCAAATGAATTACTGGCCCGCAGAAGTAACCAACCTCTCGGAAATGCACCTGCCGCTTATGAGCTGGATTAAGGACCTTTCTGAGACCGGCAAAGTGACTGCGAAGGAATTTTATGGCGCGAAGGGCTGGGTGGCCCACCACAATGCAGATATCTGGGGTCTGTCCAATCCCGTAGGTGACGTGGGTGCAGGTGATCCGGTGTGGGCCAACTGGTATATGGGCGGCAACTGGCTTTGCCAGCATCTATGGGAACATTACCGCTTTACCGGTGACAAGAAATTCCTTTTGGAAAAAGCATATCCGGTGATGAAGGAAGCAGCACTGTTCAGCATCGACTGGCTTGTGGAAGATAAAGACGGATACCTCGTCACTGCTCCTTCCACCTCTCCCGAAAACCTTTTCCTCGACGCAAATGGAAAACCCGCTTCAGTATCAGTAGCAACTACCATGGACATGTCCATTATCTATGATCTTTTTTCTAACCTGATCGATGCGGGAGAAGTATTGGGCAACGATGATTCGTTTAGAAAATTACTGATTGAAAAACGTTCAAAACTTTATCCATTAAAGGTTGGAAGTAAAGGACAGTTACTGGAATGGTATAAGGATTTCCCTGAAACAGATACGCTGCATCGCCACGTATCACACCTGTTCGGATTGCATCCCGGACGCCAGATATCGCCCGCAACACCTGAATTCTTCAATGCAGCCAAACGTACACTTGCCATTAGGGGTGATGCCGGAACGGGATGGAGTAAAGGTTGGAAGATCAACTTCTGGGCGAGACTCCTGGATGGAGATCACGCCTATACACTGATTCGTCAATTGATGCAATATGTGAACGCTGACGGCAGCTCAAAGGGCGGCGGAACGTATCCCAACTTTTTTGATGCACACCCGCCGTTCCAGATCGACGGAAACTTTGCCGGAACTGCGGGCATGTCGGAAATGCTGATTCAGAGTCATTTGAAAGAAATACAGCTTTTGCCTGCATTACCATCCGTCTGGAAAGAAGGTTCTGTAAAAGGACTCAGAGCACGCGGTGGATTTGAAGTAGATATAAAATGGAAGAACGGCAAATTGCTTTCTTCTGCCATCAAATCGCTTACTGGCGAGAACTGTGTGATTAAAACGTTGCAACCTGTTAAAATCACAGGAACGACAGCGAAGGAAGAAAAAACGGAATCGGGATTCGTGTATAGCTTTAAAACGCAGGTAGGAAAAATCTATCAGCTTACAGCACTTTGAAAATACATAAAAAGCAAAAATCTCCGCCATTCAGAACATCCTGATGGCGGAGATTTTTGCTTTGTTAAACTACAGATTCTTACGATTCAACTCCTTCACTGCATGATCCGCCGCACGTGCCGTCATGGCCATATAAGTGATGGAGGGATTCACACAACCTGACGAAACCATCGCAGCACCATCCGTGACAAATACATTTTTAGCTGCGTGTATCTGATTGTACTTATTGAGCACAGATGTTTTCGGATCTTTTCCCATACGGGCAGTGCCCATATCGTGAATACCCAGTCCGAGGTGCGTATCCTGTCTGTTATTCCCCGTGATGTTTTTAAATCCTGCCGCTTCCAGCATCTCCATCGCAGAGCGCATCATATCCTTTCTCATAGCGATTTCATTTTCGCCAAAAGCCGCATCAAACACGATTATCGGTACACCCCATTTATCTTTTTTCTCTTTGTCGAGGTACATCCTGTTATCCGGATTTGGCAATACTTCACCAAAACCTCCGAAGCCGATATTCCAACTTCCCGGACGCGTCAGATCTTCCTTAAAAGATGCACCGAAACCATTCTGGCCAATCCCTCTTTTCCAGTCGGCACGGCTAGCTCCTCCCTGATAGCCGTAACCGCGCAGAAAATCCTGCTTATCCCCTTTCCAGTTTCGGAAACGCGGAATATATAAAGCTGTAGGCCGTTGGCCGAATACGTAGTCATCGTTGAATCCTTCCACGGTAGCATTAGCCCCTGCTCCAAGATGATGATCCATAATATTGCGCCCCACCTGGTCGCTGTCGTTACCAAAGCCGTTCTGAAAGCGTCCTGATACTGAGTTGAGCATCAGTCCGGCTGTATTCATGGAACCTGCATTCAAAAAGACGATTTTAGAAAAGAACTCTTCTACTGCCATCGTATGCTGATTGATCACACGAACACCCTTTGCTTTCTGCGTTTTTTCATCATACAAGATCTCTGTAGCAATCGTATCGTGCAGTAGAGTAAGCCGATCCGTTTTTCGTGCTGCCGGAATGGAACCGGCGATGGAACTGTAATAACCTCCATAAGGACATCCACGGGCACATTTGCTTCTGTATTGACAAGCTGCACGACCCAGCGCCGTATGCCAGGATTGCGGTTGCGTGAGGTTCGCGATCCGTCCAATCGTAACCGGACGGTTCAAATTCTTTTTCATCTGATCACGGAAATGACGTTCCGGCGCATACATCGGCATTGGTGGGAGGAAATGTCCATCGGGCAGTATGTCCAAGCCTTCCTTTTGTCCGCTGATCCCGACAAACTTTTCAACATGGGTATACCAAGGTTCAAGATCCTCATAACGAATCGGCCAGTCAACAGCAATTCCTTCCTTCGCATTGGCCTCAAAGTCCTCCTTACACATCCTATACGACTGTCGTCCCCAATGCATCGATTTACCACCCGTATGATACGCCCTGATCCAGTCAAAAGGACGTTTTTCTATATAAGGATTCTTCTTATCATCTGTAAAGAATGGAGCTGTTTCTTCGTTCGCTAATGTACCAAAACGGCTGTTCGCCCAATATTCCTCAGCCGAATGAATAGAAACCTTGCCTCTGTGCTCAAAATCCCAGGGAGCCTTCATGGCTGTTTCATAGTCCTCACCGTGTTTGATCTCTCTGCCACGCTCTATCATCAAAACTTTTAATCCTCTCTCGGTAAGTTCTTTGGCAGCCATCCCGCCCGTCATACCCGATCCCACGACAATAGCGTCGAATGTATGCGTTTTACTGACTTGTAAATTTAAATTCATGATGATGATTTAGTAAGCGTAAGCTTTTTGACCTGGTTTCAGTTTGACTAGCTCGAGCCGGCCGGGAATAGGCACATAATCAAACGAACCTTTAATCCCCGCTTCCGAAGTAAAATACCCCAGTAATGTCAACTCCTTCATAAGCCTCCAGAACGGCAAACCTTTTGCAACCTCCTTCATCTGTTCACGATCATCATTATCGCCCATTTTGGTTTGTTGCACCTGGTATTCCTTCATCAACTCCACCGTTTGGGATTCCAGATCACCTATAGCCACCTCTTTTTGCTTCTTGTTAAGTGACAGGAACCGGTTCCGTTCCAATTCGCGCAACCCTTCCACAAAACTCTCCTGTTCCGGTTTTCGGTAACAGTCCTTCATCATCATCACTATAAATGTAGGTACTCCGGCATCTATAGCCCCAGGTGTATCGGTGCGTGGAATAATCATTTCCGCTATTTCGGAAACAATCTGCTCTTGAGACTTTGAGAGATTCGACCCGAACATCCCTGTATCTTTCTGCTCTCGCTCCTTCCAGGCCTCCATTGCCTGGAGCGTCGGAGCTGAAAAAGCACCGCCCAGCATAATGGCTACGCTCTTGAGTACTTCCCGTCTGTTCATCATATTGCTCAGCTGAATGGTGAGATTAAATAGTATTATAGCAAAGTATTTTTGTGCTTTAACAATTGTATAAAACACAAGTATTGCGTATTCTACCGGTTATATGTTTGAAGAATTTAATTATTGGATACACTTAACCCGCAAGGCTTCAGCGTAGATAGCTGTGAAATCCTAAGAAAAAGAAGAAAGGAAACTTGGATAGCCGGAAGCACCTCTGTCACATTAAATGAATTGTAAACTGCTTACATCGGACTGACAAGCATCCGATGAAACGGTTTAGTGCAATACTTTAAAAAGCAGATTGGTCAAGAATTCGGATGTAAACTCACTCTTATTCTGTGGATTCACATCAGTAAGTTTGGGTAAAAATTCACAAAAAAACTGTTGGTGATGGGCCGTTTCAATCAGCGTGCTACTCAGTGATAATGGATATGCGTATTCAGGATTGTAGGCGGTAATCGCTTCGGCGATCTTTGCACAAAGGTCTTTGTAAGGTTTGAAAACTTCATTTTTGTTGAATTCGCTTACTTCCTTCACCAGATACACCTTACTACTTTCAGCAATGACGATCTGATTGAGATACTTCTTATTATAATCCAATTGTCCGGAACTCTCAGGCAACTCGTGTGTGAGCAATTCTACAATCGTTTTTAGTTTCACTTTTCTATCGGCAACATTCTGCAATTTGAATTCCAACAGAAACTCCATATAACTCCAGTACCAGTTCAGAATATAGAGTAACAACCTGTGCTTGTTTTCAAAATAGCGGTAAATGGTTGCTTCTGTAGTATGAATCTCAACCGCAAGTTTCTTAAAAGTAAAATGTTCAAAGCCCAGCTCCTGAATCAGATCAATCGCACTTTTTACAATATGTTTACCTATCTCACTCTTTTCAGGATCCCGAAGATAGATATTCTCATTCAGGTGGAAAGTAAGTTGAAATTCCATGCCGCGTAAATAAAGTTTTTGCAAAGTTGCAAAATTTCTACGGACAAAAGTTAAAATATCATTAGAAATATTATAACTACTTTATGCAATAGTATTACTATTATTTTTCGTTACTAATGTTATATTTGTAGCAAAAAAACCGCTTCATGAAAAAAATGACTCCTTTACAAAGGCTTTGGAGCCTCATTAAGCTGGAAAAACCTGAGATCGTATCTATTTACTTTTACGCGATGTTGAGTGGACTGGTACAGCTGAGTGTGCCCGTCGGAATACAGGCAATTATTGGTTTTGTACTGGGAGCAGCTATGGTTACTTCCATATATGTGTTGATTTTTCTCGTAGTATTAGGTGTCGCAGCAGTAGGTATTTTTCAGATCAATCAAATGAAAATTATCGAAAAAATACAGCAGAAAATCTTTGCCCGTAATGCTTTCCAATTCGCAGATATCATTCCCCGCTTCGATCTTGTCAAAACAGATGATCTTTATCTCCCGGAAAAAGTAAACAGGTTTTTCGACACATTAAATGTTCAGAAAGGACTTTCAAAGTTGCTGCTCGACGTTCCCGTAGCCAGTATTCAGATTGTCTTCGGCTTACTTCTTTTAGGAATTTACCACACCTTCTTCATCATTTTTGGTCTGGTTCTCTTGCTGATCCTCTGGCTGATTTTTTATTGGACAGGACGCGATGGTCTGGATTCGAGTCTTGAAGAAAGTAAGTATAAATACAAGACAGTGGAATGGCTAACTGAAATGGCGCGTGTGATCAATCCCTTTAAAGTTAACCGCAACTCACATCTTAATCTTACCAAAACCGACAACTACGTAACAAGCTATCTGAACTCCCGTACGGACCACTTCAGAGTACTGCTATTCCAATATAAAACACTGGTTTTTTTTAAGGTTGCCATCACGTTGGCTATGCTCTCTGTGGGTACTTATCTTTTGCTCAGTCAACAATTAAATATCGGTGAATTTATTGCTGCTGAGATAGTTGTACTTACCGTATTGGCTGCTGTTGAGAAATTGATTGTCAGCCTGGAAAGCGTGTATGATGTGGTTACAGGGCTTGAAAAGCTTGCGAGCGTTACCGAAGGATTGACTGAAACCAACAACGGTATTGAACTTACGCAAGTTAAAAACGGACTTGATATTGAACTCAGTAACCTCACATTTGGCTTCCCCGACAGTCGTAAAATTGTTCAGAATCTGAGCCTGAAAATACCTGCCGGAAGCAGAATAGCCATCGTTACGGGAGAGTCAACGGGAAAATCTACCCTATTGAAACTTCTGGCCGGCGTATACCGCAATTTCGACGGCGTGTTCAACATCAATGATATTCCGCTTATCAACTACGAAACCAAGTCGCTCCGCAGCCATTATGGAATATACCTTAACCAGAAAGAGATCTTTGGCGGCAGTGTTTTTGACAATATCAGCATGGGCAATAAAGCTGTGACGCAGGAACATATCATAGATCTTGCACAGCAAACCGGCCTGATAGAATACATCAAGCAATTGCCTAAGGGGCTGGACACTCAGGTAAATGCGAATGGGAAAAAACTGGTTGGCCGTACGCTGAGAAGTATTCTGCTACTTCGCGCATTTGTTACCGAGCCGGAAGTACTGATCCTGGAAGAACCCTGGGATCATATGGATGGCGACACACGCGAACAACTGATAGCGTATCTTAAAAACAGGCCGGCTCATGTGACCGTAATCATTGCTACACAGGATAAGGAGTTCGCAGAGGAAAGTGACTACGTCCTCTCACTTCAGTCCGGATTTGTAAACATTACTAAAAATAAATAAGAATGGATCAGGCAAAATATCAGATTCCTTTGAGGTCCTTCGATCAGATATACCGTATCAATGAAGATAGCAAGGTGGTGAGATGGTCCTTTGTTTTTCTGTTGTTTCTACTGGCAATACTCTTTTTGCCGTGGACTCAGAATATCAAGGCGAAGGGAAATATAACAACGCTTTATCAGGAACAAAGAGCGCAGAATATCAACTCTCCGATTCCTGGAAAAATCGTAAAATGGGCTGTGAGGGAAGGAGAATTTGTGAAGAAGGGGGATACCATCATGCACATCTCCGAGATCAAGGAAGATTATCTCGATCCCAACCTCATCGGCCGTACCCGCCAGCAATTGGAAGCTAAAAAGGGGACTATTGAATATTACGGAAGAAAGGCTGAAACAGCATCTGTTCAAATGGAGGCATTAAAGACGTCTCAAAAGCTAAAAATTGATCAGCTTGATAATAAACTCAAACAACTTGATAATAAACTGGCTGCTGAAAAAGCTGAACTGGAAGCAGTTAACAATGAATTCGAATTAGCAAAAAATCAGTACGAGCGTCAGCAGAAAATGTATGAGGACGGACTTGTTTCTCAAACGCAGTTGCAACAGCGTAACCTTTCGTTTCAAAATGCTTTGGCCAAGCGTGTAATGGTTGAAAATAAGCTGGCTCAAACCCAGCAGGAAGTCATCAATACCCGCATCGAACAAAACAGTGTAATACAGGAATATGCCGAAAAAATCAGCAAGGTAGAAGGAGAGCGCTTTCAAAGTATGAGTAACGTCGCGACGGGTGAAGCTGAGGTTGCCAAGCTTGAAAATCAGGTGAGCAACTATATCATCCGCAACGACATGTATACAATTCTGGCACCCCAGGACGGGCAGGTTGTCCAGGCAAATAAAGCGGGTATCGGAGAGATATTGAAAGATGGCGAACGTATTGCCGTCATTGTTCCTACGCGGGTGCATTATGCTGTAGAAATGTATGTGGAACCGGTGGATTTGCCACTGGTGGGTGTGGGCCAGAAAGTTCGCTTCATGTTTGACGGTTTTCCGGCGATCGTATTCAGTGGATGGCCCAACAACAGCTATGGTACCTTCGGTGGTAAAATTGTTGCTTACGAAAACACCATTAGTCCAAACGGGATGTTCCGGGTACTGGTTGAGGAAGACAATACGGACAAAGACTGGCCGTCTCAGCTCAAGCTGGGGACTGGTGCTCAAGGCATTGCCTTATTAAAAGATGTTCCTGTCTGGTATGAATTATGGCGGAATATCAATGGTTTCCCACCAGACTATTATAATCTTCACGAGCAGAAGACTAACCAAAAAGTGAAAATCAAGTAATGCTACATATTCATAAAATTGTGTTTACGGTCGTGCTGCTGCTGGCCTGCATGCTATACACGCGTAGTGCAGGCCAGACCCGCGATTCCATACCTGAACTCAATGCAGAAGAGGTATTGGAAATAGTACGAAAGTATCACCCCGTTTCCCGACAGACGGACCTTCATATAGACCATGCACAGGCTGATTTGCTTGTTGCTCGCGGAGCATTCGATCCGGTGATCAGTGCCTATCTTTCCAAAAAAAGATTTGCCGGAACAGATTATTACCAGCAAACTTCTCCACAAATCACCATTCCTACCTGGTTTGGTGTTGAAATACAAAGCGGAATTGAAAATCTGAGGGGAAGCAGGCTAGACCCCACGATGACGGCCGGAAAATCCAGCTATATAGGCGTAACAGTTCCTCTCGCCAGAGATCTGCTCATGGATAAGCGAAGAGCTGCTTTGAAACAGGCGCGCATCTTCAGTACCATGGCTGTGACAGAACAGCGTGCCGTAGTGAACGACCTGCTGATGGACGCTATGGATGCGTATTGGCTATGGGTTCGCTCCTATCAAACCTATAAAGTAATTGAAAATACAGTTATCATTAACCAGCGAAGACTCGACCTGATACGTCAATCATTTCTGAATGGTGAAACTGCTGCAATTGACACGGTGGAGGCACTTACTCAGCTACAGAGTTTTCAATATCAACAAAACGAAAGGTGGCTGGAATTTCAAAATACAGGTCTACAATTGTCGGCTTACTTATGGACAAAAGATACGGAACCTTATGATCTTCCGGTTGCAGTTATTCCGCAGGATGGCTGGGAAAGTGAAGATGCGGTCAATAACTTCAATACAAGCCTGGATGAACTACTGACTGTAGCCAATAAAAGTCATCCGGAGCTTCAGATTTATGACTTTAAACTTGATGCACTTGATATTGAAAGGAAACTAAAATTCCAGATGCTCCTACCCAAAGCTGATTTTACGTACAATCATCTCAGCAAAGGCTATGGAGTAATCGACAATGAATACCTGACGCCTTTTTTTGACAATAATTACCGCTATGGATTCAAATTTGCACTTCCACTTCGTTTGTCGGAAGGACGTGGTGAATACAGAAAAGCGAAGATTAAAATCGAAACTACCAGGCTGGATTTTGACCAGAAAAGGCTTAATGTTCAGCTCAAGGTAAAAAGCTATTACAACGAACTGACCAACCTTCGCAGCCAGATTAATTTGCAAAGCAATAATTATCTGAACTATCAACGCCTGGTGCAGGCAGAAGAAGCCAAATTGGAAAGTGGGGAAAGTTCTCTTTTCCTGATCAATGCAAGGGAAAACAAAGCACTCGAAGCACAGCAAAAATTGCTTGAATTAAGGACAAAATATTTTAAAACGATTTACGCATTGCAATGGAGCGCAGGGTTACTGGCGTTGTAGCGCGCTCGGCCCGATTTACAGCCGGGTTAGGCGAGCAAGTGAATATCCAACCCTTACAGGGTTGCTGTGGCGATATTGAATATAGTGAATCCGGACTGCACCCCGAGCTACTCGTATTGAAGTCCTCAGGACTTCCTTCCATCATATAAAATCCAGGAGAAATTGATAAATCCGGCTGTGACAGAACACAGAATCCCGGAGGGATTGAATATGAATAACCCCGGGTAACGACCCGGGGCCGAATGGGAAAACAATCAAATTAACGCGCCCGCAAAAGGGGTTGAAAAACAAATTGTAACGCCATTAACGCACAACCGCCGTCCCCGTCAATTTAAACTGATACGGCCATTGCTCTTCCGGAGCCGGAGATTTCTGTCTGCCGAAAGGAATAGCCCAATGTTCTGCAGGCGCGCCACTCACCACTAACCAAAGATGTTCCGTGTCCTTGGGTACCGTAAAATGTGCTTCTCCCTCGGCATTTCTAAACACATCACTATACACACGATTCCCATTTTTCTTCTGTGCCAAAAAACCATAGCGCCATCCTGCCTTGTCCGCCTTTACTTTAGAATAACCATTGGCACCAGCTATTCCTTTAAAATTCAGATTTAGCTTTGTACCGGCATCAGGCACGAGTAATTGAATGCCATTATAACCATAATTCTGAGGGCAGTTAGTTGAATCCACTTTATACCAGCCATCACCTGCTTCGTTTAATTTAGTAGTATGTTGATTGGCGTACCTCGAAGCAACCTTTTCTACCCTTTTCAAATCCCAGGTAATGAACTTCCGGGATGCATCAAAAATTTCGTCGTTGAATTCTTCCTGATCCGTATCTGTAATCCGCTTGTATGTGGCCACAGGATCCTCTCCTTCCATTGTTTCCCGACAAAGTTTTCCAAAAAATTCCTTTCCATGCTTTTCCGACCAGTATTCCAATACGTAGGGGGAATGGTACATATTGGTAGGATGAAGAAAAGCATAATGTGTTTTCTTCATGAAGTTCACCAGGTGGTAATTTTCGAATGTCATCCATTCCGGATATACCTGCCAAAGCATGTATTGCGCAGACATTTCCATGATAGGCCCGCGCGGACCACGTTTGTTATCGGAACTTGCCATATATTGAAACGCATGTCCCAGTTCGTGCGCTAATGCTCCGTAAGGTGCTTTTGACATCCGTATAGCGGGTGTCCACAAAATCCCGATCTTATTTTCAACTCCACCTCCAAATGCAGTTTGCTCCTCTCCACCGAATACATAGAGGATCATTTTATACTGATCTGTCAACGAATGGCCTTTCTGAACAATTTTGAGCTCATTCACATAATAGTCATAAAACCTTTCACATTCTATCAGCGCGGCCCTGGGGTCAAATCGCACTTTTTCGTTTGGATTATTTGCAGGATCGTTTCCAAATTCCTTATTCCAAAAAATGGCAATATTGTCCGACTGAACCATCCGCTTGAAGCTATATTCACTACTGTCACTGGTATAGTCGTTACCATCAGGAACCTTCATGACCTTAGCCGGAATATACAGTTCTTTTTCTTTTGCTCTACTTTTGAGAGTATCTGGGGCATACGCCATTGCAGGCAATACAAACAGAGAGCTGACACAAAATATTGCCACAAAATACGTGAGAGTAATTTTAATCGCCATATGTGCTATAAAGGGAAAAAATGATTTATACCTTAAATATAACATTTCGCAAGAGCGTTGATTCTACCGCTCATGTATCGGTTAAAATCCGCGTTATATTGGTTAATCTCAGCCTTTTTTCAATCTGCACGAATTCTTCTACGATCCGGCTCGTTATAAGTAAACGTATATAAAATGTTATATTATTACATGGATGGCCATCCGGCCGGTATTAGCTTCAATGACAGATACAATCAGGGCGAGGAAGACAGGGTTTATCAGTAAATTGTTTTCGTTTACCATACTCCTTATTTATTTCAGCATACCGTCTTTTGCAGATGGATTTGGAAAAGTATCGCGCTATGGTATTCAGGAAGGTCTATCTTATGGTGTGGTCAATAGCATTGCACAGGGTAAGAGGGGATTTTTGTGGTTTGCCACCGGCGACGGCCTCAACCGATTCGACGGTCACAATTTCAAGGTGTACAAACATAATCCTCAGGATACGAACAGTATTGCAGGAAACTACGTCAAATCCATCCTGGCCGATCTCGATGGAAGCCTTTGGATATCATCCCGAAGCGGTATCAGCGAGTTGATCACCGGTCGTGAAAAATTTATCCGACATCTGCCATCTTCTCAAAAAAGAGGAATTAACGATGACGTCAGTGATATATCCAGGGCCCGAAATGGTGACTTATGGATTTCCCTGAATGGTTCGGGATTCGCTTCTCTTAATAAGAAGAATAAAAAATTCCGTTTTTATGATCGGAAAAACCTCCCCGGCTTAGGAACCAATTCCATTCTGAATGTTTTTGAAGATTCCCATGGTTTACTATGGCTGGGAACACGTGAAACGGGTATAGAGCTTTTTGAGACGGATGCACAAAGGAATCTGAGGAAATCCGCTATTGATTTCAGTATACTTCCCAAAGCGCGTATCAATCAGATTTTTGAGGATCATTTTAAGAATATATGGATCGCCTCAGCCAAGGGACTGTTTGTTTTCAGACGAAATGAAGGAAAATTTTATCAGGTCAGCCTCAATACATTTCACAGAAGTAATATTTTCTTGTCTTTACTGGAAAACAAAGCGGGTATGCTGTTTATTGGTGTGCAGGACGGTGGCATCTACAGTCTGGATCTGAATCGCTTCAACAGTAAGCCGGTATCAGCATACGCTTTCAATCTGGTAAAAAATACGCAAAACGAAGGAATTACCCAGAGATCCGTACAAACGATGTATCTGGATAAATACCAGAATATTTGGCTGGGCACTTATGGTGAAGGTGTGTATATGATTGGTAGTATTCCTGAGAAATTCACGCTGTTTCAGAAAAAAATCGCAGATTCCCGTGCTGAATCCTACCTCCGTTTCTACGGAATGTGTACCGATCGGGAAGGAAATCTCTGGCTTGGAACAGATGGTGACGGCATCTATAAGACAACTCCATCCGGACAATTGTTGAAGCACTATGCCGTGGATGGCAAACCCGGCAGCCTCACGGATGGTGCCATCATTGCTGCACACCGCGACAGACAAGATAACTTATGGTTTGGAAGTTATTCCAAAGGTTTGTTCCTGTACAACGCTGGCAATGATTCTTTCACCAGATTTTCAAGTAATGCCGCCCAACCCGGAAGCTTGCCGGTGAACGATGTGCGCGTGGTTTACGAGGATTCAAAAAACAGACTTTGGGTAGGAACAAATGGAGGCGGTTTATGTCTGCTGGACCGAAAGTCAGGCAATTTCAGACAATTCATTCCAGGTAACAGCAGTATCAATGCCAATGATGTACGGGCAATAGCTGAAGATAAAAAAGGTAATCTCTGGATTGGTACTTATGGTGGCGGACTTAATTACCTGAATACCCAAACGATGCGCTTCACACAATTTTTCAATAGTACCCGACACGGATTCCTGATCTCCAACCGCATCATTTTCTCACTGTACCTGGATAGGCAGGATAGGTTGTTTATCGGCACCGAAGGAAATGGGTTGATCATCTACGATATCCCGGGTAAAAATGTAAAGCGATACAACGAAATGAACGGGCTGGCAAATAATGTAATCAACTCAATTCAGCCTGAGAACGAGAATCGTATCTGGATCAGCACGAATACAGGACTGTCTTTGATCGACATGAATACAAAACGTGTTGAGAATTTTGACCATGGTGATGGACTGCAAGCCGGGCAATTCAACCCAAATTCGGTTCTGGCTGGCCCTGATAATACATTTTTATGCTTTGGAGGTACAGAAGGATGGAATATTTTTAATCCGGGTGACATCCATTTATCTGCTTATAAACCACCGGTGCTGATCACCGGTTTACAACTTTTTGGTAAAGAAGTTGAGGTGGGCAGTAAACAAAATGGCCGTATCATTCTTGAAGAACAAATTGGCCCGTCATCGTCCATCACGCTCAAACCGGATGAATCCGTTTTTTCAATTCAATACACGGCACTCAATTATGCTTATCCCGAGAAAGGTCAGTTTGCTTATAAACTGGACGGTCTGGATCACGATTGGAACTATGTAAAAAACGAGCGTACTGCCACCTACCGGTACTTGTCTCCTGGTGAATATACATTCAGAGTAAAAGCGTCCAATCAGGATGGAGTATGGTCAGACGCGCAAAGTACACTCAGAATCCGCATCCTGCCCCCTTGGTATGAGACATGGTGGGCCATGGTTTTGTATATGCTCGTTTTAGGGCTATTGATCTATTATTATCAGAAATATAAAAGCAGACAGGCCTCGTTAAAATATGAGGTACGTCTCGCACAGCTGGAATCGCAAAAAGAAAAGGAGCTCAACGAACGAAAGATTTCCTATTTCACCCATATTTCTCACGAATTCCGAACGCCGCTTACGCTGATCATCAATCCGGTAAAGGAATTACTTCTTAAACAGGAAGGTGACAACAATGCAAGTCTGAATATTATTTACAGGAATGCGAAAAGATTGCTTAGCCTGGTAGATCAGCTTCTGCTTTTTCGTAAAGCAGATCAGAAGCACAATGAGCTCAACCTTGGCGTACATCACATACCCACTTTGGTGAAAGAAGTTTTTTCTTACTTTTTGCATCAGGCCGAACAAAAACAAATTCGGTATGAATTACTATGTGAAAATGAAAATCTGGAAATGTCGGTCGACAGTGAGAAATTGGAGATAGCGCTGTTTAACCTTATTTCGAATGCCATCAAGTTTACACCTGATCACGGAGACGTGCTGGTACATTTGAAGGAAAGTCATGGTCAGGTCCAGATTACAGTGACAGATAGCGGAATAGGTATACCAGCTGAAGCCGGGGATAGCATTTTTTCTGTTTTTGACCAGTACCATGATAAAAGAGTGCTGTCCAAGGGAGGCTTTGGAATAGGGCTGTTTCTTGCCAAAACGTTTGTAGAAAATCATTTTGGAACGCTGGCATATGCCCCTAACCCATCAGGAGGCACCATTTTTACATTATCATTACCCAAAAAACATCCTGACCTGATAGTAGAAAAGAAACCGGATGATGTACGTCACCGCTCCTCCGTTTTTCTTGAGGAGCTATCGCTGCCGGATGAGGATCGCGACCGTTCTGCAAGAATAAAACTCGCCCGGCCTGTGAGAGAGGAGCTCAATGCCAAAATGGAGACCATGCTGATTGTAGATGATGACTTAGAAATGAGAAAGTATTTGTCGGTCATTTTTGGTAATCAATATCAGTTGCTTGAAGCTGACAGCGCGGAACTTGGTCTGGAAATGATCAAAAAACATACCCCGGATATTGTACTCAGCGATGTGATGATGGGCGGCATGACGGGCATTGAAATGTGTGAACGCATGAAGCAGGATATTTCTGTAAGTCATATTCCGGTTGTACTTCTTACAGCAAGCTCGTCTCAGGAATCCCGTTTAAGAGGCATCGAGGGCGGAGCAGACGAATACCTCAGTAAACCTTTTGATAAGGATTTACTCGTGGCTAGGGTGGCTTCTCTGCTCAAAAGCCGCAATGATCTGCAGAAGTATTTTTATAACGAAATTACATTGCAGTCCGGTGATTCGAAGATATCGCCTGAGTACAAAGAGTTTCTTGAAAAGTGTATATCGATTGTGGAACAGCATATCACAAATCCCGAATTCAACATCAAAATGCTGGCATCAGAAATTGGTATGAGCCACTCAACTCTGTACAACCGGATCAAGTCAATTTCCGGCCAGTCGACTAATGGTTTTATCAGGTTCATCAGATTGAGACGGGCAGCCGAAATTTTGATCAGTACCGACACCACGATACTCGAAACATCGGAACAAGTAGGCATCAACGACGTTAAATATTTCCGGGAACAATTCACGGCTCTCTTTGGTATGAAGCCATCAGAATATATAAAAAAATACAGAAAACCATTTCATGAGCGGCATTCCCTCAACAAGGATATTTTCAAATCTAAATAAAAAATTTGTGACCATTTTTTGAAATATGTTTAGCTAAAAATGCCCGATTCTAATAGGATCGGGCATTTTTGTTGATATACCCCCTCTTTATTGTGAAAATACCCCCTCTTTGTAACATTTAAATAATCCTACTTTTGATCGATCAGTTTATAAAACTCCCCACCCTTTTCAGCTCCTGGTATTATTTCAAGATTCGCCTTATTCCATGCGGATCGGTATGAATGTGAGCTGAAAAAACAAGGATAATCCAAGACTGTTTACCAGACCAAATTTTAACTATCAACCAAATTCAAGTATGAAAAAAAGTTTTCATAAACATGCTGAATTCCTTCGGCTGTATTACGAAAAAATAAAAGTGGCAGGGATGTTCCTGATGCTGCTTTCAGTGCTTTCTACGTTCTCTTACGGACAAACTTTGTCGGTAAGCGGAGTAGTGACGGGTGACAATGGAGAGACACTTCCCGGAGCCAGTGTGATACTGAAAGGGACCACCACAGGAACAACTACAGACGTAGATGGAAAGTATACATTGAACCTTCCGGACGGAAGCGGTACACTTGTATATACCTACATTGGATACATTGCTCAGGAAATGGCAGTGGGCAATCGAAGTCAGATCGATATAAAACTTGAGACGAATGACAAAACCCTGGACGAACTTGTTGTGGTAGGTTACGGCACTCAAAAGAAAGCCACGCTTACAGGTTCTGTATCTGAACTGAAAGGAGCTGATATTGTAAAAAGTCCCCAGCCTAACGTATCCAACTCATTGGCAGGACGTTTTTCTGGTTTCGTTGCCAACAACCGTGGTGGTGAGCCGGGGTATGATGGTTCCAGCTACACAATCCGTGGTTCTGCTTCAACAGGAAATAATGATGTATTGGTTGTTGTAGACGGTATTCCTGGCCAGGTGGGTGGTTTGGATCGTCTTGATCCGAATGATATCGAAAGTATTTCTATCCTGAAAGATGCATCGGCCGCGGTATACGGAAGCCGTGCTGCAAACGGGGTAATACTTGTCACTACAAAGCGCGGAACAACGGGTAAGCCGGTTATCTCATACAGCTTTAACCAGGGATTCTCCTCCCCTACCCGTTTGCCTAAAATGGCAAACGCAGCGACTTATGCTACGATCATGAATGAGATCGACTATTACAACAATCCTGCAGGAGGAATGAACCAGTTCTATTCTGCAGATGAGATCGAGAAATTCAGAAACGGTTCTGATCCTATCAATTACCCGGATACAGACTGGCAAAAAGTAGCGTTGAAAAACTTCGCGCTGCAAAACCAGCATAATCTGGGTATTAACGGTGGTACCGAAAATGTAAAATACTATGTGTCTCTGGGTACGATCTATCAGGATGCCCTTTACAGAAACTCTGCAACGAAGTACAAGCAGTATAACTTCCGTTCAAATATCGATGCGAACGTCACCAAGGATTTCAAAGTAAGTCTTGGATTAAACGGCCGTCAGGAAAACAGAATGTTCCCGGTATCATCTGCAGAGAATACCTTCCGTTCTATCTACCGCGCCTATCCGACACTGATCGACCGTTATCCGAATGGATACTATTCCACAGGGGTTGAAAACAGTAATCCGGCGGTATTAGGAACTGATATGGGAGGAACAACCAACAACCCAACTTCGATTTTCAACGGTATTTTGAGAGCGAGCTATAATCTGCCATTTGTAAGCGGATTATCGGTGGATGGTTTTTACTCGGTGGATAAGTCTTTCAACTTCACCAAAACATTTGCTATTCCTTACACGCTTTACAACTACAACGAGGTCACTGACTCCTACTCACAAACTGTAACAGGTGGATCTGCCGGAAAAGCATCGTTGTATCAGAAACAGGTGAACCTGACCAATATTACACAGCATATCCGTTTGAATTACCTGAAAAGCATAGGCAAGCACAACATTAATACATTTGTTGCCTACGAGCAGAATAAGAGAAATGAGATCATTTTTGATGCAAACCGTATCAATTTCCCTACTGCGTCTACGCCCGAATTATCTCAGGGTGGTGCAGCAGCTACGGATAGAAACAACAGCGGTAGCACCATCAACTTCACAAGAAAAAGTTATATCGGTAGATTCGCCTACGACTACAATGAAAAGTATCTGGCTGAGGTTCAGGCACGTGTTGATGGGTCTTCGATCTTCCCAAGAGGTAAACAATATGGTTTCTTCCCGTCGGTTTCTGCTGGTTACCGTATCTCTGAAGAAGACTGGTTCAAAAGCAGTGTACGTTTCATAGATGATTTGAAATTCCGCGCTTCTTATGGTTCATTGGGTAATGACAATGTAGGCCAGTTCCAGTTCTACAACAACTACACTTTTGTAAACCAATACGTTACAGGAGCAAATGTAATCACACCTGGTATCGACCTTACCAAATTGGCTAACCCGAACATTACCTGGGAGAAATCCAACAAGCTTGATATCGGTTTGAACGCTGTATTCCTGAAAAACTTCAATATCGAAGTAATCTATTTTGATCAGAAACGTTCGGATATTCTTGCGACACGTAATGCATCTATACCGAATACATCTGGTATTGTGAATCCACACGGATCTGACGCATTAGTACCAAGTGAAAACATCGGAAAAGTAAACAATAGTGGATTTGAAGCTACACTGGGCTACAACCATTCCGGTAAATTCCGTTACAATATCTCTGGGAACGTAACTTACGCAAAAAGCAAGATCATCTTTAAAGACGAAGCACCAGGTACGCTGGATTACCAAAGAGAAACCGGAAACCAGCTTAATACCTATCTGCTTTACAATACGCTCGGCATTTTCCGCACCCAGGAACAGCTTGATGCTTACCCACACCTGAAAGGTGCACAGATTGGTGACCTGATCCTTGAAGATTTTAACGGAGACGGAGAAATCACTGCTGATGACAAAGTAAGAACCCAATATGGTAACATCCCATTGCTTACCTACGGTGTTGTTTTCAATGGAGGATACAAGGCATTTGATATGTCGATCGTCTTTGCAGGACAAGGGATGGTGAGCCAATATGTACTCCCTGAATCCGGACAAGTGGGTAACTTCTACAGCAGCTGGGCAGACAACAGATGGAGTCCTACAAATCCTGAGGGAACCTACCCACGTGCTGACACCCGTGCATCTTCATCGATCAATGGTGGACTGAACCAAAACAACTTCTGGTTGAACAATGCATCATTCCTACGTCTTAAAAATGTGGAATTCGGTTATACACTACCGAAAGATGCGCTATCGAAGCTCAAAATTCAGTCGCTAAGAGTTTATGCAAGCGCTTTCAACCTGTTCACCATCACAGGCGTGAAAGATTTCGATCCGGAAGGAAGCCAGGGAAGTGGTCAGTTCTATCCTCAGCAGCGTATTCTGAACCTTGGATTAAACATCAAGTTTTAATTGAAAAGAATCAAAATGAAGTATATCAAGAAAATAGCCGTTTCATCAGCACTTGCTGCATCGTTGTTTATGGTATCCTGCCAGGAGAATTTCCTGGACGTAGTACCCACTGACCGTGTTTCCGATGCAGCCATTTTGTCTGACTCCGTTTTGTTTGAAGCTTTTGTACTGAACAGATACATGGGCACAAGACTTACCGATAAAGAAGCCGAAGGAACTAACCCGGGCTTCGGACGTGGTTTCGAATACGCCATGTGGTCATCATTGACGGATGAGTCCATCTACAACAATGACGACAATACGTGGCTCATCCAACGCGGACAAATTGCTCCGGAAAATACCGGTATCGCCGGCACTTTCTGGGGAAGAAGCTACCGCAGTATTCGTGAGATCAATTATGCACTGGCAAATCTGGATCAGGTGCCAATGAGCCAGGGTAAAAAGAATATGTTGAAAGGCGAATTGCATTTCCTACGTGCATTCCGTTACCATGATCTGATCCGCAATTACGGAAGTGTGGTGTTGATGGGCGACAAAGTAACCCAGATCAGCGACGACCTGACAAGTCAGGATCTCTTCAACCGCTCGGATATCAAAGCAGGAATTGACTACGTGTCTGCCCAGCTTGACGAAGCCATTGCTCTGCTTCCAGCTGCTAATGATAATAACAACTGGAAACTAGGCCGTGCTACAAAAGGTGCTGCTATGGCACTTAAATCCAGAATATTGCTTTATGGGGCCAGTCCGCTTTACAACAACGCCGCTACATGGGCACAGGCTGCCGCTGCAGCAAAAGCGGTAATGGATCTGAACCAATATAGCCTTTATACAGGAGGTTACCGAAATCTGTTTCTGACCAACGACAATCCCGAAATCATATTCGGACGTTTATACGCTATTGGTGCGCGCCACGTGTGTCTGGAAATAGCCAACGGTCCTAACAGTTACAATGCCTGGGGAGGAAATGTACCTCTTCAAAACCTTGTGGATGATTACGAGATGAAAGATGGTACCAGAATTACAGATGCCAATACAACCTACGATCCGCAAAATCCGTATCTGAACCGTGATCCGCGCTTCTATGCAACGATCCTTTACAATGGTGCTCCTTACCGGAACAGCGTTATTGAAACTTTCACCCCAGGTGGAAAAGATAGTAAGGATGGTCCGTCAAACTGGAACACGTCAAGAACGGGATATTATCTGAAGAAATTTATGAATGATAACCTTCCTATTGATAACCCATGGGACGTAGCAGGAACACAAACCTGGATCTATTTCCGTTATGCTGAAATTCTTCTGAACTATGCGGAAGCTCAAAATGAAGCAAGCGGTCCGGATGCAACTGTGTATGCAGCTGTTAATGCAGTAAGACAACGTACAGGCGTAAACATGCCGGCTCTGCCAGCAGGGCTTACTCAGACTCAGATGCGCGAGCGTATTCATAATGAAAGAAGAATTGAGCTAGCATTTGAAGAACACCGTTTCTACGATGTACGCCGTTGGAAAACGGCTCCTGTAAAAGAAAACGTACCAGCTTATGGTATTGAGATCACAAGGAGTGGAAACAACTATGTCTATAGAAGAAAAGAAGCACTTACAGGTAAAAGTTTTGTTGAGAAACAATACTGGCTGCCAATTCCTCGGGCGGAAATACAAGCTTCCAACAATAAGTTAACTCAGAATCAGGGTTACTAAGTATTTATCACCAAAGCCCTTTTCCAAAACCAGGAAAAGGGCTTTTTTTAAACCCCTAAACCATGTCTTTTATCTATATCCCCTGCCGCATTCTCCTGCTGGCTGGCATTACTGCACTGTTTTTTGCTTGTAAAGGCTCAGAAACAGGTCTTAAAAACCAAGAAAGCGAGAATGTCATCACACTCACTATTAATCCCAACAATACATTTCAAACCATTAATCACTTTGGAGCTTCAGACGCCTGGTCCGGGCAATTTGTAGGAAACTGGCCTGATGCCAAAAGAAACGCCATTGCAGATTTACTTTTCAGTCGGGAAAGCGGTTCCGATGGGCAGCCAAAAGGAATTGGGTTGTCGTTATGGCGGTTCAATATCGGAGCTGGTACTGCCGAACAGGGTGCACAAAGCGGAATTGGTGATGAATGGCGCAGAGCCGAATCGTTTTTAAATGAGGATGGCACCTATGACTGGAACAAACAGGCAGGTCAGGTCTGGTTTCTGAATGCAGCCAAAGAACGTGGCGTTAACGAATTTTTAGCATTTCCAAATAGCCCTCCGGTGCAGTTTACCATCAATAAAAAAGGATATGCTGACAACGGTAAAAGCAACCTGGCCCCCATCAATTTTCCGAAATTTGCAACTTTTCTGGCTGATGTAGTTGCGGGAGTAAAAAACAAAACGGGCATAACATTCAATCACATCAGCCCGGTGAACGAGCCACAATGGGATTGGAGTGATGGCGGACAGGAAGGAACGCCATTTTACAACAATGAAATTGCCCAAATCACCAAAGCTCTCAGCTCAGCATTAACCAGCCAGAACCTGCCTACCAAAATAGATATAGCGGAAGCGGGTCAGATCGATTACCTGTATTCTGAATTCAACAAACAGGATCGTCAGAATCAGATTTATGCTTTCTTTGATAAGGCCTCTTCTAACTATGTTGGAGATCTGCCAAATCTGTCCAAAAGTATTTCAGGACATAGCTATTTCACAACTTCTCCTTTCCGGAGTGCCGCAGAAAAAAGAGTAAAGCTGGCGGAAAAAATCAAATCTGTGGACGGATTAAAATACTGGATGTCCGAATATTGCATTCTTGGCGAAAACGATGGAGAAATCAACGGCAATGGCAAGGACCTGGGAATAGATCCGGGGATTTATGTGGCCAAAGTGATTCACAACGATCTGGTCAACGCACAAGCATCAGCGTGGCATTGGTGGATTGCGATTTCCCCGTATGATTACAAAGACGGTCTTATTTATATCGATAAAAATAAAACAGACGGTGATTTCCAAAGTTCCAAAATGCTGTGGGCATTGGGACAGTTTAGCCGTTTTGTTCGCCCCGGCGCTCTTCGCACAGAGATTATTTCAAACAGGCCAGAGAATGATCTTCTGATCTCATCCTACAAAAATGTGAACGGTGAACTGGTTACGGTATTGATTAATTCCGGCACCCAAGCCAGAGATATAGCGATCAAAACAAGAGAGAGTAATATGAAGATCACAAAAGGGTACCAGACTTCAGCAACTTTGGACATGGCTCCTTTCGACATAACATCTGCTGCATCGGGCTTGAAAGTTGGCCCTAGAAGTATTGTCACATTAATAGGGACTGTGCAATAGAGCTCTGGTTTAACAGATACAGCACTCACAAAAACTCAAAGGCCATTTACTAATTCAGAATAGTAAATGGTCTTTGCTACAATCCCAGGCATAATTCTGCCTTATTCCTTCATAATTTTAAACGTTTCGCCAGTAGAGAGTTTCAAAAGATACATACCTGTCGGGTAAGATTTCAAATCAATTGAGAATGTCTGATCTTTAAGCTCATAGTTTTTAACTGGTATACCATAAGCATTCGTAATAACCGCTTTAAGATCATCCATTTTTGAAGATTTGGATTCTAAGGTCACCACTCCATTGGAAGGATTGGGGTATAGATGATACGTTAGGATGGGCGCCTCTTTCGATACCAGATAAATAATTTGGCTATATCCATGGCTATTATCATTATCCAACATTTTTAATCGGTAATAGATCCCTCCCTTAGATAAGTTACTGAAATCTTCATAAACATAATGATTCGCACTCATTCCTCTTGATTGCACTGATTCCAGAAACTTAAAATATTTCCCATCTAAGCTGTACTCTATATCAAAATGGCTTGCATTTATCTCACTTGCTGTTTGCCATTTTACCAGATTACAATTTTCCGTCTTAGTTACACTAAATCCTATCAGCTTCACTGGTAGAGGATTTAACGAAACATCCGTACTTCCGATAGTAAACGGACTGAAAGAACTTACTGTACTCAGCGTTCTTACTTTTCCTTCTGCAGCCGTGCCTGACGTACCCCCGTTCCCAAGGTCTTCCCAAGTTGTTCCATTCCAACGAACAACATTTACTTTACTCAAATCAGTTACATAACCTGTCCCGGCACATGGTGATGATAATCCAAGCCCGACAATAGCAGATGCGTTACCAGCCAAACGATCCAAAGTCCAGTACTCACATTTCCCAACCTTAGTTATCGCACCTGTGAAAGAGCTGGTATTGTACCCAGCATCATCGGGATTCAAATTAAAGTATTGAGCCAGAAAACTATCTGATACCGTGCTATTAGCTGATGGACTGATGCTAATAGGATTATACGATTGCATACTACCAATAGGAAATGTAAAGGCTTCATTGCCTATTTTAGATACTGCACCAACTACATGACTAAGTTTACTTCCGCCGGTATAAGTAGAACCATTTAAAAATTCTAACCTGTTATTTATTCCGGTATGAATATTTCCCTCAATAAAATCAGCATTTCCGGAAATGTTCAGGTTTGAAAGAAGAGTTATGCTGGCCCCCGATTTCTTATCAAGAATCAATTTTTCCACATTGAAGAATGTAGTTCCAGAAATCACAGTATTCTTTAAGCCTACAAAACGTCCACTCAAATAGCAGATTGGTACGTTAACTTCCAAATCACCGTATAGACTCGCGTTTAACCAAAAAATTGCGCTTGTGGAACTACTTTGTATAGTTAAATTTCCAAAAATCTGGTCTTCAGTACGTACATACATTCCATCTTCCCACATGTGGGAACCCATCGCTAAATATTTACTTAAATTGCAGTTAATATTTCCATGTATAATGTTTCCACCCCACCTCATATCATAGCCTCCTTTTGAATGGATAACATTTATATTTCCCTCAATAGTGTTACGTTGCATGCGTGCTCCATGGTTTATGACTAAATCAATGTCATTTACCAATAGTTTACAATAAGACATTCGAAATCCATCGTCAATCTCAGCAGGACGCGCCGATGGGTTTTGTACTTTTATTTTTCCCCCTCCGATAAGATTGGTGATTTGACTCATGTAAAAGCCATACCTATCTATCCATAAGGGAGGAGAGCTGGCCATATCGACAATGTGTTCAATATTGACAGTTCCTTTAATTTCTGTATCTATATTTCCACCTATCGAAGTCGTACCTCCCGCATTACTTGTATAGCTAAAATTTCCTTCAACATCACCTCCAGCCTTAAAAAGATATGTATTCCCAGGGAAACTTCGATTTACACTCAGATTCGATTTAAAGGTAGACTTTCCGGAAGAACTGATGTATATATCATTTCCATTACTACTATTCACTTCAACGTTTCCTGAATAATAGCATGGACTTGCTATTATTCCATTGTAACTATCATAAAAATTGGCCAAGCCACTAATATTAAATTTTACGTTACCATTAAATCTGGTTCCGGCAATATAATTCTTCACTTCTTGGGCATCACCCCTATCTCCAAGTACTTCAAACACAATGTCGCTACTTGCATTACTATTATTGATGGTCACCCCTAACGAGACTCCATTTATTTTTAAAAAATTGATAGTGGTAGTTTTGTACCCGTTTACATCCAGCTGAGCCCCATTGTTGATGGTCAAAGATGCAATTTGTACATCTGAGGCCAATACCGGCCAGTTATTTATTCCGGCACCGGGAATGATGACAGTTGAACTGCTATTAGGAACACTTGTAGGATTTGACCAGTTAGATGCTGTATTCCAATCACTATTAACCGAACCAGTCCATGTTTGTGCCTTCAAACCAATTGAACTCAATAAAATGATAAAAATAATTCTATACATATCGAATTTAATTTAAAAAAATAAATACCTATCTTATATAATTATTTAAATATAGTTAATTTAATTAATAATTAAGTTGATTAAATTAACTATATATCTAAACAGAATAAATAAGATTATTGATACTTATTAGCACAACAAGCTTGTAGTAAATAACAGCGAAGATCACCCACATGTTCAGCGATTAATCTTGTCTTATAATCGATAATAAAAATCAATTTGTAAATTATTATTTAACAAAGATGTCTATCAAACAAATCAATATTTTATCTACATAACTTTCCAAAAAAGTTCAATAAGTATTACACGATATGATAAATTGGCGATTCACAAAAGTGGCTGATTAGCCGTCAGAAAGCAGCTTGACGCATCATATAATGTTTTGTGAAGCAATGAGCAGAGATGGAAAGGTGAACAACACCAGCAAATTTGAAAATAGGGAATTATAGATTTATAGGTATTTGAGTAGCTATCAATGTCGATGGCCGGTACCATAGTAGAATTAGGATACATGATGGCTTGCAAGATGGGAAGTACGGCAGGGTTCTCATAGAAACATAGTCTTGTATATTTCTATTCTATTTTAGGATTCAGGTAAATCCATTTCAGCTTCATTAAAATGTCAGCATATTTACTATGCTGACATTCTTATTTTTACCTATTATTCTATAATACTAATATTTCAATTCCTTAATTTTGGCAATGACCCTATTCGCTACAATTTGGTATCCTTTGTCATTCATATGGATATCGTCATTAGCAATGTCACTACGCATGCCTCTAGGAAAGTTCAACTTTGCAAGATCCTGCCGGTCGGCATCGGATGGTGTATAGCTGATAGCTGCCATTTCTTCATCAGTAGGCGGAGTCATTTCCACAAAGTTTTTACCGTACTTATCAGCCAGCCTGGTATTAATTCCCTGAATCAGATTATAGTTGGATGTTCCCTGGTTATCGTTTGTCCCCTGCAACACTCCTAGTATAATGTATCTGGCTGGAGCATTGATGTATGCTACGGAATCTTGCAACGCAGGCATAATATCTGATTCCACACCTCGTCCGATGTTATTACGACCGTACCAGAGAATTTGTGTGGCTGACCTCACCCGCGGCCCGTCATCAAGTATAACCTCCGAGTTTTCGGGTACATCTATCACACTCACTGTAGCCGGTGTAATTGTATACCGATCTCCTGCAAATCTGCGAATCGTACAGCTTACACCATTGACTTTTCCGGTTCTGCTGTACTCGTGATTATTGGATATGGTACTCAAAAACTTATCATTCAGTTTTGTAATGGTTACCGGTTGGATACCATTTAACTTATTCCCTTCTATGGAAATAATGAGAGGTCGTCCGCCCTGCCGGACAGCGATACTGGAAGCAACCTGGCCTACTATTCCGTCACTCACAATAGGCCTGTCCGGGAAAGCAAGTCCCACAATATTTCCATACGGACGTATGCCACCGGCACCGATCGTGAGACTATCGCCGATAAATGCCAGGGTTTTATCACTGTTTTTCCTGTTTGGAAAAATGTCATCTAAAAGCCCACTGCAGGATGAAAGCAAAGTGGCACTTAATGTAACTGCTCCCGAGGTGCGGAGGAAATCTCTGCGACTATAACGGCCTGCAGATTTTGATCGGTTATTCTGATCTGAAAACATTCTATTTAGTATATCTACGTATATAGCCAATGCTAAAATAATTATTCCAAACCTACAGAGAATATTCTATTGGCTAATCGAATCACTTCTGTTGCATTATTACACGAATCGCTGTTATGTGGAAGTGTGGATTTATTTTTTTCACTTTTTACAACGGTCATCTGAAACACAACGACACTGCAGGGAACAATATTTGTGCAAGTGCACATAAAAGCTAAATTGTCATGAAAAACGAAGACATAAGAACTGCAACCAGAATTCTCCTCGGTGCCGGATTGGTGTTTGCAGGAATAGGCCATCTGACTTTTGCCCGGAAAGAATTTCAGGCTCAGGTCCCCGAAATCATTCCAATTCCTAAAGATGATACCGTTATCTATTCAGGAGTAGCGGAGATACTACTTGGTACTGCCATTGTTGCTGCACCTGTTAAGCACAGACCACTCATCGGTAAAGTGGCTGCGACATTTTTCACAGCTGTGTTTCCTGGGAATATTGCTCAATATGTAAATCAAAAAGACGCATTTGGTCTTGACTCCGATAGAAAAAGACTGATGAGACTATTCTTCCAACCAGCCCTTATAGCCTGGGCCTTGGGAAGTACGCAACAGCCAGAGAAATTCAAGTCATGAAATTATTATTTGTGTAGCATACATACCTGCAAGCAGAATTGTATGCTACACAATAATTTTCTTCCTATGTTGTTCTCCCCACTTTTGCATTGCATCCAGTACCTCTGAAAGTGTTTCGCTATATGGCGTCAACGCGTATTCAACTGTAATAGGTTTAGTCTCACAAACCGTACGGCTCACCAGACCATTCATTTCCAGTTCTTGTAATTCTTTTGACAAGATCCTGGGCGAGATACCCACTTCCCGCGATAATTCACGAAAACGACGCTTGCCAGTTCTTAAAACTGTCAGCAACACTAATTTCCATTTACCTCCGACAACGTCAAGTGTATCTCTGACAGCCAGTTGTGCCTTTTTGCATGCTTCATGCGTTAGTATGGTATCCATTTTGTAATCGGTATCCTTTTTGTAACAAGTAACAAAGGTATAGCATAGTGATGTAATTTTGTATCAACAATTTAAAAATCACAACCATGTCACGAAAAACAATCAAAATTACAGGCTATATCCTCACCGGCGTGCTTACCTTACTTTTTGGAATGAGCGCTTTTATGAAATTAACACAGGATCCAACAGCGTTGGAACAAGCCAAAGGAATAGGTTTTAGCCCGCAGACTTACCTGGCGATTGGTATCATTGAGATTGTATCCTTAGTACTTTTTATTATTCCCAGAACCGGATTGCTAGGCTCATTGTTGCTGATTGCCTATATGGGAGGAGCTATTGTTACACATCTACAGCATCAGCAGTCTATCGCCATGGCAGTCGGCATTCAGGTGCTTCTATGGATTACAGTTGCTGTAAGATTTCCTGAGGTTCGCCAACGCTTGTTATCCTCACCTACCGCTTAATTAAAATCTGCAACCAGATTCAATATTTACAGACATTCATCATCCAAAAACCTGAATTATGAAAACCAGAAAAATAGATCATATCCAACATAATCCTGCTCATCCTGGATTTCTGGGAAAAGGACATACCGCTACCGCGGTTATTGGTGGAAGAAGTTTTACTCAGAATGACCCTTTCATTTTGCTCATGGACGACCAAGTCGATTTGCCGGGTGGCAAACCTGCCGGAGGCCCGCACCCTCATGCTGGTTTTGAAACGGTAACGCTTATTCTGGCAGGCAATGGAATGGGCTGGGAAACAGGTAGCCTTGAAGTGATGACCGCAGGAAGCGGAATTGTACACACTGAGGAAATCACCGCAAAAACGAAGGTACGTATCCTGCAACTTTGGCTGATATTACCTCCTGAGAAAAGATGGGCACAACCCTTCTGGCAGGAATTAGTGCTGGAAAATGTTCCGACTATCAAGAGTGACAACCTGGAAATCCGCGTCTACAGTGGTAGCAGCCAAGGACTTACTTCCCCTCTGCAGAACCAGACGCCATTCACACTGGTGGACTTTCAGGTAAACAGAAATGTTTCTGTCAGTCAGGAATTACCCGCCGGTTATAACGGATTTGTATATGTAACAAACGGTTCTGTTTCTATTGGTGGAAAGCGCGTCAATGAAGGTGAGACGGCCTGGCTGGAAGAACCGTTCGATAATGATGTTACAGAAGTCAACTTTAAAACCGAAGACCAGGACGCACGTTTTATCCTCTACGCCGGACAGCCACAAAAGGCCCCGATCGTAAGTCACGGTCCGTTTATTGGTGACACGCAGGAGGATATCACAAGACTTTATCAGGCATACCGTCGTGGTGCATTGCCACATTTAAACAGTTTGCCTGACAGTCAAAAGGTAAAACATGAATTAACAGTGTAAGTCCATATCGGTGTAATCCTCAGAAACCAATTAAATTTACATTCATTTTATTCAAAATAATGATGTAAAATGAGCAACTTAATATTCCGTTTAACTGACGATTACACCTTGATGTATTTATATGCCTATACATGTTGCCATTACACGAAAAGTACTCCCCGGCAAAGAAGCTGAATTCACCGACGCGCTCCGCCGCTTTTTGGGAGAATCATTCTTGCATGGAGGAGTTCAAGGCGCCAGTATGATCACTGCTCTCCCGGGATCCGAAAGCAGAGAAATTGGTATACTCAGGACATTTGTTGATGAAGCGGAACGGGATGCATTTTATAGTTCTCAACTATTCAGAGATTGGGAAGAATACGCATCAACATTGACAGAGCAGCCCAACTACCGCCAGCTAACTGGCCTGGAGGCTTGGTTTCGCGCACCCGTCCCTCCACCGAAGTGGAAAATGGCCGTTGCAACCCTATGCGGTGTATATCCCACCAGTCTTTTCTTGTCCTATACAATCAGACCTCTGATTCAGGATGCGCCACAGGCAATTACTTCTTTGATCATAGCAGCCTGCATGGTTGGCATACTCACCTGGATCGTGATGCCGCAGCTAACCCGAATTTTAAAGCCCTGGCTTATCAAAAAATAAATATTTCCTACATTGTTATCCGTTGATTTCCAAACAAAGTGCATTTGGCAAGAGAAAACGATGCAAACAGAATACAATTGTCAACCTATCATAGCACTATTATGTTTACCCTCAAAGCAATATCAGAAGCACACTCCAAAGTCGGATCAGGAGCCGATTTCCCAAAGTATATTCAGGATATCAAAGCTTTAGGTGTCATGTCTTTCACGACCTGGGTATCTGACAATCACACTGATTACCAAGGTTCGGACAATTTCCAGGTCAGTTCAGAAGCAAAGTATAAAACACTTCTCATTGCCGACCAAACAGATAAGGAAGGATTTACCAATAATCTAAAATTACACCAGCGGGGAGAAAGTGATTATTTTACTTTTTGCCAACACTGCGCAAAGGCCGGTATTGAAAAATGGATCGTTGTGTTAGAGGATATGACTTGCTCTTATTATGATAAAGAAGAAAATAACATATTGGAAGAGATAATTCCTGGTATCCGGTAGGGGATTATCCGAATCCGTCTTTTTAATAATGCATTACAAATAGACCTCCTTTTCCAAAGAGGTTTTCCTTTTTAAACTCGGAAAACCTCTTTCTTTGTGCCCTTCAACCAAACCCATAACCGGCGTATGGAAAATCAGATTTTATCTAATCTCGAAGCGGTACAGGAAAGAATTGTAAATGCCTGTAAAGATGCAGGCAGAAATCCGAACGATGTGCAACTGCTGTTGGCAACCAAAACAGTACCTGCTGAACAGATCAGAATCGCTGTGGAAGCGGGAGCGTATCTAACTGGCGAAAACAAAGTTCAGGAACTGCGGGATAAAGATGCGGGACTGTCTGGACTGAAGCTCGAACGGCACTTTATCGGCCATTTACAAACCAACAAAATCAAAGATGTCCTGAAGTATGCGTCCTGTATTCAGTCTCTGGATCGAATCGTATTAGCAGAAGAACTAAATAAACGCTTACAGAGGGAAGGAAGAAGTATTGATGTCTTTGTTCAGATAAATACGTCAGGTGAAGAAAGCAAATTCGGTATAAAACCTGATCTTGCAGTTCAATTTATGCAGGAAGTCCAAAAATTTGAAACACTGAAAATCAAAGGCCTGATGACCATAGGATTGCTGGATGTTGAAAGGGAAAAGATGAGACCATCGCTGGCATTACTGAGAGAAACACGCGATAAAATACTCGGAGCCGGAATACCTGGAGTCGAACAGCTTGCTTTATCCATGGGCATGTCGCAGGATCTGGAATTGGCTATAGCTGAAGGATCAAACATGGTTCGGGTAGGTACGGCGGTATTTGGAAACCGTTTCACCGGCAAAGAAATATGGAATGAAAATGAAGCCTGACCAGTTGTTATTTCATACGTTCCAAAATCTGTTTATTTAATTGCATGAATGTTTTTGAAATTATCATCAATGATCAGGAGAAGGTAGCTCTTGAAGATGTGTTCCACAGCGCAGACAACAAAGCCGCACTAACTCAGATCATTCAGGAACACAAGTATCTCGATGTTCTTGAACAATATAAATTATCTGTAAGTAATAAAGTACTGCTTTACGGTGATTCAGGATGTGGCAAAACCACGACCGCAAAAGCCATTGCCACTGCGCTTGGAAAAAAGATTGTGATCGTCGATCTCAGCACACTGGTAAATTCAAGAATTGGTGAAACATCCAGAAATATCAAAGGCCTTTTTGACAAAGCATCCAGAGACAAAGCTGTATTGTTTCTGGATGAATTTGATCAGATTGGGAAAATGAGAAGTACCGATGACAAGGAGGTTGGTGAAATGAGACGACTCGTGAACGCCATTATACAGCAAATTGATTACCTCCCTCAGCACGCTATATTGGTTTGTGCTACCAATCACTACGACCTGATTGACATTGCGCTGATCCGACGTTTTCAGCTTCGTCTCAAATTCGAGCTGCCTGATAAAGCCAGGCTGGATGAGTATTATCATAAACTTCTTTCAACCTTTCCACTCCATTTACAAAACATCGAACGCAAATATGGCACGTCATTCGCGGAAGTAAAGGATTATGTTCATGGCGAATTAAAGAAACGAATCATTCAGGAATTGGAACAAGCTGATTGATGCTGGATCAAAATTTGTAGCAGACCTGAGAATTTTAAAACGCATTTACAAGCATGACATTCCACCCGGCGTATGGGGAGATATGGTACACAATAAAATTTACACCAAATGCGAAATGAGCGGTTCGGTTTTGAAAACCCTGATGTACAATGTGCCGCAGCACGCAGGTCAAGCCAATCTATTGTTAAGGCAGACGAATGCAATGAGTTGGGTGTTCAGAGCAGATGATAAAACATGGTATATGCATTAGCAATCAATCCGGATCCGCATATCATGCGACTATCCGGTAATATGAAGAGTACGATCAGAGAAGGTTTGAACCGGAATTACGGAAGTTTCAACGCGCTTCCACACATTACCTTACTTTCGTTTGAAGCTGAGGAAAAGAACTATCCTTACATATTATCAGAGTTTAAGAGGGTTTTATCTGTAATTGCTCCATTCCAGCTTGGTTTCGCTGGCTTTGGAGATTTTATTACAAAAAAAAACTGCACGTTTTTTATTCAACCAGACGATAACGCAACGGATGCAATCATTGAGAGTTGTGAAAAAATGGGCAGGCTGTTTGATAAATCCTTAAAGCGCAGGTATGTAGAGAGATGGAAAATGGTTGTCAAAACGAAGCTGCATATGACCCTTGCCCGCGAGCTGACTGAAAAAGAGATCGCTGTATGTTACGATATATCCCCTACTGATTTTAAAGAATCATTTTTCTGCAAATATTTTGTAATCAGAAAGTTCAATGAACAAAGAGGTCAGTTTGACATTCTTGACACCATTGAACTGTTAGGCCGCGATTACATGGAGGGAGAACAGACTAAGTTGTTTTGAAGGGAAACAGGAAGGAAGAATTAAAAATGAAGAGTGGAGAGTTACGCCCCCCACTTCTCATTCTTAACTCTTAATTCTTAACTCTTAATATCCCGGATTTTGCTTAATACCCGAGTTCTGATCCAATACATTCTGAGGAATTGGATTCATGTATTGTTTGGGTTCAAACTTCACCGTGTACTTCACTTCCGGCTCCACACTATAAACCCAAACACCTGAATTGTTGGAAGGAACAGAGTTACGGATCACCATATTATGGCGCGCTTTGCCCATTACCTGTGCAGCCTGTGCCAAGCGTTTGTTATCCAGATAACGCTTGTCTTCAAAACAGAACTCAACCCTTCTTTCTCTTGCGATGGCAGCACGCATTTGGTCCTTGGTCAGCCCGGCAGGTAACGCTGCAATCTCAGAACGCTGGCGAACCTTATTAATCGCATCATATACAGATGCATCCGGACCTGCCGCTTCATTTTGTGCTTCGGCATAGTTCAGCAAAACCTCCGCATAGCGCAGGAACACATAGTTCTGTCCGCTTGCATCCGTACCAGGTGCTGCATCTGGATTAAGCCGTTTTTTCTGGTAATAACCTGAATCTCCGACATCCGTTTTTCCGGCAAGGTCAATTTGGTTGGTACGATCGGGGTTAGGATAAGTGAGATCAACACGCGTGTAGATCGTGTCTGCTCTCGGCATCCAGTCCAGCTTATAGGGAGCACCATCATATACTATAAAATCATAAAAGCGCTTCTCTCGATTCACATACGGTTTTTGCGGATTGTATCCCGAAGTAGGATCTGTAATCGCTTTTCCGTTGGCCATCGCAAACTGGTCTACCAGCTCCTGGGTTGGGTTGTAATTCCCCCAGCTACGATACTCACCCAGCACATAGGTAACACCGCCACGCGACTCATAACTTCCACCCATATTGGCAACGTTAGCTACGATCTGTCTGTCCCAGATTACTTCGGAGTTGTATTCATTGGTTACACGCCAGAAATTTTTGAGATCAGCAAAAAGATTGTAGTTTTTACCGTTTCCATATTTATCAATAAACTCCTTATTTGTTGCTGCTGCCTTAGCCCAGCGTGCAGGATCATAATTTCCGAAATGAACAAACTTGCTTGGGTCTGACAGATAGGGGGTTGCCGTATTGAATAACGGACTGGCACCAAACAACTCTACCCATCCTTTCAGGGCCAATGCAGCACCCAGTGTGGCTCTGCCTGCATCTTTATCCGACTGCGCGTATTTAATAGGCAGATGTCCGTTCTTCACAACCTGATCCAGTTCACCAACAATGAAATCGAATGTTTCCTGAAATGTTTTACGTGGCTGTTGCAATTCCTCCGGACTCATCGTATTGCGATCGAGCTGTTCAGTAATGATAGGAAGTCCTCCGATGTGTACAAAGAATTCACTGTAGAAGAATGCCCGAATAAAACGAACTTCGTCAATGCGTTTATTAAAGTAAGCTTCTGAGAAGTTAGCTTTATTTTCAGCGAGCTTTTGCAAAAACGTATTGCATTTGCGGATTTTGACAAAGAAATTCTGCCATGTATAGCCATAGGTTGGCCCATGCGTTCCTCCCCATGGGTTGTCTGTACTGCTCGAGGGTACAATTGTTACACCTATTCGCCAGTTGGATGCCGTATAGTAGTGGCTGATGTTGTAGTCATCTGTATAATAATCCAGCGTTTCCGTCTGCGTTACTTTATTCGGAATTTCACTGTAAATATCATTCAGAAATACATCTGCGTTCGGTTCCGACTCCCACTGTGTAGCATCAGTCAGGTTAGATTTATTTACATTTTCAAGAAATTCATCCGTATCGCAAGAAACGGGCAGGGTGAGCATCGCCAGACTCAAACCCAATATTTTGAAGTAATTTATAGCAACTTTCATTTTATTTCAGTTTTGGGTTAAAAAGTCAGATCAATTCCAAATGTTGTGGCCTTCATAACCGGGTAAGCAGTTTCACGATCTGTGTAACCCATTTCAGGATCCACATGTTTGATCTTACTCACCGTAAACAGGTTTTGCGTTGTCACATAAATCCTTGCTGAACTCATTTTCAATTTACCCAGTACTGATTTTGGAATCGTGTAACCAAGACTTGCCGTTTTGAGGCGCAGATAGCTGGAATTCATCCACCAGAAATCTGAATCCTTGGTATTATTGGCATAAGGTGCAGGTGTAGAACGTGGATATTTTGCATCCTGATTATCTGGCGTCCAGCGGTTGTTGTAGTACTCATAACCCGTGTTACTACCATTATTTTCAAAAGGAACTGTCAGGAACTGACGTACTCCGATGCTGGACTTACCAGTTCCCTGGAAGAATAAGGTAAGATCAAAACCCTTCCAGTTTACGCTTGGTGTGATACCATAAGTAAGTGCAGGATAAACAGGATTTCCAATTACTGTAAGGTCATAGTCATTGATAATTCCATCAGGAACGCCATCAGGGCCGCTTAGATCTGCATATCTGATATCTCCCGGGTGGAGCGTACCAAATTGTGTAACCTTATATCCATCAGCAGCATCTATGATACCATCGTCGTTGATATCATCCGATGTTCTAAATAAACCCAGCGATTTAAATCCGTAAGGTGTTCCAAACTGGCGGCCTACCTTGGTACGGTTTGGATTGTTGGCCTCAGCATCTGTTTGGAATACTTCCTGCATACGGTTGATCGAATAGCTCATGTTCGCATTCAACGAGAAATCGAGGTCTTTGGAAACTCGTTTTCTTGTACCGATATTAAGCTCAACGCCATCACTATTCATCCTGCCTTTATTCTCCTGAGAAAGTGACAGACCATATTCTACCGGAAGAGTTACCTGTGGTGCAAGCAACATACCTGTTCTGTTCTCGTGGAAATAGTCAAACTCAATGTTTAACAGCGAGTTCCATAGGCTCAGGTCAAAACCAATATCTGTTTTTGTTGAAATTTCCCAGGTAATGGCGCTGTTGGCTTCACGAGGTACCCGTGATCCCTGCACGAGTGTTCCCGTTCCAAAAGCATAAGCCGCACCACGTAGATCATAACCCGACTGATACTGGAAAGGACCTCCGGCAAGCATACCTGCTTTACCCCATGAACCCCTCAGTTTCAGTTCATCTATAAATCGGAGATTCTTCATGAAACTCTCTTCGGATATTCTCCAGGCTGCAGAAAAAGCTGGAAAGTAACCCCATCTCTTACCAGGTGCAAAATAATAGTGACCGTCGTAACGACCAGCAGCCTCAATGATGTACTTGTCTTTATAGGTGTAACCCAGACGATATACATAACCAAGCTCGGTACCGGTTGCAGACGTTCCTGAATTGTCATAATCCAGCCTGTCGGAGCTACCGAAACTTAACTCGTCAATACCGATCGCGAAGTTGTTTCGGCGAGTAGTCATCGTATCACCCTTGGTTTTGCGCATCTCCACCACAGCCAAACCGGTGAAAGCGTGGTTTCCGAAGGTACGGCTGTAATTTAAATATCCCTGATAGGTGAAGTTCACCCGTTTGCGGTTTTCCAGTCCCAGCCAACGGAAAGGTTTACCCGCTCCTTCCTGCAAAGAAATAGCGTCCGTATAGGTGTATGGCTTCTGTGAAAGGTCAATTTTGTGGTATACAAACGGAACGTGCCATAGCTTTAAATCCTGTTGAGATGGATCATAACTAAAAACGCCTTTCACGCTTAGCCCTTTAGCAAGTTGTTGTTCTACCGACAGCGTACCCAGCAGGGTATTTCCATTTGCACGACGGTAACCGGGAGAACGCAACACACCAACGGGTGTATTGGCAGAAGATTCACCCCATTTATCGCCTTCAGGATAGATCAGACTTTGTGTTGGCAGAAATTTATAAAAGCTTCTAAACAAGTGTCCTGATGTACTCTCGTCTGCATCTACATCTCTTGTGTTTTCAATACTGCCAAACAACGACATACCTACTTTTGTAGTCTTTGTTACAGCCATTTCGAGATTCATGTTGTAATTAAAACGGCGATAGCTAACAGGATCGAAAAGTCCCTGCTGATCAAAATAGCCTACACCAGCATGATAGGTAACATTCTCGTTACCGCCGCTCAGCTCCAGATTATGGTTCTGAATCGGCTGGTTCTTATTAAATACTTCCAGAAAGTTCGAACTTGGATACTTCCAGGGATCTTCCTGATGCAGTCTTTCATAATCCTGTACAATGGCCGGATCATTAGGAAGGCTGGTACCACCCGGTGTCTGGTTCAGATAAGCTTCATTCTGAAGTGACATATAATCCTTCGCGTTCAGAACATCAGGCAGATAGGTAGGGTTTTGAAAGCCGTATGAAGAACTTACACGAACCTGAGCTTTACCTGATTTACCTTTTTTGGTAGTAATCATGATCACACCATTCGCACCTCCGATTCCGTAGGGCGCCACTGCTGCTGCATCTTTCAAAATGGTAATCGTCTCTATACTGGCCGGATCGATCTGCCGAATATTATCCCGCCGCACACCGTCTACAACCACAAGCGGTTTGTTATTTCCTGTGGTTACGATGCCACGAATGTGAATATCCGGATCATCTTTTCCAGGCTGACCGCCATTAGGGCGCATACTCACACCGGCTACCCGGCCTGCCAGTGACTGAGAAATGTTAGGTGCCGGAACCTGTGCAATCGCATCGCCTTTGATACTTGCAATAGAACCTGTTACAGTTGCTTTTTTCTGAACTCCGTAACCCACTACTACAACTTCTTCCAGTGCTTTTGTATCCGGATCAAGCTTCGCATTTATTGCAGAAGCTGCCCCTACAGGGATTTCTTTGGCCAGATAACCTACAAAGGAAAATACCAGGACATCGCTGTCTGCGCTAACGTCTATAGTATATACGCCATTCACATCCGTAGAGGTACCTCGCGTTGTACCCTTAATGGTCACGTTGACGCCAGGCAGCTCTCTGCCCTGTTCATCTGTAACTTTCCCTGTTATCTTTTTATCAATAAACCTGGAAGCGCTATGCCGCTCTCCTTTTCGGACAGCAGGAATAGCCAATGCATCTGCTTGGCAATGAACACTTAATAGTGCGACATTGAGGGCAGATACTTTTGAAATCATAAGTAATTTTTTCAACATGGAGCTTGGGAGTTATTGGATTTTTAATGTGAGTAATTAAAAATTGGTAATGTATGCTATCAATATACCTGGCCGGACCCTTCACCTTCCGACGGCGATTTTAAAAATCGGGCATAGCATATCCGTTGCGTTTGTTTCGCTCAAAAAAACAGACACAGCAATGTTGACATGTCTGAACAGGTCATAACTACAAGCGACAAGCCGCTATAATCATGCATCAGACATTCTTTCTCCAAAAAAATGTTTAAAAGTTAAATTGTAGCCATACCAAATGGAGTTGAGTGTAAATGATGAAAACTCTTCAGGTAAATGTTTCCTTATTTTGCTGCGCAACAAAAAAGGCATTAGTCTTATAAGAAGTAACCAATTGAACAAATTTAACATTTTTTTATAATATGTCAACAGTACACTTAAAAAAATATAACTTAAATATGAAAATATTTACTTTATATACTTTAAGTATTTCTACAGTAGCACTTTCCATCGAATAAAAAGCCGCCCCAGAAGGATCTGAGACGGCTTGCGAAATACTGAAATAGTATTTAGTTATGCTTTTCTGGCAGGATTATGTCGAACCGGGATCCTTTTCCTTCCTCGCTGAAAGGTTCAATAAGTCCGCCGTGATTCACAACAATGCGCTTGCAAAGCGCCAGTCCTATACCATTTCCCGTATAGGATTCCCGGCTATGCAATTTTTGGAATATTTCGAATATGCGGTCACCAAAGCCCGGATCAAAACCGATTCCATTATCGATGATCGTGATACGTATGTAATTCTGTTCCGGAACAAGTTCCAGCTTTTCGATTTCTTCAGATGAAAGGCTTTCGGATGTAATAGAAATTTCGGGTTTAACACCTTCTCTTGAAAACTTCAGAGCATTACCAACCAGATTGTAGAAAAGCTGATTCATCTGTGAAGGAACTGCATCAATCACAGGCATGGTTCCAAGCGAGATCACCGCGTCTTTTTCCTGGATGAGCAGATCGAAATCAGCCATCACATTCTTAATTACTTTGGACAACTGCACCGGAGTAAAGGAAGTGGTTCTATCCTGAATACTGCTGTAATTCAAAAGATCGTGTATTAATCCGATCATCCGGCTTGCAGAATACTCGATCTTCTGAAGGTATTCCGCCGAGTATACATTTTCTTTGGACTCACGGGCTAGCAGCATGCCGGCAAAAATTTTGATCTTTCGTAACGGCTCCTGCAGATCGTGCGATGTAACATAGGCAAACTGCTTCAGCTCCTGATTCCGGTCCTGTAAGTCATCATTCAGATCTCTCAGAGCACCCGTCCGTTCCTCTATTTTCCTTTCCAGTTCTTCATTCAGCATCTTCTGATCATGGATATCCGTACATGCCATCGTATATCCCAGAAACTTATTATCCAGCCCGAAACGCGGCTCCGCGATACAGCTCACCCAACGGTATTTACCCATTGTTCTCAGTCTGATATCTTTCTGAAAACGTCCATTTCTCTTTGCTGCATTCTGCTGCATTTCCATGAAAGGTTCCAGGTCGTCGGGATGCATAAAGTTACTCCATTTGGCGCCGTACCCACCATTGTCCAAAGCACCGATAAATTTCTGCCAAAGCTTGTTAAAGAAATAGAAGTTACCCGTCAGATCGCACATTCCTACCATCACCGGAGAGCTATTAGCCAATGTTCTGAAGTGGTGTTCACTGTATTCAAGCCTCTCAGTTACGCTTTTTCTTTCCGAGATATCCGTCGTAACACCTATAAGGCTGATCACTTCCCCATCGTCACTTAATTGCGCCAGTCCTGAAGCTTCCATCCAGTGGATCGAATCGTCCGGCCATTTGATCCTATATTCAGCATGGAAAGGAGTTTTTGTCACCACTGCTGCGTCAATCGCTTCCTGTAAAGCTGTTCTATCTTCAGGCAACACCAGTTCCAGCAAGCTTTCGTAGGTCAGTTCAGCATGAGCTGGCAAACCGTAATTGGCTTTGCATTGTTTTGATGTAGTCAGTATATTCTCTCCTATCTGCAATTCCCAAGATCCGATATGTCCCGCATTCAACGCCAGATCCAGACGTACCAGCGCTTCCTGTAATCTTATTTCGCCCGCCTTACGTTCTGTAATATCTGCAACAACACCCGTAAGCCTCTTAATTTGATTATACTCATCAAAGATCGCCTTGCCATGATTACTTACCCATCGCACAGACTCAGAGTCAGTGGGACGTATCCGGTATTCTTCAGCAAGCAGGCCGCCATGCCCTCCATTCAGAGCCATACGAACGGCGGATTCCACCCGATCCCGATCATCCTCAACCACTCTATCCAGCAATGGTTCCCAGCCTTGAAGAGACAACCTTTCCTGATGAAGAATATCCCTGGTCTCTTTGGAGAGATAAAGAATATTCGTTTTTATCTCATAATCCCATATACCATAATGCGTCGCATCAATAGCAAGTCTTTGCCTTTCTTCATTGATGAAGATCTGCTCCTGCTTTTCCTTTATCCTGTCGTTGGCATCAGTCAGTTCAGTCACATCATTAATGACCAAAAGTATAAGAGACTCACCCTTTTCATTCGATTTGATCTGCCGGGCACTCAATTTCATCACACGTTTTCCAAGAGAGGGGAAATCGTGTGAAACTATAAATTCATTGAATGATTTTTTTCTTGGTAAAATTTCTTCCAGCTGACGGCGCAGATCTATAATGTCCCATTGACCATTGCCCAGTTCATACAATACTTTTCCCTCCACATCACTGGGCAACACTTCAAATTTTTCATAAAAGGAGGTATTTGCTGACTTGATACGCAGATTATGATCCAAAATTACCAGTGCATCGGTAATGGTATTGTTAATAGACTCTGTATATTCAGTGGATCTGACCAGTTGCGCATTTAAATTGGATAACTCTTTATTACGAACCAGCAGCTCCTCATTAATTGAAATTACCTCTTCCTGAGAGGTTTGCAGCTCTTCGTTCAGTGATTTCAATTCTTCGTTCGCGGATTGAAACTCTTCATTGGTAGCTTCCTGCTCCTCACTTAATGCCCGAAGCTGATCACGGCTTTGAACCAGCTCCTGTTCCAGCTGCAAAATGCGCAGATCACGGGCATCATTGATACCATCTTCGGATATTGCCTCTGTGGGCATACTCTGAATGGTTTGGAACAGAATCAGATAAAACGTCTCTTTTGTTTCTGCAAGAGGCAGTACATCCAGTGTGATTCTTAATAACCTTCCTTCATGTTCAAGTGCTATATCCTCTTTTTTTACCGGTGCACGTTCCGTCTTTACTTTGTTCAATGCTTCGTTGAGGTCATAGTAAAGCCCCTTGCGAACCATTTTAAGCACATTGAAACTTGCTATACCCGGACTGGGTTCTATGAAAAAACCAGTATTACCTCTAAAATCGACGATATCAAATGAGTCGTTGATCACCACTCCAACAGGCACATATTTCTGCAGCAATAAATTATCTGCCGCATTCTGGAAATCCTTCTTATCCATATTCTTAATTAAACCAAAGTGGTTCGATAGTGTACTCTTTTTTCTGGTATCTTCCGATTGATGATGAAGTGTGGTGATTGGAGTACGATTAATAAATATATTTGCACTTTTATTAATACTCTCAAATCGCCCCGCCAAACTGCTCGTTTCTGATTTCCCCAAAAACAGAAATCCTCCTGGCTTGATTGCATAAGAAAATGTTGCCAGCACCTTTCTCTGAAGGATAGGTTGCATGTAGATGAGCACATTTCGGCAGCTCAGCAAATCAATTTTGGCAAAAGGCGGGTCTGCAAGTACATTTTGAACTGCAAATACACACATATCCCTGATAAAGGGTTTAATCCGGTATTCGTCCTTTACTTTGGTAAAATATTTTTCCAGTCGCGACTGTTCAATTTTAGCCACAGTTTGTTCGGAATATGTTCCTTTTCTTGCTTTCGCAATAGCGCCTTCTGACAGATCGGAAGCAAAAATTTTAATGTTTGACAAATTACCAATCAGCTCATGATGTTCATGCAGGCAAATAGCAATGGAATAAGCTTCCTCACCGGTAGAACATCCACAAACCCAGACACGAACAGTATCATTGGCCTGTTTATCTCTGAGCAGATTGGGTATAACGTCGGAGCATAAAAAATCAAAGCTTTTTTCGTCTCTGAAAAAACTGCTGACATGAATCAGCATTTCCTTATATAGCTGGTGTTGCTCGGCTTCATTGACTACCAGCATATCGTAATAATCGCTTAGACTTTGCAGATTGAAAACATGCAATCGTCGGTTGATTCTTCTCTGTAATGTGGTATGCTTGTAATTCAGAAGGTCGACACCGCTTTTTTTGGACAAAACGGCTAATATGTTATCCAGATTTTCTTTGTCAGTTTTCAATGATCAAATCAATCTAAGCCTACTGTATGTGGCTGGTTTATTAATCTATTTGGCTGTAATCAGATGATTACTCAGCACATCCATTAGATCTTTGCAGAGAAAATTGAATGAACCATGTTTAGTCAGATAAGCATTTGCCCCTAATCGGATACAGTCGTTAATATCTTCGGGACGTGATGAGGTAGAGAAAATAATGATTGGTACCTGATCAAATTTGGTATTATTTCGAAGGGTTGTAAGTAGCTCTTTTCCGTTCATCCTCGGCATATTAAGGTCAAAGAATGCAATATCCGGAATCGAAAAACCTGCAGAATTGATGATATCCAGCGCATCCACACCGTCTCTTGCTGTTTGAATTGAAAAGACTACTCCAATATTTTTCAAAGCCTCCGTGAAAATCAGCTGGTCATCAGCATCATCATCAACCAGTAACAGTGAAAACTTAGTGGGCATGTTTATTGTTAGAAACGAGTACGGCCAAAAGTACAAATAAATTTGTAAAGCGCATTACAATAAGGTGTGCGAAACGGATGTGAGTTATTGGATTTGACAACAATAAACTCGACAGTCCGATGGTATTAATGCTATTACCGATACCAATAGAACTGCGGAGACTTTGCTATATCTGAAAGTGAGTGCGGACCATATAACCTGTACCAAAATTCCGATTCTGTTAAAAGTCATTTCCGGAATTCAACAGATGACTATACATTCCATCTCGTTCCTGGATCGCCCAGGTAGCCATAGCATTGATAACGGGTATAAGTCCGCGACCTCCGTTACTAAGCTTATAAGTAACATGTGGTGGAACAACAGGCAGCGCTTCCCGTATCACCAGATTATCCGCTTCCAATTGCTTCAAATGCTGGATGAGAACCTTCTCTGTAATGGCGGGAATCGCCTTTTTGATCTCGCTGTAACGTTTATCTCCAATAGACAAATGGTATAAAATAATGGGTTTCCAATACCCACCTATCTTCTCCATCGCATAGGTGACAGGGCATTTTTCCAATGCATATTGTTTGTTTTCCTGAATCGTCGAAGTCTCTTTAACAGCAGCCATAGTGATACATACTTTGGGGTAAGTACTTGTATAAAAGTAAGTACAAAAATACTTTTGTCTTATCAAATAAAAAAACAATCGACATGAAACTTACACTTGCAGGTTCTCTCGGGAACATAGGATTACCACTTACCAAAAAACTTGTAGCAGCCGGGCACGATGTGAAAGTAATCAGCAGCGCAGCGCATAACCAGTCAGCGATCGAAGCACTTGGCGCCAAAGCAGCAATCGGTTCTGTATCTGATGCAACGTTCCTGACTGAAGCATTTAACGGTGCTGATGCAGTATATGTAATGACACCTCCAAATATGGGTGGTGTAAATATCATTGCGAATACCACCGCTGCAGGCGAAGCTTTCTCAACGGCGATTCAAAAATCGGGTGTTGGCAGAGTGGTGATGCTGAGCAGCATCGGTGCAGATGTTCCGGCAGGTACCGGCCCTATCGCAGGTTTGCACAACATTGAAAAGATTTACGAAAAATTGGAAAACGTAAACATCACTTTCCTGCGTGCAGGTTATTTCTTCAATAACCTTTTCAATGATATTCCTTTGATCAAAGGGGCAGGCATCACAGGTGGAAATTACCCTTCCGATGCAAAAATCCCATTGGTTCATCCTGAAGATATTGCTTCGGCCATTGCAGAAGAACTTGTGAAAGAATCTGTTGGCAAAAACATTCGTTACATCGTCAGCGACGTACGCACGCCGGCCGATCTGGCTTCTGTATTGGGAAGTGCGGTTGGAAAACCAGAATTACCCTGGGTCGAATTCACGGATGAACAGGCGTTAGAAGGCATGACACAGGCTGGTCTTCCCGAAGAAATGGCAGGACTCTATGTAGAAATGGGTGTTGCCTTGCGCGAAGGTAAATTACAATCTGACTTTGACGCACAAGGTTCGCCGGTAACAGGCCAGATCAAACTGGAAGATTTCGCAAAAATCTTTGCGGAAGCATATCAATAGCGGTTGGCTTTTAGCTTATAGCTTACCAACTTCTTGCTTTTTGAAAGAAGACTTTAAGCAACGAAGGCTCTGCGCGAAATTTTACAGCGCGGAGCCTTTTCAGGTTATCGACTATCAGCTTTCAATTCTTATATCTGTTCCGAGTCAATGTCAAGGCTAATAGCTAAATGCTAACAGCTATCAGCTTTTCACGCTGTTTCCTTCACCGTAATCCGAAGCTGGTGTGTATTGAAAACCTGCGAGTTGGGCTCTACACTTTTTGTTAAAAAAACGCTTCCTCCAATTACACTGTTTTTACCAATCACCGTATCTCCTCCTAAAATGGTTGTACGCGCATAAATGATCACATTGTCTCCCACGGTAGGATGGCGTTTTACTTCCGCCAAACTCTTCGCCACTTGCAGTGCACCCAGCGTAACTCCCTGATAGATACTCACATTTTTACCAATCACGGTCGTTTCTCCGATCACAATACCAGTACCGTGGTCAATCATAAACGGCACACCAATGGTAGCATTCGGATGGATATCGATTCCAGTCTTACCATGTGCATATTCGCTCACGATACGTGGCAACATAGGTACTTGCAACAAACTCAATTTATTGGCAATACGATAAACGGTGATCGCATAAAATCCCGGATAAGAGACAATCACCTCATTGACACTGGTCGCAGCAGGATCATACTCATAGATCTTGACGGCATCCTGGCGAAGATCATGGTAGATACTTTCCAGCGCATTGTAAAATTCAGTTACCACTTCTTCAATCTGAAGTCCGGATGGTTCGAGGTAACTCAGAAGAAGATTTTCGAGATCGATCTGATTTTTTTTCAAAACCCCTTCGTACGCATTTCTTTTGGGTAGATGGTTGTTGGGAAACAGAAAATGAATGAGGTCGTCCAGCCAGGCAGTGGTGTCGTGAATAGAGGGTGTTGCCTCCCATTCTGCCAGGTGGGTTTTTCTTAAAATACTCAATAATGACTGCGTATTCGCCTTGTTGCTCATGGTCTGTTTATCAAAATCCGGCGCCGATCCCTGGAAATTCAGATCAACGCCGGATATAATTTTATAATCTGGAATCCGTTACTTCTTTGCGCTCCGCAATCTATACAAAGTATCGACTAATAGATCAACATCTGCACAGGTATTATAAAACGCAAGAGAAGGACGAACTGTTGTTTCCACACCGAACCTTCTTAGAATAGGCTGCGCACAGTGGTGACCCGACCGTACTGCAATGCCCACTTTGTTCAGCTCTGCCCCCACTTCTTCCGTCTGGTACTTATCAAAAACAAAGGACATCACCGATGCTTTGTTCTGTGCAGTACCGATCAGGCGTAAGCCCGGAATATCCTTCAACAGACCCGTTGCATATACCAGCAAATGATGCTCATAATCATGAATTACATCTATCCCGATTTTATTGACATAATCAATCGCAGCACCCAGCCCTACGGCGTCGGCAATATTACCAGTACCTGCTTCAAATCTGTTCGGAGCATTGTGAAACTGGGTATACTCAAAGGTTACATCTTTGATCATATTACCCCCACCCTGCCACGGATCAGTTGTATTCAATAAATCCTCTTTGCCATAAAGCACCCCGATCCCGGTAGGACCGAATACCTTATGTCCGGAAAACACGAACCAGTCACAGTTAAGCGCCTGCACGTCCGAACGCATGTGTGAAACCGACTGAGCACCGTCCACCAAAACTCTGGCTCCGGCTGCGTGCGCCATTTCGACAATCTGCTTCGCCGGCGTTACCGTACCTAGTGCATTTGAAACCTGTGTAAATGAAACCAGTTTCGTTCTTGGATTAAGCAATTTAGCATATTCACTTAAAAGAATCTGTCCATCGTCATCTACCGGAATCACGCGCAGTTTCAATCCTTTTTTTGCAGCCAGCTGCTGCCAGGGAACGATGTTGGCATGGTGCTCCAGGTTACTCACAATGATTTCGTCGCCCGCATTCAGGTTTTGCGCTCCCCATGTTTTGGCCACAAGGTTGATTGCCTCTGTAGCACCTCTAACAAATATGATCTCGTTCGCAGAACGTGCATTCAGAAAAGATCTGGATTTCTCGCGCGCCCCTTCATAAGCATCCGTAGCTCTCGCTGCCAGCTCATGCGCTGCACGGTGAATATTCGAGTTTTCATGCTCGTAGAAATACACGATCCGGTCGATCACCTGTTTCGGTTTTTGTGTAGTAGCGGCATTATCCAGCCACACCAACGGATGTCCGTTCACTTTTTCCTTGAAAACAGGAAAATCACGCTTCACCCGTTCCACATCAAAAACATTCCCTGCTGCATCCTTTACAAGCGGCAGTGCTTTTGAGCCTGTCTGTGAACCAAACCCGCGACTAGCTGCATACGGATCATGACTTCCGAAACCGGCACCCGACAAAAAGTAGTACTGGCTTCCTGCAGAACCCGCACTGAGTGGCACCTGTGCTTCATTTCCAAATACAGGTATGCCAGCGAGGATCCGGCTCAGATCATCACCAAAAGCATGGGATTGTACGGGAACCAACGAAGGTGAAATACCACTTCCTGACACTGACTGCGGGACCTGCCCGAAACCAGCAGATGAAGCCGCAGGAACACCTACATGAGGATCATGAAAGCTGGTCTGCGGATTGCTCAGGTCCACAGCATTTCGCTGGTTTACGGCAGATGGTGATATGCCACCGGAAGCCGGTGAAGCCGAGGACTGCTGTGCGGACGATAATGTCGGCTTAAAGAAATTATTGTCCTCCGGCTGAAAGCCTTTCAGATGTAAGGCATTTGTTCCTGAAAGTCCGGAGGGTGAAACACCCAACCCGGATACAGGGGTACTGTTCACAGGGAAATGCGGATCTGGCAGACTTGTCTGCGGGTCATTGACATTAAATCCGTTTCCGTTGGCAAACAGCGAAGGCAGTTTATCATGAACAAGATTCAGCGCTTTGCCAAGCCTTGGATGATCTGCCAGGTCAGGAGAAAAATTAGCAGCAGGCACCTCATTAGGCATCAGTGAAAAGAGCTCATTAGCCAGCTTTTCCAATTCTGCAGCATCAGGTATACCGCTTATATTTTCCCCGGACGGTATCTGATCAATATTTATACTCATGGTAATTTCCGATTTCTACATCTTCCAGCACAGCAATGGCGTCGTCAACCAATACGGCCAGAGAGCAATACAGTGATACAAGATAAGATGCAATGGCCTTGTCGTTGATCCCCATAAAGCGAACCGATAGTCCCGGCGACTGCTCACCCGGCAAGCCTGGCTGATACAATCCTACTACACCCTGGCGACTTTCACCTGTACGCATCAGAATGACTTTTGTCTTGCCGTTTTCAATCGGTAATTTATCCGAAGGAAAAAGCGGGATACCTCTCCAGGTAATGAATTGTGAACCGAAAAGAGAAACGGTCGGAGGTGGTACGCCTTTACGGGTACACTCGCGACCAAAAGCAGCGATTGCTTGTGGATGAAGCAGGAAGAAACCAGGCTCTTTCCACACTTTTGAAATCAATTCGTCGAAATCGTCCGGCGTCGGAGGACCGATACGCGTCTTTATTCTTTGCGCAGGTGCAATGCTGTGCAATAATCCATATTCTTCATTATTGATCAATTCGCTTTCCTGGCGCTCCTTGATACTTTCAATCGTAAGACGTAACTGTTCACTGATTTGATTATACGGTTTGCTGTACAAATCGGAAACACGGGTGTGCACATCCAGAACAGTGTTGACTGCATTGAGGTTATACTCGCACGGATTCTCAACATAATCAATAAAAGTGTGTGGCAGCTCACGTTCATCACGCCCCGAACAATCCACTTCGGCGGTACTGCCCTCTTTTACTTTATTCAATCTGTAGACGCCTGATTCAACAGGAATCCAGTTCAAAAGGTGTGTCAGCCAACGCGGTGTAATCGACACCATCTGAGGTACCGTCCGCGTTGCAATGGCCAACTGCCTGGCTGCTACATCGCCAAGCGCGGTCTGCTTTTCATTCAATTTGGGCATTTTAATATGTGTTTGATTTGACTGTCGGTGCTATACCACGCATTGCTGGAACTACCGATGTTGCTGTTACAAACATACTGGTTTAAAAAACGCACAATTTAAGTCGCCATGCAGCGTACCACCTGCGATCAGCCTGCTAATAAGAAGAACGGTGTCTATAAACGCATTCAAGCTGTTGTTTGCAAAATCCATGCTTCTACTCAGAATTAAAACTCCATTTTCAACACACAGACAAAATATTATTCCGGTAACATCTCTATAACCTTACTGGATTTTATAGAATAAGAAATCAGGAATCGTACCACAACAATTTGTATACTAATTCCATAGAGTATATATTTTATAAAATTATCTGTGTAATTTTGGAGCAAGTAATGAGAAACACGAACCATGCTTACCAACGATTTGATTAATGTCTACAAAAATGAGGAACTCGCTCTTGAAGCGTTCCGGGAGTATCGGCTTAGAAAAGGAGTAGCCTGCAAGAAGTGTGGTTGCACAGACCACTACTGGCTTACTTCCAAACAGCAGTTTCAATGTAAGCGTTGTAAATTCAGAACGACGTTACAAAGTGGTACGTTGCTCGAAGGCAGTAAGCTGCCTGTTTCCTATTTTTTCATCGGTCTGCACCTGCTCATCCGAAATGAACAGAATCTTACTGTGGAAGAATTTCAGAAACATACAGGACATAAATATACCGAGCCGCTATATGACCTTCTGCGCAAAATCAAGATTTATGTACGCACCAACGACCCCAATTCTATCCTGATTGATTTTATTGAAGTTGCCAATCAGAAAATATTCATTTCAAAGGCAGTGTAAAAGAGGTATCAATAAGCGAATGGCGGAGATCGGATGGTCTTCGCTATTTTTTTGTGGATTGGGCTAGTAATGATAAAAGAAGACTACCTCCTTTATAATCCTACACGTTTTCAGTTGAGTAACGAACTGGGGGGATGTTACTTATAATTGCGTATATTGTATTTCTTACAAAGAGTTGTGCTGAAGAAGACCATATATACTAATTGACTAAAAAAATGATTTAATCAACAAAGCAGACAACAGTAATAGATGTAGAACACCAATCGACAAAGGAAGCAAAGAAAAAAGGAATTATTACGGCAACATGCGAGGGTGAATATTAGTGAATAAATAAGCGCAGGCATCGAACTAAACAAACTCTCAATTCTAAAAACCAAAAATAACTAAACCTTCAAAATAACCCCAAACCCATGGCACTCATCAATCCGCACATCAACTTCAACGGCAATGCTGAAGAAGCATTCCATTTTTACAGATCCGTATTTGGGGGGGATTTCACAAAGATCATCCGCTTCAAAGATATTGCGGGCGCTGAACATCCATTGTCAGAAAGCGAGGCGAATAAGCTTATGCATATTGCTTTATCCATCGGCCCAAATGTGCTGATAGGCAACGACGTACCGGAATTTATGGGTAAAGTGAATGAAAACGAAAACAGATCGAAGATCTCTGTAAGCGCAGAGAGTCGTGAAGAAGCAGACAAATTATTTAGCAGGCTTTCAGCAGGCGGAGCCGTCGAAGTACCCATGACTGATAGTCCCTGGGTTTCCTACTTCGGTATGTTCAGAGATAAATACGGTATCGAATGGATTATTGATTTTACGTCACCGCAGTGAGAAAAACATGATTATAAGATTTTTTGTGGTACTCGGTTGAGGGATGAAGTCCATTAGCATCATGCAAAGTCCCGTTAGGACACGGGATAGGGAATAGGGAACTTCAGTTTTTTTTCTGATCCCGTAGGGATCCAACACGAATAGCCCCGCATGTAATCCGGGGATGAGCAGCATTTATGAAATATTTGCAGCAACCCCGGAGGGGTGGAACATTAACAAGTCGGTTAAGAACAATTGTTTTAGATAGTAGCCCTAAATCTCTGTGGTGCGTAGGGTTTGCACGGCGCGCATCGATAATCTGTTACAATCGAAGACGGTAATTACGGTGATCCAAATCGGTCATTACATTGAATTAAAATGAGTTAGTAAAAGAAAAATTTGATATTACCCTGACAAACGATAAATCATCTCAATTCGTAGTTTAGAAAATTACGAATAACTGGATTGAAACAGGGGCGTCATCCAAAAGTCCCGTGGGGACACGGGCCAAGGGATTGATCATTGATTTTACGTAGCAACAATAGTAACAACGCTGCACCGGAAGATCTGGATTGCATATGATACCCACTGCTGACTGAAATAGAATAGCGTCATACAGAGGTCCCGTGAGGACACGGGCCAGGGAATTGAATAATGGAGAAGTTCAACATGCAAAGCACTGAAAGTAAGCAGTTTCAAAAAAATTAATATCATTATTACAGAGGCTAAGTTAGCTCAATCGATTTTTTTTAAACTATTCATAATGGAGACTGGAGTTGCGCAAAGTCCCGTGAAGACACGGGCCAGGGATTGATTATTGATTTTGCATCACAGCAGTAGTAATAAAAAGCACTGGAGGATCTGGGTTCCATATCATGCCCACTGCTGACTGAAAGACAGCATCGTAATACAGAAGTCCTGAGAGGACACACGCCAGGTAATAGGACTAATCACTAAAATACTGCCACTATGAATCTGGAAAACATTTCATTCAGGTCAATGACCGCCACCGATGCGGATGATATTTTAGACATTATCAACTATTATATTGCTAATACAACTTTCTACTTCTCTGAGAAGTCATTGGGAAAAAGTGTAATTGCCGAGTTGGTCAACAGGAAGAGCGCCCTACCAGGATATGTAGCTTTGAATGGTGATGAGCTGATCGGATTCGGATACGCCTATCACTTCAGGTCAGAAAATACCTTTGCCCATACTGTCAAACTAACGTACTGGCTAAAAGAAGGTTTTACAGGAAAAGGAATAGGAAGTCAACTTTACCATATTCTGGAAGGCGAACTTAGAAGTCTTGATATATCCAATATTCTAGTGAATATCTCATCCGAAAATACAGTCTCATTAAATTTCCACAAAGCATTGGGGTACAAGGAATGTGGTAATTTTGAAAGACTAGGCTACAAAAATGGGAGGTTCTTTGACTTGATTTGGCTGCAAAAGTTTCTCAAGTAATAGTAAATCCTAATCAAAGGTTTCGTATTTTCTTTTCTCACTTCATACGCTATAAATACAAAAAGCCGGAGCTTCGTTCAGGAAACTCCGGCTTCCTACCATATTGTTGATACATACTTACTTTTTCGCAAAGCGGTCATCAGTCAGCGCTTCCAGAAAAGCAACAATGTCGTTCATTTCCGGATCGGTCAGATTGAGTGAAGCACCCAATGAAAGATCTCTATTGATACTGTTGCTTACAAACTTGTCCGGTGTATTGTAGTAGGACACCACCTCCTTCAATGTTTTGAACATGGCATTGTGCATATAAGGAGCTGTAACGGCAACATTTCTCAAACCGGGCACTTTAAAAAGTCCGATATGCGTACTGTCTTTTGTAATGGAGAATCGTCCGGCATCTGCCAGCTCAGCTCCGTTGAAAAGACCTATGTTTTTGAACCGATCTGCGGTAAAGTCTTCTCCTGAATGGCATGTAGCGCAATTTGCTTTACCGATAAACAGTACACGCCCACGCTTGGCTGCGTCCGTCAATGCATCTTCATTTCCATCCAGAAACCGGTCGTACGGTGTGTCTGTCGTTTCCAGGGTTCTTTCAAACGAAGCAATCGCTTTTTGCAAGTTATGCGCATTTACCTCTGCCTTGAATATTTTTTGAAACGCAGCACTATAAAAATCATTCTTTTTTAATCTTTCCACAGCTTGGTCAACCGGCAAATCCATTTCATCATGCGCAGCCAGCGGCCCCAGTACCTGGTCCTCCAGAGAACCTGATCTGCCATCCCAGAAGAAATCGGTACGGCCGGAGAGATTGGTAAGCGCCGGACTGTTGCGCGGTAACTTTGTCCCTTTGTCACCAATACTGAAAGCCGCCGTATCGGCAAATGCAAATGCCGGAATATGGCAGGAAGCACAACTGATGCCCTGTCCTTTTGATAAAATAGGATCAAAGAACAGCCTTTCACCTAACTCTTCTTTGGTATTCACTTCTTTATCCTGTGCCTGAAAGCCCACTGCCACGATAAAAAGGCAGAATGCGAACAGGACCAAGCCGGTTTTTCTAAACTTTTCCATACTCTTCAATCTCAATTGATCTGAAACGATTCCTGAAATGGAATGCAAAGCCCGTCTACATTGCTACATAAAAGCCCTTTGATGGTGCCCTTCACAACATAGCCAGCATTCGTGACCTTAATTTTCTGACGGAATTCTCCCTTATCCTGGAAATAGGTATACGCTACTTCCCAGGTTGGATCGACAGTCTTTTTGGGGTTAATGGCATTTACATCTCCAACAATCCGGAAAGAATCGGCTGTATCAATCTTAAACTCTGTTGGCAGCGGACCTATGTCGTTTGTAAAATCCGATGAATAAAGTTTCCAGTTTTTCTCTATTTGGGCAGAGAAGATAAGCTCGACTTCATCACCGGCCTTTGCATTTTTGTTGGAAACGGATACATTCCATTTGGCGATGTCTTCCGCTTCTTGTGCGTATAGTGTGAAAGAAGTAAGTACAAAAAAAAGTAGGAGCCTGGTCATCATAAAATATAGATTCAAAGGAGCAGCATGTACAATGGCGTCACATTAAACAACTGCAAGGCGCATGACATTCACCCTGCAGTTGTCCCAGACTACCTTGTTACTTAACCCACCTTGTTATTTGGAGTTCTTTACTGATTTGCCCGTAGATGCAGCAAATGATGCAGGCACAGGTTCAGCGATCAGCGCGTCAAGGTCTGTGTTCCATTTTTTAACGTACTCAGTGAAATAATCACCGGTAACCTCTCCTGTATAGCCGGTATGAATCTGGCGTACATCTCCTTTTCTGTCAATAATAATGGTTGTCGGGAATGCCATCATGCGATTCAAAGCAGGCAGTTTCTCTGACGCCACTTTCTTGTCTGCGATACCACCGAACAGGATATCATACTCGATACCATATTTCTTTTTCAGCGTTCCCAGCGTATATTTGGCATAAGCCAGATCATCCTTCTGCTCAAAACCAATGGCAATGGCTTCTACTCCACGTTCTTTATTGGCTTTGTACCATGGAGCCAGGAAGGTAGTCTGATCGGTACAGTTAGGACACCATGTCCCGATGATTTCTACAATGACCACTTTGCCTTTGTATTTGTCGTCGCTCAATGACACATTTTTTCCGTCTAGGTCAGGCAATGTAAAATCCAGTTTGCTGTACCCCTCCTTCAGAAATGTCAGTTTATAAGGATCCGGTAAAGATGCCTGCGCATTTTTACTTCCTTCGAATTTAGTATTGTCATAAATACCGGAGCTGATCACCCCCGTGATAGAACCGTCTTCATTGATCTTACCCTTGTATACCCTTGGGTTTGGTCCTGAGAAGTGAGAAAGTACAAACTCATCACCCTGTACCACACCTTCCAGCTCGCGGCTGTCGCCCACTGTCGACATCACCACGCCTGTCAACTTATTACCTTCCTGTTTCAGGATCGCAATGTTGTCCGGCATTTTTGCCTTGCTGTACACGGCCAGATCCCATTTCCCGGATAAATTATGTTTAGTAGGTTGTTCCTTTCCTTTTTCTACAAATCTGTAGTCCTTTCCATGTTCTGCTGAAAACGGTAGTGCGCTTCCACGGAAACCCGGAACCAGACTTCTGTATTCTCCCGTAATCTTCCCGTCCGACTCCACATTGGCTACCAACGCAGCATCATAGGTATTCATCTTCACGAAGATCGAATCTCCGCTCAACTTGGTCACTTTGAAATCATCGCGTCTTGTACCGTTCAGCAACGTCAACACCGGATGGTCTTTGTCTTTGTTATTATACTCGAAATTGAAAGGGATTCTGGTTTCGCTGATCACGAACTCCCCTCTCCAAATACCCTGCTTCGGAGATTTACCGGCTGAATGGTCGTCGGCGAAGGCGAAGCTGCTCAAAAACGTGGCCCCTGCTAACGCCACAGACTTGATCTGGTTGATTTTCATACAAGTTGATTTGAAAAGATTATAAAATGATTACAATACCACCATCCGGAGGAAGTTCCGAAAGGCTTACTCAAACCGGGGACATTTGCAGGATTTCCCCCGGCACTCAGCGTTTCATGATAAGATCAGCATGCTGTGTTATCCTAAAACCTGTGGCAAATATAGAGCGTCAAAAAAATGATCACAATCATTTGTCTATTAATTTTATAGATTTAATGGATTTATCCGATTTCATACCACCAAATCAGTTGCAAGGCCCTGAAAGCCATTCTACTTTTGCACCCTACACACGCCAACTGATTTTGTTTCTGAAAGAATACGTGTGCCAGTTTAATCCTTTTTACTCAAATAATCATGTCTGAAAAAGAGACCAATGGGCTATCCTCGCCATGGGAAGCCTACGAACAAATCGCCGTGCGCGCAGCTTTGGTATATGCTGTGGTAAGCACTATTCCTTTTAATCCGGAGTTTTACAAGCAGAACTTTGACGCCGGTTTCAATGTCAACGCTTACCCCTTCCGTTGGCTGGATGTCGTATCCCAAAACAAACCCTGGTTTTTTGCGAGCCAGGAGGGAAAGAATTACACTGGGTGGTTTATTACTGTACTGGTATGTATCGCTGCAGGTCTGCTCTGGCAACAGATCGATAAAAGACGAAAAAATGATGAACAGGTGTACTATTGGTTTTATGCCGCCGCAAGATACGGTGTAGCCTTGCGCATGTCGTGGTTTGCATGGGCCAAAGTGTTTCCTGTGCAAATGCCCTTTCCGACGATCAGTCAGCTTAATACAAATTTGGGAGACTTCACGCCTGGTAAATTGTATTGGCTCACGACCGGCGTTTCCCCTGTGTTCGAAGTCTTCGCAGGGATATTTGAACTGGTAGCGACACTGCTGCTGTTGTCCCGTCGCACGACCACGCTTGGAGCATTGATGATGATCGCGATTTTATTACCTATCTGGTTTGTGAATATTGGCTACAATGCCGGTGTGGAACTCACGAGCCTGCATCTGCTGAGCCTTTCTCTACTGCTTCTGGTTCGAGATGCAAATAAGTTTTATCAGATTGTTATTGAATACAAAGCGGTTGCACTTACTTACGTTCAACAGTTTGAACTACCGGCTACCTGGTATAAATATGCCAGACTGACTTTGAAATACGGTTTCATTTTACTTTTCGTAGTTTATCGTGGTTTTGGGTATTGGAACCTGTATGCAAGTGGAAAATCATTCAAACTTCCTCTCGAAAATGGACTTGCGGGAATCAGTGGTTTTTACAAGGTGTCTGAATTCAAACTCAATGACAGGTTTGTTCCCGAGGCTACTGGTGACACGACAAGATGGCAAAATGTGGTATTTGAAAAGTTCAATTCAATCAGCATACAACTTGACAAGCCGTTTAAGCTCAATACAAAAAATTCCATTCGTACGACAGAATACTACGGGAATATTGGCAGGCATTACTACGGCTACGAAGCAGATACAATCAACAAGGTATTCAAACTTAAAAACCGTGCTGACAGTACCATACAACTAACGCTTAGGTACGAACCACGTGATTCCGACCAGTTCGTACTATCAGGTATAAATGAAAACAAAGACTCCATTTTTGTTGTTTTGAAGAAGATTGATAAGAAATACCCGCTGGAAGAGAAAAGAGGATGGTGATCGGCTACTTACGGTTCTGTGGTACAATTCCCGATTTAGTCCAAAATATCAAGTCTGTTTTTTGATAATCAGGAAATCTTGAACTTACCTTTGCATCGTCTTACAATTACTTCCTGCAAAGTAAATACGGATTTATACAGAAAGAGGGAGAGACAGGCTCATTGAACTCTTAGCAACTTTCCAGGGTGGAATAAGTGCTAACCTGCCTAAGTTTTAGGAACTATAAATTTACAAAATCATGCACAACATCTTTTGTTCAACTCGTCCTGTTCTATGTCGTTCTAACAGCCAAGGGAAATGCTGCCCGAATGACAAGTGGCGAAGCTAATTGCAAAGCGCCGTGAGCAACAACCCGGTCGGGATTAGCAGATCCTGATCGGATTTACCAAGCTCATTTACTCTATAAAATCAATAGAATTAATATATTAAACAAAAACAACATGAAAAAGATACTTATTCCAATACTCTCACTGACTGCTTTCGGGCTGGTATCATTCACCGGACCCACAGATAAAAACGTGAAAGAGTCTTCTTACGCAGTGGATGCAAAACAAAGTAAGCTGGTTTGGCATGCTAAAAAAGTAACCGGCGAACATTCAGGAACGGCACCGATCAGGCAGGGATCGCTCATCCTGAACGATGGTAAACTGAAAGGCGGCAACTTTGAAATCAACCTGAAAGACCTGACTGTTACGGACATTACTGATCCGGAATACAACGCAAAACTGGTTGGTCACTTGAAAAATGACGACTTCTTTGCTGTCGACAAACATCCGGTAGCCAAATTGCAGATCGTATCGGCTACGCCTTCCGGGACCAACAAATACGATGTAAAGGGAAAACTGACGATTAAAGGAGTAACCAACGACATCACGTTCCCGGCAGAGGTAATCAGCAACGGCAAAGAAATAACCGGCAAAGCTAAAATCGCCATTGACAGAACCAAATATGATATCAAGTACAACTCAAAAAGCGTATTCTCATCCATCGGTGATAAAGCAATAGATGACATTTTCAACCTGGATATATCACTCGTAGCGGCAGAAACAGGCGCTACGGCAAAGGTCAAAACCAAGTAAACTTTTCTGATTTGATGATGCGCTGGCTTGGTAGTTAAAACTACGCTTTTATAAAGATCTCAAAAATCGACCGGAACTGCAGGCTCCCCCGTCCTTTAAAGGTCAATGTAAAAGTGCCGTGCATCATCAAATCAGAACAACGTTTACAGCATCACGTTAATATCTCCCTGACCGCACTTTATTCAAACCAGATCCGAATTTCTGGTATACATTACAAGTCAGCAGCCTGACTCCCATTTACAGCTTTTAAAATCCCGAAGCTTTCCACTGGCTTCCAAAACTGTCATTGAATGAAAAACTACTTTTTACTTATTTTACTTTTCATCGCCACAGCATCGCTCGCCCAACAGCGCATCATCACAGGCCGGGTGACCGCCACTGAAAATGGAGAGCCGCTGCCCGGAGTCAACGTCACGATCAAAAATACCCGTCAGGGAACCATTTCCGACGCAGACGGAAAATTCACATTACCGGTAATCAAAGGCGAAATTCTGATTTTTTCTTTCATCGGATTTCTTCCCCGCGAAGTCCCGATCCAAGCTTCCAATGAATACAATGTGGCACTTCAGGCAAGTACGCACACATTGGGCGAAGTACAGGTTGTAGGCTCACGCAATGCGAACCGTACCAAACTCGATTCTCCTGTTCCTGTCGATGTAATCGATCTGAAACCATTGCTAGAATCAGCGCCGCAGGTCAGTATAACGCAGTTGCTGCAATACGTATCGCCCTCTTTTCACTCCGTAAATGGAAGTAACGCCGGGGATGCCGGATCGGCGCTCAACCTTTCTCAACTCAGAGGATTGGGGGTAGATCAGGTGCTGGTACTTGTAAATGGCAAGCGTCGTCACAAAAGCTCCAACATCAACTGGGGTGGATTGGGTAACGGTGCCACAGGTTATGACCTCAACTCCATACCTACTGCCGCCATTGAACGAGTTGAAATTCTGAGAGATGGAGCCGCTGCACAGTATGGTTCCGATGCTATTGCAGGTGTAATCAACATAGTCCTTAGTAAAAGCACCGAACAATTGACGATCAGCTCTACTGCCACTACCCGCCGGCGTGGTGATGGCACCAGCACCCGCACCAACGCCAATTATGGTTTTGCTTTGGGTAAAACAGGTGGCTATCTGAATGCCACAGCAGAATTTGCAACACAGGCTATTTCGTTATTGCCTGGAAGGGACGATGCCGGATTATACCTGGGACCAGTGTACGGAGGCGGTGCTAACACCCGTAATTACGATGCTATATACACCAAAGAAATTGACGAAGCAATTCTGGCAAGCAGAGGTATTGACCGCCACTTTTTCGACCGTCGTGCAAGTGGATCGAACAAAGCGAAGGATGCACTTTTATTTTTTAATGCAGCAATTCCTTTACGGCAAAATGCGGAAGTTTATGCTTTCGGGGGAATCAGCCACAGGAATTCACAATTCACTGCCGTATACCGTTTGCCGGGGTGGACTGAACGAAATAACTCCTTCCTGTATCCTGACGGCTTTCTGCCTGCGATGGAAAACATCATATCAGATAAATCGCTGGCAGTCGGTGTGAAAGGTAAAATCCGCGACTGGGATGTGGATATTTCGAATGTATATGGAAAGAATGATTTTGGCAATGTAATCACTAATTCATTGAATGCAAGTTTGGGTTTGAAAACACCAAGAACATTCGATGCCGGAAGCTATAATGCAAGCCAGAATACAGGAAGTATAGACATCAGCCGGTACTTCGATAAAGCACTAAAAGGAATAAATGTAGCCTTTGGTGCTCAATACCGGGTTGAGACCTATCAGATCATTGCAGGTGAGTCTGCTTCCTACTCCAAAGGAGATTTGAGAACCGTATGGGGACTGGATACAACGGCAGCAGGCATTATCTACAACACGAATGAAGGACAGATCGGATTGAACGGACTTTCTCCGGGCTCTCAGATCCACGCAGGTTTCCGTCCTGAAAATGCTGTGAACGTAAATCGCTCGATCTTGGCCGGATACGCAGATGTGGAAGCAAACATTACACAAAACTGGCTGGTTTCAGGTGCATTACGTCTGGAGAATTTTTCAGGATTAGGCAATGTAACGACCTATAAAATTGCTTCCAAATTCAATATCACCGATCAGCTAGGTATCCGCGGATCTCACAATACAGGCTTCAGAGCTCCGGATCTTGCACAGTATTATTATACCGAAACATCAACCAGTTTCCAGCAGGGACGCGCTATCGATCAGGTCACGGCATCTAACCAGAGTGCAGCAACCCGCGCACTCGGCTTCCCGACACTTACACCTGAAAAATCAAAAGGTTATACACTGGGGATCACCACGCAGCCCTTCAGAAATTTTGAACTGACTGCTGATGCTTATCTTGTAGATGTGAATAATCGTGTAGGGAACACCGGTAACTTTTCCGCAACGGATGTGAACCTGCCACTTGAAGTGCGTAATTTATTCGTGCAAACAGGAACCACTCAGGCAAAATTCTTCTACAACTCTTTCAGTACAAGAACAAAAGGATTGGAAATCACAGGTAGCTATAAGACACCATTCCGCAACGGAGCACTTACATTATTGTTGGGAGCCAATTTTGTAAGAAATGAAGTAACCAGCGTGAACACACCGGCAGGACTAGAAGCTTACCGCTATATCATTTTCAATGACGGTGAAAAAGCAAGGGTAACCTCACACATTCCGGGTCAGAAAATAAACGTTCAGGGAACCTATAAACTGGGAAAACTCACTTACATGGCACGCGCAATTTATTTTGGCTCGGTGACCAGTGCATCTTCACTAAACGCCAATTTTCCGCAGCCGGACTACTTCTACCAGAAACTGAAACCGATATGGGTCGTGGATGCCTCAGTGGCTTATTCGTTTACAAAATCGTTGCAAGGTGTAATTGGTGTAAACAATGCTTTCAATCAATTGGGCGATTATACCGATCCTTCTCTGAATCCACGTAACAATCCTTCAATCATAGGCTTGCAGAACGGTAGTGCAGGCATACAGCCTTTCGTAAGAATCACAGCCAAACTATAAAATCCATCATTCGTTAATTCTCAGCACAATGAAAATAAACACATTTAAATTATCGAAACGGATACAGTCTGCGCTGCTGGTAGTAGTTGGCGTGACCGCACTTACAAGCTGCGAAGACACCTCTTACCTGGACATAGACGCCGCAGACCGTCCTCCTCTTAGTGCTTACATCAGTTTTGTGAATGCCCGCCCTGTTAATTCAGCCATTAGTTTCTGGACATTTACAGACAAGATCACCCCTACACCCGTGGCGATTAATCAGGCTTCAGCGTACTACCCTACCGTATTCGGCAGTGTTCAGATCAATTTTACAGAAGGAAATAATACCAGTTATAAGGCTTCTTATCAGTTTGGCAACAGCGCTACGTTTTCAGCCACCGGCAGACCGAACGGTCCGATCGCCACTTTTTACCACACCGTAGTGGCTGCCCGCACCAGCAAAAACAACGCCGATTCACTGATCCTTTTTTATGATGATCTGAAAGCGCCGGATGCCGGCAAAGCCAAACTTCGATTTGTGAATCTCTCACCGGGTGCAGGAACACTGAACGTACTGAAAGATAAAACACCTCTCTTCACCAACGTAGCCTATGGAAGGGCAGCCAATTCATCCCTTAGCGGAGAAACGTTAAGTGCGTGGTCACTCGGACCTTTTCAAAATGTGGATCCGGGATCCTACCCATTTAATTTTACCAATGCAACCAACGGCAACACTACCGGCAGTACTTCTACCATCACGTTGGAAGCAGGTAAAATTTACACCGTTTTTACAAACGGATTGTTACAAGGTACACCGGAGTTCGGCGTCAAAGTGATCGAACATCCTGTGAAATAGATAATTGGTGATGGAAGTTGAATACTCCGTGATGGGTTTCCCATTGCGGAGTTTTTTGCTTTGGGAGGTATGCCAACGAATTTACAGTATTTTGCCACGGATCGCACACATGGACAATAATAAAGTATTCTTAGACAATAAAAAGCTCCGGCCAAACGACCGGAGCATATAAAGACAACAACAAAATGTGAATATCCGCAATACTTAACCTTCCATCAGCGCTACATTTTTGGATCGCATCAAACGTACTACTGAATTAAATTTAATCAGATCGGAAGCTTCAAAGCGCAGTATGCCAACCACATCTTTACCGATGCTACTGAAATGAAGATGACTGATACGAACGCCCTGGACCGATTCGACCAGAGATGTAATGTGATGGATGCTTTGGGATTTGGGATAAGTCAGTTTTAATTGATAAGTGTTTTCCATGACATTCAGTTATTTTGTTGAATATATTTAGTCTACTTAGTTTGTATAGTATACAAATATAGAGATGTCACCACTATGTCCCAATTATAAACATCAAAATATCTGAAACGTACCACTGCAAGTGTTTAAGAAAAAAACATGGGAATCAAAAATCACAAAATCAACACATTACACCTGTATCCGGGAAAAATTTGTATCAGCTAAACAGGTGATTCGTAGCAAATATCCAACTGCTTGTTTACATTTGTACATATACTCTATATTTTAAATATACTATTACTGTATTTCTTGTCATGAAACTTAATTACATGGCCATCGCAGTGCCCTTCTTTCTGACGTTTATTGCTATTGAATACCTTGTAGCTAAGCGACGGGGAAAGAAAGTTTTTCATTTCAACAGCTCAATAGCTAACATGAATATTGGTATTGCGGAAAGGTTGATTGACATGTTTGTGGCAGGAGCCTTCTATTTTTTCTATGATTACCTTCATCAGCATTATGCCATATTCAACATTAAATCAACATTACTGACCTGGATAGCCCTGATACTTGCCACAGACCTGATCTGGTATTGGTATCACCGCTTCGGGCACAAAGTCAATTTGTTTTGGGCATTTCATGTGGTTCACCATACAAGTGAAGAATTTAATTACACGGCCGGAACGCGGATCACTGTTTTCCAGGCCGTCGTCAGGACAGCATTCTGGGCGGTTCTTCCTGTTGTCGGTTTTCCGGCTCCTATGATCACCACCATGCTTATCGTACACGGTCTTTATCCTTTTTTTACACATACCCAGCTTATCGGAAAACTTGGGATCCTTGAGTACATTCTTGTTACACCTTCCCACCATCGGGTACATCATGCCAGCAATGAAGCCTATCTTGACAAAAACTTCGGTGATATGTTCATCATCTGGGACAAGCTTTTCGGCACTTTCGAAGAAGAGAGAGAAGAAGCCAGATACGGCCTTACCAAACAGTTGGATAGCTATAGTTTTCTATGGCAGCATTTTCATTACCTCGTAGAATTGTGGTATGCGTCCAAAGCAAAAACCGGCATTATCAACAAAGTCAAACTCTTTTTCGGTAGTCCTGCCGATTTCGATCCCGAAGTAAGGGCCATTGTGGAGAAGAAATTTTTATCCAAATATAAGGTCAGGGTGAGTACACAAAAATTCAGGACCTATGTGCTGTTGCAATTTTCAGCCATGCTGGTCATGCTCTTCTTTCTACTTCTGTTTGAGCATGAGACTGACTTTTTCCTGCAAGCCATGGCTGCACTGGTCATCGTGGTTACACTGATTAACTGCGGTGCTATATTGGAGCAACGCAGATGGGTCTTTTTTCTCGAACTGATCAGAGGTTTTCTGATCGTATTCACGACCTTTTATTACTTACCTCATCCGACCACATTTGTCTTGCTCAGCCTGTTTACAATAGGTTCTCTGGTTTACTTTTCAGCATTACAACGACAGTACCTCAATACGATTTATGGCAGATAACAGCTAACCAATCAGGCATTTATGAAACCAATTCTGCATCGTTATCCATTACTTGTAATTCTATTGATCGGAATGGCAATTTCTAAAAATATATGGGCTCAGGTCCCATCCTGTGCATCTTCATCAGAAATATTGCTGGATATGCAACGACTCAATGTTTTGGGTAACGTACTGTATTTTGGCGCGCACCCCGACGATGAGAACCCCACGTTTCTGGCCTATATGTCCAACGAAAAACATTATAACACGGCCTATTTTTCCCTCACGCGTGGCGATGGAGGGCAAAATGCGCTTGGTACAGAGATCAAGGAGAACCTGGGGATCCTACGCACGCAAGAATTGTTACAGGCAAGAAGAATTGACGGCGGAAAGCAGTTTTTTTCAAGAGCAATTGACTTTGGATTCTCTAAAAGTGCTGAAGAAGTATTCACAATCTGGGACCGTGAAAAACTACTTGCCGATGCCGTATGGGTCATTCGCAAGTTCCGGCCGGACGTGATCGTAACCCGTTTTCCGCCTGACGAGCGCGCAGGGCATGGCCACCACATTGCCTCGGCTTTACTGGCAGAAGAGGCGTTTGATGCGGCAGCAGATCCCGCACGTTTTCCGGAGCAACTTCCATATGTAAAACCATGGAAAACCACCCGCCTGGTCTGGAACGCGGGAATGTGGTGGAACCAGCGGCGTGATGACGTGGATGAACATGATGCAAAGGAATGCGTTAAACTGGATGTAGGTGTATTCAACCCGCTACTGGGAAAATCGTATGGTGAAATTGCTGCGGAAAGCAGAACGGTTCATAAATCGCAGGGATTTGGTACCGCAGGATTTCGCGGTCCGCTCACTGAATATTTCAAACATGTAAAAGGTCAGAAAGCAACCAATGACCTCCTGGATGGTGTCAATACCAACTGGGACAGGATCAGCAATACAGGCAAAATTCAGAAGCTGATTCAGGATGCAATCCGGGACTATAGGTATAACGATCCTTCTGCATCCGTTCCTGCCCTGCTTGCTGTCAGGAAGCAGATTCAGCAATTGCAGGATCCCTACTGGCAGACTGAAAAACTCAAAGATGTCGACAAACTTATTCAGGAAATACTGGGACTGTATATTTCTGTCAAATCAAATGATTTTGCATTTACTCCCGGCGACCGTATCCGTCTGACGGTGGAAGTTACCCACCGGTCCTCTGTCTCTGTGTCCCTGAAAAGCGTATTGCTACCTTTCGCAAATGCCGATTCGGTTGTCAACCTTCCCCTGAGCAGAAACCAAAAGGCGGAGTTTTCTGCTTCAACCTCTATTCCTGTCACGGCAAAGTATTCACAGCCCTATTGGCTGGAAACGGAAGGCAGCCTCGGTCTGTTTGATATCAACGACCAGCAGTTGATCGGACTTGCAGAAAACAGGCAGGTTGCAGAATCGCGTTTTACGTTCCGGATTAACAACGAGGATATACAATTTACTGTGCCGGCAGTTTACCAGAAAACGGACCCGTTACTGGGAGAAATGTACCAGCCACTTGCCATCACACCACCGGTATATGTTTCTGTTGACCAGAAAGTATACTTGTTTGATGGCGACAATAGTAAACAGGTGAAAGTAACCGTTAAATCCGGAGTAGCTCATTTAACAGGTGAGGTCCGCCTCAATATACCCCGGGGATGGAGAACTGAACCGGCATCACATCCGGTAAATCTGCTGGCAAAAGGCGCTGAACAATATTTTAGTTTTGCACTTTTCCCACCCGATCATGCCGATGAAGCTGAAATCCGTGGCGAGGTGATTATCGGTGATCAAACGTATGACAAAAGCCTCAACGTGATCAGTTATCCGCATATACCTACACAGATCAGCTTTCCACAGGCCAGATCTAAAGCGGTGAAAGTAGATATCCATAAAAACGGACAGTTGATTGGTTACATCAAGGGGGCTGGTGACATGGTTCCATCCAGTCTGCAGCAGATCGGCTATGAGGTTACGTTGCTTGACGACACAGACATCTCCACCGAAAACCTTCAACGTTTTGATGCAGTGATCGTAGGTGTACGCGCTTACAACATGCTGGAACGTGTCAAAGTCATCAATCCTATACTGTTGCAATACGTTGAAAAAGGAGGCAATCTTATTGTTCAGTATAATTCTGATCAGGGTTTGCTGATGAACGATTTCGGGCCTTATCCATTTACCGTCAGTAACAAGCGGGTTACGGTCGAAAATTCCGAAGTGCGTTTTCTGAATAAAAACAGCAAAGCACTCAACTATCCGAATAAAATCACCGAAAAAGATTTTGAAGGATGGGTGCAGGAACGCAGTCTGTATCAGCCTGAAAATTGGTCTGAGGAATACGAAACGGTTATATCCTGCAATGATCCGGGATGCGAGAAACTGGACAGCGGCATCTTGATTGCCAAATATGGCAAAGGCAATTATGTATATACTACCATGAGCTGGTTCCGGCAATTACCCGCCGGCGTGCCTGGAGCGTACCGTGTTTTTTCTAATTTGATATCACTCGACAGATAGTAACAATACCAGACACCGATTGAAATACTGGTTTATGTTCACCGGGGATTGACCCGGTACAGCACTATGAATCAGGTGTTCATAAAATTTAAAATTGATGTAATCAGGATGCTATTTATGCCCCGGAGGTGTTGAAATCTTCAAAGATCAGATGAAAATGTGTCCCTGAATCGACCTCTACATGCATAGCTACCCCGGACATTGCAGATAGTTGCTTGATAATCAACAATCCGACTTTATTACTTCCAAAGGCATGCTCTCCGATGTTTTCTGGCTTGCCCACACTGTCCTGTCGGGTGTAAACTGCATCTGAATTGATCCATTCCATAATGTGTGCAGGAAGCCCGGGGCCTGTATCAGATACGATAACATGCAACTTATTGAGCTGAACAGCCGCATGCACCCGGACTACTCCATTCTGAGTGAACTTGATCGCATTCCCAATTACGTTATTAAACAGGACCGCTGCAATAGCCCTATTGATACCCACTTCAATTTCAGGAGCAATTTCATTGATCAGGGACGACTTATTCTTTTGAGCAACGATTTGATACAGCTGAAATTTTCTGTTGACGACTTCATGTAAGCTGATCAGATTAAATTCCGCTTCACCTGTGTTTAAATGTAATTTGAGATAATCCAAACGGCTTGCAAGTAGTAGATCTATGCGTGCAGCAGTCTCGTAAATAGCATTACCAATGTCAGATACTATCGGAAGTTGATCTTCATGGATCTTTTTTTCAATTTCTTTGGATACAGACATGACCGCCCGAATCGGCACTTTTACATCGTGTGTAATGGATGTCGTGATCAGTGAAAGCACACGAAGTCTTTGCCCTAATTCATATTCCGATTCCTCCAAAGCATCCAGTGTTTGCCTGAGATCGTGTGTCCGGTCCTGTATGGCGCGTTCCAGATTTCTGTTTCTTTTCAGCAGATTACGAGCCTGGATTTTTAGAAGAATATAAATAATCAGTGCACCCAGACCTGCAGCCAGCAAATAGAACCAAATGGTCTCATACCAGGCCTTTTCTACAATAATTCTAACTCTACGGACTGTATAGTTGTCTTTACCAAAACCATTTATTTTTCTGATATAAAGGGAATAAGTTCCTGATCCCAGATTCGAAAGCAAAATCGTTTTTTGATGATGAAGATGGTTCCAGCTACTTACATCATTCCCTTCTTTTACCAATGTGTAAAACAAATGCAGATTCTCGCGATTTCCGAAATAAGGTGTACTCAGCTCAATTTTTATATCTTTCGGATTATGTTTTAAACGTATCTCCTGATTAATAATGGATACCTTCCGACTATCCGGGTCGGCAAGGTTTAAAAGTATCTCGCCTTCCGGGAATTCTGTTTTGATTGCCTCAGGTTGAAACCACACCATTCCACTCATAGATGGTAGCGTCACATATCCATTAGGCAGCCGAAGCGCACATGGCTGGCATCCCCCGTTAAACTCATTTATGTTGAATCCGGACTCACGCGTGTAGAGATAATAATAGGGCTCGGCAATCCCTTTACTGCTCACAAAGTCCGAAAGATCCTTTTTTGATGCCTGAAAAAGCCCTTTGTTTGTTGTAATCCAAAAAAAGCCGTTCCTGTCCTCAAATATGCAGTGCGCTGTATTAAGATAGCCATTTTTATCGACAGGAAGCCTGGTGAGCATACCATGCTGATAATGATACATACCATCTCCATAGGTGGTAAGCCAAAGTTTTCCGGATTCACGCATGTATATACTTCTGATGTAGCGGTTCTTCGTTTCTGGAACAAGCTCTGCTTTTTTCGAAGCGATATAGATTTTATAAAGACCGTCTGTAGTTCCCAACCATAGCACGTTTTTGTCCTGAACCATACACATTTGCCCCTTGGGCAACTTCAGAAACAGCTCAGGTTTTGGATTTGGTTTGGAAAGATCGATCATATGCAGACCCATATCTTTGGTAAGAACCCATATCGAATCCTTCTGATCAGCGTTAATTTGCTCAATTTCGCGGCCCAGGTTAAAGCTAAGATCAAGCTGTGTCCCTTCTGCATTGAACCGATGTACCTTATCTCCTGCCCCTACCCACCGGAATCCCCTTGCATCTGTGGCAATACTGTATCTATGCTGATTGGCTTCAGATATGCTGTTAAGTTTTGAAACAGAAAAAACACCTTTTTGGGAGCTCAGGGAAATCTTCTGTCCTATTGGTGTGAGTATTGTATTACTATCATAAATGGTCTGTCCGTAAAAAACATTTTCAAATTCGTCTTCACCTGACCTGATTACTTTGAACTTTTTCTTTTGAACTACATATAAACCTTTTGTCAGACTACCCATGAATAATCTTCCAGCCGACTCATCATAATATACATGTGAAATTTTATTTTTATTTAAATCAAATCCTTCCAGCACCAGTTTTGTGTTGATGATATTCTTATCAGATATATCGATCATATAGAATGAATTACCCAGCAAGATAAAAATTTGTTCACTGGTAGTATTCGAGAAAATACTTATCTTTTCGGGGTTGTTTTTCAGCAATACATTATTCGTGATATCGCCACTAAAAATAGATACTTCCTGAGTGTAATTTTTCTTTTTAGCATTGAAATAAAATCGAATAATCTTACCTGTTTCGTTGTGATGATAAAGCTGATCACCAATAAGGAAAAAGTTACCCAGAGCGGATGTATTGTAGGCTATCCCATTTACCTTTTTTGAGTTTTCGTAAAGTTCAACAATTCCCTGGCGACATATATAGAACTTCCCCTGCTCTCTCGCTGCGGCAAATATGTAACTGGTAGGATTGGCTACCTTACCAAGACGATCCGGAAGACCGTTTGAAATCAGTGTACGATAATTTGCGCCATAGCGCCCCTTGAGTGGCATTTTACTCATGATTTCACCCACTGAATCCACCTGTGCTACACCATTCTCCACTTTTACCCATGCAGACATACCCTGCCATGCATAAAACCGCTGTCTGGATTTTTCATGAGGCGGCTCAACTGAATAGAATCGATTGTGAGGAATTCCCAGATTAGACTTATCAAAGGTAACGAAATGATGACCATCAAATCGGACAAGACCATCTTCTGTGGCCAGCCATATAAAACCCAGACTATCTGCAGTGATACCCTTTACACTATTCTGAGGTAAGCCGTTTTCGTCGGTATACTGGACAATCGAATACTCCGGCAGACCCGTATGTACTTCTTGGGCAATACTACAATTGACTTGACAAAAAACGAAGAAAGCGAATAGAAGAATTTCTACAAAATGACGATAACATAAACCCAACACTCGATCTGTCAAAAACACCTATTACCTGAAATGATGAATATATTATACCAAATATAAAGGACGACACCCAAGAATTTGTGAGCTTTCGGAGCAAACACAAAACTAACCGTCCTTAGGCAGCAATACCTGCAATGTTACAGAAAATTCGAGAACATTTCATATTAAAACAGGATAATTGCTCATATACTTCAAATGGGTTAAAATCAGACTTTTATGAATTTTTTTGTGACTTAGTTATTGACCATGAATTCAGTTTATCCTTCCTCTACAGCCCGATTCCGGAACACTATCTCTTTCGCGGAACAAATACCTTGTTCATAAAATCGGTGATGGCAACGCATGTAGGCTGGAACCATGGATTAAAGAACATAAAAGTATGAGGAGCATCCGGAAAAGACTTGATGGTATTATAAATTCCATATTCATTCAGTTTACTGATAAAGTCTGTCCGCCCGGCGTGCATTCTGGCTACTGAACTGTTTATAAACAAGGTGGGAGGTGTGGTTTTACTTACGTGCTTAAGTGGAGCGGCTTCTTCCCAGAGCTCAGGACGGTCTGCTTTTGAATATCCAAACCAATAAGTAGCAGCCGAAGTCGATTTGCTGTCATCTCCCTCACCCGACTCCGGGTGTATGAATGCGAGCGTGCCATCAATGTCGATGATTGCATGCACATCACTGGTATGCGTCGAATTTTCAGGATCAGGACCGTCATATTTCTTATTACCATTGGTGGCACCCGTAAATGCAGCCAGTTCACCTCCGGCCGAAAAACCAAGGATCGCAATGCGTGCCGGATCAATGCCATACCTGTCTGCATTGGCTTTGGTCCAGCGAATTGCAGCTTTGATATCATACACCGCTGCGGGATACAAGGCCTCAGTGGATAAGCGGTAGTCGGCCGTGATGGCCACAAAACCCCTGTCGGCAAGTTGGCGCCCCAAGGTAGCGTTGTGCGTGCGATCACCGGAGCGCCAGCCGCCACCATGAATCATGATTATGGCAGGTGCTTTGGGTTGCTTACCTTTCCTTTTATATATGTCGAGCAAAAGCTTTCGATCCTGACTGACAGTACGAAACGGTATGTTGCCTACTACGGTTACTGCTGCCGGCATCGTAGAATCAACGATAGTGATAGACGGATGGTATTTCAATTCCTTCTGATACGATCCGGCAATTGAAAAGCTGGTATCGCGTATACCCGACGGTTTAATCTGTGCACCAGCAGTTATAGAACATGCGGCAAAAATAGCCACCCAAAAGCCCTTTCTTAACATCATAAATTGTGTTACAGTGTGAAGTAATTACTATAGTGTTTTCGGCTCCCAACCCGAAAATATGTTCTGTAAGGTATACTTTGCTCTTTCCGATTTGGTCAGTTGTTTTGACCAGCTCACGCGGGTAGCAGGACTTGCACCTGGTCCTTTGCTATTGTATTCAGCGTAGTAAGTTGTTTTTTCTTTCTCCGGAAACATTTTGTCTCCTTTCCACGGATCCCATCCTTCTTTCACAATGTGCGCACCCATTTCAGTATCAATGAATACAGTTTTGCAATATGGACGCCACGGTCTGCCTAGGTAAACTTTCGTTGCTTCCTCTGCGGCGGTCAATTTACAATTAAAAAACACATAACCGAACGGCTGTTCTTTTGTCGTCGATGCGGCCGTTATATATGAATTGGAAAGACTTCGGATTTCACAGTTATTGAAAACCACGGTCGCCTCTCCAAAAAGAAAATCAGTGGTGCCGGTAATCAAACAGTCCTTATAATAATTACGCCCATCTTTCGAAGTATACAACGTATCCTGGTTTCCCAGTATGTTACAATTGCTTACCACGATCCGGTCGGCTTCCGTCGCCAGTGCAACCGCCTGTCCCACTCTTCCGGCAGTATTCTCAATGGTCAGGTTTTGCAGCAGACAGTCATTCGCCTGTACCAGTACGGTATAGGAAGTGTATGTGCTGTATTTGGCATTTTGCGTAAAATCTTTACCCGGAAAATCCTTTCCTGAATAATCGTTTCCTGTGATAACTGTCGACTCTTTACTTTCGCCAATCAGCGCGATATTTTTCTTCCAGGCTGGAATGACCAGTTTTTCCTTATAAGTCCCTTTTTTGATGCTGATCACCGCCTTGATCTCCGAATGATCCCTGACCGCATTCACTGCTTCCTGTATGGTTTTATAATCGCCACTACCGTCCTGAGCGACTGTGAATTTTTGCTCAACCACCTGAACCTGAGCGAATGACGCATTACACAACAGGATAAAGGCCAATAGAAATCCTAACTTTTTAAGCATATACAGTTTGTTTATTTCAATGAGAAGTTCTGTTTTGCTGAGCGCTTTTACAATAACAGATGACGACACTATAGTCACAAAACCACAGATTCTACCTAAAAAATTTCAATAAATATCTGAACATATAACATAGCTCTCCTATACACAGGAGAATCATTGAAGACTTTGCTTTACATGCATTACACACCTCTTCCTCAGATAACGCTACAATAATTGAAACATAGCCTATGAAAAAGGTCCATATCGTTGCATTAACTGCTCTTCTTGTATTGATAGCCATTCCGATCATTTTCTATTACATGGGTAAATCGCCCGACAAGCGACCGCAGGAACCATTAAAACCTTATCCTTATACAGCAGAGGAAGTGAAATTTGAGAATACCATTCAGGATCTCACTTTCGCCGGAACACTTACTTTGCCGTCAGGAGCTGGCAGACATCCTGCTGTTATTCTGATCAGCGGCAGCGGCCCTCAAAACCGGGATGAAGAAATTTTAGGACACAAACCATTTCTTGTCCTGGCCGATCACCTTACAAGAAATGGCATAGCCGTTTTACGGTACGACGACAGAGGAACTGCAGCATCAACAGGAAATTTCAAAAATGCAACTACCGCTGATTTCTCTACCGATGCTGAAAGTGCACTTCACTACCTCAAAACCAGAAAAGATATTGACACATCACAAATCGGCCTGATTGGTCATAGTGAAGGCGGATTGGTTTCGACTATGCTTGCCGCACGCTCTGCTGATATTGCCTTTATGGTATTGTTGGGAAGTCCGGCAGTGAGTAATCTGCAAGAGCTTTTACTTAAACAGGATGAGCTCATCGCCCGTTCCTTCGGTATATCTGAAAAGGAAATTGAACAGATGATAAAGGTTAATAGAACCGCTTATTTATTGGTGGCCACTGCTACTGACTCTGATACGCTTAAGCAAAAGCTCACTGTACTAGCCAAAAACAATGCACTGAAAATTCCGGAACAGTTAATTCCAAAGGGCATGAGTAAAGAACAATTTATGTCGGCTCAAGTAGACAATCTATCATCAAATTGGTCTCAGTATTTAATGAGATATGATCCGGCAGGAGCGCTCTCAAAAGTAAAGTGTGCTGTATTGGCACTGAACGGAGAAAAAGATTTGCAGGTAACGCCGGATGATAACCTGGCTGCCATCCAATCCAATTTAACCAAATCGGGAAATGCCAATGTCATTACCAAAGAGCTTAAGAAGCTCAACCATTTATTTCAGGAATGTGAAACGGGTTCGCCAAAGGAATATGCTGAGATCGATCAGACCTTTTCTCCAACTGCCCTGTCAGAAATTTCGACCTGGTTAAAAGCACAGCTCAAGTAAGTTCCTGGCTGTTTCAGAAAAAAAGAAATGCAATTTAAATAGTAATGCAACCTAAAGCAGTTCGACTACAACAGCAACTATATAAAAAAGCTGGCGATTTTTTACGTTCGCCAGCTTCTTCCATGGTCTGTTACAACTAATACATATCCCGGATCTAAACGCCGATCTCTGTTTTAAATTCAGACGTGAAATGGAAATGGATTGCAGGATTATTTTCTCTGTTCATCCGGATCATCCATTCCGATTCTGCTAGGAATACGGGATTTCGGTCCTTATCAAACGCAATCTGGTTTCCTTTCAGACGAATAAACTGATCCATAGCAGGCTTCTCATCTGCGGTGAGCCAGCAAGCACGTGAAATGTTCATCGGCACCCAGCGGCATTTGGCACCGTATTCATGCTCCAAACGATACTGAATTACATCAAACTGCAGTTCTCCTACAGTTCCGACGATTTTTCTGTTTCCCAGATCCAAGCTGAATAGCTGCGCTACACCTTCATCGGTCAGCTGCTGAATACCTTTTTCCAATTGCTTGGATTTCATGGGATCCAGGTTGATCAACTCCTTGAATATCTCAGGTGAAAAACTCGGAATACCTGAAAACTGAAGCTTTTCGCCTTCTGTCAGTGTATCCCCTATTTTGAAATTACCTGTATCATATAAACCTACAACATCTCCGGGAAAACCTTCATCCATCACACTCTTGTCAGAAGCCATGAAAGTGAACGGGCTGGAAAAACGCACATCCTTACCTAAGCGAACGTGCTTGTAAAACTTACCTCTTTCAAACTTACCTGAACAGATACGAAGAAACGCAATACGGTCCCGGTGGCGCGGATCAAGGTTAGCATGTATCTTAAAAATAAAACCTGTAAACTTTGGCTCTGTAGGTTCTACCGGTCTCACATCCGTAGGACGCGGTTGGGGAATCGGAGAAATTTCACAGAAAGTATCCAGCAATTCTTTAATCCCGAAGTTATTGATCGCACTGCCAAAAAAGACAGGAGCCAATTCGCCGCTTTGATAGGCTTCTTCCGAAAACGGATCATAAACGCCTTCCACCAGCTCTACATCTTCCAGTAGCTGTAACGCATCCCGCTCTCCAACCAGATCTACCAGGTTATCATCATCCAGGCTCACCTTAGCAACATTGCTCTCAATCTTGGTCTTATTAATTTTGAAAAAATACAGCATCTGTTCATAAAGGCTGTATACGCCTTTGAACTGCACGCCCATATTGATAGGCCAGGTAAGCGGCCGCACCTTTATCTTCAGCTTGGTTTCCAGTTCATCCAGCAATTCGAATGCATTCCGACCTTCCCTATCCAGCTTATTTACAAACACGATCACAGGGGTATTCCGCATGCGGCATACTTCCATCAGCCGTTCCGTCTGTTCCTCTACTCCTTTCACACAGTCGATAACCAGAATGACACTATCCACAGCAGTGAGTGTACGATAGGTATCCTCTGCGAAGTCCTTGTGACCGGGTGTATCAAGGATATTGATCAGCAGATCTTTGTATTCGAAAGTCATTACTGACGTAGCAACCGAAATACCACGCTGCTTTTCGATTTCCATAAAATCGGAGGTGGCTGTTTTTTTGATCTTGTTGGACTTTACGGCCCCGGCAGTTTGGATCGCTCCTCCGAAGAGCAGCAATTTTTCTGTCAATGTTGTTTTCCCCGCATCAGGGTGACTGATGATCGCGAAAGTCCGGCGTTTTTTTATTTCCTGTAAATTACTCATCTATTGTTTATTAGGCCAATAAAACCAGTCAATGTAAGAATCATTCTGACTTGTTTCCTTTCGAATTACAGAACCCTTCAGATTTTCTGTGTGGCTCCCTTTTAAATTTTTGTGAACCCCCGTGTAACCTGTAAAAGGACTAAACCCGAAAATTTTGCACAAAGATAAGCATAAAGAAAAGCCGTCCCTATATGGAACGGCTTAAATTGCTTTATGGTCAGCTATTTAGTAGTCTGAACTTCCTCTCAGTAAAAAGAATGTTTGTAATCTTCAACAGAAGTCATGATTACTTCATGTGCTTCCTCTTTACCATATACATTGGTAATTTCGATATGTGCTTTCTCACCAGGAAGATTTTTGTAAGTCAGGAAGTAGTGCTTAAGGCGCTCTACAATACCTTCAGGAAGCTGGCTGATATCTGAAAATCCACCATATACTTCATCTCCTTTCAATACAGCGATAATCTTATCATCTGCCTCTCCACCATCAATCAGGCGGATACCGCCGATAGGTTTCGCCTGACACATAATATCACCGTGAGAAATGATTTTTTCGCATAACACAAGGATATCAAGCGGATCGCCGTCGCCTTCTGTTACTTCACGGCCGGAACGTTCACGAGCCAGGGCTGCGATCTTCTCGGCACAGTAAGTTTTGGGAATAAATCCGTAAAGAGCCGGTACAATATTGGAATACTTTTGCGGGCGATCGATCATCAGATAGCCCGTAGCTTTATCTATTTCGTATTTTACTGTATCTGTCGGAACAATTTCAATGAATGCTGTAACCAGTTCAGGTGCATTATCTCCCATTGGAATACCGTGCCAGGGATGGGCTTTGTGTACGTTAGCGATCATTATTTAAATGTATAAAAGGCTTAATTGGTAATACTTAATTTTTATATGAGTATCTAAACTTTATTCGTTTCTCCCACTTTGGCAGAAATCAGGTAATCTCCTGTTTTATGAATCGACTGCTTGACAAACAACTCCCCGATAAAACCGGCAAGGAATAACTGCGACCCGACTGTAATCGCCACCAATGCCAGGAAAAACATTGGATTTTCGGTTACGTTTCTGAAAGGCTCATGGGATATATAAATCTTGTAAATTTTTGTCAACATCAGCCAAAATGCTATGATGCTTCCAAAAAAGAACATGAGTGTCCCCAAACTGCCAAAAAAATGCATGGGCCTGCGGCCAAATTTATTAACAAATGCGATGGAAAGTAAATCAAGAAAGCCGAAAATAAACCTTTCGAGGCCAAATTTCGTATACCCGTACTTTCTTGCCTGATGTTGGACTACTTTTTCTCCTATCTTTCCAAAACCATTCCATTTTGCAATTACCGGAATATAACGGTGCATTTCGCCATATATCGTAATATTTTGTACAACTTCCTTGCGATATGCTTTCAGGCCACAGTTGAAATCGTGCAATGCTACACCTGAAATACCTCTTGTAGCAGCATTGAAAAGCTTAGTAGGCAGAGTCTTGGTAATCGGGTCAAAGCGTTTCTTCTTCCATCCTGACACCAGATCGTACCGCTCATCGGTGATCATTTTATATAATCCGGGTATTTCATCCGGGCTGTCCTGCAAATCGGCGTCCATGGTAATCACCACTTGTCCTTTCACCTCCTGGAAGCCCGTTTGCAAGGCCGCTGTCTTCCCGTAATTTCTAACAAAACGCATGCCACGTATAGCAGGATTTTTACGGGAAAGCTCAGATATTACAGCCCATGACTGATCTTTGCTTCCATCATCAATAAACAGGATCTCATAGGTGAAATGATTTGCCAGCATCACACGTTCAATCCACGCGCTTAGCTCCGGCAATGACTCTTCTTCGTTGAATAGCGGAATTACTACGGAAATCTGAATACCAGAGTCAATCATGAACAAATAAAACGGGGAAAATCTCCAACTTACTTTTAAAGCCCAAAGTTCGCATTTTTCTGCGTCAAAATATCAAATAAAATTCTTTCATTAAAGCTTTAAAGTTGGGGGTATAAGTGCTTCCGTCGTCATTATATATATGAAGCAAAGACACAACATGTTGTATATCAGAATTTTGACTTCTACAAAAAGTCATGATATGCCTGAATGGTTTTTTACTGCTATTATGCTGAAGAATAAGTAAATTTGATAAAAACCAGCCAGCGGCCAGGGCTTTTTGTTGAAATACGCCAGCTTCGTCTACCGGTAACAGAATATGGAACTTCCCATTTTCCGTCAAAAGCTTGTCGATAGCCATTAATAATTCGTCAAATGTGAGGGACGTAGCATGATGTGCCTTGTTTTTCTGCTGATCGGGAGACAACAGATCAGATTGAAAAAACGGAGGATTGGTGATGATACAATCATACCGCCGACCCGGTTGAAAAGACTGAATCTGCTGATTGAATAGATGAATTCTTTCAGAGAATATACTTTCCGATACATTTTCAGTCGCCTGTAGGAAAGCAGATTCATCCACTTCCACTGCATCGATATGTGCGGCGCTGTTGCGTTGGGCGGCCATCAAGGACAGTAACCCTGTACCTGCGCCTATATCCAGGATATTTCCGACGCCATCCAGCTCAGCCCAAGCACCAAGCACACAGGCATCGGTGCATACCTTCATCGCAGACCTGCCCTGATGCACAGTAAATTGCTTGAACCGGAAGTACGCATTTTTAGCCATATCCTATTTTCTACCGAAGTCCGCCGGATTCTCTCCCCAATACTCCGTTTCCCACTTCAAAATAGGATTGGTAAATTTATTTGCTGCCAGCCACCTTTCTGCTCGCTGCAACATCTCAAAAACCGGCTTATTCCGAGGTGTAAGTGCAAGCTTCGTATTCGCATGCTTCTTTTTAATCCAGCTGATCGCAGTACGGGAATCGCTGTAAATAGGCAAATTACTTTCCTTTTTTTGGAGATACGCCAGGCCATGTACAATTGCTAAAAACTCACCAATATTGTTCGTTGCATCTTTAAACGGTCCCTGCAGAAAAATCTTTGCCCCGGTTTGCAAATACACACCCTGGTATTCCATATCGCCAGTGGCTGTGTTCCAGGCGGCATCTACGGCAATAGCCTCCTTCAAAGGTTTGCCAATATTGGCGGGAGCAAGCTTGGTGGGCTTCGGCGTGTCTTTCTGTCCTGCACGTGCCACAAATTCCCAATAGTTGCGTTGAATTGCGTTTTCAGCTTCCTCGATAGAATCAAAAGACTTGTAACGCGCATCTTCAAAACCTTTAATCTGTGCCTCACACTCCTTCCAATCAGTGAAGACACCTGTTTGCCTTCCCTGCCATACTACATAAAATTTCGTCTTCTTTGCCATAACTTAATGTCCGCACTTCAATTCAGCAGACTATTATCATGCTTCTTCTTCCCAAACGCGGGATATATTTACAATTACTTCCACTGCCTTTTCCATATCCTGTACCGACACCCATTCCAAGCGAGAATGAAAAGCATGCTCTCCTGCAAAAATATTAGGACAAGGTAATCCCATGAAAGAAAGTCTGGATCCGTCAGTACCGCCACGTATGCTTCTGGCTGTAGCCTCCAGACCACTCATTTGCATTGCCTTAATCGCATTGGTAATCACCTGGGGATGCTGATCTAGAATCATTTTCATATTCCGATACTGTTTTTTAACTACAACCTGCGCCGCAGAGCCAGGGTAGTTCGTCAGAACTTCATTTACGATATTTTGCAGCAAATCTTCCTTTTCCTTTAAACCAGCATCGGTAAAATCTCTAATAATAAACTCTAACACCGCCTGCTCCTGTATACCTTCAAAATGAACCGGGTGAATGAAACCTTCTTTATCTTTTGTTGTTTCCGGAGACAACCGATCCTTAGGCAACGCAGACAATATATCGCCTGCAATTTTCAGTGCATTTTCAAGCTTACCGAACGCATAGCCAGGATGTGTGCTCACACCTGTGATGGTGATTTTTACCCCATCTGCAGAGAATGTTTCATCTTCGAGTGTTCCTACCGCTTCTCCATCCACAGTATATCCATAATGCGCTCCCAGTTTTGTCAGATCAACCATTTCAGTTCCACGTCCCACTTCTTCATCAGGCGTAAACAGAATTTTGATATCACCATGTCTTATTTCCGGATGTTGCATGACATAAGAAGCAGCCGTCATAATTTCAGCTACACCGGCTTTGTTATCTGCACCTAGCAAAGTAGTGCCACTGGCCGTGACAATATCATTCCCGATCTGATTTTCCAGGTCATGTAACTCTGTCCTTCTCAACACCTGGGTATGATCATCCGGCAATACGATGTCTGTTCCGTCCCAATTCTGATGCACGATCGGCACCACATTCGCACCAGTTACGTCCGGTGATGTATCCACGTGCGAGCAAAAGCATATCACCGGCACATTGGGTTTGTTGGAATTACCCGGAATCGTTGCATATACATAGCCGTGCTCGTCCAGATGTGCATCTGCCACGCCCATTTCCTGCAATTCAACAACGAGCAGATTACTTAGATCACGCTGCTTTGCTGTACTTGGAAAAGATTCGGAATGGGGATCAGACTGCGTATCAATCTGCACATATCGTAAAAATCGGTCTAGAACGGTCGACATAAGAGTCAGGGGTTAAGTATTTAAACGAATAGGTATAATACTAAATAAAAGAACAACACCAGTAATTTCGATGCCGGGTAGGTACATATAACATTGCATGCCTCCGGCATTTAGGATTCATTTCTAATTTCACGATCTACCGATATTTCAGCCCGGTGAGATATGAAAACACACGGGATCCAGAACAGACAATCCCGTCAGGAACATCATTTTAGTAGAAAACCATATCACCATGATTCCGATGTGCTGGAGGTAAGTAACATTGCATGCCTGCGGCACTTGGGATTCATTTCAAATTTCACGATCTACCGATATTTCAGCCCGATGAGATATGAAATAAATCATTTACTGGTATTCACCCTAATGTAAGCTGATACTTACATATCGGTGATCCCCGAATTACCCTATAATCCCCGACAAATCGGCAGGAGAATAGTTGATATTTTTCAACGTTTTATCGTCTGCTGTACGGTAAACCAGGTATTTCCCGGAGTCCTCTTTGTAATAGCACTCAGTTCCTTTCGCTGTGTAATGCGCCACGGTCGCTTCTGCCTCCTCAACAGTTAAACATGCCTTCGACATATTCGATCTTTGTACCTCATCAAAAAGTGCTTTAAACTTGTCACCCAGACCGAATTCGAGTACAGCTCCGGAAAGTACATACTGAAGATCACACAGCGCATCCGCTACCTCCACGATATCCTTTTCCAGAATCGCCACCTCCAGCTCTTTCAATTCCTCTGCCAGCAACGCTACGCGCAGTTTACTTCTTTCTTCTGAGGGAATGGTAGGTTGGTCAAGAATGGGATGTTTGAAGGTACGATGAAATTCCGCTACCTGATTCAGGCTATCCAGTTGTTGCATGATAGAATATTAAATGATTGGTAAGATTGGACCGGGTATCAGATACCCAGGTTCGTTTTAAATAATTTGACTGCTATGGCCAATAGTATAACCCCAAAAACCTTTCTCAGCACTTCTATGCCTCCGGGTCCGAGTTTTGTTTCCAGCCAGTTTGAAGATTTCAGAACAAGGTATACAAAGATCAGATTCAGCAGTACACCGACCAGTATATTCTGAATTTCGTAGGCTGAACGCAATGCGAGCAAGGTGGTCATGGTGCCTGCGCCTGCAATGATAGGGAATGCGATGGGAACAATGGAAGCAGCTCCTGTATCAATACTTCCATGTTTGAAAATCTCCCGCCCCAGGATCATCTCAAGTCCTAACAGAAAAAGGATAATCGCACCGGCGATAGCGAATGATGCTACATCAACGCCGAAAAGTCGTAATAGCTTTTCTCCCAGGAAGAGAAACAGCACCATAATACAACCCGCGACAAGCGTAGCCTTTTCAGATTCAATTTTCCCTAGCTTCTTGCGAAAATCAACGATAACAGGGATAGATCCCAACACATCAATGACCGAAAACAGGATAAGAGAAACTGAAACGATTTCCTTCAAACTAAACATAGGAGTGCATTTTTGTCCGCAAAGTTGAACAAAAGGCGTTGTTTACACAACGTTTTCAGCAAGCCTGACCGAAATAAAATAGCTACATATTGCCGTTGGGCAGGAAATTCAGAAATGTATTAAACTGCTTTTTGTACTTATCCTCGTCTATTTTGTAGAAATACGCGCCCTTCTTGGAATAGCCTCTTTGCTTTTCGTCCAGTTTAATCAGCAGATTCGTAGACAGAAGCTTTCGGCTGAAATTCCGTTTATCCAGCTCGGTGCCAAATATGGCTTCGTAAAGCTTTTGCAACTGGGGAATCGTGAATTTTTCAGGCAGCAGTTCGAAGCCGATCGGATGCTGGGAAGCCTTGTAACGAAGATGCTGTATAGCCATGTTCACCATCGCTTCATGATCAAAAAGTAATTTGGGAAGATCCTGCATACCAAACCATTGCGCTTCGTAATTCTTGGATATTTTGTGATCATAATCTTCTACATTGATCAACGCGAAGTAGGCAACAGACACTGTACGTTCTACCGGGTCACGCTGCGGGCTCCCAAAGGTATGGAGCTGTTCAAGGTAAATTTCAGTCAGGTCAGTAAGTTCGTATAAAATCCTTCCCGAAGCTTCCTCCAGACTTTCATCCGGTTGTACCCATCCACCCATCAGCGACCAGGTGTGCTGCTCCTCTTCTATACCGCGCTTTACAAGAAGCAGTTTAAGTTGTTCTCCGTCAAAACCAAAAATAATGGAATCCAGGGCTACAAGGCATTTCGTCTGCCGTTCGTATTGTTTTAATATATCTAATCGCACGTATTCGCTTTAAGAAACTGGTTATCAAATAATGGAAGGCTCTAAACCTGATTAAATCCAAAACAAAGTTTAAAAAACCAAAAAATCATTTTACTACTCAATTCAGGTATGAAAAATTGAAAACAAAAAATTCCTCAGCAGTGAAATATCTGTCATGGCAATGGACGGGAAATTAGCGATCCGGAAACTGGTATCCTTCCACTGACCATAACCGTTACCCAATTGAATCCCTGCCTGTTTCGCGCCAGCCTTGATTCTGGTAATTTTTTCCCTGTCGGCCTGCACGGCAATTACCGTATCGGATCGGACAGATTGGTTCTCTATCAGCAATTCATACCCATTGTCTGCCAGAAATGTATACCATTCCTCCGCCCTGCCATGCAATTCTGCAGCCGTTTCGTATATAGACGGAACCTGCTCCATGACCCGCCCTAACAGATATATACCCAAGGCATTGGGTGTATAGGGCGTTTGAAATTTCAGAAAATTTTCCCTGACAAACAGGAAGCTATTATAAAAATCACGGTCGGCAATCTGTTCTGCCCGGCTTACCGCAGCAGGAGATGCTACCATCACACCCAAGCCTGCAGGCAACCCGAAGCATTTCTGCACAGAAGCATACCATATATCGGCATCCGACCAGGGTAAAGCAACACCGGCCATTGATGAAGTTGCATCTACGGCAATAAGCTGATGGGTATGACTGCGCAAAGCCGAAATAAATGTAGACGGCAGCATAGTTCCGTTTGACGTTTCGCTGTGCGTAATACAAATCACATCATGACCCAGATCAATCTGTAAACCCGACAGATCCGGCAATTCATTGATTTCAAATCCTACTCCTTCCGCACCCGGTTTAATTTTCTTTGTATATTCCAGCCACTTTGCGCCAAAAGCACCATTGTAAATATGCAAGCTGGATGTACCTACAAGCGACTGCGCGATAATTTCCCAGCATTCGGTAGCAGATGATACCAGATATATTTCATAATCATTCGGAATCGACAACTTTTCTTTTAAAGCAAGAATGGTACTTTCCAACATGTCCATAAACACATCGCTGCGATGGTTTACACTGAGTATGCCACTTTTGTACGCGTCCTGCAGGTATTGTTCCGTTTGATGGTATACTTTGGATGGACCGGGATAAAAGGAAATTACAGGGGTCATCGAGATTTCTATATGCTTGTTAAAAATGAAATGTAAGGAGTAAAATTGATATGCTAAATAAAAAAGTGAGACATAAGAATTTCCTTCTTATGTCTCACTGTATATCAGTCTAAGGAGATGCCTTTTTATTGCTACATCTTCAGGAGTAAACGACAACGTTCAGACCGTAGGTCAGATGAAACCTTCTCTTTTCATGGCGTTTTCCAGCTGAGCACCCAGCTTCTCTGATGCTTTCAACAATGGCAAACGAACATCAGAGCTACAGATACCTTTGATTTCCAGACATTTCTTAATCCCCACAGGATTTGATTCAACATAAAGTAAGGTATCGAATTCCAGGAATGCCAGCTGCAACTTCGCAGCCTCAGTAAAACGGCCTTCCAGCGCATGCCAGGTAAGGTCTGTAAATTCTCTTGGAAATGCGTTGGCAATAACCGAAATGACGCCATGCCAACCCACGCTGACCATGGTTGTTACCAGGTTGTCGTCACCGGAAAGCAGAATAAAATCTTCCGGTACACGTGCAGCCAGTTCCATGCTCTGCTCTATGCTTCCACCTGCATCTTTGATACCAATGATGTTGGGATGTGCTGAAAGCTTGATGATCGTATCCGCCTTCATATTAATCACAGTTCGGCCGGGTACATTGTATAGCAACACAGGTACAGGAGAAGCGTCCGCAATCGCGGTAAAATGTGCAAAAATACCTTCCTGAGTCGGTTTATTATAATAGGGACAAACGGAAAGGATGGCATCCACACCATTAAAATCCGTAGTACTGATCGTTTCCAGAACGGCTCTTGTATCGTTTCCTCCTACCCCATATACGATAGGCAATGATTTGGTATTGTGCTTGATGGTAAAGGCAAGAATGTCCTTCTTTTCCTTTGAAGTAACTGTTGGGGACTCTCCGGTGGTGCCTTGTACAACAAGATAATCCACACCTCCGTCCGTAACAAGGTCAATGAGTTTTTTCAGACCAGGATAATCGATTTCATTCTTTTCATCAAAAGGTGTAATCAGCGCTGCTCCAACCCCTTTGAAACGTGAGTCCAATGGCATTATAATCTTATATTATTGGTTAATTTCAAAGTGCAAATGTAAGGAAGTAATCTGTAATATGAATTTAAAATTGGGGGAGTTTTAGAAGGGACAGAATATTTGGGTTGGTGTCGTGTGTCAGCTTTAAATAGTTGGCATATCGGTAAGATTACTCGCATTGCAGGATGGGTGATTGATTGAGTATTGCCGGATAGAGATAATTGGAGCGTTCCATGCTAACATAATTTCAAAATATCATTATACGATAAAGTAATTAAACCTTTTGTAGTTTATTTAAAAATCAATTTCCCATTTATTAACTTCAATTTCTCAACGTTTTTATTCTAAGCTGATCAAGCCGGATGTGATGTTGGGAAAACAACTTATTCCCTCTACGTTATGAACCTGTCAGTACACTTTTCGGCTTTACAGCCTCCTGTTATCTATTGCGTATCAACACGCAGCAGCAACTTTTTAGCATATCCATCACGCTTCCGGCAAAGAATCTCAGAGAACGTTTAGCACTGATAAACCTGGTTTTCGGCTATCTTATGATGGTCTTTCTTTGTTTTCGCTATGCACTTGAGCCAAGCATTTTCCTAAATGGCTGTGTCATGCTGCGGCGTAGTCAATCATGTCTCACGATAACAGAACCCTATGGTATAGACTTATCCTTTTAACACCCAAATACCGATTTGTCCATTTGACAAATTGATGAAACAATCGATCCTCCTCAAAAATTATTAAAATGAAACCTAAAGCTACATTCTTTGTACTGCTTCTTTGTGCGTGCACTTTTGGAAAAACATTTGGTCAGGCTGATCCCGGTTGCGGTGGCATGATGTTCAGTAAAACCGTTTATGGACTAAAAGAATCTGGAACAATAGAGGTACTTATCGGAAATTACTCCTCCGGTTTCAAATCCGGTACCGCATTAAGCCCTTATGATGCTACGTTTACCATCACCATACCACCCGTTCTGAGGGTTCATGGTGATATCGATTTTTCAGCGGCTCCCTTTCATGTGACCGTCGTAAGCCAGATGATGAATGCACTCGGTTCCACGATCATTGTCTTGACCGCTCCGAAAGGTATTGCAAAAGGCGTTAGCGGCACGATTGCCATTCCAGTTGTGGCCTACAAAACCGATTTGAATATTTTGTATGCAACGGTAAAAACGGATGTTAACCTCAGCTATCCGCCGTCGGGGAACCTCAATCCTGCAAATGACCTGGTCTCCATGCCGGTTTATGTAAACGCGGCATTACCTGTGAAGCTGTCTTCTTTCACACTGACCGGAGAAAGCAAATTCGTAGGTCTGAGCTGGACCACTACAGCAGAAGAAAACAGTGAGCGTTTTGAAATTGAAAGGAGTAGTGACGGGAAAATCTGGCATCAAATAGGCATTGTTCCCGCCCTGGGAAACAGTACTGAAAAGGCTTTTTACACCTATACCGATACATACCCCGCATCTGATGCAAACTACTACCGGCTGAAAATGATAGATCTGGACCAGACCTTTGCTTATAGTGGTATTCGGAACATCAGGCTGGAACAGATTGAATTAAACCTGTTCCCTAATCCCGTAACCAACATTCTGAACATTCGCATGGCGGACTGGGAGAATGTCAGTGCGATACAGTTGATGAATATGAACGGTGAAATGGTATACAGTAAAGCAGACACAATAGCCAAAACGATTGATGTCTCACACTTGGCACTGGGAGCATATCTGGTTAAAATTATAGCTACCGATGGCATGGTAGTGAACAGGCGGATCTGGGTACAAAGGTAAGATGGGCATGAGGAGAAATGCTTGGTGAATTCAGTATGCCCTAAATTTGCAATGTTTTTACCATGGCCTGTGTCCTCACAGGCCAATTGCAACTTACCCTTCACAAAGTCAGATCAAACCCGTGTATCCTTCCACACTTCTACGAGTCTCAACGACTGTATTAGTAAAATTATATGGCATCAAATAAACACCAGGAAAGTAAGCATAGAAATTCACCTATGAATTTTGACGAAGTATACTTTTGGACAGATACGATTAAAGACTGGAAACACTTACTCAAACAGGATAAATACAAAAAACTTATCATTTCCAGTTGGCAGGAGCTTGTAAGACGTGAAAAGATTGCTACTTATTGCTTTGTTATTATGCCTAATCACTTACATGTCATATGGGAGATGAAAGAACCTAACGGAAAGGAAATGGCACATGCAAGCTTTAACAAATTTACCAGTCACATGATATTGAAGGATTTAAGGGTTAATCATCCCGACGTACTCTCCTATTTTAAAGTGAACGACTCCGAACGCAGTTACCGTTTTTGGCAACGGGATCCACTTGCAATAAGGATGGATTCTAAACAAAAAATGGAACAAAAAATTAACTACATACATAACAATCCTCTTCAAGAGCGATGGAACCTGGCGCTTTGTCCCGAGGAATACCGGTGGTCGTCCGCAGAGTTTTACAAATCCGGCAAAGACGAATTTGACATACTGACACATTACAATGAGCGGTTTTAATACTTGTTATTAGAGCCTTACACAGGTCCCGTGACGACACGGGCTATGGAATCTGTTGTGCCTGACTTCATTCGAGACCTCATAGGGCATGTAATCTCCAATACCATGGCTTGTGTCGTCACAGGCCTGACGCAATCACCTTTACAATGAAGCGGTTTCCAATGTCTCTAATTTCTCAATAATGTCTTGCGCAGGTCTCGTGACGACACGGGCAATGGAATCTGTTGTGCCTGACTTCATTCGAGACCTCATAGGACATGTAATCTCCAATACCATGGCCTGTGTCGTCACAGGCCATCCTGATGCAATCATCTTTACAGTGAGCGGTTTCCAATGTCTCTAATTTTTCAATTAGGGTCGTGCAAAAGTCCCGTAAAGACACGGGCTATGGAATCTGTTGTGTCTAACTCCATTCGAGACCTCATAGGACATGTAATTTCCAATACCGTGGCCTGTGTCATCACAGGCCATCCTGATGCAATCATCTTTACAGTGAGCGGTTTCCAATGTCTCTAATTTTTCAATTAGGGTCGTGCAAAAGTCCCGTGAAGACACGGGCCACGGAAGCGTACAATTGCTGTGAATATAGACCAGAGTGAACATACGAAAGTTTATGGTAAACTGTCATTTACTTGACTAATCATCACCAAAAACTCCTCCTCAGATAATATCGTCACGCCCAACTTCCTGGCTTTTTCCAATTTCGATGGCCCCATATTTGCACCGGCCAGCAGGTAATTCAATTTTCCGGAAACACCGCTGAGTATTCTTCCTCCATTGGCTTCGATCTTGTCTTTCAGTTCGTCCCTGTCGAAGTTTTCAAATACACCTGAAATCACAAATGTCTTACCTTCCAGTATAGTACTTTCCAGTTCGACCGGCTTTTCATTGCTTTCCATTTGAACCCCGGCCGCTTTCAGTCTGTCTACCAGCAACTGGTTTTCGGGTACGCTGAAATACGATTCAATACTCATCGCAATACGTCCTCCTATTTCGGGTACTGCAACAAGCTGATCGTAGGTTGCTGATTGTATAGCATCAATCGATTTAAAATAAGAAGCCAGTTTATCCGCAACCGTGGCGCCCACAAAGCGTATGCCCAAACCAAATAGTACGTTCTTGAACGGCGCTGATTTAGACAACTCAATGCCCTTCATGATATTCTCTACCGTCTTTTCCCGAAAGCTTATTTTCTTGGTTCTGCCTGTTTCTTCATTGACGATATTTTTCTCGAGTCCAAGCAGCTTTTCTTCCGTCAGATCATATAAATCAGCGGGGGTTTTCACCAATCCAAGATCAAACAACAATTCGATCTTCCCTTCACCAAGACTGTCCAGGTTCATGGCTTTTCTGTGGATATAGTGTTCAATCCGACCTTTCAGTTGTGGCGGACAATGGCTGTCGTTTGGACAAAAGAATGCTACTTCGCCTTCATTACGCATCAGTTCGGAACCGCATTCGGGGCATCTGGTAGGAAACACCACCGGCTGGGTGATAAATTGGCTGCGTTTTTCGATATCTACACCGGTTATCTTTGGTATAATTTCTCCGCTTTTCTCTACAAAAACGGTATCACCAATACGGATATCCAGACGAAGTATCTCGTTCGCATTATGGAGTGTAGCACGTTTCACACGTGTACCGGAAAGATGCACCCCTTTCACTTTTTTATAGTCGAGATCCCGTTCGGTAACATCCGACAAATTGGCAACCGGTGTTACCGCTCCGGTACGACCTACCTGAAAATTCACAGAACGAAGAATGGCCGGCTTGTTCTCAGCTTTATATTTGAACGATATAGCCCAACGCGGACTCTTGGCCGTAAAACCCAGTTCCCGCTGTTGATCAAAGGAATTGATCTTGACCACAATGCCATCCGTCGCCAGTGGCAATGAAGCTCGCTTATCCTCCCATTCATGTATAAACTCGATCACCTCATCGATGGTCTGCACCTTGCGCCAGCCGGGCGATACATTAAATCCCCAGGATTTCAATGCAAGCAAACTTTCCTCATGACTATTAAAAATGATATCGTCGCTCAGGAAAGAATACAGATAACAATCCAGATTCCTGCGCGCTGTTTCTGCTGAATCCTGCAATTTGAATGAGCCTGAAGCTGCATTGCGTGGATTAGCATACTGGTTCTCCCCTAGGGTGTCCATATCTTCATTCAATTTCTGAAAGGAACTGAATGGCATAAAACCTTCTCCACGGATTTCAAACACGGGAGGGAGATTATCACTTTTGACCCGTAAAGGAAGCGATCTGATTGTTTTTACATTATTCGTAATATCATCCCCACGCGTTCCGTCTCCCCGGGTAATACCTCGTACGAGTACACCATTTTCATACGTAAAGCTCAATGATATACCGTCAAATTTAAGCTCGCATATGTATTCGTACGCTTCACCGTCGAGACCTCGTCTGACACGGTCATCGAAGTTCCTGATTTCCTGCTCATTGTAGGTGTTATCGAGGGAAAGCATCGGATAGCGATGATACACTGCCTCGAAATTTTTAGTAATCGTCCCTCCTACACGCTGTGTAGGTGAATCGCTCTTTTTGAACTCAGGATGTTTGTCTTCCAGATCCTTTAGTTCTTTAAGCAGCTGATCGAAATCGAAATCCGATATTTCAGAGACACTGTCCTGATAATAACGAAAATTATAACGTTCAATTTGCTGACTAAGCGTATCTATTCTTTGTTCCGGATTCATGGTTCTCGACTGTTTTATTCTGGCTCAGGGTCGACTTGTAATCCCTGAAGTAGTGCCAATTTCTGCCAAATTTATTTAGTTTTGCGTAATATTTTACATTCGCTAACTATCGCTTTGATGTCCGGAATCGCACCATCCATACTTGCCGCCGACTTTGCCAATCTACAACGTGATGTTGAAATGCTTAACATCAGTTCTGCTGAGTATATTCATGTCGACATTATGGATGGAATGTTTGTCCCGAATATTTCATTTGGCTTACCGGTGTGTGAAGCTGTATACAGGCATGCAAAAAAACCGCTTGATGTGCATCTGATGATTGAGCAGCCCGACCGCTATCTGGCTGATTTTAAAAATGCCGGTGCTTCAATCATCACGGTACACTATGAAGCCTGTCCGCATTTGCACCGAACCATTCAGCACATCAGAGAACTGGGTGCATTGGCAGGCGTGGCGATCAATCCGCATACGCCTGCCGAAGTATTATCGGAAATACTGGGCGATGTGGACCTCATTCTGATCATGTCGGTAAACCCGGGATTTGGTGGGCAGAGCTTTATCGAAAATACATACAAAAAAATCGCGCGTCTGGACCAGATGCGTAAAGAGGGTAACCATAAATTTTTGATTGAAGTGGACGGAGGCGTAAATACAAGCAATGCTGCTTTACTCACTGCCAATGGCGCAGACGTATTGGTAGCCGGAAGTTTTGTCTTCAAATCGTCGAATCCTGTTCAGACTATCGCAGATTTAAAAACTGCGGGAAAACTATGAACCTAAGATATCTGCTGCTATTACTTACACTATTTGCAGGTGCATCATTCTCTGCTTTCGCGGCTGCCGATAACATACAGGACGATTTTTATCCACTACGTATTCATCCCAATGGCAAACACATTACAGACAACAATGGAAAGCCATTTCTGATGGTGGCTGATGTGGCGTGGCAGCTACTCAGAAAGCTTGGCTACGAAGACGCTATTCAGTATATGGATCAGCGTAAATCTCAGTCATTCAATACATTTTTAATACAGCTTCTCCCTGCATTGCCTTCTCAGCGCAACCATCAACGGATTACTCCTTTTAGCAACAACAAATTGTCTGAGCCCAATAAAGCTTATTTTGATTATGTAGACAGGATCGTTGCTGCTGCCAGTGCACGGAATCTGGTGGTGGGTATAGTAGTTTCTCGGAAAAGCTGGAATGTCGTATTTGATGCACATCAGGAATCAGACTGGCGGGCATGGGGTGAATACCTGGGAAAAAGATTCGAAAAATACCCTAACATCATCTGGATTGTGAGCGAGGAAGAATATCAGAATAGCGCTCAATATAAACATATAGCAGAAGGATTAAGAAGTACAACGGGTCAAAATCTGATTGCGTCGCTCTCAACCTGCTCCCCCACCGTTCCAATAGACGGATCATCCAACAAATCGGATCTTAAATTTGTGATCCCCGATTCTACCGTTACGTATTCAGAATACGCTAATCTGGCTAACTGGCAAAAAAAATCGGCAGAGCTTTCTGTTCAGCCATTTCTTATATCGAATTCTGAGTTCCCGAAAGAGATTACCGATCAATCCGTATTGATTCGCAACCAGGCATATCAATCCATCATGAGTTCGGCTGCAGGATTCTGCCACATGAGTACCATCAAAAACTTTAATCCGACCTGGAAAGTCAATATAACCCGGGATGGGGCTGAATATATTGATCATTTTGTAAAAATCCTGAAAGGTATTCCCTGGGAATATATGTACCCTGAAACGGCTCCTGAACTACTGCCGGACAGTATCGATCAGAAGCAGATCGGAATTTTTTCATTATCCAATCAGCGCCTTGCTATGCTGTATGTTCCCGAGTCAAAGCCGGTACAACTTGACTTAAATGCTTTAAAGGGCAACACATTCAGGGCGGTCTGGTACAGTCCAAGAACCGGCAGAAGGTGGTCGGGAGCAAGTTCTATTCCTAAATCAACAACCAGTGTAAGTCCGCCTGACCCAAAACCCGGATGGGACTGGATTTTACTGATAGGCTCACAGGATTAATAGAAATTCTGCCTATCTTATCAGGGTTTTTAAATTCCTGTTTATTCAAACAATGCCTCGTGTACGGTGCCAACTTTGATTTTCGTTAAAGCCCAAACGCAGGTTATTAATTACATGATTTTTATACGCTTCACCCTCGCTGCCTTTTTCCTGACCATTATACCATATCAGGCATTTTCTCAGAAAACACTCTGGGCAAGTAAGGTTTTGGGTTATTCGTCGGAGTACCGGCCGGATCAATATGGCCATGCATATCGCGCCAAACAAATACTTGGAGAACCCAATAAACTTCCGGCATTGGGGGACAGTCCCTGCGCCTGGACATCTGCGGATCCCGACAGCAGAAGTGAAGAATGGATCAAAGTTGGTTTTTCTGAAAACATCAGACTGGCTCAGGTTGCTGTTGGTGAAAATTTCAATCCAGGCGCCATTGTGCGGGTATATGTCTACGATGAGTCCGGCAAGGAAGTGCTGGTATATACCGGTGACGCAGCTCCTGTGAATGTACAAGGCAGAATGCTGAATATTTTTCCTGCTCAAAAAGAATTATCCGTAAATGCGGTGAAAATAGTGTTGCAACCAGATAAAGTTCGTGGATTTAATCAAATTGATGCGATAGCTATTTCCGAAAAGTCGGAGCTGGTGCAGGCGATGATCAACCTCGCTCCCGAGCTTCCCAAAGATCTGGTTAAGGAAAATCTGGGAAAGAATATCAATAGCAAGGGTATGGAGATTAATCCGGTGATTTCGCCCGATGGTAAAATGCTGTACTTTACCAGAAGCCATCATCCCGAAAACGTACCTCCTATTGAAAAACAGGATGTATGGTCTTCGACATTAACCGGAAGAAACCAGTGGAGCAAGGCTGTAAATGTTGGCGCTCCGATCAACAACAATGAAAATAATGCCATCGTAAGTATCTCATCAGATGGCAAAACTTTATATCTGATCAATCATTACCGTCCTGACGGAAAAGTATATTTCGGACTATCTCAATCCTTTTATACCAAAAATGGCTGGTCGTTCCCAAAAGATGTCAATATGCCTGGCTTGTACAGCGACCGGAATGAGATGGATCTGGCAGTATCCCCACATGGTAATGTGATGGTTCTTTCCCTGCAAAGAAGAGATACCGAAGGTTATCGGGATCTTTATGTATCGTTCAAGGAAAAGGACGATGTGTGGTCGGAACCGAAGCATATGGGAGAAGTAATTAACTCGGCTGATTTCGAAGGAACACCTTTTCTGGCGCTGGACAACAAAACGCTCTATTTCTCATCCAACGGACATAGCGGTTTTGGAGGTAACGACATTTTCATGACTACCCGACTGGACGACAGCTGGACGAACTGGTCAAAACCGTTGAATCTGGGACCGGTTGTGAATACGCCGGGATGGGATGGTTATTTCAATGTGCCTGCTTCCGGCGACTACGCCTATTTCTCCTCAGCTACAAATTCACTCGGATCTTATGACATTTTCAGACTAACACTTCCTGAAGAGATCAAACCCGAGCCGGTCGCCATCATAACAGGGTCGGTGTTGTCTTCTACTACCAATGAACCGGTTATTGCTGATATTCTGGCTGACATCAAAAAAGATGCGCAAATATTTACCTCTACTACCTATAATCCTGAAAACGGCGAGTATAGAATTGTACTACCAGCCAAAGAAACTTACAGAATCACTGCGAGTGCAAAAGGGTATTTTCCGGTTACAGAAGAAATTGACTTGTTAACAGAAACGGGGTTCAGAACCATTCAGAAAAATCTGCTGCTGCAACCTGTACAAGCGGGTCAGCAAATCAGGCTGAACAATACGATGTTCCAGCAAAGCAGTGCAGAAGTGGTTCCCTCTTCTTTTGCCGAACTAGACCGCATTGTGGCAGCTATGACTGAATACCCCGCTATGGAGATTCTGTTGGAAGGGCACACTGATAATCAGGGTGATATTTCTAAAAATGTACAATTGTCAGAAGAACGGGTACAGGAGGTGAAAAAATATTTACTTTCCAAAGGTATCACTCAAAACCGTATTCAAACCAAAGCATGGGGCCCTGGCAAACCTATTGCCAGCAACGCTACCGAGGAAACCAGAAAGCGGAACAGAAGGGTTGAATTCACAATCCTTAAACTATAGAAAACTTCGGGGCTGGATAAATTTGCTTATTTTCGCAGAAATTTGCCGCCGGAAGTATACAACACCTCCGACAAATACCTAAAGCATGATTCACACTACCAGGAAGAACAGCGCCAAAACGCTGCTTATATTGATTGTCATTCTCATTGCAGGAGCTGCACTCCGACTTCACCGTCTTGATACTTACAGCGTTTTTTTTGACGAGAAGAGCACATTGGTTGTGAGTCAGGGTATAGTTCTGGAAGGGGCGAATCAGAAAGAAGTGTTTGCAACCAGAAAGCTGTCTGTCCCGGAATTTTGGAAAACACCTGGCATTCAATACCGCCGTTCTCCCATTATTACGTCACTGACCTATACCGAAACCTACTCCTCAAAAACTTTTACACCGAAAGAATTCTGGGCACCTAAAACACTGGCTGATTACTATGAAGCCATGACACGGAGCGACATTGGTAACAGTCCGTTCTACTATCTGATCCTGCATGGCTGGATGGAAGTTGCCGGTATGTCCGATTTTGCCATTCGCTTGTTATCCGTCATTTTCAGTTTAGGAATTATAGGACTTACATTTCTATTTGCAAGGAGATTTTTCGATGACACCACGGCACTCATTGCTTCAGGAATTGTGGCTATTGAACCTTTTTTCATCGCTTACAGTCATCAGGCCCGTAACTACTCGCTCACATTTTTTCTTACACTACTTGCTACCTACTTTTTCCTGCAGATTATTGAGAATCGAGCTGATAAACGTAAAACAGTATGGCTTTATATAGGATATGTTCTGGCAGCAGGTCTCTCCTTATTATCTCATTTCCTGACTATATCGGTTTTGCTGGCACACGCCGTATATGCGCTGTTCTTCCTGAGAAGCATCCAGGGCTGGATCAGAATGGCGGTAGCAGCAGTAGCGGCTTTATCCGGCGTTACATGGTGGCTGGTAGCTGGCGGAGGCCAGTATACCTTATATTCTCTGAATTACCAGGCAGATCTTTATCGACGTGTGGCAGAAACGATTCCGTACAACAATCCTTACGGCATCATACTGCCGGCCACCGTTACCAACGTGTTCTATAAAGCACTCCCTATTTTTTCCGATCTGATCATTTTTACCAATGGATTGACAGACGGACCGACAGGAAAAAGAAACGTTTTCATCTCCGTTCTTGCCGCAATTATCCTGATTCTTTGGTTTCGGTTCCGTGATAAAATTAATGCACCTTCGTGGCTGGGGCACCGTCTGCCCTACATCCTGATCATTATCACAACACTGTTCTACACCAATCACAAGGCACAGTTCGCGATCCTGTCTGTAAGTCTTTTTGCTTTGTCATTCATTCCGGATATCCACCGACAAGCCAGCGATGAGCAGAAAAAAAGACTTTGGATGCTATATATAATGGGGTTGGTCCCTACCCTATTTCTGGTTTTAATGGCTTTCAGAGGCGGACATACTTTCGGGCTGACACAACGTTATTCGGGCTTTTCATTTCCCTATGTGATCATTCTAATCAGTCTACTACTACAGTATTTCACGCGCCTTCAGAATGAATTCAGACTGGTTCTGTTTGTATTTCTTGCCCTGCAGCTCTACTTCGTCGGAATACGTCTGAAAGAATTTTATGAGGATAAATCTGCCAAATACGGATACTTCACATTTCCCCGTTCGCCAAATCCCTATTATGAGGCAGCGCAGAAGATCAAAGAAGTTTATCAGAAAGGAGATACCATTTTCTACCCCGCTCCCGTTTTCCCTATGGTTTCTGAAATGGACCGAACTTTTCTATCCTATTCAATACGTGAAGCGCAAATCACTAATTTGTATTTACCCAAAGAGGCATCCTATGTTCAGGCCATGGATACTACTCAGACAGACAAAATATTCCTGGTACGCGCTGCACAGAATGATACCCTGACAATCATGGATTTGAAAGGGAAACAATACTAACATAGGTTTTCTGAAATGCCTCTGTTGCCGAAACCGTCTGATAAGATTTCGTATATTGCGGCCTCAATTGTACAACTTTAGTTGTTACTTTGTTTCACATTAGTAGTACAAAACAGCAACTGTGCTTGTACATCAACATACACAAATGGCGATGACCATAGAAGAAATATTGAATGATCCGGCGAAAATAAGCGGTGATCTCCGTCTTAAGATTCTCGGACTCTACAACAAAGCAAACGCCGGACATATCGGTTGTTCATTAAGCTGCATAGATCTGATGATTGCGGTGCTATTTCTCAACAAATCAAAAGAAGATACTTTTATTTTATCCAAAGGACATGCAGCGGCGGCTTTGTATGCTTGCCTGAATTCTCTTGGAGAAATAACTGATGCAGAGCTGGATACATTTTACCAGGATGGCACTACGCTACCCGCCCACCCTGCACCGCGCCAGTATACAGGTATTCCATTTGCAACAGGATCGCTGGGACACGGCCTGCCAATCGCAACAGGTATTGCTCACGCCGGTAAAATCAGCAATGACAATAGCTATTCCTTTGCATTACTTTCTGACGGAGAAACCAACGAAGGTACTACCTGGGAGGCTGCTCATTATGCAATTCTGAACCAGCTCGATAATCTGATCATGATTGTTGACAAGAACGGTTTGCAAGGATTTGACTATACTGATAAAGTGTTAGGAGAAACAGCTTCTGTTGAAAAATGGAAAGCAATAGGTTTTGAAACGGTGGAAGTCGACGGGCATAATATTTTAGCCATAAGCCAGGCAATACAGGAGTTAAAATCTCACAAAAACGGATTACCAAAGGCTATCATTGCTCAAACAGTAAAAGGCAAGGGTGTTTCTTACATGGAAAACAAGCTGGAATGGCATTATCTGCCTATGAACCCTGAACAGTACCAGCAGGCCACTCTGGAAATAAAGGAACGCTATCTTAATGAATTGACGAATGCTTGATCAATTGCCGGTCTACCAGGAAAAAATAGAGAAACTCAAAGGACCTATATTCATTTTCGGCGCCAGTGGCTTCATAGGTGCCAACCTTTTCAACGATATCTTTAAAATACGGAAGGATTGTTATGCACTCACCCACGACGCAACCAAAGCGTGGCGTCTGAAATTGCTTAATGTTCCTTTTGAGAATATTGTACATTGTGACATACTTTCGAACAATTCCGTACAGGAAGTTTTTGAAAAGTATAAACCTCAGACCATTTTTAACCTTGCTGCTTATGGCGCTTACAGTAAGCAGAGCAATGTAAATCTTACCTACGAAACAAACGTACTGGGAACAGTTAATCTGCTGCAGAACTGCACCCGGGAAATGGTATATATTCATGCCGGAAGTAGCTCAGAATATGGCTTCAACTGTACATCCCCTAAAGAAACGGATCGTGTAGAGCCAAATAGCCATTACGCGGTTTCGAAAGTATCAGCTGCCTATTTGCTGGAATACTATGCGCGTTTACATGACTTGAAAACGCTCAATCTCCGCTTATATTCGATTTACGGATATTGGGAGGAGCCCGACAGACTAGTGCCGAAACTGATCGAAAGTGCAAGAAAACAACAGTTACCATCACTGGTGTCACCGGATATAAGCCGGGATTTTGTTTTTGTTGAAGACTGCGTTGAGGCATTTCTGGATGCAGCCAATAAAATAACTTCTGCAACATCCGGCCGTTCCTATAACATTGCGACGGGCAGGAAGACAACCATCGGCGATCTTGTTGACACAGCCCGCAGTACATTCGCTATTGTACAGGAACCGCAATGGGGAAGCATGTCGAACAGGAAATGGGATCTGGCAGAATGGTTCGGAGATCCGTCCGCTTTTGAAGCGGATTTTGGCTGGAAAGCAAAAACCTCTCTTCACGCAGGTCTGGCTAAAACAAAAGATTGGCAGGAAGCAAACCGCTATGAAGACAGCATTATTCCGGCATTCGAAAATCCCAAGCTGAACCCCGTTATTACGGCGATTATCGCTTGTTATAAGGATGCACAGGCTATTCCATTTATGTATGAAAGGCTTGTAAAAACTTTCAACCAATTGAAAGTTCGTTACGAGATCATATTTGTCAATGATAGCTCTCCCGACAATCAGGAAGAAGTGATCAACGCCATTTGTGATAAAGATCCTAATGTGGTCGGCATCAGTCACTCCCGTAACTTCGGATCTCAATCCGCATTTTTGAGTGGGATGGAAATTGCCACCGGTGATTGTGTGGTACTTATGGATGGTGATTTGCAGGATCCGCCGGAAATTATTCCTTCATTTTACGAAAAATGGATGGAAGGCAATGATGTAGTGTATGGTGTACGCGTACAGCGTGAGATGAAACCACACATTCATTTCTTCTACAAAACATTTTACAAAGTATTTCAGAGTTTAAGTTATATACCGATTCCAAGAGACGCAGGTGATTTCTCTATGATCGACCGCAAGGTGGTGAAAGAACTGGTGGACTTGCCGGAAACGGAGCAATTCCTGAGAGGGTTACGCGCTTGGGTTGGTTTCAAGCAAACCGGTGTTCCTTATGTCAGACCTGAACGTATGTTTGGTTTATCGACCAACAACTGGACGAAAAATATCTGGTGGGCGAAAAAGGCTATTTTCTCATTCAGTTTTGCTCCTTTGGAGTTGATGAGTTATGCCGGATTCGGACTTACAGCACTTTCTGTTCTGGGAATTATCTGGCAGATCCTGGCTAAATTTGTTTTCTTCCCGGATACACCCAGAGGTATCAGTACGGTGATCGTACTCGTTACATTATTCGGTGGTCTTACCATTCTCGGAATTTCTTTCCTTGGAGAGTACATCACTAAGATATTTGAAGAAACGAAGAAACGACCAAAATACATTCGAACGCGTATACGTCGGGGCTCGCGTTCCTACAAAACAGCTGACGAAATCAGGACACTAGTAAAGCAGTTAAGAAAATGAGAAAAGAATTTTCGGCAGCCATAGAAAAACTCGCCACTGAAGACGAATCGATCGTTTTCATTACGGGTGACCTTGGGTACAATGCCCTCGAAAATCTGAAAGAGAAAATGGGCAACCGATTCATCAATGCAGGTGTAGCCGAACAGAACATGATCGGTGTAGCCGCAGGTTTGGCCCATAAAGGATATAAAGTTTTTTGCTACAGCATCGCTCCGTTTATTGTGTATCGCTGTCTGGAGCAGTTTCGTAACGACGTTTGTTTCAATAATCTTCCCGTTTTTCTGGTGGGTAATGGAGGCGGTTACGGATACGGTATTATGGGCAGTAGCCACCATACATTGGAAGATATTGCCTGCCTGAGCGGTCAACAGAATGCACAGGTGTGGGTACCCGGTTTTGCTGATGAGGTGGGGCCTGTTCTCGAGCAAATTGTGAAGGATGCCCGTCCTGCGTACCTCCGTCTTGGAGCAGGAAAAATGACACCTGAGGGATCTTATCTTTCCGGTTCATTTAAAGTAATCCATAAAGGTGCACAGGCAGAAACAACGGTGTTTGCATTGGGACCTATTGCCAACAACGTGATGGCGGCTTTGGCAACATCTGTCGAACTATCAGAAAAAGTAAATGTAGTTTCAGCATTGCATTTTCCATTACATATTGAAGATGAACTGTTGAACATGGTTCGAAATGCCCCAAATATTTTGGTCGCAGAAGAACATATTAGCACAGGCGGACTTGCTCAGCAGTTATCAGTTCAACTCCTGGAAAAAGGCGTGTTTCCACGTTCTTTTAAAAGTTTGAAAGCTGAAGGCTATCCAGGAGGAAGGTATGGTAGCCAGTCCTATCATCAAAAGCTTTCCGAGCTGGATTCCGATTCCATTGTAAAGCATATTAATCAATTGCTCATCCCGGCATGACAAAGGGAGTTTTACGTTTTTTAATTTTTCTGATCATAGCGATCCCGGTTGTTATTTATTTTACAGCCTGGGATTATTATGCAATCAATATTCCGTTGTGGGATGACCATCCCCTGAAAGGTTTTGTTGATACTTTCGCACACGCTTCCGGCTGGAACGAAAGAATGCAGGCCTTGACCAAGCAGCATAATGAACATCGTATTGCGCTCACCAGACTTGTAACCTGGATTGACTTTTCAATATTTGGCAGTCTGAATTACAGGCATCTGATGTTTGTTGGTAACGTCTTATTATTAGGGATTCCGGCGTTGTGGTTTGTCATTCTCAAAAATAATAAAAAGCCTCTTTTTGCGCTGGTACCCGTTCCTTTTCTTCTGTTTACACTTGCATTGTGGGAAAATACTTACTGGGGAATGGCTTCCATTCAGAACTTTGGTGTTGTCATGTTGGTGCTATGGACCATTTACCTTAGCGTAAATCCGTCAAATGTACTTTTTGCACTATCCCTTTTGCTGGCATTCATCGCTGTTTTTACAAGTCCTAACGCCCTGTTTGTATTCCCGATTGGCGCACTGCTCATTTTCCTTACGGGCAATCGTAAACGTCTGGCGCTGTTTGTTGCTGTAGGAGTAGCCACTATCTTCTGTTTTTTCAAATCCTACTCCAGAACGACATCAAATCCGGAAAGCAAGGCTGGCGTTATTCAAATGGTGAAAGGTTATATGGCCTATCTCGGATCGTTCGCTGAATCCGTTCCGGTCCCGGACCATTTCCGGGTATGCCTGCTGGTGGGATGTGTTCTGTTTCTGGTAGCAATTTCCATTGTTTCCACTACACTCTTCAGAATAATCCGCAACAAATACACAGTCAAATATGAGCGTATTACTGACCTGTTCTGCCTGGGGGCTATCCTGTTTATTTTAGGTACTGCGCTGATCGTAGTTTATAGTCGAGCGGGGTTTGGAATAGAAGGATTGATTGCCAGCAAGTATAAAATTTATTCTATCCTGTTGCTATTGGTTACTTATTTATATGTGGTTATTCCGATCAGAGGAAGTTTTCTTTCTTCCTACATCACAGCCATCATATTCCTGGCAGTAGTATTTAATGTTTTCAGTTATCATTATCATCTTGTAGATGCGTTCAATCACAGGAAAATGCTCATTACCTCTCAATTTAATTCCACCTATTTCGATAGGGAATTAACGGTAAAGGAAGATACTTCATTTGTTGCTAATGTAAAGGCTAAAACACCCGTCATCTACGAAAAATGGTTGCCGCAGATTTCCATCGCAGGTCGGCAAAATTACGCAGGCACATCGCGTGGAATGGTTCAACTCTTTGATCAGACCACGTTTAAAAAAGAAGTAACTTCGTTAAGGATTGAGAACAACTCTTTCACAAGTCAACGTTTGCAGGATAGCGGAATTTACATCCTGATGAAATCAAAAGATCGTTATTACATATTTCCGACTGTCCGGGATCGGAATAAAAGCCGCAAACAATTATTTCTGAAGCAGTACTATTTTGCTCCCGGCTTTCATGCTGATATTCCTTTTTATGCATTGGATAAAGGCACTTATGATGTCGCTCTGCTAAGGCAGGACGGAGAACAAACCGGCATACTTTACAAAAATGTGAGAGTAGAAATACCGGAAGCAGCTGAAAATAAAATCAAAGTAAACTGGTAACCATGCACGTAACCTCCAAAGGACATATTATACAACTGGACGGAATACGCTTCATTGCCGTTGCCCTGGTTCTTCTTGCCCACCTGACAGACACCAATCTTCCGGCCGGAGAATTAGGTGTGACCATGTTTTTTGTATTAAGCGGATTCCTGATCACAAGGATACTGATGCTCAGCCGGGACAAGTTCAAAGAAGAACCTGGAGGCTTCAAAAGATATATACGTAAATTCCTGATTCGCAGAACCATACGCATATTTCCAGTCTATTATCTCTGTATATTCATTTTATACATGATTGGCGTTCCTTCCGTACGCGAATATCTGGGCTGGCTGGTTTTATATGCAACCAATATTTACATGGCTGTCCACGAAGGCTGGATGGGCTCTGTGGATCACCTCTGGTCATTGGCTGTTGAAGAACAGGTATATCTGATCTTCCCGTTTCTGATCTTTTTTGTTCCCCGTAAAAATCTTCTTACCGTGTTAGGCGTGATGGGTTTATTCAGCGTATTACTTCGGTTCTACTTCTTTATGACCGGAAAATCCTGGATCGTATCCTATGTTTCGATGCCTGCCTGTCTGGATTCGTTTGCTTTCGGTGGTTTTATGGCCTGGCTGCAACTCAATAAAAAAGAAGCCTTCACCAATCTGTTCAGCCAGAAATGGCTGGTAGTAGCCAGCTTGCTGGTATGGTTTTTAGTGTATTATTTCTCTGTGCAACTTGGTCTGAAATACAATCCCGTTAATAAATACAATGTCATCAAAATCGTCTTTGACCGGTTGTCGGCATCTGCATTTTCATTTTTCCTGATTGGTAGTGCCGCCGTGGGTTTCACTGGCGGAATGGCTGTATTCCTAGAGAATAAAGCAATCGTATATTTAGGGAGAATCAGCTATGGAATTTATCTGTATCATAATTTTGTTTTCAATCATTACCACAGCTACACCGTACCTAATCATCCGGTTGTAAGGCTGTTTAATAAAATTTATCGTCATTTTCCTGAGCTTCAGGGTTACCAGTCGTTCCAGGTGCTCGTCGTATGTCTGTTGACAGTACTTGTTGCTTCTGTTTCCTGGCACTTTTTTGAAAAGCCGATTAACGCATTGAAAGATAAGTACGCTTACTAATTAATGGATCACCGGAATCGGTTTCCATCTTTTAATTTATTAATTTCGCCCAAACATACCAAATAAACTTCTGCATGTCGTTTCTTTTAAGCATTGTAATGCCCGCATACAACGAACAGGATTGTATAGAAAAAGTAGTATATGGCTGGACAAGCTTCTTGAAAAATAAATTTCCAAATGATAATACCACACTAATCGTTATCAACGATGGCTCCAAGGATAATACTAAAATTCTTCTGGACAAGCTGGAAAAAGAAGTATCCAATCTGACCGTAATCAACCAAAAAAATGGTGGTCATGGAAATGCTGTTGTAAACGGCTATCGCAAAGCGCTTGAATTGGATTCTCAATATGTTTTCCAGACAGATAGTGACGATCAGTTCATTTCAGATGACTTTGATAAACTGTGGGTAAAAAGAGACCAGTCTCAATTTATACTTGGCTATCGTGAAGTAAGGCATGATGCCGGCGTTCGCTTGTTCATCACCAAATTCCTTCGCGGAACCATTTCACTGGTGTACGGCACTTTTATCATGGATAGCAATATTCCTTTCCGTTTGATAAAAGGAACATTCCTTCAAAAACTGATGAATCAGCTTCCTAATCCTGAGCCATTTGCTCCAAATATTTTTCTTTCGGTGATGGCTAAAAAATCAGGACAGGAGACTTTTGATATACCTATTACGCACAAAGACCGCGAAACCGGAACTGTCTCCATTGTAAAATGGAATTTGTGGAAGGTTTGTATCCGTAGCTTCAAAGAACTTTTGCGTTTCCGCCTCGAACTCAATGACAAAGTCAAGGCGCTGCGCGCTTAAATTTTAAGCCTGTGCTGAAAAATAAAGTTATTCTTATCCTGCTGGTGTCAGTTTTAGCATTAGCAGGATATTTTACATTTAAGTGGTTTAAAGGATCGTCTGCTGCATGGAAGCATATTCCTTCCAATGCCGTAGTGGTATTGACCAGTGAGCACTTGCAGGACTCAGCTTACACGGCAACGGAAGCAGGGCTTGATCTCAAAAAACTTCCTCTGCTTGATCTTGCCAGCGACAACATATCATTGCTGAACCAGCTTACGCCGGATGCAGCAAAGCTAAACAAGTTTCTGAAAGGCAAAACCATTACCTATTCCTACCATCCGCGAACGAGCACTGAGTGGGGTATACTGATTTACGTACCGCTTGAAAACGAGGAAGAAACCAAATGGATATCAACGCCTCAAAATCCGAACGTACGTGCATTGCATCATAACTTTCAGGATACCAGAATTACAGATATTTACGATCCCCTCTCCCGCCCTCTGTTCTCGTACATGGTGAAGGATGATTATCTCATTCTGAGTTATTTCGGAGATCTGATCGAAGATGTCGTACGCGCTTCATCACTCAACATACAGTCTTTCCGGCTAAAATCTCAGTTTGACAGGATTCAGGATGACGAATACGGCACCAGTGTATATCTGAAAGCAGAAGCCTGGAGGTCCGTTGTATCCACGGATAATATCAGCGTTACGTTCCGGGAATTTGCAAAAAACTTTCCTAACATTCAGGATCTTCACATCGGCAGGGCGCTGAATAAGGGCAGTCTTCATTTATCTTCTGTAGGAAGTGATGCACCGGATTTTTATCTCACGCAGCTGTTAATGGATAATCCGGCCCTGCCTTTCAAAGGACATAAACATATATCTCAACAAACTTCCTACTTCTACCGTTTTGCAGGAAGCGACAAGACGGCATTCAAGAAGAAATACCTGAAATGGCATAAAAAGAATGGTGGTGAATCCTGGGAAAAACTGAACTACATATTGGGCAAGGAGAGCACAATGCTGCCTGAAAATACAGGATCCGAGTTTATTCTTTGTCAATTGGAAGAAAACAACAGTATCACCGATGCAAAAATTATGTTGGCAGAATTCTCCAATTATGATAAGCTGAGGCCGGTTCTGCAAAAGCTGGCCAGATTATCCAATGAAGAAGCTAATGTATCTCTTGATAAATACCAGGGATACGACATTTTTTCAGTAGGCATTTCTGAACTCCCATCAGCGCTATATGGCAGCATGTTTGCCGGATTTCCGGTCAGCTATATCACATATATTGCCCCTTATCTTGTCATCAGCAACAATTCCCAGGTCCTGCAGAATTATATTGTGGACTATGAAAACCATATGACTTGGCAACAATCACCGGAATATGATAGTGTACTTTCTGCTAAAAAATCCGAAGCACAGCTGTCAATGGTTGTAAATCTCCGGAAGGCACAGTCCAGGGCTGGAAAATCAGGAAAGAGCTATACGGATATGCTTTCCAAAATCGAATCTGCTGTATTTGAATGTCAATATGAGGACGGTAAAGCCATTCCGGAAATCACGCTCTATCCCAAAAAAAGGCTTACACCGCAAAAAGTACTGAATCGGACTTTCCTGAATATAGATGTGGAATGGCCTGTGATATACGATAGCCAGTTACCAGCACTACAAAACCCGCTGGATGGCAGCTCCGAAATTCTTCTGACAGATGACAAAAACAGTTTGTTGCGAACCAGTGACTTAAGAACGGGCAAAACAGAGGTAATTACCAAACTCAATGGTCCTATACGTACTGCTGCATACAAGGTGGACTTCCTCAATATTGGCAGGGAACAAAGAATCTTTGCTACGGAGCAATCGATTTATGCGCTGGACGAAGACGACTCTTCCCGGATTTCCATATTTACAGAATCACTTCCGTCCAACAGCCCTATATCGGATTTGTATCTGATCGACGGAGGGTATGATGGCAGTAATCGATTTATTGTCCAAACACAAGCTCAGGAATTGTTTGTATGGGAAAGTGTCAGCAAACGAATCCGTAAACTCAATCGCTCTGTTAAATTTGAAAATATCCAAAGTCCGGTTGTAGCCTTGAACCAGATAGGAAACAGAGGTTTTATCGTTACACAGCAGAATGGAAAAATTTTCCTTCTCAAAGAGAATGGAATGGTACGTCCCGGCTTTCCTGTTGATATACTTACCAGAACAGAAAGTCCGTTTACGTGGTCGCAAAACGCAGCGAACGGGCAACCAGAACTGGTTGGGGTAAGCGTTTCAGGAGAACTGATCAGGATTAGCCAGGATGGGAAAGTAGCTTCCAGGATTCAACTGTTGAGGCCCGAGCCCGGATCCAGATTTAAGACACTCTTTGATCGCAATTCGCAGGATTGGATCGTTGTTCGATCTGCATTCTCCAAAACGGCCATACTTACCAAGGAAGGACAGGAGCTATTTGAAATCAAAGATATTTTGCCGAATTCTGTGATACAATATCACTTCTTTGGTGTAGATAACCGCTTTATCAGCATCCGATCCGGCAACTACACTACCTTGTTTGATATGAGTGGTAAACGACTGGGTGACAAAGCTATTCCATCCGAAATGCCTGTCCAGCTGACCTATCAACCCGGTTACTACAAGCTACTTATATTCAGCAGGTCGGAGAAAAAAATACAGGTTTGGTCTATTAAGCTCAGATAAATGAAATACCTCAGATATAGCGTTTTAGTATTGGGAATCTTTGTTTGGATGGTTGGATTAAATTCTGATCTCAGCTCAAAAGTTTCCAAAACAGATAGTTATCGTTATGGTGATCTTTACAGACTTTCAAATTTGTCAAAATTCAAAGATCCGGCAAAATCCTGTAATGCATACACGCCCCCCCCTAAGGCAACCAATAAGCGCATACATCTCTATGTGATCGGTGATAGCTTCACTGAAAAATTGAGAGTGGATAAAAAGGATTTCAATGCTGATGCATATACTTATCTGCATTGGAGCGAGACATTGCATTTCAGCCCTGATACGTCTGAGATCAACATATTGTTGCTGGAGACAGTAGAAAGGCATCTTAGGGAAAAGTTTCTGACGAATCCGATCCATAACATCATACCGGACTCGCGAACATTCGTTGATAATGGACACCAGCCTACATGGATGTCGACGTTGGACGGCGTTTTCAATTCAAAAGCTACCGAGGGAAGACTGGATGAATTCCTTTTTCAAAACGACTTCATTCTTGCTCTCAAAGAGTGGAAAGCCAACTTTAATTTAAAAGTATTCGACAGGACAAATCAAGAAGTAACGCGCATTAATGATGGGCGGGATCTGGTTTACTATATGGATACAGATACCGATACAACGGTATTTACATCTTCCTTTGCTGAGATAGAAAATACGGAGATTGATACCTTGGTAATAAACCTGAATGAAAGTAAAATGCTGGCTGAGAAGCTGGGATTTGATCAGGTGATTTTATCAATTATCCCCAACAAAGTATCTGTTCTGATGCCGGAATACGGGCAGTATAATCAGCTTATTGACAGAATCTATCAGCACCGTGATCTAAAGCTTGAATTTGTAGATGTTTATACGGATTTTGAAAGATTGGGAACCAAGAGTTACTTGCATGGTGACTCCCACTGGACCTGCGAAGGACAATATCTGTGGTTAAACAAGATCAATACAAAAATAAACCAGTTGGTTTCCTCTGAGCGTTTATAAAAAAACGTGGTCTGCAATTGTGAAAAAACTGCAGACCACGTTTAACAATTATTTTTCAGACCTTACAGGTTTTCCATCTTCTTGGTAAGTTTTCCAACTGTAAGTCCCTGAACAATTATCGAGAACAAGACTACGAAATAAGTGATTGCCAGCAAGAGATCTTTATGCAAATAGTTGTCTATTGACAGAGCCAGTGCAATCGACACACCTCCTCTCAAACCTCCCCACACCAGAATGGTAATGGATTTGCGGCCAAATTTATTTCGGAACGGTATAAGTTTGACTGGCAGATAAATCGACACAAACCTGGCAAACAGTACAATAGCAATTGTGATAGCTCCAATCAGGGCATATTGCCTCAGATCCGGAATCAATAACAGCTCAAAACCGATAATCAGGAATAGGATTGCATTCAGGATTTCATCGATCAGCTCCCAGAACTTATCAATATAATCCCGTTCATCTTCAGATACGCCCCCCAGATTTTTACCATAATTTCCAACCACCAAACCTGCTGCAACCATTGCCAATGGCCCGGACATATGTAATGCCTGCGCTGCAAGGTGTCCGCCCATGACAATGGCGAGTGTTATCAGTACGTGCACGTTGTAGCCATCAACTCTGTATATCATTTGAGAACCGATCACGCCAAGCACCAGCCCCAACACAATTCCACCAAGCGCCTCCTTAGCCAACAGCAGAGAAATACCTTCAAATGATGTATTAATTTCTTCTCCACGTGCCAGTGCAATCATTACAATAAAAACCACAACGGCCATACCATCATTGAAAAGTGATTCTCCGGCAATCTTCGTTTCCAGAGATTTCGGAACACCCGCCTGTTTCAAGATGCCCAATACTGCAATAGGATCTGTAGGCGAAATAAGTGCACCAAATACAAGACATTGAATAAAAGGAATAGGAAGATCTACGAAAACCAATGCATGATAGAGCAGGAAAGCGACCACAAAGGTGGAAATCACCACACTGACGGTTGAAAAAATGATGACCGGAAGCCTTTGCTCCCTAAGATCTTCTAAATGTAGGTGTATAGCGCCCGCAAAAAGCAGGAAATTAAGCATCGCTCCCATCAGAATCTCTGTAAAGTCGATACTGGCAATGAGTTTGGTGATGCTATCAAAGGTATGTGGGAAGACATTATCCGTGGCCAGTAAACCTAATGAGACCAATAAGGCAATGACCATAATACCGATAGATGCGGGTAATTTGAGATACCTCGCATTAAGATACGAAAAGACGGCTGATAGAACGATTAAGGCTGAAAATGAATAGTATAACTCCATATAGAAAATTTTGTAATAGCCCAAAATAGTAAAAAATGGCCTCAAATGAAAGGCTAACATGGTTTAAACGGGTATTTCTAATAGGATTCTAATTGAATTCTCACAACAGTTTTAAAAATATTATCCATTCGATTTACATTATTCTCCAATTACTCATAGGCCGTATCTTTCTCCGAATTTTATACCTATTTTCAGTTTTTTGTCAAACAGCACTAATCCCTCGGAATGCTATGCGCCTGCTTTATGTCTTGTTATGCTTTGGATTTATTTCTCCGACATTTGGGCAGTATGAAACCATATTTGAGAAAAGTGGTGGAAGCCAAACACCCACTTACGAAGAGGGGATCGCATTTTATAAAAGACTGGCAAAGGATTTCCCGCAGATTCAGATAAGTCAGGAGGGGCCAACCGACAGTGGTCTACCTTTACATCTTGTGCTGTATTCAAAAAATAAGGTGTTTGACATCAAAAAACTGAAAGCACAGGGAAAAGCAATTTTTCTGATCAATAATGCAATACATCCAGGTGAACCTGACGGTGTTGATGCTTCGATGATGTTGCTACGTGATATAGTACTTAATCCAAGCAAATTCCTGGAAATGCAAAACACAGTGCTGGCTATTATTCCGTTTTATAACATCGGTGGCGCACTGAATCGCAACAGCACTACTCGGACCAACCAGAATGGCCCAGAAGAATATGGTTTTCGCGGAAACGCCCGAAACTTCGACCTCAACCGCGATTTTATCAAAAATGACACACGCAATGCAAGAAGCTTTGCAGCACTATTTCACAAGCTCGATCCAGATTTATTTGCGGATACGCATGTGAGCAACGGAGCCGACTACCAATACGTGATGACATTGGATTATGCCCAGAAGGATAAATTAGGCGGGGTGTTAGGAGAATTTAATGAGAAAACATTCCTACCCTACATGTACCAATATTTGAAGGATTCCGGCTTTGAAGCGACACCTTATGTGAATGCATGGGGACAAACACCGGATAAAGGATTTGTTCAGTTTCCTGACTGGCCAAGATATTCCACCGGATATGCAGCTTTGTTTCACACAATTGGTGTCATGACAGAAACGCATATGCTGAAGCCATATGATCAGAGAGTAAAAGCTACTTATGCCTATTTGCATGGAAATCTTAAATTTTTGGGTAATCATTCTGCAAAGCTGATTCAGTTGCGGAAAGAAACGAAGGAGTCTGTTAAAACGCAGGAGAAATTTGCTGTTAACTGGCAAGTAAACAAGGAAAAAAGTGCTACCATTGACTTCCGGGGATTTGAAGCTGAATACATTTCCAGTAAAGTGAGTGGGCATGACAGGCTGCATTATGACCGCACCCGTCCATTCACCAAATCTATTCCTTTTTATGACACCTATGTACCATTGGATGTGGTTTCCAGACCAAGGGCTTATATCATTCCACAGGGATGGTTTAATGTGATAGACCTGCTCAAACTCAATCAGGTTCAAATGCGACAGTTGGAAAAAGATGAAGAACTGCAGGTAGAGACCTATTACATCACATCCTATGAATCACCAAAGCAACCTTTTGAAGGACATTACTGGCACAATGGCGTTACGCTGAAAACTGAAAATCAAAGAGTAAAATTCAGAAAGGGAGACTGGTACATTCCGGTAAATCAGTGGACTAACCGGTACATTGTTGAAACGCTGGAACCGAAAGGTGTCGACTCGTTTTTCAAATGGAATTTTTTTGATACCATTCTGCAAGCCAAGGAACATTTTTCAGCCTATGTATTTGAAGATCTGGCAGAAGAATTGTTAAAAAGTTCACCGGAGCTGAAAACCAAATTGGAAGAAAAGAAAAAGAGCGACCCTGAATTTGCAAAAAGCGGGGACGCTCAATTAAATTTCATCTATGAAAACTCTCCATATGCCGAAAAAGAATATCAGCGTTATCCTGTTTTCAGATTGGTGAATTAGAAACGAAAACCGAGATTGAAGTTGAACTCACCTGTAACTTTAATCCTATTGAAATGATAATCCACTACGTTCACAGTTTCACGGTCGATATAACGTGAGCCCAGGCCGGCGTTAAGTCCGATCTGGAACTGAGGTGTAATCTGGAAATTCACATAGTTATTGACTAATACACCGAAACGAAAATTATTTCTGGTCGTTTCTGATCCGATATAGGTGTTTCTCACCGGATCGAAGACACTTATGTAATTCCTCACCTTACCAAAAGATGTGAATAAATGAGGTCCTACCGCATAGGTTACCTTTTTCTGTCCGAAAGGATATATTTTAAATCCCGGAGAAAAATAAAACATGCTGTTATTCGGTGAACCGGAGCTGGATGAAAATAGGTAAGTGTCCGGAAACGTCACGCTTAATGGCAATGTAATGCCGAACAATCGCCTTGTGCCAACAATGCGCTCGTAATTCACGCCAATACCAGGCCCGCTATCCAGCACTTTAAATGGAGAAAAATTGATCATGTTACGTCCAAATGCCTCATCCATATTATTCGTCGGATTCCTTTTTACTCTGGCTTGACTCGGGTTCATAGATACCGTTTCTCCATTTTCAAACTCAATCTGTTTTACCTCGCCTTTTCTGATTATAAAATTGGCGCCGTCAGCAGACTTTCCAAGTTTGTAGGTTATTTTATCTATACCCACCTCAGTTACCCTTCCTTCTATCGTAGTTCCGTTTTTACGAACAATCACATCCTGGGCATAGCTGTAAGACAGAAATACATGGAAGATAAGAAGACAAAAGATTTGATTTTTCATTTTAAATTTTCCTGAATGATGAAGGATAAAAAGATGGCCCGATATTGATTATATCTCCGGTTACAGTGACAAAGAAACGAAAAACAGGACAAAAGTTACATGATTTTAAATTCACAGAGAACATTTATCTGTGAGAAGTGTGTGCGCCATATAGTATGCCATGAACGATTAAGAATCTAAATCTGTTAGACGATAAGTGTACACGCCAGATCTGTGTACAGCTGATTTATTTTTTGCTCTTTCCATTTATGAAATATTTTGGTAGAGCGCTTTAACACAACCAAATGACATTTCAGGAATTAGACCTCATTGAGCCCATATCCCGGGCTCTGACGGAAGAAGGATACACAAAACCTACCCCCATTCAGTCGAAAGCAATACCATTTATTCTTCAACAAAAAGATTTACTGGGCTGCGCTCAAACCGGAACCGGAAAGACAGCAGCATTTGCAATACCTATTTTACAGCTTCTTCAGAACAAACCGCTGGAAAAATGGGAAAAATCAAGAATCAGAACGTTGATCCTTACACCTACACGCGAGTTGGCCATTCAGATCGGAGAAAGTTTTTCGGCTTACGGAAGACATACAGATATAAGGCATACCGTTATTTTTGGAGGTGTAGGACAGAAACCACAAACAGATGCCCTGCATAGAGGTATAGATGTCCTGATCGCAACACCCGGCCGTTTGCTGGATCTGATCAATCAGGGTTTTATCAAGCTTAATCAGCTGGAAATATTCGTTCTGGATGAAGCCGACCGTATGCTGGATATGGGTTTTGTACACGACGTGAAGAAAATACTTAAACTTTTGCCTCCAAAACGCCAGTCTCTTTTCTTCTCAGCTACGATGCCACCTGCGATTATGACGTTGGCGGACACCATTCTGACAAGACCAGCTAAAGTAGAAGTGACACCCGTTTCCTCTACCGCAGATACAATTAACCAGTCGGTATTCTTTGTTAATAAGTCTGATAAAAATTCTCTGTTGCTGCATATATTAAGTGACCAGACTATTGCTACGGCATTGGTCTTTACCAGAACAAAACACGGCGCAGATAAAGTAGTAAAGGTTTTACGCAAAGCAGGTGTAACCTCAGAAGCCATTCACGGGAATAAATCACAGAATGCCCGTCAGAATGCGCTGAAGAACTTTAAAAGCCAAACCACACGTGTGCTGGTAGCAACAGACATCGCCGCACGTGGAATTGACGTGGATGATTTAACGCACGTTATCAACTATGAAATTCCCAATATTCCTGAAACATACGTTCACCGCATAGGCCGAACCGGAAGAGCAGGCGCAAAAGGAATTGCTCTGTCATTCTGTGATGTGGAAGAAAAAGGTTATCTGAAAGATATTCACAAACTCATTGCAAAAAATATCCCGGTCGTAAAGGATCACCCTTACAGCACCATGCGATAAATCAGGAAGAAAAACGGATAACCGCAATGTGAACCTCATCGTTTACTTTGCGGTTATTTTTTGACTAACATCTTCGCATTATGACCAAAAATACTTTTTCTGATATATCACTTTCTGAAGCACGACAAAAGGTGAATCGACCCAAAACGGTTCTTATTGACGTAAGAGAGAAATGGGAATTTGAAGAATTCAACGAAGGAGGTTTGAATATACCACTTGCAGAAATCCGTGAGCAACGATCTTTGGTTGAATCATTTGAAACAATCATTGTCATCTGTACCAATGGCGTTCGGAGCAAAGTAGCTGCAATGGATTACTGCCGTATTCCTGAATGGCTGGATAAAACCATTCTGCATGTGAAAGGAGGAATTATTGAATCAGAATAAATAATGTGGCTCATTTCTGATACTGTATCACTCCGTCTTTCATGACCATTCTAACAATCAAAAGGAACCTTCTTAAAATCTTTCCTAAGATCTCCGTCAAACACTGTGATATCTGCCAAAGCATTTGCTTTGATTACCCCAATTTCATCTTGCATTTCAAGCGCAATAGCCGCGTTTGCAGTTGATGTTTTCAACACATCTTCCGCTGAAAGACCATAATCAAAATAACCTGATAGCGTATATTTTGCGTCATCACCTCTCACTATTTTCATATGATGGTATGCATTAGATCCCGCTACAATCATAACTCCCAACTCATTAGCACGCAACAAGCCTTTACCCCAGGGCTCAATACTTTTCTTAATTTCATCTGCGTTGTATTCCTGATGTGTCAGCTTATGATACCGGATAAAACCATCCATTGAACCGTAAGTAGGTACCAGATAAATTCCTTTTTTTGCCATCAGTCTAAAAGTGGTATCTCTGAAGCTATACCCATGCTCAATACCATCTACACCTCTTTCAATAGCTGCCTGAGCTGCCCAGTCCCGATCACAATGCGCTGTTACTTTTACTCGCTGTCCATGTGCAGTTTGTACAATTGCCTTTATTTCCTCCGGATGCAGAGTCAGCCGGTTACCAATCGCCATAATCTTTATCACATTTACACCTTGTACGATATGTTCCTTTACAGCTTTGATTGCTTCTGCAACACCGCTCACCATACTGTATTCCTGCTTTGAAACTCTTTCGAAGTCTGCAACTGGTAAACCATCCAATTGTCCGTCCATAGAACCAATAATCGGTCCGGAAACTAACATTCTTGGCCCATCGATATAACCTTTATTAATGGCATTCCGAACTTCAATGTCCAGATACTGTCCCGAATTACCCAAGTCCCGTATAGTTGTAAAACCTGCTTCCAGATAAGTTTTGGCATAATGAGCTGCTCTTAAAACTCTACTTTCGGGCGATTGCATGACAGTATCAACCGAAAGCGGTTCTTTCAGACCTTGATTAGTAAGGATATGTGTATGCGCATCGATCAGCCCCGGACTTACCGTTGCATTGCTGTAATCAAGAACGACCGTACCTTTGGAGATTTCTATTTTCTATCCCACTTTTAGTATCCGATTACCCTTAATAAGTATCTGCTGATTTTTTAGAAAGACCTTCTTCTCCGAAGCATATCGTTGCCCCGCTTTAATAAGAATTTGTTCCTGAGCCTTTTGCGCCAAAACAGTACCTAATGTAGCAATTGATACCTGTATAAAAACCAGAAGCGATAGAATTTTAGAAAGATTTAATCAAAAAGATTAGTGACGATTTGTCTAAATGTCAAAACGATTAAACCACAGAAAACTACTCTAACAATAAAAATGCCATGAAAATAAATATTCCCATGGCATTCAAAATACTTTAATACATGTAAGTGTAAACTGTTATAAGCTTAAACTTCCTGAACTCCCTCAAACACCCTGACTGCAGGACCAATCAAATAAATGTCATCGAATTGGTTCGCTCCTGTAGCGTTAAAAGCTACCTGTAGTGATCCGCCCAAAGTTTCAACGGCGATCGGACTTCCCCAGCCTTCCCGTATATGTGCAGACAAAGCACAGGCAGTAACACCTGTTCCGCAGGAATACGTTTCATCTTCTACACCTCTTTCGTAGGTTCTTACGCTCAGATGATTATCTTCCAATACTTGTATAAAATTGACATTAGTTCCTCCAGCCGGGCCAAATACCGGACCGTAACGGATATCCTTACCAATATCCACCACGTCAGCCGCTTTGATATCATCAACATAGGTGACGTAATGAGGTGAACCGGTATTCATAAAGTCGTATTCTTCATGTACTTCAACCTGATTAACCGGTGACATTTTCAAACGAATGATACCAGCAAAGGCCGTCGCTTCATGTGGTCCATCGACAGCGATAAAGGTTGTATTGGTCTCAAAAAGTCCTAGATCGTGCGCAAATCGTACAAAGCAACGTCCTCCGTTTCCACACATACTTCCTTCTGCCCCGTCTGCATTGAAATACACCATCCTGAAATCGTATTGTTCGTCATTTTGAAGAAGGATAAGCCCATCTGCCCCTATCCCAAATCTGCGGTGACACAAAGCTGCAATCAATTCCTGAGAAGCCGGAAAATTTCCATCACGGTCATCGATCATGACAAAATCATTTCCGGTACCCTGGTATTTATAAAATGTTATTTTCATTATCAATAGCTTTTGGCTATTAGCTTAACGGCTATAGCTTTTCTCATTAACTAAAACTGAAATGAGATAGGTTCAATTTCTACAATAAATATGGGATTGACTCGGCCACTTAACGGCAGATAACTAAAAAAAGCCCTGCAACAATCATCGTTACAGGGCTTTAAATTCTTTAAGCTTGACCTATTTTTTTGGCGCTTTTGCAACCTTAAGCTCCTTAATACGTGCTGCTTTACCCTGACGTCCACGTAAGAAGAACAGACGTGCACGGCGAACTTTACCGCGACGTAGCAACTCAATCTTAGCAAGAGTTGGAGAAAGGATTGGGAATACACGTTCAACCGCGATTCCGTTAGATATCTTACGTACTGTGAAAGTTTCACCGCTTCCGCCAAGGTTACGACGCTGCATTACAGTACCTTGAAATTGCTGAATACGCTCTTTGTTACCTTCTTTGATCTTAACGTGTACGTTGATCGTGTCGCCTGATTTAAAATCAGGATACTCGGCCTTACGATTTTCAATCGTAGCTTCTACGAGTTTAATTAGTTCGCTCATGACGAATGTTTTTTATAAAATTAGATAATTGAGCAGTTTCCAGCGGATGGGGTGACGCCCCTTCATTCAAAACAGCTTTTGAGAAAACGAGTGCAAAGCTAATTTTTTTTCTCTGTAAAAGAAAGTACCACACTGTTTTATGCTAAATTATTGCTAAAAATATGCGTGAGATTTGCCACAGGCTTAATATTTTTAACTCAATGACTCTTTAAGTCCAAATTATACCAGATGAAAATATTCAGCAGCGAGCAAATCCGGGAAGCAGATCGCTACACCATTGCACACGAACCCATTTCATCACTTGATCTCATGGAGCGGGCTTCCCAAGCATTCGTAAGATATTTCTGCGACCAGTTTGTCCATACAAGGCCGGTGGTTCTTTTTTGCGGCAAGGGAAATAATGGAGGTGATGGTCTGGCTATCGCCAGGTTATTATGTGAGAAAGGTTACCACGTGCAGGTGTTTATTATTGAACATTCTGAAAATTGCTCACCAGACTTCCAGGAAAATTTGGAAAGGCTGAAAAATCATCTCAGCCCTGTTCACGTGCGTGTTGTGAAAGACATTCCGGGATTATCACCTAAAATGGTAATTGTGGATGCCATTTTGGGGTCCGGTCTTTCCCGCCCGGCAGAAGGACTCGTCGCAGATGTGATTGCAACTATCAATACCTATCCCAATAAAGTTGTTGCTGTGGATATTGCCAGCGGATTGTTTGCCGACAAAAGCAACCAGGAAAGCGACACGATACTTAAACCTTCCTGTACGGTTTCATTCCAATTCCCTAAGCTGGCTTTTTTACTTCCACAAAATGCGGAGTATACCGGCAACTGGCATATCACAGATATCGGACTTCATCCGGAATACGTTCAAAATACTGACACACAATATTATTTTACCGATAAGGAAGGAGCTGAGGCACTGATTATTCCTCATAAAAAATTCTCTCATAAAGGCACGTTCGGTCATGCGCTGATTATTGCAGGTAGTTATGGCAAAATGGGAGCAGCGGTGCTGGCAGGGAAGGCTTGTTTGAGGTCAGGAGTAGGATTATTATCGATGCACGTTCCTGAATGCGGGTATGAAATGATGCAGATATCCAACCCTGAAGCCATGGTAACAGTTGATAAGCACCACAGACATATCACAAATTTACCAGACCTTTCCCCTTATTCTGCCATTGGAATTGGTCCCGGATTGGGAAAAGAAAAAGAAACGCTAAGTGTACTCCAGCAACTGCTAACAACTACCAAAGCACCTTTGATTATAGATGCTGATGCACTTAATATGCTTTCAGAAAATTCTCATCTGATGGAAAAGCTTCCCTCATATACTATTTTAACACCCCATCCCAAGGAATTTCAAAGACTTGCCGGAAAAAGCAGCAATGAGTTTGATAGACTGGAACTGGCAAGGGATTTTTCAAAAAGGTATAAGGTCATTCTGTGTCTTAAGGGAGCCAATACTGCCGTAGTGCTGCCAAACGGTGAGGTCCATTTTAACTCCACCGGCAATCCAGGAATGGCTACCGGTGGAACGGGCGACGTATTAACAGGTGTTATTAGTGCGCTTCTTGCTCAGGGCTATAAACCTCAGGATGCAGCAATCCTCGGCGTCTATCAACACGGCAAGGCAGGCGATCAAGCTGCCGAAATACGTGGAATGAGTGCTTTAATTGCTTCCGACGTGGCCGAAAACCTGAGCTGGTAGCCATCCTCGGTCTGTACGTCGCAGACGGACTGAACGATGCTCCCCGGTCTGTACGTCGTAGACGGACTGAACGGAGATTTAAACTATACCCCCGGAAGCGTTCAGCCTGCTGGCGCATGCAGACCGCAGTCGCGAAGACCGCCGTATCAGGACATCAGCTGATAAACAGCCAGAGCAGAGATATACGCCAGAACAGTAAGATATGCGAGCTGAATCATAGGCCATTTCCAACCATGTGTTTCGCGGTATACTACTGCAATAGTACTCATACACATCATCGCAAATACATAAAATACCAACAATGAATAGCAGACAGCAGGTGTGTACATAGGTCCTCCCGTATCTGGATTCTTCTCCTGGATCAATCGTTCCTTTACAGTGAGCACATCCTCACTGTCTCCACTGATACTATAAATGGTTGCCATAGTACCTACGAAAACTTCACGAGCCGCGAATGACGCAAGTAAAGCAATGCCCATTTTCCAGTCATAACCCAAAGGTTTTATAACCGGCTCAATAATATGACCAAAACTACCAGCATAAGAATTTTCCAATCGTACGGAGGCTATAGCAGCATCAATCTCTTGCTGAGGTTGTGCTTTCATTTGTTCTGTTACCAGCGCTTCGGCGTTGTCCATTCTGTCGCCCGGGCCGTAAGATGCCAATACCCATAAGATGATAGAAATTGCCATGATCACCTTGCCCGCCTGAAAAACAAAAGACTTCACGCTTTCCAGCATCGTGTAACCAACATGACCCCATCTCGGTAATTTATATGATGGCATTTCCAACATAAAATAACCAATTTCCTTTCTTTTAAGGAACAATGAAAGTAGCCACGCTGTCAAAAGCGCACCTATCAGGCCTAAGAGGTAAAGTCCTAAAAGTACAAGCCCTTGCAAATTAAAAAACCCAAGCACCTTTGTTTCCGGAACAACCAATGCGATCAGAATTGCATAAATTGGCAGACGAGCAGAGCAGCTCATCAGAGGTGTAACCATGATGGTAAGTAAACGCTCGTATCTGCTACTAATACTTCTGGTCGTCATGATTGCGGGCACTGCACAGGCCACACCCGAAATCAATGGAACCACACTTCTCCCATTCAGACCAAACTTGCGCATCATTTTATCCATAATCACCATCACCCTGGCCATATATCCCGATTCCTCTAAAATGGAAACCAGACCGAAAAGGATCGCAATCTGCGGGATGAATATGATAATCCCTCCAATACCTGCCATAATACCATCCGTGATCAAATCATTAAGAACGCCTTCCGGCAATACTCCTTTAACCCATTCGACGGTGGCGGCTGTACCTGCATCAATCATATCCATCGGGTACGACGCCCATGCAAAGATTGCCTGAAATACTACCATCAGTACCATCAAAAATGTTACGTATCCCCAGACAGGATGAAGCAGAACGGCATCAAGCTTTCTGGTCCAGTAAGGTTGCTCTGTAATGCCTTCCGTTTTGACAGCCTTTTCGACAATAGGTTTTATTTTTTTGTAACGCTGAATGGTTTCGTTTGCCAAAAAGGCATTTTCATCGAATTGATGTTTATCTATCAATTCATCCAGTTTCACTCTCTGAGCTGTAGGCACAAATGAAAAATTATCATGCTGACAAACATATTGTAGTGCCAGATAGTCATTATCAAGATGATATTCTTTCTTAACTTCTTCAATTAACTTTTCTTCTGATGCGTTAGCCTCATAAAAGCATGGTAGTTTCTGCCTGTCTGTCTGGCTAATTACCTGACTCACTGCATTGTGAAGATTAGCCATACCTTCGCCTGTTCTGGCATTAATCCGTACAACGGGAACATTCAACTGCATAGCTAACTGTACCGCATTCACCGTCAGATTCATGCTGGTGGCTACATCAAGCATGTTCAGTGCCAATACAGCTGGAATACCAAGATCATTAATTTCAGTAAAAAGCAACAAATTCCGCATCAGGTTGGATGCATCGGCTACTACAATAATCGCAGCAGGAAAATCCGGATGTTTCGGATTCGCCAGAATATCCATCACAACAGTTTCATCCTTCGCCTTGGGATAAATACTGTAAGTTCCCGGCAAATCAACCAATGTAACTTCTCTGGGACGCTCTCCCTGAGCACCTTTCAACGTAAATGTTCCGGATTTTTTTTCTACCGTTACGCCGGGAAAATTACCCGTTTTCTGACGTAAACCCGTCAGCGCGTTGAACAATGTAGATTTACCTGCGTTGGGATTTCCGACCAACGCAATTTTTATATTTTCAGATTTCAAAGGAAAAGCAATAAATGATTGGTAATCGGATTTTATTCCAGGATAATGACAGAAGCTTCGTTGAGTCTCAGTGATAAACTGTAGTTTCCACCTACATTAATGCAAATCGGATCTCCAAATGGCGCTATAAAATCCAGTCGCACTTCCGAACCGGGCAAACACCCCATTTCCAACAATTTCAATGACATCACTTGATCCGAAAAAGACTTTATGATCCCCTTTTCCCCCTTCCTGAGGTGAGATACTGTTCTCTCCGCCATATATCCTTATTTAGATTCAATATACTTAAAATGCAAATTAAGCATTAACAGCTCGGAATTCAAACTGTTGGCGGGGAATTAGGGTTAAATACATATTTTGATCATGCAAAATCATGATCATTTTGTTATCACCCTGAGGCTTTATGTAGTACTTTTGCAGCGCGAAAGAGACAAGCGCGGTGAGATAAATTAACCACTGTGCAGAAAGCCCTGAGCTGACTGCCGACTGCCTATTGTATTGAACGAGATAAGAGCCCTGATCTGGAAAGAATTTACGCTTGAATGGCGGCAGAAATATGCCCTGAGCGGCATGTTGCTCTATGTCGTCAGCACGGTGTTTATCTGTTACCTGAGTTTCAGCCTTCGTCGCAATCAGCTCACTCCTATTGTTTGGAACACACTATTCTGGATTATTACATTGTTTTCGGCCGTGAATGCCGTAGCTAAAAGTTTCTCGCAGGAACGACATGGACGGTTGATTTACTATTATAATTTGTGTAGTCCGCAAGCTATTATTGTATCCAAGATCATTTACAATTCCGTTGTAATGCTTTTTTTGTCAGGTATAGGGTTCATCTTCTATGCCTTTGTCATGGGAAACCAGGTAGGCGATTTGGGATTATATACGATTTGTATTGGTTTATCTGCTATCGGTTTCTCCTCTGTGCTTACACTTGTTGCAGGCATTGCTTCTAAAGCCGATAACAGCGCTACACTGATGGCTGTTCTGAGTTTTCCGATTATTCTGCCCATGCTGTTGATGACCATCCGACTGGCGAAAAATGCAATGGACGGTCTGGACTGGAGTGTAAGTTATGATGAAATGATTACGCTGCTATCTATTGATCTTATTGTGATTACATTGAGTTACCTTCTCTTCCCTTATCTGTGGAGAAGCTAAGTTATTTTTAAAGTTTGAATTCTATTAAAGTAAAACGATAATGAAAAAAATGTGGTGGAAAGTCCTGTGCATCATACTATTGCTTTACGTAGCAATTATGGGATTTATGGGGCCTGTGCCTCACCTGCCTATATTGAACGAAAGTATCCGGAATACTTACTTTCATGTTGCGCTCTGGCTGGCTATGACCACGCTGTTGTTCAGCTCTATGGTGTACTCACTGATGTATTTGCGCAGCGGAAAGCTCCGGCACGATGACATCGCCAGCGAACTGGCAAAAGCCGGGCTGTTTTATGGTATCCTTGGTTGTCTTACGGGTTCTTTATGGGCTAATTTTACCTGGGGTGATCCCTGGCCGAATGATCCGAAACTCAATGGAGCGGCAGTTGGGATACTGATTTATCTTGCCTACATGCTTTTAAGATCCTCCTTCGAAGATGAGCAGCGCCGGGCCCGCATCGCTTCCGTGTATAACATTTTTGCCTTTGCAGTATTTGTACCGCTGATATATATACTTCCTCGTCTTACTGATTCCCTTCATCCGGGCAGTGGAGGTAACAGTACTTTTGGCTCTTATGATATGAATAATGACCTTCGAAAAGTCTTCTATCCTGCCATAATAGGATGGATTCTGCTGGGTCTCTGGACTGCTGAACTGCGAGTAAGGATCAAAAGAATAAACCGGCTGAGGGAAGAAGAACTTGCCGCAGATCACAAAACTTTGTAATGAAAAACACACACATTTTCAGGAAAAAGTAAACATTTCAAATCAAATATTCGTTAAGAAATCAGTCACTATGAATATCATGAAAAAAGTCTTTCCTCTTCTACTCTCACTTCTGATAGTATCCATACATACAATAGCCCAGACAGCTGTAGATTCTTCTGTGCCCATGGCTGACAAAATGCGTGAAGACGGGAAGATATGGGTTGTTGTTGCTGTCGTAGCAATCATATTTGCAGGTATCTTCATCAACCTGCTGCGTCTTGAATCCAAGGTAGGAAAAATCGAAAAAGAATTAAAAATCAAGTAAGAGTTATGAAAAAGATCCAATTATTCGGCCTTATAATTGTTGCCATTGCTATAGGTATCATTGTTTCCACTGCTGGCGACGCAAGTACTTATGTAGACTTTTCAAAAGCTAAAGAAATGGCTGCTGGTGGAGACAATGAAAGTATTCACGTGGTAGGCAAGCTCAAAAAAAATACTGCAGGACAAATCCTGGAAATGGAATACCAACCCGAGATCGATCCTAACTATTTCGCATTTACTCTTATTGACAACAATAATGTTGCGCAACGTGTAGTCTACAAAAGCACTAAACCTCAGGATTTTGATAAATCAGAGCAAGTAGTAGTAATCGGAAAAATGCAAGGCAATACATTTAATGCAGAGAAAATTCTGATGAAATGCCCATCGAAGTACGAAGACGGAAAATTAGAAACCACTGAGGCGACTGTAGCTAAATCATGATTCATACAACCATAGGAAGCGCAGGTCACCTGCTAGTCATTATTGCATTTGTCTCAGCATTGGTTGCGACATTTGCTTATTTCAGGGCGGCAAAAAACAATTTGCCAACCGAAGAAGAACTTACCTGGAAACGATTTGCCAGAGCCACATACGCAGTACATTTGCTAGCCGTGATGGGTGTGGTATTCTCTCTTTACTGGATTATCGGAAACCACTATTTCGAATACCATTACGCATGGAAAAACTCATCACGTGCTTTACCAACGGGATATATCATTTCCAGTTTCTGGCAACAACAGGAAGGTAGTTTTCTTTTGTGGATATTCTGGAATGTTATACTTGGCGCTATACTGATCTTCAGTAACCGTTCCTGGGAAGCACCGGTAATGACGGTTTTCGCTCTGGTTCAGGCATTTCTGATGTCAATGATACTCGGTGTGGTGGTTCCCGGTCTCGATTTTAAAATCGGATCAACACCATTTCTTTTATTAAAAGAAGTAATGCCTGATATTCCGGTCTATCAAATGGATCCGAATTTCATTCCTAAAGATGGAAATGGAATGAATCCGCTTCTGCAAAATTACTGGATGGTTATTCACCCTCCTACGCTCTTTCTCGGATTTGCATCTACCCTGATACCTTTCTCATTCGCCATTGCAGGATTGTGGACAAAAAAAATCAAAGAGTGGATTCGTCCGGCTTTACCATGGGCCCTGTTCTCTGCACTTGTATTGGGCATTGGTATTTTAATGGGAGCTTACTGGGCTTACGAGACGCTTAATTTCGGAAGCTATTGGAACTGGGATCCGGTTGAGAACACATCCTTCGTTCCATGGCTCGTACTTATCGCTGCTATTCATACGATGATTATAGCGCGCAAGAACGCGACTGCCCTGAAGACCTCATTTATATTATCCATTACCACGTTTGTCCTTATTCTATACTCCACCTTCATGACACGAAGCGGCGTATTAGGAAGTGCATCAGTCCATTCATTTACTGATCTCGGACTATCAGGACAATTGCTGATTTACCTGCTTACTTTCACAGTTTTATCTGTCGGACTGCTCATTTACCGTTGGAAAGGTCTGCCTTCCGATAACGAAGAAGTCTCTACTTATTCACAGGAGTTCTGGATATTTATTGGTGCTACGCTGCTTTGCCTTTCCGGTTTCCAGATTCTTGCCACTACCTCCATACCTGTCTATAACAAAATAGCAGAAGCATTCGGAACTGTGTTGAACCTGGCTCTGCCAACGGATCAAATCAGCCATTACAACAAATTCCAACTTTGGTTCTTTTCCCTCATCATTATCCTGACGGGTATAGGACAGTATTTCTGGTGGAAACGTGTTGGGAAAGACAAGCTTCAGGCATTATATAATCCGTTGCTGCTAACCATGATTATCAGCGCTGCGGTCATTACGTTTCAGGGTGTAAAAGACATTCAGTATATCGTATTACTAACAGCTTCCATTTTTGCAATAGTATCCAACGGTGCTATTTTGCTAAATATTATCCGTGGAAATTATAACCTGTCTGGCGGCGCAGTGACACACATAGGCGTTGCGTTAATGCTTATTGGTGTATTGTTTTCATCGGCCTACACAAAAGTAGTATCGATCAACAATTCCGGGTTGATGATTTCCCGCAGTGAAGAGTTTACTAACAACGATAATAAAGAAAACAAGGAGAACATTACCTTATGGCTCAACAAGCCTGAAAAAATGGGCGATTACATGCTCACCTGGCGGGATGTCCGCGTAGAGCCACGTAACATTCCCGGGTATATCTCCAAGAGCTGGGTCGATCTGATTGAAAACGATTACCGCGCTGTAGCATTGAGAGATATTGTCGTAGATGATAAACAATACTATGCAAAAGGTGATACACTCGCAGTTTCCCCTGAGAACTTTTATTATGAAATAGAGTACAGAGAGCCTTCTGGTCGTGTATTTAACCTTTTCCCAAGAGTCCAGATCAATCCGCAAATGGGTGGAATTGTGTCCTCTCCGGATATTAACAGGAAATTAGATAAGGATTTGTACACCTACGTATCCATGGTAACTAATCCTACCGCCGAACCGGTATGGAGCCAGACTGAGAATTTCACAATAAGCATGCGTGACACGTTCTTTGTGAATGACTATGTTGCCATTCTTGATAATGTAGTACGTACAGACTCTGTTGATGGTGTAACATTAGGACCGGGTGACGCGGCTGTAAAAGCAATGATCCGCGTTCTGGATAAAGAGAACGAATATGTAATCACACCTTCATTCGTAATCCGTGACCGCATGGTAGCCCGCAAGACAGAGGTCAATAATGACCTTGGTCTGCGTATTCAGTTCCAGGAAATCAATCCGCAAACCGGTCAATTCTCTTTTGCGGTCAACACTACGCAAAGAGATTTTATTGTCATGAAAGCTACTGAGAAGCCTTTAATCAACATTCTGTGGCTGGGAACATTCATTCTGATGATTGGTATGACTATGGCCACAATACGTAGATTCAAAGATTTTATAAAAATGCGCGATAAGGATGCTGCAGCTTCCAATACGAATAAAAGGAAAGTAAAAGCTCAGGTGATCTGATCATTTATACTAAAAAAGGAAACCGGTCAAAACAGATATTTTGACCGGTTTCCTTTTTTATGGCTTATCAAAATTATTTTTCTTTATCCCTCCTGGGCTGAAATTGACTCCTGTAATAATTCAATTCTCGTTCAAACACCTGAAAACGGGTTTCGGGACACTCTTTTCTAAGTTCTTCAAGTTGCCTTGTGGCGAGTTTTACATCCAGTTGCCATACATTTCCTTCCTTTAAGGATTCATGGTCTTCATCCAGCGTTTTTTGCAACTTTCTCATGCCTGTAACAGCCTTTTCAAGCCCCGGAATCACACCGATCTCGTTCAGTTGTTTATCACTAAACCGAAAGACATATAACTCCTTACTGTCTCTTTTGATCGTATCTGCAATTGAAAAGGTTTGCGTAAGCAATGCACATGGCTGACTATGCGCTGACAAACCCAGTAAACTGACAATACCTCCAACCAAAAACCATTTCATATCTACTAAAACTTAAATCCCCCTCGTGTAAAGAAAAATGCGCCGTTGCTACCCATTTGAACCGGATCCCATGCTCCACCAGATTCGGTAAGCGAAGGGGTATGCATATCAGGATAAGTATTGAGAATGTTACTTCCTCCGACTGAGACAGATATATTATTGGAAAACTTGTAATTAACTGTCAGATCCAACTGCACTTTTGCCCTGTATATGTCTGTAAAGTCAGCGGGAGAATAAAGCTCTTTGGTTGCCGTATTCTTTACCTCGCCGTAGTTCCAGTTAATCAAACTTATCTCACCGAAACGAACTGCTCTTAACATGAAACTCACCTTATCAACGGTATAGTCAAAAGTGAGGTTAATTTTAGAAGGCGGCGCAGACGCAAGTACAAAGTAACGTTCACGCTCACTGAAATACTGCTCTTCCTTTCCGGCCAACTTACTGCTTGTATTGATTGCTCCCAACTCCATCTTATTGAAGTTGGCGGCCAGTGTCGAATTGAGCCTTCCCTTGCCCAAAGTTGTAGTATGTGCAACTACAACATCAACTCCATAGCTTGTGGTAGAAGAAAGGGCATTGGTAAAAAATTGCGCCTCTCCTACCCTTAAAGATTTCAGCAGGTTTCCGATATCTTTATCTTCATCACTAAACTGCCCTGTCAGCACAACCCTATCTTTTACTTTTACATAATATCCGTCTATTGTAACAGAAAAAGACGACGAAGGTTTCATGGCAACTCCCAAACTTGCATTCTGAGAAGTTTCCTGACGTAGCTTCGGAATGCCCAACAAATTAGTTACCTCTGTATCATTTCCCGCCAATAAAACTTCTACTGCCCGACCGCCTACAAAGTTTGTAAATCTGGAATTGAAATACTTTTGCGCAAGTGACGGAGCACGAAAACCTGTACTAACCGCGCCCCGGATTGCATAATTGTCGTTAAGCTTATATCTAAAACCTGCCTTTCCATTTACTGTATTTCCGAAATCACTGTAGTTTTCAAACCTTCCGGCGACATTCACCATTAGTTTTTTATTTAAATCCGCTTCTATATCCAGATAGCCACCTACGTTTGAGCGCTTTTCATTGACTTCATTCTCGGGACTAAATCCAGGAAACCCTTGCGCCCCGCCTTGATGTATCAGATCGTAATTATAATAAGAAGGTCGATCACCCTGAAAAATCTTGTAACGTTCAGTTCTGTATTCTCCACCGAAGGCTATGTTCAGTCCTTCAAATGCATCTTTGTAAAAACGGGTAAAATTTAGGTTACTTACATTTTGCCCCAACTGAAAGCCGCCAGCTTCAAAAGTCGTTCTGGAATCTGGTCCCAATGAACGATTCAATGAATTTCGTACCGAAAAATCAAATTTATTGAATCCATAAGTATTGCTCACATCAATATTCCAGCCTTTCCATACGCTCCTCAGTCCCCCTATTATTGCCTGATCATCAATATCACTGCCAATAATCGGATCAAATCCATTTGGATATATAGAAGGAATATTCCTGTCGTCGTCTGCACCTCTTGTCCAGGCATAAGCATCACCCTTACGCTTATTGAGGCCGCCAAAACTATACAACTGTACGTTTTTCAAAACAGGGATCATCGCATTGTAATACAAAGCCACATTTGTCACCTTGGGATCTCCATATTCTCTTCTTACCATATCATCCTCATGAGTCGCAGCCCTGTTGGTGTGAGCGCGTTCATTATAATCCGCTGTGATATTGACAAAACCTTTTTTTGCTATCCTCAGACCATAGTTCACATTGGCATTGTAGTTCAGCCCATCAAATGCTCTGTTATCCGCTCTGTATTTGGCTGCATAAATACCTGCATTTGCATTGGCGGTAAGCTGATCTACATGCTCTTTCAATACAATATTAATTACTCCTGCAATGGCATCCGAACCATACTGCGCAGCTGCTCCGTCCCTTAAAACTTCAATGCGTTCAATGGCCGCTGCCGGAATAGCATTCAGGTCTGTTCCCGTATTACCGCGGCCTCTTGTACCGAAAATATTCACTAAGGATGACTGATGCCTGCGCTTACCATTAATCAGTACCAACGTCTGATCCGGACCTAAACCACGAAGTGAAGCCGGATCCACATGATCGGCACCGTCAGACCCGGTTTGTCTGTTAGAATTAAAAGATGGGGCAGCAAATTGAAGCAACTGATTAACATCCAGCTGTCCCTGTTTCGTTGTGATTTCCTGAATATTGATGATATCCACGGGTGCAGGTGTATCTGTAGACGAGCGATTCATATTTCTTGAACCTACCACAGTTACCTGGTTAAGTAATGTTGCACTCTGAAGCGTAAAATTCTGAGTTCCCTTACCACCGATCTCTCTTTCAATTTTATTATAACCTACAAAAGTCACAATTAAGGTCGCATTGGTATACATTACATTGAGTGTGTAAAATCCGTTCTCATCGGTGATGGTGCCATTGTTTGTTCCCTTTTCAATGACTGACGCGCCAGGCAGTGCTTCACCTTTCACGTCAAGTACTTTTCCGGCTACCTTGTATTTTTGAGCCCAAACGGTGGATATCCCTCCCAACAGCAGCAGTAGCGTAAGGCAAATTTTGTTCATTGTTTGTTGTGTAGGTTAATGTGTGCCGTAAAGAAAACAATAAAATTGTACTGCCTCTTCACCAAAATAAAATTTTATCTTTGACTAAGAATAGTCCATCTTTTGATAAACTTGATTTTATGATATCTTCTCTTTTAAAATCGTCATTGGGGCGATTGCGTATTATAGCATTTCTTGAAGGGGTTTCGTTGCTGGTATTGCTAGGAATCGCAATGCCACTCAAATATATGGCAGGTATTCCCGAGGTCGTAAGTGTAGTCGGTATGGCTCATGGAGTTTTATTTGTTTTGTACGTACTGTTGCTTATGCAGGTGGCTATCGAAAGAAGCTGGTCCTTTAAAAAATCGATTCTCAGTTTTTTTGCTTCATTCATTCCCTTCGGCACTTTCTACGCCGACGCCAAATGGTTTAGAGAATAAGCAAACACCGACGTTCCATAACATGCATGTCTCCCTTACGAGGGAGACATTTTTTGAATACATCCTACAGCCCCGACACCTTGAAAAATTCTACTTTCCTATTCCTGCTTGTCCTGGTTCTGGCCACCAGTTTCCACGCCAAAGGACAAAAACCCAATGAAAATTACCGTTATCATATTCACCCCAGTTCTTCTACGATTCATATTGATGGACTCGCAGATGATGATGCATGGAAAAACACACAGGTTGCCGACAATTTCTTCATGGTTACGCCTATGGATACGAGCTTTTCCAGAAGTAAGACCGAGGTAAGAATGGCCTACGATAAACAGAATCTGTATATTCTCGTTATCAACTTCAAACCTGTACAGGGGGCCATCATCGTAGAATCTCTGAAGCGGGATTTTGCGTTTGGAAAAAATGATAATTTTCTCCTGTTCATGGATACCTTCGATGATCGTACAAACGGATTTTCCTTCGGAGCCAATGCTGCAGGAGCACCGTGGGATGGCCAGCAGGGCGATGGAGGAACTGTCGATCTGAGCTGGGACAATAAGTGGGTTTCTGAAGTAAAAAATGATGATGAGAAATGGGTGTGGGAAGCAGCCATCCCTTTCAAAAGTATCCGGTACAAGCCGGGCATAACGCAGTGGGGTATTAACTTCAGTCGTCAGGATTTGACCATTTCTGAAAAATCTGCCTGGGCTCCGGTTCCGCGGCAGTTTCCTTCGGCCTCGCTTGCCTATACTGGGGTGCTCGTTTGGGACACACCTCCTCCCAATCCCGGACCGAACATTTCGCTCATTCCCTATGCCGCCACACGCCTTACCAGAGATTACCAGCGGGACACACCTAACAAGTACAAACCGACTATTGGTGGAGATGTCAAAATTGGTATCACACCGTCGCTCAATCTTGATCTTACCGTGAATCCCGATTTCTCCCAAGTGGACGTGGATGTACAGCAAACCAACCTCAACCGGTTTGAACTGTTCTTTCCTGAGCGCCGGCAGTTCTTTCTGGAGAATGCTGATCTCTTTGCCAATTTCGGTTACGCCACACTTCGCCCGTTTTTCTCCCGAAGGATCGGTTTAGGTGTTCCCATACAATTCGGAGCCCGCATGAGTGGTAAACTGAATAAGAACTGGCGGATAGGCGTACTGGATGTACAAACATCCTCTCAAGACAGCACGCCTGTCCAGAACTATGCAGTCTTCGCCTTACAACGACAACTTTTTTCACGTTCAAATGTGAGAGTACTCTTTGTGAACCGGGATGCAGTAAACTTCTCTCCGGAGCGTAATACTGGCACCAATCGTTTTAACCGAAATATAGGTGCGGAATTTAACCTGGCCAGCACCAATAATCTCTGGACAGGTAAGGTGATGGTGCTGAAATCTTTTACTCCGGGAAAAACGACCGAAGACTACTCTCATGCAGCAGACCTTAAATTCAGTAATGCAAACTTCACCTGGCAATGGCAGCATGAGTATGTAGGCAAAAATTACAACGCAGAAGTAGGCTATGTTCCTAACGCTACCCGGATGGGTTATTACAAAATCAGCCCGAATGTTGCGTATCTGTTTTTTGTAAAATCAAGGAGGATCATCAGCCATGGTCCAAAACTTGTCAGTAACATTTATTGGGACAATCATAAGTCTGTCAGTGATCAGGAATATATTCTTTCCTACAATATCAACTTTATCAACCGGGCAACAATTTCAGTTTGGGGAGCGAGTAATTATGTAAGATTATTAAGACCTTTCGACCCGACCAATCTGGGAGGATTTACGCTTGAAACCAATTCTGAACATCACTGGAAATCGACTGGATTTGATATCGCCTCCGGTCCGCAAAACCGACTTACCTATAATGCCTCGGCAGTTTTTGGTGGATATTATCAAGAAGGGCATCGCAACAACCTCCGAGCTGAATTAGGATATCGTTTCCAACCTTTCGTCGCGATTGCAATGGCGGGAAACTACAACGATATCCGACTTCCCGCACCTTGGAACAGGAAGGAATTATGGTTGGTGGGGCCAAGAGTAGACGTAACCTTCACCAACAGATTGTTTTTCACCACCTTTGTTCAGTATAACAATCAGGCCGACAATATCAACCTCAATTCAAGATTACAATGGCGCTACAAACCTGCATCGGATCTTTTTCTTGTATACACGGATAACTATCTGCCGGAAAATTTCCGTGTCAAAAACAGAGCTGTAGTGTTAAAGTTTACATATTGGTGGAATCTCTAGGCATGGGGGAAAGGGCTTAGGATTTGGGGCATGGAGAAAACCAGCACTACTCCTCTTTCCAAAGCCCCTGGTATGCCTTGAACCCTGGGCTCTGCACGCTTACCCTTTACCCCATTCCCTATGCCCTACGCTCTGCATCCTCCCCTATGCCAAAGCCCTTTGCCCTTTGCCAAAAGCCCCCACGCTTCAATAAAACACTTCAATATTTTTCGATTTCAGCAGCCCGAATTGCTGCCCGTATTTTACCTCCCGGTCTTCTGTCAGGAATGGATTTCCTCTAATATGTAACTTATTCAGTTTTTTGATCCCTAACAGGTTGCTGGGGAATTCGGTGAGATTATTGCCGGAAATATCCAGCTCATCCAGATTAGCAAACTGTGTAAGCGCCTCCGGAAATGTTGTAAACCAGTTAAATCCCAAGTCGATGACCTGTAACTTTTCCAGTTTTACGATACTGCCCGGCAGCTTACTTAATTGATTATGATGGGCATATAAAGTGTGCATTTTTGTCATTTTACCAATCTCGTCCGGAAACACATGCAGTCGGTTATGAGCAACTGCCAGGTGAGTAAGATTTCGGAGTTTCACCAAAGCATCGGGAAGCTTTACGAGATCGTTATAATAGAGATCCAAAACTTCCAGTCCTTTCAACTTTTTTACGCCTTTGGGTAACGCGCTAATATTGGCATAGTAGAAATTAATGTCCTTAACCTGTTTTAGATTTCTGAAGCTGCCATTTTTAAGTCCTGTAAGTGTATTTTTACCCAACCAGAGCGTTTCAAGTCTTTTGCAATTTCTGGCACCAGACGGAATGCTTGTAAGCAGATTTGATTGCACATTCAACAGTTTGAGGGTACTGTTCTTTGAAAATTTGAGCCCTTTATTTCCAATAATATTACCGCTCAATTTCAGATGATTCAGCTTGGGTAGCTTCTTAAAATCAATTCTCGCAAACTCGAGATCATTATCTGCCAGACTTAAAATTTCAAGATTAGGAAACCTGTATATTGCTGAAGGTACTGTTTCCAACATTTCTTTCTCCAGATATAATTCCTTCACCAGCAACGTATCTTTTACCTGCAAAGCATTGGCAAGTCCTTTTACAACATGGTTTTTTATTTCAATTGTGACCGGCTCTTTCTTATTCTTCTCTAAAAATTTATTCATGACACTATCCATACGTGCAATTTCCTTAGGATCAGTGGTCTCCAGCTGCGTAACTAGTACAAGCTGACTTTTCTTTCCAACGTGCCGTTTTGATAGAAACTTTTCTACTTGTACAGGCAATCGTTCACTCAAAATACGGTTTAAAGAATCAACATTTCGTTTTGGCTTTTTTGTTTGCTCGCCAGTCCTGAAATTCATACCATAGTCTTCGAAACTATAAACCCAATGATCAACACGGCCTTTGCTATTGAAATAAATACACGTGCGGATATAAGTAGTAACGGGAATATCAGATCCAAGCACTGATACATATATCTCCTTAACCTTATGGCTTAAACTGAAAGGAATGTCTTTCTTTACATCATTAACGTTTCCGTGGGACTTATTCAGGTTCCTCAGGAATTCGTCGTTTTCAAGATCTTCACGATAAGTGATTAGTGGCTGACTATACGCCGCAATACTGCATAGCATCAAGCAAATCAATGTAACAATTCTCATGATTCACAGTAGTTTAGTGAGATCACAAATTTAACTAAGTATTTAGGTAACACAAGAAGTTTATGAAATTTTCTTATATATAGAATAATTTCACCTCAGACGGAATGCAGTAAGAGATACAGAGAACTGAATAGTGGAATATCTGCTACAAAAAATAAAGATGTAGCATAAATGGTAGGATATAAATCTGAATCCCTGAAAAACGTATTATTTACTTCGATCAATCGTATACTGAACCAGCTGTTCCAGTGAGCGCCTGTGAGGAGAGTCGGCGAATTCGTGTAGCAAAGCCCGGGCCTCTTGTACGTAGCGCTCCATGACTTCCTGAGCATATCTGAGTCCGCCAGAGCGTTTAACAAAGTCAATGACTTCGTTCACTTTTTTAGGCTTATGACTCTCATTCCTGATAATATTGATGATACGACGTTTTTCCAGCCAGTCAGCCTGATTGAGGGCGTAAATCAACGGGAGGGTCATTTTTTTCTCTTTGATATCGATACCAAGGGGCTTACCGATTTCGTCCTCGCCGTAATCAAAAAGATCGTCTTTGATCTGAAATGCCATACCTACCTTCTCTCCGAATGCATGCATACGCTTAACGATTTCTTCACCGGCACCTACAGAACATGCACCTACAGCACAACAGGAAGCGATCAGAGAGGCCGTTTTTTGTTTGATAATCTGGTAGTAAACTTCTTCGTTGATGTCCAATCGACGGGCCTTTTCGATCTGGAGAAGTTCTCCTTCGCTAAGTTCGCGAACGGCAGTAGATACAATTTTCAGCAGGTCAAATTCTCCGTGATCTACTGAGAGAAGCAAACCTCGGGACAACAGATAATCCCCTACCAGAACAGCTATCTTATTTTTCCAGAGCGCATTAACAGAGAAAAATCCACGACGGTAATTGGAATCATCCACCACATCATCATGAACCAATGTGGCTGTATGTAGTAACTCGATCAACGCAGCACCCCTGTACGTCGATTCGGTGATTTGTCCGGACACACCGGCAGAAAGAAACACAAACATCGGTCTGAGTTGCTTGCCTTTACGACGAACGATGTAATTCATGATCTGATCCAGAAGCATTACATCACTCTTCATAAACTGACGAAATTTCTGCTCGAAAGCTTTCATTTCATCCGCAATAGGTAGTTGTATATCCTTTATTGAAAGGGTCATATTTGCTAATCGGGGGCACTCTAAAACCCGGCTGATGTATAAAACAGGGTTCGAAATCAGGCTATGTATTTATGTTTAACCTGTTTCTAAACTCCAATGTTCAAATTTGGAATAAAATCTTTTGTTTACACCACTTTTAGCTTTAAAATGTTTAGAATTGAGAAAAAAAGAACGTTGTTTTCGAAAAAGTACCTTGTACAAATGTAAAGCGGTGCACCAACTTTCTCTTTAACTTATATATTTTACCACAACAAGGCTGAAAGCTGATTGCCGAAAGCTGATACCGAATACACTATGAAAGCACTCGTCCTGGGAGGCGGATCAATGAAAGGTGCATTTCAGGTTGGAGCGATCCAGTCTGTTCTCGAAAACGGATTTGAACCGGATATGGTTTACGGAATATCAGTAGGTGCATTGAACGCTACATTTTTAGTGAATGAAGCAGAAAAGCAGCGAACGGATAACGGAGCCGTCAACTGGCAGACAACAGGAAGGCGTCTCCTTGAATTCTGGATCAAAAATATCACCCATCCTCAGGATATTTCTACATTGCGTTCCAGAGTCATGCTGGGTGTAAATACACTGATGAGCCGGTTCGACGGTCTGCTGGATCCATCACCTCTGCACGAACTGATCCGAAAAAACGTCAGTGATACTTTACTTGAAAACAGTAAGGTAAAGTTGAAAGTAGGAGCTGTCAATATGGAAAGCGGGCAGATGAAATATGTATCTCCACAGGATAGTCATTTTCTTGACTATGTGCGGGCGAGCTCATCTATCCCTATGCTGATGCCGGCTGTTGAAATAGATAATGATTTGTATCTTGACGGAGGGCTTCGGGAAGTAATTCCGATCCGGCCTGCGCTGACAGACGGGGCCACCGAGATCGTGCTGATTGGGTGTCATTCTCCTCATTTATACCAGCCGGAAGGGCTCAATGCCCGTAATCTGATTACACTCATCGAACGCGTACGTGATATCACAGTCAACGAGGTAGCCAATAGCAATATCATCTGGGCTGAATCCTTCGCCGAGCGGGCCAATCTGCGTGGCACACCTATGAAACTGACTGTCATCCGTCCCGAATCACCACTAATTCTTGATCTCCAGCATTTCACTTCTGATGATATATCCCGTCTGGTTGTGGAAGGTTATAAGGCCGGAATGGAAGTATTGAGGAGAAGTGCAGTGGTGTAGAATGTTTACCAGCATCAAAATCAAAAAGGCCCGAATCATTGCGATCCGGGCCTTTTCTCAGCAAGCTTGTACTAGCTTTTAGAAGGTATAACGTACTCCAACCTGCATATTCCAGGTGTTACGTACATCAAACCACTTGCGATATGCTGTTTCCGGCAATACGGTTTGCCCATCTATGTTTACACTATTCATTGTAAATGTTGGTTTACCATCAGCTGTAACGCTGGCAACATTCAATAATGAGTAATTAAAGCTCGAACCACTGTTTAGCTCCTGTCTCAGGCCCCAACCTGAATTAAGCATATTACCAAAATTCATGATATCTACACTAAGCTGCAGGGAATGACGGTTTTTACCAACATTGGTAAAAATATCCTGCAATACTCTCAGGTCAAATCGGTTGAACCAAGGCAGAAGACCAGCATTACGTGAAACATAACCACCTTTAGCATCTCTCAACTCTTTGTTATTCTCAACAAACTTATCATAGGCAGCACGTTGCTCTTCCGGCGAAGCTGTCAACATTACTGTTCCTGCTGTATTTCTTACAGTCAAAGGAGCAAAGGTCAACTCAGAAGAACTGTTAGGAACATACATCAAATCCAAACTTACACCGTCTCTGTTGATATCACCAGAATAAGTGTATGCAAAGCGACCTGCACTGGTTCCCTGATAGAACAGAGATATAGAAGTAGCCAAGTGATTTGCATATTCAAGTCTGTATGAAAGGCTACCCACCACACGGTGAGGAATAGCATACTGAGATTGGCTCAGCAACATTTCGTTAGGATCATTGATAGAATAGTTATTAGACCATGCAGAGTTTGCGGCAGAACCTGGGTTACCACTGATATCTTTTGCATTGCTCGTGCTGTAGAACAGCGATCCGTAGAAACCTCTTCTTGCAGGAAGCGTCAAGCCCAACGAAAGTGCTGATGAATAACCTTTGCTTGTGTTACTCAACACAGGTACAATAGCACCGGTAGCAGGGTTATAAGTTGCATTTGCAGCACCATTCCAGAAGTCACGTGTATCTCCTGAATAAGTCATTTTAGCAGTCGCTCTCTTTCTGTTTGCGTTGTATTGATACGTAGCGTTGATATCTTTTGAATAAATGTAATCAATAGTTGCGACCAAAGGAGTTCCAGCGATTTTGTAATCTATACCAATGTTAGATCTCCAAACCTGAGGCATTTTAAAGTTTTTGTCAATAAGAGCCACAGTTCCGGGAGCAGTCGTTCCTGGTTGTTTAGGGAAACGGTCTGGCAATTGATTAACCCAATACAAAGGATCAGGATTAAAGCCTGTAATTAATGCCTGCGTTGCGGCGTTAACTGGTTCGAACGTGTTTTGCAATACACCTGAGTTAGATGGTTGGTTGGTGAACCAAACGAAAGGAATAACCCCCGTGAAGATACCAGTACCTCCACGCAATTGTAGTGAACGATCTCCAAATACATCATAATTTATGCCTAAACGTGGAGAGAATAAAGGCTTACTTGTAGGCCATGTTTTGGTAGAGAATGTCGTCTCATTACCATCTCTGTCAAGCAATTTCAAGTTATCGATTGCAGGGTTATTCAATGGCTCATCAAAGAAGAATGGCATGTCAGCTCTAACGCCTAATGTCAGGTTTAATCTGTCAGTAACTGCAAATTTATCCTGAACATATAGACCACCAAGGCCAAAATTCACCGTCGCCCAGGTATCGTTCTGGAATGGGTAGGTAACACCATAAACTGAAGGAGCTTTGCTTGTCAGGAAATCCTGAACAGAGTTATACCTGTAATATGACGTTCCCAAACGAACATAGCTGTTTTCAAACTTCATCATCTCGAAGCTTGCACCCGCTGTGAAAGTATGTTTCCCGGCCAGGAATGTTACGTTATCTACAAAAGAGAGGTTGTTGTTTTTCATACCATTGTTGTATGAGAACAACTCAGTACCAAAACTCATGTAATTTTTGCCACCTTCCCAGATATCAACCATTGGGAACAATGCACCAGGAGTTGAGCGGCTAGACTCAATATAACTGTAAGTAGCCAGTAGCTGATTAGACCATCTTGATCCAAAACTGCTGTTCAATTCAGCGGTGAGCGAGCGAACAATGTTCTTCTGTGCATAATTTGCATTTTCGAATGCTATCGATTCTTTACTGATCCTTGCATTACTTGAACGTGGGTTTGGACCGGAAGAGGCATTCGTTCCCTCATCGTTCGAACCTACAACCTGATTGTAACGTAGTGTAAATTTGTGCTTATTGCTGATGTTCCAGTCTATACGGGCAAGAAACTTTGTATTCTCATTCTTGTATTCATTCGCATAGTTTTCATACCGACCAGGCTCATATTGATACTGACTTCTTAGGAAGTTCCCAACCGCGTCAAGATCTTCAGCACGAACATTTGTTACATTAGTACCTGTGTTTCCACCACGCGAAGCAACCCAGTTGTTACCAGGAAATACGTTCTGCTCTCTCTCGAAATTTCCGAAAAAGAAAAGCTTGTTTTTGACAATAGCACCACCAAGACGCGCACCGAAAACCTTATTACTTGATTTAGCAGCCTCATCAAGAGGCTCTCCGTTAACATTTTTACCGTTGAAGTTCTGATTTCTGTAAAATCCGTAAACTGAACCAGTCAATTGGTTTGTACCACTACGTGTTACAGCATTTACACCAGCCCCGGTAAAGCCAGACTGACGTACATCAAATGGTGCAATATTTACCTGTACTTCCTGAATCGCATCCAAAGATATAGGCTGTGCACTTCCACCTGGAAGCAAATCGCTACTTAGACCAAAACCATTGCTGAAGTTAGCTCCATCAATTGTTACCCTGTTCAAACGAGCATCACGACCGGCAAAACTTGTTCCGTTTGCCTGAGGCGTTAGACGTGTGAAATCTGTTAATCCCCTTGAAATAGTTGGCAAAGAGCTCAATTGCTTAGCATTGATATTGGTAGATGCACCGGTACGCTCTTCTCCGAACACATCTCCACGAGCTGTACTCACCACCACTTCACTCAGCTCGGTACCTTCGTCCGACATCTTAATGTCAACAATTGCGGTAGAACCAAGATCTGCAACGATATTGGTCATCGATTGCTCCTTGTATCCTATGTAAGTCACAGTAACCTTATAAGGACCACCTACACGAACGGTAGGAAATGCATAACGTCCTGTTTCGTTAGTGAGGATACCGTATTGAGTACCGGATGGCTCATGCACGGCCTGAACCGTAGCTCCGGGAAGGCCTTCACCTTTATCGTCTGTAATCCGACCACTGATTGTGGACGTTGTTACCTGCGCCATGACGTGACCGCCTAGCAAGGTCAATGAAAACACGAACAGCGCTGTGAACGCTGCCCTGAAAAGTAAACTTTTCCTGTTCATAAAATTTGGGAATTTGTTTGAAATTTGTGACAGGATCCTGCATGGACCGATGAACTAATTGCAACCGTAAAATAAGTTTATTTTTCTGGCATAACCAAAGTGCCCAATCCTACTAAAATGCTATACTATTGCATATAATCGGCATATTTATTAGAATAATACAGATTTGTACACTTAAAATAACACCGTGATCTATGTTAAATTTTCGTTAACAATATGCCTGAAAAATGCTTTTCTTTCCAACAATTACTGGCGACCTTTACCGCTATTGCAACAAATGGCATTTATGTATTGAATTTTGTTAATGATCATTTAACGTAAAGTGCTTTAAATGACCGTAAAAATTATTTAAGTAACCGTTGATATTTTTTTCAGAATGAACCTTAATTATAAAAAATTTGGTGAAAATGGACCTGCCATTGTTATACTTCACGGTGTATTCGGATTTTTAGATAACTGGTTAACAGTGGGAAAGGCCATAGCAGATCGTGGATTTCAGGTATATCTGGTAGATCAGCGTAATCATGGAAGATCACCGCATGAAGGGGCACTGAACTATGAAACCTTCGCAAAGGATCTCGAAGAATTTATCGCTCAGCAGGAATTGGAAAATCCCGTTTTACTAGGGCATTCTATGGGAGGTAAGACAGTCATGGAATATGCTGTGCGGTATCCGGATACTTTTTCGAAGCTCGTTGTAGTTGATATAGGTCCCAAGGCTTATCCTGTACACCATAAAAAAATTCTGGAGGGATTAAATCAAATCCCGGTTGATAAGATTGAGAACCGCCAAGAGGCAGATGAAGCTTTGGCAGAGTACGAGCCGATCCCGGCTGTCCGCCAGTTTTTACTTAAAAACCTGTACAGAAAGGACGAAGGTGGATTTGCCTGGAGATTTAATTTGCCCCTGCTTTCGACTGATATGGCCAATGTGGGGCAGGCAATTACGACAGATACGCCGGTTACTATTCCTACGCTCTTCATGCGGGGCGATCGCTCAGATTACATTCTTGATGAAGATTGGGATGGAATACAGCAAATATTTACGGATTCTAAACTGGACACCATTTCGAATTCGGGACACTGGATACAGGCTGAGCAACCGAAGGCATTTCTGGAAAGCCTTTTCAATTTCCTCAATTGATATATCAAAAATTACGTGTGCCGTGGCCCATCTAGCGGCGCACATATTTAAGTCTTTCGCCTTTGCAATAAGTAATAATCAGCTGATCGGTTCGCAGCTCCATATCCCATACCGCACAATATTCGCAATTAATAACCGCACAAGCAGCATTAACATACTTTGCGGCAGGTTCTGGTAAGTTCCACAAGTGCCCGTTCAAATAATAAGATTTCGGAGCGCAGCATACCTGCAGGCTATCCGATGTCAGCATAGTGCCATCATTTAAAAGAATTCGGATATCTTTGGCAGTCCCGTTTGCATTCACCCAATATTTTTTCCCGTATGGCCCTGTCTCTATCTCACTCAGGTGCCAGGCCCCTGTCGATGCACTGTTCAGCGAATCAAAATGAGGTGAATCTGCGCTATCCTTGCTACAGGCAGATACGATGAATAAAAGGAGTAAAATAAATAGTTGTCGTAACATTACATTTAACTTTGCTTGTTGATAAGATACCTTTTCCGCTCCAAAGGTTGGAAGTGAATAAAAATATGTAGTATGAAAAACCAACAAGTACCGTGCCTTTACCTGATACCATGCCCGTTGGCAGAAGATACAAATGACAAAGTGCTCAGCCCTTCAATCAAAGAAACCATACTTGAACTTGACATTTTCTTTGTTGAGAATGTACGTACGGCGAGGCGTTTTATCAGCAGCCTTAAATTGGGAAAAGTAATTGATAATCTTACTTTTTTCGAGCTAAACAAAGATACTCCGGAAGAGGAAACGCGTCAGCAACTACTTCACCTGCAAGGCGATGCAGGTATCATATCCGAAGCCGGCTGCCCGGGAGTGGCTGATCCCGGAGCTGTTGCAGTCAAGCTGGCACATCAGCTTTCCGTACCGGTAGTTCCTCTTGTGGGGCCATCTTCCATTCTGCTTGCATTAATGGCTTCCGGCATGAGCGGACAGTCTTTCGTGTTTCACGGCTATCTTCCCATCGACAAAACGCTGAGGAAAAAAAATATCCAACAACTGGAAAGGGATGCAAATGGAAAACGTCAGACACAAATTTTCATGGAAACACCGTTCCGCAACAATCAGTTATTGGATGCTGTTTTAGAGACCTGTCAGCCTGAAACCATGCTATCAATATCTTCTAACCTTACCGCACCGGATGAATTGGTGAAGGCTTTGCCCATCAAACAATGGCGTAAACAAAAACCAGATTTACATAAGAAGCCAACTATTTTTATCATTGGGTAGCTCTGACCACAGGTATACTATTTTTTAGATATCTCAACAGAAAAGTAAAGCTCAACAAACGCTTATCATTATGCGGAAATGGATGTTTATGATGGGTATTCTTCTTTTAACAGGAATATACTCATGCAACAATGACACCAAATTAAATGGTGTCATTACAGTTAACTCAGAATTTCAGTCTGAGTCAGGCCCTGACAACAATGGTTGGACCGGCCACTTTGCGGAATACAGTACCAAAACCAGCGACAGTATTCTGAACATGCAAGCCGGTGTGGCCAGGTTACCTGCTCCACTGGATACTACACGGTACTCGTTTCGTATGCAAAGCAACAACCGGAGTGATGATATGTTTATGTTTCTCAGGAAGCAGGTGACCGGACTGAAGCCAAACCAGCAATACAGGGTAACTATAGATATAAGCCTGGCTACACAGTACCCGGATAGCAGCTTCGGAATTGGTGGTTCTCCCGGAAGTTCTGTTTACATCAAAGCAGGGGCTTCGCCGAATGAGCCGGTAGTTTCACTTGACAAGGATTTTTACAATGTGAATATTAATAAGGGCAACCAATCTACCGGAGGCACAGAAATGTATGTACTAGGTAATGTAGTCAACGGATCAGACAGAACTGTGTACCGCCTTGTTTCCAGGTCCAATGCAGACAATCCTGTAGTCGTACGTACCAATGAAGACGGGCATCTATGGCTGTGTGTGGGTACCGATTCCGGGTTTGAAGGCTTAACCATACTCTATTACGAAAGAATCACAGCCACACTTACGTTGGTGGAATAGTATGAAGTGTTGTGTGAATAAATCTTGTTTTAAAAACTGTTCGTAACTTCGCCGACTGTATTCCAGCATTCTGAACCGATTTACCTTATCAATGATACATATAAAATCATTCACATTTAATCCTTTTTCCGAAAATACCTACGTTCTCAGTGACGAGACCAAAGAAGCGATCATAATTGATCCCGGCTGTCACAACAGAACCGAATTAACGGAATTGTATCAGTACATAGAAGCACATTCGCTGAAACCTGTCGGTATTATGAATACACATGCGCATATCGACCATGTGCTTGGTGTGGAAGCTGTTAAAGTAAAGTATCAGATTCCTTTTTATCTGCATCAGTTAGACGAACCGCTTTTGAAAGCAGTTAAATCCTATGCATCCAACTACGGGTTTCCCGGATTCGATGAACCCGCCATTGATGGTTATTTAAATCCAGGAGAGAAAATCAGTTTTGGCACATCACAACTGGACATACTTTTCGTACCGGGCCATGCTCCGGGACATGTTGCATTTGTAAGTCATGAACAGCAGTTTGTAATTGGCGGCGATGTATTGTTTCGCCAAAGCATAGGCCGCACAGACTTGCCTGGTGGTAATTTTGATGTGTTGATCGACAGTATCAAAACGCAACTGTTTACATTAGGTGATGCATATCAGGTTTATGCAGGACATATGGGTCCCACCACCATAGGTTTTGAAAAAAAGAATAACCCATTTTTAAAATAGCTGTTGCCAGCACCGGTTATATGATCCGTAAAAATATTCCAAATGCATTGACCTGTGGCAATCTGCTTTGTGGCTGTATAGGTGTGGTTGAGGTGTTTCACAATAACATTTTGCTTTCGTGTCTGCTAATCGGCATAGCCTTGGTCTTCGATTTTTTTGACGGTTTTGTAGCACGTTTACTGAAAGTGAGCTCACCCATTGGCCGCGACCTGGATTCCCTCGCAGATATGGTTACATTTGGTCTTTTACCCTCTGTCATTATTTATCAGCTGCTGATGCAGAGTATTCCTGATCTGATGGGAATTTGGAAAGCTTACCCTGCTTTTTTAATTGCAATTTTCTCAGCAATCAGACTGGCTAAATTTAATAATGATCCACGGCAGAGCGACTCGTTTATTGGAGTGCCCACACCCGCCAATGCCATGCTGATCGCCTCTCTCCCAGTGATCCTTCACTTTCACAGAGAAGAATGGGAATCACTGATTATCAATACAAACAATCTCCTCATATTAACGTTAGTCATGTCATTTTTGCTAGTAGCAGAAATTCCCTTGCTTGCGCTCAAGTTCAAATCCTTTGGATGGAAAGGAAATGAAGTTCGTTTCATTTTTATAGTAGTAAGTTTGACATTGCTACTTACACTGAAGATAATCGCTATCCCCGTAATTATTATGTTCTATATAAGTTTGTCATTGCTTAATAACCTCATCTCAAACAAGTAAATGTGCGTAGAATGGCAGGTTTATTATTTTTTTATTTCATTTGTGATCATGTTGTAATAATGCGTTTTCGCGAAGGTACAACGCTACTAAATCTCCTAAATTCCTGATATGACTTTTTCCCGTATTACCGGTCTGGGCTATTATGTCCCTGAAAACGTAGTTACAAACAATGATCTTTCTCAATGGATGGAGACTTCCGATGAATGGATTCAGGAACGTACAGGAATTCGGGAACGTCGTTTTTTTGAATATGGAAAAGATACCAACTACAGTATGGCTACTGCCGCATCACGCCAGGCTTTGGAGCGGGCGGGAATTAGTGCCAATGATGTAGATGTAATTATCTATGCGACTATCACACCCGACTATTTTTTCCCAGGATCTGCTTTTTTGATGCAGCGTGAATTACAGATGGACGGAAAGCCTGTGATTGATATTCGCCAGCAATGTTCAGGATTTGTATATGCACTTTCTATTGCTGATCAGTTTATAAAGACCGGCATGTATAAAACTGCGCTGGTAGTCGGAGCTGAAATTCAGTCCTCGTGGATTGACAAAAGTACAGCCGGAAGAAACACAGCCGTTATATTTGGAGATGGCGCCGGCGCTGCGGTAGTTCAGGCAACAGAAAATCCTGCACACTCCATTCTATCTACACACCTCCATGCCGACGGCCGCTATGCCGAAGAATTATACGTAAAGGATCCGGGCAGCAGCCGTCCTGATCGCCCCGTAACACAGGAGTTACTGGACTTAGGTGGTTTCAACGTCTATATGAACGGCAATGCTGTTTTTAAACATGCTATTGTGAAATTCGGAGAAGTTATCCAGGAAGCATTGGATAGCAACGGATATACAGCTTCAGATGTTAATCTTCTGGTGCCCCACCAGGCTAACATTCGGATCAGTGACTATGTCAGACAACAAATGGGACTTACAGAAGAGCAGGTCATCAATAATATCCAACGGTTCGGAAATACTACAGCTGCATCTATACCTATTGCTATGGCAGAAGCATGGGAAAACGGAAAATTCAAGGAAGGAGATTTAGTATGCCTTGCAGCATTTGGAAGCGGGTTTACGTGGGCTTCTGCACTTATACGATGGTAATATTGCAGCGGTTACTTAACTAATATTGTCCTGAAGCCAGCATCACCAATGTGCAGCCATATACTGGTATGATATTTTTAGAACGCAGCATAATTTCAAACTCAGGGTTTTCAGTTCCCGGATTGAAAATGACACGTTTGGGTTCCAGGGAAATAATGTAGTCGTAGTATTCGGTTTGGTGGCTTGGATTGATATACAGCGTAATAGTATCTATGTCTGGCCAATTAATCTTTTCCAAATGAATGTCCTGACCTAACACTGTACCTTTCCTTCGGCCCAGCAAAAAAATAGAGTGACCCATTGCAGTTAGCCTTTGTGCAGCTAGGTAAGCGTACCTGGATGGATTGGAAGAAGCTCCGAGAATTAAGGTGTTCTTCATGTGTGTTATCAGATGTAGAAAGTGAGAATTAATTTCATCAAATACAAGAAACAGCCTGCTGGCCCAAAATGTTTCAGCATGATGAAAAATAACGAGATAAAGCAATATCAAAAATATTACCTGAAAAAAAATGAGCGAATCAAATATAAGTCGGAGTTTCTGGAATGAAAAGTGGGAAAAAATAAGGTTCGACGATATCGAAAATGCTCCCCATTATGAAGTTTCAAATTATGGTAGACTGAAAAGCTTTCAGAATAATCCTAAAGACGGGGCAGTTATCAAAGGTTCGGTGATACAGGGTTATCGGTCGTTAAACATACGAGTTAGTGGAGGTAAAACGATTAACCGCTATGTTCATAAGCTTGTGGCAGAGTATTTCGTGGACAAGGCAAGTGATGATCACACGTTCGTTATTCATGTAGATTTTGAAAAACAGAATAACTACTATGAGAACCTCAAGTGGGTAACCAAAACTGAGATGATTGATCACAACAGAGAAAATCCTGCATTTATTAACCGGGTTATTCCTAAGAGGACTAAAAACTACAAGCTTACAGAAAGCAAGGTGAGAATCATCAAAAAGTTATTGAAGAACGACAATAACCGTCTAAAAATGATTGCGAAGCAGTTTGGCATCACCCATACACAACTTAACCGTATCAGGTCAGGAGAAAACTGGAAACATGTAACGATTGAAGATTAACGATGTATACTATTCACTTCTCAGAAAGCGTGGAAACCGTATAACCGCTGCCGTTCATACCTTCCTCATAGTCCACGGAAAGGCCCACTACGTACATCAGATGTCGGCGGTCGATATATACCCGTATACCATCTACCATATACAACTGGTCAAATTCCGACCGGGTGTCAAAACCCAGTAGAAAAGTACCGCTACAGGCACCACCCTTTAAACCTACTCTTAGTCCGTAGGTATCTGGTATTTTATTGGCCTGCAAAGTTGAAATAATTTCTTCCCGTGCTGCTTCAGTAATTGTGATCGGATTTTCCATGAAATAAAAACGCATTAAAGCTAGCTAACGTGAAATTACTTTATGGAATTCGTTTTCTTCAAATATTCTTCTGAGTAATACAAGTTATCTTGTAATTTTGGCTTTTTTAACTCAAATTATCCTTGTTCTTTACAATGGAGTACTATCTGATCATCACCACTATCCTGCTTGGCCTGGCCGTTATTTACGGCGTCTATCTGACGATTACAAAAGTCGCTGATAAAATAATAGTAAAACAACAAATTGATGCAAGAAGAAAACATACAGATCTGACATTGCCTCTTCGCCTGCAGGCGTATGAGCGTATGTCAATATTTCTGGAAAGGATAAGCCCGTCCAGTCTGTTGCTACGCCTTGCACCTGTAGCAACCAATGCGTTGGAATTACAACAAATTTTATTGAACGATATCCGTGAGGAATACAACCATAATGTGGCACAACAGATTTACATCAGCAATGATGTTTGGGAACAAATTGGCCTGGCTATGAATGAAGTGGTTGCAGATATCAACAATGCATCAGCACAGGTTTCACCGGAAGCGCCCGCTACGGATTTAGGCAAAAAGATTTTTTCGATTGTAATAGCACGAGATGTTCAGCCTACCACCCATGCACTGAAAATTCTCAAAGATGAGGTTCGGGAAATCTTCTGATTGGTGATATTGAACTAATTGACTTTATTTAATCTTATTATTTGCTGAGTCGCGGAAATAAATTCCCGATATGCATTTCATTATTTATTCAACTTGACCTGGAGATTGGACAGCTATGCTGTTCATCATTTATAAATAAGCATGTTATATCCTGCTACATTAGAGCAAAAACTTGGTTTCGATAAACTACGTGACTGGCTCAGAGAGGCCTGCATCAGCACACTAGGCCAGTACTTTGTTGAAAAGATCAGATTTTCAGACAATTTTGGTCTGGTGGAGAAACTGGTTAGCCAAACCGCCGAAATGAAAAAAATTCTGGAGATCGGAGAAAACTTCCCTTCACAGAACTATATAGATGCTACCCCGTATCTGAAACGCGCTGCCATCGAAGGAATGTTGCTTACGCAAAGTGAATTTTCAGATTTGAAAGTGTCATTACACACCATCAAACTTTGCATCAGTTTCTTTGGAAATCAGGAAGAAGACGCCTACCCGTTGCTTGCCGAATATGCAAAAAATGTACGCATTGATAGGGCAATTACCGATGCCATTGAAAAGATCATTGACGATCGAGGACAAATTCGTGACTCCGCATCGCCCGAACTTTCCAGAATACGCCAGAAATTAATTTCGGAACAGGCAGGAATCAGAAAAAAACTGGATACCATGTTGCGTTCGGCCAAAAGTAATGGTTGGGTGAGTGATGATGTATCCCTTACCATACGTAATGGCAGAATGGTAATCCCGGTCGCTGCCGAACATAAAAGGAAACTTAAAGGATTTATCCACGACGAATCTGCTACCGGACAAACCGTATTTATAGAACCTACTGATGTCTTTGAGTCTAACAACGAAATTCGTGAGCTGGAATATGAAGAACGCAGAGAAATTAACAGAATTCTGCTCGAACTAACCAGCAAGCTACGCCCATTCGTTCCTGACTTGCAGAAGGCCTATCAGTTTCTTGGTTTGATGGATTTCCTGCGGGCAAAGGCGAAACTTGCTCAGCAAATGAGTGCAATCAGCCCGGAGTTTTACAACCGGCAGTTTATACAATGGTCTGAAGCAAGGCATCCTCTGCTCCATCTTTCTTTTCAGAAGCAAGGGAAAAAGGTTATTCCGCTGAATATTGAACTGAAAGAAAAAGAGCGAATTTTGATTGTATCCGGACCCAATGCCGGTGGTAAGTCTGTTTCTTTAAAAACCGTCGGCCTCATTCAATATATGTTCCAATGCGGACTTCTGGTTCCTATGCGGGAGGATTCTTCCATGGGATTTTTCCAAAATATCTTTATTGATATCGGTGATGAGCAGTCATTGGAAAATGACCTGAGTACCTATAGCTCTCACCTGACCAACATGCGTCATTTCCTGACCATGGCCAATAAGCGGACATTGTTCCTGATTGATGAGTTTGGCACAGGTACAGAACCCGGATTGGGAGGAGCTATCGCCGAAGCCATTCTGGAAGATTTAACGAAATCGGGTGCATTCGGTGTAATTAATACACATTATACAAACCTGAAAGTATTAGCGGATAAAACCGAGGGACTGGTGAATGGTGCCATGCGCTTTGACGGCGAACACATGGAACCTCTCTACCAGCTTGAAATAGGCCGTCCGGGAAGTTCATTCGCTTTCGAAATTGCTTCTAAGATCGGACTTCCAAAGACTGTTGTAAACCGTGCGAAAGAAAAGCTGGGTACGCAGCAGGTTAACTTTGAGAAGCTGTTAAAAGAACTGGATATCGAAAGACGCGTATTTTCGGAGAAAAATATTGAGCTGGGTATCAAGGAACGTAAGCTTTCCCAACAGCTGGAAGATTATAATAGGTTAAAAACCAAGCTTGAAACCAACGAGAAGAAAATCGTAAATGAGGCTAAGCAAAAAGCTAAAACGCTGATTGCCGATGCCAACCAAATGATTGAAAATACGATCCGGGAAATAAAAGAAAACAAAGCTGAAAAGGAAAAGACCAAAACTGTCAGACAAAATCTGGAAAAGTTTGGCAAGACAAGCCTGCAAACTGAAGTAATTCCTGACCAGGAAAAGCCCGAAGACATTTACGAACCGGAAGAAGGTGCTATTATTCCGGGCAGCTATGTACGAATATCCGGACAAACAGCAATCGGTGAGGTGATATCGATCAGAGGCAAAGATGCTGAAATACGTATTGGCGACCTCAAATCAACCATCAAACTTAATCGCCTGGAAAGAGTCAGCAGGAAGACTTATAGAGATGCCACAGGCGAAAAGAAACTCAAAACGAGCGCAAAAGGTGTTGATCTGAATGAGCGAATGATGAATTTTAGCTTTAATCTGGATATGCGTGGTCGTCGTGGTGAAGAAGCACTGGGCATGGTGGATCAGTTTATGGACAATGCTATTATGCTTGGTTATGACGAAATCCGTATTGTACATGGCAAAGGAGATGGTATTTTACGTACCCTTGTCCGCAATCATTTGCGTGGATTCCCGCAGGTAGGTGGTATGCAGGATGAGCATCCGGATCGCGGCGGTGCGGGTGTTACAATTGTTAGAATAAAATAAGTATAAAACGGTCTTCAAAAGAGATCGTTTTTGTTTAGCTAAGTTGCGATTTTAGTATTTTAAATTCTGTATTGTTTAAGATGCTATTCAAAAACTTATCCATCTCGTAAACAAAAAGGGTCGTTTCAGTAGTTGAAACGACCCTTTTTGTTACTTCATTCATCTTTTAGTGCACAGCCATCGCTTCTACATTTTCGTTTTTACGCCCCTTCATCCAGAAAAACAGGATACCGAAAAGAACGATCAACACAGCAGGGAAAGCAATCATAGTGCTCAAAGTTGCCTGACCAGCCGCCAGCGCCAACTCATCTCCTGTGAGTCCCTTTGCAGCCATTTCAGCTGTATCAGAATCGATCCATCCACCGATAATAGGTTGGAAAATTGACGTTGACAACATACCAACACCTCCGATAATGGACATACCCAAAGCTCCGCTCAATGGAACGTGCTGCGCTACAAAACCAACCATGGTTGGCCAGAAAAGGCCTACACCAAGCGCAAAAATGACAGCTGCAAGGTAGGCGGTTGGACCAGTAACTGTGCTGAACATATAGATGCCTATGGCAGTCAGAACGGATGCAGTCCAAAGGATGCCTGTAGCACCCAGTAATTTCACAACAGGAGCGGCGAAGAAACGCATCACAGCCATCAAGCCAGTAACCAATGCAAGAATCAGCATAGGACTAGCACCGCTTTTACTCATGATCAATCCTGTCCATTGCTGTGGACCAAACTCTGAAATCGCGGTAAATGCCATGCAGAAGAATATGAAAAGGAAAAGTGGGGTAAACATTGCTTTAACGTTTTCACTAATCGAGTTCACCGCATCAATAGCAGGTTTCGGGAATGCCTGTCCCCAGAAAAGGAATACGTAAATAAGTGTAGGGATCATAATTACCCAAATTTGCGCCTGCCATCCGAAGCCAAAGTCAGTCATGAATTTAGAAATAAGACTACCTACCACAATTCCACCAGGGAACCACATGTGAAAGCGGTTCAGCATTTTATTCATTTTCAATCCGGTATATGCATCGGCGATCATCGGGTTGCAAGCAGCCTCTGTACAGCCGTTACCGATTCCGATAAAGAACGTGGAGATTAAGAGTCCTGTATAACCTCCGGAATAAATGGTCATTACAATTCCGATAATGTGACAGAAAAATGCCACCTGCATAATTGTTTTGGGTCCAACACTTCTGTAAACCAATCCACCGATTACCATTGATATAGGGAATCCGAAGAAAAACATAGAGTTGATAAAGCCAAGCTGCTCAGCAGTGAGGTTAAATTCTGCACCTAACTGAGGCAGGATACCAGCGCGGATACTGAAAGAGAACGCTGTGGTAATGAGCGCAAAACAACTTGCGTTAAAGAGTCTTGTGCTGTTAATCGGTTGAGACATGTGACCAGTAAATTTGAATATAAGAATGAGATAGATTAAGAATTTGAGGTATATCTAAAATGTAAGATTTTCACAAAAAAAACAAATAGTTCTCAAATCTACTACTCAATTCGGTAGTTATACCACGTTTTTTACACTATAAATTTATATTTGTAAAAAGTAAGAGTCACTCACGGTGCACTTTTATGAACTGTTAATCTTTTCTAAACTTTAAACAAACAGGAATGTCACGAAAGATAAGAATGGGTATGATCGGTGGATCACTCGATGCATTCATCGGTGGAGTACATCGTCGTGCAGCCATCATGGATGGAGAGATTGAACTGGTTTGCGGCGTTTTCAGCTCTAATCCGGAGAAATCCAAAGAAACGGGTAAAGCCCTTTATCTGCCTGAAGACAGGGTATACAGAGATTTTGAAGAAATGATCGCGAAGGAAAAGCTGCTTCCACTAGGTGAAAGAATGGATTTCGTTTCCATCGTTACGCCTAATCACATGCATGCGGGCCCAACCAAACTGGCACTTGAAAATGGCTTTCATGTGGTTTGTGACAAGCCTGTAACGCTGAATACAGAGGAAGCGGAAGAAATCGTTAAAATAGTCGAAGAGACGGGGCTCATTTTCTGTCTGACCCACAACTATACGGGTTATCCGATGGTAAAAGAAGCAAAGGAAATGATAGCTTCCGGTGCCATTGGCAAAGTAAGAAAAGTGATTGTTGAATACCCGCAAGGCTGGCTGGCTACCTTAGTAGAAGTTACCGGCAACAAACAGGCTGCCTGGCGTACAGATCCGAGTAAGTCCGGCGCAGCAGGTGGATTAGGCGATATCGGAACTCATGCCGAAAATCTTGCTGAGTATATCACAGGTCTGAGGATTACGCAGGTGTGTGCCGACCTGACCATTTTCGTAGAAGGCCGTCAACTGGACGACGATGCTCATATTTTGCTGCGCTTTGATAATGGAGCAAAAGGCATTTTGCAAAACAGCCAGATCGCTAACGGCGAAGAAAATGACCTCAATATTCGTGTATACGGCGAAACAGGTGGATTACAATGGAAACAATTGGATCCAAATACTTTAATTCACAAGACAAACCAGGGTGCCCGCATCATCCGTACGGGAGTGGGAAATCTTTCACGCGCGGCTCAGGTACATACCCGTATACCCGCAGGACATCCCGAAGGGTATTTTGAAGCATTCGCTAATCTTTATCGTAATTTCGCCGTGCATTTACGCGCCAGATGGGAAGGGAAAAATCCCGATCCGGTTTACGACTTCCCGACCGTACATGACGGTTTGCGTGGAATGAAATTCATAGATACCGTACTGGAATCAGATAAATCTCATGAAAAATGGACTGATTTTCACCAATAGTCTCAGATAGCTGCAAGGCGGATTAATATAATACTTTATACCTTTTTCAATTTCACAATCCATTTTATGAACAAAATTAAAGTTGGCGTAGTAGGTACCGGATTTATAGGGCCTGCTCATATTGAAGCGTTACGACGTCTCCCTAATGTAGAAGTCGTTGCTCTTTGCGAGGTAACTGCGGAACTGGCACGCGAAAAAGCTGATTTGCTTGGTATACCGCGTTCTTACACTTTCGAAGACTTGCTGACGCAGGAAGATATTCAAGCTATTCATATCTGTACGCCAAACTTCCTTCACTATTCTCAATCTAAGGCTGCTCTTCTTGCGGGCAAACACGTAATCTGCGAAAAGCCGCTGGCAAAAGATTTGGCTGAAGCTGAAGAACTGGTAGAACTTGCTGCGAAAACAGGTTTGGTTAATGCCGTTCATTTCAACCTGCGTTACTATCCGCTGGCACGTCAGATGAAATCCATGCGTGAAAGAGGTGAGTTGGGTGAAATCTATTCTTTTATCGGTTCTTACCTGCAGGATTGGCTTTTTTACGAAACTGACTACAACTGGCGTCTTGAACCGGATAAATCAGGTGATTCAAGAGCGATTGCAGATATTGGTTCTCACTTGATGGATATCCTTGAATACATCACGGGCTTGAAAACTGTTTCTGTTCTTGCTGACTTCAATACAGTACATAAAACTCGCAAAAAGCCTTTGAAGCCTGTTGAAACTTATTCGGGTAAAATGCTTCAGCCTGAAGATTACGCAGATGTGCCTATCACTACTGAAGACCACGCCAACGTATTGCTTCGCTTCGATAACGGAAGCAAAGGTGTAATCACGGTATCACAAGTATCTGCCGGTCGTAAAAACAGGATGACACTTGAAATCTCAGGTTCTAAAAAAACGTTCAACTGGACGTCAGAAGCGCCAAACGAAATGTGGATTGGAAACAGAGATAAAGCCAATGAGGTATTGATCCGTGACCCATCGCTTGTAAACGACGATGTACGTTCTTTGATCACCTTCCCAGGCGGCCACAACGAAGGTTTCTCTGATACTTCAAAACAACTTTTCAAAGAAGTGTATGCTGCAATTGCAGAAGGCAAACAGCCTGAGAATCCTACCTACCCAACTTTTGCTGACGGATACCGCGAACTATTAATCTGCGAAAGAATCCTTGAAAGTAATAAGGCACAGGCTTGGATAGAAGTATAAATTTAATTTTGAGTAAGTGATTGAAGAGAACATGGTTGCACAACAGTATTGTTTTCTATCATTCACTCATCTTATCATTCAACATTAATAAACATGAAAACAATAAAAGGACCTGGTATCTTTCTGGCCCAGTTTCTGGGAGATGAAGCACCCTTCAATACATTTGATGGAATTACCCAGTACATGGCTGACCTTGGATATAAGGGTGTACAGCTTCCGATCTGGGATCCGAGAATTATTGATATAAAAAAAGCCGCTGAGTCTCAGACTTATGCGGATGAACTAAAAGGTAAGCTGGCTGAAAAAGGGCTGGAAATCACTGAGCTTGCTTCGCACATCATCGGACAATTGGTAGCTTCTCACCCCGTTTACGATGAATTGTACGACGGTTTTGCAATTCCGGAAGTTCGCAACAATCCCAAGGCAAGAGCTGAATGGGCTACACAGCAACTTAAGTATACCGCTGTTGCCAGCAAAAATCTGGGATTGAAGGCAAGTGCCACTTTCTCCGGAGCTTTGGCATGGCCATTCCTTTATCCATGGCCGCAGCGTCCTGCTGGCTTGGTCGAAACTGCATTTAAGGAACTTGCAGCTCGCTGGAAACCCATTTTAGATGTATATGACGAGAATGGTGTAGATCTTTGCTATGAACTGCACCCTGGAGAAGATTTATTTGATGGATCTACTTTCGAAATGTTTGTAGATTATTTGGATGGTCATTCTCGTGCGAATATCAATTATGATCCAAGTCACTTCGTACTGCAGCAATTGGATTACCTGCAGTTTATCGATCTTTATCACGACCGTATCAAAGCGTTCCATGTGAAAGATGCCGAGTTTAACCCAACAGGTAAGCAAGGTGTTTACAGTGGATTTGCGGGATGGGCCGACAGAGCAGGTCGTTTCCGTTCATTAGGTGATGGTCAGGTTGACTTCTCCTCTATCTTCTCAAAACTATCTCAATATGATTACGATAGCTGGGCAGTACTGGAATGGGAATGTTGCATTAAATCTCCTTCTCAAGGTGCAGCAGAAGGAGCTCCGTTTATTGCAAGCCACATCATAGAAGTAACCACAAAAGCATTTGATGATTTTGCAGGTACCGGTACTGATGAGTCCTTTAACCGCAAAGTACTCGGATTGTAACGCTTAATTGTCTTCATAACAAGTATATTAAAAGCCTGTCATGCTTATGTATGATAGGCTTTTTCTTGCAAATATCTATCAACATCAGTTATCCAAAATTTGCATAGCTTAGCCTCCCACTTTCATTTTCACCAACTCAATGCCTTTATCCATGAACCCCATTTTTTGCAAAATTCATTCTGGAAGAAAATACGTTTTCTCCACCATGATGCTTGTGTGTTTTGCAATGACAACATTTGCTCAAATCGTTGTCCCTGAAAAACGAATTCTAATCTTTTCGAAAACCGCCGGTTTCCGGCACAGCTCCATCCCTGCAGGTAGAAATGCACTCATTAAATTGGGTAAGGATGTAGGTTTCACAGCAGATACAACAGAAAATGCTGCACTGTTTACTGCCAAAAATCTGAAACGCTATAGCGCAGTTGTATTCCTCAATACAACCGGTAATGTATTAAATGACGCTCAGCAAGAAGCTTTTGAAAATTATATTCAGGCCGGAGGCGGCTATGTGGGTATCCATGCTGCTACCGACACCGAATACGACTGGCCATGGTACAACCAATTGGCAGGTGCTTATTTCGCGAGCCATCCGGGCAATCCCAACGTACAGGAGGGAGAAGTTTTTGTTGTCAACGACAAGCATGCTTCCATGGAAGGTTTTCCTAAAAAGTGGAAAATTAAAGATGAGTTTTATGACTTTAAGAATTTCAATAAGAAGGTAAATGTGCTGGTCAAAATTGATGAGAAGTCATACAAAGAGGGTAAAATGGGTGATGACCATCCCATGTCGTGGTATCATGAATACGACGGAGGAAAGGCTTTTTATACCAATTTTGGACATGAAGATGCCACCTTTGTCAATCCTGTTTTTGTAAAACACCTCACCGGAGGACTTCAGTATGTAATGGCTACACAGCTTGACTACAGCAAAGCACGTCCGGAAGAAAACCGTTTTACAAAAACAGTGCTGGCATCTAAGCTAGACGAACCTACCGAGCTGGCAGTACTGGACGACCAACGTGTATTAGTAGTTGAGCGTAAAGGGAAAGTTAAACTTTACAACCCTAAAACGGGAAAGATCAAACTCGTTGCTGAAGTGCCTGTTTACAGCAAACAGGAATATGGATTGATGGGTATGAATATTGACCCGAATTTCAATACCAATAAGCTTGTATATCTGTACTATTCTCCTCCTTCCACTGAGAAAGATACAGCTCAGCATTTATCGCGATTCAAATATGATGACGTGAAGGATACACTGTTGCTTTCTACTGAGGAGCTTTTCCTGACCGTTCCTGTAAAAAGGACAGACTGCTGCCACACGGGTGGCTCTATTGAGTGGGATAGTAAAGGCAATTTGTACCTTTCAACCGGTGACGATGTTAACCCTTTTCAATCTGATGGATACGGACCAATTGATGGTCGTCCGGGACGTGAGGGGTGGGATGGCCGTCATACCTCCTCCAACACTAATTCTCTGAGAGGTAAAATTCTACGTATAAAGCCACGCTATGGTGATCGCAGAGCCAATATGCCGGGAGGTACCAACCTATATGATATTCCGGAAGGCAATCTTTTTCCTCCGGGCAATCCGAAGGCCAGACCTGAAATTTATGTAATGGGTACCCGTAATCCATACAGGATCTCCATTGATCAGCGTACAGGATTCCTTTATTGGGGAGACGTAGGACCGGACGCCTCTAACGACAGTCCGACACGTGGACCACGCGGATACGATGAGGTGAATCAGGCGAGAAAGGCGGGGTACTTCGGATATCCAATGTTCATTGCGGACAACAAGCCCTACGTGGAGTATGACTTTGACAAAAAGACATCAGGAAAGCCGTTCGATCCGGCCAAACCTATTAATGATTCACCGCATAACACCGGGTTAAGAGAGTTACCACCGGCACAGCCTGCATTCATTTACTATCCCTATGCAGATTCTCCAGACTTTGGAGCTATTGTAGGCAAGGGAGGACGTAATGCGATGGCGGGTCCGATTTATTATACTGAAGATTTCAAGAATACAAAAATCAAATTCCCTGAGTTCTACAACGGTAAGTTTTTCTCTTATGACTGGATCAGAGATTATATCAATCTGGTTACTATGAATAAGGAAGGCGATTTGGTAAGCATTGAGCGGTTTATGCCAAATACCAAATTTAGTCATCCTATTGACATGCAGTTTGCAAAAGACGGATCACTTTATACATTAGAATATGGCCCTAACTGGTTTGCTCAGAACGATGAGGCCAGCTTATCGCGTATTACTTATAATCCAGGAAACCGTGTTCCACTTTCTGTTGCCAAAGCTACCAATACTACAGGTGCCGTTCCTTTGAAAGTAGTATTTTCTTCCAAAGGATCTATGGATTACGATGGTGATGCAATCAAATACGAATGGACATTCGGGAAGGGACTTGGCAAAAGTGCATTACCAAATCCTACTTTCACTTATACGAAAGCAGGAGAATACACGGCAGTTCTGAAAGTAACTGACAGTGCAGGTAACAGCCATACTTCTGAGATTGTTGTAAAGGCCGGCAATGCAATTCCAAAAGTAGACGTAGCCATCAAAGGCAACAAAACCTTTTACTGGGCTAATAAACCGGTTGCCTATGAGGTATCTGTAACAGATAAGGAAGATGGAAGTCTGGCTACAAAGAAAATCCCGGAAGATGAAGTTACGCTTACAATCAATTATCTGGAAGGGTTTGACAAAACGCAACTGGCCCAGGGTCATCAGGCCAACACGGGTTTTGAAACCGGGAAAAGAATGATAGAACTAAGTGATTGTAAAGCATGCCATTCTGTGGATAAAAAATCCATTGGCCCCTCCTACCGGGAAGTAGCCAAGCGTTATGAGAAAGAACGAAATTCTGTCAAAACTTTGGCTCAAAAAGTAATAAATGGCGGAGGTGGTGTTTGGGGAGAACAGGCTATGGCAGCACACCCTCAGCATAAGCCGGAAGAGGCCGAAGAAATGGTCAAATACATCTTGTCTCTTGCAAAAGAAAACGTGGTTGACAAGAAACCTCTAAAGAGCAACTACTTACCAGAGACTAAACCAAAAAGCGGCTCTTATATTTTCACAGCAAGCTATACCGATAAAGGAAATGGTAACATGGGACCTCAAACAGGTTCAAAAACCGTTGCGCTCCGTCCTGCGAAAGTGAATGCAAACACTTTTGATGATGGAAAAGATTTTACCAAGTTCAAGCTTGAGTCAGGTTCTGAAATTGTGATGGGAAAACATAATGCCTTTATCGCTTTTGATGATGTAGATTTGAGCGGAATCGGAAATATCGAAGTGGCAACCAGCATTAACGATCGTTTCCATGCAGGTGGAATGTTGGAAGTGCGACTGGATTCTCCAACCGGGATCAAAATCGGAGAGGCAAAGGCAGGTAAAGCTTCAACTACCATTCCTGTAAAAGCGCCCGGTGATAACAAGTTACATAAACTCTATTTTGTTTTCAAAAATCCGGAAGCAGGTGTGAAACCTCTTTTCGCTATTGATACTTTAAAATTCAACCACATTCAATAAGCTCAGGGTTAAAAAAGCAAAAACGCTATCGGAGTACTAATCCGGTAGCGTTTTGTATTTTGATAGTATTTACGTAATCTATTTTAAAGAGATTGAAATCTGTTATTCACCATAGCAGGCGTTGCGAATCCTTCAATCCCTAATCCAAACAAAGCGAAATCATATTTGGCAGGATCTGCAGGATCCAAAGTTCTTAATGAAGCCGTAAGTTCTTTCGCAGTTTGCCAGTCAGTTGTGGGTGTCTTGATTAATCCCAATAATCTCGCAACACGATCAACATGCACGTCGCACGGACAAACTAGCTGAGCAGCACTTAAATCATTCCAAATTCCAAAATCAACGCCGTTGTCGTCCTTTCGAACCATCCAGCGTAAAAACATATTGAGACGTTTACAGGAAGATTTTCGGAGTGGATTAGCAATGTGTTTTCCAGTTCGCGCCGGAAAATTTTCTGAGTCACGAAAAAGTATGTTAAATCCTATCAAACCGTTTTCAATAGTTACATCATCCTTCGAAACAAAGCTACTGAAAGCATATTCCAGAGAATCTTGTTTGCTGTAATAGTTTTTGAAGAAATCCAGAAAATACAAAGTATCTGTTGCGTTGAAAGTACGGTGCTTGAAATTCAGAAAAGGTTTGAGATCACTGTCCTGATGATTGAGTACGAAGTCATACGGCGAATTGTCCATCATGGCAGCCAATTCAAGGCATTTGTTGATGATGGTTTTACGTTGTCCCCAGGCCAGCACCGCTGCCCAAAAACCCATAATCTCTATATCCTGCTTTTTTGAAAAGCGGTGAGGGATGCTTATCGGATCATGAGAAATGAAGTCGGGCTTGTTGTATAAAGCTGTTTTTTCTTCCAAAAGATCTAACACATAAGCGGAAAAAACGCTTGCTGTTGAGAGACTATTTGGCACTTGCTTTTCCTAAGAGATAAGCCAGAATTTTTGATATACCTGAAAAGAACATCACTATCCCTGAAAATAGAAATGTAAAAATGGCAATAAAAGGATAAAGTACTGTAAAAAGAGCACTCCACAATTTATAGCCGGTCGTATTCTTCAGAGCGGCTCTTTCCTCTTCTCTTTTTGAGCGGAATTGTGGTGAATGTTTCATAAATAACTATATATCAATTATTCCAAATAACTTACTACGGCGCGAAAACGCTTGCTGTTGGGTGAAACCTTTTCAAATGCCCTTGATGAAAGCTTAATTACAATATCATCATTAATACTGGTGTCAGGTATACGGCCTATTACTCTGACGATGATTTTTTCCTGATTGTATTCATTCAAAACCTCAACCAAAGCTCCTATCGGTGCATTACGATGCAAGCCCAGAAACTTACTCGTACTTTCATCTGTCTCAATCATTTCCGCGAGGCCCGATTCCGATTTTCTCTTACCACTTACCACCTTTGGAGCGACTACCTCTTCTACCGGTTTAACCACTTTTTCCGCTACAGCGGTTTTGGATCTTACCGAATCTTTTACCACAGTCGTGGCCACCACTTTGGGGGCAGGAGCTGGTGTGGCAGGGGGTGTTTTAGCTCCGGCCTTTTCACTTACAATCAGTTCCTGACCATCCTTCAGATTATCATCGGTCAGGTTATTCCATTTTCTGATATCGGCCATCAACACCCCGTATTTTACCGCAACACGATAAAGTGTTTGCCCTGCTTCAACCTTATGTATACCATTTGGAGCAACCTCAGGTGCAGCATTGGCAGGTGTCGGAGCAGGTTTTGGTGCTTCGGATTTTGTAGTTTCAGCAGGCTTTGCTGTTTCTGCTGCCTTCACTTCTTCTTTTTTAGTTTCTTTCGGAGCTGATCCTTTTGGTGTATAAGGAACCCTTATGGTCTGTCCAAACTGAATCTGATCGCTCATACCAGGATTTGCGTCACGAAGCGCGTGAATAGTGGTTCCATATCTTCTCACAACAGCAAACATGGTCTGCCCCTGATTAACCCGGTGCAAAATATATACCTTACCCCCAACCCTTTCAACTCCCACTGAATCTACTACAATACTTGCATCAGCGCTTGCACTGAACCCTCCAAATAAACCGGCGATCAAAGCCAGGCAAAAAAAATACTTCATTTAAATACTATAGTGTTAGACTTTTAAATTCGTTGTTGTTTTTTAGATAGACCAGATTCCGCCCCCTGAGTAATATTGTAGATCTGCCTATTCCCTCTCTACCTTCCGACAGCTTTTCGTGAAGTAATTGTTCCACCTTATCGGTCATTATCAACAAGTACTCCGATATTTTGTTTTGCTCGTAAAGATAATAAGAAAACATCATATAGGGTCTTTTCTCCAGATAATCAATAGCCAAAGGAACGTGTCCGTCAGTAATCCGGGAAATAAAAGATGCCAGCTGGTCAAAATAGTCGTTTCCAACCATGTAACGAACCGGTTCGGTTAAAATTACCTGCAGATCATCTGATTCTGTTTCCTTATCCGTATCAGACACCACCAAGCCTGATTCAGCTTTGCATTGTATATATTTATACTGATCCCCTGACCTTGTGGCTACCTCAATGCGATCCTGGTCAATCGTCTTAACCAGTACATGATTAGGGAGAGCCCATTGCAATTCCCCGTTTGCACCATTTACCATCAACAGATCTGTTGGTTCAGGGATATCAGAGTGCCTGTAATTATGCAAAAAAAGATGATGATATGAAAATGCGGTCATCGTACTGAACCAGTCGGTACCGACCACATCCGATTCCCACAAGATGCTACAAGTATTGGTATCGATCACCGCAAAAGAAATTCCTTTGTCCTGACCGCTTCTTAATTCAATTGCCCATAAATTACTCTCATTGTCCTCGTCGGGCAAAATCCGCCATATATTTTGGGAAAATTGGTATGAAAAAAGATTTTGCAATTTTTTAGCTTTATTTTGAAAGGAAATTTGAAAGTAAACAATCTAACACCAATATCTGTGCAAATTTTAGGAATAATACCCGCCCGGTATGCATCTACCCGATTTCCTGCGAAAGCACTCGCCGACATTGGCGGAAAAAGCATGATCCGGCGTGTATATGAGCAGGCATTAAAAGCAGAGAAGCTTAACAAAGTAATCGTAGCTACGGATGATCAAAGAATTATGGACCATGTTCAGGAATTTGGAGGTGAGGCAGTCATGACTTCCACGGCGCATCAGAGCGGCACAGACAGATGCTATGAAGCATTAACTAAAACAGAAGGAAAATTTGATTATGTCATTAATATTCAGGGCGATGAACCTTTTATTAATCCCGACCCTATCAATAGTTTGGCCAATGAATTAGACGGACAAACCCAGCTTGCAACATTGGTTAAAGTCATTGATCAGGAAGATTTGCTGTTCAACGTGAATGTTCCGAAGGCAGTCCTTAATATCCGGAATGAAGTAATGTACTTCAGCAGACAAACCATTCCATATCTGCGCAGTCGTGAGAAAGAAGAATGGCTTCATCACCACCAATTTTATAAACACATCGGTATATATGCCTACCGTTCGGATATACTGGAATCTCTTACGCAATTACCAGTAAGCTCTCTTGAAAAAGCCGAAGCCCTGGAGCAGCTTAGATGGCTGGAAAATGGTTATGCGATACGGGCTGTTGTTACCAGCGATGATTCACACGGAGTGGACACACCAGAAGATCTCGACAAGGTATCCCGCAAATTTCTTTAGTTGTGGCGTGGTCTTTTTAGTGTTTTTGCAGCCTGTATTGACATAATGTTAAAATAGGTTAAAACAGTAAATCTTATACGAGTTTACTTTTCAGCTCGTTATTCTGTAAAGTTTTTTTAGTAAAATCCATTAAATAAGAATCCCCGCTTATGCAATACAATATTCTTTGGGCCGATGATGAAATAGATCTCTTGAAACCTCATATCATGTTTCTTACCAATAAAGGTTATAATGTGACACCTGTTAACAGTGGAGCAGACGCCTTGGATCGGATAGAAAATGATCGCTTTGATATCGTTTTTCTCGACGAAATGATGCCTGGTATGACTGGTCTGGAAACACTGGCTCAAATCAAGCAGCAACAGCCTAACCTTCCGGTAGTGATGATCACCAAAAGTGAGGAAGAGCATATCATGGAAGATGCGATCGGATCAAAAATCGATGATTATCTGATTAAACCGCTTAATCCTAACCAGATACTGCTTTCAGTAAAAAAAATACTTGATAATAAAAGGCTGGTTACGGAAAAAACAACGCTAAGTTATCAACAGGAATTCCGTAATCTGGCTATGCAATACCAGGATAGGATCGGCCATGAAGAATGGGCTGATATATATAAAAAGCTGATTTATTGGGAACTTGAACTGGAAAATTCTGATGACGATGGTATGTCGGAGGTTTTCAGCATGCAAAAAAGCGATGCGAATGCCAATTTTTGCAAATTTATTGAAGAAGAGTATGAAGACTGGTTAAATGATCCCAAATCAGATAAGCCAATACTCTCGCATCAACTGATGAAACAAAAAGTTTTTCCACATCTCAAAGGATCGGACGAGCCTGTATTTTTCCTGTTGATTGATAATTTCCGGTACGATCAGTGGAAAATGATTCAGCCGGTTCTGCAGGAATACTTCAATATTGAGGAAGAGTCTTCATACTACTCTATTCTTCCGACCACCACAGGATATGCACGTAATGCTATTTTTTCGGGATTGATGCCGAGTGAAATGGAACGTAAACATCCGCAATGGTGGGTAAGTGATGAAAATACGCCTGATGGTGAAGAAGGTTTGAACAACCACGAATATGATTTTCTTCAAAAACAACTGGAAACAAACCATTTAAATATCAGGTCATCTTATCACAAAATTCTCAATACAAATCAGGGAAAATCACTGATTGATAATTTCAGCAACCTGCTTAATAATCAGCTCAATGTGATAGTTTACAACTTTGTTGATATGCTTTCACATGCCCGTACTGACGTACAGATGATTAAAGAACTCGCTCCGGATGAAGCAGCATACCGTTCTATTACTAAATCATGGCTGATGCATTCTCCATTGCTTGATTTTATTAAAAAAATAGCTGAGAAAAAAGCAAGATTAATCCTAACAACTGATCATGGAATGATTCGTGTACAAAAACCTGTGAAAATCATAGGATATAGGGAAACTAACACAAATCTTCGTTACAAACACGGTAAAAATCTTGGTTTTGACGACAACCATTTGATGGTATGCAGAAAGCCTGAAAAGTTATTCCTGCCAAAGCCGCATGTATCGACTTCGTATGTCTTCACCAAAGAGGATTATTTCTTCGCTTATCCGAATAACTATAACCAGTATGTAAACTTGTACCGGGATACTTTCCAGCATGGGGGAGTTTCTCTGGAAGAAATGATTATTCCGTTTATTGATATGAAGGCGAAGTAATTTTGAAGAGAGAAGCTAGATTAGTCGGTAGTTAAACAAGTTATAACTACCTAATAAAATCAATCTGAAGAGCTATCTCTTGTCAAATTGAAAATGCTATCAATAAGAAAAGGTTCAGAGTTTACAGGTTCCGATTTGGAACTTGTAAACTCTGAACCTTTTTAGCTATCCCTAAGTGGCAACTGTTATCTTGAAAATTATCCTTCGGTAACACTTCCGTTTTCGCATTTAAGAACGCGGGCAGGAAACTTCCGTAAAAATTCGTGGTTATGTGTCGCCATTAATATGGCAGTACCGGCATTGTTGATGGTTTTAAAGACTTGCATGATCTGATCCGCTACTTCAGGATCCAGATTACCTGTAGGTTCGTCTGCGATCAATATATTAGGCTCATTGAGCATGGCACGTGCAATCACGATACGCTGTTGCTCGCCACCCGACAGTTGATGCGGCATTCTTTTCTGGGAAGTACCCAATCCTACCTGCATCAGCACCTCAGCAATCCGTTTTGATATTTTACCCTTATCCTTCCAACCTGTTGCACGCAACACAAAAGAGAGATTATCCTCTACCGAACGATCTGACAACAATTGAAAATCCTGAAAAACGATCCCTATTTTTCGACGCAAGAAAGGGATATCGCTGCGCTTAATTTTGTGCAGTTCGTACCCCGCAACTTTAGCAGAGCCCGTATGTAGCCAGAGATCAGCGTATAAAGTTTTTAATAGTGAACTTTTGCCACTACCAGTTCTGCCGATCATATACACGAACTCGCCATTCTTTATTTCAAAATGCACATCATTCAGCACCGGGCGGTCGCCCTGGTAAATGTCTGCTCGATCCAGTACGATAATCGGCTCTGCTGCCTCAGTCATAGTTAACTAAAAAAGGTTTCCAAAAAACTTAGTGTGCTACTGCTATAAACACAATCGGAAACAAAAACCCATAGCTTCTGTTTCCGACTGCCAAGACCTCTCGTTTTCAGCCGGTTACCGAAACCTGTTCAGATCTGAAATATTCATTGTATTACCTAACGATTATTTTTGATTTCCTTTTGCATAATCAGCAAGGAATTTTTCAAGACCAATATCAGTAAGCGGATGCTTCAATAATGCTTCCATTGCGCTAAGCGGTCCTGTCATCACGTCAGCTCCAACTTCCGCACACTGTATGATGTGCATCGGGTGACGAACTGAGGCAGCCAGTACCTGTGTTTCGTAGCCGTAGTTACGGTATATAGTCAGAATTTGCTCGATCAAACCGATACCATCCGTGGATATATCATCCAAACGACCAATAAAAGGGGAAACATAAGTTGCGCCTGCCTTGGCCGCCAGAAGAGCTTGCCCTGCTGAGAAAATCAAAGTACAGTTGGTACGGATACCTTTTTGAGAAAAATATTTAAGTGCTTTAACACCTTCTTTGATCATTGGAATCTTCACAACAATCTTGCTATCGATTTCAACCAATTCTTCACCCTCACGAATCATTCCCTCTAAATCAACAGAAACAACTTCAGCACTTACATCGCCATCCACGATATCGCAAATAGCCTTATAGTGGCTAAGGATATTGTCTTTACCTGTAATTCCTTCTTTTGCCATCAGAGATGGGTTTGTTGTTACTCCGTCCAAAACGCCTAACTCGTACGCTTCCTTAATTTCTTTAAGGTTTGCGGTATCAATAAAAAATTTCATATCGGGAATTGTATGGTTTAATTTCTCACAAAAGTAGAAAACGATAATCAAACCAAAAAAAAAGATGTGAATTGAAATGGAAGGGCACAAAAAAAGGCAAACCGAGAATCTCACTGCATCGACCACCTACCCTTGCTTCCGTCAGGACCTGGGGGATTCGGAGGGAGCTAGTAGTTCCGATTTGCCGCTGCAAAGATAAAGACATTTTATTGACAAAAAGAAAACATTCGCATCACTTTCCGATTACTTTTGTGCGAACCATCTAGAAATGAACAATTATGCCGCGTCAATTTTTTTTATTTTTTTTACTTTTTGCCACTGCTTGCTCTCAATCTTCCGATGCTTTCCTGAAAAAAGGTAAAGATTTAATGCGGGAAGGAAAAACCCGTGAAGCCATCGAATTCATCAATAAAGCCATCGAAAAAAATACATCCAATGCTGAAGCTTTTAATTTGCGGGGCGTCGCCTACTACGAATTAAAGGAATATTCAAATGCTATGCTGGACTTTAATCAGGCAATTAAAATATCACCTGACTCCTATCGCCCTTATTTTAATCGTGCGCTGTTACAAAAAAGTGAAAACCGGCTTGACTCTGCATTGGCAGACTACAACAAAGCCGCTATACTTGCGCCGGACACATCCGATGTGTTTCTTAATCGCGGCGAATTGCTGGTGATGCTGGAAAAATTGCCTGATGCAGTTCAGGATTTTGAAAAAGCCACAAAATTGAACGAGAATAACAAGATGGCATGGTATAATCTTGGTAATACCTACTACAGACAAAAAGACTATGTAAAAGCATCTCTGGCATTTCGTCAGACTCTGAAGCTGGATTCTCAATATGGAAAGGCATACTACGGACTTGGGTTATCGCAGTGGTACGAAGGAGAAAAAGACCTGAGCTGCGGAAATTTTAAACAAGCTGTAAATCTTGGCTATTCGGATGCGGCGTCGGCGATAAGCCAATTTTGTCAACAATAAACATTCTCCTATATCAATGAAAGCACTACTAAAAATCACCCTGGGTATAATTTTCATCATATTTTCTTATCTACAAGTCAATGATCCTGATTCAGGAATCTGGATAGGAATATACAGTTTTGCAGCTCTGGGCTGCTACATGAGCTTGCGGGACTTATGGCCTTCCTGGGTTTTCTATGCCTTAGCAGCCGGTTATGTCATAGGCGCCATACTTCAATGGCCACCGGAATTTGAAGGTATATTATTTGATGAAATGCAGATGAGAAGTATGAATATAGAGCTGGCCCGGGAATCTCTTGGACTTGGAATATGTGCGATATCGATGGCCGTATTAGGCAAGTGGGGTTAAGCATTCCAAATCCATTCAATTTCTTTTAAACCAAAGGAACGAACCTGGCTCTCACCATTTAGCCTGATAAGGATTTGCCCGCTTTCGGCAACTCCATGTACTATTCCGCTCACGATTTCCTTATTGTGGCGGAATAGCACAGGAGACTGGTAACCATGCAGATAAGAAAGATATTCTTCACGAATGTTATGATGGTTACGGCTTTGAAGTAACTGTTGATACCGAATATCCAGGAATCTGATTATCCTGTCGAACTCCTCGCTAAGCGATGCCTGCCTGCCAGTAACTTTGGCTAATGAAGAAGTCTTTTCTGATTCGAATACAAGTTGATTGATATTGATCCCTATCCCAACAATGGAATGGGAAATCCTCCCCCCCTGAATAGAATTCTCTATGAGCGTTCCACTTAGCTTTTTACCAGATACATAAATGTCATTCGGCCATTTGATCTTCACCTGATCAGTATGTTGACGGAGCATATCATAAATAGAAAGCGCTACAGCCTGACTAATCAGAAACTGTTGATCAATGGCCACATTCCGTGGTTGTATGATCAGTGAAAACATCAGATTCTGACCAGGTATCGAATGCCAGGTAGTTCCCCGTTGTCCGCGTCCGCCAGTTTGGTTGTCGGCTATGACAACAGTTCCCTCCTCCCCTATACCACCGTGTACTAATTCCGCCGCTATGTCGTTTGTTGAATGACAACTTGGCAGATATATTATCTTTTTGCCAATAATTAGGGTATTATGTATAGAGTTGTACAATTTTTTTGCTTTATTTTAGAGTTTATAGAAATGGGAATCAATTACGCATGAAACAACGCAAAAATAAAGAACTATCATCAAAAGATCTCTCCGAGCTGGTTGCTAAAGGAATGGCGGAAAAGAAAGGGCTTGATATAACAATTCTGGATCTCAGAAATGTCAAAAATTCAATAACTGATTTTTTTGTAATCTGCTCGGGTAACTCCGACACACAGATTGATGCACTTGCCAACTCAATTGAAGACGAAGTGTACAAAGTCTCACAAACGGAACCATGGCAAAAAGAAGGAAAAGCCAATGGGGAATGGATTTTGATAGACTATGTCGATGTGGTAGCACACGTCTTTAATAAAGACCGTCGTCAGCATTATGATCTTGAAGAGCTTTGGGGTGATGCTGTTGTAACGCATTTTGAAGACTCCGTGGCTTAAACTTACAAGGCTGTGAACACTCACCGCTTTGTAAATGTTGTTTAGTATATTTCTCTTAATTAATACACAGAATGTCTGAAAACGATAATAAGCGAGGGCCGCTAGGTCCGAAAAGTCCGCAGAAAGGTTATCAGGGATGGATCATAGCCGCTTTGGTAGCTACTATACTGGGGATTACCTACCTGAACCGGACATCAACGATACGTGAAACAACTCAAAAGCGCTTTGAGAAAATGATGGCCGACAAGGAAGTGGCCCGTGTAACAATTGTTAATGATAAATCAGTTGAGGTGACATTGAAGCCAGATGCACTGAAATCTGACAAATATAAATCCCTCAATAAAGAGAACACCTACTTCGGTGGTGAGTCTATATCCCACTATCAGTTTCAGGTTACATCGGCAGAAACCTTTAAAAAGGATTTTGAAAAAATGCAGGAGAATATTCCTGCAAATGATAAGGCTGAACTCGTAGTAGACACCAGAAATGACTGGACAAGCTTCCTGGGCACTTGGGGTTTCTTTATTATCATGATTCTGGTTATGTACTTCATTCTCGGCAGGATGTCAGGTGGAGTCGGTCCCGGAGGACAGATTTTCAATATTGGTCGTTCACGTGCAACATTATTTGATGCTGAAAACAAGGTAAAAATAACGTTTAATGATGTTGCCGGTCTGGAAGAAGCGAAAGAAGAGATAAAGGAAATTGTAGAGTATCTGCAATTTCCTGACAAATTCAAGAAACTTGGTGCTAAGATTCCAAAAGGAGCTTTACTTGTGGGACCTCCGGGAACTGGTAAAACTTTATTGGCTAAAGCTGTTGCAGGTGAAGCAGGTGTTCCATTCTTTTCTTTGTCAGGATCTGATTTCGTTGAAATGTTCGTAGGTGTGGGTGCTGCACGTGTACGTGACCTTTTCAAACAAGCAAAAGAGAAAGCACCTTGTATCATCTTCATTGATGAGATTGACGCAGTAGGACGCTCACGTGGAAGAGGTGCTATGCCTGGTTCTAACGACGAACGTGAAAATACACTGAACTCCCTTCTTGTTGAGATGGATGGTTTCGCGACTGACTCGGGAATAATTATCGTGGCAGCGACCAACCGTCCGGATGTACTGGATCCTGCATTGCTACGTCCGGGACGTTTTGACCGTCAGATTTCTATTGATAAGCCAGATGTAATTGGTCGTGAGGCAATCTTCAAGGTTCATTTGAAACCATTGAAGTTGTCAAGTGACGTAAATATCCAAAAACTATCTTCTCAAACTCCGGGGTTTGCTGGAGCTGAGATTGCTAACGTTTGTAACGAGGCAGCGCTTATTGCCGCTCGTCGCGACCGCGAGGAAGTAACCATGCAGGATTTCCAGGATGCAATGGACCGGGTAATCGGTGGATTGGAAAAGAAAAATAAACTGATTTCTCCTGAAGAAAAAGAGATCGTTGCTTACCACGAAGCTGGTCACGCTGTAGCAGGCTGGTTCCTGGAACATGCAGATCCTTTGGTGAAAGTTTCTATTGTTCCTCGTGGTGTTGCAGCTTTAGGGTATGCACAATACCTGCCAAGAGAACAGTATCTGTATCGTACAGAGCAATTGTTTGACGAAATGTGTATGACCCTTGGAGGTCGTGCTGCTGAAGATGTAGTTTTCGGTAAAATTTCTACAGGTGCATTAAGCGATTTAGAAAGAGTAACCAAACTCGCTTACAGCATGGTTACGGTATATGGTATGAACGAGCGTATCGGTAACGTCTCTTTCTACGATTCGAAGCAAAGTGATTACGCCTTCACAAAACCATATTCTGAGTCTACATCTCAGGCTATTGATGAAGAAGTAAGAAATCTGATTGATAAAGCCTACCAGTTCGTTAAGCAAATGCTGACTGAAAGAAGAGATAAGCTGGAAGTGCTTGCAAAAGAACTTCTCGAAAAAGAGATCTTATTCCAGGCAGATCTGGAAAAACTGATTGGCAAACGTCCTTTTGATAAGGAAACCAGCTATCAGGCTTATATCAATCGTCGTTCGAATGAAGAAGCAGCTATCCACGAAGAGGTGTTAAAGCACGCTTTGGAGCAAGAGCAGCCAGAAGTAAAACCGTCGGAAGATGAAATGATCGCTGAAAGCAAAGATGCTGCGAAAGAGTAGAATAATTTAAGTTTTAATAGCCGGATAGTTTTCAACTGTCCGGCTATTCTTTTATACTTGGTTTTATATTTCCCCAAACAACAGATCTATGGCCTTCGAAATCACAAGACAAAAATTCGGCGAACTTACAGAATACGTTCTGCAGGAAAGCGAAACAGGTAACCGGTGTGTGATCGCACCGGAACTTGGTGGAATAGTGAGACAGTTATCCCTACGCAAGGATCTGACACTTTTTTCAGTTCTCAAGACCCCTCCTACTCCGCAAAGTTTACACGATGATACAAAAAGCGCCAGTGAATTATTATTCCCATTTGCCAGTCGGATACCGGATGGTCAGTATACATTTTTGGGGAAGACTTATCAGCTTCACAAAAACGAGTCGGGAGAACGAAATGCAATACACGGACTTGTACGTAAACGTCAATTCAAACTCGAAGAGCAGAATGTTTATCCTGACTATGCCAGTATCAAACTTTCTTTTCAACTGGATCAGGAGGAAGGTTACCCTTTTCAGGTAAAGTTTTTTGTTACCTACCAGCTACATGCTGACGGGAAATTTATTGTTAGTTACAATGCTATTAACCTGAGCCAGGAGCCATGCCCGGTCATGTTCGGTTGGCATCCGTATTTTATGCTTGGCAATGAAGATGTTGATGCATGGAAAATAGACATTCCTTCTGAGCGAATTGTTACTTTTGATGATAACATGATCCCGAATGGAACAGCCCCTTTTAATCAGCAATTACCTTTTTTACTACATAAGCATGAGATTGACAGCTGCTTTGTCATTAACGATACCACAGGAAGTGTAGTCACCAGGCTTATATCGGAGAATCAACATGTGACACTACATGTAGAACAAGAAACAGGAGAGGGCAAGTTTAATCACCTGGTATTGTACACACCACCTGCCCGGGATTGCGTAGCTATTGAACCATTAACCGGGAATGTAAATGCTTTTAATAGTGGTGAAGGATTAAATATCCTTGCGAAAGGAGCATCCGTGACCGGTAAAATTACAGTATATCTGACTTAGGATTTTTCTTATACCATTTTGCTTTATCCATCAACAAACCTACTTCAGTAAGGTATTTAAGGTGCTTGAACAGCACCTTACTTTTATGTTCAATACCATCGTGTATGGACATCCCATGCACAAAATAGGGCCATGAGGAATTGGATGCTGCGGGAGGCATTTCTTTCCACTTTTTTAAGAATGGTGTGGCATCAACCATTTCGGGGACGATTTGCCAGGCATTATTCCAGGGTAGACCCAGTGATTTGATAAGTCCCAGGCTTTTGATAAACAAAGTATATATCCCCTTTTCTCTGGCAAGTTTTTCGACCAGTTTCCAGTCAATTACATCTCCCCATTTTGTCATGAATGCTGCGAAATCAGCTATATATTTTAACCGGCTCCACTGTTCCTTACCACCATGATGAACCACCAGAAGTAAAAACTGATACTCGTTGCTGAAAGCATCAATAAAGATATTTTGAATGTGATATTCCTTATGAAACCTCTTCCATTCATCTGATGGGAACTGAAAGTGCAGACGTGGATAGGCTACTTCCCAATGCGCTTCAACGATACTGGATGTGGCAGAAGAAGTATTTTCCAGCGGAATATGATAATCCGTTCTTAGGAAAGCGTCGGTATGTACGGAAGAGTTTAATAAAAATTGGCGATACGGATCAGGATGATATCCTGCCCTCTCCAATAATTTCAAAGCTTTCGGCAAACACCTACGCTCTATCAGTAAGTCAATGTCGCCGAATTCTCTCTTACTCACATTGCCATAGAGCCAATCTGCCCACACACTTCCCTTATAAGCATAGCAAACGACATTATTTTCTTTTAGCACATTACACAGACCTGACAACTCCCTCAAAGCTAATAAGTTGCCAACTGCAATTTGCTGACATTCTTCCGTCAGTTCTTTCTGAAAAGAAACACTGATTTCATTCCGATGAAGATAATCCAGAAACTGCGGCCTCACTCCATGATAGCGTAACATTCTTTTCAGATTCGACTCATCAGGGTTTGTTAACTCTGCTGGTTTGATCTGTAAACAGGCATAAAGTAACAAATTCATTTCATCAGAGAGCTTTACAGGCATCAGGCAGGATTTGTTTGAATGCTTGAAATACTTTCACTTACCCATTTTTGAAGATTGGCAAAACCATCAGGTCTCCGCTTTTTCCACATGCCGGCATGCGTAGCACATTGAAAACTATGTTTAAAATGTGCTTTCAAATACTCGCCTTTTAACAATTGAACAGGTAGCGGAAAATTTTTGATGGTTTCTAACGGTATTGATCTAACTGCAAGAGAAGTTAATACCGGCTGATTTTTTGCTTTGTGAAGAAAATAAATTGATTTCAGTCTTACCGGTTTCTGCAGAAAATGATAAGTGGGATGATAAGAAAATTTATTTACACCTTCACTTACTGGTTGCAATTCATCGCGGTCGTAATTTAATCCGTTCACAGTATTATCCCATATTTTCAATTGAGGATAAGCCGGAACTATATACGGAACTCCATTCGAGTCAAAAGTGATGGCAGTAAGATCGTCGCTCAGCAACTCGCAACCAGCCTTGATAAAAGCAGCAGCTGTTGTAGATTTGCCAGCACCGGGATTTCCCATAAAGCACCATGCTTCGTTGCCTACTTTTACTGCACTTGCATGCAGCAGAAAATAGCCTCTTTGGAATAACACAAGACCTATGGCTTCACTTACAGTAAACAGACTAATAAGATTAGGATCGGGAGAATGTGCGCATACAATCAGTGTATTGCCTTCAATTGCTTCAAAATCTGCTATTTCAGGCCAATGCAAAATCAAATTTCCAGTCTTTCCATATCCGAACATTGCCCTGATACCACGTCGATAAATCGGTGTTTTAAGTAATTTTGGTAATTGGATATTTCCTGCTTTGACAAACAGATCGACAGGAGAAATTTTGTCACCAGCGCTCAATTCAGGCAAACTAATCTCAGAGCATATATTTAATCCAAATGCTTTATAAAAATACATTGAAGAGGGCTATTTTAATGAATTATTCCCATACCCATAAACGTTGGTAGGAAACTGTGTCCGGCCAGTTGCCGATGATGATGGAGCCATTCTTTTCAATCCAGGCATGGGCTTCAAATGCTTTTGCTGCATTTATTTCAACGCCTATTTCAAGGGTTAAAGAAGGAACTTTACGAAGTAAATATTTGGTAGCCAGTGCCCGTGGCAGACATAGTAATTCAACGGGTAAATGATCTGCTGCTGATTTTACTGCCCACACAACCGCATCAATATGCCGTTCCGGAATGTCTTTCTTTTCATCTGTTTTCGCCAACCAATCATAAACTTTTCTGAAAGTGGGAAAGGGTAACAACAGTAAACCTGACTTAATCAGCAGTAAGCTTACAGAAGCTTTGAAAAAAAGTATCTTTTCTTCGTTAGTAAGCTCTTTCCATTTGTTGCGATATGTATGTAGCCGTTTCAAGGGATCAATCCGTTTTCTCAACCAGCCTTTCAGCAATCAGATCATTAAGCAAGTCATTTACATCCGTTTCACAACTGGCCTTATCCACATCATATATATCCAGAACTGCACTACAGAGTTGCTCTTTGGTCTGCGGTCCTTTTTCCAACATATCCCAAACGAGCCCTCCTACCTCATCCAACCCATAGTAAGCACCTTTGCCGTGATTAAGTATTACTGTTTCACCCGCCACTTTGGAGGCAATTTGCTCAGAGGTAAGCCTGTATTTCATAGTACTGAAGTTGCTTTATGGACTATAATGTGTGTCTTATCGTAACAAAGTTAAAATATAATCAGTCGATCTCAAACTTTATACCCTGCGAGAGCGGTAATACTGTGCCATAATTGATGGTATTGGTCTGCCTTCTCATATACACCTTCCATGCGTCTGATCCCGACTCCCGGCCTCCGCCTGTTTCCTTCTCTCCACCAAAAGTACCGCCAATTTCCGCTCCGGATGTACCGATATTCACATTGGCTATGCCACAATCTGATCCGGATACTGACAAATACCGTTCTGCTTCCCTGACATTCAATGTAAAAACAGCAGATGACAAACCTTGCGGTACATTATTTTGCAACGTTATGGCTTCTTCAAAATCCGTATACTGAATCAGATACAGAATGGGCGCAAATGTCTCCTGCTGTACAATAGCGAAATGGTTTTCCACTTCGGCAATACATGGAGTTACGTAACAACCTGATTCAAAACCCTCACCTTCCAGCCTCCCTGGTTCGACCACGAATTTTCCGCCCTGTTCGCTCACTGCCGTCGCGGCAGACAGGTATTGTTCTACCGCTTGCTGGTCGATCAACGGACCCATGTGATTTTTTTCATTCAACGGGTTACCTATATGAAGTTGAGAATAGGCTTTTACCAAAAGTTTTTTTACCTCCTGATAAATATCCTTATGAATGATCAGTCTTCTTGTAGATGTACATCTTTGCCCTGCTGTACCCACTGCCCCAAAAACCACCGCAGGAATGGCCACCTTCAAATCCGCGGAAGGAGTAATAATAATTGCATTATTACCGCCCAGCTCAAGTAAACTTTTTCCTAGTCGCCTCGCTACCGTTTCGGCTACATGTCTGCCCATTCGCGTACTGCCTGTAGCCGATAGCAGCGCAATACGATGATCAGCAGATAGCCATTTTCCTGCACTTACATCACCTGTAAGCAAACAGGAAAGCCCTTCCGGTAAATCATTTGTTTTAAAAATAGTCGATACTATATGCTGACATGCCAGAGCTGTGAGGGGTGTTTTCTCCGATGGCTTCCATACACACACATTTCCGCAAACCAATGCCAGCATCGCATTCCAAGACCATACAGCCACAGGAAAGTTGAATGCTGAAATAATTCCTACAACTCCTAAAGGATGCCATTGTTCGTACATCCGATGGTCAGCACGTTCGCTGTGCATTGTGAGCCCATATAGTTGTCGGGACAATCCTACGGCAAAATCACATATATCAATCATTTCCTGCACCTCACCCAAACCTTCCTGCAAACTCTTGCCCATTTCATAACTGACAAGCGTCCCAAGATTTTGCTTATGCTCTCGTAAACTGTTTCCTATTTGACGCACTATTTCTCCTCTTCGCGGTGCAGGTACGAGCCGCCACTTTTCAAAGGCCGTAACTGCTGAATCTATTAGTTGGTTATAGTCGGATTCGTTGGCGATTGTAATATCGGCTATTTTTTGCCCATCTACCGGCGAGCAGGAAGTTAATATTCCGCCTGATCCATCCCAAAATTTTTGTCCGGTGCTCAATCCCTGATTGAATGAGGCTATTCCCAGTTTCTCAAGAACTAATTTTATATCTGTCATACTTTTAATTATTTGAATTATAGTAGGCTGATCAATCAATCTTTAAAAAACTGACCATTTTGCGTTTTCAGGAAATCAGCCAAAACGATGTCTTCCTGCTTTACGAATCCATGTGACGGAAGGCTACCATCTGCTACCATTTCCACAACAGAAGCGATGGAGGCTGCAGTAGTCCATGATATTGCACGCCAGTGCTGTCCATCTATATTCACAGGATGATAGGCTTTGTAAAACTCCTCTCTTTCCAGCCGTTCGCCTTTCCATCCTTCTACCACTGCATAAACATACACTACGTCCTGTTGCACCGGTGGCTTTGCCTCTGTCAGAATTTTTTCAACCAACTCTCTTTTTTCTTTCAGGATCAATTCATAAAGCAAAAATCGCATCAATTGACAGTGTCCTGGATAACGGATCGTTTTATAGTTTAAAGTATCGAGTTTTCCTTCATAAGTTTCGCACATGGTTCCCAACCCTCCGGATGTACTGAAAGCTTCAAATTCCTGTCCTTCTATATTGATCATTTCAATCCCTTCCAGAGACGGCACCATTTTCCTGACTCCATTGTGAATTACTTCTGAATCGTTGATATATTCATTGACAACCCCGGCCGGAGACCAGGTAAATGAATATCCCATTAATCCATTCGGGTAGCGTGGAAGTGCTCCAACCCGCAGTTCTATATCTCTCAGTTTCGTAAATCTTTTTGCCAGATCTGCACCAACAATGCCTATAAAACCAGGAGCTAATCCACACTGAGGCGCCATTACGCCGCGGCTATCCTTTGCCATCTCTCTTATTGCAGTTGTAGTTGGGACATCTTCTGTAAGATCGAAATAATGAATCCCAGCCTGATAAGCTTGTCTGGCAATCGGTAGATTCAGATTGTACGGCATGCAGGAGACCACAGCATCAAAATCCGTAAAAACACCTTCCAGAAAACCAGGCTGCAAAATGTCTCCTGCCATTACCTGAAATGGCAGCTTTGTATCCGGAAGAACCTTATCAATCCCTGTTACTTCAAACCTTTTACTCAATAGTGTTCCGACAAGTGAACCTACTTTACCTAATCCAATGACGAGAATGTTACGCATATAGTTTATAGATGAATAAGTAAAATTTTTTTTAGGATTGAAGAAAGATAGGAAAAGAATGAACAGTTTTTAAAACTTACCTTTCATTTTTGTAGTCAACTTCACTTTGTTATGCAAATTGTTATTATCGGCGGAGGCGCATCCGGATTTATGGCAGCAATTACTGCTGCTGAAACTTTCCCTGGTTCAAGTATACAGATTCTTGAGAGAAACAAAACTGTTCTCAACAAAGTACGTATATCCGGTGGTGGTCGGTGCAATGTTACACACCGGCCATCTGATCTTCGATTTTTCATTAAAAATTATCCGAGAGGAGAAAAACTTTTGCGTAAACTGTTGTCAAAATTCAGTGCTCAGGATACCGTAAACTGGTTTGAGAACAGGGGTATAACTTTAAAAACAGAGGAAGATGGCAGGATGTTTCCGGCTACCGATTCATCTCATACCATTATAGAATGCCTGACGAGGACGGCGCGGGAACTCGGTATTCAGATCAAGACTTCATCGGGTGTGAAATCCTTTATAAAAAATGAATTGCCCGACCAGGATTTTATTGTCACCATGGAAGATAATAGTATTGTTCATTGCGATCGTCTGCTTATTGCCACAGGAGGGTTTCCCAAGCGCTCCGGCTTTGACTGGATTGAACAACATGAGATCGTATCTCCCAATCCTTCTTTATTTACATTTAACACGCCCGTAAACTATTTATTGCCTTTGGCAGGAGTGTCTGTACAGGATACAATTGTAAAAATTTCGGGAACGAAACATGAGTGGAGAGGACCATTATTGATAACTCATTGGGGATTCAGCGGACCAGCAATCCTCAAATTGTCGGCTTGGGGCGCACGCGATTTGGCAAATAATAATTATGAATTCATTTGTCGTATCAATTGGGTTCCCGAACTGAACGAGCAACAATTAAGGGAATTTCTGATCACTGAAAAGGATAAGACACCCAAGCAGCAAATCAGTAGTCATGCCAAATTTGGCCTCTCGTCCCGACTGTGGAAAGCATTTATGGAGCAAGCAGGAATTCCTGATACCTTGATCTGGCTGGAAGCACCACATAAGTTACTGAATCGTCTGGCAGATATTCTTAGCAACAGTCAATTTGAAGTGAAAGGGAAGACTACTTTCAAAGAAGAATTCGTCACATGCGGTGGGGTTGCACTCTCTGAACTTGATCCCGAAACATTGGAAAGCAAGAAAATACAGGGCTTATTTTTCTCGGGAGAAGTCATTGATGTGGATGGTATTACCGGAGGCTTTAATTTCCAGAACGCCTGGGCCACCGGTTATGTGGTTGGAAAGTCTATCGGCAAAAAGTCTATTGAGCCATAGCATCAAAATAGGTGCGTACTTTCCTGGCACGATCCAGTCCTATTAATGAGGTTAATGTGTCCAATGAACTTTCGCGGATAGCCCTCACTGATCCAAAATGTTTCAGCAATTTGGTGGCAGTTACTTTACCCACGCCATCAACACCTTCGAGTTCACTAACCAGACTTCCCTTACTCCGCTTATCGCGGTGGAAGGTAATGGCAAAACGGTGTGCCTCATCCCTGATCTGCTGAATCAGTTTCAGAGACTCCGATTTTTTATCTATATACAAAGGTAAAGAGTCTTCAGGAAAGTAAATCTCCTCCAGTCGTTTAGCAATACCAATGATTGGAACCTGTCCGTAAATCCCCAGGCCTTTCAGAGCATCACAAGCAGCACTAAGCTGTCCCTTGCCACCATCAATCACGATCAGGTCTGGTAATGGCTGATCTTCCGCGATCAAGCGAAGATATCTTCTTCCTACCACCTCATTCATGGAGGCAAAGTCATTGGGACCTATTACAGTTTTAATATTGAAATGACGGTAATCTTTTTTTGAAGGTTTCCCTTCTTTGAAACAGACCATTGCCGACACTGGATTAGTACCCTGAATATTCGAGTTATCGAAACATTCAATATGCCGCGGCAGTGATTTTAATTGCAGATCTGTTTTAAGCCGGATGAGCACTCTGTCTTTTTTAGAAGTTGTTGCAGAGGCTTCCACTTCACGGCGCTCCGCTTTTTCTCTTCTGAAATACATGACGTTTTTCATAGACATATCCAGCAACTTCTTTTTATCTCCGATCTGAGGCACAATTACCTCCAGCTTCATTTCAAGATCGGGGCGGATATTACAGATCATTTCCCGTGCTTCGCTGCCATATTTTTCCCGCATCTCTACAATCATCATCGCAAGAATCTCTGAATCGCTTTCATCCAGTTTCTTTTTAAGCTCTATGGTTTGTGTGACTACCATATAACCTTGCTTGATCTTCATGAAATTGAGATAGGCCGCCTCTTCATCCGAAACAATTGTGAGTACATCGATATTACCAATCTTAGGATTAATGACCGTGGCCTTACTCTGAAAAACGGAAAGATGCTCAATTTTAGTTTTCCAAGTATGCGCTTGTTCAAACGCCATTTGCTCAGCAGCAGCCAGCATCTTTTCTTTAAAATACTGTTGAGGTAAAGCCAGATTACCTTTCAGTATTTGATGCACCTGTTCAATCTCAAGATTATACTCCTCTTCATCTTGCAATCCTTCACACGGACCTTTACAATTACCTATATGATACTCCAGGCATACCTTAAACTTTCCTGCCTCAACGTTACTTTTTGATAGCGGCAACTGGCAGGAACGAATTGTATATAGCGCCTTAAACATATCAAGCAAAGCATGCATGGAACGTAGTTGAGCAAAAGGACCGTAAAATGTCCCCTTCTTCCTATCCAGATTTCTTGTTACAAAAACGCGTGGAAAACGCTCGTCTGTTACACAAATGAACGGGTAGGTTTTATCGTCCTTTAAAAGAATGTTAAACTTAGGCTGTAATTGTTTGATCAGCTGATTTTCAAGCAATAAGGCATCCCATTCGCTTAAAACAATGGTATATTCAATCCTACGGATCTGACTGACTAACCGTTTCGTTTTACGATCATGTTGATTGGATTTAAGAAAATAGCTGGAGACACGGTTCCGCAGACTCTTTGCTTTACCTACATATATAACTTCTCCTGTTTCATCGAAATATCGATAAACACCAGGATCAAGCGGGATTTTTGAAAGTTCTTCCTTATAATTAAATTCGGGCATTCTGAGAATTCGTGTCGTTAAAGCCGGAATAAATTCCGGACGCTATTTCCGAAAAAACAACCGTACCAGATTAAAAGTTGCCTCCTGAACCAGTTGGTTCGCCTGAAAAAGCGCGGAACTTAAATCCATAGGTGCATTCAGAATGGATGTGGCATAAGTAACTCCTGCTTGTCTCGTCTCTTCTGCCGAAATCTGTAAAGTTCCGCAAACTACAGCAAGAGGGACATTATGTTTGCGACATATATCGGCCAAACCTTTCACAACCTTTCCCTTCAATGTTTGTTGGTCCACTTTACCTTCACCGGTAATGACCAGATCTGATTTCTTTATCATAGAGGCTATATCAGCCTGTTCCATCACAATGCCGACTCCATTTTTAAGAGTAGCATTCAGGAACCACAAGCAACCAGCTCCTAGTCCGCCGGCAGCACCGGATCCCGGGAACTCGCTGACGTCTTTGGCAAATATCTCGCTGGCGATGGTTGTGAAATGTTTAAGCCCGCTATCCAGAAATGCTACCATCTCTTTGTCAGCTCCTTTTTGAGGTCCGTAAATATGGGCTGCTCCATGCTCACCAAACAGCGGATTGGTAACGTCACAAGCAACCGTAACCATAACGGCATGCAGTCCGGAAAAGACTTTGTCAGCATCTATCCGGCTAATCCGATGGAGGTTGCCTCCAATAGGTTCCAGTTCACTTCCGGCATCATCAAAAAAACGGTATCCCAGCGCTGCTGCCATACCAATACCACAATCATTGGTAGCACTTCCACCAATACCCAATATAATCCTGGATACACCGCTCTCCACTGCCAGTCTGACAAGTTGGCCGGTTCCGAATGTGCTTGTCTGGGTCGGGTTGTATTCAGCAGGAGAAAGTAAGTTGAGACCGGAAGCTGCTGCCATCTCTATAAAAGCCGTACTGCCATCAGCCGATATTCCATAATGCGCTTCAATTGTCCGTCCTAACGGATCCTTAACATATGATTTAACCTGTTTTCCGCCAGCCAATCGTGTTAAGATCCGCATCGTTCCTTCTCCTCCGTCTGCAAGTTCTATGGTTATCACCTCAGCTTCCGGATAAGCCAGTTTGATTCCGGCTTCCATGGCTTTGCACACTTCATCAGCTTCCAGTGATCCTCTGAATTTGTCGGGAGCAACGAGTATTCGCATTTCGTTACAGATTAGAACAATACGCCTTCATCTTCTGATCGGGACGGTGGTATATAAGTATCGGTACTATCGGTTGCAGAAACACCACAATCTCTGACATAGTTGTCCGGCTTGTTAAATGGTCCTTTCCGGTACTCAGTCAATGTTGCATCATTGTAAACCTTTTGCATAAAAAGGCCCCAGGCCGGCATAGCCATTCTTCCTCCCTGGCCGAGGGCAATGGTACGAAAGTGAATACTTCTGTCTTCGCCCCCTACCCAGATGCCTGACACCAGGTGCTGGGTCATCCCCATGAACCATCCGTCAGAATAATTAGAAGTTGTTCCTGTTTTTGCAGCAATCTCATTTCCTTCTGTTACACCGTACTGACGCAAACGACCAGCGGTTCCTCCCGGATCTTCTACAGCACCACGCATCAGATACAACATATTATAAGCCATATTTTCACTCAGTTCCTGATTCTGTTTCTGATAGAACTGCTGCAGGATATTACCATGTCTGTCTTCAATACGAAGAATTGTCATAGGTTCTGTACGATGCCCACCATTAGCGAAGGAACAGTAAGCGCCTACCATTTCATATACCGACACATCACTAATTCCAAGACAGAGTGCCGGCTTAGGATCCAATGCACTTGTGATACCCAGTTTGTGCGCATATTCCACCACTGTCTGCGGCCTCACCATTTTCATAATATGGGCACTCACTGTATTGATGGATTTCCCCAATGCCTGTCGCAGTGACAAAGAGCGATACGAGTATTTATTATCCGAATTTTTAGGGGACCACCCCCCAGGAACACCATCCGCCGGGCCAAAATATACCGGAGCGTCCGTCACATGATCACAAGGCGTAAGGAAACTTTTATCCAATCCTGACACATACACAAACGGCTTGAATGTAGAACCAGGCTGACGTTTACCCTGTTTCACATGGTCATATTTGAGGTGCTTGAAGTTGATACCTCCCACCCATGCTTTAATATGACCATTTCTCGGATCCATCGACATCATACCCACGCGAAGAAAACGCTTGTAATATTTAATGGAGTCGATAGGACTCATAGTTATTTCTTTCTCTCCGTCCCATGAAAATACCTTCATCTTGTACGGTGTCCTCATTACCTGCCAGGCTTTTTCTTCCCCCAGATCACGTTTCAATGCAATGAAATGCGGAGACATTCGCACGGCACGGTCTATGAAGCCAGGTATTTCTTTTCCATTTGCATCTATCCATGGATTACGCCCCTTCCAGTGTTCATCAAAAAGTTTCTGCTGTTGCTTCATATGTTCCTGCACAGCTTGCTCCTGATAGCGTTGCATGCGGGAATCAATAGTGGTATATATCTTCAATCCGCTTGTATACAAATCCAGATCCGTATCGTGTTCCTCATTATAAAGCTTCACCCAGCTTTTCAGATAATTACGCATCGACTCTCTGAAATAGGGAGCTAATCCTGTATTATGGCTGTCAACTGTAAAATCCAGATTAAGTGGTTGTCGCTTATATACTTCAAACTTTTCCGGTGACAGATAATCATACTTCATCATCTGGGCCATTACCGTATTACGCCTGTTAAGGGTATTGGTAGGGAAACGCAGTGGATTATATAAAGTAGGATTTTGCAACATTCCAACCAGTACCGCAGATTCAGGCACGTTTAAATCCCAGGCTTCTTTATTAAAATATGTTTTTGCAGCTACTTTAATTCCATACGTATTGTTTCCAAATGATACCGTATTGAGGTACATTTTAAGTATTTCCTGTTTGGTATATTTCCTTTCCAGAATGACCGAAAGTATCCACTCCTTTGTTTTTGAAATTATGGTTCTTACCAGCGGAATATGTCCAAGCACACCTCTGTACTTTTCTGAACGTGTCTGGAAAAGGTTTTTAGCAACCTGTTGGGTAAGTGTACTACCTCCACCTGAACTCGAATTTCCTGACACCACCCCTTTTATAACTCTTAACAAGCTTCGGGGATCAATACCAGAATGATTCACAAACCGGGCATCCTCAGTTGCCACAAGCGCTTCCAGCAAATTAGGAGAAATTTGACCGATTTCAATCGGGGTCCTGTTTTCAAAAAAGTATTTACCTAATGACTTACCATCCTCCGAGATCAGCTCTGATGCAAGTTCACTCTTTGGATTCTCCAAAGTTTTAAGATCGGGCATTCCACCGAACAGCCAAAAAAAGTTAAAGCTTACGGCAACGATATATAAAATGATCAGTCCCAGTCCGAGTCCAACAAATCTCCAAAGGCGGATGATGCTACGACGGTATTTTCCTGGTTGTAATTCAATCATATGATGGGGGTATTATAAATAAAGACAAAGATATAAAAAACGAGAACTATCTCTTTCCGGCAGAAAGTGAGCTCAGTTCCTGCATCTCTTTCAAGCGTGGAAGGTATGCGCTTGAAGGATACAAACTAATAAATTCTGTAATAGATTGTGCGTAAGCTTCTTTTCCCCGCACTTTCCCAATCAGAAACACACGTAGTAATGCAAACTTATCCTCCAGTGAGCTGCCTTTATAGGAAGGCATATTATTTTCAATATTGGTCAGAGCCTGATCATAGTTTCCATTGCTATACATCCTGTATAGCTCCTCATACTCCTTCAACTGACCTTCTGCGGCAGGACTACCACCATTATCCGGGGATCTGCTGATCAAACGAGCATAGGTTGAATTGGGGAATTCGGCAAGTAAACGGTCTTTCCATTTAGGCTTATCCGGATTTTCTTCCGGAATGCTCAGGTACATCAGATAATAGATTTCATCTTTATAACCAGTTTTCGGATAGTCATTTAAAACCCGACTGAAAGTTGAAACGGCGCGTTCATCCTCCCGTAAATCAAAGCGATAGATCTTACCTAACTTATATAGAGCACCCTCTTTTGCTGTATGAGACAAAGCCAGCATTTCTGCAGTCATCGGAACATGGCTTTTTAACTCTTTGTGTTGTGCAGCCCAGGCATCACTACCCTTTTTCATTTCGGTATCTTCTTCCACAGTAACTGAATCGGTTTTCGAAACTGCGATCAGATCCGTAGCTGACTGCATTTGTTTGCCACTTCTTCTCCAATCATCCTCCAGCACCCTGTTGCCCCATACTCTCCGAAAATCTATCTTTCCCTGATTAATCATTGCAGGATCATATAACTCCCATCTTCTCTGACTCAAATCAAGTAACGGCCCGCCTCCAGACTGAGTATTTGTACTTGCTGCTGCCGCCGCTTTCATTTTTCTCTCTTCCTCAATCCTTTTCTTTTCCTTTGCTTCAATGATATCATCGATTTTATTATCCAGCGCGGCAGGATTCATGGAAGCCAATTTCTGCAGGCTATCCTCACTGCTCACAATGGTATATTCATTCACAAAACCGTCTAATGCTCTTTTTCTTTCTGCTACGAGCTTATACTCCGGTGCCTCCTTTGGTAAAATTGCTAGCGCACTATCATAATACATCTTGGACAACTCAAATTTCTCCAGCGATTCATAGTTGATCCTTGCCAACTGAAGAAAAGTGTAAGCTTTCTGGGTTTTATTAGATCCTGTATTAGATGCTGCAGATTTCTGAAGGTATTCTATAGCCTGAGGCAGATTATTTTTATGTTCTGCCAAAAGTCCCATCGTAAAGTACAGCCGATCCAGCAGATCTGAATTTTTTCTGTCGTTCAGCATTTTTTCAAAACCAATAGAAGAAAGGTCTGCTTTCGGATCCAGAATTACTTTATTCTGCAGTGAATTCATAGAAGCATAAAATCCCAGATCGTAATCAGGTTTGTTCCTTGATACAGATCTGTAGTGTTTGTTAGCCAGAGCATATTGTCCCAACTGATCATACATCTGCGCAGCCGCAAAATGCAGACGGGCAGTTTCTATGGATTTTTTCAAAAGAGGAAAAGTCTCCTCCAAAATGGCTACGGAAGTAAGATATTCTCCATTTTGCTGGTGCAGCCAGGCTTTGGTTAAATAAAAATCCTTTGTGGTACTCTTCGTCAATGGCTGCTGGCTCAGGTACTCTGCAACACCCAATGCGTTAGAATAATCCTTTCTCGAAGTATAAGCTTTCATTAACACCACCATCGCATCGTTCTTGTCGTTCTCATCTTTCCCATTGGCGTATACATATCTCAAAGCCTCCAGGCCATCCGCCCACTGGCCCAGATATAACCTGGCCTTCCCCAAAATGACATAGCTGTTGTCCACCCATTTACTGTTCTGATGTTTTTCAGCAACAATAGAGGTCTTCTTAATGGCATTTTCCAGCTGAGGCTTAGCCGGAAGAGCAAGAACTGAATCCAAAGGAATCAGAATGGGGAGTAATTGATTGTAATTTTCTTTATATGCTTTTTTAATAAGGATTTCAGCCTCTTTCAGATCTTGATCTGCCATAAAGTAAGCATTGTATCTGGCAGAAAAGTTATGAGAACCCACTGCTACAGGGCGGGTACTGTATTGTGAACAAGCAGCCAATACAAGTACAAACAACAGATAGCAGATGAATTTACAGGAACCAGATAAAAAATTTCTTAACACAAACAGTAATTTAAGGGATGATTTGATGGGTTTTGCGCAAAACTAAAACGCTTTTTCATACAATTACGTATCGAAGATAATGCCATTTATAAAATTTGAATCAATTTTGCACTGAAATCATGTAACTCAATATGGCGATTCCAGACAAAAAACCACAAAATGACCCATCCGGAAAAAAAATTCCCGGATTGTTGAGGTATTCAGGAATGGCCATGCAAATGCTTGGAACAATTCTTCTTTTCACTTATGCAGGTTATCGCCTGGATGAGTGGCAACATCATAAGATTCCGGTTTGGACGCTGATATTGTCATTGGTATCTATCGCAGCGTCTCTTTATTTATTAATCACCGGAATTTCCCGAACCGGCAAACAGTAATATACTTTTATCACATGTTCCGCAGCATCCTTGCAACCCTTATTTTAGGAATTGTACTATTCCTTGCTAGTTATATAGGACTTGATTCCTACCTGCATCCTTATATATGGTACATCCTGGCCTTCTTTCTCGGCGTCTCTTTTCTCATTCACCGACTGATGGAATTCGGTCTTCGAAACAAACGTGAAAAATTTGTAACCTTTTACATATCAACCATTGTAGCCAAGCTGATTTTCAGTCTTATTTTTATTGGGTTATTTTTATATAATGGGCTAAGTGATTCATTTCTATTTGTTATCAACTTTTTTGCACTCTATTTATTTTACACATGCTTTGAAATATATGGTTTGTATCGTAACTTGCGCCGCGATTGACAAAGCATAGTATTTCAAGCATTTATGTATAAGCATTTCAGACTGTTATTAACCACTGCCCTTGTATCGGCAACTTGCTTTTTTTCAGCTCCGGCAAACGCCGATGATCATGCACAACACGAGCCTAAAAAGGTAGTGGAAGGCATCAACGACGCAGAGCACAAAATTGAACATAATCTGGAAGAGTCAGAAAAAGAGTTCAATATCGGAGAGATGATTATGCACCACATTGCAGATTCTCATGAGTGGGAATTTACGCACGGCGTAGTATTGCCTCTTCCTGTCATTCTTTATTCTGACGACAGAGGTCTTGAAGTATTCTCTTCTGCCAATTTTCACAACGACCATCATGAATACAACGGGTATCACCTGGTACACGGAGATTCTGAACAAATCGTTCCGATTGATGAATCACGCGTGATCTACGATTTTTCAATCACCAAGAACGTGGCATCTATGCTGATCAGCGCGGTACTTCTTGTACTGATCTTCACGAGCGTTGCCAACTCGTACAAACGAGGAAAAGGAAAAGCTCCTAAGGGCTTCCAATCTGCTATGGAGGTCATCATCCTCTTCATCCGTGACGAGGTGGTAAAACCGAATGTAGGACCTAAGTATGAAAGATATTTGCCATACCTACTGACTTTGTTCTTCTTCATTCTGATCAACAACATCATGGGTCTGCTTCCCGGATCTGCCAACCTTACCGGTAATATTGCAGTGACGATGACACTTGCCATTCTGACATTCATCGTCGTACACCTTAGAGCGAACGGACACTACTATAAGCACCTTGTTAAGCCTGACGGTGTTCCAATTCCATTGTTGCTGATCATGATTCCGGTTGAGATTGTGGGTGTGTTCATGAAGCCATTCTCTTTGATGGTTCGTTTGTTCGCAAACATCACAGCTGGTCACATCATCCTTTTGAGCCTCTTTGGTCTGATCTTCATATTCCAAAGCTTTATGATTGCTCCGGTAATTTCCATTTTCGCCTTGTTCCTAAACTTCATTGAGATCATGGTTGCATTTATTCAGGCTTTCATTTTTACCCTGTTGTCGTCTATGTACATTGGCAGTGCTATACAGGAGCATAGCCATGCCGATCACGGACACTGATTTTGTATCTCTTTTTTATTAATTATATATTTTAAAACAAAACAATTATGTTGCTTCAAATCTTACTTCAGGCTGCAGAACAAGGTGGTGCAGGTCTAGCTGTTTTCGGTGCTGCTATCGGTGCTGGTCTTGCTGCTATCGGTGCTGGTCTTGGTATCGGTAAAATCGGTGGAAGCGCTGTTGAAGGTATCGCTCGTCAGCCAGAAGCTGCAGGTGCTATCCAAACTGCAATGCTTATCATCGCTGCTCTTATCGAAGCGGTTGCATTGTTCGCAGCGGTAATCTGTCTGCTTATTTCTTTCAAGCTTTAACAAAAGCTTTGCTCGAAGCGGTTGTCCGTTTTCAATTTCTGTTTGTACTAGACTGCAGAAAGGCACAAAAAACTTACCGTGGGAGCAATAGGCTTCCACGGATTTTAATAACAAAAGAGGTCAATAATTATTCTGGCAGCATTTGCCTTACATTTTACCACTAAAACTCATTTAATACTATGTCATTGCTTACTCCTAACCCAGGCCTAATTTTCTGGATGCTGGTGGTATTTTTGCTGGTTGTTTTCATCCTGGCAAAATTTGCATGGAAGCCAATTCTGAATAGTTTGAAAGAACGTGAAAACGAAATTCAGGGTGCCCTTGATCTTGCAGAAAGAACAAAGGCTGAAATGGTTCAGTTAAAGTCCGACAACGAAAAGTTGATTACTGAAGCGAATGCAGTAAGAGATCGCATTCTTCGTGATGCAAAAGCTGCATCAGACCGTACTATTCAGGAATCAAAAGATATAGCTGCTGTTGAAGCCCAGAAAATCATTACAAGTGCACGGGAGACAATCCGTCAGGAGCAGCAGGTTGCAGTTTCTAAAATCCGCAAGGAAGTGGCAACACTTTCACTTGAAATTGCTGAAAAAGTATTGCAACGTGAATTGAAAGACAAAGAAGCTCAGCAGTCACTGATCTCTGAACTGGCAGCATCTGCCCGCTTGAACTAATTTTTCTCATTGGAGACAGGTTTGGTCTCATTTAACAAAATTCAATTACTATGTCTGTTAGTATAGTTGCAGCCAGATATGCAAAATCGCTGATTGAACTTGCAAAGGAGAAAAATGTTTTGGAAGCAGTACATGAGGACATGAAACTCTTCAAAGATACAGCCGACAACAACCGCGGATTGATGCTTGCGCTGAAAAGCCCTGTAGTTCGCCATGAGAAAAAACTTGGCATTCTTAAATCACTTTTTGAAAGCCGTGTTAATGCAGTTTCTTTTGCAATATTCAATATAATCACCCGCAAAAATCGTGAATCGATTATGGATTCAATTGCGGAGGAATTTATCATCGCATATAACGAATCAAAAGGAATACAAAAGGCTACAGTGGTAACTCCTGTGCCACTTACTGACGAACTTCGTTCTCAGTTTAATAACATTGTTGCATCAGCAACTGGCAAAACAATCGAGCTTGAGGAAAAAGTAGATGAAAATCTGATTGGAGGTTATGTACTTCGCGTTAACGACCGTCAAATAGATGCATCTGTAAAAAGTAAGCTTAACAAGTTAAAGCTTGAACTAGCCGATTAATTTTTTTTATCTGCATAATGTGGAAAGACCCGGCTGCGATGCGGCCGGGTCTTCTTTTTTGCGTTATTATTTCCACAATTAAACTTTCATCGCTTTCACATTTTTGAAACTGGTTGCAATGGCATCAAATACGGGACGTTTGGACACATCCTGTTCTACAAAGAAATTGGTCAGACCAGCCAGTTTTCGCTGAGCAAATATCTTTTTAAAATCGATTGAACCTGTTCCAACTTCAGCAAACGATTGATCACCCTTATCCATGTCTTTTACATGCCACATAGGGAAACGTCCCGGATACTGTTTGAAAAGATCTACAGGATCAAGACCTGCTTTGACAATCCAATATAAGTCAAGCTCCAGCTTTACCAACGCAGGGTCAGTCTTTCCGGCAATGTAGTCATATGGTAATTCGCCGTCCAGTTGCTGGAATTCAAAATCATGATTATGATAGGCAAATTGTAATCCTGCCTTCTTTGCCACTTCCCCTGCTTTATTAAACAGATCTACATACTTCTTGTAATCATCAATCGATTTTCTTTCTCCTGGTGTTAAATATGCGCAGACTACATATTTGTGACCCAATTCAGCTGCATCATCCACCGCTTTCTCCCAACCGTTGGATAAGCTTCCCTGATAGTCCGAGTTCTGCACACCCGCACCATAATGACCACTTACAGGATTGAGTTTATATTTAGCCAACAAACCCTTGAGCTCTTTTGCTGTTTTACCAAAGAACTTCCCTTCACGGTATCCAAACAATTCAACTTCCTTATATCCGATAGATGCCACCTTTTGCAATGTTCCCTCAAGGTCTTTGCTGATCGCATCACGCAGTGTATACAGCTGTAAGCCTACATTAGAAGTCTTTTGAAACTCCAGATCCAATTTGGAAAACATTGGAGTCACCAGTGCAAACGCGCTGGCCTTGATAAACGATTTCCGGGAAATCTTTTCGTCAATATTCATTGTATATAAAATAAAAGTAATTAATAGATGTGTTTATTCTTTTACAGTTACTGCACCACTGGCATTTACTGTTTCGCGCAACTTGCCGGTAAGCTTCCAAAGATCCGAAAAATGGCCTTCAGCTATTACATTTTCACTGTTATCCTTATACAATACTAGGTCCTTATAGGAGTTTAGTTTTCTATGTGCTACAGGAACAAAAGGCAATCCTTTATCTTCGGCTCCTTCCCACCAGGGTAAGCCGGAATTGACCGCTATATAACGTCCATTAACCGAATATATATACAGCAATCCGAAATCCTTTGCAGTGTTGTTTAAATGAATGGGAAGATTGGAAGCATTTTTTGCTATAACCGAATTAGTTTCTTTTGTCCCAAAAAGAATCAGGTTTGCACTTGCAATATCTGATTTACGTAATTCCTTATCCGAAACTACTCTGGGGAAAAACATCATACGTCCCAGGAAAGGACCACGGTATTGCGCCCAGTCGGCCGCCTTTGTAGCTATAGCAATACGTCTTGCAAGCTCTTCTGCAGAAGGAGAATCCAATGTGCCATATACATATACATGGCGTGACGAGAATGCCTCGAGAATAGGACCTTCAGAGCCTTTTTTCTTAGTTAACTGTAACTTATTATCACCGGAAATCTTTTTCAAACTCCATTTACTATCCACTTTCTCTAAAGAAATGGTGCTGTCTGCTTTTGTATTTAAGACTACTCCATCAGCATCGATTTTAAAGTCTACACCAGGCTTAAAACGAGGATGGTCTTTCAAATTAAATGTTATAGCATGAAGGTTTTTACTTTTAAAGACCAAAGAATTTTCCTTGCCTAATTGCGCATCAATATCCGCCAGACTCCCCTGCTCTATTTTATCAAAGGTTATCCAAAACGCTTTATTGTATTTGTACTGCTTGCTTACAAACCGCACTTTGGCCGGATAAGGATCACGTACAGCAGGTCCAAACCATTCAAAAATAAACTGATTATCATAAGCATTTACCCAACTGTCGTGCTTGACATTCGCAAATTCCTTATAGAAAACTTCAACCCCCATGTCCTGTAAATCCGACACCCACTTACGCGTCCCGTCAACGGGCACAACAGGATCCACATCTCCATGAAAGAAATGAACAGGAAAATTAAGTGCATTCGGAGCCAAATCTTTTGTTCCTGTTGGTGGAGCCGGACAAACCGGCGCAATGGCAGCCCAGATGTCAGGTCGTGTTAATCCGATCCATAATGTACCTCCGCCACCCATTGAGAGGCCTGTCAGATAAATACGGTTTTCATCTATACTAAATCTTTTTTTGACGTCATCAAGCACATCATATACATCCTGTTCGGGTATTCCCTGGTATCCCGCAGTGCCTCTTGCTAATGGGGAAGCAACTATATAATCTACATCATCCCATAAAGGGAAGTACCGGCTAGCTTCCACATCAGTTTCATCTTCGCCGTTACTTTTACCAAAAACTCTTCTTAAAGCGAGCCGATGATTAGAGCCTGCCCCGTGCAGCATCATAACCAAAGGATATTTTTTAGAAGAATCGTAATTCTTGGGAAGATATAAGCCATAAGGCTGTTCTGTATCATCAGCATCTGAAAAGAATGTTAAGACCTGGGGCCCTGACGACAACTTTTGCGACATAGTCGGTTCAGGACACATCGCAAATAAAAATAGCAATGTTAAAATGTAACCTATTCTGAAATTTGTTTGCATTAGCTGAATCAAATATGATGTAGCTCTAAATTTAGGATAAATCCTCGATAGATACGGATATAGACTATATCAAATATTTAAATACATGGGCATAAAAAAACCCGGCGCGAACCGGGCCTTCATGGCTAACAAATAATTACTTCTTGATGACTCGTACAGCAATTCTCCGGTTCTTAGCTCTTCCCTCTTCCGTATCATTGCTTGCTACAGGATGGTCAGGACCATACCCTTCCGCATCCAGCCTTGGTGATGTTATACCTTCCGTCATGATTGCTTCTTTAACCGCGTCAGCTCTTTCTTTGGATAATTTCCTATTGATTTCCACTGAGCCTGTATTATCTGTGTATCCACCAATTTTCAGTAATACATCAGGATATGCTTTTAGTATGTCTGCAATATTTTTAGTTTGTTCAAGTGATTCGACGCTTAGTTTGTTACTTCCGGTCTCGAATGTAATACGGTCGAAATTGAACCAGTTCGTTTTATTTACAACCGCATTTTTGTCTTCAATAAAGGTGACTAATTTATTCTCAATGCCAAATTCCGGTATATTCAGCTCCACTCCGTTTGGAAGCTTTCGTTTAAAAAAACTACCTAAAACTTCCAAACCATCTTTAAACTTACCAGCTGTAGAGTCTGCAGCTTCCCCTATCGCAACTTTGGCAGATTTAAGAGTAACTCCAGTGTCGTGAACTGTAGATGTCACATCCTTCCTACAGGTTTTCAGAATCCAAAACAAACCCACTATTGCTAATAGGACGATCAGCCAAATCGGCCAGGAAGATTTCTTCTTTTCGTCATAATCAGGATGCGTTTCCTGGGAGCCTTTAAAGTCGCCTAAATCTTTCAAATTAAGAAGGTTGCTAAATTCTGATGGCAGGGTGGCTAATATGGCATTTTTCTGTCCCATTAAAAGTAATGTAAGCCCGGATACGCCATAACCAGATGATTTCACCACGCTACCAAGCACATTCATAAGTAAAGATGCAGCAATGCTGACTAATGAATTAGATGAAGATAGCTTCAAGCCGGCATCTACAGCCACTTTTCCAGATAGCTTAGGCAGTGTGTCATCTAAAAGATCCTGCAATAATTCCCTCCCGGTAGATAGCAATTTCTGAAACTTTTCAGGATTGTTTAAGATCTCTGGTAAGGATGTCAATGTCAGCAAACTACTCTCTTCATAATCTTTCACATACTTATATATTTCTTCTGCTCCATGCGTTATAGAAGCCTTTTGTACCAGTACACCTAATACGGATGGCAATATGATATGTAAGCCTCTGTGTACGGCAGTCGCGTCTTCATTGAGCTGACCCGCCAGTTTTTCTTCATTTGAAGCATTCAAATAGCTCTTGGCTATTTCAAGAATATTGGACATTGACATAAAATTCGTGCGTTTGATGTACAGTGAATACAATTGACAATTGGACGCTGGCCAATTTGGAAGTCACACAAATTTTTAAAAACACCCTATACAAAAAACAAGGCAGATCTTTTGACCTGCCTTGTTATATATACTGCTTCAGAAAAATTAATTAGCCAACTCTTCTTCTTTCTTTCTCACTTTAATGGTCAACTCCTCAGTGTTTTCCTCGTGATTTGCGACCAAAACATCACCTTCTCTTAAATCACCTTTTAGAATTTCTTCTGCTACCGGATCTTCAAGATATTTCTGGATGGCTCTGTTCAATGGACGTGCTCCATATTGCGGATCATACCCTTTTTCAGACAAAAAGTCTTTAGCTGCTACAGTAAGTTCAATCTCATATCCCAAACCTTTCACACGACTAAACAGCTTACCCAGTGATATATCGATGATCTGATGCAGATCTTCTCTTTGAAGAGAATTGAACACGATCACATCATCCAGACGGTTCAGGAACTCAGGTGAAAATGCTTTACGTAATGCACTCTGAATGGTTCCTTTCATGATATCATCCAGATTCTCCGTTTTAGCTTTCGTAGAGAAACCTATTCCAGCACCGAAATCTTTCAGGTCACGCGCTCCGATGTTCGAAGTCATGATAATGATTGTATTGCGGAAGTCAACTCTGCGTCCCAAACCATCTGTCAGAATACCATCATCCAAAACCTGAAGCAGGATATTGAATACATCGGGATGTGCTTTTTCGATCTCATCCAGCAATACTACACTGTACGGCTTTCTTCTGATCTTTTCAGTCAATTGCCCGCCTTCTTCATATCCTACATATCCCGGAGGTGCTCCAACCAAACGAGATACACTGAATTTCTCCATGTACTCACTCATGTCAATACGAACAAGAGAATCATCCTTATCAAAAAGATAAGTCGATAAAACTTTTGCAAGTTCTGTTTTACCTACACCAGTTGGCCCTAGGAAAATAAACGAGCCTATCGGTTTCTTAGGATCTTTCAATCCAACACGCGTACGCTGAATCGCTTTCACAAGCTTCTCGATAGGCGGATTCTGTCCAATCACCTTGGCTTTCAATTCATCAGCCATATGAAGCAATTTCTTGCCTTCATCCATTGATACATTGGTTACAGGAATACCCGTCATCATGGCTACTACCTCAGCAACATTATGTTCGGTTACTGTATAGCGCTTTTGTTTGGTTTCCTCCTCCCAAGCCTGTTTAGCACGTTCAAGCTGATCGATCAATTTTTTCTCACGATCTCTCAGTTGCGCAGCTTCTTCGTATTTCTGGCTTTTTACAACACGGTTTTTTTCCTGTTTGATATTTTCAATTTGCTCTTCAAGCTCCAGAATATCCTCAGGTACTGTGATGTTGCTGATATGCACACGAGCTCCCACTTCATCCAGCACATCAATCGCTTTGTCCGGAAGGAATCTGTCAGTAATATATCTCTCCGACAATTTTACTGCCGTGCTGATTGCTTCAGGTGTATAATTAACATGGTGATGTTCTTCATACTTATCCTTAATATTCTCAAGGATCTGAATTGTCTCTTCAATTGAAGTAGCATCCACCATCACCATCTGGAAGCGACGGGCTAATGCCCCATCTTTTTCAATATATTGACGATATTCATCCAGTGTTGTAGCACCGATACATTGTATCTCTCCGCGAGACAATGCCGGTTTGAACATATTGGAAGCATCAAGAGAACCTGAAGCACCACCGGCACCGACAATCGTATGAAGTTCATCAATGAAAAGGATCACATCCGGAGATTTTTCCAGTTCATTCATCACCGCCTTCATTCTTTCCTCAAACTGTCCGCGATACTTGGTTCCTGCAACAAGGGAAGCAAGATCCAATGTCACAACGCGTTTGCCAAAAAGTACACGTGATACCTTTTTCTGAACAATTCTAAGTGCAAGGCCTTCTGCGATGGCTGTTTTACCAACACCAGGTTCGCCAATCAGAATCGGGTTATTCTTTTTACGACGACTTAGTATCTGAGCTACGCGTTCGATTTCTTTCTCACGACCAACGATAGGATCCAATTTTCCAACTTCCGCCATTTTGGTTAAATCACGGCCAAAGTTGTCCAATACAGGAGTTCTTGACTTTTCCCCACCCTTGGCTTCTTTACCGGAAGCCTGGCCGCTACCTCCTCCACCGAACATGCCACCTCTTGCTTCGTCGTCTCCGTCTTCGGTTTCCGGCCCCATGTGAGGTCTCGAACCAGATGATTGATATTCCAGCATTTCTTTAATGACTTCATAATTAACGTTAAACTTATGTAGGATCTGAGTGCCTACATTATCTTCATCTCTCAGGATAGACAGTAATAAATGCTCAGTACCTATCAGAGGGCTTTTAAATATTTTAGCCTCCAGGTAAGTAATCTTAAGCACCTTTTCCGACTGTCGGGTTAAAGGGATGTTCTGGAGATTTTTTACATTATTGGTAGCAGCACCCTTGGTTGCCTGCTCAATGGTCTGTCGAACATCGTCCAGCGAAACCCCCAGCTTCTTCAGCAGCCCAATTGCCACTCCATCGCCCTCACGTATCATTCCTAATAATAAGTGTTCGGCACCAATGTAATCATGCCCCAGCCGTAACGCTTCTTCCCGGCTCAGAGAGATTACTTCTTTCACTCTATTCGAAAATTTTGCTTCCATTATGCAGCAATAAAAGTGTTTACTATTCTAAACGCTCTGTGAACCATCTTTGTTCAAAAGCTTTGACTCTTTAAGGATCTTAACAAAACACTTTTTGCTTCGGGCCCCATATTAAAAATCAGATCAACAATACTTAGGTTACCGACAAAATCATTCCCAAAGGTCTGATAATACGGTTCTGGCACATAATATTTAAAATTATCACCAGCCTTTTTACTATTAATTTGCGAAATCTCGTTCAAAACGTCAGTTTGACCATTTTTAGTACCTGACAAATTGTACGTCACCTTGTTCTTAATACTGACCAATCTAAGACAAATTGTCAATAAATCATAATTCAGATCAATCAGAAAATCGTATTTCTTGTGATATATACCTAAAAATTCAGGAGCATAATACTCATAGAACGGAGACTTTCCGTAAGCAGCCTGCAAGCATCCAAGGTGACGCCTCACCCAATCCTGACTGTAATCTATTCTTACATCCTTTGTTAAACCATGATTTTCTGTCCTGACGGGAACAGTGAGCGTGTCAACTTTATTAGCAGTTAAAACCTTACAACGGTTTCTGAACGTCTGCTTTTCATAACGCTCTTCTACATCAATCCAAACGCGATCATAATGAAGTATACAAGCAAAATATTCCAGGCAGGGCAGATACTGCAATTCAATGCGCGCCTCTCGTGAAGGCAGTTCATTTACAGGTAATTGTGGCACTATCAAATATGGGAAACGAGAGCGAGATTATCAAAAAAACGATAACAAATATTTTGTATATCTGTTAGTAGTCAACTCGGAATGGACGATAGACAAAAGAGCTTTAAAGAAAAACGGATGTATCGCCAAGACCCTCTCTGACAATTTCAAAATCATCACCGTCGGCCTTCACAATGGTTGAACCTATATTACCTCCATATCCTCCATCTATCACTATATCCACCTGATGCTGAAACTTTTCAAATATCAATTCAGGATCAGTAGAATACTCAATCACCTCATCGTCATCCTTGATTGAGGTTGTTACAATTGGATTTCCCAGTAATTTAACTATCGCTCTTGGAATATTGTGGTCAGGAATACGGATACCTACAGTCTTTTTATTTGTATTTAACAGTTTAGGTACACTGTTGTTGGCACTTAATATAAAAGTATAGGGTCCGGGCAATACTCTTTTCATCGTCTTAAATGCTACATTACCCACTCTTGCGTAATCCGCAATGTGGCTCAAATCGTAACAGATAAACGAAAAATCATTTTTCTGAGGTTTAATACCTTTAATCCGGGCTATCTTTTCAACAGCTCTCGTATTAAAAATATCACAACCTAAACCATAAACGGTATCAGTCGGGTAAATCACCAGACCTCCATCTTTAAGGCACTCAACCACCTGACGGATTCGTCTCTCATCAGGATTTTCCGGATATATTTTGATTAATTCTGCAGGCATGGTTGAAATTAGCTTTTTTAGTGAACAATATCAAAAGCCAAATCCTTCCTTGAAGAGATTAATTTACAGATATTGTTGATATAAAATCTATATAAAAAATTGACCGGAAAGTGTAATCTGCACATGAATACTATGATTTCGGTCTTCCAGCCCGGATTTTCGATATAGTTCAGTAATTTCCTAAATTTTAATGCCAGATCGAACTCCTGCGCATAAAGGCACTTTCTGATAAAGCTTCTGATCCTATTCGCCAGTAAATCAAATTCTTCCTGATCGCGGTTCAAATCATACGCTTTATTGCAGACCGTGTAACAACTATCCAATATACCACTCCCCTTTTCCAGGATCTGAAACCTGAGAGAATTCGGCACCTCTCTTTTGGAAGTCAATATTTTATCCAAATAAAAATATTTGTAGGTGGAGGCTGAACGAATCCAGAAATCAAAATCTTCAAAAGCCAGAGTTTCATCATAGCCTCCCAATTTTTGTAAAATACTGGTTCGCATCATCATCGTGGGCGTACAAATAAAGTATCTCTCCAAAACCTTCTTGTATACATCTCCACTCGGCACTGCTCTCATTGCTTTCCCTCCAGCATCTATCTGGAAATGATATTGCAGATGCTTTCCATCCACATCGATATACCTTGCATTCGTAAATACCACGGCATAATCCTCAGAACAAGTTTCAAATGCTGCTACCTGACTTGATATCCTGTCAGGAAAAAATACATCATCACCTGATAGGTCAATTACATATTTTCCTTTCGCCATAGAAAGTCCCTGATTAAATGCTTTACAAAGCCCTTTGTTAAAAACATTTCGGACAAGAATCAGATTGGTATGCCTCTCTTTGACTTCTTCTATCAAATGAAGCGTTTTATCAGTACTGGCGTTATCAATGACTATAAGCTCGATACATGGATAATCCTGAGCATACACTGAAGACAGGCATTCCCTTATAAATTTTTCATGGTTATAGGTTGTCAGAATAACACTTACGAGAGGATGTATTATCTCTTTCATCTTTTTGTGAGCCGCCGGTATGAAACGGTATTTTATACGATTGTTATAACCGCAAGTCACAAAAATCAGAAATAATACTACAAAATTGAAGACATACTTATTATTCGGTTCCGGCCTTTCGAAGTCGCTTACGAACACGGCGTTTAGCAGTGTCAATACTGGCATTCACTTCGAATCCCAGAACGATCACAAATGCCAGCAAGTAGTACCAGATCATCAATGCTATCAGTGTACCAATTGAACCGTACAGCTTATTATAAGAACTGAATTGTGAGAGATAAAAAGAAAATCCAAGCGTTGCTACCAAAATAAGTATTGACGCAATAACGGTACCAAAGTTGAACAACGTATACCGCTTACCCTGACTGGGTGCGAATCGGTAGATGAGCGATATGGCCAGCATAAGTGCTCCGAAAGTAATCAGGTAGCGTGTGACGTTAAATGTAAACACCATCCAGCTGTTCTGAAAAATATTCCATCCACTTAGGTAATTGATAACAGCATCTCCAACGATAAGCATCAGTATTGCAAACACTACTACAGCTATAAGTAGTAAGGTAAGTAGGATAGCTATACCTCGTTTCTTCAGAAAACCTCTGGTCTCTTGCTCCTCAAACACAACATCAAAAGAGTGCATCAGAGACATCATTCCGTTGGTGGAAGCGATCATCGTAAAAATAAAACCAAATGATAGCACACCTCGGCGGGGGCGGCTGAGGATGTCCATGATGGTCTGATCGGCATCCTGATAAATACCCCTAGGCATTACTTCCTGAAGCATAGACAAGATCTGTTTATCCAGATCATCAATGGGTATGTACGGGATAAGTGTAAAAAGGAAGATAACCGCTGGAAAAGAAGCAAGGGTCAGACTATAGGCTACGGCCGATGCCCTCTGGTCTATATCGAATTTTCTGTTGCTATGTACCAGGTTCAGCAAAATCTCATAAAGCGATATCGTACCGCGAAACAATGTGTTTTTTTGTGCCCAGAGAATCAGCTGCTTGATATGGCGGTTTCTCAACAGTTTTTCAAGCATATAATAAGTTTTAAAATTCGGTTCAAAAATATGGCTTTAGCTTTTCACGCAGTCTATCCGGCGCCGTGCATAACCTGGCATTATCTCTACGTTGAAATACCAGCGTAGTTTCACCTGTGTTCAGCAACTCTCCGTCCTGATTACGTATTTCATATTGAAATATTACCCTTACTCCGGGCATTTGGTTTAATATTACTTTAATACTCAGCAAATCGTCGTAACGTGCTGGTTTCAGGTATCTCGACCGGTTTTCGTAAACAGGCATCATTACCCCCTCATCTTCCATGGCCTTGTAGTGAAAATCGATACTACGCAGTGCCTCTACTCTACCAATTTCATAATATCTGGCGTAGTTTCCATAATAGACATAACCCATCTGGTCGGTGTCCGCGTAACGTACTCTGATTCCTTTTACTTCGTATGAAAACATGTGAATATTTAAAGGTTATGCTTAAAACAAGAGCCGGATGAAAGAAAATTCCTTCACCCGGCTTTCCACTGTTCCTGATCATGTCATTTCATGATCTTTAATCTATTAAGCTCAGCCTGATACATACGTGCATTATTGAGGTGATCAGGATAGGTTTTGGCGAATGCGTGATAGCCCGACAAATCTGCTTTGGCGCACATATATAAATAGTCATGTTTATCATAATTCAATACCGCATCCAGCGATTTGAAATCTGCAACACGGATCGGTCCGGGAGGCAATCCGATATTCACATAAGTGTTGTAAGGAGAGTTAACCCTCAGCTGATCATTGAGAATGCGTTTGATCGCAAAATCCTGTAAGGCAAATTTGATGGTGGGATCGGCCTGCAGTGGCATCTGAGCATTCAAACGATTCATGTATAGTCCCGCCACACGAGGTCTTTCATCTGCTTTGCGAGCCTGTTCTTCTTCCACGATAGAAGCAAGAATAGAAACCTGAACCGGCGTCAGACCAATCTGTTTTGCTTTCGCCACTCTTTCGTTATTCCAGAATTTTTTATACTCCGAATGCATTCTGTCAAGAAATTTCTCTGTTCCGGTGGTCCAGTAAATTTCATATGTATTAGGCAGGAACATCGATACGATTGTCAATGTATCCAATCCGTATTTCCGGCAAACCTCCTGATCATTCAGTGCTTTTCTGAAATTTTCCTCTCCGAATTCGAAACGGCTTCCAATCCTTCGAATAAGATCTTCTTTGAGGCGAATGTTGTTAAAAGTCAGCTTCACAGCATCCTGTTCACCCGAAACAAGTTTCTTTACCGCCTGGTAATTGGTTGTATTAGGTTTGAAAACATAACGCCCTGGTTTGATGTTCTCCGGGTAATCCAGAAATTTCGCAAGAAAACGAAATGAGATCTGATCAGTAATTACCTCGTGTTTGTTCAAAGAATCCAATACCGTTTTGTAATTAGCCCCCTCTGGAATTAACAAGGCAAAACTGGATTCTTTATCGGCCTGAATGTTTGGCGTTTTAAAAATCTGCCAAAAATAAAAAGTGAATGTAGTGGTCAGTATTGCCAGGGTGACAAACACCCCTACTTTAAAATTACGCGACATGGGATCTATCTTTGAGCTGTTAGTGGTGTGCCATCAGCCATGTGAGTGTTAATTGTATATGTTATAAATTACTGTCAAAACTGATATTAAACCGCTTTGCCAACTCTGCTAATGACAAAATAACAGGCTCCAGAAGTTCAATCCCCTCGACGCTTCTTACAGCCTCTATTTCTCTTTCGGGATCTCCAGGAATCAGAACGCGCTTGCCTTCCACAGCCTTCGCTCCTCTGAATGCACCGATCCATTTGTCCATATCTTTTTTAAATTCATCAGCAGGTCGAAAACCGTCAATACGCATGGCACCTAAAAAGTGACCCGTTCCTAAACCGACTCCTTCCTGCGTAGACATAAATCCGGCGGTAGCAAACGGCGGAACCCATGGACCAAAGTTAGCACCAGAAAGCACTCCTGAAAAAATATCAACTATAGCGCCTAACCCATATCCCTTGTGGCTTCCATGCTCTCGGTCAGAGCCCAGAGGAAGTAATCCTCCTCCGCTTTTGACGGCGTTGGAATCAGTCGTATCCCCCCCCTGAGCATCCTGTGCCCAGCCCAATGGAGCAGGTAAACCTTTACGTTGCAAAATTTCGAACTTCCCATACGCGACTGCAGTAGAAGCAAAATCGGCCACAAACGGGGGTTCATTCAGTGCCGGGACCGCAACAGCAATCGGGTTAGTACCTAATAATTTTTCCAGCGAAAATGTGGGCGTCACTAAGGGTGCAGCGTTGGTCATAGTCATCCCAATCATTTCTTTCTGAAGCGCCAGCATAGCATGATAGCCGGCAATTCCGAAGTGATTGGAATTACGAACTGAAACCCAGCCGGAGCCTACTTTCTCGGCTTTTTCCATGGCGATCTCCATCGCACGTGGTGCCACTACCAACCCAAGCCCCCGATCCCCATCCACCACAGCGGTGCTCGGTGTTTCGTGAACAATCTTTATTTCCGGAGTGGGATTGAGTCGTCCGTGATCGTATAATCTAACATATCCTGCAAGACGTGCAATTCCATGAGAATCAACTCCCCTCAAATCAGCACTCACCAACACTTCAGCTGCTAATCTGGCCTCATCAGGCCTGCAGCCTATTGCCAAAAATACTTCTTCTGTAAAATGCTTTAAATAGCCTGCCTGATACATATATGATCTTAAATATTCAATATTGCTGCTCTAAACATGGTGTAACGACTTGTGCACTTCGTAAGCCGGATGCAAATATCCATATTCCAACGACATCGTCCAATAATTTTGTCTTTGCAATAATATTCGGCCGGCAATATCAATCTTTTGCCAACCTATGCACTTATACTGCTTAAATAAATCAAAATTTGCACTGGTAACCGCAGCTACAACGCTCCACTCTTTTATAAGTACATGATTGATATATGGAAATAAGAAACAGCTTTTTGAAACGAATCCTCAGCTACTTCATCCGAGGGCTGGTGTTGGTTGCTCCATTATACGCCACTGCCCTTATTATCTGGACAGGAATAGAGTTTCTGGATAATATCATTCCTATCGACGTACCAATCTCCGGAGGAAAAAATGTGTATTTGCCAGGTTTGGGCGGACTTATTATTATTGGAGGTATAATACTGCTTGGATTTTTCTTCTCCACCGTCGTTCCGCAATCCTTCCTGAGGTTCACGGAAAGCATCATGCGGCGGATTCCGTTGGTAAGTCTGATCTATTATTCGATAAAGGACTTAATCCTTGCTTTCGTAGGTGACAAGAAAAAATTTAATCAGCCGGTATTGGTCACCATGTATAAGGATACAGGCATCAAAAAAATAGGTTTTATTACGCAGACGGATCTGAGCCATCTCCATATTACAGATCATGTGGCGGTGTATATGCCACTGTCCTATTCTCTATCCGGCGAATTATTTATAGTACCGGTCGAAAATCTGACACTTCTGGATACGAGTGCCGCGGATGTGATGAAAATGGTCATATCCGGTGGCGTTTCGGTAAAAATTTCAAAGGAGGAAAGCGAAATTGATGAAGAGCAATAGTACGTTTTCAAGCAACATTGCGTGTGTATTGCCCGTTTTAAAGGAATGATTGCCTATCTTTGAACGATTCCTTTTATTACATGAGACTATATCTTACAATACTTATTTTGCTGGTGGCCGGACATTTTACAGCTTCGGCACAGGACCAATATGATCCGCAAAAAGCACTTTCCAGCGAAGAAATTTTTCTTAAGCAAAACAGTAACAACAAAGTAATTGCTACTCCCGGTCAGAAATACATCGTCCTGGATGCCTCACCTATGATTGGCGGATTTCATCGTTACAGATTTTTCCCTGGCGATAACATCAAGTTCCGACTCAAAAATGAAACAATCCGATTCAATGAACTGATTACCGGCGTTACTGACTCCTCTTTCACTATAGGAACAGTGAATGAGGTCATGAAGAAAATGGACTACCAGGATGTTTTGCTGGAAGATATTCGTCTGTTGAAAGTATCCCGTCGCATACCATTTGTAACGCAAGCCGCGTACCTTCTTCCTTTTGCCGGACTGATTTATGTAGGTGCTGACTTTTTCAACAGAGGTATTGACAACAAGCGTTTTACCACTGATGGCTCTACGCTGATCGTAGGTGGAGCTATCATCGCCACCGGTATATTTTGCTACAAAGTTTCATTTTCATCCCTGAAGATCAACAACCGGAATAAGTTAAAAGTATTGGAAACATACTGACAATCCATCTTTAAGCACTTCATCATACAGCAAGCCTATCGAAATTTCAAATCCATTATTTTTTGCTCCAATAACCTGTTATCAATAAAGTGAAATCTATACTTGTTCATCCGCCTCAGAATCCCATAGCTACAGAAATCAGACTTGCTGCATCAAAAAGCGAGTGTAACAGAGCGCTGATCATTAATGCGCTGACTGGATTTACTTCTGAACTTTCTAATATTTCTGAAGCTCGTGATTCTCAAACCATGTTACGTTTGCTCGCTTCTAAGGAAGAAACCGCTGACGTAATTGATGCGGGAACCACGATGCGTTTTCTGACTGCATACTTTGCAGTGACCAACCAGAAAAAACGTATGACGGGTACACCCAGAATGTGTGAGCGCCCGATTGGGATTCTTGTAGATGCATTGAGAACGCTGGGAGCAGATATTCAATATGAAAACATTGAGGGTTACCCTCCACTGTTGCTGAATGGATTTAAATATTCAGGACAAAACATAGTAAGCATCCGTGGTAACGTAAGCAGCCAGTATATTTCGGCATTATTACTGATAGCACCATCTTTGCCGGAAGGAATCACTATCAAGCTGGAAGGGGAAGTAGGCTCGCGTCCATATATTGAAATGACACTGAAACAGATGGCTGCATTCGGTGTGGATTATCAGGCGGATTGGCATACCAATACACTTCATGTACCTGCGTCGGAATATAAATCAACACCATACGCCATCGAATCGGATTGGTCCGGAGCGAGTTACTGGTACAGTATCGTGGCGCTGGCTGAGGATGCTGAAGTGGAATTGCTTGGTTTGAAAGAAGATTCTCTGCAAGGAGATAGTGCTATTGCTGAAATTATGAGTCACTTGGGTGTGGAAAGTATTTTTACTGAACGAGGTGTACTGCTACGTAAAATAGCTCCTTCGCCGTCAATCGGCTGGGATTTTACAGACTGCCCTGATCTTGCTCAGACAGTCGCCGTTTGCTGCGCCATGAAAAACATTCCTTTGTCTCTGACAGGAATTGAAAGTCTTAAAATCAAAGAGACAGATCGTGTACTCGCACTCCAGCAAGAACTTCAGAAACTGGGTGCTGAGTTAAAGGAAATGGAAAGCAACCACCTGTACCGCGTTTCACGCATAGCAGACTTCCCGGAGGCGACACCGTCTATTCACACGTATGACGACCACCGTATGGCCATGGCCTTTGCACCGGTAGGTATGCTGCATCCGATTCTGATCGAAGAGCCTGGCGTCGTTGTAAAGTCCTACCCGGGATACTGGAATGATCTGGCAAAAGTGACCACCTGGGAAGAAATGTAGTATAAAGGATTCGTCAGGATGATTTGGTAGTATTTCAATATCCTGACGAATTCATCATACCAACTCAGGCTTTGACGGACATGGAGATCAATGAATAACACCAGATGAAAACTTTTGCTTCCTTACAATCGCAGTTATCTGAAATCAATCGCTGCTAATGAAGGGATCAATCGATTACACCTGAGTGGTGGAAAAAGCAGCCGATCTAAAAGTCTGACGCATTTTGATCTAAATCGTTGTACTATGATTACTTTCAGTAAACAAGGAAGTTTAATCCTGCTTTTGATTTACCTGATTGCATCGGGATGTAAAGAACACATCAGTCCGGAGAGCGTTTCTGATTATGATTACTTTCCGGTTGAAACAGGAAATAAGTCACGGTTTTTGGTTCACAGGATCAATTATTTTCCATCCGCCCCACCAAACAAAAGTCAATATCAAATTCAAACTGTGATTGGTAATGAATTTGGAATCACACAGGCCCAAAATGCAAATAGAATCGAATATTACAGTCAGTGGAATCTTGCAGACTGGCATGCTGATTCATCCGGTGCAGTTTGGAGAACTACAGACAGAGCATTCGCCCAGGAACATGGACGAACTATTGTGAAAATGTATTTCCCATTGTCGGAAGGCCTGTCCTGGGATGGAAACAGCTTCAATAATGAAGCTATGCAAACCTATCGTTGTATAGACAAAGGAAAACCTAGGCAGATCGGATCCCACTATTTTGCTAACACTGTAACTGTGGTCCGTCAGCAGGATTCAACACTTTTATCAAAAAACAAGTATATTGAGGTATACGCTGCCGGAATTGGTCTTGTATCCAGAGAAAAAGTACATGTGAAATACTGCTATGAACCGGATTGTTCGGGAACAATTATTTCAGGATATGAAGAAACAGCAGTGCTTCAGGAATTTAACCAGTTATGATTAGATCTATATTCATTTTTTTCATATTCTTTCTCAGTCTGAGCCATGTTTCTTTCGCTCAGTTGCAACCAAGGTATCTCGTACTTTTTAAAGATAAGGTCAATTCTCCTTTTTCAATTGATAACCCGGCAGCCTTCCTTTCTGAACGTTCAGTTCTCAGAAGAGCAAAGCAAAGAATTCCGATCACGCTATCTGATCTGCCTGTTAATCCCTCTTATGTAGCGACTATTAAACAAACAGGAGCAAAAGTCATTTACACCTCCCGTTGGTTCAATGGCGCTTTAATTGAAGCTTCGACTGCACAACTGGAACAAATCAAATTATTACCATCCTACAAGGGAATCGAAATTAATCTTCCTGTCGCGAATATCAATGGCGCTTCTCCTGGTATCCTTCGTACTGAGCTCGTAACCGATAAATTAGGCACTGCAGAGCTCGATTACGGAAGGATGGCCAATCAATTGGCTCTGATGGAAACCAATATACTGCATGACAAAGGTTTTCACGGACAAAACATGCTGATCGCAGTTCTTGACAATGGTTTTCCAAATGGAGATCAGGTTAATTTTTTAAAACCTGTGTTTGATGAAAACAGACTCGTCGATTCGCATGATTTCGTAGCCCGTGATGGCAATGTATACAATGACGGTGCCTCAGAACATGGCCTGAGAGTTCTTTCCACCATGGCTGCTTATCTGCCGTCTACTATGATCGGAGTAGCATTTAAGGCTTCCTTCGCGCTTTACCGCACCGAAAATGATTTGGGAGAGTCTCCCTACGAAGAAATCACATGGCTCATGGCAGCCGAGCGTGCGGATAGTCTGGGAGCAGATATCATTAACTCCTCATTGGGTTACCGTACTTTCCTTGGAGAATTCAATACGCCCGCATACAATTATACCCGCGAGCAAATGGATGGAAACACGACGATTATAAGTCGGGCCGCAAGATTTGCAACGAGAACAGGAATGCTTGTCATCAACGCTGCAGGCAATGAAGGTAGTGCCGGGTTAGCTGCTCCGGCAGATGTAGATTCTGTCCTTACTGTGGGCGGCACCACTTATGATTTCAGTCCATATGTCAGCACTTCCGTAGGACCTAATGCGCTTAATCAACGAAAACCCGATGTGTCCGCTGTGGGTCAGGGTACGGTTATAGGTAATGGACAGGGAAATGCAATTTCTGGTAACGGAACTTCCTTTGCTGCACCCTTGATTGCAGGGCTCAGCGCTATATTGTGGCAGGCCTATCCGCAACTTACCGCACAACAGATCATCCATGTATTACAAAAATCGGGTCACCAGTATACAACGCCTGACAACGTACTCGGATATGGTGTTCCGCGCATGTCCAAAGTGGAACAAATTATCAGCGAAGAGCTGATGCCATTGGGAACAGAAAGCAGTCTATTGAATGCCATTCTACTGCATCCAAATCCAACTGAAGGAGATCTCATTTTGAATATTCCAGTTGCACTCAGAGAAAAAAAAGCAGCTCTGGAAATATATAACCAGAGCGGAGCCGTCATGTTCAAAAAAACACTTTTACTTACAGAAAAAACGCCTGTCGTTCCTGCTCAGCTGAATACAGGCCTATATATCTTAAAAATACAGGTAGATAAGCAGGAACGCAGTATTCGGTTTATCAGGAAATAGTTTTCCGTGCCATCCGCAATATTGATTCAGAGTTGTTGTATTGTTCGATTTGATCTAATGGAACCCATTGCAGATCGCGAGACTCTGAGTTTATAACCAAAGGTTCCTTCGCGTCAGCAATAAAAAGGAAACGTACATCATAATGGTAATGTGCTATATCTTTCGAGTTGGCAGGAATCAGATGAATGTCCACATCAAAAATCCCTTCGCTTTCTACACTGACATTGACAAGCCCTGTTTCTTCTTCAATTTCTTTCCGGGCTACTGAGCGTACATCCGGATCGCCATCACAATGCCCTCCCGGTTGGAACCATTGTCCCAGCTTTCTGTGATGCATCAATAATACAGCCTTTCTGTCTTCAGATATGACCCATCCTGAAGCTGTAACATGGCCTATTGTTAATGTCCGTTCAAAGCAATCTACCTGTTCGGCAACAAAAGTTCTCATCTCTGATTGCATCTTCGCTTCTTCCGCGTCGCTCGTTTTGTATGCATCCAGTAAGGAAAGCAAACTGTTTCTATTCATCTTAGGCTATCTGATTATTTCATTCTAATTTCGCCGCAAGTTAAATTATACTTATAAAAACCACCTTGTAAAATGAAAAAGTATCTTCTATCAGTTTCCTTAATTTTAGCTCTTGCATCGGCCTCATTAGCACAGCGAACTCCTCAACCCAGTTCAGCTGCAGGTGTAATGCAGGCTATTGGTGTTTCTGATTTCACTGTAAAATACTCTCGCCCGAATATCAAAGGCCGGCCTGCATTCGCTGACGGCGCTGTACTTGCACCTTATAACGAAGTGTGGCGCACCGGAGCCAACATGGCTACTACATTTGAATCAAGCAGCGATTTTTCCTTCGGAGGTAAAAAGGTGGCTGCAGGGAAATATGCCTTATTTTCAATTCCTTCCGGCTCAGCCTGGACGGTCATACTGAATAAAAATTTCAATCAGGGAGGAACAGATAACTATAAGCAGGAAGAAGATGTTGCACGCATCACGGTAGCTCCTACATCGGCTGAGTTTACAGAATCATTTTCTATTGATTTTTCAAACATCACCGATAGCACGGCATTTCTAAACATCAACTGGGCATCAGTAAAAGTTCCGGTTCAAATAGGTGTTGCGACTGAAACACTAACGATGGCTGGCCTAAACAAGGCGCTGACTGAAAAACCGGAAGATGCTGCAGCTTTGCAAAGTACTGCCGGCTATATGCTCAATACAGGAAAAGACCTTCCACAAGCACTTTCTCTTGCAGATAAAGCAATCGGTTTAAAAGAAACATTTTCAAACCTTTGGTTAAAAGCACAGATCCTGAATAAAATGGGTAAGGTGGCTGAAGCGTTACCGATTGCCCAAAAAGCGCTAACAGTTGGTGCTGCATCCGGTGACGGTGCTTTCGCAAGCTTTTATAAAGGTCAGATTGAAAAGGGTATTGAGACGATGACAGCTAAATTACCCGCAGCAAAAGAGGCGGTAAGTGCTGTAAAAGGTAAGAAGAAAAAGAAGTAAGAATTTTTAGGTCTAATAACCGGCAAGCTGTTCTACTATGGTTTGCCGGTCACCTGAAAAACCGCGGAACGGTCCACTCATAACGAACTGCCAATATTCGGATTGCGATAATCAGCACTGATGCAGAGATGAACGCCACATTACGACTGGCGCCCAGATTATCCAGTAAAAGATAAAAGCAAGCTCCCGCAAAGCAGGCTGTCGCATACACCTCTTTGCGATAGATGATCGGGATTTCGTTGGTCATCACATCACGGATCACTCCTCCCATAATCGCAGAGAAAATGCCCATGATAGCCGCAATTTCAGGCCGGACACCCAGGTTAAGCGCCTTTTCTGTACCTACAATAGTGAAAAGGGCAATACCACAAGTATCAAAAAGAAAAAGTGTTTTTCGCAGATTGAGAAGAAATTTGTAGAAAATAAACGTGACTAAAATTCCTGCCATGATCGCATAGATGATCGTAATGTCGCTAATCCAGACAAGCGGATAACTATCTAGCAGGATGTCACGCAAAGTACCTCCTCCTATTGATGATATAAAAGCAGTAAAGCTTGCTCCAAACCAGTCCTGATGCTTTTGATCCTTCATTGCCAGCGCGCCGGAAATGGCAAATGCAAACGTACCGACAATTTCCAGAATATACTGAATGCTCATTTTTTGTATAATTAAAAATGAGAAATGAAGAATTAAAAATCTTTAACTTCTGACTTCTTAACTCCTCATTCTTAATTCTTAATTTTTAATTTTTTAATTTCCTAAACCGCCACAGGTGCCTTAATTCCCGGCCACGGGCTGTAATCTTTCAGTTCAAAATCTTCATATTTGAAATCAAAAATACTCTTAACATCAGGATTGATAGTCAGCGTTGGCAGCGCGCGGGGTTCACGGCTTAGCTGCAATTTTACCTGCTCCAGGTGATTCAGGTAAATATGTGTATCTCCTCCAGTCCAGACAAAATCTCCCAGATCAAGATCACACTCCTGCGCAATCATCATGGTGAGCAATGCATAGCTGGCAATATTGAACGGAACACCCAGAAATACGTCGGCACTACGCTGATACAACTGGCAGGACAACTTCCCTTTTGTTTCACCAGCTTCTTCATTTGGAGGCGCCACATAAAACTGAAACAGCGCATGACAGGGCTGCAGTTTCATTTTTGAAAGCTCAGTCGGGTTCCAGGCGGAAACCATGATTCTACGTGAGTCAGGTGTATTTTTAAGCAATTTCAGTACTTCCTGCAATTGGTCCACTGACTTGCCGTCTATACCTTCCCAGCTTCTCCATTGCTTACCATAAACCGGACCCAGATCTCCATTTTCATCAGCCCATTCATCCCATATAGAAACGCCGTGTTCTTTCAGATAGGCAATGTTGGTATCTCCTTTCAGGAACCATAAAAGCTCATGAATGATAGACTTCGTATGTACTTTTTTAGTAGTAACAAGGGGAAAGCCATCTTTCAGATTGAAGCGCATCTGATAGCCAAACACACTGATTGTTCCTGTGCCGGTTCTGTCGGTTTTCTTAACTCCGTGCTGAAGAATGTGGTGAAGTAAGTTGTGGTATTGTTGCATGGGAATATTAAATCTCTATTCAGGTAATTTTAAACAGTAGCGATCTCCACACTATGGGTGATTTCAGCTAATGCTTCCAGTTGTGCAGTGGCGGAGCAATATTTCTCCATGGACAAGCCAATAGCACGGTTGATTTTATTTTCATCCAAAGCATTACCCGCAAATTTGAATGTAAGGTGGATCTTTCTAAAAGGCGAGCGTTTAGTCCCCTCTTCCTCTACACGATCTCCGTCAGCAATAATTCTAAAATCAGTAATGTCCTGCTTTTGCTTTTTCAAAATCAAAACCACGTCAATAGCACTACAACTAGCTAGTCCCATCAATAATAATTCCATAGGGCGAACTCCCTGATTACTACCACCAATTTCCGGCGATCCGTCGGTATGTACTTTAATTTCAGAAGATCCGCTTCCCTCAAAGTGGAATGCGTCATCCACCCTCACAATTTCAATTTTCATAGTTCAATATCGTTCTGTTTTCCTGTTTGAAACGGGCTTTATTATCTTTACTTATAATGTTTATCAGGTAATCAAAGTTCAAATATACTTGATCACCGGAGTTATAAAGTTAATTGCTGTATATTCGTTCTGAAATGACATTCCATTCATACAAAAAAGCCTGACGACTATGTGGAAAGAAGAGCATGATAAACTGACGCAGACTTTTACATTTGAAAACTTCAAAGAGGCTTTCGCCTTCATGAATGAGGTAGCGGTTGTGGTGGACGATATGGACCATCACCCCACCTGGACCAATACTTACAACACGGTGAAAATTACACTCACCACCCACGATGCAGGCAATAAAGTCACAGCAAAAGATAGAAAGTTAGCTGAGGCAATAGATCAGATTTTTGAAAAAAAATGAAGCTTTTTGTAGTACCCACTCCCATCGGAAATCTTGAAGATATTACACTTCGGGCCATTAATGTTTTAAAAAGTGCAGATGTGATTCTAGCAGAAGATACCCGTACATCCGGCAACCTTCTGAAGCACCTGGGAATCAGCAAACCTTTACAGAGTTACCATATCCATAACGAGCACCAGACAGTTGCCCGCGTGACAGAGCGTATTCTGAAAGGTGAAACGATGGCGCTTGTCTCCGACGCAGGAACACCAGCTATATCTGATCCCGGCTTTCTGTTAGTACGAGAATGTTTGCGTCAGAATATCCCTGTAGAGTGCTTACCAGGCCCTACTGCATTTGTACCCGCACTGGTAAACTCCGGATTGCCTAATGACCGCTTTACCTTTGAAGGTTTTCTGCCGCACAAGAAAGGAAGACAAACCAGATTGCAGCAACTTTCTCAGGAAGATCGCACAATGATTTTCTATGAATCTCCACACAGACTATTAAAATCTCTGCAGCAGTTTGCGGAGTTCTTTGGTGCCGACCGCCCCGTTTCAGTATCGCGTGAGCTGACAAAAATGTTTGAAGAAAATGTTCGCGGAACGGTGACGGAGGTTTTGGCACATTTTTCGGCCAAAACAATAAAAGGTGAAATCGTGATTATCGTCGGCGGGAAAAACAGCGTACAAAAAGTTACTGAAGATTCTGATGATTAATTAATATCCGACAGTCATTCCTAATGAAGACAAATAGCAAATCCACCTATTTTCAAAAATTATTTTTATTACTTCCGCTAGCCTTCTTGCTGTTTTTTCATTCTGCATCAGCACAGTTTGGAACGCTTAGCCTGGAAGCCAAAGTAAGTCTGATTACCGTTGGGCCCGGAAACGAGTTATATTCAGGTTTCGGACACAGCGTATTGTGGATATCAGATCCTGTCCAACATATTGACAGGGCATATAATTATGGTACTTTCAGCTTCGAAACAGGCAATTTTTATGTCAAATTCCTGAGAGGTACACTCCCCTATTCCCTGTCTGTCGGACCACTTTATTACCAGACGGCCTATTGGGAATCAGAAAACAGATCCATCAAAGAAGAAGTGTTGAACCTTTCACAGGATCAGAAACAGAAGCTTTATAACTTTTTGGAAAACAATCATCTGCCTCAAAACAGACTTTATCAATACAAATTCTTTTTCGACAACTGCTCAACCCGTATGGCTGATGCCTTAAAGGCAGCTTGTGGGGATAGCCTGGAGTTTCCTGGATATACACATGAAAAACGCAGTTTCAGACAATGGATTGACAAATATGCGTACAAGCAAAATCCATGGGCAGACTTCGGTATGGACCTGGCAATCGGTGCTCCTTCTGACGAGATCGCAACACCGGAACAGGCCACTTTTCTGCCTGATAACCTGAGTACTGCATTCGGCGATTCCAAAATCAAAATCGGAGGGCAAACTTTACCTTTGATAGCTTCCAAACGCGACCTCTTCGTTGCACAACCTGCAGACAATGCTGAATTAATTACACCCATGATCTTTTTCTGGGCAATGGCTGCCATTGTACTTGCATTTACCTACTGGCAGATCAAAAAAGGTAAGGTCAATTTTATGCTGGATAAACTTCTGTTCGGATTTGCAGGAATTATAGGTTGGTTTATTCTTTTACTATGGTTTGGAACAAATCACGGTGTAACGGCTTTTAACTATGATATTTTGTGGGCTTTCCCACTTTGGATGCCATTGATATTCTTCATAACACCCATGAAAAAGCCAGCCTGGTTCCAGTTTTTATTGATATTCTATGGATTTCTATTACTTTGTGCAACGGGAAATCTCCAAAAACATAATCTGGTCGTTATTCCTATATTGCTGACCCTGATCGTCCGGGTTTACTACATGAATAATTCACTTTCTAAAATTCCGTCAGGCGGAAAACTTGCGAATGAATCTTGAATTACTGACTCAACAAACCATAGAGATCGTTAAAAAAGCTTCTGCTTTTATACAGCTCGAAGCAGCTCTTTTTTCAAGAGACAAGATAGAATACAAAGATCTGAACAATCTGGTTTCTTATGTAGACAAGGAGGCTGAAAAAATGCTTGTGGCAGGCTTGAGTAAGCTATTGCCAGAGGCAAGCTTTATCACAGAAGAAGGTACAACCGGACAAGAACCAGATCCAAGCGCGTTAAACTGGATTATTGATCCGCTCGATGGAACCACCAACTTCATCCATGGTATTCCCGTTTACTGCGTAAGCGTGGGATTAGCGAGAGGAAAAGACTTATTAGTTGGAGTTATCCATCAACCCAACATGGACGAGATGTTCTATGCGTGGAAAGATGGTGGTGCCTGGTGTAATGAAAAAAAACTGCGTGTATCCGGAACTCCTACCTTGCAGGAAAGTCTGATTGCAACAGGATTTCCCTATTATAAGTTTGAAAAGCAGAAGCGATACATGCACATTCTGGAATTGCTTATGCGCAAAACACATGGTATACGCAGAATGGGCGCCGCGGCGGTCGATCTGGCATACGTAGCTGCCGGGCGGTTTGACGGTTTCTATGAATATAACCTTAACTCCTGGGACATGGCAGCCGGTGTTTTGATGATCAAAGAAGCAGGGGGCACTGTAACCGATTTTAACGGTGGCGATAATTACCTTTTCGGTGGCGACATTATTGCCGCAGCCGGTGCACATCAGGAACTTGTAGAGGTAATAAGGGCAAATTTTTAATCTTATTCCCTTTAAATCATAAAACCACATCACCATGGAACTTGAAAAATTACGTTATCCTATCGGCCTGTTTACTGCTCAGGATAGCTACTCACCTGCTGAGATCAAAACCAATATACAGATCATCAGTGCGTTGCCATCCAAATTTATCAATCTGCTGGGTAGTTGGGATGATGATAAATTAAATACTACTTACAGGACTGACGGCTGGACGGTAAGACAAGTAGTTCATCACGTTGCAGATAGTCATATCAATGCATACACAAGAACACGACTGGCACTTACTGAGGATAATCCAACTATCAAACCTTATGATGAGGCTGCATGGGCTGAGCTTCCCGATGCGGAAACTGCACAAGTGGAACTATCCCTTCAGTTGATACGCTATGTTCATTTACGTTGGGTATTGCTCCTCAATTCTATGAATGAATCGGATCTTGCGAAAACTTACTTCCATCCGGGCAGCCAGGAAACGGTGAGGATGGATACGATGATTGCACATTACGCATGGCACAGCGAACACCACTATCAGCATGTTTTCCAATTAGCAGCGAGGAACAATTGGCAGTAAACTGATGTTGGCTGAGAATGGGAATTCAGGAAATTATTGTCCTGCTGTTATTTGGTATTGCAGCAGGTTTTATGGGCCGGAAGTTTTACAAATCCTTTCGTGTGAAGAATGGAGGAGGATGTGATAAAGGATGTGGATGTAAATCTTAAGTGTTAATTGTTAAGGATTAATGGTTAATGTAAAGCGTCAAACCCGCTTAACATTGATCTCAGCAAATACAAATGGTTAATTGTTAACATAGATCTCGAAGCCGAGTCTTCATTAACAATTAACCATTAATCACTTCCTCACAGCGATCCTTTCTTGATTTCTTCTACGACTGCAGGATCAAGTAAGGTAGATGTATCACCAAGATTATTCACATCTCCTTCTGAAATTTTGCGCAGAATCCTTCTCATGATTTTTCCGGAACGCGTCTTCGGTAATCCTGAAACAAACTGAATTTTGTCAGGTTTGGCAATAGGTCCGATGATCCGTGACACAGTAGCTAATATATCCTTGCGGAACATCTCCGCATCGTCAGGCTTGGAGTCGGTAATAATATAAGCATATATACCCTGACCCTTGATGTCGTGCGGATAACCCACTACAGCCGACTCTACTACACCCAGGTGCATATTAATTGCATTTTCAACTTCGGCAGTACCTATTCGGTGCCCCGACACATTCAGTACATCATCCACACGACCTGTAATCCGGTAGTAGCCATCTTCATCCCTTAAGCATCCATCCCCGGTGAAGTACATACCAGGGTATGTCGAGAAGTAAGTTTGTTTACAGCGTTCATGATCCCCATAGGTAGTCCGAACGATTCCCGGCCATGGAAATTTAATACATAAATTTCCGCTTACGCCATTCCCTTCTATTTCTTTTCCGCTCTCATCAACCAGTACAGGCTGTATACCCGGCAAAGGTAGTGTAGCATATGTGGGTTTTTCAGGTGTAATTCCAGCCAACGGAGAGATCATGATACCACCTGTTTCGGTCTGCCACCAGGTATCTACCAGCGGACAGTGATTGCCACCGATATTCTGTTTAAACCATTGCCATGCTTCTTCATTAATAGGTTCTCCTACTGATCCCAGCTTTTTGAGCGAAGATAAATCGTGATCTTTCACAAAATGCAGCCCAAAGCTCATCAATGAACGAATCGCAGTTGGAGCGGTGTAAAGAATATTTACCTGATGCTTTGCAACGATCTGCCATAAACGCCCTGCATCAGGATAGGTAGGTACACCTTCAAAAATGACAGAAGTAGCACCGTAGCAAAGCGGTCCGTAGACGATATAGCTATGTCCGGTAATCCAACCAATGTCCGCCGTACAGAAATGGATCTCACCTGGTTCGTACTGAAAAACATTGGCAAAGGTATAGGTTGCAAAAATCATATAACCACCACAGGTATGCACTACACCTTTTGGTTTTCCTGTCGAACCGGAGGTATACAGGATGAAGAGCGTATCTTCCGCATCCATCGGTTCGGCCGGACACACCGAATCCACATGCTTTACTTCTTCTTCCCACCACAGGTCACGACCTTTGAGCATGAAAACCGGGGTCCTGGTACGGGTCATGACGATGACATTTTTCACTGTTGAGCACTGGTCAAGCGCAGTATCAACCGTCTCCTTCATCGGAATTACCTTATTTCCACGAAAAGCGCCGTCCGAAGTGATTACCATTGTACAAGCCGAGTCATTGATACGATCCGCTATAGACTTAGCAGAAAATCCTCCAAAAACCACGGAATGAACAGCACCAATCCTTGCACAAGCCAAAACAGCGACTGTAAGCTCCGGCACCATAGGAAGATATATACAAACACGATCGCCTTTTTTAACACCATGTTTTTTAAGTACGTTGGCAAACCTACACACCCGATCATGCAGCACGCGGTAAGTAATGCTTACTGCTTCATCATCCGGATCATTTGGTTCCCATATTAAAGCTACCTGATCACCTTTGTCTTCAAGATGACGGTCTAGCGCATTTTCTGTGATATTCATTTCGCCACCTTCATACCAGGTCACATTAGCTTCGTTGAAATCCCAGTTCAACACTTTCTTCCAAGGTTTGCGCCATTTGAATTGCTGACCAATTTCAGCCCAAAAACCCTCGGGATCATCTACACTGTGCTGATAGGCTGTCTGGTATTCTTCAAAGGTTTTTATTCTCATGATCAATACAGGTTAACATAGCGAAATAGGATAATAACCGTCAATTTATAATTTTCATTTGGTTAGTCCTACTCAATTCGAAACAGAAATTATTGTCCATTCTCAGAAAAAATAACACTAAAACCGGAATCCGCTGATACTCATTTAGAAAAACCAGAATATTTATAACTATTACAATGCGAAACATGAATTAGGAAATGCAGTTGCTAGAAATTTCTGTACTTTCGAATGAATATCTGTTTGCATAAAAGCTCCATGGACTACGAAACTAACCCACTTTCTACCAATCTTAACAACGGCTTAACCGAGACCGAACTGGCATTTATTGAAGTGCATCAGCACGACGATATCACTCAGCTCCTTCTCTCTGCCGCAAGGTTTAAAAATGTGGATGTTAAAAAACTTGCAGGCCAGATTCATGCAAGACAAAAAGCTACCAAAAAACTACCCGAGTGGGTGGCTGAGCCAAAAATCTGGTTTCCCCCTGCCTTGTCTGTAGAACAAAGTTCTTCTGAAGCTACCGCCCGGTTTAAAGCTAGTCTCGTTGCGGGAAAAACGCTGATAGACACCACAGGCGGAATGGGTATAGATGTATTTTACATGAGTAAGCAGTTTGAATCAGCTACCTATTTTGAGTTACAAAAAGAAGTTGCAGAGGCGGCCACTTATAACTTCGCTTTATTAAATTGTAACAATATAGCTGTTCGAAATACCGATTCCCTTGGTGCCATTGCCAACGAAAAACTGACTGCCGACTGGATCTTTTCAGATCCCGCACGGCGTGACAGCAATAAGGACAAGGTCGTGAAACTTTCTGATTGTGCTCCGGATATACCGGCGAATCTTGATCTCTTACTGAAAGCAGCTCCCGATATACTGGTAAAAACATCTCCTTTGCTGGATATTGATCTGGCTGTGAAAGAATTAAAATATGTGAAGGCTGTGTATGCGATTGGCTACGATCAGGAATGTAAAGAGCTCTTATTTCACCTTCACAGTTCGGCTTCCGGAACTGATTTCGAGCTTAAACCACGTGTATTAAATCAAAAAGGCGAGGTTACAGCCTTGCTGGATTTTACAAAATCGGAAGAGCAGGATGCAGTGATCCATTACAGTAATCCGCTTTCTTATCTCTATGAACCTCACGCTGCCGTTCTCAAATCCGGAGCATTTAAAACCACAGCTTTTAAACTCAACGCTTTTAAATTGGCACCAAGCAGCCATTTATATACCTCAGAACAAAGAATTGAACACTTCCCCGGCCGCACTTTTGAAATCATAGGATATTGCAAGCCTGACGGTGCAGCAATCCGGAAATTGACCGGACAAGACAAGGCCAATCTGACGATCAGAAATTTTCCTGCAAAAATTCAAGACCTGAGAAAGAAATGGCGTCTCAACGAAGGTGGCGACATTTACCTGTTTGCAACAACACTTTCTGACAACAAAAAGATTGTGATTGCATGCAGAAAACCAGCTGCCTTGTAATAACTCTCAACGCCGGTCATAACGGTCTTAACTTCTCGTAAGAGAACAACTATGAAATCAAACATTGCAGCTGTTGCCTTATTTGCTATGCTTTCAACATCGGTATCAGCGCAAAGCGTATTTCCGGGAAAGGAAACCATTGATAAAAAAGAACTATCAGGGCTAACGCTTAGCCAAGGAATCCAGGACAAATACCTGAGTAACTACTGGGAAACTTACCTGGGCAAGTATGGAAAAGTTAAAGGCAAAAAGGGCATTTATAGCATCGAAAAAGCAGGTATCACGTTTATTTCTCCAAATGCTGTTCAGCTGACGAGTCAGGTGGCATCAGTGAACAAAACACTCTCGAAAGTGTTCATCGCACTGAATGCCGATGGGAATTATGTAACAAGTGACAACGAGCAGTCGTATAAAGCTGCAGAACAATTGCTGAAAGACTTCTCAGATTACGCAGCTGCGAGTGAGCAGGTAAGGTTGGCCGACGAAATGTTCAGCACCTCCGAAAAAAATCATCAGAAATTGCAAAAGCAGATTGAAGAGACCAATAAGAATATTGAAAAAACTGAAAAGAAGTTAACTGAATTACGTGCGGAGCTTGAAAAAGGCAAAACTGATTCACAAACTTCAATGCTTGATTTGCAAAACAAACAAAAGGCGCTCGAAGCTGCCAAAGTGAAGATTCCTTCTTTGAAATAGTTTGAGACAAAAAAATCCCGGATGTCTGCACATCCGGGATTTGTCTTTATGAAAGTAAAGTCTCTTGATATTCGGCTTCCGTAAACCCGAGTAAAACTGCCTTTCCGGACGCGTCTTCAATAAGTGGTCTTTTAATGACAGAAGTTTTATCAGTCATCAATGCCGTTGCGGAATCAAGATCAGTCACAGCTGCTTTTTCTTCTTCTGACAAAGCCTTCCAAGTAGTACCAGCCTTATTCACCAACTTTTCCCAGGAAAATACCTCTGACCAGCTTTTCAGTTTATCCTCAGTGATACCTTTCTTCTTGTAATCATGAAAAACATAAGGGACTTTGTTTTCATCCAACCAAGTCCGCGCCTTTTTTACCGTGTTACAATTTGGAATGCCAAATACGGTCAACATATTCTAAACAACTTTAATATTAAACATCTGCTCCTCCATCAACCACAAGCTGATCGGAATTATGCATTTTTTCATCGTCAAGCTCACCTTCCCAACGTGCAACAACCGCCGTTGCCAGACAGTTTCCTGCCACGTTCACGGTCGTTCTGGCCATATCCATCAATTCGTCGATACCCATGATCAGTAATACCGGCCACTCAGGCATTCCGAAGTTAGCAATAGCTCCCAGCAAAATCACCAGGGTTGCTCTTGGAATACCCGCTACTCCTTTACTGGTCAACATTAAAAGAAATACCATAGTAATTTGCTGTCCTACCGACATGTCTGTTCCCGTCGCTTGTGCAACAAAAACCGTAGCCAATGCAAGGTAAAGTGTAGAACCATCCAGATTGAAGCTATAACCGGTAGGCATTACAAAAGCTACGATCTGACGGGGTACGCCAAATTTTTCCATTTTTTCCATCGCCTTGGGAAGAGCAGCCTCTGAGCTGGTAGTTGCAAATGCAATAGATAGGGGTTCAAATATCGTTTTGGCAAGCTTGATAACAGGAATGCGCGCAATAAGTGCAACAGGAACGAATACAACCAACACAAATACGATCAGCGCGCAATACAATGTTGCGAGCAGCAAAGCCAGATTTTTCAGTACATCAATACCCATATGACCTACAGTTTCCGCAATTGCAGCACCTACTCCGATCGGAGCAAAAAGCATAATGATCTTGGTAAACTTAAACATCACTTCTGCAAGCAATTCTACACCGGCCACAAATTTCTCTTTCTTTACAGCAGGCAACATGGCAAGACTGATACCGAACAAAACACTGAAAACAACGATCTGCAGGACCTCGCCGTGGTAAATAGATTTGGCCATATTTTCCGGAAAGGAATGCACAATGATGTCCTGCCAGGTTTGGTGTTTTACTTCCGGAAGTGTTGCATTCAGTGAAGCCGGAGGAATAATTCCCTCACCCGGTTTAAACCAGTTTGCGAAAACAAGACCAATTACAAGTGCAAATGTGGTAACTACTTCGAAATACAAAAGTGATTTCCACCCCATGCGACCGACTTGTTTCAGGTCTGAGTGTCCCGCGATCCCGGTTACGAGCGTAGCAAAAAGCAACGGTGCGATCACCGTCTTGATCATTTGAAGAAATATCTGCCTCAGGAAATGGAGGTTGGTGCCCATCTCCGGAAAATCGTAACCAATTTCCGTACCGACCAGCATAGAAATCAGAATAGAAGTCGTCAGATTTCTCTTTATAAAGGCATAAACCAGCAAACCTGTGAGTGCCAGCCAACGAAGGACAAGCAGGATATCATCCTGTATTGAAATAATATGATAGGCATTCAGAACGGTGGCAATGGCAGCAACACTAATGAGGGCTATATTAACAATGGTAATTGTGCTCTTCATACAGAAAATTTGGAGTAGGATATGCGATATAAAAAGTAAACATATGAAAAATCAATTTAACGAGCACTGCGTCCCTGAATGCATTTAGTACTAATTACGAAATAATACAAAAGCATATCACAATCTTTCTAACAACTTATATTATTTATCTTATAATCAACCAAACAAAGAATCGTTTTAGGCCATCCTTATTAATCCCTGAGGGGCAGCTGTACCTTACCCATCACCGGATGGCATGATATTTTCAACCCATTCGTATAGTGGTGTTAAATATTTGTTACTTTTAATCAGAACAGGATTGATCATCGCCAGTTAGATTTAATTTACCAGAATAATATCAAAGTAATACTTCTGAATTTAAACACTTTCCACATGAATCGAATCCTCATCCCCATTGACTTTTCTGAAAATGCAGACCGGGCTCTGGCTGCAGCAAAAATAGTTGCTGATAAGGCAACAACCTCATTATTGATACTTCACGCTTATCAACCTTATATGGCGGACACTAACGTGATGCAAGGTAACATACTACCAGGTGTAGGTTCTCCCGATTTCTATTCCGTTACCGCTGAGCTTGAACATGAATTTGAAAATCGCCTTAATGACTATGCTCAAATTCTGCAGGATGAAGGATATCAGGCCACAACGATATGGGCAGTAGGTGGTGTACAATCGGCTGTAGAAGAAGCTGTGAAAGAACATAATCCGGATCTGATCATCATGGGTCGTACTGGAACGGGTGGCTTTCTGGATAAACTGATAGGTAGTTCTGCGACCAGCATTGCACTACATTCGCCATGTCCGGTCATGATCATTCCTCCGCAGGTAACACCAAAAAATTTCAGCCGTGTTGTGTATGCAACACAATTTGAATACGAGGAAAAAGACATTCTGCGAGAAGTGTTTATATTGATGAATCATTTGGGTGCAAAACTGCAATTGCTGAAGGTAAGTGCTGATACACAACCTGATATACAACCAGACAATCAATACATTAGTGAGATCAAAGGGGAGTTTACCATTGCAGAAGAAGACATTGTCGTTAGAAAATCAAGGTATGTAATCGATGGTATCGAGCAATACTGTGACGAAGTACAGGCTGACCTGTTGATTATGTCGTCGCGTGAACGCTCTTTTATTGAAGAATTCCTGATCAATCCGAGTGTCACCAAGAAACTGGTGATTGATACACACGTTCCTTTGCTCGTGTTCCATCTTAAGTAAAGCATACATTGAGTACATCTGATACCACCCTACTTTCACCTGAAAAAGGCGAGAAACCTTCAAAAACCAAGCGATATAAGCGGCACAACCTGCTTACTTCGCCAGGAACACTTGTTTATATTGGTCCGGAAACAGAGCTAAAAACAAGGATCAAGAAGATACAGTATAATGAAAAGGCTTTTTCGGAGAATAATGTTAAATCGCTGATCGAGTGTGTCCCGGGAGAACGAGCAGAAGGATTGATCACCTGGCTCAACGTAGATGGTATTCATGAAACATCACTGATTGAAAAGCTGGGAACACTATATGAGCTACATCCGCTTCTGCTGGAAGATGTGGTGAATACAGAGCATAAGCCGAAAATTGAACTTTATGACACAGGGCATCTTTTTGTAACGCTCAAAATGCTTCACATCGACAGTGAAAAACCGCTTTCAATCAGTTCCGAACATGTTAGTTTCGTATTAGGGCATAACTATCTGATTTCGTTCCAAGAGGAATTGAATGACGACATATTTACCTCTGTACTGGCCAGATTAAAGGCTTCTGTTGGTAAGACGCGTAAGAACGGAGCTGATTACCTGATGTTCGCATTGATGGATGTAGTTATCGACAACTATTTCATAATTCTTGAAAAGCTGGGCGATCAGCTTGACCTTGCCGAAGATCAGGTGATCAGAGGCTCCAAACATTTCACGCTCGCAGATCTGTATGCGCTTAAGCGTGAAATAACCCTTGTCCGTCGCTTCATCTGGCCTGTTCGTGATATCATTAATCAGCTGATACGAGAAGACAACCCTCTGGTAAGTAAGAGGTCTGTGCCCTATTACCGCGATTTATATGATCATGTGGTTCAGATGATAGACACGGTAGATTCATATCGGGAATTGCTGGCGAGTTTAGCTGATGTACATCTGTCTACAATGAGCAACAGGATGAATGCGGTGATGAAGACACTGACCATTTTTTCAGCCATCTTTATGCCCCTGACATTTATAGTGGGCGTTTATGGAATGAACTTTGACAACATACCTGAACTGCATTTTCATTACGGTTACTATTACACCTGGGGTATCATGTTAGTGGTTACGATCGGAATGATATTCTATTTCAAATGGAAACGGTGGTTTTAATCAGAATACAAAAAAGTGCTTCAGGATCACTCCCGAAGCACTTTCAATATCTTACTAATCTGCAATTACTCAGACAGCCGAGCTGCTGCCGCTTCATCAACGAACCAGTGTAATTCTCCGTTTACTGGCTTGATAATCTGAGAAGGGAATTTATCCAGATTCAGATCACCTTCCAATACACTTTTCAAAGTCTCAGCTTTACCGGCTCCTGTTGCCATAAATGCCACATATTTAGCAGCATTGACTATAGGAGCAGTTAGCGTGATGCGATACATATCCTGCGCCTGAAGAAAGAAGGCAGATGTCCACGCCTCAATCTCGTGCACCACTTCCGTTCCCGGAAACAGCGATAATGTATGTCCATCGTCGCCCATGCCCAGCAATACAAAATCAAAAGTGGGTTCACCGTCTTTGAAATATGATTTCAACACTTTTTCATAAGCCGCTGCAGATTCTTCGGGAGATACATCCGTACGCATAATATGGATATTCTCAGCAGGAACGTTTACCTTATTCAAAAGCTGATCATAGCACATTCTGGCATTGTTTCGTTCATCTTCAAAGGGAACAGCTCTCTCATCTCCCCAAAAGAAATGAACTTTCTCCCAGGGAATATTTTCGCTGTACGGCGATTCAGATAGTAACGCGTAAAGCACCTTGGGCGTACTTCCACCTGAGAGAACAAACGTAAACCGATCTTGCCGACTTAGCGTAGCATCAATCAATTTTACAATTCTGTCCGCCAGATCCTTACTCAGATCAGCTGTATTTTTTGATACGTGAATTTCCATAGACTCAGTCGTGTGGTGGGAAATTAATCCATGTATGTCCGTCGCGTGCAATCAGCGCATCCGCTTCATCGGGCCCCCATGAATCCGGAACATAATTAGGGAAGTTGGATGGACGACGGTTCTCCCATGTTTCCAGGATCGGCATAATTACCTTCCACGCAGCATCCACCTGGTCGCCACGCATAAACAATGTCGCATCGCCTTCCATCACATCCAACAGTAACGTTTCATAAGCCTCAGGCAGATGTTCGCCTGGTACGCCATAATCAAACGTCATGTCAACAGGATCCAGATTCATAGTTTGTCCCGGACGTTTCGTCTGGAAACGAATACTGATATCCATATTAGGCTGAATACTGATTGTCAACCTGTTGGATCTCCATGTTTCGGCAGACTCCGACGGGAAAGCATAATGTGGTGCTGGTTTGAACTGCAACGTAATATGTGTAGTCTTTTCATTTAAAAACTTACCTGTTCTCACATAAAAAGGCACGCCCTGCCATCTCCAGTTGTCGATATAAAACTTGGCTGCAGCAAATGTCTCAACATTCGATTCTGGTTTCACTCCTTCTTCTTCTCTGTAGCCTACCACCTGCTGCCCTTTTTTCCAACCTTTGGAATATTGTCCGCGTACTGCATAGTCGTGTACCTGATCCTTAGAAATCCGACGGATTGCGTTCAATACATCTACTTTTTTATTACGCACCTCGTTGGCGTCGAATGACACCGGTGGTTCCATCGCGACCATACACAGGATCTGAAGAATGTGGTTTTGAACCATATCCCTCAAAGCTCCCGAGCGCTCGAAATAACCTCCACGACCTTCAAGACCTACACTTTCAGCAGCCGTGATCTGTACGTGCTCAATGTAGTTTCTGTTCCACAACGGCTCAAATAGCGCATTGGCAAAACGTAGCGCTAATATATTTTGAACAGTTTCCTTACCCAGGTAATGGTCAATTCTAAAAATCTGTTCTTCGGTAAACATACCTGCAAGCAGCTCATTCAGTTCATGTGCACTTTTCAGGTCATGCCCGAAAGGCTTTTCGACAACGATACGGGTGCTGCTTTTATCTGAACAGATCTTCAGCGCTCCAAGCTTTTCAGCTATAGAAGGTACAAGCTGAGGTGCTACGGCCAGGTAGAAGATCACGTTAGGATGAACACCCCACTCTTCTTCTTTCTGCTTCACCACGTCTGTGATCAGATGGTACGCAGCGGCATCATCTCCATCCATTTGCAGATAAGAAACATGTTGCGCGAAATCAGCCCAATGCTCGTTTTGCTGATCTTTCCTTCTTGAAAACTTGCTTACCCCATCGAGCAAATGCGTGTGAAATGCATCGTTGGAATATGGACTTCTCCCGATACCTGCAATCGCAAATTGCTCCGGCATCCAGTTGTCAAGAAATAAATTGTACAACGCAGGAGTAAGTTTTCTATAATTCAAGTCCCCGCTTCCTCCAAAAATAAAGATTACCGATGCAGGAGGACGTTTATTTGTTTGCATAAAATTCAAAATTTAGTTTTGGCCCCATTCTGTGTGAAAAGTACCGGGGATATCAATACGCTGATAGGTATGCGCTCCGAAGAAGTCACGTTGGGCCTGAATCAGGTTCGTCGACATACGCTCACTTCTGAAAGCATCAAAGTAAGCAAGAGACGACATCAGCGCGCCGGCAGGTACACCTTCGCTCGCTGCAAGTGCCACTACAGCTCTTGTGTTTTTCAATGTAGATTTAACAATAGCAGCCACCTCTTCGCTCAACAGAATATTAGACAAGTCCTGATTTTCTGCATATGCTTTTGTGAATACCTCCAATAAGGAAGAACGGATAATACATCCACCTCTCCATACGCTTACTACCTTCGGAAGCGGAATGTCCATGGCCAATTCTTTCGAAGCCTGGAACAACATCGCCAATCCTTGCGCATAGCTCAATATGGTAGCAAAGTAAAGCGCATCGTGTACCATGGCTATCAGCTCTTCCTGGGACGGAACCTCTGCTGAAGTTTCATCCGAATACAAAGCAGCAGCGCGAACGCGCTCATCTTTATAACCCGACAGGGTACGCATGGCTACTGCTGTATCTATCACAGGCACAGCTACGGGTAGTTCCATAGAATCCTGTGACGTCCATTTTCCTGTACCTTTTGAACCTGCTTTATCTGATATCACATCCACAAGATGTGCGTCTGTTTTATCGTCTTTCTGAGCGAAAATATCTGCTGTAATTTCAACCAGGAACGATTGTAATAAGCCTTCATTCCAGGATTTGAATGTTTCGTGCAATTGCTCATTGCTGAGTCCGCCTTTTTTCAGGATTACATACGATTCGCTGATCAGCTGCATAATCGCATACTCAATCCCGTTATGCACCATCTTCACGTAGTGACCAGCGCCACCTTTACCCAGATAGTCAACGCAAGGAACGTCACCTACTTTGGCAGCAATGGATTCCAGAATGGGCTTCACATGCTCGTAAGCGGCTTCATTTCCTCCCGGCATCATACTCGGGCCCGTTCTGGCACCTTGTTCTCCGCCGGAAACACCCATTCCCATAAAGTTGATACCTGTTTCTTTCAGGTATTCCACTCTTCTGAGCGTATCTGTATAATGTGAGTTTCCTCCGTCAATCACAACATCACCTTTTTCCAGCAACGGAATCAAAGAAGCAATAACATCATCTACCGGCTTACCAGCAGGTACAAGCATCATTAATTTTCTCGGAGTTTTCAACCCCTGAACCATTTCTTCCAGGTCAGGTACACCTTTTACGGTTGTGCCTTCGGTAGCTGAATCCTCTAATGCTGCTGTCTTCGCATTATCCTTATCAAAACCGATAACGGAGAAACCATGATCAGCGACATTCAGTAACAGGTTTCTACCCATTACCCCAAGTCCGATCATCCCAAAATCGAATAAGTTATCTGCCATAAATTATTTCAGTAAAGTAAAATTAGGTGCAATACCAGGTTCTAAAAAAAGCAATTCGCGTCATTCTCATACTGACAAATTCGAATTACAACCTATGAACATAAAAAAGCCGCATCTGTGTTCAGAAACGGCACATTAAATAAGACAAGGTAGAATTCTCACTGTTTTATTCGTCTGACAATCAATAAATTTTTACTGCAAACCAAAATATGCCAAAGCCATTTTTATGACATTCGTCATTTCCGGTTAACTGCGGGCAAAGAAACAACACAGCGGGTTAATTTACAAGATATTATTTGTTTCATTCACCGTAAAACCGCCGATACTATCGTTATAATCCACTATAAAAAAAGGATTACAACGTAGTACATCAGTAGAATTCATATTACAAATCAATTTCAACCTGGTTGAGTTTCTGTTTTGCCGCTCACCTTCACCAAAAACATAATACGCTGATTGATTGCAAGATCGGATAAATTTTAGAAAATTTACTGACCACCAACTTACACATTCCCTGAACACGTATGGCAGCACAAAATCCGATCGGCTGGTTCGAAATCTATGTGACAGACATGGACAGAGCCCAAAAATTTTATGAGACTGTATTAGGTATATCGCTTATTGAACTTCCCAATCCTGACGGTACGACAGGAAAAATGATGGCCTTCCCCGGCGATGAAAATGCTCCCGGTGCATCAGGATGTTTAGTCAAAGACGATATGGGAGCACCCAGCGCAAAGGGTACGCTCATCTATTTCGTATGTGAAGACTGCGCTGTGGAGTTGGCCCGCGTCGAAGCAGCAGGTGGTAAAATAATTACGCCCAAAATGGATATTGGTGATTTTGGATTTTGCGGGATCGCTTCAGATACCGAAGGCAATTCGATCGGCTTGCATTCCATGTTGTAGATTTTGGTCAGAACAGGAATGACTTTCCCGTTCTGACCACATACATCAGCCTAATGCTATAGTTCGTTCTACGCCTATCTCTTCCAAAAAATACGCATCGTGTGAAACTACCAGCAACGTCCCCTTGTATTCGTTGATCGCATTGGTCAGGATTTCGACATTCTGAATATCCAGATTATTGGTGGGTTCATCGAGGATGATCATGTCAGGAGATTGCTGCTGAATCGTGAGACAGCATAACATCAACCTCATTTTTTCTCCGCCGCTGAGCGCGTCACAGGATTTGCCCCAACATTCCTTCGAAAACAGGAAGCGATTCAGCCTGATTTTGACTTCATGTTCCTGCAAGCCTGTCAGGTTGAAACTTTGTGCTTTGTCATAGATTGAAATCGAACCCCGGATCAATGAATAATCCTGATCAATATACAGGCTATGACTAAAGCTCGTAACCATATTCCCAATAGAGGGTTCTCTTCTACCCAACATCAGTTGTATCAGGGATGATTTTCCGGAACCATTGGCACCACTTAATACAATACGTTCACCACTCACGATCTGAAAGGAAAGCGGTTTTATCCAGAGCATTTTGTCACTATACCCAAAATTGGCCTCTTCAGCAGAAATCATAATTTTTCCCTGATGGAGCCGGGAATGGTCAAAGTCAATTTTCATTTTATCGAAAGCAGAAACTTTACTCCGCAAGTCGCTCAGATCCTGGGCAATTCCACCCACCTTTTCTGCATGAATATCTTTGTATTTGGCAGTACTGTTTTCCGCACTGTTTTTGAAAGCATTCATCATGATTTTCGGCATACCCGCCTTCTCCTGCTTTTTACGTCCGCGGGCATCCAGTTTTTGCTGCCGCTCTGCCGTTTCTCTCTCAGCTTCTTTGGCTTTTCGTAACGCTTTTTCCTTACTCCTTACATCTTCCTGCAAAGCGTTGGCTTCTATTTCTTTTTGTTCAATATAAAACTCATAATTACCTCCATAAAATGTAATGCCCTGTTTTTTCAGAACTGCCATCGCGTCAAAGTGATTCAGCAATTCACGATCATGGCTTACGAGCAGCATCGCACCCTGCCAGGAATCGACGAAATCCAAAAGCAATTTCCTCCCCTGCCTGTCCAGATGGTTGCCTGGTTCATCCAGTAAAACCAGTCCGGGTTGATGAATTCCAACGCCTGCCAGAAAAACTCTCGTTTTCTGTCCACCACTTAGCGTCGACATGGGATGTTCCAAACTGATTTCCTCCAGTTGCCAACCTGCCAATGCCTGCACACATTTCTCTTCAATCAGCCAGTCATCGTCAAGCGCGTTCATATTGTCCAGGCTTACATCTCCTGCCAGAATCGCGCGAAGTGCATTCAGTTTTGTGCTTACTTTTAGGGCATCAGCTACGGTTAGCCCATCATACTGACCGAAATGCTGAGGCACGTAGTAAGGCTGGGATTCTATGCTGACCGTACCACCGGACTGTGAAAGGTGCCCCGCGATAATTTTCAGTAAAGTAGATTTACCGGTTCCGTTATTACCGATCAATGCCACTTTGGTATGAGCTGATATACTCAGATCAATGTTTTCAAACAATAAATCTTTATTGGGATGTATATAGGTAAGATCCTGAAGAATTAACATAATTCTTTTCGTTTTAGACGTGAATAATGGCAGACGGACCGTTACGGGCTCCATGCTGCTTGTCTTTAACCGGAAAGAAATCTGATCTTACACTTCTTGCACAATTGATTTGCGGTTACAAACTTACTAAAATTCACTTAATTTAATTAGGATTATTGCTTTGTAACAAATAGACTTCTCATTCACAATACATTACCCCCTATTTCACACCCAACCGCCCATCGTATTATTATTTTCCTTTAATTGCTTCCGCAAGCTTACAGCCGAATACTGATAGCTAACCGCCGACAGCCAAACAAACCACCCTCATGATCAATCACCTTTATCCCTGTATCTGGTTCGACAACAACGCAAAGGAAGCTGTCGCTTTTTATCAATCTGTTTTTAGAAATACTGAATTGCTTCAGGAAACGCCGGTTGTTAGTACTTTGGCTATTGAGGGAACCAAATTCATGTTTATGAATGGTGGAAATCATTACCAACCCGGACCAGCCATTTCTTATTTCGTGTACTGTGGCAGCGATGAAGAAATTGAAAGGTTGTACAAAGTTTTGTCTGAAGACGGCACGATCATGATGCCTCTGGGAAAATACGAATGGACATCTAAATATGCGTTCATCAGCGATCGCTTTGGTGTAACCTGGCAGCTGGATATTGATCCGATCAATTCCTCCCAGAAGATCGTACCTACTTTGCTATTTGCCAATGAGAAAATGTTGCAGATCAAAAACGCAATCAATTTCTATTCATCCGTCTTTCCTAAGCCAAGGCTGTTACTGGAAGCTCCGTATCCGAAAAACAGCAATCTCCCGGAAAGTACCCTGCTGTTCGCCCAGTTCAAACTCAACGATCTTATACTCAACGCGACGAGTAATGACAGAGGCGACGAGATCGACTTTACACCCGGCAACTCTTTTATCATCGAATGTGAAACGCAGGAAGAGATCGACCACTATTGGAAAAAGCTTGGCGAAAATGGTCGCTACACTAGTTGTGGTTGGCTGACAGATCAGTACGGCGTTTCCTGGCAGATTGTTCCTGCTATTCTTCCTGGGCTCATGCGCAATGCCAATAAAGCCCAACGGGTCACAGAAGTTGTTTTAAATTCTCAAAAATTTGAAATTGACAAACTGCTGAACGCTTAGCAAGAAGGCAGAACCGCCATTTTCGTCTCGTTTGAACCTTCCCTAAACCAGAAAACAGGTCGATTTTGGTATATGATAAATACAATTCATAAGAGCCCTGAGTAAAAAAATCGGTTACTTAATGATCTGTGCCGGATCTCCAGTTACTATACCATTCGTAATCAGTTCTCTATCTTTTTGACTCTATTGAACTGCTGCTGTAGTATGGCTCTATTTGCTACGCCCATACACAATGCAGTGGCTTAAAAACCGCTCATTTTCATCCAAATCAAGCACGCATTTGTAATAATCTACGATTTTACACTAATTTTCAAAGCTACCTTCTCCTCCTAAAAGTTATATTCTATCTTTGCTCTCGTTAACTATTTAGTCTAGGTCTAAATTAAAATTGAAGCGATTCAATGCCGGACCGACTAAGACCATTAACACTACCATCTAACTAAATATAAGCTCCTCGTCTGTTTCAGTATATGAGACTACTCTTTACTTTATTGTTGACGCTGTTATCAGTTTCGGTAACGCTTGCGCAAAATGCCACCATTCGTGGTCGCATAACCTCGGACGGAAATAAGCCCGTCAGTTTTGCTACTATTCATGTTGCAAAGGGCTCGCAAGCCGCTACCACAGATGAAGCGGGTCGTTATGAAATCAAAAATGTACCCTTCGGCCATCACACATTGATCGTGTCTTCACTGGAAATCCATCGGCACGAATCCCGGATTCATGTGCAAAAGGCGGATCAAACCCATCCTATTTCAGTAAAACTGAAAGATGCCAATGACCTTCAGGAAGTACAGGTAACGGGGAAAACCGAGAAAAAAGAGCTTGAAACGCAAGGTTTCGCGGTAAGTATCATCGAAACAAAAGAAGCATCACTCAGAAACCTGACTACCAACGAACTGCTCGACAGATCAGTAGGCGTACGTGTCCGCCAGAATGGTGGCGTGGGCTCCCGTGTGGAATATAACCTGAACGGCATGTCGGGGAGTGCTGTAGGGCTGTTTCTGGATGGTATAGAAATCTCGACCTACGGATCTTCATTTAACCTGAATAACATTCCGCCGGCTATGATCGAACGGATTGAAGTATACAAAGGTGTGCTTCCATCTCACCTGACGGGTGACTACGTAGGAGGTGCGATCAACGTAGTATTGAAAAAAGACGCTTCTCAAAATAATATTACCGCTGCCGCTTCCTACGGATCATTCAACACATTCCAGTCTGACATATCAGGTATCTACAGAAATAAAGAAAACGGGCTTACAGCAAGAGCTTCGGGCTTTTATACCAAAACCGACAACAGCTACGAAACTTGGGGTAAATTCTCCAAATTTGTGCATCCTGACCGTACATTAGAGCGCTACTACAGAGCTAAAAGATTTAATAATGATTACCGGACCGTCGGTGGTCGGTTTGAGCTGGGATATACCAACGTGAAATGGGCAGACCAGTTTTTTCTCGGTTACAATATTTCAGATACCTATCAGGAAATCCCTCACGGTACTACCATGGCGAGACCGTATGTGGGTCGTGTGGCAGAGTACAAGGCGCATGTTGTCAGTCTGAATTACAACAAGAATAATATTTTCGTTAAAGGACTTGCACTCAACGTCAATGCTGTACGCAGCTACCGCAGCACATTTGTGACAGACACGGTAGGTCAGGTATACAACTGGGATGGTAAACCCCGAATGCTGATCAGAAATGGCGTGGCCATTCCCGTTCCGCCTACGCCGGGTATGGGACAACAGGGACCTAAGAGTATTACCGAGGTGAACAGACAGATCACCAATATGCGGTCTAATCTTGCCTATACCATTTTTCCTGGCCACCGAATTTCGGTTAACCACAAACTGGAAACCACTTCCAGGGATGACAGAAATTTGCTTGTACCTGTGGATCAAAACATGGTAACGATCAGCGACATTACGAACAATATCTTTGCAGCCAACTACGAAGCGCAACTATTTAATGACAAGCTGAAAACCAATATCCTTGGAAAGCTGACCAACAACAGGACCGTGCAAACGCGACCTGAACTGGTTACTGCGGAAGGTATTACCACAGTGAACAGGGTACGCAACACAATGATAAACCGAAACAAGGGTTACGGCGCAACGGCATCATACAATGTTATTCCAAAATTGTATATCATTGGTTCAACCGAAAACTCCTATGTAGCCGCAACGGAAAACCAATTATTCGGAGATCCTGAAAACAACATTCTGGAAGCCCCGGATTTGATCCCTGAGAAAAACGTCAATTACAACGTGGGTTTCCGTTATGCCTCAAATGGGACAGGCAAACATAAGTTTACAGTATATGCTAATACTTTCTGGAGAAATGGTTTTAACAAAATCACTTTGCGTGCGGTCGAAGATCAGTTGATTCCGGGAAGAGAGAGTGATGCGGATATAGAAGTAACGAAATATGTCAATCTGAATAAAACGCAGTCACGCGGATATGAAGCGGAGGTTACTTATATCTACAACAACAGGCTGAATGCGCTTTTTAACTTCTCCAAATTCAATTCCCTTTTCAAGCAGGAAACGGATGACAAAGGCAGACCACATGATCTCTACAACCTGCAATTACCCAATGAGCCTTTCTTTACTATGAACGGCAGCGTGCAATACCGTATGAATGATAAGTTTCAGAAGAACTCGATTTTGAATATCTATTACAATACCGGTTATGTAGCCCCATTCCGTACCGTATGGATGGACTCACCATGGTTCACCACCGCTACTCAGTTTTATCATGACATGGGCGCCAGTTACCGCTTCCCCAATGGTAAACTGGTAGCGAGTGTCGATGTAAAAAATATCCTGAACGCGGAGATGTATGACAACTTCGGTGTGCAGAAACCCGGCCGTGCCATCGCTTTTAAACTCAATTATACTTTAAGTAAATTTTTATAAAACCTACGTCTAACTATGAAAAGAATATTTTTCAAATCAGCGTTTCTTTGTGCAGCTATTGTTGCCGGTACACTAACCGGTTGTAACGATGATACTGACAACCCTAATCCGGGAACAGAAAATCCTGCTGAGGGAAGAGAATTTATCTCTTTGACAGCCTCTATCCCTGACGCTGCCGGGACAGCCGGTAACGGAGGAACAAAGGCCTATGCCATCACGCACGCACAGGCAATCGATCCTAACTTTTCTGTAAACGTTTATGACAACGGATACCCGTTACGTTCTGCACGTACTGCACGTGTACAGGCATCAGAGAACGGATCTGAGCTTTACAACATCCAGTATACAGGAGAAGATGGGGGAGTATTCAATAAATACCTTGTAAAAGGTGGAAAAGATTACCAGGATAGCGGAAAAGAACTGGATGTATCTGATATGATCGGAACATCTCCACGTTGGGTAAAAGCAGCAGAAAATCTGGGAATAGGAGTAAACCTTTTGGCGAGTGATATCGTATCCGAAGGTACAGCGCCAAACCACGTTTACAAATACAGAAGAGGAAAGGTAAGAATCGCCGTGATCAAACTGGACGAAGTATCCGTTCCTAACTCTACAGAATTCGACTTTCCATTTACAGCTGAACTGGAAGCGCAGGGTTACTACGTAGGTCGCGTGGACGTACCGGTTTTGAATGCAGCCGGAAACAAAATCTATATCGGATGTAATGTATCAAAAATTGATCCGAAAAAATTGAGCTACAATGCAAGCGGAGTTCCAACCTGGGCTACTGATGCAACAGGAAGAACGCTAGGAACGACAACGCTTGTCGTGGATTACCCATCTTTGGCTAACCCAAAATTGATTTATTCGGCAGCGTCTAAAACCAACAACCATTCGTACCGTACCATGACACAACATGTTGGATCGGACGGACACGTGTATCAAGCAACTGCTACAGGTGGAAAAGATATCCTGCGTATCGACAAAAATACAAACGACTACGATACCTACCACTTCGATCTTGACGCGGCTTTGGGTGTGAAAGACAGCCGTATTCAGGCATGGAGATATATCAAAGACGGCTTTGGCATCGTATTGTACAACATCGGAGGTGATGGCGGATATATGGCACTTGTGGACCTGAACGCAAAAACTGCAACGAAACTGGCAAGTGATTACGAAGCAGGACTTGATTTCGGTCAGTACCAGAACATCGCCATTGACGGAGACCATGTGTATGTACCATTGACTCCAACGGGAGAAGCAGGTAAACTATACGTAATCAACTGGAAGACGAAAGCTGTAATTAAGGGAGCAACTCTTACAGGGGCTACCGGATCAAGCTATATTGGTTCTTACTAAGAGAATCTTATCGCTTTATATTGCCAAAAAGGACCGCCGCGAGGTGGTCCTTTTTGGTTTCAGGCTCAATATAGAAAATGATAATCCTTATTTGATCTCCTCTACACCTCCGTCGTTGGCATCGAACGGATGTACAGTATCCTTCTTAGGCGCAAAGATTGATTTCAGAGAAGACAGAAACGTTTCCTTTTCGGGCTGTTTCTCACTGGTGGATACATAGGACGTAATGGTCTTCTTCCCTATCTGCTTGTGAAAAGGTTGTTTTCTGAGTTTCTTTTCAAAAACTACAATGGAATCATAAAAGGCAATGCCATTGATATGCTGCGTGATGTCATCGATTCTGATCTGACTCTTATCCATCACATGGTGATCGTAAAGGGAATCCACAAGATCTTTTGATTTCTCAATAAAACTACCCGGATGTCTCAGTCCGCCGTGAAACTGATCCCAGTAGGAAGTATGCGTATCTTCAATTATATAGGCTCCCCCCTCCTTCACTTTCATGAATAACATTTCGAAAGAAACAAGCTGCTGCTCCATCGTATGACCGCCATCATCAATAATAAAATCCACGATCGGAATCTGATCCGCCACATGCTGTAAAAATACCTTATCCTCCTGCGAACCTATAAAAATGGTCGTGTTTGCCTCTTCCAGCTTTTCACATTCTGGATTGATATCGATGGCATAGATATGAACACTTTCACCAAAATACTTCTTCCAGAGTTGAAGTGATCCGCCATGAGATATTCCGATTTCCAACAGGTTGACAGACTTTCCTCTATAGGCAGAAAAATACTTTTCATAAATGTCGAAGTAATGATCCCATTTATGAATAAGATTACCTTGGTGGTTGTAAAAAATATCCCTGATGCTCTCTGGTTCCATAATCTGTAAAGTGTATGTTAAGGTTGGAGTAGATTACAAAGATATGATTTGAGAGAAAAAATCCTCGTTGGAGCTATCTAATTGTATAAAATTGGTTACAAGTGAATATGAATGGGATACATTTATGGGTGTCTTGGAAAAGAATATTTACAGGATTGCCACTTATAAAACTTCTATTTCCAGTGGACCTAACATACTCTAAACTTTTACCATCAAGTACCGTTCCTCAAACGAAAAAACTTCCAAACCGAAATTCCGACGATTACAAAGCAGCCGTTAATTTCTTCCTATACCTTACCATGACCGATACACTTCTATTATGGTTATTTTAAAAATTTAAAATATGTCTATTATAACTGTAAACCAATATGATAACTATTCTTTGATCTGAGACTGATCATAGCGAGATTCGAGTATACTGGCAACAGTCCTGTCGGCACACGGAGGAGATTTAATGATGCCCGATCACCTTTTTAATAGAGTTCTTAAAATTAGCTATAACCTGATCCCGTAAATCTGTAGGTAGTAAGCCGATGGACAAATATGGATTTAAATCTTCCAGCTCAACCAATAGCAATTCGCCGTTTGGCAACCGGCATGCATCCACCCGCTGAATTCCATGTGAGAGGTTATTCCAGGTAATAAATTGCTTTGCAAAAGCTACATCATCCACCGTTGGTTTATAGGGTTTCAAATTCCATCGTTTGTTTTTATCCGGTGCATACAAGGCGTACTGCAAATCCTGATCAATAAAATAAAACGAGGCCTCGTACTCAAAATCGATAAACGGCTGAACAATTAACCCTTTCAATTCCACCGTTTCTAATGCATGTGAATCCACAACCTGCATCCCGATAGAATCCGCACCGTTTTTCAGTTTGACCATGTATTTTTCCACTTGCGGAAACTTGTACAAATCTTTCAGATTTTCAATTGTCGGGATAACAGGATAACCTTCAGCAGTGAGCGTTAATAAGTACTCCTTGCCCATCTGATCGGCTTTGCCGTTCATGGGGTTATAAGAGATAAGACCTGCATTTACACGTTTCACAAAAGCGTCAAAATAGCTTTTGTAATTCATAACCGGGCCTGCGTTCCGGAATATTATCAGGTCAACCTGGGTCTCAAACTTCTCCGAGTCGCACGGATGACATATTAATATCTCATAATCCTCCCGCAAAACATTTGTCAGATATAGGTCTTCCTCATAATATCTTCTGCCCTTCGTTTCAAAGTATAAATCCGTTAAGTACAAAATCGATTTTTTCATAAATGCATTGGGATGGTAGTGCTAAAATTTAAAATTGTTCTCAGACCGGAATCTGAAGAATGCCCTCTATCACGCCGACTCCGGTGTAAAAGAGCAATACAAACTTATTGATTACGCACGGAACCTTACAGAAATTATTGGTAAGCTGACAGATTGGAGAAAGAATCGTTAGTCTCAGACCAACAAGGACGATAGCTGTAGAACAAATTACTTAGATATCAGTCTCAAATTTAATGTAGGTCTATTGTTTGATGCACTCTTTGCTTGAAATCACCATTTCTCTAAATCAAAGACTATTCAGATTTTGGCAATTACAAGCCAGCTGCGCATTTGCTGATGTATGTGAGCATTACCGGTAGAGTTACGGTTTTTTTAAAAAATTGAAATATCTTTTAATCGCCATTGTACGCAAAGATGTTAATGCTCTTCAGGTTTGACACAGATCCTAGAAGGAAATACGATAAGTCTGGATTATTAAATTTAACCAGCAAAAGTCCTGTGGCGACACAGGCCACGGAGAAGCGGAAAATAGTTTTTGAGCAGTTCCAAATGCTCGACTGAATACCACTTAACACATTGATTTACCTACCGTTGACTCAATAAATAACGCTTCATTGGGTTTTCTTTTAATTCGTGCAACGTAAGCATACATTTGTACATGTTTAATTTTAACTGATTGAACTCACCCGGGCTGGTCGCGGCGTCCAAACTTTGACCACCTGGGTTTTTCTTTATGTTTAAATTGTCGAGTTTCCGATAGTTTAAACATAAAGGTTTTTTTAATTATTTTTCCACCCTAGTTTATAGCCAATAACTTATTAATGCAACAATGAAACAAATACTACTTCCAGCGCTCCTGATTAGCTCTTTGCCATCATTCGGACAATTGCTAGTAGGTGACGTAAATGTTAACCTTATCAAAGAAGTCTACGTCTGCGAAGTAGTTATCAGAGAAAAACTCATGTCAAAGGATATCGACGTAACATTCGAGTACGGCCAGCCGCGGAAAGCTGATCGCTACATAATTGACAGAGCAAAGAAGAAGAATAAGGAATTCGAAACTATTGCTGAGGTAATAAATTATATGGAAAAAGAGGGATGGGAATACGTCAACTCCTACACCTATTATGCGCAGAAGGAATCCCCCATGTACAGATATTACTTCAAAAGAAAGCCAGGTAACAAGCCACTGGACGTCAATTAATTGTAACGTTTCTTTACTGAATCTATATTATTTCTACACCGATCTATCATGAATCTATCGTTATGCGAATTCCCTGAGCGACAATACCCTACCCTCTATGAAGAAGAAATTTAAAGATATCCCAGTATTGATATTTGCTGCCGTAGTGACTATCAGTGTATGCTACTGCTTTGTTATGTGGATGACTCACACTAATCATCCAGGATGGCACTTACAATGTACTGGTGAAATAGGCGATACAGTCGGAGGTCTAACAGCACCAGTAATTGGTATACTCAATACTATATTACTTATCTGCACACTTCTTCGGCAACACCAACAGATTAACCAGCAGGAACTTAACCGCCACGAAGACAATTTAAATGCTTTAATAGACCGAAAGGTAGATTAATACAGAAGAAATTAGCATCAATAAAGCTTGATGTAAAGTACGCGGACGATAAGGAAAAAACAGGATTGGCACCTCTTGAAAAGCTTGATGGGCAGTACGAGGGTATCCCGGCTATAGAATTCCTAATGATGCAGTATTTGAAATTACCTTCGGAAGAATAGGATTTTATAAAATTCGCTTGCTACAATGGAATTCTTTAATATCAGTTGCAACATTTGCTATAATTGAAGCCGCTCAAGCAACGCAACGTAATTTTCAGTCTAATCTTGAGGTAATAAGGAAAAAATAAAATTATGAATATTTGACTGCGCAAGTAATCGACGTAATTAAGCTTTTAATGCTATTGAGCTTTACACAAAAACTTATCCGGGAGACCCTGGCATTGCTAAAATGCAGCTTATTGAAAATTGGAATTCAAGCGGTACATAAATGTACTTGCCTTCTATGATCCTGAACCAACTTTGAAAGAGCCACGGTCAAACGAACCATTACCACCACCTTCAGCAATACCAGAAGTTCCACCAGAATAAAATATCCAAGTTTCTGATTTTCTCACACATACCCTCAGTCAACATATTTATCAAGCGAGCATTTCCCGGCCAGATAGGTACATAACTACGTGCGAGAAAATCCCGTACATGATAAATTCAAACTTTTCTGAAATTGTGGGATTGAGAATCAGTCAGTACGACTTTTGTCGTTTCGGAAATTGTACTTTTAAAAGTGGATTTAAAATCCATATTAAGATGCGTTATGGGAATTCTCATAACGACATCGAAATTTTCTATGTTGTCCGACATTATTGGAGGCTCATTTTTTAGCTACCAATAAAAAATCGAACTTTTCGGACTCTATTTAAAAGAGCAAAATCCGACTTTTCGACTCTGTAAAAAGGGTAATTACTTAAAAATCAGCAACAGGTTTTTCAACTTTTCGGTCTAAAACCTGATAATCAGCCGAAACCTATATTTTAAGAAACGAACGGAAAACCCGGCAGTTAAAAAAGGGCATGTTTCCCTCGTTTCCTTGGAAACGCATGGAAACAGTTTAAAACAAGTTTGGTTTAAAATTTAAACCGTAGTTTAAACTGACATAAAAAAACCACCTACAAATCAATGTAAGTGGCTGATAATCAAGTGGAGAATATGGGATTCGAACCCATGACCTCTTGCATGCCATGCAAGCACTCTAGCCAACTGAGCTAATCCCCCTCGTTTCGGAATGCAAAGATGAAACGGAGAATTGTGATAACCTAACGATTATGAGAAATTTTCTATGTTTCCTTTGACATGAGTTACATAGCATAAAAAAGTGGGACAGAAAGCTGTACGCTCTGTCCCACCATCTATATCATATAATACTGCTAACTTCGGTTTCCGCCTCCAAATACCCGCGAGAGCGCCCAGATTACGATGGCAATGACTGCAACGACAAGAATGACGCCTACCCATACACCTCCTTTAAAAATACCACCAATTACATCACAGCTTGTGAGCCCTATGGCCACAAAAAAGATAAACATATATGTGAGGAATGCCTTCATAATATAAGAACGATTAAGTTAATGATAAATCCACACTTAAAACAATCGTTCCATATACGTTCATCACATCAGCACTGGGGTATCGAGAGGAATCAACTGCTGGCTGTCATTTTTCATCAGCATTTCAAACAGTAGTACTGTAGCAGCAGCATCTCCGTGTGCCCGGTGTCTGTTTTCCAGCGATATAGCCAGGCTCGCACAAATATTCCCCAAACTATACGACTTGTATCCGGGAAATATCTTCCTGCTCAGTTGCACGGTACACAAAAGATCCCGTTGAAAATATTCCTCAAGTGCAGCAAATTCGCGTTTGATAAACCCGTAATCAAACTTCACATTGTGCGCAACGAACCACGCATCTTTGGTTATCGCCCGCACCGAATCCTGAATGTCATAAAAGGTGGGAGAATCCTTCACCATTTCATTATCTATACCGGTAAGACGGGTTATGAATGGAGGTATATACACTTCAGGATTAACAAGTGAATGAAAAATATCCACTATCTGCTGCCCGTCGTGACGGAAAACAGCGATCTCAGTGATACGCGCATCTGCTCCTCCTCCTGTTGTTTCGATATCAACAATGGCGTACATTAATTCTGATCAATGGTCATAGGTAAAAAATATGCTTTGTTGTTAGTTTTCAAATTACAAAAAAAAGAAAAATTCCCCGCTATTGCGAGGAATTCTGAAAATAACTATTCAATACACCCTTAAGATCACACCCTTAATCAATTCATTTTAAACATGATAGGCAAAGTAAACCGAACCCTAACCGGAGTTCCTGCCTGTTTCCCAGGCTTCCAGTCCGGCATCAGCTTTACAACCCGTTCGGCCTCCTCATCACATCCAAAACCTATACCTTTTATTGTTTTTACATGTTCTATTCTTCCCTCACTTCCTATAGTAAATTCGAGAAATACCCTTCCTTCCACTCCGGCCTTCACTGCCTCAGAAGGATATCTCAGATGCTTCTGCAGAAAAGCTGCCATAGCAGCATTTCCACCCATATATTCCGGTTTTTGATCCACCACAAGATATTCCTTCTCTTTTTCCGGAGTTACTTCTGCAGCAATACCATTAGGCGCTGTGATAGTAAGTGCTGGCGCTGTGATTATATTAATGTCCACCAGACCATCCTGCGTAATACCCGCCGGCTTAGCAGCTTCAAGCTCCTCCACTACCGGTGGCGCATATTCTACATCCACCTGCTCATCAGGCACCACGGTAGGAATCACACTTTTTACTAACTTTTCAACCGGTTTTGGCTCTTCCCTCACGGGTTCAGGTAAAGGTGCTTTATCCGGTCGTATATCTACCTTCATGATTTCCACCTCAAAACCGATATCATCCGGTTTCTTCTCCGGCACCAGTGTTGCATACAGATTTGGCAATAACACCATAAATAAGAATAGCGTTACGCCCAGTAAAACTGACTTCTGCATGGTTTGCCCATAGCTTTTGCGTAAAGTATACGCGCCGTACTGTTTGTTTCGGTTTTCGAAAACAATGTCATCTAGTGATTTTTCCATGGCTAACAGATTTTGATGATCAACACTTAAATGGTGAAGTGTTTGAAGGTCGGCCGTTTCCAGAATGTTGTCATAGGCCTGCTCAAATGAACTTCCATCCCAAAGTCTTTCTTCTGCTTCACAGGCAAGGTGATCCAGTATCTCGGCATACAATTCCGGATCCAGCTTGCTTTGCTGCAAATATTTGGCTAACTGCCCGATTCTATTTTCTTGGAGGCGTTTCATCGGATCTTCTGTTTTAAGTATGTGCCATGGATTAACCTCTATTCAGTTGCGAGCCCTCTTGGTGCCAACAGCAACCGGACCGCATCCAAAAAACGTTCAAGATCATTGGTCTTGTTCCTTGCGGCTTCATTACCTGGCTGGGTCAATGAATAGTATTTCCTTAAACGTCCATCTACCTCAACCGATTCAGTAACCAGCATGCCTTCCTGCTCCAGTTTATGAAGCACAGGATACAACGCCCCAAAAGTAAGCGCGATCGCTCCACCCGTGCGGTCTTTCACTTCCTGTGTGATTTCATAGCCATACATACGTTCATGTTCGGCCAGCAAATTCAGTACGATTGTTTTTAACGTACCTCTTACGTATTCGTTACTTGTTGCACTATTCTCCATAATTCACGTTAGTCATATACAAATATATATAAGTTTTTTATATATACAATACAAAGTTAATTTTTTTGTCATAAACTGACAATGCTAATTTGTGATTTTTAGAACAAATTCAATTTTCTGCGAGCGGAATGGATCTGTTGATGCGTTCTTCCAAAGATATGAACGTTTCAGTTCGCTGGATTCCATTCACTTTTTGAATCTTGTCATGCAGGATTTCACGGAGGTGATTGGTATCGCGACATACAATTTTAATGAAGATACTATATATACCAGTAGTATAATGGATATTGACCACTTCAGGAATGCCTTCCAGCTCTGTGGCTACCTGCTCATACAGCGAACTTTTTTCCAGATAAATACCCAGAAAAGCGCTGATATCCCAGCCTAGTTTCGCAGGATCAATGATGAGCTGTGATCCTTTAACAATCCCCATTTGCTCCAGCTTTTTCATCCGAACGTGTACCGTTCCTCCTGAGACAAATACACGTTTTCCGATTTCGGTGTAAGGCAAAGCTGCATTTTCTATCAGCAAAGACAAAATGCGGAGATCAGTACTATCAATATCTGAATATTTATTCATTTTTTTCTTAAATGTTAGACGAATCGCAATTTTCGAACCTAATTTATAGCAAAATGATAAATTTTACGAAATTTTTATGAAAATATTTTATAATTAAATCCAGACATCTTAGTTTTGCATCGTCAAGTAAGTCGTATCGAACAAATAAAAGACACGAATAAATTTACTGACACCTATCACATTGTAGGGTGATGAAATTGGCAGCCATGCCCTCCTGTCTCGGGGGTGGTGATCAAGGGATAAACGCGGTATAATGCCGACGCAAGTCGACTGGGGTGGACCACCAAATCAGTATTTGTACCGTAGCTAACCTCACCGTGGGTGGTTCGAATCCCCCTCCTACAGCAAAAAAAACTTGACAAGCGAATATTTTCGTAGTAGTTTTATTTGGTTTTTAGTTTGTTGATGAAGTGTAATTTGACACGCGGGTTCATTTTGAAACCTGCGTGTTTTTTCTTTTATATACATAACTAATTGCTGAACAACCACTTAACCTGTTTTAGACAAGAATTTATCTGGCTTGGCTCATTCTGCTGAAATGGGTCGAAAACATACATTCTGCACCTCGGATAGCAAAACAGTTGCATTTTGACATAAGTCAGAAAATAAATAAATTCTCCAATCCGTAAAAATCACAGGCAGGCTTGTAATTTTGTGACTCATATGACGATAACCTACAGCAGGTTGTCCGCTTTATTTACTACATGAAGAAAATTCGGAATTTTTGTATCATCGCCCATATTGACCATGGGAAGAGTACGTTGGCCGACCGTCTATTGGAATTTACCAAAACGGTAACCCATCGTGAAATGCAGGCCCAGCTTTTGGATAACATGGATCTCGAACGCGAACGCGGGATTACCATCAAAAGCCACGCAATCCAAATGACTTATCTCTATGAAGGAGAAGAATATATCCTGAACCTGATTGACACACCCGGTCACGTCGATTTCTCTTATGAGGTATCCCGTTCGATCGCAGCTTGCGAAGGAGCTCTTTTGCTTGTGGATGCATCTCAGGGAACAGAAGCTCAAACCATTTCCAACCTATATCTTGCCATCAATCACGATCTGGTTATTATTCCGGTACTGAACAAAGTCGATTTGCCTGGCGCAAGACCGGAAGAAATCAAGGATGAAATGGTAGACCTGCTGGATTGTAAGCGCGAAGACATCATTCCGGCCAGCGGAAAAGAAGGAATTGGTATCAAAGAAATCCTGGACGCAATCATCGAAAGAGTTCCTGCTCCGAAGGGTGATCCTGAAGCACCACTTCAGGCGTTGATCTTCGACTCCGTTTTTAATTCATACAGAGGTATAGAAGTTATTTTCCGTGTTAAAAACGGAAGTATCCGGAAAGGTGATCGTGTGAAGTTCATGGCTACCGGAAAGGAATATATAGCCGATGAAATCGGTACACTGGGTTTATCTCAAATCCCGAAACAAGTGGTGGAATGCGGAGATGTAGGTTACCTCATTTCCGGTATTAAAGTGGCTAAGGAGGTAAAAGTCGGCGACACGTTTACGCATATCAACCGCCCTGCCAGCGAAGCAATCGTTGGATTTTCCGAAGTGAAACCGATGGTATTTGCCGGGATTTACCCTGTAGATACTACAGAGTTTGAAGAGCTTCGTGAGGCTATGGAAAAATTGCAGCTGAATGATGCTGCACTTGTGTGGGAACCTGAAACGTCGGCAGCACTTGGTTTCGGTTTCCGTTGCGGATTCCTGGGCATGTTGCACATGGAGATTGTACAGGAAAGGCTGGAACGCGAGTTCGACATGACAGTGATCACAACAGTTCCGTCGGTACAATTCCGTATTACTAATACAAAAGATCAGCTTTTAAATATCAGTGCACCGTCGGAAATGCCGGAGCCTAATCATATTAAGTCGATAGAAGAACCGTTTATCAATGCGCAGATCATCACGAAGTCTGACTACATCGGTCCTATCCTGAACCTTTGCATGGATAAGCGTGGAATTCTGAAAAACCAGGTTTACCTGACATCCGAGCGTGTGGAATTGCAATTTCAAATGCCGCTTGCAGAAGTTGTGTTTGACTTTTTCGATAAACTTAAAACGATTTCGAAGGGATATGCTTCTCTGGATTATGACCTGGCTGGTTACCAGGAGTCGGATATGGTAAAACTGGATGTTATGCTTAATGGCGAGCCGGTTGATGCTTTATCCGCCATTGTACACAGATCTAAATCATATGAGTGGGGTAAAAAGCTTTGCGAAAAACTACGTGAGCTGATCCCACGCCAAATGTTTGAAATTGCCATTCAGGCAGCTATCGGACAAAAGATTATTGCCCGTGAAACAGTAAAAGCAATGCGTAAGGATGTTTTGGCCAAATGTTATGGTGGTGATATCTCACGTAAGCGTAAACTACTTGAAAAGCAGAAAAAGGGTAAAAAGCGTATGAGACAGGTGGGTAACGTTGAAATTCCTCAGGAAGCCTTTATGGCTGTGTTGAAGATCAACTAGACACAACATGGTGAAAAATGGTATAAAACCCTGCTTTACAAGCAGATTTTCGATTGTTTTTGAATTTTAATACCATTTTTCAGCTTTCCCGGAAAGTCCGGTTTTCAGAATTAATACCAAAAGCAAGTGCGAAATGAGCCTTTTGTTGTAATTTTGACTGAAATCTTATTTTAAGACTGAGAAACTAAAATACCTTAATAAGCGATATGGCAGAAGTAATCCGTATGCCCAAGATGAGCGACACCATGGAAGAAGGTGTTATCGCAGAATGGCACAAAAAAGTTGGTGATAAAATCAAATCCGGAGAAGTTATAGCGGAAGTCGAAACCGACAAGGCTACAATGGATCTTGAATCTTATTATGACGGTACGCTTCTATACATAGGTGTACAAAAAGGTGATGCTGTCCCTATAGACGGGGTAATGGCTGTGGTTGGAGATGAAGGAGAAGACTATAAATCATTATTGGAAGGCGGAAGTGAAAATGGTAGCAGCAAAGAAGAAGCGCCTGCTAAACAGGAAACGGAAGCTGCGCCTGCAGTTGAAACTGTAACACCGGACAAACCGGAGGCAAAACCCGCCCAATCAACTGAAAAAATAAATGCTGCTGTGGTTCGCATGCCTAAAATGAGCGATACCATGGAAGAAGGAACACTGGTTTCGTGGCAGAAAAAAGTAGGTGATAAAGTGAAGTCGGGAGATATTCTGGCGGAAGTGGAAACCGACAAAGCCACCATGGAACTGGAAGCTTACGAAGATGGAACACTCCTTTTTGTAGGCATTAAAGAAGGTGAAGCGGTACCTGTTGATGGCATTATTGCTGTAATCGGAGAAGAAGGCGCTAATGTAGATGCGCTACTTGCCCGTGAAAACGGAGAAGCTGCTCCTGAAAGTACTTCTTCTCAGGAAGCACCGAAAGAAGAAGGTGCAAAAGAAGAAAAAACGGTATCTGTTGCTGATTCTGGTGACAGAATAAAAGCATCTCCGCTTGCGAAACGTCTTGCAGAAGACAAAGGTATCAACCTGAGTGAAGTAGAAGGAAGCGGGGACAATGGCCGTATCGTAAAACGCGACGTAGATGACTTCAAACCGGCTGCTAAAGCTGCGGAAGCTCCGGCAAAAGCCGCAGAGGCTGCACCGGCAAAAGCTGAAGCTACACCAGCAGCTGCTCAGACATCAGGCGACTTTACCGATACACCCGTATCGCAAATGCGTAAAACCATTGCACGCCGCCTGAGCGATAGCTTGTTCACAGCGCCGCATTTCTATGTAACCATGGAAATCGTGATGGACAAAGCCATGGCACTTCGTCCTCAACTGAACGACGTTAGTCCTGCGAAAATTTCTTTCAATGACATGGTGATCAAGGCTTGCGCTGTTGCCTTAAAACAACATCCTGCGGTTAACTCAGCATGGTTGGGAGATAAAATCAGAAAATACAATTATGTAAATATTGGTGTAGCTGTTGCGGTTGAAGAAGGTCTTTTGGTACCTGTAATCCGTGACGCAGATAAGAAAACTTTATCTACCATTTCAGGTGAAGTGAAAGATCTTGCGGGTAAAGCCAAGGATAAAAAATTACAACCTAAGGATTGGGAAGGAAACACTTTCTCTATTTCTAATCTGGGTATGTTTGGTGTAGACGAATTTACAGCGATCATCAACCCGCCGGATTCCTGTATTCTGGCTATTGGTGGAATTAAAAAGGTTGCTGCCTTTAAAGAAGATGGTACTGTATATCCAACCAACATCATGAAAGTAACGCTTTCAGCAGATCACCGTGTGGTAGACGGAGCACTTGCTGCTCAGTTTCTGAACACAGTGAAAAAACTCTTGGAAGAGCCGATGAGCATGCTTGTTTAAGGATCAACTTGTCTTTGACTTGCAGTCATTTCAGGAAAATGTACAAAGTGTCAGGTTTTACGACCTGGCACTTTTGTTTTAGATCGTGTTAGGGTTCACACCGGCATTACTTACCTACAGAACATGATTCAGATAATACCATTCACAGAAAAATATCAAGATCAGCTCGTTAAGCTCATTCTGGATATTCAGCAGTTGGAGTTTAACGTCCCGATCACCGCAGCCGATCAGCCGGATCTTTTCATCATCGATGATTTTTACCGCAAAAGTGGCGGAGAATTCTGGCTTGCTGTTTCTGACGATAAGGTCATTGGCAGCATTGCGCTGATCCGAATCGGCAATCGATCGGGTGTGATCAGAAAAATGTTTGTATCAAAAGATTTTCGGGGAAAGGAAACAGGTATTGCCCAGCGACTGCTCGACCATTTGCTTGACTCTTGTGTCAAACAGAAGATTACAAGCCTATACCTTGGTACAGTAAGCCAACTCCAAGCTGCACTCCGGTTTTATGAAAGAAATGGCTTTGAAACAATAAGTAAAAATGACTTACCTGAAGATTTCCCTTTGATGCAAGTCGATAATGTGTTTTGTAAACTGACTATCAAAGACCATATTTAAACATTAAGATTAACAAAGCTTTTATTCATGGAAAAGATACATGCAACCACCGTCCTTGGTGTCCTTCACAATGGAACCGTTTCCCTTGGTGCTGACGGACAGGCAACGATGGGAAATACAGTAGCAAAAGGCAACGTAAAAAAGATCCGGGTGCTGATGGGTGGAAAAATTCTGGCAGGTTTTGCCGGGTCGACCGCTGACGCTTTTACCCTTATTGAACGTTTTGAAGAGAAGTTGAACGCATACGGCGGTAATATGAAGCGTGCCGCGATTGAGCTGGCAAAAGATTGGCGCACCGATCGTTATTTAAGAAAACTAGAAGCGATGATGATCACGGCCAGCAAAGATGAGATATTGATCATTTCCGGAACCGGAGATGTACTGGAGCCGGAAAACGGTATTGCAGCAATTGGATCAGGCGGAAATTTCGCTCAGTCGGCAGCGCAGGCACTCAAGAAACATGCAACTCATTTGTCAGCTGAAGAAATGGTTCGTGAAAGTCTTACTGTAGCGGCAGATCTTTGCATTTATACCAATCATAATTTTATGATTGAAGAAGTAAAGTAAAATATCAAAGTGCCCGGCAACACAAATCATACTGTGTTTGCCGGGCTGCTTAATTGCCATTCAAATTCATCGACATTTTGTAATACGCTATATCCTTCTTAAAAAAAGCCTCTCCCCGCTTCTCAAATCCATGTCGTAAATAGAAATTACCAGTCGTTACTCTTGCATCACACCACAACTCTTTATAGCGGTTATCATGTGCATAATTAATTACGAACCTTAGTAGCTGAGATCCCAAGCCATTATTCTGATAAGCATGTAGGGTAGCAAACTTTCTGAATCGAAGACTTTCCCGCTCTGCAAACAATGAAATAACCGAGACCAGCTTTCCTTCAAAGAAGAGTCCGAAATGCACACCCAAATTATCTTCCGGCACTTTTACAAATTCGAGTGGCTGTTCTGGCCAGAGTACCGCATGCCGAATTTCCAGAATATCAGCTACGTCTACTTTTTTAATCTGAATATCCATACTCAGTTGATCTATATTTCACCAATCAGTTTTATAAGCCTTACCAGCTCTTCAGATATGATCCGAGCACTTTCAGGTTCATATTTATGAGCAATAATGGCAAAACTCAGCATGTCGCCTGATTTTGAAGTAACATATCCTGCGTAGGCTCTGGTACCTTCAATCGAACCACTTTTTGCTCTCACATTGCCCGCAGCTCTGATACCCTTTCCCAGATTACGCACCGTTCCTGATTGCCCCCATACGGCAATGGTTTTGTAAAAATCAGTAAATCCCGGATTGTTCGAGGCAACGCTCAAAATCTCTGTAATATTGTGTACCGAAAGTGACCCTGAAGGCGACAATCCGCTACCATCCTTAATGGTGAAACCTCTCATATCGGCCCTTTTTGACACCCAATAGCTTTTTACCGCTTTGGCCGAAGCATCAAAGGACGGATCTCCGGCCAGTCGTCTTCCTGAGAGTTTCAAAAAAGCATCAGCATATAGATTGACGCTCCACAGATTTGTCTGCGTACATATTTCACGCAAGGGTGGCGAAACAGTTTCATCAACGACTTTACGGCTTGTTTGTTTCTTTTCGACTACCGCCGGTTTTGTAACTTTGATTTGCACTGCGGTCAGCGCTTTCTGTAATACAAAACTGACATAGGCTGATGGATCCGGAATTGATCCTTTTACCTGATAGGTCGCAAAGCCTGTTGGTACCGTACCAGTCATGATCACCTGCTTACTTAAAGGATTACCGTACAGGATGGTCTTATCACCTGAACCACGTTCTCCGGTTGTTACCTCATTCTGAAACATCAGATATGGGAGTTCAGGTTCTGTATTCAGATATACGGCCGGATCACCCACGCTGTTGCCTGGCTTGAATTTGATTTTATACAGGTTGTCACTAAAATTGAGTCCGCTTACACCTGCTCCGTAGTAATTACCTAAGTCGGCAAAGATCCAGCTGTCTGCTACGATGCGCTTATCGAAAAAGGACCCCTCGCCTATTACCTCTCCCATCACTACTTTGACACCAAGTCCCTGTATCGCTTTTGTCCATTTCAATAGTATTTCCGCTGAAGTCGGATAACCTTTGAAACGATCACTACCTAATGTAGGATCACCACTTCCCCGCACATAGATATTGCCAAAAAGCGTATCTTTTCTAATCATCCCGTCATATTCCAGATAAGTCTTATAGCGATAATCTCCACCGAAAATGTCCATCACAGTAGCAGTAGTCACTAACTTAAGTGTAGATGCGGATGGCAAAGACAACTCCGGATTCAGTGCAAACTTGTTTTTTTTGTCTTTTACTGATTTCAGGCTGATCGCAAGAGTTCCATTTCTCATGAGCTCACTATTCTGAAGTTCCAAGACCGCATCACTAAGATGACTGATCGCAATGCTATCCGCTGACTGCGCAGTAGAAACATAACTCAGGAAACAAATTATTACAGTCAGACAGCACTTCATAGATTTAACAAATAGCCTTAAATTATGCAGGAAACAAAGATTCATTCCTAAACTAGTAACTTATCAGTAATCTAAGTCTCTTTTTTGATACTTTTGTACAAATTCCGTGCGTCATGCACGCATAACTGTCCTCCAGGTAGGGTACTAGAAGTGCCGTTGATGCTGAACCATTGAATTTTTAACCAATACCCAAACAAGAGCTTTTTTGATTTTCCCTGCAAAGGGTAAGATCATACTATATAATATTCACCCCAATCATAAAGTATGAAATTGACATTTTGGGGAGCTGCACAGCAAGTAACCGGTAGTATGTTCCTGTTGGAATCCGATGATTACCGAATTTTGATTGACTGCGGTTCAGATTTTGATTTAGATGAAATAGGAAAAAAAAACCGCTACGATGAACAAAAAAGTGTTTTTCCGTTTGATGCAAGTTTAATTAATACTGTACTTCTTACCCACGCGCACATTGACCACTCGGGCAATATCCCGAATCTCTTTAAAGAAGGATTTGAAGGGCGGGTGGTATGCACTGAACCGACGCTCTCTCTTTCATCTTTGCTTTTAAAGGATGCGGCCAACTTGCATCAAAAACGGTTGAACGCCAGAAGTGGAGCAAATGGAAAGAAGAAAGGAAAGAAAAAGAAGGAGTTACCGAGGGATTATTTCGTTGAAAAAAATGTAATTGAGGCCCTTGATAATTTCGTCCCCGTATCTTTTGGACAACGTTACCGCATTGCCGACCATGTTTGGATCACTTTCCATCCGGCCGGGCATTTGCTTGGTGCTGCACACATTGTGGTAGAAGTATTTGAAAATGGGCAAAAGAAGAAAATATGCTTTTCCGGTGACATTGGCAGAAGTAACTATCCGTTACTAACTGATCCACAGGAAGTACCGGATGTAGACTATCTGATATGTGAAACGACATATGGAAACCGCCTTCATGAAACCAAAGAAGACCCTGAAACAGCACTTGCCGATGTGATCAGAAGAACCTGTGTGGATATCCCGGGCAGATTGATCATTCCTTCCTTCAGTGTGGGGAGAACACAGGCATTACTTTTTACACTCAACAAGATTTACGCCAGGCACAAATTTCCCAGTCTGAAAGTATTTTCGGACAGCCCGCTAGCCTATAGCAGCACAAAAGTTTATCAGCGGCATGTACGTCTTCTGAACAAGGAAGCACGGAATTTCCAGGATGACAATGACATGCTTTTCGACTTCGATAATCTGATCTATCTCGAAAATGCTGAAGCGAGCCGGGCCATTTCTAACTATAACGAACCGTGTATAATTATTTCTTCATCAGGAATGGTGCAGGGAGGGAGGATTGAACACCACGTGGAAGCCAATATAGGTAACCCATATGCTACAATTCTGATGATTGGTTATGCGTCCGAAGGAACGCTGGGATGGAGACTTTTAAATGGCCAGGATACGATATCGATTCGTGGTAAACAGCTCCCGGTCTTGGCTAATATTGAAAAAATTGACGTATTTAGCGGTCACGGAGATCAGAATGATTTAATAAAATTTGTAAAAATGCAAAATCCGGACAAACTCAAAGGAGTTTTTCTGGTACATGGGGAGCAGCAAAGTATGGCTGATTTTCAGGAGAAAATTAACGAGCTGGGTTACAACAATGTAGAAATACCGCTCAGAGGTCGCTCTTATGAACTTTAATCCTGCATTTTTCCAATTAATTTAGAACCTAAGAAATGAGAACATATCTGGATTTTGAAAAACCTATGGCCGAGCTCGAACGCAAGCTCGAAGAAATGAAAGCATTAGCATCAGAAAATAATGTTGATTTTTCAGGTGCCATTTCCCTGTTAGAAGGGAATATAACAGATCTTCGAAAAGAAATATTTGAAAATCTTACCAGGTGGCAGCGCGTACAGCTTTCACGCCATCCTGATCGTCCGTATACGCTGGATTATATCGAGCGGATTTGTGATGAGTTCATAGAGCTGCACGGTGACCGTCAGGTACGTGATGATCCGGCTATTATTGGTGGCCTTGCCAATATTGGCGGGCAGTCTGTGATGCTGATTGGCCAACAGAAAGGAAGGAATACAAAGCAACGTCAGCACCGCAACTTCGGTATGCCCAATCCGGAAGGATATAGGAAGGCACTCCGTCTCATGAAGCTTGCTGAAAAATTCAATATACCCATCGTTACACTGATAGACACGCCGGGTGCATTCCCGGGAATGGAAGCAGAAGAGCGCGGGCAGGGTGAAGCCATTGCGCGTAACCTGAAAGAAATGTTTATGTTGAAAGTTCCGGTGATCTGTATCGTGATCGGTGAAGGAGCTTCCGGTGGCGCACTGGGTATTGCCATCGGGGATCGTGTTTTGATGCTTGAAAACACATGGTACTCTGTTATATCTCCCGAAAACTGCTCCACCATCTTATGGAGAAGCTGGGATTTCAAGGAGCAGGCTGCGGATGCAATGAAGATCACTGCCAAAGATATGGTGAACAACAAACTGGTTGACGGTATCATTTCGGAACCTCTGGGTGGTGCTCATCTGGATCACGACTGGATGGCAGAAGAACTGAAAAGGGTGATACTAGATAACGTAAAAGAACTTTCTAAAATCTCAGCCGACAAGCGTATTGATCAACGCATCGATAAATTTTCGGCCATGGGTGTTGTGGTTGAGTAACCTCGGTCATTTATTTTCAAAGCATTTAAAAGAGCTGTAAGTTGACTGCTGAAAGTTAAACTTACAGCTCTTGGCACAAACCGGATTATGAAAAACGGAAACATAAAGAACATTATTTTCGATTTGGGCGACGTGATTCTGAACATCGATGTTCCGGTTGCTTCTCTTTCCTTTGCTAAACTGAGCGGCCGCGAGCAGGCTGAAATATTGAGTCTTTTTAAAGAAAATGACCTCTTCCGCCAGTTTGAAACAGGTTCGCTGGATGAAATCAGTTTCAGGAATCTGATACGCAAATTGGTTGATTCTCCGGATTGGACTGATGAAATGATCGATACAGCCTGGAATAGTCTGCTGCTGGATCTCCCCGCTGAACGTGTTGAATTACTCAAGAAGCTGCGTAGCAAATACCGTTTGTTCCTGCTGAGCAATACGAGCTCAATACACATTACACAGGTAAACAAAATACTCAAAGCATCTACCGGTATTGAAAGGCTGGACGATCTGTTCGACAAAGTATATCTTTCCTACGAGATGGGTATTATGAAACCGGATCCGGAAATTTACCTTCAGGTATTAAAAGAGCAGAATATTAAAGCCGGGGAAACGTTGTTTCTTGACGACAATGCAGATAATATCAAATCCGCAGCGCAGCTGGGGATAGATACGATTCTGGTTCAAAAACCTACTACCATTCTGGAATATCTCAAAGACTATGCAGTCTAGTACGCGCACCTACCTCATTCAGGCATTATTGTTTATTCTTACCCTCATCACCACAACCATGTCTGGTGCTGAATGGATTTTTGGCAATACCTTTTCTTTTGTTTTTGATTTCTTCAAACTCATCGGCAACGATAGTCCCGAACTTAAAGCAGCTTCCGAAAAAGCCATGGGTTGGCCGGAATTCGTACGTGGATTTCAATTTTCGCTGCCGTTTCTGGCGATCTTAACTATCCATGAATTTGGCCATTATTTCACAGCCAAAGCGCATCAGGTAAAAGTAACGCTTCCATTTTATATCCCGCTGTGGTTTGGTATCTCGCAGAGCATTGGGACCATGGGTGCGTTTATCCGCATTAAGTCGGTTGTGACATCGAGGCTGAAATTTTTTGATATAGGAATTGCAGGTCCCTTGGCTGGATTTTTTGCTGCTCTGGCAGTACTCTGGTATGGCTTCACGCACCTGCCACCTCTGGAATATATTTACGCAATTCACCCTGAATACGAGCGCTTTGGATCCAGTTATGGACAGTTTGCGTATGAAAACTCGGCTGGCAACATTGCTTTAGGAGATAACATTCTCTTCTGGCTTTTCAAAAATTTCGTAGCCGACCCTGCTTTACTGCCGCACGATTACGAGATGATCCACTACCCTTTCATCTTTGCGGGTTATCTGGCTCTGTTCTTTACATCTCTTAACCTGATTCCAATCGGGCAACTGGATGGAGGACATATTCTGTACGGATTAATCGGAAAACAAAAATTCGACATTATAGCACCGGCGCTTTTTGGTGTTTTTGTATTCTTTGCCGGTCTTGGACTATTCCGCCCCGAGTCTTTTGCAATAGGTAGCGATGAATTGTTTTATGAACAGTTGTTGTATTTGTTCTTCTACATCTATTTCATTTATATCTGTTTCCGAAGAACATTCGAGGCTGCCTCAACGGCTATTATGATCAGTCTGATCATCGTAGTGGCACAATTTGCAGTGGCATATCTGCTTCCCGAACAAGAAGGCTATTCAGGTTTCCTTCCTTTTGTTTTTATTCTGGGCAGAATTCTGGGTATAAAACATCCTGACACACAGGATAACCGTCCATTGGATACGCCACGAATTATCATGGGTATTTTCGCACTGTTTGTTTTTGTCCTGACGTTCAGTCCAAGGCCATTCATTATTCTGTAAGCAGCAGACAACAAACAATTGTCCTCATGATGCTAAGAGTCTTAACTGCATTTTTGTACCGTGCTGCCGGCTGGAAGATCATTGGCCGGTATCCAACTGAAGTCAAAAAGGCGGTTTGGGTCGGAACTCCACATAACTCCAACTGGGATTTTATAGTATGCCTTGGTGGCCGTGCAGAACTTGATATCAATATCGGTTTCCTGGCGAAAAGTCAGCTGTTCAAATGGTATTCCGGATGGCTTTTCAGAGCGATGGGTTGCTATCCGGTTTACAGAAACAAAGCGTCAAATTTGGTTGATACCGTCGCTGCGATGTATCAGTCCCGCGAAAACTTACATATTGCCATCACACCAGAAGGTACCAGAAAAGATGTCGACAGACTCAAAACAGGGTTCTACCATATTGCTTCGAAAGCAAATGTTCCTCTCATTCTGATTGGTTTTGATTATCCCCGAAAAGCAGTGGTAGTCAGTGAGCCGATGTATCTTACGAATGACTATGAAACTGATATAAAGTCCATATATGACTTTTATCTGACGATTGGCGGAAAGCGTAAGACCTGGCTGAAAAATTATGAAAAAACGGGAAAGATTGAAAAAACGGATCGACTTTGATTGAACAGAGCTCGTTTCTGAATGATCAAAATACAATCACGAACTCGGTCCAGCCTGCTGTATTGGTCTTTAGCGAAAATCCGAAGCCATGCTTCAACAGAATTTCCCGGCTTAGCGTCAGTCCTATACCCTGCCCGTCTGGTTTGCTACTGTAAAATGGATTAAAAAGCTGACCGGATTCTGAAACCGTGATCGGCTTTCCATTATTGGCGATGACCAAATCATGCTCCGATACACTGATCATGACACGGCCTCCGGCGCTACAGGCCTGAATTGCGTTACGTATTACATTCACCAACACCTGTTCCAGTTGAGCTGAATCGGCTTTAATAGTCATTTCTCTTGCGATATCCACTTCGATATCCACCGCATTTTCTAAGGCGAAAGACTTCATAAAAATGGCTACATCCTGAACAAGAGCGGCTATTCTAACTTCGTGAAAAGTTGGTTGGGGTAGTCGAACCACATCCGCAAAATTACGCATAAAGTGAGTAAGCTTTCTGTTTCTCTCAGACGAAATACGTAACGCTTCATTCAGCTCTGCAAACTCCTCCGAGAATAGCATTTGTCTGGCAGTCTGGATAATGGAATCCGTAGCACCCAACGTGTTGTTGACCTCATGTGCCATCATCCTGATTACTTTTCCATATGCTTTCTTTTCAGACTCATACATTTCCATCGTGAGTTCTTCAATCATCAGAAATGATCTGCGAAATCCCTGATCCATAAAATGCGAACGCTGGACTTTATAGGTTGCTATGCCTGATGGCTTGATGACCGCAGATTCACCATCGGTCAGATCTCCTATTTTAGTTAAAATTTCGGAGTCTACTTCCTGAGGTCTCTTTCCGGAGCAGGCCGATTCATCTAAATTCAACAACCTGCTGGCCTGATGATTAAGGGATTCAATTTCCCCGTCAAAATCAAGAATGATGATGGCGATCGGGGAAGCAGCAATCAGCTTTTCCAGCAAGAAATGTTTTTCATGCAGTCTTGTCCTTTCCTCCCTGAGCTGATCGATCATCAGGTTGTAAACTTCAATCAAGGAATCTACTTCGCTGTTTCCGGTAGCTACAAATTTGATGGTAAAATCCTTATCTTTTATTGCTTCTATTCCTGACCTTACAAAAGCATTGGGTCTAGTAAAGTTCTGAAAAATCCTGATGGACAAGCCGATAGATATAAGCAGAAAAAGCTCGGACGCGATAAACAACATCTTATCATGAAACAATATCTTATATACAAGCAAGACCAATACAAGATGAAGCAATACGATATAGGCCACATATTGCGTTCGTGTAGACCATCTCATAAGTCGTCCGATTCGTAGGAGATTCCATACTTTTCCAGTCGGCGATACAGCGCAAACCGCGTTATACCCAAGGAACGCGCTACTTTCGAAACCTTATTCTGATGAAAGTCCATGGCTTTCCGGATCATCTGATGTTCCATTTCTTCGAGTGTAAGTGCTCCTACTTCCGGCAGATTACTACTTCGGGAAGATACCACGCCGGTATGCATACTAAGTTGAAAATCATCCACATCCAGTACATCATTCGAAGATAGTAACACGGTGCGTTCCACAATGTTTTTCAACTGCCTGATGTTGCCCTGCAATGTCAGCGATTTGAGCCATTTTGCTGCTGACCTTGAAAGCTGCAGATCCGGTCGCTGGTATATTACTTTCAGGTTATTGATAAAAAACTCGGCGAGAAGCGGGATATCACCGGAGCGTTCCCGGAGCGCAGGTAATTTAACGGTTATCAGATTAATACGGTAGTAAAGATCCTCACGGAATGTTCCTTGTACCACCATCTCTTCAAGATTCCTATTGGTCGCACAAATGATCCGGACGTCTACAACCCGGCTTTTACTACTTCCCAAAGGTTCAAAAGTTCGCTCCTGCAACACGCGAAGCAGTTTTACCTGACTTGCCAGATCCAACTCTCCGATTTCATCAAGAAAAATGGTACCTCGATGAGCCATTTCAAATCGTCCTTCCCTATCCGATTTTGCATCCGTAAAAGCTCCCTTCACATGGCCAAAAAGCTCGCTTTCAAACAGTGAAGAAGATATACCGCCCAGATTTACTTTCACAAACGGCCGTACTTTCCTTTTGCTATTGGTGTGAATTGCCTCCGCGATCAGTTCCTTTCCTGTTCCGCTTTCGCCTGTGATCAGCACAGGTGCGTCGGTGACAGCTACCCGTCCCACTGTATCAAGGATGTCGAGCAGTTTCGCATCTTTACCGATGATGTTCTCAAACTGATACTTACTAATAAGCTTTCGTCTGTTGCCCTGTTCCGGATCTGGTTGTTCGAGATTCAGAATGGTTTTTACAGATTGCAGCAGATATTCGTTCTGCCAGGGCTTGGTAATAAAATCTTTCGCTCCCAGTTTCATTCCCTGTACGGCCAAGTCTATCGTCCCCCACCCAGTAATCAGTATGACTGGAATCGCAGGGTTGTGTTTTCTTATTCCCGATAATAAGGTCATCCCCTCATCTCCTGATGTCGCCATAGAGAAATTCAGGTCTAACAGAATGAGTTCAGGTACTTCGTTCTGTAATATTTTGAATGCATCATCGGGCGACGCGGCACCTTTCACCTGAAATCCATTGCTTTTAAGCAATAGCGCCAGTGATGTTCGTATAGCCAGGTCGTCGTCGATAATCAGCAGCACTCGTTTTCTTATTTTTAGCGTTCAAAAATTATAATGCAAAGGTATTGTCCTATTTGGAATGAGAAGAACCTATCCCTGTTATTTTGAAACATTGAGTTCCTACCATCATTCTTCATGTAGTGCCAGCGCCGGATGAATCCGGGAGGCTTGCCGGCTTGGCCACCAGGCACAAAGTGTGACGATGATGAAGATAATGATTACCGCCAATATGATGGCCATGATGTAAATCTTTGCTTGTAAATCAAAGACATGTAAGATAGGAAACTGAATGGCAAAAAGTAACCCGACGAATACACTGAGCGTTGCCAGTACCCATACCTCACCCAGGAATTGGGATGTGACCCCGTTTTCAGTGGCTCCCATGGCTCTTCGAAGGCCAATTTCATTCTTCCGTTTAGCAATATTCAGATTAAGAATCCCAAAAAGTCCCAATGCAACATTGGTAAGTAAAAAGCTACTCACGATCAGAAAAATAGCTACAGGAACCAATGTGAGATTATGTCTGGTTTTTCGTTGGTCTGTCAGGTAGCTAACTTCCACCCCCCAGCCTGGCAAAGCAGCAGCAACCTCTTTGACTAATTTAGCTTCAAAATTAGCATCTGTGCCTGCCTTCGTTTTAACAAGTACGTTGGTATTCCAGCCATCCTCCTTGCCCAGCATCTCGAAAAGTGCCGGTGCATCACTGGCAAACTCTCCTTTTGATTTAAACTTGTCTACAACACCTACCACTTTGAAAGATTTCTTATCATCAAACTTAATTACCTTACCCAAAGGATTTTCATTAGTAAATAACCGCTCCTGTAAGTTTGAATTGATCACGATTGGTGTGAATTTCGAAACCCGGTCACGCTTGCTGAACCATCTTCCCGATGCCATAGATAAGTCTATGGTATGAATAAAATTTTCATCCGTATAGTAAAACTCCGGCGACAAACTCACCTTCTTGTAAGTGACGCCATTCATGATCTGGTTGGCTGAAAACGGTGTATTACTGCTCATGCGGGATAAGGATTCCACTTCCTGATTGGCTTTGATCTGCTGAATAATGCGGTTCATCTTCTCGCCAACACCCACTGTATCCTGGTTATTACTTAACTGCAGATTCCAGACCCGCTCATATTCAAAACCTATAGGCTGCATGTAATTGTCGACATTGTATACGATAAGCGACAGCACCCCGAATAAAACCATAAACGAAGCCCATATCTCTATGATAAGCAAGGCATGCGAGCCCTTCTTATTCCAGATTAATTTAAATAAATGACGTAACATGTGGGAAGTAGGTTATAAGTTGAAATGATATTTCGGCATGAGGTTCGGGGCTGAGGGCATGTCAATCAAACCCTTTACCTGATGCTCCTTATGCCTTGAGCGCATCTACAATTTTGAGTTTTGACATCCGGAATGCTGGAAGTACTCCCGACAACAGTCCAAAAACCAGGCAGATAAAGATACTGATCAGAAATACAGGGAGATTAATCTTCAGATCGGCATAGGCAATCCATCCACTAGAATTGATCAGAGAAATGATGGCAAAGGATAAGATCAGGGCAAATACACCTCCAATGAAAGTGATGAAGATATTTTCAATAATAAACTGCCACAACAATGCCTTTGAAGGTGCACCGAAAGCCTTTCTGACACCAATTTCAGATGCACGTTCCAGTATCCTGCTCACATTCACATTAACCAGATTGATAGCGGGCAAGCCCATGACCATGAGCAAAACAAGACCTATGATGGAATAGAAAAATGTTTTCTGGGAATCCTGCCGGGCGAAAGTATCCAGGAAATGGTCGAAATATGAAAGTGCATTAATTTTCAGCACTGAATACCTTCCTCCATCCTGAATCACGTCCTTTGGTAAACGGGAAATTGTGTTATCAAATTCTGCCTGGATGGCCGGGAAGTCTGCTTTTGTTTTAGCCACTGCCATAGCTATGTAGCTTCCACGAATGCCCTTGTTCTCATAGTTGCTTTTTGGAGCGGTATAAGGGAAATACACATCTCCATAAGTGTAAATCCTTGTAGGCGGACTGCCTTTCACCACGCCAATAACCCGGTAGTTGATGTTCTCTATATCAATTAACTTACCAACAGCCTGCGTACCAGGTTCAAAATACTGATCTCGAAGATCATCTGTAATAACTGCTACACGATCCCCATTTTTAATATTTTGATCATTGTACGGTTTGCCTTCCAAAAACATAAAATCAGCGACGTCCCAAAAAGCAACATCCGTGTATTTTGTATTCAGCTTGATACGCTTTCCGTTCACATACGTATTGGAAAAACTGAAATTGGAGACAACTGCAACATTTTCCGGAGTCTTGAGCGACTTGGCATATTTATTCAGAAAATTGTAACTGGCCGGACCAGTACTCATGGAGCTCTGTGCGGAATCCGTTTGTAGCACATTCGCGATATACAACGTTCGGTAACGTTTATTTTCCGGATAGTGGGAACCAAACAAGTGATCCAGAAAAGAAGTAAGTACCATCAATACGGTCAGTGTCAGACTGATTCCGAACAAGGTGATAAATGTATAGAAAGGATGCCGCAGCAATACCTTCCAGGCGATTTTGATGTAGTTAAAGAGCATGGGGCTTGGGGTTTAGGACATGGGTGGCTTAATAATTAAGACTTTACGAAAACTCATAATCTTTCGGCTTACCTCGTCCAGTTTATTAAAAATTTCCGTTTTTAGTTCTTCCTGAATATAATTCCTACGTTGTAAAATGATGATGATATTAGCGCACTCATAGACAGATCTGCGGGCGTAATTTAGAAATTGATCAAATTCCTTATTTGAGGTAGATCCCGATCCTTCTGCAATATTATTTGAGATACTCAGCCCCGCCCCTCTCAGTTGTTCCGCAAAACGAAATAACTTTTTGCCTTCTAAAAAATCAGCTATATCATATAACTGATCTCCGATTTCTACACTTAATTTCCAGATTTCTAAATCTTCAAAACGAAACTTACGGATTATTGGCATAGGGCTCAAGGTTATGAATTTGGGCTAATTCCCACTATATAAGACCTATCAGATACAATAAGGTCTCAATAGATTTGCTTTGGATCACACAACCCCTGCTCTCTGCCCAATGCGTTAAAGCACCTGCGTTCCGTCGAACAACCTGATCAACCTGTGCGTTTTTTTAGCCATCGCATCATCATGTGTAACCATTACAATCGTTGCTCCGTCATTATTCAGTTTTTGCAGGATACCCAATATTTCGTTTCCCATGGCGCTATCCAGATTTCCGGTTGGCTCATCAGCCAGTATGATTTCTGGTTTACCAACGATAGCTCTCGCGATAGCCACCCGTTGCTTTTGTCCACCCGAAAGTTGCTTGGGGAAATGTTTCATTCTATTACTTAGCCCAACTTTTTCAAGGGCCTCCGTGGCCAACTCCCTTCTCTGCTTCAATGACGTTTCTCGATAAAGAAGTGGGATCTCCACATTATCCAGCACCGAAAGATCATTAATCAGGTGAAAGCTCTGAAATATAAAACCCAGTTTCTGATTGCGCAGCTTTGCTAATTCTTTATCCCTGTAGGAAGTAACGGGCGTACCATCAATCTCTATCGTCCCGTTAGACGGTTCATCGAGTAGTCCCATGATGTTGAGTAAAGTACTTTTCCCACAACCCGAAGGGCCCATGATGGAAACAAACTCTCCTTTTTTTACATCCAGGTTGATGTTGTTCAACGCGAGCGTTTCGATTGAACTGGTGCGGTACACTTTTTCGACGTTCTGTAGTTTTATCATGGCTTTGTGAGTTTGGGGTTTGGGCAGTGGAAAAGGAATATGAGTATTATTCCATGGTCCTTTTTGTGAGCCCTATGCTATTTAATTTTTTCGTTTTTTTCAAAATCATACAATGTCAGCAATCTCAGACTATAGTAGGATTGCCAGTAATCTCTCAAGGCAATAATGTAATCCCGCCTTGCACGATCCTTTTCCTGCATGGCGATGCCCAGATCGGTCACACTCAAATCACTCAGTATAAATCTTTCCTGGGCAATCTGATAACGGTTGGCAGCAAGATTATCAGCCAGCTTCGTCAGTTTTGCCTGCTTCTGCAACATTTGTAACAATGTTACCTGTGTAAATATCTCTTGCTCAAATGTAAGCTTGTCCTGCTCTACCGACTGCTGAGCAAACTCCTGATTGGCACGGGCGATTTCGGTGCGGGCCTTGTTTCTTCCCCAGGTCATAATAGGTAGCGTAAATTGTAAAGAAACAGACTCTCTGTCTTGAGGCCGGACATACACATCTCCCGGCCGGCTTCCCTGGTTGCTCAGCCCGAAATTGGCCTGCAGGGATGCATTCAAACCATTTTCTTTGCGTGCACGTTGCGTTTCCATTTCTGCTTCCAGTAACCTACGTTTAAAACCTATCGCATCTGAACGGTTGGCAAAAGCCTGCTCCAAAGCCAACTGTGTATCAATAGTAAAGTCAGGAGCTTCCAACGGTATTTCGAGATCAGGCATTTGATCATTTCGGGAACCCAGAAACATTTTTAATTGCATGGATGCCACAGCCGCAGACTGATGTGCAGAAGCCAAATCCTTTTGGGCAGTCAGCAAGCCTATCTGTAACTGTAAAAGATCATTCTGAGAAATCTTTCCCATTCTAAGCTTGTGTTCCGCAATTTTGAAAAGGGTATCGTTGTTGCTACGGTTCTTTTCAGCAATCTCCAGATTAACCTGCGATATGAGCAAGTCAAAATAATAGGCTACCGCATCCAAAGAAACTTTTTCAAGTGAAGATATAAATTGCTGATTTCCTTCCTGAAATTTCAAAGGTTCAATACGCCTGATCCATTTCATTTCATTAAACCGAAACAAGGGCTGATTGATCCCGATTTCAACGGGAATACCATTGTAGCTGGTCGTGTTCCGATTGAAATCATCAAACCGCTGCATTTCTTTCTGGATGAAAATGGTCCCGCCCGTCCATGCTATATTCTGGCTCAATCCCAGGTTAATGAGCGAGTTATTATTACTCACATTACGGAATGATATTGTTCCATCCGGCTGTACGACCTGTATGTATGATCTGGTGAATCCGGGCAGGGTTCCGTTCAGGCTAAGCTGAGGTTTAAAATCAGCTATAAATGAACGGTATTGCCAGTAATTCGTTTTACGCAAAGTTTCTGCCTGTTTAGAAGATATTGATTGCAGCCGTGCCAACTGCACCACATCTGTCAGCGAATAACGTTGGGCTTTTATATAATCGCCCAGCAGTACGAATAGCAACAAAAAAGTATATTTTTTCATGGCTATCAGTTTTCAATTATGATTTCTTCCAGATGCTCATACTGATTCATGTCTGTCAGAATCACTTTTTCACCTGCTTGCAAACCACTTTTAATTTCGACAAAATCAAAATTGGACAAACCTACAACTACTGCCCTCCGCTTTGCTATGCCATTTTCAAGCACAAATACATACTGCCGTTGTTTGCCGTTAAACGCGGGTCCGTTCGTAACGCGCAAAGTATTGGCACTTTTACTCGTTACAACATAAACATCCACTTTCATATTCGGGCGTAACAGTTCATTTTTTGCATTCTCCAACTGCACGACAAAACCAATTACTCCATCTTTTACAGATGGTTTCACTTGTGAAATCATTCCCCGCAAAGCAGATTCGTTCACCTTTACGATTACATCCAGGCCTGCTTTTACCTGTTCGGCATAGACATCCGAGCATGAACCTTCGATCCTGAAACTACCCAGATCTGCAACTTTCGCCAGCATTTCCCCTTCGCTTACAGAAGATCCTATGTTTTCATTCACCCAGGTGAGCACGCCCTTACGGTCTGCAACGATATCAGCCATTTTGAGCTTATGCTGTAATTCTTTTAGATTTTTACCTTCAATCTGTGCTCCCAGTTCCGTTTCTCGCAAACTGGCTCCCATTGACTTACGGTTATAGGACAAATCATTTTCCAGCTGTTGCTTTTCCAGTTCGGCTATTTTGAGTGCATTTTCAGCTCGCGTAATATCTTCTTTCGTCCCTCCTCCTACCCTTTCAAGACGGCGCGTATCTTCAAGATCCGCTTTGAGTTTGTTAATGTTAAGCAGCTTGATCCTATCAGTGATTTCTGCATCATACAGGTTTTTATCGAGCTTCATCCGGAGTTGGTCAATACCGTTTTTTTTCAGTGCCAGTTGATCCTGAAACCGCTCAAATTCAATCTGCGTAAGCGACTTGTCAAGTTCTACGATAGGCTGCCCCGGAATAACCTTTGTTCCCGGCGACAGCAAAACACGCTTGATACTTGCCCGGATCGGACTTGTAATGATCTGTTCATAGGCAGGTATAACTTCTCCGGAAGCATTCAATGTATTCTCTACATCACCATTTTTAACTTCTGCAGTACGGATTCTGGCAGCAGCAATATTGGTTCCTAGTGACTTTCGCAGATAGTAAATACCTACACCAAGCACCAGAATAATGAGTACGACAACGCCCCATTTCCTGCTTTTTTCTTTTTTGATCTGTTCTTGTGATACTTCACGATCCATTGTATCCTGATTATAAAGAAGGTGTTTTCATGGCTAACTGTCATGATTAACTACAACTTCATACCAAAACATAACTCACTATTTATCAGAACTATTACACAAAAATACTTTTCCAAAACCTGTGCGATTACGCACAAGAAGTGCGATATAGCCGAACGGAAACAAAAAATGCCTGGCGGGTATGGCCAGGCATTACAATATGTTATAACTATTGACTAGGTTTTGAGTTTCTTCTTCTTGGCTGCGGGAAATAATATATTATTTAAAATAAGTCTGTAACCAGCTGAAGTCGGGTGCAGATTAAGATCCGTAGGTTCTTCTCCTACACGATGCTGGTAATCTTCGGGATCATGGCCTCCGTAGAAAGTAAAAAATCCTTTTCCGTGCGTACTGTGAATATACCGTGCTTCGTTGGCCGATTTATTCTCAGCAAGAACGATTACTTCTGGTTTCACTGTGCGATTTTTGAAAGCGGTAGTTTGGCCTAGAAAACCTTTGATAATGGTCTGATGGTTCTGCGTCAGCATACTTGGCACCGGATCCCATTTGGCAGAGAACTGAAACAACGAAAAGAAATCATTGTTCTCTGTCAGCCCCCGCTCTTCAGGCTGGTTATCAATATCCGAAAATTCAATTTCATATGGATAAGGGATCGTTTTGAAATTGTGAAAAGCGAATGTATTTCCAAAATTCAGTTTACTATTGGCGGCTGGATCCGCTGGCGTGCCATCATACATCGTTTCTACAATATCTACTCCGTCGGCTGCAAGCGTTATGTCAAATGTATCCGTAGCGTTACACATGGCAAACATATAACCACCTCCGGATACGAACTCGGCAATATGTTTGGCTACTGCAAGTTTCATCTGTGGGACATTCGCGAACTGGTATTTCTCGGCAGTTCCTTCTGCTTCACGTTTTTGCTCGCGGTACCATGGAAAATCTTTATACTGAAAAAATTTACCAAACTGACCTGTGAAATCTTCGTGGTGTAAGTGAAGCCAGTCATACTCAGGAAGTTTAAGACTCAGCACTTCGTCGTCATATACGACGTCATAAGGTATCTCGGCATACGTAAGTACGAGTGTTACCGCATCATCCCAGGGCAGTTTTGACTTTGGAGAATATACAGCAATTTTCGGCGCTTTCTGCAATTTGACAGCATCCATATTCACATCCGGCGCACTGATCTCGGATAATATTTGTGATGCCTGTCCGTCTGAAATTACCTCATAACTTACACCACGAACGGTCATTTCAGAAGCAAAACGTTGGTTATAGGGCACCAAAAAACTTCCTCCTCTGTAGTTGAGGAGCCAGTCCATTTCCATTTCGAAAGTTTTCAGTATCCAGAATGAGATGCCGTAAGCTTTCAAATGGTTTTTTTGGGAGTCGTCCATAGGGATCAGGAGCTTATTAGCCCAGGCCGAGGAGGATATCATTAAAAAAATGATAAGCGGAATAAAGAGGCGTTTCACTGGTTTGATTCTTTCAGGTATCATTTGCAGCTTTACAAAATATATTTGGTTCGGAATTTCCGGTATGATCGAGGACTGAAAATAAGGAAATATTTGCAGCCAGACTAATGGACTAAACGAGTATCTGTTTATCATAGTCGCTGCAGAAGTAACGTAATATTACAAAATATGGTGCATAAGCTTATATCTTAACGTTAATCGGAGATGTTGCTTTTGCCTGATATGTAAACCGACGATTCATGAATATTAGAGAAAATGTAGACGAAGGTCTGCGGTCTATCCAGTCCAATCTGCTCCGAACAGTGCTTACTGCGCTTATCATCGCCATCGGAATTACATCATTGGTGGGCATCCTCACAGCCATTGAAGGGATCCAGAATTCCGTTAACAGTAGTTTTGCTGACCTTGGAGCCAATACATTCACAGTTGAAAACCGATATGATGAAGGAGCGCGCAGAGGCGGACGAAGAGGCAAACAATATCCCATCATCAATTACCATCAGGCTACGGAGTTCGCGTCCCGCTTCAGAGATGAATTTAAAGGTATCGTTTCCTTGTCTGCCAATATTGGTAGTGCAGTGCAGGTAAATTATCTCAGTAAAAAAACAAATCCGAACATCAATGTCTTTGGCGCCGACGACTCCTTCCTTGGCATCAAAGGTTACAAAATTGATAAAGGGCGAAACCTGAATAAAAATGACCTGGAAAATTCTGTGAACGCTGCCATATTGGGCCAGGAAGTAGCCAGAAACCTCTTTGGAAATCTTGATCCCGTCAACAAAGAAGTCACTTTTATGGGCGCCCGTTATAAGGTTGTAGGCATACTTGCAAAAAAAGGGTCTATGGGCGGAGGTACAGACGCAGACAGGATCATTATTATTCCGCTGGATAACGGACGTGGACTGGCCGCCAACCGATCTCTCACTTATGATATCACAGCATCTGCACCTGACATTTCAGATGGGGAGTTTATTATCGAAGAAGCACGCGGACTGATGCGAAGGATACGTGCAGATCAGTTGGGTTCTGAAGACTCGTTCACTCTGGAAAGAGCAGATGCGATGGCCAAAGAATTTGAAAGTATTACAGGATACCTCCGTATTGGTGGATTTGGTATAGGCATTATTACCCTGCTGGGTGCTTCAATTGCTTTGATGAACATCATGCTCGTCTCGGTAACTGAAAGAACCCGGGAGATTGGCATACGAAAATCTCTCGGCGCTACACCAAAAGTAATTCGCTTTCAGTTTTTAATTGAAGCAATTGTAGTTTGTATTTTGGGTGGAATCGGTGGTTTGTTCCTGGGGATTATCATCGGTAACGTCATTTCCAATTCAATTAGTACTGAAGCGACATTTGTTGTGCCATGGGTATGGATGGCTATGGGTATTGCGGTTTGCGTGGCAGTAGGTGTCCTTTCGGGTATTTATCCTGCCATCAAGGCCTCGCGTCTGGATCCTATAGAAGCACTACGTTACGAATAGGAGCATGTGGTTTTAATCAAAACAATTAATTTTTATTCATTTTGATTAAAACGCTTGCAGAATCTAATTTTCTGCCTACTTTTGCACTCCCAACAAGAGAAGATCAATGCCCGGATGGCGGAATTGGTAGACGCGTTGGTCTCAAACACCAATGAGGTTACACTCGTGCCGGTTCGACTCCGGCTCCGGGTACTAAGCCGGATTTCGATAAATTTTTATCTGAAATTCGGCTTTTTTCATTTCGTAACTCACTGTTAATCTGAAAGATAAGAGCGGCTGCCTCATTGATTTTTGCGGTTCGATATCCACTTTCAGAAAATTCCAGATTTTCGGGAAAAATCGAACCAATGATATCTCTCTTCTGGTCAATGTCTGCTTTTTCGTATACCAGATCAATATTTGCAAGAGCCTCTACAGCCCTATTCAATATTTTTTTTTCGAGGTTTAAAGGGCTATCTGAGGGCTTAGACATTTCAGTTAATCTGGCTTCAAGGCGTACCAGCTTTTCCTCTATGTCCCTTTTCATCACCTTATAGTCCATTGTATCAATATCAGAAGTTAATAGAAGCTCCCTTGCCTTAGCCAGCTTGCTATTCATCTGATCTATCTGACCAAGTATTTCCTTCTTCTCGTTAAGAGAGTTTGTTGTGTGACCCTTGAACGCTTTTCTCACAATCAGTTCGAACAATGTTTGTACTCCGTCATGAGGCTTGAATTTTTGAAGTTCTTTCAAAAATTGGTCATTTACGAGATCGTTCGGATATCTCACGCCACAAGAAGCGACACAGTGATAATAGTAATATCTGGCATTTCTACCTTTTGAGGCACTACCTGTGAGATGCCTATCACATTTCGGACATTTCAGAAATCTGCGGAGAGGAAACATATCATTTGACATTTCGTTGACATTCGGTCTCTTGTTTCTCTTCCGTCCATCAATCGCGTCATGCATTTGATAAAACAATTCTTCTGATATCAAAGCCTCGTGCTGCCCTTGTACTAAGCGGCTTTCTTCATCCTTATATCCGGGAACAAATATCTTTCCGAAGTAAACTGGATTTTGAATCGCTTTCCAAAAACTACTGTTACTACATTTCAACCCCCTGCGCACAGCTTGTCTTCGTACCTCTGCAACTCCATAAACTCCATGAGCGACCTGTTCAAATGCCCACTTTACAATGGATGCCTGAGGTTCATGTGGTTCGATATATTTTCGGCCATCTTCTGTTATCCTATTCTTATACCCTACCGGAGCAACTCCCATATATCGTCCTTCCTTCCTGGCACGTCGCATACCATGTAATGTATTGAGCGCTCTGCGATCATTCTCCACCTCAGGCGCTGCCAGATAAAAAGCCAACATCATTTTGTTTTCGGGTATAGTCAAATCCAAAGGCTGCTCTATTGCCTGCGGCTCTACTCCTATTTTTCGAAGCGTATTGATCATTTGGTACGCGTCACCGGCATTCCGGCTAAACCTATCCCATTTTGTAAATAGAATCAGATGCACCTTCCCTTTCGACTTTTTCAAATCTAACAGCAGTTTTGACCATTGGGGGCGATTGAAAGTCTTTGCGGAATGATCTTCATAGATGACCTTCCTGACGCCAATATTGTGAATACCACAATACTTTCTGAGCATCTCCTCCTGCCCTCTTTGCGAATAGCCTTTATCTGCCTGCTCATCCGTACTTACCCGAACATATAAATCTGCAATCTTCATCTCTATACAGTTACATTTTAAAATACCAATTAGACTTAATCACGCTATAAATCACCATCTACAAATTCTTTAATACACTGGCTTACAACTATATTAGTGAATTTCGATAGAAATTCCAAGATTTTCCCGGCCTGATCTTCGGTTACATGTAGTCCCTGGCCCCTTAATATATCCATGGCTTTTTGTAATGATACTGTTTTTGCTCTTGTCTCCTCCATCTTCCCTCAGTGCTTTTTGTAGAACATGTGGGAAAGTAGTTTAACCATCTATGCTACACTTTCCGTCGCTTCCAGATGGAACGAAAAGAACTAAGATTTAGATAATTTCCATCACACTCACAGCTGAGCGACAACCTGTCATTATATGCTATCCGAAGTAGAGAGCGGTAAAGAATTACGCAAATTCTGCATTTGCAAAAACAATAAACAACTAGCCGAGCTAAAGCCATAGCTACGAAGAGGGAAGGATTTCTAATACGCTTCTTACTTGACGGTGCTGTTTAAAGAAGTGTTTGTCAGAACGAAATCAATGAAGTAGGTAGGGATCCTAAATATGTGAATGCTTATGGATATTTATGGATCAACGCTAGCCAGAATTTACAGAACCAATGATCAGAAGGCGCACATAACTAATATGGGTTCTCTTAGCATCAGAAATATTAAATCACACTCAGTTATTTCATTCTGCCCATTCAGTTTACTTTTAAATACTATAACAATGGGTTAGCAATGCTCATCTGCTCACAATTATCAGTTTGATTTAGAAACCAGAGCAGAATAAAATAGAGATTCCGAAGAAAGCCAATGCAACAGGGATTATCCTGGCATACAATAACCCTCCAGGCCAGCCCGTGCCGAGTGATGCTGATAAGTATGTTTCTAAGAATATGAAAAAAGGCGGTGAGTTGCTGAATATCAGAGTTCTGGAGCACTTGATTGTGACGGCGGAAGGGTTTTGCTCGTTTACGGATGAATATCTAAGATTTACTCAGGATTACCAAATTGGCTATAAATGGTCTATTTGGTAATCCTGTGCCCATGAAAGCCCAAGCTATATATCGTATATGTAAAAAGTTAATTCGTTGATTCAAATGGCAGTACCTATAACTTCTATCTTAACTTTCTCAATCGAGAGCATTTCCGAAATCTCCTTTGTAGTAAATTCTTTTGCAATTAATTTTTTTATCATTGCAATCTTTTCACTCCCTAGATCTTCAGTTAATGTTTCCAAGGTATCAATTGAGTTTTCGTGCACATTAGACAATATATCGAAGAGCGATTTAATTTTATCTGCATTTCTGACTGACAGCATTTTTATAATCTCACATATTTCCAATAATTCTTTAAAGCTTTTCTTTAAAATTTTATTTGCCTCATCCGTCTTCTCATATCTGATATTGAGTCGTTCAATAAAATACGCAAACGCGCTCTGACTGTCGTAAATCGACTTGTCAGCTGCTATGTTCAATTGGTATACTAGCTCCTTCGGAACATAACTATCATCAATATTCTTTGAAGCATTTAATCGTGCAAGCTTTTTGTTAATCAATTGCCGAAAAAAATGTGGATTTGTCTCAATCATAACTCTCTCACTCACAACATCGTTTGAAATTTTGTTCAGCTTGGTCTGGAATTCTAAGTAGTTTAAATAGTTATTTAAGTAAGCTCCTGTGTTGTGACGTGCAGGATCATCATCAAAAAGATTTATAAACACCTTGGCAGTGCCTGGGTCAGTGGTATACGCTACGTCTAAAATATCTCTATACTGTTCTCTAAGTTTGGGAGTTACCTCTTGCTTTCGTTGGGCATCTACAAATCGGGCCAATAGATGTTTTAGGCTTATTCCGGTAACCTCCTTCCTTGTTAATGAAAGGAATATCATTGAAAGCCTTTGAACTGTATCTAAGAAAGAAGGCAGCAAATATGCATTGTCAGCAGCCATCGTGATTAAATCCTGACGAAGACTATCAAATTCACTCTTATTTGGAATCATAGTGGCAATCGATATCCACAGGTAAATTTTATCAGAAAGATTTGGAATTGTTTCAACTTTTACTAAAATACCCTCCCAATCCTCTTTTCGAACTTGTCGTTGAATGGAAAGCCTGAACGCTTTAAGCAATAACTTATACCCGTCGTGTCGTATATTCGACATATCCGGTAATTTTTCACTTGATATTAGATCAATTTGATTTTGGATCTCAACTATCTGCTGAAAACTAACGTTGGTTTTACCAGAGTTAATCGATTTACGAACCTCATCTATTTGAAAAGCAATAAAATAGTCATTGTGCATTTTCCTGACCAGTTCTAAGATGTTTCTTAAGGTCGGGAAGGCAATTGAGAAGCCTTCTTCATTGTCATCACAAAGCTCGTTAGGGGGACAGCTTGATACAAGATATTTGCAAATTCTAGCAATAGTGATGTCCCGCAGTTTATCACTTGGAAGCTCTTTCAAATAAGTGAGCTCAGAATCTGCCAAATACAAAACCGGCGCGATGTTCAGAATGACTTCGATACGCTCCGAATAACTTTTAACTTTGTGAATTTTTGGAAGTATATACTGGTCAATTAACTTTTTACCAAAGGCCTTTTCTACTTTAGGAGCGATTCGAAGAATTAATGTAGACCAAAGAATGATTTGTTGACTATCAGATGGGATAGCTTCGATAATTGATTCTAAAGCGGTGAGATCCCTTTCGTCGTATGCAGCTTTAACTACTAAACCGGAAAAGGAACGAATGGCTAAATCTATGACATTATAATATACTGACGCAGTATTAGGTGAATCTAACAATAGCTCCGTTCGATCTTTCTCAACCTTTGATAATTTGAGAAATTCCTGTGCAATTGTTTTGTTTTCCAAAAAAGACGCGCGATAGGCAATCTCGAAACCGAGTTCAATTTTGTTAGCACCAATTTCCAACTCAGCCCAGCTACTGATCAATTTGTCCGATATAATCGCGTTATCTTTGGACAGTTTTTCGAACACGGACAGGATAGAAATATACAAAAAGCACTTCGTGCTTGGATCAATTATATCATCAACTAAATCAAAGTATTTCAAAAGTGCCTCTGGAATTTCAGCTTTTTCGTCAAGCTGTGTGAGACGGTCAACTATCTCGGATATAGCTAACTTCCTGATATCTATATCAAGAATTTTTGCTATAATTTGATCAATAATCTCAATCTCTAATAAGTTAAGATCAAGTTTGATGTAATGCGAAAGTGCTTCTAAATAGCCATTTTCTCGATCAATTGACTTATTGAGTTTATCACATATATCAATTGTGTTTTGTGGGTAAACCTTAACCAGGTTGATTATGATACTACGGACAATCTCAAAATGCGAGGCGGTTTTGTTTAATATTTCATCAATGCTGCCTTCTATATGGTCTTTTGCGACTTCTGCATAAATATCTATCTCGGATTCGGGGAACTTCTTTTTTATCTTGCTGGCAAAACTGGCGTATGAAGCAAGGCATGTTGACTTCACGGACAGATCGGAGATTTTTGTTATTTCTTCATAAACAAGTGAAAGCTTTTCTTCGCCTATCGTATAATTGAAGTTATAAAGTGTCTGAGCAATAAGAAGCTTAATATTGAATATTTCAAAATTGCTGGAAGTTGCTGTGAGCGAAGTTAAAAATGCTTCAATTCTTTTAGATAAGTATAATGCTTTTTCCTCGTCTTTCAAGAAAGGTAGCGGGGCTGCAAATATCTTAAAATCGCTGGCTTTTGGAACGTAATAGTCGCTTTTATTCACGACAAGATCTATCCCCATATCAACCATCAAAGGTATGTTTGAATCCTCTATATTGTTGATTATCCAGTTTTGCAATAGGAAAAGTTTTTGCCCTGTATTATCTACCTCATTTATTTTTGCAATAATATCTTCGAACTTTTGATTTTCCATGCTGAACACTATTGCGTCAGCAAATTCCTTAATTTTGGGATTTCTAATCTTTGAATAAACCTTCGAATTAACATCTTCTCTTGTAAGATCTTCATTGTAATGTAAATTTGCGTAAGCATCTAAAGACATTTGCGCCATTGCCCAGTCAAATGCGTTATCATTGTCAGCCACATTGCCAGATATTTGCTCAATCAATTGAAAAGTAAGTTTAGGATTTGCGTACATCAATAATGAAGCTAAATCCAATGCATCTGTTCCAATATTTTTAAAGTTCAGTTCTTGGAACAGTTCGTTAATTGCGTTACAGATCGAGTCTGGAATTGGCCTCTTTTTTTGTGAATACGTTTTTGCTATCGAGGCAAATAGTTTAAGGCGATCTTCTTTCAAAAAGGCTAAGTTAGCTAAGTTGATTGCATTTAGATCGTCGTCGAGACTGAGGTTAGCTGCAATTTCATATTGCCAGATGGAAACCTGTTGAAGTTCTTTTAGGGCAGATTTTAGTACTGAGTATTTAAGCAACGTAGGAATATTTTTGTTCTCAGTTTCCTCGTTTATAGCTTGTAGTGCAATTGATGATACTCTATTGACGTCACTGATGCTTTCGCTAGTTTTTAGAAGTTGTTTCCACTTATCTGCTCCGAGAAGTTTAATTAAGTCGTCGATTCTTCCAGTCTCTTTGTAAAGTTCGGGGAGGTTGACCAATGATTCTTTTGTGTCCGAGTTCAGTATTAAATATCTTATTAGGCTCTCATCGATAATTTTTTTATAGGAAGCCAGCCGTTTTTTTGCGAAGTCGTTTAGATCATTAAAGATAAATTCGTAAGTTCCACGAGCATTCCTCCTTATGAATGGGATTTCTTGGATTGCACCAATTAATATTTCTTCTGTTATGGTTTTTTGCGGTTCGGATAATATCTGAGCTATCTTATCCAAGGTATACTTTTTTCCTTCATAGGCGATGATGGCTAAAACTAAACCTAATATTTTGTCGTCTTTATTTATGAATCTATTCCAAATATATGTAAATAGATCGTCAATTCTGGTAGTGATATTGTTTATGATGGATCCTGTCTGAATGTCGGAATCGGTTAATAGCTCCCTAATAAAAACGAGCCTCCCAGCATTATTTTGACAAAGTTTATTTATTTCGTGGAATTCATTTTCGGTAAAGCTTTTTCCAAGTATATGTTTTGCCTCATGACTTGACATTTGAGGGATTTCCCACAATTCGCTCTTGTGCTTTTTCAGTTTCGTTGGGATATTTCCCGTCATTAGAATTTTGACGTTATCTCGCGTCAAAGGAAGAAGATCAAGTATCTGTTCTTGAATTTCTTGCTGATTTTCGAGAGGAATTTCGTCTAACCCATCAATTATTATATAGTCGGTTGTATTTGCGGCTGTTCTTAGTCTAGTCCCGTTAAAGTATCTTTGAAGAAATGATTCATCGGCGAGTTGTACTGCATTTAGATCCTCGGTAATTTCTCTTTTACTGTTTTTAAAGCTTATTTGATTAGACAGATCCTTTAAAATCGCCAAAATGCTGTACGTGCTTTTGTCATTACCATCTATAAAGTACGTGATACAATTATCAGGGTGCTTCTTTATGAATTGATAAAGAATATTGGTTTTGCCGACACCATTCGGCCCTCCTAAGGAAAGGATGTTTAGGCTTTCTAATTTTTTCTCTATTGTCTTGATAATTCCATCTCTTACGACTTCATTGATTGTTTTTGGGTTATATGCCCCACCGCCCAAGGAAGCTAAGTTCTTAATTTCAACAAGGCTCGAGGGAGTTAGATCTGTGCTGGGTATACTGCTAACTAGATCGTTATAGAATTTGGCCGTGAAGTAGAGGTAAGAATTGATGCAAGCCGTTATATGACCAGGGATGTCACGAGTTCTGATAGCGGGATTGTCATGTATACTCGAGTTTCTCAGATGATATGTTTGATGGAGATAAGATCCGTGACGGCTACCATCAGTTAGGAGATTAACGAAACTACTTGAAGGCTTAGCAGGCGTAGATGTTTTCCCATCAAGGACAGTTTCGTAAAAGTCATCCATTCGATTTTTTGAGATACTCGTAGGTAGTTTATTCAATAGTTCTTGCATACACCAACCTAATGCAGCTCCTTTCTCCGGTGACTTAGTACCCGGAACGAATGGCCTTCCTATAATTGAAAGAATTTTTTTGGTATAAGGTTCGAATTTTGAGACTAGTGTGTCTAGGACATTTTTACTATTCTCGTTTGATGCGTAAGACTGTAATGATTCTAGAACATCTATCAATTCTGCGTGATCCTTTTGTTTGCTATTTAACACATATCTGACTATCTCTAATAAATTGTCGAAATCTACACCAGGAAAGGCGATAGGAACATTGAAATCTATCTGGATAAAATTTTCGTGAAGACTTTGCTTTACAATCTGCCAATCGATTTGCGTCATATTTATTTTAGGTTTTAATCCGTTTTCGAAATATACTAATTCCACCTCCCCAATACTACGATTAGTAATTAGGTGGTGCGAGACTGTATGTCATTGAAATGTTTTGAGTTTGCATTCCTTTGAATCTGTATTCTTATGAAAATCTTGAAAGAAATGTTCTTCTACGTTGGGGGTGTGTCGAAAGTCCCCCGGGTGTTATTACGAACGCAAGGACACCGTCAGGCAGGGCCATCGTTCAACCTTAATTTGTAGTTTTTATGCACACATTTCAAGACAGCGAGTCCGAGGACTCGCTCCACCGCGCCTTTGGTCGCAAAGTCCAAGAGTTGCTCTCCCAAAGCGACGCAGCCCAATGGGCTGAAGATCTCTGGGAGATGTACACAGGTTTCACCCTGTTTGCGCAGGAATGTGGAACCGATCCAAGCGGCCACAACAGGTTTGTTTCTTTCAAAGAACTGGTGTTTTTCTTCCAGGAGGTCGGAAAGATCAAGCCTTGACGGTGTAAGAAGAGGCAACGGGCACCAAGCTGGTTGCCTTTCAATGTTTTTAGTTAATAAATATTTCAATGTTGCGGCCGGTCAGAAATGTGAAAATCCAAACACATTCAGCGTCGCAAATAAGTCCTCCTCGAAAACCACTTCCGGCCCGGCACCTTTCTTCTTCTTCATATTCATAGCCTTCTCAACCTTACGCCCATACATTTCAAATGCCCAGGCAGGGTTCCGCACGTCGCATATCACCAGGTAGTGAAGCTTTGCGGTTACCGAGTCGGCGGCAATGCCTCCGTACATTTCAACAATTTGCGCCAGTTCCTTCCGCGAATACCTCGAAGACTCTCCGGTAAAGCAGAAGTTACTATCCTGGATTAGGATCGCAACTTGCTGATCCGGAAGCTTTCCGGGTATGGTAGTTTTTTCTTCCTCAGCTGGTTTGATAGAGGTAATCGATTGGCAGAATGTGAGCAGCTCCCTCTGATCGTCGGCCGACAATTGCCTTTCGGCCTGGATGCGCTCGATGGCGGGTAGCAGCGTGTCAAACGGCCAGGTTTTGAACATCGGTGCATTATTGGATGTCCAATTGCCCAAGGTAGTGAGCTCTTCGATATTGATTGTTTGGTCAGCCGAGATTCCGGCCAGAAACCCACCGAGTTGCTGGGTGGAAGATGTGATCACATCATAGTATGGATTCCGGTTGTAATCCAGATAATTCTTGCAAAGCCAGATCAAATCCTCAGCTTCTTCCTCTGTAACAACACCATCGCTGATAACGGCATTGATCTTAGCGACAAACTTGTTGTAAGGAGCCTTGGCCTGCAAGCTGGAAACTGAGCTGATCCACGCGCGGAGCATTTCAATCTCGTTGTCATTAATGTGACCATCAGCCTGAATGCCGACGATGAGCCCGTAAAGGGTATTTAAATCTTTATGAACCTGAGCCGGCCCGCAAAATTGGCGGAACGAGCCGTTGTCGTAAGTGTCAAAATGGGAGGTGTCGAGCATTTGAGAAGTTGAGTTAGGTTTATGCTAACAAGTAACTGGATTGTACTACCTACTTCTACAAAATCAGATTACTTATTAAACGGTTTTTAATGAGTTGACGAGAGCTACAAATTCCCTTATATTGAATGGAACGGCCTATTTGCCAAGCCGGGCATTTGAAATGCATCTCAGTACCTGGGCTTCAAGCTCATTGCATTCGTAGAAACTGCTGGTGATTTATGACAACTATTTCTAACTTAGCTCAACAAACCCTCAACTAATGACATATTTAATAATCATCTGCCTAATACTGTTTTTTTTCTTCAAGTTCGTTAAGAAGCTGGCCGGAGTGAATGACAACAATTCAAAGTCCAGGCCAGTGAGTCCGCCAGTCAATAGGCAAATAAACAAATCTTCAACCTACCAGGACACCTCTGTATATAAAAGGTCAGTGGTACAAGCTTCTGCGATTTCAAATCAAAAACGCGCAACGAGTTCATTTCATGACGAGTCCATCATAGAGGTTACACCTGAGCCCATCAGAATTTCATATGATAGCCATTATTCTGATTTCGAGAATAGGTCAGCACATACACCAGCTTACGACCCTGATGAATATAAGCTTGGAAAAAAATACAAGGATAAACTGGCCTTGACGAAACAGGAGGTTGGCTGGTTGAACAAATTTTGGAATTATGCCAATGTCTTTAATTCCATTGAAGGTTGCGAGACGGAGATTGTTAAGTTGTATATCGCGTCGATAAAGAAGATCAATAGCTTTTTAAAGAAAGAAGCTTCGACGTTAAGTCGCGAGATTGAAGCGATTGCACAGAAGTCTTTGGATTTTCAAAAATCCCAAACGACTTATTGGACCGACTATGACGTCCGAAGCCACAAGGAATCTATTGAGAAGGAAGCCTATCAAGTCATTTACAAGAGATGTGAATCATTTGTCCGGGATCGATGGAATCACAAACGAAAAATACAGGCGGAATTTTATCCTTACTCTCCTGAGATCAAAGCGCTATTTGATGAACGATTGGCCGTGGTGATTGACGATGCTGTCAAAAAGTGTTCGCAGCACATTGGGGAGCCTGATGATTTGACGGAGATTGCTCTAAACGAGACAGGGACTGGCAGATGGAAGATATACTTTGAAGCAATTATAGAAAATCAGCTGACAGACGAAAGTGAGACTACCGCACAACTCTATCGTTTGGGAGAACTAAATGCAAAAAACCCGAATGTTGAACATGTTTACTACGAAGCCTCTAAATTTCTTGCAACTCGGGACAAGGCAGAGAGCCTAAGATTTTATCTGCACTATATCTGGCACGATCTCAACTCTAAACAGGTTGATAGCAAACAGCTAAATAAAACAATTCAAAAAAAGCTTTTCTCAAAACAGCAGGAATTCGAACACTTCAAGTCGATTGTTGATGATTTGGTCAAAACAAAGGATTTGCAAAAGGCTTTAACTGGCGTTTCTAGTATTTATGCACCTAAAAGAAGATCGATAGCAATTGATATTTCTGCGGTTCAGTTGGTTGAGAAACAGCATGTGGGAACAGTTAGTATCTTGAGCGAGTACTTACGGGACGAGAATGAGCTATTAAGCGACACTTTGGAATCGGCAACAGACGAATTAACCATAGTAGTCGATTCAGCTTCTGGAACTATCGAATCTAACGTTGAAGGTAGCACCATAAGCCTGTCTGTTGTACAACGCCAGTGTCTTCAACTCTTTGAAAGCGAAGGGTTTTCCGTGGAGTTTGACAAAATAGAATCTTTCGCAAAACAGAATGGGCTTTTTAAAAATCAATTGATCGACGGCATCAACGACCAGTGCATGCAATTGCTCGATGACGTTTTGATCGAAGAGAATGAAGATGGATTTGAAGTCAATGTAAATTATTATAAAAAGATTTTAGCTGCATGATTACCAACGTAAAACCCAAAGAAGCTACCGCTATCATTAATTCACTACTTGGAGGCGTTGTGCCGAAGATTGGTGTACAACATATCACAGTCGGACGATCGGACGAAGTAGAAGCTTTCCTAAAAGCGCTCGATGATGTCAAGAATGGGCATAGTATTGTGAAATTCTGGATTGGAGATTTTGGATCCGGCAAGTCCTTCATGCTTCACCTTCTGAATACGGTTGCTCTCAAACAGAAGTTCGTTGTTGCAAACGCGGACTTTACACCTGACAACCGTCTCTATTCCAATGATGGGAAGGCAGTCGCGCTGTATGCAGCAATTATGGATAACATCGCGATCCAGACAAAACCCGAGGGGGGTGCATTATCCACCTTGCTGGACAAATGGATCGAGCAAATTATGATGCAGACGGCTACGAGCCACAACATCAGCCTCGGCGAAATTCGTGATGAAAAGCATAGTCAACTAATTCAGCAGAATATCGTTCGAACCGTCAACGAAATTACTGAGGTCGGCGGATTTGATTTCAGCTGGGTGATTACGAAGTATTACGAGGGATTTATCAAGGAGGATGACGCTTTGCGGCGGAACGCGTTGAAGTGGCTGAAAGGCGAATACAGAACCAGGACAGAAGCTAGGCAGGATTTGGGTGTGCGGGATATAATCAACGACCTCAATTTCTATGACATGCTTAAGAACTTTTGCAAGTTGTTTGTAAGCATAGGCTATGCCGGATTTATGATTAACCTGGACGAGGCGATCAATTTGTACAAGATCTCAACCTCAGTAATGCGTGAAAAGAATTATGAGAAGATTCTTACCATCTACAATGATTGCTTTCAAGGTAAGGTCAGCAATCTGTTTATCAACTTTGCTGGAACCAAAGAAGTCCTTGAAAATCCACGACGTGGCCTTTTTAGTTATCAGGCCTTGAAGTCGAGATTAGAGACCAACAAGTTTGAAACTCTGGAAATCCGCGACTTTGCTCAGCCTGTCATAAGACTACTTCCGCTTGATAACAACGAGATTTTTGTGTTACTCAAAAAACTGAAAGAAGTCTTTGATTTTCACTACTCCGTCGAGCTTGACATTTCGGACAGCGACATTCACCAGTTTATGGAAGAGCTTTACAACAAACCTGGTGCTGCGGAATTCCTAACTCCTCGCGAGGTCATTCGTGATTTTTTGAATATTCTTAGCATTATTAGACAAAACCCTGGAGTGGATAAAAGGAAGTTGTTCGGCGAGATCGAAATTCACGACGAGAGACCAGACGAATCGATCTTTGCAGACATTGAAGAACTTTAGGGGTGTTTGAATTACTATCTGAACCGATAAGAAAATACATTCGCGACAAGCGATGGGAGTATTTGCGCCCAATTCAGGCAGCGGCGATAAAGAAAATACTTTCGTCCGACGAGCATGTTATTTTGGCTTCACGTACCGCTTCCGGAAAGACCGAGGCAGCATTTTTGCCAATCTTGTCGAAAGTAGATTTCCGAGAGCCCGGTGTGAAGGTTATTTACATTTCACCGCTAATTGCGCTGATTAATGATCAGTTTCAGCGGATCGAAGATCTTTGTTCATATTTGGATGTAAGGGTAACAAAATGGCATGGCGAGGCAAGCCGCAGCCTGAAAGAGCAGCTCATAAAGAATCCAAGTGGCGTGCTTTTGATTACGCCTGAATCTTTGGAAGCTATGCTTGCAAACGCGCCTCAAAACGCACGCAAATTGTTCGGCGCAGTCAATTACATTGTTATTGATGAAATTCACTCTTTTTTGAGCGCTGATCGGGGTATACAACTGAAATCCATTCTTTCGCGGCTTAAGCCGCTGAATAGTGGTAAAGCATTTGTTGTCGGGCTATCGGCCACTATTGGAGACTATGCACAGGCCAAGGCTATGACTGGGGAAGAAGCGAACACAAAGGTATTGCTAGATAAATCGGCAAAGGAAGTAGATATTAAGCTTCGATATCATTTGTCGGACGGCGCAGACCTGCCCATTGACTTGATGAAAAATTTGTATTTGGAAACAAAGGATCATAAGGTTCTTATATTTCCAAACAGTCGAAGTAGATGTGAGGAAGTGGCGGTGAAGTTGAAAAAGCTTTCTGATAGAGTTAAAGGGCATCCTTACTATTTCTCACATCATTCTTCAATTCACAAAGAATTGAGGGAGTACATTGAAACATTCGCTAAAACAAATGTTAGATATCCTTTTGCGATCGCTTGTACATCAACATTGGAGCTCGGGATTGACATCGGATCAGTGGATATGGTCGTTCAGATTGATTCGGTTCAATCCATATCGTCCCTAGTACAGAGGCTTGGGAGAAGCGGGCGGCGTGAAGGCGAAAAAAGCAAGCTGCTTTTCTATGCGACAAATCCTTGGTCGCTGTTACAGACACTAGCCTGCTTAGATCTTTTTGATGAGGGCTACATCGAGCCGTTAAGACCAACAAAGAAATCATATGATATTCTTCTTCATCAGGTACTTGCTTACGTCAAGCAATTTTCTGAATGCGATTTTAACAAACTTTGGGAAAATATTCACAGTAATCACGCTTTCACTGATATCGAAGAGCATGAGCTAAAAGACATTGTAGCGTGGTTGTTGGAAACAAATCGATTAGAAAAGATTAATGGGCAACTGATCATTGGTGTCGACGGGGAATACATTGTAAATTCCAAGGACTTCTACACAGTTTTTAAAACAGAGCCAGCTTATAAAATACTTCACCAGGAAAAGCCAATTGGGGAGATGCCGTTCTCACCTCAGTTAGAGGTCAATGAAAACATACTGCTTGCAGCGAAAATTTGGAAAATCATAGACATTGATCACAAAGCCTCGAAGATCAGCGTCATTCCAGCAAGTGATGGAAAAAAGCCGGTATTTTCTGGAAATGGAGGCATTGTTCATTCAAAGATTCGTGAGAGAATGTTAGAAGTTTTGGTCGCAAGAAAGGAGCCAGCTGGAATGGACGAAATTGCTTCCGAAGTCTTGCGGCAACTGCGAAAAGAATTTTCAGGATTTCATATTGAGTGCCTGGAAGATGACCGGCCCGTTCTTTATAAAGACAATGTCGTACAGCTGTATACATTCCAAGGAACACTTGTGAATAGAACGTTGGCTTTCTTTTTTCGCAAGCTGAACCTCAGCTTTACGTATGAGGAGTCCGATAGCAGTTTTGTTTTTCGGGAATTGTCTCAGGATTTACCGACTGTTTTAAATGAAGCAATGAGGCTCTTACCTAACCTGCACGCTCACATATCTGCGGATCTGGAGGAAAATCCCACTTTATTAGCCTTTTCGAAATGGGGAGAGTATTTGCCTATTGAATATCAACGTCTGTTACTGATTAATAAATATTATGATTTTGAAAATGCTTCGACATTTATAGAGAGGGTGAATTTTGTGCGATTTACCTGATTAAAGCTGCTACTCTGCGCGTAAAAATACAAGATGCGGATATTTGCAGTACGGATTCAGTAGGAGTTCTTCCAAAATTGTCGATTGACGAAGTTGTTGGTTTTCGTAAGCCAATTCCGCAGACACTGTCTGCGGAATCAGTGCTCAACTAACTTTTGATCAGGAAAAACGGAATAAATTTTCAGTTGCCTTTATAAATTATGATTGATTTCCTTTGTAAGACCGGGGACCTAATGATTTTATTTTCAATATTTAACACCTTGGAAAACACGAATTTTATTGATGCTGGAGCTGTACAATAGGATACTAAATGCAATCCTTAAAAAATATCCTGACCATGAAGAGAAAATGGGGTTGTTGCCGGAAGAATATCCGGAACACTATGAATGCAGGTATGTATTAAACGGTTACATGCCGAAGGCATTTCATTTAGCAAATGATGGAGAAAACCGGCTGATGCTATCCATATTCCCTGCTGCAATTTCGGGTAACTATACTCATTACACCATTCACAATATTTTCGATCATAATGGAATTTCATTTACATCCGACAATGCGGAAGTTTTCTTGATAAATATTGATAAGCCATTAAGCGTATTACATATTAGTGGTTCTGATGACAGCGTTGATGAATACCTTCCTTACACAGAGAAGAAGTTAATGGGTGCAATTTTTAAATCCTTAAAAAAATGAAATGCTCTAACAAGTTGTGAGTTTATACATTAATGGAAACATGTTTGTCTACAAGCACAGAATTAAATGAATTGTTCAAGTTACACGATATCTAATCAAACGCGTTATAAAAAGTACTACTAATAAATACTTTGCTTTGTGAACACAATTTCCTAGTATTGAGAAACTTTACCCTTCTATCAAATGCCCTATCTTAGTTCAGAACCGCCGAAGAAGCGCTCAGGTATTAAAACTACATTATTAATTGTAGTTCCGATGATCATTGTGGCGGGCTTAGCTTACGCCATATCCACTCAAAATAAAAATCTCGAACTTGAATACTACAATAATACCGTTTCTGCTGAAAGCTATGAGTATGCTAGCCCTTCTAAGTTTTTAAGTACCGATGGAAAATATTGGCGTACAATTCTGGGCGGGAAGTTTCGAATCCAAGGTAGCGTTAACAATACTGCCACCACAGCAGTTTACAAGGATGCAGTCCTCAATATTAAATTTTACAGTCGAACAAAAACTATAATAGGAGAGACTCAGATAACTCTTTATGATGTATTTCATCCAAAGAAAATAGTCAACTTCGATATAAAAGTTGACGCTCCTAAGGCTGCTACCGAAGTAGGCTGGGAGGTGCTAAACGCAGCGAGAAATTAATTGAGAAAATCTTCGCACCTCTCCACTAACTTTAATTCTCTTGTGTTTAATCTCCTTTCTTGTGTTTGTGCGGCTTTAGTGATGGCGTATTAGCAGGTGTGTCTTTGTTATCTCGTTGGCGCCTATCAGGCTTCCCTGTTGAGTCTGCTATTCTCTTTGGTCCCGGTTTAATTCCCATGATTTTGATTTCTAATTGTAAGTTAACTTGTTACAAATTAGAAACTAATTGTGAATCTTCATAATTAATCTTCGACAAGTGTGATTTCTATTCTCCTATGAACGTCGGAATTTTTTCGGGAGCACCAGAAATTCTAGAAAGAGATTTTGACAAAGAAGCCTTGGGAAGAGATTTGTTTCTTGAAAGCTATTCCGAAATCAATGGATTTATTCTTATTGATCGCTAAACAAAAAGATTTCTTCGAATAATCGATTTAGTACCACATAAAATCTCTACCTCGCACATCAACTTACTGGCTTAAAAATAATTTATGCCTCACTAGAATAGAGACCGGTTAAAACCCCTTATTTATCCTTTTTCAAAGATCCACATACATATTCTAGAAGTTCGCACGGGGACACATCCATAGCTAAAGCTATAAGGTAAAGTTCGTCCGCGCGAAGTTTAGCTGTAGGATTGTTTGATAGCTCTGTCAATCTCGGACTTGTAAGCTTAGATTTTCTTGCTATATCTGCTTTATTAACGGACTTCAATTTGAAATACTCCCCCAGTTTTGTTGCCATATTTACGACTATCTGAATATATCCTTATCAAAGTTGCGCTTTTTTTTCGAATTCCTTAAAAATCTTCGGCAGTACCATGTAACGCCACTGGGCGTTGACATTACTTAAATTTTAGATATACTGTTGTATATTTAAGTTATTCTTAATAATATTACAGAAAATCGAAATTATGGTTATTTATAATAATAGATTAAATCAGCTAGAAATTATAATACCCGACGCCGACGAAGGAGACTTATTCAGGTATCGAGCAGGACTCTTAACGATTTTACAAGAAATCACTATCGAAAACTGCGACCCCGATTTTAAGAAAAATTTGAAATCAGTTTACGAAATACTGGATCATTTGAAAGTGTAAACACATCCTTTTATAGTGTTACTCATCAAACAACAGCAACTGACTTTTACTCGACTGTGTAAGATATGTCATTCACAACTTAACATTTTCCATGTCACTCCGCCAACTCTCACTCCAAAACGAAAAGAACAGCTGCAATCTGTGCCTGTTTCAAACCGGCGATGACAGAGGCCTGACTTATTTCTATCAGAAATCCTACTCCAGTCTTTTCTGGATTGGCAAAGAACTGATTGATGATGAGTTTCTGGTTGACTGTATCCTGCAGGAGTGTTATCTGAAAGTCTGGGCACACAGGGAGAAGATAGAAAGCTTTCCGCATGCGTTCCGTTTCATCAGAATGAACCTGCGCTGGCAGGTACTCAAACAGATCCAGAAACCAAACTATCAGATATACAGACAATCGCTTCATATAGACCATTTTGAAAAAACTTTTGGTGAAATTATTGATACTCAACCTTCACAGGACGCAGGATTGGAGCAAAAAAGGATCGAGGAACTAAAAAGAGTGATGCAGTATCTGCCAGCAAAACGCCAGCTGATAGCTACGCTTCATTTCATTGACGGCCTGCCAGCCCGTCAGATTGCAGAAAGATTAAAATCGAATACTCTTCATATTTCGACTGAAATAGAAAAGAGCATAGAGCAGCTCAAACAGATTGTTCACGTGAATAAAAGTAGCCGCCCGAAAGAGAAACGAGCCGTTAAAGATTACCCATACAGTCATATCCTGAGTCAGCCGCAGGCTACAGTGTATGCACTCAGACAAGAACAGAAAATGTCCTTTGCAGGAATTGCCAGTCAGCTGGGCTGGTGTCAGAATCAGGTGCAGCAGCATTATATACAAGCCTACCAGATTGTGAAAACGCATTGGAAGCAAGGCCGCAAATAATTTCACTCAGCTAAACCAACCCGCAGATGAAAAGGACATTTTATACACGGAAGATAAGGTTGATTGTCGATTCACAGGACTTTGCATACAAAGGTCAAGTACTTGACACCCTCTACAAATGGAGATACGTCTGTTTTAAGGCAGCGAATCAGATCTACACACACCACTACGTGCAGCACCATATCCGGGAATTGATTTATCTGAACGATCAGACGAAAATGAAACTAGCAGATATCAGTAAAGATCCGGAAGGTATGCTGTGCACTTCAAAGATGAATACTACCTATCAGATCCTGGCCCGCAACTATAAGGGCCAGATTCCAATGCATATTATGAGCTCTTTGAACAGCACTTTAACGGGGCAGTTCGGAAAGAACAAGCTGCTTTATATGTCAGGTGAAAGATCTTTGTCTTCCTTTAAAAAGGAAATTCCTGTTCCGTTTAAAGGTACAGACGTTAAGAACCTCAGAAGCTGCCCTGAAGGCAAAATCTTTTATTTCACTTTGTTTGATATTGCATTCAAGACATATCTGGGCCGTGACATCTATGATAAGAGAGCGGTTTTGCAAAAACTGGCAGGCGGAGAGATCAAGCTTTGCACGAGCTCACTTGTGATGGACAAAAGAAAGATTTTTATGCTGGCTGTATTTGAAAAGCAGCATGAGCCGCAGCCGCTGGATGAAAATATCATAGCAGAAGCAAGCCTGTCGCTCGATGTGCCCCTTACCCTTACAATCGGCAAGGCCACCTATGAGATCGGAAATAAAGACGAGTATTTATATAAAAGGCTCGCTATCCAAGCAGCGATCCAAAGAAAGCAAAGGGCCACAGCTTTTATGAATAAAGCTTCGAAGAAACGTATCCGGCAAAACACGATTGTCAACCTTCAGGCCTCAGAGCGCGCTTACGTTAATCAGAAGCAGCACGTATATAGCAAGCGTTTAATTGATTTGTGCGTCAAAAATAAAGCAGCGACTTTGCTGCTGGTGGATCAAACAGAAAAGGAAGAGGCGGCAGGTAAGGATCCGTTTCTGCTTCGGAACTGGGGATATTACGGGTTAAAAGAAAAAATAGAACGTAAGGCAGATAAAGCCGGCATCGCCGTATTGGTCGAATAATGGATATCAATCTGGAATTGTCCGGCGAAGCAAAATGCGAGGCCGCCTGTTTCTGACGTGGTTCCCCCCAATAATATTTTTTCTCCCAATCCTCTCTCTGAGAACACGGAGAGGTTGTGAGAAAAAATATGAAGCTGCAAAGTGCTCAGTATTGCTTTGAGGGAAAAGCATTCAGGTTAGTTTCGGCTGATAGACGAAATGAAAATCTAAACGAGGCTGCTTGTACAGCCGCAGGATCAGGTCTTGATGGCTTGATTAAATGCCCTGGATATTCCAGACATATACAACTGGGTTTTGCTTATTGCTCTTCAGGGCACACATGACCTTTAAAGATACCGGCTGGCGAGTGCCAGCCGGTATTTTCTTTTCTTAGTAAAATCACAACAATGTTATCGCGAAACTGATGATCAGTTAAAAGCCAATACGCTTACCTCTGTTTCGTCTTTTTTCTTGCTTCACCTCCTGCTTTACCAATAATTCCGGCTGCACACCGATCCGTTTCTCTAGATTTGAAAGGGAATACTCTCTTCCCAGATCAGAGCCTTTCACCTTCATCTTACTTTTCGGATCAAAAAACGCGATACCCCGCCCGGTATAGGTTTTGTATCCGGCTTTCAGCATCTCTTCTTTAAACAGATCCATTGATCCCGACTTAGTAAGAAGACTATCTATCAAGGATTTTAGCGCGAGACGCCTCTTGTCGACAGTCTGCCGCTTGTCATTTTCCAGCAGCATATTCATTTGCGGGGTGATGGTCAGTCCCAGCTGAAGCTCCATCTTCCGGCAAAACTGGCCGGTCTTTGGAAAGTTATTAAAATGATCGGCGGTGTTTTTACCCTTATAATTCAGCCGGTTTCCTAGCAGGTGGAAATGATTGTGCTCGGTATCTGTATGTCTGAAAACAAGCATCTGATTGTCTATGAACCCAAAGTCTTTGGCAAATTCTCTTGCGATATCAGTGATCTGCTCATCCGTCGGCTTCTCGCCAGGCGGAAAACTAAACGACTGATGCCACATGAATTTGGTAAGTCTTCTGTTCATATCTCTTTGATCAAGAAACTGACTGGCCAGATAATTCAGATCAAGCCGTTTGTCTGCTTGCAGCTTCACTGCCAAATGCTGCACATAGACCAGCTCTCCTCTGACGTCTTCCAACGTCAGCTTCTGTCTTTGTTTTTCAGTCAGCTCCTTTTCGTAGTAGCAGTATTCCAAAATCCCTTTCGGAAAACTGCCCAGGCCTGCTTTCCCGATCATCGTCTTCTTCGGTTTACGATCTGATCAAGTGTCTTTTCAATCTGATCATGAATATCCCCGCCACCTTCATTGTAGGAAAAGGCCGGAATCAAATCAGGGGTTTGTTCAGGCTGATAGTGATTCTGATATTTTTCAAGCAGCTGCGCGCTGGCATGATACAAGGCTGATGTCTTTTCGAGCAGCTGGCTTTTGCTTTCACCATCTGGCAACACAGCAGTCTGATATGCATACAAATCTTTCATCCATTCCTGTATATCTGATAAAGTTTTATGCACATTGCGGATCTGAAAATCCTCATAGATCCAAAGCATAACAAGATCAGCCATATATTTGACAGATTGACTGCTCACCCTCCAGTTCTCAGATTGCATCTGCTGGTCTTTTGTCTTTGTAGCCACAAGAGCGAGCATACCGGCATGCTGCTTTAGCATACGGATTAAATCCGCTGTTGAAGCGGGGAGGGTTTTTCTTTGAGGTAGCTTCAATGGTGTATCGAGGGCCAGTGTCAGAAAGAACTTACTGGCAGACATTTCACTTTTTTTTACGAGCTCACTGATCTGAGCGCGCTGGGCTTCTGTCGCCCATACACTGAAGCTTTTGAGTTTGACCTTGTCTTTAGACTTGGCCGGTCTTCCTTTTTTATTTTGATTTTCCATAAGTTTTAAGATTTAAAAATGTCTGAAAAGCTATGAGCCCCAAAGGCGAATAGCGGGGTCCAGGGGTTTCCCATGGCCAGTTCTCGCCGGTGGAAGCTTTTTTGCGACCTACCGGCGATAGCTGGCTTTGGAGAAACCAACGCCCAGGCCCATAGAAGTTCATAAAAGTTAGCTTTGGGCAGCTAAAGTTTAAGAAAGTTCATACAAGTTCATTTGTTGGCTTCTACGGTCTTTTTTGTACCTAACGGCACTAAAACCTGCTTCTTTTTCTGATCAAAAATGTAGTGCTTCCCGATAATGACATCACCTCTCTTTGGGATATGTTCAAGTACCAGATAGTAAGCTCCGCTTTTATTTATTGTCTTGCCGTTCTGCATCAGAAGCACATAATTTGATACGTTCTCATAGGTATCGATTATCAGTTTCTTATTTTGATAATCCCGGCTATTGCTCGCAAACCAAAAAATGAGAATTGAAATCACTATTCCTACAAGGGACACCGGAGCTGTAACCCCCAGTCCAAAGAAGAATGCCTGCCAGTTTGATTTGAAATGAACAGCCTTTTGTGAACCTTTAATTGCCTCCCCTGCCCTTCTGACTTGTTGTGCAGATATGTGCATTCTATTATCAAGCTGCTCAAAGTGTTCATGAATCTCGTAAAGCACAGATGCTGACCAATCATCCATCTGCATGCCATATTTTTTTCGGTATGCTCCTTGAATACGAATGATATCCTCCCTACTAACTTCGTTCATGATCAAAATTGTTTTTCAGTTCAGCCATCAAACGTATTCTTGCGCCAGGCGCATACTGGTCTAGCTTGTAACCATTTCTGATACCGTCAAGAATCATGGTCCCTAGCAATGTATCAGCATCAAAGTCTCCAAATTTGCGCAGCTCCAATCCAAACCTTTCACAGACTTTCGAAAGCTCTTCAGCCAAACTTGGAAACTGTTTAAATGTGCCCATATTCTCCCAGACAATAATCCGAAATCTACCATCAACGGTTTTAATAATAGTATCCAAATACTCGACACATGCCCGGTAAGCACCGCCCCCTGCAATGATGATATGAAAAGTAACCTCATTTTCAAGTATATCACACCACGCTTTAAAGTCAAGATCTCTGGATACTAAAGAAGGGAACTGCTCACTTTCAGGAGCACCAAAATCCATATAGATCTGTTCAAATGGCGCATTGACTAAACTCTCTACATAACCAATGAATAGGTCACGTACCAGCACATCACGGCTGTTAATCAATGAAAGACTTTCTCTCCTCTCCTCCCCCAGAAATTTGAGTTGACGTGTAGATGTTTTTGTGGAATGATCCACGTCGATGAATGCGGAAGAGCCATTTTCATCGGACAGCGCTCTCAAGTATGTAAATAAGCTCTTACCAACGCCACCTTTGGCTTGCAGCACATAATGGAATTTACGTTTCATTTTTTCGAAAATTTAGATTCAACAATCAGGTTTTCATGTGTATTCATATTATCCGGATCGGAACAGAAGCCTGCAAAACCATCCACTTGACGGGTTGTCAATTCTTTTTGCGCAGCAGGTAAACCTGGAACCGGAATAATTGGCTTTTGATAGACTGTGGCAACAGATTTGTTTTTGAAATGATATCTGCAAAACTTGATATCTGCTGCATTGACTATATTTTCTCTCTGTAGCTCGTTGCAAATTATCTCCGCGATGAAGCTAGCCGTAAGATTTGATTTCATTAGGCCGAAATACTGCTCATAAAGTATTCGCCTTCTTTTCTTATCACGCCGCTCGAATAGCTTGACTAATGTTTCCTTATCCATTGCACTTCCAGTTAAAAGAAAATAATGAACGTTATGATATATACGATCACCTAAGCATCCGTTGAGAGCTGGTTCTCGGGTCTATTCTACATTCAGACATTTTCACCATTATTAGATTTTACACCAGCGAAAGCACTATACTTCTTTCAGTTTAGGCTTCAGAACAGTTAATTATTCCGGCTTTACAGAAGAAACAATCTTCTCACTTCCAGGAATATTCTGAATTTTCCATTGCGCCAACACATCTTTGATGAAGTAGAGCTTCCTGCCCTTTCTAATGTGGGGAATTACGTTGTGCATGCATCGATAGTAGAGCGCATCCTTAGACATGCCGTCCAGAAATTCACACGCTTGCGAGGCATCCATTACAATTTGACTTTGATCGCTGGGAGACGGGACATTAATTTTAGATAGTATCTGCTCCAATTCTTCGACAGTTAGATCGGATACTTTTGTTTTTCCATTAACCATATTGCTTACCGTTTAAGTTTAACACGCAGCAAAATTGGTCTGAGGGCGCATCAAAAAAATTCCCGCCGTTCGGGCGGGAATGAAAAGAATCACAGAACTTAATTTTTCAGGATTTCCATTATAAATCGCGGAGTAAAAGCCTGCAATCCTGCACATATTTATATCTCGACTGACGCGTTCCACAGTTAAAAGTATCCTGCTGTTCCGCCTGAAAAGCCTTGATAAAAGAATCCTTTGATATTTTGTGGGTCAGCCAACCATTAAACAGTTCAGCAATCTGTGTAGCCATGAGTTCCTCTGTAATATGTCCACCAGCATTTAAAACGTAATACAGTGCAGCAAGTTGAAGTCGAGCCCCTCGTCCACTGTATCTAAACATGTATAGGTCATCCCGATTTGCTTTTTCAATCCATTGGTTATCAATAAGAATGGTGATTAGCCGCTGGAATTTCTCATATTTATCTTCAAATGTCTCTCCTGTCAGCAACTCAGAAAAATGACCATACCCTGACTTCTTTAATACTTTTTGCACTGTGATCTCAACGGGGGATACAAGGGAATCTACGACGTTTTTCTTCAGCTCTCTTTTCCATTCATTCACATCGACACCGGAAGTTGATTGATTAGCTTCTGGTAGCACCTCAAGCCATCGATAAATCTGAACAAGTGTCTGCTGCTTCGCCTCCGGAGAGTTGTAATCATTTCTTGCCAGCAGCTGCTCAAAAATGATACGGTTATTTTCCAGAATATATGCCATTCTAAGCCTTACCCGGTTAATACATTCTCTTCTTATCGAAGGAATATACCAAAAATTAACCGGGTTATGTAAGTATGCTTTATAGTCGTCCAGGTAGCGATCTGTGTCATCATGAATGGAAAAAAGCAACCTGTTGTGATATAGAATAAGCATTCTGTTTAAACAGGTAATATCATTCTGAAAAAAGCTTCCTGAAAATTCTTCCAAGATGTATTTAAAAAATGGATACTGTAGGTTTGATTGTAAGTTCATCCTTCGCGCTGTTATCGTTCACACATTTAATATCAGCCTGTGTATCAGGCATCCATACGAATTTAGGGAATGATTGTGAAGTTTTTGTTAGCTGTAAAATATCTGTACAGGTTGAGAAAGTGATCAGCTATTCACTCGAACAACTTTTGTAAATGAGATATAGGAAGCTACGGCATCCAAAAGCATAGGAGCGTAGTAATTCGAGCTAAATACCTTAAATAATCTCAGTGTATATTTAACATAACATTTAGTTATACAACTTTTTTGCCCAAGCATTTGACCTGCGAAGTAGACCATTAAAAAAGAGTCCCCATTCTGTGAGACTGAGGACTCTTAAATAATTATAGAAATACATCTCAGCTTAAAGCAGGCCGTTTAAATTCACGAAATGCCTCCGAACTTAAATCAAGACAATCCTTGACAAATTTTAAAACATCCATACTATTGTGTCCTTGGTGTTTCAAAACCTCTCCCCACGAATTGGCAATTGAATCAGTGCCTACAGAATGCATTTTTGATGCTAGTGATGCCATTTGGCCAGCTAATGCCTGGTAATCTCCCTTTTGCCAAGTCTCATAGCATTTTTCCACATCGTCTACCCTCTCTGCAGACCAATAGATACCTCCAATTGCAATGCATGCGGTAGCTGCTGTACTTGCTACAGCAGTTGCCCCGTAGGCATTAATAGCTCCAGTGGCTACTTTAGATACCACTGCTACTTTTTTTGAAGCGATTACAGCTTTTCCTACTATAATAGCTCCCTTGATAAGGAATGGGATAAATAATGGCATATGAAGTTTTTTCTTCTAAAATATCGATATTAATCTAAATAAGCCACTCTTTATCAGCAATTTTTGAAATATTTGTTAAAATTTACATTTAGAAAAAGATCTCCGAAGGGTTTACTACTTTCATATGTTCCTGGATTGTACTCTTCTGAAGCCAGCCTTGAATAATACTCTGAGAAATGAAATAGTCATCCAAACTTATCTTTCCATCGTTTGTCAGATCCACTTGTTGTTCCGCCATAAAATCTAAAATCGAATTAAGAATAAATGTGAAATAATACCGTAAGTGGGCGATATTAACAAGTATACCTTTTTTAATCGCTGCATTGTGTACTATCTCATTTCTAATCCTATATAGCCTGGTCAAATTCAATTTCAAGTTTTCCTGGTGCTTTTTAAGAGACCGTTGAATATTATCTGGGTTACTTGTCCACCCTTGAAATTGTAGTGCCCGAAATTTTGGTAATTCAGCAGAACTGTGCTCAATAATGGTTTTGTATGTATTGAATTTTGTTAAATAATCCAGATCGTCGTTGTAGTCATCCAAATGAACGTTAATCTCCTGCCTCTTGATGCTTTTATGGAAATCGAGTAATGCTCTTTTCACATAGACATTAGAATGGCATACTGGAAAATGCTCCCTCATGTTTGAAATTGAGTCAGAATTGCCATCAGAAGTAAAGATATACTCCAGTCCAATCCAATAGTTCAGAAACTTGGTTTCCAGCTCAACAGCTTCTGATCCGGTTCTAAAATATCTGATTGCTGACAGCAACTTATCATAGCTGCGCTCATCTACCCCATTTGTTTCCGCCTTTTTTATCTTGCTTAACAGCAGATCAAAAACCGTGGAATTACTGCGGATGTATCCGTCAATTTGAAAATTGACTGGAGAAACGTTGGCTTTGGCTTTATCAACTTCTCCAATGATTGCACAATTTTTGGAGATCTTTACCTGACCTTTGGTAAAACCCATGTGATACACGTCAAGGTCCTTAGAGATTTTTTCCATGGAAAGCTCGACAGCCTTATAATAATCATGAGCCATGATTGGAAATCTAATCAGTGTTCCGTCATTCATGGAAAGAAAATCCGTTACCTTCTGACTCACCACAGATTCCAAAGATTTTTTGAACCTTCGATCCACTGTTTGGTACGTACTGTCTATAAGGCTGAATTTATTAACCTGAAAGGATGTCCCAACTAAGGAGTATACCATATCAAATTTTTCGGGGGCTTTTTCCATCAATTGCCCATAAATGTCAATGCGCTCATTAAACCCAAGGTGCTCATCGGTCTTGCGAATAAAAAAGATTTGAAACAAGTCATAGAGGTATTTCTTAGAAAATCCTTTTTGTAATAATTCCACAAGAAGATGGCCTAATAAAGTATTCAATTCTATAAGGCATTTGTCATACTCTTTTTGATTGAGCACTTCTTGCTCATCAAGAAAAGTCGTGTAAGAATTCGCCAATGTCCTTACCCGTTCAAAGAGACGCGGTAGATAGTCGGCATTGTCAGAAAGTAGGATTCTAGCACCCTGCAACACCATTTTGGGACTTTCTTTCTTACTAAGAATCTGAGTAATGAAATAATTCTCGCTGAATTTATTGAAATTGAATCCATGGTTCCCTTCACTTATAATCAACCTCAGTTCTTCTGATATGTCTTTTATGTAAACTTTATTAGACAGCAATCCATCTGCGGTCAGCTTACCAACAGATATTAGTTCTTTCAGAAGGGTCAGAGGGTTGTGTAACCTGAGTCTGTAGGTATCTAGGCTATTTACATACAGAAGCTCAATACATCTGTCTATGAAAAATCTTTGAATCGGAGTTACAGTATAGCTTAGATTGTATTTTTGCATAATTAAGAATATCTATGTATCTTTGATATAAGCATTTGACTTGATAAATCTCACGTCTGAGCAAAGATACAGAAAGGGGGATCGGAAGTTACCTCTATTATTTCCGCTAAGGAAGCATAAGTGATTTCCGTACCCCTAAGAAACTGAAAAGGTTGCATTAGCAACCTTTTTTGCTATCTTATACTTCTCGGTCCTATCCCCTTTATGAAATAACTGCTATGAATTTATGTCTTCCAAATCTGCAAGAGTAAGGACCTTGGCCCCAAACTTATCAGATGCATTCTTAAGACAAGTTTCCAACCGCTCTACTATAGGCTCAAGATCTTCATATTTTGGAGCCTTTCTTCTTAATATTTTACCCGATTGATCCAAGAGGCTGGAAATGTCTCTCATAACGGTTTGAAATTCCTTATTTTCGACACGAACTGTTACCTTTTCTTTGAATATCACAGTTCTGATCATATCAGAAATTGTCTGCTTCCTTGTCTTTCTATAAAGTTGCTGAACCTGTAACAATTCCGCTTCAGTCAATCTCACCCGAATGTTTTTTTCCCTTTTGTATTCACTTTCCATTGGCTTACGCCCAGCACCTTTTATATTCATTGATAATCAGTTATTTATGATTTATGTCCCACATTTATTAATAACTTGTCCTTTCATTTTTTGGTTCCTGAGCCGTGTTTTGCATCACGATTAACACAAACAATATCTCACAAAATAAAAATTAAGGATATGAAGGAGGCAGGAAAACAGAAGTATGAAGTGGGAATATCAGAACCTGATTTATACCGAACAAACAGAGGGCATGACCTTAATGGTCACCTTACAACCTCAAAATTACATTCTGGCCCATAACAATGATTTGTTTGAAACTTAGGCATTTTGGCTGCTTTTCTTAGCCACAGTCCTAATTTTCATAAATGCGTGGATTATAACAACTTATAATTTATGTTCCACATTTTTCAAAAAACGCGAATTTGCGTCCTACCCTTTTTAAAAGCTATGTATTTGGTTTGTAACACGGTTCGCAGCTACACCCCAGAAACTTTTACCCTTACCTATAGTAAGGATCACATTAATTCAAATTATATTAAAAATGATAACGACCACTGAGATTGAACATAAAGAATCCGATATAGAGAATTTGGAAGTTTCCTTTTCTAAATCAGGTTTTTTTCTAAAAGCAGGAAAGATTTCCCGTACGGGCATGTTAGATATAATAAAGGTAGTCACATGGAGGCTGCTGTTAATAATGTTTAGCGCGTTTATGATCCTTATGATACTACGCAGTAACGGTATAGAGATACCGTTAGACCTGATTCCTTCTTTCCAATCTGTATTAACTAAGCATCAACGTGCTCCTTAAACGTTATGTCGGATCACTCCTATATCACCATCTTATTTGTTTAATACCAGAAATCAGGGTGATGCATTTCTTTGAATGTTAACTCTTCCCGCAGAGTTAACATTCTGTATAATTATGCTTGATATTTAAAAGAATACCTACTATAACACTTTGGAGACGTTGACAGAATGGCGTTTTTCTGTATCTCTTCACTCTGGAGATGCTAATGCCAGTCAGGCTTACTATTTCAGATACAGATGGCCCCCTTTTCAAAGCCGCGTTTTACTTTCATGAAGTTACCCTCATTTACTCCGCTTGGTCGACTAATATGCTTTACCTTAGATTTGGCAAGTAACTGCCCGGCTTTGGTTTCCTCTAATATCATTTCCCTGTCGTACTCAACATGGGAAGAAAAAATTCAGATTGGAACTTTTGAAAAGAGCAAAGAAGAATCAGGTAGGGAAGAACAATGAATATGAACCTGACAGGTATGCCAGTGTCTTTGATCTGGGCTGGTGCGCGACAAGTCCAATTGGGGAAAGCCTGGTAATGAAAAGTACAAGTGTGGTGTGGTAGCCTTCATCTGTCACAACTCGTATGCTGCGCATGTCATAGACATGGTAACTCGTGATGGACAGCCCTATGTAGAGCAGGTAATCAGCGCAATGGACTGTAGGATTGTCTTCAATCCAGATCCAGCAACCAATATGGTGCAGGGCACTGTTGTGGATGGAATAGGTAATTCATTCTATGGTGAGCTAACTTTCAAATACGGCGCTCCCCCAGAAGAATAATTTCAATAATTATAGAATGATCCGCATCAATGAAATACCCAAAAGCATCAAAGTTCATTTTGTGAAAAATCAATTTGACCCCGCGAGATTAGGAGCCCCCCTTTCCTTCCTATTTTTAGCGCAGTAGCTAATGCATTATATAAGTTGAAAGGCAAGCGTTACTACAACCAGCCTTTCAGGGATGAAATGGAGAAAACTATTCTTGGCATTAGCAAACGCTCAGTACGATAAATTAACTGATTTACAGTCAGAAAAGACCTTTTATGCCTACGAAGAAGGTTTTGTAAAAGTGTGGACAGAATTGGGAGGTCAAGTGATGCAAGCCAGCCTTAAAAAGGGAACATCTATAGACAAGCGAAAAAAAACGATTGTCAAACCCGATTCGGAAAAATAGAACTTGCTAAATCACATCATTATCAGGCTAAGTGCAACGGTTTTTTTATTAGCCCATATCTTCAAAATTTGATGGCATTAGCTGGTGTTAGTGATGTCTACTCCAAATCCAATGATCTACTCAATGCTTTTCTGGGTATTAATGTATCTGAAAGTCAAGTATATAGAGTTACCGATTTCCTTGGTAATCAATTAACTCCCGATTTAATGGAAGAAATTGAGCATCCTAAGTTGACTGGAAATCAAAAAGTATATGCTTCTATTGACGGCAGCATGATACAGACTGATGAAGGGTGGCAAGAAGCTAAACTCGGGCGGGTTTTCCGGGAAGATAGTCGGGTCGAAAATGGCACTAAAGGTCAAAACGAAATCCGATATAAACTCGAGGAATCATCCTATAGCGGCCATTTAGGCTCATATATTGATTTTATTCCAAAATTTGAGGCTAGTTTAGGAATATACAAAAGCCACAGAAAAAACTTGGTTTTTATCACAGATGGGGCGATATGGATACAGAAATATCTAACCGAAACCTTCTCAGAGTCAACCCATATACTAGATTATTTCCATGCAGTAGAACACTTGTCTGACTTTGCGAAGCTGCATTTTGAAAATCCAAATAAACGCCGAAAGTGGATGAAAGTTCAAGAAACACAGCTTTTAGAAGGAACCCCGGAAATGGTTATTGAAAACATAGCGAAACTCAAAAAGTTATCACCAGCAACAAAAAAAGAGCAAACAAAGTTATTGGAATATTATAAAAATAATCTGATGCGAATGAAATACAAAGTATTTAAAAATCAAGGGCTTATGATTGGGAGTGGGCCAATTGAGGCCGCCCATAGAACTGTCATTCAGAGCAGGATGAAAAGAAGTGGACAGAGGTGGACTCCAATTGGCGCTCAGGCCATGCTTAACCTCAGAGTTATAAAGGAAAGTAATCGATGGGGATGTGTCACACAGATATTAAAGCAGGCTGCGTAGTTTTGAAATGCACCCTAAAAATGGTTACCATAACTAAAAAAATTGCTCTGCGGCTCAACTAGAGTAGCCAAACCACAGAACAAAGAATACTAAGTATTGAACGTATAAGTAAATGTTTCTAAGTAGCAGGTGGTCTTATAAGACCACCTGCTCTAGTACAATATCGAAAACCATCAGATATCATCAACCTATGCAATACATTAACAGAAATTAAAATAACAAAATGAATTGTGAAATAGCGTAAATACTACTTTAACCTAATAGCAAGAGAACGAATATCAACATATCTTAATTCATTTCTTTCTAGAATATTTATATAAAAAAAAGCAGAAAAATATTAAATGAATCAAGCCAGCGCACCATAACCCGTAGGAATAGAATTTATCTTGTATACGAATAAATAGGAAGGCACCGACAATAATCAAGGCTATGCCAGATAACAAAGATTTAAAAACAAAAAGTCTTGAAGTTGAAGTCATAATGTTAACATTTTGATAAAAAAATTGCAAAATCGTATCAACCTATACCACAAGCTAGTCCAAAACCAATTAAGCATGCGACAGGTGCAGCCATACATGCTGCTTGACATGCCCAATCAGTACCACACTCTTCATGAATTGCGCAAAGCATACAATCTGAGAAATTTGAAGTCCTGTTAGGACAAGTCTCCTGAGCCAGAGCTGCACTGGTTTTTAGACTCGCTAAAGTTACTGATGATTCCACCATTGGTATCTTACGTACTTTCAGATTTTTGATTTTATTGTCAGAGCCAAGATTCATGCTATAGTGAATAATCTTACTATCGAGAGATGTCAAAGAGAATGTCTTTTCACCATTCTTAGCGTTATCGAATTTTGCAATTGAAAAAATAGTTTTTCCAGGGCTAATATATACGATTAGCTCTTCTACGTCCAGAAGTCCAACCTTCGGAATAGATAATGCATGGGTAGGCGTATCCTTATAACTGTTCAGTCGCATCTTAGTCAAGTCGTAATCACTCATATTTACACCCAGCTCTACCAACCTGTCTATAGCCTCAGCAATTTCTACACTATAGTTTCTGGATACCCACCGGATCTCTATAGGTGTATTAAACACGCTGATGGCTTTCCTCTTATTCACATTGAAAGATGCCGGTTCTAATCCGTTTCCATCGAATATCACTTCATGATATTCGTCCTCCATCATTGTTTTATCATTAGAACAAGAAATGATAAAAAAGGAAAGGAAACAGAAAAAAAAAGCTTTAAAAGTTAAATTGCACATAAATAAAATTAAGTTAGATGAATAAAAATTGACTTGTACTAATAAAATCTTAATTGCACCTTCCAGCTGACACCACAACTCTCATTTCATGTTTAATCTCGTCTACTGCAACAGAATGAACTTTAGCATTCATATCCAGTATTTTCAATGCCTTATCAAATGATTTTTCGCATTCACCAGAATCTCTATAAAGCCTCTCTAACAAGTAGTGAGAATATAACCTAAATGGAATCATAAATATCGCTCTCTGATAGGACTGCTCAGCATCACTCCACCTTTTTAGCTCTTTATAAGAATTCGCTAAAGCAAGTTCAATAATCGTATTATTCATAAATAACTTAGCTCTTTCTAACACAACAATAGATTCATTAAAATTACCGGATAACTCTAGCGACTTACCAAAATTCATCAGAAACTCTCCGTTATTACCTAATATTTTATAAACTTCTCTATGTTGATCAACACTCTTTTCATATTCTTCAAAACTATAGCTCATGAGTCCATTCTGCCACTTCTCATAAGCATCCTCTACAGATCTTATATGTAAAAATGTATAAGTACCTCCGAATAAAAAAAATAAAATTAAAAAAGATCTACACCACATATATCGACCAATCGATATATTAATATTTATATTATACTTACTAATAGAAGACAGAATAGATAAGGCAACTACAAGCACTAATTTTATATCTAAAATTTGACTCGGATAGGAAAACATACTAAACAAAAATGCAGAAAAAAGTAGAGACATACATAATATTTTTAAATCTCTATATTCACTATCATACTTAGAAAATATAACAATATACATTAAGAACATTCCAATAGACAATCCAAAAATACCATTTTCTGCAGTAAATTGTAAAATGTCACTGAAAGCATACATGGAATTATCCGAAATATACACGTCAGCATCAGAATATCTACCTGCAAAATATTCTCCTTGGTATTCCATATAAATCTTCTTAAATCCATCAAAACCAAGTCCTAGCAACAGGTTATCAGATATTATGTTGGTCGTGACTCTCCATATAAGAATTCTTCCCTTTGAAGAAGCACTATCATAGTTATAAATAAAAAATAAAAAATATACGAGGAGAAGTGATCCAAAAATATACAATATGCTATTATGGTTCGTCAGTTTAAATCTATGTTTAATAAATTTAATACCTCTATCTTGAAATAATAATATGATCCCTAAAACCAACGAAATATAAGATGACTTAGATTCAGACTTAACCAAAAATATGAAGATAAAAATGCATGAAGCTATTAAAATATAGCTAATTATCTGTTTAGCTATGTATATATATGAAAACTTATTCGGTATAAAATTATCTAATAAATGTGCTTTATGTACTAATACACCAATACAACAGATCAAAGTCATACATAAATAACCACCATAGGGACCGGGGTTAAAAAATCCGCCAGTTATAGAAAAAATATCACTATTAGATGATCTATTCCCAAAAATTTGTTGCATACCAACTAATGATTGAAAAACTCCACCTATAGAAATGAATAAAACTAAAATATAATAGAATCTAGTTATCATTATTCTAATTAGTAGATAAAATAGAAATAAAGCTATTAACTCATAAAATTGCAGGGAAAATGAAATATTATTTTTAAACAAATATCTATTTGTAATTATAAAAAAAATAACTGATAAAATGCATATATCTATGTATGTAATACGAATACAAACTATTTTTTTTGAAATTAAATATAACGCCAAAAAAAACGAAAATGCAAAAGATAAATATTTAATAAAGTAAATTGGCTTAGAAGATAACAAAGAATAAGCTAAGTATTCATTGTCATGATTAGTTTGTATAACTAAGGGTATAAATGTAGAACAAATAAATAAAAGTGATACAATATTGTTCACACTAAATGCACCAATCATATAGCCGTTTATATTATCATGTTTTATCATTTATAGAGATTATAATCATTGTATCAATCAAATTTAACGGCACAAATTAGTTTACTTACAATTAATTCACAACGTTGGAATATTATTTTTTAATTATTATGCAATATGATATATTATTTTTATTTTTCATAAAACTGCAAAATAAAATGCTGAATAATGTAAAAAATATAGTATATATACATATAATTCTATATAAAATCACATTTTAAAATTTTCAATGTAAATATTAATGTGCCAATATCGATAAAATTAAATCTATCGGGAATAAATAATTTACTTTAATAAAATTCTAATAAATACATTTAGCTCTTATACTATATTAATATTCTTACTATCTCAATTATAATATGAAGCATTTTATTACTATTTTAATTTTTATCTCACTTCATGCGTGTACCAGGAAAGATGCTCATTTAGATAAGGTACTTTCTTCATCTGACGGTAATAGACAAGAACTTCAGAAAGTTCTTGATCATTATTCAGGCCCTGAGGACAGCCTCAAGTACAAAGCTGCCGTTTATCTAATAAAGAATATGCCATATCATAGTTCGTTTTATAATTCTAAATGTGCGCTGTACGATACAATTTACTCCAGTATGTATAATTCGGACCAGTCTCTCAAATTAACTGGTGACTCACTTACGGACAGGACAATCAGGAAAGAAATATTTAATAACTTATGGAAAGAGCATTTTAATACAATAGGGGAAATCGAATTAAAGCAGCTAAAAGAAATTAAAGATATAGATTACATCACAGCCGATTTCCTAATCAACAATATCGAATACGCTTTTAAAGCTTGGGATAATCCTTGGTCGAAATCTTATTCTTTCGACGAATTTTGCAAATATATCTTACCTTATAGGGTTGGCTCTGAACCGATTGATGAATGGAGGGGCTATATTTTTACTGAGCTGGCTTGGGTTAAGGACACCTTAAAATATACTACTGATCCAATTAAAGTATGTGGCTACATAAACAAATGGCTTCAGAATACAATTTATGATGACAATCTCATTTTAAGCTCACCATCTGGAATCAAGTTAAGTAACTTATTCAAAGGAAGAGTATGGTCAACCTGTTACGATCAGACAGCGCTGGGAATCGCTGTACTACGAAGTCTAGGTATCGCATCAGCCGCAAGTACAATACCTCACTGGGGTGTCCGATCAGGCATGCATGAATTCAATGCAGTTTTAGACAGTTTGGGAGAATGGCACCACTTTTCGACTGGTTACCTTAACCCCGATGAATTCTATTTAGATAATAGAGCTCCAAAGGTTTATCTTTCTAAATTTTTCATAGATCCTAAGTCCCTCAACTTTGAACTCTATGATCAGGCGACCAAAGAAGATATTACAGACAACCTTTTTCCAGTAACAGATATAGAGCTAGACATTTCCAAGAATTCAGATATGTATTTGTGTACGTTTGATAAGACTGAGTGGACTCCTCTGTGCCTGGGTAAGTTGGTAAATGGTAAGGTTATATTTTCCAAAATGGGAAGAGAAATGGTATATCTTCCTGCTTACAGTCTTAACGGGAAACTCGTACCTGCGGGATCTCCTATCTCAGTTGATAAGCACGGCACTGTAAAGCATGTTAAACGCATCGGCAGAAATATGGAGTATAGCTTTAATAGGAAATATCCCATACTTTACCCAAGAATTTATGGCCCCAGGTGTATGGATATGATTGGAGGGAAATTCCAGATTGCTGATAATATAAATTTTAATAACGCGAAGAATTTACATATTATAGAGAAGAAGCCAGAGATGCAGGTTCAGTTTGTAAATGTTAACCCTCAGCGTGGTAGATTCATACGATTTTTATTTCCCTCAGTTAACTACCATTTTAAAAGTGGTCCGGCCTCCATCTCTTTTTACAACCGAGAATTAGATAAAGTGCAAGGGAGGTACATAGGTTCAGCCGGTCTAACAAAAGATAATTTTAAAAATATTTTCGATGATGACCTTCTCAGTCATGTAAAGACTGTTCAATACCACGATGCAATAAATTTTGAGAGGCCAGATATAATTGTAAATCAATCATCTACTGATTCACTTTGGGTGGGCATAGAATTATCTGAAAGCATCACTATATCTGCAATAAGCTACTGTCCGCGGAATGACAAAAATGGAATCTACAGTGGTATGCGTTATGAGCTTTTTTATTGGGATGATAAAAACTGGAAATCACTTGGTGTAAAAACGGCGACAACTACGCATGTTAGGTTTACAAATATACCGGTCGGGGCACTGCTGTGGCTAAGAAATATTGATGAAGGAGAAGATGAACGAATATTCTTAATTGAGGACGACTTGGTAAAATGGATGTGACATTCTCATTCACAAAATCAAGCTTCGAGATACTAGCATGAGGTACCACACAATTTTTAAATAGATTCGATATGGTATGTATTCATCTGTATTTAAGCAATTTAATATATTTTATCTGATATCTTTTCCACCATCCTACACTTACAGGAAGCCATTCTCTGTATCGGTATTCTGATTGACAGTATAGGAAACTCGTGAGGTCCTCCCTTGTTTTCAGGGGGGACCTCACGCCTGCAAAATCTGTAAAGAAGTTCCAGTACTGTACAGTTATTATGGATGCTTACTCTCAAAAAATCGTCGGTCGCCACCTGGACAAGACCTTAGACGGGCAAGGACACTTACACCGGGCGGCTGTAGCCGATGATTTTGAGATAAGAAGCTTTGTTTCTTTTTCATCAGCATACGAAGCTGTCGAAAAGGCGATCAACAATTATAATGCTATGAGGCCACATGCGTCGCTAGGATATCGCCCTGCGACCCGGTTGACACCTCATCAGGCACATTACCGAACCGGACCTCCCCCACTTAAATGGTACCCATATAAGAAAATCCGTTTTGGAAATGTCCAGTATCCAGACCATTACCTTAAACTGGCTGACTGTCAACCTTTTTCAGCAGCATATGATTTAATCCATGTCGACCGAAATCTCTGTGTAGTGAAACATTCCCATATTATGTGTACTGTTATAGTAGATAAAGCCGACAAAATAGTCTCCAGCTTCCCAAGCTTTTACACTGCTTATAGGTTGAGCAGGAGTGTTTTAAAAATCCAAAATGTGTACCTATTTAAACGTTAGTTTATTTCGCTACACCTTCATATTGTCAAAATAATGAAATCTCGTTCTATCAGAATCAATGGATATTCCCTGCTAAGTAATCCTCCCCTATCCAATTATCTCGCCGCTGCTCGGGAATTAGTGTTTGATCGTTGGCAGGGTTTATTTTTTCGCAATTTCGCAAGTGCCGCTTGCAAAATTAATTATGAGCCATTATTGGAAATTTGTTTTCTGTACCGCTTTACACTAGAAATACTTATTCCCGTCAAACTTACAATCTCCGAAACGGAAAGGCCTTTGTCAAAACCGCGCTTAACTTTTAAAAAATTAACCTCGTTTACACCACTCGGTCTGCCCACATGCTTTCCTTTCGCTTTTGCAAGTAGCTGTCCTGCTCTCGTCTTCTCTAGGATCATTTCTCTGTCGTACTCTGCTAACGATGCGAAAATACCGATGACCATCTTTCCTGCCGGTGTTGATGAGTCAATGCCGAGGTCCAGTGCTTTGAACACAATTCCTTTTCTGGCAAAATCTCCAACCAGGCTAATAAGATGATCCCTGCTCCTACCCAATCTGAAAAACCTGGATACAACAACTGTATCTACCTCTCTTAATAAGGATAGCATTTCGTCAAGCTTAGGTCTTTGCACGGAAAGGCCACTGATTTTTTCCTGGAATATTTTATCACATCCATATTTTTCCAAAGCCTCAATTTGTGTATCGGTGCTCTGATCAACAGTCGAAACACGCGCGTATCCAAAAATTTTGTTCATTGGTATCAAAAAGTTAGTCTCACAAATATAAAACCAATATTTTGACTGAACCTACTTTTTGAACCATGTTTTCGATATGCAGTGCAGATGGAGACTTAAATTTTGATATGGCTCAGAAAGGTATGACTTTATGGACTACAGGACATTGGTGATCCCATCGAACGAAACTGATACACGTCGGGTAGAAAATACAGATTAAGAACTTAATGTTAAAGCAAAATCAAGTTTATTCAAGACAATCTGTAATCAAAATATAAAATACCTACTCCTCTTGGCTTATAATCATTGATTGCGAGGCAAAGGTTTAAATTCGGTATTATGAGAATTTACTTAGGCCTGTTACAAACCCAAATAGATTTGTATGTTTAACGACAATGAAAACTCCTGATCAAGCAAAAAACATTTTTAATAAATACATCCCTTCAAGAACAGACGGAGTTACATTAATAATGCTTCATCAGCGAATAGAAAGTGGGGATATTGACAACTATTTTACAAATCAAGACGTAAAGGAAATTCTTCATGAGGTAACAGGAGTTGTATCTCCAAATGTTGATGACTTCCTCCAAAGGATGTTTGGTGATTTCATTGAACGACCTCTTAGAAGGATGGAAGGTAAGTATGCCTTAACCGACCATTCACGGGAATTGGTGGCGTTGATTTTTACAAGAGTCGATTCTGCACGTAAAAAGTTCTCCCTTTCCAGCAGCGTCGAGCAGTACGCCACTATTGATACAGAAAAAATCAGATCACTTTTAGAGCTTGAAAGCTGGTACCAGCAAAGCTTTGATGGTGCAGCACGGCGAACGATTAATGATCATATAGCAGGACTTAACGATCAATTGAAGGGAACACTTAGCGAACTAAGCACTATCCTAAGAAATGACGAACAGACACTGGGACAAAAAATCGACGATTTTGTTGAAGTGTTTCACCTGGCAGCAGCTAAGGCGTATGATATACAACGTACATTGAGTATCCGGCAAGAGTTGTCCCAGCAATTACAACTAGTATTAGATTCGTTGTATTCTCAAATTAAGGTATCACCTCTAAATATACAGAAGGATTTAAAGGATGATTTTCAAAGGGCGCAAAACATTGTTGCCAGTGTTGAAACATATTTTGACGAAATCGAAGGTCGAATTGATTTCATTATTGATAAAATAATTTACGCAGAGGAAAAGCTGACGGAACTACAAACCAATTTTCAGGAGCATGCAAGACTGCGTATAAATATCAAACGGCTACTAAATCATTGCTTAGATCATTCCCAGTTTGACAAAAAATATGGAGTAACATTCATCTTTCCGTTTAGGCCAAAAAGCATTACTTATCAACCTGTTAGATTCATTGACATAAAAAAGTACGATTTTGAGGTACAGGTTTTGAGAGAGAGTTTTATTCCAACGATCAGCCCGAGCTATTTTGAAGCAGAAAACACAGCAATATCTCAACTTCTTGAGAAACAAGAAGAAATTGATGGCTATGTAAATGTGCTTCTAGAAGAACTCAATCATGTTGACCATCTCGATTTGTCACTGAAATTTTGGGAGGTTTATGAGGCTACCGCTAGTATAGAAATTCCATTAATAATGTGTACAAGTGTGATCAGCGAACTTAGTAAATCAAACACCTTTTCAATCGAGGTATTAAAAGAGCCTCAATTTTCATCAGACAAAACAATTGCTATATGGAAAATGACTATTCAGCGAAACGGCCCGGCGACTACGATTTCTTAATGGAGGAAGAAGTTGAATCCAAGTTTGCCGACATAAATATAAAGTTACTTAATGGTCGACATATACAGGTATTTACAGATCCAGAAGAATACAACTTGCTGTCACAAGAATCATATTTTAATAGATTCTTTATATTTTATAAGCGCTTGTACGGCTTAGATCTTCTTGTCAGGCAAATAGGACTATCTGAAAAATATTATTATCTATTCCCGCCCGAATCAGAACTTGGAGCACTAAGTGGCCCCAAATTACATATTCCACTAACAGAAAATCAAACTCTGTTTGGACTGATGCTCTTAACAATGTACTACGAAAAAAGCTTTGATCGTGTGAAGGAAGGAAGTTGGGATGATATCAAGGACACTATCCTTAACAGTGAGCGCCAGGAGAAATATAAATTAGTTTTCTTTAGTAGAATTAATGAAGGGAACAACTACACTGACACGGAGTGGTCGTTCGTGAGAACCAATTTTAAAAAAATGGCTCAGCGGTTTGACGATCTGGGATGGCTTAGTGTCAAAAACATTGATGGTAGCAATTTTAAATTCATAATCAACGTAAGCATCCATAGGTTGGAGGACATCTATTCGAAGGAGCTGGTAAATCCGGAAGTCCTCTTTGATACATTAATAGCGAGAAAATTGAGCAAAGATGATAGCGGTGTCGTATCCTAGAATACACAAAATTTCTACGGTTGGTGTGCTGAAGCACTATCACCAGGATTATTTGATTCATGAATTTCGAACCGATTTTACAGGCAAGAATGGAATAGGAAAATCGGTACTGGCAGATTTGATCCAACTCATCTTTGTTCAGGATCGTAGATTAATACGATTTGGCACCGATGGCCTTCAAAAGTCAGATCGTAGCATAGAGTCAATCCCATACAAGCATCCCTACGCGTATGCGTTTCTGAGTGTAGAGGTGGATAAAGATCGATTTGTAATCATTGGAGTGTGTATTTCCAAAGACCCCCGGGCACCTATCAAACCCTTTGTTGTAACTCAGCGGCCTGATATAAACACTTTAAATTTAACAGTGACAGATATTTCCTTCACTAAAAAAGATCTGATCGAAAGTAGTGATTGTTTAATAGCGGGATCAGTACCATCCGTAGCTGAGTTAGCGATTAGTTTAAGAAACAAATTTGGACTACATCTCCGATCATTCAATAACAAAAATGACATTCAGGGATACCATCTATTTCTAAAAAACTTTCAACTACTGCCAATCAATCTTGCTACTGAGAATAATCTAGAAGCTTTTGCCCGTATTATACAATCATTTTCGAGGGCGAAGAATTTTGATCCGACTAATTCCGCAATGTTAAAAGATTTTTTATTTGACGAGGTTGGAGAAGAATATTACGCAGAATTTAAGCGCCATCAAGAGGATTTGAAGAACCTACTCGCCAGATATAAAGATTTAGGAGAAATCAGCATGTCGATTACAAAGCGCCAAATTGATCTGCTCAGTTTGAAGCACCTCGAAGATATAAAGTTAACAAAGGAAATATTATGGAAAAAAGCAGAGCTAGCTAAGTTGAGATCTGAATTGGATTCAGATACTCAATATATCAGGCAACTTGGGGAAAAGTTAGAGGAGAACAAGTCATCAATGAGTTTCTTAGAGGCCCAAATTATCAACTTAAAAGACCATTTGATCCCAGCAGTCGATAAAGAATGTGTTAATAGTGAGGCTATATATCTTGCCCTACTTACATGTGATGATCTAAAAAAACAAACAGAAAAGCTACTACGGGATAAAGAAACGCTAAATAATATTCCAGTACCCAGTCTGACAAACTTCGAAACAACAACCATTGTAGACAAAAATGTACCAATAGAAACTCTGGTCAATAAGGCATGTAATGTTTTGCCAATCCTAAATGACTACAAATCAATAGATCATATACGCCAGAAGGCAACTGAGCAAGAACAACAACTGCAAAATTTGTTAATTCATAATAAGGACTTAATTGAGCAAGCAGAGGACTTAAAAAAAATTGTCGACAATAATATCGATAATACTCTGTTCAGCGAAGTTTTGAGAGAAGGCAATCCACTATCCTTGGAACAAGAATCCATATTGTTTCATCTGCTTTCAACTAGTTTTGGGAGACCTACTGACATATCGATAGGAAGTAAATTTGTTACAGATTTAACAATCATATCATCTCAGAATATCCTTCCAGAGCCACAGGTGGCTGAGGGATTTTGGCTATCAACTGGGCCGTTAAGCCAGTTGATCCGTCGGAGGGATGAGCCTCAAATACTATCCAGTACCGAAACGATACAGGAAGCACGCTCGATTTTATCTGAACAACTAGAAAATAGACAAAAACAGCTTTTTGGGATTAAAAATGAATTACGAAAGATTCAGTTAGGACAGCCGTACGACAATCAGTTAGTCCCGGAAGTTTTTGATTTGAGGCTGGTAAGTTCTATTCATCTTAATACTGTTGAGAATGACATAGCTATTCTGAGCGAAACCACTAAATATATTCAACATATTGATTATCAAATAGAACAGCTTAATAACGAGTTTAGAAGCAAGTTAGGTGAACTTACCGTTGTAAATAATATATCGGAACTAGAAGTCTTGGTTGAGACGTGGCAAAGGACCCGCCACACAAATCAAGAACATCACAAAAAACTTGAAGCAAACTTGTTGGAATATAGGGTCAAAGTAGCCGAACTTGGAGTTTCGATACCTAATGATGACCTGCTTTTGGCCGACAGCTTAGAGAGACTCGCCCAAAAACAGGTTTCAATATCAAAGTTAGAAGAGGACGTCGAAGCAATTCGTATCCACATCAAGGATACCGAGCTGTTAGAAAGATCTCATTCAGATGCATCTCGTGCAAAAGGTGACTTCGACTCTGCACACAACGAGTATACAAATTATTATCTGGAATTAGCACTTCCTTTTACCAAACCAGGCAGCGCAAATTTTAATGCGGATGTTCATGCGCAGATCCAGGAACGCTTATTTCATTTTAGGGTTCTGGAAACTTCGATGCTTTGGGGAATCGGCCTGTTAGAAGATGTAGGAAATAAGCTTTCCGAACTTAACAGTAGTCGCATGAATTGTCGCAGAACAATTTATGATAAAATAAAGAGCGTGTTTAGAGCTACGGCTAAAAGCTACCGGAAATATAAAGATCAAGTACGTGACCTGAATACATTTTTTGCAGGAAGAAGAATCAGCAAGCATTTCTTCTTTGAGATTGAATTCAATGAGGAGCGCCTTTCTGACAATCGTCTATTAATCGACTGGGTTAACACGCTGAATAAAGAAAGCGATCAAGTATTTGAGTCCAGTGAGTTAGAGCTGGGGCAAACCGTCGATAGCTTTGTCGAAAATTTCTATCATCAATTAACGCAAAAGGAAATGCGCTCGGTAAAGCAACTGGTGGATCCTAAGAGTTACTTTTCTCTAAAAGCAAAATTGGTGGATGATCAAGGGAAAGAGGCGCCAGGTAGTACGGGTGAAGCTTACACTGCTATAATCTTGTTGGGAATTGGTAGATTGTCCGTTTTAGGAAAGGACAGTACTGGACTAAAATTCGTGATTCTGGAAGAAACTGCCAGTATAGATGATGAAAATTTTGAGCTGGTTGTAGATATCGCTTCCGAGTTTGGCTATCAGCTCCTAACGCTTACCCCTAAGCCATATAATATCGGTTCGGTTCCTGAATGGTTTTTGCATCAACTTATTAGAGGTGACGGTGATCGGAATATTAATTACCCAGGTACTGCAAGCTTTTTTAGATCGCAGGGTATCAGTAATGTTTTAGAGGTTGATAAAAGATGAACTGGCTTACTTTCAATAAACTAAATGAAATTTATTCCGCCGGGAAAACCAAACTAAGTGAGCAATTCATTAAGGACGACACAATCAGTCAATTTATTGGTACCGAGGAGCTGTATGTAGATGGCAGATGTGTTGTCCTTGATGAAAGACAAGCGGTCTCATTTCGCGAATACTATGAAAAGTGTTACTTGAATCAATTTTCAGAATATAGCAACCTGCTTCAAAAGCATGATTTATTAACTGACAGGAATGGTCGCCTGAAAACGCAAGTTAGGTTTGAAGAACATGAACTAAAAGTTCTTCTAGGCTTGGATGAGCAAATGGTTGATGGTTCAATTCTAGACCTCAGAGATCAAATTATTGAAAAAGAAGAATCCATCAGAGGAGTATCCCGCATGTTTTTTTTCAACGACGAAAAGTATCTGGATAATAAAGAAGATGTGATTGAAGCGTTGAAAAGAATTTTGAACATTGATAAACTGGCAAATGACAAAGGACAGCAATGGATTTACAAATTGACTGCACCAAAGCGAAAATTAATTGTACTATGTGAGAATTTGGACTTTTTACGTCGACCTACACGACCGAGAAAGAACAATGTAGAACTATGGTATGCTGGAGGCGCCAACACTCCTAAGTTGCTGTATGAGGTCGACCTAATAGATGTACCAATATTTTATTCTTGCGATTGGGATCGCGATGGCTTGAATATATTTCTGAGAGTGAAAGAGTTACTTCCTATGATCAAATTGCTGACACCAATCTCTGAATCGATAAAACTAAGCGACACACCAAATCATCATTCCTATTGGGAGGAGCTTGACGAAGAAAAATTCAAAGAAATTCCCGACGAAGTCTTATGTGAGGATCATAAAAAAATGGTTTCCAAACTCATTGGAGACCGTGCCTGGCTGCGTGAAGAAGATAGTGATCTAATTGAAATGCTGGCTAGGGAGGGTGCCATTTAATCAATAAATACTGTAAATTCAACCTATTTTAAATAGGCTAAACCATATAAAATCACGAAATAATCTTAAATAAAGCAATTTAGTTTGTACAAAGTTTGTTTTACATTTTCAACATGACTTCGTTAACTATTCAAGCCAAATAGTATTATTTAGTACGCCTCTACAATTGCTTGTAAATGCTAAAAAAAAGTTACTTTTCAGCATAGGCTGAACCATTTTCAGGACATTCCTATCCAGTCGGCATAGACCCACATATCTGTCTTCTCTGCCATACTATTTTGATTTGCCGATCAATTCCAGATCTTGCAATTTTCTTCCAAAAGTATCGTCAGCCGCTAGTTTCAAAAAATCATCCTGTAATCCAAGAACTCTCAACACATTGAAATATGCACCCAATGATACACTTGGGTTGCCCTTTTCGATATGATACAATGTGGTCCTGTCAATACCAGCTCTCTCAGAAACTTGTATGGTAGTTAGCCTACGTCTCTTACGTGCTAGTTTAATATTCTCCCCCAACTGTTCAAGAATCTTTAAGAGCCTTGGAAGAAGGTTTTGTTTTTTTGAGCCCATAATAATGTTGTTAATTATCAACAAATATAATCTAATTGTTGATAATTAACAACATTAAGTGATAACCTATTCGAAAATCAATGGTTAGCAGGTACATGTGCAGGACTGAGAACCAGTACAAAACAAACCACCTATTTCCGCTCCACAAGCCTGGCTAATTTCTCCAAATCTTTCAAGAATTGATTCGAGATAAATTTCATCTCCGGTACAACAAAGGAGTATAAAAGGTTGAATTTCATCTATTTATACTCCTTTTTCTTTTTCTCGTTACGTGTTTTTACTAGCCCTTTACTTTGCGCTTATTGATTAAATGGTTCTAGTACCTTTATTGTAAAGAGATTTTAGTTACCAAATCAAACAACCCTCCACATTAAATATGAGATTTTTTTTACTCTTAATGATTTTAGTCAGCAGCATGCCAAGTGCTGCCCAAAAGAAGGACAAGAGAGAAGGTCATTCTTCTGCTTACCTCTATTCGGTGGAAGGCCCCAAAGCGCTTGAAAATTACAGCCTGGATAGCACGATATCTGTCTGGGAAGATCCAATGATAAAAATAAATTGGGAATATGCTTATTCTCAGGTAGGATTTGAACTAAAAAACAAATCAGATCAGACAATTAAAGTTCTTTGGGACGATGCTGCTTATATTTCAATAGCAAACGAAACAAGTCGCATTTTTCATAATGGTATTAAATTGATTGATCGCGAGAACTCGCAGCCCCCTACTTCAGTCTATAAAAACGCCACCCTTTCCGATTTGATTGCCCCTACGTCTCTGACTCGATATGTGCCAGGACAATAGGGCGGATGGAGATCTGACCCGCTTATTCCAGTATCACAAGGCGCAATGTCTAGCAAGATTGAATATATAGATGCATTTATCGGTCAGAAAATGCGAGTTGTCCTTCCTCTAAAAATAGGTGACGAAACCATTGAGTATATTTTCAGCTTCAGGACTATGTTTGTACCTAAAAAAGGTAAGAATTACGGGACAGATTTTACTTATTAATGCCCGCTCCCTGGTATATCTAGGAATTGATTAAATCCTCTTAGTAACAGCGTCAACGATATTTAACCATACATTATCGAGACAGGAAGATGTAAAATTCTTCAGCATCTTAAACGAGGCAAACGCCCCGAGTAGAATAGCACCATGCAATGGTAAAAATCAAGGCGATTAAACATTTCATCTTATAAATAGGATTAATGTTGACCAGAAGGAAGCAGTAAATAAAAGTTCTGATCAGCAATGATTTACTTCATGAAGATCCTTTCCTATTCCTGACTGCATAAAATTTATTTATAAAGTTTTAAGTTACCTCCATTTTTCAGACTTTTAGTCTGAATTATTTGCTCAATACTACTTTTTTAAGCTTTCCTCTATTGTAGTAATTATTCCTTCATTTAAAATAGGCTGATTCGTTACCAGGTCTGTACGTGATCCGTGGTAAATGGCCTTGACTAGCCCGGCTTTGTCGACAATTATGTGGTATGGGTAGCTGTCAATACCTAATGCAGAAAATAATGAACTTGCATCGGGCAATATGTTGTAGTTAAATGGATGCTTGGCTAAACTTCTATTGACCTTGTCGCTAGCTTCCGGAGCTGGTGCCAAAAATACAACTGGTTGTTTTGTATAGCTGCTTACAAGTTCATTAAGTATGGGCATCTCTTGGATGCATGGAGCGCACGTAGTGGACCAAAAGTTAAACACAACTACTTTTCCAAGCAAAGTAGAACTGTGATATACTTTTCCGTTGATATCCTTAATTTGAAAATTAGGAAATGACTGGCCTATCCATTTTGCGAAAAACTCTTGAAATGGGTTAACGTTTAAATTTTAAACGTCAACTGAACTTCCTTATCTTTCTCTATCCTGTCATTTACCGCGATGGCCTCGCCTTTATTTGCAGAGCTGATGCTGTCAAACTGAGCTCTGGTAAAGCGAATCCCATCTGGACTGATATACACTTGGGGTTTGTCAACCTGTGCAGAGGTAATGGAAGTTGCTGCAAAGAATAGCAAAATTAGTAATTTGAATGCATGCTGTATCATATGTTATGGATGAGTTAGATGTATAGCAATGTAGATAAATAGTTTGGATAAATACAGATATATCGCAAAATAATTATATTTTAAGCTCTATCATAGCTACTTACTGATCATGGGATGTTGAGGCTCTAAATAAGCTGAGCTATTCAGCATGATTATTCTTTCGAAAGGTCCACCAAGGTGGTATTTGAAATGACCGTTTTATCGTAAAATGAATCACCAAATGGAGAAAACCACTGATTGCCTGTTAGTTGGGGATTGCCGGGTAGAAATTGAGATCTGACAATAATCTCTTATTGATTGAGTGCCTGCTTGTTTTGAAAGATTTCACGATGCGTTTCGCATCAGCTGCTGCATCGGTAAAGTAATTTTAAGATTGTTCAAAAGTGAACACAAGGTGTTCTGAAATCGGACAAAATTACAAGAAATAACATCTAATCAACTCTCTTTAAACCAGTTAAATAGATGGTATATTATTTATAGATTCGATAGTACATGGTAGTTACGTCAATAAGATTAAAAAAATGCCATTTGTAAGAAAACCCTGGTATCATTAAAAATGATTTTTAATAACCTTACTTAAAAATTCATGCTTAGTAACTATTTCAAAATTACTCTCCGTAATCTTTTTAAAAACAAGACTTTTTCCTTTATCAACATTGTTGGTTTGGCTGTTGGTATGGCCAGTTTTATGTTAATTACCCTGTGGATTCGGCACGAAGTAAGTTTTGAGCAATTTCACGAGAAGAAAGATGATGTATATCAGGTATTTACCAATTTAGAAGAGCAGGGCATTGTGGTAACCGACAATACGTCGCCGGTACCTTTGGCCGATGTTCTGAAGCATGATTTCCCGGAGATAAAAAATACAAGCCGAACGAGTTGGGTTACCAATCATTTACTTAAAGTAGGCAATAAAGAGATAGCCTTTCCTGGCATTTGTGTAGAGCCTGGATTTTTGCAAATGTTTAGCTTTCCACTATTAAAAGGAAGTCCAGAAGCAGCATTCCAAGATATTTATTCTATTGTGATAACCGAAAATCTAGCGAAAGCTCTTTTCGGTGATCAAGATCCGATTAATAAAATTATCCGTCTAGATAACCAGGATGACTTTAAGGTTAGCGGGGTACTTAAAAACCTGCCGCCAAATACCAGCTTCTCTTTCGACTACCTGCTACCTTACAGTTATTTCCGTAAAAGCATGCCATGGGCCGAAATCTGGACTTCCAGTGATATTCATACCTATGTGGAGTTAGAACCCGAAGCCAAACTAGCATTAGTGCAGCAAAAGATTGAAAATTTACCAGCCCTACACGGTGAAAAGAACTTACAGTTGTTCCTTCATCCACTTTCCGATTGGTACTTGTATTCGAATTTTAAAGAGGGTAAGGTATCCGGAGGCCGCATTGAAATAGTCCGGTTTTTCGGCATAATTGCAGCTTTAATATTGGCCATTGCCTGCATTAATTTCATGAATCTGAGTACAGTGCGCAGCGAAAAGCGGGCACGAGAAGTGGGAGTAAAAAAAGTTTTGGGCGTTACCAGAATAAACCTGATCGTTCAGTTTATTGGTGAATCTATTTTTCTGGCCTTTTTAGCCGGCGCAATTGCCCTCCTGCTGATATTACTGGCTTTACCCACGTTTAATGAGTTAATGCGAACAGGTCTGACTATTAACTATAAAGATACTTATCTCTGGAGTTTTATTATTTCATTTATCATCATTACCGGTGCCGCAGCTGGTATTTATCCGGCTTTTTATCTAACGGCTTTTAAACCTATCTATGTACTAAAAGGTATCTTTCATAGTAATAAGAGTGCTTTCCCGTTTCATAAGGTGTTGGTAATTGTGCAGTTTACTATCGGCATTGTTTTGATTATTTCAAGTCTGGTAATTCAAAAACAAATAAAGCATGCCCAGATAAGAGATGCCGGATATCAAAAAGATAAGCTCATCCATATACAATACTTTGGGGACCTCAAAAAGAACTATCGACTATTAAAAAATGACTTGCTCAATTCTGGCGTTGCTACATCAGTAACCCAAACCAACTCACCAATAACTGAGCTTTGGGATAACTCGTCCAAAATAGATTGGTTGGGCAAGAACCCTGGGTTATTGGTTAATTTCAATGTACTGTGCGCCGACGACGACTTGGTTTCAACCTTTGGACTGCAAGTAACTGCTGGCCGTGATTTCGACTTAAAAACCTTTCCTACTGACTCCGTAAGTTGCATATTGAACGAATCGGCTGCCAGACTTATGGGCTTTGATGAACCTTTAGGACAAATGATTGTAAGCGACGATCAAAAGTGGAAGGTAGTAGGTGTAGTCAAAGATTTTATTTTAGGCTCTCCGTACACATCTACCGAGCCCTTGGTGATTTTTGGTGCAAAAAGCTGGTTTAATGTGGTGCACATCAAATTCAGTGATAGACAATCCATTGCTGAAAGTATAAGCCAGACCGAAATCCTGATCAAAAAATACAATCCGGCGTATTCCTTTGAATATAACTTTGTTGACGAAGCCTACGAACGGAAATTTAACGATGAAAAACGAGTAGGCAAATTGGTAGAATTGTTTACCTTACTCACTATTTTTATCTCATGCCTGGGCTTATTTGGCTTAACTACTTTCACCGCCGAAAAACGCACAAAAGAAATAGGCATTCGGAAAGTACTGGGAGCTTCGGTCAATAATATTGTGAGCTTACTTTCCAGCGATTTTCTCAAACTCGTCTTAATTGCAAACTTAATTGCCTGGCCCCTGGCAGGGTGGCTCATGTACCAGTGGCTTCTGGGTTACGCTTACCGCATTTCTCTAAGCTGGGGAGTATTTGCGATGGCTGGTGTCGGTGCACTCGTTATAGCATTGCTGACTATTAGTTTCCAAGCCATCCGCTCAGCGGTAGCTAACCCCGTCAAGTCTTTGAATAGCCAATAATAGTATATCCGACATTGACTGCACTTTAATATCTGCTAAAGTGAATTGCAGTTAAGGAGCGAAATAGATAAGGATATGACATTGGAAAAAAGCGAGGTAATAGGTTACGACTGTAAAAGTCAATTGTACCTAATGATGATACAACAGAAAAAATGATAATTTAAATTATCGGCCAAAGTATTATACTTTGCATGTATAAAACTGCGAAAGATGAAACAACTTTTTATATTAGTCTATTTGGTTATTCTGCTTCTTCCAATAGCCGTTTTTGGTCAAAAAAATCAGTCCGTAGTATGGGAGGTCTCAGGCAATGGATTATCTAAAAGTTCTTATTTATTCGGTACTGTCCATATTGCTTCGGCACAATTGCTACAGAGCTTTCCGAAGATTATGAATATTGCTAAATCGTCTGACTTTGGATTGTTTGAAAAAGGCGGAAACGTGGTCGGCAACGTTGAGAATGCAGATATTTATTCGCCACCACTCGATTCCATTTTCACAAAAAGTGAGTATGCACTTGTCGACAGCTTTTTCACAACTTCGTCATATGGGAGTATCAAACCACACAACAATAGTGCTTCATTAACAGGTATGGCACAGGCGGTTATGATGATCAAAAGAGGAGACACAAAAGATCAGGATATGACATTCGATGACTTTTTCCACTTTGAAATGCAGCGCTTAAATAAACCCACTTTTCAACTTGATGAAACTGGTCAGATGGCTCGTCATGAAGCAAAACAGGATCACCGAAAAGTAGCTCAGGCAATTGTTATTTTAATCAAAAATGATCTTAAAGAGGAAGAAATCACCACTCCCGATCATTATGACCCTAAAAGTTATCATGAATCGTTGAGAAATGATATGATGCTTGATCAGGAAGCAAGCGCGCACATCAAAGATAATACCATTGAAAGGCATGCATTGTGGCTTCCTAAAATTTTGGATAAAATGAGTGAGGGCTCATGTTTAGTCACTGTCGGACTGGCACATTTGAAATTTAAAACCGGACTGATTCAGCTACTGCGGGAAAGAGGGTTTGTGGTCAGGGAAGTTGAGTTGTAGTAACTTAAATAAGTCTAATGTGTCATGTAAATTCTATTTTAGATGACGGAATACAGGACAAGATGAAAGAAGCATTCGGCAAAGTTATTGGTATGGTGCAAGCGCAGCTTGGTGGAAGAAAACTCAGAAGGCATTAACCTACCATCTTCGTGCTTTTTATGTTCATTAAAACAACTGCGAAGAGAATGAGCAAAACACCTGTCCATTGAAGCAAACTAACGGCTTCTCCCAGCAGGAAATGTGCCATTAAGATGGAAACTGGTATTTCGACCGATGCTATAATTGCACCCAGTCCCATGCCGATCAGCGGTACACCTCTTGTAAAAAGTAAGGGCGGCAGTATGGTACCAAAAAGAGAAAGAATCAGTCCCCAACGCAGAAATATCTGATAGTGAAATTCCTGGTTAATAGACGAATGAAAAATAATTGATATGGTGATAAGCCCGCCCAGAATGAGAAACAAGCTTCTTTTTAGCGAGGGAAAGTGCAACACAACGTTGTTGGATGCATACATGGATGCAGTGTAAGACAGCGCTGCCATCATTCCCCAGCCAAAACCAATCCAGTTGATCGTAACGGATTGCGTGAGCAAATTTGTTGCCAGTACTGTACCAGCCAGAATAATAAAAACAGCTCCTGTTTTACGCAAGCCTGGTAACTTCCTGTGAAGGACCATTTCCAGAATTACGCCCATCCAAACGGTTTGCATTAACAATACAATTCCAACACTCACCGGAATGTACTGCACTGCCATATAGTAAAAAATACTTGTGAGCCCCATCGAAGTTCCGGCAGCAATCAACTTTAAAATGCTCCTAAAGTCAGCTACTTTTTCCTGTGGAACAACCTCCTTTTTACGAAATAAAGTCAGAATGAAAAGCCCTGTAAAACCTAGCAGAAACTGTGATAAGGTCACCTCGGCGGTGGTGAATCCTTCATCATAAGCCATTTTGACAAAGGTTGCCAGCATGCCGTAGCTCGATGCACCAAGCGCAACTAAAATACTTCCTTTGATGATATTATTTTTCATTGTTGTGTTTTAAACCCTACTGATCAGCTTTGTATTTCTGACCGTATCATTCAATTTGAGCCGACCAATGGTGGAACGGCGGGTCAAAGGTATCTGTAATAAAGAAGGACGTTCTTTACATATGTTGAGAAAAAGAATTATTTAGCTCAGCCCTGATCCTGCTCAGTTGTGTGGGTGTGATGGCCAGATAGGAGGCAATGTGATGAAGCTTCAGCCGCGGAATCAAGTCCGGATATTTTTCCTTGAATACCAAATAGCGTTGTTTTGCCGTCTCCGATTTAAGTGCAATTTCGTCAAACTCCTTTTCAACAACCCACTTCTGTTCCAGATATTTAATGTAGAATGCAGCGATATCGTTATGTTTTTCAGTCAATTCTCTGAACTTTTCAAATGAGTAACTGATCACCTCGCAGTCTTCCAGAGCCTGAACAGAGAAAATACCTGGCGTTTGCAGAAGTAAAGCGCTCGTAGAGGATACCAGGTAATTTTCGGGGAAAAACTTTTTGATCACTTTGTCTCCCTTCTCATTGGTATAGTCGTAGGAGAATAATCCCTTTTTTACAAAAGTAATTTCCTTTGGAATGACACCGTTTCTGAGAAGATAGTCATCCTTTTTCACCTCAGATTCTTTCAATAGTGCAGACCAGGCTGTCTTTGACTCTTGAGATAGAATTTTGTACCCTTCTATAAAATTCCAAAATGCATCCATCACAACAAAGGTAGCATTTCGGGTACGAAGTCTTACAACTCACCCAACAATGCAGCATCCGTTAAACTCCGTCAAAGCAACATGAGCATGGCTGCAACACCACAGATTGCATGCCGATGTTGTCACCAGGCAATTCCAAAAGTCAGCTAAAAATATGGAAACACCTCGCTTTCAGACAAGCCAAAATGCAGTACTCCGGGAACTCAGATGCTTCCCGGGGCACTGCATTTCATTTTGACAAAACCTCGCTGATTGCCGTTTATGCATACAGGTCACCTCCTATCGCAATGGTGGTCAGCCAGAGAATCAGTCTTTCACAAACTTAATTCCGTGGCTATTACCATTACCGTCTTCTACAGAAAGAAGATAAGTACCTTTGTCCAGGTTGCTGATGTCAATGGTCAGACCATTATCCGTATTTTTGGCAAACTGGTCCATCAGCCTACTTTTAGCATCCATACCTACAATCTTCAAATGTAGATCACTGCCAAAATTCTTGGGAACTTTCAGGTTTAACTTTGTATTTGCAGGATTTGGAAACAATATAAGAGAGTCTTTATTTGTAAAGCTGACGGCCACAATCCGGGAGTTTTCAGACTTACCATCAAAATCGACTTGCTTAAGCCTGTAATAACTGATTGGATGGGCCTGTGGTGACGGATCGCTGAATGTGTATTGAACTGGCTTATCGGAATCCCCGCGACCTGCTACTTTACCAATTGCATGAAAGGCCACCGCATCTGCACTTTTTTCTACAACAAATTCTTTATTATTAGATTCAGAAGCCGTTTTCCAGCGTAAAACTGTAGCTAAATTGACCTGCTCCGCATCGAATGAAATCAATGTAACGGGCAATGCAGCATCTCTCAAATGGATGATCATAACATCCTTTGGGGGAATAGTGAGAGACAAAATCCCTTGTACCGTTGCAGCCATTGCCTTCGCCGACGGATCTGCTCTGCTAAAAAGCTCCTCAGATAAATAGTTCGTTTGTCCATTCAGTCCGGCCCTGGCAAGGTCTATTGAAAAAACTTTGGTTTCTGCTCCATAATTAAAAACAGCCAAGTAATGATCTCCACCGACTGTTTGGATAAAAAGTGCATTAGGATCCCAGCCCGTATTGCCTTCTACGGGCCGGAAAGCTTTTCCGTTTTTTGCCAACTCGAGCAAGCCAGCATTTTGTAAAAGCGTTTGCGATGTGGTTTTCCAGATTCCATCAGTTGAATAATCATCTCCTGTAATAATGGTTCCTGTTACAATGGAAGAAGCAAGCCTTGCACGGTTTTCACCGGCAGTTTGGGTTCCGAAAACAATGTGATCTGCATCAATGTATTGGTATATCTGGTTTTGCCACCAGCCATAATTAGTGCTATTGAGTGTATAAGCCGTTTCGCTGATATCCTTGTACGCGTCGCAGGCTATCCGCCGCATGTGCACGTAACGCCCTGTAGCAAGGCTGGGCGAAATTGCAGCATATACCAGCATGGATCCGTCCAGTTGATCTGTCAGATATTCCATACCCACTTTGTATGCTTCCATGCCTGTGTGAATATCGGATTGGTAAAATCCATCCGCTTCCAGTGAAGCATGTGCCAAGAAGTCTATCTTGATCATTTCAAAGCCACACGCCTTAAATTTCTCTATCAAATAAGCAATTCTTGCTTTTGTGGCCGGGTGTGTAGGATCCAGTGCATAAGCTCCGTCCAGATCAATCGGTGCACCGTTCACTTTGGTCCACACCTCCTCATAATTGTAGGAACTGCCTTCCATTTGCCGGTTCGCTTTGCCCCAATCCACAAACGGTGCCCAGTATATACCTGGTTTCAGACCTTTCGTTTTACAATAATCAGCAAAATCAGTAAGTTGACTAAAATCACCTGTTAAGCCGCCAGGAGTGAGGTTATCCCAGTAAGAATCGAGATCAATAAAAAGGGTATTATCTCCATTTCGGAATGTTGGAACCTGATCTGTAAAGTAATCCACTACCGCTTTTGCTTTCGGAAGGTTCAGATCCGCCTGGATAGCGCCCCAGCTGTTCCAACCAAAAGGAGTGCCGCCGGTCCAATCAAAAATATACCTTGGTTCTGCCAGTGCGTTTGCTTTTCCATATTCTTCAAAACCATTACGCCAGTCATTGTAATAGCCCACCAATATCCGAGGTGATTTGCAACTTTGCTTTCCTACACCAACCCAACCATGACCTCGCTTGTCTCGTGTCACATTTTCGCTCGTCCAGCCGGCTACGACGGAAATAAATGAAGTTCCGGTGCGCCCTTCGCCTGAGAGATTCACGCCTGTTTTCCATACTTCATGCTCTACGGAACCTATGATTAAGCCTTTACGGCTGGTATTATCGTAAATCGCTCCTGCTTCTGATGAAGTAAAATTCGCATAGCCAATTTCCTTCGCTTCATAACGAATCCATTTATCATTGTCGAAAGGAACAAAAAGTGCCCGCCTGTCTCCATTCGATTGAATATCAACCGCATTGGACGTGATCGGCGTCATTTTGTAAGAATTTGAATCGGAACCATTGAGTATCAATTCCGTATAAAAATGGTCTTTCCCTGAATAGGTATAAAAAACCTGCTGCATTTCCAGCTGACCGCCACCTCTGAGCGTGATTACGTGCCTGGTTCCCGCACCAAACTCATCGCTAATCGCGGCTGATGAATATACCCGACTGCTGTAACCAGATGTACTGTTGACAACAGAATTGGAATGTGCCGTTGCAAAAACCTCTCCGACCGTTTTTACATTGTTGAAATACACATCATAGGTGCCGTTGTTCAGATCGTAATTGATCTTGTTATTGGTACCAAATGCGATGGTTTGGATATTGGGCGCATTCAGTGGTATCAAGGTTATTTTATCAACATTCGGCCCGTAACCAAATGTATTATCGAGCTTGATTGCATTGCTTCCCGCGTTCAGTGTCACATTCACACCGATTGTCGCAACTGTCGACCAACCTCCGGAAGCTGGGCAGGTTACTGCGATCAAATCATCCGCATTGGGCGTCACGTTGATCGTTCGCTGATCGCTGGTGCAGTAGGAAAGCAGCAGCTTGTAAGTCCCCGCTGCAGCCACATTCACAGGAATCGTAACCGAACCACCGCCTAGGTTCCCAATCATTTTTTGTCCCGAACAGGATTCACAATCCTGAATATCCGCACCACCTGCAATGGCACCAGAGTCAGCTTCAAAACTTTGTGAAAAGGACTGAAATGAAACAAATGTGAGCAGACAAGCAACCAGCCGTAACTGGTTCAACTTCCTGATATTATCAAAATAACTAAACATAATCAATTCATTTTTCGCGGGTTGATGTAATTTCCTTTTTCTCTCCATTAATCTTCACCAGCACTTTTCGAGGATCTTTCGATGTAATCTTGTAGGTAGTTATTTTACCATCCTTCCATGCAAAATTCACCGTAAAATTGCCTCGTGCTTTCAGTCCTTTCACTTCGCCCGACGCTTTCCACGAATCCGGGATTGCGGGTAATACATCAATATAACCATCATGACTCTGGATCAGCATTTCGGCGATCCCGGCTGTGCCCCCAAAGTTGCCGTCGATCTGGAAAGGTGGGCCAGCCGAGAGCAGATTGGGATATACTCCTCCCCCTCCTCCATAATTGATGTTTGTTTGCAAGGTCGGCATAAGCAATTCCCTTAGTAGCTTGTCAGCCCTGTTACCGTCACCTAATCGGGCCCAAAATAGTAGCTTGTAAGCCTTTGACCAACCAGGACTGTCGTCGCCGCGTACTTCCAGCGTAGCAGCTGAGGCTGTTGCCAGTTCGGGTGTTTTTTCAGGAGTAATCAACCCAGCAGGATAAAGTCCGTACAGATGCGAAATGTGACGGTGTTTGGGATCTGTTTCCTTATACTCCTCCAACCACTCCATCAGTCTGCCGTCGCTTCCCACAACGCCGGGAGGCGGCAGTTCTTTCAGTTTGTTTTCAAGAAGTTTTTTAAAATCCGAATCCGTGCCCAGCACTTCGCATGCGGTGATCACATTGGTAAAAAGCTCACGGGTGATCTGGTTATCAATAGTGGGTCCCATACAAATTGACGCAGTTTTTCCGTTAGGCAGGTAAAATGAATTTTCAGGAGAAACAGATGGGGCGGTAACCAGCCATCCTGTTTTTGAATCCCTGATCAAAGCGCTGCTATAAAATTCAGCTGAACCTTTAAGTATAGGATAAATGTCCCTGAGATAATTTTTATCATTTGTGAATGCATAGTGCTCCCACAAATTATTGCAAATCCAGCCCGAACCTGCATTGCTTGCACCCCAGGAAGCTTCCTCTCCCGGAGCGGTATAACCCCATACATTCGTGATTACGTGTGCAACCCAACCATTGGCCTTATAGTAAGCCTTAGCCGTTTTTTCTCCATCTTTTACCATGCCTTTCACCAGATCGGCCAACGGCAAATTGAGTTCAGATAGATTGGCTACCTCAACCGGCCAGTGGTTCATCTGCACATTCACGTCCAAATGATAATCCCCATTCCACGGTGTTTGGATCTGGTTCGCCCACAGTCCCTGCAAGTTCGGTGGCAGTAATCCTACGCGTGTGCTGCTGATGCTCAGGTACCGACCAAACTGGAAGAATAAAACTGGCAGCTCATTATCTGATCCGGGATTTTTATGAAACGCAGCAAGCCGCTGATCGGTCGGCATTTGATCGCCTTTGGACCCGCCAAGATGCATCGTTGCACGGTTGTACAATTTCTGGTAGTTTGCTATATGCGTTTGTTTCTGAACAGTGTAAGATTTTTTCAATGCGACATCAATCAGCCTCTGCGTCTCCGATTCGAAGTTTTTGGTTTTAAAATCGGTACCTGCTGAAAAGTAAAGTATAATTTCATCTGCATCAGAAATCACAATTTGTTTTCCTGAAGTAACTATTTTCCCGCCTTTCACCTGCGGCTTGATCTTGGTCAGATACTTCATTCCTTTTCCATCGGCCCCATTGTTCAGCTGCCCCGACATTTCGAGCACATTGTTCTTTACAACGGTCTGAAAACGTTCGGGGCGGTCTAGTGAAAGGCGTAAATTGAGATGACCAGGTTTATCAGCAGAAATTTTGATGATACCCACATCATCACCAAAACTTGTAAAATACTCTCGCTTGTAGGTCACACCATTGACTGTATATACCAAACCGGAAACAGCATTATTGAGAGACAACTCACGCTTATAACGCTGAAACTGAACCTTTGAAGAGTCAATACCTTTGTACGAAAAATTCATGTGCAGATTTCCTAACACCTGATAACATCCAAAAGGAACATTGGCCCCATCTCCGTGTCCTGAGCCTTCCCCTTTTGCCACAAAATTCTGATTAACCAACTGCTGAGCCTCATCGTTTTTTCCATCCAAAAGCAATTTCCGGATCTCAGGCAGACTTTTGTGAGCCTCATAATTGTTCGCATCCTGTGGCGCTCCTGACCACAACGTGATATCATTGAGCGTAATATTTTCGCTCAACACCCCGCCGTCGTTCATCATCCCCAGCCGCCCATTCCCCACAGGAATCGTCTCTTCCCATTGAGCAGCCGGTTTATCGTACCAGATACGCAAGTTGGTTTGTTGCGAAAAGCAGCCAGTAATTGATAAAAGACTCAGGATGGTTGTTAATAGTAGGTTATTTCTCATGGATATAGGTTTGGTACTTCACCAGGATATCAATTCTGCTTCGCTTAGTTTGTCAGACCAAGCGAAGCCTATGCTTCTCCCTAACGATAATCTTCATTTTGCACCAGTACACCACCACTTTTGTCGATTTCGGGTTGGGGTATGGGCCATTTGTAAAACTTCTGTTCAAAATTATAGGGTACGAAACTATCTTTTACATTGTTTAGAACCTGCTCCGCTATGCGCCACCTTTTCAGATCATAATAACGCAAGCCTTCAAAGCCAAGCTCAATGCGTCGTTCGTGCCGGATTCTTTCACGCATTTGCGCTTTGGTTAACCCGGTTGGTAATGTGGGCATTTTGGAACGCAGCCGCACATCGTTGATCGCTTTGTAAACCGATGCATCTGGCCCTGCAAGTTCATTCTGCGCCTCTGCGTACATCAGTAAAACATCTGCCAACCGCAGTACTACTGCATTCTGCTGACTCAATGTTGAAAATCCAAATGGAATATTTTCAGGTGCAAGGAATTTCATAACACCATAACCCGACGGGCGGCTGTTAGACGGAATATGCACCCGGCCTCCGCCAAAATCAGGATGATCCACAAAAACTGTTTTAGCAAGACGTGAATCCCGGTTTTTGAAAGGTTCGTCTTTGTCTGTCAGCGGCGATACGCCGTAGGGAAGTCCATCAGTGCATTCAAAAGCATCAACGAAATTCTGTAACGGACTTGCTACCAGCCAGTCGCCATAATACATATCCCAAGGACGCGTGTTGTTAGGTGCCAGAAAGTTAATCGAATAAATGATCTCCGGGTTGTTTTTCTGCCCCGCGTCGCGGAACAGATCTTCGAAGTTAGGACTCAGAGTGTACTTTGGTATTACGGCGCTTGTGAGCTCTTTTACCTGCGTCAGCACCGCCGGATCGGGTGTTCCATCTTCTCCGTAAGCAGCAAAAATCAGTACACGGGCTTTCAAAGCCTGCGCGGAAGACACTGCTGCGTGACCACCGTTTTGTGGGTATGCATTCGATTTCAGATTGGCAATGGCAAAATCAAGATCTGCATTGATCTGCGCAAGTATTTCAGCAGCAGGCACTTTAGGTTGATTTTGTGTTTCCAGGGTAAGCGGTACTAAAACCAATGGAACATCCCCATACAAATGGTAGAGCTGGAAATAGTAAAATGCTCTCAAAAAACGAACTTCTGCCTCATAAAGCGTACGGTCCGCATTGGATATATCCGAATTTGTGTAGGCCTCAAGCTGTGCCAGGAAAATATTCACCCGCGCGATCGCCTTATAACTTTCTCCATAAACACCAGAAACATAACCGCCTGTGGATGGACTGATACTTCCCGATGTAATTTCCCGGGCACTTCCTGAATTGTGCTGCGCAAACCCATCATCCGCAAGACAATTCCAGACCGGCAATTCCACCGCCCAAGGATCGGCCTGCATAGAAGCATAATTGGCCGTCAATGCTTTGTCAAAATCCCCTTTCGTTTTCCAGAAAGTAGACGAAGAAATCTGGTCAAGCGGATTCAGATCGAGGTTATCGTTGCATGAACTGAAAGCCAGCGCCAGCAGCATGAACAGTTTTATTTTCTGACTTTTCATTATAGTTTAATATTTAGTCCGAATGAGTAAATCTTGTTTTGAGGATATTGTACAAACGCTCCGCTTCCGCCGCGCTCCGGATCCAGGCCTGGGTATTTTGTAGCCGTAATCAGGTTATCACCAGAAAAGAACAGGCGCAGGTTATCCATGCCGATCTTTTTTACCAATGTCTGAGGAAGGGAGTATCCCACTGTAAGGTTTTTCAGTCTCAGGTAAGAAGCATCCTGCAAAAAGTAGGAAGATGGCCTGCGAATGCGATCAGGTGCGCCCCAGCCCCAGTAAATTCGCGGCATGGTAGTCGACGGATTTTCCGGCGTCCAGCGGTTACGCCAGTCCGTTGTCGGCGGCGAGCCTTGTACAAAAGGGACTGTTCCCCAATTGTCTACAAAAAATTTAACATTATTAACACCTTGAAAAAGAGCAGAAAAATCAAAGCCTTTCCAGTTAGCCGAAAGGTTGAATGCATAGTTTAATCCAGGATAATTTCCTGTCATCACCACACGGTCTTCATCGTTGATCACTCCGTCGCCATTTACATCCCTGAAACGGATATCTCCCGGCACCGTCGCGTCATTATACTGCTTTGGCGCAGCCGCAATCTCATCTTGTGACTGGAAAATACCTGTCATTTCGAGCATGTAGTAAGTTTCGTACTCCCTGCCCTCTTCCCGGATCCGGTAACCGTCAATTTCACGCTGTCCGAATTTGACCAGCTTGTTTTTATAATGTTCCAGATTGGCACCTATTGTGTAGTTCAATCCTGAAAATACACCACTCGAAACCTGGTGATTGTACGTAACGCCTAGCTCCACACCCGTATTCTGCATGGTTCCATTGTTGATCGTTGGTGCGCCAAGGCCTACTACTCCTGTCACCTGCGAGCTTCTCAAAATATCGGTTGTTGTTTTACGATACAAGTCTGCGGTCAGATTCAGGCCACTGAAGACGGTGAGATCCATGCCTATGTCAGCAATGGTTGTAGTTTCCCAGCGGATATTGGCATTGGAAAGCTGCGTTTGCGCTACACCGGAAGACAGGTTGGAATCGTCAAACGAGTAATTGCCTGTAAAACTCAGGATAGCCTGATAAGGATAATTTCCAATATTCTGGTTTCCCAGCTGCCCCCAGGATCCACGAAACTTCAGGCTATTGAGCCATTTAAAATCCAGATTTTTGATAAAATCCTCTTCCGTAACCCGCCAGCCCGCAGAGAAGGAAGGGAACACTCCCCATCGGGAATCCGCATTCAACCTGGAAGTTCCGTCGTAACGCATGTTGGCTTCCAGCAGGTAACGTTCCTTAAAATTGTAGTTCAGTCTTCCAAAGAATGAACGTATTGCCCACTCATTCTTAGAACCATTTGCATACTGTATCGATGGGCTTCCTGCATTGATCTCGCGCAGCACATCGGTCGGAAAGTTTCTCCGGATCGCTTCCAGGTATTGATATGTACTTTTTTCGGTACTGTACCCTACCTGCAGTTTGAATGCATGGTTTTGGGCAAAAACGCGCTCATAATCCAGATAGGAGAATAAATTGGTATAAACATTCTGCTCATCTTTCACTTCCAGTCCGCCGCCAAGATCCAGGGTAGCCATGAAATCATTCGTACGAAAATTGTAAAGCTGCAGCGGAGGCTTGAAAGATTTGGTCTTGTAAAAATCCGCATTAACTGCCCCTTTCGCATACCAGGTCAATCCTTTCAACAGATTTACTTCAAACCACCCCTGCGTATTGGCCGAATAATCCAGCTTGTCACGGTTGATATTTCCTTCCAAAAGCGCGATCGGATTTTTATTATTGTATTCAAGATCATACGCTTTGTAGGTAAACCTGCCGCTGCCGTCGGCGAGCTTTGGCCCGTAAGTAGGTGCCTGTGACATAGCCGACAGGAACATATCCTCCGAGCCAAAAACAGGCGATGTCGTATTACCCGACTTCAATGCAAGATTTGCGCCGAATTTAATCTTCTTGGTTATCTGAGAAGCTATGTTCAACCGCGCATTGTATTTTTCAAAATCAAATCCTTTCATCACACCTTTCTGGTTCACGTATCCGACGGAAGCATTGAAATGCGTTCCGCCACGTCCGCCGCTGAAAGTCAGGTCGTGCTGGTGCGTGGGGGCTGTTTGAAAAATCAGACTCAGCCAGTCGGTATTCGGGTACAGGTTGTGATCGGTTGCATTGCGGTATTCGTCGATCTGCTGCTGTGAATACAAGCCGGAAGTAAGCCCGGAATTGAGGCGTGCTTCATTATACAACTCCATATATTCCGCCGAATTCGTGATCAGGTCAAAAAGCTTCGTAGGCTTGTTAATCGCATAATTCCCGCTGTATTGCACACTCAGCTTTCCTTCACTCCCTTTTTTCGTCGTTACCAGAATCACCCCGTTGGCTGCCCTTGCTCCATAAATGGATGCGGAAGCGGCGTCCTTCAATACCGATACACTTTCAATATTATTCGGATTCAGGTCGGCCATATTGCCCTGTACGCCATCGATCAATACAAGTGGATCCGAACCTGCGCCACTGAAAGTACCTGTACCCCGTATCCGCACAGATACCCCTTCATTACCCGGCTCGCCCGTTCCCTGCCGCACCTGAACACCAGGCATTGTTCCCTGCAGCATCGCTGTTGGGTTCGTAACCGGTCTTCTGATCATTTCTTCTCCGCTTACAGTAGCTACTGCGCCGGTCAGGTTTACCTTTTTCTGCGTTCCATAACCTACCACTACCACTTCACTGAGCTGTTTCAGATCTTCTTTCAGAACAACATCGATAACACTGCGGCCCCCTATAGTTTGCTCGGAAGCATCGTAACCAATATAGGAGAACACAAGCACTGCGTTTTCGTCGGCCACATTTAGCATGTATTTACCATTCATATCGGTCACTGTGCCGAAGGTCGTGCCTTTAACGGTGATTGAAACACCCGGCAGACCTATGTTATCAGGGGCCGATGTGACGGTTCCGCTGATATCTATTGCGCGGGCGTAAACTTTGGTTCCCGACACACATAGTATGTTCAGGCAGGAAAGTAAGAGCACTGGCAGCAAAAGCTGTTGCTTCCATCGAAATTGAGTAAAATATACTTCTTTCATATAATCGGGTTTGAATGGTTAGGTTGAAGACTATTCGCCACAGGTAACACTATTTTTATTTCCATATCTTTTCATTAATTTATACTATTTGATGAGGTAAAATTAGACATGCTAAAATCACATTGAAATGGACTAACCTGATAAAATAATGGACAATACGATTATTGAAAAGAATAAATTTGTGAAATACAGAGCATCAAAAATGCAGCAAACCGCCTTCTACCGGTTCTTGCACAAAACAATTATCAAAATTCAACGATTTGGACTATCTGAAAAACCAGAATAAAAAGACCATAATACCCGCAAGCAGCGCCGAGAGCGTTTTGTAGTTCCCAATACCCCGCCAGCCGGGTGCCTGAAGCGATTCCAAAGGTGATTTCCAGTACAGTTGCATGCTTTCAGCCGTGTGACGGACAGGGAAAATAAAAGAGCATATGACCTGAACAGCCACGCAAAAGCAGAATAAATAAAAGGCCATCATCATAAATGGGATTTGCCCGATAAGACTTTCAGGGAAAAGCTTATTAACTGCAAACACGATTACTCCTACTGCCGAGCCAATCCAGAGCGTATACTTTGCAGATTCTGCCGAAGCTTTTTTCCAGAAAATTCCCAATAGAAAAACGGCGGTTATCGGAGGCGCAATGTGCGCGATAATATCATTGAGACCATTAAAAATGCTCTCATAACTGTTCAAAAGCGGCAAAGTAGCCAGTGAAACGATCAGCGCAATGCCCGCAGCAATTTTTCCAACCAGAATCAGCTCGCGGTCAGAGATGTCGGGCTTGCGGCGCTGATAAATATCGTAGCTTACCAACGTCGAAATGGAGTTGAGTGCACCTGAGATCTGGCTCATCAGTCCGGATAACAATGCAGCTACCAATACCCCAACCAATCCTTTCGGCAAAAGCTGCGTGATCATTAATGTGTAAATTCCTTTGCTATTGACAACCTGTCTGCCGTTTTCAACAGACTGTAGTGCCGAAATATCCAACCCGCCAGTTTGGGAAAGAGCATAAGCGAAAAGGCCTGGAAGTACGAAAATGAATACTGGAAGAATCTTGATAAATCCGCAGAACAGTGGACCAAGCCGCGCATGATTTTCGTCTTTGGCACCCAAAACCCGCTGCACAATCGTCTGATCCGCACACCAGTACCAGATTCCAAGAATAGGATATCCGAGAAAAACCGCATACCAGGGCATCCCGCTACTATCCCCGTGCGGGCGCATCATCGACAGTTTTTCCAGCTGGCTACTCGCCTGCAAAACGCCCACCATCGGCTCCCAGCCACCCATTTTGTTATAAGCTGCGACGCTGATTACTACCGCACCGAACAGCAATACCACCGTTTGAATGGACTCTGTAACAACCACTGCGGTCAGTCCGCCGACGATCGTGTAAATAGCAGTAATCACCGAAATGGCGATGATGCTGGTGTACATATCTACGCCAAACAATGTCTGAAGGACAATACCACCAGCCAAAAGCGAAAATGAAATATGCACAATCACCGCCGATACCACCGATATGACAGCCAGCCAGTCCCGGCTGGCACGGTCGTATCTTCTTTCAAGGAAATCGGGCAGAGTTGAAACACCCGAGCGGATATAGAACGGTGCAAAGAAAAGCGCAAGCAGAATCAGGATGAAAGCGGCCATCCATTCAAAATTTCCGCTCAATAAGCCCGTATCGAAACCGCTTTGTGCCAGACTTACGAGATGTACACAGGATATATTGGTCGCAAACAAAGCCAGCCCAATCGTAGGCCAACGAAGTGTTTTACCAGCCAGAAAATAAGCTCCGGCTTCATTGGCGCTATTTTTTGATTTGTTTTTATGCTTTAACCCAGCCCACATACCGATCATAAAAATCGCCGTGATGTATAACGCGCTGATTGTAATATCGAGAGTATGGATCATGTTTGCTGAAAATTGTTTTAAATAGTAATACCGATCAGCTCGCAGCTGCTGCCTGCCTCCTGCGGGGTTTCATAAACGCCGTTTTTAACGTTTGCCGGATGCACAAAATGTTTTTGAAGATGAGGAATATGCTCCAAAAATAACGCTTCATGCCCCATTGCAATGTGATTAAACAAAACCAAATGCTGGTGCAACTGGCCCATATCTCCCACGTGCGGCACCACCGGGATACCGAATTTCTTGCATAACAAACTGACGGTCAAAAACTCGCTGACCCCACCTACACGGACTGCGTCCACTTGTACAAATGCTGCAGCTTCTGCCTGAAGATAATTTTTGAAGATTACTTTATTAGGAACATGCTCGCCCAATGCAAGCTTAACCGGCGCAATTTCCCTGGCCAGCGTCCGGTGCGCCAATACATCATCAGGATGCGTAGGCTCCTCGATCCAGTAGGGATTCACATCTGTCAGTTTTTTACAAATTGAAATAGCATCTGGCAAATTCCATTGCTGATTTGCGTCCAGCATTACTTTTACATCCGCCCCGGCCACTTCGCGCACAATGTGCGCACGCCGGATATCCCGCTCGGGATCAGCCGAACCGACTTTCAGTTTCATAGCCGTAAACCCTGCTGCTATTGCCTTTTTGCAATTCTCCCGCACTTTTTCGTCGGAATAATTAAACCAGCCTACTGATGTATCGTATCCCGGATACCCGGTTTTCAGAATGCCTCCCCGAGTTGCTTTACCGGCTTGCTGTTCAGTTAACAGAACTATAGCCTGTTCTTTCGTCAGCGCATCTTCGAGGTAGGAAAAGTCGAGCGTATTTACAACTGCTTCCGGGGAAAGGTCGGCCAGTAATTTCCAGAGCGGCAAGCCCTTTTTCTTCGCCCACAGATCATAACACGCATTGGTAACGGAAGCCAAAGCCAGATGTACCACACCTTTATGAGGCCCCAGCCAGCGAAATTGCTGGTCGTCAGACAACTGTTTGAAAAGTGTCCCAAAATCAGCCATTGTTTCCTCAATATCCTCACCCACAAGCTTTTGCGCATAGTATTCCGCTGCTTTACAAACGAGATCATTTCCTTCTCCCAATGTAAAAGCGAAACCTGTTCCGGTAATCCCGCTATCGTCGGCCAGCTGCGTTACGGCATAGGAATAAACCGGATCTCGGTGAATTGCATCGCTACCTGCGTTTCCGTCCAGCTTGTAGCGGGCATCTTTTACGGCAATTTTATAAATCATAAACCTGTTTCTGTTTGCTGTACATTTTTTTGTAACCCAGTTCCGCGCCGCCGCTCACCGGCAAAATGCAACCTGTGACAAACCGTGCCATATCTGAAATAAGGAACAGACAGGCATCAGCGATCACATCGCCTTCCGGGCAGTAACCCAGCGCATGGATGTTGGCAAGGTATTCCGCGGCAGATTCCGGATCAGGCTGCTGCTGGCTCCAGCTTCGTAAAAGTGGGGTAATGACGCCTGCCGGAGCAACTGCGTTCACCCGGATCCCGAACGGTGCATAATCCAACGCCATGGATTTCGTAAGGGAATTTACAGCCCCTTTTGTAGCCGTATATGCTGCGTGAATTTCCTGGCCAATTTCTCCTACCAGGCTACCGGTATTAAGGATATTACCCCCGGATTTTTTCAGCGCGTCGATCCCATGCAGCGTGGTGTAATATATCCCGCTCACATTGACGGCAAAAAGCATTTCCCATTCAAGCTGGGTTGTATCGTGAAGCGCTTTCGAGGGACTTGAAATACCCGCGTTGTTGTGAATGACATCGATCTTACCGAAGACATCCAGGCATTGCTCAATTGCATTTTTTACCTGATCGGAATTGGCTACGTCGGCCAAAACGAACTCCACGATACCACTTCCCAACCGTGATTTTGCATAGGATATACTGCCCGGATCATTGCTGATGATGCATAGGCTAGCACCCGCCTGCTGGTACACTTTGGCGCACTCAAAACCGATCCCTTCGGTGCCCCCAGTTAAAAAAACGACTTTGTCAGCTAATAGCAACATGTGATATAGGATTGTAGAATCATCTGTGGAAGAAATAAATGGAAGCCTGCAACGACAATCAAAAGTAGAACAGCATTGAGCAGATACATATAGAGCATTCATTTATTTTGATGGACAATTCCACGATTTACTATTTTCTCAAATTCTATTTTTATATCATTAAACTAACATTGATTTTACTTTTTAATTTAAAAATACCTATTATCGCAAGGTCATTAAATAGATAATGGAAAATACAACGATTTAAGCTTCATAAGATGAGCAGCAGTTTCAGAAGGAGAGATGGATTTGACGGAGAAAAACTAATCAGTCTGCCGCCTGGTATTTTGCGGGACATCGTACATAAAAACCCTGCACTCTTCCAGCTGTATATTACCCATATAGGTTATTTCCCAAAAGCGCTGTTTCACTACCGCGAGCGCCGCAAGGGATGCGAGGATAATATTCTAATTTATTGCGTTCAGGGAAAAGGACATTATGTGATTGCCGATAGGAAATTTGAAGTGTGTGCTAACCAGTATATTCTCCTCCCGGCAACCGATCAGTACATTCGTTACTGGGCCGACCATGAAGACCCATGGACCATTTATTGGGTACATTTTACAGGCCCGGTCGTTCATAGTTTCAATCAGTCGTTACAGATCTTACCCGAGAGGGGACCCACTCAGCTGGCTTTTCATGAAAAGGTGCTTGATATGTGGCATAAGATCTACCAGACTCTCGAAATGGGCTACAGCCTGGAAAACCTCGCCAATGCCAACATGTGTATCTATTACTTCGTGGCCATGCTGATTTATCCCGAAAAACATTTCGGCGAAGACGCTATCGGCAAGCCCGATCTGGTATCGGATACAATCAGAAATATGCGACAAAATCTGGACAAGAAACTATCCGTAGAAGATATGGCAAAACAACACCAGCTGTCGTGCTCGCATTTTTCTATGCTTTTCAGAAAAGGCACCGGGATGGCCCCTATGGACTATTTTATTCACTTAAAAATACAGAAAGCGTGTCAATTGATCTATACCAACGATTCCAAGATTAAAGAGATCGCCATGAGCCTTGGCTATGATGATCCTTTTTACTTTTCAAGAGTTTTTAAGAAGAACATGGGCCAGTCGCCTGAACAGTACAAATCTACTGCGAAAAAAGTCGGATGATATCATACTGCAATACAACCAGACTTACTTCGCATATATTTCTTCGTGACAATTTCTTTCCGCACTTAACTAAAATACAGATTTACAATTAATTAACTGTACCTTCACATTCTGGACGGCTACACTGCTGCACTGTAACTACAATAGTCGTCATTGCAAGAAATATTTAATGAACTCATCGATACTTTCATCGATAATCAAGTAGGCATTGCTGAAAATTTTTTAAGTGAATCTTTGGCCGTACGGTTAAAGGCGAATCTCACAGCGCTTTACAACGGCAATCAGATGCAATCTGCAGGAATAGGAAACGACACCGTAGTTGCTCACAACACGCTTGTAAGAAGTGATAGGATTTACTGGCTCGACCGAAGCCACAATAATCTGTCTGAAAATGATTTTTTTGAATTGATGGACGCATTCGTCGTCTATCTGAACAGCACATGCTACACCGGTATTACCGGATATGAATTTCACTACACCTTATACGAAACAGGCAGTTTTTACAAAAAACACCTGGATCAATTCCGCAACGATGGAAGCCGGCAATACTCCATGATCATGTACCTGAACTCGGACTGGCAGGAAAACGATGGTGGTGAATTGTGTATTCACCATGGTGACATCCGCCAGAACATTTCACCTACGAATGGTAAAAGTGTATTTTTCAAAAGCAGCGACCTGGAACATGAAGTGCTTGTAACCAATAAACCCAGAATGAGTATCACCGGTTGGTTGAAAATTGGCTGATAAGATAAGCTGTTGAAATAACAACATATGGTACGGTCTTTTACGCTGTTAATGTATATTCGTAAACTTTATACATTAACACTTAATCTGGAAAATATGGGTAAGATCACAGTAAAAGACGGTACGGAAATATACTACAAAGACTGGGGAACAGGCCAGCCCATTGTTTTTCATCACGGATGGCCGCTGTCAAGTGACGATTGGGACGCACAGATGATGTTTTTTCTAGACAAAGGATACAGGGTTATTGCACATGACCGCAGAGGACACGGGCGCTCCACCCAAACCGCTGTTGGAAACGACATGGATACGTATGCAGCTGATGTCGCCGAGCTTACTGAAGCGCTTGACCTGAAAGATGCCATTCACGTTGGACATTCGACTGGTGGTGGTGAAGTGATCCGTTATGCTGCTAAGTATGGCAAAGGCCGCATATCTAAAGCCGTATTGGTAAGTGCTGTAACTCCGTTGATGGTCCAAACAGAAAATAATCCCGACGGTATTCCAATGTCTGTATTCGATGAAATCCGGGAAGGCACAGCCACCGACAGACCTCAGTATTTTAAAGATTTTAATGAGGCATTTTATGGCTATAATCGGCAAGGTGCAAAAGTATCCCAAGGAATAAGAGACAATTGGTGGCGCCAGGGGATGTCGGGTGGTATCAAAGCACACTATGATTGTATCAAGGCATTTTCTGAGACGGATTTTACAGAGGATCTAAAAAGTGTGGATATTCCGGTTCTGATTTTGCATGGTGAGGATGACCAGATCGTCCCCCACGAGCTCACAGCCATCAAAGCATCCAAACTTCTCAAAAACGGAAAGTTAATCACATATCCTGGTTTTCCTCACGGAATGCCTACTACGGAAGCTGCGACGATCAATAAAGATCTTTTGGAGTTCTTTCAGTCATAATTAGAAAAGCAGCTCAAAAAGCATTCGATCTATAGGCTTTCAATAGGCTTCAGACCGGGAATTCTGATACCTATATACGACGATGTTATATGCAACAGGGGTGTCAGAAAATTTTCTGACACCCCTGTTTGGAATCTGCTTTCAATAAAAACAGACATTCTATTAATTGAATGTAGTTATGCTTCCAAAGCTGCTACACCCGGAAGTACTTTGCCTTCCATATACTCTAAAAGTGCTCCACCTCCGGTAGATACATAACTCACGCGATCTCCGAAACCTGCGTTGTTGATCGCCGAAGCTGAATCACCACCACCGATCAATGAGAATGCATCGTTTTCTTCCGTTGCAGCAACAACAGACTCAGCGATTGAATTAGTACCAGCTGCGAAATTAGGGAATTCGAAAACACCCATAGGACCATTCCATAGTACTGTCTTAGACTTTGCAATGATCTCAGAAAAGATTTTAATCGTTTCCGGACCAATGTCCAATCCTTCCCAATCGTCAGGTATATTACCGGCAGGTACTGTTTTACGTTCTGCATCATTACTAAATCCATCAGCAATAACGGTATCAACCGGCAAAATCAAATTAACACCTTTTTCTTTGGCCTTTTTTACAAGTTCAAGCGTAAGATCCTGCTTATCAGCCTCTAAAAGAGATTTACCGATTTTACCGCCTTGTGCTTTCGAAAACGTATAAGACATTCCGCCTCCGATGATCAGGTTATCAACCGAATCAAGTAATCTCTCTATGATTAATATTTTATCTGAAATCTTGGCACCACCCATGATTGCCGTAAACGGGCGTTCCGAATGACCTAAAAGTCTTTCTGCATTATCAAGTTCAGCCTGCATCACATATCCGCAAACTTTATCCTTGAAAAACTTGCCAATAACAGCTGTAGAAGCATGTGCCCTGTGTGCAGTACCAAATGCATCCATTACCCATACATCGCCCAGCTTTGCAAGCTTTTCTGCAAACCCTTCATCTCCTTTTTCTTCTTCTTTGTAAAAACGGAGATTTTCAAGTAGCAACACTTCGCCTGGTTCCAAAGCAGCAGCAAGCTCTTCCGCGCTCTCACCAATGCAATCATCTGCAAATTTCACCGTCTTGCCTAAAATCAGAGACAATGGATTTACCAGATGCTTTAAAGAAAATTTTTCAGTAGGACCATCCTTCGGACGTCCAAGGTGCGACATCAGGATCACTGCTCCACCTTCGTCCAGAATTTTGCTGATCGTAGGAATGGTAGCACGAATACGTGTATCATCCGTGATCTCAAATTTGTCGTTTAGCGGTACATTGAAGTCTACGCGAACAAGGGCTTTTTTGCCTGAAAAATTGTAAGAATCTAATGTTGTCATGGGCATGTAAAATTGTTTACCATCGAAAACAAATGTAAGTCAATTCTAAATAAAATACTACGTATTGCTTAAATGGCAAAATTTACATGGTAATAATACAATTTTTACCAAATATTTTTCAAAATGTGAGATTATTAAAATCTTGTCGAGATATGGTAAAAGATTGCCTCTCAGAGTGAAATAATGAAATCTGTATCAACTTAAAAATCTGAAACAACAGGAACGCAGAAGGCCTGTAAGTCTGTTAACTTTGTATTGTATGCTGATCATCCTTTGTTTCCTGCTGTGCTAAGTAACGAGTTCCCGCAAGATTTGCCCCCTAAATATTATCATGAGTACTTTTGCTATGTGATCAACTTCGTACGCAAGAGGTATTCAGGTATTTTAACCAGCGCGGAAGTCGGGTTTTTGGATACGTACGATGCGCTTTCAGAAGATGCTCAATGTCTTTTCATCAGATTCAGCAACCGTAGTAAGTCGTTCTTTAAAGTAAACAGCATTACCTATTCTGAAATATCGGATATTAATGCATCGCTGGAGGAGCTTTCTGACACACACTTTATCGAATTACTGTGTGAAGATCATACCGCAAGACTAGCGGAGGTGGTTGATCTTTTTACCAAAGAACAGCTGCTGCATCTGACTTCCCTGCTGAAACCGGAAGTGATGCCCGCCAAAAGTATCAGAAAACCGGATCTGGTACGCTGGATACTATATACTTACGATTTCAATACCCTTTGTACACTCATTTCACAATCTGAGCCAGTCATCAAAGTAGCCTACGAAGCGGAGGTGATGCTGATGAAATTCCTGTTTTTCGGAAACCGTTATGCTGATATGACAGAATTCGTTATCAGAGATCTGGGACATGTACGTTTTCAGTCCTTTGACGAATCACACCTTTCTATTCAGTTTGATACCCGCAAGGATGTAGACGATACCCTGATGATCGCACTCATGAAAGAAACTTTCGATGTGCTGAAGCAGGATCTTCCGCCTGAAGATATTTTTGATTGGTTTATGAACTGGCACGGAGGGAATAATGGCATGCTCAGCTCCAAGGCTCTGCCATCCTATAACAGCTTTGTAATGAGGGTCAGTGCATGGCTGGAACGAAAAAAAATGCGGTCACAGGCACTCAGCATTTACCAGCTCACCAATGATGCGCCCTCTCGCGAACGTCGGGTCAGATTGCTATATGCACTTGGCGAGATAGAAGAAGCGCTGGCACTGTGTGATGAGATAGCTGAAAACCCGCAAAATGCTGACGAGCGCTATTTCAGTCTTGACTTTTATGAAAGGATTGTTAATAAGAAAAAACGAATCATCAAAAGGACAACGCAGGCACTGAAAGCCGCTGACGCCATTGAAATTCCTATCATGTACCGGCATCAGGTAGAGCTAGGTGCCATTCATTATTACCACAGCCTTGGATACAATGCTGTTTTTAGTGAAAACGAACCCTGGAGGATGTTGTTTGGTTTGCTCTTCTGGGATATTATTTACGATACCAATGTGAAAGCCATTCACAATCCGTTGCAACGCGTTCCGAGCGACTTCTTCCTTCCTGACTTTTATAGCAAACGCTCGCAGCAGCTACGGGAGAGAATGCAAACTGCTCAGTCAAGGGATGCTATTGAAATGATTGTCAGGAATACCTACAATGAAAAGTATGGCATTACAAATGTACTTGTGCCCTGGTATGATGCGGGCCTGGAAAAAGTCATTACCCTTATATCATGGTTAAGTCCTGAACAGATTCATAAAATACTTTTTGAAGTCGCGCAGAACATGCGTGAGAATACGAGAGGCTTTCCGGATCTGATGGTATGGAACGAATCAGAATACGCTTTTATAGAAATCAAGTCTCCTACCGATCACTTGTCATCACGTCAATTGCACTGGCAACATTTCTTTGCTGAACATGGGGTAAGCAGCAGGATTGTGAGAGTGAAATGGATCAAAGAAATGTAAAATTTATCAAGGTATACAGTAAAGCCCTTCGATTAGAGGACCAAAGGGCTTTACTGTTGTTAATTCTTTGTTACTTCTTCTTTTCGACGACTTTGATAAATGGCCCTACAACACCTTTCTTTACAGTTGCTTTGTAATTCACTTTGTTCACTCCCTGCGGAAGGTCGCAGTTTCCTGCTACCACTATTTGAACTGATGAATAAACTGTTTTCACCCATGAAGGTATCTTGATATTAGCTTTCGCTATTTCATCATTGATATTCAATGTGGCAGGATCGCAATTTTCAACCTGAATTTTACCCAACAGATAGTATTTCGAAACAGTGTTTGGAACAGTATCAACCGGGCAAATACATCCTTCGCATGAAGTATTAGACTTTCCGTAAACTACGCGTTTCGTCTTCACCAATTTGTATGCATAAATTTCAAGATTGCACTGTTTGAAGCAACCAGGTTCTTTAATGATCAATGTATCCGGCTTTACAACTGAAAAACCTGTGGTACTCACCTCACTGGTACAGGAAGCACAATCAGACAGCAACTGACTGCTTACAGTAGCATAATACTGTCCCATTACCGGACGACCATTTTTGTCCAGGTACTCAGCCGGGAATGCCAAGGCATTGCCTTCCTGACACACCACAGAAGCAATAACCTTATCCTCGGCACCATTTAACTGATGAATCCGGGCCGTGAACGTTTCAGTCTTAGTCGTATCAGGGGTGGTTCTGCTTGCCCATGTGAGCAATATAGGTTCAGCGGCTGTTGTGTCTTTGGCAGTGCTGAATATATTTCCCTTAATTGACTGATCTCCCATCTTCCATTCCAGATCAGGAGAAACACACAATAAAGGAGGTGTCGGGTCTTTTCTGACAGGTACATCCCGTACGAAGTTTCTACGCATTGCAAGTCCGGCGCTGAAACCGCCATGCTTTCGCTGGTAAGGATAGATCGTTGCCCCAGGGAAAATGTAATCCATTTTAGTCCTGAAACCGAGTGCTTCCACACCCCATGCCCAAAGGCCGTTTTTACTTGGAACAAAAAATCCCAGAGTAGCCAGCAAGCCGGCATGATAGCGTTTATCACTGGCTGTTACTGAATAAATATTATTACCTGTTGCGCGGTCATAGATAAAAATTGCAGCAGGTGTGGAGCGAAAGATTCCCCCTCTTACGGATGCTTCCAAAAATGGAGACCGCGGCTTCTTTGTAAAGTTGAAATTCAGAACAGGCCCCACGGCAAAGTAATGGTCCTCGGAAGATCCTTTTCTGATAACAGCATCGCTTACTCCCGCTTCTGCAACGATCCGGTCTGTAAATTCATTGATATCCTTTCTGAAAAAGAAGTTTTGCAAACCTGCTACTGCTCCAAGTCCGAATTGCACCCGTGAAGGCTTGGTTTTCGATCTGAAGAAATAATCTGCATTCAACGCTGCATTGAAACCTATTCCATTAAACAGCGATTTATCGCGGTACTTATTCGAATTGAAGGTTCCTTCCCAGCTTCCGCAAAAAGCCACTGCCGGACCAATAAAACCGCCAACACGCCACGGACTAACTTTGCGTTCAACCGCGAGCGTATCGCACCCACCGGGTGTATTACAATTTGAAGTGGGCGTCTCCTGAGCCATCACGCTGTAGCTGAACAGAAAACTGCATACTAAAAACAATAACCTGAGTAAAGGATTTGTAGTCATAGAAATGTGTATAGATTTATGAAAGGTAAAAAGTGTGCATATAAGAAAATTTAAACTTACTACACCCGAAAAGGTGGCGCTAACCCTTGAGACTATAAATCTTACAAATGGTAACAGCCAATTCGCATTTATTTGAAAAAAAATTGTCACACGTATGATGCCATGTATACCCCAGAAAATCCGTAGTAAAATATGGACATAAAAAGTACATTTCTATGATATTCCGAGGCTGCAATTTATTTTCAAAGACCGTTTGTTATCTTTCGCCTACATTACATATTCATTCAATAAAACCCATTTCGATGAGGCTTAAAAAACTACTGCTTGTCGCGGCAATCATTGCGGGACTGAGCACCGCTCACGCACAAACAAAACCGGATGACGTTAAGACCTTTACGCTTGCAAATGGAATGAAATTCCTTGTATTGGAAGACCATTCCATTCCCACTGCCAATATGTACCTGTTCTGGAAGGTGGGGTCAAGAAATGAAGTACATGGCATCACCGGGCTTTCCCACTTCTTTGAGCACATGATGTTTAATGGTTCAAAGAACTACGGACCCAAGCAATTCGACAGGGTTATGGAAGCAAATGGTGGCTCCAATAATGCTTATACGACTGAGAACGTTACTGTATATACTGACTGGTTTCAGAAGGATGCGCTGGAAACGATTTTTAAACTGGAATCTGATCGTATCGCATCACTCAGTATAGATCCCAAAATGGTGGAAAGTGAAAGAGGTGTAGTGCTGTCTGAAAGAAGTACGGGACTTGAAAACAGCAACTATCGCATGCTTGGTGAGCTCGTACAGTCAGTGGCATTTCAAGAGCACCCGTATATGTTTCCGGTGATAGGATTTGAATCTGACATCAAAAGCTGGACTCAGGAAGACCTGGAGAATTACTTCAAAACCTATTATTCGCCTAATAATGCGACCGTGGTGATTGTAGGTGATATACAGGCAGATCAGGTACGCAAACTGGCCGATCAGTATATGGCTCCAATCCCTGCACGTGGATTACCTCCTAAAATCCGTACGATCGAACCTCAGCAAAACGGAGAAAGAAGAGTGAATGCCTATAAAGACATTACCACTCCAAACGTTTTGCTTGCCTACCACACGCCTCAAACTGGCCATGAAGATTATTATGCTCTGGATTTGTTCAGCAGTTTGCTTACCTCAGGTAACTCTTCCCGGCTGATCAAATCGCTGGTGATGGACACTACGATTGCATCGCGTGCATTCTCTTTTCTGGGCGAAGGTTTCGATCCGAACATCTTTAACATATATGCGATTGCCGGCAAGGGAGTAACCGCACAAGACCTTGAAAAAGCATTGCTGGCTCAGATAGACCTGATCTTAAAAGAAGGTGTTTCTGACAATGAACTACAAAAGGTGAAAAATCAAAAACTGATGGAATTTTACAGATCATTGGAAACCATCAATGGAAAAGCCAACAGCATGGGAACATACGATGTGTTCTTCGGTGATTATAAGAAGATGTTTGAAGCGCCGAAACTTTATGAAAAAGTAACAACAGAGGACATCAAACGGGTTGCAGGAAAATATTTCACAGAAAGAAACAGAACAGTGGGTTATCTGCTTCCTGAAAAAAGTTCTTCGAAATAAAGTTCAAATCTGAAACTGACAGCATTCGCTGCTGATAAAAATTGATATCAATGAAAAAAATATGCGCTATACTGTTTGCCATCATGCCGCTGTTTGCCATGGCACAGAATAATTTCAAAGTACCTAAATACGAAAAATTTAAGCTCAAGAACGGACTTACTGTATATTTGATGGAACAGCATGAAGTTCCGCTTATTAATGTTTCTGCCGTTTTCGATGCCGGCTCTATTCAGGACAGTGACCGCTACGGAATGGCGTCCCTGACCGCCGACGGATTGTTATTCGGCACGAAAAAATATACAAAGTCTCAGATTGAAGAAATGACGGACTTTGTAGGAGCAAACTTATCTACCTATGCTTCGAAAGACAACGCAGGTCTTGTATCCTCATTTGCGGTGAAAGACCAGGACAAACTTTTCGATATCATTCAGCAGGTATTATTATTCCCGACGTTTGATGCCACGGAGTTCAACAAACACAAAGAAAGAACATTGCTTGAACTGGATCAGCAAAAGGAAAGTCCGCGATCTGTAATAGGCAATTATTTTAATGCCCTTGTTTTTAAGAACTTCCCTTATGCCACACCAGGTGGAGGTATCAAATCGACAGTTGAGAAAATCTCAGCCGAAGATGCGACTGCATTTTACAAAAGCAATTACACGACCGGAAAAGGTGCGATTGCTGTTGTAGGAGATTTTAAGACTGCCGATATGAAAAAGCGGATCACAGCGCTTTTTGGTAACTGGAAAACAGCGGATGCCAGAATGGTAAAACGTGTAGCGCCGGATCTGGAATTTGATAAAAGCAGGGTATTACTTGTTAACAAGGATGACGCCCGTGAAACCACGTTCCTTATCGGTGGAAAGGGCGTAGATTATAATTCCCCCGACTATGTGCCTGTCATTGTGGTGAACACAATCCTCGGCGGACGTTTCACATCATGGCTAAATGATGCGCTTCGTGTAAATTCAGGCTTGACCTACGGAGCCAACAGCCGTTTTGCCCGTTACAAATATGCAGGAACATTCGCAATCAGCACTTTTACAAAAAACGCAACCACGGTACCAGCCATAGATATGGCGTTAAACGTGCTTGACAGTTTGCATACAGCGGGAATAGATGAAACCACACTCGCATCGGCAAAAGCCTATGTAAAAGGAGATTTCCCTCCTGACTATGAGTCTGCCGGTGCCTTGGCCCGTTTGCTGACAGATATGTTCGTTTTCAATTTTGACGAAAATTATATCAATACCTTCCAATCCAAAGTAGATGGACTCACAACTGCTCAGGCAAAAGAAATCATTGGTACCTATTTCCCAAAAGATAAACTGCAGTTCGTATTGGTAGGGAAAGCAAGTGAAATCAAGGATCAGGTGAAGAAATATGGAGAGATCACGGAAAAACAGATCAAAGCAGAAGGTTTTTAAAATCGCTTTCTGATAGATACCAACCCGGAAGAACAGGCAACTGACTTCCGGGTTTCTTTTTTATAAAACAGTAGGTTTCGAATTCTCTTTCTTTTTTCAGCAAGATCTTAACCTTTAACTCATACCTGAACAATGAAAGGAAAAAAGCTGTGTCTGATGCTGATGAGTGCCTTACTCAGCAGCGCTGCCTTTGCACAAAAACCACTTTACACCAAACCTATCGGGCTGCAGGCTTACACCTTCCGGGGCAGCTGGCCGAAGGGTATCGAAGCTACACTCGATACGATTAAATCCCTGGGTGTTACCGAAATGGAAGGCGGCCCGATCAAAGGAATGGAAACGGCAGAGCTCCGTCGCCAGCTTGATAAAAGAGGAATCAAAATGGTTTCCATCGGAGCAGATTATAATGAATTGGCTAAAAGTGCTGAACAAACCATTAAAAATGCGAAGATACTGGGAGCCAAATACGTGATGGTTGCCTGGATTCCTCACGATAAAAGTGGTTTCACGCTGGAAAATGCAAAGAAAGCTGTAGCTGATTTCAATCGCGCCGGAAAAACATTAAAGGAAAACGGCATCACATTGACGTACCACAATCACGGTTACGAATTCGTTCCTTATCAGGACGGAACCTTGTTTGACTACATTGTCAAAAATACAAATCCCGAATATGTATCCTTCGAAATGGATATTCTCTGGACCGCATTTCCGGGGCAGGATCCGGCAGCGCTTTTGAACAAATATGGTAAACGCTGGAAACTGATGCACCTGAAAGATCTGAAGAAAGGCGTGAAAGGAGATCTGACAGGTAACACTCCAACTACGAATGACGTCGCTCTTGGTACAGGTTCAATCAATATTCCTGCTGTATTGAAAGCTGCGAAGAAAGCAGGAGTTGAGCACTACTTTATTGAAGACGAAAGTCCCTCCTATCTCAAACAGATTCCTGTCACTATCAAATACATCAAAAGTTTGAAAGAATAGTTGATATTTTCTCAATGAAAAAGCAGAATTTCCGGATCACATGTATTCAGAAGATTCTGCTTTTTTATTGTCATACACTTACGGAAAACGTACCACAAACATCTGACATACAACCTTTAACAATTCACTTGTCATTAAAGCAATGATTTATATGAATTTACAATGTCGGTGCTTTTTCACTTTTGAATATGATTATTTTAGGGAAGTCGAATAATATACGTTCTCAATCTTCACTCCCATTTATGAAAAGAATTTATCGAAAAACGATCGGTGCACTCCTTGTGTCAACCGTTCTCTTTAATACCTCAGATGCTCAGTCCATTATGGGATTTGGTTCTGAATCGGCAAAAAAACAGCTTGAACTCGAAACGGCTTTTGACAAACAGATCCAAACCAGCAATCTGAAAGATTGGATGAAACGTATGACTGCCCGGCCCCATCAGCTGGGATCCGCGTACGGATTGGACAATGCCCTGTTCATTCGTGACAAACTCACCTCCTGGGGATTCGAAGCGCATCTGGACACGGTACAAGTGCTGTTTCCCACACCCAAAGTAAGGATTCTGGAACTAACCGAGCCAACTAAATTCAAGGCATTATTGAATGAAAAGGCTGTTAAAGAAGATGCTACTTCCGGACAAACAAAAGATGTTCTCCCTCCCTACCATGCGTTTTCTGCGAATGGCGACGTCACTGCTGAACTTGTTTTTGTAAATTATGGAATCCCGGAAGACTACGAGGAACTTGCTAAATTAGGCATTGATGTAAAAGGCAAAATTGTGATTGCCAAATACGGAAATTCATGGCGCGGTATCAAACCGAAAGTGGCCTATGAAAAAGGCGCGATTGGCTGTATTATTTATTCTGATCCAAAGGAAGACGGATTTTTCCAGGGCGATGTATACCCGAAAGGACCTTTCAAAAATGAAACCGGTGCGCAAAGAGGTTCGGTGGTAGATCTTCCGCTAGCTCCCGGCGATCCGCTCACCAATGGATTCGTAGCCAGTGCAGAGAATAAACGGCTCTCTGTTGAAGAGGCGCCAAGTATGATGAAAATTCCGGTACTGCCTATTTCTTACGGGGATGCATTGCCGCTTTTGAAAGCACTGGGCGGACAGGTTGCTCCCGCGAGCTGGCGGGGTGCGCTACCGATTACTTACCATATCGGCCCGGGGCCCGCAAAAGTACACCTGAAGCTTGAATTCAACTTCGATATTGTGCCTGCTTACAATGTCATTGCAACGATCAAAGGAAGCGAATTCCCCGACCAGTGGGTAGTACGTGGCAACCACCACGATGCCTGGGTATTCGGAGCGAGCGATCCTGTGAGTGGAGCCGTAGCCGAAATGGAAGAAGCACGGGCAATAGGTGAATTGCTTAAAACAGGATGGAAACCAAAACGTACCATTGTTTATTGCTGGTGGGATGGTGAAGAACCAGGGTTGCTGGGTTCAACAGAGTGGGTCGAAAAGTATAAGAATGACCTGTCAGCCAAAACGGTTGTGTATGTCAATACAGATGGAAATGGTCGCGGGTATCTTGGAGCAGGCGGATCGCATACGCTGGAAAAGTTTATTAATCAGGTAGGCAGAGATGTGACTGACCCTGAAAAAGGAACGAGTATCATTGACAGACTACGTTCCAGAACAATTATGAACGGCAGTCCTACGGCAAAAGCAGAAGCGCGTACCCGCAGCGATTTGCGGATTGGCGCGCTAGGTTCCGGTTCTGACTATACGCCATTTATACAACACCTTGGGATTGCGTCTCTGAACCTTGGTTTTGGTGGGGAAGACATTGGTGGCGATTACCATACCATTTATGATTCTTATGATAATTATGTTCGCTTCAAAGACGGCGATTTCTTGTATGGAAAAGCTTTAGCACAAACTGCCGGCCGGGCCATTATCCGGTTTGCCAATGCAGACGTACTTCCGTTTGACTTTGACAACTTTTCAAATACTGTCAACATGTACGCTACTGAAGTCAAAAAAGAACTTGAAAATGTACGTAGCAAAGCGACAGATCACAATAAATTGCTGGGAGAGAAACGTTTTGAGGCAGTTGCCGATCCAAAGGAACCATTCGTGAAACCGCTCCTATTGGATGTAGCTCCATTTATGAATTTTGCTCCTTTGGAAAATGCATTAACCGCTTTAGAAAAAAGTGCTACTGCTTATTCTAAATCACTATCTAACGCAGACAAGTTGCCGGCAGATAAGCTTGCAAAACTGAATGAAATCCTTTTCAAAACGGAAAGACAACTGATTAATCAGCAAGGTCTGCCACGAAGACCATGGTACAAACATCAGATTTATGCACCGGGTTTTTATACAGGATATGGTGTAAAAACTTTGCCTATGATTCGCGAAGCAATAGAACAACGTAACTGGGCAGAAGCTGAAGAAGGGATCAAACGTGTAAGCGAAAATCTCAAAGCCTTTACAGCTGAAATTGATAAAGCTACAGCACTTTTGAAATAGAAAATCTTTGTTTCATTTTGAAAAAGAATCCCCAATGTCCGGCTTATCGAGTCATTGGGGATTCTTTTAAGAGTAGTTACCAGCCAGGGTTCTGGATCAGATTTTTATTTCTGTCAATCTCTGATTGCGGCATTGGAAAAAAGTAATAGGCTTTCTTGAAAACACGTGTTTCAAAAACCTTCCGCTGATAGAATTCCGGATCGTTCACACTTTTTCCTCCGTCTACATTCATGCCATAAAATGGTCCTGCGTCAGTCTGTTCTGCGATTTTCCAGCGACGGGTATCAAAGTACCTTTGGTATTCAAATGCAAGCTCCACCTGACGTTCATTGCGGATTTCTTCTCTCATTTGTGCCTGCGTCAGTCCGGCAGCCAGGCCCGGAATACCCGCTCTTTCCCTGATCAGATTGACATACTTCAAAATATCAGGATTAGTTGGCTCAATTTCATTCAGCGCTTCCGCATAATTGAGATAGAACTCTCCCAATCTGAACATAACCAACGGACGACGGGAATAACGGTTGATACGTGGATTAGAATTCGGATCTACATTTTTCCTAACCAGATAACCCGTAGCCGAATGATCATAAGACCCTGCTTTGCCGGTATTGCCGGTATTAAATAACTCGACAGTTTTAACACCGTCTGAAGTGTTCATCCACTGACTTCCATTATAAACCACCGAAACATAAAACCGCGGTTCACGCTTAGTCCACATATTGTATGTACCCGCTTTGGTGTATTTATCATCAGCAGTGGAAAATCCTTCTTCTACGTATCCTGAGCCAGCTTCCTTGATATTTTTACCATTTGCCATGTGATAGGCGTCCACCTGATTTTGTGTCACTCCAATACCGCTCCATCCGCCTCCAAAACGCGGAGCAGCGTGGCGTTCCCAATCTTGCAGATTGTTATCAACTCTTGCAAATATGATTTCGCTGTTCCATGGTGTGAGTAGTATATTTTGACAAGACAAATAAGGATCAAAGACGCCTGCTGAATTATTCTGCTTAAATAGCGAAAATCGATTCAAGTCTATAATTGCTTTAGAGGCATCAGCCGCTTGTTTCCATTTTGTGGCATCATACTGCTGACTGATCAACTTTTTGCCATCAGCATTGCTCATGCCGGCCAGCTCGGTGTTGCCATTGTACAAAGGACTCGCAGCGTATAGAAGCAATCTGGCTTTAACCGCACTTGTAAATGCTTTGGTCATTCTGCCATACTCCCGATCCTGTCCATACCATTCAGGCAGATCGTTTCCAGCTTTGTCCAACTCGGAAACAATGTAGCTGACACATTCATCGAAAGAACTTCTTGCAATCTGCAAGTCTTGCAGGGGTTGGTCAGGAGGGATCACCTCATCTCCGGGCAGGATCACCACCGGACCATATTGACGAAGCAGGCAAAAATAGTAATACGCCCTCAACGCTCTGGCTTCAGCGGTATATTGCGTAATGAGCTGCTTTCCTTCCGGCAACCTTAAAATCTCGGCATTTTCTCCCACCCGTTGCATAAAATAAGTTGCCGTACGAATTCCCTGATAATAATGAGTCCAGAAATTGAAGAAATTAGAAGTAGCGTCCCAACTACCAATATTTGCAAAATAGGTATTGAAACCATTTCTAGCCCAAGTCATATCTGCTTCGTCAGACATACCCGTCCATGGATTCGCTTCCCACTGATTTGCCTCATCCCTTACGTAGGAATATGCTCCATACAGATAACGTTCTGTTTCAGTACGACGCTGAAAAACCTGATCTATCGTGAGCCTGTCGTCGGGAACCTGATTAAGAAAATCTTCACTGCATGAAGATAGGCTTGCAATAAGCAAGAAAGTAAATATTACTTTTTTCATCATTAATGATTGTTTCATTGGTCAGAAATTGAAATCAATACCCACGTTGTAGCTGGTGAGGTTGGGATAGGCTGCTCCCCGCCCATCGCCTAATTCGACATCCCATAACTTAAATCTACTGAACGTCATCACGTTATACCCAAGCAGATAAATTCGCGAACTCTTCACACCAATCGCTTTAAACCAGTTAGATGGAAACTTGTAAGCCAATTCAAGATTTTTCAATCTAAGATAACGGCCATTTTGTACCCAACGAGAGCTCGTTCTGTAGTTCATATTTTCATCTCCAAAAGTGAGACGTGGATAAAAGGCATCCTGATTTGGATTTTCGGGAGTCCATCTGTCGGTGATCTGCGATAAGAGATTACCACGGTTCCCCCCTTGCTGAAAGGGAACAAACCCTTCTCCTCCCAATAAAATATCAACATTACCTATCCCCTGAAAGAAGGTAGCAAGGGAAAAGTTTTTGTATCCCAGCGTCAATCCGAATCCGTATACAATTTCAGGAATTGAACCAAAGCCGATAGGCATCTCATCAAAAGCATCAATCTTCCCATCGCCGTTGATGTCCCTGAACTTCACATCTCCTGGCAATACCTTGCCTACCTGTGTAGCATGCGCCTTAATTTCCTCTTCTGATTCAAACAGTCCGTCTGCGATAAGGCCAAAGCGTTGTCCTATCTTCTGCCCTTTTCTTTCCAGCCATGGATATTTCCACGGCGGCAAATCATCCTGTATTACTTTGTTTTTTGCGTATGTAAAAGTACCCCGCAGTCCTAAATCCAACTTACCGATCCGCTTGTTGTATTCAATTGTCCCGTCCAGACCTTTGTTTTCTGTAATCCCCAAATTCCCGTACGGATTATTTCTCAAACCCAATGTCGCCGGCAATGATGACCTGCGAAGAAATATACCGTCTCTGTGTTCTTTAAAATAATCCAGTTGTACATACAAGCCATTATTCAGCATACGCAGGTCAAGCCCGAGGTTTGTCTTGGTTGAAACCTCCCAGCTCACACTTGCTGCATATTCAGCGATATCAAGGCCATCCAGCTTATCATCATAGGATTTACCAAATGTATAGGAACTGTTATTATTCACCGTAGAGATAAAACCAAACCGTCTGCTGTTATTAGGGTCGATGTTACTGTTACCCGACTGACCGTGAGAGAATCTGAACTTCAACAGTTGAAATGCATTGGCGAGTGGTTTAAAGAATTTTTCCTCGGAAGCGACCCACCCCAAACCTATGGATGGAAAAAAACCATATCGTCTGGATGGCTCAAAATTCTCAGACCCGTTATAACCAAAATTGAATTCCATCAAATAACGATCCGCAAAAGAATACGTACCCCGACCAGCCACACCTCTGTTACGGAACGGAAGTGAGAGAATAAAATCATCCGCAAAACCCGGCACCTTGTCCGTTTGATTGTAAAGTAACATCAAACCCAATCCGTGTTTTTCCCAGTTTCTGTTATAATTAAGAGCACTTTCCGTATAAAATTGCCGATCACCGCTATTGGTTCTGGAATACCCCAGATATTCACTCCCGATTCTTGTTTGATTGTATACCAGGTCTCCCGCTTCATTTCTTCCTGTTGCCAGCCAGTTATCCGAAGTTTTGGTTCTCCTTAAAGTGTGTTGATTATAAGCATCGAACGAAAACATGGATGTAAAGCTTAGTCCTTTCAGCCAGAACCCCAGATCCTGATTAACCCGGATATTCGACAAAAGCTGGTTGCGCCACTCAGACACGTATCCAGATTGCGTGAGCTGATCATAAGGATTTTGAACGGAAGAACCCGCCTGAAGACCTGCAATTTTCCCATCCGGATATTTGACGGGATAAATCACGGGCGGAGCCTGCATAGCCGATCCGAAGATATCATTGGTACCGGTTCCGGGAAAATTGCCGTTCATGATATACCCCTGTATACCCAGGCTTAGCTTTGTAGTTTTGGTCAGATTCAGGTTTACATTGGAAGTGAAATTATACCTGTCCGTTTTTATAGCAGAATTGTAATTGGCCAATCCATCTGTTTTAAACAAACCTGCTTCGCTGAAATAAGACGTTGATATGTAGTAATCCGCATTCTCAGAGCCGCCTGTAATGTTGAAATTGACCCGGCTGTTCTTTCCATACTTATTAAAAATTTCATCAAACCAGTTGACATTGGGATACAAATATGGATCCTCCCCACTTCTGGTTTTATCAATCGCTTCCTGCGAATAAGATACAGGATTCCCTCTTGTAGACTTCGCCTCATTCACCATTTCCATGTATGTAGCACCATCTACAAACTTAGGCAATCTGGTAAAGGAAGTAACTCCCTGACTCAAACCTACATTAATTTGTGGTGGACCGGCTTTTCCTCTTTTGGTGTTAATGAGAATGACCCCATTGGCCCCTCTCACTCCATATACAGCGGTTGCTGACGCATCCTTAAGTATTGAAAAACTCTCGATATCCTCCGGATTGATGTTCGCAAAATCGCGCTGTACACCATCCACCAATACTAGCGGACTTGTTCCGGTAAACGTAGATACTCCGCGAACCCAAAGGGATGCATTGTCATAACCGGGCTCTCCGCTTCGTTGTACAGAAATAACACCTGAAATCCGACCTGCAAGTACTGTGGTAAGATTCCGTACCGGTTGCTTAAGGTCTGCAACAGAGATGGTCGACTGTGCCCCGATCGTAGTGATTTTCCTTTGTGTACCAAAACCTACAATGACCAATTCCTCCAAACCTGCCGCGTCCTCAGCCAATTCTATTTCATAGCTGGTTTTTTCTCCTACAATCTCCTCTTTACCTAAATAGCCAATGAATGAAAACACAAGCACTTCACCTTTTTCAGCATTGAGCTTAAATATACCATTTGCATCTGTCGTCGTTCCTTTCGTCGACCCTTTGATTGTTACAGTTGCCCCTGGTAATGCCACTCCTTTTTGATCCTTCACCACGCCCGTAACTTCTGCGAGCAGGATATTTTTATGCTCTACAAGGACTGCTTTCTCCGGTACGATTCGGTTATTCTGCTTTTCCTGTTCTCTTTCCACGATGGCGATCTGCCTGCCATTGATTTTGTAATCGAGCCGACTTCCTTGTAATGCTTCGTCCAGAGCACGGGTAACTTTTACATTTTCCAGGTCCAGATTTACTTTCAGTCCAGCAGCTTTATCGAGCAGGTTATCTTTGTAAAAAATTCTGTAATCGGTGTTTTCGCGAATCTGGTTAAAAAGTGTAGTTAAATTGCCGTTCTTAATTCTAACGCTCATTCTTCCCTTCTGGGAATATCCGGTGGCATGTACGCCCATCATCCCTATACATAACAGCACCACTGTCAATTTCATAATCCTGATTAATTTTTGTGGGTGGAATTCTCCCAAAGGGCAATACCCTGAGTGGTCAAATTTTTTCATAAATTTGAATGGACTTTTGTTGAACACAATTGTTTAAAAATCACTTGCTTGCCGGCAAGTGTACTCTAACGGAAGACGTTGCCGCGTCTTCCGTGTTTTTTTATTCAGATGCTGTATCTTTCTTCTCGAATATGAACCTCCTTTCCGATTTGTGGTATTGTAATGATGTAGCATTTGCCAGGCTGACTACCGTTTGGTCTATATCGTCCTGGAGATCCAGTGAGCCAGAAAATGTTTCTATTCCGAGTTCCTTGTCACTGAGGACCATGTCGTAATTGTAGTACCGGGAGAGCTTTTTGAAAACTTCATACAAGGGTTCGCGATTGGCTACCAGGTATCCGTCTTTCCAGGAGATATATTGGTCTACATCCACCTCACCAATTTTTGCGCGTTTGGATACTCCATCATATACCGCGCGGGTACCAGGTAACATTCTGCTTTTTTTACCTCCCCAGAATGAATCTTTAGCAGTAAGTAGTTCTATACTTCCTTTTGTCAATACAGCAGATATCTTTTTATCATCTCCATAAGCGCTTACATCAAATTCAGTTCCCAATACTTTGATATCCATGCTACTGGTCTGAACATAAAAGGGTCGTGTGATATCATGGGCCACGGAAAAGTAAGCCTGGCCGTCGAGATATACTTCCCTTTTGCCTTTTTCAAATTCGGATGGATAAACAAGTCTGGTACCTGAATTCAGCCAGATTTTTGTACCGTCGGTCAATGTTATGGTTGATCTTTTACCGTAAGGCACAACCAATGTATTCAGACCATACTTCTGAGCCGGACTCACATTTTTCTCAACCTTGGATGAGTCAATTCTGATCACTTCATGCTGATAGACAACATCAGAATTTTCACCCTTTAAATTGATCGTTCGGGAATCTGCCAGCATGAGTTTTGTCTCTGAAGATTCAACAGAAGCTATATCGGCAGCCTGCTTCATGCGATTAGCAGCAGTATATTTCAACACGCTGTAACCTATTCCTACAGAGAGAAAAATAGTCAAGACTGCGGCAATCCGATACCAGAAAATTGTCCTGACGGAGCGTCTTTCACTGGAATCGTCTTCAATGTGAACATATCCGACAATACGATTCCAGAGTTGATCTTTTTCAGCAACCGTTAATTTTTCCTGAGGTAGAGATTGAAAAAAGAGTCTGGCATTATGGAGGGTTTTACTATCAGGACCTGGTTGATCCGGATTATCTCCATCTTTGGGCAGTCTGTCGTGATCTTCGTCTTTCATTAGAAACTATGTTTTCCTGAAAGAGAAGGAAGATGACAAAATATAGACTTCTAAAATGATTTTTTTTAATAAAAAGAAGATATCAACTCTAACATGCCCACAAAATCAGCAAGATAGCACTGACTTCCAGCTTACCACGAAGTTCCTTGATGGCACGATATACAAAAGTTCTGCAAGTAGGCACCGAAATTTGCATCATGGAAGCGATTTCTTCGTAATCCAGATTATGCGTGAATTTCAAATAGAGGATCTCTTTTTGTCTTTCAGGAAGTTTATTGATTTCCTGAGCAAGGGTTTGCAGCATTTCGCGCTGTCTTTCATCACTGATAATCTCCTGCTCAGCACTGAACGAAAAGCCGGATACCACCTTATCATCCAAATCCCACTCATTCAGGCTGAAAATGGCCGCCTTCTTGCTCGCAGTGTGAAGTTTTCTTTTGAAGCTTTTCAGGAGGTAATAACGTACATTCACTTCCCTGGCCAGACCATCTCTGTAATGATGAAGGTCAATAAAAAGATCGTGAATACAATCCTTAACCGTTCCCTTATCTGATGTATAACGAAGGCCAAATGCATATAACATATCCGCATATCTGTCGTAAAGCCTGCTGAATGCAGCCTGGCTCCCGGAGGCAAACAGCTCCCACAGTTCGATGTCAGATTCGTTTAGGACCATCAGTTGCAATGGTAGTTCAGCGGTTATAGGTTCAGATGCTTCAAAAATGATGCTAATCTATAACAATTCATATTCAACTCATGATACCTACACGAACATATATCATTTTCCTCTCTCTATCAGACATATACAGAATACAAACACCCTAATTCAGGATCTTTACTATTTTTTTACCGCGATTATGTGACCAACCAGCCCTTTCCGTGTCTATAGATTACACAAAATACACACATTATAACATTCTTAATCACTTCATCAGCAAACTTACTCTTAAGGTTCACACTATCATCAACACACTATTAGCCAGAAATGTCCGGAAAGCTAACGCCTCCGGACATTTTTTATTAATTATAACCCATCCAAATATGTCCAAATAAAAGAGGATCGCTGGCTCACACCGACGATCCTCTTTTTTACTGATGCTAATCTATTAAAGCACTACGTTCACAATCCTTTTTGGTACAACAATCACCTTTTTAGGTGTTTTGCCTTCCATCCATTTTTGCACTACTTCATTGGCCAGTACTTCTTTTTCAATTTCCGCAGCCGGGGTATCCAAAGGAAACGGCAGAGAAATTCTTACTTTTCCATTGATCTGAACAGGATATTCAAAAGTGTCTTCAACAATATGCTGAGGATTGAATTTCGGGAATGATGCTTTCGAAACCATGCCCTGTTCATTGCCCAATGCGAACCAAAGTTCTTCCGCTATATGTGGGGCATACGGCGAAAGCAGAATGACCAGTTCCTGCAACACATCCTTACTGGCGCATTTTGCACTGCTTAGTTCGTTCACACACACCATGAATGCACTTACCGCTGTATTAAAAGAAAAATTCTCAATATCTTCTTCAATCTTTTTAATGGTTTTGTGCAGCGTTTTCAGCTCTTCCGGTTTGGCAGGAACGTCCTTCACTACCCACTGTCCCAAATCATTGTAGAACAAACGCCAGAATTTACGGATGAAACGGTAGGTTCCGTCTATACCATTGGTATTCCAAGGCTTCGCCTGCTCTAATGGCCCGAGGAACATTTCATAAAGTCGCAAAGTATCGGCACCGTACCGGGTTACAATATCGTCAGGATTGACCACATTGAATTTTGATTTTGACATCTTCTCCACTTCCCAGCCGCACACATACTTGCCATCTTCCAATATAAATTCAGCATGTTCACCAGCAATATCATTACGGCTCGCTTTGAACTTTTCAACGTCAAGAACGTCATTCTCAACAATATTCACATCCACATGAAGTGCTGTTACATCGTATTCACCTTTCAGACCAGCACTTACAAATACAGGCTTACTGTAATTATCGCTCTTGACACGGTAAACGAAATTACTACGTCCTTGAATCATGCCCTGGTTGATGAGCTTTTTGAAAGGCTCTTCTTCCGGTACAAAACCACGGTCTTTCAGAAATTTGTTCCAAAAACGGCTGTACAGCAAGTGACCTGTTGCATGTTCCGTTCCGCCGATGTATAAATCCACGTCTTTCCAATACGCTATCGCCTCTTTGGATGCAAAATCACCATCATTTTTAGGATCCATGTAGCGGTACCAGTACCAGCTGCTACCTGCCCAACCCGGCATGGTGCTCAACTCATATTGATTTCCACTTCCATGCGCCCAGCCTTCTGCTCTTCCTAGTGGCGGTTCTCCACTTTCCGTTGGTAAATATTTATCGACTTCCGGTAAGTTCAGTGGCAATTCGCTTTCTTGCAACAAGTATGGCAAAGCCTGTCCATTGTTGTCATTTTTATAATAAACAGGAACCGGCTCTCCCCAATATCGCTGACGGCCAAAAACGGCATCTCTCAAACGATAATTGATTTTTCCTTTACCAACACCTTTTTCTTCCACCCATTGGATCAACACTTTGTTGGCTTCATGGAAAGTCATTCCGTTGATGATACCAGAATTGATGTATTTCCCTTCTTTGGTTGCATCAGCCTGAACATCTGTATCTTTCTGCGCATCCAGAATCGGAATAATAGGTAATCCAAAATGCGTTGCAAAATTCCAGTCACGCTGATCACCTGAAGGAACAGCCATCACAGCTCCCGTACCGTATCCCGCCAAAACGTAATCTGCAATGTATACTGGCACTTTTTCTCCATTCAGGGGATTCACCACATAAGCACCTGTAAATGCACCTGAAACCGTCTTCACATCCGACATTCTATCACGTTCCGAACGTTTTTTAGTCATGTCAATGTAGGCATCAATCTCTGAACGCTGCTCCGGTGTTGTGATCACATCCACCAACTCATGCTCCGGTGCAATCACCATAAAGGTTACACCATAGATCGTATCAACACGTGTCGTGAACACCTCTATATGGGTGGAGGGCAAGGGGCGTGGTGAATGGGATTCACCATGCCCTTCTCCCTCTGCCCCCTGCCCTTTGCCTTCTAACGCAAACTTCACCAACGCCCCAACGGATCTTCCGATCCAGTTACGCTGCTGCTCCTTTAATGAATCTGTCCATTCTACCTGGTCCAGACCGTCCAAAAGCCGCTGTGAATAGGCTGTGATCCGCATCATCCACTGACGCATCAGCTTTTGTATAACCGGAAAACCACCTCTTTCAGATACTCCGTCTTTTACTTCGTCATTTGAAAGTACCGAGCCCAGAGCCGGACACCAGTTAACCGTAGCATCGGCTACATAGGTGAGGCGATACTTTAATGTCATTTTGTACTGTTCCTCTTCAGTCCAGCTATTCCACTCCTCTGCCGTGAATAGAGCTATATCTTCGTCGCATGCAGCATTTACGTTCTGATTTCCTTCTGAAGCAAATTGCGAAGTCAGAGTCTCAATGGATTCAGCTTGTTGACTGTTATTGTTATACCAGCTGTTGAAAAGCTCCATGAAAATCCATTGCGTCCATTTGTAATATGACGGATCCGAAGTACGTACTTCGCGGCTCCAGTCATAACTTAAACCCAGATTTTTCAACTGCTCAATATACCGCGTAATGTTTTGTTCAGTCGTGATGGCAGGATGCTGCCCTGTTTGAATCGCATATTGCTCTGCCGGCAGTCCGAAGCTATCGAATCCCATCGGATGCAAAACGTTAAATCCTTTCAGCCTTTTGTATCGCGAGTAGATATCCGAAGCAATATAACCCAGCGGATGCCCAACGTGTAGCCCTGCACCGGAAGGATACGGGAACATATCCAGGACGTAATATTTGGGAAGCGTGGAATTGTTTTCAACATGATAAACACCATTGTTCTCCCAAAAATCCTGCCATTTTTTCTCGATGTCCTTATGACTATACTCGCTCATGATACTACTTTTAATTAACGAAAATATTTTAATGTATTAAAATACAAATAGTTACACACCAAACTTACTAAACAGAGAAATTCAGCTCTGCGTGAAATTGCCCGCAAAAATAGTTGATTTGATTGTATTCAGTACTGTAATACACCACAATAGATGAAAAGACTTTTGATCCGGCCCAGCGTTTATCATTCTACAATTATCCTGTCTGCCCATCATGCAGGCACGCCTTTTGCAATAGACGTGTTGAGTAATCAAAAAACTAAAAACCAATTCAATTAAACATGCTATGAAAAAATTACTGTTTGCTATTTGTGCTCTGATCATTGCCCATTCAGCGTCGGCCCAATATGATCCGGGATTCCGTTTTGGTATTAAAGCAGGTGCTAACCTATCCAATATTAACGGCAGCAATGATCTTTCACTGGGGAATGGTGGTGATGCATTCAATTTCAAAGACAATGACAATCGTTCACTAGGCTTTGTAGGAGGGGTATTTTTCCGATTTGGTCGTAATGTGTATATTCAGCCGGAATTTCTTTTGTCTCAAAAAGGAGGAAGATTCAATGTATACAAAGATGGCCTTCAAAACTCTGATGGGAAGGTGGATGTAAGGTTTTCCAACCTGGATGTACCGGTACTTTTTGGTGTAAGAATTGCTAAGCTTTTGCGTATCAATGTTGGCCCTATGGCTTCGTTACGTATGTCGAACAATGGTAAAATCAGAGATTCGTTTGATGATGTTACGGGAAACAATTCCGGTGCTGAAATTAATAACCGTCTGGCATTTGGTTACCAGGCAGGTGTAGGACTTGACTTTGGTAGATTAAGTCTTGACGTGCGTTATGAAGGAAACTTTACAGATGTTGTAAAAGTGAATTTCGACAATGCAACTACGGCATCTCAGTTTGGAAAAAAGGGTAATCTTTTCCAGGCTACACTAGGACTAGCGATTTTTTAGAAATAGTTAAATTCAACAGCAAAGGCGAGGTGGATGATTTCCATTTCGCCTTTATTGTTTATAAAAATACGTCCTAGCTCAAATTTCGGTGTTTGTACAGATTTATATAACTTGCCAGGTATGGAATTTTAATAAGTGTATATCTCAACTTAAATTTGATAATTTTTTGTGGCTATAAATACCGATAACGTAAAACTGGTTTTTGGACTAAAAATCAAACAACTACGACTTGACAAAGGACTATCACTCAGCGAATTGTCCCAAAAGTCAGGGCTGTCGGTATCTTATATCAACGAGATAGAAAAAGGAAAAAAATATCCCAAGTCGGATAAGATTCTGGCCTTAGCATCAGCTATGAATGTGGAGTATGATACCCTCGTATCTCTTAAACTCAGCAAAAGGCTGGAACCCATTTCTGAACTTCTGAGCTCTAACGTTCTTACCGAATTACCTCTTGAGCTCTTCGGAATAGACCCGGCCAATCTGCTTGAAATTCTTTCCGACGCACCTGCCAAAATCAGTGCATTCGTGGGCACGCTCATCGAAATTGCCCGAAATTATAATATGTCTATTGAGAAATTCTACTTCTCAGCATTGCGGACCTATCAAGAAATGCATGACAATTATTTTGAAGACATTGAACTGGAAGCAGAGCAGTTTCTAAAAGAATTGGAGATGCCCGAAGAAGAGTTGATTCGCGAAGCTTTTCTTGAAAACATTCTCAGAAACCGTTACAGCTATTCGATTGAATATATCAATGAAAAAAGCTATCCCGAATTTAGTACAGTGCGGTCGCTCACTATACCCAATGCGCAAGGCAATCGACTATTGCTTAATCACAATCTAAGTTCAGTTCAGCGTTTGTTTATTTACGGAAGAGAGATTGGCTACCACTATCTCAACTTGAAAAACCGTCTGCATACGACAGCTTTGGTAGAAGCTGAAACATTTGAGCAACTGCTCAATAATTTCAAAGCCTCCTATTTTGCCAGCGCCATCATTATCAAAAGGAGCTTATTGGTCCCAAAACTGGCTGCATTCTTTGAATCACCTACATGGCAGCCTGAAAAACTGGTGAATATGGTTTCTGAGTTTAATACTACTCCTGAGTCATTCTTCTATAGAGTAAGCAATGTGCTTCCACGTTATTTCGGCATCAATCAGATTTTCTTCTCACGCTTTAATAATTTTGCAGGGCAGAATTTGTTCGATATGACCAAGGAAATGCACATTTCACGTAAGCATTATCCGCATACGGTCCGCGACGAACATTATTGTCGCCGTTGGGTTGCACTTACAATTCTGAATGAATTGGGAGAACATAAAGATAAAGACGCATCCACTGTACTTTGCAAAGCGCAAAAGTCAACTTACCTGGATTCCAATGACGATTATTTGGTGATCAGTTTTGCTCAACCAGTGACTACCACCCATAACCTCAATGTAAGTGTTTCGATGGGGATGTATCTGGATGAAGCCACACGCGAAAAAATCCGCTTTCTCAATGACCCTGCAATACCGTCGCGCACGGTGAATCAGACTTGCGAAAGATGTTCCTTGTTTGACTGCCGTGAACGGATTGCTGCACCAATCATTTTACAGAAAAAATACAAAAATGAGGCACTTCGGAAAGCACTCAAAAAGATGATCAGATAACCAGATTAATAAATATCATCCTGGCATAGGGGTTTACAAATAGTTGATTGTCGTTATTTTGACAAATAACCAACCTTTCAGAATCAAGAATGACCGATTAAAAATTCCTTAAAAGTTCTTATTGTAAATCAAACGGCTTCCTTCCTTTTTATCTTTGTCCAAAATTCTAATAATCCTATGTCGGGCACCTATGAATTTGAGGATTTCATTCTAAAGATTTCAACGCCTTTTTACATCATCCTCATCGCACTTGAAATTTTCCTGACCAATCGTTCGGAAAGGAAAAACTATACCATCAAAGACACCCTTATGAATGCTGCGCTTATGCTATTAAACGGTGGCATTGACCTTGTTTTTCGTGTTGTATATGTGAGCCTGCTGATCTGGCTTTTCAACTTTCGTATCGTTGAGCCTATTGCGAATCCCTACATTTATTGGACGGCACTTTTCCTTCTGGAAGATCTGGCATTTTATACCTTGCATTACGTGGATCATCATTGCCGAATTTTCTGGGCTGTACATGTAACACATCATTCTTCTGAACATTTCAATTTAACCACCGGCTTCCGGTCATCGGTATTTCAGCCTCTTTACCGATTCGTTTACTTTATTCCCCTGGTTTTGATTGGTTTCAATCCTGCAGATATCGTAATTATGTACTCTATCACACAGATCTACGGAATCATTGTACATACTGAACATGTAGGCAAACTGGGCTTTTTGGAATACATTCTCGTTACACCTTCTCATCACAGAGTCCATCATGCGAGCAATGTTGAATACTTGGATAAAAACATGGGCATGTGCCTGATTATCTGGGATAGACTTTTTGGCACTTTTCAGAAAGAAATACAGCATATTCCAACCCGCTATGGCCTTACCACCAATTTGGATCAGACCAATTTGAGACATACTATTTTCCATGAATGGAAAGCAATTGGAAACGACTTCGCTCAGGCTACCGACCTCATTACCAAAATAAAATATGCTGTAAAGGCGCCAGGCTGGTCTCATGACGGATCCAGGCAGACGAGTAAGGAATTGCAAAAGGAACTTTCGGCAATCAGCCATCAGCAGTCGGCAATCAAGAACCAGCCGTCTGCAATTGAAGTTCAGGAATAGGTGGCCACAGCCTAAGTAGTTAGCCAATCGAATTCATAATCTTCTGATTTAATCATTTCGGTTTTTAGCCCCGGCCTGAAATCCGACAGCTAGTAGCTATTTAAATGCTTGTATTCCCGTAATTTCGGCACCCAATATCAGCAAGTGAATATCATGTGTTCCCTCATAGGTAATGACAGACTCAAGGTTATTCATATGCCGCATAATTGGATAATCACCTGATATACCCATAGCACCTAATATCTGCCTTGCTTCCCTTGCCACGTCCAGTGCCATCGCTACATTATTTCGTTTTGCCATGGAGATTTGAGCATTAGTTGCCCTTCCTTCATTCATTAAGATCCCCAAACGCCAGGCAAGAAGTTGTGCCTTGGTGATTTCTGTCAGCATCTCTGCAAGTTTCTTTTGGATTAGTTGAAATGAGGCAATTGGTTTATCAAACTGTATGCGTTCCTTCGCATACTTCAGCGCTGTTTCATAGCAGTCGAGTGCAGCGCCCAAAGCACCCCAGGCTATGCCGAACCTTGCTTTATCCAGACACGCCAGTGGTGCTTTCATTCCAATACCCCCAGGCAAAATGTTTTCTTGCGGGATAAAGACTTCGTCAAAAACAAGCTCACCAGTAGCACTGGCACGCAGCGACCATTTACCGTGAATTTCCGGAGTAGAAAACCCTTTCATACCCCTCTCTACAATAATTCCCTGTACCCTGTTTTCTTCATTTCTTGCCCATACAATGGCAATATCAGCATAAGGTGCATTTGAAATCCATATTTTGGAACCAGACAACAAGTAGCCTCCTTCCGTTTTTACAAGCCGGGAAACCATTCCTGCCGGGTTAGAGCCGTAATCAGGTTCCGTAAGACCGAAGCATCCCAGCAACTCCCCACTGGCAAGCCTGGGCAGATATTTTTGTTTGTGTTCTTCTGAACCGAAGGCAAAAATAGGCCACATCACCAAAGATCCCTGTACCGAAACGGTAGAGCGCATTCCGGAATCGCCTCTTTCAATCTCCTGACACATGAGTCCGTAACTTATATAGTCCAGTCCTCCCCCACCATACTCCTGCGGAATCGCCGGTCCAAACACACCCAATTCACCAAACTTTTTCACCAGATCAACTGGAAATGCAGCCCTTTGCGCAAAATCCTCAATGATCGGCTTGATTTCCTTATCGGTAAAGTCCCGGACAGTCCGGGCGATGAGTAGTTGCTCCGTGGTGAGCAGGTCGGAGATTTGAAGGAAGTCGGTGGTCATAAGCTGATTTTGATATTTATCAATAACACTGGAGAAAAACAGTTATTTTACAAATTGTAACCACGTGAAATAGAGTATTTCTTATATACATCAGAATTTGAAATAGCTGAATACGAGCCCTCTAAAATATACAAACCCGTAGGCTAATTCCGCAGAAAAGCCCATGTTCATGCCGTGCAAATTACTCAACTCCTTCTATCCCGTTCCAGATTCCCGGAGTTGCAAGCTCAATAAGATGTCTTTCGGTATCCCGAAAATAAATGCTTTTTCCCTTATTGAATTCGACTATACTTTCTATCTCTACATTACGCTCTGCCAAAAGGGTTTTCCAATTGTCGTACATCTCGGAATTGATTGAAAAAGCAAGGTGAACAGGGCCCGATCCATCGTGCGAAGGAATTATCCCACCACCAGGAAGTGTAATGGGTTTTATAGAGCTTTCCTTCTTAAATAACAGAAGCACTTGTTTACCAGCTACATTCAATGCAACAAGCCTTTCGCTTTCTACCAAAGTTTCAAATTCAAATAAATCTTTATAAAACCGCACTGCTTTATCTAAATCATCAAAATATAGCGCCGATTCTAAAATGCCGTTGACTTTCATATTCTTATTTTTTACGATTGTACTATTCCCTCACTATCAAAACAGCTTACTACCGTATTAAAAGTTCATTCTACCATAAAATAATAATCTGCCACACTTTCAGCCCGATTTCCGTAACAGACATTAAAACCTGAACCATAAAACATGCTACGTAACTATATCAAAATCGCATTTCGTAACTTTCGCGCCGGTGGATGGTATTCTGCTTTGAATGTGGGTGGATTGGCTGTAGTGCTGGCAGTCAGCCTTCTACTCTTCTGGTGGGTAAAGGATGAGCTCAGTTTCGACCGTTTCCATGCTGATTCTGAACGCATCTATCAGCTTAATACCCATTTTGGCAAAGGAGAAGAAGAGATGACATTAACATCATCACCCGGCCCCATCGGATATACAGCAGCACAGCAGCTCCCCGAAGTTGAGCGTGTCGTTCGCATGGGTTATTTCCCGTCAGGAACATTTCTGGTCAACGGTAAAACCTTCACGGAGAAAGATAATCTGATTTACGTAGATAGCAGCTTTCTCCATGTTTTCAACGGATTCAGCCTGATTCACGGAAATGCTGGTCAACCCTTCGACCAGCCAAATTCAGTAGTCATTACAAAAAAGCTGGCTCTTAAATTTTTTGGAACCAGCGATGCAATGGGGAAGTCGTTTGTACAAGTTGAGTCCAATGACAGATATACAGTCAGTGGTGTACTGGCTGATGCTCCGGATAATTCGTCCTTCCGTTACGACATGTGTGTAAACATGCAGGCGCGCGAAAAAAAATTCGCTGGAAATCAATCTGCCGACGCAGACTGGGACAATTATGACTTTGGAACCTACATTAAACTGCGACCGGAAGCAAAGCCCCAAACCGTAGAGACCAAGCTGACAGATCTCCAAACCAATATTCTAAAAGACAAAAAAAATGCACCGGATTACCTGCTGCAGCCGCTTGCCGATATACACTTACTATCTGTTGAAGGCAACGAGGGAGCTATGCAGCAGGTACAAATTCTAGGCATTGTGGCCGTATTATTGATTAGTATCGGCTGTATCAATTATGTAAACCTCACTACGGCAAGAACCACCAGGAGAAATAAAGAAATGGGTGTTAGAAAAGTTGTAGGAGCTCAATCAAAACAGCTTGCAGTACAACTTCTGGTAGAATCGGCTATGACGCTGGCCCTGGCGCTGCTGATCTCCGTTTTACTGGTGTTTATGCTACTTCCCTTCTATTCTGAAATCACAGGAAAGTCGGGTAGATTTTCTCTCACCGATCCTCAGGCATGGCAAATACTGATCGGGACCTTAACCTTTTGCTTTCTGATAGCGGGAATTTATCCGGCGGTACTAGCATCAAAATTCCATCTCATACATATGCTTCGCAGCCGCTCGGGCCAGCCAGGTGGTTCCGGACTGCGCAGAACACTTGTTGTCATACAATTTGCTTTGGCGACAATGCTCATAGGCGGAACGTTAGTCATTGGAAGCCAGCTCCGTTTTATAAGGGAACGCAATCCAGGGTTCAACAGAGAACATGTATTTACTTTCACCGGACGTGAATTCACTCAACAATTTAAACAGGCACTTGCCGCTGAAACCAGCATTGCGGCCATCAGCACCTCCACCGATAGTCCCGTTAATGTATCGAGTGGCACCACGGCAGTAGACTGGGATGGAAAAGATAAGAACCGGACGCTGATCATGGCGCAAATGGGAATTGACAAAGACTTCATTCCCAACTTCGGTATACAACTGGTAGCAGGACGTAATTTTGATGGAAGTAAAGCTGATGAAGCCCACTTTATTCTCAATGAAACAGCTGTTAAACAAGCAGGCATCAAAGATCCTATCGGAAAGCGGTTTCGTCATGAGGGCGTTGAAGGCGTGATTACCGGAGTTGTCAAAGATTTCAGCATTACCTCTATACGTATCCCTGCCTGGCCTCTGGTGATGTTTTCAAGACCTACACAGCATCATGTCATCCATGTGCATACTGCAGGTAAGTCCGCTTCCGATGCCATTGCCAAAGCTGAAAAATTATGGAAGCAATATATACCTCAATATCCATTTGAATACCGGTTTCTGGATGCTGAATACAATCAGCTCTACAAAGCCGAACAGCAAACCGGACAATTATTCAATTTTTTCGCAGGTATAGCTATTCTGATTTCATCACTCGGACTATTAGGCCTGGCTTCCTTTACAGCAGAACAGCGTACCAAGGAAATTGGTATCCGAAAAGTATTGGGCGCAACTGTCCGGGATATCACTGTATTACTTTCCCGCGACTTTATAAAGCTGGTATTGATCGCCATTGTTCTTGCTATGCCGATTACCTGGTTTGCTCTTCAAAAATGGTTGCAGGGATTTGCCTATAAAGTGGAAATTGCATGGTGGGTGCTGGCATTGGCCGGCTTTCTTGCCATAGTAGTAGCCATGCTAACCATCAGCTTTCAAAGTATAAAAGCAGCGCTTACAAATCCTGTCAAAAGTTTGAAATCAGATTAATTTCTTACTGGTAAGCCTTCCACGGAGCATATAGTCAACTGCGAGAAGTGCTCCGAGTGCAATCAGGGAAATGCTATAGACCGATGGCATGGCTAACATTCCTGATGCTACGGACGTAAAGAATTTATCTGTGAGGGGTTTGGTCGTAACAGTTTCAGGCATACTTATCTGATCATAGTAAAAAAATCCTGTCAGGCATATCATGGCTACACAGGCTGCCGCAATCATATACCAGACTCGACTGCTGATAATAGGCTTCACAACCAGAACAGGCGGGCGGGCAATTTGCTGAACCTCCACCTGAGACATCACGCGGAGCATAAAATCATGACCTGGTGTTTGCACAACATTATTTTCCTGAAGAACCGCTTTCAGCTTACCATTTAAGACTAACGCTTCCTGATTTTCAGTCTGAACCGCAGCCATTACCATGCCGGTGAAGTCTGGCGACGGCAATTCCGTACCAGCTTCCCGGATTAGTTTTCTGAATATGTCATCTTTTTCCTGTTCCATTACGATCAGTCAGATTTTTAAAACTCTCACAATAAGAACTGCAATTCTTTCTCCAGTATTTTTCTGGCTCGAAATAATTTCACTTTGATATTCGACTCGGACATGCCTGTAATTTCTTCTATCTCCTTAATCGTATTCTCATTCAAGTAAAATAATGTAATGAGCAACGACTCCGATTCCGGTAACTTCTGAATCGCTTTTCTTACAAAAACGGATCGTTCTGTATGCTGTAACTGATCAAGTTGCGAATCCGAGTAATCATATACATCATCTTCATTCAAATTTTCATCAATCGAAAACGTCAGAATTCTGTTCCGGTTGAGTTTGGATATGGAAGTTCTGTAAACAATCGTATACAGCCAGGTCGAAAACTTAGCATGACCCTGAAATGAATAAATCTGCTGATAGGCTTTTATAAAACTTTCCTGTGCAACATCCTCTGCATCTTCCTGACGTTTCAGAATCTTCAATGCAATGGTATAGGCCATATCTTTATACCTGTTCACCAAAAATGAATAGGAAGACGGGTCTCCGTTTTTGACGTTGCTGATCCAGACCTGTTCTTCCGATTGTTTCATGCTGAGTAATTAACCCTATATAAAGCTTGATGTTGCAAAAATCTTATATCAAACCAACTGTTCGACTGCATGGGTTAGACATCGAATTGAAAAAACAGGTTACAACATTTCTCAAATTTTTATTTTCTGTTTTTTTCAAAAAAACTGTAACCTAATTTCCCGAACGAATGTCATATGGCTGAAATTAAAACTTAAATGAATGGAACACATCAAACACATCATCATTACTGTATCAGCAATAGGTTCCGCTTTTGGCATATTGTATGTATTAATGATGACCCGTTACCGCGAACGTATGGCCATGATCGAAAGAAATGTAGATGCTTCAATATTCACGGGCAAAAGGTCAATCTCCCCTACTCTAAAATTTGGTATGCTCCTCGTAGGAATCGCTTTGGGAATTCTTATCGGCGACATTCTGCATGAATATTATGATCTTAGCAGGGGGACCTCATTCTCTTCCATGACCCTGTTATTTGGAGGTATTAGTCTCATTATCAACTTTATCATTGAGCGGCAGCTTGACCGTAAACAGGAAGAATGAATTGCCTTCTCAAATACACTTCAAATTATCCTGTCTAAAAAAATTTAACATAGTACCTTGTAATACAAAGTACCTTTTTATATATTTGATCTGAGATTATCAAAGATATTAGCCATGAACTGAGATCGTTAACTACCGGCCGGTAAAACCATTCTGTTCTTCATTTCCCGAATTGCCCGAAAGAGTGAAAATCCTCTTAACGGGATTGCATTGCCTTTTTGCATCTATTAGCCATCGAACCTCAGGTTCGTAACCATGAAAAAAAATGAAGATACCTATGCTCCTTGCACAGCTGATGCTGCTATTGCTGGCGTTGCTTGCATTCCAGAAAAAAGCCACAGGGCAAACCTCAGACTACAATATCGCAGGCACTGTTTCAGACTCTGTTTCAGGTAAAAAGCTTGACTTTCTGACCATCAATCTGATGACGGATAAAAACACTGTCCTGAAAGTAGATTATACAAAAAATGATGGCAGCTTTCTATTCTCTGACCTTAAACCAATGCGCTATGAGATAGTGATCGTAGGCGTCGGTTACCAGAAAAAAGTCTTAAAGGCTGATCTCTCAGGAAGTGCTGATCTCTCACTGGTCTTAGGAAACATTCTAATGACATCTGAAACCGTTGGGTTGAAGGAGGTAATTGTAAGCGGAACCAAGCAGGTCATCAAACAGGAAATCGACCGGATTACCTATGATCTGCAGGCTGATCCCGAAAGCAAAGTATTCAGTGTGTTGGATATGATGCGCAAGGTTCCGTATCTGTCACTGGACTCGGACAATAACATCTACCTGAAAGGCAACGCGGATTTTAAGATTCTGATCAATGGCAAACCATCCAGTATGGTAGAGCGCAGCTATAAGGATATTTTGCGCAGTATGCCTGCCTCTTCCATTGAACGTATTGAGGTCATAACCACCCCACCGGCCAAGTACGACGCTGAAGGACTGGCAGGAATCATCAATATTATTACCAGCAAAAAAGTAGATAGTGGGGTCAATGGATCGGTCAATATCAATGAACGATTCCCGGTTGGCGGTCCGGGTATAGGTGGATCCGTATCTGCCAAACTGGGAAAATGGGGCATGACCGGAATGACCGGTGGAAGCTTTTACAATATACCGGAAACGTATAACAGCATCAGCAGAATTACAAATAATGGCACACCAACCAATCTTTGGCAGGATGCGTATACTGTTTCCAAAAGCCGGAGCGGGTATTTAGGATACGAGGTAAGCTATGAGATAGACAGTCTCAACCTTATTTCAGGACAAATTAATGTCAACGGAAACAAGTCCAGCGGTACAAATGTGCAGTGGTCTGAGTTGAATGGCGCCGGAGAAATCTTGCAACAATACAAGCTCGACAACAGAAACTCCGGAAATGGAACCGGCATGGATGCTGCGTTGAATTACCAGAAAGGTTTTAAGGCTGACAAAAACAGGCTCCTTACATTTTCTTACCGGTTCTTCAGATTTGATAACAATCAGAATGCTGATCTGGCAATTTCGGACCGTATCAATTACCCTTTGCCGGATTACCGCCAATTGAACGATCAGCATTTCTCAGAACAGACGATTCAGGTTGACTACATATATCCTTACAAAAAAGTGAGTATTGAAGCAGGTATAAAAGCCATTATCAGGGACAACAAGAGTGATTTTCAGTATCGTCAGTTTAGCAACAATTCATCAGATTTCGAAGTTGTACCTGCTTTCAGTAACCAATTCGCCAACAAGCAGCATGTGTATGGCATTTATAATACCTACCAATACACACTCAAAAGCTGGGCTGTGAAAGCAGGGGCTCGCCTGGAACAAACCACAATGAATGCTGATTTCCTTTCTACAGAATCCACCTTGGATCAGCATTATCTCAATGTAATCCCGTCAGTTTCCGTAAGTAAAAAATTAAAAAAGCACAACAGTAGCATGAACTTCGGTTACTCACAGCGTATCCAGCGACCAGGTATTTATCAGCTCAATCCATTTGTCGACAGATCCAACCCCAACTTTGAACGCACCGGAAATCCTAATCTACGTCCGGCTCTGGTTCACGACTTTCAGCTCGGTTATAACAGAGCGAATAAAGGATCTCTGAATTTTAGCGTAGGAACTACATTTTTTACAGATCTGATTTTCCTTGTTTCTGTATATGATCCTGCTACAAAGATTAGTAGACTCAGTTACGATAACACCGGAACTGCTCGTCTCCTGATGGCTAACCTGAGCTGGAATTATCCGTTTACCAAACGTTGGAACATGAATGTAAACGCAAGAGCTGCACACGGAAAAGTACACGGAACGGTAAATGCATTACCGGTAACGAACCAGGGAGTCATGGCGCAGATCAATATGTCTAGCGGATATCGTTTCGAAAAAGACTGGCGATTAAACGTGAACTTTAATTACAACGGTCCCAGCGTCAACTTACAGGGAAGCTCAAATTCGTATATTTTCAGTTCATTGAGTGTCAACAAAGATATTGTTAAAGATAAACTTTCTTTCTCCGCATCGGTCAACAATCCATTTACGAAATTCCGCCAAAATTATCGCTATACCTCTGGTCCTGATTTCGAACAAACAGATTACCGGAGAGAGTATTTCCGGTCTTTCAATGTGAGCGTCAACTATAAGTTTGGGAAATTGAAAGATGCCATTAAGAAAAACAAACGGGGAATCAAAAACGACGACGTGCAAAATTAGTGCTACAACCATGATACTGAGCATTTCCAAATACCACACGGCCGCGGCGCACCTCAGTAGCAGTACGTCAATCCTTTAAACGTTAGAGGAAAAAATAACAGGCAGCTTACTACCGAAAGGCTAATAAGCTGCCTGTAGCAGTTTTCTGCAATTACATAAATTAAGTACCTTTGCATTTATTAAAGGCTAAATCCCTTTCACAATGCAACAAACACTACAATTCGTTCTGGCGCCTGAAATTGCGCTGGATGAAGAAAACTTCCGCCAGTTTATCATCAAAAAACTGAATCTTCGTGAAGGCGACAATCCTGTTATCCGCAGAACAAGGCAATCCATTGATGCGCGAAGCAGGCAGGTTAAAGTCAATATTCAGGCAGAAGTATATGTGAATGAAACACCGCCTTCACTCATCAGCCTTTCCACCAACTACGCGGATGTAAGCAACCGTCCTGCAGCAATTATCGTAGGATGTGGCCCTGCCGGCATGTTTGCAGCACTCCGACTGATCGAGCTTGGTATCAAACCGATTTTGTTCGAAAGAGGAAAAGACGTACGCGCCAGGCGCCGTGATCTTGCTGCTATCAACAAAGACCATGTAGTCAACCCCGAATCCAATTACTGTTTTGGTGAAGGTGGTGCAGGTACCTATTCCGACGGAAAGTTATATACAAGGTCCAATAAGCGGGGTGATATCAGAAGGGTACTTGAAATATTTGTAGGACATGGTGCAAGCGAACAGATTCTGATTGACACACATCCTCATATTGGCACCAATAAACTTCCCTTAGTCGTTTCCGCCATGCGCGAGAGTATTCTTAAGGCAGGGGGGGAAATCCACTTTGATACCAGGGTAACGGATTTGCTTGTTGATCAAAACAACCTGAAGGGTGTCGTTACTGACGATCAAACCGAGCACATCGGTATAGGCGTCATTCTCGCAACCGGCCATTCTGCAAGGGATATTTATGAATTGCTGGACAGAAAGCAAATACTGATCGAAAACAAATCATTTGCAATGGGTGTCCGCATCGAGCATCCTCAGAGAGTAATCGATCAGATTCAATACCACTGCGAAACAGACCGTGGTCCTTATTTGCCTGCAGCTTCTTACAGTTTGGTAACCCAAACCCGATACAATGGAGTACAGCGAGGTGTTTTTTCTTTCTGTATGTGTCCGGGTGGCTTTATAGTTCCTGCAGCAACGGCTCCGGGTGAGTTGGTTGTAAACGGGATGTCTCCTTCCCGCCGCGACTCCCCTTTTGCTAACTCGGGTATTGTGGTAGCGGTTGAATCTGCTGACATCGAGCCCTATCGCGAATTTGGCGCGCTGGCCGGTCTTGAATTTCAGAAAGAAATGGAGAAAAAAGCCTGTAAAATCGCAGGAGCTACCCAAACGGCACCAGCTCAATTGGTAACCGATTTTGTAAGAATGAAAAACTCAGGACAGCTGCGGGAAACTTCTTACCAGCCCGGACTTCAGGCTGTGGACCTTTACGATATATTGCCCGACAATATCGCTTTGCCTTTAAGAAGTGGACTTTCCGATTTCGGACGAAAAATGAGAGGATACCTTTCCGATGAGGCACAGCTGATCGGTGTAGAAAGCCGTACATCTTCCCCTGTTCGCATTCCGAGGGACCGCGAGTCCTGTGAGCATCCAATCTTAAAAGGACTTTTCCCATGTGGCGAAGGGGCTGGATATGCCGGTGGTATTATGTCTGCTGCCATGGACGGAGAAAGATGTGCAGAGCAACTGGCAAAACTATATGCCAAAGTCTGACCGTATCTTGAATTGCTATATTATCACTGAAAGTATCAAAATATATACATATCTGTGATACCTTTAATATCAATTCAAAAAGTAGTATATTTGCATTTCATAGTGTAAATTATAACCCGAAACTCAAATTAAGATATCACAGGAATAGCGCTGTGAAGAAGCAATTCATTACATCACCTTTAAAGGAACCGTTTATGGCGTCAGCAGGAGCATTTTCTTTATTTACCACACAGTTGGTTAATAATCTGAAATATCCGCTGCCCGGTGAGTCCGCTCATCAGGTCATGCAGGCCACGTCTAAAATGAGGCTCAGCTTTAAGCCGAATCTACGTACCCGCAAAAGCGCTGTTTTGATATTGTTTTATCCTCATCAGGGAGACATTTATTTCCCCTTGATACTTCGTCCGGCCTATGATGGTGTACATTCGGGACAAGTGGCATTTCCCGGAGGACGATATGAACTGACGGATGAAAACCTAATCCGGACTGCTTTAAGAGAGGCACAGGAAGAAGTGGGTCTTCGGCTCACAGATGTGAGCATTTTGGGCTGCCTGACTGAACTGTTTATTCCGCCGAGTAACTTTTACGTACTGCCTGTGATCGCATCTATACCGTATCGACCCGACTACTTTCCAGATCCAAGGGAAGTAGAGGACGTGTTTGAAGTGAAGCTTTCAGAAATAACGGATGAAAGCATTGTTGGTTCGAGTTATTTACAAATCCGTGGTGAGCAGGTTTATGCTCCTCATTATGATGTTCATGGATACAAAATATGGGGGGCAACAGCAATGATGATTAGCGAACTTCTGGCCGTTATTAACAGTACCGATCGGGGTGTTCAACCGTGAAAATAAGCGCTATATTTGCTATATTAGCGATGAGAATGAATATAATCTTAAGGGAGTGCAACCAACAGATCCTTATTTACTCATCCGTTGAACCTTCTGCAAAGCCGGCAAGAAAATAATTTTTAATTAAGAACTTAAACCCTGGTTGTTCCTTCATTTATGGACGAAAACGGATCTGCCCCAGAAGCAGAAGACAGCGAACTTCATGAAAAATTGCCCATCTCGGGTTTATACGAAAGTTGGTTTCTCGATTATGCATCCTATGTTATTCTGGAACGTGCTGTTCCGGCCATCGAAGACGGACTCAAGCCCGTTCAGAGGCGGATCATGCATGCATTGAACGAAATGGACGATGGCCGATTTAATAAAGTAGCTAACGTAGTAGGATCATCCATGCAGTATCACCCGCATGGGGATGCATCTATCTACGATGCGATTGTTAATATTGGCCAAAAAGAACTTCTTTTCGATACCCAGGGAAACTGGGGAGATATCCGTACCGGCGACGGAGCTGCTGCAGGTCGGTACATTGAAGTAAGATTATCCAAGTTTTCTAAGGAAATTGTTTTCAATGACAGCACTACCGAATGGCAGCTGTCCTATGATGGTAGAAAAAGAGAACCTGTAACCTTACCTGTCAAATTCCCGCTTTTACTTTCTTTAGGTGTTGAAGGTATTGCAGTAGGGCTTTCGACCAAAATCCTTCCTCATAACTTCTGCGAGCTGATTGAAGCCTCCATCGGAATTCTACAGGGAAAAGAAGTAACGATTTACCCTGATTTTCTCACAGGTGGTCATATAGATGTATCTAATTATAATGACGGGCATCGCGGGGGAAAAGTAAGAGTTCGGGCTAAGATTGAAGAGGAGGATAAAAAGATGCTCGTCATCCGCGATATACCCTTCGGAACTACTACGTCATCACTGATCGACTCCATCGTAAAGGCAAATGATGGTGGAAAAATTAAGATTAAAAAGGTGGTGGATAATACCGCCGCTGATGTAGAGATACAGGTTCACTTGGCACCGGGTGTGTCGCCGGATATTACGATGGATGCGCTTTATGCATTTACTGAATGTGAGGTGTCTATATCTCCGAATGCTTGTATCATTATTGCTGACAAGCCACATTTCGTAGGCGTTACAGAAATCCTGAAGTACAACACCCAGCAAACGGTAGCTTTATTGCAACGCGAGCTTGAGATTAAGAGGCTCGCATTGCTTGAGAAAATCCTTTATGGTTCGCTGGAAAAGATATTTATTGAGAATAGAATTTACCGCGATATTGAGGAGTGCGAAACCTTCGAAGCGGTTATACGCACAATCGACAAGGGTCTTGATCCCTACAAACCACAATTCTACAGAGAGATTACGGACGATGATATTATTGAGCTGACAGAAATCCGTATCAAGCGTATATCTAAATACGACGGTTACAAGGCTGATGAACTAATGCGAAAATGGCAGGATGAACTCGCAGAAACCGAGGACAACCTGGCTAACATTACCCGTTTTGCGATCGATTATTTCCGCGAACTGTTGAAGAAATATGGTAAAGGCAGAGAAAGAAGAACAGAAATCCGTGCTTTTAACCAGATTTCTGCCAACATCGTGGCTGCCAACAACCAGAAGCTGTATGTAAACCGTGCAGAAGGTTTTGTCGGCTACGGCTTGAAAAAAGACGAGTACGTCATGGATTGTTCAGATATTGACGACATTATCGTATTCAAGTCTGATGGTAAGTGTGTTGTGGTGAAAGCACAGGACAAGATTTTTGTCGGGAAAGATATTATTCACTGTGCCGTGTTTGTCAAAAATGATGAAAGGAAGGTATATAATCTGATATACGTCGATGGAAAAACAGGTGTATCCTACATCAAACGTTTCCAGATTACTGCGGTTACACGTGATCGGGAATATGACTTGACTCAGGGAACACCCAAATCCAAGATTACCTATTTCACTGCCAACGATAACGGGGAAGCAGAGATTATTACTGTCAATCTGCAGGCTCAGAGTAAAGCAAAAGTGAAACAATTTGATTTCAATTTTGCTGATCTGCTGATCAAAAACCGTAGTGCAATGGGTAACATCCTTACCAAATATCCCGTTCGTAAACTGACCCTGAAACAGGCTGGTCGCTCAACACTAGGAGGTGTGGACATGTGGTTTGATCCAATCATAGGCCGACTAAACCGGGATGAACGCGGGGAGTACCTCGGCAATTTTGGATCCTCAGACCATATATTGGTTGTATACAAAGATGGCACCTACGAGCTCACAAACTTTGACCTGACCAATCATTATGTTACCAACGATGTAGTATTGGTTAAGAAGTTCGATCCCAAAATGATCATCACGGCACTGTATTACGACGGTGCCCAGAAACAGCATTTTATCAAGCGTTTCAATATTGAGACTACTTCGCTGGATAAGAAATTCCTGTTTATCAGCGATAGCAAAAATACCAAATTGTTGCTGGCTAGTTCCGATAAACACCCGAGACTCGAAGTATTTCCGGTTAAACCTGCGGAGGGAGACAAAATAGGAAAGGAATACGTGATCAGCGAAATGGTGGATGTTCGTGGCTGGAAAGCCATGGGAACAAAGCTGCCTCATGATAAATTCAAAGACATACGTTGGCTTGAATCACTGCCGGAAACAGCGGAAGAAGAGTCTCAGCCAGAAGTGGAAATCACGACACAGGAATCCATGGAAACTGACGACGCTGACACTGTGGCTGGAGTAGAATCGGATGAAAGCGAAGCTGCAGAAGAAACAGTTGATTTGACTCAACCCGAGGATCTTGCTCCGGCAGAGGAAAACGCTTCAGATTTGATCGAAGACACAAAGCCTGTAAAGGCAAAAAAAGAATCCAAAAAGAAATCAGATCCTGAAAGTCAACTCGGCTTATTTGAATAAAAAACGAAACGCTTTTTGTTGCCAAGGATATATTATTGTTTATTGGCAACAAAAAGCGCCTTTTCCTGCGTACTGGTACATGAAGATGATCCAAAAACGAACCAGGAAGCAGCAAAGGGTTGTTAAGTTTTAATACTATCCTTAGTTTCAGACGTGAAAAATGTGATCAAGGCTATCGTACTTTTAGCATTTATCAGCTTGATTTTCATCCTGCTCTGTAATTTCTGGGTGGTATATTATACACGTCCCTACAACTTTTTTTCTATTAATAACCTACCGAGCAACGATGTAGCGTTGGTATTAGGGACGAGTAAAAAGACGGAACAAGGAAAGGAAAATCTGTTCTTTAAGTATAGGATGGAAGCTACCGCCCGGTTGTTTAAAGAAGGCAAAATCAAATACATCATCTTGAGCGGTAATAACGATTCACGTTATTACAATGAACCACTGGATATGAAAAAGGCCTTGCTTAACCTGGGTGTACCTGAGAATGTGATGACACTTGATTACGCCGGCTTTCGCACCTTCGACTCCGTGGTGCGTTGTAAGCAGGTTTTTAATCAGGATAATTTTACTGTTATATCGCAGAACTTTCACAATGCCAGAGCGCTGTATATTGCCCGACACGAAGGAATAAGTGCCATATCCTTCGCGGCTCAGGATGTACCCGATGGATACTCACTTCGTACTTTGGTTCGTGAATACCTTGCCCGCCCGAAGGCTGTTTTGGATGTACACATACTCAGACCGAATACGGATGTAACTTCAAATAATGAAATTTTTAAAAAGTAAAAACTTCAGAAATTATGTAACTTGGTGATATACATCTACACTTCGTCCTTTAAATGAATAAAGCTATACTTTTCCTGATTTTATTGATAACAGGGAGTTTTACAAGTATTTACGGACAAAATGGCTTTATCATTAAAGGCAGAGTGACAGATGCCTCCTCGGGAGACCCCATCCCATTTGCCAATATTGCCATCAAATCTTCCTTATCCGGTACCACCACCAATTTCGACGGATTTTATCAACTTCCCTATACCCCACCTGCCGATTCCATACTTGTCACATACGTGGGTTACGAAACGAGAGGAAAAGCTATCAAGCCTGGTATCTCCGAACAAAATATAGATATACAACTTAGTCCCGGAGCACAACAACTAAAAGAAGTGAAAATCTTCGCAGGTGAGAATCCGGCTTACGCGGTGATGAGAAAAGTGATAGCTGCAAAAAGGCAGAATAATCCGGAAAGTGTAAGTGCCTATCAATACCAGAGCTACAATAAAATTCAGATTGATATGGATAATTTGTCTGATAAGCTCCGCAAACGTAAGGCTATCAACAAAATGGCCCATATTGTTGATCAATATGACGAAATCAAAGGAGATAATGGTGAAACAATTATCCCTTTATTCATTTCAGAATCGGTCTCAAACGTATACTTCCGCAATGATCCGAAAAGAAAAAAAGAAGTGATACTGAAAACGAAAGTTTCCGGAGTAGGACTTACCGATGGAAGCCTTGTTTCCCAACTTACTGGTTCATCTTTTCAACAGTACAACTTCTATAACAATTGGCTTAATATACTGGAAAAAGATTTTGCGTCGCCCATTTCTGACAGCTGGAAAATTACCTACGAATATTACCTGGCCGACAGTATTACGAATGGTGCAGGGCACGATTACCATATAGAGTTTGAACCCAAAAGAGAACAGGATCTTGCCTTCACGGGTTCGTTCTGGATAGATGGAGAAACCTTTGCCGTTACACAGGTCGACGCGAACGTGGGAAAAGCAGCTAATCTGAATTTCATTGAAAAAATCAAGATTCAGCAATCTTACGAACTTGCAGATTCCGCTCAACGTTGGGTTCCCAGTAAAACAAGGGTCCTGATTGATGTAGATGAGCCTACCAAAAATACAGCAGGCATGCTTCTGAAATTTTATTCATCCAATTCAGATTACAAACTTGGCCTCGTACTCAACAGCAAATTTTACGATACAGGTATTGAGTTACGTGAAGACTACATGAAGCATGACTCGACTTTCTGGAGCAATAGTCGGCCCGAATCACTTACTCCGGCAGAGATACTCAGTTTCCAGCTCGTTGATTCACTGAAATCGCTTCCGGTTGTAAAAACCTATACTGAAATCCTTAATATTTTTGTAAATGGGTACAAGAAGCTGGACAAATGGAATATTGATCTGGGACCTTACCTTTTTCTGTACGCCAACAATGCAGTAGAAGGACATCGTTTCCGTCTCGGGTTCAGAACCGATACGGGATTCAGCAGAAAATGGATTTTCAATGGCTATGGAGCCTATGGCACGCGGGATAACGCGTTCAAGTATGGTGTTGGTATGGACCGCATTATTTCCCGAAAACCATGGACCATGACCGGCATATCCTATTCCAAAGATCTGGAAAGGCTTGGCGTTTCGGCGGAAACAATTGGACCGAATACGCTGTTTGGCGCATTTTCAAGATTTGGCGCCTTTCGTAGGGCTTACTGGCAGGAAGATATTGCCGCGTATTTTAAACGGGAAATTGTAAAAGGTCTCACGGGAAGCATACAGCTGAAACACAGAAATTTCAGACCCTTATTTCCTTTTACTTACAAAACCAACCCTGTCGTCGGTACAGAATCCCCGCTTCGCAGCTCATTTGAAATTACCGAACTCAACTTCGAAACCCGTTTAGCAAGGAAGGAAACGTTTTTGCAAAATGATAATGAGCGTATCAGTATGGGAAACGGCAATTCTCCGGCATTTACATTCAGGTATTCATTGGGCATGAAGAATTTTTTAGGTGGTGATTTTAACTATCAGAAGTTTTCGTTGAACGTAAAACATAGCTTTAGAGCAGGTATCATTGGCCGTACTCATTATAATCTCACATTGGGTTATATCCCATCTACCCTGCCCTACCCATTGTTATATACACCATTAGGCAATGAGTCTTTATTTTATGTTGATAATGCTTTCAACATGATGAGATACTTTGAATTCATCAGCGACAAGTACGTGGTACTGCGCATGGAACACAACTTCGAAGGATTGCTTTTCAACCGATTGCCGGCAATCAGGAAGCTCAAGTGGCGGATGCTGGCTACAGGAAAGCTGTTCTATGGCAGTGTCAGCGAATCAAACCTTTCTCTTACGCCTTCTATTGACAATGATGGACATGATATCCCAACTTTCAGCAGACTGACTAATACACCCTATATAGAACTGGGTTATGGCATCGACAATATTTTCAAGGCAGGCCGGGTAGATTTTGTTCACCGGCTCACCTATTTGAAAAATCCAAACGTAACGCCGTTCGCTGTTAAAATTTCCTTCTGGTTCAACCTTTAATATTATTCGCCGGCAACCATCACATCACGTGACGAATACGTCAGAAATACCGCATCTCCTATTTCCAAATCTTTTCTGCTCCGGTAAAATGCCAGATCACCCTGCTTGTTGGCACACCGTACTTCCCAGTGATTCCCATGAAAACGAATCGCTACTACTTGTCCGGACCACTTACTTTTTTCCGGATCTTTTGTTCTTCTGATTTTCTCTGGTCGAATAAAGGTCTTTTTACCGGCATTCTGATCATTTAACCAGTTGATATCACCTGTTAGCTCGGCGACGTAACTGTTTACAGGCTTATTATATACCTCCTGAGGTGTTCCAACCTGGATAATTTTCCCGTCCCTGAGCACCGCTATCCTGTCTGACCAGGCCAATGCATCCTCAGATTCGTGCGTTACAAAAACACAACTCATCTTTTGCTGTTTGCGCAAGCCTTCTATAGCATCTGCCAATACCCGCCGGTTATGATTGTCAAGATGCGCAAATGGCTCGTCCAGAAGCAGTACGTCCGGTTGTTCTGCCAGCGACTTGGCAATTGCCGTACGCTGTTTTTCTCCACCTGACAGTAATTTTGCTTTCTGTGCACGCACAGGACCCAAAGCGGCGATTTCCAGCAATTCCACTACCCGCTCGGTCTTATATCCCGGATCATAAAAGCGAAGAGAATAGGCAATATTTTCTTCTACCGTTTGATTAGGAAAAAGCTCAAATTCCTGGTGAATCAGTTTGATAGCGTCGTGCCCGGGCATCAACTCACTACTTACAGAAGGTAATTCACTTTCTCTGAAACGAATAGTACCGGCATCCGCATCCAGAAAACGTCCCAGAATTTTCAGCAAAGTACTTTTGCCGGATCCGCTTTCACCCAAAATGCCTAACCACTCTCCTGCATGCAAATCTATATCAATGTCAGACAAAACCGGCATTGAACTGTAACCCTTTGATATTCCGGATGCCTGAAGTATAACTTTCCTGTTCTTCATTTCAGACCCAGATCACTTTATCTTCAATGGAGGTACGACGTGCTGGTGCTGCCGGAGCTTCATGATAGCCCATGAAAAATAAGCCCAGACATTTCTGATTTTCCGGTAATTCCAAAAATTTACCCAGTAAATCAAGTATAGCAGGACTGCTCCAGTATGAACCTATACCATAGGCAGTAGCCGTAAGCCACATATTCTGGACTGCACAGGCTACAGCTGCTGTTTCTTCCCATTCCGGCACCTTATCCGCATGTACTTCCATATTAATCGCAATCACGCAGTCGGACTTTACAACTTTATCTCCAGCTGCTTCGTAACGCGCCTGTGAAAAAGATTCAGCCGGTGTTACTGACTTATATCTTTCCATAAAAAACGCTGCCAGTTTTTGCTTGCTTTCACCTTTGAAAACCATGAAACGCCATGGCTCTGTCAGTTTGTGGGTTGGTGCGTAATTGGCATTCTCCAGTATGTTATCAATTATTTCCTTGGGGATTTCCTTCTGAATATAGCTTGGTGGAAAAATGCTGCGACGATTACGTATCGTCTCATTGATGATATCTATTGAATTACTCATGAAAGTCTCATTATTAATTAGATACTGTGGTATATGCAAATCTAAACAATATCGTCGATCTGTGACGTTTCCCTTGCTTTAAACGTTGACTTTCATGTGGTCATTCATAAGGTTATGATACCAATGATCGAACGTAAATACCATTGACCACGAAATATTTTATGGGATTTATAAATTATTCTAACTTGCAGCATCAAAAAAAAGCAACTTAACCAAACTATTCACTCCACGTATATGCTCGTTACTACTACACCTAATATTGAGGGAAAGAAAATCGTTAAATACATAGGGCTTGTCAATGGAGAAGCTATTATAGGAGCGAATGTCATGAAAGACGTCCTTGCCAAAATCACCGATATAGTAGGTGGGCGCTCCGGTTCTTATGAGCAGGGCCTCAGAGAAGCAAAAAGCATTGCACTACGGGAAATGATGGATCAGGCGCATCGGCTGGGAGCTAACGCCATCATAGGCGTAGACCTGGATTTCGAAACAATAGGGACCGGTGGCTCCATGCTCATGGTCAGTTCCAATGGAACTGCTGTGGTAATAGAGTAGAAGATTAGTACCTGTCGAAAGATCTGAGCAATACCCATTATATACAAGTGGACTACGCATGATCCGTAGACCCGTAACTTTATGCTATTCACTTATTGAATCACTTCGTGAAGAACATCCTTGTTGAAAAGCAGGAAAAGGCTGCGTCAACAAAATTCTGAGAAAATTCATGATGGAACATATTAGCTAAACTAAGCCTTACACAGATACTTACTACACCCTTTGTTCTGCTAATCTGAATTCTTACCATCATTTTTCTTCAGAGCCAACTCTGTCTATTCGTTCTTCATTGATGGTAAGTTACATCAAACGGAAGGGCATTTTCAATCGTCGTAATGGAATAGGATAATTACCATAACTGGGGTATGTACTGAATTTGAGAGTTTAGAAAAAACGCATATCCCAACCTGAACCAACCACGTAGGCACAAAAAAATGGCTTACCGCATTACAGTAAGCCATTCCACGTAAACCCTCCTCTATCAGTGTTCGTCAAAAAAGTTGAATGGAGTTCTGACGGGCGTCAGTTCCAAAGCAACAATTTGCTTGACTGAATACTAATAACTAAAATTCTGTGCCAAAGTATTAAACTTATTTGGAATACACAAATGAAGAAGTGAAAATGTAAATCAAATGTAGTTAAAGTACTACATTTTAATCGTATAATCCTTACATCTTTCAATTTTAAGCGTAATCAGTGTTTTTTCTTGTATACTAATTCAGCAAAATTGGGAAAAGCTTCCACATTATGTTACATCACATTTTATAAGCTTTTTCTGGTCATTTCAATATGACTTATCCCGTCTTCAAGATATACATCGCTGGTCTGCAAAAACCCGAAGGATTCGTAGAATGCTTTAAGATATAACTGCGCACCTATCCGTATCGGTACTTGGCCATATACACTTTCAATTCTGCCAATTGCCGTATTTAACAATTCCTTGCCCAGCTTTTCACCTCTGCCGGCCTGTGATACGACGATGCGACCGATCGAAGCAAATTCGTAAGAGATTCCTGGAGGAACAATACGGGCATAAGCATACAAAACCTCTTCCCTACATCCTGACAGGTGCTCACAGAACTGATCTTTATTGTCCATATCCGGAAAAACACAGTTCTGCTCTACAACAAATACCTCACTCCTGAGCCTCAGTACTTCATATAATTCATGCACATTGAACTCTGTAAATTTCTTTACGGACCAATTTAACTTCAAATCCATTTTCAATAAATTATAGCTTAAAAATTACTATTTATGTCTGATTTTGACTGTCTTTTATAAATTTGCACCCTAGTTATACATAACCGCTCAATACCCCAAACCGTATTGAACATCTCAAAAAGAGAAAAGGGTTGTTATTGACACTTAATCATCAGAAAAACAACATTTTAATCAGAAAGTAGAAATGGGAAGAGCCTATGAATACAGAAAAGCCCGGATGTTTAAGCGTTGGGACAAAATGGCAAAAACCTTTACAAGAATCGGAAAGGATATTGTTCTGGCTGTAAAAAGCGGTACTGCTGATCCCAATACCAATGCAAGACTTCGGGTTCTGCTTCAGAACGCACGGGCAGCCAACATGCCAAAAGATACAGTAGAAAGAGCGATTAAAAGAGCCACTTCCAAAGATCAGGAAGACTACAAAGAAATGGTGTATGAAGGTTATGGACCTTACGGCGTTGCTATTCTTGTTGAGAGTACTACCGATAATCCAACCCGCACAGTAGCCAACGTACGTAGCTATTTCAACAAGCTTGGCGGTAGCCTGGGTACAATGGGTATGCTGGATTTCATTTTTGACCGTAAATGTATATTTAAGGTTAAAAACAACGGAAAAGATATCGAAGAACTGGAGTTTGAACTGATTGATCACGGCGGAGAAGAAGTGTTTCTTGATGAAGAAACAGATCAGATCAACATTTACGGAGAATTTACGGCGTTTGGAAACCTACAACACTATCTGGAAGAAAACGGATTTGAGATTATCGAAGCTGATTTCGAAAGAATTCCGAGTGACACGAAAAAGCTTTCTGATGAAGAAATTGCAGAAGTAGAGAAGCTGATAGAAAAAATTGAGGACGACGACGACGTACAACGCGTTTTCCATAACATGGCATAATAAGGTCGCACCTATATCACTTTAATAATAGTATGCTCCTTGTTCTGAAACCTGAATTTTTCGTTAACGGTTTTACCCAATAGCGAAACCCCTACCGGAGATGAAGATGAAACTGCTATGATGGTTTCATCTTCAAACTTCAAAACTCCCAGACTTACAGATATAAAGAACCAGCCGGCTGTTGTTTTCATCAACGAACCAACAGCTCCCCTTTCCGGCGCCTGCGTGTTACCGATTCGCTCGAGTGTTGTCCTCTCAACCCTCACCTGCTCATATTGCCGCGCATGCATATTACGGTCGAGTTGCCCCATAGATCTGGATGTTTCATATTTATCCCCCATTGAGCTTTTACCCTGGTCGTTAGCCGATTCCTGAGCTGCTTCCATGGCTTCCCAGGCCACCTTCATTTTTTCCTCCAGTAGCTCTTTCACATAACTGATCAAACCCGACTTGTCCATTTCTTCTAATATGATTCTTGATATCGTAATGACATTTTCTATCCCGGCAAAAGTCTGGGACAGATTTCAAAGATAGCTATGATGACGTAAATCCTGATCATGACCGAGCATGTCAGATACATTTTTACCTGATTGTTTTGACCCATTTACAAAAACATCAGACATTCATGATTAACATGAACATGCTTTATTCAGAATATGCAGTACTGCGCTTAAAAAGTATAAAGTTGATGTAAGAATAGATTTTTCCGAGGAAAGCCAAAAAATGCACATTTTACAAATATCTACCACTACTCTTTTAAAACATTTAAAAATCAACGGATTATCTGAACAGTGAAACTCAGACTTACTTATATTGACGAATTAAATCCAATTTCAATTTTCTCATTCCCCCTTCCTTAGTATCTTTGCCAAACTTCTTGAAATTTAGCAATGACAAAACTTTCGGTCCGGCACTTACTTGGAATAAAAAACCTGAACGAGAATGATATTCAAACAATTTTAGAGACTGCTACTCAATTTAAGGAAATCATTAATCGGCCGATCAAGAAGGTCCCTTCACTTCGGGATATTACCATTGCCAACGTTTTTTTTGAGAATTCCACCCGTACAAGACTTTCCTTCGAACTTGCTGAAAAGCGCTTATCTGCTGACGTAGTCAATTTTTCTGCATCAGGAAGTTCAGTTAAAAAGGGAGAAACATTGCTTGATACTGTCAACAATATTCTTGCTATGAAGGTGGATATGATCGTCATGCGACATAGCAGTCCTGGTGCTCCGCACTATCTTTCCTCCCGCATTTCCGCCAATGTGGTCAATGCCGGCGACGGTACCCACGAGCACCCGACGCAGGCTTTACTGGATGCATTCTCCATGAGAGAAAAAATCGGAGATCTTTTCGGGAAGAAAATTGCCATTATTGGTGATATCACCCACTCACGTGTAGCGCTTTCCAATATTTTTTGCCTACAAAAATTAGGAGCGGAAGTAATGGTTTGCGGCCCATCCACTTTGATCCCTAAATACCTGGGCGATCTGGGTGTAAAGATCGGGCACGATGTGAGAGAAGCCCTTCAATGGTGCGATGTTGCCAACGTATTGCGTATTCAGCTCGAAAGACAGCAGATCAAATACTTTCCGTCTCTCCGTGAATACTCTCTCTATTTCGGTATCAATAAGGATATGCTCGATGAGTTGAACAAGGACATTGTACTGATGCATCCTGGGCCAATTAACCGGGGCGTCGAACTTTCCTCTGACGCTGCAGATTCCAAACATTCGATTATCCTTGATCAGGTAGAAAACGGAGTTGCCGTACGTATGGCAGTACTCTATCTGCTTGCACAACAATAGACAGAAGTAGCTTCATTCTGGTATTTTATCACTAAAAATCCTAAGCAGGATGATATTATTCCTATATTTATGATAGTATGCACGCATAACATTGTAAATAACTGGAATTATGAATCATGCTTATCATACACTTCGGGTTAATACTGAGACTCCATATGTTGCCTCCGTATCATTCAACAGGCCTGAAAAAGCGAATGCGCTCAATGCCGAAGCCTGGAAAGAATTAAAGCGTATTTTCACTGAACTGAACGAAGACAATAACATTCGAATAATCATCCTTTCCGGAGAGGGGAAGCACTTCTGTTCGGGTATTGATCTGAGCCTGCTGGAGGAAATCACACAGTCATCATCCATTGGAGCTGGCTATCAAAATGAAAAATTAAGGAAGCAGATCGTGGAGTTACAGCAAGCCGTTACTACCATTGAAGATTGCTCCAAGCCCGTCATAGCTGCAATATCAGGTGGCTGTATCGGAGCGGGACTGGATATAGCAAGTACCTGTGATATACGGTATGCCAGCGAAGACGCCTATTTTTCCATCAAAGAAGTGGACATGGGCATGGTGGCTGACCTCGGTACTTTACAGCGACTTCCCGGTATTATCCCTCATGGCCTCGTTCGCGAACTTGCCTACACGGGAAGAAACGTTACAGCCGAAGAAGCCGAAAAAACAGGTTTGACCAATAAGACTTATTCCAGCAAAAACGAACTGATGGTCGCTGTAAATGCTATTGCGAAAATGATTGCTGAAAAATCTCCCTTGGCGGTACGCGGAACAAAACATGTACTTAATTACAGTCGAGATCATCCCATTTCCGATGGACTGAACTATGTAGCTACCTGGAACGCGGCTACATTACTTTCAAAAGATTTGAAAGAGATATTTATGGCAAAGCAGGAAGGGCGCATTCCCTTCTTTAAATCTTAAAACACTAAAAAGAAACATTATGCTTCACCAGCAAGGAATGCTTCGCGACGGGGCACTATTAAACAAAACAATCATCGTTACCGGCGGCGGAACCGGACTCGGCAAATCCATGGCTACTTATTTTTTGACACTGGGTGCCAATGTCGTGATCTGCAGCCGGAAACTGGAAGTTCTAGAAAACACAGCAGAAGAACTTAAAAAAATAACCGGTGGGAACATTTTACCCTTGGCTTGCGACGTACGTAAACCTGAGCAGATCGAAAGGGTAATCCGCCTGATTATTGAAAAGTTCGGTAGTATTGAGGGCCTTGTAAATAACTCTGCTGGTAATTTTATCAGTCCGACCGAACGTCTCTCCCACAAAGCTGTTGATGTGGTTGTTGACATCGTATTGAGAGGTACGTACTATTTCACCCTTTCCCTGGGAAAATACTGGATTGATAACAAAATAAAAGGAACCGTTCTTAATATCTCAACAACCTATGCATGGACAGGATCTGGCTGGGTAGTGCCTTCTGCTATGGCGAAAGCGGGTGTTCTGGCCATGACAAAATCTTTAGCTTTTGAATGGGCAGACCATGGAATCAGGCTGAATGCCATTGCACCCGGGCCATTTCCTACCAAAGGAGCCTGGGACCGACTGTTCCCGGAAGAACTTTCGAAACAATTCGCTTTCGAAAACAGGATCCCGTTACAGCGTGTGGGCGATCATCAGGAATTAACCAACCTGGCCGCCTACCTGATGTCCGATTATTCTGCGTATATGACGGGAGAGGTCATTACCCTTGACGGTGGCGAAGTATTGGCTGCCGGTCAGTTTAATTTCCTCAAAGATGTAACTGATGATCAGTGGGATGCGATAGAAGACCAGATCAAAAATGCCAACAGGAACAGTAAGAAATCAGAATAATAATTTTCTTCCGGTTTTATTGGGTAATTTTGCCTGTTCGTTCGTTATTTGAGAAAATGATGAAAACATCTCTATGAAAAATAGTTTAGGAGTATATCTGTCTTTTTTCGCCGCAATTGTTTTTGCTGGTTGTGTATCGTCAGGTCAGGTTGGTAAATCTCTTCCTGAAGCTCAGGTATATGCATCTGAACAGGCTGCCGCACCTGCTTCCAGCGAAGAGCTTTCCTTGGTATCTATCCAAAGTAAATATCTGATCAGGGACACGACTCAGGTAAAAGTATACTTGTATGTAGATGCCTATCGTGGGAAAAATAGTATCTCGGTTGACGATTTCGTTAGAATATATAATCTCAATTATGTCATTTACTCTGACTATGGCGCACGCGACCGACTGGGATATGGTAATGTAAAGCTTACTAATTCCAATGTCAGTAAAGTCGGCAACAGAATCGTCATCAGTTTTGATGTAAAAAGTCCCAATAAAGACTATGGTGTATTGCTGAGTGAGATCAGCCAGACCGGCACTTTGAAAAAAGTATTAAACGATCTTACCATTCGTTTTAAGAATCAGTCAACCAGCGAACTGTATGGCATTTATACTTCTGCAAGTTCTGAGCCTCTGCAGCGCCATTATATTAATACCAACGAAGAATTTACAATCAAAAGGGCAAACGATAACGCTGATCAGCTGCATGTGTTTTACTATAAACACAGCTTCGACCCTGCAGGCTCTCCTATGAATACGGCTCCTCAAAAATCAGCAGCCAAGTCATTGCAGGTGGATAGCACCTTTATTGTCAAGACGAATGAGCCCATCAGATTTACCAAAGAAGGGCTCTATAATATCTTTTCAGACACCACACAATCTGAAGGGATGGGGATACTTATCGTGAATGAGCGCTTTCCTAAAACAACGCAACCGGAAATGTTGTTGGGACCATTGCTTTACATGAGTACGAATACAGAAATCGCTGACATCAAAAAGGCCGAGGATTTCAAAAAAGCACTCGATAAATATTGGCTTAACCTGATGAACGGCAATGAGGAAGTTGCTCGTCAGTCGATCAAGTCTTTCTATACACGGGTGGAAGAAGCAAATACGCTTTTTACTACTTATAAAGAAGGATGGAAAACCGATAAGGGAATGATTTATATTGTTCTCGGTTCACCAGATAAGGTGCAGCGCAGCAAAGACCGTGAGGTTTGGACCTACGAACGCCGCGGTAATGCTCAGAACGTCAATTTTACATTTAACAGAAGAAACAATCAATTTGTGGATGACCACTACGAGCTGGTTCGGTACGCCGAATATCAGCCAATTTGGTATCCAATGGTAGAAGCATGGAGAAACGGAACTATACGGTAAGAAAACCCGCACCAAGACCATCCCAGGCGGATATGGTTTTTGGTACACAGTCGGTACTTGAAACACTTCGCTCAGGAAAGGAGATCGAAAGGTTATTTATTCAGAGAGAGCTGGGCATGGCTGAGATTGAAAAGCTCGCCAAAGAACTTGGTATCCCCTATCAGCGTGTTCCGGTTGAAAAACTGAACCGTGTAACAAGAAAGAATCATCAGGGAGTTATCGCCTTTGTCTCTCCAATCCAGTATATGCCGTTGCACAACGTGCTTACGCAGGTTTATGAGGATGGTAAAGTTCCATTTTTCCTCTTACTGGATAGGATTACAGATGTAAGAAATTTTGGAGCCATAGCCCGTACGGCTGAATGCGCTGGTGTGCAAGGTATTATTGTACCTATAAAAGGAGGGGCACAGATTAATGCGGATGCTATGAAAACGTCTTCCGGAGCATTGAATTTTCTTCCGATTTGCAGAGAACCAAATCTTTACGAAACGCTGCTTTACCTTCGTAATAGTGGATTACAGATCATAGCCTGTACAGAAAAAACAGAAAAGTCTGTGTATGAAATCGACCTTTCTGTCCCCACAGTTATTATCATGGGTTCGGAAGAGGACGGTATTTCCAAAGAATTCATCCAATTGGCAGACAGCGGGGCCAGAATTCCTCTGAACGGAAAAGTAGAGTCCCTGAATGTGGCGGTAGCCAGTTCAATTATTCTTTATGAAGCAGTAAGGCAGCGCTTGGCAAATATTTAAATAGTATGAGCAATTCCGGTACCTGATGCACTAGCGTCAGGTACTGTTTTATATTCTCCTTCCACAAAACCCATTACTCTTATGCGCATCTTTTCCCTGTCAATGTTGTGCCTGATGTTGCTTATTCAGAACAGTTGTAGAAAGAAAAAAGATATTGAGCCACAGGGTGAGATTATCTTACCAAAGGATATGGTCATTATTGATGCCGAATACAATAAGAGAAAAGATATTCTTGTTTATGTCACCAATCACCCGGCACAACTCAACATTTTTATTCCTGCTCAAAATAAGACTGAAACAGTTCCTCTCGAGTATATACCTATGAGTGTTTCTATAGCTCAGGATGGAAGCTCAGCAGTTGTCGGATTTGACGGAAAACTATCTCATGTTGACCTTAACAAGAAAACAATATTAAATACTTTCAGTGTATCATGCGAAGCGTTAGACATTGTTCTCGGAAATAATAATTGGGCCTACGTATTTCCTAAAAGAGATCAATGGGCTACTGTCAGGTGTATCGATTTGGCCACAGGCAAGGAAACAGCTCACACAGGTTCCTCCATGTATGCAGGATCAAAAGGAAAACTTCATCCATCAGGAAATTTCATTTACTCAACCAACAATTTTGTATCACCAACAGATATAGAAAAATACGATATTCAAAATGGTACTGCTGCACGACTTTATGATTCACCGTATCATGGAACATACCCAGTAGAGGGAGATTTATGGTTTTCGGAAGATGGTAGCCGAGTTTTTTTAAGAGGCCAAACCACCATGAGACTTTCCGCGAGCCAAGAAAATGATTTGATCTACAATGGTACCGTTGGATTAGATACAATCAAAAATTCCTACGATCAAAATAAAAGAATTATGTCACTGGATCATTCTGCTACAGCTAACAAACTTTATGTGATAGCTAGTGATACCTTATACATGGATAAGCCCAACGTACCTTATGTGTGGATCTACGATGCTACAAATCTATCGTATCTGTACAGAAAAGCGCTAAAAGGAATACCTGCTGCTGTAACCAAAACAGCTTACATAGAACCTTACTTTGTATTTACAAATTCAAAGGGGAATCAGATTTATGTGGTTACAAAGCAGGTCGACGACTCCACTATTAAATGGTCTATACAAATACTTTAAACACTGGTCAGCAGAAGATCGTAATTCACATTGACTTTTCTGCTGACCTAATGGTATTTCGTTATTGCCTGAAGTTCTTCATAATCCAGCCTCCTCCTACTACATCGTCACCTTCATAAAAAACAGCAGCCTGCCCGGGAGCAATACCATTTACACCATCGTGGAAATGCACCTTAATTTTATCAGTATCGTCTGGCAACAAAGTGGCAGGCGTTCCTTCATGCTTGTAACGTACTTTTGTGACAGTCTCCAACGGTTGGGAGATGCCATCATACTTTTGCCAGTTTAATTTACCGACCATCATTCCGTCACGGAAAAGGTCTGGCAAGTCGCCGAGCACAACTTCATTTGTATCTTTTCTTACCTCAGTTACAAATATCGGGCGTCCCAAAGCGATACCAAGTCCCTTACGTTGCCCGACCGTATAAAAGGGATAACCTTCATGTTTGCCTACGACCGTACCATCTTCATATACAAAATTCCCCCCTGCTACCTCTGCTTCCAGTCCGGGTATACGACGCTTCAGGAATCCGCGGTAATCATTATCAGGCACAAAACAGATCTCATAACTTTCCGCTTTATTCACAAGGTCAATAAACCCGCGCTCCTTAGCCATTTCCCGAATTTCTGTCTTATGCAAATGTCCGAGTGGCAGTTTTGTTCTGCTCAAACTCTCCTGAGATACCCCCCAAAGCACATAACTCTGGTCTTTCCATGCATCAATTCCTTTTGATACATAATACCGCCCTTCATGAATATTCATGTTGGCGTAGTGCCCGGTAGCGATAAACTCGCAGTCGAGTCTGTCAGCGCGACGTAACAACGCATCCCATTTGATGTGGGTATTACATAAAACACATGGATTAGGTGTACGTCCTTCCAGGTATTCTCCTGTAAAGTGGTCAATAACATAATCGCCGAACTCGTTACGGATATCCAGAATATAATGGGGAAAGCCCAGCTCCACGGCTATACTACGGGCATCATTGATCGAGTCGAGTGAGCAGCAGCCGGTTTCTTTTTTAGTCCCACCGCTACTTGCATAGTCCCAGGTTTTCATCGTCATGCCGATTACCTCGTAACCTTGCTCGTGTAACATAACAGCTGCTAGAGAGCTGTCGATACCGCCGCTCATTGCGACAAGTATTCTTCCGTGTTTACTCATGGTAGGAATCTGCGAAGGTTGAACGCCTTCCGATTTAGTTTAAATTGAAAAATGCTAATGACAGATGATTGCCATCAGATTCCGCAAAGGTAATGATATTAGATGATAAAATTTCTTATCCCTCTTACGCGATCACCTGCCTGATCACATTCTTGATATTCAACTCAATAATTTCGGTCATACTCTGACAATGATTATAATGCGTATCCTGATAATGTTTTGCCAGACCGGAACTTAGCTGATGAATATTTTCCGGTGTTGAAATATTATCCTTAATAGAAACATCACGCAACTCTTTGAGCCGATGTCTTTCGCTGCGAGCCTGATACATGATCGACGACTGCTCTTCCTGTTGGTATTGAAGTACAGTTTTATCTGTAAGGTATTCCATCGCCAGCTCTACATATGCACGATTTTCTTTAAAAAATTGTGGCATATATACTTTCAGATTTCCTTCGTAGAACTGTTGATCAAAATCAATAGCCCGTAAGCGGAATTGAAAATCATCAAAATCCGGCGTGATCTGCATAACAAAATTGTATGCGCGCATGTCTCCCAGAAGCGTGATTTTACAACGCTCATTAAATTTCACAAACTCTTTAGCAATCCGGATAGGATTATAGTCTGTATGCCCCAGACGGGTTTCTGCAAACACATCACCCGGAATACCTGCAATATGTTCCTCAACAAGCGTTTCGCCATCAACAAGATAATTGACTTGATTGGGAGAGAAAATCTCCTCCAGCTCCAATCCATAAATCCGGGAAGCATCCGCTTTTTTGATATAGAAATAATCGTAAATGTCGTTCAGTCTGTTTACGATCTTGACCCGGAAAGGGTTGGAATTTCCGAACTTACAATAGTCAATTCTATCAATGTATTTGTGCTCCACAATACGCAAGTTTCCAGAAGCTTTCAACATGGCATAAGCCTTTTTCAATCCGGTATGCAGGCGTTCCATCTCGTGAGGCGGATACATGGGGCTCTCCCACAATGTGTCTTTACCAAATTTATCACTAACCGGAAACGATTCATGGAAGTGCAACAAATCATGGTAACTGACTGGCAGTCGGGCATCGCGCTGGTAGAAACGCAAATACTTTCTTAATTCCGTACTAACCGGATAAATAGGCTTCTTTTTCAGAATAGTGACATCTCCCTTTTCCATACTTTTATGTTTGAACAACGACTCCTCCAGGTATTTTTTGTAATCCTAGATCGCTACTTGCTATACAACGATTTCCAAGCTACAAAAATTAAATCAATCGAGCCGGCCATATTCAAGGAGTTAATAACTTTAATCGGCAATTAACCGCTGTTTAAAGTTTCACAATGCTAACTTCACACACAGAATAAGGTATATGAAAACAAGAGATTATTTATATGGATTGGTAGTTTGCGGTGGACAAAGCCAGCGTATGGGAAAGGACAAGGCATTTTTAACATATTTCCAAAAGCCTCAATGTTTTCATATAGCTGACTTCCTGCATACTGAACCATCACTTTGCAACCAGGTATTTATTTCTTGCAACGAACAACAGCGAATCGCTATTTCTGAAGAGTACCAACCTCTTCCGGATCTGGCTGTCTACAAAGAAAGCGGGCCGATTGCTTCGTTACTGACCGCATTTGAAATACATCCTGGAAAGGATTTTTTGATTGTGGGTTGCGACTATCCGCTTCTCACAAAAAAGGAATTGCAATCATTCCTGTGCACCATCAGAAAAGATAGGCTAGCCGCTACTTTTTATAACCAATACGATAAGTACGAGCCGCTGATTGGATGGTATTCCGAAAAATGTGCTCCTTTACTATTGCAATTTTATCAAGATAAAAATCGTTCTCTGCAGCATTTTCTCCGTTTATATAATGCGGAAAAGTATCTGCCAGAAAATCAGGAAACAATGATGAGTGCAGATACACCTGAAGCCTACGAGCACATTCGAAACATTTTGAAAAATTGATACTGAAATGAGTATAGATAAAGCCGTTATTACAAGAAGCATTCAAAAATCTTCTGTCGAAGGCATGGTATGGCAGGATGATTTCCTTGCTGTAGAAGAGCCACTCGAAATCAGTGTAGCCTATTTAGAAAATCAAAAGAATATCAGAAAGAATATATCTGTCACAATGCGGACACCTTCGCAGGATGAGGAGCTGGCCTTAGGTTTTCTTTTTACAGAAGGTATTATTCAGAATTATGAGCAGGTAGAAAGAATAAAATACAGTGAGCTGGAACCGAACAAGGTAACAGTCGTGATGCAAGAAGGATATGTTCCGAACCTTAATACATCAGAGCGTAACTTCTACACCACATCGAGTTGCGGGGTGTGCGGGAAAGCCAGTATTGATGCGATACACGTCGTATCATCCTTTTCCAGCCAGCCTGACTTAGTCATTGTACCCCGTCGGATTTTCCCTAAAATCTTCTCTGAAATACATAGCAGACAAAATATCTTTGAAAGCACAGGTGGATTACATGCATCCTGCCTATTCGACTTAGAAGGCAATTTTCAGATGATTTTTGAAGATGTAGGCAGACACAACGCACTTGACAAATTGATTGGTTCAGCATTCAAAAATGGTATACTGCCACTTCAGGGATCGATTTTATTACTGAGTGGAAGAGCGAGCTTTGAGCTTATACAAAAGGCACACATGGCCGGCATCAGGATTATAGCAGCCATTGGAGCGCCCTCAAGCCTGGCAGCTGAAATGGCCGAATCATGCGGTATTACATTGGTTGGCTTTTTGTCAAAGGAAAAATTTAACATTTACACAGGATTCGAACGCATCAGCGAATTATGAAAATCAGGATTCAGGGAAATTCAGTAAGATTCAGACTTTCCAAAACAGAGGTTGAAAAGCTTTGTTCGACCGGGCAGATTGAAGACGCTACTTCATTCGGAAATAGCAGATTTGGCTATGCAGTGAAAAGTAATGCCGACATCAAACAGCTTACAGCAACATATTCTGATCATCAGATCACTTTGTTTATTCAAGCATCGTTATTAGAAAACTGGAAAGACAATCAGGTGGTCGGGTTTGACGCTGATATGACTTTGGAAGACGGAAATTCTCTTTATCTTTTACTGGAAAAAGACTTCAAGTGCCTTGATAATACAATGGAAGACCAGTCTGATAATTACGAAAACCCTTCTAAATCATGTTAGTTATGAACAATCAAGATCAGCAACCTAACGCAGAAAACCCGGAAATACTGACAGGTTTACGTAAAACCGAAATCTCCAAAGTGGCTGCAGGTATACCAGCAGTCGTATCGGCACTTAAAATGGTAACCGAAGAAGCAGGTTTTAAGAGGGGCATGACTGCGCTGCTAAAACTAAATCAAAAAGGTGGATTCGATTGTCCGAGCTGTGCGTGGCCCGACCCTGATGATGAAAGATCCGGCATTGCAGAGTACTGCGAAAACGGAGCACGCGCTGTGGCGGAAGAAGCAACTGCAAAACAACTCACACCCCATTTTTTCACACAAAATTCAGTAGCGAAGCTCGCCTCTCTCTCGGATTATGAATTAGGAAAAACCGGACGTATAGCTCAGCCCATGTATCTTCCAGCCGGCGCAACGCATTACAAACCCATTTCCTGGAACTCGGCATTTGAAAAGATTGGATTTGCATTAGGCAGGCTTAATTCACCCGACGAAGCCATCTTTTACACCTCGGGAAGAACGAGCAATGAAGCAGCTTTTCTATACCAGCTTTTTGTACGGGAATACGGAACGAATAACTTACCTGACTGCAGTAATATGTGCCATGAAAGCAGTGGTGTTGCATTGGGCGAATCGTTGGGTATAGGAAAAGGCTCAGTTACGCTTGAAGATTTCTATGAAGCGGAAGCTATCATTATTCTGGGCCAGAATCCCGGCACGAACCATCCGCGAATGATGACTGCTCTGCAAAAAGCCAAAGGCAAGGGAGCTACTATTATCTCGATCAATCCCCTGCCCGAAACAGGACTGATGGCTTTTAACAATCCACAGACTGTACAGGGCGTATTAGGTCTTAAGCCGGAGCTGACCGACCTATTTTTACAAGTTAAGATCAATGGTGATATGGCTGCACTGCAGGCTATTGCATTGATGCTTTTAAAAATGGAAGAAGAAACTCCCGGAGCAATACTGGATCATGATTTCATAAGCAAACAGACCAATGGTTTTGAAGATTGGAAGGAAAGTCTGCTTTGCAAAGATTTAAACAAGCTTGCCAGCCAGAGCGGGATTCCTTTGGGCCAACTGGAAGAAACGGCACATATACTAGGACCGAAGAAGAAGATTATTGTCTGCTGGGCAATGGGACTTACGCAACACAAGAATGCGGTGGATACCATCAAAGAGATTGTGAATTTACTACTTATGAAAGGGAGTATTGGTAAGCCGGGAGCTGGTACCTGTCCGGTGCGTGGCCATAGCAATGTACAGGGTGACAGAACGGTAGGTATCTTTGAAAAGCCATCAAAAAGTCTTTTAAATTCAATTGAAAAGAACTTTGGATTCACGCCTCCATCGAAGCACGGCTATGATGTAGTGAAAGCCATTAAAGCAATGCATGAGGAAAAAGCACACGTTTTCTTCGCTATGGGTGGCAATTTCCTGTCGGCTACGCCGGATACACTTTACACTGCTGAAGCTTTACAAAAATGCAGTCTTACCGTACAGGTTTCTACCAAGCTCAACCGCAGCCATTTGATTCATGGAAAAGAAGCAATTATTCTGCCATGTTTAGGCAGAAGCGACAAAGATGAAACCGGCGGAATGGAGCAATTTGTTTCCTGCGAGAATTCTATGGGTGTAATTCAGTCATCACGTGGTATTCTGGATCCGGTTTCCGACCATTTGTTAAGCGAACCAGCTATTGTATGTAAACTGGCGAAAGCGACGATTGGTAAAAAAAGTAGAATTGACTGGGATCGCTATTTGCAAAATTACGATGTGATCCGGGCAGATATAGAAAGAACAATTCCCGGATTCGACAATTATAACGAGCGTGTTCGCAAACCCGGCGGATTTTATTTACCTAATTGTAACAGAGAAGGCAGGTTTGATACGACATCCGAAAAAGCACAATTTAATGTAGCAACCGCTCAGGAAACGCAGTTAGACAAAGATCAACTGATCATGATGACTATTCGTAGCCATGATCAATTCAATACTACCATTTATGGTCTCAATGATCGTTACAGAGGAATTCATCAAGAACGCCGAGTGATACTGATGAATGCAAAAGATATACGTGAGAGGAATCTGAACGAAGGTGATGTTGTGGATCTGATCAATGAATTTGGTGGATCCAGGCGACTTGCCCGTAAGTTCGTTGTAGTGAGCTACCCTATTCCTGAAACCTGTTGCGCCACTTATTTCCCGGAAGCGAATGTGTTGGTACCATTAGAGAGCGTAGCTGAAAAAAGTAATACACCGACATCAAAGTATGTGATTATCAGTATACAAAAACATATAGCATCTGAAAATGTGGAGAGCTCGGTTACTACTTAACACAAATTTAATATTTTCATACCTTACCAGTTCCTTTTCTTTGCAACAAAAAACAGCCTGAACAGGCGCTTTTTGAACATGTATAATAACCTTGATATGTTAAAAACAACCATTATTTTTTGTGCGGCGATGCTGTGCCTGATTGCCCCAAACGCTATGTCTCAGAATAAAAATAAAGTGATTGCCCATCGCGGAGCCTGGAAGAATACAGGTGCTACTGAAAACTCTATCGGCGCGCTTGAACATGCCATCAAACTGGGATGCTATGGTGCGGAGTTTGACGTACACATGTCCGCTGATTCTGTCATTTTTGTACATCACGACCATGCTATTAAAGGAACGCATATTGAGAAAACAACTGCTGCGGAGCTGTCAGCCATCAAACTAAGTAATGGAGAAAGTCTGCCTACGCTTGAAAATTATCTCAAAACAGGTGGCAAGCAAAAGAAAACAAGATTGATTCTTGAAATTAAAACTTCCTCCATCAGTAAGGAACGTTCGCTGGCACTGGCTGCTCAATGTGTAGAACTGGTAAAAAAATACAAAGTCGAAAAAATTACCGACTATATCGCCTTCGATTTTGACGTTTGTATGAAAGTGAAAGAACTCGCTCCTAAAGCACATGTGGAATACCTGAACGGCGACAAAACGCCTTCTGAAATCAAAGCTGCCGGCTTGGATGGTATCGATTATCACTACAGCGTCTACAAAAAAAATGAGGGCTATTTGAAAGAAATGCGTGATCTGAAACTTTCTACGAATGTATGGACAGTGAATGATGAGGCAACCATGAAATGGTTTTTAGAGAGAAATGTAGATTTTATCACCACCAACGAGCCTGAGTTACTTTTGAAGATTACAAAATAATCCGGCTTAGATTACCAGTATATCAAAGGAATGGTTTCGGATTAAATCCGGAATTATTCCTTTTTACATATACGGTATTTTCATTTTTTACCGTACTTGCTCATCGCTTCTCGTATCTTCTCTTCCCGGTTAGCAGGGTTTGGATGCGTACTCATGAATTCCATTTCTCTTTTCGGAGATTGAGCCAGAATTTTCATCACTGCCAACAAAGCTTCCGGCTTATAACCAGCTGCAATCATATATTTCACCCCAAAGTCATCCGATTCGAGCTCGTCACTTCTTCCGTAGCTCAAATCAATAAGTCGTGCTACATAACGTGCGGTCTGTGCGAATGAATAATCCCCGCCCGCAACGCCGGCCGCTCCTGCCAATCCTTGTAGCAAATCTCCTTTTGCCATTTGTTCCGCAGCATGTCTGCCAATTACATGTCCTATTTCATGACCCAGCACACCGGCGATTTCATCATCCGTTTTAAGCTGCTTCAATAATCCGGCTGTGATGAATATTTGTCCACCCGGCAACGCAAAAGCATTGATCGTTTTTTCATCTGCCAGCACATGGAAATCAAATTGATACGGCGACTTGTCCGCTTCGGAATGATTCACCAGTTTTTTGCCAATTGTCTTTATTTTTGCTTGTAAAGCTCTGTCGTGATGCAAACCACCGAATTCAACTGCCATTTGGGGAGCGGATTGAAGGCCAAGTTGGATTTCTTCTTCCGGTGTGAGTCCCACACGTTGTTTTTCTCCCGTAACCGGATTTACCTGCGTTTTGCTGAAATAGCTATACAGCATGCCCACAATAATCAGAAGGGCGAGTATCAGCTTTGCTCCTATTTTACGCATGGCGGAAAGTTAAAATTTTAAATTAAATAAAAAAGTCCTGCACACATGTACAGGACTGGCAATAAGAAAAAGTTTGTAATTGTTATTCCAATCGTGCAGACTGAAGCTGACCATTGGTTTGTTGCCAGGCCTTAATTACCTGTGCTAATTGCTTATACTCGATTAAAAAACCATCGTGTCCATACAGGGAATCAATTTCCTGGAAAACTGCGTCAGGAATGTGTCTGGCAATGAATTGCTGCTCTGTAAGCGGGAACAATAAGTCAGATTTAATTCCTAATACGAGCGTTTTAGCTTTCACCATACCCAGCGCATGCACGATTCCTCCCCTGTTTCTGCCTACATTATGTGAATCCATAATCTTTGACAAAGTCCAGTAGGAATAAGCATTAAACCTTTTCATAAACTTATCTCCCTGGTATTGCTGGTAGGAAGATGCCCGAAAATCATCAATCTGATCAGGATTGTCGCGCGCCTGGGTAAAATTATAGGTATCGTAATTCCGGTATGATAAAAGTGCCATCGAACGGGCTGCTCTCATGCCAAGCTTCCCTCCTTCTTCATGGTCTTCTTTAAAACTGGGATCAGCCTCAATAGCCATACGCTGTGATTCGTTGAACGCGATTCCCCACGGCGAATGCAATGCGTTGGAAGCGATCAGAATCAGTTCTTCAAACAGATCAGGAACTTCCACTGCCCATTCCAGTGCCTGTTGTCCGCCCAATGAGCCTCCTATACATATATTGATTTTTTTGATTTGCAACTCCTGACGGAGTATGTCCAGTGTACCTACAACATCTTTGACAGTAATGACAGGAAAGTCGCGGTAATATGGCTTTTGCGTCAATGGGTTAACGGAAGCCGGCCCGGTAGAGCCATATGCTGATCCCAATACATTGACACAAACAATAAAGTACTTGGCGGGATCAAAATATTTCCCTTCCCCTACCAGTCCATCCCACCATTCAGCGGCAAAAGCATTCCCTGTAAGCGCATGGCATATCCACACAATATTATCTTCTGCCTCATTCCTGGTTCCAAGCGTAGTGTAAGCGAGCTCAAAGCCAGGTAATTCGCGACCTAGTTCAAGAGAATAAGTATATGGATATCTGAATATTTTTTGTTCCGCTTGCATAAGTGCCAGAGCACAGGTTTTAATTATAGATCATTTAAAAACGTATATCCAGTGTATAAAACACAAGCTATACGAAAACCCACCTAATGAAAAACGGTTTCAGCGTCAGATACGAGATTAAAGCCATCCGGCTTACGGAAATTTCTAACTGTAAGTTCTTTTACGAATTGAATTTATATCTCCTAAATAACTTAGGTGGGAATTAGCACCTTTCTCCTATTTGGTAGCAGGTTGCCAGAGGTTCCTAGAGCCCATTCTCTCGCCTCTTCTTTATAAATCAATCGCTGATTAGTGAAGCAATTGACTTGATAGCACAATATTAAGGCCGGATGTCTGAAAAAACAAATTCCTCATCGAATTATTTGAATGGGTATATGCGTACATTTGCATCTTGTCTTCATTTCCTATGGCACAACATTATCGTTTCAATAAAGAGCAAGCATCGCGACGCCCGGGCGTAACGCCGCTGAAAGATGCTATTGAGCAAATGCTGGACAAGTACAAATTGAGAAATCGATTCGACCAATCCTATGTAGTTGCACATTGGGATAAAATTATGGGTGATGCGATTGCTTCCAGGACAAAGAAGGTCTTTATCAAAGACCGTACACTTTTTCTTCAAATTGAATCAGCCCCACTTCGTAATGAACTGGTGCGTGCGAAATACAAAATCATTGAATTAATCAACCGGGAAATGAAAAGCGACCTTGTAGCAGAAGTCGTATTTATTTAACTATCCGTCCCGGAATGAAAGTATGCTCTTCCGATGCAACCAAAAAACAACTCTATTAATCCGATTGTATTTCCTCCGTTTTTAAAACCGGGTGATAAAGTGGGTATTGTAGCTCCCGCCAGCGTGGTCAGATATGATGATTTAACGGATGGCATTGCTATGTTGCGCGATCAGTGGAATCTCAAAGTCATAGAGGGCACTACCATCAAGAGCAGCTTTCATCAGTTTTCCGCTAGTGATGATGACAGGCTTCTGGATCTGCAGCGTATGCTTGACAATCCTGAAATTAAAGCCATCATTGCGGCACGGGGAGGATATGGCTGTTCAAGAATTATTGATCAGCTGGATTATACCCAATTCTTAAAATCACCCAAATGGATCGTCGGATTCAGTGACCTGACAGCTTTGCTGGCCGGTATGTATCAAACCGGATTCGCCGGCATGCACGCTCCGATGGTCAAAACGATGTCCCTATCCGGAGCAACCGAAGCTGCGGAGTCACTAAAAAGCGCATTGTTTGGCCATTTACCTGAATATTATATTCCTGCACATGACCTCAACCGCGAAGGTTCGGCTTACGGACAACTGATTGGCGGTAATCTTTGCCTTTTTGCTCATCTCATTGGCTCACCTACCGATACAGATACAACAGGAAAAATCCTTTTCATTGAGGATGTTAATGAGTATATGTACAACCTGGACCGGATGATGATCCAACTGAAGCGTTCAGGAAAGCTACATCATTTGGCCGGACTGATTGTAGGGCAGTTCTCAGACATGCGAGATAATATTTCACCATCATTCGGTAAAGATGCAAATGCGATCATAGCAGAACACACATCTGCATATACTTATCCGGTTTGTTACGATTTCCCTTGCGGTCATGTAGCTGATAACCGTACGATGATCGTGGGTGCCTCAGCACACCTGGAAGTCAAAACAGACGGAGTTTCGCTCCGTTTTGAACACCCCTCAACGAACTCAATATAGATCAATCATGATGGAAACTTTCAAAAATCAGGTTGTCTGGATTACAGGTGCTTCTTCTGGTATCGGAGAAGCAATAGCCATGGCATTCGCCCAGCAGGGAGCCAGACTTGTACTCACCTCACGAAGAGAAGAAGAACTGATTCGTGTGGGCAAATTAACCGGACTTCCGGAGACTTCCATATTGATAATACCTATGGATGTGACCGACTTCGAAAAGGCAAAGCCTGCAGCGGAACTGATCATTCAGACATTCGGCCAGATAGATATTATGGTACATAATGCCGGTGTAAGTCAGCGTTCCTACATCGTTGATACTGATCTGGATGTATACCGCAAATTGATGGATGTGGATTTTTATAGTACCGTAGCCATTACAAAAGCGGTACTGCCGTATATGATCAAACAGCAAAGTGGCCATTTTATCGTAATAAGTAGTGTGGCTGGCAAAATAGGCACCATTATGCGCTCTGGTTATAACGCAGCCAAGCACGCATTGCATGGCTTTTACGATTCACTCAGAGCTGAGGGATATAAGGATAATATCAAAGTAACTACGGTTTGCCCGGGATACATCCGCACCAATATTTCTCTGAATGCACTGAATGAATCCGGTAGTAAATTTGGCAAAATGGATTCTAACCAGGCCAATGGTATTCCGGCGGAAGAATGTGCCAGGCAAATCCTTCAGGCCGTCCGGAAGGATAAGAAAGAAATATATATAGGTGGATTGAAGGAGGTAGCAGCTATCTATCTGAAGCGCTTTTTACCAAACGTTCTGTTTGATCAGGTGAGGAAAAATATACCGGAATAATTCTCCCGTCTGCATGTGTAAGCAGGCTGCACGGCTTTGCGGAAAGACGGCTTTACTTTAAAGTAGTTTTCCTTCAACCGTTCAGCCCGCTAAAGCGTTCAGACCAGACAACTACAACGGAAGAATATACCGGAGTAATGGTTATGGGTTAAGGGTTAATGGCCGAGGGTTCAATCGTCCCTCATTAACCATTAACAACTAATAATCAACCCTTATTTCCTCCCCTCCATATAGTCCGTCGCTAACCTACTAAGCGACCTCACGCCTAGCACCAACCCGCTTTCATCAATATAAAAATCAGGGGTGTGATGGGGAGCTGCTTCTAAAGGATTTTTCCCCTTCGGCATTCCTCCCAAAAAGAAGAAAAAACCAGGCACCTTTTGCTGAAAATAGGAGAAGTCTTCCGCTCCTGTTTTTGCTGATGTCAGGATTACGTTTTCCTTCCCTGCAACACTTTGCAAAGTTCCCACCATTTTCTCCGTAAGCGGTATGTCATTGAACGTAACCGGATACAGCACGTCAATTTTTACGTCGGCTGTAGCACCCGCACTTTCAGCAATATTTGTTGATATTTCGGTAACCCGTTTATGTACATGGGTGTGCATTTCTTCATCAAAAGTTCTGATGGTGCCGATCATTTTCACTTCTTCAGGAATGATGTTCTGCCTGATTCCGCCATGTATTGCACCCACAGTTACTACGGCCGGGGCTTTTGTAATATCAAGGTTACGGCTTACGATCGTCTGCAGGCCGGTTACAATCTGGGCAGATGTAACGATAGGATCCACGCCTGACCATGGATAAGCGCCATGTGTTTGCTTTCCTTTTACATCAATACTGAAAAAATCTACAGCAGCCATGGTTGCACCCGGCTTATAGGCAATCGTATTCACTTCGGTTTGCGAATTGATGTGCAAGCCAAAAATAGCATCCACTTTCGGATTTTCGAGTACGCCTTCTTTCACCATTAGCTTCGCTCCGCCTTCTTCACCTTCCGGTGCTCCCTCTTCGGCTGGCTGAAAAATGAATTTCACTGTTCCTTTCAGTTCAGACTTGACCGAAGCCAGTACCTCCGCTACACCCATTAATATCGCAACATGCGTATCATGACCACAGGCATGCATGACACCTGTAGTTTGTCCGTTATACTCCGCTTTCACATTAGATTTGAATGGCACATCTACTCTTTCTGTAACAGGCAATCCATCCATATCCGCTCTGAGTGCCACAACAGGTCCGGGCTTACCCCCTTTTAGCAAACCCACCACACCGGTATGAGCCACGCCTGTTTGTACTTCAATACCTAATTGCTTAAGGTGGGCTGCTATTTTTTCGGCGGTTTTAAATTCACGGTTCCCCAATTCAGGATTTTGGTGTAAATCGCGGCGCCAAGCCACCACCTTTGATTCCAGGGACTGCGCCTTCTGATCAATCTTTGCATTCAGATTTTGGGCAGAAGCAAAAAACCCGGAAAGAGCAAGAAAGGAAAATGGCAAAATTGCTTTCAGATTCATAGGAATGAAATAGTGAATATTCAAAAAGTTACAATCGAAATAAAAATTTCCAGTTTGACAAAAAGATAAGAAACAATCTTTTAAATCAGTCTATTAGTTATAAAAATACCTTGAAACACAAAGGGCTACCTCTTTCGAGACAGCCCTTTGTAAAATTGATTAGGACGATTACTTATCCCAGAAGATTTTCACCTGCTGGTTGGGTTTCTGCGCTGGTACGCCGACAGGATTCGTGTCAACCTCAGACTGTGGATAATAGAGAGAACGTGGTACGGCAGGTTCCATTGGGTTCGCTGGCAGAGTCAAAGCCGGATAACCTGTTCTTCTGTAATCGGTCCATGGTTCTACTGCTACACCGTAAAGAGCTACATATTTTTCCTCAATAATCTGTTTGATCATTGCTTCACTGGCTCCTGCTAGTGTGCCATTCGTTGTCAGGTAAGTGGCAATAGTAGCATCAGCTACCCCGGCACTTTTCATGCTTGCGGTGATACCTTTAGTGAACCACTCCTGAGCAACTCCATTAGCGCCACGTGCCGCAGCTTCTGCTCTGATAAAGCAGTATTCTGCGTAAGTCAGCAGCCGGATTGGAGCTGCACCAGTGTAGGTGAGAGCTGTTGCCTGAATACCGCCATCAGCATTAGGAGTAGGTGTGCCCGACACTGCTCCACGGAGATATGTATGCATCCGAGAGTAATTTACAGTAGTAGGGTCTCCGGCCTTCACCCCTTTGTAATTCGTAGAACCGTAAGGGAATGTTGTAAAGTAACTTGCTCTTCTCGGGTCAGACTTCAGATTCATCATGTCCACCAACTGAGACGCAGCAAAAAGGTAATTTGCTCTGCTGATTTCGAAGGCGTGGATTGGATTACGTCTATTCGCTTCATCTAAAAAGGACATTTGAAAACTATCTTCATTCCCCTCCATAAATACCGCATCGGATCCTACCAGACTATTAATTTGCTGCGTCATGAACGCAGGATCTACTTTGCTATAATGGATGTAGATTCGCAGCTTTAATGTATTCGCAAGTTTCTCCCATTGCTTTTTCGTTGTAGCGAATGTACCAGGATAAATAACTGAATTAACTCCAGGTGATAAGGTGCTAGTAGAAGCCTTGATTTCAGCAATTCCTTCATCCAAAAGCTTAATCAAATTCGTATAAACTGCCGCCGCATCGTCATAAGCCGGCTGTGTATTTTCAGTCAATAAAAGCGCATTGGTGAATGGCACATTACCCCACATATCTACCGCAAGCTGATATTCGTACGCTTTCAATATCTTCGCAACCCCCGAATAATGCGGGCTTCCGTTCGCTGTAGCATTTTTGATAATAAGTTCCAGGTCACTCAATGTAGTAGCAAACATGCTAGACCAAAGGTTATTTTGGTCGCTTCCCTGAATGTTATATCTGGTGAAATCAAACGTCTGATTAGGCTGAGAAGCCTGACCTGACAAGTGCTGTGCGATAATTGTTGAATAACGGAACTTATCACTACCACCTTCAAATCCCAGGTTCACCTGTGCTGCTGTAAGCAACTGAGGCAAGGGAGCATTGGTAGATATAATATTGTCTGGATCAGTGTTGATTTCCAGAAAGTCAGAGCAGCCTGTGAAAAACAAGCTTCCCATAGCTAGTCCTGCCGTAAGTATATATGATATTTTTTTCATAGTAAATCTTAATATAAGTTATCTATCTTCTGAGGCAAACCCATAAAGTTTATCCTTCTCGTGAATTAGAATGATGCTCTTAAAGAAACACCCATAGAGCGAGTTTGCGGAAGCGCATTGAATTCAAGACCCTGCGCATTTGAGATACCCAAAGCATTCTGCTCCGGATCCAGATGAGGATAGTTGGGTGTATGCATCCATAAATTACGACCAAATACACTTGCTTCTACGCTACCAAATGGTGTTTTAGACAAAAATGCAGCCGGTATTTTATAACTGAGAGAAGCTTCTCTCAGTCTTACCCAAGATGTTTCCAGGATATAGCCTTCTGCTGCGGCATATTTCCCTAAGTTACCCCAGTATTGCTCTACAGTTACAGGTACTGCATTTGCTTCACCTGCTGCATTTACTCCTTCAAAAAGATAAGGTGTTGTAGCAGTTCCATCTGCATTGAAACGCTCAAACTCGGCTGTCTCAGCAGCGACACCATTTCTACGAATATCTGCGATGTTACGGCTATACTGATCCCCGCCCTTCTTGATATCAATCAGGAATGAAAGGTTAAATCCTTTTACAGACAGACTATTATTGATGCCTAACAAAAACTTAGGATTAGGATTACCGATCTTCTCAACACCGGATGTAATCATAGGCAAACCATTCGCACCGATAATCATTGGTGAACTTCTATCCTGGCTTCCGTCTTCCAATTGTCGCTGGCGCAGATATGCATTACCATAAATCTGACCATATTCATCACCTTTTACCAATCGGATATTTGGTGTTGTAAATCCACCAAGGAAGATGTTGGGCACATTATCGGCCAATTCTTCAACCTTGCTCTTGAATTGCGTATAATTAAAAGTAAGTCCCCAGTTCACAGAATTTGTTTTCACAGGTACCACTGTTACACCTAGCTCTACACCTTTGTTGCTCATTTTACCTGCATTCTGAGTGATTGCAGTAATACCTGATCCGGCAGAAACAGGAACAGAGAATATCAAATCCCTTGATTTTTGTTGATAAACCGTTCCTTCAATCGTCAGCCTCGACTTGAAGAAAGATAGTTCAGCAGCCAATTCCTTATTAGTTGTAAATTCCGGCCCCAAGTCAGGATTTCCTGCTGTATTACTCAGGGTAAAACCTTGTAGTCCGTTGTATGGAAAGCTGACAGTCGGCCCAAAACCATCACTTGAGCTTGCTCCCACAAAGTATGAATCCGTGCTATAAACGAAATCAGTACCAGCTTTACCTACTGTTGCAATATTTCCACGAAGCTTGATATTATCAATAACATCATTTTTCAGAGTAGGGAACAATTCAGTAATGTTTACAGAAGCAGCTACTGCATTGTATAGGTAGGATCTGTTGTTTTTCAGGAAGGTTGAAGACCAGTCGTTTCTTAACGTTACATTCAAACTGGCAATACTTTTATAACCTAACGTCAAATCTCCATATAAACCTATCAGCCTCACCTTGGAGGAACCAAAGGTCGGATTAAAAGTAGTTGTGTTTTTCATCTGTTCGAAATCCCGAACGATTACACCCAAACCTGTTACAGAAGCGGTTCTGTTATAAATCTGGGAGATTTCATTCCCTACAATCAGAGCAGATGTAAAGTCTCCGAAGTTCTTTGTCGCCGTTAAGAAGAAGTTGGAGTTATAGTTTCTGTATTGGTGACGACGCTCAAGCACACCACCTGCACCGCCAGCCGTGGTATTGGCTGCTCCTCGCGCCCCGATCTGGTCATAACCATGGATGAAGGTTGAATGCACATCCGTTCCTAATTTATAGTCCGCGTTCAGCCAGTCAGTGATATTATACTTAAAGGCAACGTTCCCTATTACACGGTTGATCTCATCATTATAACGATTGTGTTTGATGGTCCAGTAAGGATTATCTTCTCCACCAAAATACAACTGACCGCCTGCAGCGTTCTCGAAAGGTAAATTAGTCAAGTCATAACTGCGTGGCATAAACCAGGCGCGGAACAGAGGGCTACTAAGCTGATTTCCCTGCTGAGTTCTTCTCGAATGGTTATTAATATAATTAGCTGATACACTCACATTCAGCTTCTTATTAACCTGATGACTACTATTCAGAGAGAAGTTATGCCGTTCCAACTTGTTCACATCAATAACACTTGTGTTGCTAAGGTATCCGTAAGAAAAACGGAAAGTGCTCTTATCGTTTCCACCACTGAATCCAAGATTGCCCTGGAAGTTTTTACCTCTCTGAAAGATATCTTTAACATTGTTCGGATGAGCCTGAAGCTGTTCCTGATCTCCAAAGAAATTGGTTACTGTCTGTCCCGCGATTTTAGGTCCCCACGAAGATGGAGATGTATTGATATATCTGCCACCAGTTCCCTGGCCATATTCATTCTGATAATCCGGAAGACGATTTACCTCCTCAACAGCATACGATGTGGAGAAAGTTATTGCATTTTTCTGATTCAGGCCTCCTTTTTTTGTAGTAATAAGGATAACACCATTCGATGCTCTGGAACCATATAGTGCAGCAGCCGATGGGCCTTTTAGCACCGTCATAGTTTCAATATCATCCTGATTGATGTCAATAGCACGGTTGGATGGAGGAACCCCCGTCTGAAGTGCTGTTTCACCACCACCATTGTCTATAGGTACACCGTCGATCACAAACAGCGGCTGGTTACTTCCTGTAAATGTGGTATTACCACGAATTACAATACTGGAACCTGTGAAAGCACCACCGCTACCGCTTACTCTTACACCCGGGACCTTACCAGCCAAAGCATTGGTCACATTGGTTGTGCGCGCCTGTGTAAGCTCTTCTGTATTAAGCTGGGTAACACCATAACCCAGTGTTTTCTTGTCTCTTTTGATACCAAATGCTGTAACAACTACCTCTGAAAGGTTTTGAATATCGCTATCCAGGGTAATATTCAGAACAGATTTCCCTGATACCTCTACTTCTTTGGTCACAAAACCAATAAAGCTTACCACCAACGTTGCATTCTGACTGGTGCTTATTGAAAAATCCCCTTCCGCATTTGTTGTAGTTCCCGTAGTACTTCCCTTTACAAGAATTGAAACGCCGGGTAATAAAGAACCATCTTCCCCGGACGTAACGGTTCCGGTAATCACTCTGTTTTGCGCCAGGACGACACCTGAGCAGAACAAGCATAAAAACAATAAATACTTCCTCATACTTTGATTAGTTAGGTAGGTAAATAAACATATAATAGATACTAAATTCCAAATACTTTGACCGCGTTTGATTCATGTGTTGGATTCAAGGATTAATACAAAACACAGGTCAAACACTCCTGCTAATCCGGATAGAGGATGCAGACGTCTACATGATAATACTGAGAAAAATTACTTTAAAAGTCAGGGAGTCACGAGGATGGGAAGTACTTTCTACTTCGGAATTCGGGAAGGTTTGATAGAGGATAAATCATATTCTTTAAAGTTAGGTTTGTTATATTTTCACTAAGTAGTAAAAATAGCTATTGTTTTAATATTTCCAATTGTATTTAAATAATTTTCCAAACTATAATTTTGAAAAATTATTCATAATCATAATTATTATTTTCAAAATACACTATTTACCAATATTAAATACTGATTAAGCCATGGACACAAAGCATACCTATTTAGAACGAAGTAAAAAGTGATTAAAAACTCATCCAACGCTGTTAGAATTGCACAAAAAAAGGCTGTCTCGAAATCGAGACAGCCTTTCTAGCAAATAATTTGAATTTATTTATGATTCAAATTAATACCCGGGATTTTGCTGATCTTCCAAAGTCTTGTTCACAGAAGTTTCTGAAACAGGAATTGGCCACAAGAATTTAAAATCGCTATAAGGAATTGCAGCAACACTTCCTGTAATTGTTGGGCGTGTTGTAAGATCATAATTTGTTCCCCTAACCTGAGATACCTCTATTTTAGCAGGTATACCACCTGTAGAATATTTAGTATCATTAGCAAGTCTATGGATATCAGACCAACGACGTCCTTCTCCAGTAAACTCAATACGGCGCTCATTTAAAATCGCCTGAGTAAGGTCAGCCGGAGCAGTTGTAAATCTAGCTGCAGCAGGGACAGAACGATTTCTTACAGCATTTAAAAGTGCTAGTGCCTGATCGTTATTTCCTGATCTCGCATACGCTTCTGCACTATTAAGAATCACCTCAGCATAGCGTATGATAGGTGCATAGTCGCCATACACACCGTACTCGCGAAACTTGTAGGAAAAAAAGAAAGGAAAATTACCAGTTGTTTGTCCAATCTGCAATTTTGTACGTCTTAAATCTCCATCTACCCAAAAAGGAGCATTATATAGATTTGGGCTTGTAGCGATCAAGTCTCTGGCTGTCCTGCTGGACGGACCGAACATATTTGCAAGAGCACCGTTTGCACCACCATTTGATTGTGCACTATTAGCTATAGAGAAAACAGACTCCTTATTTGCCTTGTAATTAGTGAAAGGCGTTTCCGGATCAGCTTCCAGTTCATAAGCGCCAATTGCACTTTTGAATGAACCAGTTGTTGCATTCGTTCCAAGTTTGGCTCCTTCGGCTATCACACCAGCCCAATCTCCCTGATGCAATTTAACACGAGATTTCAAAGCTATTGCAGCGCCAGATGTTACACGGGCAATTCCATTTGTACGAGTTGCAGGCAAGTTTTGCTCAGCAAAATCCAAATCTGCCAGCAGCTTCGTATATGCTTCAGCAACAGTGCCACGTCCCTGAGCCAACCCTTCAGTTACAGCTGCCCCTGATGTGATCGGGTTTTCTCTGTAAGGAACACCTGCTGAAGCACCAGCGCCATCCAGAAAAGGACGGGCAAAATGGATCAATAATTCATGGTGTGATAAAGCACGGATAAATCTGCCCTCTGCTTCGTATCGGCTTGCGACGTCAGCCGCAATAACTCCGTTTGCTCCCGCCGTCTTAACACCATTGATAATAATGTTGGCTTGATTGATCAATGCATAGAGTTGCTCCCAATGGTTTACATTGTTAGCTGATGCAGTTGTATACTGTGCTCTGTAAGTGATATCGTAAAAAGCCTGAAGATTGATCATATCTTCTCCACGCATTTCTCCTTGCTGCGTGGAAGCCGCTCCAAAGGGATACCCTCTTCCTGCTGCTCCGGCATAAGTACCTACAGCTGCTGCCTGGTACATACCAACCGTTGCCAGTTCAATGTTTCCGGGACTTGTGAAAGCTGTTGTTTCCGATAAACTCGAAAGAGGATCCAGTTCAGTAAAGTTCTTACATGAGTAGAAAGAAATACTGGATATTGCAAGTGCCAGACTAATCTGCCTGAAAGCCAGCTTGCCAAAGTTATTAATTTTCATATTTCAATATTTTAAAAACCTAGATTAAGACCTACAGTGAATACTCGTGGTATTGGATTAGTACGGTTGTCCAAACCAGGTTGCTGATTGTTAGTCGAACTAGTAGTAGAAGATGTCGCCAACTCAGGATCCAGTCCACTGTATTTCGTAATAACGAAAGCGTTCTGAACCTGCGCATAAACCCTGAAAGTATTAGATTTGATTTTACTTTTAAGACCTGCCGGTAGCGTGTAGCCAATACTAATATTCTGAGCTCTCAGGAAGCTACCGTTTTCCAAAAATCTGCTCACAGTATGTCCGTTTTGCAGCTGATAGCTATCACTACCAAAATACAAACGAGGCACATCCGTTTCCTGTCCGTCACCAGTCCAACGGTTCAGCAATTCTCTTCCAGCATTTGCAAAAACTTGATTGTTAAGTTGTTCCTGACGTGTGACGTTATATACTTTATTTCCACCAGAGAACGTAAGGAATATACCAAGATCGAAATTTCCATAGTTGAAGTTGTTATTGAAACCCCCATACCATGTAGGCATTGAGTTACCTAAAAACCTTTTGTCAGCCTGTGTCAGCGCAGCAGCAGCAACACTTACGTCACCTTTGTTGTCTGGATTATAAACTGCATAATCGGTTCTTCCTACACGTTGCTGGATAAGCGTTCCGTCTGCTTTCTCAAATATAGGGTTACCATTGGCAGAGTTAACACCGCGACTCTGGTATCCAAAGAAGGTACCAATCTGGCGTCCCTCTTCAGTTCTGTTGTATGTACTGGTAATTGGTGCACCATTTACTAGTCTGGTTACTTCATTTTTAATCAAAGTCAGGTTAATGTTACTTCTCCATACAAATGATCCACGCTGAATGTTTGTGCTGTTTAAAGAGAATTCAACCCCTTGATTGTACATGGCACCTATGTTCTGAGCAATCTGATTAGATGGGATACCCAACGAAGGAGGTGTTGGAGCAAGGAGGATCAGATTGTCTATGTTATTGCGGAAGTACTCAGCAGAGAAAGATATCCGGTTAGACAATACCGATAAATCAAGACCAAAATTCAACTTTTTGCTTGTTTCAAAGCTAAGATCATTATTTCCCACCTGATTGTAGCGGATACCACTCCAGTCACCATACTGTGTAGCTGCAAAAACACCTGCATAAGGATAATTACCAATTTCAACGTTACCCACTTTGGCAAAACCACCACGAAGTTTTAACTCGCTTACAAAATCAAGGTTAGCTGATTTGAAGAAATTTTCTTCCGAGATTCTCCAACCAACAGATACACCTGGCAGCGTTGCACCCTGGTTACCATGAGGAAGTGAGGAAATCTTATCATGACGAACCGTTGCACTTAATAAGTAGCGATCCATAAGCGAGTAATTAACACGCCCGAAATAAGATTCAAATGCTCTTTGTGAGAATCCACCACCAATGAACTGATTTGTTAAAGAACCACTGATGATATTCTCGTTCTCTCCGAAATACACACTTGAAAGGTTCGTTCCATGAGCAAAGAAAGATCTTGCATTTGTCTTCTGATGTTCAATACCAGCTACTGCACCGATTTTAGACTGCCCTATCGTTTTATTGTAACTGATGGTGTTCTGCCAGTTGTAACGGAAAGTCGGTAAGTTATACTGATAAATACGACCATTCACACCACGTCCATCACCATGGCCCGGATGGTAGAACATGTAATCCTCTCCGTTCAGATAGTTAATACCGATTTGCGTTTTTAAATTTAGTCCTGCTAAAATTTCCACATCAACAAATGCATTCCCTGTTAGATTCAGGTTCATATTTTTGTAAATGTTGTTGTCTAACACAAAGCGTTGGTTTGTATAATTACCATAGATAGGTCTGGTATTAGCACCTTGTCCCAGACTGGTCAAATCTGCGCTCAGGTTATAAGAACCATCAGGCCACATTGCCGGTACGTTAGGGAAGGCATATATAGCTCCAGCGATATTTCCTGACAGTGCATTCGTACCCGTGTTCAAACCTGTGTTGGTCGCGTGAGTCACAAACGTGTTAACACCAAATGTAACTTTATCGTTAAATGCCTTCTGATCAATTTTAGCTCGGAAAGAGTACTTAGTCTGATTGTTGGCATCAATATTTCCCTGCAAGTTTGCATAACCTAAAGAGAAATAGTAGTTGGTTGCAGCCGTTGCACCGCTAAATGACAACGCGTGGTTATGCTGAAAACCATTCCGAAGAATCTCTTTCTGCCAGTCTGTATTGTAATTCTCACCGGTTTCAGGATTTACTGTTGCAAAAGCAGCAGCAGGAAGTCCTGCGTTTGCCAACTTTTCGTTGGTAATTTCAACAAACTCATCAGCATTCAGCAAATCGAATTTTTTAGAAGGTCGTGCAGAGGCAAACCATCCATCATAAGTAAATTTAGGTGCACCTAGCTTTCCTCTTTTTGTGGTAATCAAAATTACACCACTTGCTGCGCGAGACCCATAAATGGCCGTTGCTGAACCATCCTTCAGTACTTCCAGACTTTCGATATCATTAGGGTTGATATCTCCAAGTGGGTTATAGGAAGTATTAGCACCCTGATCCCCTGCTATATAAGGTATACCATCCACAACGTAAAGTGGATCAGAACTATTTGAAATAGAGTTTACACCACGAATACGCACACGTGCAGGCTGGCCTAAAACACCACTTGGTACGGATGCCTGTACACCAGCAACCTGTCCCTGAAGATATCTGTCTACACTTGGTATTGCTATGCTTTTGAAGCTTTCCCCTTTGATTGTACCTACAGATCCGGTTACATCGCGTCTTTGCTGAGAACCATATCCAGTAACAACCACCTCACTCAATTGTGTCTGGTCACTTACCAGTGCAACATTGATAACAGATTGGTTTCCTGCTGAAACTTCCTTAGTATTCATACCTACAAAGCTGAATACCAGTGTAACTCCGTCACGGTTTGCATTAATTGAATACGTACCATCTGCATTTGAAGTGGTACCTGTTGTAGTTCCTTTAATCAGAACGGAAACACCCGGAAGCACAGACCCATCATCTGTGGATGTTACAGTCCCGGTAATAACCCTGTCCTGTGCCAGGACTAACCCGGAGCAAAACAAGAATAAAATCAATAAATAACTCCTCATACTTTATTAGTTAGTTAGGTGAAAAAAAATATAAAACAGCTGAAAGCAGATTATATACAAGTGAATTAGGATGCAGCAAACAGATATCGATATCCAGCCCCTGAACACAAACAACCATCAGGGTTTAATCCAATAGATGCCAGACGCTCAAAAGTGCGAGGATACAAGTCAGTTCGTTCGGAAAATGCACTTCCGCTACATAAAATTAGATGGGATATTTAAATTTAAAATTCATGGCAGACAGGATTCTGACATCGAATGGAGCTAGATAGAGGATAAATCATATTTTATTAAAGTTAGGTTTGTTATGTATTTCTACTGTTGCAAAAGTAACTATTGTTTTGACCACCACAATAAAATTTTATAGATTTATCAAAATTTACTTTGGTTTCACACCAACAAATGGCAAATTTTATATTAAAGAAGGAATTTTTTGCCAATTTTTCAACTGAATGAATTTTCTATTTGAGTGGGTATTTCTTCTTTTTTTCTAACAATTTGACAATACGGTTACATTATTATTACTAAATGGCTGATTTCTTAATGATATTTTAATTTTCCAATAGCTATTAAATACCATTTTATTTTTGTTGACAAGGAACATTATTGCCATTCAGGCGAATCTACAAAACCAATTCTAAATTATATAAATAATACAATTATTGCCCTCTAAAGTACGATCAAAAGATTGACTTATATCCAATACTTTCCGAATGACATCAACAACAGGTATCACTGTTATTGTTATTGACCTCAACCTCTGCAAAGACTCAACTACATTGTTATAACGTGTCCGGTCCATTACAAGAAATATTTTTTGATTATCTGCACAATTTATAAGCTGTAAAAATTAGGTGACTTACAGGATATAGATCAACCAAATACTATTGTGCATTTTCCGTCAAACACACGTATAAGAAAATACAAAACAAAGTAAAATAGAATAATAATTGGAAAATTGACTTCAAACCAGGACACAGACAAAATAGGAAAAATTGCAATTATCGCAAACGAACATCCATTTAATTGTACTTTTTAACAAAATCGGACACAAAAAAGGCTATTTTTTGCCAATCGTATAATTTAATTATTAAGATTATGTTAATGAAATATTATTTTTACACTCTTAACATTAACCAACTTTAACCAAATCAAATCGTATGAGGAAGTTTATACTATTCTGCTTTACGATGACAATGCTTCTTAGCATACATGTCTCGGGGCAAAACCTGACGGTTACCGGCGTGGTCTCCGCAGAAGACGGGTCCGTACTGCCTGGCGTGAGTATCACTGTAAAAGGTAGTACAAGAGGAACTACCACTAATGAAAATGGTAATTATACTATTGATGTACCTGAGGCCACTACTTTAACATTCAGTTTTATCGGTTTTGCGTCCCAGGATTTGACCGTTGGCGGACGATCGGTTATTAATGTTGTCTTGAAAAACGACATTAGCCAATTGAACGAGGTTGTCGTTACAGCACAAGGTATTCAGAGAGAAAAACGCTCACTCGGATACGCGGTTTCTGAAATAAAGGGTGACGTTGTTAATAAGGTTCCTGAACAAAATTTTGTTAACTCCCTGAACGGTAAAGTATCAGGCGTACAGGTGACTTCTGGTGGTGCACCGGGACAGGCAGCCAGAATTACAATTAGAGGTGGCGCGAAATCGATCTCCGGTGACAATCAGCCATTATTTGTTATTGACGGAATTCCTGTTAGCAATGATAATGACGGAAGTGGGGCTGCAAACGAAGTATCCGGGGCTGCCACTCCAAACAGAGTAGGTGATATTAACCCGAATGACATCGAGTCGATCAGCGTATTGAAAGGTAGTGCAGCATCTGTACTATATGGTAACAGAGGATCTAACGGGGTCGTTTTGATCACAACCAAATCCGGTAAAGGAACAAAAGGCAAACCGGTTATTACAGTTAATTCCAATATAGGTATCGACAATGCTTTGAGATTACCTTCTTACCAAACTAAATTTGCTCAAGGTAACCGTGGAGCTTATTTAGAAGGAACTTCCTTGTCTTGGGGACCAGAAATTACAGGTCAGCAGGTTACAAGCGCAGCTGCCGGTGGAACCGCAACACTTAGGGTTCATGATCCACGTGCTGATTTCTTGAGAACTGGTGTGACGATAAACAACAATGTAAGTATCTCTCAAACGCTTGAAAAAACCACTTTTTACGTATCTGTTGGTCAAAACAAACAAACTGCAATTGTCCCTAACCAGGGTTACAGCAAAGCAAACTTCAGAACGAACGTAACTACTAATCTTTCTAACAAGATTACAGCTGGGATTAATGTAGGTTATACAAAAAGTAACGGTGATGTACCTTACTTGGGACAAGATGGTAATAATCCATTCTTCTCTCTATTCCACGTTCCTGTGAGCTGGGATCTTAATGGTTACGGTTATCAAAATCCAACTACAGGAAGACAGATCAACTTTCGTGGCGGGGCATTTGACAACCCACTGTGGACTACAAACAAAACCTATTTTAATACAAAAAATGATCACTTTATAGGTGGGTTGAACTTTGCTTATACACCCACGTCCTGGTTGAATTTCACATATCGCCTGGGTATGGATCAGTACACAGATAACCGTCAGTCTTTCAGAGATATCTACACAGGAGGTAATCCAAACGGCTATCTGAGTAACGACATTGTTGGCAGACAACAGATTACGTCAACATTTGTGGCCAATCTGAGCCATACTTTCAATGATGACTTTTCGGGAACACTTTCTCTTGGTCATGATTACAAGCAGAGAAAATATGACCGTAATGCACAAACTGCTACCATGTTGGCATTACCAGGAATCGCCCACATGAACAATGCTACTGCTTTTGATCCCGATTATGAGTATCATTCTAAAAGAAACCTGATTGGTACATTTGCCGATCTACGTTTGGATTATCGTAATTACCTATTTTTAGGTGTAACAGTTAGAAATGAGTGGTCGTCCACATTGCCTCAGGCTAATAGAAGCTTCCTATATCCTGGCGTTAACGCTTCTTTCGTGTTTAGCGAAGCACTAAACATTAATCCCGATATTCTTAATTTCGGAAAAGTGAGATTGAGCTGGGCTAAGACAGCCAGGGATACTGATCCGTACAGATTACAGAGCACATATATATTAGCAAGTGCTACCGATGGATTTACAGATGGTGTAACTTTCCCATACATTGGTTTACCAGGCTACATGGTTAATTCAACAGTGAACAATCCAAATCTGAAACCTGAGTTCACAAGAGAAATTGAAGCAGGTGCAGAATTGAAATTTTTCAAGAGCAGACTTGGTGTGGATTTGACTTACTTTCATAACAAAAACACAGATGGAATTATATCCCTGGACGTTGCGCCAAGTACAGGTGCATCTTCCCTGATCGTCAATTCCGGAAGAACTACGAATAAGGGTATCGAAGTTGGATTGGATTTTCAGGCGATTAAAACAACAGACTTTAACTGGAACGTGGGTGTGGTGTATAGCCGAATCCGTACCGAAGTGAACGAGCTATACGGAGATCTCGATAAACTGTATCTGGGTGGATTTAGTGGTAACCCTGCTATTTATGCAGTGAAAGGAGAAAGATATGGAAGTATCATTGGTGCAGGATACAAAAGAACCAATGTAGCTGGCGTTGCTAATCCAAATGGTGCAATTTCCACAGACGCAGATGGATATCCATTGCTCGAAGATGGACTTACACTAGGTCATATCGAGCCTAACTGGACTGGAGGGATAACCAACACATTTACATATAAAGGTCTGAGGCTCTCTGCCTTGATTGACACCCGTCAAGGTGGTCATATTTTCAGTGGAACTTCTCAACTTTTAGACAACTATGGAGTTTCTGAAAGAACACTGGATCGTGGATCAAACATCGTATTTGATGGAGTTGATGAAGAAACTGGCGTTAAAAACGAAATTTCTGCGGTTAAAGACCAGGATTGGTATGGATACGTAAGCGGCTCAAATGCAGAAGCTCACGTATACAAGAACAACTGGGTTAAACTTCGTGAAGCAAATCTTTCTTACACTTTCAATATCAAAAGAAGCATTTTACAGTCAATTGACTTAGGTGTATACGGTCGCAATTTGGCCTTGTGGACCAAAGTTCCTGATATCGATCCTGAATCCAGCTCATTCGGTTCTGGCAATGGACAAGGAGCAAGCCGTATGGCCTATCCTTCTACACGTTCACTTGGTGTAAATGTTAAGTTGACTTTCTAAAAGATACAGATATGAAATTTTTCAATAAAAAATATATCTATCCTGCCGTTATGGCATCGTTCCTGATAATAACCGGAACTGCCTGTGAGGATAGCTTGAACATCAATACAGATCCAAACTCATTTACTGATGTTCCACTACGCACTATTTTACCAGCTGCTCAGGTCAATCTTGCTTACGCGTTAGGTGGTGATGCAAGCAGATACACCGGCTCCATTGTCCAATATTATGGGGGGCATCGCGGTCAGCCTCTGGAATATAGCCAGTTTACATTTAATCCATCCACAACAGATACGTTTTGGGACCGAATGTATACCTCGGTCCTAACTCAGATGAAAGCGTTAATGGCTAAGGCGGATGAGAACGGAGACGATATCTATACAGGTATTGCTCAGATTACAACAGCTCAGACGATTTCCATTTTAACCGATATGTTCGGTGATATTCCTTACAGCGAAGCACTTCTCAGCACTGAGAATATAACTCCTTCTTATGATAAGCAAGAAGCTATCTACAGTGCTTTGATTGATTTACTGAATCAGGGTATAGCCAATGTGAAGTCAGGACAGGGTACCAAACCGGGAACAGATGACCTGGTGTATGGTGGAGATGTGGTGAAATGGGAAAAGTTTGCGAATTCCCTTAAACTAAGACTTTATAATCATTTAAGTAAGGTACAGCCAAATGCTGCTGCAGAGTTCCTTGCAACCAATCCTGCTCTGATCACCGCCAATGCAGACAATGCAAAGGTAACATTTGGTGCAAATGCCTCTAATGCAAATCCTATTTACCAATTCGACGTATTGTCGGGTAGAAAAGATATGGCGGTATCAAGCACAATCGTGAACAAAATGAAGGCTCTAGCGGACCCAAGGATTCCTTTGTATTTCCATGGAATTGCGAATGGAACTAATGCAGGCCAATATGCAGGTAATGGCCCTGGTGTGAACGATGATGATTCAGGTGAGACTAAGTTTTCAAGAGTGGGAAGTTTTTATGCATCAAGCACTTCCCCTGTTGTTTTCCTGAGTGCTGCAGAGGTACAGTTTATCATTGCTGAGGTACAGTTCCGCAAAGGAGACCAGGCAGCTGCTACAACTGCTTACAATGCTGCTGTAAAAAATGACTTTGCTGCCCTCGGACTTTCCGCTGCATCTGATGCGTACCTGGCAACTACTGCTGTCAAATATGACAATACTTTAAACAGAATTCTGGAGCAGAAATGGATAACGATGTACCAGGCACCTTACGAGGCATGGGTTGACTGGCGTCGCACTGGTTTTCCGCAGCTAGCTATACCCGTAACAAACTTTAATGGAGGGGTTACGCCACGGAGATTACCATATCCACAGTTGGAATTGAATCTTAACCGACAATCCATTGAGGAAGGTCCCGGCTTTCTTACTTCTGTTGAAGCAATGAAATCAAGAGTTTGGTGGGACAAATAATTATCTCTGATTTTTAGGTTGAGAAAACCGTTGCAAGTTGTTTGCAGCGGTTTTCTTAGTTTATAGCATATAATTATTCCTGTATAAGCTGCCATTTCAATTTTTCCTTAACTTTGAAAATCAATCGCATTACAATCAGCTCATGGAATTTTTAAAAAGCCAACGCCTCAACAATCTGAAGTATGAGATCAGAGGCGCTACGTATCAGAAAGCGCTGGAACTCGAAAGCCAGGGTTTTAAAATTCACAATCTGAATATTGGCAATCCCGCCCCTTTCGGGTTCGATTCTCCGGATGAAATCGTACATGATATCATCATGAACCTTCGCAATGCCCAAGGTTATTCAGATTCAAGAGGTTTGTTCGCCGCGCGAAAAGCTGTGATGCATTACACCCAGACTATCGGGATTCAGGATGTAGAAATTAATGATATATTTATTGGAAATGGTGTAAGTGAGCTTATTTTACTATCCATGCAGGCGTTGCTGAATCCTGGCGACGAAGTGCTCGTTCCAAGTCCGGACTACCCACTTTGGACTGCCTCCATTGCGCTGAGTGGTGGCACACCTGTACATTATATATGTGACGAACAGGCCGACTGGAATCCGGATCTTGAAGACATGGAGAAAAAGATCACTTCACGTACCAAGGGTATTGTACTCATCAATCCCAACAATCCTACTGGTGCCGTATATGAAAAGGACGTGCTGGTACGTATAGCCAAGATGGCTGAGGAACACGGACTGATTATTTTTTCTGACGAGATATACGACAAGATACTCTATGACGGGGCTGTACATTACCCTATGGGATCTCTTGTAACTGATACACTTTGTGTTTCGTATGGTGGATTATCAAAAAACTACCGATCGGCGGGTTTCCGCGGTGGATGGATGATCCTGAGCGGTGCCAAGCAAAAAGCTAAATCCTATATGGAAGGACTTCTGCTACTGGCAAGTCTTCGTCTGTGTGCGAATGTCCCGACACAATATGCCATTCAAACTGCATTAGGGGGATATCAGAGTATACATGAATTAACCATGCCCACTGGCAGGCTCTATAAACAGATCAATCTCGTATACGACAGGCTGGTTTCTATACCCGGCGTTACTTGTGTGAAACCCAAAGGCTCTTTGTATGTTTTTCCAAAAATTGATCTGAAAAAATTCGGATTGAAAAATGACGAGCAGTTTGTGTATGACCTGTTGAGTGAACAAAAAGTACTTGTGGTAGCAGGAACCGGTTTTAATTATAAAAGTGATGACCACTTCCGGATCGTTATCTTGCCTACATTGGATGAACTGAACCAGGCTATGGATAAGCTCGAATTCTTCCTCGAAAACCGTCGTGTACTCTCGACAAGAACTGTAGAAGATGTAATAGCTTAGTGTAATTGAGCCTAAGAAATTGAACTTGTAAATTTCAGATTGAAAGTAAATGATACCGCCAGACCAGTCGATTCAGGAAGCTAAAAGACAACGACTATTTCTCGTTCTATGCAGTATCTTTCTTACAAATGCTTTGATAGCCGAAATTATTGGTGGCAAGATTTTCTCGGTGGAAGCACTTCTTGGTATTCCACCGGCCCAATTATTGATTGGTGGTCAGCGACTGGATTTTAACATGACTGCCGGTGTGATTAACTGGCCGATTGTATTTATTACCTCTGACATCATCAATGAGTATTTTGGCAAAAAAGGTGTAAAACGTATTTCTTATCTCACTGCGGGTTTCATTGTATACACCTTCGTAACTGTGCTCGTTGCGACGAAACTACCTCCCGCCCAATTCTGGCTCGATCTGAACGGAAATGATAATGCTGGCAACGCCTTTAATATCAATGATGCGTTTACAAAGATTTTCAATCAGGGATTAGGGATTATGGTTGGATCTATTGTAGCATTCCTTCTTGGACAATTGCTGGACATATCCGTTTTCTCATGGCTACGCAAAAAAACAGGAGGCCGATATATATGGCTTCGCGCAACCGGCTCCACCATGTTCTCCCAGCTTATAGACAGCTTTCTTGTGATTGCGATCGCTTTCTATGTTTTCGGGAACTGGGATTTGAAACAGGTATTTTCTGTAGGCAGCATCAACTATTTATACAAGGGAATGATTGCTATTTTCCTTACTCCCCTCTTGTACGTTGCCCATTATTTTATAGACGGATACCTGGGCAAGGAATATGTCGAAGAGCTTACACATCAAGCTTCGGAAGAGTAAGGGGCAAAGGGAAAAGGGCATGGGAAAAGGAACACGCCCAAAACCCACTACCCTATGCCGATTACCCCAAGCCCGGACCCTACGCCCCAATACTCCGCCTCAAATTATCCAGAATCACTGCCGTTGCAATACCTACATTGAGAGACTCTGCTTCGCCGAAACGCGGAATTGTTACTTTTTCTTTCACGTAAGTTTCAACATCCTTTCCTACTCCATTCGCCTCATTACCCATGATGATATACCCTCCTTTTGGAGAAAATTGAAAATCGTACAAAGAATGTCCACCCAGAAAAGCGCCGATTACAGTCTGATCCTCGGTGTGTTGTTCCAGATACGTTGCCAGATCCGTGTAATACAGTTTCACTCTTGTAAAAGACCCTTTACTTGCGGCAATTACTTTGGGATTATACAGATCCGTAGTAGAATTGGAACATACAATTTTACTGATACCATACCAATCTGCGATTCTGATAATCGTCCCCAGGTTGCCCGGATCATTAATATCGTCCAACACGATCACATATTCAGATTCATCAGCACTCAGAAAAACATTTTCTTTACTCTTCGCAACTGCCAGACAGGAATCATTCGTTTGAAATGAACCGAGCCCCTCAAGTTCAGTTAATGTAACGGTTTCGATAAGAGTTTTGCGCTCGCTTAAAATACTTGAGTATTTTTGTTGAAATTCCTGTGTAGCCAATACAAACTCAACGTCGAAATCAGAGCGGATCAGTTCCAGTACACTTTTGGCACCTTCAATAATAAAAGATTGATTAAGGTGACGATACTTCTTGATTTTTAGCGAGTTAATATACTTAATACGATTTTTAGAAAGCATTGAATAGCGAATATAATTTCAAGTACTGTTTATATCTCTTCCTGTTTCTTCTGGGGCTGTCGTCTTGTGCCCGAAAGCAACAAACCCAGCTGAATGGTTATTATCTGGGCAACTCTTATATTAAAGGGAATCATGCGATCAGTAATTCAGAGCTCGACGCACTGATTCCTCAAAAACCCAACCGACGATTACTTGGTTTACCCGTTTTTCCTTATGTAGGACTTTATCGCTTCGGACAGCTTTTTTATGTCAAGGAAGAAAAACAACGGAAAGTAATAGAGGTAACGCAAAATTACCAGAAAGAATCACGTTTGCATGAAGACAATCCAGCTAAACTTGAAAAAATTCAGCGCAGATATAGCAAAAAACTTGAAAGAGCCCAGAATCGTGTCGAAAAAGGTAATTTTTGGATGTGGGTTTTGGGAGAGGAGCCGGTATATTACGTTCAGGGTGAAGTAGAGAAGAATGCAGAGAAGATGCAAAAGTATCTTTATAACAACGGCTTTTTTCAGTCTGCGGTGACATTTACTCCGGATACGATTTTTAACCGCATCAAGGTTACGTACCAGGTTTCAGAAAACCGTCCGACCATGATACGTCATGTTGAGTACCATATAACCAATGCCTTTGCCGATAGCCTGGTGACGGCAAACGCTAAAGATGCTGCAATTCTTTCAGGAAAGCGATACGATGGTGATGCTTTCGAAGAAGAACGTGTCAGGATCGAGACATTATTTCGTAACGAGGGTTATATGGGATTTTCACGCCAGAATGTAACGTATCTGGTAAACGACACGCTTACTAACCCTGAGACCGATAGCGCGTTCAAAGAGGTTGATGTCGATGTGAATGTAGATATGGAAACTACCGGAGACAAAAAACTTGACCGGTATACTTTTTCTTCGGTCAAGTTTGAGGTTGCTTCTCCTACGGGTTTGCCCGACTCGCTATTTAGAAAAACAGCATCCACTTTCCGGGAAATAAACTATTCATTTTCCGACAAAAAATTTTCAACAAGTATCCTCGACAGCAAAATTCAGATCCGTCCCGGCGACTTCTACAGCCAGCAGAAAGAGCGGGATACCCAGCGGCTGTTATCACTTACAGATCAGTTCCGGTTTATCAATTACGGCTATAAACTCGACTCCACCGGTAAAGGAATACAGGCAACCTACAAGGCTATCCCACTTGACAAGTACCAGTTTTCAACTGATCTTGGATTAAATGTAATTCAATTACAGGGAGCACCGGGGCCCTTTGCCAACTTTTCTTATAAAATCAGAAACGTATTCAACGGGTTGGAAAACTTCGAGGCCAATATTCGTGGTGGTATTGAGCTGGTACCTGGTTTTTTGAATGACAATGACATTTACAGAAGTGAAGAAATCGGACTCAATACTTCCATATTATTTCCGAAACTACTCATACCGGGTAATTACTTTGGTCGAAAAGTGGCTGCCTACAATCCACGCACGCAGGTTGGAGTAGGTTTCAATTTTGTGAACAGACCGGAATATTCAAGAACTAACTTCAAAACAGCACTCACTTATTCCTGGCAGCCTAACAATTTTACACTCTACAATCTTTCCTTAATTGACCTTAACATACTTAATACTTCAAGATTAAGTCCGGGATTCAGCAATTTGCTTGATACCTTACAGGCACAAGGGAATAATCTGAGATACAGCTTTTTGAAAGCATTCGTTTCAGATGTCAACTTCACCTACGTTTTCAATAATAATCCCATTGCAGGTCCTCAGAAAAATGCCCGTTATTTCAGATTTTCTTTTGAATCCGGCGGAACATCCCAAAATCTTTTCCCAGGCCAAAAACGATTAATCAACAACATTTTCAAGGATAATGACGGGAATCTGCAATTCTATAAATATATCCGCTGGAATATCGATTTCCGACGATACTGGCCTGTAGGGCGGCAATCAGCATTTGTAGCGAGAGTCAACAGCGGAGCGATCCATAGTTATGGCGATAACAAGGTTCCACCTTATGAAAAGTATTTCTTTGCAGGTGGATCTAATAGTGTAAGAGCCTGGCTTCCACGCCGGTTAGGTCCGGGTTCAGCACCACCACAGCTTACTACATCCAATCTTTTGATTGAAGCACCCGGACAGTTCTTACTCGAAGGAAATCTGGAATGGCGTGGTCACCTGGCCGATTTTTTCGGAGCTATCAATTATGCCTTCTTTATTGACGCAGGAAATGTATGGAGTTTCAACAGTCCGAATGACAGGCAAAATCTTAAAGCTGAAACACTATTGAAAGATATAGCCGTGGGATCCGGCTTTGGTATACGCTACGATCTGTCATTTTTTGTACTTCGGTTTGATTTTGGGATTAAAGTATATGACCCTTCAATAATGACTGTACAAACCGACGATGCTGATACCATCATTAAAAGAAGAGGTTTTGTACTGGACGATTTTGATATCAGGAAACCTTTCCGACGTTCTCAGCCCAATTTTCTGAATATCAATCTGGGAGTTGGTTATCCTTTCTGACCTCATCAGTGCATTGTTCCTTCCATACCAATGCCAAAGGAAGACTGCGGATCATGTATTAACTTTATCAGGTGAATTATGACAGTTTGTCAGTTTTCGCCAATTTATTTTACCTTTGTAGTTCTTAAGGATACTACCAAGAATACCTTTGTCAGATGGAGAACAGAATTGCAGCGAGTTTAAAAATATTAACAGAATCGGATAAAGAGGCCTGTGAGATCGTAAAGGTTTCGGAAAACGAGCCTGCATTTGGGAAGAAAACCCTTTTTATTGAGAGTTATGGTTGTCAGATGAATTTTGCAGACAGCGAAATCGTTGCATCCGTCATGCGCAATGCAGGCTTTGCTACCACATCTGACGCAGAAAACGCTGACCTGGTTTTCCTGAATACGTGCGCCATCAGAGATAATGCGGAGCAGCGAGTGAGAACCAGGCTGAAACAGCTTAATGTATATAAAAGAAAAAGACCTGGTATGCTGATTGGCGTGTTAGGTTGTATGGCCGAGCGTTTGAAATCCAAGCTTTTGGAAGAGGAAAAGATGGTGGATATCGTTACTGGCCCTGATGCTTACCGCGATCTGCCCCGCCTGGTTGAAGAAGCTGAAACAGGACAAAAAGGCGTAAACGTCTTTCTATCCAGAGAAGAGACATATGCAGATATATCTCCAGTGCGGCTCAATTCAAATGGTATTACTGCGCTCATCTCCATCATGCGTGGTTGCGATAACATGTGTAGTTTCTGCGTAGTGCCGTATACCCGTGGTCGGGAAAGAAGCAGGGATCCGTTTTCGATTGTCAAGGAGGCCCGTGAATTGTTTGAGGCTGGCTATAAAGAAGTTACCCTACTCGGACAAAATGTAGACAGCTATAAGTGGGATAGCACTAAAATAAAAGGTGAGGAATCCTCTGAGCAGATATTGGTCAACTTTGCCAGTTTGCTTGAAATGGTTGCACTGATCAGTCCTGATCTTCGTGTCAGATTTAGTACTTCGCACCCTAAAGATATTACGGATCAGGTGTTGTATATGATGAAAAAGTACGACAACATCTGTAAATATATACACCTTCCTGCGCAACATGGCAATAGCCGGATGTTATCAGTGATGAACCGCACTTATGACCGTGAATGGTATCTGGAAAGAGTAGACAGCATTCGCAGGATACTTGGAGACACATGCGGAATATCGCATGACATGATTGCAGGATTTTGCACAGAAACGGAAGAGGAACACCTTGATTCTCTTTCTCTACTGGAACACGTTCGTTTTGATTTCGGATTCATGTTCTCCTATTCGGAACGTCCGGGAACACCGGCGGCGAAGAAATTTACCGACGACATTCCTGCTGACGTGAAACAACGCAGACTTTCGGAAATTATCGCAATTCAGCAACGTATATCAGCTGAAAGAAATCAGAAGCTGATTGGAACAGTTCAACGAGTACTGGCAGAAGGATTTTCAAAACGTTCAGATGATGATTTGTCAGGACGCAGTGACCAGAATAAAGTAGTGATTTTCCCTAAAGAGCATTTTAGCAAGGGTGACTATGTAAATGTCCTGATCACAGACACCACTTCAGCTACCCTTCGTGGTGTGGCACTTATTGAACAGGAAGTAGCTCAATATTAACCAGGTTATTTTATGGAAATCCATAAAATAAAACCATAAACGGCTGTATATTAAAATTTTATAGCCATTGCTATTTTAATGAATTCATCAGAAATACAATCTGTAAAGAATAGATTCGGCATCATTGGCTCCTCTCCTTCTCTGAATCACGCGATCAACGTGGCTATTCAGGTGGCAGCTACGGATCTCACTGTACTGATTACAGGAGAAAGCGGAAGCGGTAAAGAATCATTTTCTAAAATTATACATAGTATCAGTTCCCGCAAACACGGCACTTTTATTGCCATCAACTGCGGAGCGATACCAGAAGGTACGATCGATTCGGAACTTTTCGGACATGAGAAAGGTGCATTTACCGGTGCCCTTGATGCAAGAAAAGGCTATTTCGAAACAACCAATGGAGGAACCATCTTTTTGGATGAAGTGGGTGAAATGCCTCTCGGAACTCAGGCACGTCTGTTGCGCGTATTGGAAAACGGCGAATACATACGTGTGGGCTCATCCAAAGTGATGAAAACCAACGTGCGTGTGGTAGCAGCCACAAATGTCAACCTGCTCGAGGCAGTTAATAACGGGAAATTCAGAGAGGATTTATATTACCGTTTGAATACCGTTCCTATTTATGTTCCTCCATTGCGAGACAGAGGCGAAGATGTACTGCTTCTTTTCAGAAAATTCACAAACGATTTTTCTGAGAGGTACAGAACCAAGGCAGTACGACTGGATGCGGAAGCCCGGGACTTATTAATGGAGTATCCTTTTCCCGGTAACATCCGACAACTCAAGAATATTGCTGAACAAATCACGATTCTTGAAACAGATAAAGAATTACCCATCAGTGCAGTTACATTGAACAGCTACTTAAATCCGGTTCAGCCTTCGAGCCGCAAGGCGCTGATTCCTGTTAGAAATTCCGAAGAATCAGCGAACTCTTTTTCCGAACGTGAACTGCTATACAAGGTGCTTTTTGATATGCGTCGTGATGTAACGGAACTCAAGAAGCTGGTAAGAGGTGTTTTAGAAAATGAAAAGTATGGTGGCGAAATTCTGAAAGATCATCAGGAATTATTCAGTTCACTTAATACACCTGAACCTGGTTTATCTCAGTCTCCCCTGGAGCCGTCACGTCTTCTTAATCCACATCCCCGAAAAGTGGATCTGGATCGTTATTCTGATGAGAGGAGTGAAATTGAAGATGTTATTCACGTTACTGCCGAAGAAGAGTCTCTATCTCTGGAAGACAAAGAAAAGGAGATGATCATTAAAGCACTTAGAAAGAATAATAACAAAAGGAAGTATGCAGCAAGTGCATTAGGAATATCAGAACGCACGTTATACCGGAAGATAAAACAATACGATATAGAAGAATAAAAAATGAATAACAGTTTATCCAAAAAGGGTTTCAATAAATTATGGTGGGGCTCCTCTCCATCTGCTATGAAGTTGACGATTGTACTCTTCATTCTTCATTCTTCATTCCTCTTATCAGGCTGCGGCGTGTATTCTTTCAGTGGAACAAATCTCTCTCCTGACCTGAAAACCTTTTCAGTAGTGAACTTTACGATGGGAACCGCCGGTGGGCCGGCTAACTTACCGCAGAGACTTACAGAAGAGCTAAAAGAATATTTCCAGAAAAACACCAGCCTGAAGATACTTCCCAGCGGTGGAGATCTGGTACTGGAAGGTTCTATTACCGGTTATGATGTGACACCTGCTGCTACTACAGCAAGTGATGAAGCAGGGCTCAACCGGCTGAACGTTACAGTTCAGGTACGATTTACCAATGCTCAGGATGAAACCAAGAATTTCGACCAGTCATTTACTTATTTTGCTGACTTTCCCCAGACACAAACGCTTGATCAGAACGAAGCCAGATTATTGCCAACAATTCAGGAAAACTTAATACAACAGATATTCAATAAATCAGCTGCCGACTGGTAGTAGATTTCGAATTTGATTACCTTCATATTTTAGTTTACTTTAAAGCTGCTGCGGTTTATGACAATTGTTGATAAAAACACATTTAATCACCTGGTAAAAAATCCAAACATACTGGGCACAGATGTGATTCCTCAACTTGAAGCGACGATAAAGGCATTTCCTTATTGCCAGATCAATTATTCTTTGCTGGCAAAGGCATCCAGTATATCAGGTCCGGACGAACTTGAAAAAACCAGACCTCTGGCCGCCGCCTACGCCCTAAGCAGAATTGCTCTTCAAAATCTGGTTGAAAGCCAGGATCGGTACGACGATTCAGTTCATATTGAAAAAACGATTGTTAGTACGGAGCTTCTGATACCGGAAGTAGCAGAGGATGTTTTGGGTAAGTTACCCGAAGAACTAATACCTGACTTACTCACTCAAAGGTCTGAGGAACAAAAAAGACAACAACAGATTATTCAGGGTTTCATGAAGAAAAACCCTCGTATTATTCGCCAGCAAAGCAATGTAGAACCTGTATCTATTGACCTTTCCGGCAGAGTTGCGCAGTCAGGAACAGGGATGATTGAAACAGAAGCCTTTGCAAAAATTCTTCTTCGCCAGGGTAAAACGGATAAAGCAATTGACGTCTATCAAAAATTGATTTTGAGAAATCCGGAAAAAAGGAATTACTTTGCGAAAAAATTAAGTGAACTTTATCATTTAGAAGTTTAATTCTGATTGTTTAAAACTGATTATTTACGCATTCATTCATTCTATATTATTTTTTAAGGCATGTACTTGGGTTTAATTATTTTGGTTGCGATCATCGCAGTTTTGTTAATTCTGGTAGTTTTGGTTCAGAACTCCAAAGGTGGTGGATTATCCAGTGAGTTTAGCGGAGCCGGAACAACACAAATGTTCGGAGTTAAAAAGACTACTGATTTACTTGAGCAAATTACATGGGGACTTGCTGGTGCTGTTATTCTTATATCACTTGCTTCCTACATCATTGTGGGTGGCAATGCAGATGGAGGCGGTATCAGAAGTGTCAATATTGATAAAGCACAAAATACTGTAGTTCCTGGTGGCAACATTGCTCCTGCTCCTGCAGCTGGTGGCGAAGCGACTCCTGCGACACCTGAAGCAGCACCTGCTGACACTACAAAATAAAAGACATTTTAAAGCTTTAAACAGCTAATTTTGACAACTTTATGTCAGAATTAGCTGTTTTTTTTATCGCATAATTTAAATATGAAAAGTATTACGGTATTATGTGGTTCCAGCTTTGGAACAGACAGTATTTATCAAGATCAGGCGATGTTACTTGGTAAAGTACTTGCCCAACGAAACATTGAACTTATCTACGGAGGTGCTAACGTAGGCCTGATGGGCGCTGTTGCGGATGGAGCACTTGGTGAAGGAGGAATAGTGAGAGGCGTGTTACCCCACTTCCTGCAAACCAAGGAAATTGCTCACAGCGGATTGACTGAACTTATTCTGGTAGAAAGTATGCATGAGCGCAAAACCAGAATGAATGAAATAAGCGAGGGTGTAATCTCATTGCCGGGTGGCTTCGGAACATTGGAAGAACTATTTGAAATGCTTACCTGGGCTCAGCTCGGACTGCACAAAAAACCAATAGGAATTCTGAACGTAGGAGGTTTTTATGATTCACTTAATGCTTTGTTAGATGTCATGGTCAGCAAAGGATTTCTGAAACAGATCAACCAGGAAATGTTACTTGTCAGTGAAGATGTGGAAAATCTCATCACTATGATGGAAAACTATACGGCTCCGGAAGTAGCAAAATGGATTGATAAAAAGGTAGTCTGATCCTATATCAATCCGTTTTACTGATCTCATTCTCAGGCAGCGATAAGCTGTTTCAGAATGAGCTTCTTTGCAATAGGCAAAAGCGTTTCCTCCAACGGGTAAGAATACTTCGATTCAATGACATAAGTTGCAGGATTAGGAAGTGATTTATTGCGCCTCACAAGATCCACCTTTACCTGCGACACAGTATTGGCGTAGCCAAGCTTTACAGAATCTACAAACATGGTTTTGACATACCTCTCGCGCTGCTCATTATAGAGGGCGAGCTGGTATTGAAATATACTAATCCTATTCTCCACAGCGTGGCAGAAAAACAAATATCCTTCTTCATTCCGCAAAGGAACAATACCTACAGGCGAAATACTGATATTCTCCCCTACTGCCGTAAGAATTTCATGCCCATCCGTATTCTTCCGCGCCAGATTCGGAATTGCAAAATCCAGTATACTATCCAGCTCTTCTGGATACGAGTCGTCATGCAAAGCATCTTCGTATACGAAGCGTAGCGATTTCAGATCAATACTTTTCAGGTTTTTCGGGAAAGAACTTTTCAGCATTTCCTTGTTTTCGCGGATTTTGATACAATTATCAAAATGATGCTGTAATTCCGTCAGATACGGATACAATTTATTGGCACAAAACTGTCCTTCAATATGTTTGAGGTATGCCAGGAGTACGTACTTTTTATATTCAAAATCAATAATACCCTTTGTGAGCCAGTCCGATTCCAGTTTTGTCATAATGGTCGACTTTTAGATACGGACAGAAATTAATCATTTGTCGGAGCAAAATCAAATCTTTGTAATCTTTGACATGGTACTCACCTGAATAATTATAACAAAACACGACAACATACAAATATGTCACAACCGTGCTGAAAAAATGTCAGCATTGGCGGACTGGCATAGATTGTGCTAAGTAGGGAGGAGTCATTCAATTACTGACAAATCAAAAAAATAAATAAACGTTTAATATCTATGTCAACTTTAGCAGAAATACAAGTGAACGTACAACCTCTGGCTGACCGTGTTCTTGTAGAACCAGCCCCAGCCGAAGAAAAAACTGCATTTGGTATCATCATCCCTGATACTGCAAAAGAAAAACCTCAACGTGGTACTGTTGTGGCAGTAGGTCCTGGTAAAAAAGATGAGCCATTAACAGTTAAAGTTGGTGACACAGTATTGTATGGTAAATACTCCGGTACAGAGCTGGCGTACGAAGGAAAAGATATCCTTATTATGCGTGAATCAGATATTTACGCCATTATTGGTTAATATCTGGTAACTATCCATTTAAATCTTAAAAGTTAATTCAAATTACTTATTGGTATGTCTAAGAAAATATTTTTTGATACCGAAGCCCGCGATAAAATAAAAAAGGGTGTAGATACATTGGCGGATGCCGTTAAAGTTACATTGGGACCTCGTGGCCGTAACGTTGTAATTGACAAGAAATTCGGTTCTCCAAGCATCACAAAAGATGGTGTATCTGTTGCAAAAGAAATCGACCTGAAAGATCCTATCGAAAACATGGGAGCTCAGTTAGTGAAAGAAGTTGCTTCTAAAACTGCTGATTCTGCCGGTGATGGTACTACTACTGCTACCGTTCTTGCACAGGCGATTTACTCGATAGGTGTTAAAAATGTAGCTGCTGGCGCAAATCCGATGGATCTTAAGCGTGGTATCGACAAAGCTGTTGCTGCTATCACTAAAAATCTTGAAGGACAGAAAAAAGTGATTTCTACTTCAAAAGAAATTGCTCAGGTTGCAACTATCTCTGCTAACCACGACGAAGAAATCGGTAATATGATTGCTGAGGCGATGGAAAAAGTTGGTAAAGAAGGTGTAATCACTGTTGAAGAAGCACGTGGTACTGAAACAGAAGTTAAAACTGTTGAAGGTATGCAGTTCGACCGTGGATACCTTTCTCCATATTTCGTTACTAACACAGAGAAAATGGAGGCTGATCTTGAGCGTCCATACATTTTGATCTCTGAGAAGAAAGTTTCTTCTATGAAAGAACTTCTTCCTGTATTGGAAGCTGTAGCTCAAACTGGTCGTCCATTAGTTATTTTGGCGGAAGACGTTGACGGAGAAGCATTGGCTACTTTGGTAGTTAACAAGATCCGTGGCGCCTTGAAAGTAGCTGCTGTTAAAGCTCCTGGTTTCGGTGACCGTCGTAAAGCGATGCTTGAAGATATTGCAAAAGTTACTGGCGGAACAGTAATCAGCGAAGAGCAAGGATACAAATTGGAAAATGCTACTTTGGAGTACCTTGGTACTGCTGAGAAAGTGATTATCGACAAGGACAACACAACTATCGTTAACGGAAGTGGTTCTCCTGAGGAAATCGCCGGACGTGTTAACCAAATCAAATCGCAGATCGAAAATACTACATCTGACTACGATCGCGAAAAACTTCAGGAACGCCTTGCCAAATTGTCTGGTGGTGTAGCTATCCTTTACATCGGAGCTGCAACTGAGGTTGAAATGAAAGAGAAAAAAGACCGCGTTGACGATGCATTGCATGCAACTCGTGCTGCTGTTGAAGAAGGTATCGTAGCTGGTGGTGGTGTTGCTTACATCCGTGCTGCTGCTGCCCTTGATGGCTTGGTTGGAAACAACGAAGACGAGACAACAGGTATCAACATCATCCGTGTAGCTTTGGAATCTCCTCTGAGAACGATCGTATCCAACTCTGGCCAGGAGCCATCTGTTGTAGTTGCGAAAGTGAAGGAAGGAACCGGCGCTTATGGTTACAACGCGAAAGACAATATCTACACTGACTTGTTAGAAGCAGGTATTATCGATCCTAAGAAAGTTTCACGTCTTGCTTTGGAAAACGCAGCTTCTATCGCTGGTCTGTTGTTGACAACAGAGTGCGTAATTGCTGACGAACCAGAAGAAGCACCTGCAGGTGGTGGCCATGGTCACCCAGGCGGAATGGGCGGAATGATGTAATTCATTCGCTGATATAGCTTTTTCAAAGGCAGTCCGTAATGGGCTGCCTTTGTTGTTTATGGCGGTTATCCAAACTTGATTTCTTTAACCATAGTTTTATCTGACTTATCAAAACAGTAAAGGATTTAAATTTAGAGCTATATCAAATAGCTTTGTCACAAACCTGCTAACTGCCTACCTTATGCAATAGCTATTTACCCAATCACTCAAACTAACGGCACTGGTAATTACAGTACTTTTTACAAATCTCTCATGCAAGGAGAAGGAAATCCTTGAGGTATTGCCAGTGCTGGAAGCATTGCTCATTACCCAGCACAGAGAAACTCCACCTCCATACCCAACAACTTTCATCAATAATTATCGGGTTCTTGCAAAGGAAAAGGTAATGTTACAGTGGTAGAATATGGTATTATTTTTTCAACTTATTATACTGGTGAGATAATAAACAATTCACCATATTTATTCAAAGAGCCAACTTTTCAGACTCACGGTCGACATATTATAACAGAAGAATTCGGAGTTGGTGAAAAGGTAATGAGGCGTAATGGAAATTACCCTTTACGCATGCATGTATACCAGCGAGCTTATGCGAAGCTGGAAGATGGACGCATCATTCATAGTGATATTGTTTTTACAACACACGAAAAAATTGCCACTCCTTACTAAAGCTTCATTCCAGACGGAGATTGCATGGAAAGCGAGATAGAATCAATTGCAATACCCACCAAAAAATAGCCGCCCGGAAAACTCCAGGCGGCTATTCACTTTACTCAACGTTATGAAAAACTTCGGCATTATGACGAGGTTCACAATCGCTGGTCACACCAAGTGTAAAAATATTTTTAATTATTTTTCTGATTAAGAAAGCATTCTGCCATCCTGCATCACAAGTCTTCTGTCGGCCATCTCGGCCAGCTCCTCATTGTGCGTAACAATTACAAAGGTTTGCCCGAATTCGTCTCTCAATTTAAAAAACAACTGGTGTAAGTCGAGTGCATTATGAGAATCCAGATTTCCGCTTGGTTCATCAGCCAGTACAATGGAAGGTTTGTTGAGTAAAGCACGGGCAACAGCTACACGTTGTTGCTCTCCACCAGATAGTTGCGAAGGCAAATGATTCATCCGGTCGGTCAGTCCGAGCATATCCAACAACTCCTTGCCTCTGTTGAGGATTTCCTTCTCCTTCATCACTCCACCAATATAAGCAGGCATGCAGGCATTTTCAAGTGCTGTAAACTCAGCCATCAAATTATGAAATTGAAAAATAAAACCTATTTTCTCATTCCTGAATCGGGCAAGATCTTTGTCTTTCTGAGTAAAAACATTCACGTCCTCTATATACACCTCTCCTTCTTCCGGACGGTCAAGTGTTCCTAAAATATGTAAAAACGTACTCTTACCCGCTCCTGATGCACCCACAATCGCGACCACTTCTCCACTTGCAACTTCAAGATCAATTCCCTTTAAAACCTGCAATGAGCCATACGTACGTTTTATTCCACTCGCCCTAAGTAAATTCATTTTACAAAAAGATAATTAGGGAAAAACTTACCCCCGTTTTGATTAATTCCTTAATTTGCCGTGAAAATACCAATTTACTTTTATACTCATGAATATTCACGAATATCAAGGCAAAAGCGTTCTGAAAAAATACGGTGTGCGTATTCAGGAAGGGCTTGTAGCCGACACGCCCGACAAGGCGGTAGAAGTTGCACGTGAACTTAGCCAGCAGACAGGTACCAAGTGGTATGTGGTTAAATCGCAGATTCATGCCGGTGGGCGTGGTAAAGGCAGAATAGTTGGTACAGAACAACGTGGAGTTGCTCTTGCTAAATCTGTTGAAGACGTACGTACGATATCCAATAACATTCTTGGTAAAGTACTTGTTACGCATCAGACAGGCGATGCCGGAAAGCGTGTGAATAAAGTGCTTATAGCTGAAGATGTTTACTATCCTGGCCCAAGCGAGCCAAAAGAATATTATCTGTCCATCCTATTGGATCGCGGCAGAAACTGCAACGTAATCATGGCCAGCACCGAAGGTGGTATGGACATTGAAGAAGTTGCAGAACATACGCCGGAAAAAATCATGAAAGAGTGGATCGATCCGAAAGTGGGATTGCAGCCATTCCAGGCACGTAAAGTTGCTTTTGCTCTTGGGCTTGAAGGTGACGCTTTCAAAGAAATGGTGAAATTCATCACTGCACTTTACAAAGCATACGTGGAGAGTGATTCGGCCATGTTCGAGATCAATCCGGTTTTGAAAACATCTGACAACAAGATTCTTGCTGTTGATGCAAAAGTGGATCTGGACGACAACGCATTGTATCGTCATCCTGAGCTGGCAGAAATGCGCGATACCAACGAAGAAGATCCTTTGGAAGTAGAAGCTGGTGCTAACAACCTGAACTATGTGAAACTTGACGGAAACGTGGGTTGTATGGTAAACGGTGCAGGACTTGCAATGGCTACAATGGACCTTATTAAGCTTTCTGGTGGTGATCCTGCTAACTTCCTTGATGTTGGAGGTGGCGCGAACGCACGTACCGTAGAAGCCGGTTTCCGTATCATCCTGAAAGATCCTAATGTAAAAGCTATTTTGATCAACATCTTCGGTGGTATCGTTCGTTGCGACCGCGTTGCTGCCGGTGTTGTAGAAGCATATAAAGCAATTGGTGAGATTCCAGTTCCGATCATCGTTCGTTTGCAGGGTACCAATGCTGAAGAAGGTGCACGTATTATCAACGAATCAGGTCTGAAGGTTTCTTCTGCGATTGAATTCAAAGAAGCAGCTGCCAAAGTGAAAGAAGTACTTGCAGATCTTGGTCTGCAATAATTTCTGATATATAAGATAGTAAAGCCCGTTCCGGAATCCGGAGCGGGCTTTTTTGTAAGCTATCGGTTTTCTCAACAGACGAATCAGACCAGGATAAAATAGAGAATGACCGTCACTATAAAGCTGGCGATACCTTGCAAACCTGTCAGAATAGTATGACTACGGTAAGTATCCGTCGCCGACATACCTGTGAACTGCGACACGACCCAGAACCAGGCATCATTTGCATGCGACACGATCATGGCGCCGCTACCCACGGCCATCACAACGAGTGTAATCTGAACCGGATCTGTGAATCCCAGTGAGGGTAACAACGGAGCTAGTATACTGGTCGTCAGAACCATGGATGAAGTCGTGGATCCTTGTGCCGTTTTGAAAAATAAAGCAATCAGGAAGGCTATAAGTAATAAGTACACGCCGCTCATTTCGTTCCGGGTTAACCATTCACTCACTAGATTTTTCAATTCTGTTTCCTTTAATATAGCCCCAAAAGCACCTCCTGCCCCGACCAGCACCAGTGTTGTTCCGCAGTGTTCAATACCATTTTTGAAACAGGCATTCATACTAGCCGCAGCATTCTTTGGAAATAACGAGTAACTGAAAAAGATCGCCAACAGAAACGAAACTAACGGACTACCAAAGAAACCCAGCCATGTTGTCCAAACAGAAGAAAAATGAAATATCTGTGCGGACGACGCCAAGGTAATCAGGAAAATCGGGAGTAGAATAGGCATGAACGCTTTCCATGCAGGCGGTAGCGTAAGATTCTCTGCAGGCACATCAGTATTCTCAACGGCTACCTGAATATTTCTTGTGTAACGATCGGCAAACCAGGTTGAAACAAACAAGCTGGGAACAGAAACAACGAGACCGATCAAAATCACCAGCCCTATAGAATCCGGAATACCCAGATTTCCGGCGGCGGAAAGCGGGCCGGGTGTAGGTGGTACCAATGTATGAGTTGCGAATAATCCGCCTGACAACGACAAAGAAATGGTAGCCAGCGGAATACCCGTTCGTTCTGCCACGATACGGTTCAACTTATGTAGAATGATAAATCCTGAATCACAGAAAACGGGAATACCTACAATCGCACCGATCACGGACATCGCAAATGCAGGTCTCTTCGTACCGAACAAATTCAAGATTACATCTGCTACTTTTATAGCCGCACCTGATCTGTCGAGTATAGCTCCTATTATACAACCTAAGATCACCATCAGTCCGATCTTCGACATCAACTCGCCAAATCCTTTCCCTATTGTTTCCGCGAGTTTGTCAATCGGCAGGCCTGCAAAAATACCTACTCCCAATGCAGCAAGTAGTAAGCCCGCCAACGGATGCAGTTTAAAAATGGTAGAGCTTAAAACGATGAAAACAATAGAGAGAAGTACAACCCAGATGATCATAAAATACCAAAGCTAAATCCTACAACAACTCCATTACTTTTTCATCACCCATAACCGCATTCGCAGGTCTTGGATATTGCGCATTAAAAACTTCAAGTTCTTTCTGATCAAGTAATTTTGAAGCCGTTTCATCCACTTTTCCTAAAGCATTTGTTACAGATTTCAAATCCAGTTTGAGCTGCTTTGCCAGAAATGCATACATAGCCTGTCTCTTCGAAGGCCCATAATCGTGCTTCTCATCTGGCAAATGTATATTCTGAACCTGATCAGATTTTCCATAGAGCTTATAAATAGACCTGATATGCGGAAATTCCACTTCCGGCGTGTGCTTGGTCCAGTCGTCCCCGTCAGAGATCAGCAGCATGGGCCGTGGAGCAGCCAAAGCAGCGATTTCTACATTATTGGTTTGATGTGTTCCATTTTTGTGAATTGGCATACCACTTTCACAAACGCAGCCTCCGAAAAAATAGGAAGATACCATCACTGCCGGGACGGACACTTTTACACGCTCGTCCAGCGCTGTGAGCAGGAACGTTTGCGTTCCTCCACCCGATTCCCCTGTAACTGCTATCCGTTGCTTATCCACCTCTGGTAATGACGAAATAAAGTCGAGTGCTCTGATCGCATTAATCGTCTGTAATTTAAGTGCTTTGGGCATTTTGTGCTCGCATTGCCTCGAATCTCCCTGCCCTACCATATCCCAGACAAATACAATAGCTCCCATCCTGGCCAAAGTAGCACAGCGTTTCTGGGTTTGTTCCCGAAATCGCCCATGAGGGTTTTCTCCATGTCCATGCGGACACAGAACAGCTGCATATGATTTCTGTTTTTTCAGTGGTCTGTATAAATTTCCTGTTACATAAATTCCTTCGATACTCTGAAAAGCTACGTTTTCAATTGTGTAACCATCCATGATCCGTTTGCTGTGAATGATCGGAGCTGAAGTAGGTCTGGCCGGCAAATTTTCCAGCTGCATACCCTTCACGATCTGATTCTTTATGGCTACCGACCTTGCCTCCCATGCAGCCTTTGTAGTCGCAGGATAATTTTCCAAAAATGCTTTACCCTGCTCTTCAGTAAAGTATTTACCCTGACATAATTCCTGTGTTTGTGCCCATGCACTTCCCACTATAAACGTGCAGAGAACAAGCGTTACAACTGATTTCATGAAAGCAAATAAAATTAATTGAGAATGACCGGAAAAGGCATTCCGGTCAACGTACTACTGATTCAGTACTGGATAATATTCTGGCTTGCGCACCCCGGTCTGCATGGTGTATCCAGGCTGAACGGTGAAACCAGTTAAGGCAAGGTCCGTTCAGTTCGGCTTCGCAGTACAGACCGGCTCGCAGATCATACAGACCGGGGTGGCACAGCAACTGTGATATAGTTTTTCAGAACATGCGTTTCAAGTTTTCTCACCTGACCTTTATATTCTCCATCAATCTGAAAATAAACTTCCCTATCCAGACATTCAATCGTGGCCTGCTCAACTGAGATAATTTTCATAATCTCTGGATTAAGATCCGTGTTACCTGTGAGAATCTTAGCTGTTTCAATAAAATCCAGCTTTTTGGCAATCACCAATTCATAAAATCCATCGGACATATCACCTTGTGGATTGATATTTACCCCTGTACCGTATTTCTGGGCATTAGCAATGATCACAATCAACGCTTCCGTTTCAAATGTTTCCGCACTCGTTGTAATCCTGACATTGAAGTTCTCATGTTCACTGAGCGTCTTTAACATCTCGCGCGCATAACCCATTTTCCCTCTTGTCTCACCATTTTCGTAATTTTTAACCAGAAGTGCATTTAGTCCTATATCGCTCAGATGCAAACTGATTTCTCCATTAATACTCACAGCGTCTATTCCTATCTGATTTTCGCCAAAAGCAATATCAACAGCTTCCTCCAGATTTGCCGGGATTCCGAAGTCAACGGACAGGCCATTGGCAGATCCTGCAGGAATAATGCATAAAGTTACATTAAGGTCATGGATGGCCTGAGCTACCAGCGAGATGGTTCCGTCTCCACCGGCTGCAATCACTTTTTCTGGTTTCAGGTTCTCCACCATCTCCCTGATTATCTGGTCATCCTGATTTCCGGTGGTAGTATAAATCCGCAGATCTATGCCTTCTTGAGTAGTTCTGTTGATGACCGCATCAAAAATCTCATTCTTATCTAAATCGCCCGATATAGGGTTAACAACCAACAAAACCTTTCGTTCTGAAAACATAATGTCTAAATTAGTGACTTGTAAATGCGTAAAATGTGGTGTATGAAACGATGTGATATTAAATTATACCGGGGGTATGCTAATAAAAAAGAACTGGTTGTTTATGGACATGTTGTAAAAAAGTATCCTTCCGGAGATCATAAATATACAAGAAAAGGCTTTCGTTATGCAAGAACAATCCTACAGCTGTTTTCAATAAAAACCATTCCCAATTTAAGAGTTAAGCTCCATGCCGGCTCTGTAACTGCGGAGGCAATAACAGAAGAAGACGGATACTTCAGGTTCCAGGTGCCACTTCCGGAGGAACTGAATGGCGGATGGCACCAATATTCTGTTTCCATTGACGATGAAATTGATGGTAAAAGATATGTAGCTACTGGTACAGAAGAATTTTTTATACCGTATCAAAGCTCCTACGGCATTATATCTGACATAGATGATACTTTCCTGATATCACACAGTAGAAGGTCTTTCAGAAAGCTTTTTGTATTGCTGGCAAGAAATGTACAGGCAAGGAAACCTTTTGATGATGTGGTGAAACATTATCAGCTGTTGTCATATGCGAGTCGCGTACATCCACATAAAGAAAATAACATCTTCTTTTATGTATCGAGCAGTGAATGGAATCTGTATGATATGATTGTCAAATTTGCGGAATTGAATGGCTTACCAAAAGCGATACTAAAATTAAAGAAAATAAAATCCGGCTTAGACGATTTCGTCATGACAGGAGCAGGTTCGCACGACCACAAATTGCGCAAAATCCAAAATATTGTGGGCTTTTATCCCGAATTACAGTTCATTCTATTAGGAGACGATTCTCAAAAAGACCCTGAGATTTATGATAAAATATGTAATGAGTTTCCAAAAAACATACGTGCCGTCTATATTCGGCAGACCCGAACAAGAAGCAAACCTGAGACCTCGCAGCATATTAAGAATATAACCAGCCATGGAATTGATACATGTTATTTCGCTCATAGCAATAAGGCAATTATACATTCACTCGATACCGGAATCGTTGCTCAGGCACCCATAGATACACTGTTGCCCGATCAGGCAGACTCTAAAAAACCTTAACCTAAACCATGGAAATATCTCATATACTGAATGAGCTGGGAGAAGACCGAAGCCTTTATTTTAATGCCGTTGCTCCTCCCATTGTGCAATCCAGTAATTTTGTTTTCGATTCATTTGAAGATATACGAAAAGCATTTGAAGACGAAAACTCTGCCTACCTCTACTCCCGCGGAAAAAATCCGACCATTGAGATACTAAGAAAAAAACTGGCTGCGCTTGACGGAGCCGAAGATGCGCTTGTATTCAACAGCGGTGCTTCAGCTATTTTCTGTTCTGTGATGGCAAATGTTAAAACCGGAGATCATATTATATCTGTCGATAGACCTTACAGCTGGGCGTCCCGGATGTTTGACAATCTCCTTCCACGATTTGGCGTTACCACTACCTACATTGACGGAACAGATATCAAGAACTTTGAAAAAGCCATTCGGCCGGAAACGCGGATTATTTATCTCGAGTCACCCAACTCACTTACTTTCGATCTTCAGGACCTGGAAGCAGTAGCTAAGCTTGCCAAGCGTCACGGCATCATCACTATTTTGGATAACAGCTATTGTACTCCACTATATCAGAAGCCATTGGCGCTGGGTATTGATCTGAGCCTTCAATCTGCTACCAAATACTTGGGTGGACATAGCGATACAGTTGCAGGTGTTTTAACAGGAAAAGAAGATATGCTGCAGAGGATTTTCTTTGAACAGCTGCTCAACAACGGTTCCGGGATTTCTCCATTCAATGCATGGCTTATCCTGCGGGGACTTCGTACATTGCCTATGCGACTAGCACATATCACGAAGACGACCAACAAGGTCATTGCCTTTCTAAATACGCATCCAAAAATTGACAAAGTATTGTTTCCGTTCAGTGATGACTTTCCCCAGCGGGAACTGGCAAAAAAACAGATGACCGGGGCATGCGGACTTTTTACCATTGTCCTCAAATCAGATTCCTATACGCAGATTGAGAAATTCACTTATGCATTGAAACACTTCCTTGTAGCTGTATCCTGGGGTGGCCATGAATCACTTATCTTGCCGCAAGCAGCCGGAATAGGCCCTGACAATTTTGACCCGACCAATGAACGACATCGTATGGCACGGATGTATGTAGGATTTGAAGATGCCGATTTCCTGATTGCCGATCTTGACCAGGCTTTGAAACTTTTATAACCCTACCTTAGCCATCAACCCGATTTAGCACAAAATGAGAAAAATACTGATCATTGAGGACGACAAACGCATTGCGCAGAATATCTATCGCGGGTTGGTGTCAGAGCATTTTGAAGCAGAAATAGCGCAGGATGGAATTACCGGAAAACAAATGGCATTGGACAAGAAATTTGATCTGATATTGCTGGATGTAAATCTTCCTGGTATGCGTGGATTTGAGGTTTGTCAACAGATCAGACTATATAAGCCCGCAATTCCAATCATCATGCTCACTGCTTATGGTGAAATAGAAGATAAAGTAGAAGGATTGGGACGCGGTGCGGACGACTATATAGTCAAGCCATTTGACTTCAGAGAACTGCTTGCAAGAATTCATGCAGCATTGAGACTTTCGGAAATCAGAAATCCTGAAACGGTCAATAAAACATTAAAAATTGCCGATTTGGTGATGAACCTGACCACCAAAGAGGTTGTGAGGGCAGGCAAATCTATTGAACTCACGGCGAAAGAATTTGCTCTGTTAGAATATTTTCTGATAAATCGTGGACGGGTTATTTCCAAAATGGATCTTGCTGAGCATGTCTGGCATCTCAATTTTGATCCCGGAACCAATGTAGTGGAAGTTTATATCAATTATCTGCGTAAGAAAGTAGACAAAGATTTTAGCGCCAAGCTCATTCATACCCGTCCCGGCCTTGGCTATATCCTGAAAGAAGAATAAAAACCCTTCAAACTAAACCGCCTGTGAAGATCAAGGAAAGAATTGCGATACAGTTTACCCTGTTGGTTGCGGCTTTGTTATTTGTATTCTCAGTGGTGGTTTATTCCGTATCATCCACGTTCCGGCAGGAAGAGTTTTTTGACCGGCTCAGAAGTAAAGCCAGAACAACCTGCAGATTGCTTGTGAAAGTACACGGCATTGACAAAGATCTGCTGAAAGTAATCGATGAGAATACACTCACAGAAATGCTGGATGAAAAGGTACTGATCTTTAATTCAAAAAATGATCTGGTTTATTCCAGTGTGGATGATAAGCTCCTTACCTATCACGCAAATCTTTTGCAGGAAATTCGCGAGAAAAAAAGCATCGAATTTGTGCAGGGAGAAAGTGAAGTAATTGGCCTGCTGTATACAGAAGGAGCAGAACCGCTGGTTGTACTTGCTTCTGCTTTCGACAAATTCGGAAAAAGCAAACAGGACAATCTCATCAAAACACTCACCTGGGGACTGGTTGTAGGCATTGTCATCACGGTGGGGCTGGGTTTCTATTTTGCCGGAAATTCACTCAGGCCCATCAGCAGTATTAACGACCAGATTTCATTGATCACAGCTCAAAATCTTTCTCAAAAGCTGGACGAAGGCAATAGAAAAGATGAAATTGCCCAACTTGCTATTAACTTTAACACCGTACTGCACCGCCTCAATCAGGCTTTCGAACAACAAAAAAGCTTTGTATCACACGCTTCTCATGAGCTCCGCACACCTCTCGCAGCTCTGAAATCTGAAATTCAGCTGGGGCAGCGCTTCCTGAAAAATGACCCCGACCTGGAAGAAGTTTTTGACAATCTTTTCTCTGATACGGAAAGACTGATCAGCATTACCAATAATCTGCTTTTTCTTGCGCGCTCTATGGAGAATATAGAGAAGATGAAAATGTTACAGGTACGCGTTGAGGACTTGGTATTCCTGGCCAAAGAAGAGGTTTTGAAGACTTCACCACATTATAAAGTTAGTATCGATTACACCTCTATTCCGGAAAATGAAAGAGAAACCGTTATAGAAGGAAATGAAGAATTACTGAAAAGAGTATTTCTTAATTTGATTGATAATGCCTGTAAATACTCAGAAAATCATGAAGCCAGAATATTGATTGACACGAATGAAACCTATTGTAATGTAACAGTTAGAGATGATGGTTACGGTATCAGCGCAGACGACCTACCTCACATTTTCAATCCGTTCTACCGATCGGCTCTAACCAGCGACTTACCTGGTTTTGGTATTGGTCTATCCATTTGTCAGCGAATTGTGGAGCTGCATAAAGGACAGCTCTCCGTAGAAAGCGAGCCAGGGAAAGGCAGTTCCTTCACCGTGCAACTTTTTCACATCTGACTTTCTAATGTTTTTCTAAAGTTAATTTAAGGCTGTTGTAATACTGATGTCGGAATATCGCATATTCTAAAACAGAAAATATGCGAATTTACCTTGTTGGTTTTTTTATCCTATTGTGCAGCACCTTGCAGGCACAGGACACATTACGGCTTTCGATTCATCAGACCGACAGCCTTTTTCTCCAAAATAATCTTGAACTGCTTGCGGAGAAATATCAGATCGATATTGCAAAATCCCTTGAAATTCAGGACAAACTATGGGATAACCCATCTTTAAGCGTTGAGCTAAGTGCTTACAATCCCTCCCGTGGATTTCTGGATGTGGGAAGAAACGGTCAGAAAGCGATAAGCATCCAGCAAATGATCACCCGAGCAGGCAAGCGCAACAAGCAGGTAGCACTGGATGTAGAATCGACCCGTAAGAGTGAATTTCAGTTTTATAATCTGATCAGAACATTAAAATTTGATTTGAGACAATTGTTCTTCGAAACCTATTTTCTTGAACAAACTATAGTACGTCTTGATAATCAAATTGCAACGTTACGTACTACCATCACCGCTTTCGACAAAGAATACAGCAGAAACAACGTATCACTGAAAGAAGTCGTACGTCTGAAAGCCCTTCTGTTTCAGCTTACGAATGATCGTGCTGATATACTTTTCGAATTGTCCGAAAATCAGCGCGATCTCCGTACCTATCTCAACACGGAGCTTCCGATCAAAGCTGTTGTGAGTAATCAGGATATCAACCGCTATCAAATCCGCAATTATGATATTGTGACATTGAAAGATAAAGCCATTCAAAGCAGAGCAGATCTGAAAGTGGCACAATCCTCTTCCAAACAGGCGGAGCTGAACTATACTTTGCAAAAAGCCCTCGCTAAACCGAACCTGCAACTTGGTGCCGTATATGATCAGGCAAGTAACTACACTGATAACTACTTCGGTGTTTCAGCCACCATGGACCTGCCTTTTTTCAATCGCAACCAGGGAAATATCCGGGCAGCCAAAAGCAATATCAGCTACTTTAAAACCGCTGAAAAAGCAAAAGAAAACAGTATTGGCAACGAAGTAGATGCAGCTCTGCAAAAAGTCAACATCGCTGAAAATGCTTATCAGAGTGTAGAAGGCCGGTTTACTGAACAATTCGAATTATTGAATAAAGGTATTTACGACAATTTCCGGAAACAGAATATTTCACTGCTCGAATTCATTGATTTCATCGAAACCTACAATGAAAGCACCCGCCAATTCAACCGCCTTCAGGCAGACCGGATCAAGGTGTACGAGGAGCTCAATTTTGTGGTCGGAGAAGAGCTCTTCAACTAATTATGTTCAAATCAAGACATTCCTCATAAAGACAATACAATGAAAAAATCAATTTCAATAACCCTGCTCACCTCAATTGTCATTTGGAACATTTCCTGTAGCAAAAAACAGGAAGCTCCGGAAGAGGCAAAAGCATTTATGCTTTCCGACACCATGATGAGCCGTATCACCCTTGACACTGTAAAAACGGAAATTGTACGGAACGAACTTACGCTTGTAGGGAAAGTGGTCCCGGACGAAAACAAAGTCATTAAAATTTTTCCACTTGTAGGTGGAAATGTAGAGGACGTAAACGTGGAACTGGGTGATAATGTAGTAAAAGGACAGAAGCTGGCCACTATCCGGTCAGGGGAAGTAGCAGATTTTGAAAGACAAATGATACAGGCGCAGTCTGATTTGCTGATCGCTCAGAAAAACCTCTCGTCCACTGAAGACCTCTACGAAAGTAAGCTGGTACCTGAAAGAGATGCAATAACTGCCCGGCAAATGGTGGATAAAGCGCAGGCTGAGCTAAAACGGGTAAAGGAAATATTTTCCATATATGGGATAGGAAAATCTACCAACTATACCATCAAATCACCTATCAGCGGATTTATTATCAACAAGAATGTGAATCGCGGGATGCAGCTACGTTCCGACAATTCAGAAAGTCTTTTCACAGTGGGGCAAATTGAAGATGTGTGGGTCTTGGCTAACGTAAATGAGAGTGACATACCAAGGGTACAATTGGGCATGACAGCAGATGTAAAAACCATCTCATTCCCCGATCAGATTTTCAAAGGAAAAGTGGATAAGATTTACAACGTACTTGATCCTGAAACGAAGACGATGAAAATCAGGATTCAGCTGCAAAATGTTGGTTTCAAGCTCAAACCTGAAATGCATGCTACCGTGTATCTCAATTTTGAAGAAAGCAATCAGATGCAGGCCATTCCATCACAAGCGGTGATCTTCGATCGTAGTAAAAACTGGGTGATGGTGTTTCACGGCCGTTCGAATATAGAGACCAGGGCTGTGGAAGTATATCGCTCTCTGGCTAACCGTACATACATCAGCAGTGGATTAAAAGACGGTGATGTGATCATTTCCAGAAATCAGCTGCTTGTATACGATGCACTGAATGATTGATGAGTGGATTTTGAATGAGAGAATGAATGAATAGACCCAACAGCAAAAATCATCATTCTTCAAATTTTTCTCATTCAATCATTTTCTCAGTCACTCATTCTATCATTCACTCATTCTATCATTATTTCGATGAATAAATTCATTCGGGGAATCGTAGGTTTTTCTCTTAAAAACCGCTTCTTCATTTTTTTCATGACAGGCTTGCTTATCGTAGCAGGAATTGTCAGCTACCGTGATACGCCTCTGGAAGCATTTCCTGACGTCACCAATACACAGATTATCATCGTGACGCAATGGAATGGCAGGAGCGCAGAAGAAATAGAGCGCTTCGTGACTGTCCCTATAGAGGTTGCGATGAACTCCGTGCAGCAAAAGACCAACGTCCGCAGTACGACTATGTTCGGCCTCAGTATTATCAAAATCATATTTGACGATCACGTAGAGGACTTTTTCGCCCGACAGCAGGTCAATAATCAGCTGCGTAATATTTCCTTACCCGAAGGAGTAGAACCAGATGTGCAGCCTCCGTATGGACCAACTGGTGAAATCTTCAGATATACACTAAAAAGTAAAGACCGTGACAGCAGGGAGTTGCTTACACTGCAAAGCTGGGTCATAGACCGACAGCTAAGAAGTATACCAGGTGTTGCCGACGTTGTTGCCTTCGGCGGTCGGGAAAAAATATACGAGGTGCAGGTAAATCCTACTAATCTTGTCAAATACAATATTACGCCGCTGGAAGTTTATCAGGCTGTAACGAAGAGTAATATCAACGTCGGCGGTGATGTAATTGAGAAAAACGGCCAGGCGTATGTAGTACGTGGTATCGGATTATTAACATCCATTCCTGATATCGAAAACATCATTGTAGAATATGTGAATGAAAATCCGATTCTTGTACGTGATGTGGCGGTGGTAAAAGAATCCGACATGCCGCGTGTAGGACAGGTAGGTTTAGACGAAAATGACGATGTTGTTGAGGGAATTGTAGTACAGCGAAAAGGTGAAAATCCGAGTGCAGTACTGGCGTTGATCAAGGATAAAGTCGAAGAGTTGAATACTAAAATATTGCCCCCGGATGTAAAAATGGTAACGTTTTATGACCGGGACAATCTGATTGAATTCTGCGCTCATACCGTAAAACACAACCTGATTGAAGGGATCGTACTGGTAACGGTGATTGTATTTCTCTTTATGGCGGATTGGCGTACCACTGTCATTGTTTCGATCATTATCCCGCTCGCTTTGCTCTTCGCCTTTATGTGCCTTAAAATGAAAGGCATGTCAGCAAACCTGCTTTCCATGGGAGCTATTGACTTCGGAATCATTATTGACGGAGCAGTAGTCATGGTGGAAGGAATCTTTGTCGCTCTGGATCATCTTGCGCACAAGAACGGAATGCAACGTTTCAACAAGCTTTCCAAAATGGGACTCATCAAGCGAACCGGCGGTGAACTGGGTAAAGCTATATTCTTCTCCAAGCTGATCATCATTACCGCCCTTATACCTATTTTCAGTTTTCAAAAGGTAGAAGGCAAGATGTTTACACCTCTGGCCTACACACTTGGTTTTGCTTTGCTCGGAGCATTGCTGTATACCCTCACACTTGTTCCGGTCCTATGCTCTTATTTACTGAATAAGAACGTGCGTGAGAAAAGTAATCCCATTGTCCGTTTTTTTGACAATGCAGTTACCAAAGGTTTTGAATGGTGTTACGGACATAAAAAAGTGAGTGTGCTTTTTGCTTCCGTTTTCATGGGACTAAGCCTTTTCTCCTCCACCCTATTGGGAACGGAATTCCTTCCAACACTAAATGAAGGCGCGCTTTGGGTGGAAGCAAAAATGCCAATGAGTAGCTCTTTGAATGAAACTATCAAAATGGTTACAATACTAAGGGCCAAACTCAACGAATTTCCGGAAGTCAATGGCGTTCTTTCTCAAACCGGGCGCTCTAATGACGGAACGGATCCATCGGGTTTTTACTACGTACAAATGCAGGTAAACCTGAAGCCAAAAGACGAATGGACCAGGAAAATAACTCAAGATCAGTTGATTGAGGAAATGGATACAAAACTGAAGGAATTTCAGGGTATCAATTACAACTATTCCCAACCAATTATTGACAATGTCGCTGAAGCTGTAGCCGGAATGAACGCAAGTAATGCGGTTAAAATATATGGAGATGACCTTGAAACGCTGAATACAAAGGCTAACGAAGTACTCGAAGCCATTAAGGACGTACCAGGAATAAAGGATGTGGGTATACTCCGAAATATAGGCCAGCCCGAGGTAAGTGTCATTTTACACGATCATAAAATGGCCCAGTACGGAGTAAGCACTGCCGACGTACAAGCGGTAATAGAAATGGCTATTGGTGGAAAAACAGCCTCTATTCTGTACGAAGGAGAACGTAAATTCGATATCAGACTACGTTATGAAGAACAATACAGAAAGAGCGTAGATGATATACAACAGCTGATGGTTCCCACCATAACCGGCGGTAAGATTCCATTGAAAGAGATTTCCTCCATCAGAACCATTACCGGACCTGCGTTTGTATACCGTGATAATAACAAAAGGTTTATCGGTGTGAAGTTCTCGGTGCGGGAGCGCGACCTGGGAAGTACTATTGCGGACGCACAACAACGCGTAAAGCCACTTTTAAAATCACTACCAAAAGGCTACTCTGTAAATTGGTCAGGAGAATTTGAGAATCAGGTACGTGCTACGGCTCGTTTGGGGCAGGTAGTCCCTATCAGTCTTGTAGGGATATTTATTCTGCTATTTATCATGTTCAACAATGCCAAAGACGCAGGACTCGTACTGGTGAACGTACCTTTTGCTCTCATAGGCGGTATACTTGCTTTACATGTAACACATATGAACTTTGGCATTTCAGCGGGTGTCGGCTTTATCGCACTCTTTGGCTTATGTGTTCAGAACGGGGTTATTCTTATTTCAGTGTTTAATAAAAATCTATCTGAAAAAATGACTCTGGATCAGGCGATTCGGGAAGGTGTGAAATCGAGGATCAGACCAGTAATTATGACCGCGTTGATGGCTGCCATCGGTTTGTTGCCTGCAGCCACATCTACCGGAATTGGGTCCGAAACACAGAAACCACTGGCGATTGTGGTAATCGGTGGATTGATAACAGCAACGGTTTTAACTCTGCTTATCTTCCCGATTGTATATGGTTTCTTTAACAGAAAAAAGAGACTGGCCATTTGATTCCGTTTAATTAAAACAAAGGAACTGCCCTGTAAGCCAGAGCAGTTCCTTTACCTTATTAAAGTCAGGCAGTGTGTATTTTTGAATTACTTCCCTGAAAAGCTAATCGTAAAAGTCGTCCCGACACCTACTTCCGATTTGACATCAATACGAGCATGATGTGCATGAATGATGCTCATGGTTGTGGCCAGGCCAATTCCCATGCCATTATTCTTTCCGGTAAAGTAAGGCTCAAAGATCTTATCTATATTTTCTTCACTGATACCTGATCCATTATCGGCAAATATCACCTGAAAAGTATCACCTACATTTCTTGAGCTGATTTGTAGTACACCTTTATCCTCTTCCATTGCTTCAATAGCGTTGGTAATCAGGTTTAGGAAAGCCATTTGGAGAGAGACCGCATTCAATGGCAATACAAAATCTGCATCATTGTACTGACTCAACACCTGAATCCGTTTTAACTGAACGCGGTCGTATGCTGTAGTAATTGCCTCATCCAGCACCTTATTTACGGAACTTTCCACTAACTCTATATCAGCAGAGCTGGAAGGTTGCAGCAATTGTGTAATCAAATCGTTGATCCGTGTGCAGTTTCGCTTAATAATCTGTGTGTAGAACTTCTGATCTTCATCCACAAGCTCCATTTCCAATTGTTCGGCAGAAAGATTCACGTTAGTAAGCGGATTTCTCACCTCATGCGCCAACATGCGCACAAGCCTTCCGGTAACTGCCATTTTCTCAGAAAACAATCGCTCCCTTTCCGATTGCTTACGGGCAGTCATATCATAGATCCTACCCTGTACATATAAGTTCCCATCATCCACTTCCAGAGATGCAGAGAATAAACAATATCTTTTTTCATTATCCTTGGCTACCAAACGTACCTCAAAATCATGGATAGTTTGTTGCTCTATAGCATCCCACTGTTTTCTAAAATCCGGTTCTTCTATTAGGTCGAGTATGTTGTAACCCCGGAGCTCTTCAACCGCATAGCCAGTCAGTTCACATGCAGATGTGTTAAAGTCCAGTATATTCCCATCCAGATCACTGATGAAAAGAAAATCTTTTGATTCTTCGAAAACCCTTCTGTAACGGCGCTCACTGTGTTTCAAAGCTTTAAGAACCGATGTCCGTTCCAGTGCATATCGAATACTTCGTTCCAGTTTTTCTGAATCCAGTTCACTTTTAATCAGGTAATCAGCAGCTCCAAGTCTCAGTGCTTCCACTGCGATTTTTGTATCCCCTTTTCCGGTAAGCAATATCATGGGCTCCTCGCATTCCATGCCGCAAGCTTCCTGAATAAGATCTATACCCGTATTTTCACCAAGTAAATAATCAAACATATACAAGTCATATTTGTTTGATCTGATTTGCTCTAAGGCATTTTTGTAGGTTGAGCACCAGGTAATATCAAATTTCCAGTGTACCAAATCCTGGAAATAGGCTCTGGTGAGGAAGTAATCATCTTCATCATCGTCAACCAATAGGACTGTAATCAGCTTGCTGTTCATTTCTAAAATTGGAGGAGTAATCCTTTCCATAAAAACCATTTATTCTGCCTCATTGGCGACTTAAACTTTAAAACACCCGGCATCCGTTACGCCTGGAAATGAGACCTATCCTGGTGCACTTGTGTCACTGGTTTTAACACATTTAAATGAGTGCGGATTTTCAAGCAGCTCAATCTTCATTGCAAATTCTCTGCATTCAAAGTCATGAGACGACTGAAGAAAAGTTGCAGTATATAAACCACTGACCTGTTCAAATACTTTGCTTAAAAGACGAGTGTATGATATGTTTCAGGCAAGTGGGATTCTAACGACTTGCCTGAAACTATGAATCATCCTTAATAGTATTGTAGTTGTTTTGAAAAACATCAATATTTAATAAACTCTTATCCTACGTATATACACTCTCACAAGAATGTCCTGTGTATTAAATATCGAACTGCTTCATTTTATTGTAAAGCGTTTTTCTATCGATATTCAGTAAACGCGCTGCTTTACTCTTATTGAAATTCACATCGCGAAGTACCTGCATGATCATATCATACTCAGCTTCGTTCGCCACTGTCTTAAGACTTGGCTTGGTATCATCTGTCTCCGCATCAACCGTGTTACTTACAGGAACTACGGATGAAAAAACAGTTGGCTCGTCGTCCATATCTTTCAGCTTACGGTAATTGACAATTTCGAAAGGCAATGCTTTCTCCTCTATCATGTCACCGTCCGACAATAGCGTAGAACGTTTGATTACATTTTTGAGCTCACGAAGGTTTCCCGGCCATGAGTAATTGAGGAAATCGTCTACTACTTCGTCTGAGAACCCCTGTACATTCTTATTAAGTTCAATATTGGTAGATTGAAGGAATGTATTAGCGAACAGCATCAAATCATCTTTTCTGTTGCGGAGCGCAGGAACTTCAATGGTAAATTCGTTGAATCGATAATAAAGATCTTCGCGGAATTTACCGTTTTTCGCAGCTTCAAGTAATCTTTCATTACTCGCCACGATGATCCGCACATCCAGATCGATCTCCTTGGAACCTCCTATACGACGCATTTTACGTTCCTGAACAACCCTCAGTAATGCAACCTGGATCTCGTACGATAGATTAGAAACTTCATCTAGAAACAGTGTACCACCATTGGCCATTTCAAAATGCCCGATTTTCGTTTGTAACGCACCTGTAAAAGATCCCTTTTCATGTCCAAAAAGTTCACTACCTGCCAACTCCTTAGAAATAGCACCGCAGTCCATCGCAACAAAAGGCATATCCTTACGTCTAGAACGATTATGAATTTCCTGAGCAATGGCTTCCTTCCCCGATCCGCTTTCACCGTAAATGATTACACTGAAATTGGTTGGAGCAACCAAATCCACCTGTTTGAAAAGATTGTCGGAAACGTCGCTGTTACCTAATACATAACCCGACTTGGATTTAGAATATCCGCGGCGTGCAGGTTTGGAAGGTGCATCCTGCGCGTTTGTCTCTACTACGGTATATTCCTGCTGTTCGTTCTTAGCATTTTCCGCGTCGGCAATTGCTTTCTTCACTGTCACCAGAATCTCATCCGGAAAAAGAGGCTTCGTAATGTAATCGTAAGCGCCCAGTTTCATGACATTCACAGCCACTTTAATGTCCGAATATCCTGTTATGATCAGGACAGGTACATGTGGTCTTTTGGACTTGATAGCAGTTAACAGATCGGTTCCCGTAATATCGCCCAATCTGAAATCGGTCATCACAAGGTCCGGAGACACCGACTCAATTAAAGCCAGGCCATCTTTTCCGTTCTGTGCAGTTTCAACTATAAAATCATTTTTAGACAAAAACCTCTTCAAAAGGAAGCAAATATCCGCCTCATCATCAACAACAACAATTTTTTTCATGCCAGGTAAGGGCTTTGATTATTATATGGTTACTCTTAGTCTTGCTGTCGGAATGTTTAATTGCTCACGGTATTTGGCAACAGTGCGCCTTGCTACCGAGTAGCCTTTTTCCGACAATAAATCAGTGATTTGCTGATCGTTATATGGATGTCTTTTATCTTCTGCCTCAGTAATTTCACGGATTGCTTCCTGTATTTCACGGTTAGAAACCTCCGTGCCGTCTTCGTTCGTTACCCCTTCGGTAAACAGATCTTTTAGCAATACAATACCAAATGGGGTTTGTACATACTTATTCGTAGTTACCCTAGAAACGGTAGAAATATCCATGAAAATAATCTCCGCGACGTCCTTGAGAATCATAGGTCTCAGCTTTTTGATATCACCAGATTGGAAATAATCATACTGAAGTTTGACAATGGCTCTCAGGGTATTCAGCATTGTATTTTCTCGCTGCTTGATAGCATCTATGAACCACTTTGCAGAATTCATTTTATTCTTGAGGAACTGATTTGTTGCCTTATCATTCTTTTGTTCCGCCATTTGTGTGAACAGCTTATTGAGTTTCAAGGCGGGACTATTACCCCATGTCAGCTGCACTTCTATCTCACCGTCCTCTGTATACCTCAACATAAAGTCAGGTTTAATACTCTCATTGACAAGGGTATCATTACGAAGACCGGAAGCAGGTTTAGGATTAAGCGTCGTAATCAGCTGAATAGCTTTTTTTAGCGACTCTTCGTCTATTCCGAGTACCCGCATAATCTTGTCATAATTGCGAGACCCTAGTTCATCAAATGTATCAGTAACGATCCGACAGGCAATTTTCCAGGTATTATCCTGATTATCTAATCGTCCTAACTGTATCTGGAGACATTCTTTCAGATCACGGGCAGCGATCCCGGGAGGATCTAATTGCTGAATAATTCTGAGTATCTGAGACACTTCCTCTCCATCAATAAACATACTGTTAGCAAAGGAAATGTCATCTGCAATTACATCACTTTCTCGTCTCAAAAAGCCATCCTCGTCCAAAGAATCCAGAACAAAATCTGCTATAAGTTGCTGACGATCATCCAACCTCAAAAAATGCACCTGTTGTTTCAGATCATCTCTGAAGCCAATGGATTCCACCATCGGTCTTGTATACAACTCGTTATCAGGTGATTGGTTATTGGCGTACGTTTTGTAATCAGGTATATCGTCATCCCGGAATTCATCCCAGTCATAATAATCCTGTACTCCTCCAGAATCATCATCACCACCACCTACATCATCCGGATCGGAAAATTCATCAGTTGTTTCTTCTGCTGTACTCTCCTCTTTGCCTTCTTCCAGAACAGGGTTTTCTTCCAACTCCTCTTTTATTCTTTGTTCCAGTTCCATTGTAGTCAAATGCAATAAATTAAGCATCTGAATTTGCAGTGGCGAGTACTTAAGTGTCTGTCGTTGCGTCTGCGTTTGTCTTTGCATATTGCAGTCAAGGGTAAAATTTAAATTCTATTGATCGATTCTGATGAATCTGCAAGTGAGTATCTTCAAAATGAACTGTCACCTCTGTTAAGTAGAGAATCATTATATCATTTTAAATTTACTACTCTTTATTTTATCAATACTAAAGCAAACGACATTTTGTCTATCATTGCGTACATATTTCCACACTCTGAGTATAAAATTCAGGATTAAATAAACTTACTTCCTGAAAGAAAAGCGAACGAATGTAGCCCTTCATAAACTTTCAGGAACCATGACGTAACAGGAATTTTTCTGGTTTACCAAATTCTCTGCTGGCATATCATTGTTGTTAATCGCTGGATTGTCATCTAGTTATCACAAGATTGACAAACAACTCATATTATCTTACTGAAAAAGTGAGTCTCATACAAAAAGTTATTCTAGCCTTGAAAGATATCCCATCAGGCCTTGAGAAAATGACTTATCTGACAGACAGTTTCTTATTTTTTCAGAGATACGATATACATAAACAAATCTCTTGCCGTACTGCCACGGATTCCGAAGAACACTACCAATCTTCCCTCACTGTTATCCAAACGAGCATCGCAAACGAGAGAATTGCGTATTAATTACCGTTAATAAATCTGAAGGCTATACAATACAACAAAACCCTCCGGTTTCGGAGGGTTAGGGTAGCCTGTTTTATAATACGCATGAGTTTAGCGGAGCACTATATCAATTCCTGTTTAACAGGTTCCTCGTCTGTTACTTTCTTGATCCATTTTAATCCGGCCAGCAAAACCTCCCGACCTCCGTCGACTCCATATTTCATCATTACTTTTTCAACAACTATTGGAGCAACAATATTCAATGGTGGAGGCAATCTCTTTAAAGCCGTTTTAGCCAGTATTGCCCCCACACCAAGTTCCATACTTTTACCAGCTATGCCATCAACTCCTGATGTCATCAATTCCTTCACATATTTACCGGCACTATTTAAAGGTCCGGATACAAAATCCATTTTAACAGGTTTCTTTTTCATGCTTTCGAAGGAATCACAGCTGATTTGCTGACTTAGTTATATTTATTAATCTCTTTATTAGCGTCATCAATGTAATCCTCGGCAGCATCTATTGCTTTGTCTTTATAGTGTTCTCCCTGCTCTTTTGCTTCATCAGCTACTTTTACAGCCTTCTCTTTACTTTTTTCAAGCGCATCAATCAGATCGCCTGCCAGACTGTTGGTTTTCTTCTTAATTTTTTTTCTTGTTTTGTTTCCTTCGTCAGGAGCGAAAAGTAAGCCGATCACTGCACCAACTGCTGCTGCAGTTACAATTCCCAAGAAAGCTCTATTACTAGCCATAATTCTTATGTTTAATAATTTAAAAATTAAATGTTGAGAATAAATCGTAAAAACCTGTTCCAAACAACATCCGCTCAACAATATACTTAAAATCAATAAGTTACAATATCACACAATTTCATAAGCTCTGAATTTTGTACACGTATTGTATCATAATTGCCCCTTGGTGAACAAAATATCAACACAGGTTGCCCATACTTGCTATGATACGTCTTTACAGAAAATATCGGGATAGAAATTACTGAACCGTATGCAATAGTGGCAAGGTTGTTTTAAAATGGTTACTTTATTACCGTTCCGATTTTTACCATCGAGATATCCCTCAAAAGATTTTAAGTATTTTTTAGATAGTAACATGACAATTATAATTATCGAAGATGAGAAAGATTTGGGGATACTCATGCGCAACTTCCTTGAGAAGCAGCTAAGCTCAATTGCACCATCAACAATTAAACTATTTACCACATTGTCAGAGGGGTTATTATGCATTCAGGAACTCAAACCTGACTGTGTTTTTATCGATAACAACCTCCCTGATGGAAGAGGGATCAATGAAATTGAAGGGATTAAGAACAGAACATCAAAGGATATTGGCACCAAGATTGTGATGATGAGCGCCATGACAAATCTTCGTGAAGAAGCGTTTAAGCGCGGTGCAGACTATTTTCTGGATAAGCCGATCAGTTTCATGGAGGTGCAAAGCATACTATCTAACTTCACTCACTAATACTGTAGTAGAAAACATGCAACATATGAGCAAAAAATAGCTCATATCATGGAAATAGATTCCCATTCGTATTTCTACTATTTAAAAACAGGGCACTTGGTACCCGATCTACCCCTCCTCCCAGGCATATTTACCTTCTGACTTTTGCACCTCGCTTTCTTTATTCTAATTGGTTTGTTCTTCTTTTTGCTATAGGGAACCAATTTGAAATCGTATTCAGGAATAAAATAATCTTCATTGTACTCGGCTGCCGGCAAAGGCATGAAATGCCTGCCCGCGAAATTCAGTTTATCGTACTCATAATCATAAAGATAAATAGTAACAAAACCATCCCGACTGTATTTGATAGCTATATCTGAGAAAGGGCTGTTGTCGTTTGAGGCAACCAGCTTCATCATTTCCTTCTGCTTTCCCTTTGCCAGGATTGTCATATTGTATTGAAAAACCCTGTGCATTGAATCAATTTGAATGGCAACACCCAAGTAATATTTTGCATCTCTTATCATCTCGCGACCCGCAAGCATGATGGCAGTGTTGTTAAGTGCACTCTTGTCCTGATAGGTTTGATAGCTGATCTTTGCTTCATCGTATTGCTGCCAATATCGATATACATTGCCCTGATTGACATGATAGAATTTTCGGGCAGGAGCAAAGTCCATTGCTTTTTTGAAATCTGCAAATGCCCCTTCATATCTGCTGTTAGCTTCATTGACTTCATGTTTCTGCTCATGCCTGTTTCCGATATACGCCTGAATAATACCATGATTGTTATGCAAAAAGGGTAACTCCGGACACTCTTTAATCAGGCTGTCAAATAATGCCATTGACTTATCCAGCTGATCGTTCTCCAAAAGTGCCACGCCCCAACCATTCTGAGCATTCACATTCTCAGGATTAAGGGCTACTGCCTTTTTAAAGACCTGATATCCTTTTTTAAACATGTCGAAGTGCAACAGAAGATTTCCATAATTACTCCACATCTTATCGTAAGTCTGCTCATACTGAAGTGCCTTGGCCAGGAATGTACCTGCATCGGAATATTTTTTCTGGTCGATCATAATGCTGCTCATACCAGCAAGGGCTTCATAACGCGTCCCATCAAGACGAATCGCTCTTGCAAAATCCTGTTGGGCATCATTGCTCTTATGAAGATAATAGGATGCGAAACCCCGTGTTACAAATAGGTCAGCATGGAATTTGTTATTCTCATCCATGGCTTTTTCAGCTTTTTTGAAGTCTTTAAGAGCCATATCATATTTTCCCATTCCGTAATAAGCAACAGCCCTTCCCAGGTAAGCTGGCATATAGCTGGTATCTTTTTTCAGAACACGGTCAAACTGATTAAAGGCAAACTGGTATTCGTGTCTGGATAAATGAACATTTCCTATTCCTGATAATAAAGCCGCAGTTTCTCGCTTCATGGTAGATGCCAGTCTGTAATACCGTAACGCTTCGTTGATATTGCTCAGGCCATAGTTGGCATGTGCCATTCCCAGATATGCCTCTCCACGAAATGTTCTTTCACCGGTTTCCAGGTACTTTTCAAATACAGCTCTGGCTTCGGCAAACTGATTGATTGATAATAAAGCGTTGGCATAACGGATCTGTGCTTTGGTATGTTTACGGGCCACTTTTTCAAAGTCCTTCACCGCCTTCTTTTCATTGCCGTTCTTCATGAACATATCACCGCGCTGCAAGCGGTAGGCCATTACTTCATCTTTCTGCCTGATGGCCGCGGTCATCTCATCGATCCCCTCTCCGAGATCACCATTAAATTTATGGATCATCCCAAGATTATAATTCCACTTACCTCCCGGATGTTTCCCTGATGAAGAATTAGCAAAGTCCCTGGCCGCTGAATACTTTTTTTCCCTGGCATATGCAACAAGAGTATTCAATTTTGCAGCACTTAATGAAGATGTAGCAAAATCGTTTCTGGCTGCATTATACCGCCTGGACAAAAGATTAAAAAGCCCCCGGTTATACTGTAATTGCGGATCCGTGTCTGAGAGGCTCAGGTTCTCCATAATGTGTAAAGCTTTGGAATGGTTTCCTGATAAAGCAAGTAACACGGCTTCGTTGTTCATCCTCTGAACAGAGTCCTCAACAGAATAATCTTCTTTGTTAAATTTAAGATAAGAAGCCTGAAGTTTATGAAGTGTCCGTTGATAACTATCATCTTTCAGCAGCTGAGGGTTATTTTCTTCAAAAGACTGGTTAAATACTGGTAGCAATTCTTTCAGTAATCTCTGACACTCTCCAAAATCCTGAGCTATCACTTTCCGGCTAAAAACAGCCGAAAGCAATAGCAATAGCATTAAAGAACGAAATTTGTAACTGTGAATTACCATATGCAATTTGGCTCCTAAGGCGCTAACTTACTTTAAATCAACCTAAAAACCTATTTTCAGCCATTTTAAGAAGTTAAACCAAACTGCCACATACAAATTTTAAATATGATATTTACAAGATTACAATTTACGTATCTTGACATTTCGATACCAAACAGTACTACCCCAATCCTGCAGCCCAATACGGCCTTTATAAATTCCTCTGCCAATCGGAGCTTTGGCCAGGCTGCTCTCTGACAATCTTTTTTTCCAATCTTCGCCTGCGATATCATGTTCCTGAACAATAAATCCATTCAGTGTAACTGTCAATTTATTGTTCCTAACAATGAAATGAACCTGATTCCACTCACCGACAGGATTGATTTCCCTTAGCCGTGCATTTGCAATGCCGAAAAAATCTCCTGCACGGTGCGTGTTTTCCTTTGCGCCTTCGTAAATAGTATTATCTGTAACCTGAAGCTCCAATCCGGTGCTGTGCATTTTCGGATTTTGAGGAGACTCGCTTACAAAGAAAAAGATCCCGCTATTTGCGTACTTGCTTATTTTCCAGTCGGCCTTAAATTCAAAGTCTCCGGTTATTTCGTCGTCGGTTACAATGTCACCACCATTTTTAGCCTTATTACCTGCCCGTTCAGGTACATCCAGCTTTAAGGCACCTTGTTCTATTTTCCAGGCTGATCCTGTTTCCTTTCCTCCATACGCGTGCCATCCTTTCAAATCCTTTCCTGAAAAAAGTAGCTTCCATCCTTCCTGTTTTTCTTTGGAAGAAAGTGTATTTGCCGTTTGAGCAGCAAGATTTCCCGTGATGAGAAGAAAGCAGATAAATATTGTGAGGGATTTGTACATGTCTATTCAGTTTTAAAAACAGGATCAGCAATAATTTCAATTGTCTTTTTGTATCACCGCGTTGCTACCCAGATACATTCGCTCACCATGAACATACAGCGTCAAATCCTGATCAGAAATATTCTGAATCACCACTGCATCCTGATTTACTTCGACATGGAGCAATGCCAATTGAAAACCTATCCGAAAACTAAAAGATGTCCATTCTGCAGGCAGATAGGGATTAAGATGTAAAAAACCGTCTTTCACGCGTTGGCCGGCAAATCCTTTCACTACGCTCATCCACGTACCAGCCATTGAGGTGATGTGAAGTCCATCCTCCGTATCATTGTTATAATCATCAAGATCCAGACGGGCCGTTCTTACATACATTTCGTACGCCTTTTCTTTCATTCCCAGCTGAGCTGCCAATATAGCGTGAACACATGGAGACAAAGAAGATTCATGCACCGTCATGGGTTCGTAAAATTCAAAATTCCTACGAATGTCATCGGCTGTAAAGTCATCTTCGAAGAAATAAAGCCCTTGCAGAACATCTGCCTGTTTGATAAAACATGACCTTAAAATACGATCCCATGACCATTTCTGATTAATAGGACGATGTTCTGTGATGTCGTTAACCGTAAGTAATTCCTTGTCCAGAAAGCCCTGTTGCTGCAGATACACTCTCCTTTCTTCATCATAAGGAAAATACATATGTTCAACGATATGTTTCCAGTCTGCCATTTCACCATTCAGGTTAAAATTGGTGGCCAGAATGATCTCATTCAATCTGATTGAATTCGTAGTCCAGAGCTTACCGATTACATCCAGTGTATACTGCAAAGTCCATCTGGCGATATAGTTGGTATACCAGTTGTTGTTGACGTTGTTTTCATACTCGTTCGGACCTGTTACGCCCAGCATCACATATTTACCCTGACGAGCCGACCAATTCACACGCTGCTTCCAGAATCTCGATATCCCGATCAGTACCTCCAGCCCATACTGGTCGAGATAAGTTTCATCCCCTGTGTAGCGTACATAGTCCCATATGGCATATGCAATCGCTCCATTGCGGTGAATTTCCTGAAAGGTTATTTCCCATTCATTATGGCATTCCTCACCATTCATAGTCACCATCGGGTATAGCGCAGCGCCGTCGGTAAAACCTAGCTTTGCTGCATTTTCAATGGCCTTTTCCAGATGCTTATATCTGTATACCAAAAGATTCCTGGCTACATTCTGATCAGCTGTAGCGAGATAAAACGGAATACAGTAAGCTTCGGTATCCCAGTAGGTACTTCCGCCGTACTTTTCACCGGTAAACCCTTTGGGCCCAATATTCAGTCTTTCATCCTGCCCGGTATAGGTTTGTCCCAAATGGAAGATATTAAAGCGGATTCCCTGCTGCGCCGCAACATCGCCTGCAATTGTAATATCATTTCGTTCCCATTTTTCCGCCCATGCCTGTATGTGGTCTTCGAGAAGCTTGTCAAACCCCTTTTTGTAAATACCTCCCAGATACTCTTTTGCAGAATCCAGAATTGTTTCCTTTGCATAATTAGCTGAAGACAGATTCACTCCATATTTATATACAACCAATTCTTTTCCTTCCGGTACGTCAATAGTAACTGTTCCGGCCACATATTTTTCCTGGCGAACGGGTAAGGATTGATAATCTGTTTTCAGATCGTTGATCTTAATATCAAATGCCATCCCGGTAGCTACCTGAAAAACCTCTACACCATAAGGATTTTCTTTCGTTTCCATGACAAGATATCCTTCTGAAAAGCTGGTTTCGCGGTGTATTTCATTCCAGAAAATTTCATCATAATTGGAATCTCTGTTTCGGATATTACCGTCCAGATAGGGTGTGACTGTAAAATGATCAGAAAAGTCGAGCGGCGTTACGCTGTAACGGATTGCTCCCGCCTGATCATCTGCCATGCTGCAGAAACGTTTAGAATTGATCCTGACCTTTCTCCCACTTTGCAGAACAACAATGGCAGTTCGTTCCAGCACCCCCTCCTTCATATTCAGCACACGGCGAAAATCCTCTACCAAACAGGTGTTCATGTCCAGCACCTCTTCTCCAATTTTCACATCAATACCAATCCAGTTGCACGCGTTAAGCACTTTGGCGAAATAGTTCGGATATCCGTTTTTCCACCAACCCACTCTGGTTTTATCCGGAAAGTATACTCCTGCGACATAGTTTCCCTGCAAGGTCTTACCTGTGTAAGTTTCTTCAAAATTACCACGCTGCCCCATTCGCCCGTTACCCAGGCTCATCAGACTTTCAGTGATTTCATTATGTGATTCGTGGAAACCATTTTCCACTATATTCCATTCGTCGTGGGTGATGTAATTCTTCATGATATCTGTTTCCTCTCTGTGATCAATTTAAAAATCAGGCTTGCCGGTTCTTTACGAAACTCGCTTTAAGATCATTTAAATGAAAGTTACTGAAACCCGGCACAACCACGTCAGCTTCTGTCAAAACAGACTTTTCACCTATACCTACTGCAAACATACCGGCAGCTTTTGCGGACTGAACGCCGGCGACCGCATCCTCAAAAACGACGCAATCGGAAGGGGCTACTTTCAGGTCTGCTGCTCCCAGGTTAAACACCTGCGGATCGGGCTTGCCTTTTGTTACCCTGTTGCCATCTACGAGCGTTTCGAAATAAGACAGCATGTCTATCCTTTGCAGGATAATTTTTGCATTCTTGCTCGCCGAACCCAATCCGATTCCAATGGAAGCATTCTTTAGTTCTTCGAGAAATGCCTTAACTCCTGGCAAAGTATTATCGGGAGTCATCTGCTGACATAATTCCAGATACCGGGCATTCTTTTTCGCTGCTCTTATTTGCTTTTCATCCGCACTCAAGGTCACCCCTCCAAGTCGAAGGATGATTTCAAGAGATTCCATCCGGCTAATCCCCTTCAATTGTTCATTCTCTTCTTCACTTAAATCAAAACCCAGATCGTTGGCCAGCTCTTTCCATGCTATATAATGGAAGCGTGCAGTGTCTACAATTACTCCGTCAAGATCAAAAAGGCAAGCTTTTATTTCGGGCATATCATTTCAAATTTAATATCTTGCAAAATAGTAAAAATAATAAGAACCAAAGAAACGGGCCATTTGGCAGCTCCAAATGCCCGTTTCTTTGGTAATTTTATCATCCTGCAACTACCAGAAGTCGAAATGAGCGTCGAAGTGATTAACAAAGATAAATTCATTGTATACCAGATTTTCACCCGATTATTTGGCAATCAAAATACCACAAATCAATTTTCCGGCACAATAGAACAAAACGGCTGCGGAAAATTTAACGACATTAATGACACGGCACTCAATGCACTGAAAGATTTCGGACTGACTCATCTCTGGTATACTGGTGTGATCAAGCATGCCACATTAACTGACTATACCGCTTATGGCATTCCGAATGATCATCCATTGGTAGTCAAAGGAATAGCGGGCTCACCTTACGCGATTAAAGACTATTATGATGTAGATCCGGACCTGGCCGTGGATGTTAATAACAGAATGGCAGAATTTGAGGCACTGGTGCGCAGAACGCATCAACATGGTATGAAAGTGATCATCGACTTTATTCCTAATCATGTTGCGCGTCAGTATCACTCTATTGTTCGTTCTACAGGTGTAAAGGATTTTGGTGAAGACGATGATACAACAGTTGCCTTCAGCCCCGAAAACAACTTTTACTATATTCCTGATCACGATTTTGTAGTTCCGGAAGGACATCAGCCTCCGATTAAATTTGCCTCTCCCTACCACGAGCGACCGGCCAAAGCTACTGGAAATGATGTTTTTGAGCCACAACCCAGCCAGTACGATTGGTATGAAACAATCAAACTCAACTATGGCGTAGACTATCTGAATGGCAGAGCTACTCATTTCGATCCCATACCCTCGACATGGGTCAAGATGTATGATATCCTGGCGTTTTGGGCAGGAAAAGGGGTGGATGGATTCAGATGTGATATGGCTGAGATGGTTCCTTCGGAATTCTGGGGATGGGTAATCCCGAAGATCAAAAGCCTGAATCCGGATGTGATTTTTATTGCTGAGATTTATAACCCGTACGAATATCACAACTACATTTTTAAAGGAAAATTCGATTATCTGTACGATAAAGTAGGCTTATACAACACACTGCGTGAGCTCATTGAAGGACGTGGTACAGTCGAAAGCATTACACGATTGTGGCAGGTTGAATCTGGCGATATCAGTGAGAAAATGTTACGTTTTCTCGAAAATCATGATGAGCAACGTATCGCCTCAAGGTACTTTGCCGGAGATCCTTTTATTGCAATACCTGCCATGACGCTCAGTGCCACAATGAATACGGGACCACTTATGGTTTATTTTGGCCAGGAGCTCGGTGTAAATCCTACACAATCTGAAGGATTTCAGGGAGAAGATGGTCGAACCACGATTTTCGATTATTGGGGTGTTCCGGAATTTCAGCAGTGGATCAACAATGGTGCTTATAATCTGGAGAAGCTAACAGAAAGCCAGAAGGAGCTAAGGCATTTTTATGAAAGCCTGAATCATTTTGTGAAGGGTAATGAAGCCATATATGCCGGTGCATTCTATGATCTTCAGTTTTTCAATATCAATGGCCAAACCTATAACTACGACCAAACAAGGGTATATAGCTATGTACGCTATACCAGCAATCAAAAGCTACTCTTTGTTTACAACTTTGATCGGGATCGTCATTTCGATACACGTGTAAAGGTTCCACAGGAAGCCTGGGTGCATACTTTCCAACTTGGCAGAACAACAGATTATAAGCTCGTCCCTGTATTTCCGGCTAATTGCCCGTCACCTACAGTTCCAGCCTCAGAAATTACCTCTTCCGGAATTGCTGTTGATCTGTGTCCGGTGTCTGTTCTGGTGTATGAAATTGTGAAGATATAATTGCAAAACCATTCTAAACGTTCTATAGCCTGAAATACGTAGGGCTATGGGACATGCTGCAGTATTGTAAATAGACGAATTCCTGCCTATTTTTACAGAGAAGGCCTTACTAGCCTTTAATAGGGACGGCAGAGGTGATGACATATACGGATAAGCTAACCCGTAAGAACCAGATACATTCATGATAAGATTTTTTCCCTTTTATATAATTCTGATCCTTTCTACAAATGTTTTTTCTCAGCCCGGACTGCAGAAAACATTCACACAGAAGATGGAACTTCCTGCTACAGTAGGCATTGGGACGCAAGTGCTCAGGATGAGTGAATCTTTTCTCGGCACGCCTTATGTGGCTGGTACCCTTGAAGGAAATCCAACTGAAAAGCTGGTTTGTAAATTTGATGGATTAGACTGCACCACTTTAGTAGAAACCGCCATTTCTCTGGCCATTGCCAAATCGGAAAATCCAACTTTTGATGGTTACAAATCAGAGTTAACCAAACTTCGCTACCGAAACGGAGAAATTGATGGCTATGCCTCACGCCTTCATTACGTGCTGGACTGGATGTATGAAAACGAAAAGAGAGGAAGGATTGAAAACATTACCGCTAAAATTGGTGGTATTCCATTCAGAAAAGAAATCAACTTCATGACCAATCATGCTAATCTCTATCCTTCAATGGCGGAAAGCCAGGTGTGGGAGAGTGTTAGAGAGCAGGAAAGTCAGATTAATTCCAGAGAGCATTATTATGTCCCCAAAGCAGGGATACGTAAAACAGAGGCTATGCTGCATGATGGCGATGTAGTAGCATTTACGTCATCGGTTGAGGGCCTTGACTGCAACCATATGGGAATTATTACCAAAGTTGGTAGTCGTGCATATCTGATTCACGCATCATCTACGGGTAAAAAGGTTGTTCTATCTCATGTTCCACTTGCTGAATATGTAGCCTCTGTACCTAAGCATACGGGTATGATCGTAGCCAGGCTAACAGATCTATAAGCTCATGAATTATCTTCTTGACAAGCTGGATTACAACAATACTCCATGGCTGATCATTATGCTGGCCTGTGCAATCGGGCTGGTTATCAGTGGAATTTTTATCAAGGTTATCAAAATAACGGCACACAAAAAAGGTTGGCCCATTGCAAAAGCAATTAGCGACAATCTAACTAATGTGCTGTATTTCTTTGTGCCGCTTGTACTAGTGACGAGCACAACGAAAGCGTATATTACCACTAGCGGAGACTATCTGTGGACACACGCCATCAGCAAAATTTTGTTAATTGGAGTTAGTACATGGCTGATGACCCGGATTATCATCATCATCGAAAAAATCCTGATTGAAAAGCTCGATTTCGATACGGAGGACAATAATTACGCAAGGCGTATGTTCACCAAAATCAAGTTCATCAAGCGGATCATCATCATCATGATTGTCCTCATCGGTGTGTCCATATTGCTGTTAAGCTTCGACAGTGTACGGCAATATGGTGTAGGTATACTTACATCGGCAGGTATATTCAGCGTTATTATCGGTTTCGCCGCGCAAAAGTCCCTTGGAAATCTTCTGGCCGGTATACAGATCGCATTTACGCAACCTATTAAAATTGATGATGTAGTGATTGTCGAAGGCGAATGGGGACGGATTGAAGAAATAAATCTAACCTATGTTGTCGTTAACATCTGGGATCTGCGACGGCTGGTACTACCTATTACCTACTTCATAGAGAAGCCTTTTCAAAACTGGACTCGTAATGAGAGCAACCTGATAGGTACTGCTTTTTTACATCTGAACTATAACACCCCCGTTCAGAAATTGAGGGATAAACTGGAAGAAATTCTGATCAGCTCTCCTTTATGGGATGGAAGATCGTGGGCGCTGCAGGTGACCGATACACAGGAACAAATCATGGTTGTGAGAGCGATTATGTCTGCCAGAAGCTCTTCTCAGGCATTTGACCTGCGTTGTCTGGTCAGAGAAAAACTCATTGCTTACATCGTAACGGAATGCCCTGAGGCATTGCCTGGCTACAGAATTGATGGGGCGGCGCAGGATTTCCCGGCAGAAAGAAAATAAAAAACTGGCCTCCGAAAGTTCGAAGGCCAGTTTCCTCACTACTCATCTAACTAAATCTAATTTAACTCCTTTGAGTCAGCATAGTTTACCTTATACGGCATTGCCGCTTTATCTATATCTTCCGTTTGTACCTGTGAAAGCAGGCCATAGGTGAAATTACATATACATTACAGATCATTTCATCAGATAATTATACTTCCTAACGATCCTTCTTAAGACAAAGGTCACCCAAATTTGTTAAATTTTGATTAACGAAAAATTAAAATGACATTAAAATGGAGGGAATTTTAACGTAAAGGTTGTCCCTTTACCTAATTCCGACGCAATATCAATGCTCGCGCCTTGCATGGTGATGATTCTTTTGGTAAGCGCCAGGCCTATTCCGTAGCCGGCTTTACTCATTGTAGTGGCACTCCTGTAGAAAGTATCAAATATATATGGAAATTCTGATTCTGCTATACCTACCCCATTATCCTTAAATTCAATCGTGATCATGTCATCGGTCGCCTGCAGGTTAATATGCACTGTTTTATCATCCGAATATTTACAAGCATTATCCATCAGGTTGAGGAATGCAGTACGGAGTAAACTTTCATCACCATATCGTTTAAGATCTTCTTCATTTTCGGAAATGCTCCCGTAGTGAATATGTACTTCGTAGGTTTGATTTTTCTGTTGAACCGCTGTTTTAGCCTGCCATAATACTTCATCCACGCGTATTTTGGAGAAAGTTACTTTGAAGGCATTCTCCTCAGTTCTTGCCAGTTCCAGCAGCCTGTTTACTAACTCATTCATTCCTTTCGCCTCTGACATTATTCCCTGTAATGCCTCCTGATAATATTGCGGGCTTCTTTCTTTCATCATTGTTACTTCTACCTCGCTCATGATGAGAGCAAGCGGAGTTCGTAATTCGTGAGAAGCATGTCCAACAAAATTTTTCTGAGCTACAAAGGCAATTTCCAGCCTATTCAGCATGAGATTAAATGTCTGAGCCAGCAAAGCTAGTTCATCTTTTTCCCTGCCAACAGTTACTTTATCATGCAGGTTGCCTGCGGATATATTATTTACCTGATCGATGATGTCTGCAACCGGCTTAATGGCATCATTCGAAAACTGCCAGCCAGCCACTGCAACAAGTACCAGGGAGAGAAGCCATCCAACCAGCAAAATATCCCTTAGTCGGGCCAGTTGGCTCATTCCCGGAACATCCCGGGCTATGGTTGCAATTACCCAAGGCTTACTATGATCCTGAAGAATATGCCGGATTACGACTACTTCCTTTTTATCCAGTTTTGAATGAACATCCTTACCTTGTCTGACTTCACGAAGAACGTCAGAAGCAAGAAAGTACACCTGTCCACTGGCAAAAATCACTGAATCGGACCCGTCGTAAATAGTAATCTCTTCATTCAATAAAACAGAACTGTTTTCCTTTTCCCGCTTAACAATTTCTTCTTTACTGATACTACTGGCAGCTTCAACTAACTGGGCGATGGTTTGACTTCTTTCATGCAGAAAAGAATGAAACTGTTTTTCTCTGTACTGATCGTAAAAGAAATAAATAGCCAGACAGAAAAGAGCCATAATTGACCCTACCAGCATCGTAAACAAGAGTGTGAGGCGAGTCTTTATGTTCATTCCTCCTTGAAAATATAACCCATTCCAACCACAGTGTGGATCAGTTTTGGGCTGTAATCCTTATCAACTTTTTTCCGAAGGAAATTGATGTATACATCAATTACATTGGTACCGGTATCGAACCGGATATCCCAAACCTGCTCAGCAATATCCACGCGTGATACCACACGTCCGCGATTTCGCATCAGGTATTCGAGCAGGGCAAATTCCTTAGCCGTAAGATCAATACGGTTTCCACCTCTCCGGGCTACTTTTTCGTCAAGATTCAATTCAAGATCAGCCAGACTAAGGATCTGGCTGGATTGCTCTCTCGCTGCATTCCGGTTTGCCAGCACCTTTAAGCGCGCAATAAGCTCCCGGAATTCAAAAGGTTTCACCAGATAATCATCTCCGCCTGCTTCAAAGCCGTCCAGTTTATCATCGATAGTTCCTAATGCCGTCAAAAACAAAATGGGTGTAGCCAAACCATCCGAGCGCAGATGCCTGGCCACATCATAGCCATTGAGCCCTGGTAGATTTACATCCAGAATGATGACATCGAAACGGTAGTTAGATGCCATTTTTTTACCTACCTCTCCGTCGTAAGCAAGTTCTACTTCCCAGGATTGCTCTTCCAGACCTCTCTTCAGAAATCCCGCTAATTTGGGTTCATCTTCTACTACAAGTATCTTCATAAATGGTAATTAATGCATTTTATGAGTGTTGAACCAAGATTTTTAAAAAAATGGCTACCCTAACCGGATAGCCATACTTATTCATGAATGATGATTTAGACAACAAATGATCAATAATAATCATTGTCTTTATCAAAATCAGCCCCTCCGTTATAGGCTCCAAAATCATCATCTTCATCAAGACGCATACTTTTCACCGCCTTTTTAATCAGCCCTATTTGTCCGGTGTGGTACACGTCATGCTGAATCACACCATGTATCATGGTATAATAAGAGTAATCTCTTCCCGGAACAAATTCCTCCAGAAACGCGTCGTTTTCAATTTTTTCCAGTTCTGAAACTAATTCTTCCTGCGAAAGGCTAAGTTCCATCTGAATTGCTTCCCATTCAAACTCGTCCACCAAAGGAAATTTCTTCCAGTCTTTATCCTTTGTTTTGATATCAAATTCAGCATCTCCCTGCAGCTTACGAACCGCAAAAATACGCCATGTAGTCATGTGGTAAACAATTTCAGCAATGGAATGTGTATTGGCGCTCAGCCTTGCTTCCGCCACTTTTGGAGAAACATCACGCAGTGTTTCTACCAATGACGGTCCGTACCATGCTTCTTCACTTTCATAAGTATCGTTGAGTACGTCGATAATTCTTAAAACTTCTTCTTTTGCCTCCATATTTGCGATTCTGAACGGGGTGTTCGAAATATTTTTCTAAACAGAATGTTGGATACTAAAACTTTACAGGATTTTGAATTTCTGCAATAGTACTATGTCTTTTACAAATTGCCTTGTCTATACCCTATTTTTTTTCAATGCGGCATTACAGCACTAGATCCGGGTATGGCCTTTGCTAAACCACAGAACAACTCTTTTAAAGTTTAATAAATTCATTTTCCAACCAATTTACTCGTCCATCGGTCATTTATCATACATCTTACATGTGGAGAAATGCCATCGGATAAAATGTTCAATTTCAAATTTCGTTTCATTAAAGTATTAAATGTAAAATCAGAAATGTATAAGATAGCCTCACTCATCGTTTTGGTCTCCTTGCTTGGATTAATGTCCTGCACCAAAGACCCCATCAGTGATTTAACTTCAGAAGAATCACTAGTATATGTAACCAACAGGGATACACAGGCAGATTATAAACAGTATAAAACTTTCAGTATCGTTGATTCGGTGCTGGTCATGGAGAACAACCGTACCGGTACTGCACTTGACGAGCTGGATATTGCTGTTTTAAATCGCATTATCGACAATATGAAAGACCTTGGCTATGTGCTGGTTAGTCCCGCACAAAAACCTGACGTAGGAGTTAATGTTGCCTGGATTACCAACTCACAACTGAATGTAACAAGTATGCCTCTGTACTACGGAAATTATTGGGGCGGATTAGGAGGGTATGGTTGGGGCTACCCAAGCTACTATCAATATTACGAAACCAGTGAAAGCTATTGGCACATCTCCATGGTAGATTTTAAAAATCCCAATACGGTTGACAAAACTTATAAGGTTGTATGGGATGCACAAATCCGGGGATCAGATATCGGAAACCGCAGTTTAGCGAATACCATGATCGATGCCATTTACTCCCAGTCAGCGTACTTAAAAAAATAGAAAGTCATGAAGAAAATATTTTTTGCCCTCATGCTGATTTCATTTACTTCAGCAGTGATGGCTCAGGAAGCACCAAGGCTCTACACTTTGCCTTCTCCTTTTGAACGATACACGCACTTTCTGGTGACGGGAAGGATTGGCGGGGCAGTTCCCATGGGATCTTTCTCTGATTCATATATTGATCAGGCATCATTCAGAAATTATTCAATTTCACTTGAATGGGTACTTCGAAACAGCCCGATATCTGTAGGCGGAGAAATAGGAAGCTCCTACTTTCAAAAGAGATTACCCAGAGCGCTATATCAAAGCGGCGACGAGACGGTATCTGCGGTCCAGACAAGAACCATCAGCCAAACTCCTGTTCAGGCTTTCATTAATTACCATTTCCTGAACAAGTCCTCTGTTGTGCAGCCTTATGCACAGGTGAGTGCCGGTGTCAGTTTCTCTGATTATTCTCTTTATTACGGCAGCCTTATCCAGCAGCAGCAAAAAATACCTTTTGCCTATGGCGTTGGACTCGGATCTCGATTTTTGTTCAGGAAGGATGGCTCATTCGGTGCTGACGTCCGCGTTAAATATGAAGGGACCAGCTTCAAATACGGATATCTGGAGAAAGGGACATCCACAGTAAATGGTTCAGTGGGGCTATTTTACAGATGGTGGTAAATGTGAATAAAATTAAAATGGCCAGTTCCGATGTATCGGTGCTGGCCATTTTGATGTTGAATTCTCTATTAATTATATCAAGACACCTTTACATAGCTACCGAGCCATTTTAAGTGTGTACCGTACTTGTGCATTAACTCTTTCACCTGAGGATCTTCTATATGCCCCAGAAACTCCACCAGAAACCATGCTCTGAAACTTGCCTCTCCCCGCTGCGGGCGGCTCTCTATTTTCGTGAGGTTAATTCCTCTGTCATTAAACTCTTTCAGGAACTCATAAAGAACACCCGGCCGGTTGGTATTAGGCAAATTCGCAATGATCGTCGTTTTGTCCTCTTCGCTTTTTGCATTTACGATATCTTTGGACAAAATTAAAAACCGTGTTCTGTTCTGATCACTATCTTCAATATTATCAAAGAAGACCGGAACCCCAAACAGGCGTGCAGAAATGGAAGAACAAATTGCTGCGGAGTCAGGCTCCTGAGCAGCAAGTTTTGCAGCCTTGGCCGTGGACTCAACCGGAACCAGCTCAACACCCAGCCCCTCCAGATACTCACTGATAAACTTACCGCACTGCCTGAAGGCGATATCCTTTGAATAAATTCGTTTGATATCTTTTAATGAATCTGATTGGGAGGCAAAAGTAAAATGAATGGGTAGCAGCACTTCAGCCACGATGGTCAAATTCTTATCCCTCAGATAATCAACGGTTTCAACAACGATACCTTCCTGATTATTTTCAATAGGTACTACACCAAATTTGGCACGTCCGGTTTCGACACTTTCAAAAACTGAATGTATAGTGGGAAGCACCAGATATTCGCTCATCGCACCAAAACGACTCTCTGCAGCCTGATGCGTAAAACTTCCTTCCGGTCCCAGATAAGCGATACGTTCCGGCAATTCGAGATTACGGGAAACCGCAAAAATTTCAAAAAAGATCGCATCTATCGCCTGCCTGGTCAGCAACCCCCCATTTCGTTTTTCCAGCCGGTCAAGTATTTGCTTCTCTCTTTCAGGCCTGTAAATAATTGAATTAGAAGAACGCTTCAGCTCACCAACTTTATGAACAAGCTCCATACGCTCGTTCAGTATGGCCAGCATCTGATCGTCAAGGGTGTCTATCCTGTTTCTTAAATCCTGTAAATCCACAATTTTTGTTTTCTAATAAAAGGTATTAGCCGTCAACCGTATTTTCAAATCGGGGCGCGAAGTTAAACAGCTACAGCCAGTTCTTCGATATTCTTTTCAATTTTCAGATTGTCAATAATGAACCGCTGACGCTCCGGTGTATTTTTACCCATATAATACGTAAGCAGTTTCAAAATAGACGTTTCTTTCTGTAATATCACTGGTTCGAGGTGCATGTCTTCGCCAATAAACTTCCCAAATTCTTCCGGAGATATCTCTCCCAGCCCTTTGAAACGCGTTATTTCAGGCTTGCTACCCAGTTTTCCTATTGCTGCATGTTTCTCTTCCTGTGAATAACAATAGATGGTTTCTTTTTTATTTCGCACCCTGAACAAGGGCGTTTCCAACACATACAAGTGCCCGTTACGGACGATATCCGGAAAAAACTGTAAAAAGAACGTCATCAGGAGCAATCGGATATGCATGCCGTCCACATCTGCATCTGTTGCGATTACGATCCGATGAAAACGCAGGTTTTCGATTCCATTTTCGATATCCAATGCATGCTGAAGCAGGTTGAACTCCTCATTCTCGTATACGATTTTCTTATTTAATCCGAAGCAATTCAATGGTTTACCTCTTAAACTAAATACCGCCTGAGTTTGAATATTTCTTGATTTGGTGATCGAGCCACTTGCGGAATCTCCCTCTGTTATAAAAAGGGTGGTTTCATATCTTGAATCGTGTTTCAGATCGGTAAGGTGAATACGGCAATCGCGTAACTTTTTGTTATGTAAATTTGCCTTTTTAGCACGTTCGTTAGCCAGTTTTTTAATGCCGGCCAATTCTTTTCGTTCCCGCTCCGACTGCTCAATACGTTTCTTAAGGGCATCCCGAGACTCAGGATTCATATGCAGATAATTGTCCAGACGCTCCTTTACAAAATCATTAACAAATGTGCGGACCGTAGTACTGGTCGAATCCGGTGTGATCGTATTGGATCCTAGTTTCGTTTTGGTCTGAGACTCAAATACGGGTTCTTGAACACGAATTGCTACTGCTGCAATAATAGATGACCTGATATCTTCCGGAGCGTAATCCTTCCCAAAATGCTCCCGTATGGCTCTCACCACTGCCTCTCGAAATGCAGCAAGATGTGTGCCGCCCTGGGTTGTATACTGCCCGTTTACAAAAGAGTAATATTCTTCTCCATACTGATTCCCGTGCGTCATCGCAAACTCAATATCCTCCCCTTTCAGATGAATAATAGGATAGCGTATTGCTTCCGCATCCGACTTGCTTTGTAACAGATCCAGCAAACCATTCTGAGATATATATTTCTGACCATTGAAATTGATTGTCAATCCTGCATTCAGGTAACAATAGTTCCATATCATGTTATTCAGGTATTGCGGGATATACCTGAAATTTTTAAAAATCAGACCATCCGGCTCAAACACCATGTGCGTTCCGTTTCTCTGAGAAGTCGGTTCTTCTCCGGATTCATTGGTAAGTTCTCCCTGCTGAAATTCCGCCATCTTGAACTTTCCATCTCTGTAGGATTGTACCTTAAAATAATTGGAAAGTGCATTCACTGCTTTGGTACCGACACCATTTAATCCAACAGATTTTTGAAAAGCTCCGGAATCATACTTACCACCGGTATTTATTTTAGAAACACAATCCACCACCTTGCCCAACGGAATTCCTCTGCCATAGTCACGTACCTCTACACGATGCTCCGAGATTTTGATTTCGATGGTTCTGCCATTTCCCATCATATGCTCATCGATTGAATTGTCCACGATCTCCTTCACCAGTACGTAGATGCCATCGTCAATCGAAGAACCATCTCCCAGTTTTCCGATGTACATACCGGGCCTGAGGCGGATGTGTTCCTTCCAATCCAGTGACTTTATACTATCCTCGTCGTATTGAACATTAACTTTATTTTCCATATAGAAGTGAACTCACAGTCGGCCTGTAAGTTCGATTTAATTATTGTATTTTAATAATTTTGGTCTTTTGTCGTTAGGCTATTGTAACTTTGCCGAAATGGGTAAACCAACCATATACTAGAAATTCTTTAAAAATAGAAAAAATCTAATTTACTTTGCGATATATGAAAAATCAAATATTCCGTTTTCTGATCTTAAATATGCAAATTTACTAAGTTCAGACAACAGTTATATTGAATTTTAAGTATTTCCTAGCACAACAACACTACGTATGACCAGATTAAAGTTGGGTAAAAAATGCAAATATTTCCTGCCTTATTTGCTAAGTTTTATCATCTCCTTGCCAACATTTTCACAAGTAACTGCACCTACTACTTCAGCTCCTGCACCTGCTGGCCAACCACAGGGAACTCAGCAACAAGGCAATACAGGAACAAATAATGCTCCTTCCAATCAACGCGGAAATCAGGGAAATGTTCCAGGTAATGCTAACCAACAGCAGGGAGCCCCGAGAACTAATACCGGCGACAAAGGTCGGGCTGCCAATGCTGCAAATGCCGCTAACGCTGCAGAAGCTGGTGAAAATGCAGATGCGCAAAACTCTGATCAAAGTAAGCTAAATCAGGATAGTTCCAAAGCACTTACACCTCAGGAGCAGGAGAAAGAAGAACTACGCAGAAAAATATACGGATATTCCATATTCGCAGATAAAAATCTGAACACAATTCCGGATTTTCAGATCGCAACACCCACCAATTATGTAGTTGGCCCGGGCGATGTTTTGAAGATATTCTATTACAATTTTGCAGAAGCTACTTACGAGCTGGAAGTAAATCGAGACGGTTTTATCCAGATTCAGCCACGTGTTGGTAATGTATATGTGGCCGGGCACACCATTGACGAAATCCGAAAAATTCTTATCGACAGATTTACCAAAGTAGGAGTTCCCGGACTTATTGGTGGAAGTGGACAACCTGCACGTACTAAACTGATGGTTACTCTTGGAGAATTAAGAACCGTGAAAGTACTGGTTACCGGTGAGGTTATTAATCCGGGTACATATGAGCTATCCTCTCTGGCATCTGCTTTCAATGCACTTTACCTGGCCGGGGGACCTAATGAAATAGGATCTTTCCGTGATGTAAAAGTTGTTCGTAATGGAAAGGTTATCAGCCACATGGATATCTACGATTTCCTAACCAAAGGAACCAGAGACGGAGATGTGAGAATCCAGGATAATGATAATATACAGGTAGGCTATTATTTCAAGAGAATTGAAATGGAAGGGCTTGTAAAGCGGCCTGGATTGTATGAGCTCCTGCCTGAAGAAAAACTAAGCGATGTACTTGCTTACGCAGGTGGATTTGATGACAAAGCATACAGAGGCCGTGTAAAAGTAGAAAGAATCACCTCTCTGGAACGTAAAATGTTTGACGTATCCGAAAGTGAGTTCAGTACGTTTGACATGGCAACAGGTGATCTTGTGACGGTGGAAACTGTCCTGGATCGTTTTGAGAACATTGTAACAATCGAAGGTGCCGTATTCAGGCCAGGTAATTATTCGCTGGATAACAGTCCTTCTCTTAAAAAATTAGTAGAGAATGCCCAAGGTTTGAGAGAAGATGCATTTATAGGGCGTATCAATGTACTCAGAACACGTCAGGATCTTACAATTGAAAACATTTCGCTTAACTACGCTGACATTGTGAATAATAAAACCCCTGACCTGATGCTTACCCGTCTGGATCAGATCATTATTCCATCCAAGTTCACAATGGCAGAAGTAGCTTTTATTAAAGTAGATGGGGAAGTTAATAATCCACAATTCCCTGAGAACGAGGGTAAATTTCCTTTTACATCCAATACAACGCTAGAGGATGCCATTCTTAAGGCAGGCGGATTTAAAGAATCGGCTTATACGGCCGAAGTTGAGGTCATCAGACGTAAACGTGACGGTGTTGCAGGTGCTGCTAATGCGCAAATTGCAGAAATCTACAAATTCAATGTAAATCGGGACCTTTCTCTTGGTGCAAATCAGAGCAATTTTGTTCTGATGCCTTTTGACCACATCATCATCCGTAAATCGCCCAATTATGTCGTACAGCAATCTGTCTTTATAGAGGGAGAAGTGCTTGTACCTGGTGAATACAGTATTGTCAATAAAAATGACAAAATCAGCGACGTGATCAAAAGAGCTGGTAACCTGACCGAACTTGCTAATGCGGAAGGAGCTACTCTGCTGCGAAGAACCGTCGCGAAAAGCATGACAGAAGCTACCAATTATGAGGAGACTGACATGGCTGAGAAAAGTATCAAAAGCGGTACTATCATGGGTGATATGCCCAACGTAAAAGAAGAATCGATAGGTATTCAATTGCGTAGCATTTTAAAACAACCTGGTTCTTTTGAAGATCTCATCGTTCAGGAAGGTGACATCATACGTATACCGAAACGTCTGGAAACGGTTCAGGTTATAGGTCAGGTACTGTATCCAACCACAGTGAAATACGGAAAAGGCATGAACTTTACAGACTATATCTCCCGTTCAGGAGGGTTTACACCACAGTCACTCAGAAAAAGTTCATATATCAAATACCCGAACGGAAATGTGGATAGAACCCGAAGATTCTTATTCTTCAATGTATATCCGAAAGTGCAGCCGGGCTCTGAAATATACGTCCCTCAGAGAGCAGCACCTGCTCTTAACGCGCAGCAATCGATCACTACCGCAACAAGTGTATTAGGCTCGATAATGACCCTGGTTGTTACCATACTGGCCTTCCGTACTATCAACTAAAAAATATGTCAACAACAGCCCGACAAGTTCCTGAGGATGAATTAACGCCTCAGGACGTAATTGAAAAGATTCAGGTAATTAAACGAGCATTAATCAAAAACTGGCTGGTGCTTCTACTTCTACCCGGCCTTGGATTTGGTATCGGATATGGCTTGGATTTAGTGCTCAGAACTCCTAACGAATATGAAGCTGACGTCGTCTTTAACCTTGGCGGCAGTCAAAGCTCCGGGGGTGGTTTGGGCGATATGGCCGGATTACTGGGATTAGGAAATGCGCCGGACGCCAACATTTTTACGGGTGAAAATTTCTTTTATTTCGTAAAATCCAGACCGGTTATTGAAAGAAATCTGCTAAAAGAGGTGGATATTCGTGGGCAAAAAATGATTCTTGCTAATTTCTTTATTGATTCAAGTGGGATTAAGGAGAAAGAATGGGAGGAGACACCGGAATTTCACAATTTCCGATTCAATACATCGAATATCAAACAGTTGGATATGAAATCCAGAATTGTATTGAACCAGCTCGTTCGTAAAGCGACTGATCTGACTGAAATTGGACCTTTGGAAAGAAAATCTTCATTCTCAAAATTGTCTGCGAAAGTAGAGAATGAGACACTTGCCGCCCTATGGGTTACCTCGCTTCTTAAAACTGTAGAAGAGATGTATACGGAAAATCAGACACAGAAATCACGCAAGCAGCTTCGTCTCTTAGAGTCGAGACGAGATTCTTTGGGACGGGTACTCGGTGTAGCCGAAAACCGCCTCGCCCGTGAAGTGGATCTTAGCGCACAGGTTTACGATCCTACTGTAAAAGTATCTGCCAACCGAATGGAGAAAAAATCAGCCTTCCTGCAAACTATGTACTATGAGGCTATGGCAAGTGCTGAAAAAATGAGAGTATCTCTTGTGAGGGAAGCGCCTCTATTTACAGAAATTGAAGGTGTGAAAGTTCCATTGGATATGAAGGCTACAGATAAAACAAGAGCGAAAATCGGATTACTGATCGGTTTGTTCCTTGCTCTTATATTTACTTACCTTCGTACCGCGCTGGCACCTGTACCAAAAACAGTACAGGCTTAATTAATGATTATGAAGCATACTATTACCATCAAGGCAGGAGGTTCAGAAAAGGACTATTGGAAAGATCTGTGGCTTAACAGACAGTTACTCTGGATTCTGTCGAAACGAGATATTTCCGTAAGATATAAACAAACTTTGCTAGGCTTGGCGTGGAGCGTTCTTCGCCCGCTTATGACCATGGGAATCATGGTTTTTGTATTCAGTCTTGTAGCGAAACTCGAAGGAGATCCCGGAATCCCCTATCCGCTTATGGTACTAAGTGGTATTACGATTTGGACATTTTTTTCAAATACTTTTACTCAGATCAGCAGTAGTATACTCATCAATTCAAATCTGGTGTCCAAAGTGTATTTCCCCAGGTTGCTCATGCCTCTCAGCTCAGTAGCTGTAGGATTTGTAGACTTCCTGATAACACTCGCCATATTTCTCATTTTTACTATTGCGTCTGGTTACGGTCTTAGTTGGAATATTATTTTTGTTCCTGCATTCGTATTCCTGACCTTTATTATTTCGCTGGGTTTTGGATTGTTTTTTGCGGTATTAAATGTACGGTTCCGCGATATTGGTCAATTGATTCCATTTATCGTTCAGGTTGGCTTCTACATCTGCCCTATTGCTTACACCAGCAGGCTGGTTGAAGGCCAATGGTTTGAAAGCATCTATAAGCTCAATCCGATCGTAGGTATCATAGATGGGTTCAGATGGTGTTTGCTTGGAGACAAAGCTTATTTTGATCCCCAAAGCCTTATTTCAACCACCATATTATCATTGATTACTCTTGTGTTGTCAATCGTATATTTCCGCAAAAAGGAAAATACGTTCGTTGATCATATTTGAAATAGCTATTTTTGTTTATGTCTGTAATTGTAGCTGAAAATATCAGCAAAAAATATATCATTGACCATCAGAGAAAAACCGGCTCCCCCAGTCTTAGGGATGTGGTATCTGATACGCTCGGGAAATTTCGTCCGGGAAAAAATAAGCAGGATGACTTCGCTGAAAAGGAAGAGTTCTGGGCATTGAAGGACATAAGCTTTAGCATAGACGAAGGTGACAGGATCGGAATTGTTGGCCATAATGGTGCCGGAAAATCGACCCTTCTGAAAATCCTCAGCCGTATTACAGAACCAACGACCGGACAAATTAAGATTAACGGACGTATTGCAAGTTTACTTGAAGTAGGTACGGGATTCCATCCTGAGCTTACCGGCCGTGAAAACATATTTTTGAACGGTGCCATTTTAGGAATGGGCAAAGGTGAAATAAAGCAGTCTTTTGATGCAATTGTAGACTTTGCCGGCGTAGAAAAATTTCTGGACACACCTGTGAAGCGGTACTCATCAGGTATGTACGTACGGCTTGGATTCGCCATCGCTGCTCACCTAAATCCCGAAATTCTGATTGTCGACGAGGTACTTGCTGTAGGTGATACAGAGTTTCAGAAGAAGTGTCTGGGAAAAATGAGAGATGTATCCGAAAGTGGTCGTACACTGATCTTCGTAAGTCACAACCTTACGGCTATACAGGCACTGTGTAATAAATCATTTTATTTCGAAAAAGGCAGACTGATTGATCAGGGTGAAACAACGCATATAGTTACTAACTATCTCAGTAAAGTTTCGCATAAATCACTGGAAAAGCAGTGGGATGATATAAATCATGCTCCGGGAAATGACCAGGTAAGAATTAAAAGCTTCAAGGTAGTTCCTGAATTTCAGGACAACCTTTCTCATATTGATGTGCGCACGCCTATTGATTTCAGGTTTGAATTCTGGAACATGGAAGAAGGTGCTAATCTTAACCTGAGTTTACACTTATATACTTTTACAGGTGAGTGTATATTCAATGTAGGCACACAATCAGAAGCATTTGGCAAAGGACTGGTAACAGGTACTTGTCATATTCCCGGCAACTTTCTGAACGACGGCTCATACGTTGTTTCAATGATGATTGTTAAGGATACCAGTACGGTACTTTACAACATGGAGGAGGCCCTTGTTTTCGATATAGAGGACTACCGCGAAAACGTGACCTGGTACGGCAAATGGCCTGGTTATATTCGTCCTCAACTTAATTTCTCCATTAGACAAACTGAACACCTAGTGAATGATTAACGTCACTAAAACTTTTTTACCGGATCAGGAAAAATACCTTCAATATGTTCGTGAAATATGGGACCGTGGGTATCTGACAAACAACGGGCCTTTACTGCAGGAGCTGGAATCCAAATTAAAGGAATACCTTGATGTTGATCATCTCTATTTCTGCGGAAACGGGACTATTGTACTACAGATTGCTATCAAAGCACTTGAGGTAACAGGAGACGTAATTACTACGCCTTTTTCCTATTGTGCCACATCGAATGCTATTCTGTGGGAGAAATGCACCCCTATATTTGTTGATATTGACCGTTCTACATTCAACATCAATCCGGATTTAATAGAACAATCTATTACACCGGAGACCACGGCTATTCTTGCAACGCATGTATATGGAAATCCGTGTGACGTAGAGAAAATTGAAGCAATAGCTCAGAAACATGACCTTAAGGTTATTTACGACGCGGCGCATGCTTTTGGTGTGAAGTATAAAAACAGATCACTTTTATCTTATGGCGATATCAGTACCTGCAGCTTCCATGCGACGAAGGTTTTTCATACAATAGAAGGCGGGGCTCTGATATCCAATCATCCTGAACTTCATGAAAAGCTAAGTTTGCTTCGCGCTTTTGGACACCGGGGAGATGAAGCCTATCATTTTGCCGGAATAAATGGTAAAAATTCTGAGTTTCATGCAGCTATGGGGCTATGCAATTTGCCTCATGTTGGAGAAATCATCAGCTCCAGAAAAGATATTTTCGATGCTTACGACAGCCAGCTAAACTGGGATATTTTGGAAAGACCAGAACGGAGTGCCGACATAGAGTATAACTATGCCTATTATCCGGTCGTGTTTCCTTCCGAAGTGGTGATGAAAAAAGTAATGGAAAACCTGGCTGAAAATGAAATTATTCCGCGCAGGTATTTTTATCCATCACTGAATACCCTGCCATTTATGCCGAAAGCAATTGTTTGCCCTGTATCAGAAAATATAGCGGAGCGTGTGCTTTGCCTGCCTCTGTACATGGGTCTTCCTATTGAGGATGTTGATCGAATTGCGGCTATCATTAATAAAAGTCTTTTGTCACCATAGCATTATGGTTATAGTATACTTGCTTTCTTTTTTTGCCTTTATATACAGTGTTGGATACGTTGCTAAACGAGTAGCCCAACCTTCGTTAACAGAATGGATTCTCAGCACGTTTGTGCTGTCTGTGGGATGTATCATTCCAAGCGGATTTGTACTTTCAGCAATTGATCAGACAGCTCATGTGTTTTCGTGGATAGCAGCTACCTTCATTATGCTGGGAATACAATACGGACTCTGGTCTGTTTTGATTCCCGCAAAACAACATTACTCGGTTCGCGTAATTTTCAAAAATCGGGCAAAGAGTCTGACTGTCTGGGCAAGAGAATTATCCCCTTATCTGAAATTTATTTTTGGATTACTTTTCGGTACATTTTTAATTATTGCTGTCACCAATCTGATACTGGTTATTGCAACGGTGCCTAACGAGTGGGACAGTATGACAGGGCACTTGAACCGCGCAATTCGCTACATTCAACACGGAACAATGGCTCATTTCGGGGGAACCAACTGGAACATGGATACCTACCCGAAAAGCCTGACGAGCATTCAGATTTACAATTATCTGATCAGTGGTAAAGTAGAGAATGCATTCAAGGTAATACATCACCTCTCCTATTACATTACCATTCTTTCAGTATTCGGTATTGCCCAGCGAATTGGCAGAAATCTATCCGCAAGTGTCTTCTGTGCGTTGGCTTATGCAATGTTCCTGGATTTTCTGATGCAGGCCATTACCACCGAAACCGACATCGTACTCGCTGCCTATTTGAGTACATTGTTGTATTTCCTTTTTACCTATTACAACAGTCGCGATAACCGCTATTTATATCTGGCCGGACTCACATTTGGAATCGTATTTGGTCATAAAGCAACATTTGCTCTTCTGCTGCCTTCTGTATTCGTGGTCATGATTTATACCGTTTTTCTCGCACCCGACTTCAAGGTATTTTTCAACAGAACGCTTCGTTTAGGAATTGCGATAGCACTTTCGGTATGTATATATATGCTACCTTCCGGATACATCAAAAACCTGCAGGTTTTCGGACATCCTATCGGCCCTCCTACCGCGTTGAAACATCAGTCTATCGAACGGTTTGGCTCCGTTAAAAATGGTCTGAAACAAGGAACAAGAAATGTGATCAGATATAGTTACGACTTTTTCAATCTGGATGGAATACGGAATGCACAGTGGGGTTATGACCTGAATACTACGATTCGCAAGCCAATTGTATATCTTGAAGACAAACTGGGTTTGGGATTGGATGAAGAAAAAGAATACGCGATTGTTCCCTTCACCTTTCAAAGAAGATTCGACTTTTATAATGCAAATCCGTATTGGGGAGTGTTCGGTTTTGCACTCATTTTGCCTATTATCCTTCTGGTCTTTTTCCGGGTGATCTGGTCCCGGGTACACTGGTTTCTGGCATTGGCATTTATACTTCACTTCATCGGCATTTCTTTTTCTGCCGTTTATGACCCGTTCAAAGGTCGCTATTTTATAGAAACAGGTCTATTTGGTGTACTTTTCCTTTTGCTTCTGTTTTCGCATCACCGGTTGTCCATCATCAAACCTAGGCGTCAGCTGTGGAAAGGGTATGTAGCGCTAATAGTCCTGATGGCTTGTATCTCTGCTATTATGTCGGTGTATCTCAACGTACGCTGCCTGCCATTCCCTGCATACGGGCATGAATCTGCCCTGAATATGGATAGGATTAGCTACCAGACTTTCGCTCGGCCGGATATAACGGTTGCGTATAGAAGATTTGATTCTATAGTGCCTGCAAATGCTACCGTTGCGCTGGCTACCATCAACGATGACTTTGAATATCCATTATATGGCCAGGATCTGAGTCGGAAGCTGATAACCATTAACCCTTTTGAGCAGGGCCTCAGACCAATCCCACAAGATGCAGAATATCTGTTTTATGCACGAAGTGTAATCAACGATACGAGTAAAATCAAAGCTTTGAAGAGCGATATCCGACTTGGCAGCGATACTACCATGACCGGCCTGATCGTAAAAGGCGAAGACTATTATCTTCGCAAACTGCGTTAAGAAAGGCATATATTACTGGCATCACCATCATCTTAAACCACGGCACTTTACGCCGGAAATTCGAATGCCCATGACTATTGCCATCATGCAACCTTATATTTTTCCATATATAGGGTATTTTCAACTCATCAACGCGGTCGATAAATTTATTATTTATGACGATGTTAATTTCATCAATAAAGGATGGATCAATCGAAATAATATTCTTGTAGCGGGCAAGCCCCACATGTTTACAATTCCATTGAAGGATGCCAGTCAGAATAAATTAATTAATGAGGTACAGATGTTGAAATCTGAGCCGTGGCGTAAGAAGTTCTTCAAAACATTACAACAATCTTATCAGAAGGCACCGAATTATCAAAAGGTTTTTATCCTGATAGAAGAAATTGTAAATTTCGATCCTGAAACAATACATGAATTTACACTAAACGCGCTTTTAAAAACCTGCGCATACATGGGTATTGAAACAGAAATTGTTCCCTCCTCGCGAATTTACAATAATACAAACCTCAAGGGGCCGGATCGGATACTGGATATTTGCAGGCAGGAACATGCTACACATTATATCAATCCGGTTGGTGGAATGGAATTGTATGACAAAAACAGATTCGAGAACGAAGGGATTAAGCTCAACTTTTTAAAAAGTGTGCTCAGCCCTTATTCCCAATTCCAAAATGCTTTCGTACCTTGGTTGTCAGTATTGGATATATTGATGTTTAACGACGCAGAAAAGGTTACCACACTTCTAAAAGATTACGAACTGATTTAAAATGGCTAAGGTTATTATTTTTGGTGTTTTAGATACCGCAGAACTTGCACACTATTACTTGCAGCACGATTCCGAACATGAAGTTGCGGCTTTCGCAATCAACCGCGAATATATCAAGGATGAAAGTTTTCACGGCTTACCTGTTGTTGCATTCGAAGATGTAGAAACAGTGTTTTCTCCTGCTGAATACTCATTTTTCGCTCCAATGACGGGACGCAATATGAATCGCAACCGTGAAGCCATTTACAATCAGGCAAAGGCAAAAGGTTATTCATTTATTTCCTACATCAGCTCTCATGCTACCATATTTGACAAAAGTGTAGTGGGTGAGAATTGCTTCATTCTCGAAGATAATACAATCCAGCCTTTCACAACTATTGGTAATAATGTAGTGATGTGGAGCGGCAATCATATCGGTCATCATGGACGTATTAACGACCACGTGTTTTTTACCTCGCATGTCGTCATGTCGGGACATTGCGAAATAGGATCTCATTCATTTTTTGGTGTGAACAGTACCATCCGTGATTATACAACTATTGCTCAGGGAACTCTTGTAGGCATGGCTTCCGCCATTACCAAAGAGACAGAAGAATGGGGAATTTATATCGGAAATCCCGCAAAAAAAGTTCCCGGCAAGAAGAGCTACGAAGCATATTAACGTAAACCTCTTATCCGGCATTACCATAGGATTACGATCCTGGAAACTTTTGAAGTAATGGAACATAAGAAAATATTATTCGTAAGTCATGATGCAAACAGAGCAGGAAGCCAGTTATTACTGCTTCAGCTGTTGCGGTTGTTGAAGGAGCGTGGCATACCTATGCACCTGCTACTTTGCAGCGGAGGAGCTTTGGAAAATGAATTTGCCGAAGTAACAACCATCACCAGGCTTTATCAGGATAATCACACTTCCCCAAATTTCATTTCCGGACGTATTTTACGGAAAATAAAACTGCAGAAATTGTACGAAGAGCATTCAGCTCAACGTGAAAGTGACCGGATTATTGGTGAGCTCGAAGCTCAGAATATTGGATTGGTATTTGTCAATTCTATAGCAAATGCGGAAGTTTACTATGAAACACTTCGCTTTTTGCATCATCTTCCGATGGTCTTATTTGTACATGAACTTGCTATGTCTGCAAGAATATATACGCATGAAAAACATCTGAATTTCCTGCTCAAAAAGACAGATCATCTGATCGCAGTTTCTAAAGCAGTATCCAATCACTATGTAAAAAAGTATGATTTCCCGCCTCAGCATGTCAGCACATTTACACTGATTGACCATGATCGTATTGATCAAAGAGTTAAACAGGTGCAAAGCAACCTGCTGGAAAAAACCTATAAGATTCCGGATGACGCTATCGTAATTGGTGGATGTGGAAATGCAGAATGGAGAAAAGGCAATGATATTTTCAACTGGATTGCCCGCAACGTAATTAGCAAGACCAACCCGTTGCCCGTATATTTTGTTTGGGTAGGCGCAGGACCGCAACATGAGATTTATGAATTGATTGAAAGCGATATACGTCACATGGGGCTTTCCGACAGGATTATTCTTATCCCTCCAACCCCTCAGGCACTTGATTACATCAACCGATTTGACATATTTTTACTCAGCTCCCGCGAAGATCCTTATCCGTTGGTAGTACTGGAAGCAGCTCTGCTGGAAATTCCGGTGGTCTGCTTTGAAAATGCCGGAGGCTCACCTGAACTGATCGAAACAGACGCAGGTTTTGTGGTGCCTTATCTTGATATTAATGCTGCTTCAGAAGCAGTTATCAAACTTATTCTTGATCCGGGGTTACGTCAAATGATGGGAGAAAAGGGGCGAAAAAAAGTGTTGGATCGCCACAATGCAGAGAAAAGCGTAGGAAACATTGAAGCCATCATTCAAAAGTACTTACCTTTGACCGTTTCGGAACAGCATAACTAATGACCATTGCTTTTACAATTTGTTCAATAAATTACCTTGCTCAGGCACGTACACTCGGGGATTCACTAAGGAATACCAATCCGGATGTGCAGTTCTTCATAGGGCTTGTTGATATTCTGGAGGGTGTCAGTTTTGATCCTGCATTCAGACCGGAATATCCTATGATAGAGATTGATAAAATCGATATACAAGGTTTTCAGGAAATGGCGGACCGGTATGATATTACCGAACTCAACACGGCAGTGAAGCCATTCTATTTCACCTATTTTTTTAAGAAATATCCGCAAGCCGACAATGTCATTTATTTCGATCCTGACATTATTGTTTTTCAGCCTATAACAGAGCTGAAAAATTTACTTGCCAGGTATCCTGCTGTGGTTACACCCCATATCAATACAGCAATTGATGATCGTTTAACACCTAATGAATTACATCACCTCAATACCGGCATTTACAACCTTGGTTTTGTAGCTTTCGCAAGAAGTGACGAAACACTGAAATACATCAAATGGTGGGAAGAAAAACTCAGATACGAATGTCTGATTGATCTTTGTAATGGTTTGTTTACAGATCAGAACTGGATGAATTTCCTGCCGGTATTTGTAAAGGATACTTTTATCCAACGCAATCCTGGCTATAACGCTGCTTATTGGAACCTCCATGAGCGTACTTTTTCTCAGTCAGACACAAACCACTATGTCAACGGAAATAATCCTCTGATTTTTTTCCACTATAGTGGTTATGATCCGGCAAAGCCTGAGGTGTTATCTAAGTATCAGGACCGCTTTGAGCTGTCGGAGAGAAAAGATCTTACGGCACTTTTCCGGCTTTATAAGGATAATCTCTTGGATAATGGGAACGCTTATTATCGCCAGTTCCCCTGCTATTACATCAAACCTAAACGGGTGTTGCGTTATCAGCGTGTTCGAAAATGGATTAAACTCCCATTTCAATACGTTATAGATCAGCTTGAAACGATATAAATGAAAGAACTAGTTTCGGTTATTATCCCAATTCCTGATCCAGAACTGACTCCAACTCAAGAAAAATCTCTTCATAGATGTCTGGAAGCACTGTCTCGTTATCCGATTATGTTTATAACAGCGGAAGGGGCTGATCTGGCTATCGTGAAGGAGCACAAAGCTGATGCGGACATCATTTATTTTCCGAAAGAATATTTCAAATCCCGGCAGACGATGGCAAAGTTATTCCTGCTGGATGAATTTTACGACCGATTCAGCTGGAGCGATTTTTTGCTGATACACGAACTGAATAGCTGGGTCGTAAGGGATGAGCTACACTATTGGTGTAAACAGGGTTACGATTACCTGAAAGCCAAACCAGATGGTAGTCTTTCCGGAAAGATGCCAGGTCAGGTTTCACTGATGCTAGGGCTAAATCAAAATGAGAAATTGAATATAGACAAGGCGTTTGAAAATAATGGACTCATTCTTTGTCATGTGCAGCGAATGATTAAGGCGCTCAGGAAGAAAGCAAAAACTGCCTATCAATACCGTCATGACGAAACATTGATACATCGGGATTCTATTTTCTGGGAGGTGGAGGCGAACAGACTTTGGCCAACTGTCAGAAAGCCAACCGAAGTGGTACGCAATTTCTTTTGCATAGCACTTTCAACACAACAATCAGCCAGTCAATTCGCAGGCCGAACATTACCTTTCGCCTTTACGGGTGTCAACAAGGACAATATAGATGATCTTCCGATACAGGAAGTGTAAGGAAGAAATTAAATACCATGAACATCATTTTTACAGTCTGCAACCGAACAAGTCTGGCACATGCACTCGCATTGGCCAAGTCTGTGATGCAGTACCCTGGAAATCTTTTTTATCTTGGCTGGGTCGACTATACTGAGATTTCAGACCTCCCGGCTTATATCAGGCTTATCAAGACTGACGAAATTACGATTCCGAACTGGCAACAAATGACGGAGCAGTATTATGATTTTGAACTTGTGAACGCCTGCCGTCCATGGTTTCTTAAACATCTGCTACAGCTTCATCCGGATAATTCCGGCTTTACATTTTTTGCCCCTACCGTATTTTTATATAATTCTTGCGAAGAAATTATTTCAAAGACTGCGGGCATGCAGGTTACACCACATATTACGGAAGCTTTAAAAAAATCTTCTGTACTGGATGACAAAAGAATCCTCAACGTAGGTATGTTTCATTCCGGCAGCTGGACCTTCTACCGGGGTGAAGAAAGCCTTCAATTTCTGGATTGGTGGGCCGAGCGAATGCCGGACAGAGCCAAATTCGATTTATGCCATGGCATGTGCATGGATCAGTTGTGGCTCAATTTCGTACTGGTTCGTATTCCGGATGCTATCCAAATTTCAAATCCCGGCTGGCATTATGGTTTGCATTCAGTTTTAAACAGACAACTGGAACTAAGAGACCAGACCTATTTTGTGAACGGAGAGAAATTAATTTCGGCAGACTTTGCAGGCCTGGACTTCTTTGATCCGGTTTGGTCTGATCATGCGCCGCTATTAAAAAACAGTGGTTTGTATAAAACACTGTACAATGACTATAAGAAGGTTGTAAATTCTTTTAAGCAGTTTGTCCCCGGTGGCAAACCAGGCTTCGGAAAAAACCCTGACATTAAGCCGGATCGCCTTTTCAGGAATAAGTGGAGGGCCAATCTGAAATCAATAACCCAATTTATTGATCAGTTTTAAAATTTATCGATACATGAAGTCCCTCGAACAATATACCAAGGAATTACGCACACTGGTTTCTTCACCCAATATCAATCCGGAGAACCGACCTGACTTTCCAAAACTGACAATTATTACGCCATCCTACAACCAGGCCGATTTTTTGGAACGTACGATTTTAAGTGTACTGAACCAAAATTATCCGAATCTGGAATATATCATCATCGATGGTGGATCCACTGATTACAGCGTTGAAGTGATCAAAAAGTATGAGAAACACCTCACTTATTGGGTTTCTGAAAAAGACCGTGGCCAGGTACACGCTATTAATAAGGCTCTTGAAATTGCAACTGGTAACTATATCAGCTTCCAAAACTCAGATGATGTATATTTCCCAGGCACTTTTCTTCGTTTTGGAGAAGCGGCCCGTCAAACACCTGCAGATATATTGTTCGGTGACCTGTTTATGATTTCTACGGAGGACGAAGTGACTGAGATTCTGAAAACGACGTCTTACAGCTTTACATGCCAGGTATTGGAGGGAATGCAGATTCATAATCAGTCATTATTTTTTAAGAGGGAACTGGTAAAGAAGTACGGCCCGTTTGATGAGTCATATCATTTTGCATTTGACTATGAGTTCATCACCAGATATACAGCGGACGGAACCGCTACTGTTAAAAAGGTAGAAGGACTAGGCGGAGCACTAAGGATTCATGCGGATGCGAAATCTTCCAATATTGCGCCACTGGGAAAAAAGGAACATGCTAAAATCAAGGAATTGTACATTTCCGCGGTAGGCAACCCATCTCTCAACAAATTGAGGTATCTTTGGTGCAGGTTTCGGAAAGTAGCCTACTTCATATTCAAGTTCGACTTTAAATACATTAGTTTTAGGTTATCCAGATGAATTGGAGTCTGTTAAATGTTTATTCAAATTTCACTTACCTCAGGTACTCTGTAGGTATAGCTATGATATTCAATGGATTCCCATTGATATTCTTTATCCGTGATACACTGAAGATAGGTCCTGCCAATAGTATTTTTACAGCAGTTTTTCTTGCATTGGGGCTCATGCTTATGCTCCCTATGAACTTGTTCAGGCGCCTTTATAAGCCTAATACCATCCTGTTCAATCTCGGGTTAGGCTTCATGCTCATCATGCTTTATTACTTTCTTTTTCTCAATTATACGGGAAAAGCAGTAGCTGATGTAGGTAATTTTGTTTTCATGTTTGGCTTCCTGATACTGCTGCTGCACATTCCGAACGATATTTCTGATACGCTGGTAACCATACTTTTTATCCTGTCTCTATTCGCTAACGTAACACTGGTGTATTCCCTGTTGACCGACCCAAACTGGAGTCCCGGGATGCGTGCAGCGGTAAGTTTTTCTAATGATGGAGCTCAACCCGGTGGAAATCCACACATTACGGCACGTAACGGAGTCATATGTATTGTAACAGCATTGGTATTATTCAGCCGTTCAACAGGCATTATTAATAAGGCATTTTTGTTCTTCTCTGTCTTGTTCAGCCTTGGTGTGGTCGTTTTATCACTTGCCAAATCCAGCTATATAGGTATCGGGCTGATGACTATGGCTTACCTGATTTTTCAGTTTAAAGTTTCCAGCATATTCAAAGCTGCATTGAATATATTTAAGTTTCGAAGTCTGGCTCTGGTCATAGTCATCATCATCGGTATACGCTATTTCATGAATCGTTATGGCGATATTCTTAACTTACTTCTGGTTTATTGGGATACGTTTCAGGATCGGATTATGGATGTAATTTTTACATCTTTCGGTGTCAAATTAACGGAATCAGCGGATGTGGATTATTCCGCAATGGGCCGTGTCGGTGGCTTTGAAACATTTCTAAATACTTTCTTCTCCTGGGATGTGTTCATGGGTAGAGGTTTCAAAAGCGACTATCTGGACGTCCCTATACTGGAATCATTCGTTGCTTATGGAATTATAGGTTTTCTATTCTTCGCATTTTTCAATCTGTTTTTATTCATTTTTGCAATACGCGAAATCAGACGGCCTACCGCAGCCATATCAACTGCTCTTGGCTACTTTTATATCTCTCTCACGATTCTTCTGATCACGGGTGGCCGGCCTACTGATATCGCTTTCTGGTTTCCGTATATCGTAATGATACGTTTTCTGGGTGTGAGATATTTCGAGAAACGGGAAGAATTGCCGGTTCATGAAAAACCATTATCTACTATTCCTGCTTAGCCCGTTACTCATTATACCTGACGCTAATACAGCAGATTATTTACAGAACCATTAAATGAAAGGAAGAGTAGAGCAGCTTGACGGTTTACGCGGTATTTTTGCAGTTCTTGTTGTTGCACACCATCACAATGCTTTCAAAGATTCCATATTTTACAATAACTTTTTTGTAATTAACTCCGACCTCTTCGTTGATTTCTTCTTCGTGTTGAGTGGTTTCGTGATTGCACTCAATTATTACTTTCGTCTTGAAACGAAGGACGATTTTTTTCTTTTTCTGAAAAAGAGGTTTGTGAGATTGTATCCTCTGCTTTTTTACACTGAGATTGTCTTTCTCGCATTCAATATTATTGGCGATTTCAGTTCTTATAAGAACGTCAATAACCTGAGCATGTCCTACTATTTCGAAACCGTATTGGACACGCTAACCTTTATGGGCTCTACACCCGTATTTGGTGACTGGATCGGCCTCAACTATCCTGCCTGGTCGATATCTGCAGAGATGATAGCCTACATCACTTTCGGACTGACGCTCATTCTATTTACCCGATACAGGCTCATTGTATTTATCCTTACTACCATACTTTGCGGTGCATTCATCATCCAGCACGGTGACTATCTGCTGGCTTACGATTACGGCTTTGTACGTGGGATTTTCTGTTTTACGCTTGGTGTATTTACATATAGTTTTGTACAAAACAGAAACCTTCAACTTTCAGTCCTTGAGATCCCTTTCTTAGTCACTGTCGTTCTGGGTATGTTCATCGTTCATCATTATGATCTCAATTTATGGAAACTTGTTTTCCCATTTCTGTTTTCGGGTGGTGTCATCATCTTTTGCAATTCTTCCGGTTTGGTCACCAAACTGTTGCTGACGAAGCCTTTCCAGTATCTGGGTAAAATATCCTACTCCATTTACCTTAATCACGCCATCGTTCTGATCGCGGTAAACGTGATACTCTTCAGGGTTTTGAAATCTGCTCAGACCGAGACGATGATCGGCACCTCGTTGCTGATATCCATCACTTTAACAATTATTTATTCTCATTTTACTTATGATTTGATCGAGGTAAAACTGGGAAGATTTCTCAGATCTAAAATCTGACTGAGATGATGACGCATATTATTTTCTTCTCCTTGCCCCGCCGCAGGCAAACCATTTTTTAGTTGGCTTCGTTGTTTTCACAGGCATTCATTTTGTAATGATATGCTACAACCGTGTATCATCATTGGCGATTTTTTTCATATTTAACCATTCTATATACTGATATGTCATCTTTCAAAGAACTCATCAACGGCAACAAACCAGTTCTCGTCGATTTTTCCGCTGAGTGGTGCGGACCTTGTAAAATGATGAAACCCATTCTGGAAACGCTTAAGGCAGACCTGGGAGAAACGGCAACAATCATCAAAGTAGATGTGGATAAAAACCCCTCAGCTGCTCAGGCGTATAAGATACAGGGAGTACCTACCCTGATCGTATTTAAACATGGAAAACCCATGTGGAGGCAATCCGGTGTGGTTCAGGCTGATCAGTTGAAATCCATCATCAACAAGTATATTTAATTTTTAATACCGTTATTAAAGATCCTATTCACTTCCATGTCAGTTTCACAAGACAAGCCCTACTACCACAATATAGATTTTTCAACAGAAACATTACCTTCTGACGAATTTGAGCAGGCAGATTTTACCAATTGCACTTTTGTTGAACTGACAGGTGTCACGTTGACGGACTGTATTTTCACAGACTGTAACCTCAGTAATGTGTCATTCAAAAACAGTAAACTTGATAATGTTTCTTTCGTGAATTGTAAACTGACGGGAATAGATATATCCGTAGCCAAAGATTTCGGACTTCAGGTCAGATTCGAGAATTCGATTCTAGACTACGCGATTTTCGAACAGAAGAAAATGAACAAAAGTACATTTTCAAACTGTCGGATCCAGGGAGCAGATTTTACCCAAGCTGATCTTTCGAAATCCAAATTTCACAATTGCGATTTCAGTGAATCTGTATTTGCCAATACGAATGTATCCGGAGTAGATTTTACAACATGTAAGAACTTTACAATTGATCCTACGATGAACAACGTGAAAAAGGCGAAGTTTCTCTCATCCGACCTTGCAGGTTTGCTTACGAGATTTGATATCATTGTAAAATAATAGTTTGCGGTCCTATTCCCAGACTGTACATCATCTCAAAAACATCAAAGAAATGCCAGATCAGTTATTTGCTAAAACAGTTTTCACAGGTAACGAGATTTTGAAAGATCAGTTGATTACGATCGAAAATGGTCGGATCATTTCTATCGATCATCAAAATTCTCCAAATGGCACCAACGTTGTGAATAACCTGGCTCCCGGCTTCTTTGACAGTCATATTAATGGTGGTGAAAAGTATCATTTTACGCAAAAAGCAGATGAGGAAACGATTGACGACATATACCAAAGTAGCGTAGGAACCGGCTCAGCGTATATATTCCCAACGTTGATTACATCTCCGCAGGAGAACATCCTGAAAGGAATAGAAGCAGTAAGAAGTTATCAGCAAAAAAATCCGGGATCAGGCGTACTGGGAATGCATCTGGAAGGCCCTTTCTTAAATCCGGTCAAACGTGGTGCACATCTTACAGAATTCGTACGCAAACCAACCAATGCAGATCTGGAAGAAATTATTCGCTATGGAAAAGGTATTATTAAACTGATCACGATCGCACCTGAAATGTTCACAGAAGAACAGATTCAGATGTTGCTGGATTCAAAAATTACCGTTTCGGCAGGACATTCCAACGCTACCTATCAGCAAGCTACCCATGCTTTTACACAAGGTATCCAGGTTGTTACGCATTTGTATAATGCCATGTCGTCTTTCGGTCACCGCGAACCGGGACTTGTTGGCGCTACTTTTGATAGCAAAGAGACTTACGCACCTATCATCATGGATGGCACGCACTGTAGCTATGCCGCAGCAAGAATCGCATACAGGTTGAAAAAAGAAAAGTTATTCCTCATCTCGGATGCGCTATTTCTGAATGAAAAAGTAACAGAATTTAAATGGGGCGAGTTTGATGCGTATCTGAAAGACAGTAAATATGTCAATTCGGATGGAAACCTTGCCGGAGCCACTATTTCCCTTCCCGATGCAGTCAGAAATGCTGTAAATGAAGTAGGCATTCCATTGCAGGAAGCGGTTGAAATGGCTACCATCAGGCCTGCCAGGGCAATGGGGATATCTGCGCACATCGGAGAAATTGCCGTGGGTTTTCCAGCCACCTTCACTACTTTCGATGATGATTTACAGCAATTCTCCGTTTTAAAAATGTAGCTAATGCTATTAAACAATCAGAAGTCCTCGTTGCCGTAATGCCTTCCAGGTTGTAGTCTGCGTATACGATTGGAAACTGCCCAATCCGGCTTCCTCATAATCTTTTTTTAATTGATCGAGTGCATAAGCAGCCGGATTACGAATAAGTAATTTAGGAATTACTTCGGTCAGCCATTCAGCTACGGGTACATCTGCTTCCACCGCCCATTCTTTTTTCTTGTCAAAGAATACCAGCTCAGCAACTTCTGTTGTCTTCTTCCCTCTCTTTTCTTCAAATACGGATAACTCCGGCAAGCTACCTGTCCATACCACCAAAGCATTGGGCCTTGTCGCGGCATCTGGAATTTCACGTATACTTTTCTCTATATAGCGTGGAGATATGGAAGGTGCAGGCACTTTGAAATCAAACCACTCTGACAACGGGAAATCCAGACAAACACCATGCATATAATTGAACAGCGATTTTCTGAGTCCTTCGGCAAACAAGTCGTGGTTGGCCCCGCTAGGGTCCTGGTGCTCCAGATCATTGTATGCAAATTTTCCCAAATCCGGCCCGATCCGCATGACGTCGAATTCTTCGGGATGTAAACCAACCGGACTATGTGCCGTCATCGCAAACCGGTGCCAGAATCCTGATTGTACTATGCCTTGCTCGAACAACTGACGCACCATTTCAAGTGAATCAATGGTCTCTTGCATGGTTTGCGTAGGAAAACCGTACATCAGATAAGCATGCACCATAATTCCCGCTTGTGTAAAAGCGTCAGCCACCCTTGCCACCTGCGCAACAGTTACACCCTTCTTCATCCGTTCCAGCAATCTGTCCGACGCTACTTCAAGCCCGCCTGATATAGCGATACAACCCGATGCTTTCAGCAACAAACACAAATCGTGTGTAAAATTCTTTTCAAAACGGATGTTCGTCCACCAGACTACCGTCAGTTTACGTCTGATCATTTCCAGAGCCACATCACGCAATAATGCCGGCGGAGCTGCTTCATCTACAAAGTGGAAACCATTTTGTCCGGTCTGAGCGATGATTTCTTCAATCCTGTCGCACAGCAAAGCGGCGGTCATCGGCTCGTATCTTCGGATGTAATCCAGTGAGATATCGCAGAAAGAACATTTCCCCCAATAGCACCCATGCGCGAGTGTGAGCTTATTCCAGCGTCCGTCGCTCCATAGCCTGTGCATCGGATTTACAATCTCGATTACAGACAGATAGTCGAACAAGGGTAAATCGCTGTAATCCGGCGTGCCTGTATCCCGCTGCGGTACATCCTTTTCCTTTGCTCCATTGTGGTAAATTACTTCTCCGTTGATACAGGAATAAACCCTTTTCAGCTTTTCCAGTGGTCTTTCGCCATCCAGGTACTCCAGCAATGACAGCAACGGTGCTTCGCCGTCGTCCAGACAAACGAAGTTGATATAATTAAAAACGCGTGGTTCTTTCAACGACCTTAACTCGGTGTTTGCAAAACCTCCGCCCATGACCACCTGAATCTGCGGATAGTGCTTTCGGATATACTGTCCACATTTGAATCCTCCGTATAAATTTCCCGGAAACGGAACCGTAATACAGACAATATCAGGTTGAAAATTCTTTATTTTTTCGTTCAGGATAGAAGTCAATATAGAAGAAACGATTGTATCCGGCTTTTCTAGCGCCTCTTCCATTTCGTCAAAACTTGTAGCCGACCGACCCAGTCTTTCCGCATACCGGCTGAAACCAAAATGCGGATCTATTGCTTCCTGAATCAGATCACCCAGATCTTCCAGATACAAAGTAGCCAGGTGCCTGGCCTTATCATGTATCCCCATCGTTCCAAATGCCCAGTCCATATCTTCCAGTTGTTGGAAACGACTTGCTTCAGGAAGGTAGCTTCTGTCGCAAATGCTATGTGCCAGCGTCGGATTCTGGTTTTTCAGGAAACGTATGACAGGATCGATGGTTGCGATATATTCACTTCTGAGCGCATATATACGGAAACTGTTTTCTGTCAGTTCTGCATCCGATTCATCGAGTTCGGTAAAAAGGCGTGTAAGTCCTTTGGAAGAAAACAGAGATAAAATCACCTCTATCCCCAGATCCGCCTGGCAGGATTCCCGTCCCAACGTATTCAGAAAGCCTTTCAGATAAGCAGTTGCAGGATACGGCGTATTCAGCTGGGTAAAGGGGGGAGTTATAAAAAGTGTTTTCTTTTTCAAGGCGCAACTGCTTCAAATTTTAATCTACAAAGGTACGTAACTTTTGGAAGGATAAAATTTTGATGGCGGACAGGATTTGCCACGGATACACGGATGAGCACTAAGATGTTTTTACATAAAATTAAAATCCGTGATTATTCGTGCATCCGTGGCTAAGAAAACTACTTCAGAATTTTGCCACGGATATACAGATGACCACGAATCTGCTCGATTCAAAAAAAAATCAGTGAAAATTCGTGCATCCGTGGCTAAGAAAACTACTTCATCAATTTTGCCACGGATACTCAGATGACTACGAATCTGCTCGATTCAAAAAAATCCGTGATTATTCGTGCATCCGTGGCTAAGAAAAATCAGTTCATGACCGGTAGCAATACATGACTACTGTTTTTTGCATCGTGATGAATGGTAATTTTTTGCTTTTGGAAGTCTTCCTCATTCGCTTCAAAAATATTCATGAATTTCTGCGGGTTACGGTCCACCAGCGGAAACCAGGAGCTTTGAATCTGTATCATCACCTTGTGTCCCTTTTTGAAAGTATGTGCTACCTCATTGAGTTTAACCGTCACTTTTTCAATTTTATCTTTCGTAAATGCTTCTGGCTGACTGAAGCTATTACGGAATTTCCCTCGCAATACCTCCGCCCGTAACATCTGCTGATATCCTCCCATTTGTACGGGACGTTGTCCGTTTTCCGTCGGCAACGACGAACCGGCCGGTCATACATCAATCACTTTTACGATAAAATCTGCATCCGTTCCCGTCATAGAGACAAAGAGATTCGCTGCAATTTCACCAGTTAAAGTCAGATCCTTCTCCAAAGAATCGGTTTGAAACACGATCACATCCGGGCGTTGTGCTGCGAAACGCTGGTCTTCCGCCATATATTCATTATTACGACGCCCTGATATTACACTTGTGTACGGAACAGGTTTTGCCGGATCGCTATCGTACGCAGTAGCACTGTTTTGATCTGTTGGTTTCGATGTGGTCAGTTTACCTTTATTTCCTAAATAGAATGCACTCGGCTTACTTTCTTTCGGAGGCCACACGTTATAGTTTTTCCATTGATTAGAACCTGTTTCAAAAACCGTCACTTCAGGCTGGTCGAAAGTACCTTTGTCTTTCAGATAAAAACTAAAAAACTTCGTTTCGATCTCATCCTGGTAATATTTGTTGACATCCGCACCAAACTGATACTGCGCAAAAGACTTCCAGGAAGGCGATGCCCAGCCCCCGTGCGTCCATGGTCCCATCACCAATCTTACATTATTGCCAGATGATTGCTTTTCGATAGCAGAATAGGTTTTCAAAGCACCATACAAATCCTCGGCATCAAACCAGCCTCCTACCACCAATACAGCCGGTTTCACATTTTTCAGATGCGGCTTTATATTCCTGGATTGCCAAAACTCGTCATACGTAGGATGCGCTACCACCTGTCTCCATACACTGTTGGGATCCGAAAAGTAGGCGCTTGTATTGGCTTTCTTCAAAGGACCAAAATCAAGAAAGTACTGATAGGCATCTGCATACGAAGCGTTGAAAAAGCGTTTATAACTTTCTCCGTTCGCACTTTTCGGGCCATCAAAACCGCTGTAAAAGCCAAAATTATCCATCAGGAAAAACGCACCGTTATGGTAACAGTCGTCTCCGATAAACTCATCCGACATCGGTGCCTGTGGTGAAACGGCCTTCAACGCCGGGTGCGCATCCGGCAAAGCAGCCGAGGAATAATACCCCGGAAACGAGATACCATACTGCCCTACCCTGCCATTGTTTTTGGTGTTTTTCAAAAGCCACTCAATCGTGTCATACGTATCGCTCGACTCATCTACATCCTTATTATTCTTCTTGTTCGGTATAGCCGGTGTCATTTCACGGAAGTTACCTTCACTTTTATATCTGCCACGGGCATCCTGATACACAAAAATATATTTGTCCTGCATCAGCGACGTATTCGGGCCCAGCCGACGTCGGTAACTGGCCGCACCATAAGGGCCTGCCGAATAGGGCGTGCGCTGCATCAGTATCGGATACGCCTGTCCGTCTTTGGGAGCATATATGACAGTATGTAGTTTCACACCGTCGCGCATGGCTATTGTATGTTCTGTTTTGATGAAGTTGCTGCGAACCCAAGCCGTATCCTGCACAACGCTGGTTTGCGCCAGAGACGAAAATGAGATAAGAAAGAAAAAGTAGTAAAACAGGCGGGAGACGTACATTGGGATGAAGTAAAAATAAAAAGGCGGTGAATATCACCGCCCAAAATAACTATAAATTCCGAAATCAGAGTTACAGCTGCTGTCTCTGTATTTTTCCTACTTTTGCTTCACGGCTACAATCGGGAATTCACCATATTGCGAAGACATATTCCCTTTGAGTGTATCACCCATTTGGGTCAGACTCACTCCTATTGAGCCACCGTCGAAATCAAATTTAAAATTCACTTTTCCATCCGCAGCGGTGAGTTCCTTCATCTGCCTCGACTTCTCTGCATCCATATAGCCAACCATAGCATTGTCTTTCTGTTCAAAAACAAAGACACCCTTTTGATACTCAGGCGGCACATCCGAGATCGTATAAGCCCAGGAGCCTGTCAAATCATCCGCAAAACGGACAGAACGCGCCGCAACCAGCACAGTACATAATAAGATCGCAGTGAACAAGTACTTCATTTTCATAGTAACAAGCAGATTAAAGTGATGTGTAAGATAAATTATCGTGGTAATATCAGAAATTGCTAGAATATTTCAGCGGGGTGGGTGAAGAAAGTGCTATTTATTAATGAAAGGTTTACATGAGGTTGGTTTAATCAAACTCCCGAAATGCAAAAAAACCGCCTCATTGCTGAGGCGGTTTAAAAAGTGTTGAAAGTGCGTTAACCGCAACTTGGTGACCCATAGGGGAATCGAACCCCTGTTTCAACCGTGAAAGGGTCGTGTCCTAACCGCTAGACGAATGGGCCGACTGGTCTCCTACTTCGTGGCGTTTTCAGCACTTTCTTTCACTTTTTCGTTCTCGTTTCCGTTAACGTGGTGCAAATATGCAGGGTTGGTTTTTAAGATCCAAATGTCCTGACAAAAATAAATTAATAATTTTTTCACATCGCTCATTATCAATGCGTTTTAAATAAAAGTTTTTTTTGAACCCATCTGCACTCCGGTAAATTCAGCGTTATTTATAAATTTGGGTAGTCCTAATTTCTTTCTAACACCACAGGCCTGTTTATGACCAGATATCTTTATGCACTTCTATTTCTACTATTCGTCCTTCCCGCACAGGCGCAACAACAAACTCCTGATCAATATCTAGGTTATCCGCTGGGATCAAAGTTTACTTACCACCATCAGATCATCGATTACATCAAGCTGCTGGCAGCTCAGAATCCGGATCGCGTTAAAATTATCCAGTACGGTTCCACCAACGAGGGCCGACCGCTTATTACGGCTTTTATATCTTCCGCCGAAAACATGGCCAATCTGGAAAAAATCAGAACCAACCATTTGAAGAGCATCCGGATGGCAGAAGGCAAGCCTGACGGAAAGGTAATTCCTATTACGTGGCTCAGCTACAATGTCCACGGCAATGAAGCTGTTTCGGCGAATTCGAGTATGAAAGTGGCCTATGAATTGCTGAACAAACAAAATGCAGTAACGCAGGAGATCCTGAATAACACAGTCGTGATTCTTGACCCCTGCCAGAATCCCGATGGCTATGAGAGATATACGCAATGGTACAACCGTTACCAGAACGCCGTTGCTGATGTAACACCGTTTGCTTTGGAACACGACGAGCCCTGGCCGGGTGGACGTTTCAATCATTATCTTTTTGATCTGAACCGCGACTGGGCCTGGCAAACACAAAAGGAAACCAAAGAACGTATTGCACTCTACAATCAGTGGATGCCGCATTTGCACGCCGATTTTCATGAAATGGGTTCCAACAGAAGTTACTACTTCCCTCCTGCAGCCAAGCCTTTCCATAAAGATATTACTTCATGGCAGCGTGAATTCAACGAACTGGTGGGTGAAAACTGCCGCCGCTATTTTGACAAAAATAACTGGGCTTACTTCACCCGTTACAACTATGACCTGTTTTACCCAAGCTACGGTGATACCTGGCCATCTTTTAATGGCGCGATCGGAATTACTTACGAACAAGCCGGTGGAGGAGCTGCTGGTTTGGCCATTGCACGTAAAACAGAAAAAGATACATTGACCTTGGTGAGCCGTATTGATCACCACTTTGCAACGAGTCTGGCTACATTGGAAGCAGTGGCTTCACGTAAGGAAAAAATTGTCAGCGAATTTGTGAAGTTCCATGAAGATGCAGCGACAAACCCTGTCGGCCCTTTCAAATCCTATATCATCAAAACAAAGGGCAATGAGGAGCGCGTGAGATCATTCACAGAGTGGCTGACCAAACAAGGTTTCCAATACGGTCAGGCAGGAAAAGCGATCACCACAAAAGGAACTGAGCTAAGCAGCTCTACAGATCAGTCTGTGAAGATTGAAAACAGTGACCTGGTGATATCTGCGTATCAGCCAAAATCCAATCTGTTGAGAGTGCTGTTTGAAACCAGGCCTATACTTGAAGATTCTGTTACCTATGACCTTACCAGCTGGGGAATCTCTTATCTGTTCGGACTCAAAACGTATGGATTAAAGGAAAAGCTGGTTCCGGCAACATACGAGGCAACTGCTGTTGAAAACAAAGTGCCTGCCTCTTCTCCGTATGCGTATCTGGCCCAATGGAAAGATGTAGAAGACGTGGTATTTCTTTCAGAGCTCTTGAAGCGTAATTTTCTGGTGAGAAGCTCCAATGTTCCTTTTGAAATGAACAATGTGAAATACGATGCCGGCACACTGGTGATCACCAAGAAGAGCAACAATCAGCCCGATTTCGATCGGCAAATTGCTGCACTGGCTAACAAACATCATGTACGGCTTACACCCGCAACTACGGGTTTCGTTACTGCCGGAGCTGATTTCGGTTCGGAGTTTGTTCCTGTCATTACCTCTCCCAAAGTTGTAACCGTTGCAGGACCCGGTGTGTCTGCTACTTCATTTGGTTCGGTATGGCATTATTTCGAACAGCAGATTCACTATCCGATGACGTTGGTAGATCCGGGCAAGCTATCTGCTTTGCCATGGAATGAAATTGATGTATTGATACTACCAGCTGGCCGTTATTCCGGAATTCTCACAGACAAGGTTTTGGAACAAATCCAGGATTGGGTTAAAAAAGGCGGAAAGCTAATTGCTATGGAAAGTGCCAACAATGCTCTGCTGAACAAGCCAGGCTTCAGCATCACTAAAAAAATGACAGACAAAGGCAAAGAGCCGGATGTATTTAAAAAATATGGAGATCAGGAAAGAGAAGAAACCAGTGATTCATCTCCGGGAAGTACTTTCAGTGTAACCTTTGACCGTACGCATCCGATTTCGTTTGGTTTAAAGCAAGATTATTACACACTAGTGAGAGACGCCTATGACATTGAACTCTTGAAAGATGGCTGGAATGTCGGTTATCTGAACGAGAAAGGATATATGGCAGGCTTCGTCGGCGAACGTATGACGAGCAAATTAAAAAACACGCTCATCTTTGGTGCTCAGCCTGTAGGCAAAGGTCAGATTATTTATATGTTTGATGATCCATTATTCCGAGGTATGTTATACGATGGTAAAATTCTTTTTGCCAACGCATTATTCAGATAATAACTATGGCAATCCGGTTTCAGATGAAATACCGGATTGCCATTTCATATCCTTTCAGACCTAATCCACAGATCATACCCTTGCAGCGGCTCGTCAGGTAACTGTGGTGACGGAAAGCTTCCCGCGCATGAATATTGGAGATATGCACTTCTACTGCGGGTGTATTGACTGCAGACAAAGCATCCGCTAAAGCTACCGAAGTGTGTGTATACCCACCAGCATTGATAATGATTCCATCAAAACTAAAACCAACCTCATGGATTTTGTCAATCAACGCACCCTCATGATTGGACTGAAAATAATGTAAATCTTGCTCAGGAAACAATACTTTCAGCTTTTCAAAATAATCTTCAAAAGACTCATTCCCGTATACACCCGGTTCTCTTTTGCCCAATAGATTCAAGTTGGGTCCATTCAGAATTAATATTTTTTTCATTTCAGCTACTTTTTATAAGCTACCCGATTTCAATAATGAAGCTCGATTGGTATTTACTGTATAATATTGCAGTTCTATCAACCGGCGACTCAATACATCATGTGGCAAAGCTACATCAAACATTTTAAAAACTATCTGCGGCTGGAAAGGTCATTTTCTGACAATTCCATTCAGGCATATATCCGCGATATGGAGAAACTTGTTGAGTACTTTGAGCTGAGCCAGACCAAAGTGACGCCTAAAGAAGTGAAGGAAGAGCATTTGTTAGTATTTCTGAAATACATAGCAGAACTGGGGCTTGCAGCACATACACAAGCCAGAATGCTGTCAGGAATCAAAGCATTTTATCGGTATATGCTACTGGAAAATGAAATTCAGGAAGATCCTACCGAACTGATTGATGCGCCACGATTACCCAGAAAACTTCCGGACGTGCTTTCTTATGAAGACATTGAACAGATCATCAGTGTGATTGACCACTCTACTCCCGAAGGAACCAGAAACAGGGCTATTATTGAGACATTATACAGTACCGGGGTACGTGTTTCCGAATTGGTTGATTTACAGCTCACCAATTGCCATTTTGATACAGGGTTTATACGGGTAATAGGAAAAGGAGACAAAATGAGGCTTGTTCCTATCGGTCAGGATGCTATTAAACATATCAACCTATACCTGGACCATGTAAGAAGGGATATGCCTGTTCAAAAAGGCAGCGAAGACATCGTTTTTCTGAATCGCAGAGGGAAACAACTTACGCGTGTGATGATTTTTCTGATCATCAAAGACGCGGCTGAAAAGGCAGGCGTCCATAAAAAAGTGAGCCCTCACACGTTCCGGCATTCGTTTGCGACGCATCTGGTAGAAGGCGGGGCGAGTCTGAGGGCGGTACAGGAAATGCTTGGCCATGAATCCATCACAACCACAGAAATATATACCCACCTCGACCGTGAGTATCTCCGTCAAATTATTACTGAGTTTCATCCCAGAGGATGACCGCACTTAACCTACGGGCCTTAAAGCACCATAGTCAATATTGATCACAAAATCAGTTTACCTCTTCAAGCAGAGAATCCAACTTCAGTGAATCAGAATCAGGCAACGCTCCCGGCATGGCGCGTTTGAGTTGCTTTGGCTTATTCCATGGCGCTGTGGTACGACTCGACATATCATAACTGATATACAGAAACATTGACACAAAAGCGATCAATACTACTATAAAAATCTTACGGTTTCGATTCTGTTTACTCATTCTCTCCTTGTTCTTTAATTACATCCTTTGGTGTCACATAAGACACAAAAACACCTGTTTTAGCAGAAATTTCTTCCCATTCGAGATCTTTGAAATTTAAAGTGACAGCGCTACCTTTTTTCATCGAACCCAGAACCTTGCCTGACAAATACTCTGCGAAATAGGTAATATCCGGATTATGACCAAACAGCATCACGACTGAAACATCTTTTGGCGTAGCATTTACAGCACCCAGATAAGCTTTCGGCCCTCCATTGTATAGAGTTCCTTCCTGCACGATTTCTGATATATCAACCTTTAACTGATTTGCAACAACTTCAGCCGTTTTGTAAGCACGCGCTGCATTGCTGGTAATAAAGCGATCAGGTTTTATATCATTTTGGTGAAACCATTTACCCATTATCACCGATTCGGACAACCCTTTGCTAACCAGCTGTCTGTCGAAATCCTTGATGCGAAAATTGTCCTCCTCTGCGGTAGCATGGCGAACCAAAATTAATGTCTTGCTCATAGAGATAACAGGAATAATGACAGTGAACAGGTTTAGTAATTTATACGGGTACAAATATACTTGAAAACATATTTGACCACTCAATACTCAGAAAATACCTTTTGACAATATTTGTGCATCTAACTGGTGCATTTAATGATTAATTTTGTTGGCAAGATATCACAGAACTATCAAAACAACGGATTACATCAGTATGTTACAATTCCTCAAATATGTGCTCGCTACGATAGTCGGGCTATTTCTTTTCTTTATCGTATCCATATTTGTGCTCGCAGGAGTTGGAGCCATGTTTTCTTCAGATGACAAAGTAGCTGTAGCAGAGAAATCAGTTCTCAAACTGGATCTGAATAAGCCTATTCAGGAGATTGGTGTGGAAAATCCGTTTGCTGGATTTGGCGGGCCATTTTCGGGTAGTGAAAACACAGTTGGTCTTAAAGACATTACTGATGCTCTGAAAAACGCGCAGAAAGATGATAAAATCAAGGGTATTTACCTGAAAGTGGAAAGTCCTCAGGCGGGATGGGCAACACTGGAAGAAATTCGCAATCAGCTTTTCGAATTCAAAAAATCCAAAAAATTTGTGGTGACCTATGGAGAAATGTTCTCTGAGAAAGGTTACTATATTGCCTCTGCTGCTGATAAAATTTACCTCAATCCGGCCGGGGGAATGGAATGGAATGGTTTGTCGGCTGAATACAGCTTCTTCAAGGGAACATTTGACAAATTGGGTGTAAAGCCGGAGATATTCCGTGTGGGAGAATTTAAGAGTGCAATTGAGATGTTTGCGCGTAAGGATATGAGTGAAGCCAGCAAAAAACAATCTCTGGAGCTTATTACGGCCATCAACGATCATTATTTGCAAAAGGTATCCACTTCACGTGGCATTCCGGTTGCGACACTAAAAGGCCTTGCTGATTCCCTGAAGGTAGAGAATCCTGAGTCTGCGCTTCAACACAAACTTGTAACAAATCTGGGTTACTGGGATGAATTTGAAAACTACATGAAGACTTCTCTGAAAGTTGAAGCAAAAAAAGACATTACCTATATTGGTGTTGACAAGTATCTGAAAAGTGGTGATTCATCAACCGATGGAGATTATAACAAACGCATAGCAGTATTGGTAGCAGAAGGTGAAATCGTAAGTGGTGATAATTCTGACGGTGGCATCGCTTCTGATAAGTTTGTGAAAGAATTAAAAAAACTACGCGACAACGACAAGATCAAAGCGATTGTCCTCAGAATTAACTCACCGGGTGGAAGTGCTTTGGCGTCCGATGTTATGTGGAGGGAGATTCAGCTAACATCGAAGACAAAACCAGTGATTGCATCTATGTCGGATGTGGCTGCGTCAGGAGGATATTACATGGCCATGGGCTGTAATAAAATTGTGGCTCAACCTAATACCATTACCGGTTCGATCGGAATATTTGGTCTGATATTCAATGTTACTGATTTCATGAATAATAAGCTAGGTGTGACCTTTGATGGTGTAGGTACAAATCCACATGCCGACTGGCCGACTGCAACCCGCGAAATGACTGATTTTGAAAAAGCAATGATTCAGAAAAGTGTAAATGAGGGCTACGAGAAATTTACTTCGAAAGCAGCAGCAGGTCGTAAAATGCCGATTGAAAAGTTGAAAACGTTGGCTGAGGGACGTGTTTGGTCGGGTGTTGAAGCAAAAGGCAATGGACTTGTAGATGAACTTGGAGGTATCAACGAAGCCATTAAACTGGCAGCTTCTTCTGCCAAATTGAAAGAAGGAGATTACCGTGTACGCTACTATCCTGAGAAGAAAAAGCCTCTGGAAGAATTCCTTACCAAAATGATGGGTGACGAGGAAGAAAAAGCTTTAAACAAAAACTTCGGTGAAATGGCTTCTTACGCAAAAATGTATAAAAAGCTTATGAATATGGGAGGTATGCAGGCGAGAATGCCGTTTGAGATGGTGATTAAATAGGTAGATAGAGAAGTTAAGGAGTTAAATAAGTTAGCTTTGTCGCTTGTCACACTGAGTGGAGTCGAAGTGCGAGCCGTAAAGAGTCCTTCTTCCCAATACAACAAAATCCCTCTTATGAAAATAAGGGGGATTTCGCTTTTGGAGTGTAACTTTAATTAAGAAACCTGTTGACCGGTTTCTTCGTCAATTTCTCTTCTCACAATTAATACAGCATGCTTATTAGGTGCGATGGCGACTCCATCCAGAGCGGCATACACCTTTGTAAATTCTGCTCCGAAATACAGAATAATCGAAGAGTAGTAAACCCAGGTGAGCAAAATCACAACAGATGCTGATGCTCCGTAGGTGGCACCGAGGTCTGACTGACCGATGTAAAAACTGATTAAAAACTTACCAATCAGGAACAAAACTGCAGTAAATGTGGCCCCGACAATACATTCTTTCCAACGAAGATGCCCGTCCGGTAATACTTTAAAAATGACTGTAAATAATGCTGTAATAATGGCCAGCAGAATCGCCATGTTTAATATGTAAAAAACTACAACAGAAGCCTCAGAAAACAGCTGCTCCAGCCTTGAACTCAGTAATTCCACCATTGCATTGATCCCCAGAGATACCATCAGCAAGAAGCCGAGCGTAAGAATAATAGAAAAAGAAAGCAATCTGTTTTTAAGGTATTGCAGCCACCCTTTCTTTGGTTTGGACTTGATAGACCAAATGAAATTGATAGAATCCTGGATTTCTGCAAATACCCCGGTTGCACCAATCAGCAAAGTACCAAAGCCGATCGCCGCAGCTACTCCCGATTTTTTTGACATCTCTGCATTTTCCAAAATCTCTTGTAATTGTTGTGCTGCATTTGCACCTACAAGTGTCGTGATCTGAGAAAAAAGTTCTCCCTGAATGTTCCCGTTAGCATAAAAGAAATTGAGTACTGATATGATCACCAGCAACATAGGAGCCAGCGAGAAAATCGTATAGTATGACAATGCGGCACTTAGTTTGAGACCCTTGTCTTCCATGAATGCGTCAAAACTTTCTGAAAGTAAAGAGAGGGAGAACTTTATAATTTTCATATTGAAGCGTGTATTTGATGACGTATAGTATTTGTCACAAATATAATCATGCCAAAAGGCAATCAAAAGGCCATACAATGAATGGTATGATCATACAAAAAAAGGAATGGATGTACTTCCATTCCTCTGCAGTATCTGAATCTTAATTGATGCTATAAAAGCAATCCTGCCAGCGTAGCCGACATATAAGACGCGAGTGTTCCGCAAATTAATGCCTTGAATCCTAACCGTGCAAGATCCGCCCGGCGGGAAGGAGCCAGTTCACCAATACCTCCCACCTGGATGGCGATGGAACTGAAGTTAGCAAAGCCACAAAGTGCAAAGCTTGTGATCACAATGGTTTTATGATCCAATGCTTCTTTCATTTTTACCATTTCAAGATAAGCCACAAATTCATTGATGACCATCTTGGTTCCCATCAGTGAGCCTGCTGCCTCTATATCTTTTCCAGGAACGCCCATTGCCCATGCAAAAACCGAGAACACTTTTCCTAATAGAAAGTTGAAGCTCAACTCAGGAAATAAAAAAACACCACCTATTAATCCAAGCAAATAATCCAATAAAGCTACCAGCGCTATAAATCCGATTAGCATTGCGATTACATTGAAACCTACCTTAAGCCCTTCACTTGCACCTGCTGCAATAGCATCGAGCAAATTGGCATGTGTTTTGGTTACCTCCAGTTTAACAGCACCTTTGGTATTGGACTGTTCCGTCTCAGGAAACACAATCTTGGAAATCACCAATGCTCCCGGAGCAGCCATCAGGCTTGCTGCAATCAGATATGGGGCTGGAACACCAAGCGATATATATACCGCCATGACACCACCCGCTATACATGCAAAACTCCCTGTCATTGAAGCCATTAACTCCGAATTAGTCATATTTTTCAAGTAAGGCTTGATCATAATTTGCGCCTCCACCTGCCCTACAAACGTACTGGCTACATTGGAAACGGCTTCTGCCCCACTCACGCCCATCAGCCAATATACACCACGGGCGATCACGGATACGATCCGCTGCATGATTCCCAGGTGATATAACATATTCACCAAAACAGCTACAAAGATGATAGTCGGAATTACTTTAAAGAAGAAGACAAAATCATTTCCCGGTCCAAATGCCCGTTGCATCAGTTCAGGACGAACTAATGTTCCGAAAACGAAATCGGCGCCTTTATCAGAAAATGCGAGTAGTTTCTGTACCTTTTCGCCCAGCCATTGGAATACGCTCTGCCCTATATCTGTCCGTAGAATAAAAACTGCTAAGCCAAACTGCAGCCCTAGCCCTACGCCAACGGTTCTATAATTAATGGCTTTACGATTGTTGGACATCGCATACGCAATTCCTAAAATGAGGGCAATACCAATCAGACCGGTAAATCTTTCCATGAATATAAGTTGATGCTATTTTTTAAGGCTGCAAAATAACAACAAATTAATGTTACATGCATCAACGATCAGAAGGAGTTGAAAATAAGCATCATTTACGGTTAATATTCGTACAGTGACAAACAAAAAAGGAATCCCAATGAAGGAATTCCCTGAATATTTTGCACTAAATAATTAGCTAAAACTTAAAGTGAATTTATCGACTGTGAATCTGAGCCCGGCGAAGATCATCATTTGAATAGATCTTATATCATTTTACCTTCATTTCATCGGCATGACGGTGAACAATCTTCCAACCGTCCTTCTCAAGTCTGCACAATAAAGTAACACGCAAGTCGATTGGTTTCTCTCCCTTCCTGCGATAATGTTCTGTTTGTAACAAATATGCAAGATCTGATCCTACTTGTGTCGTAATATTTTCGTAAGCATATTCATTTGCAGACTCAACCGCGCTTTGATGTGCATCCAACTTCACTTCTACTGCTTCCCATCCTTTCACACGTACCTCGCTACGTTTGCCAATAGCAGTAACATCGTGGTCCTTTGACCATAACGCCTTAAAAGCTTCTGAATTACCGTTCACCAGTTCCTGATTTGCCTTCTGCAGACTAACCATAAAATCATCAAAACTAACTTTAGGTGCCTTTGCTGAAGAGGTTGGCAATTTGGCAACCGCAGCATGTGCCGCAGATGTTGACTCCACTGTTTTGGCGCGATACTTAAAAGAAGACGCCATTAAGATCAACAAGATAAAAACAGATATTTTCCTATTCATGGCCTTGAGAATGACTAAGTATTTAGATTCACTGGTTTGGGTTACAAATATTCAACGTAAATACTTAACATTATAGCGTATAATTACCTGATTTTTAATGAAAGTATATTGCCCTCGCTAAATATTTACTTAAACGAGAAAGCGCAGAAATAGTCACAAAATAAATATGCCCGTATAGTGGCTAAAATCTAATACTTAGGTATAAACGTCTATTAATCAGCTATAAAAAAAATCACATTTTTTTACAACATTTGGTCAAAACGAAAAAGCGCCCTGAATCTCATCATTCAGGACGCTCTGCAAATTCGAAATTGATGACTAATATCCCAGAACCGGGGACAGCCATTTTTCAATTTCCTCTAGTGGCATATTCTTTCTCCTCGCGTAATCTTCCACCTGATCCTTATGGATTTTACCGACAGGGAAATAACGGCTATCCGGATGAGAAAAATACCAGCCACTCACACTGCTTGCAGGATACATTGCGAAACTTTCAGTCAACACAATTCCCAGCTTTTCAGCTTCCAGTATATCAAAAAGCATTCTTTTCTCTGTGTGGTCAGGGCAGGCCGGATAACCCGGCGCAGGACGAATACCTGTATACGCCTCTTTGATCAATTCCTCATTCGTAAATGACTCGGTTGTTGCGTAACCCCAGATTTCTTTACGTACTTTTTCATGCATAAGCTCAGTTAATGCTTCCACGAGGCGATCGGCCAGAGCTTTTACCATAATACTGTTGTAATCATCATGATCTCTGTCGTATTTATCCAGTAACGCCTCAATACCAATACCTGCCGTCACGGCAAAGCCACCGATATAATCAGTACGACCGGTCTCGAGAGGAGCCACAAAATCGGACAGACAATAATTGGGAAGATTAGATGCCTTCTGTGTTTGCTGACGCAAATGGTGTAACACAATGGATGTATCATTTACCAGTTCACCGGCGCTCAGGTTATCCAGTGCAGGCTGACTGATTTTATACTCCAGATGCTGGTGTGAACCATGTGATTCATTGGCGATGCCCGTTTCTTCAAAAGGATGAAGTACAATATCATCCTGAATCGAATTAGCCGGCCAGAAACCAATTACGGCTTTTGCTTTCAGACTTTTGTCTCTGATAATTTGGCCTAACAATACGGCAGCATCTTCAAACAAACGGGAAGCCTCTTCGCCCACCACTTTATCTTCAAATATTTTGGGGTATTTCCCATGCAACTGCCATGTCTGGAAGAACGGCGTCCAGTCGATGTATTCAGCAATTTCAGATAAGCTGTAATCGTCATAGACTCTTGTTCCCAAAAATTCAGGACGTTTTGCCGTGAAATTTGCCCAGTCAATCTTCACTTTATTACTACGCGCTTTATCTATAGCCAAATGTGCCTTTTCGCCGCCTCTCTTTGCATGATCCTCCCGGAGCTTGGCGTATTCGCTTTTAATATCGAGCAATACCTGCGCCTGGCTCGCGTCACTCTGAATCAGTTTTCCTGCAACAGGTACAGACCGTGAAGCATCCAGCACATGAATTACAGCTCCTGAATAATTTGGATCAATCTTCACCGCTGTATGTATACGTGAAGTTGTCGCACCACCGATCAGTAATGGCATTTTAAGATGTCGTCGCTCCATTTCTTTCGCAACACTTACCATTTCATCCAGCGAAGGCGTAATCAACCCCGATAATCCGATAATATCCACATTATGCTCTATCGCAGCTGCCAGAATTTTGTCCGTTGGCACCATCACGCCAAGGTCAATAATTTCATAGTTATTACAGCCCAGCACCACGCCTACAATATTTTTACCAATGTCGTGTACATCACCCTTTACAGTTGCCAGTAATATTTTACCGGCAGAGGATGATCCTTCCTGCTTTTCGGCTTCGATAAAAGGCTGAAGATATGCCACAGCTTTTTTCATGACCCTCGCAGATTTCACTACCTGGGGAAGAAACATTTTTCCAGCTCCGAACAAATCTCCTACTATACTCATTCCATCCATCAGCGGACCTTCGATCACTTCCAGCGGGCGCGTAAACATAGGCAGACATTCTGCTACATCTTCTTCTATATAGTCGGCATTGCCTTTCACCAGTGCGTGACTGATCCGCTCTGCAACAGGCAGCGTTCTCCACGTCAGATCCGGTCCGGTAGCTACCTTACCTTTATCCTTTATCGTCTCTGCAAATGTGATAAGTCTGTCCGTGGCATCTTCTCTCCGGTTAAGCAGTACGTCTTCAACCAGCTCCAAAGTGTCTTTTGGAATCTCATCATAGATACCCAGCTGACCGGCATTCACAATTCCCATATCCATTCCTGCCTTCACAGCATGGTAAAGGAAAGCCGTATGTATCGCCTCTCTGACAGGCTCGTTTCCTCTGAAACTGAAAGAAACGTTGGATACACCACCGGAAACTTTGGCGTGAGGTAGATTCGCTTTAATCCATCTGGTTGCATTAATAAAGTCAACAGCATAATTATTATGCTCCTCCATACCCGTTGCAACAGTAAGGATATTCGGGTCAAAAATGATATCCTGAGCCGGAAAACCTACTTCATCAACCAGAATCCGGTAAGCTCTTTCACATATCTCAATACGGCGTTCATAATTATCAGCTTGCCCGTTTTCATCGAACGCCATAATTACTGCAGCAGCTCCATATCGCAGTACATTTTGCGCAAGCTCCTTAAACTTTTCTTCTCCCTCTTTCAGCGAGATGGAGTTTACAATCGCCTTTCCCTGCACACATTTAAGACCAGCTTCGATCACCTCCCATTTAGAAGAATCGATCATCAAAGGGACACGTGAAATATCAGGTTCCGCTGCCATCAGGTTCAAAAATGTCTTCATCGCTTCCACACCGTCAATCATTCCTTCATCCACGTTGACGTCAATCACCTGCGCTCCGTTCTCAACCTGATCCCGCGCTACAGAAAGTGCCGCATCGTAATCACCGGTACGAATCAGACGTGCAAACATTTTCGAACCGGATACGTTACATCTTTCACCAATATTTACAAAATTGGCATCAGGTGTGATATTCATTGGCTCCAATCCAGACAACTTCAGGATCGGATCCGTCTTATCTATTGGTCTTGGTGTGTACTTCGCTGCCAGATCGGCAATAACACGAATATGCCCGGGTGTAGTACCACAACATCCGCCGATGATATTGACAAGGTTATCTTTCAGAAATCCTTCAACGACTTCGCCCATTTGCTCAGGCGATTCGTCATATTCTCCCATTTCATTAGGCAAACCTGCATTGGGGTGAGCGGATGTAAAAAATGGAGCGTGATCCGCCAGTATCTGCACGTAAGGACGCATCAAATCGGCACCCAAAGCACAGTTTAAACCTACTGAAAGCAATGGCAAATGAGAAATAGATGTCAGAAATGCTTCGGTAGTCTGTCCGGAAAGTGTTCTTCCTGAAGCATCTGTAATAGTACCTGACACCATGATCGGCAATGCGCCATCCTTTCCTACTCTCCAGGATGCCAGTTTCTCTACTTTACCAGCTCTGGCATCTGCGAAAAATTTGTCAATGGCAAAAAGCGCAGCCTTCGCATTCAGCGTATCAAATACGGTTTCTACTAAAAGGATATCACTACCTCCGTCTGTTAGTGCTTTTACCTGTTCATAGTAAGCCTCAACGAGCTGATCAAAACTGACGGCTCTGTAACCAGGATTATTCACATCTGGCGACAAAGATGCCGTACGGTTTGTCGGCCCTATTGAACCTGCTACAAAACGCGGTCTGTCTGGATTCTTTTCAGTAAACTCATCGGCGACTTCCCTTGCGAGACGGGCCGACTCATAGTTCAGCTCATATACCAGCTCTTCCATTCCATAATCAGCCATGGCAATGGTTGTACCTGAAAATGTATTGGTCTCAGCAATATCAGCCCCTGCTTCAAAGTAGGCAGCATGTATTTCCTTGATTACGTCGGGGCGGGTCAGAGAAAGTAAGTCATTATTCCCTTTAACGTCGTGCGCCCAGTTTTTAAACCGTTCTCCACTATAATCGTAATCCTCCAGTTTGTAGCGTTGTATCATCGTACCCATAGCACCATCCAGCACCAGAATACGACTTTTCAAAATTTCACGAATATCATTTTGCTTTGTAGCTACCATTATATCATTTTCCGTTAGTTCAATTGGCTCACATACGCTCGAAGGGCAGTACGCAATATTATCATGATACAAATTTACTGCAATAGATGTTTTATTCAATAAAATGAAAAAAAACAGATTATTAACCTAACAGAGGTCCGATTTTAGCATAACTTATCGCATCTTTGGATGAATTAAAATTGATTAAAGATATTCTATCTATGCATCATCTTGACGAAACAGACGCGCGAATACTCCAGTACCTTCAGCAGGATGCTACTTTAAAAACCCGCGAATTGGCAGAAAAGCTAAACCTCTCCTATACACCCGTTTACGAAAGAGTGAGAAGATTGGAAAAGGAAGGCGTAATCCGAAAATATGTTGCTCTGGTGGATCGCGAAAAAGTAGGTAAGAAACTGATGGCGTTCTGCAACATTGCTTTGAAAGAGCACTCCAAAGTGATGGGTGAAAAATTTGTAAAAGCTGTGGTTGCTATGCCGGAGGTAACGGAATGTTTCAATATATCCGGCGATTATGACTTTCTCCTCAAAATCATAGTTGAGGACATGTCTCAATATCAACAGTTTCTCATGCAAAAACTGGGTTCACTGGAAAATATTGGTAGTACACACAGTTTATTTGTGATGGGTGAGATTAAAAACTCATCGGAGCTGGAAATGCAGGTCCATAAAAAATAAATACGGTACCGAAAGTTTCAGCACCGTATTCCAACTCACCCCTAACAAAAATCTTTATATTTCTAAAGGTTCAAGCCTTGTTTTTATCATTCCAGTAAACGCCATTTTTGACGTTCATATAGCCTTTACGTTACCCGTGATGCATGTGTTGCAATCTCGTTTAAAAAAATTAAGAAAATATTTCTACCTCCTCTGCAACAGATAGGTTATGTGCTGCGTAACTTACTTTAATAAGCATTATCCCTGACAATTTGACGCCCTAACTTTGCTATTTGGAAGAAAAATATCTTTTGATGAGAACGACTTCAAGTCTGTCGTTTCTGCTTGTTCTGCTGGCAACAGTCAGGCACAACGTGCTTTATATAAACAGTTTTTTGGCTACGCTAAAAGTATTTGTCTGCGCTATACTTCCACAGCCGAAGAAGCGGAAGAGGTCCTGAACGAAGGTTTTCTGAAGGTATTTAACAATATAGACAGATATGACAGCAACCATCCCTTCAAAGCGTGGCTGCGCACAATTATGGTAAATACTGCCATCAGTTATTATCGTAAACACAAAAAATACAACGAAGATACCGTATCTCTGGAAGATGCGCCGTATCCGCGTTTTGATGAAGATGTTGTGAGCCAGATCACCGCAAATGAAATTCTGGAATTGATACAGGAGATCAAGCCAATTTACAAAAACGTGTTTCTACTCTATGTGGTTGACGGTTACAATCACAGGGAAATTGCGGAAATGCTGGAGATTAACGAAGCTACGGTCCGTTCGCATTATGTACGTGCAAGAGCTCGCTTGCAACATCTGATAAAAAAATATTACCCACATCTCTTCCCAAGTGATTGGGCTGTAAAGTCTTTTAAAGGAAATGAAAACTAATAAATTTGAAAATACTATACGCCAAAAATTAGAGAGTATTTCACCGGACTTTCATGAGGATAACTGGGCCCAGATGCAAAGCTATATGCAGGTTCATAATCCTCCTGGTTTTTGGCAACAATATGGTTCATGGCTTGGATATGCAGCAGCCGCATCGGTAACCACCGTGATGGCGTTCTTGTATATAAATCAGTTGTCTCAAACGAAAGAATTGAAACAGGATCTGGCTGAACTTAGGAATGAGATCAGAATGATCAGTTCAACTTCGATTGCTCCAAAGACGGATACTGTGTATATCGTACAGAAAGATATTATTCGTGAGCCCATTTTGAGTTATCCTAAGAAATACGCTTCAGAAAAACTGGCAGATATACCTCATCCTAATGAAGTGACTAATCGAGCCGTGTATGCTAATTCTGAAAATACCTCTTACAATAAGAAAACTGTATCTGTCTCAAATCAGGATGAACATAGCCTTGAAACTTATGCGAATCAAGTTCCAAAACAAAAAACTGAACTCGCACAAAATACAGAAACGTCAAGCCTTTCGGTAGCATCCGGAAACAGAATCATTAATTCCGGGAGTAATAGTAGAGAATCTTATTCTTCGAAGGCGTTGGACGAAAATTTCAGCCACATAACGGAATTAAGCCCTGTGACGCCAGAAAACGGGAGCTATCGCGCAATGAAGTATGCAATGGCTAACAGGATGTCTCCAAAACAAACACGGAAAGTATGGCTGGCGACTACCACCCCTGTTTCAAAAGTTGCTGCTCCGGATCATAAAAAGGTTGAGAAAACAGCAAAGGCGGATCATATTATCCCTCAGCTTAACATCAAAGCTCCTTACAGGTTCGGCGCAGGATTTCAGTTTGAAGGCAATAATCAGGTAAAAACAATAGTGGGCGAAGTTTTAGTAAGTAAAAAATTCTCTATAGCGACCGGTCTTAGTTGGCTGAAAATCAAACCAATGAATTTCAGATCGGAAAAAATATTCAAAGAAAAGAATAAAGGTGATTTCAAAGAAATGCATCCTGGAGAAGTGCCTATGGCCTTTCAGGTTAAAAATATCAGCGTAAATCCTACATTACTGCAAATACCTCTGACGCTGGCATACAGAAATGAGGTTGCTAAAGATTTCAGCTATTTCGTCGGTGCCGGAACAAATGTAACACTTAACGGAAAGGAGAAAATTACTTACGATTGCTGGCTTCCAATAACAGGAAAAGAGTTTAACAATCAATCTCTGGAGCGAAAAATGGATATCCCACTTTTCAATTCCATGAATGTTACAGCCGGAATTGAGAAGAGCTGGCACCCGATTGTCGTTCAGATAGAGGGCTATGTTTACAGCTATTTCAAGCCTCTCAATCCTACAACCCAACGAACGGGGCCGGGTGTCAAAATGAAATTATTGTATCAGATTGGAAAAAAAATGTAAACTCAAAGATCCTCCAGCCCGGGGATCTTTGAGTTTTTTGTTTGAAACAGCTATTTTTGGCTTTTTATTAATCCTTACAATAAGCATTTGAAATTCGCGGCCATAGATATAGGATCGAATGGGGCCCGTATGCAAATCTCCTCTGTATTGCAGGATGAAGGCATCTCCCGTTTAAAAAAAGTAGAATATGTCCGGTTTCCCCTTCGACTGGGACACGATGTATTCACACAAGGAAAGATCTCTGCTTTAAGTGAAGATCGCATGATGAAGCTCATGCTGGCTTATCAGCTATTGATGGAGCTTCACGAAGTAGAAGATTATATGGCTTGTTCCACATCAGCCATGCGTGAAGCTGAAAATGGACATGAAGTCCGTGAACATATAGAGCAACGCACCGGTATTCATATACAAATCATTGACGGACAGCGTGAGGCTGAGCTGGTAAACAATGTAGTAGTGAAGTCACTGGATGATGGACAATACCTGCACATTGATGTTGGCGGAGGCAGCACTGAGCTGAATCTGTACCAGGATAGAAAAAAAATCATCGCCAAATCGTTCAAACTCGGCTCTGTGCGACTTCTGGAAGGAAAAGAATCCAAAAATGTGTGGCCTAAGGTCCAGGAATGGATTACTGCACATGTAGATTTTTCAAAACCTATTCAAGCGGTAGGCACCGGTGGTAATATCAATAAACTGTTTGACCTGTCTTCTAAACTTAGCGACAAGTCTACCAGTCTGGCAGAAATAACCCGGATGAAGGACTACATTGCTCAGTTTTCTCTGGATGACCGGATCAATAAACTTCAGTTGAACCCTGACCGTGCCGATGTAATTGTTCCTGCCGGAGATATTTATACTTCAGCCATGAAATGGGCCGGTGCCGAAATTATTCACGTTCCTGATGTGGGTCTTAAGGACGGAATGCTTCAGTTACTTTATGAAAGATCTCTTCGGAAAAAGAAATTTTGATAACAATGACGAACAGCACTGACAAAATAGGTCAGTGCTGTTTTTTTATTTGCTTCTCTTTAGTTGAAAAAATCGTTTCAGATTGTTGAAAGGTGCTTCAAAACAGTACCAGGATAAGGAGGCTACAATCATCAAAACAATGAAGGCGAAAAAGACGCCGGTGAAGCCATCAACCGTGAATTCAACATGTAAAAATCTCCCGGCCAGCTTGACAATCAATGGAATGACCAAGGCGGGCACGAGCATATGATAAACATACAAGCCATAGCTCACCTTTCCGATATACTTCAACGGAGAGGCGTTCAGGATTGTACCAAAAACGGATTTAAAACCATTTCCATAACTGGCTGTAGCTACCAGATAAAGACAAAAAACGGACATCGATGTCCGGAACATAATTGTCTTCAGCACTACTCCACCATATCCAAAACAAATAATTACAAACAATAGCAGTGCCGGTGCTGCAACTATTTTTAGTAACCTCAGGAATTTTTCAGGTGCATCGTTGTAATACAATGTGTATGCCCATATCGCCCCCAATCCAAAAGCATCCAGACAGGTAGGCATCAATACTCCTTCATCCAGACTATATACCGAAAAAACAAGTCGGGATGCTACACCCAGCAATATAGTCAAGATAATCACCCTCTTCACATATAGAGAAGGCGTAATAAGCATAACAACCGGCCACAGAATATAAAACTGCTCCTCCACAGCCAGCGACCAGAATGGCGATAAAACATCCGACCAGTCGTGCAGTTTTTCTATCAGAAAGTTTGACAGATACAGGACATAATATAACGGATTGGAATAAAGCTGTGTAGATATCTTTGGAATAAAAGGAACGTACTGCACCAGCCAGACCAGCAGCAGTGTAAGATAATAGAGCGGAAAAATCCGTAACATCCGCCTGATCATGAAGTTCTTATAAACTCCTGCAAAGCCCTGTTCTCCGAGATAATTTCTGTTTGAAAGGAGTATTCTGGTTATGAGGAAACCACTTAAAACAAAAAAGAGCGTAACGCCTAAAGGACCGTTTGCTATTCTGTTGACACCTTCACCTTCAGGGAACCAATGAAATATAATAACAAGCACAATCGCGATTGCCCGAAGACCATCCAATTGAGAAATATAATCCGGCTGTTTGTGCATAAACAATTCTAATTCTCAACAAATAAAGCCATTTAATCTAAAAGTAGTATCTGTAGCATGATGAACCTGATTAGATCCTCAACCACGAAATATTTTTGTAGGCTTGTGACTTTCGTCCAGCGCCACAAAGGTGAAGATACCGGATACTGCTTTTTCACGTCCTTCATGGTACATATGTTCTACGAAAATATCTACACGCACTTTCATACTTGTATTACCTACATGCTCTACACGTCCGATAAGCTCAATGATCGTTCCGGCCGGAATAGGATGTGTAAAATCGATGCGATCAGAAGACACGGTAACACAACGCAGGCGGGAAAAACGGGTGGCGGTGATAAAAGCTATTTCGTCCATCATGGATAAGGCAGTTCCTCCGAAAAGCGTATCGTAATGGTTTGTGTTATTTGGAAAAACTGTTTTAAAAACGCTTGTTTCCGACTTGTTGATTCTTTCTTCTAAGGTCAAAACTTTAAATATTAAATGGTTATTCATCGGTAGGTTGTCAGGTATGGTCAATGACTAAACCTGACAACAAATGACAATCTATGGGTGTCCTATGCCAAATGAGGTGGCAAGTTAGTCGCATAAATCCTATTACCCAAAGCAGCCCTGGCTTCATTCCGGTTCCAGGTGCCTTTATCATTAGCCATAAAAATACAAAAAGAGCAGGTATATTCTGGTACCTGCTCTTTCCTTTTAATTACAATTTTCAGGTTAATCAGGAAGCGAAATCACGGATTAACACATCTTTGAGAGAGGAGGGCTTTTTGCCTGTTATTTGTTCTACAACATTATTAATGATGTCGGTGTTATTATTGGCCATCATGCCATATGCTCGCAACATATACTGAATCATGTCATCAGGTATTCCGGCGGCAGTTAATCCGGCTATAAATTGCTCGTCAGTAGGGTTTGGATAGAAAATCTGCATTCCAGTAATTTCCGTCAATATTTCAGCGGCATCATAAAAAGTGTAAGCCTCAGGACCTGTCAGCGGGTAGGTTTTCTTACTATGCCCGTCCTTTGTCAAAACGATGGAAGCCACCTCTGCAACATCATCGGCATCAATAAAGGCAACACGACCTTCTCCGGCAGTTACAAAAATGACATTGTCTTTCATGATCATATCACCTGCGTAATTTTTGAAATTTTGAGCAAAAACAGAAGGTTTAAGTACCGTGTAGTCAAAATCGTCATTGTGTAATTTTTCGGCTATGGCTATGTGCCAGGGCAGATTTTTCATAATTTCTTCACCCAGTGCAGATAGATATACCACCTTTTTTATTTTCTTCTCTTTTAAGAAATCAATGAACGGAAACAAAAGATCCACAATCTCCAAATTGAATGGTGGGCCAAGCAAGAAAACACTATCTACACCCTCTGTAGCTTTTTCAAAACTAGAGGGATCTTCAAAATCAAAATAAACGAGATGATCCGAGATTCCCAGCTGCACTTTTGCGCGTTCTACATCCCGCACCGCTGCGTCAAATGCCAAACCTTTTGATAACAGGCTTTGAACAAGGGCTCTGCCCATGGTTCCGGTTGCTCCGGTAACGAGGATTTTAGATGACATCGACTTATTAAGTTAAGAGTTTCGAATTAGAAAAAGCTCCTAAATGTATGAGTTAAGTCAACTGCTTATTTGAATAACTTATTGAATCGGCTAAAATCATACATAAAGCTGAAAATAAGCAGGATGGAATAGCAATCCTCTCCTTCAGTTCATGTTGGTGCAGTTGCAATATTTCCATTGCTGTCAATACAGCCTCACATCGGTATCAAGTGCTCCGTTCCGCTAGGCTCATTCTGACAACATTCTTGTGGGGCAGACTCACCAGCGGCATTTTTGCCTTTCAGAAGAAACATTTCTCCATAAAAAATACCAAAACTCCACTGTCAGTCCTAACTTTACCCACTTGTAAATTATACCTTTTACCTATTCATTTAAAATCATCAAATGGAATACCGTATAGAAAAAGATACCATGGGAGAAGTACAGGTTCCTGCCCATGTATACTGGGGTGCACAAACTCAGCGCTCAATTCAGAATTTCCCTATTGCACAGGATATCAACAAGATGCCGAAGGAAATCATTAAAGCCTTTGCATACCTCAAAAAAGCAGCTGCTATTACAAACTATGAGGCTGGTGTTTTGCCAAAAGAAAAAAGTGACCTGATCGGTGAAGTTTGTGATGAAATTCTGACTGACCAGCTTGACGATCAGTTTCCACTTGTAGTGTGGCAGACAGGATCAGGTACTCAGTCTAACATGAACTGCAATGAAGTAATTGCTTACCGGGGACATGTTTTACAGGGAGGTGAACTTGCTGATAAAACCAAAGTCCTTCACCCTAACGACGACGTTAATAAATCGCAATCTTCCAACGACACCTACCCTACTGCCATGCACATCGCTGCATATAAGATTCTGGTAGATGTTACAATTCCTGGTATCGTAAAATTGCGCGATACGCTGAAAGCAAAAGCTGAGTCATTCCGTAACGTGGTAAAAATCGGTCGCACGCACTTCATGGACGCGACTCCTTTAACATTGGGCCAGGAATTCTCTGGATATGCTTCTCAATTGGATCACGGTCTGCGTGCAGTCTATAACTCATTTGCGCATCTTTCTGAGCTTGCACTGGGTGGTACTGCAGTAGGAACCGGAATCAATACTCCTGCCGGTTATTCGGAAAATGTGGCAAAGCATATCGCTACTTTAACGGGACTGCCTTTCATTACAGCCGAAAACAAGTTTGAAGCACTGGCAGCGCATGATGCCATTGTAGAAGCTCACGGCGCATTGAAAACAGTTGCAGTGAGTCTGATGAAAATCGGTAATGATATTCGTATGTTGTCATCGGGACCACGCTCAGGAATTGGCGAGATTTATATTCCTGATAATGAACCAGGAAGCTCTATCATGCCTGGCAAAGTGAATCCTACGCAATGTGAAGCGATGACGATGGTGGCAGCTCAGGTAATGGGTAATGATGTTGCTATTGGTATCGGAGGTTCCAATGGTCATTTTGAACTGAATGTTTTTAAACCTTTGATGGCTTACAACTTTCTGCATTCAGCAAGACTCATCGGTGACGTTTGTGTTTCTTTCAATGATAATTGCGCGGTTGGTATCGAACCTTTGCATGAAAATATCAAAAAGCACGTGAACAATTCTCTGATGCTTGTAACGGCATTGAATACAAAAATCGGTTATTACAAAGCAGCTGAAATTGCGCAGACAGCTCATAAAAACGGATCTACATTAAAAGAGACTGCCGTGGCTTTGGGCTATGTTACTCCGGAAGAATTTGATGCATGGGTAAAGCCGGAAGACATGGTAGGTGACAACAATTTCTGATCCTGACACTGATCATCAAAAAGGTCTCATGCTCACTGCGTGAGACCTTTTCGTTTCAATGAGAAACCGGTTTTATACTTATAATTACCTCATTCTCTCAAAATGCATTATATTGGAGCAGCTATTACCAATCTGGACAGGATCTGATACAAATGAACATCCGGGAAGAGCTTCTTAAACATCAGGTTCAATCCAAAGCATTAGTGCTGCAGATAGCCACATATGCAGTTGACTCTGAGATATTATTGAGTGAATTGGTTGATTGTTACACCTCCGGCGATACACGTTTGGCACAAAGAGCAGCCTGGAGTTTAAGTTGGGTTGCACAGAAAAATCCGAAAGCGATACAACCTTATTTGAATATTATCGTTAGTCAGATATCCAAGCCTCACGCACACGATGCCGTCGTCCGTAACAGTCTCAGAATCTTAGAAGATACATATATTCCAGAGCCACTTCATGGCGAAGTTTTAAATGCATGCTTTGATTTTGTTCAGAAAAAACACACTGCAGTGGCTATAAAAGCCTTTTCGTTACACATAATTTTCAATCTTTCGAAATTGTACCCTGAAATCCGGAATGAGCTCAAACTCGTCATTCAGGAAAACATTGAATTTGAAACAGCGGCATTCCGATCAAGAGGTAAGAAACTTTTGGCAAAACTAAAGTAAGAACCAGCCCAGTAATCCTCAACATCGTTGGATATATCCGGAAAAGACATCCGTATGAAAAACATAGTAAATGCAGTTCTGGTAGTATTTCTGTTTACAGCATGCAGCCAACAGCAAAGAGTAAGTAATCATACTCCACCGCTGGATTATGGAGATAAAGGTCCGGCTAAATATACTGATCAGCTGATGAATAAGCTGGAAAGTGGAGTTGATTTCGTAGCCTCCGGCAACGAACCTTTCTGGTCACTTGAAATCAATTTCGATCAGAATATTACCTTCAAAGTACTCGAGGGGGACTCTGTATCTATAGCAACTCCTTATGGCACCAGACTCAAGGACGTAGCTGCCACAAGCTATCGTGTCCAAACAGTTCCTCAAACTATTGAAGTGATTATATTTGACAAACCTTGCGAAGATGGTATGTCAGGAAAAGAGTTTCCCAAAACCGTAGAGGTTAGCTACGGTCAGAAACGCTTTACTGGTTGCGGATCCTATTTGTCTGACTACCGCTTGAATGATGTATGGGTTCTGGAAAGTATTAATCAAGCACCACTTGATATCAACTCCTTCCCCAAAGGTCTCCCGCGTATGGAACTTAATCTTGCCCTGAATCAGGTTTTTGCGTTTGCAGGTTGCAATGAATTCAGCAGTTCGATGGAGGTACAGGGAAAGCGAATTCATTTCGGACGTTTTACGGGTACCCTGATGGCCTGCCCCAATATGAACTTCGAAAGTGATTATCTTAGCAAACTAGCCAATCGTACAGTGCCATTTATTGTAGAGCCAGGCAAACTGATTCTTCAGATTGCTCCTGATTATTCCTACCAATATAAGAAGTTGAATTGAAAGTATGTTTCTATAGAGCTTGCACTAAATCACAAGAATCCTTCGTACATTGTTGGTTGATATAACCCCCTAACCAACAGCATGTTTCCTGCCATACCTTATCCACAGCTGCGGTTGTTTTTTGATGGTATGTTATCAATGATGGCACTGTATGCGCTGTTTTCATACATCCAGCATCGCAAGCCTATTTACTGGCAATATGCTCTCTACATTCTTTGCATGATCGTCACTTTTTACTGGGATGATATCGATTATGGCAAAGCAAACTATTTACCGGGCACCAACTTCAAAGTGGCTGCAGTAGAATCCCTGGCTTTTCTTCTGTACATCAGGTTTGCCATTCTCCTGATCGATATTCCGCGGCTGGATCCTTTTAGTTACAGGATACTCAGAGCTATGAATATTATTCTTGCCATTGAAATTGCAGTTGACTTTGCTTTTTATCTTGGGGACTCTGCAAATGTGGTTAAGAGCAATACCTATATCTTTTTCCGTTGTCTGCTTGCCTTAGGTGCCCTCTTTGTGGTACCCCGCATTCTTAAGTTAAGAGAAGTAGCTGTAGGTTACTTTATAGCAGGCTCTTTTTTCTTTGTTTTGGGCTGCCTTTTTGCGCTCACCACTAATTTTTTGCCTCATATTTTTAACCGAAATCCAGATACAGCACTTTCGTTTCCGATAACCTATATGGAAATAGGTGTGATCATGGAAGTATTATGTTTTACGCTGGGTATGTCGGTGCAGAATAGAAAAAACGAACTGGACAAAATACAGGCACAAGAGCAGTTGATTGAACAACTTCTTGAGAATGACAGAAAACAATCCGCTTTGATACGTATCAGAGATGATATTTCGAGAGATTTACATGATGAATTGGGAGCCGATCTGAGTAGTATAAGCGTGATGAGTTATGTTGCAATTAAGCAGCTGAACGGCTCAGGGGCTGCCGCAGAGCCGACGATCAGTCGGATTGGAGAAACTTCCAGAAAAGTCATCACCCGTATGAGAGAAATCATTTGGAGCCTTCATTCGGTTCATAATTCAGTTGATAACTTCACTTTCCGGGCCAAAGAAACAGCCTATACTTTATTCGAACATCATCCCATTGCTTTACATTTCAATTTCCCTTCTCAGGAAATCAATCTACGCATACCAAATGAAAGTCGCAGGAATCTTTTTCTGGTCTACAAAGAAATTCTCCATAACATTGTAAGGCATTCTCAAGCGCAGAATGTATACATCAATATATTGGTAGAAGTTGAAAATCTTCTGCTTATCATACAGGATGATGGTATAGGTTTTGTATATGAAGAAAAGAATAACAATGGTAACGGACTCCTCAATCTCAAACAACGGACTGACTCATTTGGGGGTGAGTTCCTGATTTATAGTGAACCCGGGGCAGGTACAACTGTTACGATTGGTTGTCCTTTGGCGAGTCATACATAGGAAATATAAGTAGTGTACTCATGGGATTATGATTCCCGCAAACAGTAAAAAAATGATTATTTATTGCCATTCAACACTGACAGAATCTCTTCGCAGCAAACTGGTTGATGCTTTGTCACCCAAATATGAAATTGTGTTTCACTCACAATTGACATCCGATGATGAAGCAGAAAATACATTCAGGAAAGCTGATTTCATTCTTGGAAACCCACCCGTAAAATGGTTTGAAAATGTTTCTCCGAATCTGCAGTTCTGGCAACTTGATTCCGCTGGTTTTGATCAATATGCATCCATTTCCCTGCCTGAGCAGGTCAAAGTAGCAAACATGGGAAACTGGTTTGCACGCCCCTGCGCTGAAACGATTATCGGCGGGGTACTTGCTCTTTACAGGGGGCTACAGGACCTGATATTGCTACAACAAAAATCAGAATGGGTTGGCGCCAGACTACGGGCCAATCTCCGTATTTTACACGGCCAGAATGCCATTATTCTTGGAGCAGGAACCATAGGTCAGGCGATGAATGAGATTCTCAAAGGCTTTGGTACCTATACGCATCTGCACGCCCGAACATCACCGGATGCAACACTCAGAAGTCGTGAAGAACTTTTTAATGAATTGCCGCATGCTGATCTGGTGATAAACACTTTGCCGGGTACAGCCGTAAAATTTGCAGATGCTGATTTTTTCAAAACAATAAAAAAAGGTGCTGTGTATGCCAGCGTTGGTCGCGGCAGTACTACGGACGAACAAGCGCTGTTAGATGCAATTAACAATGGGCATCTGGATGGAGCCGTGCTCGACGTAACAGATATTGAACCTTTGCCTGCGGATAGTCCACTTTGGGAAATGAAAAATGTGATTCTCACACAGCATACAGGAGGTGGGCGCGCAGACGAACATTTGGGAAAAGTAGATTTATTCCTGAACAACATCTTTGCAATCGAAAATGGCAGTGATATATTTGACCAGATTAATCTGGCCAAAGGATATTAACCAGATATTACTATTTATGCCCAATAACTAACCGCATGTCTAATACATCAATAAGTGTAGCTGAACAAATCAGAGAAAAATATTATATCCATTTCGGAAATTCAGATCATTCACCGGCACCCCGCATTTTTCGTTCACCCGGAAGAATCAACCTGATCGGAGAGCATACCGACTACAACGATGGTTTTGTATTGCCCGCAAGTGTTGACAAAGCGGTTTATTTTGTGATTGCTCCGCGTAATGACAATCAGGTAATTCTTCACGCGGCGGACTTTAACGATACCTACAGTTTTACACTGGATGACCTGAGTAAACCTAAAAAGTCGTGGCCTCTGTACCAGCTGGGAGTAGTAGATCAGCTTCAGAAAATAGGTAAATCCATTGGTGGTTTCCAGGCCACATTCGGTGGAGATGTTCCGGCAGGTGCAGGCATGTCATCTTCAGCTGCATTGGAATGTTGCCTGTTTTTTGCATTAAATGAAATGTTCTCACTCGGCCTCACAAAATGGGATATTGTGAAAATGGGGCAAAAAGTGGAGAATGAGTTTATCGGCCTGCAAAGCGGTATCATGGATCAGTTTGCCTCCACATTTGGCAAAAAGGAATCTGTAATGAAAATGGACTGCCGTAGCCTTGATTTTGAATACTATCCATTCCCGATGGATGAATACCTGCTGGTGCTTTGTGACACGAGCGTCAAACATTCTCTGGCCAGTTCAGAATACAATACCAGGCGCCTGGAATGCGAAAAAGGGATCGCAATCCTCCGGAAATATGATGCGTCTATCCAGAGTCTGAGAGATGTTTCTCCCGAAACAGTTGAAGCACATCAGGATGAAATGGGTGATGTTGTATACCGCAGATGCAAATATGTAACCAGCGAAATTCAACGTGTAACGGATGCATGTAATATGCTGATTGCCGGCGATCTGGAAAGCTTCGGAAAAAAAATGTATGAAACACACCGTGGTCTTCAGCATGATTATGAAGTGAGTTGTCCCGAACTTGACTATCTGGTTGAGCAGACAATCGAAAATGATGATGTACTGGGAGCACGCATGATGGGAGGCGGATTTGGTGGCTGTACGATTAATCTGATTAAAAAAGACAGTGTTGATGCTTTTGAAGATAAAATGAAACAAGGCTATAAATCGAAGTTTGGTATAGACCTGCCATGCTATCGCGTGAAAATCACAGATGGTACGGAAGAACTTTACTTTTAAAATCTGAGGCTGTTTAGGAATAGCAGGCTCAATTCAACCTATTATCAATATTAAACCTAAATCCGCCGCATGAAAAGAATTACCTATTTATTCACAGCACTGGTTGGACTTGCTTTGGCCAGCTGCTCAAAAACCAATGATAAACAAGAGATGATCAGTACCATTTCGAAAGAAGTATTCGGAGAACTTCCCGACGGACAAACAGCAGATTTATATACGCTGACAAACAAAAACGGCATGACCGTGAATATCACGAACTATGGTGGTATTATTACGAAACTTACCGCGCCTGACAAAAAGGGAGAATGGGCAGATGTTGTGCTTGGTTTTGACTCCCTTGCTCCTTATCTGGAAGAGCATCCGTTTTTCGGTGCTTTGGTAGGGCGTTTTGGCAACCGTATCGCTAACGGAAAATTTACGTTGAACGGGACTGAATATAAGCTTGCGATCAATAACGGACCGAATTCTCTGCATGGAGGCATCAAAGGTTTTGATAAAGTATTATGGAAAGCGACTGAAGTAAAAGAGGATTCGACTGTAGGTTTGAAACTGGAATATACCAGCAAGGACATGGAAGAAGGATATCCAGGAAATCTCACTGTGACTGTGGTTTACAAACTTACTAACGAGAATTCGATTAGTATTGACTATACTGCAACTACCGATAAGGAAACTGTTATTAACCTCACCAACCATTCCTATTTCAATCTGACCGGCTTGAAACGTGATATTCTTGGTCATGAAGTAACTATTCTTTCTGACAGCATTGTGCCCGTAAACAAGGAGTTGATCCCGACAGGTAAATTAAGAGCTGTAGAAGGTACGCCGTTCGATTTCAGGAAACCTACTGTGGTGGGTACAGGCATTGACAAAACTGAAGATGAGCAAATCAAAAACGGTGGAGGATACGATCATTGCTGGGTGATCAACCGTACAAACAAAGGACTAATTCCTTTTGCAACCGTAAAGGATCCTGAAAGCGGACGTTTTATGGAAGTATTCACTACGGAGCCTGCCGTTCAGTTTTACTCAGGGAACTTCCTGGACGGAAGTCTGTCAGGTAAAGGTGCTACATTCTTTAAGAGATTTGGCCTTTGCCTTGAAACTGAACATTATCCGGATGCTCCTAATCAACCACAATTCCCAAGCACTTCTTTAAAACCTGGCGATACTTACCGCACTACCACAGTGTATAAGTTTTCAGCGAAGTAATAACTAAAATACAAGGAGGAACACAGACTATAAATTCATGTTCCTCCTTGTATTTTAGTATATGATTTTAATAGTTAATTTTATATGCCAACCGTTTTATTCTTACATGGATATCGTTTCTACTTTTTCATGAATGAGCATGAACCAATACATATTCATGTTTCAAGAGGGCAAAATGATGCAAGAATTATCTTGGTACCAATCATACAATTGTCCTACAATCATGGATTTAAGAAAAATGAGTTGCGTCAAATCATTGATATTATCATAGAAAATTATGAAACCATTATCAAATCCTGGCATGAAACCTTCAATCAGTAAAGAACTATCTGATATACTGGCCGATGATATGAATGAAGACATTATGGTATGTAATGATGAATTTGATAAGATTATTATTGAGACGAACTTAAAAATAAAGCACTTCGGTTTTTTAACAGATTTAGACATCGCACTATTCTTCTTAAATAATGGCCAAATCATTCAGCGTAAACTTTCTGACTTTCCTCAGCTACATAATGCCATTGAGTATCATCTCGACCAGTATCAGATTTCTGATTACGGTATTCACTGGCCCGAAATTGACTTTGATTTAAGTTTGAGAGGTTTTTTAATGGAAGAAGCTCTCAAATTAGCAACGAGTAAGTTAAGCTCTTATAGCACCTAATACTAGGTCTACATTCTGCTAATTTCAATTTGCTATAAGCAAAAAGCGTTACATTTTCAGAAGCATTGACTTATCTTTGCGCGATAAACTGTAATCGAATATGCTTACCAGAACCGTAAAGATCAGCAACGTTACTAACCTTTCCGATGCCCGCTACTGCGCTGGAATGGGTGTTGAAATGCTTGGTTTTTCCATTGATGAAGACTCCCCTAATTATATCAGCCCCAAGAAGTTTGAGGATATTTGTTCCTGGCTTGCCGGTGTCACACTGGTCGCAGAAACTGCACAGGAAGACCCTGCTAAAATCATTGATACATTAAGTCAATACCCGGTTCATGCTCTGCAGGTAGAAGATTCGGGAATTTTAAGCTATTTACACAGCGAGCTCAATCTTCCTTTATTGCTGCGTGTAAGTGTTGATACCTACGATGCTTCGGAAATAGAATCTATCCTAAGCAGGTATGAGTCCGACGTAACTCATTTCCTCTTGGAAAGTGACAGTGAAGCAACACTCTCAGAGGAGTGGATGCAGGTGCTGGGACACCTTTCCGAAGAATACCCGCTACTTACAGGTTTTGGTCTGGATAATGAATTCTCTGTCACCGCACTTACTGAAATTTTCCCTAAGCTTGGTATTGCACTCAGAGGAAGTGAAGAAATCCGTCCGGGTTACAAAGACTTCGGTAGTATGATGGATATCCTGGAAGCGCTGGAAGAACAATAGACAAGCTATTCTGTCTAATTAATGGTTAGAGAATGTATGACTATCAGCTCATCACCTGCTCGAAATTCAAGTTACCACTTAAAATAACCTTTCAACACGCTACATTACCGATAATAATTTTCCAGTTTTCAGTATCTTGCATTACCAACTACCTTTGATTGCAAATAAACACTGAACCAACTATGGAAAAGAAATTGCACAGAATCCCAGACCAGGCAGTATTTGGAGGAGTAGCATCCGGTATTGCTCAATATTTTCAGATAGACGTAGTGATCATCCGCGTTCTATTTGTAGTCATGTTATTTCTTCCAATACCTCCAAGCTTCGGATGGACAGGGATTTTATATATCATTTTATGGGCTGTGTTACCTACAGGTCCGTCTGTCCCATATAACAATACAGTAAGTTTTGATTCACATTCATTCAAACCGAGTGATCCGGCATCTGACAAGAAACGTTCGGATCAGACGATTATGATTCTGGGAGGAGCCCTGATTTTGTTCGGCGCCTTGATGCTGCTTGACGATCTGCCTATTTGGTACCAGATCAAATCTTATTTCTGGCCAATCGCACTAATTGTTGTAGGAGCATTTTTAATCCTGCGCCAACGCGACAAAGCTCAGGAAAGCAATAACAATACTGTATATCCAACCACTCCACCTCCTACAGAACCCGTAGATCCGGCACCTGTTGAACCGGAACCGCAGCCATATACACCATTTTCATCATCCGATTCACCTTCCCGATTTCCGGAAGATCCTGAAAATAAAAAGCCAGATGATGAAGATGATGATCGGATTATCAAGGTGAATTAAGCTGACCAGTTCCGGCCATCAACCATTAATAATTGATAACTAACCATTAAAACATAGCGCCATGAACTTTAAAAACATTTTCTGGGGAGTCATGCTGATTGTTGTCGGCGCCCTCTTTCTGATACAGGAACTTACTGATTTTGACTTCGGGAATTATCTGACACCCATTATCATGATCGTTGCAGGAGGCTTGCTTCTTGTTAAAAACTTTCTGAAGTCAGGAACATCAAACCATTCAAATATATAAGCCATGAAAACATCCAGAGGTATTGTATGGGGAGGATTACTGGTTTTGTTCGGTACGTTCTGGCTCCTGCGAAATATGAATCTGATACACATCCAGTGGAGCGAAGTATTGCCCTACTGGCCTGTACTTCTTATCGTCGCCGGTGTAGTACTTCTTATTTCCCGGACTGCAAGTGGCGCATCCGGCGGACTAGTTGCTTTGCTGATTACGCTGGCAGTTTTTGGCGGACTCGCGAATAAAACCAACGATAAGTTCAATAATCGTAATTGGAATTTTGACTGGGATGACGACGATCACCACGATAGAAGACACCACCGGGATAATGACAACGAAGATACCAGCGATGATGACAATGCATATCTGGAAGACCGGAGCCGTAAAGACGGGAAGGCCATCAACAGATCATTTCAGTATGAAATGGAGGAATTTGTTCAAAAGGCCACTCTCAACCTGGAAGGAGGAGCTGGATCTTTTTCTGTAAATGGCTATACAGATAAATTATTTGATGCTTCAACCCGAAGTACATTTGTAGGCTTCCAATCCAACACTTCGGTGAACAAGCTGGAAAACAGTGTAACTGTGAATCTGAAAATGGAGGAAGGGAATATCAAGATCAAAAATGGCAAAATGTCCAACGAGGCAAAAATCCGTTTAAATACCAAACCTGTCTGGACCATTGATCTTGGAATAGGTGCTGGAGAAGGGGATTTTGATTTTACCAACTACCAGCTTGAGAAATTGAAAGTGAGTACAGGCGTAGCCGATATGGATATTAAATTGGGAGACAAATATTCCAAAACAGATGTAGAAATTGAGGCAGGCGTAGCATCGGTAAAACTTGAAATTCCCAGAACAAGTGGGTGCGAGATGCGTTTTGACGGTGCACTTAATTCTAAAGAACTGGACGGTCTTGAAAAAATAAGTGACGGTTTATATAGAACCAGCGGATACGAATCAGCCGCAAATAAAATACAGATCAACTATGAAGGTGGACTTACCAGTTTCAAATTGAAAAGATACTGATCAGATCCTACCAAGTCCTGTTGCTCCGTTTACATTAATGAATATCTTTGCCGGCTATGGTAAAAGTTATTCATTTTTTTGTGCGTCCTGCACTTTTGATTTTTTGTAATCTGATTTTTCTGAGCAGCTATGGTCAGAAAGAAAATAAGGTCCGCTCAACTGCAAAACTTCCGGAGGTAGAACAGAGAATGATCAGCCAGGGACTCGTTGATATACAGGAGCTGGATCCGACTATCCTTGTCGATTTGAAATATTCTACTACGGATAATTTTGTAGGTAAAGATGTATACGGGGATCTTACACGCGCTTACCTGCAACCGGAGATGGGAGCTCGCCTTGTAAAAGCACACCAACTTTTACAAAAAGCCAAACCTGGTTATCATTTTCTCGTATACGATGCCGCACGTCCCAATTCGGTTCAATATGAACTTTGGAAAGCGCTCGACCTGCTCAAAATTCCGGAAGGCAGTAAAACGCAATATGTAGCAGATCCGAAAATAGGATCCAATCATAACTTTGGCTGCGCTATTGACCTGACGGTGGCCGATGAAAAAGGGGTTGCTTTGGATATGGGAACCAAATACGATTACTTTGGCCCCCTCGCCTACCCACGGTCTGAGGCCGAAATGCTGCGACAAGGCAAACTCACATCAAAACAAATTGCCAATAGAAAAATTCTGCGATCAGCCATGACACAGGCTGGTTTCACACAGAATACTACAGAATGGTGGCACTACGATGGCATGTCAAAAAAAGCTGCACGTGTACGATATGGCATGATCAAATAAAGTGCTGGCTCATACAGCTATAGCCCGAATCGTATTATCAACGAAAGCAGATAATTTCTTGCTCTGACTCTCATCAGCATAGGGGTTATCGTGTAGTGGATTGTCATATGACAAAATGAAATTATAACAGTGTCTGCAACCGCTCTTGTATTTAAAAATACTGTAATCGAAAGAGATTACCTATTTTTGGCCCCGAACCAAAAGTACAAAACATTGCACCCTACAGACCCGGATGTTGTCACTGCGATCAGGCAGGGTGATGAAAAGGCATTTGAACTGACCTTTCACAAATATTACGAGAGGTTATGCCACTATGCCTGCTCCCTGTTGAAAGATCAGGACGAGGCAGAAGAAGTGGTACAACACGTTTTCTTCACCATTTGGGAGAAACACACCGAACTGGAAATTACACTTTCTCTGAAATCATATTTGTACAGAGCAGTACACAATCATTGCCTCAACCGGTTCAAGCATGCGACAGTACGTGAAGCACACCGCGATTACAGCCTTCAGTTTTCGGCACAATCCTACGATCAGGTAACAGAGGCAATTCATGCCAACGAATTGGAAGAACGAATTGAAAAAGTGGTGAGCACGCTGCCAGAACAATGCCAGAAAGCGTTTCGAATGAGTCGTTTTGAGGAACTTAAATACCAGGAAATCGCTGACAAATTGGGTATATCAATTAAAACTGTTGAAAATCAGATAGGAAAAGCATTAAAAATCCTGCGCGTTGAACTTGCTGCATATCTTCCCTCCGTGTTCGTTTCTTTTTACCTGTTTATCCAACAACTAATCAAGCCGTAAACATGAAGAATACTCATGACCAAATACCGGAAGAGTTGTTGGCGCGCTACCTTGCCCAAACAGCATCTGATTCAGAAATACAACAGGTACAAGCCTGGCTGGCTATATCTGACGAACATGTACAAGAATTTGAAGGCTATAGAATTCTATGGGAACAAACCGAAAAAATACAGCGGGGAAAATTCCCTGTCAATACCGATCTGGCCTGGAACAAAGTGAAGAGCCGGATGGATTCTATTCCTTCGCAAACCGATGAAAGAGGTAAAGTAAAGCAACTGGACAGCACATCTCCGCTCATCACCAATAAGAAAAAACCGGTGGTATTGTGGGCAGCAGCAGTCATATCAGCAATAATGATGGCCTATGGTTGGTATATACTGCAACCTTCTGCAAATCAATCTCTTCAACTCGCAACAACTGAAAATACCAGAGAGGAAATTTTACCGGATGGTTCAAAAGTATTTCTGAATTATCATTCCACGCTTACATATCCTGAGCATTTTGATGGAAGGGAAAGAAAAGTAATACTGAAAGGAGAAGCCTTTTTTGACATACAGCCTGATGCTGCTCATCCTTTTATCATTGATGCCAATGGTACTCAGGTGCAGGTACTGGGTACATCTTTCAATGTGAAGGCTTATGCGGAAGAACCTGTCCGTATAGATGTAGAAACCGGTAAAGTATCAGTCACCAAAGGAGAAACGAAACTCAAACTGAGCAAAGGAGAAAGTGCTGTAGTAGTAAAGGATACCGTGAGAAGTATCATGCCGGATTTGAACAAAATGGGTTACAGAACACAGGTCTATGACTTTGTTGCTACCGATCTGGAGGATGTGGTTTCATCTATCAGAAATGGTTATCACATCGATTTAAGGCTATCTGACAAAAAGACCGCACAATGCAGGCTGACAATACGGTTTGAAAAAGAACCTGTGGATGCTACCCTGGGGGTAATTGCCGAGACTATGAATCTCAAAATCAGAAAAGAGGGAGATATCTACTGGCTTGACGGAAACAGCTGCCAGTAACATGTATGCTATCATCACAAACAATACCAGTTTTGAAGAATAAATACCTCTTTATCTCTTTCATTTTTAGCTTACTGCTCAGCATTCAGGCCTCGTATGCGCAGAATACTCTGGAAAAGAAAATTTCTATACGCATCAGTAACCAGCCCATAGACCAGGTTTTGCAGCGAATCGGTGGTTTGGGTGGTTTCAGTTTTTCCTACAGTCCTGACGCCGTAGACGTAAAAAAGACTGTTTCACTAAATGCCAGTAACCAGACTATCAGAGAAATTCTGAATGATATATTCAAAGGCAAAGTGGTCTTTAAAGAAAGGCGTAAGTATATTATATTACAAAATGCACCTGCAGAGAAGGAAGATGCTATACCAGAAAACTTCAATCTGAACGGCTATGTGATTGATGAAAAAACCGGAGAGAAATTAGCAAACGCGAGTATCTATGAATCTGTTACCTTGGCTTCCACCATCAGTAATCAATATGGCTTTTATAGAATAAGACTTCCGGTTTCAAAAACATCACTACGCCTCGAAGTAAGAAAAGAAGACTATATCGCCAGATCTATACCGCTGCCTGGCAGAAAGGATGCCTATATGCCCATTGGTCTGAATCCGGACACACTCAAACCGCTCGAAATCCAGGCACTGCGGATTAGCCAACGTGCTGATTCTCTGCATCAACTGATTACTATTCCTCAGTACAATTTACCTTCTTTGGATTCCGGTCAGATCGCCGAAGTTAGAAGAACAGATGCACTTCGTTATGAAAAACTGAGGATGACATATATCCATCTGCAAACAGAGGTTCAGAATGCCTTTGCATCTGCGCGGCAGGCTATCAATATCCGTAATATAACAGACACACTACATCGACCTTTCCAGGCCTCAGTTCTACCATTTTTAGGAACAAACCGGCAATTGAGCGGAAACATTGTCAACGACATATCGCTGAACCTGTTTGCAGGCTACTCCTTGGGTGTCAACATGTTTGAACTTGGTGCATTTCTGAATGTAGTAAGAGGAAATGTGACCGGATTTCAGCTGGCTGGTATCGGTAATGTGGTAGGAAATGACGTCATCGGATTTCAATATGGGAGTATGGTCAATCTTACACTCGGTAATTTTACAGGCTTTCAGGGTTCAAACCTGATCAATTATACAGGACGTAATTTTCGTGGTTTTCAGGTTGCAGGTGTTGGCAACGTAGTCGTTGGCACCCTGACGGGTTATCAGCTTTCAGGCGTATATAACTATGCCCACACCGTTGAATCGGGGCATCAGATCGGTGCAGTTAATTATGCTAATTATTCAAAGACTATCCCATTCGGGTTCTTTAGCTTTGTCAGGTACGGCGGGTATCGGAGATATGAATTTGGCACCAACGAGTTCGACCGTTTCTCCTTTCATTTTAAAACGGGCGTATCTCGATTCTATAATATTTTTGCGCTGGGCATCAATGGTTTTTCTGACCGAAATCAGATCGGAACAATAGGATATGGATTCGGAACTGCTCAAAATCTTGGAAAAGGATGGGGTATTAATGCGGATTTAACTGCAAACGCTGTTTTATTTAAAGGTCAGAAAATAGATGATGTACCAGCCGGACTATTTCGGTTTTCTCTAAGCGCTGAAAAAAAACTGGGATCCCGATTTGCCTTCTTTGCCGGTCCTTCAGTAAACTGGTATAGTGCATCCGAATCAGGACGGATCGGTATTTCCGATCATGTGCTACGCCCGTCCTGGCTCGGGAGAAAACCTGATAATAATTCTAAAAACTATGGTTGGGTAGGTATTCAGGCGGGTATCAGGTTTTGCAACAAAATGTAAAAATATATGGCTGGTCCATCTGTAGGCCAGCCATATAGTGCGTTTATCCTAGGTCAAATTAAAATCCTATTCTCTTTTTACTTCCCGCATTCATATTCCCCTGAACGTACTCGCTGAGCTCTTTAAGTTCCTTATCGAAGCCACCAGACAAAATCGGGAATCGACACCATGAACGGGGGTCCAGATTCCGATCATCCAGGTGAAATGACGGTGCATACCGCTCGCGTTTCCACTGATTCCGACTCCATAATCTGAAAAACCGCTCAGTCCAATGATGAATTCTTTCTATCTCATACATTTCTCTGTATCGAACCAACATTCCTTTAAATGATTCGATCGGCGATTTTTTATCGCGAATAGCCAGTTTCTCCAAAGCATCCAGGAAATCATAAGGCATCAAATCAACTTCGTCCGTCTGATTTTGATCCAGAGGTCTTAGTTCCGCAGTAGGTTGTAAGCTGTTGACTTTACGCAAACCTTCGATCTTGATATGCTTTCCCTTCACCTCACAGCCAACGGTTTCCAGCCAGCGCAGCCAAGACCTCAGATAATGTTTATCAATACCAGCCAATGGGCTAATACTCCCGGATGTATCACCATCCATAGTTGCATATCCAACAGCTACTTCCGAACGGTTAGAGGTAGCCAAAAGCAAATGATTGGAAAGGTTAGTCAGCAACCACACGCCCGGAGCACGTACCCTCGCCTGAATGTTTTGCAGGGCAATATCATCATCATCCCAACTTAATTTTCTGTCTATCTGCTCTTCTATCAAACCTCTGTAAGTTTCAACAAGACCATTAATATTGATGTTATAGAATTTTGATCCAATGGAAAGCGCCAGTGACCGGGCCGATTCCAGTGTATCCTCAGAGCTGTTTTCTGTTCCCTGATAAATATTCTGAATCAAAACCAATGCCATATCTTCCTCTGTCTGAGCTGACTGTACTCCTTTAATATAGGACAGCTTTTCCTTTACTCTATCAATGCCGATACTTTCATCAGCAAGTCGGATCATCAAACCACATAATGCAGTGCATGCACAGGAATCAGCTCCACCTGATAACGATATGGTAAAACCATTCGAACGGCTCTTTCTTAGATAGTCGAAAAGTCCAAGACAAACCGCTCTAGCAAATTCCTCTTCCTTAATAGCTCCTCCCCTCTCAAATGGCTCCATATCTGCTACCTGAGGTATTACAGGCTCAATATCCGGAAACTCGAATCGGCCAGTGGCCAGCCAGCTTTTGTCTTTGGTGGGTGGTGCAATGATATTCTGAATCTGACTTAATCTTGTATATTCCGTATCAATCACAGCGGTCGTCACAAGAAAGTCTTCATAACTGAAACGCGGACTGCTTACCAGCAATTCTCCGTTTGTAGCCACCATTGCATCACCGTCATAAATAGCTCTGCCCGCTTCGTTTCCGAGCAAATTGGTATAGATGTAAGTACACGCAAATGTTCTTGAAGCATCCACTACTAATCGCTCTCTGGTCATGAACTTATTGAAAGCAAAATGACTGGCGCTCGGATTCAGGATTATATCCACTCCACGCTCGTAATGTCTGCGGGCAGGCCGATTGGCTACCCATCCATCTTCACATATCTCAAAAGCAATTCTGACACCTTTGGAGCCACCTTGCAGCGGACTGCCAGCCAAATCAAAAATAACATCTCCAATCGGATACGTCATTTGATTGATTTCTATAGCATCTACTACTCCCTGCTGCCAGGGACGGAACCATCTTGCTTCGTAGTGAATACCATTATTGGCAAGATTCTGTTTACAATAAAAACCGACGATCTGCTTATTTGCGATCAGGCAGGCAGCATTGTATAAGCTATTGTTATGCCTAACCGGCAAACCTACCGCTACTATAATCCCACTTGTTTCATGTACAATATCCAGAAGGCATCTCTCAGCCTGCTCCACCAGATCAGGCGCAAAGAAATAATCTTCACAACCATATCCTGTGATACAAAGCTCCGGCAAACACAACACACTTACATTTTGTTTCCGTGCTTCCTCAATTGCAGAAATAATATTTTTTGTGTTGGTGTCCCAAGACATTGGTGTCTGATTCACCACACCCGAAGCAACTTTAATTTGTGGCATATAATATGCGATCTGTTGTAGAATCGTGAAAAATCAAAAAGAATCCGTCCGCAACTTAACAAAAATTCAGCATAAGGAGTTGTCAGAAACCTATCCTACATCTCCCGCTCCCTCTTCTATCTTAGATATTCGATAAACCAAAAAGAATTCCGAGGGCATATTTTTGCTATTTTTGCCGATAACAAAAAATTTAACCGATTCACTACCCTTGCAATTTCCCTCATTCATCGCCAAACGAATTCGCCATAATGAGGCAGGCTCATTTTCTGCAACGGTGTCCCGTATCGGAACAGCCAGTATTGCCATAGGCGTAGCAGTAGGCATCATCTCTTTTGCGGTGCTCTTCGGATTCAAGCAAACCATACAGCAAAAAATATTCCTCTTCGGTGCACATATCAATATTAGTGCATTTGTAATGGGAAATACTTATGAGGAAGGACCGCTTAATATTCACAATCCCATAGCCGAAGAATTACCCAAAATTCCGGAAATAGCACACTGGCAGGTAGTCGCAAAAAAATCAGGTATACTCAAAACGCCGGATGAAATCAAAGGAGTGGTGCTGAAAGGAGTAGGCAAAGATTATGATTGGGAGACGTTTGGAAAAAATCTGATAGATGGCCATTTACTCACTTACAAGGATTCCTCATCAAAAAATTACGGTTATTCTTCCGAGGTAATTATCAGTCAGAAAATAGCATCCCAGCTCAGACTCAAGTCAGGAGATGATGTGATTATGTATTCACTTCAGAACCCGCCCCGCCCGCGTAAACTCACCATAGCAGGAATTTACGATACGCAGATGGAAGAATTTGACGACATTCTGATGATCGGCGATCTCGGATTGGTGCAAAGGCTCAACAACTGGGGACCCGATTCTGTGGGTACCTATGAGATTTATGTAAAGGATTTCGAAAAATTAGATGAGGTTTCCAACAGATTAAGAAAAGTACTTCCACCCGCAGTATATCTTCAAAAGGTAACTACCAGTTTCCCCCAGATCTTCGACTGGCTTATCCTTTTGGATCGAAATACGGCTGTATTTCTTGGGCTGATACTCTTTGTAGCATGTTTCAATATGATCTCCATTCTGCTGGTGATGATCATGGAAAGAACACCCCTGATCGGCTTGCTAAAAACATTGGGCAGCCCGAACGGACAGATCCGGATGATCTTTTTTCAAGTGGGTTTACATATGGTAAGGAAAGGCTTGCTAATAGGAAATGTCGTAGGACTTCTGTTTTGCTGGTTGCAGCACGAATTCAATCTGATCAAATTGGATCCGGTAAATTATTACATGGACACTGTACCCATTGTATTCGACTGGCCGGTATTCGCGCTTGTCAATATAGTAACCATTGTTGTATCTGCACTTATTCTGATGATACCAACACTTATCATCACACGTATTCAACCCATTAAAGCTTTGCTATTTAAAAAATAGCCTTAGAAAAGTAATCGTTTCAGCAAGCTAAAATCCGTTAAGAAAAGAGCGACCGGATGAAATTGAACTTTGTTGAAATCCTGAGCCAATGGTTTCATTGAGCATAATCTTATCACCACGTAGCCATTCAACTAAGTTACTTTCATTTCAAAATACCTGAAGTCTTTCTGTTTGTTAAAATATAAAATTTCAGGTTTTGCGCCCACTTGCAATGGGATGCTTTCAGGTTACCTGTAATTAATTGTTTTCATCTTAACCGAAATTTGTCATGTGAATATGGCGACACTCTACCGTATGACAAACAACTTACATGAATGTTCTACCCCTTCCAATGCACTCTATGTAATAATTCTGCGCCTTTGGAAAGCGTATCATCATTTTTAGCAAAACAAAACCTGAGCACTCTGTAATCCGAATTGGAATAATAAAATGAGGAGATGGGTATCGAAGCTAAACCTGCTTCTCTGGTTAATCTTTCAGCCAAAGCCAAATCATGCTCATCCGACAAATTTCCATAATAGACATTCTGGAAAAAACTTCCTTCTGATGGTTTTACGATCAATCCTGTGCCGTCAATTGCTTGTATGAATAAATCCCTTTTAGCTTCATAAAATGCGGACAGCTCCAGATAATGCCTAGGTTCTGACAAATATTCAGCAATGGCGAACTGGGCAGGTGTATTCACACTGAAAACAATATACTGATGGATCTTCCTGAATTCTTCAGTCAATGATTTGGGCGCCAGACAGTAACCTACTTTCCAACCTGTGATATGAAAAGTCTTACCAAAGGACCCGCATACAAATGTCCTTTCCGCAAGTGCCGGGATGGATGAAGCTGAAACATGCTTATGGTTATCGAAAATAATATGCTCATACACTTCATCACTGATCACCAGTACATCGTGCTTCTGAGCCAGTGCTCCAAGCTCCTTCATATCCTCTTCAGACCAAACTTTCCCCGTAGGATTGTGTGGCGTATTGATAATGACTGCCCGGGTTTTTTCAGTGAAAAGTGCCGCAACTTCAGTCCAGTTAATCCGGTTGTAGAGCGGACTTAGTGTAACAAAAACCGGAATACCTCCATTCATTTTAATAGCCGGCACGTAACTATCATAAGCTGGTTCGAACACGATGACCTCGTCACCTGGATGCACTATTGTACTAATGGCTACATAAAGCGCTTCAGTAGCCCCGCTCGTGATCGTAATCTCGGTTTCAGGATGATAAGTAAGTCCGCAAGCATTGTATACTTTTTCTGAAATAGCTTCCCGCAGGGGCATAATGCCTGCCATAGGAGCATATTGATTTTTCCCGGAGCCAACATATTTCCCCAATAGCTTCTGAAGCTCAGGCGAACAATCAAATTCCGGGAATCCCTGAGAAAGATTAATAGCGCTATACTCCTCCGCCAGTTTCGACATATGGGTAAATATAGTTGTCCCTACTTCGGGAAGCTTTGATTTCAGGATTACCCCTGTGTCTGAAACACTCATTTCCGATATGATATAAACTTCTAAAAAGACAAAAAAAAACCGTATCACATTTATCCTGCTTCAAATATAACTGATAGCAGTGAGCGTGATACGGATGTGCATCTGAGATTATATCAGACTATTTTTTATTCCTCCATGAATACACCTGCTTCAATATGGCTTTTATATCAGGCTGATGGTCAAAATTTTCGTCCACGAATGTATACGAAATACGTCTGTCCTTGCCAATTACAAATAAAGAAGGTGTGAATACCTCCTCCGATATACCTGCAATCCGATCCCAAATGGGTGAAGTTTCAGAATATACACCATACGTTCGCGCTACATTCCGGTCATGGTCGTGGTAGATAGATAATTCAGTATCCAGCTTTTTTGAAAGACGTTCAATACGCTTGGGCGACTCATTGGATAATATGATCAGCTGACCGCCCAAAGCTTCTATTTTTGGTGCCATTTCCTGCAGCATACGAAGATGTTTTGGTGCGTAGCTTCCCCAGCAGGTGCAATAAAAACTCAATACAACGGGACGTATTCTAAGTAATTCTATCAACGATCGGGATTCATTTGAGCCGGATATGGAAGTGACCTGGAAACCTTCATCCGGCTTCAGATAAAACAGTGGCGCAAAATCACCTGGTTTGATCACCTCTATCTCTTCCTCTTCATGTCTTTCCCGCAGTTGCAGTGTGGAAACGTTGCCTACTTCATCTTCAATTTCGTAATACATAATTGCCAGGGTTGAATTAGATATGGGACAAATATATATTAAGACTACTTAACCTACAAAGTTAATAGGGTATTATTTTTTATTTCTATTTTCTCGTTAGTCGTTACAAGAAAAATTCAGACAATATGAAGATCCTTAAAATCCAGAGAAATATGTCTGGTAGCATGGGTGCCTCTGATCATCTCTGCGGTGATAAAATCCGGATAAACTTTAATTTCATGGAGCCTGTCAATAGAATGCCAGTGAAACTGCAAATGTGTATCCGCCTCGATGGTTTGGAAATCTTCCTGGCTTATGGAATCCGGTAGCAGCATTCTGTAGTAAAAGCCGATTTCATGGTAGCGTCTCCCATTGTATCCAAAAAAATTCTCAACAACCCACATCAGATCTGTCACATCTGCCTGGATTCCTGTCTCCTCCATCATTTCGCGAAGCAGTGTATCCTTTGTAAATTCAAATATATCTACCCTGCCGCCAGGCAAGCTCCAGAAATTGTCAGAAGGAGTTTTATGTAGCAAAATCTGATTATTGAAGATAGCAACACCGGCCACGCGGAAATTGAACAAACCACCTTCTAATGGCAGACTGATGGTCTTTGGACCATTCATAACATTGAAATTTATTGGATATTACTCATTACGACTTTTGGCAGAAGACTCACGTACCATCAATGAGGCTTTGAACGACCGCGTTTCGAACTTGCTGTTCTTTTTGGGGTTTTCTATGAGCCCGATCAGAAGTTCTACTGCCTGCTGTCCCATTTCCATAGCAGGTTGCACGACGGCGGTAAGAGGAGGATTGAGTAAATCAGCCACACCAATATTGGTAAAACCGACCAAGGCAATTTCTTCCGGAATCCGTATGTGGTTTTTATGTAATACCGACAAGCAACCAGACGTAAGCCGGTCACTGGCAGCCAGGATAGCATCAGGTGGCGCCGGCATACTCAGTAATTCAAGCACCGCAGCTTCATTCTCTGTTGTGAGTTTTCCGCCATGATGACAATACTTCACATATGATTCATCAAAAGTTATACCATTATCTTCCAACGCTTTACGGTAACCGGCAAGCCTTTCTGTTGTAATAGAAAGGTAAATCGGGCTGGTGATATGTGCAATTCGCCGTCTTCCCGACTGAATCAGATGCTCTGTGGCTTCATAGCTTGCCATGTAGTTATCCACGACTACCTTATGCGTTTCGATATGATTAGGAACCCTGTCAAAAAAAACGATAGGCAAGCCTTTCTCTATCAATTCCTCAAAATGCACAAGATCGGTGGTAAGACTTGACAGCGAAACCAGTAAACCATCTACTTTCCTGGATACCAGATAATTTGTATTTGCTACTTCCCGCTCATATGACTCATTACTTTGAAAAATAACTGTATGGTAACCTAAACTATAAGCGATCGACTCTATTCCATTGATAAGCTGTGAGAAAAAATTGTTGGCAATTTCAGGAATAATAACACCTATCGACTTACTCTTGCTATCTCTCAGACTTAGTGCAATCGGATTAGGCCTGTAATTCATTTTTTCCGCATACTCCATCACCAGCTTCTTCGTCTCAGCATTAATCTCATAGCTATTCCTCAACGCACGGGAAACCGTGGAAGTAGATAAATTGAGCGCACGGGCTATATCTTTTATTGTAATTGTCTCCAAGGGGAAGTCAAATTAATCCAAATCAATAAGATAAAAGTTTTATATTTCTATCCTAATAGGGAATATACTACATTTTTCAGTAAACAGATCCCAATTATATGCTTTCAATTCAATAGTGCAAATAAAACGTGATCCGTCCTCAGTTGTTATCAACTAAGACGGTGCCTTACAGAGAACACCCCGATTTCAGTTTAACCAATAATCATAAATCGACACCTGAAATTTAAAATCCGGCAACGTTCCCGGCAACGTGTGCACATAAAAAGCCAATTTTATATTTGATATTTATAATAAATAGCTCTAAAATCGCCGCCGATGAAAGTAGATAACTTATTCAAACGGAGTTAATCAACTCTTTTTTACTTCGTCAAAACCATTTCAAATCATATTTAATGAGCATTACGGATCAATTCAACCTTACAGGAAAAACCGCACTCGTAACAGGCTGCAACCGGGGTATAGGAAAAGCAATGGCTGAAGCACTGGCCGAAGCCGGTGCAGATGTAATAGGAATTTCATCATCCTTACCTGCCGGGGAAAGTGACATTCAAAAAGCGGTAACCGGTGCAGGACGTAAGTTTTATGCATATCAGGTGGATCTGAACAGTCGTGAAAAACTGTATGCCTTTATCGAACAGGTTAAAAAGGATCATCCGAGGATTGATATTCTGGTCAACAATGCCGGAATCATCTTGCGCCAGCCAGCTGCAGAGCACTCCGATGAATATTGGGATCAGGTATTGAACATCAATCTGGATGCTCCATTTATCCTTTCGCGCGAACTCGGCAAGGAAATGGTGGCACGCGGCTACGGAAAGATTATATTTACTGCATCTTTACTCACTTTTCAGGGGGGAATCAATGTTCCCGGATATACGGCTTCTAAAAGTGCGATAGGAGGACTTGTAAAAGCACTCGCCAATGAATGGGCAGGCAAAGGTGTGAATGTAAATGCTATTGCTCCAGGCTATATCAACACCGACAATACAGAAGCATTGCGGAATGATGCTGTCAGAAGTAAATCAATACTGGACCGGATTCCTGCAGGAAGATGGGGATTGCCGGAAGATTTTAAAGGACCCACCGTATTTTTGGCATCTGATGCTTCCAACTATGTCAACGGAATCACACTGACCGTAGACGGCGGATGGATGGGGCGGTAAGTATCCGGTCTGCACGAAAATAGAAGTTAAGAATGAAGAATGAGAAGTCAGGCTTCGGTCTGCACGCCCTCAGGCGGGCTGAACGAAAATAGAAGTTAAGAATTAGGAATGAAGAAGAGAAGTCAGGCTCTGTTTAGCGGACTGAACGATTGATGACACAACATGCCAGAATTCCTTTTAATCACTTTTCAAAATAGATAGAAAAACAGGTTTGGCAAAAAGCTGACAGCTAATAGCCCACCACTCATAGCTAACAATATGCAAATAAGATTTGAAAGTAGTCGTAAGGAAGTTTCCCAAATGGATACTGCGAGCTTGCGCGAGAATTTTTTGATAGAGAACATTTTTGAGACTGATAAGATCTCCTTCGTTTACTCTCACTACGACCGTGTAATGATCGGAGGAGCGATACCAGCCAATGGTCCTGTGAAACTAGAAACGTTTGATTCGTTGCGCGCGGAGTATTTCCTGGAAAGACGCGAGATCGGTATCATCAATATTGGTGGAGACGGACAAGTAATTGCGGATGGAGAAACCATCAATATCAGTAAACTGGGTTGCGTATATGTAGGTAAAGGAACCAAAGAGGTGATTTTCTCAAGCGCGGATGCAGCTAATCCTGCAGCATTCTATTTACTTTCCTCACCAGCGCATCACACCCACCCTACCCGCCACTTCTCCAAAGAAGATGCGACACCCGTGACAGTAGGCAGTATGGAAACATCAAATCACCGTACAATTTACAAGTACATCCACATGGACGGTATCCAAAGTTGCCAGTTGGTGATGGGACTAACCGTATTGCAGACCGGAAGTGTATGGAACACCATGCCATCGCACGTGCACGATCGCCGTATGGAAGCATATTGCTACTTCGATGTACCTGCAGAGCAACGCGTACTTCACCTGATGGGTGAACCATCTGAAACCCGACACTTATGGGTAGCTAACCGCCAGGCAATCATATCGCCACCATGGTCAGTGCACTCAGGATGCGGCACATCCAACTATTCTTTCATATGGGGAATGGCCGGAGAGAATAAGGACTATACGGACATGGATGCCGTTTTGATTGGGGATTTAAGATAAATTACATTACTTTTATATTATCAGAGCCGAATAAGTCTTTATGACTTATTCGGCTCTGATGCTTTTTGGCTGAGACAATCTAATCAGATTCCAATGTTGTTTTGTCAACTGTGAACTTCCAGCTCGCCTATAATAAGTACCTGGTAAATTGGATAACCATTCCACCTGACAAAACAGGAACCAGACTCAAAGCAATTCTGTAGAGAGCGTATTTTGATTTACTAGTTATTTACCTGATGAATAACTAGCTAATTGCCTGACCATGAAAAACATATTCTTAATTTTAATCCTATTCATTTACAGCAGCAAAAAAACGTATGCTCAATCTGAAACCGATGCCCAACCACAACTAACAGATAGCTTAATCTCAGCCAAACCTAAATTTCAGCAACAACCCGGACTGGCGCTGGCTGCTTCAAAAATATTTTTCTCTGATAAAAAATGGTCGATCAGTGGCTTTGGCGAATACAATTATGTTCCTGTACAAAATAATGTAAACACCAACGTTGGAGACCTGGAACTTTATTATTCAGGATTGTACCGGCAGGCCGTTTTCTTCGGTTACAGGCTTACAGATAAGTTGATTTGGAACTCAGAATTTCAGATAGAATTTCTGCACTATAAAAACCAGGAAACCCATCATGAAATTGTCGTGGAAGCATTCGTTGACTATCTTTTTAGAGATTATCTCAAAGCAAGAATTGGATTTTATCCGCTAACGATAGGTTATGTAAACAACAATGACGAACCTGTCATGTTTTATTCAGTGAACCGTTCTGAAGTAGAGCGGCTGATAACACCATCCACCTGGATAGAATTTGGCACTATGTTTTATGGAAATGTATTCAAAAACTGGAGCTATGCACTTGGATTCTCCCAAGGCCTGAACAGCCAAAACTATTTAAGCGGAAGCTGGATAAGACAAGGAAGAGAAATCCGATTTGATGCTCCAAAATCCCTTTCTGTTAATCCACAAATCAATTATCATGGTGTAAAAAATCTGATGCTATCCGCGTCAGGATACTATGGAAATTCCGGACAAGGAAACACGATAGACATTACCAACACGCCAAGGGAAATCAAAGGAAGAATCAATTTAACATCCGCCTACGCCAAATATGACTGGAATAATTTCAGATTCGTAACCGTAGGAACATACGGCACGCTTGGGAATACAGAAGAAATATACCAGCAAACCAAGGATGAAAATGGAGAAAACGGCCAGGTATTGGGCAAAAAAACATACGGCTATTTATTTGAGCTGGGTTGCGACATATTACCATATTTACAAAGAAACAGGAAGAATAAGACACACAAAAGCAACTTCCTGTTTGACAATCAGGATATGAAATTGAGTCTCTTTACCCGATATGAAAGATTGAATACCCACCATGCAATACATCCGGATTTGGTAAGTCTGACAAGAACAGAAAATAACCTTGATATACTTACGGTGGGAGCAAATTTCAATACAAGAGAGAATATCGTTTTAAAAATGAATTACCAGTATAGGAAGAACAAATCGAATTTCGACCCAACACCTGTGAAGAATATCATAGAAACCGGAATTGGATTCATTTTTTAAATGCAACACAAAAATGAATGAAGATTCTCGGTGGATGTTACCTGGCATGCGAAGCACAATCGTGTAACCAGATCACTTTTACTAAAAAGAATGCAATGTGTAGGCGACCTACAAACACATCTTGGTAAAATTCAATTTATACACGATTACAAAAAGCCTTCTTTAAAGGTCAAGAGGAGAAATAAAACCCTCAAATCAGCTCCGTTTCGCTATTCCGGCCCTGTGTTCATTCTCTGGCAACGTTCCCGACAACGATTGCACAATTAAACACAATTTAATGTTTGATAATTATAATTAATACATCTAAACTCGTCTTACCCACCAGATCACTACGTCCGGTGCCTATCATCTTTGTATTGAAATAAGTCAATTGCATGAAAAAATTATTCCTACTTTCCCTTGTCATATTCTTCGCTTTCCGCCCGGCTGAAAATCGGGTTCAGGTCTTTTTGATTGGTGATTCAACTTTGTCAAACAAAAAACCAGGAGATGCACCTGAAACAGGCTGGGGAATGGTACTGCAGGATTATTTTAATGATGATCAGATAACCGTTCAAAATCATGCACAGAACGGTAGAAGTACAAAAAGTTTTATTAATGAAGGTCGCTGGACAGCTGTTTTGAAGGATTTAAGACCTGGCGACTGGGTGTTTATTCAATTTGGCCACAACGACCAGAAAGATAAGGATACCAGCCGTTTTTCTGCACCTAATACCGACTATCGCAAAAACCTGACCCGCTTCGTGAAGGAAACACAGGCAAAAGGAGGAAAGGCTGTACTAATTACGCCGGTTATGCGCAGAAGATTTGATGAAAAAGGAGTATTTTTCGATACACATGGAGATTATCCTGCTGCCGTAAAAGCTGTTGCCAGCGAATTGAAAGTTCCGTTAATTGATCTCCATTCCAAAAGTGGTGAAATAATCAGGAGTATGGGACCGGAAGCTTCAAAGGAACTTTTCATGCATTTAGAAGGCGGTATATATCCGAAGGCACCCAAGGGGCTGATTGACGACACGCATTTTTCCGGATACGGCGCATCTGTGATGGCAGGCATCGTTGCAGACGGAATCAAAAATCAGATTCCGGACCTGGCCAAATCTCTGAAGCATTTCGGTACAACTGACAAGTATGTTTATGAATTACCCAAAGTGCTGCTACCTGCATTCAAAAAAGATACTTTCAATATTATCCAATACGGCGCTAAAAGTGATGGTGTTCAGCTTAATTCTGTAGCGATCAATAAAGCCATTGATGAGTGCTCTTCAAAGGGTGGAGGTACCGTTCTGATTCCTGACGGTTTCTGGCTGAGTGGCCCCATTGTTTTGAAAAACAACGTTAATCTGCATATATCAAAAGGTGCGTTACTTCAGTTCAGTGATAACTACGACGATTACCCGGTTGTGAAAACGAGCTGGGAAGGGCTGGACGCTGTTCGCTGTCAGTCACCTATCAGCGCTACCAATGCAACCAATATCGCCATTACAGGTGGCGGTATTGTGGATGGAGCCGGACAGGTATGGCGGGCAGTAAAAAAAGACAAACTAACCGACGGACAATGGAAAAAGCTGGTCGCTTCAGGCGGTGTTCTTGATAAAGATCAGCGCATCTGGTACCCAACGGAAAAATCACTATTGGGAAACAATACAAAAGGGGCGGGAAATGTTGCTGCCGGATACAATGAAAGTAATGTGGCTCCTTTCAAGGATTTCCTTCGCCCGAACATGGTTCGTTTCACAAACTGTAAAAAGATCTTGCTTGATGGTGTAACATTTCAAAACTCTCCGGCGTGGAATCTTCATCCTATGCTTTGCGAGCACATTACGCTTCGCAATCTGACGGTACGTAACCCATGGTACGCACAAAACGGGGATGGTGTCGATCTGGAATCATGCAAGTTCGGAGTGATTGATAACTGTACTTTTGATGTGGGTGACGATGGTATCTGTATCAAGTCCGGCCGCGACGAAGAGGGACGTAAACGCGCCGTACCTACTGAAAACATCATCGTTCAGAACTCGACGGTGTTCCATGGCCATGGCGGATTCGTGATCGGGAGTGAGATGTCGGGCGGGGTTAAAAACATATTCATCACCAACTGCAACTTCCTTGGAACAGATGTAGGTCTGCGTTTCAAAACGGCCAGAGGCCGCGGTGGCGTAGTAGAGGACATTTTTGTTTCCGATATTAACATGACCAACATTCCCGGCGAAGCAATTCTATTCGATATGTACTATATGGCAAAAGATCCTGTTCCGCAACCAGGTGAGAAAAACGAATTGCCTGTGATGAAGTCGGAGCCTGTCAATGACGGCACCCCTCAGTTCCAGAATTTCAATATCCGTAATGTTGTTGCCAAAGGTGCTGAAACCGGAATTATGGTACGCGGATTACCTGAAATGAGTATCAAAAATATTACAATCGAAAATGCCGTACTGCTGAGTAACAAGGGTTTTGTATGTATCGAAGGCGAAAATATCAATCTGAAAAACGTAACGCTGCTGACCAAGGACAAAACGGTCATGCAGATTCAGAATAGCACTAACGTAACCATGGATGGTATACAATACGCGGAAGGAAGAAATTTGCTTTTGAATGTTTCCGGCGACAGATCTAAATCCATTAAGCTGATTAATACAGACGAAAAGAAAGCAAAGAAGGCAGTTCAGTTTGGTGGAAACGCGACTGAGAGAGTTTTTAGCAGGAAGTAGTCAAAGACCACAAGAAAGTTCTCGCTCTGATTAGCCATAAAGGCCTGTCATCTCAAAATTTTGATAAAAGAATCTAATCATGTTTCAAAAAGAAAACCAATTCATCACCGATAATGACATTCCCTGGGAAGATCTTGGTGGTGGTGTGAAACGTAAAATCATGTCCTACGACGAAAATGTGATGATGGTAAAAGTCGCATTCGAAACCGGTGGAATCGGAGCACTGCACAGTCACTATCATACACAGATGAGCTATGTGGAAAGCGGTTCATTTGAAATGACCATCGGAGAAAAAAAAGGAATTCTTAAAACTGGTGACGGATATTACATTCCACCCCATGTGGTACACGGCGCACTCTGCCTTGAAGCCGGTGTTCTTATTGACATCTTCACACCGATGCGGGAAGATTTTGTAAAAGAATAGCACATCTCAGTTTACAACCTAGCACTTACATCGTTTATAATGAAAATCAGTACACCGAACTTCAAAAATATAGCATTCCTGATCATTGGCATGTTGGTATCTATCGGATCTTTTGCTCAGGATATACCGTGGTCGAGACGTATGACCGACTCATTCATAGCACGCCACAAGGACTCCATTTTAGTTGGTAAAAACACGAAAACCAGGTGGGACTACGAGCAGGGATTAATGTTGAAGGCCATTGAAAAAGTATGGTACCGCACCGGTGAAGGAAAATATTTCGATTACATCCGGAAAGATATTGATCAGTATGTGAATAAAGACGGCAGTATTCGTTCCTATAAATTTGATGATTTCAATATTGATAATATACCTCCGGGACGTGCTTTGCTCACTTTGTATCAGCAAACGTTGCCAGACAAAGAGAAATATAAAAAAGCGGCTGATTTACTTTGGAAACAATTGGAAGAGCAACCCAGAACCAAAGAAGGCGGTTTCTGGCATAAAAAACGCTATCCGAACCAGATGTGGCTGGATGGACTTTTCATGGGTGAACCCTTTGCTGCTGAATACAGCAAGATTTTTAATCACCCGGAGCATTTTGACGACATCGCAAAACAATTTGAGCTAATTGAAAAGTATGCCGTTGATGAAAAAACCGGACTTGTATACCACGCTTATGATGAAAGCAGGGAACAGCAATGGGCTGATAAAAAAACAGGTCGATCTCCTCACTTCTGGGGACGGGCTATAGGATGGTATGCCATTGCCATCGTTGATGTTCTGGACTATTTTCCTGAAGATCACCCCAAGCGTGCTCAACTCATCAGCTACATCAAAAGACTGGCACCAGTGTTGGCCAAGTATCAGGACAAATCCTCCGGTGTTTGGTACCAGATCGTAGATCAGGGCAACAGAGAAGGTAATTATTTTGAAGCATCAGCGTCCTGCATGTTTGTATATGCGCTTGCAAAAGCATCACGCCTGGGATACATTCCTGAAACCTATGCCGCTACTGCGAAAAAAGGTTTTGATGGTATTATCAAAAATTTTATTGAAGTAGAAGCGGACGGACTGGTTAGTCTTGACAAAACAGTGAGTGTCGGTGGACTTGGAGGCAATCCCTACCGTGATGGTACTTACGAATACTACCTTAGTGAGCCAATCCGCAAAAATGACCTGAAAGGAGTTGGTCCTTTTATCTTCGCAAGTATCGAAATGGAGATTGCAAAGGAAAACACTGTGGGCAAAGGTAAAACCGTAGGACTGGATTATCATTTCAATCGTGAATTCAGAAAAGGCCCGAATGGTCAGCAGGAACAATTTCACTATACATGGGAGGATAGATTTCATTCCGGCTTCTGGCTGTGGGGCAATACTTTCCGTGAGTTGGGAGCAAAAACTGTTTCAGTACCGGCCGCTCCTACTACTGAAAACCTGAAAAATCTGAGCGTTTATATCATTGTTGATCCGGATACAAAAAAGGAAACGGCCGAGCCCAATTTTGTAGAACCCAAAGATATAGCAGCTATTGAAAAATGGGTAAAAGCAGGTGGCGTGCTGGTGTTGATGGCCAATGATACTGCAAACTGTGAAATCCCTCATTTCAACCAACTTGCAAAAGTATTTGGTATACAGTTCTCTAATAAAAACCGTAACATGGTACAGGGGACACAATTCGAACAAGGCCGCCTTGATATTCCAAAAGGAGATCCGATATTTAAAACTGCCTCCAAAATCTACATCAAGGAGCTTTCTCCTCTGATCCTGACATCACCGGCCAAATCCGGACTGACAGATCAGGGAGACATCATTTTCGGGATTTCAAAATACGGAAAGGGTACAGTATTCGCGGTAGGTGATCCATGGCTGTATAATGAGTATACCGACGGCCGCCGGATTGATACCAGCTTCGAAAATTTTGAAGCCGGAAAAGACCTGGCCAACTGGCTTTTGAAACAAGCTTCAAAATAAGGAATGCTATGGATAGTATGCGGTATTTTTTATTTCTTCTGACCATGGTCTCGCTGGCTGAACCCAGGCAAACTCACGGTGCAAGTCTGACTACAGCATCTGTTTCTGCTGAAACCAAAATAGATTCCACAGCAGAAAAAATATTAATTGCACAAAGGATTTCAGGTGGCTGGCCAAAGCAGATCGACACCAAAGCTTTCAATTATAACTATGCCTGGAGCAGTCACTTCATAGAGCGGGTAAAGAATAGCTATAAACATCCGGATGCTACCATAGATAACAATGCTACTACCAGAGAGATTCGCCATCTTACCAAAGCTTATTCAGAAACAGGCAATCCAAAGTACCTGAATGCTGCAGAAACAGGCATACGTTACTTATTGAAAATGCAATACGAAAATGGTGGATTTCCTCAGTTTTTCCCGGATACCAGTGGCTATCGGAAACACATCACCTACAACGATGATGCGATGCTGAACGCGTTGCGGATTCTACAGGATGTTGCTGCAGGAAAGGATGATTTCAAAGTATTTGATGCAGAGCTCAAAACACAGGCCTTTGCAGCCGTGGAAGCAGGTATTGCATGTATACTTAAAACGCAGATCAGAGTGAATGGGAAACCTACCGTCTGGTGTGCGCAGCACGATCATGTCACTTACCAGCCGGCCAATGCCAGAGCATTTGAATTGGCTTCATTTAGCGGTGGAGAAAGTGTTGATATTACCCGGTTTTTAATGGATATCCCTAATCCGACTCCAGAGATCAGAGAAGCCGTATTGGGGGCACTCAACTGGCTGGATGCCGCTGCAATCTCGGGCTATGGGGTGAAGAGAGTAAAAGATGCAAAGCAACCCAAAGGACAGGATGTGATCCTGGTGGAAGCTCCGGGTGGCCGGATATGGGCCAGGTTTTATGACCTGGAGACAGGGAAACCTTTCTTTTGTGGACGCGATGGCATTAAACGTGAAAAATTAAGCGAGATTGAAAATGAAAGACGGGTGGGTTACGCTTATTATGGAACCTGGCCAGCCCAATTGTTGTCCCGCAAATATGAAGGATGGCAATCCAAATGAATATGTAATTACACTTATGACCGGACGTGCGTATGAGCTATCTTTTCCGTGAAAACCTCCGACAGCTGAGAGGGCATCCTTCAGTAGAAGTACCGTTGGATGATATATTTAAGCTTCCTGAAAAAGTGCTCCAGTTCGGAACCGGTGCATTCCTTCGTGGCCTTTCCGACTATTACATTGATAAAGCAAACCGTAAGGGTATCTTCAACGGGCGCATTGTAGTGGTTAAATCCACTGATGAGGGCGACCTTAAAGCCTTCGACAGACAGGATAACCTGTATACGATCTGCAGTCGTGGTATTCAAAACGGCAGATTGGTTGAGGAAAATGTAATATGCTCAGCCATCAGCCGGGTACTTTCCGCACGTACACAGTGGTCGCTGGTACTCGATCTTGCCCGAAATCCCGCCATCAGTATTGTTATTTCAAATACCACGGAACTGGGTATTCAGCTTGCGCCGGATGATATCTACCAATGGCCCCCCATCTCCTATCCGGGAAAACTCCTGGCATTCCTTTATGCACGCTTTGTGGCATTCAGCGGTAGTCCTGACCATGGTCTTGTGATTCTACCAACTGAGCTGATATCGGAAAATGGCTCTAAATTGGAATCCATTGTATTAGAACTTGCGCACCGCAATGGACTGGAAAGTAATTTTATCGATTGGCTTGAACAGCATAACTCGTTTTGCAATTCCCTTGTGGACCGTATTGTACCGGGGAAACCAGATCTGAATACAAGAAAAGAAATCGAGGAAGAGCTGGGTTATCAGGATGAACTTTTAATTACTACAGAGATGTACAATCTCTGGGCCATTGAAGGTAATGAGCATGTAAAAGAAGTACTGTCATTCGCTCAGGCAGATCCCGGTGTTGTCATCCAGCCCGATATCAGTCTATACCGCGAAATGAAACTCCGCATCCTGAATGGCGCGCATACACTTGGCGGCGGATTAGCGCATCTTTGTGGTTTTACGTCGGTATTGGAAGCAATGGATGATACCTATTTTTCAGATTTTTTGAGCACCTTGCTGGAAGATGAAATATCACCTTCACTCATCTACCCGACTGATCCGGAAACAGCTCCGGCATTTAGTAAAATGGTCATGGATCGATTCCGAAACCCATACATCGATCATAAATGGTTGAATATAACGTCCAATTACTCTGCTAAAATATTATCACGGGTAATGCCTTCTTTCGAAAGCTTTGAACAGCTTTTTGGCAAGCATCCTGACTATATCACTTTTGGACTCGCAGCCTATATGTATTTTATGAAGTCCTATCGTAAAAACGGAGATAGTTTTTATGGAAAGAGCAATGGCAAGCCTTATCTCATACAGGATCCAAAGGCTGCATATTTCTATCAAAAATGGCAAATGAAGTCACTTCCGGATATGGTTGATCTGATATTGAAAGATGTTTCTATCTGGGGAAAAGATCTTACCCAGACAGGGACAACCAAAGAGTGTGTCGTCCTCTATCTCGAATGGATACTTGACAAAGGAGCAATGGAAGCACTTAAATCCTTCAGAACTCACATCTATAAAAATCGAATTGGTCAGCCCGTTTTTCAGGCCGGACATTAAATTTATTACTTACTCATTAATCCAAAACCGCATTACATGGAAACCCAAATGACGAAATACCGCTGGCGAGTTGTAGCTCTTCTTTTCGCTGCAACCACCATCAACTATCTGGACCGGCAGGTACTCGGCTTATTAAAACCAACTCTGGAAGCAGAGTTTTCCTGGACAGAATCTGATTTCAGTCATATCGTTATGGCGTTTCAGGCAGCCTATGCCATTTCCCTGATCGGTTTTGGGGCCATCATTGACAGGATCGGAACAAAATTGGGCTATATCATATCAGTCGTAGTCTGGAGTATAGCCGCGGTACTTCATGCCGTTGCGACCGGTACATTCAGCTTTGGTTTCATGCGTGCTTTGCTCGGTCTGGGTGAAGCAGGTAACTTCCCCGTGGCGATCAAAGCTACTGCTGAATGGTTTCCCAAGAAGGAACGTGCACTGGCCACCGGAATTTTTAATTCAGGTGCTAATATTGGTGCCGTTGTGGCGCCCATCATGGTTCCTTGGATTCTTGGTGCTTACGGTTGGCAGGAAGCGTTTCTAATTACCGGGGCAGTAGGTTTTATCTGGCTGTTCTTCTGGATCAAATACTATGAAGTGCCTAACAAACAACCGCGTACCAATGCAGCCGAAATTGAATATATCCTCAGTGATAACGAACCTGACACCAGCAAAGAAGCGCCTGTTAAATGGCTTGATCTGTTCAAAGTACGCCAGACCTGGGCTTTCGTTTTTGGTAAAATGCTGACAGATCCCATCTGGTGGTTTTTCCTGTATTGGTTACCGTCCTACTTTGCGGAAGCGTTCAAATTGGATTTATCCAAACCAAGTCTTGAACTGGTGATCGTTTACACAGCTACTACCATTGGTAGTATTGGAGGAGGCTACCTATCCGGTTATCTGATCAACAAAGGATGGCCTATATTCCGGGCAAGAAAAACATCTATGTTCATATTTGCCTTACTGGTTATGCCAATTATGCTGGCTCAGTACACGACCAATATCTGGCAAGCTGTATTCCTGATCAGTCTTGCAGCAGCTGCTCACCAGGCATGGAGCGCTAATATTTTTACTACTGCATCAGATATGTTTCCGAAAAAAGCGGTTAGTTCTGTTGTAGGAATCGGAGGCATGGCAGGTTCAGTGGGCGGTATTTTATTCCCATTGATGGTGGGTATCATCCTTGACAATTACAAAGCGCTGGGTAATATCGGAGCTGGTTATAACATCATATTCATCATCTGCGGATGTGCATACTTGCTGGCATGGCTGGTAATGCACTTGTTTGCACCGAAAATGGAGCAGGTAAAAATATAGTCCGTTTTTAGCTTTTAAGAAAGGCTTTGTATATTCATACGTTCAAAAAACAACTTACAAAATGAAGAAGACATTTCTGACTATTTTATTTCTGGCGGCAGTTCAACTCATATCTTTTGCTCAGAGTGCAGATGAAAAAGCGGTAGCGGCAGCAGTAGAGAAATTACGGATTGCTATCGTAGATGCTAATGAAACTGAACTAAATAAGCTCACATCTCCAAAACTAACTTATGGCCATAGCAACGGGCTGCTGGAGGATAAGAAAGAGTTCATTCGTGCTATTGTAAGTGATGAATCCAATTTTACCAAAATTGACCTGAGTGAGCAAACTATTACGCTATCCGGCGATGTAGCATTGGTTCGCCATAAGCTTACCGGCGATACGCACAACAAAGGCAAAGAGCCTGGCACTACGAAGCTTGGTGTACTTCTGGTATGGCAAAAAACGAAAGGAAACTGGCTGCTTGTTGGCCGTCAGGCATTTAAATTGCCTTGATACTCTTCTAACTGATGATTTCAAACAAGCTGACCTCACGGTTGGCTTGTTTGTCTTTAGACAAGGACGATGATATCAATTCCCCTTAAAGTATGAAACTCCCCCCGTATAATGCCCGATCAAATGCTTTCCCGTATCATCTACCCCATCAAAATCAATTTTATATAGATCCCCGGTTCTGCTTACGATTACTTTTCCGGCGATCAGTTTGTTTTCATTGCCGGTTTTATTCGTATAGTTGGCATTAAAAACGGTATATGCATTTCCGAATGTTTCAGGATTGGTTGTGCCAAATCCATCAAACTGATACGTGCCTGATGCAAGCTCTCTCTCCTGACTACTAAACAATGAAAAGCTGATCAGATGCCCTTTGCCTGCCAGTGAATCCGGAACTTCATTTCGACCCACAATGGATACATCGGGAGACATCAAATACAGGTGTAAGTTATATCCCACGTCACCTTCATTCATTTTACCATAGCCTACCAGCGTTCCCTTATCCAGCTCATAGGAAAGTCCGTCTTTCAGTATCTGGTTGCGTGGTTCTACATCATTATTTTTACAGCCTGCCAGCCATATGAAAGCCGAAATAAAAAAAACCAGGTTTCTAAAATGCATAAATGACTCAGGAATCGTGACTTCTAACTAAAATAAAACAGCAGCATCCGCCCAATCAGTCTGTAAACCTTTGGGGCGGATGTCGTTTCAGTACAAAAATGATTTATTTTTTTTGTACTGACCACAATGGTCTGAAAAATCTTAATGTGATGGTCTTTTCGGAGCCGGAGCAGAAGCATGGTAATTCTTCTGAATGATCGCTGCATAGCCATCCAGCAACTCCATTACTTTTTCCCTTGTCTTAGCTCTTACAACTAAACCAATATGGTAAGGTTCGTCCATTCGCCAAACAATCTCCGGGTCATTAAAAGGAGTAAGATCCGGGTATTCCTGCCGGGTAAGTGAAATGATGATGCCGGAATAATCCTTGCGTACAGGAGGAAGTTTATAACCTTCACCCCTCGCTTCGGCAGTTTCCATCTTTGCCCATTCCTTCCAAAGGTTGATGCCCGAAGAAGCGTCCACCATTTCGGATAAGTGCGCTCCACCTACTCGTGAAGATGTTTCGAGGAAATAATACTTTCCATCATCATGACAGCGAATAACCTCCGTATGGGATGCGCTATGCCTTAATCCAAAAGCTTTCAGCAAATCTACCGCCAGTGTTTCCAGTGCATGCTCTTCTGCGGAATCAAACGGTACTGTTACCGATCGAAAAATCCCTCCTTCATGTGCTACATCGAAAGGGGGAGACAAATATTTGCTGCTCCAAAGAAAAATGACGCGGCTGTTATAAGATATAGAATCTACATGATACACATCTCCGGGCTTAAACTGCTCTACCAGATAAGCATGCCGCTTATCTCCGAGATCATGAATGGTTTCCCACAGCTCTTCTGCAGTGTGCATCTTTTTTATTCCTGTCGCCGATGCCTCCGACCTTGGCTTGATCATCCACGGTCCCGGATATTTATCGATAAAAGTATTGATCTGCTCATCATTGAACAAAGCTGAGAATCCGGGCACCAGTATTCCTGATTCTGCTGCCTTCGTACGCATAGCCAGTTTATCCCTAAAATACCTGCCGGTAGTTTGTCCCATGCCGGGAATGCGAAAATACTCTCTTAAATGAGATGCCTTCTCTACGTCAAAATCATCCAGTGCTACGATACGGTCAACTGGCCGACTTCTCATCACATAGGCAAGACCCGTGATCATGTCTTCCATATTGTAACTGCCATTTTCCTGCTCTTCTATATAAAAGAATTCATCAACGCTCTCTCTCGCCCAGGGCTTATGTTCCAATTTTTTTGCAGTAAGCAGAAAAACGGTGTTCCCTGCGCTCTTACAAGCTCTCAGAAAATCATTACCCTTAAAGAATGTTGAAATACAAAGGAAGGTCAAAGTATGGCTCATAAAGTCGCGAATCGGTGAACAATGGCCCGATCTGATATTACACCAAGCTCAGGCTTACCTTCTCAAATTCAACAAAAAGCACCAATTAAGCAAGTAACACAGCACATATTATATTGATTTAATATGGATTACTAATTTCTTCCGGTAAGCGTATCTAAAAATTCCCTAAGAAGACGAACTCCATATGCAGTTCCGGCGCGTCCGGGTGCAAACTCATTGTCTCCAAAAGCAGTACCGGCAATATCCAGATGTGCCCATGATACATGTGAAGCCGTGAAAACTTCCAGAAACTTGGCTGCTACAATCGCTCCTGCCAAAGGCTTGCCATGGTAGTTTTTCAAATCCGCCACATCAGAAGAAATTTCTTCTTTGTATTCGTCCCATACCGGCAATCTCCACAATCTTTCTCCGGTCTTTTCACCCGCCAGTGTAAGGTCGCGTGCCAGGTCATCATTCGGAGTGAACAATCCGGCTGCTTCATAGCCCAGTGTTTGTATCACGCTGCCTGTTAATGTAGCGAGATCAATCAGCACATCAGGGCTGTAATGCTTCACAGCATAAGCCAGTCCATCCGCCAGAATTAACCTGCCTTCTGCATCTGTATCTATTACCTCGATGGTTTTTCCTGCATATGACCCGATTACGTCACCCGGCTTCATGGCTGAACCGTCCACGCTGTTTTCTGTGGAAGGAATAATCCCGATAATCCTGGCCGGTATCCGGAGTTGAGCAGCAAGTTCGACAATTCCCAACACGGCTCCTGCTCCGCCCATATCGCTCTTCATCAGGTGCATATTGGCAGATGGCTTAATCGAAATCCCTCCTGTATCAAACGTGACACCCTTTCCTACAAAAACAATGGTTTTATCATATGCCTCTGGTTTGTAATCCGTAACAATCATTACCGGCGGCACATCGCTTCCCTTACTTACGGCCAGCAAAGCATGCATGCCCATCTGCTGCAGAGCTTCTTTTTGCAATACCGTTACATCATAATGATTTATTCGCCCCGATTCCACTGCCCAGTGTGCTAGTGTTTGCGGTGTTTTGTAATTGGCTGGCGCATTCATCAGATCCATAATCCGCATTTGAACAACGGCTGTAAGCTGTGCCAGCGAAACGGCGTTAGCGATTTCAGGAGATTCCTGCTCAATCCAGATATCAAGTTGCCCATTGGCAGAAAAAAACGCACTCAATGGCTTTGGCTCAGATTTATAAAGTTGCAGATTATAGCCTCCCAAGAGTATGCCGTTTACAACCAATTCCAGCTCTTCACCAGTTAATTTTCTTGCATCCAGCGTAATAAATCCTGGCCAGCGATCTTTTCTTTTGAAAAATACCGAACGAAGTACTTTGATAAGATTGGGTATTTTAATGTCCCTTCCCAACCCTACCCATAACTCTTGAGAAGAGTACCACCACAACTCCCCTTTTTCACCTTTGAACATCGACTGATCAGACGGCTGCTCACCTTCTCTGAATATTCTTAGAAGAAGCGTATCTTCCTTATGCTGAATTACTTGATTGATGATCATTTTACTATATCTGTTTCTGATAAAACCAAAGCTAAAAAAGAGTGAAGGGATTTTCTAACTATTTCTTGCCAAAGGATATGTATGTTCCGGAATAATTCCGGAAGCAGGTGAGTACGTGAATGTGTATCACTCCTTTTACAGCATATTTGCAACCCGTATAAAGACCCAAATTATAGTATATGCCGCTCAATTTTCCACATCGAAATCATATTGCTGCCAGTGTCATTCTGTCTGGCATGCTTGCTTTTGGCAATAATAGTTTTGCCCAGCGAAACGAAACCAAAGCCAACGATTCCAATACCCCTTTGCACTTGCTGCAACCTGATTACCCTGTGCCGTACGGTATCGTGAAAAAGGAAAATATCGTGGCGGATCTCAACCGCATTCATGGATACCTGAATAAAGTGACGCCAACAGCCTTTGTTGATTCCAAGACAGGAAAACCAGTTACTGATCTGACGAAAATAGATCAGAATACAGCTTTGCAAAAGGGTGACTACAGGATTGTAAGCTATGAGTGGGGTGTAACGTATGCAGCTATGCTTCTGGCAAGTAAAGTAACAGGTGACCCTAAGTTCAAAGAGTATTCAGATACCCGTCTGCAGTTCATTGCTGAATCTGTTCCATACTTCAAAAAGACAAGCCAGGAACATGCTGACTGGGCAACTTCGGGTCCTTTACGTGGACTCGTGGATCCTCATGCACTGGATGATTGCGGAGCGATGTGTGCAGCCATGATCAAGGCAACGCGCGACGGTAGCAAAGGCAATTTCAGACCGTTGATCGACAGCCATATTGACTACATTCTTAACAAGGAGCATAAATTAAAAGATGGTACACTGGCCAGAATGCGACCTCAACCAAACACAATCTGGCTCGACGACCTCTTCATGGCTGTACCTGCACTGGCACAAATGGGTAAGCTGACAGGAGAGAAAAAATATTATGACGAAGCCGTAAAGCAGGTTTTGCAGATATCTGACCGCATGTTTAATAAGGAAAAAGGGGTCTACATGCATGGTTGGGTAGAAAATATGACAGAACACCCACAATTTCACTGGGCGCGAGCCAACGGTTGGGGAATTCTTACAAAAGTAGAGTTGCTCGACGTACTTCCGGCAAACCACCCGGGAAGGCCAAAAATCCTTGCACTGTTGAAAGCACATATCAAAGGACTGGCTTCCTATCAGTCGGGCTCAGGTTTTTGGCACCAATTACTGGATCGCAATGATTCTTATCTGGAGACATCGGCTACTGCAATCTACGCCTACTCTATTGCAAAAGCGATCAATAGCGGCTGGGTCGACGGACTTACCTATGCGCCGATGACCCTGCTTGCATGGAATGCTGTCTCGACGAAAATCAACAAAGAAGGCCAGGTGGAAGGAACCTGCGTAGGAACCGGGATGGGATTTGATCCCGCATTTTATTATCACAGACCTATCAGTCCATTTGCAGCGCACGGTTACGGACCTGTGATTATGGCCGGAGCTGAGGTAATTAATTTACTGAATAATAAATCTTTTGAAATTAATGACAGCTCTGTTCAGTTGCTTCAAAAAAAATAGCTTTTTGTTTTGTCTGATATGGATGGGAATATTTCAAAACGTAGTGGCGCAACCGCTACGTTTTGATTTTGGCACCGGTAAGGCTGAAAAAACCTATGTCCGTGTGACCCCGAATATGACCTATACCACGGAAAAAGGATATGGATTTCTTCCGGGTACTCAGGTCAGAAGTACACTGCGGAAAGGGAAAGATCAGCTGCGCAATGACTTTATCACAGCCGACTCCGCCTTTTTCTTTTCTGTAAAGCTGCCGGAAGGAAATTATGATATCAGGTTGATTACGGGAGATCAGGAGGGTACTTCGCACACCACAGTAAAAGTGGAATGCCGGAGATTGATGATTGAAAATGTAGTTACTTCTAATGGATCATGGGCCAGTTCTGACTTTACAGTGAATCTTCGTTCACCTCAGATCAGTGATACCGAAAAAATAACGCTGAAGCCACGGGAACTCAGTTATTTGCACTGGGACGACCAGCTCACCTTTGAATTCACAGGCAAACAACCCAAAATATGTGCACTGGAAATTATCCCCAACCACACGGCCCGGACCATCTTCCTGGCTGGCAACTCAACCGTTGTCGATCAGGCCAATGAACCCTATGCGTCTTGGGGACAAATGATTCCACGCTTTTTTCAACCTGATTCTGTTGTCATAGCCAACTACGCCGAATCAGGAGAATCTTTAAGGAGCTTCAACGCTTCAAAAAGATCAGCCAAAATATTCTCCCAAATGAAAAAGGGAGATTATCTATTGATTGAATTTGCTCACAATGACCAGAAACAGAAAGACCTGTTGCCATTTGTCGGATACAAGTCTATGCTGGAAGAAATGATTCAAAAGACAAAAGCCAAAGGTGCGATTCCAGTACTGGTTACATCTATGCACCGGCGCAACTTCGATTCAACCGGACAGATTATCAATACACTGGGGGATTTCCCGGAGGCTGTACGCGCAACAGCCCACGAACATCGGGTAGCACTCATTGATCTGAACGCGATGAGTAAAACACTCTGGGAAGCGCTGGGCGTTGAAGAATCCAAAAAAGCTTTCGTTCATATGCCTGCAGGCACCTATCCCGGAAGAAACGAAGCCATTTCTGACAATACACACTTTAGCAATTATGGCGCCTATCAATTAGCTAAATGCATTATCGAAGGTATACGAAAAGCGGATGATCAGCTTGCATCTTATCTGCTTCCAGGTATTCCCGGATACGATCCGGCTCAACCAGACCCTGCTGATACCTTCGATTTTCCACAAAGCCCATTTGCAAATACAGTGAAACCTGACGGAAACTAACTGATCAGCAAACTAACAGAACTGTGATGTCACGTGGTTTGTACGAGTTGAACTGAGCAATTTCAGTCAAATGAAAGGCAAGTATAGTGCTCATCTTTCTGAGCAAGCCGAAAAGTAAAAAGCAACAGATTGAATGAGACACTCCTAATTAAAAATTCCACTAAATAAAAAAGCCGGTAGCTTCAGAAATTATTCCAAAGCTACCGGCTCTAATCAGTCTTTTTAAATTAGTTCACGCCACCTTTTCTTGTTGCTTTCTGAGGTTGAGGCCACACACCCGGCTCACCTTTTGAATTCAATGGTAACACGCTTTTCTCGCGGGAAGTTTTTGCAGGATCTTCACTTGCTTGATAAGCCAGAATAGCCGCCAGGATCGCGTTGCTGCGTACATCATCAAACACGATTTTGTCATAGGTATCTCTGTTGGTATGCCAGGTATAGGTTCCGTAAGACCAGTTCAGAGAGCTCAGCGAGAATGCTGGTGCTCCTGCAGCTACGAAGGATGCGAAGTCTGAACCTCCCCCTCCCGGCGATCCGGGAAAACGTGTTTCGATCTGCGAACGAATTGGATCAGGAACTTTCGACAACCAGCGTCCCAGGTACTCATAGGAATTCAGGAAACCTTGTCCTGCCATATTCACCACACGGCCTGTTCCATTATCTTGGTTGAATACAGCCTGAATATTGTTGACAATTTCGGGATGGTCCTCCACAAAGGCACGCGATCCATTCAATCCCTGCTCTTCACTTCCCCAATGCCCTACAAGTATGGTACGTTTTGGGTTCGGATAGATTTTCTTGAGGATACGCATCGCTTCCATCATCACAATTGTTCCTGTCCCATTGTCTGTAGCACCGGTTCCACCATCCCATGAGTCAAAATGTGCAGATAGAATTACATATTCCTCAGGCTTTTCAGTTCCTTTTATCTCCGCAATGGTATTGAATGTGGGAACCATTCCTAGTTCTTTCGCATCAGCTTTTACACTGATTTTCGGCGTATTTCCTGATTCAGCCAGTCGGTATAACAAACCATAGTCTTCCAACGCTATATCCACTGTAGGAATTTTCTTTGTATTGGCGCCAAAGATTTTATTGGCTCCAAATCCCTTCGACCAATATGACATCACAATACCTACCGCGCCCGCTTTTTCCAGCGCTGCGGGTAATGTACGTGCATTCAAACCCGTTTTTGCTATTCTTTTCCCCCAGGCTTCGGTCTGTAACTCGCGCTCTTTCTTCATTTTTTCAAAAGACTCTTTAGTTGCGAATTCCTGCCAGTTGTAATCTGGACGTCCTGTGGGCTGATTCATACTGATCATCACAAACTTTCCTTTTACTGACGGCAACCATTTCTGAAAGGCCAGGGAATCTGCAAGGTCAGGCACGATCACGACATCTGCTGTTACTGTTTTGCCTCCTGTCCCCGGGCTCCATGCAAGCTGCATTCCTTCCAGTGATTTTACCCGTGGCGATACCATATCAATGTGTGAAGCACCTCGTTCCCAACCTCTCCATTCTCCCCACTTTTCATTTTTCGCTGCAATATTCCAGCCTTTGTATTTAGCTATTGCCCAATCGTTGGCCTGCTGCATCTGGGGAGACCCTACCAATCTTGGCCCCACTACGTCCATGAGCTCATGAGCAAGTTTTTCCAGCTGAGAATTCTCTGTTGCTTCTTTAACGATACCATCTATCACAGCATCGTTTTTCTGAGCATAACCATAACCGGTTGATAGTAAAACCGCAACGATCAGCGTACAGGATATTTTCTTCATAAATAAAGTTAGGATTAGTTCTGATGACCGAATTTAGAAAATATGCCCCATGAAACCTTTTCATACTGAAACATTCGAACTGAATCAGATAATAGTACCAAAAAGAAAAACAATTTAAGCAAACCTGCAACACATACTTTCTGACAAAATCGGAATTGTTTTTGCAACAAATGGAAAAGATTTATGGTAAATCATATATAGACTCTAGGTCTTTTCCCGTTGGCACACTATACACGTAAGTATCTCAAAAGACATAACAGGTTACTGCTTGAAATAAACTTTACAGGAAAACTTCCACAATAAATATTATCTCAAACCATGTAAAAATGAAAGAGCAGCTCCGTAAAATACTGGCCACATCCACCGGCCTCCCTACATCGTCCATCACCGACAATGCCAGTCTTACCCACGATCTTGGACTGGATAGTCTTGACACCGTAGACATCGTCCTTCAAATGGAAGATCAGTTCAAGGTGAGTATTCCTGATGACGATTATCCCAAGCTACAAACCGTTGGTTCTATATACGAGTATCTCCAGCATAAAATAGCTGCGACGGCTTAGTCTCAGCACGATTTTCCCGGTGAAGCCGACAACTTTTCCGGGAATTTCAATATCCTATCCATCCTGCTTTACCTTTGCATCTGATGTATGACTACATTTAGAGATGCGTTTGCGAATTATTCAGTTCATATTCTTTGCCAACTACTTCGTCGGATTACTGGCAGTAGCACTTTCAATTGAAACCGTATTTCAATTGAACTTACCTCTTGCGTCGCCTGTATACTACCTTCTGCTATTTGCGGCCACCGTTTTATACTATACCTACGCTTACTCAGGAGCCGCATCTGCTCCGGCCTCCAGGAATCCCAGAACAGAATGGTACAGATCTCACCAGCGTTTTACATCTATTACACAGCAAATATTCTTGTTGATCTGTGTGCTCTCCGCGGGCTATCTGACATATCGATACCTGCCATCGATTTTAACTTTACCGATCAGCTACTGGCTTATGCTATTCAGCCTCCCTATTGCTGCAATGCTGTATTACGGATTACTTCCCAGCTCTTTCAATTTGCGTAATACGGGCTGGTTTAAAGCATTTGTAATAGGTTTCGTATGGGCAGGTTCGGTTAACTTTTTACCAGTTGCGATGGCACATATTCAGTATGGGGTTAGAGTATCCCAACCTGACTTCATGCTCTGGCTCTTCATCAAGAACTGGATGTTTTGTACTGTTAACGCAATCATGTTTGACATCAAGGATTATGAAGACGATTCAAACAGGCAACTCAAAACGTTTGTAGTAAGATTTGGACTCCATAAAACGATATTCTTCGTCCTGGTTCCTTTGCTGCTTGTAGGAATAATTTCTTTACTTATATTTACCTACTTCAAGAATTTCAGTGCTGTAGTGATAGGGATAAATCTGATACCTTTTTTGAGTCTGTTGTATGTCGCCTATGCGTTGCAGCGCCCGAAAAAAATTCTGTATTATCTGATTGTCATTGATGGTCTTTTGCTATTGAAGGCAGTTTGCGGGATAACAGGAATTGCATTACTCCGCATACTAAACTGATACAACCACACACACTATGAAAAACAATTATGACCCGATAGCCACTCACTATGACTGGCTGAGCAGGATTATTTTCAGACGAAATCTGATTATTTCTCAAACCTGCCTCTTACAACATATACCATCCAATAGTACTGTCCTGATCGTAGGAGGAGGAACAGGATGGATTCTTTCGGAACTCGCTAAAACACACCCTTCCGGCCTTCAGATAACGTATGTGGAAATCTCCCAAAAAATGATGGAACTGGCGAAAAGGCACAATACTGGGAAAAATGAAGTTCAATTTGTAAATATGCCTGTTGAAGATTTCAAATCTGATCAGCACTTCGATATTATCCTCACCGCTTTCCTGTTTGATAATTTTGGAGAAGAAAGGGTAGCATTGGTTTTCGATAAACTCTCACAATCACTTACTACCCGAGGAAAATGGCTTTTTGCTGATTTTTATATTGATGAAAAAATGAGTCCATGGTGGCAACAGGCCCTTCTAAAAACAATGCTATACTTTTTTCGGGTGATATGTCATGTGGAAGCCAAACAACTGGTACCCGTTAAAGTCCTTTTCCTCCAAAATAAGTTTCGGGAGTTATATACCTATGAACGGATGTACGGATTCATCAAATCATCGGTATACGTACAAATTTCCCAGGATTAGGTACACATGAATTGGCCAGTCGAATCACTCTGGGTTGCCGGGTACATGGTTGCTTCACAAAAAAATATTCCTATTTTGCGTGAAGTAATCAACAATCCTGCTGGAATGAAAGATCTGAATCTGAGTGCCATTGCCATTTACACCCTTAAAGTTTTCATTGGAATTTTTGTTGTGAGCTTTATTCTGGAAGTGGGATATTCCTTAGTAAGCGGTAATTCTTTCGATGATGCATTGCTTTCCTGGCAAGACGGCATGATGACCAGGAACAGATTTATTCGCTACTTCCTCATCGCGCTTTTCCTGGGTATGTACAGAGTATCGAAACAGAAGAAAAATGAGGGGTGAGTTGGTGTAAGTACACTTCCGTTAGAAACAAGATAAATGAATAGTATACGCTTCCATTGATCCTATACATCTGTGATCGCGCAACAAAAAACGGCTACCCCGTTACAACACTTCTCCTTCTAAAAATATGTCGTTCATTGAATACTACAATGGACAACAATATCAGCGAATAGGCAACAATCTGGAACCTGTTGATGGGTTCGTGGAAGTATAGTAATGCTATTGTAAAATTCATTAACGGATTGATATACAACATAATGCCCATCGTAGATGAGTTTACACCCTGCAATGCGTAGAGATTCATGTAAAGAGGCATAATGGTAAATAGCACGGCAATCAGCAATATGAATTCGTAAAATACAGGTTCCGACGGCAGCGGTGCGCTGTAAAACGGGTAAAAGGGCAAAAGAATAAGTGCAGAAAAGACGATTTGAACGCTTAGAAGAAGAAATTTATCCACGCCAAAATTCTTACGCTGCGTTACCAGGTACAAAGCGTAGGATAAGGCAACAATCATGCTGTAAGCAACATCGGCGATATTATTGAAAGACAATAACAAACAGCTTACAACACTCAGGCCTACGGCAGCCCACTGCCATTTACTGAGTTTTTCCTGCAACACAAAAAAAGCAATAACTGTCGTCAATATAGGACACACCAAATAGGCAAAAGATGCTGCTTTTACACTGATGTGGTTCATTACATAAATGAAGAAAAACCAGTTGGCCGTCAGCAGCACTCCGCCCCCCAATGTTCTGAGAATAATGCTTTTCTTTTCCGTAGCCGACATCGCTTTAAAAATTGCAATATTCCGCTTCAGGACGCTCACGCGAACCGCCAGACTGATCACCAGCATAATGACCGCACACAAAAAAACACGATAAAAAAGGATATCCAGCGAAGGATAATTGTGTAACGGTTTTAAAGCCAAACTGAAAAATCCCCAGATCACAAAAGAAAGAAAGGCGATCAGATAATACTTATACAACTTCATGATAAAGACTTTGATTTGCATCAGATACGGTTCTAGGCAAACAGCAGCGAATAAAGCCAGGTTCATCCTCAACCAAATAAAATAGCACAATTGGATAAAACCTTGCTTGCAAAGGAACCAACGTTATTCATTTGTACTTGTTTATAGATCGACATCTTATATCAAATTATGCATATTTCTGATATCCGTTTAGTTGCTACCGACATGGATGGCACCCTTTTAAATTCAAAACATGAACTCAGCAATTCCTTTGTACCTGTTTTCAAAAAAATAAAAGAACAGGGAATTGTATTCGTGGCAGCAAGCGGACGGCAATATTACAACCTCCTGAAAGCGCTGGATGAGGTGAAAGACGAAGTCATTTTCGCTGCTGAAAATGGCAGTTATGTGGTTTTCAGAGACGAAGAAATTCATGTACAGTCTATCGAGCATGAAATCGTAAGGGATATGATCAGGATTTCAAAGGGTATTCCTCATACATTTCCGATCATCTGTGGCAAAAAGAAAGCCTATGTACAAAACTCGGAACCGGAGTTTATCAGTCAGCTCGAGTTATATTTTGAACGTTATGAAATCGTTGAAGACTTACTGAAAGTGGAAGACGATCAATTCCTGAAATTCACTTTGTGTGATCTCACCGGATCGGAGGCGAATAGTTACCCTCATTACAAACACCTTGAAAATACTTTAAAAGTGAAAGTTTCCGGACCAATCTGGCTGGACATTTCCCATCCGCTGGCCAACAAAGGTGTTGCTATGGATGTACTGCAAAAGAAATTCGGCGTAACGTACGACCAAACTATGGTTTTCGGAGACTATTTCAACGACCTTGAAATGTTGCAAAAGGGCTATTTCTCCTATGCCATGGCTAATGCGCATCCGGACATTAAGAACATTGCACGCTTCACTGCCAAAAGCAATGATGAAAATGGTGTGGTGGAAGTGCTATCAGAGCTGATTGACGCTATTGAGAAAAAATAATGTGTACAGCGTTGTGGAAAACGTAAAGAGATACACAGAGAAATTCAAAACATCTCCGTGTATCTCTTTTGAACGCTGTGAAGCGCCGCCTAACTTATCGATTATTTTCCTGTAAATTTCTTGAATATAGAACTGGCAACATGTCCGCCAAAGCCGAAAGTGTTGTTCAATACGTAATGAACAGGCTTGTGCACAGGTTCTCCCAACACAATATTCAAACCTGCAGGAATATGCTCATCCAGATTTTCTGTATTGATCGTACCCGGAATCACATCGTTTTTAATAGATAGTATGCTGATAATGCTTTCAGCTGCGCCGGCAGCACCAAGTAAATGCCCAGTCATGGATTTGGTAGCGCCAACTACAACAGGGTGCTCACCGAAAACACGTTTGATGCCATTCAATTCACTCATATCACCCAAGCCGGTGGATGTAGCATGGGCATTAACATAATCAATTTTATCAGCCGAAATTCCTGCATCTTTTAATGCATTGGCCATACCCAGGTATGCTCCCAAACCATCAGGAGGCGTACCCGTAAGGTGGTATGCATCGGCAGCCATTCCGCCTCCGATCATTTCAGCATATATGGTTGCACCACGTTCCAAAGCGTGATCCAGTTCCTCCAATACAAGCGCCCCTGCTCCTTCTCCCATCACAAAACCATCACGATCCTTATCAAACGGACGAGATGCAGTTGCAGGATCCTCATTACGTTTCGATAACGCCTGAGCTGAACTGAATCCACCCAGTGAAGAATGCGTAATGGCAGCTTCCGAACCGCCCGCGATCATGATGGTAGCTTTGCCCAAGCGAATTGTGTCAAATGCAGCGATGATCGCGTTATTCGACGAAGCGCAGGCAGAAACCGTACAGTAATTAGGACCATGCAGTTTATGACGTATAGAAACAACACCAGCTGCTATATCCACAATCATTTTAGGGATAAAGAACGGACTGAATCTTGGCGCACCATCGCCGGTATGAAACTCACGCAATTGATCTTCGAAAGTACCAATACCGCCGTTTCCACTTCCCCAAATCACCCCTACATCATAACGTTCTTCTATGCTCATCTGAGAAAAATCCAGGCCTGCATCTCTGATAGCTTCATCTGAAGCTACAATGGCGTATTGTGTAAAAGTATCGTATTTCTTAATTTCCTTCTTATCAATGAAGTCTTCCGCTTTAAAACCTTTTACTTCGCAGGCAAAATGTGTTTTAAACTTTGAAGTATCAAATTTGGTGATTGGTCCTGCTCCGCTTTTACCTGCAAGTATATTCTCCCAAAATTCATTCACTGTATTGCCAAGTGGCGTTAACGCACCCAGGCCTGTTACTACAACTCTTTTCATATCGATGTGCTGCTAGCTTGTCGCTGTTAGCTGTTAGCTGTTTTTCCTTTGTGATTACTTTAATTTTTGCGCAAAAATATTCATTCCCTGTACTTTTCAACATCTGAAGGAATCTTTTCCTTGAAAACATACTCCACAAAATTCTGAATAGGCGGGCCAACAAGTAAGATAACGGGAATAACAATAAGATATGCCATTCCCCAAGATTTTACCCAAATACCGGCAAAACCCGGTTTGAAGCCTACATTGACGGAGATCAGTGTGAAAGAAATAATCCCGGTGGTGATAATTCCCATTACCAATGCAAAAGCTACTTTTATTTTCATAAAATTGACAATTAGCCCAATGGTAAAAGCAGGCATGTACTTACGCCGTGCGCATATATTGTTCCATTTTCATCTACAAGTTGTGCTTCTATAAGAGCAGTCTTGCTACCGGAATGAATCATTTTCCCCACTGTTTTCAGCTTGCTACATCTGATAGTGACTGCCTTCAGGAAATTCACTTTTAATTCCAGCGTTGTATAACCAGTTCCGGCGGGCAGCATCGAATGAAGTGTGCAACCCATAGCTGTATCCAGTATTGCTGAAATGACGCCGCCGTGTACTGTGCCGATAGCATTGTAATGAAATTCCTGTGGCACAAATGAAAAGACTGCCTTCCCTTTTTCAACTTGTTCGGGATGAAAGTCGAGCGCCGTCAAAAGCGGCGGCAGAGGTAATTCCCCCGCCTTTATTTTATCGAAATACTCTAATCCTGACAGTTGTAAAGCCTGAGATGCTCCTTTCATAGGATCTTCCCAAGTAAAACTTCTCTCTCTGACTTGCTCTTTCATGTTTAATACCGATCGGTATATTTTTAGTTAAAAAGTTGGATTACAAATCACGAATCAGCTTTTCCACCGATTTCATAATAGCTCTGCGATAGTTTAGTTTACCCGTAAGCTTTGTGATCATAACAGCCCCTTCAATCGTCGCGATAATGGTCAGCGCTACTTGCTCAGGATCTGTATCCCCGGCAAATTCATGGTTTGCGATCCCTTTCTGAATTAACCCAACCACCTTTTCTTTCCACGAAATGATCGCATCGGCAGCCCGACTCTTTAAAGCAGGATGTGTGTCATCTGCTTCTACCGCTGTATTCAGCACAGGACATCCACCTTCGGGAAACGGGAACTCGTAGAAATTTTCATACACCTTGGTATAAACAAGTAATTTTTCCCTATACGTGGCTACTAAACTCATTTCCAGTATAATAGCAGTATTCACTTTCCCCAGATTAAAATCAAAAGCAGCCAGTGCAACATCATCCTTATTGATGAAGTTACCATAAATACTACCTTTTGTAAGCCCGGTAGCGTCTGTCATATCATTTAATGATGTTCCCGCATAGCCCTTTTTGTTAAAAATGGGGGCTATTCTTTCCACTATAAACTGCCTGGTCCTTTCTGCCTTACTCATTTTTATATAATTTCTACACAAATATATACCGATCGGTATTGTTTTTCAAATAGATTTAAAATAAAAAATAAAGGCAACCGAACGAGTGTGCAGTTGCCTTTATTTATGATTTATTTATATGTATTACTTCACGGCAACGCGCCAGATCGTATTTCCTGAATCGTCCACCACAAGCATTGAACCATCCTTCATAGCAGTAACGCCAACCGGCCGGCCGTACACCTTCTTTTCGCTTTCTATAAATCCGGTAAGAAAATCTTCCATATTGCCATCTGGCTTTCCGTTTTTAAAAGGAACGAAGACAACTTTATAACCAGATAGTTTGGATTTGTTCCAGGATCCATGCTGACCCACAAACGCTCCATTTTTATATTTTACCGGGAATTTGTCTCCTGTATAAAATGCCAGTCCTAGTGATGCTGTATGGTTGCCTAGCGGAACGTCAGGAGTAATCGCTTTCTCAACCAATTCAGCTCCTTCACCTTTCATGCGCGGATCTTTGTTTTTCCCAAAGTAGGAATATGGCCAGCCATAGAATCCGCCTTCTTTCACGCTGGTGATATAATCTGGCACAAGCTCATCACCCAATTCATCGCGTTCATTCACAGCCGTCCACAATGTGTTGGTTCCCGGAGCCCAATCCATACCAACAGGATTTCTCAAACCACTGGCGAAAATTCTTTCACCTGAGCCATCCGGATTAATTTCAAGTATGTTGGCTCTCCTTTTTTCCGTATCCATGCCGTGTTCAGCTACGTTACTGGCAGAACCTACAGATACATAAATTTTAGAACCATCTTTATTCACAAGCAAATTACGCGTCCAGTGGTTATTGTATCCTCCCGCTGGTAATTCCAGAATTTTCTCCCCTTTCCCGGTCATTTTGGTCTCACCTTCCTTGTATGGATAACGATACAGCCCATCTGTGTTGGCCACATAGAAATAATTTTTCAGGACCAACATGCCTAATGGTTGCTTCAGCTTCTCCAGGTATATTTCCCTGAACTCTGCTATACCATCTTTATTTACATCTCTTAACAGTGTAATGCGGTCTGCACTGTTCTTAGTAGCTGACTCTGCCACAAAAATATCTCCGTTGGGAGCAATGTATGTCCAGCGCGGATTTTTGAGTTTATCTGCAAACTTATTTACTGTAAACCCATCCGGCGCTGTAGGCATTTTACCCTCAGGCCATCCTGCCTCTTCCGGTCTGTTGGTTACCGATTCTGTTTCGAATGGCGCGGGCAATACCAGCTTATCTACGGCCGTTTCGACTGAATCCGGCCCGGCAGCCCTTGCTTCTTCTTTTTCCTGTTTTGTATTGCCTCCGCAGCTGGCAAGGCTTCCAACCACCGCCATACATGCAATCAGCGTGTGAAATTTCTTCATATCATACTGGGTTAAAATAAAAGGGATATCAACAATATGCTGATACCCCATTTATTTAAATAATAATGCCAGTATGTGCTTAGAAAGTAACAGGGACTTCTACAATCGTATTCTCCCAGCCTAGTGCCATCACGGCTTTGGATGGAGAATCGCCTGTGAAGACGATCGAGAAGTTTTCAATCAGCTCAGCAGGCTTGGCCGATACAGGAACAGTTACCCGCGCTACATCATTTGCCTCTTTGTACTTGTATGCACCCCAGTAGTCTACATCAGAATTCAATATGATCGTCCACTCTTTTTCACCAGGAATGGCGAAAAGAGAATATGTTCCAGCTTTCACTTTTTTACCGCCAAAAGTAGCATCTGTATAAAATTTAATTTCGGTAGATTCATCTGCGCCCAGTCGCCATACTTTACCGTATTGTTCCTGTTTACCAAATATCTCTCTACCTTTCACACCCGGACGGCTGTAAGAAACCTTTACCAGTGCTTTTTCTCCGTCTTTACGTTTTCCTGCAAAACCATCAGGGTAATAAGCAATATCACGCGGACTCTTATCAAGCGGCTTGAATTTCTGCGCCTGCACACCTAACGCAAGTACGGAGAGCATTAAGGATAGGAAAATTGTCTTTTTCATGTCAATCATTGTTTAAACGTTTATGGGTAAAAATAAGCAAAAGTGCCGGTTATTGATTCATAACCGGCACTTTTGCTTAACGAATGTAATTAACTATGCTTTCACAATCATCTTACCGGTATTTCCACCAGTGAAAAGATCCAGCATAGCCTGAGGCAACTGATCAAATCCTTCAACGATTGTCTCGGTAAACTTCAGTTTTTCCTCCTTCACCCACTGCGACAAATCTTTTATTCCTTGCTCAAACTCACTTTCAAAATCACCTACGATAAAGCCTTGCATTAATGCACTGTTTGTAAGTAAAAGCGGTTGTATACGCGGGCCGGTAGCCATTTCAGTATTATTGTAGAGCGATATCTGTCCACAAAGCGGGATACGTGCCTGAAAATTAATATGGCTCAGCACGGCATCAGACACTTCACCTCCGACATTGTCAAAGTAGATATCAACACCATCCGGACATACCGCGCCAACCGCCTTTTTCAGATCATCAGTTGTTTTATAATTGATTCCTTCATCGAAAACGAATTGTTCCTTCAGCATATCGATCTTATCATCCGATCCGGCAATACCTACTACCCTGCACCCTTTTAATTTAGCAATTTGGCCAACTGCAATGCCTACCGCTCCTGCTGCACCCGACACGACAACCGTTTCCCCTACCTTTGGCTTTCCTATTGAGATCAGACCGAAGTAAGCAGTGAGGCCAGTCATGCCCAGAATACTGAGATAATAACTTGCAGGTGCAACTGATGTATCTATTTTCTTAAGTTCTTTTGAAGGCGATAAGATTTGTTCCTGCCACGGCAGACGACCTGTCACCAGATCTCCCTTTTGAAAATGACTACTGCCAGACTCTATTACCTCCGCAACGACACCCCCGGTAATGGGCTTATCCAGTTCGAAAGGAGGTATATACGATTTTGCATCATTCATCCTTCCCCGCATGTACGGATCAACAGAGTAATATAATCCTTTCAGCAATATCTCGTCACCCTGAATTTCAGGAAGCGAAACATCTTCAAAACGAAAAGTTTCTTTGGATGGCGTTCCTTTTGGCCGGGATGCTAATACGATTTGTCTTGTTTTCATTATTTTTATTTTAAACTCATGAAAAATTACAAAAGCCATATAGACACGGCCATTGGTTTGGCATCAACGCTTCAAAAATCATTCCTTGCCGGCCCGCTCATCCTGAATCCTATACTACGCGTTTTCCCATGATTGCAGGACGGGAATCTTCAGTTTTGTTAATAATCGCAAGACTTCTCTTGAAGCTTAACTTGATGTCATCATCACGAAACTGACAAGTCACAATCTGATAATGAGCTGTCTCTATAAATCGCCAGGTCATCGCAAATGTATCGTCATCCACCCATGTACCTGCAGCAGCAACCGGCGCATGGGTTTCTCCCGGAACCGAGGTAAGCACAAGCTTGAGCGGCATGGCCGACAAATCCGTTTTCGTTATCTTCCACTGGCCACTACCGCATGCTATTGTATGCTCACCCTGATCATCCGTTAGTTTAAACACACAGTTACCATGATTAAAGCTCAATGTTACAGACTTGATTTTTAGCTCATTGCTCTCAAACTCGTAGGTATATTTATTAATTTTGGCAGCCAAGGGACTGCTATTTGCAGGTGGTACAGGAAGAGCTAATGTAGCAAGTTTCTGCTTCAATTGTGTTTGTACACTTTTGTTCAAGGCCGTGCTATCCTGAACGGAGGGTAAAATATGTTTCCAGACGTGGTTCATCACCGCCCCCATATCTCCGGTTTCGCTGGTCATGGCAATGACCATATTCAATTTTGGAAGTACAATGCAGTATTGACCGAAAGCACCGTCACCGCGATAAGCATCATGGCGGCATCTCCAGAACTGATAGCCATAACCCTGTTCCCAGTCACTTTCACTGTCCTTTGCAGGAACATGGGCCGAGGTCGCCTCATCAATCCACTTTTCTGAAAGTACTCGTTTTCCATTCCACATTCCCTTTTGGAGATAAAGCTGACCAAATTTCGCTATATCCTCTGTTTTCACCCTCAGTCCCCATCCTCCTGTATTGATATCATTGGGATCTACTTCCCAATCAGCACCTTCTATACCTAATGGAATAAACAGTCTGGGCTTGAGATAACCGATCAAAGTTTGCCCGGTAAGCTTTTGGATAATGGCGGATAACATATAAGTCGCGCCGCTATTGTATACGAAAAAGGTACCAGGTTCTTTCTTGACGGGATATGCGAGAAACGATCTTATCCAGTTAGGATCTTGCGACTCCCTCAGTGCCGGTGTCGAATCCTGTTCATGTCCGGTACGCATGGTAAGCAGATCCCTCACACGCATCTTACCCAGGTTTTCACTCACCATGTCAGGCAGTGCTTCCGGAAAGAAGGATATGACTTTGTCATCCACAGTGAGCTTTCCTTCGCTTACAGCGAAACCAATGGCAGTAGATGTAAAACTTTTACTAAGTGAATAAAGTGTATGTTTCAGATCAGCCGCGTACGGCGCCCACCAGCCTTCTGCCAGTACTTTTCCATTTCTTAGAACCATCAGACTGTGCAGATTGAGTTTATCTGCCTCGATCGCCTTCACAAAATCCAAAATACCAGAAGATTTAACACCCTGTACCTCGGGAATACTTCTTGGCAATTGGCTTACTTTCAGGGGCTCTGCCCATGCGCTTTCTGCCATGTAGCTGATGAGGCCAAGCTGCAAAGCACCCAACCCAGCCTTCTGTAAAAATTCTCTTCTGTTAACGATCATACGAATAGTGGTATCTTTGTAAAAATCATATCAGCAAGTATCCGCAAAATTTATGTCTTTCCAAGCATTGGGGCTTTCAGAACCCTTACTTAAAACCATAGCAGAACAGAATTATACTCAGCCATACCCCATTCAGAAAGAGGCAATTCCAGCCATTCTGAATGGAAAGGATATATTGGGTATAGCACGGACGGGGTCAGGTAAAACTGCGGGATTCGTACTGCCCATTCTGGAATGGTTTCAGGATAAAGGTGCTCCCAAAAACAGGTCGATCCGTGTTCTTGTGCTGGCTCCTACCAGAGAGCTGGCATTACAGACTGCTGTGGTTTTTCAGACTTTCGGAGAAAAACTACCCAGGAAGGTCAAAACAATGGCTGTATATGGAGGGGTTTCAATTAATCCACAAATGATCGGTCTGCAAAATGTAGAGATACTTGTTGCTACACCAGGTCGCCTTCTAGATTTGCTCTCGCACAAGGCTCTCACGATATCAGATACGGAAATACTGGTGTTGGATGAGGCAGATAAAATGCTGAATATGGGCTTTGCTGATGAGATGAAAGACATCTTTTTTCTCCTACCCAGAAAAAGACAGAGTATTCTTTTCTCTGCAACATTGGGCGACGACGTGGAGGCCATCCATAAAAGCATTCTGCGTGATCCGGTAAAAATTGAAATTCCTGAGGAAGAACACAATCTGGACCTGATCCGTCAAACTGCCTATTTTGTTGATCCGGAGAGAAAAGGGCCACTACTGAGGTATATTATCAAATCAGAACAAATGAAACAAGTACTTGTATTTGTTTCTGCTACACGTACCGCTGACAACCTTGTTGAAAAACTTAAAAAGAATGGAATAGAGGCGGCTGCCATGCATAGTGGAAAAAGCCAGGGAGCACGTACGGAAGTTTTAAACAAGTTCAAATCAGGAAAGCTCAATGTGCTTGTTGCAACGGATCTGGTAGCCAGAGGTATCGATATTCAATTTCTGCCTTACGTCATCAACTTTGAATTGCCTCGCTCCCCAAAGGATTATGTCCACCGTATAGGAAGAACAGGGCGTGCTGAAACTTCGGGTGATGCCATCTCTCTGATCTGCCCGGAAGACGAGCATCATTTTAAGATCATTCAGAAAAAAATGGGTAAAAAGGTCGAAATGAAATACAGTTCTGATTTGGATCTGCATGGGTATTAATGCTGATAAGAGATATCTTCCCGAGTCAGACTATATATAAAATATCTTAATCAATCTCCAAAAAGTGCTTTTCATGACAAAAAAAGCACTTTCTTTCTTTTCTTAATTGCAGAATCCTTATAATATCTTGGCTTATACAGGAGTCTACATGAAGGTGTGCCCATCGGTTATGTGCAAATTTGATTCAAATCTAATCGCATACAAACCATGCATATTTACTACTCATCCTCAAACATGCTGGAAAAGGCTTATCGACACCTCGCCTTCCTCATGATTTGCATCTTGCTAACTGTCACGTCTGATGTCGTTATGGCACAGACAACCATTACCGGAAAGGTTACCGGAGCTCAGGGAAATGAACCTTTGCCCGGAGTTAACATTGTTATAAAAGGAACAACAACCGGAACATCCACCAATGTTGAAGGACTCTACTCTATCAGCGCCCCTCAGGACGCTGTGATTCAGTTCTCTTTTATTGGCTATGAACCTCAGGAGGTTCCGGTAAATGGCCGCTCTAAAATCAACATATCACTTTCCGACGATTCCAAGGCATTGTCAGAAGTGGTTGTAATTGGTTACGGTACTTCCAAAAGAGCAAATCTTACTGGCGCAGCGGCAAGTATTGGTGCAAAAGACATTGAAGAAAGACCAGTTTCAAGACTTGAGAATGCACTTGCAGGACAACTTCCGGGTGTAGATGTACAAACTACGACAGGTGAGCCTGGTGCCCCTCTGCAGATACGTGTACGGGGAACAGGTTCTTTGAATGCATCCAACGATCCTCTTTACGTAGTCGATGGTGTTCCGGTTGAATCGCTGAACGGTATCAACCCCGCTGACGTACAAACCATAGACGTACTGAAAGACGCTTCGTCTGCTGCCATTTATGGTTCTCGCGGGTCTAACGGGGTTGTGATCATTACCACCAAAAGAGGTGTAAAAGGCAAACCACGTATTCAGTTTAACATGACACAAGGTGTTTCCAGAGTAGAAGGCCGTCTGGACATGATGACACCAGAGCAATGGATTCAGCAGCGCAAAGAAGGGATCGATGCTTCCTGGGTGAGCCGAGGAGTTAGCCAGGGTAAACCTTACACTGCTAACGATCCGATGTCTTTCCGTGCATCAGAGCTGGGTATATCGGAAAACAACCCGAACACAGGATTAATGTATGACCCTAAGTGGGCTTATGGAAGAGACAGTCTTGACTACGTTGACTGGCAGGATGCATTTTTCGGAAACACTGGTACGTTGTCTAACTATCAGTTGAGTGTAAATGGTGGAAGCGATAACATCACTTTCAACATCAACGGTAGCTATATGGATCAGAAAGGTGTGATTATCAACACCAACTACAAACGTGCTACGGTAAGAGCCAACATCGACGCAAAGGTTAATAAATTTATAAAAGTTGGATTGACCCTGTCGCCATCTGTTGAATGGATCAATGGAGGCGGACAAGTTGACGGAAAGGACCGCCAGGGAATGAACGCCGTACAAATGCCTCCGGTAGCACCGTTGGGAACAGGACTTTATGTAGGTGCGCAACCTAATGGTACCTATTTATGGTCGGGAAGATACGTGAGTCCGGTAGCTGTGTTAGAAAGAACGCAGGCAGACCAGACCCGTAACCGACTGAATACCAATCTGTATTTACACGCTACATTGGCAAAAGGACTTCAACTGCAGTTGACAGGTGGTATGGACAATACCTCATCAGTATCCAACTCATTTGTACCGACCAACGCAACACGCGACTGGGCATCAGCGCCAAACGAAGGTTATGCCTCCTCATCGGACAGACAAAATCTGAATTCGTACCGATACCTATTTCAAAGTACACTGAATTACAATCGCTCATTCGGAAAGCACAACGTTAGTGGACTATTGGGTTACTCTGTTGAAACAACCAATGGCTACGGAAACCGTCAGAACCACACACGTCTGCCAAATGACTGGACCAACCTATTTAACCAGGGGTCATCTACCGTTTCTACATCCAACATCAGTCAGGATAAAACCGCATTGCTATCTTACTTCGCACGTGTTCAATATGACTTTAGCGAAAAATACCTGTTTTCTGCGAGTTTGAGACGCGATGGCTCTTCTAAGTTTGGATCAGAAAACCGTTGGGGAACATTCCCGGCTGTTTCGGCAGCTTGGCGTATATCGAGCGAAAACTTCATGGCCGGAATTGAAGACGTCACAGACCTCAAACTTCGTGCAAGTTTCGGTATCACAGGAAATAACCGTATTCCTAACAATGCGCAATTCTCATTGCTCGGCAACAGCGACTATGCCCTGGGCGGTGCACAACAAACAGGATATGCGCCATCAGGATTTGAAAACACCATGCTTGGCTGGGAACAAACCAGCAGCTACAACTTCGGTGTGGATTTTGGTATACTGAAAAACCGTTTGATCGTAGCAGCAGATTATTATAATAGGAAAACATCCGAGCTTCTTTTGCAGGCACCGGTCGCAGCTGTAACCGGCTTTACCCGTAGCTGGCAAAATATCGGCGACATCGAAAACAAAGGATTTGAACTTTCATTAATTTCTAAAAACACAGTAGGCGTATTGAAATGGGGAACCAACTTCAATTTGTCTTACAACAGAAACCGGGTACTGAGACTCGGCTATGACAACACGCCTATTCCATCCGGGTTCTCGGGATTGACTTCCATGATTGAAGTAGGCCAGCCAATCGGATACTTCAAACTATACGACGCCATCGGAGTATATAAGAACCAAGCGGAGGTAGATGCCAACCCTCGTATGTCGAAAACACTGGTTGGGGATTCTCAATATCGTGACGTAAACGGGGACGGGATCATCGATGAAAATGACCGTGCGAACATGGGACAGCCGCTGCCTGCTTTTGTATACGGACTTACTAACACTTTCACTTACCGCAATTTCGACCTGAACATTCTGGCAACAGCGCAAACAGGCGGAATGATCTATTCGATGATTGGCCGTTCTATTGACCGTCCGGGTATGGGTTATTTATACAACAAACTGGCTATCTGGGAAAATCGCTGGAAATCGCCGGAAGATCCGGGTGATGGTATGACGCCAAGTATCAACTCTACTACAGGTTCTTACTATGATACCCGCTGGCTGTACAGCTCAGATTACATCCGTGTGAAAAACATCACGTTTGGTTATAATGTACCAAAAATGAAATGGTTTGAACGTGCCAGAGTCTATGTTTCCGTGGAAAACCCTTTCATCTGGCACAAATACTCAGGAGGTTTCACGCCTGAAGCTGCGAACAATGAAGGTGGCGATTACGGTGGATATCCTCAGTCTAAGACCTATTCTATCGGTATCAACCTGAATCTTTAACAACACTTAAAGCAGACGATATACACCAGTATATCTCTCCTGCATTCATTTTTGAGACTATGAAAATCACAAAAATATTCCCATACTTGCTTACACTAGGCTTATCAGCGACGCTGAGCTCCTGCAGTGAAAGCATCTTAGACATCACGCCGCTGACCAACAATACGGCCAATGATTTTTACAAAACCGAAGATCAGGTCAATCAGGGTGTTCTGGCTGTTTACAATTCATGGTTGCCCATCCCGGCATCGTCCAACTGGTATTTGTCAGAAGTTCGCTCAGACAATACACATGAGATCGAAGGCGGAGCGCAGCGCGACTATAAGGAAGTAGGAAACTTTACAGCCTCTTCACAAACAGCTGCTTTCCAAACTGCATGGTCACAACTATACAACGTTATTTACCGCTCCAATGTGGTTCTTTCCAAAGTGGAGGGTTTTGAGTTTGCCCGTGTAAATCAATTCAAAGCAGAAGCACGTTTGTTCCGTGCCATGGCCTATTTTGATCTGGTTCGCTATTGGGGAGATGTTCCATTGGTAGATAAAGTACTTAGTATTTCAGAAGGTAAAAATGCACTGCGAACGCCGGCAACAGAGGTTTACCAACTCATTGTGGACGACTTGCTATTTGCTGCAGATAACCTGCCAGAATCCTACGTAGCTGCTCAAAAGGGCCGTGCTACCAAATATGCCGCCAAAGCTTTGCTGGGAAGAGTTTACCTTACTATGGCCGGCTATCCACTGAAACAAACCGACAAACTTGCATTGGCAAAAGCGCAGCTTGCAGAGGTGATGAAGGCAAGCTCACTTTTCCCTGTACCAGCAGTCTATCGCGATCTCTTTACTGTTGCATCAAAAAATAAACACCACATTTTTGAGGTGCAATACCTCTCCGGTGGAAAAGGACTCGGTTCTTCTTTGCCATCAGAAATGGCCTTTCAGTTTCCATCTCAGTGGAGTCCTTTTACCGGTGGTTTTGAAGGACAGGTAGAGCCAGCTTTGCTTGCTTCATACGCACCGACGGATGCAAGAAAACTCGCGACTTTGGATTCAGGATATGTGGATTCAAAAACCGGTGCAACGTCTGGTCGTGTTCAGTTTACGAAGTTTCTTGAAAAAGGTGATCCGACTGTAACCAGCCGTAACGACTACCAACGCAATTTCCCTATTGTACGCTATGCCGATGTTTTGCTGATGTACGCTGAAATCCTGAACGAAGAAGCCGGAACACCTCCCGCAGAAGCCATTCAGCTCTTGAACAAAGTACGCACAGATGCAAAAGTGGCACCAGTTACACCGGCAACAAAAGCTGCGATGAAACTGGCACTGGAAAACGAGCGTCGCTGGGAATTTGCAGGAGAAGGCCTGAGGTGGTTTGACTTGGTTCGCACAGAACGTGCCATCCCGGCAATGACTGAGTTTTTCCGCTCTCATGATATTCCTATGGCAAACGGGGTTACAAATCGCGATCTGCTGTTTCCTGTACCATTAAACGAAATGCTTATTAACCCGGGTTTCTGGAAACAAAATGACGGATATTGATATTGAATCATGTAGACTAGGGTAGTACAAAACGGAGCCGGAATCATTATTCCGCTCCGTTTTTTTATTTTTCTGTATTGAGCTTCAAACACAGGAGACCACAGGTAGGAGCCTTATCATACAAACATTAACTTTACTTTTCAGCTTACTCAGCTAAACCTTAACACGAAAAGTGCCATGCAAAGAGCCGCCTTTAAAATGAAACTGAACCCCGGCCAGGCCGAGGAATATAAAAAACGCCATGATGAGATCTGGCCGGAACTGAAAAAACTATTGAAAGACAATGGCATCAGCGATTATTCTATTTTCCTGGATGAGGAGACGAATATACTCTTCGCAGTACAAAAGCAAGACGGATCGGGATCGTCACAGGATTTGGGAACAACAGAAATCGTCAAAAAATGGTGGGCATATATGGCTGCTGTCATGGAAACCAATCCTGATAATTCACCTGTGAGTGTTCCGTTGACGGAGGTTTTTCATTTGGAATAGAGGCTGGGAAATTTCACGCAAAGCAGAGAAGAAAAATGCAAAGACCGAAAAAAGAACTTGGCGAGTTTGCGTGAAATGTTAAAAAATGACACAGAGGTACACAGAGAAAACAAGAGTTTCAAAGAGATACTTTTACTCCGCGCTCCTCTTTTTTATCTCCGTGAAATGCTGTGTAACCTAAAATAAGATTATAATGAATAGAAAAATATTAACCTCCTTACTCCTCTTTTGCACCCTAATTTCCGCGACAGCCCAACGGCAGATGGAGCATTTGAACCGGGGATTGATTGCTATTAAAGGAGAAAATAACCAGGTGTATATCGGCTGGCGGCTTCTGGGTACAGATCCAGGTGATATTGCTTTCAACCTGTACCGGGGCAAAACCAAAATCAACAAAACACCACTTTCAGTTTCTACCAATTATGTTGATAAAAATCCCTCTGGTGAAGTATACAGCATTAAAACGGTGATTAAAGGAAAGGAACAAAAAGCCGCAGAATCGGTGAAGGTCAACCCGAATCCTTTCATTTCCATTCCACTTTCTCCACCTGCGGGAGGAACAACACCCAAAGGCGATGCTTATACATACAACGCCAACGATGCAAGTGTAGGTGATCTGGATGGTGACGGAGAATACGAGATCATCCTGAAATGGGATCCTTCCAATGCTAAAGACAATTCGCAACGCGGCTATACGGGCAATGTATATCTGGACGCATATAAACTGAACGGCACCAGGCTCTGGCGTATTGATCTGGGCAGAAACATACGTGCGGGAGCTCATTACACCCAGTTTATGGTGTATGATTTTGATGGTGATGGCAAGGCGGAAATTATCTGTAAAACCGCAGATGCAACCATAGACGGTGCCGGTAAAGTAATTGGTGACGCCAATGCAGACTTCCGTAATGAAAAAGGTTATATACTTTCCGGTCCGGAATATCTCACTGTTTTTGAAGGCATCAGTGGAAAAGCGATTGATACACAGGATTTCTATCCGAAACGGGATGTAGAAGCCGGAGACAATCCAACTATTGAGCAAATGAAAGCGGGTTGGGGCGACAATTATGGAAATCGTATAGATCGCTATGTATCTGCGGTGGCTTATCTGGATGGTAAAAAACCAAGTTTTATTGCTGGTCGTGGTTATTACACCAGACTGGTTCGTGTTGCCTGGGATTTCAAAAATGGAAAACTGCAACGTCGCTGGATATTCGACAGCAAAGACGCTCCCAACGAAAACTATGCAGGAATGGGAAACCACAGCATGACCGTGGGCGATGTGGATGGAGATGGAAAGGATGAGATCATCAATGGATCAAGCGTGATTGACGATGACGGTAAAGAATTGTACACAACAGGACTAGGACATGGAGACGCGCTACATATGTCCGACATGGATCCGGCCAATCCGGGCATGGAGATATGGCAGTCGTACGAAGAACAAAAAAAATATGGACAGTACGGTCTCGCGCTCAAAGATGCAAAAACAGGAAAAATGCTTTGGGGCGTGGATGGCGAAGGTAAAGATGTTGGCCGCGCGATGGCTGCAGACATTGATCCAACAAATCCGGGTTATGAGTACTGGGGATCGGTAGGAGGTTTATATAACAGCAAGGGTGAAAAGATAGCTGATAACCGGCCTTCGTCCATCAATTTTGCTGTGTGGTGGGATGCTGATCTGACAAGAGAGCTACTTGATAAAAACAGAATTGACAAATGGGATTATCAAACCCACACAACAAAAAATCTCTTCACGGCAGAAGGTTTTACTTCAAACAATGGGACAAAAGGCACGCCGGCGCTGAGCGCAGATATCCTGGGCGACTGGCGGGAAGAAGTGATCTGGCGGAAGGAAGATAATACCGAACTACGGATTTATACCACAACCATACCTGCTGAAATCCGAATCCCAACGCTGATGCACGATGCACAATACCGTGTGGCGATTGCCTGGCAAAATTCGGCTTACAACCAGCCACCTCACCCGTCGTTTTTTCTGGGTGAAGGTATGAAACCTGTTTCACAACCAAATATTAAAACAAATAAGTAAAGCTGCTGTCGTGTCACAATCACTATGTCAATTGAAATAAGTTTCGTAGGAATACAAATGTCACTCTAAGCGGAGTCGAAGGGCAAAATGCTTCGACTCCGCTCAGCAAGACATTCGTAAAAGTATACGTCACACGACATGAGGAGCTATGAACAATCAACTTATAACTTCATTACACCCAAAAAAGTTATCTAGTAAATTTATCCTGTAAACATGAAAACCAACTTCATTCGCCTTTCTATATTCTCCCTTTTCTCTGTGGTGGTATTGGCTGCCAGTATCAAACCCAAACCTGTTCAGTTATTTTTAATAGGAGATTCCACCGTGAAAAATGGTTCAGGAAAAGGTGGAGACGGTCTTTGGGGCTGGGGCACTGTATTGCCTGAATTATTCGATACAACAAAAATTAAAATCCATAACCACGCAATTGGAGGTCGTAGTAGCCGTACGTTCCTGACCGAAGGAAGATGGGAGAAAGTACTTGCGCAATTGCAGCCAGGCGATTACGTGATCATGCAATTCGGACATAATGACGGCGGAGCAATTAATGACACCACCCGGGCAAGAGGTTCTATCAAAGGCATTGGAAATGAAACAGAAGAAATTGACAATCTGATGACCAAAAAGCATGAAGTGGTATATACCTATGGGTACTACATGCGCAAATACATTGATGAGGCAAAAGCCAAAGGAGCCATTCCGATCGTTTGCTCACCGGTTCCGCGTAATATTTTCAAAGACGGTAAAATAGAAAGATCAGAAGGAAGCTATCGGTTGTGGTCTAAGCAGGTAGCGCAGACGAATGGTGCAGATTTCATCGACCTGTTTGAACTGATCGCCAAGAGATACGACGCACTGGGTCCGGAAAAAGTACAGGCCGATCTTTTCACAGCCAAAGATCATACGCATACCACAGAGGCCGGTGCCAGGGTAAATGCACAGGAAGTAACAACCGGGATTAAAGGCTTGAAAAAAAGTAAGTTAAAAAAATATCTTAAGTAAAATCTCACGGAGGGCTTAAAGTTAATCACTCAGAAGGCAGATCGTTTCCTTGATGATCCTTTCCTGCTTTGCGTGAAAAAATAGAAATATAACTACTAACCATGATGAACAGACGCAATGCACTCGGGTTATTGCTGGCAGGCGGTGCTGCTATACAGACAACCTGGGCTTTTGGAAAAAACTCGGAAGCTTCTAAAATTGATAAAAAGAAAATCCTGAAAACCCTTCGGCTAACCAATGATTACTTCGTTGCAAAATGGCCTGATACGGGTAAATCTATTGTTACGAATCGCGAACGCCCAAGCAATATCTGGACGCGTGGCGTTTATTACGAAGGATTAATGGCTTTGTACCAGATCGACAAGCAGCAATCGTATATTGACTATGCGGTATCATGGGGTGAAAATCACAAATGGGGATTGCGTAACGGAATCAAGACCCGAAATGCTGATGACCAGTGCTGCGGGCAAACTTACATTGACCTTTACCTGATGGACAAGAAGCCTGAAAGGATCAGAGATATTAAAGCTTCTATCGATCTGATGGTGAATTCGGAACCAAAAGACGATTGGTCCTGGATTGATACCCTGCAAATGGCCATGCCTGTATTCACTCAGCTGGCTATCATTTTCGATGACAACCGGTATTATGAAAAGATGTTTGATCTGTACAATCATACCAAAACAGTTCATGGAGGCAAAGGTTTATTTAATCCCGAAGAGGGACTTTGGTGGAGAGACAAAGATTTCGTTCCCCCATACAAAACGCCGGGTGGAAAGAATTGCTATTGGTCGCGCGGTAATGGCTGGATCGTAGCGGCATTGGTTCGGGTGCTGGACATCATGCCACAAAACGCTCCCCATCGGGATGAATATGAAAAAATGTTGCTTACTATGCTGGAAGCACTTTTACCACTACAACGCAAAGATGGATACTGGAATGTGAGCCTTACGGATGAAACAGATTTCGGAGGCAAGGAAATTACCGGTACATCTCTGTTCATCTACGGTATGGCCTGGGCTATTCGTAAAGGTCTTGTAAAAAGCAAACAGTACGAGCCTGCCATCACCAAAGCATGGAATGCCATGGTATCAGAATGTGTACATGAAAACGGATTTTTAGGGTTTGTACAAGGAACAGGAAAAGAACCAAAAGATGGTCAGCCGGTAACCTACAACAGCATGCCCGACTTTGAAGATTTCGGTTTGGGATGTTTTCTCCTTGCCGGTGCTGAAATATATAAAATGAAGTAATATCGATTTAAGTGGATAGTTCATATATCAAAAAAACCGTCGCGCGATCGTGACGGTTTTTTTCTAATCGTTAACAAGAGAAATTATTATAATGAACCTCTTCTAATCATAAAGAACGGGTTTTTGACCCTTAGCTGCTGCTTATTCATAATCAGCGTAGCGGCGGTTCTACCCATTTTTTCAAAGTCTGTAGTGATTACTGTAATTTCGAGTAGTTCTTTGAGGGTTGTCTCATTAAATGATATGATCCCTACCTCCTCTCCCATTTTGCAGGAAGACAGCCTTACTTTTTTGACCAGTTCCGCCAGTTCACATTCTTCCACTACAACATAGGCTGTGCGCGGCTCTATCTCGGGAACTCTGCTTTTAATAGAAAATTCCTTCTTATAGTTGATACAATAATTACGAAAGCCTCTGATGATCTCTTTAGGATAATTACCGATTTCAGGGAAAATTAATACCAGATTATCATACTTCTGAATCAGATCATTGGCATCTTCCAAAGCACCGAATATATCTTTATCAAAACTCTGATGTACGCTGCTGATCTCCTGCTTCAAAGCCGGCATATCTCGGTCAAGCAGTATGAGTTCAGAAGTAGGGATTCTTTTCAGTATATCCATGTAATCCTCTTCGGAATCCGCATTGAAATGAGGCATGATCACATATCTGTTGTACTTACCGAGATTCTTCTCCATAATCTCTTTGAATTTCAGCGTACTACCATGGTGTATTTCTAAATCAACAGTAGCGGCATCACCCAGCGTTTTCAGGAAAGAATAATAGATGATCTTCTTATATGAGCTCAGCTTGTTAAATACAAGAAGGATGCGCTCTTTACTGTCCTTCACTGCCTGCACATAATATCCTTTTCCTTGGACAGCCGAAATATAGCCCATGTTGCGAAGCTCACGGTAGGCCTTTTCAACAGTGTCACGTGCTAACTGATATTCCGCACTCAATTCACTGATGGAAGGAAGTTGGACACCTCTGGCCAATACCCCCAGTTCGATGTCCGTTTTGATAGAATGGACAATCTGTTTATACTTAGGCATTTGGTTGCGGGGATCGAACTGCATATGAAACAGACCGTCCCGCTCCGGAACATAAACATGATGAAAAACAAAATTCTTATTTTCTAACTTTGTCCCGGCTGCCAGATATCCATTCATCAGATTAAACCTTTTATTGAATTTTTCCACGAAAAGTATTCTATAGGTATGAGCTGTTCCAATAGAAATACAATGAATATTAGCCAATTAAGAATTAAAAAAATGCAATTTGAGTTAATTTATTAATGCACACGTTATCGGGAACGTTGCCAAAAAGCGATGCACCCGAGATAATTTATTATAAAATCGTGGTAATATGATATAAGATGGAGCCGATTACTCTATTTCTACAGTAGAGTTAGTTATACTATTACAAGAGTTGATTTATTTATGAGCGGCGGCGAGTCGGACGATATCAGCTTTACTACCTTTCCAGAAAGCTATCTTCTGTCTGTTCCAGGTGTAGGTCACGGCAACAGAATCACCCCAGCTTATGATGGCGGGATATGAAAACTCATCTTCTTTTTTGCCTTTGTCAAGGTCAAACTCATCGGTCCAGGTTTTTCCGTTGTCGTGGGAAAGTGTCAGGGACAACGGTGAACGGGAGCCCCAGTTTTCCTTATCAGGATTATATGTTAATGCAATGGTTCCATCTGCAAGTTTAGCGGCGTCTATGCCACTGTTCGGATTAGGCAAATTTGTTTTTTTGATTTCAGACCACGTTTTACCGTTGTCGTAGGAATCACTTCTGCCAATAACCCCTCCTGTGGTACGCATAAGCATATGAACGGTTCCGGGTTTAGATTCCCATAATGTGGGTTGTATAGCTCCTTTTCCTTTAATTTCGGTTGTATCAATTTTGAAGTAAGGACTAGCCTTCCAGGTCTTTCCCTGATCCTCACTCCGGTCTACAAATACTTCCCAGCGGCCCACTTCATTGGATGCACCAGCCAGCCAGGTACCGTCAGCCAGTTCAATCAATTTATCCTTCACAGGGCCGCGCCCGCCTTTATCACCTTTTACAAGTTCGTGAGCCTTCGACCAGCTGTTACCACCATCTTCCGAAGTTTGCACCCAGGTTTCCCAGTGTGATATTTCCTTCCCTACCTTAAAATAGAGGATTACTTTACCATCTGCTGTTTTTTGTAAAACCGGATTCCAGTGTGCATCTTCCCGAATTTTAGCAATTTCTTTAGGCGCACTCCAGTTGCCGGGTTGTCCCTTGGAAAGCCATATGCCTACATCCGGATTTTTCTCTTCTGTTCCACCAAACCATGCTATCAGAAACTGACCATCATCCAACCTGACCAAAGTAGAAGCATGACATTGTGCAAACGGCCTGTCGTCTCCAAAAACAAAGCTTTTTTCGACTTTTACTGAATCAGCAGAATTTCCTTCATCAGAGTTCTTTGTGTTGGAATTACATGACAAACAAGATGCTACAAGTATTGATAAAGCTATATACCGACCAGATTTGAAAACAGATAAATTCATCATGAATGTGGGTTTGGATGTAAATATCCAATACGATCAGGTAACACCAACAGGCTACTATTTCAGGTTTTTTTTCAATTCCTCCATCACACCTGCGGGAGCCTGTTCATCGTAAAGAATACTGTAAACAGCAGTAGTAATAGGAATATTGACATGATAAGATTTATTCATCTCCATAATACTCCGAGTGGCATAATACCCCTCAGCGATCATTTTCATCTCCAATTGAGCCGCTTTTACGCTATATCCCCGACCAATCATATTACCAAAAAGCCGGTTACGACTAAATTGAGAATAAGAAGTTACGAGTAAGTCTCCCAGATAAGCTGATGAGCTGATTTCACGTTCGCGAGGGTCCAGTGCCGTTACAAAACGCCCGATTTCCTGCATGGCGTTGGAAACAAGTACTGCCTGAAAATTATCACCGTAACCTAGTCCGTGGGTGATCCCACAAGCGAGTGCCACAATATTTTTCATCACTGCGGCATATTCTACGCCATACAAATCTTCCAGCGGATTGGCCGTAACAAACCGGCAGGTCATCAGTTTAGCAAATTCCTCAGCAGTTGTATGGTCAATAGAAGCAATGGTCAGGTAAGATTGTTTTTCCAAAGCCACTTCTTCTGCATGGCAAGGACCGGCTATTACACAAGTATCAGAGAGCGGAACATTGTACTTTTCAGCTACCCAGTCTGTCACCAGTATATTCTTTTCAGGAATCATGCCCTTAATGGCAGATACTACACGTTTTCCTTTAAAATGCTTTTCGGAAAGCCCTTGCAATGATTCCTGTACAAACGCCGCGGGAACCGCCAGAATGATATAATCGGCTCCTTTTACCGCATCGGTTGTCTTCTCAAAAACCTTAATTTTTTTTGGAGACAAATGTACATCACTCAGATAACTCGGATTGTGATGAAACTTACGGATATGGTTGATATCATCCTGATTGCGGAGCCACCAGCGGATTTGGACATTGGATTGTTCACAAAGTATTTTGATCAATGCAGTAGCCCAGCTTCCTCCGCCAATTACCGCAATTTTTGTATTACTTAAAAAACTCATCGTTTCTGTTTGTCTGTTACTTTTCCTTTCCCGGAAATTAAGGTAAAAAGGAAACTACAAATAAACTGCTTAATGTTGAATTTTATCAAAACTGGCCGTTTTTAAACATCTGCTGAATGTTGCGGACGTAGTTCCCAGGTATGTAGCAATGTAATGATCAGGCACTCTTCGAAAAAGAGAATTAGGTTGATTGATATAGTATTCAATCCTTTTTTCTACTGATAAATATTTGAAAAGCCGTACCCGTTCGCTAAAACTAACAAGACGCTGTTCCAGCAACTGGATCATCAATTGTGCGATGAGTATATCCTCCTGCGCCATTTTACGGTATCCTTCGTATGAAATTGAATATACCATGGTATCTTCCAGGGTTTCCATTACCTCATCCGATACCTGCTGAGAAAAGAAACTTTCAGCTACGCAGGCAATTTCACCTTCAGCAATCAATCGTGATGTAATATCCTCGGAACCCTTCAAGTAATAAGACCTGATCACACCGGATTTGATAAAATAGATGGCATTATTGACCTGACCAATATCCACGAGCACTCTCCCCTTTCGTAGAAATGTGGGTGTAAATAAATGTGTAAAATGTTCTTTTAAACCTTCAAAACGAGGTGTATCAATGGCTTCAAGTAGTTGGTGCAGCGGTAATTTTTCGTTTTTCATAGTCATTCAAATGTTCAAGTTTAAATAACTAATTGAACAAACCAGATTTAAAAATGAGCCAAAATCTTGTCGTACGACAAGGCGAACTAATGTCAGAGGACAAGATATAAATATTACAAGAACAATTTACTTTGTTCCCGGAATTCTACTTATAAATTGTACCTACTCATCTCAATGAAAAATAATTGTTATGAAAAAGTGCTTACTGTTAATCTCTTATTTTGTAGCTATTACAACATGTAGCTATGCACAAACTCCTGAGGCACGACATGAGATTCAAGTCGGATATAGCCCCTTAGCCCGACCACTTTTCTACTCCGACATCACCAGTTTGGCATCAAAGTCGTTTCACCAGGATTTTCATTTTTCCAACTCTTATCAAATTTCATATCGATATAAAACTCCCCGCAGATTGAACCTGGGCTTTTCAGCGTCTTTATTGAACGGACAGTTATCGAAAAATCAGAATATTGAATTACATCACACAAGTATTGTAACTGCCTTTGAACCTAGATTCAGTTACTTCAAAAAACCAGCATTTGAGCTTTATTTCTTTGCTGGCGCAGGTATCATTTTCCATGAAAACAAAACGATCATGAATGGTGAATCCGTTGCCTCGCAGCTTTACACCAATCCAACAACTCAACTTACCCCAATAGGACTACGGGCAGGCAAAAAGATAGCAGCATTTGTGGAAATCGGTTATGGATATAAAGGAATTGCCAATCTGGGACTCAGTTCAAGGTTTTGACAGTAGGAATACAATCGCAATTTCAGAGTAACCTCTGAAGAAGTACGGATTATATAATGTCAAACATCAGGGAAATTATGAAATCGAGACTCTTAACTACAGTAATAACATATCTGTTTTTTTCCGCCAGTACATTTTCTCAAACTCCGGACAGGGAAGAATTGCAGATCAGTTTTGGCCCTTTAGCCAGAAACCAGATTGCTACAGACATCCTGCTTAACATGGGTCGAACACTACTGCGCGAACCAATCAGAAAAGTTGCCTTTTCGAAAAAGGTATCGGCTACTTACAGATACCAGACTAATAAAAAACTGGCAGTGAGTGTAAATGCTGGTCTGGGATGGGGAGATGCCAGTAAAAAATATCTGTTTGCAGAGCGGTTCAATTATCGTCATAAAAGTTACATATTGAGTTTTGAAGCTAAATTCAACTACGTTTCTAAACCTAACATTGAACTTTATTATTTTGCTGGCGGAGGTAGCGTACTTGTTCGCGAAAGACGGCTGGATCTTGCAACAAATCAATACGAAACATTTATGTATCCCACATTCCAGATAACCCCGTTTGGTGTGAGAGCGGGAAAACAAACCGGCATATTTGCAGAAATCGGCTATGGATATAAAGGAATTATCAATTTGGGATTGAGCTCCCGATTCTAAGCATTTCGACAGTTAAATAAAAAATCCTTGCAGCAAAGCCGCAAGGATTTCTCTTTTAACCTAAACTAAATCGAACTTATTACAGTTTTACAACGTATCAGTTAGACTTTTCATTTGATTTTTTCTCGTCTTTTTTCACTTCTTCTTTCTTTTTCTCTACAAGGTCACCGGCATTCAGATTTTTAGACACAACAATATAAGGTCCGGATATGATCTGATCTCCTTCTTTCACACCTGAGACAATCTCAATGTTTTCAAAATCACTGATACCGGTTTTTACTTCGCGCATTTCAGCTTTTCCCTTCACATCAACAAACACCACCTCTTTCACAACAACCGGAGCTTTGCTTTTTTTGCTGTCGTCTGCACCTTCTTCAACAGGAGCGGCCGGTGTGTTGTTTCTCGTTGTTACAGCTGCAATAGGGACAGAAACCACTCCGTTTTTACGTTCTGTAATGATCTCGACCGAAGCAGTCATCCCCGGCTTAAAAGGGTAGGATTTTTTTGCACGTGTACCCATCAGATCACTAAAAGATTCGTTCAGGATTTTCACCTTCACCTGAAATTCAGTAACAGCATCTGCTGAAACACTTGCTGTGGCAGTGCTGGAAGCTAAACCAGCGGCAGTATTCGCAATTTCTTTGACAATGCCTTTGAATTTACGGCCTGAGGCATTGTAGGCATCTACATCAATCTCTGCCGTATCACCAATTGAAACCCGAACGATATCGTTTTCATTGACATTGACACGAACCTCCATATTGCTCAGATTAGCAATACGCATCATTTCAGTACCGGCCATTTGTGATGTACCTACCACGCGTTCCCCTACTTCCACATTCAATAAAGAAACAATACCGCTAACAGGTGCAAAAATAGTTGTCTTACGCAGGTTTTCTGCCGCATCTCTCATTCCGGCTTCTGCATTTTTAATATTAAATAATGCTGCTGAAACGTTGGATTTGGCAGATGCCACATCCTGCTGCGCTACCGCATAATTGGATTCAAAGGTTTCGAAATCCGAAGCCGAAATCACTTTGTCGTTATACAGTTTTTTATTCCTGTCAAAATTTGCCTTTGCCTGAATTAACCGCGATTCAGCCTGCATTACCATGGCTTTGGTTTGTTCGTAATTCGCTTTGCTGGAATTGACAGATGCCTGTGCACGGGCCATCAGCGACTCGTAATTATCCGGTCTGATCTTTAATAGCAGTTGTCCTTTCACAACCGAGTCCCCTTCTGCTACATTCAGACTAATGATTTCACCCGATACATCCGGGCTCAACTTTACCTCTACTTCCGGCTGTACTTTTCCTGAGGCAGTGACGCGTTCAATGATGTCGTTACGTTTTACTGTAGCATATTCTACTTCGGTCGTTTTCGGTTTACCGATCAGTCCCGCCTGTTTGGCCCCGAATAGTCCGACTACCAACACAAGCAGAATACCTCCGGTAATCCACCATATTTTATTTGAAGATTTACGCGCCATATTGTTATTCGTTTGCAGATTAATATTGTAAAGGGTACTCGTAAGAAATATTGATGTTCAGCTTAGAAATCCGACAACGGCCGATTCATATAGAAGTCCAGCACTTTTGTTCTGAAGACATAGTCATATCTTGTCTGGATCAGATTCGCATTCGCTCTGTCGAGATTAGCCTTCGCGATGTTGTATTCTACTGAATTGATCGCACCAACATCAAAGCGAACCTGCGCTACACGAAAACTTTCCACCAACGCCTGTACCTGATTAGCCGTTGCAGAATAACGCTTTGCCGAATTGGTCATATCAATGTAGGCCTGTTCTACATTTCTACGAATCGACAACTGAACCTGTTGAGATTGATACTCTGCATTTTTCTGCTGTAACTTAGCATTCGCCACATTGTATCTCACCTGAAACTGACTGAAGATTGGAATACGTAAACTTAAACTGATGGCTGAGTTCCGGTTACCGTCCAGCTGGTTGAAGTATCCAAAATCCTGAAGACGTCCGTTAGGTGTTGTTACACGCTGAATCACAGGAACCGTAATCCCCTGATAAGAAACGAAATTTGTTGTGGAAGGCACTTCAATCGTTGTACTTCCTGTACCATCTGCTACAAAACGCTGCCTTGGGGCCACACTGGAGTAATTGGTCCCCATACCTGCATTCAAGCTCAGAGAAGGCATTGCAACGCCTTTCGCAATATCAATATTCTGTCGTGCTGATTCCACCCTCAATTGCGCTGCTTTCATTTGGGGAAGATTCCCCAAAGCCACATCATAAATTTCCTGAATACCCGCGTCATATGGCTGTAATGATGGATCGCTCACAGCAATTTTAACAAGAAAAATCGGCTCACTTCCCGGCATATTCATCAGCTGCTTCAGATTTAACTTAGCTGTTTCCAGGTTATTCTCAGCATTTACCAAACTCAGTTCATCATTAGCCAGCTGTGATTTCAAATCGAACAGATTGCTTTCTGCAAGTGTTCCGGCCTGAACAAGTTTACCAGTACGATCAACCTGCAAAACAGATGCATCCACCTGTCTCCGGGCAACTTCGATCAACTCTTCATTTGAGATTACCTGCAGGTAAGCCAAAGCTACATTCAGCATCAAATCGTTACGCGATGCATCAAGATCTTTTTGACTTGCCTTTAAATTAGTGACATTTCTTTTAATGGTATTGTGTAGCTGCATTCCGTTGAACAATGCTAAGGACGCGCCCAGCTGGTAGTTCGTAGAATTGACACTTTGCTGTACATAAGTGTTGGTAAAAGGGTCAATATTACGACCGGAGCTAAATCCCTGACCAGCACTAAAACTGAGGCTCGGCCACCGTTGCCAGCGTGACTGATTCAGGATGTTTTCGTTAGAAGCAACCTGTAATTCGGTAATTTTCACTTCCGGATTTGTTTCCAGTGCAATCCGTATACAGTCTTCCAAAGAATACGTATTAGGTGCCTGCTGGACTTTTGTCTGTGCCGAAACAGATTGAAACGAGGTAAATCCAGCAATGATCAGAGCGACAAGAACGGATTTTCGTAACGATTTAGTCATGCTTATATAAGTTTGATAATCAATATTACACGTTGTAATAAAAAACAACCATCCATTTTGTACGGACGGTTGCATATCTGGGTAAAGGGTGATATGTACGTTTATCAGGAATGAAAAAACAGATAACCGAGCCATATACCTGCCAATACCCCGATCAGGTCGGCAATGAGTCCGGCAACGATCGCATACCGGGTATTCTTGATGCCGACAGAACCAAAATAAAGAGCAACAATGTATAAAGTAGTATCAGCTGATCCCTGAAAAATGCACACCAACCGACCCACAAATGAATCGGGCCCGAATTCTTTCATGGCATCAATCATCAGTGCGCGGGCGCCACTTCCGCTCAAGGGCTTCATCAAAGCTACCGGTAGTGCGTCGGTAAAGTCAGTATTGAAACCGGAAAATGAAAACATCCATTTCATAAAATCAATCAGATAATCCATCGCTCCGCATGCCCTGAATGCACTGATAGCAACCAGCAGCCCTACCAGGTAAGGAATAATCGTAACAGTGGTGGTAAATCCAGCCTTTGCTCCTTCAATGAAAGTCTCAAATACATTCACTTTTTTCACCATTCCCCATAACAGAAATCCTGCAACTACGCCCAGCAAAACAGAATTACCTGTAAAAACTGAGATGGTTTCTATCTGTTCTTTCGGCAATCCCGACAAATACCAGAGCAGTAATCCCATTACCGTGGTGATACTGCCCAATCCCAACATCACAGACTTATTGAACAGGTTGGTTCGCTGCCAGGCAGCAGTTATGAGCATTGCCGCGACTGTAGTGACATAGGTACCGACCACACATGGAATGAATACATCAGACGGACTCTGCGCACCCAGAATAGCGCGTTGCGCAATGATAGACAGAGGGATGATTTGCAGACCTGAGGTATGTAATACCAAAAACATGATCTGTGCATTGGAGGCCGTATCCTTGCTTGGATTAAGTTCCTGCAAACTTTGCATCGCTTTGAGTCCAAAGGGAGTGGCCGCATTATCCAGCCCGAGCATATTGGCAGAAAAATTCATGATCATCTGTCCGTTCGCCGGGTGATCTTTAGGTACTTCAGGAAATAATTTATTAAAAAATGGGCCGATTATCCGGGCTAATGCATTGATAATTCCTGCCTTTTCTCCCACGTTTAAAATCCCTAAAAAGAAAGTCATCACCCCCGTCAGCGGCAGTGCAATATCCATCACGGCAATTTTGGACATCTCCAGCATTCCTTCAGTAATAGATTTGAAGGTTTGCACATCGCCCGTCATGATGAATTTCAGAAAGGCAATGAAAAAAGCAATTACAAAAAAGGCTACGAAAATGTAGTTTAATGCCATAGAAGATTACTGCGGGATGGTCTGGTTTTTTAGGAATATTTCCTCGAATCTGACTAAGGATATTATCCTATGTTTAAATCAAGATCCAAATTGGCTGTAAAATAGCACAAATTGATGACAGCTTTCTATCTTTATGCCTGCACGCTCTAACTTTTCTATATGATGATAAAAAAATACAGTATTCTGTTGGTGGGATTTCTTGCAATAGCATGTGGTAAGGAAAATAAAACTGACACGGATAAAGGCGGAATAACGATTGTGAATGATACGATCCCCGAAAACCGAGCCACCGTTAAGACAGAAGCCGTCGCAAGCTACACGGAACCTGTTGCCGATAAAGACAAACTCAACGACTGGAAGTTTTCAGTCGATGCTTTTGAAACAGAAAAGACATTTCAGTATCTGTTGAAGATCCGCTACAAAGAACTACAAGTGAAAGATACACTTACTCTGCCCGATTTCGGGGTGATGCCTGTTATTGAACTCCAAAAGGGAAGTGAAGATCTGTCCTGTATTGTTGGATTTAAAGGAAAAGAAAACGAGTTTAAAGAATATAAGAAAGTTTTTATTGACAATGGGGAATTGAGAATAACCACCATTAAAGCTTACAGACGAACTTTGAGCCGTAAGAAATAATAAAAACATAGAATGCCAGGGAATTCCCCTGGCATTCTATGTTCAGTACTTTAAATACTGAGATTATGCTTTGAAAACCTCATCCATTTTTTCGCGGATGGTAAGCAGCCGTTTTCTATCGCCCCCAGCCACTTCAGCCGAAGCCCACCCTGAATAACCGATCTTTTGTAAAGCTTTATTTACTTCCGGCCAATTGCAGTCACCTTCCATAAATTCCACATCGAATCCTTTCCAAAGTCCTAGATCATTTTGCTTTTTGAAGCTGAACTCTTTCAGATCCAGTTTTAAGATGCGTTTATCAAGCGCTTCAATCCATGAAACAGGCCATCCATAACGGAGTACATTACCTACGTCAAAATACCAGCCCACCATGGGGTGATTAAATTCATCGACATATCTGGCAGCCTCCAGCGGACTGATTAAAAACTGATTCCATACATTTTCAAATGCTATTTTAACACCTGTTTCTTCCGCAACGGGCAGCAGTTTACGAATCTCTTTTTGCGAACGTTCATAAGCCTCTGCATAAGTAACATTGGCATTCACTACGCCGGGTACCACCAATACCGTTGTACCACCATATTGTTTGGTATCCCGAAGTGCTTTTTCAATAGATTTCACACATTCTTCGCGTTTTTTTGGATCCGGATCCGACAAAGGTAGTTTCCAGTGCATGGAGTTTACCGTTCCTGGTAATTCCAGTCCGGTTTTATCCCTGGCGGCCAGCACCTCTTTCATATCCAGTTTATCCGGCGAATCCAGTTCCACACCATCATATCCAAGATCTTTCAGTAATTTGAATTTATCCATGATGGACAAATCTTCTTTCACCATGCCCCATTTCAGGCTCTTCTTCACCATCGGCCGGGCCGCCGCGTTCGTGAGTTCTGATGGAGATGGTATAATATCTGTGGCATTAGCTGCCGAGCCAACTATAGCAGCTCCGGCAACTAACGCGCTGTTTCTGAGGAAATCCCTTCTTTCCATCATTTCAAACGAGTTTCTGGTAGAAGAAAGTGATTTATGAGAATGAAGTGATACCTGGACGAGCCACTTCCACCACCGGCGGTTTCATGTCGAAGCTATATGTATCCGGACCAAGCTTTTCAGTAGAATTCATGGCTTCATCCCAGGTTACACGTTTACCGGTATATGCAGCCATCCTTCCCATGATCGCCAACAAAGTGCTTTGGGCCATGTATTCTCCATCATTGATCAGTTTACCGCTACGGATTGAAGCAAACAGCTCGTTATGTTCCGTTTGGTACATATCGTTCTGAGCTCCATCATACTTCCATGGATTCTGACCATATATTTCGTGTACGTTTCTGGCGCAGTTGGCCATTGCACGTCCTTTTGTTCCAAGTGTTTCGACCAAATAGCTCTTTTCGCAATTATCTTGCTGACGAGAGTGGTGGAAGCCTTTTGCTCCGTTTTCGTATTCGTAGGTTACTGCGAAGTGATCAAATATATTTCCGTAAAGAGAATCTGTTCTTACCTGGCGTCCACCTGTACCGGTCGCTGATATTGGCAATTTTCCACCAAATGCCCACGACATCATATCAATACTATGTACTGCCTGTTCTACAATGTGGTCACCAGCCAGCCAGGTATAGTAAGTCCAGTTACGCAGCACATATTCAGCATCTGTCCAGCCAGTCTGGCGCGGGAACGACCATAGCGAACCTGTATCGTACGTATTATAGATTGCAGAAATGTCACCTACTGTACCATCCAGAATTTTCCCGAAAATAGCACGTTTTGGCTCATGGTATCTCCAGCAGAAACCTGACATCAGAGATACATTCTTTTGTTTTGCCAACTTAGCAGCATCCAAAACCTTACGTACACCTGGAGCATCGACAGCTACTGGTTTCTCGCAGAACACGTGCTTACCTGCATTAATCGCTGCCGTTAAATGTTCCGGACGGAAATGTGGAGGTGTGGCAAGAATAACCACATCAACACCCGAATCCAATACTTTTTTAAATGCATCAAATCCTATAAACCGATGTCCTTCATCCACCTTCACTTTATTTCCATGAACCTTCGTCAGGTTGGCAAGTGATGCATCCAGTTTATCTTTGAAGATATCTCCCATTGCATGAAGTACCACGTTAGAGTCTGCCTTCAGCGCCTGATTGGCAGCACCGGATCCACGGCCTCCGCATCCGATTAACCCTACTTTCAAAGTTTCGTTATTCACTCCTGCAAATGCACGGTTCGGATTCAATATAGCAATAGTAGGAAGAGCAGTACCAGCCAGTGCAACCCCGGCCATTTTTAAGACATCCCTGCGAGAAGTATTCATTATAGTAAGAATTTGGTGATTAGATTAAGGAATTTCGCTAATAACAGACCGCCATTTGACTCTCGCAAAGGCTATCTTCAACGCAATAAAGATAAATAAATCTATCGTGAATTATAAAAAATAATCTTAAAAATTCGGCAGTGTGCTCGATAACACATCAATAGACAGTAAAAAAGCATATTTCACCAAAGTATACAATCCATAGCTAACTGCAGCATTTGTAACGTAAAAAACCGGAACAGTATCTCTAATACAGCTCCGGTTTTTTAGTACATCCAAAACAGTTCAATTCCATTCCACCTCAACTACTGAATTTTTCAGATCGATGGTGGTGAATTGTTCCCCGTTCTGACGCTTGAGTGATATTTTCCCGTGCTGTACCTTCGCTACCTGTTGAGATAACACATCTTTTTCATTTTTCTTTCTGTATACAGCAACCAGAGAATCTGTGCTGTTTACTTCTACCTCACAGGTTTTTCCCTTAGCAATTACCTTTTTTGAATTGTCCGGTAAGTAGGGAGCTTTCAGCAAAGCCAGGGCACGAGAAGCCAGTGGTACGCCATAACCCACAAAATTATTACCATAAGGATACAGGTGTGCAGATTTCTCGATTACATCTATCAGCTCTTTATTGGACAATTTCGGATTTGCCTGCAGAAGGCAAGCTGCAAAACCTGTAATCACCGGCGCAGACAAAGATGTACCATACAACGAAAAGCAGGAAACGTTCGGCTTCACATAAGAGAGAAACTCCGGGCCGATACTGCTGTAGCCAATACGATTCCAGAGCTTGGCATTGGTAGCACCTATTGATAAAACTCCCCTGGCATCTGCCGGAGCCGAAACAATTCCCCATCCCTTATCATCACCTTCATTCCCTGCTGATACAATGATCATGATGCCCTTTTGATCAGATGCAATCTGGGCCGCACGTGTGATCGCACTGGTTTTACCATCCATTTGAGAGGGTGTATAATTTTCTTTTGGATCCGAGAATCCTTTTGCGTAACCCAGCGAAGTATTAATCAGTCTTACGCCCAGGCTATCCATCCACTCCATAGCGGCAATCCAATTGTCTTCCTCGCCACGGTATTCGCGAAGGGAATAGTCGGTACGGGCGAGATAGAATTTCGCATTGGTAGCCATTCCATATTGTATTTCATCCTGATGATCCAGACCACTTATCGCAGCCATTACTTCAGTACCATGCATATCAGAAAAAGATTCAGCAGTACTGAAAAGAAGATTTCCGGCACGACCTGGCTTCACATAGTCACGAATAGCCAAAATGCGTTTGTTAGAGAAAATATGTGTTAATGATGTAGATGAATCGGCACCATAGAAACCGGCATCAATGACACCAATCGTCACATTACTGGCAGAAAGTCCTTCTTTCAAAAATGCATTTGCCTGCACCTGTGACATGACAGGAGCCATTTGTGCTTTTTCTACAGGAGATTGTCTGGCAATATAAAAACCCGGATCTATAAGCACCACATCCTGCACAAAATCCAGGGAGCGAACGCGATTAGCTTGCTCACTGGTCATCACCGCTGATACTGCATTAAGCCATTTTGAACGGTTAACTATTTGAATTGAATTGTTTTTCAGAATAGTCTCAAATGCTGAATTTACCGGAATATCAAGCTCATCGGATAATGGCAGCCCTAGTTTCTGTCTGTTTTCAAAAGTAAGTTGTGAAATAGCCGGGGCAACACTGAGGTCTTTGGATTTAAGATAAATCCAGTATTTAGGACTGGCAGATAAAAATAAGGGCGCAAAAAGAAGTGCCAGTAGAAATACTTTTTTCATGAAAAGATTATTAGTTAGGAATTCCTGGTATTAATTTCCGGCATCAACCCTCTTCACGTTCCTTATTAAAAGGACAGATTTGGCGTCATGCTAAATTAATAAACAAGATAAACGTAATTTTACGTAATAAATTACCAGGTACAAAATTTTACCGCAGATGCGCTATTACCCGATCAACAACGCCTTATTTATCGAAAACCGGAAACGGCTTGCCCATTTATTGAAACCAAAATCCCTGGCAATACTTCACGCCAATGATTTCATGCCAACCAACGCAGATGGCACGATGGGTTTCAAACAAAACAGCGATCTGTTCTATTTGTCGGGAGTAGATCAGGAAGAAACCATTCTGCTTATTTTTCCCGACCATCCTGATGAAAAATACCGTGAAGTACTTTTCGTAAGGGAAACCAATGAAATGATTGCCGTCTGGGAAGGAGAAAAACTAACCAAAGAACAGGCCGTCAATGTTTCAGGAATCAAGTCGGTGTATTGGACACATCAGTTTGACAGAATATTCAGTGACATTATTTTTGTAGCCGAAAATGTTTATTTGAATACGAATGAGCATACACGCAACAGTTCGCTTGTACAAACGCGGGAAACCAGATACGTAAAGGATTTTCGTGAGAGTTATCCTTTACATCAATTGTCCCGTTTGGCGCCATTGATGCACCAGTTGCGAGCCATCAAGCATCCTTTGGAAATTGAACTGATGCAGCAAGCTTGTAATATCACAGCTTCAGGTTTCAACAGGTTATTAAAATTTGTAAAACCAGGTGTTTCTGAATATGAAATTGAAGCCGAACTGATCCATGAGTTTGTCCGTAACCGATCGAAAGGTTTCGCCTATCAGCCGATTGTTGCTTCGGGAAAAAATGCTTGTGTGCTCCATTACATTGAGAACAATAAAGCTTGTAAGGATGGAGATGTGCTGTTACTGGATGTGGCAGCAGAGTATGCCAACTATGCATCTGACCTTACAAGAAGCATTCCTGTAAACGGCCGATTTACGAAACGTCAACGTGAAGTATATGATGCAGTTCTACGTGTTTTTAAAGCTGCGAAAAGTATGTTGGTTGTAGGTAATATCTGGGATGAATATCATATTGAGGTAGGTAAAATCATGGAAAGTGAGCTGATCGGACTCGGATTAATTACAAAGGATGATATAGCAAGGCAGGATCCCGACTCCCCGGCTTACAAAAAATATTTTCCACATGGCACATCGCATTTTTTAGGTTTGGATGTACATGATGTGGGTAATAAATACCAGCGTTTTGAAGCCGGAATGGTTTTCACATGCGAGCCTGGTATTTATATCAGAGAAGAAGGACTGGGTATTCGCCTGGAAAATAATATCCTTATTACCGGGAATGGGAATACGGATCTGATGGCAAATATTCCAATTGAGCCAGAAGAAATTGAAGAATTAATGAACAGCTAATATCAGGTATACAATAGCAAGACATGGAATTTGTAGCTGAAGACTTTGTGAAATTGATACTGTCATTTGTATTGGGCGCCATTATTGGAACCGAACGTGAATACAGAAGTAAATCTGCCGGGTTAAGAACGCTTATCTTAATTTCGGTAGGCTCTACCCTTTTCACCATCATTTCAACAAAAACAGGTCCTGATGCAGGAAGAATTGCTGCTAACATTGTTACCGGAATAGGTTTCCTTGGAGCAGGAATTATTTTCAGAGCAGATAACCGTGTAGTAGGTCTTACTACTGCCGCTATAGTTTGGGTCACTGCTGCATTAGGAATGGGAATAGGCGCAGGACTTTACTCTCTTTCTATTGTGAGCTTTCTGATAGCAGGACTTTCACTTGTGATACTCACGCCAGTACAAAAACTGATCAGGAAGAAAAGTCAGATCCGCAATTATCAGGTGATGTGCGTATATCAGCAAAAGACGCTCAAAAACTATGAAGAATTGTTTGATCAGCACGATCTGAGAATATTACGTGGTGAACAGAACAGATCCGGCACCCATATCACCGGCAGCTGGAGCTTGCAGGGAGCTGAGGAAGCGCACGAAAAATTGACAGAATACCTGCTCAATAATCAAGACATTCTTGAATTTAGCTTTTAATGCATACCCTGGCAACCATTAAAATAACTAAATTGATTTGCCACGGATACACAGATGAACGCGAATTGTCTCTCTTTAAACTGAAAACTGGGCATTAGTGGCGAAAAAAATTACCAGTTGACCTGCATATCAAATTGGCAATGAAGCTCAGATGAACACTACTTTACCCTTCGCTTGAATGAAATATTTGTGAAAATTTGTGCATCCGTGGCAAAAGTGATATGAAATATCCTGGTTTATTTACACAGGAATATATCTCTTGAACAGAAAGACGGCTCTCTTACATAAAAATTGCTCACACAGTTATTAACACACGCATTCTATTGGTAACTACTGCATCAGGGAAACTTTATTGTTTCAATGAGGCTTTTAAAGATTGATGCAGGTCATTTTAAATCAGCAAGGGACAACTCACCTTTGTAACCAGAATGAACTTTAAATTATGTCAGATTTCATAACAAGAACACTTTTCGAAATTCTCAGCCAGCATACTACTGAAGCTGAGCTCAATTGGCTCGAACAAAAGAGCCGGGCGGAGTCTATGGAAGTCATGACCGCTTTTGTGGCCTGCCCGAGATTCCTTTCTAAAATTATTATTCAACCATCGACAGAAGCCGCAGCTAGTTTGCAAATTGAATTGCCCGGCTTTTCGGTTAAAGACTGGTCATTGGTGAGGCTTGCCAGGGTATGGTTGCTTACACAGCTCGATTCTTCCGATAAAGATGCATATGTGAACCAGATCAATACCTTGTTTGATACTGCTGAGCTGAACGAACTGGTATCTCTTTACTCAGCGCTGCCATTATTGTCTTATCCGGAGCAATGGCTGTTCAGAGCTACAGATGCAGTCCGCTCTAATATGGGTTTCGTATTTGACGCCATTGCATTGCGTAATCCTTATCCTGAAATGTATTTTTCTGAAGCGGCGTGGAATCAGCTGGTAATGAAAACAATCTTCAACGACAAACCAATACACCTGCTGGAAGGGATCGATAATCGCCGAAATCAAGCTTTGACTTTCATACTTTCCGACTTTGCACATGAACGGTGGGCAGCCGGCAGATCGGTACCTGCTCAGGTTTGGCGACTTATCAGTCCGTTCCTGAATGAGACGCTTGTCGATGACATGCGCCAACTGCTCGAATCTGGTATCGTTGAAAATCGGCATGCTGCTGCGCTTGTCTGTATAGCATCCGGCTATGAGCCTGCACTGCTACTCATAGCGCAGTACCCAGAATTAAAAAACCAAGTAAGTTCAGGACAGATAGCCTGGACCGATTTTGAACCCAAAGACCTGAACTCCTGATGTGCCTCAACCATAACCAAATTCCAAACCCATCCCATTTTGAAGACAGTGATGCTGCCAATGCTCCTGCTCACCGCGATATCGCCTGGGACGACTATAAAGAGCTGATCAGCGGAATGCGCTTTTTTGATCCGCATATCCACATGGTTTCACGTACCACAGATGATTACCAGGCCATGTATCAAGCCGGTATTGTAGCATTGATCGAGCCTGCCTTCTGGGTAGGACAACCACGTACAGGCCTTTCCAGTTTTAAAGATTATTATAGCAGTCTGGTTGGCTGGGAAAGATTCCGTTCTTCGCAGTTCGGTATTAAGCATTATTGCACCATGGGCCTTAACTCGCGGGAAGCCAATAATGAGCCCCTTGCAGAGCAGGTAATGGAAATTTTGCCCTTGTATGTATACAAAGAAGGTGTAGTCGGAATTGGCGAAATCGGTTTTGATGACCAGACTCCGGCAGAAGAAAAATATTTCCGTCTGCAACTGGAACTGGCAAAAGAGGCAAAGCTACCTGTACAAATCCATACACCACACCGTGACAAAAAGAAAGGAACAGAACGCAGCATGGCCATTGCACTGGAACACGGAATTGACCCTTCCTGGGTGATTGTAGATCACAACAATGAAGAAACGGTTAAAAGCGTTCTTGATCAGGGTTTCTGGGCCGCTTTTACTATATATCCTTTCACGAAAATGGGTAACGAGCGTATGGTAAAAGTAGTCGAACAATACGGTCCTGAGCGAATTATGGTGAATTCAGCTGCTGACTGGGGAATATCTGATCCGCTTGCCATTCCTAAAACCGCCGCGCTCATGAAAATGAGAGGTATTTCAACAGAAACCATTGTAAAAGTGACTTATCAAAATGCGATTGACGCATTTGGTAAAAGTGGCCAGATTGATGTCAATGATTTTGACCAGCTAGGTAACAATGACCTGTCTGCCAAATTCCATGGCAATTCTATTCTGCGTGGAGGACAACAGCCTGTTGCCAATAAGAATTCTTTACTGATCCAATAACGTGAGTAATTTAAAATCCTATTTTCAGCTTACCCGGCCGGCGAATCTTGTTACAGCAGTAGCGGATATACTGGCCGGGATGGCTATTGCCCAGTTCACATTCTCGGACTTTTCTCCGCTGCCTCTTATTATTTCCACCTTAGGTCTGTACGGAGGAGGTGTGGTGATGAACGATGTATTTGATGCACGCCTCGACAGCATAGAAAGACCGGAAAGACCCATACCCAGTGGTAGAGTACCTTTGCAGTCGGCCATGACGCTGGGCATCACCCTTTTATTTATTGGTATTCTTTCTGCTACCATTTACAGCTCACTAAGCGGGCTCATTGCTATTGCCATTGCCATGCTTACCGTGATATATAACAGATTTGCCAAACATCATACAGTGCTGGGACCTGTAACCATGGGCATGTGTAGGGGAGGAAATCTCATTCTTGGGATGAGCGTTATACCTGACGCGATAAACAAATGGGGACTGATTGCTCTGCTCCCTATCGCCTACATTGGAGCTATTACGCTGATCAGCCAGGATGAAGTACATGGTGGAAAACGAAGAACACTTTATATCGCAGCATTTCTGTACGCAGTTGTGCTGGCGGCTCAAATTTTGATCGCTCAAAAACAAGGAAATGTCCTGTATACAATACCGTTTGTCTTGCTCCACACCTGGCTCATAGGACGTCCGCTCTGGAATGCAATTCAGAATCCGGTAGGGCCATTAATAGGAAAAGCTGTGAAGGCCGGTGTTATATCGCTTATTGTGATGAATGCTTCCTGGTGTATGGCATTCGGACTATGGCCGGTTGCTATTGCGGTTTTACTGTTGCTACCCTTATCTATGTTTCTTGCGAAGATTTTCGCTGTTACCTAATGGCTCCCGGATCACTGCTTCGAGTGCTTTTTACAATTAAAATCATATTAGAATAAAGATATTTCAACGCTGACATGGTAAAAAAATCTCTTTTTAGCGTTTATCTATTAGTACCAATTTCTTAGGCCTTTTTCAATGCAAACGATACATCAACGTTTTCAGATTGAATACCAGTATTCGGTATTTTTTACTGAAAATTTATTCCACCAGAACAACCCTTTACTGAAAGACTTTTTCAGCAATTATAAAGAAGAGGGATTTCAACGTAAAGCCTTATTCATTGTAGATGAAGGTTTTGCTGCACACCAACCAACCCTGGAACAAGATATTAAATCTTATTTTGAGCATCAGGTTCAGGATATAACACTAGCGAAAGACGTTATTTTTGTACCTGGTGGTGAAGCTTCTAAAAATGATCCGGCACTTTTTGAAAAGCTATGCCGAGCCGTAGATATATACAGTATTGACCGTCATTCTTTTGTTGTCGGCATAGGTGGAGGCGCTGTACTGGACTTGGTTGGGTATGCAGCCGCTGTGTCACACAGAGGAATCAAGCTCATCAGAATACCAACCACTGTTCTTTCTCAGAACGATTCGGGAGTAGGTGTAAAAAACGGAATCAACTTCCACGGAAAGAAAAATTTCCTGGGCACTTTCGCTCCGGCTGTAGCTGTATTTAATGACCTTACCTTTTTACGTAGCCTGGAAGACCGTGATTGGCGCGGTGGGATATCCGAAGCTATTAAAGTCGCCCTGATTAAAGATGCGGGTTTTTTCAGCTGGATGGAAGAAAATGCTTCCAAGCTTGTGAACCGTGACCAGAATGCCATGGCCTATCTGATTCACCGCTGTGCTGAAATGCATACTGATCATATTGCGGGTGGAGATCCGTTCGAATTTGGTTCTTCCCGTCCGCTTGACTTTGGTCACTGGGCAGCTCACAAACTGGAATACCTGACCAATTTTGAAGTACGCCATGGAGAAGCAGTTGCGATTGGGATTGCGTTGGATTGCGTTTACGCTGTTCAGATTGGTATGTTAGCCAAAAGTGATCTTTACCGTATTCTTGATCTTCTGACCAAATTAGGTTTTGAACTATACCATCCTAAGTTGGCGGAAAACGACAAAATTAATTTAAGAAACGGATTACAGGAATTCCGGGAACATTTGGGAGGCAGATTAACAATTATGCTTCTTGAAAAAATTGGTAAAGGGGTGGAAGTACACGAGCTCGACGCTGATATTATTGCGAAATCGGTAGATTACCTCGAAACCGCTACGTCTGAAAAAATTTCATCGTAGCCCATAGCCCATAGCCCTTTGCCCAAACCCCTATGCCCTTTGAACCATGCTAACCCCTTACGGACACCTTACCTATTGCAGTAATATACATCCCGGAGAGAAATGGGATGATCATTTCCAGGCACTGAGAGATAATCTGCCTTATATCAAAAGTCAGCTTTCTGCCGACCAGCCATTCGGATTAGGTCTGCGCGTGGCTAACGAAGCTTCTCTCGAACTAAGTAAGCCGGAAAAACTGGCTGAGTTCAAGACGTGGCTTGACGAGCAGGACATTTATGTGTTCGTAATCAATGGTTTTCCTTATGGCGGATTCCATAATACGGTTGTGAAAGGAGATGTACATACACCCGACTGGACTACGAAGGACAGATTAAATTACACAATCAGACTTTTTAATATTCTGCAGCAACTCTTACCCGATGGCATGGATGGCGGCGTTTCTACACCTCCCCTTTCCTATCGGTTGTGGTGGAAAGATGATGCTGAAAAGGAAAAGGCCGCAGCTGCTGCTACGGAACATGTTCTTGATGTACTCGACGAATTGATCCGTATTCAAAAAGAAACCGGCGCGACGCTTCATCTGGATATCGAACCTGAACCGGATGGAATTCTTGATAATGTTGATGACTTTGTAAACTGGTACCGTGATATATTACTGCCAACAGGAATTGCCAGACTTCAGGAAAAACATGAACTCGATCCTGATGTAGCCAGAGAAGTGATACTAAAACATATTCAACTTTGCTACGACATCTGTCATGCTGCCGTAGCTTATGAAGAGCCTGTAGCTATTCTGCAATCTCTGGATAAGGTTGGTATTCGTATAGGACGGATTCAGATCAGTTCTGCAATAAAAATTGATTTCGCTGAGAACAAAGAAGTCAAACTGAAAGCAATAGAAAGCTTCAACGAGCCTGTTTATCTGCATCAGGTGGTTACCAGAAATGCGGACCATACACGCAGTCACTATCCTGACCTGACCGAAGCATTGGAAAACTGGAACGAAAACCAGGAAGAATGGCGTGTTCATTTTCACGTCCCGTTGTTTATTTCTTCTTATGGAGTTCTGGATTCAACACAGAATGAAATCATTAAAACACTTGCTATTCACAAGCAGCAGCCATTCTCTGCTTTTCTTGAAGTAGAAACCTATACTTGGGGAGTTTTGCCGGAAGATATTCAGAAACCTATTGGTGAATCGATTGTAAGGGAAATGGAATGGGTAAAGAAAACATTGTCCGATCTGTCCTGAATTCGGACGATCAAAATCTTTCGTTATGAATAAAACAGTAGTCATAAATATTGTCGGGTTAAGCGCTAACCTGATCGGAGAGCATACTCCGTTTTTGAAGTCATATATTGAAAAACGAAAGCTGACTTATATCAAGCCGGTATTACCTGCCGTTACCACTACTGCACAAAGTACCTATGTAACCGGAAAATGGCCTTCAGACCATGGAATTGTTGGTAATGGCTGGTATGACAGAGACGACTCCGAAATAAAATTCTGGAAGCAATCTAACAAACTGGTGAAGGGCGATAAAATATGGGATAATGCAAAAAAGCTGAATCCTGATTTTACCTGTTCGAAGATGTTTTGGTGGTATAATATGTATTCAACTGCAGACTTCTCTGTTACCCCACGCCCACAATACCATGCGGATGGTGTAAAAGCACCGGATTGTTACGCCTATCCTCCTGAGTTAAGAGACGAGTTACAGAAAGATTTGGGGCAGTTTCCCCTTTTCAGTTTCTGGGGACCGAATGCCAATATCAAATCTTCGAAATGGATCGCTGATGCATCCATGTGGGTGGATGATAAACATGATCCTACACTCACGCTGATCTATCTGCCTCATCTGGATTACTGCCTGCAAAAGTTCGGACCTGATTTCAGCAAAATTGCTACCGAGCTGGGAGAAATCGATACGCTGGTAGAAGAGCTGGTAACATTCTACGAAGCTAAAAACAGTAAAATTATCCTGCTCTCTGAATATGGTATCAATCCGGTTTCTAATCCGATACATATCAATCGTATTCTGAGAAAGGAAGGACTTATTTCAGTACGTACGGAACGCTGGTATGAATTACTGGATGCAGGAGCTTCCAAAGCGTTTGCTTCCTCCGATCACCAGATTGCCCATGTATATTTGAACGATCCTTCAGTAAAAGAAAGAGTAAAAGAAGTCTTATTGAAGACACCGGGAATCGAACTGGTGCTGGATAGAGAAGAGCAAAAAGCCTACCATATCGAACACGAACGTGCGGGAGATCTGGTTGCCGTTGCCAAACCTGATAGCTGGTTCACCTACTACTATTGGAATGACGACGCTAAAGCCCCGGATTATGCACATTTGGTTGACATTCACCGTAAACCGGGATATGATCCTGTTGAAATGTTTATGGATCCGGCCAATCCGCTCATCAAACTGAGAGCAGGCTATAAACTAGCAAGAAAACTGATGGGCTTCCGCTATCTGATGGATGTAATTCCACTGGATGCTTCATTGGTAAAAGGCTCACACGGAGGAATAAGTGCTGCGAAGGAATACTATCCTGTCTGCATTACAAACGACCCTTTGTCTGCTCAAGAGATACCTGCTACGGACGTTTACGATGTGATCTGGAATCACCTGATATAAATAAAAACTGGTTAATGACGTTACTACTGGTAATGTCATTAACCGGTATCAGAATTTATCCCACACTTCATAGACCGCGAATCCGATCATCACCAGACAAAGCACAACTTTAATAGCGATGCCGGTTATGAATCCAATAAAAGAGCCAAATGCGGACCGTAATGCGCTTTGAGGAACTGCTCCTCCGATCAACTCACCGATTAATGCTCCAAGAAACGTTCCGATAAAAATACCAATTGCCGGAATAAACAGAAAGCCAACAATTAGTCCAACCGTAGCACCTATGGCACCATACTTCGTACCACCGAATTTTTTGGTGCCCCATATTGGTATGTAATAATCCAGCACAGCAATAACAAATGTTACAAAGCCCAGGCTAATCAGTACCGTATTGCTAAATTCGGCGTATTTGCTTACGTGAAGCAAAATAAGTCCGCCATAACTCAATGGTGGTCCGGGAAGTGGAAGTACAGCTCCTGCCAGCCCTACAATCAGACAGGCAATACCTGAAATCAGTAATAAAATGTCCATTGTGGTTGTGTTAAATTACTTCTGAATTAACAAAAAAAGATATAGTCCTCCTATCTTTGCCAAAAATATCAAAGTGAAAAACAGTTTACAGGTTAAGGTTCTGTCAGTCAATCATTAAATTCACAAAATGTCTAAAGTTCTTATTATTGGTGCCGGTGGTGTTGGAAGTGTAGTTGCACATAAGTGCGCACTGAACAGCCAGGTATTTACCGAAATTATGCTTGCCAGCCGCACAAAGGCCAAGTGTGATAAAATAGCTGCTGAGATCAAGGAAATGCACGGTGTTAGTATTGAAACTGCTCAGGTGGATGCTGATATCGTTGCAGAAACGGTTCTTCTGATCAAAAGATTTCAACCTAAATTGCTGATCAACGTAGCTCTGCCTTATCAGGATCTGACGTTGATGGAAGCTTGTCTGGAAACAGGAGTGCACTACCTGGATACGGCTAATTACGAACCAAAAGACGTCGCTAAATTTGAATATAGCTGGCAGTGGGCATATCAGGAGCGTTTTAAAGAAGCAGGTCTGATGGCATTGCTGGGTTGCGGATTTGATCCGGGTGTAACGCAGGCGTACACTGCTTATGCTAACAAGCATCATTTCGATGAAATGCACTATCTGGATATTATCGATTGCAACGCAGGAGATCATGGTAAAGCATTTGCTACCAACTTCAATCCTGAGATCAATATCAGAGAAATCACTCAGCCAGGACGTTACTGGGAAAATGGTGAATGGATTGAAATTCCAGCCATGTCCATCCACAAATCGATCGACTACCCGGGAATCGGGCCTAAGGAAAGTTATGTACTCTACCACGAAGAGCTTGAATCTTTGGTAAAAAACTTCCCTACGCTGAAACGCGCAAGGTTCTGGATGACCTTCGGGCAGGCCTATATCACACACCTTAATGTGCTTGAAAACGTGGGAATGACAAGCATCGCTCCTATCAAATTCCAAGGCATGGATATCGTTCCTCTTGAATTCCTGAAAGCAGTATTACCTGCACCGGATTCTTTGGGTGAAAACTATTCAGGCCAGACTTCAATAGGTTGCCAGATCAAAGGAGTAAAGGAAGGGGAAGACAGAACTTACTACGTTTGGAACAACTGTGATCACGCTGAATGCTACCGTGAAGTGAAAGCACAGGCTGTCAGCTATACAACGGGTGTACCGGCAATGATCGGTGCCATGCTGATGCTTACCAACGAGGAGTGGCTGAAGCCCGGTGTATACAATGTGGAAGAAATGAATCCTGATCCATTCATGGACTTGCTGAATCAGCACGGTTTGCCTTGGAACGAGAAAATCAATATTGAGCTACCTCACGAGTATCCGGCATAATTACCGACAATATATTATTATAAAGGCCTGTCAACACATTATTGGCAGGCTTTTACTTTTTCATACTGCTTTGAATGTAAGAGAGGATTTCTTCGAATGTATCAGGATGAAACCAGCGAAAATCTCCCTGATGCCGGAACCAGGTAAGTTGGCGCTTGGCATATCGTCTCGAATTCTGTTTCAGCAACCTGACCATTTCCTTTTCACTGTATGCTCCGTCCAGAAAGCCATATACCTCTTTATAACCAACCGTCTGTAAGGCATGATGATGCCTGAACAATTCCAACTGCGTGGCTTCTTCTACTAAACCTTGCTGCAACATCAGGTCCATCCGGAGATCAATTCGATCATATAACTCTGCTCTGTCACGATCCAGTGCGATGAGAATCTGACTAAATGGGCGATCATTCTTTGTTTTTTGCTGATATTCTGAAATTGGCTTGCCTGTAGTCTCAAATACCTCCAGTGCTCTCACAACCCTCTGAGGATTTAAAAACTCACTGGAAGCTGCAAAAATGGGGTCAATGACCGCTACCTCTTTTTGGAGCATTTCCAGTCCCTGTTCCGTAAGTTTTTGCGTAAGTTTCTCGCGTAATCCGGGCAACGGTTGCGGTAAAGCATCCAATCCCTTAGTTACCGCTTTAATGTAGAAACCTGAACCGCCCGTCATAATCACGCAATCACATTGTTCAAAAAGAGCTTCTAAGAGTTGAAGCACATCCCGCTCAAAATCTCCTGCACTATAGACTTCTGTTATAGAATGAGAATTAATAAAATAATGCTTTACAGCTGCCAATTCCTCTTCATTTGGCTTTGCCGTTCCTATATTAAGCTCTTTGAAAAACTGACGTGAATCGGCTGAGATTATTACCGTTTTCAGCCGATTGGCAAGCCTTACTGAAAGCTCCGTTTTACCTACGGCTGTCGGGCCGGCAAGTACTATCAGGTATTTCTGTATGTGATTTGGCATTCTCCTCTTTTTATCTGAATTTTATTTAGGCCCTGTCCCCAATAGTATGTTACTATATGATTCGCAAGAAGTATAGATAACTACTGTTATAGTCGACTTCACATTGCAAAAATAGAGATCATGGATAGCAACACACTACTTTTTTTAATTTTATCAATTTTCTTCGGGGCGTGTTCGGGTGCAGCAATTTACTATCTACTTTCTAAACGGAACCATTCTTCTGCCAATACGCAAACGGAGGCCACTGTACTGGTAGAGAGAATTGAGAAGGTATTTAAGGTGGTGATGGCAGAGGGTTACTTTACTGAAATATACAATTACCAACACAACAAAAGCATATGGAATCTGATCAATGATAAAAAGAAAGCACTTATCATTGCGAAGGCGAAAGTATTGGTGGGTTATGACTTCAGCAAAATGCGCTTCCATATATCCGGAAATGACCGTCGTATTGTGATCGACCATTTTCCTGAGCCAGAAGTCTTGTCCATGGATACCGACTATAAGTTTTACGATATAGAACAGGGTTGGCTTAATCGTTTTCAGAACGATGACTATACTGCAATTCTGAATGAAGCCAAGCAGACCATGAATGAAAAAGCACTTCAAAGTGATTTGCCACGTATCGCTACCAACCAGGTCCAGCTTATGATGTTTCAGCTGGCCGCTTCCATGAACTGGAAAATAGATTTACAACTTCCGGAAGCGAACAAAAAGAATCTGGCGGAATACATCACCTACCGTCCTACAGATGCCGGAATTGATTCTTTGGACACGAAGCGGGATTGAAAAATATTTTATGTACTTTGTGATACTTTGGACGGCTCAATTCGTCACTTCCATTATCCTTTGCGTATAGATCAAAAACTATATTTTTAAATCACTAAACATTTAGCTATTATGTTCAAAAAACTATTAATGATTGCCTGGGTTGGCCTTATTGGTGTTACGGTTAGTTGCAAAGGACCTCAGGGTGATGTAGGCCCTCAGGGTGAACAAGGAACTACCGGGGCAACCGGCCCACAAGGTCCCGCGGGACAGGATGGTGAAGGCAGTGGTGGCGGATCTTTTGTTTTTACAAGTGGTGCTGATACAACAGACGTGAATGGTAACTTTTATTCAGGACTTACGTTTCCTAGTGCTTCTGATGCAGCCTTATTTGAAAACTCTGCAGTTCTCGTGTACATTAAGTCACAAGGCGTTTTCTGGCCGGTACCCGGAATTGTAAACTTTGGACAAAATGCTCAAGACAATAAATTTTCCAATTTTACATTTGTTCATTATATAGAAGACAACAATTTTTTCATAGATATTATAATGACTTCCTGGTCTGAGGAACAGAACGCTGCCCCTACCCGCATAGCACAGGACATTAAAATAATTGTGGTTCCGGCGGAGCTTCTCGGCAGAGTGAATGGAGAATTAAAAAGTAAGACGTATGAAGAAGCAATGTCTATACTAGGACTGACAGAAAAAGATGTAAAAACTGGCGCGATCAGGAAGTAACACACTCAGCCAATAACCATTTATAAAAGGTAGTCTGTAACGAATCAAATCGCAGGCTGCCTTTTTTGTATTTATACAATTACAGTCAGAAAGGCTTTATTGATTAGTAAATAAAATCAAGTAGCACATGTGCTTAAGATTTATATTCCATAATCCAAATTATATAGTTGTTCGCAACTATTCTTGAAGATCTTATAACAGTCGAATACATCACAGATTTGCTTATAACAAAAATGGCCGCTAATTTAAGCGGCCATTCTCATATCATATATAGATCATCTTAGTATTCCCAAAGTCCGTGCTCCAGCTCCATAAGCTCTTGCTCGTAGTTAAGGGATTTAATCAAAGCTTCTTTTTCTCCTCCGTAGATATCCAAAAATGCCCTGTCGTTAGCATTAGAGAACTTTGTAATTCTTCCCCAGAATAACCGCAGATCAAAAGCATCTGCAAGGTTTTTGTTCTGAGCCGTATTCTCCGTGTTATACCAGATATACTTCTTAGGATCACTGCGGAACAAACGTTCAACATCTTTGTATCTGAAAGAAGCAACCGGAAGTTCCAAACCACTTGCTGTCTGATCAGAAGGAAGAACAATCGTTAGAGTCTGAATATCGGTGTACAGACGTGAACGTTTTTTATCAAATGCCCAATCTTCCTTAATTTCAAGAATAGAAAGTTGCTCAGGGAAGTACTCTTCTTCCGTAGCAGCTGCAACTTGCTGCTGCTGGAAAGTATCTACAACCGGTTCTGCTACTGGTTCTTCCTTCTTAGCTACTTCGGTTTTGGCGCCTTTCTTAGTAGATTTTTTCTTTGGAGGTCCCCAACCGTCATCTACTACTTCAGCTTCCTTCTTAACTGGCTCTCCCCAACCGTCGTCAGTAGCGTTGGCCTGCTTAGTAGCATCCGCTTTTGGTTTCGCATCCCATCCACCATCATTAGCAGCTGCAGGCGTTCCAAAACCAGCTGCAATTTCATCAGCAGAAAGTCCTGCTACCTGATTTGGTATTAACAGCCTTGTATGAATATCACCGGAAGTGACCTTCACAGTACATGAATCATTTGTATAAGCATCTATCAGACCAGCCTTGGCAGCTTCAAGAAGATAACGCGTGATCTCGTTGTTTTTGGAAAACATAGAGATATTCTGCTTCTCCTTCAGATCAACCCTTCTCCACAACGTTCGTTTCATCATAAGGTCACCGTCACTGATTGGACGGGACGAAAAGCGATTCTCCACTGAATCCACTTTTTCCTGCGCGTGAACAGCAGCAGAGCTTACGGAGAAAGCAAGCAAAGACCACGCAATTGTTTTTCTGTTCATTCTTATCATAACTCTAGTGTTCTTATATGCCTAACGCGATACTTTCAGATCTTAGTTCAAAGGTACTGTACGGAATTGATTTCCCATTTCCACTTCACTTATGGCTCCTTTAAAGTTTTGACGTTCAACCTTATTGACAGTGATTACATAACGATCACCAGGTTGTGCTTGTTGTGCAAGGCTGGAAATAGATCCTCCACCACCATTCAATGTCACACCATTAATTCTTCTCGTACCTCTCGCCAATGAAACTTCAATTGAAGATACCCGGAAACGTGCATCCTGAGGTGAGAAATTTTTGAAACTCTCGTCTGGCACTGCAACGACCTGAATACTTCTGGCAGCAGATGCCGCAATACCTCTTCTTTCATCAAATGCTGCTCCGTTTACTCTAACCTCCAGAGAAGGTTTTGGAACGCGGTTTACTCTGAAAGGATCCGAACCTAAAACGTTTCCACCATTACTTACTGTAATGTTCAGAGAAGCTTTATTAGGTACGATCGTAAATTTACCTTTTTCACCACTTGGAATAATTTCACCACCATCTGTTGAAAAGGAAGGTGCCCATAATGCTCCAAGCGACGGACTTTGTATACTTAATTTGTTCGCACAGCCAAAATAAAGTGGAGGTAACGTTCCTGTTTCGATCTGATACGAAGGCTTTACTACAAAATATTCCTGAGTCATGTTGTAGGTCGTATCACGTCCTGAAGGTGTCGGGATAGTGATTTTACCAGATAATTCGCGTTTTGCTATACCATCAGCGTTATATCCACCACCCTGAGCAGTGAACTCGACAAGACCTACACCATTCTCAACTTTAACTGCTGCTCCATTCAAACTCATACGTGGAGTTAAACCTGAAGCAGAAGCAGCTATAAACATTTGTCCTTTGAATTTGGTACCTGCTACTACAGTTTTAGCATCAGCACTAATCATGGCCAGAATCCGGTCGAACTTCACATCCGCAGCACCTACTTTACTTGCAAGGTAGTTCAACACTTCGCCTTCCATTCTACGGATATCCGTTTGTTTCTGACTTAAAACAGCAAGTGCAGCGGCAACTGGAGTCTGAGCAAAATTCAGTTCTGCGAAATCTTTATTTTTCTGATCCCTGTTATCTTTTGCAACAGGATCGTCTTTACCATCCATTGCAAGAGGCATAAACTTATTCTGCGCTATGTTGTTAAGCTGAGTTGTATAGCCATTCAAACTTTCTTTCAGTTTGTAAGCTTTACCATTCTTTTGCCCTCCAACCATGAGCTCTGCCACTTTACCTTCTTCCTGAGGATTTTTAATTCCCCCCTCTTCATTACGTCCACCTCCGGCTTCAGCGATAATCTGCTGCTTAAGTCCATTCAGTTCATTAATGATATCAGTAGAATATTTTCTTACATCATCAGCTTGTTTCATTACCGCAACATCGGCGGCACGGTTACCCGACTTTTCAACAGCTGCTTTAATTTTAAGTACCGTTTCCTGGTTAATCTTATTGGCTGCTCCGGAAGATAGTTCCAGAGAATTATTCAGGAGGATGAATTTCTCTATGATCGCTGAACTTACCTGCAATGCGAGCATTGCTGTAAGTACCAGATACATCATTCCAATCATCTTTTGACGGGGTGTTTCTTTTCCACCTGCCATATTGTTCAGTAGTCAGTTATCAGTGATTGAATAATTTAAAAGCACAAACAATGTATCATTCCTAATCTGCCTGTACTGTAATTGTAGGTTTTACGCATTACCACGCATGGCGGTCAGCATATTACCATAAATACCATTCAGAGAAGAAATGTTGGTTGTCAACTTATTCATCTCACTTTTAAATACTTGAGACTCTTTGGTAGCATCCGCCATATTTTCCATAGCAGTTGTAAGATTACCATAGAATGCGTTCATTGCCTTCAGGTGCTTGGTTGTATCCTGCAATTCAAGTTCATAAACTGCATTCAGAGCACCCATGTTTTTTGTGATCTGCTGAAATTGTTCACGATAAGACTGAGCATCCTTGGTTGCATCTGCCATTGAAGTCATCGCATTGATAGCCACTCCGTAAGACTTGTTCATATCCCCGATAGCTGCCGAAGCTGATTTTACATTTCTTGCATAATCGTTGGTAGCTACTGTTGCATCAGTCAAATCTGTGATTTTACCTACAGTGTCGGAAAGTGCACGAAAGTTTTTTCCAAGACTATCAAACACATCAGGAGAAATTTTGGCATTATCCAACATGTTATCAAGCTTAGCAGTAACACCACTTGACGGTCCTGAAGAAGCACGATTGATAGCTGGTCCTGAATAATCATCAGCAAGCTCAGGATAAACACGTGTCCAGTCCGGCTCACGATCTGATGATTGGGTCAATGTTTGTAGTGCGTAAAGTAAAAATATAAGTACCTCTGTCCCCAAACCGATGGTAAGCATTTCGCTACCTCCATCCCAATGTTGAATTTTAAATAAAGCTCCTAAAATAACGACAGCAGCACCGGCGCTGTAAATCGTTGGTACCAGTTTATCCCAAACAAAACTAGGTCCGCTATTCTTAGCCATACGAATGAAAATCGGTTACAGTGAAAAATTTAGTTATTGTAATAAAAATTTGTGCGATAGGAGAAGGCCGTAAAAAAGAAGCAGAGTGATTTACGCTGCTTCTTTTTCTATATTAAAATTTTTAGCGACGGCGTGAACGTGCTCCACCACGGTCATTGACATTATCCATTACGCAACGGAAACCAATGAAAGCACGACGTTCTGTTTCATACTCAAAACTACGAGTACCTGTCTGAAGATAATAGGCAATATCTTTCCATGATCCTCCTTTGATTACTTTGCGAGGCTCATCAGGATTATCATATCTTGGATTCATATCCCAAACAATGGCAGTTGCATTATCAGTATAAGCATCTGATGTCCATTCCGCCACGTTACCAGCCATGTTGTATAGGCCGAAGTCGTTAGGATTGTAAGCATTTGCAGGTGCGGTGTAAGGATATCCATCTGCATCGTAATTTCCACGCTGTGGCTTGAAATTCGCCAGGAAACATCCTTTTGCATTCATTGTATATGGATTTCCCCATGGATACTTAGCTACAGCACGTCCACCTCTTGCAGCCCATTCCCATTCTGCTTCAGTTGGCAAACGGAAACCTGTAGAGTGGAACTGGTTTTCCTGATTCTGGAAATCGTGAAGAAGATTCGTTCTCCACTTTGAGAAATACTGAGCACCTTGCCAGCTGACACCTACTACCGGATAAGTATCAAAACCTGGATGCTGGTAATAATATTCAACAAAAGGGTCACCATTAGAATATGCGAAGTCTTTTTTCCAGGAAGTGGTATCCGGATAATATTTACTCATGATCTCCTCTTCACCAAGTACCGATACTGAGTCAACCAAAAGGGCATCTACAAATTGACGGTATTCATGATTGGTAATTTCTGTATCATCCATATAGAATGAACTGATCGTCACCCGACGATTCATATTGTTCATGGATGCAGCTATATCTTCGTCAGCCTGCCCCATGATAAATGATCCTGAAGGAATCACTACCATACCAGCTGGTGTAGTTTGCTTATATCCTTTGCGGGCAGTAGCCGTAATCTCCCCATTTGAAATTCCGCTTTCTTCCTTCCCTCCCTTTCCAAACTTACTTTTGATAAATCCGCAACTCTGCATGAGCATAAGAGCGGCTACCAAAAGCAGGCTTTTGACTCCATCCCGATAGAACACTTTCACATTCATAGTGGTTTTATAAAATTTGAGTAATAAATGATAGCCTAAAAACGTCGGCGGTAATTATATAGTATACTTTAAACAAAAACAAAAGTAACAATTGACATGACACTGGCTTAAGTTTCATTCCCAGCACTTTTGCCATTTCAATTATACGGATATTCGTCATAACGATCAGAATAATCGTTATGATATACCCCTGGAAAATTTTACAAATATAAATTAAAGTTTCACAAACTGAACTTTACATATCCCGAAGTGGAAAACAAAAAAAGTCAGTTTCCACTCCGCAACCATACCAAATAACATTTTTTACATTTAAGATATAACTATACTGCTATCAGAATCTAAACCTCGGTGTACGGATAATTGTCTTTTTCCCGAACTTAGGAGAAGGCAGATCATAGGATAACAAAACTTCAAAAGAAGATGCTGATTTGGCTCTGTTTCCACCTATCACGAAATCATAAGCTCCCGATAATCTTAATGACTGATCTTCAAGAAGATACAATCCACCCATAGCAATAATGTACGCATCCTGATGACGGTAAGTCCCTCCTACCCAGAATCTCTTATTAAAGGTAACAGTAGCTCCACCTTCAGCAGAATAAACAGCAAAATCAGATTTAACAAGAACGATAGGCTGCACATCTACCAAATACCCTACTTCCAGATTTAATCCGGCATTCAGATACACGGTTCTTGCCAACGGGTTAGTGGCAAGATCGGAACCAAAGCTATATTTGGGCTGTAAAAGATGGTTCATAGAAAGGCCAACGTAAAAGGTTTCATTTTCATACCTCGCACCTAAGGTAACATCCGGATTCATTTCACTGACTACACCCGTTTGTAGTAGGGGATCATCAGCATCTAACGGCCTGAGTTTATTAAAATCCATTGCCTGTCTGAAAATTCCGGCACTAGCACCCAATTGTAAATCACCTCCCAAAAGTGGAATCTTGTAGGCTGCAGAAACTTTGAAATCCTGATGAGAAAGAGGACCTGTACGGTCATTTAACGCATAGAAGCCTATCCCAAAATTTTTAATAGGCATGCTAAATGAAAACAGCTGTGTGGAAAGCGCACCACCTTCGTCACTAGGATTAGTAGCCTGATAGCCGGCATACTGAGTACGATGTGTGAGTTGAAAACGGGTTACTCCTCCCGCACCTGCTGCTGCAGGATTAAAATAAAGCTGATTCAAGGAGAACAAACTGAATTGCGCATCTTTTTGAGCCATAGCACCTGACGAAACAAATACTAAAAAAGCAAATAGCCGGGTACATTTAATACGTTGTGAGATAGACGTCAATGCCATACCAATAGGTTAGGTTAAAAAGATTCGCTCGTAGTAATTTATGAATCAATAACGCATATTGCTTAAAAAAATTGATAATTTCAGTAAAAAGGCCGGGAAAATTTCCCGGCCTTTTTACTGAAATACAATTCCTATTTATTGTTGGCTTCTTTAATGTAAAGTTCAAGAGCTCCTGTCATCGATGGAGCATTAGGCAATGGAGCCTGAATATCAAGTATTAAACCAGCATTTTCAACCGCTTTCGCCGTAGTAGGACCAAATGCAGCAATGCGGGTAGCATTCTGTTTAAAATCCGGAAAGTTGTCAAATAATGATTTGATACCTGACGGACTGAAGAATGCTATAATGTCATAGAATACTTCAGTCAAATCCGATAGATCAGATGATACAGTCTGATACATGGTTGCTTCTGTGAAGTGAAATTCTTCCGTGTCTGCAAACTCCGGTATATCGTTTCTTCTTACATCGGAACAAGGATACAGGAACTTTTCTTTTTTGTGCTTACGCATCAGTTCAATCAATTCCGCAGCTGTTTTGGTACCCGCGAAAATTTTGCGTTTCCGGATCACAATGTATTTCTGGAGATAATTGGCTGTCTGTTCCGAAATACAAAAATACTTCATCGTAGCCGGCACTTCAATCCTGCCTTCGTTGCAAATTCTGAAAAAATGATCGATCGCATTTCGGCTTGTAAAAATAACCGCAGTATGATCCAGGATATTCACTTTTTGTTTACGGAACTCTTTGTAAGAAACCCCGTCAATCTGGATGAAGGGACGAAAATCGACCTTAACATTGTACTTACGTTCTAATTCAAAATAAGGTGAATTTTCGTCTGCTGGTCTGGACTGGCTAACCAATAGACTGGTAACTTTTGTTAACCGATCCTGATCAAATTTGATAGTCTCATTCATGTATAAGCCTCAATTAGTTTGTTCCCGCTGGTTCGGAATATCTACAATGCAAACTTTATACCAACGATCAGCGGGATAATTTCAATGACGCAAAGGTACGAAAATAAATACAGATTTATAAAGGTACCAGGTGGAGTGCTGACGATATACAAGGCAACGAAACGGATGATGTAGAAAATCAGGAATGGAATTAAAATAAATGGTCGTACGGAATCCAGCCACAAGGGCCCGTTGAACGTTAGCATAAAAACAAGAAGAAAAACAGCTACATAAAACAGGTAGGATGATTGTACTATTTTAATAAATACGATATCTACGAGCTTATCCAGGTTGAGCATATTCCCTATCATTAACATAAGAATGTACTTACCATAGTACAACAAAAAAAATATTCCTGAGATTAGGAAAAAATCTCCGATAAGCTGAAAGGCATTCCCCTTTTCTGACAGAATTGTACTGACCGAAAATATATTTACTCTGTTCACCGCGAGGAATATGACCACAAAACTGCTCAACATGGCCACTACGAGTACAAATAACAGGATGCTATTACTGTAAGGTTTGTAAAATTTGGTAAGTGGATCTCTCGGATCATTTCTTAGAAAATCAATCGGATTGATAAGCCTGGCGAAAGCCGAAGGGTTCGTATTGTGCAACCATGCACTCAGCACAAGTACAACCAGCATGGCCATTACTGCAAAACTACCAAACGGAGAAAAGTTAATAGGCTTGATATTGATAAAGCGCGATGCCCCTCCCTGTAAACCGACAGGATCATTGGTCTGCCTTTGGTTACACAACAAAAGGTTTTTATCTCCTATTCCTGCACTCCCATATACCGTAAGAAGCAACTCATCCCTTTTGTAAATTTTGTAAAGACTATCAATACTCACGACAAGCCATTTTTGTTGCGGGACTTCTTTTTGAAGTGCACCATCCAGAAAAAGATAACTTTTGCTTTCCGTTTTGAGCAATAAAAAGTAATTCCTGTTTTTAAGAAGGTCTATGTAAGTACTTACATACCTGGAATCGTCATTGATTTCCTGGGAAAAAGGTACATAGTTTTTATACTGACTATTATAGACCAGCCAGTCATTCTGGTAATTATATATAGGAAAGAATTGATCGGGAGGAGTAGCTCCCGGACCAGCAAAGGAATTGCTCCCGGTAAAGAACAGGATGGTAAAAGCCCAAAAGAGGAATGATAGTATGGACTTCATCGTATATTAAAAAGGGCGGGGTTTCCCCAGCCCTCCTTGAAGTATTAGTAAGATAAATGGTCTGTTATTTTCTGCCCAAAGCAAGAAGCATTGTTTCTCCGATCAGTGCAGGTGACTCTGCTACGAATATACCAGATTCTTTCATGATACGGATTTTTGCTTCTGCAGTATCGTCAGCACCACCGATGATCGCACCCGCATGACCCATACGACGTCCTTTTGGGGCTGTCTGACCCGCGATAAAACCTACAACTGGTTTCTTATTTCCTGTAGATTTGATATAATGAGCTGCATCCGCCTCCATGCTTCCGCCAATTTCCCCAATCATAACAATCGCTTCCGTTTCAGGATCATTCATTAAAAGCTCCACTGCTTCTTTGGTTGTTGTTCCGATGATCGGATCTCCACCAATACCAATGGCAGTTGTCTGTCCAAGGCCTGCACGTGTTAGCTGATCAACTGCTTCGTACGTAAGTGTTCCTGATTTGGAAACAATACCAATTGTTCCCTTTTTGAAAATAAAACCAGGCATGATGCCTACTTTACATTCATCGGCTGTGATAACACCAGGACAGTTAGGACCAATCAAACGGCAGTTTTTGCCTTTGATGTATTCCTTTGCCTGCATCATATCTTTTGTAGGAATTCCTTCTGTGATACAAACTATGACACCAATACCAGCATCAGCGGCTTCCATAATAGCATCTGCAGCAAATGCCGGCGGCACAAATATGATAGATACATCTGCTCCGGTTGCACGTACTGCCAGATCAACGGTATTGAAGACAGGCCTCTCAAGATGAGAAAGTCCTCCTTTGCCAGGTGTAACACCACCTACCACGTTCGTACCGTACTCAATCATTTGCTGGGCATGAAAAGAGCCCTCAGAACCCGTAAATCCCTGAACTATAATCTTAGAATTTTTATTAACTAAAACGCTCATGTTGGTAAATCTGTTTTTTTGGTAAAAGTAGGACGAAAAGCACGAAGTAGCAAAATGTAGTCATAATTTGTAAATTGCTTTTTTGAGATTATTCCGCCTTTCTGAGATATGCCCATTAATCCTAACCTATTTTCAAACCTGACACTCTGCCTGACAGGTATATTCGTTTTTTACAGGTACCTCAACCGTCAATCTTATTTCAACCGACTGCTCTGGGGCATCTTCCTACTTAGCATTTCACTTACTGCTTTCACCGAATTAATCGTGCTAACGGGGCTCCGGTTACCCGATAATTTTCCTGTTATAGCGTTATCGCTTGAGCGGACGCTTGGCTCTATCTCAGTAGTTTCGGCCACATGGTGCCTTATCATGCGTTACAAATCCGGCGTGTTCCTTTTCTACTCTACAGTTTTGATCGGACTTTTGCTCTTCTACTGCATCGTGTGGTATCATGTAGAATTTATGGGATTGATTATTCAGCCCCTCTGCCTTATTATTACCTTATTGATATGCTGCCTCGGGCTTGCAGGAAAACAAACCAGTGCTTTATGGATCATTTTTTCAATGATGTTTGTGGCCCTGGCTACCAAATCCAGAGAAATTCCAATACCCATGAGTCCGCTGGATATAAACCGTTATATGATGACACTCGCCGTCCTGTGTTCAGGAAGAGCATTAAGGGATGAATTCAAAGTGCTTTTCTAATCATTTGTTTTTTTCAAACAATTGTTAATGTACTATTTTTTTACTTTATCATCTATTAAATTGCACGCAGTAATTCAAATTAACAAGTTTACTATTATTCAAATATGAAAAGGATCAGTTTTAGCGTATTGTTTCTTGCTTCTGTAATCGCTTTTGGTGCATCTGCAACTACTGTAAATGCAGCTTCTAAGGTTGAAGTTAGTGATGCAAAACAAGAAAAAGCCATAGTTATAAAAGGTAGCGATGCCATGCAGTTTGATCTTAAAGAAATTAAAGTGAAAGCTGGCCAGAAAGTAAAACTTACTCTGACTCACTCAGGTAAGCTTGCTAAAGCTGCAATGGGTCACAATTTTGTGTTGCTAAAAACAGGTACTGACGTAGCTGCCTTCGGGTCGAAAGCTGCTGCTGCCCGCGAAACAGAATATATTCCTAAATCAGAAGCAGCAAGCATTATCGCTCACACGAAGCTTGTAGGTGGTGGGGAAAGTGATACAATTACATTCACGGCTCCTAAAAAAGGAACATATACGTACATCTGTAGCTTTCCGGGACACTATGCTTTGATGAAGGGTACATTCATCGTAGAATAATCTCCGTAAGATTATAAATGAAGAATGCCACGACATTTGTTGTGGCATTCTTCATTTAGTGGCAAACCGGTTGTTTAAATTTCAGCGATATGCTTGTCAATAAGCTCAATAATTTCAGGACGATCCCATTGTGAGGCACCTACCTCCTGCGCCAGCACTTTTCCTTTATGTATGATGTAGGTACGCGGAATTGCATTGCCATCGAGCAATGCCGGATAAGATCCGGCAAACTGATAGAATGGCAGGTTATATCCCTTTCGTTCTATGAAAGGGCTCACGATAGAAAAGTCCTCATCAGAAATAATATAAAATGCCACTTTTTCATTGTCTTTATACTTATCGTATAATTTCTGTATACCAGGCATTTCCATATTACAAGGTCCGCACCATGTAGCCCAAATGTTTAGAAAAACAAGCTTATCTTCCGGCATTGCTGACTGCTGCCCTCCGGCATCAACCAGACCAGACAAATAAACACCATTAGCTTCTGTTGAAATTGCCCCTTCTTCCGTCACGTTTTCTTGACGAACGAAGACAAAATATATTGCCAACGCAGCTACCACTGCTAAAACTGGTATTATAACTCTTTTTCCCACTGCTGTCATCGTATTTATTCTATAATAATTTTACTTCTACTCCAAAAGTATTGATAAAATAATAACAGTTTCTCTAAACCTGCCAACAATCCTCATTTGTTTTAAATACGAAGGATATTTTTAGATACTTTTACTATTCAAATTCACACAACCCATATTCAAGGAAACGTTTACCTTCATGAAACCTTTACTTCTATTTACCCTCTTACTGGCATCCGCCGGTCTGTCACACCACACACTAGCCCAACGTTCCGCTGCAGAATTTTTTGATGATGGCAATACAAAAGCTGGCAAAGGAGATTTTCCCGGGGCGGTCCAGTCCTACACTACAGTAATCAATATGAGTCCGCAACATGCTCCCAGTTTTTTTAATCGCGGGTTAGCAAAAGCAAATCTTAAAGATCATCGGGGAGCTATTGCTGATTACAATAATGCCATAGACTTCGACCCTAAAGTTGGTCTTTATTATCAAAGTCGCGGAGTAAGTAAAAGTATATTGGAAGATCACAGGGCAGCCATTATGGACTATTCCAAAGGTATAGAACTTGATCCTGAGGATTCAAAATCCTATTATAATCGTGGGGTAAGCTATGCCAAAATACTCAATCATCGTAATGCACTGAGTGATCTTGATCATGCATTAGCACTTCAGCCCGACGATCTGCCTACGTTATATGCCAGAGGGAGCTGCAAACAGGATTTACATGAATACGCAGGAAGCCTGGCTGACTTCACCAGAGTGATCGAATTAAGTCCCAAAAGAACGGGTGCTTATGTAGGTCGGGGCCTTGCCAAACTGGAACTTGGCGATTACCAAGGTTCGATAGCTGATCTTACAAAGGCTATTGAGCTCAGTCCTGAAGATGCCAGCTTATATAACAAACGCGGGTTCGCGAAAAATAAGGTAGAAGATTTCAAAGGGGCTATCATTGATTTCGACAAAACCATCGAATTGAATGCTGATAGTTATGAAGCCTATTACGGCAGAGGATTTTCTAAGGGCAAACTGAATGACCAGCGCGGTGCAATTATGGACCTTACAAAGTCAATAGAATTAAAAAACCTGTATGTAGGCGATCCGAAAAAGATCGTATACTCAGGAAAAATCACGAGAGAAATTCTTGACGGTTTAAGAGATGAGGTAAAAGAACGTGTCAAAATAGAACTACTTACCAGCGAACGTGCTGAAGCATATTATATCAGAGGTATCAACAAATCTGCTATTGGAGATAAAAAATCTGCTATTACTGACTTTACTATGGCCATTGAACTGAATCCTACCTATTCCAATGCCTATTTCGCAAGAGCCATGACGCGTTCTTCAACCGGTGATCAGATGGGGGCTGTACTTGATTTTAATAGTTCAATAAAACTTCGTTCTGATTATGCAGAGGCTTATTATCTGAGAGGAATTCTTAAAAACAGCCTTGGAGCAGTAAATGAAGGTTGCCTCGATATGAGTAAGGCGGGAGAGTTAGGCTATCAGCAAGCATACAAAGCCATCGGAAATTATTGTAACACACCTGTTACAAAGGAATAAAACAACCGGATCCGGAAGAAAACTTCTCCCGGATCCGGTATATTAATTTTATGTAGGTCAAGCCTAAAAAGTTCTTCAGGCCTTTTTGAAGTTTTCAGCCACTTTATCCCAGTTTACAACCTGCCAGAATGCTTTGATATAATCAGGGCGCTTATTCTGATAGTGCAGGTAATAAGCATGCTCCCATACATCCAACCCTAATAGTGGAGTTCCTTTGATATCCGATACATCCATCAAAGGATTATCCTGATTTGGAGTTGATCCTATCGAAAGCTTGCCACCTTTAGCTACCAGCCATGCCCAGCCAGAACCAAAACGTGTTGTTGCAGCCTTTCCAAAATCTTCTTTGAATTTTTCAAATGAACCAAATTGTGCTTTGACAGCATCTCCCAGTGCCCCCTTCGGCTCCCCGCCTTTTCCAGGCGCCATGATTTCCCAGAAAAAACTGTGATTCCAGTGCCCCCCACCGTTATTACGTATAGCTACAGGAGCTTTGCTGATTGTTTTTAAAATTTCTTCGAGTGATTTTTTTTCAAATGCAGTGCCTTTCACAGCATCATTGAGATTTTTCACATACGCAGCATGATGCTTGCCGTAATGAATTTCCATCGTCAATTTATCGATGTTAGGCTCCAACGCACCGAAATCGTATGGTAAAGGGGCTTGTTTGAATGGCGCTGTTTCCAGCAAGATATGCTCTGATTCAGAAGCAAATGTTTGTGAGCCCAACGCTCCTACTGCAAGAGTGCCTCCTGCCAGTGTGCGCAAAAAATCAGTTCTGTTCATTGTTCCAGCATTTTTTAATTTATTCATCAATCGTAAGCCACTCGGCTAACGATACTTCTGCCCAGCGTAATTTCATCTGCATATTCCAGATCGCCACCAATAGGCACACCTCTTGCGATAGTGCTCACTTTTACTCCGGTAGATTTTAATTTTTTCTGCAAATAAAATGCAGTTGTATCTCCTTCCATGGTTGGGCTGAGAGCCAGTATAATTTCCTTTACATCACTGAGACCATCTTTTTCCTCGACACGACGAAGCAATGAATCAATGTTTAGATCAGATGGCCCGATACCTTCCAGGGGTGAAATGATACCACCCAATACATGATACAGTCCCTTATACTGACTAGTTGCTTCAATAGCAAGCACGTCTCTTGTGTCGACAACAACACATATAATAGAAGCATCTCTGCCTGGATTACTACACATAGCGCATAACTCGTGATCAGCAATATTATGACAACGGGAACAATAGGTGGTTTTTGTTCGCATATTCACGATTGCTTCAGCGAGTGAACGTGCTTGTTGTTCCTCTCTTTTCAGCAAATGTAATGCCAGCCTGAGTGCTGTTTTTTTTCCTATACCTGGTAAGCGTGAAATTTCTCCAACTGCTTCCTCAATAAGGCGTGAGGGATAATTCATGGGGACGTGTAAAAATAAGGCGAAATTCCGTTGAGTACTGTAGTAGAGCAGCAACTTACCGTCCGGGAGAAAAAATCAATAGATTTCGGCGGAAATACCACGACGACAAATCTCCGTACGCATGCCCAGCAACTCATCAAATTCTCCCTCCTTCACAGAACACTTACCTTTGTAGTGGATGATCAAAGTACATTGTTCAGCCTGTTCGCTGGTGTGGCTACATACTTCCATCAGGGTGTCAATTACCCAGTCAAAAGTATTTACGTCATCATTAAAGATGACCAATCTTTTTATATCGGTTTCAATCGTTTTTTCCAGAATTTCAACCTCGGTATCCGTAAGCGCTTGCATAACAACCAAATTTCTGTTTGATTAGCAAATCTAATTAAAAAGGGACACTAACAGAAGACATTTAACTTCTTTTGATTCCCTGCATTCTTTTTAGATCCTCTAACGTTTCTACAGCAAACCTTTAGCGCCGGCAAACTTTACCATGAATCCGTACATTTCCCTTATTATCCTTATTTTCTATTTCGGGATGCTGATCACCGTATCCATTTATACTTCACGTGGGGCCGACACCAATACTTTTTTTACCGCAAACCGTCAATCTCCGTGGTATTTGGTAGCATTCGGAATGATCGGGACATCACTGTCGGGGGTAACGTTTATTTCAGTTCCCGGCGCTGTAGCAAATATACAGTTTTCTTACTTTCAGGTTGTTATAGGCTATATTTTAGGTTATCTGGTCATCGGTACCGTTTTAATGCCACTATACTACAGGCTTAATCTTATCTCCATCTACTCTTACCTTGAACAAAGGTTCGGCTTCTGGTCTTATAAAACCGGCTCCGGCTTTTTCCTGCTTTCCCGAACCATAGGTTCAGCTGTACGCCTTTATGTCGCCGCGCAGGTGCTGCAACTGGCACTTTTTAAGCCACTTGGAGTTCCATTCGAAGTAGCTGTTGCTATTACTATATTCCTGATATGGATCTATACATTTAAAGGTGGAGTAAAGACGATTATCATTACAGATACCTTACAAACTTTCTTTTTGATTACAGCTGTCATCCTTACAATCATTCTTGTTTCCAAAGAACTTAATCTTAGCGACGCTTCGGCTATCTGGAAAACAGTTAAAGAAAGCAAGTATTCACAGATTTTCTATTGGGATACCAATGATCCTAAAAATTTCTTCAAGCAATTTTTTGCAGGTGCGTTTATTGCGATCGTAATGACAGGCCTTGACCAAGACCTGATGCAAAAAAACCTTACATGTAAGAATATTGGTGAAGCTCAAAAGAACATGTTTTGGTTTACAATCGTACTTGTGATAGTAAACTTCCTTTTCCTTTCATTAGGCGCGTTGCTCTACGTATATGCAGAGGCGCAGGGCATTCCGGTAACAGCAAAGACTGACGACTTTTATCCTATGCTTGCATTAAATCATCTTGGTGTAGTAGTAGGAATTACTTTCCTTCTGGGAATAACAGCCGCCACTTACGCCAGCTCTGATTCAGCACTGACGGCTCTAACCACAGCCTTTTGCATTGATTTCATGAACATTGAAAAGCGGCCGGAAGAACAACGGTCATCTATCAAATTCTGGGTACATGTTGGCTTTTCGGTTGTATTTTATGTAGTAATACTCATTTTCAACAGATTAAATAGCAAAGAAGTTATTACCGCAGTATTCGACCTTGCCGGATATACTTATGGTCCGCTACTTGGCCTGTTCTCTTTCGGGGCATTTACGAAGCGAAGCGTAAACGATCGGTTTGTTCCATTTGTTTGCATTGTAGCTCCAATAGCCACTTATATCATCAATATGAACTCTGTGGAATGGTTTAATGGCTATCAGTTCGGATTCGAACGCCTAATTATTAATGGCTTGATCACTTTTATAGGTTTGTATCTGCTTAAAGGCAAAAGATCAAACACGATCTCATCATCATATCAGAATTTGTGAAAAATGACCTGATCAATATTCGGGATGTTCTCGCCTATTTTCTTGTTGCTTCTGCAGGAGTAATCGTTCAACTATTGGTCGGTTCGCTTTCACAGGAATGGTTTAATCTGTCATTCAGAGAGTCATTGATCCTGGGATACGTCCTGGCTTCAATAGTAGGTTTTATACTTACTAAAATGTTTGCCTTCAGCAACAGAAGCGCAGAGAAGAGTAGAAGAGAGATGATCAAATTCACCTTAGTTACTTTTCTGTCATTTGGAATAACTGTGTATGGTTCTGATTTTCTATTCAGCGTATCTGAAATGGCCTTTGGCGTGTATACACATACCATTCCCTATTCGGTAAAAACCGTCAATATCAACCAGCTTTTCAGCCAGATCATCTGTATGGGCGTAAGCTTTATAAGCAACTACACATTACATAAGACGTTCACGTTTCAGAACACTGGATTTTATGATAGGTTGAAAAAGCTATTATGAGATGTTCAAAATTAGACAGTTTTGTTCGGATACGAACAGATTTTTATTGACCGTAAAATTTGCAAAGAGCACATAAAAATATTACAATAAACTATCAATCAACACCTTAAAAGACAATTTACTAAACAAACATTCATCCGATATTTTCTGGCATATCCTTTTTTAAATAGCTATCGACCGGACATATGGTCTTAACTAGAAAAAACAAATAGCCATGAAAATTATCATTTCAAAAATCATCTTAGTAGCCACTCTGATTTGCTCATTATCTTCATTTACTAAAGATAAAAAAGCGGATGCAATGGCCAAGGTAGAAGCCGCAAAACTTGTCGGATTCGGCGCTTCAATCTTCCAGATTAACAACACGCATAAAGTAAAACTTTCGGTAGACAAGAAAGAGGATTCTTACCTGAGGATTATTTTAAAGGACCAGCTGGGCCGCACGCACTATAACGAACTCTATGGCAAGAAGGAAAGCCAGTACCGCCGTACTTTTGATTTCAGCGACATGGCTGATGGTACGTATCAGTTTGAGCTTGTTTATAAGGATCACAAGCTTACGAAAGAAGTACAGTTAGAAACAAATCAGGCCCGTGTCTTTATTCTTCAATAATTAAATAGGGGTTCGGATTGTACAATCCGAACCCCTATTTAATTATCAGGTGAGTTCTTTTTCCGGATCCCAGAAGTATTTAACCCAATTCTGTATCTGATCGTTCTTCACCTCTACCCCCTCTTTTTCCAGGCGCTGCTGCATCGTATCGGGTGTTTCAAAAAGCAGCTTTGCTGTAAGTACACCGTCTTTATTTACTACCCTGTGAGCGGGTACATCTTCCATCGTGTAGCTGCTTCCCATAGCCCACCCTACAATTCTTGCACCACGTTTGTTTCCCAGGTATGCTGCAATAGCTCCATAGGAGGTCGCTCGCCCCTTTGGTATTAACCTTACTACGTCGTAAACGTTTTGAAAAAAGTCTTCATTCTTACTTTTTTTCTTCACGTCTTGCTTCTTTTCGCTCATCAATTTCATCTTCTAATTGCGTATACCAGCCAGGACCATAAGCTCTGATCAAAGGTTCCTTAAGAAACTTATACACAGGAACTCCAAGTTCTTTACCAAAATCGCATGCCGGACTGCAAATATCCCACCTGTCATAATTCAGCGCATGGTATTGATCATATTTGGTAATCCTGATGGGGTATAAATGACATGAAATAGGTTTTTTGAAATTTATTTTCCCATCGTTATATGCATCTTCAATAGCACACTTCAGCATACCCTTTTCGTTATAAACTGCGTAAACACACTCACGATTATCTATTACAGGAGTCACGTAGTCGCCTTCGAAATCGGTGGTGTAAGTTCCTTCTTTTGCAATAACTGCCTTCCCTGCTTCCGTAAGATATGGAGCTACGATCGGATAAATCTCATCCATAATAGCGAGTTCATCCGCTTCAAGAGGTGCACCGGAATCACCCTCGACACAGCATGCGCCCTTACACTTGTCCAGATTACAGACGAACAACTGGTCTTCTATATCGTCACTGATGCAGGTATTATCGATGAGTATCATTATTCTTAGACTTCTATTTTTGTGGAATTTTTAGCTTCTGACCTACGGAAACATTATTTCCTGATATATTGTTCAATTTCTTAATCTCATCAATATCAACACCATAATTTACCGAAATACGAAATAGCGTTTCACCACTTGAAACCGTATGCGTTCTAAAACCCTGTGGTGAATTACTTTGAACTGCGTTGCGCCTGGCACCAGTGCCTACTTTTAATTGCTGACCTGAAATCAATCTATTTGGCGATGTCATATTGTTAAGTGCCATCAACTCATTCAAACTAATGCCGTAGGTTCTGGAAATGCTGTAATAAGTTTCACCCGATTGAACTGTATGATACTTAGCTCCAACATCTGTTTTCTCAGCAATGATTCTTTCAGCCTCCCGCTCGGTTTTGGTTGGCCCGGTTGGCGTTGTTATGATGGTAGCTGGTCTTTCAGTTTCAACCACGGCGCCAGATGCGTCCTTGATACGAAGTCTTTGTCCTACCATCAGCCCCTTCCTGCCACCTGCATTATTCATATCGCTTAACTCTGAAACGTTCATTCCATACTTCCTTGCAATACTGAAATAGGTTTCACCGGATTTTACTATATGTATACCTTCCCTGCCTTCAGAAGAAACCGGAGTTATGGGTGCCGATTTCGCAATCTTTTCCGCTGCTGCTTTTTCAGCTGCATTTCTCTCAGCTATTTCCCTTTGTTTTCTTGCATAAACCGAATTAGAAGCACTGTTCGCAGCAGTTTCTGAATTGACATCAGTACTCACTACACGTTCTGTTTTTTTCCCGTTTTCTGAATTTCCATTACCCGATTTAAAGGTACTGCCATCTTCGTCCTGTGTAATGATAACTACCCTATCATTAGGATCTGCAGCTGTTACAGCAGGCTTAACAACGGGAACGGTTACAGTTGGTGTAACTGCGGGCTCAAATTGTTGCTGCTCCTTCGCGATACTACTCTCGCTTTTTTCTACCAATACCGGTGTATATTTCTTTCTTCCGGCTGCATTGACAGGAATATCCTGATTAACAGGTGTATTCGTCTTTCCGGCAGCATTTGTATTCTCCGCAATAACGGGAACCACCACATCTTTCGATGTAGGCGTCTCAGGTTTAATGATTTCTATAGGTTGTTTTTTAGGACGCTTTTTGGTCAACCACAAAACTTGTCCCGTCTGTACAGGATAATTTCTGCTAATGGTTCTGTTGTAGTTCAGCAAACTGACAAGTCTTATACCATATTGTTGAGAAACACTATGCCAGGTATCTCCGGGGCGTGCTGTATGAAAAGGTGTAGCTGCCTTCTTATTTTTCTTTGATAAATAATAAACATTTCCCGGAATGAGAGGCATATCCTTTACCATATCGTTGTTACGCATAAACCTGGTCATTCTCAGATTTCCCGCTTTTGCGATCGTTTTCGGTTTATCCCCCGGCAGCGCTTCTATACCGGGAAGGCCATTAATTTCATAAAAAGTGTGTCCGCTTTTGCTAGATTGCTTATCGGATTTTCTAAGAATCGGGAATCCAGTTTCATCGTAATTAGATGATGAAGCTATAGCCTGAACAGGTAGTGACAGTTTTTCACGGACAGAAGCTACCTGATCCAATGGAACGGGAACAGCTATCAGATATTGACGATCAGTTGGGATACGTCCGGAGGTGACCCACTTATTGTAAAATTCTAATTCTTTCGCAGCAATGCCCAGGGATTTTCCAATTTCATCGAAAGACTGACCTTTACCATATTCAGATTCCAGCAACACTATTTTATTAGTACTTCTGTGTCTCTCAATTCCAGCTTCCAGTGCAATCTTATGCGCAAAAAACCGCAACATGTAGCGATCTGTTTTCCCATCTAACGTTACTTCTCTGCCGTAAGCCCAGTTGGCAGGAACTACTTTTTTAACTCCTCCGGCTCCCAGGTAATAGGAATAAAGAGAGGATACCCAGTTATTAAACTGCTGATTATTTTTCTTAAGGTACCATGCTGCAGCATGAGTAGATGAACTGATATTTTTTCTCTCATCAATCTCTTTATCCACTCTGAGATTGAGTTCGACCGCAGTCTCCGGCTTAAATTGCCAATAACCCACAGCATTAGAACTGGAAACTACGTCAGGTCTGAAAGAACTTTCCTGCACTGCCAGGTATTTAAAATCAATTGGCACTTCTTCATCCATGAGAATACTCTCAACAATAGGAAAATGCAGAATAGCACGCTCCAGTTTTTCCTCCCAGAATTTCCTGTTCGACATCAAATTCTTGATATCCTCCTGGATCAGGTTTTGAGCTGCCCTGTCAAATTTTACAGTAATGCCTCCAAATGATACACTGGTTGGGATTTCCGGCGTTTGAGATTTTGCAACATTGCAAGTCAGAGCCATTACAATTGCCCATAAGGAAAACACTATTTTATATTTTGCGATGAGAATTTTGGTCATATCCGTTTTTGCTGATACTACTAAGTTGGCGATTACAATTTTTGAAGAATCATTAATCCATCCCGAATCGGCAGCAAGAGGTTTGAGACTCTCTCGTCCTCCTGTACCATCCGGTTAAATTCTATTAATAGTTGAGTATCCTTGTCCGATTTTTTAAGCTGTGAATGAGTTACTTTGCCACTCCATAATACATTATCAGCGATAATGAATCCCCCTTTTCTCACTTTTTCAAGACAGAGATGGAAATATGCAAGGTAATTCTTTTTGTCAGCATCTATAAAGGCTATATCAAAGATCCCGGGTAAAGTAGGAATGATATCGACTGCATTACCAATGCGATAATCAATGTTCTGAGAGAAAGGAGAGTTATCAAAGAAAGTGCGGGTCATGGTTTCCAGCTCTTCATTGATATCAATAGTAACCAATGTACCCTGATCTTTGAGACCTTCACAAAGGCAGAGTGCTGAATAACCTGTGTACGTCCCGACTTCAAGGATATGGTCGGGACGTATCATTCTTGAAATCATTGACAAAAACCTACCCTGTACATGACCTGAAAGCATTCGCGGATTAAGCACCTTTGCGTGAGTTTCCCGGTTCAGCTTTTTAAGCAGATCACTTTCCATTTCCGTATGCTGTGCGGAATACTCCTCAATTTCGTCTGCCAGAAACTTCATTCAATATAAATAATGTGTTGTAACAGATTATTTTACCAATCACTTCACTTATTAAAGATGCGCAACCAACTGTTCGAGATAAGTACCGTAGCCACTTTTCACTAACGGTTTGGCGATCTCACGGAGTTTTTCTACTCCAATAAAGCCCATTCGGTATGCGATTTCCTCTATACAACCAATTTTTAATCCCTGGCGCTCTTCAATCACCTGCACATACTGGCCTGCCTGCATCAGTGACTGAATCGTTCCTGTATCCAGCCATGCTGTTCCTCTGTTCAAAACACCCACTTTCAGTTTTCCGCGTTCCAGGTAAATTCTGTTCACATCGGTAATTTCCAGTTCTCCACGAGGTGACGGAGGAATGGTCTTGGCGATTTCTACCACATCGTTGTCATAGAAATACAGGCCGGGAACTGCATAGTTCGATTTTGGCTTGTCCGGCTTCTCCTCGATTGAAATCGCAACATTATTTTCGTCAAACTCAACCACTCCATAGCGTTCTGGATCCTGTACCTGATAAGCAAAAATAACTCCGCCGTCAGGATTACTATTAGACTGCAAGAGCTGTGACAGACCCGAGCCGTAGAAAATATTATCACCCAGAATCAGAGCTACCTTATCGTCTCCGATAAATTCCTCACCGATAATGAAAGCCTGCGCCAGCCCATCCGGACTTGGCTGCACTGCATAACTGAATGAGCATCCTAATCTGCTTCCATCGCCCAGTAGCTTTTCGAAGTGAGGAAGATCGTGAGGTGTAGAAATGATAAGAATTTCTTTAATGCCGGCAAGCATTAATATGGATAAAGGGTAATAAATCATTGGCTTGTCATACACAGGCATGAGTTGCTTGCTAACTGCCAAAGTAAGTGGGTGTAAACGCGTGCCAGAACCGCCGGCAAGAATAATTCCTTTCATATGTATAGCTTTCAGCTGTTGGCCATCGGCTTTCAGCTTTGTAAATATTAAATTAGGGAAAATGAATACTGCTGAATAGCTTTTGAGCATTCAGCAGTATTTAAAAGTTTATACAATCAGCCAATGGTTATCTGGCTGCGTACATGTCAGTATAGTACTTCTGGTAATTACCTGATGTAACATTTTCTAACCATTCCTTATTATTCAGGTACCAGTCCACTGTGCGATCCAGTCCTTCTTCAAATTGTAAAGATGGCTTCCAACCTAATTCTTCTGATAACTTGGTTGCGTCAATGGCGTAGCGAAGATCATGTCCTGCTCTGTCTGTTACATAAGTAATCAGTTTTTCAGTTTCACCTTCTTCACGACCCAGTTTCTTGTCCATTGTTCTGCACAGCAAAAGTACCAGATCCAGGTTTTTCCACTCATTATGACCACCGATATTGTAGGTTTCTCCATTTTTTCCATCATGGAAGATTACATCAATAGCAATTGCGTGGTCTTCTACAAATAACCAGTCTCTTACATTTTCCCCTTTTCCATATACAGGAAGTGGCTTCCCGGCAAGAATGTTATTGATCATCAACGGAATCAGCTTTTCGGGAAAGTGATTGGGGCCGTAGTTATTAGAGCAATTGGAAATGACAACCGGAAGGTTATAGGTATTCTGATAAGCGCGAACAAAGTGATCCGAAGAAGCCTTCGAAGCAGAATACGGTGAGCGCGGATCATACTTGGTATCTTCGGTAAAGAAAGTACCAGGATCATGAAGTTCTCCATACACTTCATCTGTAGACACATGATAGAAACGACGACCTGTAAAGTCATCTTTCCACGCTTTTTTTGCTGCATTCAACAAATTAACCGTGCCTACCACATTTGTCATTACAAACGACATCGGATCTGAGATTGATCTGTCGACATGACTTTCTGCGGCAAGGTGAACAATACCATGAAAATCCTCTTCACTGATCAGTTTATCTATAAAAGCAGCATCAACGATATCTCCTTTTACAAAAGTGTAGTTAGATGCATTTTCGATGTCACGCAGGTTTTCAAGATTTCCGGCGTACGTCAATGCATCAAGATTATATATATGGTATTCAGGATGATTGGTTACGAAACGTCTCACAACGTGAGATCCTATAAAGCCTGCTCCTCCTGTAATTAAAATTTTCTTCATTTTTTTGGTGTGATTTTTAGTTGCCAGTTCCATGCATCTCTCAATGCCTCAGCTATTGTTTTTTCAGCTTTCCACTTCATTATATTATTGACCTTATCTGACTGGGCGTATATCTTTTCAACATCACCTTCTCTTCTTGGCCCAACCGTATAGTTAAGCTTAACGCCATTTACCTCTTCAAAAGTATTGATCAATTCAAGAACCGTGTACCCTTCACCAGTTCCGACATTAAAAACATCATAATAGTTTTCTTCTTCTTCTTCTCTCAGGCGTTCCAGCGCTTTCACATGCGCTTTCGCCAGATCCACTACATGAATAAAGTCTCGAATACAAGTCCCATCTTTCGTATCGTAATCGCTACCGAAGACAGTAAGAGATGGGCGTAGCCCGGCAGCTGTCTGTGTAATAAAGGGGACAAGATTACTTGGAACTCCATTCGGAAGCTCACCTATTAATGAAGATTCATGTGCGCCAATCGGATTGAAGTACCTTAAACTGATAGCCTTAATACCGGGACGGGAATAGACGTGATCTCTGATAATGTCTTCAGCTATTGCCTTCGTGTTACCATAAGGAGAAGTAGCGGGCTGACGAGGTGTAAGTTCTGTAACGGGCAGTTGTTCAGGCTGGCCGTAAACGGTACAAGAGGAAGAAAATACAAAGTTCCGGACATCAAATTCCTTCATGATCCGAAGAAGTACCAGCAGAGAAATAAGGTTATTCTCATAGTAATTCAAAGGTTTATCCACCGACTCTCCTACCGCTTTGTAAGCAGCAAAATGAATTACTCCATCGAACTTCTCCTTTTCAAACAGCTCTCTTACTTTTTGAACATCATTACAATCAATATTGTAAAATGGGAAATCCTTCCCGGTAATCTCTTTAACCCCTCTCAATACATCCAGGTTGGAATTGTAGAGATTGTCAATAATAACCGGTTGGTAACCCGCTCTATCCAGTTCTACCACTGTGTGGGAACCTATAAAGCCCACACCTCCAGTAACAAGAATTTTCATAGTAATGTGTTGTTGTTTTCAGATTTTGTGGAACGTGATTTTTAGCCGAGTAAGTTTTCTTTAAACAACAGAAGCAGTTTCCATGTTAATCCGATCAACAATAAACGGTAAAAAAGCCATTTTTTTTGCGGGCAAAAGTAGAAAATTTGACGTCCATAAAAAAAAAATGTTTTTATTTAACCGTTGATAGAATAAAGCTGAACTGAGGAAAATGAACCAGAGAGAAATAAAAGCGCTGATATCCCTGCTTGATGACGAAGATCATGAAGTAAGTCAACATGTTGAAGATAAAATATTGTCTTTGGGAGGAAATGTAATTCCCTTCCTCGAAACTGAATGGGAGGAAAGTTTCGATCCGATTATACAGAGAAAGATTGAAGAGCTGATTCATGAGCTACAGCTCAGTATCATGATCGACAGACTTCTAATCTGGAAAAATGGTGGCGGGCTGGATTTAATGGAGGGAATGTGGATACTGGCGACATACCTGTATCCTGACTTGTCTCTTGATAAACTTAAAGCTTCCGTTGAACAACTCTATTATGATATATGGATTCAGTTTCAGGAAGAGATGAACCCTGTAGATCAGATCAAGCGTATCAACAGCATTTTCTTCGGCGCTATGAATTTTGCTGCCAATACCAAAAACTTTCATTCACCATCAAATTCGATGATCAATGTGGTATTGGAAAGTAAAAGAGGGAATCCTATCACATTATGTGTTATTTACCTGCTGATTGCACGTAAATTGGGTATGCCCGTATACGGTGTAAATCTGCCTAATCTTTTCGTGCTCACTTATAAAAGTGAAGCGACTCAGTTCTATATCAATGTATTCAACCGGGGGATTATCTTTTCAAAGACAGATATCGATCATTATATAGCGCAATTGAATATCAAGTCCAAAGATATTTTCTATCAACCTTGTACAAATCTGGAAATTATCCAGAGGGTTCTTCGTAACCTGATCCTTTCGTATGAAAAAACGAGTGATCAGGAAAAGAGCAAAGAAGTTGAAAAAATTCTGAAGGCAACCCTCGACGACTATAATGAGGACTAAGAAATCCTACAATGCGATGGCAAGGCAATGATCGCCTATCCAGAGCAATTGTATTACGCAGCGGATCACTTTATCATGATCTTTAAGCGTCCCTTTTATCAGAAGTTCATGGTTTTCAAAAAGGTCTATCCGTATATCTTCTCTGAAACTTATTTTCTTCTTGCCATACAATTTGTATAGTGCTTCTTTGGCGCACCAGTATATACACAATTTTGTAATGTCATGATCCGCATGTTCAAATTCAGCGTCCGACAGGAATTTTCTGGCGGTTCGGATCAGTTTTTCACTTTTCCGCTCCATATCAATGCCTACAGAGGAGTCAAGATTTAGTACTGCGGCGACATAGTCATTTGTGTGGGTCAGAGAGATGTGAGATCCATTGTTTATAAGGAATGCTTTACCATGCTCGTCTTTATGGAGTCCTTCGTATACGATACCAAACTCTTCAACCAACTTCCTGATTAATAATCTGCTGGCCAGCCACTCTCTGATCTTTTGCGGGTGAGTAATGGAAGCTAGCTCACTCAGGTTATTTATCGGGCCCAGCATATCCCTAAGCGCCGATTCATCTTCTGTTAAATTCCACAAAAGCAGTGTGGTATTCCCATCAATCTTTCCAGAATGAACGAGGGGCATAATTATTCTGTTTAAAATTTTCGCAAGGATGCACTTTAGCTGTTGGCAATGCCAGCTAATAATTTAAAGCATTGCTAAATCAGTTACTCACCATGAATGTTCGCAAAATTGATACTTTTTCCGGTCACAAGGACAGTGTTTACACAATTATTTCTGATGGCACAGCCAGTGGATTCTACTCGGCTGGTGCCGATGGATACGTAATTCATTGGGATTTACAGAAGCCTGACATGGGCAAACTTGTTGCCAGAGCTGGTTCATCGGTTTACGCACTAGGTTTCGATGGCGATAATAAACAGCTATGGATTGGCCAGAATTATGAAGGTATTCAGCTTCTTGACCTAACCAGCGGCCAGATTTTAAAAAGTATAAAAATAACCACTGCTGCCATTTTTGACATAAAAATATGGCAAGGAAAAGCAATTATCGCTTTAGGCGACGGAGTTGTGGTTATCATGGATATAGCATCACTGTCAGTACAAAAACATATCAAGGTTTCAGAAAAAAGTATTCGTACGCTCTCCATCAATCCTGTAACCAATGAATTGGCAGTTGGAGATAGCAGCCATAACATTCATATTTTAGACCTCAATGATTTCAATCTGAAACATACAATTCAATCTCACACCAATTCTGTTTTTTCTGTACGATATTCTCCTGATCTCCGTTATCTTCTCAGCATGGGGCGCGACGCGCACGTAAAGATCTGGGATGTTGAGAGCGGATATAAGCCCTTTCATCAAATAGCAGCTCATATGTATGCTGTCAATCATATGGATTACAGTCCGGATGGTCGTTTTTTTGCCACATGCAGCATGGACAAATCCATTAAAGTCTGGGATAGCGAAACATTTAAGCTTCAAAAAGTAATAGATCGTTCCCGGCATGCAGGTCATGGTACCTCTGTCAATAAACTGCTATGGAGTACCTATCAGCATCAGTTGATATCATGCAGTGATGACCGCACAATATCAGTTTGGGAAATACAGGATTAGAATACTTTTAAAATGGTAAAATTGGTAAATACTTTGATATATGATTCATATATCTTTAACTTACGCAGCCGTTATTTAACAAATTAAAAAGCATATATCGAATCATGAAAATTTCAGCTATAGACATACGTAAACATACGTTTGAAAAGATTTTCAGAGGTTACGACCCTGACGAGGTAGATGCTTTCCTTAATTCTCTTTCACAGGAATGGGAGCGTTTCAGTAGCGAAAACAGCCTTCTTAAAATGCAACTGGAATATGCTGAAAAGGAGTTAAGTAAGCTTAAAGATATTGAGTCTACACTGTTTCGCACCTTGAAAACGGCCGAAGATGCGAGTAAGCAAATAGAGAAAGAAGCGCATGAAAATGCGGAAACCAGAATACGTGAAGCAGAGGAAACGGCAAATCAACTGGTAGCTGAAGCGGAAAATCGCACATCTCAGGTCATCAGAGAAACGGAATATAAACTGGAGCAATTCAGGAAAGATTTTGCATCCGAAGTGAAACTTCAGGAAAGAGATTTCCGAGCAATTGAAAATTTCAGAGATAATCTGATCGTTCAACTTGCCTCTCTCGCCAATAGTACCATTGAGACAGTAGAACGGTTTGAGCAGAAATATGATAAAGAATCCGTTTTGAACAAAATGGACGAAATCAAACAGCATATTTCGTCTATTGAAATTCCAAATAAGCCTGTTTTACAACCGGAAGAGTTAGCTGAGCACAAAGAAGAAGATGTCAATGTAGTTTTTGATGATGAGAAACCTGAGGTATTCTTTGAAATTCCGGTAGAACAGGAGGAGGTAGAAGAACAAGTTGCGGAACAGGAAAAAACACCGGAACCTGTAACCGTTGCTCAGGAAGAGATAATAGTTGAGGAGGCACAAGAACCAGTAAAAAGCGCAGCCGAAGAGGCCAATGCAGCACTTGCTGAGTTACAAAAAACAACAGAGAAAAATCGTGAAGAAGTTCCTCTTAACAGGCCAAGGGTTCACGAAAGCAGCTCATCATCAAAAGGTGGTGGAGGTTCATTCTTTGACCAAATATAATGACATTGGGAACTATTGCGCTTGAAGGGCTTGAGTTTTTTGCTTACCATGGTTACTATCCGGAAGAGCAACTCATTGGTAATAAATATTCACTTGATATCATTGTTCAAACTGATTTTCAGGAGGCAGCAGTACACGACAAATTAAGTGAAACTGTCAACTATGCCACTTTGTATCAGATCGCAGCCAAAGTAATGAAAGAACCGGCAAAGCTGCTGGAACATATCGCGTTCAAGGTAATTGCTAATACACGTGAACATTACCCGAATATAGCAAGCGTGACAGTGAAGGTATCCAAATTCAATCCACCGGTAGGTGGTGTTTGCGCAAGATCTGTCATTACAATGCAGGGATAAATGAAAAGGCGGAGCTTCGACTCCGCCTTTTTTATCTTCTGACCTTATTCCTGCTCTTCCAGTTCACGGTAGGCCAGGATACCACCAATTACATTTCTCGTATTCGTAAAGCCACGTGACTCAAGGAACGCAGCTGCTTTTCCGCTTCTCGCACCCGAACGGCAATGAATAATGATCTCCTCGTCTTTCAGGCTTTCAAGTTCTTCCAGATGATCAGGCAGTTCTGCAAGTGGAATCAGGGTAGCTCCCAGATTATCCTCTTCGAACTCATGTTCTTCACGTACATCATAGAAATGAAGCTTTTCACCTTTTTCCAAACGTTCTTTTAACTCTTCAACTGTAATATCCATAGCTTTTATTTTATTTAAAACTTGTCACTTAACAACTATTATCTTTTGAGTAAAGGTTCGCTTACCATCAAACGCTTTCAAAACATACATTCCATCCGCTACCGCCAGATCTGCGGAGAGTTGTCCTGAGGATGGCAAAATAGTCTTTATCAAACGTCCTTCGACGGTATAAACGTCGAGCCTCTTCAGGCTATTATCTTTCCAATGGATAGATCCCGACCCGGGATTAGGAAAAAATTGAGCAGCTTTATCTGCTATCGTTTCCATCCCAACAGGCACCCCTATTCCCTGCGAACCCAAAAATGGACGTATCATAATATTCCCTTTCAGATTATTTTCAACAGCCCAAGAGGTCCCGGTATTGGAATAAATACGTTCCGTAGCAAAGGAGTTTCTATCAAAACCGAAAGTTACCGGCAGCTCTCCTACCTGCAGCCATCCTACATAGAAGGTAGCAGGAACTGCAACCGGATTTACAAACTTACATGTTATAAAGCCATTACGCTGATCTGTATACCTAACGGCAACAGCCTGTTGCGTTAAAAGCTGATCAGGCAATCCGTCTTTATCATTATAAATCTGGATCAAAAAACTCTGTCCTGAAACGTCTGTATCAAAAGGCAAAAGGGAAAGGTAGATACCACCGAGCGTATCTGCATTTACCATCGTGTATCGTACCGCAGCTCTTCCTCTCCTTTGTGTAATTTGTATACCATACTCCGCACTTCCATCATCAAAAGCATAAAAATCATCCAGATGAGTCACAGCAGATATCGTATCATTCCTTCTCAAATCTCCGATTGGATTCTGATCATCCGTGGTCAACATCGCAAATTTATACCTGAGATTCGCCTTTTTGGCTGAAGCAGGAATCGCCAGATTACCTACGGGGATTGAAAAGCGTTGTTCCTGATTAGCACCTATATTGATTGAACCCGATGCAGGTGCCTGATAATACACTGCCCCGGTAGAGTCATCCCGGACACCAAAAGTATATGTATAGATGTTAAAGTTATTATTTCGGTTAACTACATCTGTCGTAACGGACGCTGATTTATAAGTACCTGCCGCTTTCCGGTAATGGCTTAGAGGCATGGCCATAAATCCATTTAACAGGCTCGTGAGAGGATTACGAACAGCCAAATCCGGTGTAAACCGGTCACGTAACGTTCGGCCTGCATTTAAATAGACATAGTCCAGATGCCACATGTCATACGACCCGGAGGTTCGTCCATAAGAGCGGAAACGGAACTGAAATCCGGAATGAAAGAAAGACGCATCAGAGATTTTGACAAAAGTATGCGTAAAAACAGTGTCCAGTTCGTATCCTTGCTGTTGCCAGGTACTGACCCATTCTCCGGATCTGTTCAAGAATTCTAAACGAAGAAAATCAGTTGAATCCGGCATTTCTCCCAACCCTTTACCCAACCAAAAAAAACTGATGTAAACAGAATCTCTAACCGCTCTTCCGGATAGATCTATCACCCGTGAAGTGAGTGTATCGGTAAAATCCTGAGCCAGTGGATTTAAAAAATTGTAGGGCCTACCTGCTGAATTGAGCCCATCAAACGTAGCCACATTGATGGAAGGATGATTTCTTGTCAGCGTATTATTAATGAATACACCACTACCATTCATCCACAAACTGGTATCAGGCACTCCCCCTTTTGACGTTGAAAAATCGTCAAAAAACGGTAGTACGCCTGCTGCAGTAATTCTCGTATGATGCTGACTCCTGCTATGATCGACTTTTGTCTGAGATGTGTGTGGTACTAATCTTAACTGACCGTAGCCTGCCGTAACTATACTGAAAATCAGCAAGAGTGAACAATACCATCTTTGCGTTAAGTTTTTATTCAAATTATTCCTGTTGTGTGTTGTCATTCTCAATAGGTTCTGCTGACTGCGGGGTTACCCACAAATCAATGATATCACCAATTCTGACATTGCTGCCTCCATCCGGATTTTGTCGTACAACTGTCCCTGGCGCCTGACCTTCTTCTGCCGGCAATTCCATCAACTGCCCTATTTTAAGACCTGCTCCGATGATAACAATTTTTGCTTCATCCAATGGCATATTTAATACTGACGGGGCTTCAAACTGAGCAGTTCCAAGTCCCTCACCAAGTTCAAGGTCAATTCTGGATCCTTTGGCAATCGGCTGCCCCGGTTCAATAACACGTCCATTATACATCTGACGTAGAACTGCATTTTGAGCCATATCTGGTACATAGGAGATATTACCTTCTTCCAGGCCTGCGCTCTTAAGCAACTGCTGAGCACTCCGGTGCGTCATATCTGTCAGCTTAGGCATTTTGATAAGCGGAGCTGTCCGGGAAACAACGGTAATATAAATTTTCCTTCCTTCTTTCACTTTTTCTCCCGGTAAAGGATACTGAGCGAGGATAGTAAGCGGGGCAACATTAGCCACAAATGTGCAGTCACTTACCTCGTAACGAAGATCACGGGATTCCAGAAATTCTTCCAGCCCTTCTACACTCTTCTTTTTGAGATCCGGGACAGTTATTGATTCACCATGGTTGGTCGTGAATGGCAGATAGACAAAGAAAAAGCCCAGAAAAAACACAAGAATAAGCGAAATGACTATTCCGATGTGAATAAGAAGATCACTTCGCGATTGCGTACTAATTTTTGCCATGTAAGTGGGTAAGACAATATTTTAATAAACTGGCTTAAAAATAGAAGTAAATTTTAAGTATGCCAACACTCTGTTACTGATAGCCTGCCATTATACGCTTGATATACTTACCCAGAATATCAAATTCCAGATTGATTGTACTACCTTCCACCAGATCATGGAAATTTGTGTGTATATACGTATAAGGAATAATTGCCACCCGGAATGTGTCCTTCTCTGAGTTAAATACAGTAAGACTCACCCCATTTATACATATTGATCCTTTTTCTACAGTTATATTACCAATGGAAGAATCATATTTAAAATCGAACAGCCAGCTTCCGTCGCGTTCCTCTTTCCTGATACAAATCGCAGTTTGGTCTACATGTCCCTGAACAATATGTCCGTCAAAGCGTCCGTTTGCAGGCATACATCTTTCCAGATTAACCTTTGCACCCTGCTTCAGCTCTCCAAGATTGGTTTTGATCAATGTCTCTTCGATAGCAGTTACCTTATATACATCCTCATTCACCTCTGTTACTGTGAGACATACGCCATTATGACTTACGCTCTGATCTACCTTAAACTCTCTCGCTATTTCGGACTGCAAAGTAAAAGTTTTATTGGTGCCTTCTGCTTCTATCCCAATCACTTCGGCAAGTGATTCGACAATTCCTGTAAACATCCTATTTTTTGTTTAAAACAATTCGTCTGTAAAGTTACAACAACTTTAAAACCTTTTTATTACCTGAACACCTAACGTGATTTAGTTTCCGTTTGATTTCCCAATTTCAGATAGTTTGCGAACTTTGCGACAAATTGTAGTTTAACTACCTGCCTGAGTTTCAAATTCCATCTTATTCAATGAAAAAAGTACTATTTATTGACCGTGACGGCACCATTATCGTCGAACCTCCTATCGATTTCCAGGTAGATTCTCTGGAAAAACTTGAATTCCTGCCTAAGGCGATTTCCAACCTGCGCCGTATCGCAGAAGAAACCGATTTTGAGTTTGCTATGGTGACTAATCAGGATGGTTTGGGAACAGATTCGTTTCCTGAACATACATTTTGGCCTGCACAGAATAAAATGGTACAGACTCTTGCCGGTGAAAATATTCATTTTGCCCATACACATATAGATAAAAGTTTTCCGGAAGAGAATCTCCCTACCAGAAAACCAGGCATCGGAATGCTGGGTTCTTACTTTTCGGAAGAATACGATCTGGCCAACAGCTACGTAATTGGCGATAGACTGACAGATGTACAACTAGCCGTTAATCTCGGAGCAAAAGCCATTTTAATAGCAGAGGCCATCCCTTCGGACGGCGTAACACCTGAAATGAATAGTGTCATCACATTTGTCTCAACAGATTGGGATGCCATTTACGAACATTTGAAATTACCTTCACGAACTGCTTTTGTAGAACGCAATACAAAGGAAACGAAGATTAAAATTGAGCTGAATCTGGATGGAAGCGGACGTTCTGATATTCATACCGGCTTGGGTTTCTACGATCATATGCTGGATCAGCTGGCTCGCCATTCAGGGGCAGATTTGACTATTCATGTTGATGGGGACCTTCATATTGACGAGCACCACACCATTGAAGACACTGCACTGGCGCTGGGTGACGCATATCGCCAGGCACTGGGAGATAAACGCGGAATCAGTAGATATGGCTTCTTGCTTCCGATGGACGAAGCCTTGGCACAAGTCGCAATTGACTTTTCAGGAAGACCGTGGCTGGTTTGGGATGCGGACTTTAAACGTGAGAAAATTGGAGAAATGCCAACTGAAATGTTCTATCATTTCTTTAAATCATTTTCAGATACCTCATTATGTAATCTGAATATTAAATCAGAAGGACAAAATGAACATCACAAAATAGAATCAATATTCAAGGGATTTGCCAAAGCCATCAAAATGGCTGTGCGCAGAGATCTGAAGGCACTTGATTTTATGCCATCAACAAAAGGAGTGCTATAAATTTCGTCCCAGCCTTCCAGTCTTGGATTTTTTTCCTATTTTTGCTTATCATATTTTTTGAAGAAAACCGATAGTTCTATGAGTTCGACAGGAATGACAATCGTCATGATCGCTTTTTACATTGTCTTGCTTGGATCAGCTTTCGTCGTTGGACGCTGGCTCGAAAACCATGAAAAAGGTTGGAGACCGTAATAAGATCTTAGATAATCAGAAGGGGATGTAATTTACATTCCCTTTTTTTGTGCCCAAAGAGTTGTAAAAAACCGATATCGTTGCCGCTATATAAATTCTTATCTCATTTTAATAATTATTAATATAACATTAGAATAACCGAAACGTTTTTACCTTTGTATATAATTGATCAACCTGATTAATACTTTGAAAAGCCTTTGCCTCATATTGCTCACCGTCTTTTTCTTCTGCAAGTCAGCAGATGTGGCGAGTTTTCTGTTGGCTAAAAATAAGGTTTCTTCCATATGCAAAACTGAAAATTGCGAAAGTGAAAAGAGTGAGGTTGAGAAAGGTGTTGATGACCAACAGCTTATACATAATTCACTAGCTTTTACTTATACTTCCAGCACAGTAACATTAAAAACTGTGTTTTCCTACTCCGTACAATTCGAGAATGAGATTTTTAAAAATCTCTTTTCTCCGCCTCCCGAACAGGCCTGATTTCATTCCCCATATTTAGAATTTCCAGATACATGCTTCTCATGGTTCATTTCCGCTTAGATATGAACTTTTCAGAACTTGCATATATCTGATATTATTTATTCTATTTCAAATAATAATCTATACTTACAATGATCAGGTCATATAAAAAGCTATTCGATAATAACATAAACTGGGTTCTGGACAGAAACAACAATGATCCTGAATTCTTTGAAACACTTGCACAGGGACAAAGTCCTGAATTTCTTTGGATAGGCTGTTCCGACAGCCGTGTACCTGCAAATGAAGTAACCGGTACAGCATCAGGAGATATTTTCGTAACCCGTAATATAGCCAACATGGTAGTTCATACCGATATGAGCATGCTGAGCGTACTCGACTATTCCATCAACGTACTAGGCGTAAAGCATGTGATGGTTGTAGGACACTACGGATGCGGCGGAGTCAAGGCGGCTATGGGAACGAAGCAGGTAGGCCTGATTGACAACTGGCTTCGCAATATCAAAGATGTATACCGGCTGCATGAGAAAGAATTGGATGCAATCGATAACGATCACGAAAGATTCAACAGGCTTGTAGAACTGAATGTACGTGAACAAGTTCTTAATCTTACCAAAACATCCATCGTTCAAAACGCCTGGGCAAATGGCCAGGAGCTACTCGTACATGGTCTGGTTTATGATGTTCATACGGGTCTTCTCAAAGACTTGGATATATCAATAGGCGACATCAGCAAGGTTAAATCCGTTTACAAATTCGATGTTGAATATAGCTTACAATAGCCAATTTGAACACTCCTGTCCTCATATCGTTTCATTTATCATATCGACACAATGTCAGCTAGTAAGAATAATTTGTTTGCAAATCTCAAATACGACTTTCCCTCAGGTCTGGTAGTATATCTGGTGGCACTTCCACTATGCCTGGGTGTAGCGCTTGCTTCAACAGGGAGATCTGATCTGCTCTTTTCCGGCATTATCGCAGGAATTGTAGGAGGAATAGTTGTAGGTTTTGCAAGTGGTTCGGCTCTGGGCGTTTCAGGACCTGCTGCCGGATTAGTGGTGATTGTACTCAATGCACTGGATACGCTGGGAAGTTTTGAAGCATTCCTTCTTGCCGTGGTAATTGCCGGCGCACTTCAGATCGTGGCAGGTTTACTTAAAGCAGGAATTATTGGCTATTATTTTCCTTCTGCGGTCATCAAAGGAATGCTGGCTGCGATTGGTATCACACTTGTTCTGAAAGAGATTCCTCACGCATTCGGGTATGACGCCGATTTTATGGGCGATGAAGCTTTTATACAAAGTGATGGCCAAAATACTTTCTCGGAATTGTTCAATATGATTCAGTATTGCAGCGTGGGTGCAATTATTATCTCTGGGGTATCATTAGGACTGCTGATTCTCTTCGATAAACCTTTTATGAAGAAAATTCAGCTTTTCAAATTTCTTCCGGGTGCCTTATTTGTAGTAATCATCGGAACAATGTTGAATCTGCTTTTTAGTACAATTGCGCCAGAGTGGGTGCTTACAGGTGAACATTTGGTACAGCTTCCGGTTGCCACCAATGCCGGTGAGTTTTTCAGCTTTTTTAAATCACCAGACTTTTCAGCATTTCAGCGTGTAGATGTTTACACCATAGCCGTCACCATTGCTATTGTGGCAAGTCTGGAATCTTTGCTTTCTGTTGAAGCCACCGACAAGCTGGATCCTTACAAAAGGGATACGCCAACCAACCGAGAACTTATTGCTCAGGGAATTGGAAATATGACATCCGGATTACTGGGAGGATTGCCCGTTACACAGGTGATTGTGCGTAGTTCGGCCAACATTGAGTCCGGAGCAAGATCAAAAATGGCATCTGTCATACATGGTTCTATCCTATTGCTCTCAGCCATTTTTATACCCAAATATCTTAATTATATCCCTCTGTCATGTCTGGCAGCAGTACTGTTGATGGTAGGTTACAAACTGTCGAAATTATCTCTGTACCTGGGTATGTACAAGCTGGGTAAAGATCAGTTTATACCATTTTTTGTAACAGTGGTTGCCATTTTAAGTACAGATCTTTTGAAGGGTATCGCAATTGGGATGGTAGTAGCTATTTATTTTATATTGAGAAAAAATTATAAGCATTCCTACCATTATAAGAAAGAAGAGCATCAAAATGGCGAGGTGATTACGCTGCAACTTTCGGAAGAGGTAACTTTCCTCAATAAAGGAAGCATCGGGCTGACACTGGATCATCTACCCGATAACTCTACCGTTATTATCGACGGGAGCAAATCTATTCATATTGATTACGATGTACTGGAAATCATTCAGGATTTCAAAGAGCACAGAGCTCCTCAACGCAATATCACAGTAGAGACAAAAGGAATCAAAGGTGTCGCCGCCGTTGGTGGTCATTGAGATAAAAGTTCAACTAAAACAGGCCGGGAACGATAACCCTGGCCTGTTTTGCATAAAAAATCCCGCATAGAAATGAAATTTCAAATGCGGGATCAGATCAAGGGTAATAAGTCGATATGGCTGGTTAAATATTCTATTGCTTCAGTCTTTGAAGCAACATATCGTTAAATGTCTTTTCTGCTTTGTACAGCTCAATGACCTGGCTTGCTGTAATCACTTTTAAGAAACGGTTCTGATATTCCTTCTCCAAATCGAGCTCCTTTTGTTTTAGTTCCTGAACTTCTTTCAGATTGTTGAGAACCTGTTCGTCAGCCTTACCTTCCGCTTTCTTTTCATTGATAATCCTTCTTTGAGAACGATGAATTTCACGGCGTTTCTGACTGTACTCATTATATATAGGCCAGAATCCGGCAGACTGGTCTGATGTGAGATTCAGTCTATTGGTTATGATGGCTACCTTTGCGTCCTGAATTTTTTTCATTTCTTCCTCAGAGCGACGCTGAGCCGAGGCAGTAGACAGAGATAGAATAAGTAAAATGACAGGTAGTATTCCGTATCTGAATTGCTTCAATATTCTTGATTTCATATTTTTTTCACTGTTAGGGTCAAATTGTTTCACCGACTGAAGATTCGATAATTTGCTGACGGATAAATTCGCTATCCATACCATCCAGATAATGCAAAATGGTAGTATCATTATCAAATGCATGCTGCACTACCTTATGCTCACTTAAATCGTAGTAACTGATATCCTCTTCTTCCAGATAACTGATGATAGAAGCTTCGCTAATATCAGCCAATGGTGCCTGCCCCAGCGCTCCTTGTCTCTCAGGTACTGTCACCCACACCAATAGAAAAACAAGAGACATGGCTGAAACCAAAGCGACTGAACGTTGCCATGACCAGCCTACCAACGGCTTTCGTAATGGCTCGGAGGTGATCCTTGATTGTATAATCTGAGGCAACTCATCAAAATAACCATCCGGCACTGAGAAAGGCGTTTCCTTTTTCAGATCATCCAACCGTATGCGTTTGTTGTCCATGACTTTTTAAATTTCTTTATTAACAGTTTGTTTGACTTATTATCGCGACAATGGTTTAATCGGTACCATTTAAAAAATCTTCAATTTTTTTTGTTGCCCAGTGATAGGATGCTTTAAGCGCACCTACAGAAGTACCTGTAATCTCTGAAATTTCTTCGTAGGGCAAATCTTCGTAATATTTTAAATTGAATACGAGTCGCTGTTTTTCAGGCAGTTTCAACAAAGCTTTCTGTAATTTCAGCTGTATGGCATCTCCGCTTAATTCGGGATCTGCCTCCAGTTTTTCATTCAATTCATTCTCAACATCATGTATAGGAATGAAAAATCGTTTCCGTTTTTTATTGAGAAAGTTAATCGCCTCATTACTGGCAATCCGGTAGAGCCAGGTGTACAGCTTGGCATCTCCCCTGAAATTCTCAAGTGCCGTCCATGCTTTGATAAACACATCCTGCGTGATGTCATTCGCATCATCATGATCCACCACCATTTTACGCACCAGCCAATATACCTTCTGCTGGTACTTACGTACCATCTGATTGAAAGCATTTCGGCGCGTTTCAGGGTTTTGAAAAAGAGCTAATAATTCTTCGTCGGACATTTATAATAAATAAACCTGTCTGTTGATTGCAGGTTAGAAAAGTAGACATTATTTCAATCCTAAACGCTTTCCCATTTCCGGATACTTCAATAATACGTTGTTTTACTAACAGGGACAAATATAACAGAGTCTTGCAAAAAGCAAAAGTTGATTGCTTCCTGCAAGACTCTGAAATTATCAGCAATTACTTCAGGCAATTGCTGTTCTATAATTATTTACGGCTTATCGCACGCTTTGCTGCTGCAACGATATCTTTCGCAGTCAGACCATATTTTTCCATCAACTGAGCAGGAGTACCGCTTTCTCCGAAGCTGTCATCAACAGCTACATATTCCTGTGGAACCAGTTTGTTTTTAATCAAAACCTGTGCAACGCTGTCGCCCAACCCGCCCAGACGGTTATGCTCTTCAGCAGTCACTGCACAACCTGTTTTCTCAACAGATTTAAGGATTGCTTCCTCATCCAGCGGCTTGATGGTGTGGATATTGATAATTTCAGCATTGATGCCTTCTGCTTCAAGAAGTTCACCAGCCTGAATTGCTTCCCATACCATGTGGCCTGTAGCGAAGATACTCACATCAGTTCCTTCGTTTACCATCCATGCTTTACCGATCTCGAACTTCTGGTCAGCATCTGTAAACACAGGAATCACAGGACGACCGAAACGCAGGTAAACAGGACCTTCGTAGTCAGCAATTGCAATGGTAGCTGCTTTTGTCTGGTTGTAGTCACATGGGTTGATGACAGTCATACCAGGAAGCATTTTCATCATTCCTAAATCTTCAAGGATCTGGTGTGTAGCACCATCTTCTCCCAAAGTAAGACCTGCGTGAGAAGCACAAATCTTTACGTTTTTATTGGAGTAAGCTACGCTCTGACGGATCTGATCATATACACGACCCGTTGCAAAGTTGGCAAAAGTAGTAGCAAAAGGAATTTTACCACCAATTGTCAATCCAGCAGAAACACCAATCATATTGGCTTCTGAAATACCGCATTGTACAAATCTATCTGGATTTTCCTTGATGAAAGGCTCTAGTTTCAAAGAACCAACAAGGTCCGCACAAAGTGCTACTACATTAGGGTTTTGCTGTCCGAGAACATGCATACCAGCTCCAAATCCGGAACGGGTGTCTTTCTTTTCAGTGAAAGTGTATTTTTTCATTATGAATTAATATCTAGATCGGTTAACCAAAAAGGATGTCTTTTTTAATAATCTCCCAAAGTTTCTTCCAACTGTGCCAGCGCTACAGCAAGTTGATCATCATTAGGAGCAGTTCCATGCCATTTGTGCGTGCCCATCATATAGTCCACACCAAAGCCCATTCCTGTATGCAAAAGAATCATAATTGGTCTTCCGTGTCCAAGTCTGCTTTTTGCTTCGTAAAGACCTTTTACCACAGCAGTCATGTCGTTGCCTTCTTCAATAGAAATCACTTCCCATCCAAACGCTTCGTACTTTTTACCAAGGTCGAGGTTATTCATCACTTTCACTGTAGGACCATCAATTTGCTGTCCGTTGAGGTCAATGATAGCAATCAGGTTATCTACCTGGTGGTGCGGCGCAAATGTTGCTGCTTCCCATACCTGTCCTTCCTGCTGCTCTCCATCACCCATCAATACAAATACTGAACGATCGTCTTTATTCAGTTTTTTGGCAAGTGCTGATCCTATTGCAGCTGACATACCCTGTCCAAGTGATCCTGAAGCAATACGAATACCTTCAAGATGCTCATGTGTAGTAGGGTGACCTTGCAAACGCGAATCAAGCTTTCTGAAAGTAGCAAGCTCCGATTTTTCGAAATATCCTCTGTGTGCCAGCACACTATACCAAACCGGAGAAATGTGCCCGTTAGATAAGAAGAACAAATCTTCTCCTTCGCCATTCATGTCGAAAACAGGTTTGTCGTTTTCCAACTTAAGCTTCATTTGCTCAAAATACAAAGCCACAAGAATCTCGGTACAGCCCAAAGATCCTCCAGGGTGGCCTGACTGACAGCCATGAACCATGCGGACAATATCCCTGCGAACCTGGGATGCTACTTTTTCTAATTGTTCAATTTCCATTTCTATTGTTTTTCTTACGGATTGGATCCTTTTTAGAGATTGTAAATTTGGTATTAATCAAGCTTAGAGTATGACTATTAATTATTCAGTTTTACCAAGAATTTGATCAGTGTGGTTTTTGGTATCCACTTTCCCGATAATTTCCTCTATCACACCGGTTTCATTAATGACGAAAGTAGTTCGTGCTACCCCCATAAACGTGCGACCATACATACTTTTCTCCACCCAAACGCCGTACGATTCAACTATCGCGTGATCAGTATCAGCCAGTAACGGGAAAGGGAGGTCAAATTTTTTGATAAATTTCTGATGCGACTTTTCATCGTCTACACTTACTCCCAGTACAATGTAACCTTTATGAAGCAGTACCTCGTAGTTATCTCTCAGATTACACGCCTGTGCCGTACAGCCCGGTGTGTTGTCTTTGGGATAAAAATATAATATCACTTTTTTACCCGTAAAGTCTGAAAGCTTTATTTCTCCTCCGTTTTGATCTTTTGCTGCGAACTCAGGTGCCGCATCCCCTACCCGAAGTGTCATACGTTTACTTTTTTCGTTTCACCGGTTTGGCAGCCGGCTCTTTAAGTTCGGTTTGCAAGATAGTACTATTTCCTGCGCCGTCAGTAACTTCAAGGGTTAGTTCACCTTCAAATGGTAAACTGTTATCCAGTTTTTCTGACCATATATACCCCTTTTTGCTGTCGAAATTGAGCAATATCCACTCGTCTCCCACTTTAGCCCGGTAATGCGCAATTCCTGAGAAAGAATCCCAGATATATCCGCGTATCCTGGTTTTACTTTGTTCCAGCAATTTTATCCCCGGTGGAATAGTATCTGTTCGGATCACAAAAGTACCCAGTTCCTTGGTTTGAAAACGAATCTGATCGCCATCCCATTCACCACCAACAAACCGGTAATCACCGTCGAGATAACGATACACTTTCGCCCTATCCTTATTTTCAGGAAGTTTGTCCGGAACAAAAGAAACAGATACGAAATCTCTGAGCGCCGTTCCTCTGGTATTGAGCGTCAGGTAATTCATGTTCCGCTGGGCTGTCACATATAATGTATCAAAAAGGCTGGTCGGCTGAAATTCTACAGTCCAGTCTTTACCTGTATAAAGATACGAAACCCCGGGAAATACTTTGGTGTACAGATAGGTTCTTGCTATTGCGTTTCCTATCCTGACCGAATCAGGCATATAGGCACGTAGATCTGTTAAAAATACAGCGGACTCCTTATCATAAAAATCTGGCTCTTTTTTTATTTCTTTACCCTCTGCGTAAAAAGTAGCCAGTGGTAAACTACTACGGTAATTTTTGGCTTTGACCATCAGTGTATTTTCCTGTATTTCGGTCTGTATCCACTCAGGATTTACCTCCGTTTCAAACACAGGCAATTCTTTATTCCCTTCACCTTTAATCGTAAAAACTAATTCCGAAAAGTTTTCATAAGAGTCGGAGATGCGGATTTTAACTTCATGAGCCAGCGTATCAGTAATATTTAATTTTCCTTTTAACAAATCTGTTTTATACAGGTTAAAGGTATTTCCATCCGGAACATAACATCTCAGATAACGCTGACCTGTTTCCTGTTCTGTTTCGTAGTCGATCAGATTGTTATAATCTCGGGTTGAGGCATTCGGAAATATCTCCATATTATAAGAAAACACTTCCTGATCATCCATTCTGATCTCTACACACTGCAAACCATACCGGAAACCGGTACCGGTCATCTGGTCATGCGCGACAAGGTCAATGCCTATAATACCCGTAGCAGTAACCGGATATGCCAAGCGGTATGAACCATCCTTTTGCTTTACCGGAGTATATACCCTTCTGTCAAACTGGCCATTGACTCTGCCGTTGATATCCAGAGGCCTTATTGCCAGATTTACAAACTTTGGTGGTGTTACATCCTTTATTTCTTTAAAACCAAAATACAGCGGATTTAAATAATTGTCCTTTGAATCGCGGATTTCAAAATGAAGGTGCGGTCCTGCCGATCCACCCGTATTGCCTGATAAAGCAATTATCTCTCCCTTTTGGAAAGAAAACTGATTAGGCTCGGGAAATAAATCTATTTCAAAACTCTGCTTTTTATATTGTTCAGCGCGAACCCAATCGGCCAGTTTGGTGCTAAACTTCAGCAAATGGCCGTATACCGTGGTTTGACCATTAGGATGACGTAAAAAAATTACGTTTCCATAACCACTTCGCTGAACGGCTACCTTATATACATATCCCTGTGCTGCGGCATGAACCGGAAGTCCTTCTCTCTGCTGCGTACGGATATCGAGCCCGGCGTGAAAATGATTAGTACGTAAATCTCCTAAACCTCCGGCGAGCGTATTGGGCGAACCGGGTGTGATAGGAAACTGATAATATCCTTTGGGATAAGACTCCTTTTGAGCGAACGATGGAGCAATAAGACTGGCGATACCGAAACAGATAAAAGCGTATCGAAACAGTGCTGACATTTTTTTTAACATGTAAAGAAGTGTATGGATGATGAGTGCAAACTTTAGATTTCAATTATCTAACGAACAACTCCAGCATCTTCTTTCCTTCAATGGACGCAGTAAGTTTATCGCCAATCTGCACCGACGAAACTCCTTTGGGCGTTCCGGTAAAAATCAGGTCACCTTTTTTCAGCATAAAATATTTTGAAACAAACGATATCAGGTAGTTGATCCTGTAAAGCATCATCGAAGAATTGCCATTCTGACGCGTTTCGTCGTTTACATCCAAACTGAAATTCAGGTTCTGTATATCTTCAAAATCTGAAACAGGGACAAAATCAGATACAGGAGCAGATCCGTTAAATGCCTTTGCCAATTCCCAGGGAAGACCTTTACTTTTTAATTCCGACTGTACGTCCCGGGCTGTAAAATCAATACCAATACCGATTTCATCATAGTACTTATGCGCAAAGCGCTCTTCGATATTTTTACCAACTTTATTGATCTTTACAACCAGCTCAACTTCATGGTGAACATCTTTTGAGAAATCAGGATAAAAAAAAGGCTCTCCCAGTCGGACCTGTGCTGTCTCAGGCTTTAAAAATATAACCGGCGCATCAGGACGTTCGTTGTTCAGCTCTGCAATATGATCGGCGTAATTACGCCCTACACAAATAATTTTCATTCAGAATCGGCACTTATGTTGAAGTAATGAACCGTTGATTTACAGTCCAACACCAAAATTACTTACAAACCATACAGAGACATAATATTTATCCTGATTTTTCCGGGTATGAGAGGCTGCATATCATTGTATTATATCTTTTAGCTTTTCATTTTTACAATTTTTGGAAGAAGTAACGTTATTTGTAAAAGAAAACTTTGCCGGCAAAACTCTTGCGCATGACCAAGCACCTTACATTTTACCTTTCCATATTACTCTCATTCACGCTCATTTTAACTTCCTGCGACACACTCAGGAAAAGTCCTTCCAACGCATCTGCAGCTCGGTCAGGGAGCTATTCGTCACGGAATAATTCCCGAAATACAGCTAGTAGGGCACCTGCAAGAAAACCTGCAGCTACAACGAGAACTACACGTCCGGCAGCCAAACCTGCTTATACACGCCCGTCAGGTTCTTACAATACGGAAATTCCAAAAGTAGTTGAAGTGGCCAGAACCTACTGGGGAACACCATATCGTTCGGGAGGAAATGATAAAAATGGCATCGATTGCTCAGGGCTGATCTGCTCTGTTTATTCAGAAATTGGTGTGAAAGTACCCCGCATTTCCTGGCAACAGTCAGAGTTCGGATCGGAGGTAGCCGGCATTACTGAACTCAAACCAGGCGACTGGGTTTTCTTCGTACCGGAAGCCGGCAAGGAAGGATATGTATCGCATGCGGGCATTGTAACGGATGTTCGAAATCATGAGGAAATTATGTTTATCCATGCCTCAACTTCAAAAGGTGTACGCGAAGACAATCTTTTTTCGAATTACTTTAAGGGAAGATTTGTAAAGGCCATGCGTCCTTTCTAAATTCAGGATCATTTTGCGAAAGCAGGTGTTTATCAAGCGATATCTCATTGGAAAGATGGCTATTTACTTAGAGCTATTGTATTTTTGAATTGTATGATAAGCTGAACGTGCTTTCGTCCTGACCCTTTCAATACTTTCATGGAAACTACCATCGCTTCTTCGGAAACTACACCGAAAGCATCTCAGCATAAGGGATTTAAAATTCCCGTTTATATTCTCGCCACTGTTTTCTCATCCTTCTGCGTCATCACCGGTTTGATCTGGGATATATGCTGGCACATTTCAATTGGACGCGACGGGCTACTTTCTCCGCCTCACCTGATTATTTATCTGGGAGCTGTAGTAGCCGGGTTATTTTCAGGTTATGAGATCTTGCGAAAAACCTTTTGGGGTTCCCATGACGAAAAAGCTGGCAGTGTAAAAATATGGGGATTCTTTTACAGTTCTCTTGGTGCTTTGTTTTGTGTTTGGGGCGCTATCGCAATGCTCACCTCCGCTCCCTTCGACGACTGGTGGCACAATACGTACGGACTGGATGTAACCATACTTTCTCCTCCACACACCGTACTACTATTGGGTATGATCGGTATTCAATTCGGGGCGATGATTAGTGTGATAGCGATAAGCAACCAAACTAAAACAGCCGTGAGTCTTGCAAATGGCAAGCAAACTGAAAATAAACTATTCATACTATTTGCCCTGTCTGCTGGCTTTTTGCTAACGATATGGTTCACGCTATTGTCTGAAGAGCTCGGGAGAATGGAATCTCATCGCTCCAGCTATTACATCTATGCCGCATGCGCTTTTCCACTTTTGCTTTTTGCGACAGGCAGGGCAGTTCGCCATCAATGGACCATCACGGCAGTCAACGCAGTGTACTCGATGATGATGTTAGGAACCCTTTGGATTATTCCTTTATTTCCCGCAGAACCGAAATTGGGTCCTGTACTAAACCATATTGATCATTATCAGGCCTTTCAGTTTCCGCTACTCCTCATTGTTCCGGCTGTCATTCTGGATCTTTTGAGAGCAAAACTCAGTCACCTGAACAACTGGGTTCTTTCGTTGATACTGGGCATCACATTCATAGCTGTTTTCTTTATTGTACAATGGTTTGTTGGTGGCTTCCTGATGGAATCTCCGTATGCGCGCAACTGGTTCTTCGGCTCAGACTCCTGGTATTTCGGTAGCAACCCTGACTTTGAATTCCGATATAAATTTGCTCCCTGGATGCTTGAAAGCAATTCGGAGCTATTACAGGGACTTGGTATAGCGGTTATTGCCAGTATCATTTCTACTCGCATCGGTTTGGCCTGGGGTAACTGGATGAACAAAATTCAAAGATGAAAAAGCTTCTCAACCTTCTTTTCCTATTAACAATAAGCCACCTTGCTGGCGCGCATATTGGCAGTACTGGTGTACAGATGCAAGGACAGGCCGGTCCCTACAAAATTCTGGTGAGTATACAACCACCTGATGTCATTCCGGGAACAGCCCGCGTATCGGTATTTATAGAAAACGGAGATGTCACCTCTGTCGAAGCACGGCCTATCTATTTCCGGTCTGGTGACAAAGGTGCGCCATCTCCGGATAAGCTGATATCAAAACAAACCAGCCAGTTTGAAGGTGATATATGGCTGATGGAATCTGGTTCATCCAGCGCTCAGATTCTTGTTGACGGTGACCAGGGTAAAGGTGAACTCATTGTTCCCGTTATGGCCATCTCCACTGCCCAACGTGAAATGCCGGAAGGACTGGGAATGATGCTGAGTGTATTGGGAATTATATTATTTACACTGATGATCACAACCATTGGCGCCAGTGTCAGCGACGGACTTTTACCTAAAGGCGAAACATTGAGTCAAGCTAAAAGACGAAAAAAATACATCAACATGGGCATTGCCAGTGTGGTGTGCGCATTGATTCTCTACGGCGGAAGTAGCTGGTGGAACGCGTGGGCAGCTCAATACAAAAAGCATCTTTATCAACCCATTAAAGGTAGTGCGTCGGTATTGGTTCAGGGCGATGAACGGACATTCAGAGTAGCTATTGATACAGCCGACTGGCAATCTCAAAACAGAGGTAATATGCTGAGCACACTGATTCCTGACCACGGCAAACTGATGCATGCATTTCTGATACGTATTCCTGGTTTAGATGCTTTTGCCCACGTCCATCCTGAGCGGCAAGACAGCACCACTTTCCAAACCATACTACCCGATTTACCAGGTGGTAAATATGTTGTATATGCTGATATTGTCCGGTACTCTGGATTCTCAGAAACCATAACGGATACGATTATCATCGCGGATCACACAAAAAAGATACCGGAAATTCCAAAGTTTTCAGAAGACACCTATATCATCACAGATCCGATTAACGCACCCGGAAATGTAGCCATGGATGCCGATGTCGTAATTTGTGGTAAACCAGGAACCAAAACCGTCTTTCAGGATGGGTCTTATGCCATTTGGGAAGGTAAGCCCGATCAGGCATTGGAAGCCGGCAAGGCGTATCAGCTCAACTTTGAAATTTTCAATCCGGATAATAGTCCTTGTCTTCCCGAACCCTACCTGGGCATGATGGGCCATGCCGTTGTGATGCGGAGCGATGGGTCTGTATATGTTCATTTGCATCCTTCGGGTTCATTCCCCATGGCTGCAGAGCAGATTTTTAAAAACCGATTAGCTGACACAACTAAACTGATCAAAAGACCCGCATCTGTAATATTTAAAGATAGTGTTGATAGCTATCTGGCGAAACTCAAAGCCATGTCAGTCCTTGAAAGAGAGGAATATCTGATGACAGAAATGGGCATGTATGAACCGAACGAAAGTGGTATGGTGGGTATGGACCACGGTAGCAGAATATCTTTTCCCTACTCCTTCCCGAAAGAAGGCCGCTACCGGATTTTTTTACAGGTGAAGCGTAATGAAAGAGTGCTTACTGGTGCGTTCGATGTAAAAGTAAAGGGGCCATCATTGATGTAGCCCCTTTACCAGATTGTGTATTTCAGAACAGGCTTTTTATTTTTTCATAAGTAAGTTCTAGATAATTCTCTATATACAAATGACATGGAGGCAATTCTTCCTTGGTATGCGAACTCAGCACCCCTACTACCCTCATACCGGCGTTTAGTCCTGCAGTAACGCCAGAAAATGAGTCTTCAAAAACCACACATTGTTCTGGTTTGACACCAAGATTGGCAGCAGAAGTCAAATATACTTCCGGATCTGGTTTGTGCTTTTTCACATTTTCGCTGGCCAGTATCGACCCAAGTTTCTCACGAACAGGTACTTTACTCAGAATTAAATCCAGATTTGCACGTGGAGCAGAAGTTGCGACACCTAATTTTACGCCATGCTGTTCAAGGTCTGTCATAAAATGAACAATACCCAATATCGGCTCAATATAAGGTTCATATATTTCCCTGAACAGACTCTCCTTTTCATCTTCAAGCTTTAATAATTCATCCCCTTCAATAACTCTGTCCAGAAAGTGACTCATAATGTAGCTATTACTTTTACCATACATATGCTGAGCAAACTCTTCATCAGTAGGCGACAAATTTCTTGCTGAAAAAAATTGACGGAAGGCCATCGAATGGTAAGGGTTGGTGTGACAGATTACACCATCCATGTCGAAAATCACTGCTATATCATTATTCATACTGTAAAGTTAACAAATGAACGTTGGACGTAATCGAAAAACCGGGTACATCTTTTCAGAACTCTTAAATGAAATGGTAGGATTAAAGAAATAATTCCTATTTTAGCTAATTAGTATCGAATAAACTTCAACAAAGTTTCCGTTAAATATTTTGACTGATACAAATAGTTGTACAACAAATTTTATTATTGACTATACATTACCCTAACACAATATCAGTCATTACTCTGCTGACTATATGAATGAACTAGAACGAACAAACAACGGGCCCACCGCACACCCGGTTGCTACCAGTAAGCCATTGACCTCACTGGAGATTTACGACAGATACAGCGCTATGGCTTATGGCATTATTCTCCAGATTATACCGCAGCAGCATCTGGCTCAGGAAATATTGGTGAGTGTTTTTGCTTCTCCCCAATTACAAGCTTGTAATAGTTATCCGTTTTCTTTCGCCGCGTGCGTTATAAAACTGGCAAGATCCAAGGCAGTTGATATGAAAAAGAGGTTGATGGAATTAGATAACAATTCTGCAACACTGCCTGCGGAAGACAATGACAAATCCCCTCAGCGCATTTTTGATCTTGCATTCAGACAGGGATTTACGCCTGATGAAGTGGCACAAAAGCTGTTTATTTCAAAATCGGAAGTGCTGAAAGCATTTCATGATTTTTTTAAATCTTACCGTAACTCTTAACATCAACGCACTTGGAAACTAAGGATTTTATAGAAAGCGGAATGCTGGAATCATATGTTCTGGGTCTTACTACAGACAGGGAAAAGGAGTATGTTCTGGAGAGAGTTCTTACGGATCAGGATTTGACAGATTATACATTGGAGCTTGAATCAGACATCATGTCTTTCTTCAACCAGGGGTCTGTGCCCCCGCCACCGGAAGTGCGTGAGATTGTACAATTACGTACAAGCAGACGTGATATCCAGAAGAAAAAGCACGTGTATGAAAATAAGTCTTCAGAACAAAAACAAAAGAAAGATGAGTATCTCGAAATAGAGGTTAACGACACGCACATCAAAGTGCATAAATGGTGGCGACCTGCGTTTATCGCTGTCTTTATCTTATCGAAAATATTCCTGATTGCTGCAGTATATTTCTACTTTAAGTCAGTAAGTCAGGAACGGGAAATTCAGAAGCTGAGTACACCCGGAATAGAAACCACCAGATAAAAAAAGCCTGTTGAGGATTTTCTCAACAGGCTTTTTTTATCACCTCTTTGTTTCATCCCACCAGTTTTTGTCAGGATAAGCAGTATCGAGTATAATTTGCTCGCCGATCATCGGTGTGGTAAGTCTGAGTCCGATTTCTTTTGCCTTTTTCGCAATTCTTTGCGGAGATTCATTCCATGCATGTAAGCCAAGCGTAAATCTTCCCCAGTGAACCGGCCAAACGATTTTCGCTCCTAAATCCACACCAGCCTGAGCTGTTTCTTCCGGCATCATGTGAATGTAAGGCCACATTTCATTGTATTGTCCACACTCCAGAATTGCCAGATCGAACGGACCGAATTGCTCACCTATTTTTTTGAAATGACTCTCATAACCGGAATCTCCTCCTAGGAATATTTTGTAATTGGGTGTTTCAAATACGTACGAAGCCCATAAAGATTTGCCTCTCGCCAAACTACGTCCTGAAAAATGCCTGGCTGGGGTAGCAGTCACTTCTGCTCCCGGCACCGCACTTGTTTTCTCCCACCAATCGAGTTCTGTAATCTGAGAAGGATTGATACCCCAGTGCTCCAGATGTGCCCCCCCCCCCAGTGGCACCACAAATCGTGTGGGTTTACCTGCAAATTGCTTCACAGTTTCATAATCCATATGATCATAATGATCGTGGGAAAGAAAAACATAATGAATTTCAGGAAGATCTTGTACCTGATACACATTAGTACCCGGGTAGCTTTTGGTTCCCGCCCATTGCACCGGTGAAGTTCTTTCACTCAGTACGGGATCCATCAGTATATTTTTATTATCAATTTGTAACATATATCCAGAGTGCCCAAAGTAAGTCAGCGTTGGTTTCTCGGATGGCTTAAGCTTCAAATTTCTTTTTATGGAGGGAACCGGAAAAGCCGGGTCTGTATCTTCCTTATCTTTAAAAAGAAACTGTAACGCCAGTTTAAACATATTAGAATTTGGTGCACTTACAGGCGTATCGACAAGATTGACGAAACTACCGTCTTTATAGTTTGGCGACTTTTTAATTCTTTCCAGTCTGGCACCTTCCGGATTTTTACCGAAAGATTCAAGTTGCAGAAAAGCAAAAACGGCTATAGCACACAGTGTGAGGACTGAGAGAATAATCAGCATTATTTTTTTAATTCTGGATTTTAGTTTGTTGCGCATGGATTATTAAAGCCTGTCGGATGCGTATAAAACCGGTAATAATAAAAAATACCGGCCTCCTGAAAGGCCGGTAAAAATAACTGATAAAAGTCGGACTTCTATTCATGCATCGCCGGGAACTTGCGGCTAAACTTTGGATATCCCTCTTATTGTTCTCCGAAATCGGGCCTTATTCGAATTTTTTCAGCTTCCATAGTTTCTATCCATAGAATATTATCTAACCTATTATCATAATATTTCGCCAAATCCCCCTTTAAAAGTACCACATGCTTGATCTCTTCTTTGGAGGAGACAGACCGGGATATTAAACCAGCCTCAGAACGGAAACCATTTAAGAAATAAGGCTGGTTATCCAAGCTTGATACATCAAATTTCCCGGCATCGAGCATCTCAAAATTATTTATCACAAGATCTCGGGGAGGCTTTGGTTTACTTAGTTCATACGTGTGGTAATACATCCTTGGTCCTTGTGTTGTTTCAAAAGTACTTGCATTGCGATTTTCATTAAATACAATTGGTAACTGTCTGTACCTGAAGACTTTATTGATTTCTGTGTAGTCAGTTTCTTTTCCGTCGAGATAAAACTGTACTATATGGTCATAACCTATTAACCGGCTGAATTGGTCAAAGTATGCATTTCTGAATTTTGTTATTACATCTTTCGGCTCCGGAAATGCCTCTGCAAATGCTGCTTTAAGATTATATTCTTCCTTAAAATTCAGTTCCTGATTGGTGAGATAACCCTTGAGGTCACTTTTTATATCTGCTGTAATACTCTGGTTAAAGTAGCTCTTCTTTGGTACGAAATAGGGAAAAATCGTATGCCTCTTAAACACCTTGTTCCCTATTTCGTCATCCTTCGCCAGAAAGGAAACCATAAAATCTCCATCATCAGGAACTTCCTTTTTCAGCGATGACCCCAGTTCAAACCGCTCATACTGCCCCTGTCCCGAAATGCCGAAGAACACAACTGAATCCTGTAGCTTACTTGTGTTAAGCTCATAATAATAATAGCCATCGCCATCTGTACGAATCGTCTTTCTTACGGATGTTGTTTCACCGCTTATGCCCAGTTGCAACGGCATGTTAGCCACACGGCTTCCGGTTTCTGCATCAATGAGCAATCCGGCTATATAAATCGTGTCTTTCTGTTGGACAAACGGATGCTTCAAATCGCTCCTGAAGGCAACCAGTAGCACACATAGTAAAGGCAATACAAACAGAAACCTGACCAATTGTATTCTCGCTGTTTTCATCTTGTTCATCATAATGATACGCTGTTTAAGGGATGAAAAATTAAATTGATTGGCTATTCGAAATTCTGGCACGCCCACAACTTTTAAAAGCAGATATTGATAGGACTTTATGTCAACGCCATTTTCCAAAACGGCACGGTCGGCTATATACTCAAGATTCTGGCGAATGGCAGAGCGGAGCATCCAGGCAAACGGATTGTACCAGTTCAGAATACAAAGTACCTCCGACCAGATGATATCAACGGTGTGCTTTTGTTTTACATGAACAATTTCATGAAGCATAATTTCTTTGAGATCGCTGTCGTCATGCAGGTTTCGGTTAAGAAAAATAGAGTTACCAAACGAGAACGGTGTAATATTCTTTTCAACCTGAAATACTTTCACTTCCCCGTCCGAAATTAATAGCGCCTTACTCCTGAGCTTGTAATAGGAAAACAAAGCAAGACTAACTCTCACAAACATAATCAAACCGCCCACCAGCAAAATAGCAGTTATCACATCCGAACTATTTACCGGAATTTCCTCAATCGGTACAGGTTCTAAATGTACCTGCGATACTGTAAAATCCTCAACAACCGGAATAACTTTAACTACCTTATAATCAGAAATCTCCACCTGCTTTAACGCTGGATCAATATTGATAAACGGGATAAAAAATGTCAGCAATGAATAGCCCAGTAAATACCACCTGTTCCAATTGAAGAACGTGTATTTTCTTAAAACAAAATGATAGAAAATGCTGATGACCATCATTCCGATGGAAAGTTTTAAAACATATTCGATGTAAGGCGACATAGCTATCTCGTTTTAAATCTCTTTACTTTTTCCCCTCAATTAACCCTATAATCTCTTTCAGTTCATCCGCCGATATCTTGTTTTTCTGCACAAAAAAGTTCACCATTTCTTTGTAAGAATTTTCAAAATAATCCTTCACCACATTTCCCATAAACTTTTGTTTATAAGCTTCTTCGGTAATCGCTGGCGAATACAGATAGGCGTTACCGATCAGTCTGCTTTGCAAGTAGCCCTTCTTTTCCAGATTTTTAATTGTCGACGCAAGCGTGGTATAAGGCGGCCAGGGTTCATCAAGTGCAGCCATAAATGACTTTACATTACCCTCTCCTATTTGCCATACTGCCTGCATGGCATCCTCTTCCTGCTGTGTTAGCTTTTCCATATCTACGAACTTTTCGTAAATCTACGATAAATTCGTAGACCAATGTAAGTATTTTGAAAAATAAATTAAATACATGCAAAAATCAGTACTTGTCATTCCCGCTTACAATCGCCAAATTGCGGTTAAGCTTTAAATAACTAAGACAATTATGTTCCCCTTTCGAATCGGACAAGGTTACGACGTACATCAACTTGAAGCAGGACGGCCATTCTGGCTTGGCGGTATTTTGATTTTACATACACATGGCGCAAAAGGGCATTCAGATGCTGATGTGGTTTGCCATGTCATCTGTGATGCCTTACTCGGCGCAGCTAATATGCGCAACATTGGCTATCATTTCTCCGATAAGGATCCGCAATGGAAAGGTGTCGACAGTAAATTACTGCTCAAAAGGGTATTGGAAATGATTCGTGAGAAGGATTATGAAATCGGCAATCTGGATGTAACGATTGTACTTCAGAATCCTAAGTTGAATCCGCATATTCCGGAAATGAAAACCTGTCTGGCTCAGGTGATGAAAATTGATGAGGAAGCGATCTCCATCAAAGCCACTACTTCCGAGCACCTGGGATTTGTAGGAAGGGAAGAAGGAATAGCGGCACATTGCGTTGCACTTATCTACAACAAGAAATCACTTCCTTTTGAAATAGCTCAATAGAGATTTTAACTCGCTGGCTTTATTCTCTCCTTATACCTTGACTATGAAACTCTTAAAACTTATTGCACTTGGCCTTTGCATCGGCAGCCCGGTATTTGCCCAGGATTCTAACATCACGCAGCCGCTTGGCTTCGAAGAGTACGATCCTATCTCAACACTGAAAGTGGAAGAGCATCCGCTGAAACGTGCCAAATTTCCATTCATTGATGTGCACAATCACCAATACCAGATGCCGACTCAGGATCTGAAAGCGTTGGTAGCTCAGATGGACAGTCTGAATATGGGAATAATGGTGAACCTGAGCGGACGTGGGTGGACTCAGGAATGGGCAGAAGGAACTGCAACGTTGAAAGGTTCTCTCGAAAATGTTGCTAAAAATGAACCTAAACGAATTGCTATTTTCACCAATCTCCAGTTTAAAGGCTTCGGAGAAAAAGACTGGTCAGCGCGTGCAGTGAAGCAACTCGAAGAAGATGTGAAATCAGGAGCTAAAGGATTGAAAATATACAAAAGCCTGGGTTTTGCGGGTATCAAGGACGACAAAGGAAATCGTGTACCTGTAAGTGATCCGAGACTACAGCCTGTATGGCAAAAATGCGGAGAACTAGGTATTCCGGTCATCATTCACACTGCGGATGTACCATCTTTTTGGGATCCGATGGACCGCTACAATGAACGCTGGCTGGAACTGAAAACACACCCGGGCCGCCGCCGAGGAATAAATGATCCGGTACCTTTCGATTCCCTCATTGCCGAACAGCATCACATTTTCAGAAATAACCCTAAAACGACGTTCATTAACGCACATATGGGCTGGTATCCCAATAATCTGAAAAAGTTGGACAGTCTGATGCAGGTGTTTCCAAATATGTATGTAGAAATCGGTGCAGTGATTGCGGAACTGGGACGCCAGCCAAGAACAGCCAAAAAGTTTTTTGACAAATATCAGGATCGCGTTTTGTTCGGAAAAGATAGCTGGGTTCCAGCCGAATACGCCACCTATTTTCGGGTATTAGAAACAGAAGATGAATATTTTCCATACCATAAAAAGTACCACGCATTCTGGCGTATGTATGGCCTGGGCCTATCCGACGAAGTATTGAAAAAACTTTACTACAAAAATGCGCTGAGGATCATTCCTGGACTTGATAAGAGTTTGTTCCCGAATTGATAACAACTAAAAAAGCCCAATACACCCATTCCATGAAACAAATTCATCCATACCAATCTGTCGACGAAGCACTTATATCGTTAGACAACGGAGGTCGTTTTTATAACATTTTTACGCAGGCAGAAGACGGGACGATATCACAAGCTGAATTGGGAAAAGTGAGTGGTTTATTTAATGAAAAGCAAAAGATGATCCTTTTCCTGGAGTTGTCTTTGTCGCAGTTGGATACATCGTCGAAAGAACAAGTTATGTCTAGGTTGGATTCAAATTTGAAAGCTGCCTACCAGAAATACATTGCTACCGAGATGTCACCAGCTGAGGTAAATGGGAGAGGGATACAATCTTCAAATCTGGTGATTACGGGTATTCCTGAGCTGAAAGAATCCAAAAATTATTTTTCCGGAATGATATTGGTTCCGGTTGGGAAAGCCTTTGTGCCGATTCCAATCAGCGACATGTACAGTGTTTATGAAATCAAAGATGAGCAAACTTCTGAAAAGATACTGATTGCACACACCAAAGGTTCAGAAACACTACCCGAAAAAAGAATTAAGGTTGGTGGTGTTTTAAAAGAGGTAAAGCCTAAAAAGAATGAAAAATTAGTTGTTGAACAGTTTTTAGAAATTAATTATTTTCTGGATTTGGGAGTTAATTAATACCCATCAAAAAGTGCTGAACTATAACCCTTCCGATTTGTATTGGTGATAGTTATAGGTTCTAGCAGTTATTTAAAAGCCTTTGCTTCCTTCATTACAGACCTGTACTCCGCTTTTTCCAGACACTTTTTATAGTACTCCTTAGCCTTGGCTTTGTTTCCTGCCCTGCCGGCTATTCTTGCCAGACCGGCATAAGCTATGGCGTGGTATTCTTTGGTATACTGGTCATCATGCGGTATTCTCAAAGCAGCCAGATATTCTTTCTGGGCCGAGGCATCGTTTTTCACATGCTTTTCGTAGTTAATCCCCTGAAAAGTGTGCTGTGCAATTGGGTAAAAACCGGTATTGTACCTTCGTAATGCAGTAATTTGCTTTGCCGCATCGGTATAGTCCCCTGCTAACAACAATGCCTCGGCATTTTTCATGATAAACAACGGATTCTTCGGATACCAATCCGTAAGTTTATTTAGATAAGGCACTGCCCTTTCAGGCTTCATCTCATATTTCACATATAAATGTGCCAGGTAAAAACAAGATTCAGCGCGTGTGATCACACCTGAACGCGTAGCAATATCCACCTGTTTTAATCCCAAAGCTTTATCTCCGTTCTTAAAGAACATCAGCAAAGGTTTCACCATGGGATGTACTTCCGGGTATACCTCTACATAGTAATTGTACATACCCGATGTAAAATAAAATTCAGGATTCTTATCCATCAACTTCATACCATCTACAAAAGCATTATAAGCTTTCTTCCCTTCACCGGCGGCATTGAGCATTTCTCCACGGTAGTTGTACATCATAGCCATATATCCCCTGGCCACCATTACATAAAACATACCTTCCGGATCTTTGGTGTCTTTGCCAAACTTTTTCTCCGTAGCAATCAGAGCAAGATTCAACTTTTGAATGTACTCCTTTGACTTTGCCGGGTTGTCCTTAATCGGTAAATACTTCCAATAGAGCACAAAAGAATCGAGAATGTGATTGATGGGATGATTGGGGTATTTCTTTTCAATGGCAGCAATCATATGGTCCGCCTCATCGAACTCATAATTATAGATATTATCCAAAGTTTTTTGAACCGTTTTGATCGCAGTGGGATCGTTGAGAAGCTGAGCCTGAGAGAAAAATGGAAAGCAGAATAAGACAAAAACTATATTCAGTACGCGCAAAGTAAATTTCATGGCTTTTAGTATATTGACGAATTGGTTTGGTGGATTCCCACCAGGTCAGTAGCTTTGTTTATAACCCCAAAATATACAACGTGGTTTCTATCCATCCGTATATTTTTATGCTTTGGTTTTCACAATAATTTTCAGTCAAGTTTCTATGATTCGCTACGAACAGTTCACATTGGATAACGGTCTTAAAGTTTTCGTTCATGAAGATTTTTCAACGCCTATGGCCGCAGTCAATATACTCTACAATGTGGGCTCGCGTGACGAAGATGAAGAACGTACAGGGTTTGCCCACTTGTTCGAACACCTGATGTTTGGTGGTTCCAAAAACATTCCCAGCTATGACATTCCGGTACAAAACGTAGGTGGAGAAAACAACGCATTCACTTCTCCCGACATTACCAATTACTATATTACGCTGCCTGCTGACAATGTAGAAACTGCTTTTTGGCTGGAATCTGACCGGATGATGAGCCTTTCTTTCGATCCGAACGTGCTCGAAGTGCAGCGTAAAGTAGTGATTGAGGAATTCAAGCAAAGATATCTGAATCAACCTTATGGCGACATGTGGCTCAAACTTAGGCCCCTCACCTATAAAGCGCATCCTTATCGCTGGGCGACCATCGGCAAGGATATAGAACATATTGAACGGGCAACGATGGAGGATGTACAGAACTTCTTTTTCAAGTTTTACAGACCCAACAACGCTGTAATGGTGGTAGCAGGTGCAGTAAAATTTGAACAGGTGAAAGAACTGGCTGAAAAATGGTTCGCAGAAATTCCTGCCGGAGAACCGTATGTCAGAAATCTACCCAAAGAGCCTGTGCAAACGGAGGCCAGATTTATGGAAACATCTGCTGCTGTTCCTCTAAACTCTCTGATCAAGGTATTTCATACTCCCGGGCGTTATGAGGACGGTTTTTATGCTACCGATCTGGTCAGCGATATTTTGGGGCGTGGGAAATCGTCCCGTTTATATCACTCCCTGCTGAAGGAAAGACCCATCTTCAATAGTATCAGCGCAAGTGTAACTTCCTCTTTGGATCCCGGATTATTGCTGATTAAAGGAAATCTGAACCCTGGTGTTACCTTGGAAGAGGCTGATGCTGCTGTTACAGAACTAATTCTCGAACTGGCTAAAAACGGCACTACAGAGGATGAATTAGCTAAAATTAAAAACCAGACAGAAGCCACACTTGCTTTCTCGGAAGTAGAATTGCTCAACCGCGCCATGAACCTGGCCTTCGCGGCTAATGCAGGCAATCCTGACTGGGCCAACGACGATGCAGAGATTATCCGAAATCTAACGATTGCAGATATCAATGAAGCGGCGGCGAAAGTGTTGCGTGTTGAAAATAGCTCTACGCTCTATTACCGGGCTGAGAATAATTGAAACAAGCTTAATGAACCAAGACAAATATCCATTATAGTAAACGGGGGTTGATATCTGACAATCCCAAAGGGATGAAATATCGGTAAAGAAAATCAAAACCACATTATTAGAAAGTGCCGTAGGTACGCAATACTCGTAGCTAACGGCATTTTTAGAAGTTACCAGAATTCCAATTGTCTTTTCCAAAAACCGGATTTACAATTATTTCCCTGGCAAATATACCCGCACCTCAGGGTGCATGGTGTAAAGTCGGAATTTCTCACCATCAGGTACCACAATTCCACTGGATGTATTATCACCCAAAATCGGATTGTTGCTATACTTTTCCCAATGAATCAGATCGCTGGAAACGGCTATGTTCGTCGACCATTCCCGCCAGTCTTTGAAAGCTGACGCATGGTAGTAGGCGTAATATAAGCCCTTGTATTTAATGATCTGATTCATTGCTACTGCAAATGCGTCGTACGATTCAGTACCACAACTCAATACTGGTTCATCCTGAATATTTGTCCACACTTTCAGATCTTTTGAAGTAGCCAGCCATACCGCCGCATCATTTCTTTCATAAAACAGATACCATGTCCCATTCTCTTTCCAAACTGCAGGTGTACCGTAAGGTCCTGCTTCAATGGCGTCACCGTTCTTTCTCCTGATATCCAAGGCACCCTGATCCAGCCAGTTGATCTTATCTTTCGATGTAAGCAAATGGGCAGAATCGCCTCTGCTTTCAGCGAACATGTAATAGGTACTGTCTTCTTTTAACACAAATACATCTTCCACCCACAACCCGCGATGGATCGGATTAGATGGATGGCGTGTCCAGTTGAAACCATCCGGTGAAGTGGCAAGTCCGAGGTACTTGATTTGTTTACCTGTTTGTCTCTTATAACCGGTATACCAGAGATAATAGGTACTATCTTCCTTCAGGATAAAACCTCTTTCCCTTGTTTTTTCATCCCAAAACGCAGAATCTTTCGAACCTTCAAAAACCGGATTGCCGTTATGAGGTTTAAAACTGACCAATTCCTCCGGAAACTTTTCACTTTTCTGCTTTGGGGTGACTCCACATGCGGCGGCAAGCCATCCGAGCACGAGCAACCATCCGTATTTACTGATCATCATTGATACAATTGTTTAGCGATATTCAGGAAGGTTGCGAGGTGTTTTGTCAATCACTTTATTGATTTTACCTTTTTGTTTTACCAGTTCGAAGGAATCATACAATTCTCCGGTAGCAGTATACGCTTTAAAATCCAGCACGTCCTTATCTACCGTGATAACATGGTAAAGCTGTGTGTACAAAGCGGAACGATCCATCCAGCCCGCTTTTTCCACATTAGAACCTGTCATTTTCGGACCGCTTACAGATACTACGTACATCGTTCCCGAAACTGCTCCCTTTTCCTGCATTGGGATTTTTGCCATACCTCTCGCATACGTATGATCGTGCCCCTGCAAAACAATATCTACCTTATACTTATCAAACAAAGGCTTAAAAGTCTCTCGCATCCGCTTATTATCCCGTGTCGATTTCGGTGAGTAAATCGGATGATGGAAAGTTACACAGGTCCATTTGTTAGGATTATTACGTAATACCTTTTCCATCCATACACGCTGCTTTTCCAGGTATTCATCCGATTCTTCCGCCTGATCAGAATTAAGAGATATGAAACGCATACCCTGTATATCTGAATAGTAGCAGGTTTCTTCCAGTCCTGCAGGACCGTTTTCAGGCAGCGTAAACTGCGGTCGCCAGAACACTGAAGTTACGTTCTTCCCATCCGGTCCATCGTAGTGATCGTGGTTACCAGGTGTAGGAAAACCAGGAATCATGCTGTGAATAAAGCTTCCTGCCTCAAACCAATCGCCCCACTCTACATCCCGGTTAGCCTTATTGATCAGGTCACCGGCATACATCATCAGTACGGATTCGGGAGCCTTTGCATACGCGTCACGCGCCACCCGCGACCATAATGATCTGATGTTGGTCTGAACATCCCCGTAATATATAAATGAGAACTTATCCCCCGTTTTTCCCGCTGTATTGAAATGAATCCATTCGCTCCAATGATCCCCCTGCCCTACCCGGTATGCGTATTTAGTACCGGGAGTGAGACCTTCAAATACCAAAGAATGATAGTAGGCAGGAGTTGTGTCCTCCCATTTGAGCAACTCTGATTTTGCTTTTAACCGCTTTACTTTATCGGTAAAACGGGGATCAGCACTGGCAATGGCAATTTCTGCAAAACTTTCAGATACATCGGATGCTGTCCGCCAGTTCACAGCCATAGAAGTCGATGGATCCACTGTTACATTTAGAATAATCCTGTCAGGCTGAACGGTGGGGATATATGGATTGGCATTTTGCTGGGCAGAAGCCTTGCCCGGAAGTATTGCAGAAATACTGATGATCAGGCAGGCGAAAATGCTGGTAACTGATTTCATTTTACTCGTAATCTTACTGTGAACACTATACATTACTTTCGCTGACGCTATAAGGGCTATCAAAATTATCGTGAATGCACAAAAAAACCGGTCAGGATTAACTAACCGGCTATAATTTGTTTAAAAATTTCTTTTATTCAGGCAGAAAAGTGAGATAGCTAAAATTCTCAGGATTAAACATTTCCTGTGCTATATCTTGTAGCTGAGCCGATGTAATGGCCTGAATTTCTGTAAATATTTCAGGAAGGGAATCTACCTTACCCGTATCCAGCAGACTTTTAGCCATCATCAGCATAAAACTCATATTGCTTTCTTCCGACATCGCCAATTGGCCCATGAGTTGTACTTTGGTCTGATGCAGTTGCAAAGTGGTCAAAGGTACTTCTCTCACCTTTTTAAGTTCCTTATTGATCAGCGCTATACTTTTTGTGAGCTGGCGCGGCTCAGTCCCGAAGAAGATACCCATAAAGCCTGTATCAAGATAGGGCGTATAATTTCCTTCTATCGAATATACATACCCATTTTTCTCGCGTAATGACAAGTTGAACCTTGAATTCATTCCCGGTCCTCCCAGCAAATTCATCAGCATAAAAAATGGCAATCTGCGGTCGTCAGGCAGTGCATAGGCAGGCTGTCCCATAGCACACTGTGCCTGAGAGATCGAACGTTCTTTTTGCTGAATAATGGGTGTATATACGCCGGGTGCAACCCGCTGTCTGCTTGTTGTTTTTGCAGGAATCGCGCCGAGATATTTCTCAGCTATTCTGATGACTTTTGCGAACGGGAGTTTGCTCACCGACGAAACAACAATTCGTTCGGTGTCTATATTATCATTAATAAAGCGGTGTAAATGTTCGCGGTCAAACGAATTCACCGTTTCGGTCGTACCGAGTATATTACTTCCCAGTGCATGGTCTGCAAATACGAGTTGGTCAAAATCATCCTGAATCGCATCTTCAGGTGAATCCACATACATGGACATTTCTTCCAGAATTACATTTTTTTCCCTTTCAATCTGTTTATCAGGAAATACGGAATGGAAGGTAATATCTGCCAACAGCTCCAGTGCTTTATCGAAATGATCGTCCAGGACAGAGGCATGAAAGCAAATTTTTTCTTTGGTAGTATAAGCGTTCAGCTCACCGCCTACATTTTCAAGACGGTTAATGATATGAAAAGAACTTCTTTTTTCAGTCCCCTTAAAAGCCATATGCTCCCAAAAGTGAGCCAGTCCTTGTTGAAGCGGCTGTTCATCCCGGCTACCAATATCGAGCATAATTCCGCAGTGCGCTATGGCAGTATAGGGAACCTGTTTATGGGCAATACGAATTCCGTTGGAAAGCGTATGTAACTGATATTCTTCGGTAAGCGTTAGTGAGGTAACTTTTGGGTTTTCACGTTTACGAATATTATTTCTCTTCATTCCTGATTAACACAAAATAGGCGCCAATAATTTTCGGCAGTGTCCACAAAATTACGGACTTTTGCCTGAAACACCTCACAGATTACCGAATTGCTGACTACAGTAGCCAGGTAAAGATTGGGCATGGCGTTGTTCTTCCTGAATTGAATGAAAATGGCTTTAAATAAAATTCTTGTTATTCAGACAGCCTTTATAGGCGACGTAATACTGGCAACTGCGCTGCTCGAGAATCTCCATCAGCAGTTTCCGGAAGCAAGGATTGATATATTGGTTCGAAAAGGAAATGAAGGATTGTTTGACAACCATCCATTTCTGAATGAGGTATTGATATGGAAGAAAAAAGAAGGTAAGTATAAAAGTCTTTGGAATATCCTGAAACAAATACAATCTGTTCGTTACGATTGGGTTATTAATATTCAGCGTTTTGGCTCAACGGGTTTCCTTACAGGTTTTTCCAAAGCGGGTATTACTACGGGATTTGATAAAAATCCACTCTCATTTCTTTTCACAAATAAGGTTCCGCACAATATCAGCGAAGGTGTACATGAAGTGCAGCGTAATCATGAATTGATTAAAACCGAAGTAAAAACAGATATTGCCGGTAAGCCGCGTCTATATCCTGCCACTCAGGATTTTACATACATCGGTCAGTTTGAGAAAAAGCCATATGTATGCATCGCGCCTGCCTCTGTCTGGTACACCAAGCAATATATAGTGGATGGCTGGGTTTCACTGATCAACAAACTAGATCTTTCGTTTCAGATCTATCTGATCGGCGGACCATCCGATGCTTATCTCGCCAAGGAGATCATAGATAAGGTCGCAAATCCTGAACGTATTGAAAATCTGATCGGAAAACTTTCCTTTCTTCAATCTGCTGCTTTGATGACAGGCGCTGTGATGAATTTCGTTAACGACTCCGCGCCCATGCATATCTGCTCAGCTGTGAATGCACCCGTTACAGCTGTTTATTGCTCTACGATTCCCGGATTTGGCTACGGCCCTTTGTCAGACAATTCACATGTTGTAGAAGTCATAGAAAAACTGACGTGTAGGCCGTGCGGACTTCATGGACACAAGCGTTGCCCGGAAGGACATTTCCGCTGTGCAAATGATATTGAAACTGAACAGTTGCTGAAGGTGCTAAATTAAAAAAACGCTACACCTTCTTTCGAAATGTAGCGTTCCATCCATATTTGATCCAAACCTCTTTTTTATTTCTCTCTGTACTGTTCTATGATTTTGAACAGCGCCTTTTGTTTTTCAAGATCCGGGAAGAAGTCGAATAATTGTACATGCGCGTCATAATCCAGCGTAAGTGCTACTTCCATATTGATAAGTGCCTCACGATAATCACCAGAATGAATCTGATAAACTGCCATACGGTAATATAAATCCGCCTCTTCCGGCATTTCTTCAATGGCGGCTGTTAGCAGATCACAAGCTCTTGCATAATTACCCTGATCGAACAGAACATGCGACCATTTCAGCCATATATCAGGGTTCGCAGGTTCTATTTCAGCTGACTTCTCAAACGCTTCAAAGGCTGATACAATGTTACCGATGCGAAATTCTGTTTCGGCCAGAGCAAGCCAATAGTCAGGGTTTAATTCGGTAATCTGAATGGCTTTTCTAAGAAAACCGGCTGCTTCGTACCAACGACCCAGTTCGTTAAAGCAGATTCCCAGACCAAACCATCCGTCATCCCACTGGCTATCCAGCTTTACCGTTATTCTGTAATACTTTATAGCAGTTTCAAACTCTTCAAGTCTTTCATAACAGGTAGCCAGGCAACAGCAGGTTTCCGGCTGTTCACCTTCCAGCTCTATTGCGCGTAAATACTGACCTTTTGCATCTTCGTATTTTTCAAGATTCATGTATGCATTTCCCAGGTGGAAAAATGCAGAGGCAAAATCATCATTTACTAAAGTGGCATACTCATACGCACGTACTGCATCCTCATGACGCTCCAGCTTACTGAATGCTATTCCCAAGTTGTACCATGCATGATGCGAAAATGGATCCCTGTCTACAAGCTCGTTGTAATAGTCGAGATGACTTTCCAATTGTCCTACCAGATCAAGACAGTGGGCCAGCTCATATAGGGCACTTTCATTGTTAAGATTGCGGCGAAGCGAAAGTTTATAATTCCGAATAGCTTCGTCATATTTGCCCCAGTTCTGATAAGTTTGTCCGATCTGAAAATAAATCTCATCTTTATCTTCTACCCGGTTCATCAATCCTTCCAATACTCCGATTGCCTCCTCGAATTCGCCCATCATATTAAAAATACCAACCTGCATATAGCTGATTTCAATATCTCCCGGATGAAAAAGTGAAGCGCGTTCAAGTACTTCAATGGCCAGATCATGCTCCCCTCTGTTAGCATGTGACTGTACCTTATTTAGAAGTAAATCGAGGGAATATGGAAAATCTGTCAGTCCTCTTTCACATGCCTGGTATGCTTTTTCCCAATCCCCTTTTTCAATATAGTGAGCCGTTATCTTTTCGTATGTTTCCAGATCAAAAAAAGTAGGCTCATCGTTTTTAATCATTCTTTCAAACCTTAGCAGGGTTTCTTTCATGTAGTCTTTTCTTTCCCCGAAATTTTTCTCCATCACACGAACAATTAAGTTAGAGGTCGGTATTATTTGAACCAACACCATGCAGTCGCCTGCTTATCAGCTATGTAAAATTTCATTCTGAAATATGATCTTTCGTCATAGGCTTCGAACAAAGGACTGTCATTGATAATGAAAGAAAGTTAAAAATAATTCCTTGCTTATCAAATCTTGTTAAGTAAACTTTCGCTTACTCTGGCCACCGTTTTCTCTATAGGTTGAAAGCCAAATCCTAAAGCATTCCTTATCTTTTCGTTGTTATAAAGAATTCGCCGCGCGGCCGACTGTGCTGTTTCCTTGGTGATCAGTGGTTTGGTCCCCAGAAGTGCTGTACGTACGGCTTCTATACGCCAGATTACTCCGGCAAGCCCCGGACCGACACGGAAGGAAGGACGCTTTTTCTTCATCGCATCCGCCATCAGATTGAACAGATCCCTATAGGAAATACTGGCTCCGTTCAGTAAAAAGCGTTCTCCTGAAATATCTGAAAACAGCAGTCTTACAATCACCTCTGATACATCCCGGACATCCACACAGTTGGCTACTCCTTCGGTATAAAATGGTTTTTCTCTGAATACATATCTGAACAACTGTGTGCTACTCTTATCCCAGTCGCCTTCACCCAATATGATGGTAGGATTGACAATCACCGCATTCAGTCCTTCTGCAATACCTCTCCACACTTCCAGTTCAGCCAGGTACTTCGATTTGGCATACTCCGAATTTTCAGGTGAGTCTTCCCATCGCTGCGTTTCGTCCAATACCAGCTCCTGGCCCGGAATAATCTTTTTTGAATCCGGTCTGCCAATAGCGGCAATACTACTTACATGACAAAGCTTTTGTATACCGTGCTTCAAACAGGCATTGACAACATTCGCAGTCCCTTCCATATTGACCTTGTACATCATCTTTCTGTCGCGCGGGACGAAGGATACCACCGCTGCAGTATGTATTACATAGTCAATTCCTGCCAAAGCCTGATCCAGAGAGGGTACATCAAGAATATCACCTTCTACCCAATGTATGCTGCTAGCAACATCTGCAAGCAGGCTTCTGTCAGAATTAGCCCTCACAAGCGCGTAAACGGCATTATTTCCGGCAATGAGCTCACGAGCAACTGTACTTCCCACCAATCCGGTAGCTCCGGTAATCAAAATTTTCATGCGGATGAAAGTCTATTAATCCTCAAATGTCGGGCATAAAGTCGGATCGGACAAAATAAAGATCGGGATTAGAAGGTGACACCGGTGATAAATCCAGAGGTTTTCTTCCATTTATCGGTATCAAACATCTTTCCCTGTGGCTGCAATCCTGCAATGATACCAACACTCCTTGTTTAAGGTCGATCGTTTTGCTGAACATAAGCAGGTAAAACAATAAGAACAAAGATGATCGAGAATAGTGTTCTGTTAAACATAGATTTACAGCGTTAAATGCTCTAGAAAGACCCGAAATATTCAGTATGGTTGGAATCCGTCAATCACCTTCTTCTAATTCAAAAAGCTCATCTACCGTCTTCCCGAATTCCCGTGCTATTTTCATTCCCAACGCCAGCGTCGGAGAATATTTTCCCGCTTCTATCGCATTGATCGTTTGCCTGGAAACGGCCAGCCTCTCCGCCAGATCTGCCTGTGTGATATTCAATATGGCCCGCTCTATCCTTATCCTGTTTTTCATACCAAACTCCTTTCCCTGTTAGCTTCAATTGCCGGACTTACATACAGCAACCAATAAAACCGGGCTACGAAAATGAGAAGCGGGGTAAACATATTGTAGATCATCACGACGAAAAACCAAGTATCATAAACAAAAATTATACATAATACCATCACAGTGAAATTAACATAAATACCCCACTGCAATGATTCAAGTCTGATTAATGCAATCCGTTCATCTTCAGTTTTCAATTTTGAAAAGCCAGCTATAAACAAGCCGCAGATAATCCCTATTCCTAAAATTTCATCAGTAATATTTAAAACAACCGTCCCCTCTTTACCAGTCGAAAATATATTATCAGCAAATAGCCAATTGGGAATATCAAAATAGCTGTAAGTATTAATCTGAGCAAATGGAAAGGCCTCACCACTAATCAACCAACAAATACTGAGCAATATAGACACCAATGCAATCACAATACCATAGGGCCGCCAGCTACCTGGCAATAGATACTTCGTTTTCATGAATACAAAATTTGATTTTCGATACGACTCAAATGTATACTTTATTTTAATAAATGTCAATTATATTTTACATTATATCAAACATAATTTACTTTAAGTAAAATAAACTGTTCCTCTTAAACGATCATGTTGATTCTTCCACATTTGATCCGGTGCACTTCTTACTGTTCTTCTATCAGTTACTGATAAAGTTGAAGAGCTCTTCTTCATATCTCTAATCACGATTTTGCTAACTTTGCTACATTATTAAATACAGAGTAAACTAAATGGCTATTACAGATCCCAAAAGATATACCGTTACCGCCGCGCTGATTTATGCCAATGGGCCGATCCACATTGGTCACCTGGCAGGTTGTTATGTACCAGCTGATATTTACGTGCGCTATCTTCGTTCCAAAGGAAAGGATGTTGCGTTCATCAGTGGAACCGACGAGCATGGTGTACCCATTACCATACGCGCAAAAAAAGAAGGACTTACGCCTCAGCAGGTGGTGGATAAATATTACGCTCAGATTGATGATTCATTCAAGCAGCTGGGTATATCCTTTGATGTGTATTCCCGTACCAGCAAGCAGATTCACCACGAAACTTCTCAGGAAATTTTCAAAGATCTGTACGATAAGGGTGTTTTTATAGAAGAAACTACAGAGCAATATTATGATGAAACGGCGCAGCAATTCCTGGCCGACCGCTACATCGTAGGAACCTGCCCCGTCTGCGCGAATACCAATGCATATGGCGATCAGTGCGAGCGTTGCGGATCGGCGCTGAGCCCAACAGAACTCATTGAACCACATTCGATGCTTTCTGGCTCCAAACCAGTCATGAAACCCACCACAAACTGGTTCTTGCCACTTGACAAACTACAGCCGCAGGTAGAAGACTTCGTAAACAGCCACCCCGAATGGAAAACCAATGTATTGGGTCAGTGTCAGTCTTGGTTAAAAGAGGGACTTAAGCCACGTGCGATGACGCGTGATCTTGATTGGGGGATTCCGGTACCTGTGCCGGGAACCGAAGGAAAGGTATTGTATGTATGGTTTGAAGCGCCTATCGGTTATATATCTGCAACGAAAGACTGGCTGATCCAGAAGAACGGAACGGATGAAGGATGGACAAAATGGTGGGAGAAAAGTAGTGATGCTGGCGACCAGACCAAACTGGTTCATTTCATTGGAAAAGACAATATTGTTTTCCACTGTATTATTTTCCCAGCAACCATTATTGCCGAAGGAAATCTGGTATTGCCGGACAATGTCCCTGCTAATGAGTTTATGAATCTGGAAGGCGACAAGATTTCTACCTCACGTAACTGGGCGGTGTGGCTGCATGAATACCTGGAAGAACTTCCCGGCAAGCAGGATGTGCTTCGTTATGTATTGACCGCAAGTGCACCGGAAACCAAGGATAGCGAGTTTACATGGAAAGACTTCCAGACCCGTAACAATAGTGAACTGGTAGGCATTTATGGCAACTTTATCAATCGCGCAATTGTCCTGACGCAAAAATTTTGTGAAAGCAAAGTACCCGCACAAGGTGAACTGACAGAAACAGACCAGGCCACGCTGGCAGATTTGGCTGCATTCCCAAACCGAATCGGTGAGGCTATTGAAAACTATCGTTTCCGTGAAGCACTAACGCTGATCATGGATCTTGCACGCCTCGGGAACAAATACCTGGCGGATACACAACCCTGGCATGTGATCAAAACGGATCCTGCACGTGTGAATACGATCATGAATATTGCCCTTCAGATTTCCGGATCGCTTTCTATTGTATCGGAACCGATTATACCTTTCACTGCAGAGAAAATTCGTAAGCAACTGGGTTTGGAAAATAACAGCTGGGAAAATGCAGGCAAAGCCGACTTATTGAAAGCAGGACAAGCCATCAGTGAAGCCGGACTGTTGTTCGAAAAAATAGAAGATCATGTTATTGAAAAGCAAGTTCAGAAACTACTGGATGCAAAACGTGCCAATGAATTGGAAGGTAAAGTAGTAGCGCCGGTAAAGGCTGAAATCCAGTATGATGACTTCGCTAAAATGGATATTCGTATAGCTACAATCGTAGAAGCAGAAAGTGTTCCAAAAAGCAAAAAATTGTTAAAACTAAAAGTTGACATCGGAAGCGAACAACGCATCGTACTGAGTGGCATTTCCGAGCACTTCAAGCCTGAAGAGATTATCGGCAAAAAAGTACTGTACCTTGCTAACCTCGCGCCACGCAAAATGATGGGCATGGAAAGTCACGGTATGATCCTGATGGCCGAAGACCGCGACGGAAGTCTTGCTTTTGTACAGCCAGGAAAAGAGGTATGGAATGGAGGAACGGTAAACTAATGGATACTGATTTATGTCAAAGACCTGTTTCCTGTGAAGCAGGTCTTTTTTGTTTTTATTCAAATTCGTTCTTCAACTTTTCAAACAGAACATTGAGCTTATCCACAAGATTTTGACAGTCCCTCAAAGAAAGGCTGTCGATAGAATTTAGGGTAGCACTGGAAACTACATGTCCTTCTTCATCAACTCCTGCTTGCTTCTGTTTTGTAAAAGAGAGTATTCCTTCCCATTCGGGCATAAGAGAATCGGAAAAATAACGAGGTTCAATGATGGTGAAATAGGCAGACTGCGCTTTGAGCTTTTCTTTTAGTTTTTCTGAGGAAGCGGACTGCTTTAATTCTTCTACTAACTTAGAAAGTTCAATGTATGCGAAGATGTTCGACTTTTTCATATAACGTTGAGCTGGGAGGTGTAAACTTGCTTTTGCCCCACTAAATTACGAATTGAAAAAGCTATTTTTCAGCAAATTTTAAAGCTTTGCAATATTTTAACACAAACTATTGGCAGGGTGTAATTTATTATAATAAAAATAGCATATCCTTTATCAAAAATGCTTATTACGATATGTATGGGCACAAAAAACCTGCAATTGTCAGTTGCAGGCCTCACAATTTTCCGCTTTTACCACCGGTCTATCTCTACTTTTCTTCTATAATCCCCCTGCTCATCACCATAAGGCAGGTGGAGTACAAGATGTCTGTAACTATCATCATATCTGGCTGAGATATTTTCGACACTCACTCCTTCTGGTATAACAAATGTATTAATGAACCGAACTGTCCTCCACTGCTCTTCTTCCGGAAGAGAATCTTGTGAAAATATAGGTAGTAAATGAAACAATTTCAGGCTGGTTGAATTCTTTTTACCTCTGACGACTTCAAGCTGCAGATCGTCAACTTCGATGCCAGGAATTTTGACAACAACCTCAAAACCATCCGATCCTCTTTCGAGTTGAATGGCTGGCTCACTCATTCCACCGTTTACGGTATTGATAAAATCTATGTTCATCAACATCTCCTGCGGTATTTTTAGTTTGCTTTCCATGACCATCGTATGTTTAGGTTAACAATTTTAACCTATATAACGATAAACAATGTGCCATAGATTTATTACCACCAAATTTATTACCATAGCAAGCGACCCATAGCAACAATAAACAACTGCGAGTCAACGCCTTAGTTAACAAGATTGATTAATATGGTTTTTAAGCAAAAATCGAATTCTGCTGTCAAATGGGCAGTATACTTCCTAGGTGGATGCCATTTTGTCTACAATAAAAGCAAATCTCTCACCTATCATTATGCCCCAGGCTTCTTTCAGGATCAATAATGTCCCTGACTTTCTGTTTCAGTTCCTTCGGTTCAGGAAAATGGCCTTCTCTTTTCCGATCCCAGATCAGAGCATCATCCAGGTAAATGACATACCGCCCGGCAACCTCAGATGGTATAAGCTTTACGCTATGCAGGTCGTCGCTAAAAGTAGATAACAACTCCTGAGCCATCCAAGCGGCCCTTAATAACCAGTTACACTTAGGGCAATACTCAATAGAAATTGACGGCTTCATATTTACAAAAAAGGATAAGTTTTAAAGAGAAACACCATCGAAAACCAACTGACCAAGTCATTGTTAGGGTGAAATATACAAACCCGGACTGATTTTATGGCACTTCAGATGTGCCGACTCCATGAAGGTAATTAAAAATCAGCATATGATTATTAGCAAAAAACAGCTAAAAATTAAACATAAATATCTAATTATCAGAAACTTAATTACTTTACCGTTAAATCAGTTTATATATATTTCCTTGGCTTTAAAACATCTTCAATCTAATTTTATCCTGTTGTTAAATATTTTACCTCACAATTAATCTGCTTTAAGCTTATGACTCGAAAGGAAGTTGTATTTACAGGCGATGAAGGAGAAATTCTCCTTGCCGCAGATGCAAAAAAGATCAAAGATGCCCATCAGAGGCGCAGAACTGAGATTGAAGGAGGAGGAAAAGATAATTATGTAGAGGCTGAATTCTTCGGCTTAAAAACCTTCAAAAAGCTTATTGGCACATTTGAAGATGAATGCGTAGGATTCCGTGTTTATTACGGTAGCCGAAATGAGGACCATGCTGAAAGTGCTGTCAGGGTTGGTAGAGAGGGAAGTGGGAAAAGAACATCAAGAGTGATCATTGTTCCGGTCGATCAGTACGGAAACGACCTCCAACATCCAATCGGCCTTAAAGACGGCTCCGGATCTGCTATGGGTGACGGTCCGCTTTGTCCTAAAAACTGTGCACCACCACCTCCAACAGATACCTAACACGGTACCAAATCCTGGCTCGTCTTCTAAATAAAGGAACCAACAAACTAAATGATTGAAAAATACCTTCACTATTTCAACTACGATATACTTGCCGGGATATCAGTGGTAGTTACCTTGCTGCCACTGACTATGATCATTTACCGGAAGGCATATATTGACCCTTCCTTCCGGTTACTTTTATTTTTCCTGATTTTCAAGTTACTTATTGACTTAGCGATGTTTCACCTGGCGGCTGAAAGATCCAATAACCTGGTACTATTTAATATATCAGTGATGATCAGGTATGCTTTACTCAGCGGCATGTTCTACTTCAAATTTGAACATGAAGTTATACGTCGTTGCCTGATACCATTATCAGTTATTTTCAGTATTTTCACACTCTGGGATATCTGGCAATGTAATGAGAACCTGAGTAATTTACATCTTCATCGACTCGTTCAATACTCAGCTACCGCAGAATCTATATTGATGATTTTAATAGTTCTGATGTATTTTTATGAATTGATCAGATCATTAAAAATTCCTAATCTGCTGACATTTCCCTTTTTTTGGGTCTGCGCCGGGTTATTATTATATTATTCAAGCATGGTATTTATTGCTCCTGCACTTCACTATGCTACCCAATGGAATTCAATGATGAATCTCGGGCTGCTGGAACGTATACCTTACATTTTTGAAATTGTAAGTATCCTTTTGTTTACTGTAGGAATCGGAGTCTTTTCAGCCCGTTATTATGCAAGAAACTGAACAAATGATATGGACCTTGTTCGTGGGAACGTTTGCCATGTTGATGATGGCTTTCTTTGTTATATCTTTCGTCCTGTATTATCAAAAGCGTCGGTTTTCTGAGGAAAAGAAACTGAATGATATTGAGAAGAATTACAGTCGGCTGCTGCTTGATACTGCCTTGAATTCAGAGGAGACGGAACGTAGAAGAATTGCTCAGGATCTCCATGACGACATAGGCACTATGCTTTCTCTGACAAAACTAAGTTTAAATCAACTTAGCAAGGTGATTGGCGAAAACAATGGAAAGGACGAGCAGATTATGAAAAAAACGCAATCTTTGGTGGAGGAAACAATTCTGCACGTAAGGCGTATTACACGTGATCTTGTTCCGACAACATTAGAAAGGTTTGGACTGGCAGAAGCTATCGATGAGTTTATTCATAAACTGGAAGAAGGAAATACACTCGCTATCACATTTAACGCCGGAACAGAGGAACTTCCGAGACAAGGACAAAAGATAGAGTTGACCATTTATCGTATTATGCAGGAGTTGGTCAATAATGCTATTAAACACGCCAATTGCTCTATCATTGATATAAGTCTGGAAATGAATGGCAAATTTATAGGCCTGAGAGTTACAGATAATGGAATCGGGTTTGATCCCGAGGCTGTTAAAGATAGACATCTTGCGGGTCTGGGCCTTCTGGGCATCGAAAGCCGGCTTGCTATCGTCAATGGTACAGTACAATATAGTAAAAACGGAAACGGCGGTTCCTGCGCATTAGCCCTGGTTCCTATTATATCTGATGTACCGGAAAGTAAACCCGGTCCATTACATCCATTTCGTCGTGAAAAAGTGATTATCTGATTTATATAACCATGCTCAAATTAGCCATCGCCGACGACCACGAGCTGTTTCGGAAAGGATTTATTTCCATGCTCAGTGGCATTCCTGACTTCGAGTTTATGCTTGAAGCAGCGAATGGACAAGAGCTTCTGGACAAAATGGCGATCAACACACCGGACATCGTATTCATGGATTTACAAATGCCGGTAATGGATGGAATTCAGGCCACAGAGGCTACTTTTGAGCGTTTTCCGGAGGTAAAGATCATCGTTGTTTCGATGTACAATGAAGACCGTTTCGTCATCCACATGCTTGAAAAGGGTGTGCAGGGCTATCTGCTGAAAGATACAAGTCCTGATGAAGTAGAAAAAGCAATACGACGCGTTGTTGATGAGGGCTTTTACTATAATGATTTTGTATCGAAAGCAATGCATCGGAAAATGATAAACCGACAGCCTAATAAACACCCGTTCTTCCCGAATGCTTCCAATGTAGCCTTATCTGCCAGAGAAAAAGAAGTACTGCAACTCATTTGTGATGGCCTTTCTACTACTGAGATTAGCGAAAAACTATTTATCAGCGTCCGTACGGTGGAAGGGCACCGCTTGAGAGTTCTGGAAAAAACCGGAACTAAGACCACTGCTGCAGCTGTTGCTTTCGCCTATAAAAATCAGTTACTATCGGTTTGATATAAGTTCACTATCGCGCGACTGGAATTTGCATTGATTTTATGGTATCTTTCAGCCATATCATCCTGCACAAAATCATGAAAGTTCTCATCGTTTGTACCAACCATGACACCTATCCTACTAAATCTGGTAAAACTGGACTGTGGTTAAGTGAGCTTACACACTTTTACGATGTGATGATTAAACGTCGGATCATTATTGATATCGTAAGCCCGCAGGGAGGACAAATTCCAATTGACGAGCGTAGTTTGGATCTGAAAGATGAAGTGAATCAGCACTATTGGAACGACAAGAAATTTCAGGAAAAGATCACCCACTCCCTTACGCCCGAACAGGTGCATGCAGAAGACTACCGGCTCATCTATTATGCCGGGGGGCATGGAGCTATGTGGGATCTGACCTCCAATGCGGCATTAGAGAAACTCACCCGAACCATTTATGAAAACAACGGTATCGTGAGCGCAGTGTGCCACGGTGTATGCGGTTTGCTAAATATCAAGCTTTCTGATGGATCATTACTGATCAGCGACAAGTACCTTACGGGTCATTCCAACATGGAAGAAACGCTACAGGCATTTGTAAGTGAAGTGCCTTTTTCTCTGGAAGACAAACTCAAAGAAAACGGAGCTCATTATACCAAATCCATGATTCCTTTTATGGAATTCATAGAACTCGACGAGCGTCTTATCACTGGACAAAATCCTCACTCAGCCAGGAAAGTCGCATCGAAGGCTTTGGAAGAATTATTTGAAAAATAGTACGGGGAATTCAATAGCTGTAACTATCCAATTCCCCGATCATCAAATTTGATTGTGGCAATTCCTATTTTTTGATCTCTCCGAAAAGCTCCTTTAAAGTAGGCAGGATTATATCCTTTTCTGAAACAATAGGATCCGATACACCCCAGTCTATACCCAACTCAGGATCATTCCAAAGTAGTCCCGATTCAGACTCTTTATTATATACATTGGTACACTTATAGCTGAATACTGAATCTTCCAACGCCACAAAACCATGTGCAAACCCTTCTGGTATATAAGCCATATTGTTGGTATCACTTCTCAATTCAAACACTTCGTGCTTGCCGAACGTAGGTGATTCTGGGCGGATATCCACAGCAATATCCAATACACGGCCGGATATAACCCTGACCAATTTACCTTGTGCAAACGGAGCATTTTGAAAATGCAGCCCGCGTACAACCCCTTTTACAGAGAATGACTGATTATCCTGAACGAAGTTGGTGGGTAAGCCAAGCTCCCTGAATACTCCCTCATTATAGGATTCAAAGAAAAAGCCACGATCATCTCTGAAAACGCGTGGTGTTAATTCTACTAAACCCTTGATGGATGTTTCTCTGATCTGCATAGGTGTTGTGAATTGCTGATTGTTATGATGTTAATTACTGATATCTGTCTGCAAATTTATGAATCTATTGTCATTGGTTGTAATTTCGGCGCAACATTTCGAAAATCATGACGTATAAGAATCTTTTTGATCATATTTCCTCGAAGAAATCATACCTCTGTGTTGGTCTGGACACCGATATACGTAAAATTCCTTCACATCTGATGAGCGAGCCGGATCCGGTGTTTGCATTCAATAAACAGATTATTGATGCAACGGCTGATTACTGCGTTTCTTACAAGCCTAATATTGCTTTTTACGAAGCCATGGGTGGAAAAGGCTGGGAAAGTCTTCAGAAAACGATGGAGTATATTCCTGAATCGCATTTTACAATCGCTGATGCTAAAAGAGGTGATATCGGTAATACCTCAGGATTATACGCCAGAACTTTTTTTGATCCGTCATCGTCAGGATTGAATTTTGATTCTGTGACGGTTGCTCCTTATATGGGAAGCGATTCCGTTTTACCGTTTCTCGAATTCGAAAAAAAATGGGTCATTTTGCTTGCATTGACGTCCAACTCGGGTGGAAGTGATTTCCAAAGGATTGAATCAGACGGCAAACCTTTGTATGAGCATGTACTCAGAAAATCGCAGGAATGGGCCGGAGCGGACCGTATGATGTATGTAGTCGGTGCTACTCAGGCAAAAGATCTTGCCCATATCAGAACAATTGTACCCGATCATTTCTTACTTGTACCAGGTGTTGGCGCGCAGGGTGGAAACCTGGAAGAAGTTTCCAAATACGGCATGAATAGCAGCTGTGGTTTGCTGATCAATGCATCACGAAGCATCATTTATGCAGGAAGCGGTACTGATTTTGCTAAAAAAGCAGAAGAAGAGGCCAAAAGCATCCAACAGGAAATGGCTGTTTATCTTGATAAATACTGTATCTAACTATTAAAAGCGGACCCAAATTCTCTCATTCAATACCCATTTTATTTCAATGCAACTTTCTGACCAAAATCAATATACAATCCAGGGGATAGACCCCACTCAGCTAACAGAAAAATTTGGCAGTCCGCTTTATGTTTATGATGGTGCCACCATTCGCCGGAAAACAGAGGCGTTACAACATGCGTTTGCGGGGGTGAACATGAAGATTAAATTTGCCTGTAAATCCAATACAAACCTGGCTGTTCTTCGTCTGATGAAGGAAATCGGCGTTGAACTGGACGTTGTTTCGCCGGGTGAGTTTGAAATGGGAAAGCTGGCGGGATATGAAGCAAACCAGATTACATTTACGCCAAGCGGCGTTCCATTCCATGAAGTAAAAGAAGCCGTGGAAGCGGGTGCAATTGTCAATGTCGACAGTTTGCCTTTATTGGAATGGTTCGGACAAACATTTGGAAACACCAAACCTTGTCTCATACGCATCAAACCCAACGTTGCAGCCGGAGGCCATGAAAAGATCATGACGGCTCATGCTGATTCCAAATTCGGAATTTCAGTATTACTTCTTGATGATATTCTTGAAATTGTAAAAAAGTACGATATCAAAATCATCGGTTTACATCAGCATACCGGTTCTGATATTAAAGATGCTGAACCATTTTTGAAAGTAGCCGATATACTTTTTGAAACCGCGAAACATTTCCCTGATCTCGAAATTGTTGACTTGGGTGGTGGCTTTAAGGTTTCTTACATGCCTGGTGACGCTGTTACAGACATGGAATTACTGGGAAATAAGATTTCAGAACGTTTCAAAAAGTTCTGTTCGGAATATGGCCGGGAGTTACAGCTGTGGTTTGAGCCGGGAAAATTTCTGGTGAGCGAATCGGGGTATTTACTTGTAACGACAACCGTAGTAAAGGAAGATCCGGCAAGAAATTTCGTACATGTTGATTCGGGATTGAATCATCTGATCCGTCCAATGATGTATGGTTCCTACCATCACATTCTGAACGTATCCAATCCTACTGGCGAGGAAAAACCGTACAACGTGGTTGGCTATATATGTGAAACAGATACGTTTGCCTCTGACAGAAACCTGCCGGAAGTACGGCAAGGGGACACACTTGCATTTCTCAATGCAGGAGCCTACGGTTTTACAATGAGTTCGAATTACAACGCACGTATCCGGCCAGCGGAAGTATTGGTAGACAACGGCGAAGCCCGTCTTGTTCGTCGCCGGGAGACCCTTGAAGATCTTTTGCTGACGCAGCAGGGATTATAAAAAATTAGCCACGGATACACAGATTTTCACTAACTAATATTCGTGAACATTCGTGCATCCGTGGCAAAAGACCTTACTTCGCCGCAGTCAGGCTTTTGATTAAATCAACTTCTGCCTGACGATACGGGGTACCATCCTTGCGGAAGATATCATGGAACCATAGATCAGGCTCCTTGGTATACGTTTTCTTCCAGCTATCCCAAGGATATATTGTCTGCGATTTACCATCTACCAGTCCCCAGTTGATTGCGCCCACATTGTACTTTTTAGCAATGGGTAAAAATCCTTCGAAAAAGCTTCCATTTCCACGCGACATGTATTCGGTACAAATTAATGGACGATCATATTGCTGCAATTGCTTGATACGTCTTTCGAAATCTTCCGGCTTGTCATAATTATGGAAGCTTACCACGTCAGACTCCTCGATACTTGCTGTTTCTATAGGTTTTAAAGTCTGAGGTGTAGCCCAGTCACCAGCCCAGACACCTACCGTTAGTGGCTGCGATGGACTCGCGGCACGTGCCCATACAAACGCATCTTTCATCAATGGCAACACATAATCAACCTTGTTCGGAAGCTCTACTTTACCATAGGAGCTTGTATTCGGATTATCCGGCTCATTCCAGATGTCCCACGCAAGCACACGGTCATCGTTAGCAAATTTGGCCACGGTACCATTTACATATCTTGCCAAACGGGGATATTGCGCACTGTCTTTCAATGCTTCCAAACCGGGGCTTTGCACCCAGCCTGAATTGTGAACGCCTGGCTTCGGATCGCGCTGTTTGCCCAGTTTCGGGAATGGATCCCAGCAAGAATCGAACAATACCAGCATCGGTTTGATTTTGTGCTTATCGGCTATATCCAAAAATACATCCAGTCTTTTGAAGAAACCAGCTGAATCCTGCTCGTATAGCAAGTCGTGCAGATATACACGCATGGTATTCATTCCGATGCCTGCTGCCCAACCCAACTCTCTGTTAATTGTTGCTGTATCAAAAGAAGCTTCCTGAAACATTTCAAGCTGATTGATAGCAGTGCTTGGAAGGAAGTCGGCACCTACAAGCCATCCCTGCTTGCCGTACCATTCTTTGGCCTGCTCCTTTGTCCATATTTCACGACTGCTTGCGGTAGCTTCTTCTTTCTTTTCTTCTTTTTTCGCACAGTTCTGAAAGGTTAACCCAATCAGCAACGCGCCCATCGTTAGTTTTAATAATTTCATCGATTAAGGTTTAAAATAGTTAGTCTGATATTTCTCCTCTATAAGACACAGCCGTCTCAATTCTATCCAAAGATTGCTATTCGAGCCAAACGATTTGTGTAAAGGCGCCATTCGCTGCCACATCCCAAACTTCCAGTCTCAGCCATTTTCTGTTCTTCATACTTTTGGTAAAACTGAATGACTTCTGTCCGAAAGCCTGCGTATCATTCAGGTTGATTACGTCATGAAAAACCTCATTTCCATCGCCCGAAATAATTTCTGCACGATTTAAAGGAAAAGTCCAGCTCGCATCCAGATGGATCGTAACATTCCCTGCCTTATCCACTTTCGTAGTTTCCCCTGATCCTACTCCATTTACTTTGAAAGATGGCAAAAGCACTTCTCCTGTCGAGACAAAGAATTTACCTTTTTCCATCACATCTAAAACCGGCTGCCATCCATCCTCAAAACGTGGAAGCTCATCCAGCTGCAGATAGTTAACATTCAGGTGACCATACAACTCGTAGTTTGGCTCAATACGGAACAGATCTGCTTCAGCAATCACGTACTTTTTCTGTCCCCAATTGGCCATATCGTCCATCAGATCAAGTACACGTTTGCCCAATTTGGGTTGAGATAAATCTGCCGGCATTGCTTTCCAGGCCGCTCCTAAAAATCTGTCCGACTTGTAAAATGTTTCTTCTTTGTACTTGTCAGGATATCCGGTTGAACCTTTCGTACGTGCGTGTGCTGTCCATGCAAGTCCTTTTTCTATTTCAAGCAGTTTGAGCATATCTTCCTTGTTTCCGATCCGGTATAGTTTTCCATATTCCGGATGGTTCTCTACAAACGGTTGGTCTTTCTCCCTGGACATGAGCCAGTACACCGGCTTAGGGAAAATATTCATCCAGTGTCCCCCGAAGAAATTATTGGGTTCCTCACCGGGCAGCAGAAGGAAATTCCCACCCGATAGCCGCTCGCATTCACTAAACATAGTTTTCAGTTCAGGCCATCTTTTAGCTTCCGGTCCGCGTGGACTACCCGGCCCGTGAAACTCTCCGAGATGAACAATGTTGACTCCAGTATTACGAAATGCTTTTACGAAACCAGGCATTTCCGGCATTGGTTTTCTCGTCAAAACATCATCTGAATGTTCCTGATGAAAATGACTCGACATCGTGTAATAACCTGGCAACGGCGCATAGGTATCATTATGCGTAAATGCTTTCACTTTCTCCAATACCTTGCCGTCCTTTTCTCCGCTCAACAGACAAAAGAAGTTGTAGCGCTGCTGTGTGCCCGGAGGAGCATTGAACCAGGGCACCCATCTTCTGTCACCCAGCAGATCGTGCCGGATACCGATTCCAAATCCCGGAATCAGCGTCCGGTAGTTTTCGCCATACCAGACATGTTCGAGGTTATAGCAATTATCCAATGGATAAAAATATTGATGTGGAGCAGGAAAAACGGCGAGACTTCCCTCCGCCCCTTCACCAATAATGGTGCGGTATTTTACGGCCATCATTTCAACGGTATCCGTTTTTACAGCATTTGTATTCCTGATAAAATTCTCAGTATCCGACCAGAAAATCTTCTTCCACGGTACATCCTTTCCTACCATTGCCGCATCATAAATAACAGCCAGTGAATCTACTTTGGTGTTCATCACTGCCGCTACATTCATCAGCGGACTTCCATTATACAACGTGACATGATAGGCTCCGGAAAAAGGCCCCGCCGTAGCGCCTGAAACTATAATTTCTGTTTGAGCGCCTGATGTGATCACCTTTACACCAGACTTCACCAATTTCACCGGATAACTTGTGTATTTCTGATAGGCTGTTTTATCAAAGAAGATATTCCATCCATTTTGAGATACGAGATCGCGCTTACCTACTGTCAGAATAACAGCGGGATCCAGCTTCTCTGCAATGGTTTTGTATTTTCCTTCTGTACCGATCTGTAGTCCGTGAAACAGGGATTCTGCTTCACGGAGATCCAATATGATTCTCCCGGTTTCTGAGTCTCCGGCAGGCCATTCAATATTCAGTGCATTTCCTTTTTGTGAAACCTGTACACCCGACTTTTTGTCAAAGCCTTTGGTATCAACGGGGATTTGCGCCATGCTGTCGTATACCCCGAAGAATAAAACCAAAAAGATTAGAATTCGCATAGATGGTGTGGTTGTGGTTCGCCCCTATGCGGCTCACCAGATAAAACATTTTACCTGAGTTTTGTAGCAGAATTTACTATTGTCCAAAAGCCTGCTTGTAAAAAGCAAGTCCTTCACTTGCGAGTTCGTCGGCACTATTAGCTAGTGGCCGCCATATACACGCTGCTCTTGCGAGTTCTTTAGAAGGCTGACCAAATGTTTCGATCACCACCGCTCCCTTGTAGCCGATTTCCATCAAAGCTTCGCTGATTCCCTCCCATTCCAAATGCCCGGTACCCGGAGTACCACGGTCACTTTCATTGCCCTGCACGTGGCAAAGCAAATCTTTCCCGATCTTACGTATCGAAGCAGGAATGTCTTTTTCTTCAATATTGGAATGGAAGGTATCCAGCACAATTTTGAGGTTCGGGCTTGCCACTTCATGTACGATAGAAAGTGCCTGATCAACCGTATTCACCATATCCGTTTCAAACCGGTTGAGTGGCTCCAAACCTACTACAACGCCATGATCAGCAGCGATTTCCCCTATCTCTATCAAGGTGTTTACACACCATTCTCTCTCCTGTTTTTTCTGCTCTTCCGAAACGAGACGTGTTTTACCTACTGCCGAGTAAACCGGTCCGCCAAAAACAGGACTGCCTACATCCTGAGCAATTTTTATACAGTCAATAATGTATTGTTTACCCAATTCCCTGTAAGCTGGCTCCGTACTAGAAATATCTCTTTCTGTACCAAATGCGCCACTTATTGTAATTTTTAAGTCGAGGTCGCGGGCAATATCCTTAATCAGTTTCCAGTCGATAATGCTGGTATCTTCAACAGCTATTTCGATAATATCGTAGCCCATGTTTTTTACCTTGGTCAGTAAATCGACATTGGCACTTGAAAACGGGGATACCCAAATGAATGTGCTTGCTCCAAATAACATTTTGATGTTTTTAAATTCGGAATATTGCCACGGGCAATGCCCGTGGCAGAGATATATGAGCCTTTCAGGCTGATAACTAACAGATAAGATTACGCTTCGAAGCTTGGTATCTGTACACGAATACCGCCGTTCATAGCCGACTCGTGCGCGCAGATACCTGCGCAGGTATAATTCGCGGCAAGAGCCGCATCCACAGCAGAATCTCTTCCTTCTATAATAGCAGCGACAAACTCCTGTACAAGGTGTGGGTGAGAACCTCCATGCCCTGCTCCCTGAAGGAAGGAAACGTGATTCGGGTCATCAATTTTTTCTCTTCTTGTAAAATGTTTGATCGGTTCAATCAGCAAATCATCCGTATCTGGAATAGAAATGCGTTTTGCATTTTCACCTCCATCAAAAATCACGTGATCTTCATCCTGAAGCTGTTCCCATTCGAACGACATTTTTGTCCCGTACACATCATAACTCTCACGATACTGACGTACCACATCAAACAAAGAACGTGTTGCTTCTGCTACTACATTTGAATCTTTCAGAGTGAATGTAGCGGTTTCAACTGCGAAAGGAGAGCCGTAACGGCTAGCCAGATCTTCAGACAGACGTCCGGAACCATGGCAAACTACGGTTTCTGCAATTGTGTTGTTAATTTTCAAAAGAGGAGAAATGGCGTGGGTTCCGTTCAACATCGGCGGATATCCTTTCCAGTACTCATCCCATCCGTCCATGCTCATATCCTGAATGTGAGAACCACGCACAAACTGAATATCACCCAATTGTCCGGTCTTGGCCAGATCAAGTCCATACAAAAACTCGCGTGTGTATAGTGCGGTTTCCATCATCATATATACTTTGTTCGCTCTGCGTTTTGCATCCACAATGGCGATGCAATCCTCTTTGGTCATGGCCATTGGAATGGTACAGGCTGTATGCTTTCCGGCATTAAGCGAAGCCAGGGTCATCTGAGCGTGTTGAGGAACAGGCGTTACAATGTGAATCGCATCCACATCATCTCTTTTTGGAACATCATCAAAATTCTCAAATACCAGATTCGGGTCCAGATTGAATTTCGCAGTCAGCTCATCACGGGTTTGTTTGCTACGGGTACAGATACCGACAGCTTTGATATTCGGATGACTTTGATAAATAGAGATGAATTCTTTTCCAAAACCCATACCTACGATAACGACTGTAATTTGCTTCTGACTCATGTTTTTTGTTTTTATTGGATAATAATATTTTTATCAATTCCGAATCCCGAACATTTTCCATGGGCGATACCCATGGCTCAGAGATCACGCCCTTTCAGGGCTATTTTGAATTTTAGCCGTAATGATGGCTCGGTCCTGTATTAATTCTTAATTCTTAATTCCTAATTTCAATCACTTCCCAGCAGCCCACTTCACGGCATTCCTTAAAATAGTTTTATAGGGCTGGATTGTATGCGACTCAGCATCGTGACCTAAGGCAATACCTACGATACGTGCTTTGGGATACTTCACAATCATTACACTTGGGAATACATCGCCTGATTCTTTTGCTTTTGCTGTCGCCAATACCTCAACCGGAGAGCCTGATGTATCCGTTTTGAGATAATACAACTCGTCTTTCAAATTGAAAGTAGCCGGAACACCCTTCATAACAGGATGCTTTTTGTTGGTTACTGTCACATCAAACGGACCATATTTATTATGTCCCTTTGAGCCGCCACCCACCAGTTTCTGGTTGTATTCAGGCCAGTCTTTCCAGTTGTACCAAAGCGCAGGATGAGCTAAAATAAGTCCTTTACCTGCATCAGCAAAGGCGAAGATAGCCTTACGCGTAGCCTCATCTTTGATGGGTTGATTATTGGCCAAATACAATACATCGATATTCGGCAAGTGCGACAGGATCGTGGAAGGATCGTTTGTATACTCAACGGTAGCAAACCCGCCTTCCTGTAATGTTGCTACATCCTCCTGTTTATACCATCTGTCGAAATCGTGAGACTCACCTCCTCCGACGAGCAATACCCGTATCGCTTTCTTTTGTCCCGGACCGTCCGCTCTGGTTTCAGCAGTAATCGCTAACAGCGTCAAAAACAGACAAGCTTTTAAAATCAATCTGATCATTTAAAATAGAAGTTAAAGTAGTTAAGAAGTTAAAGGCGTTAAGGGTTAGGTTTAGTCTATGTTATTTTGTCACTCTGAGTATTCCGTTCATTCCACGCCAATGTCCGGGGAAAGTACATACAAACGGATAATCGCCTGGTGTCAACGGAATCGTGATTTCAAGTGTGGCTGTTTCGCCTGTACTGACAAGCTTAGTCGAAAACAGCACTTCAGGAATTTTAGGCACATACTGTTTTTCAGCTGCCTTTGGATCCGACAGCATATCATCTGCTGCTTTACCTACCTTCTGCAATGAACCTGGCTTGATAATCAACAAATTGTGCTGCATGCCATCTGGGTTTTCAAGATTGATTATCACCTTTTGGCCAGCTTTCACCTGAATCAGTTTTTTGTCATACTGCAATAATTCCGGCACCACCTGCAGATCAATCACCAACGCATTGCTGTTCGATGAACTTACAGGTTTAGTGGCATTTGCAACAGCTGTTGAAGCACCTTTACTGTTCGGACGGCTTAGTTCCAGAGATGCTTTCTGGAAGTTTCCTTCAAAGCCGAAACGTCCTTCGTAGGTACCAATCTTATCATCACCTTCCACATCTTCACCCGTTCTGAATGAGTTGGACAGAGGTGTTGTAAACAGCATATGCGCTTTTCCTTCCGCAGCCAGCTTGCCGTCTATATAAATGGTGATCTTTCCATCTCCGGCAAGATTAGCTACGACATCAAATTTTTCAGGAAGAGGTGCTGAAGTTGCCGCCTGACTCACCATACCGTGTTGCTTCACAGCCATAATCAGTTTACCGTCCTGAATAAACAAACCATAACCGCCATTTTTTCCACCTTGTCCGGCGATGAATCCTTTTAAAGCGCGATCGCGGGATTTGGTCACACTGGCTTTTATCGTAATTTCCTTTCCTGAAACATCAGGAGGGAACTGCATTGTATTTCTCCTTCCCAGCGCATATACTTCCTTATTCAGTGCTGCCACAATTTCCTCGCTGAATTTGGACTTCATAGACTGCTTTTCAGCAGCAGCTAAAAATCCTTTTTCATGTGTAACGGCAGCGGCAAACAGCGCTTTTGAAAGCCAGGCATCATTTGCATTCTGTTCATCCAGCGATGACTGATATATGACCTCTCCGATTTTCTCAGAAGCAGGAAGCTCAACAAGCGCCACAAAAGCAGCCAGACGCGTATTCAGATCAGCATCTTTGATCAGTTTCTGAATACCTCCAAAACTCTGTTCTGTTTTTGGCAATACCGAAGCGGCTGCCTTTCTTACTCCGGCTGCAGGATGAGTCAAAGCTTTGTCTACAACTTGCAACGCTTCGGCATTAGAACCATCCAGTGCGCCCAGTCCGTGCAAAGTCCACAAAGCATGTACAGCCGGACTATTCAGCCCGATTTCATCCACTTTCTGATCAGCAATGATTTTATACAACTCAGGCAATACAGACAATTTCTTCGATTCAACCAGTAATCGCTGTGCCGTCATTCTCCAGAACATGTTATCGTTTTGAAGAGCGGTAATCAGTCCGGGCAAATCATCTTTTGACAGCTTCATAGCCGGAGCTTTCTTCGCGTTTTTATAAACGATTCTGTAAACACGACCGTGGTTCAAATCACGCATAGGGCTGCTGAATGCATTACCGGGTCCGTGTGGTTGCTCTTTGAATGGCAGTATAAATTCAGAAGGAGACTGAGCAGGTACGAATACATTATGCTGAATGATGAAGTTGTACCAATCCGCTACCCAAACGGCACCATCAGGACCTACTTCGGCATGTACCGGTCCAAACCACTCATCCGAGCTCGCCATAAAATTCCATCCATCTTTCTCCTTAAATCCTGCACCATCCCGTTCAATGATTGCTTTGTGAATCAAACGAATAGTAGGTTCTGTTACAAATGCAGTTCTATTCCAGTATTCTTTCGGATAGTTACGAGCTGTGTAGAAATGATGCCCTGCTGCCGATGTAAAACCACCTACCACATCCACCTGGCGCAGGTTAGGTGTCATAGAGTGCGCATCATAATGGCCATCAATTTTATGGACCGCCTGGATAGAAGGCTGATCCGGATCACCAACAGAGCGTTGCAGATATTTGGCAGGCATAGAATAATATGCGCTGTGCGTATTGTTGGCTGTTGACAGGAATACGTTATTGTCTTCTGTCACGCCTAACCCCCAGGTATTATTGCTACTGCTTCCGAGGTAAGCAAATTCTTTTCCATCAGGCTTAAAATGATAAACACCCTGACCAAAATTGAATGGCTTACCTTCTATAGATCCTTTGAAACCAGAATAGCCATTCACTCCCCAGATCTTATTATCAAAACCATACTGAAGATTGGAAGGCCCTGCATGCGTATCATTTTTACCCCAGCCCGTCATGATCACCTCACGCACGTCAGCTACATCATCACCATTGGTGTCCTTCATGAAAACGAAATCAGGAGCCATGGATACGATAATTCCACCATTCGAGAACACCATGCTGGTAGGAATATTCAATTTATCGGCAAACACAGTGAACTTGTCTGCTTTGCCATCACCATCCGTATCTTCACAAATCTTGATTCTGTCGTTGGCAGCACCATCCGTTTCCTTGAAAGTATTTGGATAATCCACAGATTCAACCACCCAAAGTCTACCTTTTTCGTCCCATGCCATGGCGATTGGGTTGGTAATATCCGGTTCCGCTGCAAACAGCTGAATGTCAAAATCGTTGGCAACCTGTGTCAGTTTGTTGGATTCTGCCGGACTTAATGCTTCCTGCATTTTCGGAACAACATGACGTTTGGTATATTGAGAAATGGTGTCAGAGTCATAAATGTCTACATCAGGCAGATTCAAAGCCTTGATCTGATCCTGAACTTTATCACCCATTGCCCATAGTACGCCATTTCTTACCAGATCAAGAAAACCTTTGTTGGTCCAGGTTTTATCTTCATGACCATACGCTGTATAGAAAACGCGCCCTTTTCCCTGATTTCTTACCCAGGTATAGGGCTCGTGGTGATCGCCCTCCACACGCTCACCCAATACGATTTTATTCGGGTTCAGATTTTTATGCACATAGGTTTCATCCCAGGTTTTAAAATTTGTAATGCCCTTCATCACGGGATGATCAGCTTTCAGAATTACATTTTCAAAAGTATCCTCTTTATGTGAGGCAAACTGGCCGCCAATCGTTTTGATATACCAGTCAGAATTTTTGAAGCACCCTGAAGCAGAATGAAGCGGTATCAGTCCTTTTCCTCCTTCCACGAATGCTTTCATAGCACTCTCCTGAGCCGGGGCCAGCGTATCATGATTTGCATAGATGATCAGCCCGTCATACTTGTTCAGGTTTTCGGTATTGATATCCTTGAGATCCGTGGTATAAGTCATGTTGATACCACTCTTGAAAAGCTTTATAGCGAGCCAAGGTGCGTACTTACCGGAGTCGTGGTGTTTGCTGTTGTGCCCCAGGAAAAGGACCTCAGCCCGACGGCCTTCCTGTTTGGTATTTCCGGTTTTGGCACCCGAATTACTCATCTGATTGTGGGCACAACCTAATGCTAGTAATCCTAAAAACAATACGGTGGCGTACTTCCTCATTAAAACTGTCATTTAAATCAATTGTATAGCTTTAAAAAAATTCGATATTCTTGTTAAGCTGTTTTGAGTCAGCTATCACCCTTTTGAGGCGATAGCTGTATGCTCAATCTTAAAAGAAGCTTTTGTCCAATAAGATACTTGTTGCCAAGAGCAATAACTTCTGATTTAGGACAATGATACCTCTGATTATTCCTCCGGTAATTTATAGATCAATACGTTGAACCGGTGAGAAAATCATATCTTCTACATCCTTCATTTTAACACCTACTCTCGCAAAAACATAGTTTTGTGCGGGCAAAAGCGTGGGCACTATAGCACTAATTGAGATATTATTGAAATCTTGCACATCAGCGCCTGGTACATCTGTAACTGCAATATTAATTGCTCTGGAAACAAGTTTTGTCTTACCAATGAACAGAGAAACCCTTTCAACGTCCTTCGCATTCGAGTCCGTTATGATCTTCTCCAATTTCAGCGATACAGAAATCCTGTTTTCCGCGCCATTAAATTGCGGATTACGAATCATATAGTAGGGAACTACTTCCACGTCCAGCTTCTGATCTCCTCCGAGATTCAGATACAGCGTATCCTTGGAAACTGCATCCTTTTCAATTGTTTTGAACGGCCCCCTTCCTTTTGGAAAAACAACTTTATAATTGCCATTGTATAAAATAGCGGAGTACGCGCCTTCCGGATTTACAAACACATTGATAGCTGCAAGTTTTCCAAAGCCCGGCTGCCATAATTGCATAGCCATTCCCGTTTCCAGACCAATAGGTTCACCCTTGTACAAAACCTGTCCTGTAAGATTAGTCTTCGGTTCAATGAAATTATCCTTGGCACAGGAAAGTATAAACACTGATAGTATCAGTATCAAAAAATGAGATTTCGTCTTCATAATATCTGAAGTTTGACAGTTTAATGATTCGGGTTCCTGACAATTTTTGGATTATTATTAACCACCTCGTCTGCAATATAGGCGTAGTAATTTCCTAGCTGGAACCTGCCTGCTCCAGTCACACGACTTAGTTTTGTGACTTTGTAAATCCACTTTCCGTTGTTGGCAGATGTCGGATCATATACTTTATACGACCACAATCCCCATGGTTGCGTGTTCCTCTTCGTTGCTTTTCCGAGATCTGCAGAGAGATTTGCAGCTGTAATAGCATTACCATCCATAATTTGATGTGCTATTCTCCATCTTTTCATATCGTAGAGGTAGTGTCCTTCAAAAGCAAGCTCCACACGACGTTCATGTACGATACGATCAAAGGTAATTTCTGAAGCTTTCAAAGGTATTGTGAGTCCGGCGCGCGCGCGAACCTGATTCATATAACCTGCTGCCTCGGCAGACTGTCCCAGTTCAAAAGCAGCTTCTGCCGCGTTCAGCAATACTTCAGCGAATCGATAACGAACAAACCAAACTTCACTCTGAACCCCGCGCTGCCCGGACCCCACAACCGGATCAAGGTATTTCCTAAGATAAAAGCCAGTTTGTGCAGTGAACTCAAAGCCATCAATCGGACCGTCGAAACCTACCACCTGTTCCGGAACTGTTTTTCCGGGAAGTGTTTTTTGTGCACCACGATCATCACCACTCACTATTGTTCCGTTAGCCAGCTGAAATCCAGCCCATATATCTACGTTTCTCCCTTTAAAAGCGGTACCTGGTAACATCACAGTCCCGGCAAGACGCGCATCTCTGTTTGCGAAAATGTCTACCTGATTGGTGTAATAGATAGGTGCACCCGCTGCAGTCACAGTAGGTATAGGAGCAAATGTATTGTCCAGTTTTTCAAATGCTTCTACGAAATTCAATGAAGGGTTAAGACGTCCCCCTTCCTCTTCTTCCGCACCATAGCGAGGTTGGTTTGCTATTGTAAAACCATGTACTTTGCCACTTTTCAGCTTAAAGTCGTCGACAAAAATCACCTCGGAGTTATTGGCCTTATCGTAAAAAATGCTGGAGAAGTTCTCAGATAAATCCGGCTTTTTAGTGTAAAGTGCGTAAGCACCGGCTCCTCCACTTATAATTTCCTTCGCAGCAGCCAAAGCCTTTGTATAGTAGCTCGTTGCCAGATTAGCAGGAATTCCCACTTCTCCACCCGGCAGTGAAACTGCGGGTGTATTTACTCCGTACTTCGCTATTGACGCGGCATACAAAGCTGCCCTTGCCTCCATTGCTAACACAGCACCCTTGGTAACTCTTGATTTTTCGTTTACGTTTGCAGGCACCTTCGATTTGATTGCTTCTGCTTCGCTAATTACAAAATCATAAACTTCTGACTCTTTCGCCCGTGGATATCTGAGGTAAGAAGGATCTCCACTAAAATCGTAGGTCAGTGGTTCAAGAATCAAAGGAACACCACCTTCTCGCTTTACCATTTCGAAGTAATAGGATGCCCGTAGGAAACGTGCCTCTGCGAGAAATCTATCTTTAATTTCTGCACTCAATTTATCCGCTGCAGTACATTTCTGAATAAACAAATTCATTTCCCGGATGTAGCCATAATCCCAAGTAAAGTCGTTTCCATATCCCCATCCGCTCGACTGGAACATCCCATAACTGCCGGCGTTCGAGAAGAATGCCTCATTGTACATACCCAGACTTTCCCAGTTTTTTACAGATGCAATATCGTAATACCGGTTGTACAGGTTGCCTAATAAGGATAAAACCTGCCCTTCATCTCCCCAGACCTGCTCCTCGGAAAGAAGACTTGTAGGCGGCCGGTCCAGGAAAGCGTCATCATTACACCCGGTACTCAGAGCGAGCATGATCGTTGTAATTATATAGAATATCTTTTTCATTTCGACGTCTTTAAATATTTTAGATTGACAGACTTATCCCAACGTTGACAAACTTATTCTGAGGGTATTGAAGACCGTTTCCGTCTGCAATTTCAGGATCTACCCCAAACTCCTTGAGATTGTCAATGGAGAACAGGTTGTAACCATTGATATAAACCCTGGCCCGCTGCATTTTAATTTTCTCTAATACCGATTTGGGAAGTGAATAGCCAAACTCGATTGTTCTTGCACGGATATATTTCACGTTGTGCAACCAGAAAGTAGAATTTTTGTTGTAATTGCTATGACCTCCGTCGTTATAACGCAACGCAGGATACTTACCAGGAATCCATTCACTGTTCAGATCAAACGGATCCTTGCGATGCCATCTGTCCAGGAAGATACTGTTCAAAGCACCGTCGTTCTGGTAAGCCCATCTTTGTTCCCAGTTTTGATTCCACGAATACATGGCTCCGCCCGAAAAGTCTGCATTGAATGAAAATCCTTTCCAGCTTACCGCCAGGTTCAATCCAAAATTGACATTCGGCTGACCACTTTCTGTATAACCTATTGGTCTTTCGTCCCTGCCATCAATCAAACCATCACCGTTTATATCCTTATAAATCAGATCACCGGGCAATAAGGTCCTGTTTCCCTGACCATCAATGTTTACAGCATACTCATTAATCTGCTCCTGTGATTGAAATTGTCCTATTGTTTCATAACCCCAGAAGATATTGTTATATCTGCCTTCGGACGAATTGCGGAATTGATCAAGAGAATTGTTAAAAATTGGTTTGTACGATTGCTCAAACTTACTTCTGGCAAATGATACGTTTCCACCAATAGAGTACGATACATCTCCCGCCTTGCTATTGTAAGTTAAAGACCCTTCCCAGCCTCGTTGTGAATCGCTGTTTACGTTTTCATCAGGAAGACTATATCCCAATTCACTGGGAACGAGAATATCGTACTTTCTACCACGAAGTCCTGTTCTCAAACGGTGAAAGTAATCTACTGTACCGACGAGTTTTGTGCCTAAGAGCGAGAAGTCAGCTCCTACATCAAAAATTTTACTTTTAAACCAGGAGATGTTGTTAATAATCTGACCTTTGTCACGCGATGTTACTACCGCATTTCCACTCAAAATGACATTCCCCTGATTGTAGTTATAACCCGGCAAATAGTCATAAGGTCCGATTCCGATGTCGTCATCACCAAGAACACCATAAGACGCCCGGATTTTAAGATCGTCCAACAGACTTCGCTCACCAATAATATTTTTAATAAACTGCTCCTCTGTCACACGCCACCCGGCCGATGCAGACGGGAAATATCCCACACGACGGTCCGGAGCAAACTTCCATGAAGCGTCGCGTCTCGCAGATGCTTCCACATAATACTTGCCTGCATAGTCATAATTTACCCTACCGATATACCCTATACGTGCAAGTTGATTATCTTTATCATCGTACGTATCCATGTTGGCAAAATAAACAAGCGGCAATACATTCGTAGAAGGCACTGAGTGAACCCATTGCTCCTGGTCACGCTCTTCCTGACGCTCTGCGACGAAAGTGGCACCGAATGTATTTTTACCAAAAGTATTATTGTAGTTCAATTGGCCCTGATACACATTTCTGATGATCTTTCTCGTCCTGCGTTCTCTCCATGGGTTGGTACTCCCCCCCGTTACATTGTAGGTATCATCCTGCGGATTATAGGTATAAGCTTTGTAGGTATATTCGTGGCCGTTCATTACCTGATCGGCGATATAGTACGAATACATCCCCTTGGCGACCAATCCTTTCACACCCGGAATTTTGTACTCTGCATTCATGTTGCTTTGCAACACCCGCCAGATATCTGTCTGATAACCACCCAGCTTTTTGTTGTTATAAGCCCAGTTGGTCTCGTTATGTTTGATGTCGTTCAGGTAGTTAGGATTGTCATTCGCATAGGGTCTTTCGAAAGGTCGGTTACGTAAGATAGCAAAACGAGGAAGCCAATAATCATCACCACCAGGAATTCCCGGATTATCTCGTACTTCAATCCTGCCATTAATTTGCACACCTATCTTAAGATTATCTGTAATCTTGGCATCTACATTACTTTGGATGTTACTTCTTTCGAAAGTAAATTCACGACCAAGCACTGAGTTTTGACTTAGTTTGGTTGCAGAAATGTAGTAGGTGATTTTATCCGAACCTCCCGTCATATTCAGATTGAGCGAATACAACGGAGAATTACCTTTCACAATATAGTCCTTCCAATTAAAACTCTGATAGCCAGGCTCAGTTCCAAGTTTATATTTCTCTAGTTCAGCCTGAGTAATATTGGTTCTGCCGTACTGGTTCATTTCTGCTTCTGCTCTGCCTGCCATCCACTGATATGAATCATTGACAACATTTGGGAAGCGAGACCAGTTTTGCCAACCTGTATAAGCATCCAGATTGACCGTATTTTTTGTACCGTTTTTACCTCGTTTGGTCGTCACTACGACAACTCCATTCGCAGCCCTTACCCCATAAATTGCAGCAGAGGCGTCTTTCAGTACCGTAATACTTTCAATGTCATTAGGTGCGATATTATTAAACTGCCCCGCATCCTGCTGAATACCATCGATCACATATAGCGGATTACCCATATTCCGAATTTGGATGTTAGCGCTTGCCCCAGGCCGGCCGTCAGGCATACGGAAAGTTACTCCCGGGATTTTTCCGGCCAGTCCTGAACTTACCGTCGATCCGCCATGGACACGTTCCAGGTCTTTGCTGGTTACGGTAGCAATCGCACCTGTCAGCGATTCCTTCTTTTGTGTACCATATCCCACTACTACTACCTCTTCAAGTGCTTTATCATCCACTTTCAGCGTTACATTCACATCACTTTGGCTACCTACAACAGTTATTTCATTTGAAAGAAATCCTACGAAAGAAAAAACCAGAATGGCATCTCCCTCAGGTAATGTAAGGGAAAATTTTCCATCTGCATCTGATGATGTTCCCGTTTGAGTACCTTTTACAACGATACTAACTCCTGCAAGAGCATTGCCGCCGTCATCTTTTACCGTTCCTGTGATAGTCCGGTCGGCCGATGCGGATTCACTTTTTTTACCTGGGTCTGAGGCCGACTCTGAAACTTTTTCAGACGCACGTTCCGGCTTAATCACAATTAGGTCGTCTGAAGCTTTATAGTTTAGCTGCAAAGGTGTCAACAACTCATCCAGAACGCGGGAGAGCGACCCATTCTGAATCTTAATTGTTGCTTTGCGATCGGATTGAATCAGCTTGGAACTGTAGACAAACTTGATGTTGGTCTGCTTTTCAAGTTGATTTAAAATTTTTTTAATGTCCTGATTTTCGACATTAAGCGTCACCTTCTGACTAAGAGCGGACTGACCTCTCCCATCATGTGCCAGCGACACGCCCAGAAACAGGCACGCCAAAAAGCATTGAATGACTGTTATACGCATGAGTGTAAAGAGTAAGTCATCAATTCGTCGAACTTTTTTCATATTTTTGAATGGATTTGTTGGTTAAGGAGATTATTCAACGAAATCTTTCCCTGCATCCACTGAAAAGCGGATGAGCAGTAACATCAATTACTTTGGGAAAACCTTTGGATCAGTCATGCTGCAACATGGCTGATCCTTTTTTGTTTTGTAGTGTAGGGTAATGTATTTAAATCATAGGCTAAAACGGTTTAGTGTATTAAATAATAAAGGTTAGGAATAGTTTTATTCAGTTACATCCGTTACCGGATATCGTGGTTGTATTTTCTCTGATCTCGTAACGGGCATCAAGTGCAGCACAAATCACATCTAACTTTTCTGTGAAGGATTGTCCTATGAGTGTTGCATTCAAAGGGCACTCACTCATTAGTGACTTGTCATAAATGATCTTCATGTTGTAAGCACTTTCCAATGCCTTAAACACTTCTGATGCCGGTGTTTCGTCAAATATGAAAATTTGGTTTGCAATGTCAGTGCCCGCGGGTACAGAGACTAAAACATCCTGTAATCGAATTGTTTTACCATCTATCTTTGAAAACGCTATCTTTTCGTTGCGCATGAGAATCAATCCTTTTAATTCCGGCTTCGTAAATTCTTCCCTCTCCTTGTCGCTGGCATTCATACGAAGAGGAAATACGGAAACCTTACCGGTTTTTACTTCAACTTTTACTTCCGATCCATTATCAGGGGCATCAATCAGAAAGCTCGTTCCAAGCACTTTGGTAGCAAGTCCATCCGTATATACAAGAAAAGGACGGTTCGGATTTTTCCTGATTTCAAAAAATGCCCTTCCCCTCAAACTTACTTCACGTTTATGCGGGTCGCTTTTGCTGGCAAAAGTCAATCTCCCTTTTGGCTCCAGCACAACCGAACTGCCATCTTCCAGCAGTATCGTCATAGGTTTGTCGGAATTATTCACTTTCTCGACTATTTCACTCACGGTTTCGGTCTTTGCACTTTCGCCTGCAACTAACATTTTCGATGGCCTGTGCTGATACCAGTATACAGCTACACCGAAACCCGCTACCAAAACTACCGATGCGGCAACTCGTGCCCATCTCCATGAATTAATTATTTTCTCTCCAGAAACAGCAATCTCTTCAGCAGATTCCTCAGCCATACGACTTTCTACCACACTCCACATTTTCCGGCTTTGTTCCGTAGTGGGCTTATGCTTCCCGGTATCTTCAGCAACCAGATTTACATATCCCCGGGCATCTTCTACTACACTTCGCTTTTCAGGATTATTTTTTAAGAATTCCTGCCATCTTGTTTCACTCGCTTCATCAGGATGTCTTACCCAAGCAATAAAGTCGTCGTTCCGAATTAATTCCGTGAGCGAATATGGATCGTACTTCATGCGAGTGATAAACTGGTTTTAAGGCTTTCAAATAGAAAGAGCCTCACTTTTGCAAAATGACCCCTCCAAAATGAAATTATTTTTAAATAAAATTCTAAAAAATAAATAACAGGCAGAAAATCAAGGAAGAAAGCAACAAACTCTGGCGGTGCTCCCGCATCGAAGTGAGCGCCTTATAAATAAAGTTGCGGACAGATTTTTCACTGACTCCCATAATCTGGGAAATCTCATCAATACTGAAATCATCAAAATAACGCAGCGTAAGTGCTTCTACCTGACGATCGGGAAGACCAGCAAGTAAATCCTGTATCTGACGGGAACGTATTTCCGAAGATTCTGTGGCAATCAGTATTGTTTCCATAGTAGCAAAACTAGACGGCTCGTTGTTTTCATTCAATACGCTGATTTCCTCTGTAAGCGGGAATTTGCCTAATGCTAAGGTAATCCTGCGACGTAGGGCTCTGTACAAATAAAATTTGATGGAAGAAATATTCTCTACCAGACTTTGTCTGAGTCGCCAGATATCGATGAAAACATCCTGAACAGCATCTTCCACAATAGCAGAATTGCTGCAAAGCTTAAAGCCGTAGTTGTAGAGTGTAGAGTGATAGGTATCAAACATCCTTGTAAACGCTACTTCGTCACTGCGGCGTATTGCAGCCCACAATTCCTGATCGGTCCCGAAATTTCTCAACGTTTCAAAAGTGGCCACCAACTAATGCTTTTAACTAACAGGGCATAAAGCTAAAAATATATTCTTTAAATGCTATTTAATAAATTTAATAATAACTAAAAAACCTGTTTAAAGCTTACCCGAGTTTTAAACAGGTTTTAATATGTAAAAATAGTCAGTACTTATAACTTCAACTCCCAGCCATCCCGGTAGTCACGTTTTACGTACTGGTTAGCCAGATCATAATTGGTTACTTTCATATTTTGAGCATCCCATAAAAGTTTCTTCCGACCATTGTATTTATCAGCAGTTTTCTGGGCGTCAGGCTTGTCTCTTAACATCCAGCTTCTCAGGGCAAGATTGCCAATCAAAATACTTTCTGTAAAAGGTGCTGCGTATTCAAAAGGTGAGCTCGTTTGCCCCTTTCCATAACCGGCAATACAGGCATCGACCCAGTTGAGATAATGGTCTTCATTAGGAACCCGTTTGATTGTCTCGGGAATATTTAAAGTTTCGTTTTTCTTTAATGGTAAAAGACGTGGATTAGCACCGTAGCAATCGGCCATCAGCTTACCTTTATCACCGATAAACAGCACGCCGCCGTCGGGATTTCCAAATGCTTCTCCAGGAAGCAGTTCCTCAGGACGTTCTGGCAAAATGCCGCCATCATACCAACTTACCTTGATATTGCCTTTGCCGTCATTACGGGGGTAATCCAGATGTATAGTTGAAGAAAACGGCGTCCAGTCAGGATTATGATCTTTTTCACGCAACGTAAATGTCCATGTGCCGGCAACGCTGCATTCTACTGAAACAGGGTATAAAATGGGAAGAATACGATAAACAGGATCCATAATATGACAAGCCATATCACCCAAAGCGCCCGTACCATATGGCCACCAGCCTCTCCAGTTCCATGGGAGATATGCCTTATTGTAACCTACTTTTGGAGCGGGGCCCAGCCATAAATCAAAATCCAATTCAGCCGGAATCGGATCGACGTTATCCGTAGGAACCGCCTGTGGCCATACAGGTCGGTTGGTCCAGCACAATACTTTGTGCACTTCACCAATGACTCCGGAATCGTATATTTCCTTCATCCGTCGTACACCATTGCCCGATCCACCCTGGTTTCCCATTTGCGTGATAACTTTATATTTCTTTGCAGCCTGACCAAGAATACGCGCTTCGTAAATATCATGTGTAAGTGGCTTCTGTGTATACACATGTTTACCAAGCTGCATAGCAGCCAGTGTAGCAACCGCGTGGGTATTGTCGGGTGTTGATATAGAAACTGCATCAATGCTTTTGTCTTCTTTGGCAAGCATTTCCCGGAAATCTTTGTAATAGCTGGCTTTAGGAAAGGCCGCTTTGGACGCAACCGCCTGGCGATCGTCCACATCACACAACGCCACAATATTGACATTCGGGCTTTTCGCGAAACTAGCCAGGTCACTTTTACCTTTACCCCCCACCCCAATGCCTGCAATATTCAGTTTGTCGCTCGGAGCGATAAAGCCTTTCCCCAGTACATGTCGTGGGACAATAAAGAATGTGGATGCTGCCAATGAAGATGTCTTGATAAAACTTCGGCGCGACTGGCCATCATGCTGATTCGTTGAATCGTTCATCATAGAAAAAATTTAAAAGGTAAGGGAAGGAACAATGGTTACGTAGCAATACGGAAATCATACGTGATCGGGCCATTTGAAATATCCACAAAACAAAGAAGCGCAAAATCCGGAGATTCTACGCTTCTTTATTCTTTAAGTATCTGTTATGTTTTACAGCGTGTTTAAAACGCTGATCAGCTCTTCAATTTGTGCAGTACTCGTTGCCGGGAAATTGGCCACACGTAACTGCGATCCTTTAAACTGTCCGTAACCGCTTCCTATAACCAATCCTTTTTCCTTCACCGCCTTGATGATATCTGCAGACGGAGCTTCGGTATTTGTGACAATAACAGTTTGTGACCGTTGTGACTTTTCTTTTACAAACAATGAAAATCCGCTCTGCTTTTCGAAAAACTTGTAAAGCAAAGCCGCTTTTTGTTCTGTTTCTTTTCTGATTGCGGCAACACCTATTTTGTTAAGATCCTCCGCTATTTTCCCTAACAGATAAATCCCCATTACATTAGGCGTTGCCGGTGTTTCATTGTTTTGGGCGTTTTTCCACAAGGTTGGCAGATCATTGTGGGCTCCAATCGAATACTGCTGGCGAATCGATTCTGCTTTATGCAGACATTTTTCATTTACAATCCAGACACCAAGCCCTGCCGGAAGGCCAAACGCCTTCTGAACAGAAAAGAATGCAGTATCGACCAATGAATAATCCAGATCCGGGTAAGGTGCAGAAGACACCATATCCACGGCTATCAGCTTATCCGGATTCTTTTGTTTTAATTTATGTATTTCATTAACACCCATCTGCACACCAGAACTGGTTTCATTGTGCGTGGTGCAAATCAATTCCGCATATTCAGGCACAATTACCTCCGATGCTACGAATCCTTCTCCCATCGGCTTTTCCTGCTTGTGGGCGTACTTGTTCAATGCATTGGAGTAATCATAAAACTTTTTGGAGAAAGAACCATTCACCAAATGGAAGCTCTCCAACTCCACACAACTGAATAAAATACGCTCCCACGCTTCAGAAGCGGAGCCTAAAAAGAGGATGGCGTGGGAATCAGGTACATTCAGCAAAGTTCTTACCTGCTCTACAGTGAACTTATGCAAATCCCTGTACTGCTGACTTCTGTGCGAAATCGAGCCAAGCTGATTTGCAATGAATGTCTGCACATGTTTTTCAAAAGTGGGATAGAGCTGGGCTGGACCGGGGGTAAAAAAAGTAAGCATTAAAACAGAAGTTATAGTAGTTAAGTAGTTATTGAAGTTAGCCTTTCGATTAAAATCAGGTCCAATCAGTTACCTGATACTTTTGCTGCATAGCTATTAAGTAATCGGCTGACCTCTTCGAGCAATAACTTATTTTCCTGGTAATCATTGTCTGACAAATAATTCAGATCCTTGCTTAGACGCAAATAATAACGACTCTCTTCAAGAGCTCCTTGTGCTATATTATAGAACCGTGCCTTATCGGCACGGCCCAACCTTTTATAGCCTTCTGCAATATTGGCAGGAATTGAAACTCCTGCTCTTCTGAATTGAGAAGTAAGATTAAATATTTCGGACTTAGGGAATAGTAGTCATTCTGTATATGGCCAAAGGAATGTGCCTTTTGCCAAACAATCAGATTTTCAAAAGATCGACTCTTTTCCATTTCTTCATGATTATGATGAAGTGATACTTCAAATCTATCATAATCAAATCAAAAAACAGACTTTTCAAGAAGTAACTCCTCTAACTTCTTAACTTCCCCTAACTTCTTTACCTACTCCTCAATACAACATCCGGGACCTGATCGTACCTTCAACCTCTTTCACTTCCTGGATAAATTCTTCTTTATAGCCTTTGGCAATATCTACAATCACATAACCGATATGTTCATTGGTTTTCAGATACTGGCCTGTGATATTAATATTATTTTTCGCAAAGATCTGGTTCAACTTAGCCAGTACACCCGGTACATTGGCGTGAATATGGAGCAGGCGGTGCGAATCTTTGAGTTTAGGTAGTTGTACTTCCGGGAAGTTAACGCTTCCATATGAACTACCGTTGTTCATGAATTCCAACAACTTTGAAGGCACAAAATGACCAATATTTTCCTGCGCTTCTTCTGTACTTCCTCCAATGTGCGGAGTAAGAATTACGTTTGGTAACCCACGAAGCTCGCTTTCGAAAGATTCAGCATTTGTTTTGGGCTCGTAAGGGAACACATCCACACTTGCACCGGCCACTTTTCCACTTTTCACTGCGTCGGCTAATGCCGCTATATCTACAACATGTCCGCGGGACAGATTCATAAAGATAACGCCGTCCTTCATCAAATCAAACTCCCGCTTCCCGATCAGGTTTTTGTTCTCTTTACGGCCATCCACATGCATACTGATTACATCTGAAATAGCCAGAAGCTCCTCCAGCGTATTCAGTTTTCTTGCATTTCCAAGAGACAGTTTTTCAATTCCATCATAGAAATACACTTCCATACCCAAAGCCTCGGCAACCACAGATAATTGGGTACCAATACTTCCGTATCCTACCATTCCCAGTTTTTTACCACGCACTTCAAAACTTCCGTTGGCCGACTTGTCCCATATACCTGCGTGCATTTGGTTGCTTTTGGTAACAATGTTACGGATCAGCAAAATCATTTCACCGACCGCCAGTTCCACTACAGAACGCGTGTTACTATAAGGAGCGTTGAATACTGCAATACCACGGCTGGCAGCTTCATCAAGATCAATCTGATTCGTACCTATGCAAAATGCACCGATCGCCATCAGACGATTCGCATGCTCAAGTACACGTTTTGTGATGTTGGTTTTGGAACGAATACCGATGATTGATACATCTTTGATACGCTCACAAAGCTCATCCTCATCCAATGCGCCTTTTACAAACTCTACGTTAAACCCTTGCTCTTCAAATGCGCGAAGTGCTACCGGGTGAACGTTTTCCAGCAAAAGGACTTTGATCCTGCTTTTCGGATAGGATTGACTTCTGCTTAACTTATTATCATAAAGAAAATCATCAAAAGAAGTAGCAATATGATCAGCAACTGCAACAACCTTAGGTCGTTCTACATTTTCTGTAAAAGCATAAAAACGACTTGCAAGACCAGATTCTTTCAATTGATAATCCGTATATCCGTCGCCAATGGCAAAGACTTCACCTTCCAGTTTTAAACTTTCAAGCAGCTTTATCTTTCCCCCATCGGTTGACAACACATTGTTTTCGTCTAGACCAATAATATTATCGTCCTGATCAAACCGGAATTCATTGGCATATACATGGTCTGCACGAATACCCAGTTCGGTAGCGATGGGTACAATAAATTCTTTGAAACCGCTCGATACAATAAATATATTGTCAGTATTCTCAGTGAGAAAATGTTGATTTCTTTTGAATGAATCCGAAACCCTGGTTCTTAGGAATACAATCAGATCTTCAATATGAGAGCGGTTTGCTTTCAGCAGACCGATGCGCTGGCGAAGTCCTTCGGCAAACGACATCTCTCCGTTCATACCTTTGTTTGTAAGATCAACTATTTCCTGAACGATCCTTTCACGTTCGGGATGCCCTGCAAGCGCAATGGCAGCTAATTCATCCAGACCTTCAACTTTGCTGAAAGTACTGTCAAAATCAATGATAATGTACGGGCTGTTAAGTGTTAATGTGGGCATGAAGCGGCAGATAACTTATTAATTACCAATTTAAAAGTATACAAATCAAAAATACTCAATCCGATAGCTTGCTGATAAGGAGACAAAATTACAAATCTGTTTACTATGTCGCTAACAAAATATCCGGTGCAAGCATTTAATTATCCTGGGATATATATTTATTTACAAAAAATCACTTTTTTGTATAAAATCGAGTGCTCTTTTCTCAGACCAATAAACGCCATTCAATAATTGTGACTGCCGGAAACCACAATGACCACCCTGGCTGGTTAATTCAAGATGCACATGGTCAAGTGAACTGATCAGATCAAGAGGCAAACTGGATCCCGGTACAATCGGATCATTATCAGCATTTACAATCAAGGTTGGGATTGCAATATGCTCTACAAAAAACATGGAACTGCACATTTCATAATAGTGTGATGCACTATCAAATCCATGTAAAGGTGCTGTGTAAACGTCGTCAAAGTCGTAGAGCGTTTTCACCAGATGATCTTTCGTCAGACTTATTTTATCAGGAAACGAAAGTGATTTGGTATTTACTTTAGGGCGTAACGTGTTGAGAAAACGATGCATATAGATACGGTTCTCTCTTTTGATAATGGACAGGCTGCATTGCTTCAAATCCATAGGAACACTGAATACAACAGCTTTTCGAATAAGTTTACTGCGCTGCCTCTCCTTTTCCCCCAGATATTTGAGTGTAAGATTTCCTCCCAGACTAAAACCCATAAGGTAGACTTCCTGATAGCCTCTCGAAACGGCATGCCCAACAACAAGATCAAGATCATCCGTAGCGCCACTGTGATAAAAAACATGAGTGCTATTCATCTCACCACTACAGCTACGAAAATTCCAAGCCAGACAATCATATCCTGCACTATTCAGCAACTTCACCATACCTACTATATATTGCTTGGTGCTGTTTCCTTCAAGACCATGAGAAAGGATTACAATTTTGCGTGAATGACCATGGCTTGCCGGCGACCAGTCCAGATCGAGAAAATCCTGATCAGGCGTAATTATTCGCTCCCGCCGGTATATAACACCCGCTACTTTCCTGAAAAGCGCAGGATAAATGGTCTGCATGTGCCCGTTGGGCAACCAGAAGGGAGAAATAAAATCAGTTTCTTTTAAAACCGGCATTTTTTTGAAATAGAAATAATCGAAGTAAAGCTAATCATTTTCCTACATTCATAAAATGTAAATTAAAAACAGAAAAACAATACAAAGGATTTAAATAAGCACTGTCAAATTGTAAAATACCAAGAGCGACCAACATCTTGAAACAACATAAAAGATATAATTATTCTTAAAACTCTGGTTTTGAACGCCTAACTAAATAGATTAATTCTAAACCTTTTTAATTATTTTTCTTGTATATCTCTATTTTCTATCTACATTTGAGCTTTAAAAAATATAAGATCAATACTAATGGCAGAAGGCACAGTTAAGTTTTTCAATGATTCCAAAGGATTTGGTTTCATCCAACCGTCAAGCGGTGAAAAAGACATTTTCGTACACGTTTCAGGTCTTCAGGACGATATCCGTGAAAACGACAAAGTGTCTTATGACGTAGAAAATGGCAAAAAAGGTCTAAACGCAGTTAACGTTCGCGTTATCTAAGTTTAAGTCATAACAGCATTTTTGAAAGCATCCTGCCGAAGTGGGGTGCTTTTTTTGTTGCCCAAATTTTACATTTATCCGATTGTTTTACCTTTCAGCCTAAATTTCTTTCCTATTTGCTATCTTGATGCTTACTTAGGTACTTCACAACCATTCAAGCAACCTGACTATGCAAAATTTTACACTCGCAGGATTTGGTAACAGACTCGTAGCTCAGATCATTGATACACTTATTGTTGGAGTCGCAATGTCAGTCCTTATTGTCCCCCTATTCGGAATAGGCGGATTAACACGCACATTTGATAATGACTTTGCAGCTTTGCTAGGTGGACTCGCAATATTACCACTACTTTTGATTAGCTTTTTGGGGCCAATCATTTATGAAGTCTTCATGCTCAGTTCCCCACGTCGTGCTACATTAGGCAAGAGCCTGATGAAAATACAGGTCCGGGATGAATACGGCAACGGACTTACGCTGGGAGCTGCGATTGGTCGTACCCTTATTAAATACCTGACACTTAACTTTTGCTTTTTATTGTGGTTGTGGCCACTTTTTAACAAAGAGGAACAGGCTCTTCACGATCTTATTGTCAGGGTCTTTGTTGTAAGAGACTAGGTCGGCATGACGAACCAGCGCCACTTGGTTACCATCAAAAAGTTAACCATTTTGGTCACGGTACTTGCTACCGTGACCATCTATTATAGCTTTGATCCCTCAGAACATTCCTGGGGACCTCCTTGTCTGTTGCACGCGACAACAAACTGGCTTTGCTGGGGTTGTGGTGGACAGCGTGCTTTTCATCAGCTTTTACATGGCCACTTCCTGAATGCCTTTCAGCTCAACGCGCTGGTATATCCGGTGACGATGATCCTGATCTATATAGCGTTATCTGAAGTTTTGATGCGTGCCCCATCTTACACATTTTTCAGAAAAAAAGCTATTGCTGTTTCAGCATTTGTCATACTGCTCGGATTTACAATTTTAAGAAATATCTGAATCTCCGTTACCTTGCCACTTCAATTTTGTATTTTTTACCTTTCATTTTTTCTGAGGTGATCAGATCCAGCATTTTACGAACTTTTGTTTTATTCACTGCAGCAAATGAGATAGTATCCTTAACCTCAATCAATCCCAGGTCCTGTTTCTCCAGCTTTCCTTTTTGTAAAAGAAAACCTACAATATCCATTTTATTGAGTTTATTCTTCTTTCCCCCACTGATATAGATCGTGGTCCACAAAGGAGCTTCAGGTGCTACGTATTTGGAAGGTAAAGTAAAATCCTTAGGTTTGATAGTGATGTAATCAGGAATTGTTTCATCCGAATTGAGCATCACATATGCTGTTCCTTCCGATTGCATACGTGCAGTTCGCCCGTTTCGGTGGCGGAATTCATCGGCCCTCATAGGAGATTCAAAATGGATCACATGTTTAACTTCCGGAATATCCAGTCCGCGAGCTGCGAGGTCAGTGGCTGCAATGTAACGCACAGAGCCATTTCTAAACCTGATTAATGTCCGTTCACGATCCTCCTGCTCCAGTTTTCCATGAAAAAACGCGCATTCTAAGCCTTCCTCTTTCAATATCTCACTGATGCGCACAACAGTATCACGTTGATTACAGAAAATCATAGCGGATTCACTGCCTATAGCACCAAGAAGCCGAACCAGACTATTCATCTTGTTACTGTCCGGACTGATCACCTGAACCACCGTTAGCCCGCTTGCTTCATTCTTGTTGGAAATGAAATCAAGTTCTACCGGATTTTTAAACTTAACAAATGATGGAATTTTGGGCCCGGCTGTAGCAGAAACCAGCACCTTTTTAGTAACCCAACGCACATTCTGGATAATCTCTGTCATCTCTTCCTGGAAACCCATTTCCAGCGACTTATCAAATTCATCCAATACAAGTGTACGCACACGACTATATGAGAAAGATTTACGATGCATATGATCCAAAAGACGGCCCGGCGTTCCAATTAACAATGCAGGAGGCTCCACCAAACTTCGTATTTCCGTTTGCATATCATGCCCGCCGTAACAGCAAGTCACTTTATATCCAGTGGACATCTTTCTCCATACCTGTTCAATTTGTAAGGCAAGCTCCCGTGTAGGTACAATTACGAGACACTGTACCTGATCATGCTCCTTTTCCATTAATGATACGAGAGGCAGCAAAAAAGCAAGCGTTTTTCCTGAACCTGTTGGTGACAAAAGTAGTACTTCATCACTTTCTGTAATTGCTTTGCGGGCAGCCACCTGCATCTCATTCAGGGCGTCAATACCCATTCCTGCAAGTGTATTTTCTATTTTTTCAAAATCCGACATAATGCAAAGGTACTGCTTCGGTCAGGCAAATTGCGAACAAATTTTTTATTGTTTAACTTCTCCGCTAAACTGCTTCGGTTCATTGTAAAGTGTCAGTCCGAGTAGTTTCCAGTTATGAGTACCCGACACCAGATAATATATCTTTCCTTTGCTTTCGTAAAAAGTCACATTTGTAGTCTCCCATTGATGCCCACCCATAAGTCCACTTTGTACAATTTTACCTTCTGCACGATCAAGCGTGTCTTTAGGATATGAATAACTGAGCGCGATTTCATGAGAAATCCCGCTTTCCAAAGTTTGCCAGCCAATCGTTCTGTCCCCTCCACTATATATTGGAGCATCTTTGTTTGTGATCCGTTCTTTAGTAAAAGAAAAACATCCAAGTATAAATACGATCAGAGCGGGTATTCCCATGCTTTCTTTGACCAGTTTAAATACGCTGAAACAGATAAATATGAACCAGATCAGTAACCCAAAATTCAGAAGAGTCAAGAGTAAATACAGCATATCGTTGATTTTAGGTAAAAAATAAAGCAGTCCTGCGTGGACTGCTTTGTCAGGATTTACCAAGTTAATACTCCCGTTTTTCAATTACCATATAACGTCAGACATTTTGAAGAATTAATATAAATCTTCTGTCCGCTCCAACATCAGAATAGATGATTGCGGCACGATCACATATTTCTCTCCATCATATTCAAGATCGATAGCATTTCTCTGAAGGTATATAGCTACATCGCCTTCCATTGACTGCAAAGGCATATATTTCACCTTTTCCTCTGTTTCTTTCCAAGGCTCATCTTCTGTTGCTGCCGGTATGGGATAACCCGGTCCCACCTTGATCACATATCCGCTTTGCACCTGTTCCTTTTCAGTTACAGTTGGTGGCAGATACAGCCCACTATTGGTTCTGTCCGACGGACTTTTGGGTTTTATCAAAACACGATCTCCAACGATAATCAGTTTCTTTAATCGGTTGTCAGCTGTCACTTCGTACATGTTATTATTAAACTAAATATGTTATTAAGCAGGATGTCAGAATTCACACAACAATACCCTTTGTCTGATAACACATATCAGAGTAAAATGTTTGTGTAAAATATTTAAAATTGAAAATAGATAAACTGATTTTCAGTAACTACTCCTAGGAAATAAGTAAAGAAAACAATTACTCCGAAAAGCAGATAAAACATCAAGGTGTTGCGGGTGGGAATCTTTTCCATGAAATGCTCTTTGACAAGCAAGAAGACCACCAAAAATACACAAAACCACATCTCAATATTGTTGAAAGGAGTATGGAGCTGATCGCTCCATGATAAGGTCATGATTTTATACAGAATTGTGAATGATCTGCTCACCGGTGAAAGGTGATTCCTGAAAAATACCCAGGCAACGGTAACCAGCACAAAAGTGATAACGGTCCCAATAATTCGTGTAAAACGATTTTTCGGAATTTCTATACCCGCTCTTTTCATCCATTTATCACGAATGGATGCACTTACCTGATATGTACCATGCAGCGCTCCCCATATCACATAATTCCAGCTTGCTCCATGCCACAGCCCGCTGACGAGGAAAACGATAAATTGGTTCCGGTATTTGGCGAATTCTCCTTTACGGTTTCCACCTAATGGTATATAGAGGTAGTCTTTGAACCAGGTAGAAAGAGATATATGCCAGCGCCCCCAGAACTCCGACACGGAAGCGGCCTCATAGGGAGAACGGAAATTATCCATTAATGTAAAACCCATCACACGTGCCGCACCAATGGCCATATCGGAATAACCGCTGAAATCGCAGTAAATCTGAAACGCAAAAAATACTGTAGCTACCAGCAACGAAATTCCATTCTGCTCAGACGGATTATCATACACGAAGTTCACCACTTCGGCCAGGCGATCCGCGATGACAATCTTTTTAAACAGACCGAAAGCCATCTGCATTAATCCCGATTTGACCAGCTCGAAATCATACTTAAAATAGGAATGAAACTGATGCAGCATGTTTTGTGGCCGCTCAATAGGCCCGGCAACCAATTGCGGATAAAACATCACATACAATGCGTATATCCCAAAATGACGTTCGGGAATCTGATTACCGCGGTACACTTCAATGGTGTAACTCATGGCCTGAAATGTGTGAAAAGAAAGGCCTATCGGCAGGATCACCTCTCCACCTCCATTCACCATCCACTGAGCGATAGAAGCGGGAAGTAGTCGCTCCAAGGGCGGAATAATGGATCTGATATCCACCATATTCAGAAGATCATTCACCGAATTTCTTCCAAAATCATAATATTTAAAGAAGGCGAGAATGCCAATATTGGATATCAGACTAAGGATCAGCAAAAGTGTTTTCTGCTTCTTATCCTGCGTTTGCGCGATCCAGATACCGGCATAGTAATCAATGACAATCGTTCCGAAAAGAATCAGAATGAATACCGGCTTGAATACCATGTAAAAATAGCAGCTGGTTGCCAGCAATAACATCCAACGCCCCCGCCACGACAGACTGAAATAAGCCAGCGTGACGACAATAAAAAACAGTATAAATTGAATAGAATTAAACAGCATCAGCTAATGTACTCGCAGTTTACAATCTCCTCTTTAACGATAAACAAAGGACGACCTTTGGATTGAAAAAAGATCCTCAGCACATACTCACCTATAATACCCAAGGCAAGAAGCTGAACTCCACTAAATAAGATAATCACGAACAAGAGGGAGGTAAATCCTTCTATTACATGTGCGAAAAACATTTTTTTAACCACAACGATGAGGAAATAGACCAATGCGATCAATATGGATACCATTCCTGTTCGTGACATAAATTTGATCGGAAATTCGCTAAAATTGAATATGCCGTTATAGGCCAGCTTAAATAGTTGCGCAAAGGAATATTTCGACTCTCCGGCCGCGCGCGCATCACGTTCATACTCAAATCCTACCTGCTTAAATCCAATCCAGGAGCGCATCCCTCGCAGGTATCGGCTTTCTTCCGGCATTTTATTCAGAACATCCACCACACGACGGCTGACAAGTGCAAAATCACCGCTATCCAATGGAATTTCCACATAAGAAATGGAGCGTAGTAATCTGTAAAACAGATAGTAACCTGTCTTTTTGATCCAGCCCTCTTTTCTTTTTTTCCTCACCGCATACACCACATCATTTCCTTCCTTATACAATTTATAAAATTCAGGTAATAATTCGGGTGGATCCTGCAGATCTCCGTCGATTACAAATATTGCCTCTGTTCCTCTTGCTTTGCTGAGGCCAGCTGTTAATGCCAGCTGATGGCCATGGTTACGCGACAGCAATACGCCGTGATAACGCGGATCAACCAATGCAAGCTGACGAATCTTTATAGCGGTATCGTCTTTGCTTCCATCATCTACTAGAACTACCTCGATTGACAGATCACTGGAATCCATCAATGCACTGATACGCTCTACAAGTAATGGAAAGGTTTCTGACTCATTATATAGCGGTGCAACAATAGATATTTGAGGACTTTTCAAAATTCTTACTTTGTGTGATTATTTAATGAGGCAAAAATACACCTTTACGACAATTATCGGAGAACTGATTATTTAAGGGATCTTTACCTTTCCCAAAACCCGGCTGGCCGGAACATGATCGAAACTCCGCACAATACCTAACTCATACTCTCCCTGCCTCAGGGTAGAAAATGGGATTTCAACCACAGAACCCTTATCAAACTGCCGGAATAAGTTGCGTCCGTCGTATCGGTTCTGTGCTAATTTAAAAAGCAACAACTTTCCATTTTGTTTCAGATAAGCATACTGCCCCCCTTTTCGTTTCAGAGTATACTCAGAAGTCTCATCCTCCACAAAAATGGAATTATTCTCTACCCGATACCGGACATCGTTTGCAGTCAGTTTTTCTCCATGCTGACTATTGATTTCATTTACCAGCCAATCCGCCTCCTGCGGAAAGTGATAGATATCATCCGATGTCATTCTTTTCATCAGATTATCCACATAAACTGCGGTTTTAGAAAATGCAATATGGCCTAAGCCAAAACCATTATGTTCCTGATTGTAAGAATTAACCATGAGGTACTTACTTCGTTCTGCTATAACCGGGATATAGGTGACCATCGAAATAGCCCATATGCCTATACTAATGATCAGACCAAAGCGGAATATCCTTTTACCAGTCGCGACTTTTACAGACAGGAGTACAGATAAATAAGTAATAATTAAAAACAGGGCAGGATACATTTTGTAATTGCTGACAATCATGACAAAAAATCCGAATCGCGGTCTTAAAAACCCGATGATTAAAGCATTAGCAAGCAAAAACAGAAGTATACCTATCAAGAACTCCTGTAACGACTTTTCGCCCGGAGTGCTTTCATCAGCTACTTTCAATACTGATTTCTTCTTGAAAGCCACACCGAATGTTCTGGTCAGCCATGGGCGTGTGTTGGCAAATCCCCATACACTTATCCAAACTGTGGCAGCCAGGCCTAACAAAACCGGTAATACAGATCTGGTAACAATATCCTTTTCAGGAAAGAAATCAACCAGTCCACCCAAAAAAGCAAAAAAGCCAAAAACAGATAATTGAGGGTGTGCCAGAAAGAACTCAACACTTGACTCGTTACCTTGCGGAGACATGCCAATAAAATAAAATGTGACAGCAGCTACAGCGGCTACCAACCAAATAGCAAGATTTTTGTACGACGACTGTAAAATAAGAATTCCTGCTCCGGCCGCCCACACAAAAATGCCATTGCTCATGCTATAGTTGGCCAGCAAAGCTGCCGCAATAGCAAACCAGAATTTATTCCGGGATAGCATTAACATCGAAAGTGTAACGAAGAACACTACAGCCTGATGTTGCATACTGCATATCGCCCACAGAAAAACCAAGTGATACTGCACCTGGAACAGAAGAAAAGCTACAGGTAAAAAATAGTATAAACTCAGGTTGCTTCTTTTAAATGCGGACCAGAATAACACGAAAGTGCTCAGTGTAAAACAGACACCTGAAAATAATACGAAATTGACACTGAGCTTACCTGTTACTTTATAATAAAGCAGTGTAACAAGCTTGCCGATCACCATACGATGTTCATTATTAGGCTGGAACAGATAGCCTAACGCTTCTGAAACCGATTTGGAATCGATCCAGCTTCTCAGAAAGTCGGGAAACGGGTCAAAGTCATCAAACCATGGTACGTCCACAGCATAATAATAGACAACAGCTATCCAGATCAGAACGGGCAACAGAATTCCTATCCGTAATAAACTCTTATTCACGACCATATTCCTTTAAAATAACTGCTTTCTTTCCATAATAACCTGCAAGACACTTGTTCCACCAATGGTCCTTTTCTGTCTTGATGTCATCATCATAAAAAATAGATAATGGCTTTGATTCAATAGCAGGCAGGTACACAATATCATCCTTGGAAGTACGCAGCAACGCATACCGGCTATCCATCTCTTTGTCAAATGCGGCTGCTTTTCCTTTCAATAAATCGGTATAAATCAAGCGCACGTTACTGCTTGAATAAAAAGCGAGGAAAGATGAAACTACTAACAGAACATACAGAATTCCGTATCTGGTAAATGAAAAATCCGAACGTCCGGTCTTGCCTTTTTGCAAGTAGTGAAATAACACACCAATGATATAGAACCAGCCAATCAGGAAGAAGAAATAAACACAATTAATTACGCGTGGAGTCGGCTCTATTCCAACTCCGTAATACGATGGAAAAAGCTGAGCGGCCAAAATACCAACGTAAAGTAACACTGCATACCAAACTGGCACTGAAAAGTAATTGCGGGCTCCTGTTGATAAACGGGACAGAACTATTAGCCATGCAAGGGAAAACAAAAGAAGTGGTGTACGTAAGATCCAGTCAAGACTCAACAAACCTAACTTTTTGAAAGAACTCACGAATGAGAAAACCACATCGCCTCCCAAGGGATTTCCACCTATGCGGGCCTGGTTTCCCGCGGAACTGAAATATAAATAGCAGGATATCATTGTAACAGCCAGCATAGCTACCATAAACACATCTACTTTGCGATGGAACAAAAGCCGGTAAACCCACCATGCTCCTACCAGCAATACCATGATCAGCAGATTTGTCTCGCTGCTTCCTATCACAGCAAATATCAGAAACGCGGAGCCCGAGGCAGCAACGATTCTTGCCGTAGGATTATCCTGACGATAATAGCGTAACACCAGCACAACCCATAACAGCGTAAAAATATTGGGGATTGTATACGTCACAAAAGCAGCCATCCAGTAAAATGCCTCTGATATACTTGCCATTTTCAACAGATATAGAAAAAACACTACTCCTGCAAAACCAAGATGAGCAAGACGCGACAAGGTAGGTGTGAGGTGCCTGAAGAGGTTATATAAAGCAAATACCACACCTGACAACAATACAACAGGTAGTATTTTAAAACCTGCTATGGAGTGAAAAAGAAGTGGATTGGAATGATTGAGAAAAATACCGAAGTAACGTCCTGTCCAGCCGGAATAATAATAGTTCATGGCCTCCAGCCATCCAAATTTAAATACTGTATCAATATAGCAGTAATCGTCCGCAGGAGAAGGATGATTATAATACGACAAAATAAGCAGCGGCAACAAAACACTGATCATCAGCAGGACGTTGATCCAGTTTCCAAAAACCCGGTACTTTCTATAAAACCTATTCATTTACAATTTTTTCGATGATGTAACGAGGACGACCTTTGACCTCTTCATAAATCTTTCCTATATATTCTCCGATCAGACCGAGTGCCATCATATTGGAGCCACTGAAGAAGGTAAGTGGCAACATGGTGGAAGTCCAGCCAGGTACAGTAAAACCAACAATATAGGAGAACAGTATATAAACCACTATCAGCATAGCCATAATGAAGTTGAACACTCCAAAGTATAACACAAGCCGCATGGGAAATGTAGAAAAAGACGTAATGCCATTCCAGGCAAAAAGGAGCATTTTACTCAATGGGTATTTAGTTTCTCCTGCCTGCCGTTCTAATCGGCTGTAAACAACTTTGTCGCTTCTGAAACCAATAAGGGGTACAATACCTCTCAGAAACATATTAATTTCTCTGAAATTACCCAGCTCCTGCAACACCCGGCGATCCATAAGGCGAAAATCAGCATGGTTAAAAACAACAGGAACACCCATTTTTTGCATCAATACGTAAAATCCTTCTGCGGTGGAGCGCTTAAACCAGCTGTCGCTACTGCGGTCTCCGCGAACACCATAAACAACCATAGCACCTTCGCGATGTTTTTCAATCATCCCGGTGATAGCCTGAATATCATCCTGCAGATCTGCATCGATGGTGATAAAGCAATCGAAAGCGTCCACCTGGTTATCCAATCCGGCCATAATAGCACTCTGATGTCCGAAGTTACGAGAAAGCTTTACGCCAATCACCTGATTGTCAACAGCTCCCAGTTCTTCAATAATTTCCCAGGTTTTATCTCTGCTACCATCGTTCACGAAACATAGTTTACTGTCAGCAGCAATTAATCCTTTGCTTTTAATTTCATCATAGTACCGTTTTAATGTAGTGTATGTCAAATGCAAGATAGCTTCCTCATTATAACATGGTATTACCAGGAGTAGGCGTGCTGGCTTCATTCAATCGTAATTTTAGTTAGCGGACAAAAGTAGTGTAATTATTTGATTTCAATTTTAGGACCCGATTAAGGGCTTCACGCACTATCTCGGCAAGGTTTTGTACAAAATTAAACCTATAAAAGAGAAAACAATATTGGGCAACCACACCGCAAATAATGTATTGATCGTACCTGCTTCTGCAACGCCTTTTGATAACAGGAAAAACAGTATGTATATAAATGCCAGCATGAAACCCAGCGCAATTTGCCAACCTACCCCTTTCCTGCTCTTTCGGGCCGATACAATTACGCCGATAGCTGTCAGGATCAGGATGGCGAATGGTTGCGTAAATCTGGTATATTTCTCAATCATATACACCTCCAGCCCGTCGGCACCACGGCTTTTCAGCAGATCAATATAGGCATTGAGTTCCGGCAGTGTGAAAGTCTCAAAAAGGTTATAATCACTTTCAAAATCACGCGGAAACAGATTAATAGTTGTATCAATCTCCACGCCGGTTTTAATTTTCTCACTAAGGCTATCCAAAGTTCTGATCTGATAGTTTTGCAGCGTCCATTTGCCCTTTTTAGGTTGCCACACAATTTTGTCTGCAGAAAATTTTTGCACCAGTTTATTATCCTTGACCGTTTCCATCGTGAATTTATTTCCTGTCTTGGATGCCGTATTGTAGCTTTCCAGATAGGCGTATACATCCGGCGCAATGGTAATATGTACGTTTCTTCCGCTAAAATAGAACTCGTTTTTAACATAGGTCTTCTCAAACGTATTTCGCACTTTATTAGCTAACGGCAAAATCCAGCCCACCTGAAGAAAGGTCACCGCGCCCAGAACGGAAGCACCGATCATATACGGCAGCAACATACGTCCGAAGCTGATCCCGCTGCTCAGCATAGCAATCACTTCAGTTCTTGCTGCAATTCGGGATGTGAAGAAAACAGTAGCAATGAACACCATCAGCGGACTGATGTAGTTGATCCAGTAAGGAATCAGATTGAGGTAATAATCTATAATAATCGCATTCAGAGGTGCTTTCTTTTCCAGAAAGTTGTCCACCTTCTCCGTGTAATCGATCATACAGATGATAAGCACGATGACGAAGGCAACGAAAACGTAGGTTATCAGGAAATTTTTGATCAGATAACGATCGAGTATTTTTAGTCTCATGGCTGGTTAAGTCTCATCGGCGCTGAACTAATAAATTTTTAGACACCTCAAGACTAATGAACAACGTTTGACTCCCGTTGATCCGTACAGAAGCGGACTTATCATATTCGTTAATTTCTGTTATTTCAAGTACGCTGCCCAATGTAATGCCTGATCTGTCCAAATGCTGAAGAAAAGAAGGTGCGTGGTCCAGCACACCCATCATCAGTACTTTCTCTCCTACCCCTACGTCGGTAAGTATCAGGTAATCAGGATCGGTCAGATTCCCCTTCGCGTCCGGTATAGGATCTCCGTGCGGATCAAAGCGGGGATGTCCCAAAAATGCATCGAGACGTTCTACCAATTCATTGGACGGCACATGTTCCAGTTCCTCTGCTATATCATGAACCTCATCCCATCCGAATCCCAGTTTTTCAACTAAAAAAACTTCCCAGAGTCTGTGTTTTCGGATCACACTGATCGCCACCTTTTCACCTGCTTCCGTAAGTGTTACACCCTGATATTTTTTATAGTGAATCAAACCTTTTTCCGCTAGTTTGCGCAACATATCAGTGACGGAGGCCGCACGTGTGGAAGTACTCTCGGCCAGCGCGTTGGTGGTCACTTCAAGCCCGTCTCTGCCTGAAAGAGCATGGATGATTTTTAAATAATTTTCCTCAGTGAAAGAATTCTGCATATTTATCAGATATCAGCTTCTGGCAACCAAGCCTCAACTGAAAGGTAATCTGTTGATAAAACCATCGGTACGAAAGAAATCTCTCACGTACTTCCCTATTGTATAACCTAATTGGCAAAAGTACAATTTTCAAATCATCTTAAAAAAATTTAGATTAATCTAAAAATATATTTAAAGCATATCTTATATTTGTTTTCAATAGCCCTTACCGGGTATAGTGAACGAATATCGGAAAAGTACAAAGTGGAAGAATCTCCAAAAAAAAATATACAACAACCAGAACTGCTGGCCTCGCTGTCGGAAGTGCACTCATCAATATCAGTTCCTGAAGGAGCTGGCTTCTGGAAGAAAATGATGGCCTTCACCGGCCCAGGTTTACTGGTCGCAGTGGGTTATATCGATCCCGGAAACTGGGCTACAGATATTGAAGGAGGATCAAGATTCGGATATACATTATTGTCAGTGATCCTGATTTCCAATTTGTTTGCCATGCTGCTGCAGCATTTGTCGCTCAAGCTGGGTATCGCAGTGGGTCGGGATCTTGCGCAGGCATGCCGCGATTACTACTCCCGCCCGGTGTCTTTTGTGTTGTGGATTTTATCAGAGATAGCCATCGCTGCTACGGATTTAGCAGAAGTAATCGGTTCAGCGATTGCCTTGAACCTCCTTTTCGGATTGCCACTACCCGTAGGTGTTTTGTTCACAGCGCTGGATGTATTGTTAGTCTTATATTTCCAGCAAAAAGGTTTCCGGATTATTGAAAGCATCGTGGCCGGATTGATGGGAATTATACTTCTTTGTTTCGCGTATGAAATGATTGTTTCCCAGCCATCTGTTGCCGGTATGCTCGACGGACTTATCCCGAAAGCGGAAATTATTACCAATCCCGGTATGCTTTACATTGCCATTGGTATTTTGGGAGCCACGGTGATGCCCCATAATCTTTATCTCCATTCCAGTATCGTTCAGACCAGAGCTTTCAACAAAGACGAAGCCGGCAAAAAATCTGCGATTAAATTTGCAACGATTGACTCGACAGTTTCACTCGGACTCGCTTTTTTCATCAATGGTTCTATATTGATTCTGGCTGCAAGTGCTTTTCATAAAAACGGGCATTTTACAGTTGCAGACATTACAGATGCTTACCATTTACTTGATCCCATACTCGGCGTAGGTTTTGCAGGTATATTTTTCGCATTGGCGCTTCTGGCATCCGGGCAGAGTTCTACGCTCACAGGAACCCTGGCAGGACAGATCGTGATGGAAGGATTTCTCAACATCCGGTTAAAACCGTGGGTACGTCGTTTGATTACGCGTGGAATCGCTATTGTGCCTGCGTTGATCGTTGCATCACTTTACGGAGAAAAAGGAACTGCAGAACTGCTGGTGCTTAGCCAGGTAATCCTTTCTCTGCAACTGAGTTTTGCGGTGGTTCCTCTTGTTTTTTTCACATCTAACAAGAAGATTATGGGTAAGTTTGCCAACTCTCGCTCACTTACCGTAATCAGCTGGATTATAACACTTGTGATCATCGGATTAAACATTTTCCTTCTTTACAAAACCTTTTTTTAAGTATTAATCAAGCCTTGAATATTAATTTTTTGCTGGGCTGATAATAGTTTGCTTGCCGTTTCCTACCTTTCGCCGTTTTTTTAAAAAATGTAGATGGAATCGAAGCATAATATTGATAAAATTTCCGCCGCTGGCGTGCTTGTCGCATTCGGGATTATTTATGGTGATATAGGTACATCGCCGTTGTATGCCATGCAGGCGATTTTATTAAATGAAGTCATTACAGAAGAGTTGATCTATGGTTCTATCTCCTGTGTTTTCTGGACGCTCTCTCTTCTGACTACCATTAAATACGTAATTCTGATCCTTCGTGCAGACAACCGCGGCGAGGGTGGGATTTTCGCTTTGTATGCGTTGGTCAGGAAACATGCCAAATGGCTTACTGTACCTGCCGTCATAGGTGGGAGTACGCTGCTTGCAGATGGTATTATCACTCCTCCCATCTCCGTATCGTCGGCAGTGGAAGGCTTGCAGCTCATTTACCCGGATATCCAGACCATCCCGATTGTTATTTCTATCCTCACGGTCATTTTTGTCATACAGGCTTTCGGAACAAAGGTTGTCGGACGTGCATTCGGGCCTATCATGGTGACCTGGTTTATGATGCTCGGTGTATTAGGGTTCTTCCAGGTGATCAAACATCCTGAGATTCTCAGAGCATTTAATCCGATGTACGGCATACGCCTGCTTACGGAACATCCTGGTGGTTTCTGGATGCTTGGAGCAGTATTCCTATGTACTACCGGAGCGGAGGCATTGTATTCCGATTTGGGGCACTGCGGAAGGGAAAATATACGTATAAGCTGGGTATTTGTTAAAATATGCCTTTTGCTTAACTATTTCGGACAAGGTGCATGGCTGCTCTCAGAGCTCGGCAACACGCTAGAAGGGCGTAAGCCTTTTTATGAAATTATGCCGGAATGGTGGTTGCTTCCAGGTGTAGTGATTGCAACAATGGCAGCGGTTATTGCCAGTCAGGCTGTAATTACGGGTTCTTTCACATTGATATCAGAGGCAATCCGGCTTAATTTCTGGCCTAAGGTTCGCCTTAATTATCCTAGTGATCAGAAAGGACAGCTTTACGTGCCAAGTATTAACTGGCTACTGTGGTTGGGCTGCACGGGCGTAGTGTTGTATTTTGAGAAATCGTCAAATATGGAGGCGGCATATGGTCTGGCTATCACTTTAACGATGATCATGACGACGATCCTCTTCTCTTATTACCTGTATTTGAAAAGGGTGAATCTATATATTGTGATAGCATTTATGCTGTTCTATTTATGTATAGAGATGAGTTTCCTTGGAGCAAACCTGCTCAAATTTACACATGGCGGCTGGTTTACGATTCTTGTGGGTGCTATAGTCGCAGGACTGATGACGGTATGGCTCCGCGCTTTTTATATCAAACTACGACTTACGGAATATACCAAAATCGACAAATTTCTGCCAGCCTTACACGAGCTGAGCCGGGACATCAGTATTCCGAAATATGCTACGCACCTGGTTTTTATGACCAATGCTTCCCGCGCGACCGAGATCGAAACCAAGGTCATTTATTCCATATTTCAGAAACGACCAAAGCGAGCGGACATTTACTGGTTTCTTCATGTAGATACTACCGATGATCCCTATACAATGGAATACAAAGTAATGGCAGATGACGATGATGATGACAACGTGATCAAGATCAACTTTCGTTTAGGCTTCCGGGTCGAACAACGTATTAACCTGTTTTTCAGGAAAGTGGTTGAAGATATGGTACTCAATAAAGAGGTTGATATTACCAGTCGTTACGAATCCCTAAACCGGCAGAATATTACCGGTGATTTCCGATTCGTTGTATTGGAGCGCTTCCTGTCTTTTGAGAACGACCTTCCATTCTTCGAGCAGATGGTCATGAAAACATACTTCTTTGTAAAGGACTTTACTACCGCGGAAGACAAATGGTTCGGGCTCGACAGCAGCTCGGTGAAGATTGAAAAAGTACCTTTGATTATCAGGCCAGTTGAGAACATCAAACTCAGACGGGTTTATAACTAACAGAAAAACCCTGATTGCCGGCAGCGATCAGGGTCTTTATATTTATTATTCCAGATATTTACTTCAGATATACGCCTTCTTTCTCGGAGTCAGTCAATATCACCTGAACATGCTCACTAATGGTTGTACTCAATGCATAACCTACATAATCCGCATGAACCGGAAAAAGGTGATGACTCCTGTCCACTACCACCGCTACCTGCACTTTTTTCATTCTTACCTTCAGAAAAGGCTCCAATGCAAAAGCCAGCGTTCTTCCGGTGTTAAGTACATCATCTGCCACTACCACGACTTTGCCTTCTACATCCGTTTCCTTATCAAAGTGAATAGGGCTTTGATGATGAATATTTTTGTCAAAACGTAATTCTATAAGTTGCACGTCCAATGGCGAAATAGTGCTCAATTCAGCAGTAAGTCGCTGTGCAAACGCATATCCCTGTCCTGCAATACCTGCAATGATAATGCTCTTTTCTTCGAAATTTTGTTCATAAATCTCAAAGGCAATACGACGAATCTTCTGGTTTGTCTGATGAGAACTAAGTATCTGGCGCCTGGACTCTGTACTGATTTCGGTCATGTCAACTACTGGTATGTAATAAATGTACTTGTAAAAGTAACAATCATCTCTTAACTATTTCAAAGCATCTGATACAAATTTCCGAACCCATTGGGCGAAAATCAGCTCATCAGAAACCAGATCAAGACTGATAATTCCCTGTTGTACTTTTTCGTGGCCTATCCTTTCCGCACGCAGTTCCATTAGTGCTTTATTGTAGGCACGGGGGAATTCAGGATGTGCCTGAACTCCTAACATGCTCTTTCCAACAGAGAACATAGCGTTGGGACAATGGCTGGAATAAGCCAAAAGTGTGCTATCCGCAGGAAGTTGCAGCACCTGATCCTGACACATCATCAGCAGATTAAGCTCCGACTGAGCAGGTTGCATCCACGGTTCTTCCTGCAACAGTTTCAATGTATGCATACCTACACACCACCCCCCGTCAGACCTCTGCACTTTTCCTCCCAAGGCTTCTCCGAGCAACTGATGCCCAAAGCACACACCGATATATACACTTCGTGAATGAAATATATTTTGTACAAAATCTTTCAGTTTCTCAATCCATGGCTCGTTGTCATAAACCGAACTTTTGGAACCTGTACAGATGTATACATCACACTCCCCAGCAGACTCCGGAAAATGCCCGTTACATACATCGTAGAAATTAAAATCCCAGTCAGGAGCAACCTGCAAAAATAACGCTGGAAACATCTGACGGTAATCACCGGCAATATGCACCAACTCCTCCCGTACATGATCACATTCCAGAAGACCGACTTTCATGAGTTAGCTTTGAGCGGTTGGTATTGATTTTTTAAAAACTGACATTACTGACTACTACTTCGTCTTTGATTTACCCTTCCTCCTTTCAACATCTGCACGGAGAACTTTTTCAAATTTATCACGTTCATTCCCTCCGATTTTACCGATATATTTATCTTTCATTTCAGCAAGTGAATAAATCTTTATTTGTTTAATTTCCATGCAGGTATAGTTTTAAGGTTAATCTTCAAGAAGCTGACTTTGACCTATTAATCAAAACTCCTCATCATTTAGTTCAAAACTTACAGCAAGAGATTTGCCAACAGCTATCAGCTGTCAACTATCTTCAAATGAAAGGATTTTGGCCGCGTCAAAGCTTCATATCCAACTATCGACAAGGTGCAACCTCTGCCCGAATTCTTAACGCCGGTCCAGGCAAGAGCAGGATCCAGATAGTCACATCTGTTCATAAACCATGTTCCGGTTTGCACCTGTTCACCAATTTCCAACGCCTTTTCCGTATCCTTCGTCCATATGGATGCAGTGAGTCCGTAAGCACTATCATTCATCAAACGAACTGCTTCTTCATCACTTTTAACAGACATAATTCCTACTACCGGACCAAAAGTCTCTTCGGTCATCACACGCATGGAGTGATTAACCTCTATCAATACCTGAGGGGCGAGATATGGTGACCCCGGCGTATTGGCAGGAAACAAATCGGGGTCAATAAGCGCCTTCGCACCTTGTACAACTGCCTCATCAATCTGCTTCTGAGCAAATGTTGCAGCCGAAGCTTTCACCATAGGTCCCAATGTTACTTCGGGATTGAGCGGATCACCAAGTGTGTAGGTTTTGATAAGAGCTACAAAGCCATGAACAAACTTATCATAGATATCTTCGTGAACATAGATTCGTTCCACTCCGCAACATGACTGCCCTGAATTAAAGAAAGCACCATCCACCAGATTCTCAACTGCATCCGCAATATCAGCATCTGCCCTCACGTACGCAGGATCTTTACCGCCCAGCTCTAAACCTGCAACAATAAATCTTTTATTCACTGCATTCTGAACCGCCTGCCCTCCTTCTACAGAACCAGTAAAAGCTACATAGTCAATACGTTCATCAGCAATCACTTCAGCAACCTGATCATGACTCATATGCAGATATTGAAAAACACCTTCGGGTAAACCTGCATATTCAAATGCCGCAGCGTAACGTTCTGCACATAAAGGTGTCTGCTGAGCATGTTTAAGAACAACCGCATTACCAGCAAGAATAGCCGGAATAACTGTATTGACCGAAGTAAGATACGGATAATTCCAAGGAGCTATTACAAAGACGACACCCAGTGGATCGCGTCGTATAAAACGTATGAAGCCTTCAAGTTCAGCAACTTGTACGTCGGCCAATGCTTGTTCGGCCACAGCTATCATATACCTTGCTCTTTCCTGAAAACCCTTTCGAATCTCATTAGCTGTATATCGGATTGGCCGCCCCATCTGATGTGTCAGTTCTAATCCGATCTCATCAGCATGGTCCAGAAAATAAGTGATGAATCTCTCGCAAATGGCCTTCCGCTCATCTAAGGCAGTTTTTCTCCATTCGGATTGAGCAGCCGCAGCCTTCGCCAATGTAAAGGAAATCTGCGATTCTGTGGCTAGTTCACGTTCAACATAAACCGAACCATCAATAGGACTTATAGTTTTTTGAATAGGCATAGGAACTATGGACTTGGGGATTAGGGCAAAGGGCTTGGGGCAAAGGGTTAAGTGTTAAGAAGATCCTTCCTTATACCCTATGCCCCCCTGCCCCATGCTCTCATACCGGTGTTACGTATGCAGATGTTATACCGCCATCAACCAGGAAATCAGTTCCTGTAACAAATGAAGATTCATCTGAGGCCAGAAATAACGCAGCATAAGCCATTTCCTTCGCCTCACCAAATCTGCCCATCGGAATATGAACCAGGCGACGCTGCTTTTTTTCTTCAGTGTCCAGAAATTTCATCAGCAATTCAGTACGTAAAGGTCCGGGACATAGCGCGTTAACCCTAATATTTTCACGTGCGTGAATAACTGCCAATTCTCTTGTAAGCGCCAGGACAGCACCTTTACTTGCCGTATAGGCAATCTGCGGTGTGGCAGCTCCAAGAATAGCAACAAAGGATGCTGTATTGATAATAGAACCGCCACCAGCACGCTTCAACGCAGGAATACCATATTTACATCCCAAAAATACACCTTTGGCATTGATATTCATGGTGAGATCCCAGATAGACTCTTCTGTTGTAACCGCATTGTCGTCATCACTGTGCATGATACCAGCATTGTTGAATATGATATTTAGCTTACCAAATTTCTCTTCAGAAAAGGCAACAGCAGCCTCACAGTCAACTGCCTTGGAAACATCTGAATGAATAAAGAACGCTTCACCGCCTGCTGTATTAATCTCGTCGGCAGTAGCTTGTCCGGCTTCATCATTTATATCAGTAACTACAATTTTCGCTCCTTCTTTTGCAAAAAGCAGTGCGGTTTCCCGGCCAATCCCTCCGCTACCGCCGGTAATAAGTGCAACTTTGTCTTCTAGGCGCATTTTTGTTGGGTGTTAATATGTATGGGTGTATATATTTTTATTACACAGAGAGCTACGGAGATTACATGAGGTACAAGGAGTTTTATTTTTGTCCTTAAAGCCTTGTTCAATCAAAGACGCTATTTCTACGCAATGAATCTTTAATAATAATACAAACTCTGCGGCTCTCTTTTATTCCTCTGTGTAACCTAAAAAACTATATCTGTTCAAAATATCTCTTCCTCTCCCAATCGGTCACCGATTTATCATAAGCCTTTTGCTCCGTCTTGAAAAAATGGCTGTAATGCTTTACCACATCTTCTCCGAATGCTTCTTTTGCAAAAGCACTGTTCTCAAATAGGGTTGTTGCTTCAGCCAGGGAATAAGGCACTCGCGGCAAATGAGCAGCCGCATAAATATCTCCAATGAAACATTCTGGTGGTTCGATTTTATTTTTAATACCATCCAGTCCGGATGCCATCGATGCCGCAAACGCCAGATAAGGATTGCAATCGGCCCCCGGAATCCTACATTCTATGCGAAGCCCATCGCCTTTTCCTACAACTCTGAATCCCGCTGTGCGGTTGTCATAACTCCAGGCCAGCCGGGTCGGAGCCCAGGAACCATCTACATAACGTTTATAGGAATTAATAGTTGGTGCATAAAATGGCATCACATCCGGAACGTGCTTAATCCAACCTCCGAGAAACCATTTAAAAATGGACGAACCTTTGACAGGCCCGATTTCCTCGTCTCCCACAAAGGCGTTTTTGCCATCTTTCCACAAACTCAGGTGCAAATGACTGCTTGAACCCGCCTGATCTGTAGCAAACTTGGCCATAAACGTCACGGAAAGTCCCATCGAATCAGCGATCTCCTTGAGACACTGTTTGTATACAACATGGTGATCTGCCATGGCCAACACTTCCGAATACCGAATATTCACTTCGTGCTGTCCCAATCCCCATTCTCCTTTTGAAGTTTCAACAGGAATACCTGATTTTTTCAAATGTCGGCGAACAACTGAGGTATAGTTTTCCGTACGGGTTCCTTGCAGAATATGATAGTCTTCAAGATAATACCCGGCTGGTTTCAAATTTTGATAGTGTTGTTCAAATGCCTGACGATAGCTATTTTCCAAGAGGTAATATTCCAGCTCAGAAGCGGCCTGACAGTTCAGTTCATGCGAGGCAAGTGCATCGATCTGCTTTTTAAGTACAGATCGAGGTGCGATATTTTCCTGCTGATGCGTTTTTTCATTGTGCAGATCGCACAGTATGACCGCCGTTTTATCAAGCCAGGATGCAAGGCGTAGCGTCGACAGATCTGGAACCATGTGAAAATCACCGTAACCCAGTTCCCAGTTTGCATAATCGTAACCTGGCACTGGCTCCATTGCTATATCTGTCGTCAGCAAATAATTACATCCATGTGTACCCGACTCATAAACGCTATCGAGAAAAAATTCAGCGTCCACTCTTTTTCCAAGGAGCCGGCCGTAATGATCGGTAAAGGCAACGATTACTGTTTCCAGCTGATCATCCTGCAGTAATTGTCTGAATCTTTCCAGTGTAAGCATAATAGGTTATTTACCGGGACTTGTTCAATTGTATCATCTCAACTTCTCTACACTTGCATTCATCGGAAATTTCAGAATCACCTTTTTCCCCGACGCTTTTTCCAAAATAGGAGTCAGGATTTTAGCTGCATTTTCTTCTGTCTGTTTCAGTATTCCCATATGAAGGGCGGATTTCTGAATCTGTTTTTCAGCTTGCTTGTAAGCATCCTGAACCAGCTTTGCCTCTTCCATAAAGGCATATTCTGTATTGTATATCTTTGATTTTTCGTGATCAATTTTAAACACGCACAACTCCGGTTCGGGCATATGAACAACCAATGTCTCCTGCTCAGAGGATATGTCAGCAATATTAATTTTGGTCAGATCCACACAACCTATTGCTTCCCCCTGCACAATCAAAACTGCTTTTGCATTAGGCAACCACATCTTCACGATTTCCTGCTCCACTACGTCTTTGAAATTGTATTTGACCAATTCAAGTTTTCCCATAGCAGTAATCTCCTGTAGTACAATGGTATGAACAGTCTCTGTTTGATCTTGCGAAGAAAATAAGCTTTTCAACCCACCACCATGCATCACTGAATTCCATATAGTACGAACTCCGATGACTAATACTATAATTATCGCTAAACGTACCAACCACGACACTATCCTCATAACTATTTTTCTATTTAACTAACTGGCTCTCTCTTTGCTGTCTGGCGATTCGTTGTGCAATGATACTGGCACAAATGAGTTGCAAGGCGTGATACAACATGATCGGCAATAACATAATGCCAGCTTGTGCTCCGGAGAACAATACTTTCGACATAACAACACCCTGTATTAATGATTTTTTGGACCCGCAGAATACAGCTGTCACTTCGTCTTCTTTGCTGAATCTCAGCATTCTGCAGAAAAAGGTTAACAAAAAGTAAACCGCAAAGAACATGGCGAGCATCCCTATTCCCAAAAATAAAATATCTTTCATTTCGAACTCACTGAACAAATGGTCTCCAAATGACTCACAGAATGAGGTATATACAATTAGTAATATAGATGACTGATCAAAATACCTGATGTAGGTTTTATTTTTTTCAGCCCATGCTCCCCACTTTCTGTTAAGTAAAATCCCCAGTGCAACGGGTAGGAGAACTTGTAAAGACAATTTACCTACTACTGACATAATATCATATTGACCAGATCCCGTATCCAGTACAACACCCATCCAAAGAGGAGTGATAAAAACACCCATCAAGCTGGAAATGCTTGCATTGAAGATGGCAGCAGGTATATTCCCACCAGCAATGGAAACCATCACAACAGAAGAAGAAACGGTGGATGGAAGTGTGGTCAGAAAGAAAATAGCAAGCCACATCATCTGATGATCTTCACCATGAAAGAACGGGCGGCATGCTAAGGCTAAAAGAGGGAAAAGTACAAAGGTGGACAAGTGCACCATGGTATGCAGTTTCCAATTGGCCAGGCCAGCTTTAAGCTTATCGGGACTTAGTCTCAAACCATAAAAAAAGAAAATCACCGATACAGCATAAGTGGATATGGTAATGAGCGGAACAGGACTTTCGCTCATGCCAGGCTCAGGCCAGATATAGGCCAGCCCGATCATGCTGAGCAGCAATAACATAAATCCATCCAATCCTGCTTTTTTCGCGATATCAAATACCTTGGCCATTCTTCAAAACTTCAAATTCGGGTAAATGTAAGTCATCTGAAACTTACGGCTAACTGATGTCAGTTAAAAGTATATTAAATAAAATGACTATTCAAGGATTTGGCCAATATTGCTTCAAACGGCTAAATCGGTGTATTTTGTAGATTACTTTCCGCGTTATTGTTTTTCTTTGCCTGAGTTTCTCACTTCTGTTCTTTAAATCTTAAAATGAAGTATTTCAAAAAACAATTATTACTCAGCGCTTTTTTTATGATCTCCCTAGCGCCTTCTCAGGCGCAGTGGAAACTAGTCTGGTCCGATGAATTCAATAAGGATGGAAAACCTGACCCGAAAAACTGGAAAGCAGAGCATGGATTTGTCAGAAACCATGAACAGCAATGGTATCAGGCTGAAAATGCATATTGCAAGGATGGAAAACTGATCATAGAAGCAAAGCGTGAGGCTATTAAAAATCCAAAGTACAAATCGGGTAGCGAAAACTGGAAAGAGAATAGGGAGCTTTCTGAGTATACTTCAGCAAGCATTATTACACAAGGAAAGCAAAGCTGGCAATATGGTCGGTTTGAAATGAAAGCAAAAATTGATACGCGTCCCGGAATGTGGCCGGCATTCTGGACCTTGGGTAACGACGGCGAATGGCCTGAGAATGGGGAAATTGATATTATGGAATATTACCGTGGCGATTTGTTGGCCAATACAGTACACGGATCCATGCAAAAATGGAAAGGAAACTGGCACACCACCAAAAAGCCAATATCAGAATTTAACGATCCAAAATGGTCAGAAAAATTTCATATATGGCGCATGGATTGGGATGAGAAAAGCATCAAGCTATATGTAGATGATATTTTGCTGAGTGATGTGGATCTTGAAAAAACTTACAACGACAAAGAGCCTAAGAAGAACCCCTTCCGCCAGCCTCATTATATGCTTTTGGGAATGGCGATTGGCGGGGACAATGGCGGAGATCCGTCTAACACCGAATTTCCTGCCAAATACGAGATTGATTACGTAAGGGTATATCAGAAAAAATAGCACATTCATAAGTAATGAAGCCGGAAGCAATCAACTTGCCTCCGGCTTCATTTTTATCTTTTCACTGCCAATTCTGGTTTGAGTGTCTTTAGCTTTTTCTTCGCAGGCTTCTTCTTTTTATTTCTTCCCCACCAGATCATAAAACCTGTAACCGGCAAACTTGCGCAAACAAGACTTGCCAGAAATGCCAGAATTTTCCCCGGCAATCCTAAAATAGCACCGACGTGAATATCATAATTCATACGTCTCAGTTTTCCTGCAAAATCTGCCTCACTGTATTTCCCTGAATAAGGACCGTTTGCTTTAATTGGTTTCAGGGTATGCTGATCGAAATAGGTATAGTCTACGTTGTAGTAAGTTCCTGACCGGAAATTCACATAAGAAAAAATGGACTCGGACTTTAGATGTGGTATTGAAATATTAATCCCCTCATTGTGAGGATACTGCTTTACAAGCGTCACCCAGGCCCGGTCAACAGATTCGATGGGCTGCGATACCAGGCGGGTGCTGGTCGTATCTGAAGTAGGATTGTAATAGACATCGGAACCCTCTCCCCCTGTCGCTGTATACACCGACTGCGAAAACCATTGAAATCCCCAAACCAAACCTGTTAGTGCGAGAATCAGACCGATTGCCATGACATAAAATCCAAAGACGTTATGCATGTCGTAATTTTTTCGTCTCCATGCGGCATCCCATTTTACCGAGAACCGTTGTTTTGCCGCAGCTTTATTTTTGGGCCACCATAGCACCAAGCCAGAAATCAGCATCACCACAAAAATTAATGTGGATGAAGCCACTACCGTCTGGCCAACCTCTGCAGGTAACCATAGATAGAAATGTCCGTGGAGTATCCAATGAAAGAAATCCTCATCTTCGTTCCACACTTTCTTTACTTCCGCAGTGTAGGGATTAACATAAACCACATAGTAGTATTCGGGATTAATATTATAGAATCCGACCTCTGCATTTCTACCAGCTACTCCATACAAAACCCCATTGGCTTTTTTGCCGGACATCACTTTCTCCGCACTGGTTTTCAATACTGAGGGAGGCAACACCTTGCCATTATGCGGCACCTCCGTATATCTGTACGGCTCTGTAAAGCTTTTTATTTCCTGCTCAAAAGCCAGGATACAGCCAGTGATGGATACCATGAATACAACGATTCCGGAAATAAGTCCAAGGTATAAATGGAGCTTTCCTATTAACTTCTTAAAAGTCATGGCTGGTCGATTACATTATAGATCGTGATGAGGACGCAAATCTAACTATACTAATTCTAAACAACAAAATACCTGTAGTTTGGGATGTTGAACTTACCTCATCCGATTTCTTTTAGAATAGTATTCACTCTTACCCTGTTATTACTATAAAAGCTGCTTATCCTTTCACCGAAAAAATCCGTAATTTTGCACTCCGAAAACTAGAAGAACAAATTCTGTTATAATCAATAAGCTGAAAGCGAACCGCTGAAAGCTCACTGCTATATGAAATACAACGAGTTTAAGAACCTGAGCTACCCGCAGATTGCAGACGATGTACTGAAATTCTGGAAAGACAATAAAATCTTTGAAGCATCGGTAGAGACGCGTGAAGGATCTCCATCCTTTACTTTCTTTGAAGGACCGCCATCTGCCAACGGAACACCTGGTATTCACCACGTTATGGCCAGATCTATCAAAGATATTTTCTGCCGTTACAAAACCTTACAGGGCTTTCAAGTGAAACGCAAAGGTGGCTGGGATACACACGGCCTGCCTGTAGAATTGCAGGTTGAGAAAGAATTAGGCATCACCAAAGACGATATCGGTAAAACCATTTCTATTGAGGATTACAATGAGAAATGCCGCCAGACCGTCATGAAGTTTACCGACCAGTGGAACGACCTGACTGAAAAGATGGGCTACTGGGTTGATCTTGATGATCCGTATATCACCTATAAAAGCGACTATATCGAAAGTCTCTGGAGCTTACTGAAAAAGCTTTACGACAAAGGATTACTCTATAAAGGTTACACGATTCAGCCTTACTCACCTGCAGCGGGAACCGGTTTGTCGAGCCACGAGCTTAACATGCCCGGCACCTATAAGGATGTAAAGGACACGACGATTGTAGCGATGTTCAAGGTCAAAAATCAGGAATCATATCCTGTGTTTGCCAATACTGCAGGACTGGACATCCGGATTCTTGCCTGGACGACTACCCCCTGGACTCTGCCTGCCAACTCGGCATTAACTGTTGGGGCAAACATTAACTATGTATTGGTTAAAACCTTTAATCCTTATACTTATACACCGGTTCATGTTGTACTGGCTAAGGATCTGGTAGGTAAATACTTCTCCGAAAAATACCAGGATGGCGATTTTGATGGCTTCGCGGAAAGCGACAAAAAACATCTTCCATGGTCCGTTGTTGCAGAATTTAAAGGAAAGGCTATTGAAGGGGTTGAGTATGAACAACTCATGCCTTATATACAGCCGGATCTGCCTGCTTTCCGTGTAATAGTTGGAGATTTTGTAACAACTGAAGATGGTACAGGTGTGGTACATACCTCTCCTACATTTGGTGCGGATGACTTCCGTGTAGCCCAGGCCAATGGTATACCTGCCATTATGGTAAAAGACGAAAACGGAAAGGATGTGCCTATCGTGGATCGTCAGGGAAAATTTGTAAAGGAGATTACGGATTATGCCGGACGTTATGTAAAACCTGAATATTACTCTCAGGCAGAACAGAGCGATCCTGAGTTCCGTGCTACTGACGTACTTATCGCGATCAAACTAAAAGAGGAAGGAAAGGCTTTCAAAGTTGAAAAATACGAGCACCCTTATCCACACTGCTGGAGAACAGACAAACCGGTATTGTATTATCCGCTTGACAGCTGGTTTATCAAAACGACTGCCGTTAAGGATAAATTGGTAGAATTGAATAAGACAATCACCTGGAAACCTGAAAGTACAGGTACAGGTCGTTTTGGCAACTGGCTGGAAAACCTGGTAGACTGGAATCTCTCACGCTCTCGCTATTGGGGAACTCCCCTGCCGATATGGCGTAGTGAATATGGTGAAGAAAGATGTATCGGCTCTATCGAGGAACTGAAAGACCTGCTTGAAGAAGCAATTATTTCAGGCCATTTGACCAGAGAACAGGCAGCACATAATTCGGAATACCTGTTGAAATTACAGCACGGTGATTTCGATTTGCACCGCCCTTATGTAGATACCATTGTCTTGATTTCACCATCCGGACATGTGATGCATCGGGAGCCCGATCTGATCGATGTTTGGTTTGATTCGGGAGCTATGCCTTATGCACAGTGGCACTATCCGTTTGAAAATCAGGAAATATTCAACGAAAGTTACCCTGCCGATTTTATCTCAGAAGGAGTGGATCAGACGCGCGGCTGGTTCTTTACGCTACATGCGATTGCGGGTATGCTTTTCGATTCCGTAGCATTTAAAAATGTAGTTTCTACAGGGTTGGTTCTTGACAAAAACGGGAACAAAATGTCGAAACGACTTGGCAATGCAGTGGATCCGTTTGAGACACTTGGCAAGTATGGTCCTGATGCAACTCGCTGGTACATGATCACCAATGCTGAGCCCTGGGACAACCTGAAGTTCAACATCGACGGTATCCAGGAGGTACAGCGCAAGTTCTTCGGAACACTGGTAAATACTTATAATTTCTTCGCACTTTATGCAAATCTGGACGGATATAACTTCCACGAAGCAGCATCTGTACCGGTTTCAGAAAGACCTGAATTAGATCGCTGGATTTTGTCCAAACTAAATACTCTGATTAAAGAAGTAGGCGAGCAACTGGATGATTACAACCCAACCAAAGCGGGTCGTCTGATTCAGGACTTTGTTACCGATCAGTTGTCTAACTGGTATATCCGTCTGAACCGTCGCCGCTTTTGGAACCCTTCAAGTGACCAGGGCACCGGCTTAACAGATGATAAAAAGGCAGCATACGAAACATTGCAGCACTGTCTGGTTACGGTATCTCAACTAATGTCACCTATTGCTCCATTCTTTGGAGAGTGGTTATATAAAAGTCTTACCGATGGAATCAGAGAAGAGGCCAAACAGGCAAACTCGTTGCTACGATTTGACTCGGTTCATCTGACACACTGGCCTTTGGTAGAATACAATACCATTGACCTGGATCTGGAAGAATCTATGGAAATGGCGCAGTCGATCAGTTCACTGGTTCACTCGATCCGTAAGAAACATAAACTGAAAGTTCGTCAGCCTCTTTCTAAGATACTAATCCCGGCGCTGACAGAGAAAACAAGCCGTCAGATCAGTCAGGTTGCTGCTATTATCTTATCGGAAGTGAACGTAAAAGATGTGAATGCCATCAACGACAGCGAAGGTTTCTTCCATAAAAAAGCGAAGCCAAACTTCAAGGTTCTGGGTAAGAAATTCGGGAAAAATATGCAGGCTGTAGCTGAGAAAATTAAACTCTGGGGAAATACAGAAATTGCACAACTTGAAAAAGACGGACAGTATCTGATTACAGATCTGCAGCCGGTCGCAGCTATCCTTCCGGAAGAAGTGGAGATTTACACAGAAGACGTTCCGGGATGGCTTGTAGCAAGTGAAAACGGCTTGACCGTTGCACTGGATATTACCGTTACAGAAACGTTGAGACTGGAAGGTATTGCCCGCGACTTTGTAAATCGTGTGCAGAATCTGCGTAAAGACAGCGGATTTGAAGTAACTGATAAAATCAAAATCACGCTTCAGAACAATGACGAGTTATTGGCGAGCGCAGTCACTGCCAATAAAGACTACATCTGTCAGGAGGTTCAGGCATTGGATCTTGATCTGGTAGGAGATCTGAATGGCGAAGCCAGTGAGATTGAAATGGATGAGTTTAACTTGAAAATGAAGATTGAAGTGGTGGCGTAAGATAGATTACACAGAGAGCCACAGAGGTTATAGGAGGTTCACCGAGATTAATTTCTCTGTGGACCTCTTTTACTTTTACTCATCATTAAACCATTGTGACTTACAATATTCTGCCAGTCTTAATGATGTGTTGCAACTGACTGATGATCTCTGATGAATTACGAACCTTATCCTCTTAGAGCTACTGATCAAAACACTCGCTTTCAGTTCCAAAGTATTGGGAAACGAGGAATCTACGAAAAAGTCATTTCATTCTCCCCTCTTAATGATGTTGTTTTTAATCTTGCTTTATTAGACTACAATCCTTCGACAGGTGAAGAAAATGACTTGTCTGTGACAGACAATGGTGATTTACACGAAATCATGGTTACCGTAATGAAAGCAATCCGCTTGTTTCTTGATCAGAATCCTGAAAAATTAATTTACTTTAAAGCAACTACAAAATCGCGTACAAGGCTTTATCAAATTGCGATAAGCAAAGTATATTCCATGATAGACGATGAGCTTACTGTAATGGGACAACGAAATCAAAGTTGGGAGATCTTTGAAACAAACATTCAATTTGAGAGTTTCTTAATTGCAAAAAAGAAGTTAACTTAGACATTCACATAACGCCTCTGCTATGAAAACGCTAGAGAAAAAGAAGTCAGCTAAAAGTTCAGTGACGAAGGATTTGATTATTGACAATTCCCTAAATAACAGAACAATTTCGAAAGCTGAATTAAAGAAAGTCACCGCAGCAAAGGAATTCCTAAAAAAGCATCCTATCCCTGAACACCTGCTCAGGAAATAAAACTGTATTGTTTTGACCTTGTAAAAGCCTGAACAATATGCTACTACAAAACGCTACAGCATTGATCACGGGAGGTGCTTCCGGACTCGGAGAAGCCACTGCCAGGCTGTTCCTTTCTGAAGGAGCTAATATTGTGATTCTTGATCTTAACGAGACTACAGGTAAAGCTTTGGAAAATGAGTTTCCTAACAGACTGAAATTCATCAAAGCCAATGTATCCGATGAAGTAGATATAAAACTTGCTATCAATAAGGCACTGGAAACATTTGGCTTCATCAATATTGTCGTGAATTGTGCAGGTGTCGCACCCGTAGGTAAAACGATTGGTAAGATTGATGGTATCTACAGTCCTCATTCACTGGAAGCATTTGAGAAAACCATTAAAGTAAACCTTGTCGGTACATTCAATGTCATCAGACTTGCGGCTTTCGCAATGGAAAAAAATGAGCCTAATAGTGGAGGAGAACGAGGCGTAATTATCAACACCGCTTCTGTGGCGGCTTATGACGGGCAAATCGGACAGGTTGCCTATGCAGCCAGTAAAGGCGGGATCGTTAGCATGACTTTACCTGTTGCACGTGATCTTTCCAAATCCGGAATAAGGGTGATGACCATCGCTCCTGGTCTATTTGAAACACCTTTAATGCTAGGACTTCCCGAAGAAGCACGGCTTTCTCTGGGACAACAGGTCCCATTCCCGCCACGTCTTGGTAAACCACACGAGTACGCACTTCTGGCCAAGTCGATCGTTGAGAATCCTATGATGAATGGTGAAGTGATTCGCCTTGACGGAGCTATAAGAATGGGACCAAGATAAATATGATGATGAATTGCACAGAATTGTACCGACTTAAATTACCCATTCTACAATGGTTGTTTCTGGCATTTTTGTCGGCTGGATTGGTCAATTCTTCATTTTACTACCAGTCGGTAAGGCCACTTGCACGAACTGAAAACATTCTTTGCAGAAGTCGTCATAAAATAGCCAATACCAAAATTGGTGTTTATCCGCTCAGGAGACAACGGAAATTCATTCATCAGCAATAAATCTTCAAATTCAGACTTTACAATTTCTGGCTCAGAAGCTGGAAACACTTCATAAACTCTCGTTTCTCCGTGATACAATTTTAAGTCCTTCCACTCTGTTTTGTTTTCCCTCCATCCTACCCAGATGCACAACTGCATCTGCTGAGCCTGACTTCATTTTTCGTCCATAACCTTGCATTTCGGTTTTAATAAATACCACTTCTGACATTCATTGTCGAGACGAAGCGGTATATCCATATTTTTAATGGCTAAAAATGAAAACAACTTTCATCTCTTCGACGGGAAAGTGGTTGAGAAGATTTGTTATGGCATTTATTTTGGGATTTTCTAATGTGTTGAATCAAGAAACCAGAATGATTGATGACACCTTTTTCCGTACAGAGCAAACTTCTGAGGATAAAGATGAGCATTCATAAAGAAGTTTCTAGATCACATTGATACCCATGTCACGATAAACCTTAAAATCACTACCATCGCCTGGCTGGTCCGTTACAATCGTTGTCAACTGACCGGTCGGGCACACATAAAAACCTTCTGCTGTACCCAGTTTTTCAACAGTCGATAATGCAATTACGACGCGTGATGATTCTACCATTGCTCTTTTTACTTCACTTTCTTCGAAGTCCGGACCTGTAACACCCAACTCGGGATGTATGCTACATATTCCCATAAAGCATATATTAGCTCTGAAGTTTCTAAAAAACCGGAGGGTATCACTTCCAACTGTTACAAATGAATTCTTCATAAGGCGTCCACCAGCAAACAAAACTTCAACCTTTTCATGCTCTTCCAGGATGTTAGCAATCGGAAAACTATTGGTTACGACAGTAAGCTTGATATCCTTAGGTAGCGACTGAGCAATCAGCAGCGCTGATGTCCCCCCATCAAAAATCACTAACTGATCGTCCTGCAAAAAGCTCAGTGCTTTATTTGCAATAATTTGCTTCTTTTCATTTCCATATCCTATCCTGTCTTTAAAATGATGCGGACCCGGAGAATGAGGAATAGCTCCTCCACGTACAGATTTCAGCAAACCCTGCTCTGCTAATTCTTTGATATCTCTTCGTACAGTATCTTCCGAAACCTGCAACATATTGCTAAGTCCGGCCAATTGTACTTTCTGATCAATATTTAATTGATGGAGAATAACTTGAAAACGCTCTTCTTTTAACATAACCTCATAATTATCTTGCAATTTAAGATAATGAATTGAAACACTATGCAGTATTTTGCAATATTTTAAATATATTTGACGCATAATATTGCAAATATAAATTGATTCGTATGAAAAAGACCATTGCAATTGACATGGATAATGTCATTGTCGATATTGAGACCAACTGGATCAGGATATACCACGAAGCTTTCAGTGTGAAAGTTGATAAGCGAGACTTATTGGGCAAACCTGAAGAAGAAGCGTTTCCGGATCCTGTGGCGGCAAGAAGTTTGTTATCCAAACCAGGCTTTTTCCGTAATGCCCCGGTTATGCCAGGTGCTGTTGAAGCACTTTTACAACTGAGCAAAAACTTCGAAATCTACATTGTGTCCGCTGCGATGGAATTTCCAACCTCACTTACCGAAAAATATGACTGGCTGGCTGAACACCTTCCCTTTATTTCCTGGAGAAACATCATATTTTGTGGAGATAAAAGCGTGGTAGTGACCGATTTTCTCATTGACGACCATCTCAAAAATCTGGATTTCTGCAAAGGAACACCCATTCTATTCACCGCATCACATAACATCAATGTGAACAGGCACCACAGGGTCAACAACTGGCAGGAAGCACTTCATTTTTTTGAAGAAACTACACTGAGTACTTCTATGAATTGACGAAAGATAGCTTTTGATCAGTTGGCAGCAAAAGAGGAATCTGGTGATTAGATTCCTCTTTTATTAAATAATTCTCTGTTAAGCTTTTTCCTTTACTCTCTCTTTTAATTGCATCAGCTCATCGCGTAAACGGGCTGCTTCCAGAAAGTCGAGATCTTTTGCTGCAGACTCCATCTTGCGCTGGGTTTCAGCAATGAGCTTGTTAAGATCACTTTTACCCATATACTGCACAACAGGATCCGCTGCAATACGTATCTCAGTCGGTTCAACATATATCTTTTTAGGCTTTGAATCGGCAACCGAAGTTTGTTCCATAATAGCCTCTTTCGACTTAAGGATTGTTCTGGGCGTAATTCCGTGTGCCAGATTGTATTCCAACTGTATGCTTCTACGACGGCTCGTCTCATCAATGGCCTGCTCCATCGACCCAGTCATCACATCCGCATACATAATTACCTTTCCGCGATCATTCCGGGCAGCGCGTCCAATCGTTTGAATCATGGAACGTACATCACGTAAAAAACCTTCTTTATCCGCATCCATGATGGCTACCAGCGAAACTTCCGGTAAATCCAACCCTTCTCTTAAAAGATTGACACCCACCAAAACATCAAAAACACCGAGTCTGAGTTCGCGCAAAATCTCTACACGATCCAACGCTTTTACTTCCGAGTGAATATACCGGCATTTAATACCTACCCGATCAAGGTATTTGCTTAACTCCTCTGCCATCCGTTTGGTAAGCGTGGTGATCAGCACGCGGTCACCCATTTCTATTCTCTTATTTACCTCCTCAAGCAAATCATCGATCTGATTTAAGCTTGGCCGTACTTCGATCTCAGGATCCAGCAAACCGGTAGGCCGTATAATTTGCTCTACTACAACACCTTCCGATTTCCTTAACTCGTATTCCGATGGTGTCGCGCTCACAAATATCGTTTGCGGCGTCATGTCTTCGAACTCCTGAAAAGTAAGGGGCCTGTTGTCCATTGCGGAGGGCAATCTGAAGCCGTACTCCACCAATGATTCTTTTCTGGATCTGTCGCCACCCCACATGGCCCGGATCTGGGGCATCGTAACGTGACTTTCATCTACCACCATCAGAAAATCTTCTGGAAAATAATCCAGCAGGCAGAATGGTCGTTGCCCCGGTAAACGGCGGTCAAAATAACGCGAATAGTTTTCTATACCCGAACAGTACCCTAGTTCACGCATCATTTCCATATCGAACTCCGTACGCTCTTTGACCCGTTCTGCTTCCGCAAGCCTACCTTCCGCCGTAAAATATTTGATTTGCTGCACCAAATCGTCCTGGATTTCTTTAATGGACTGATTGAGCACATCTCGACCGGTTACAAAAAGGTTAGCTGGAAAAATCGCTATTGCCTTATCATTTGAAATCTTTTTGCCGCTTTCCGGCTCAATACGCTGTATCTCCTCAATCTCATCCCCAAAGAAAATGACCCGGTAGGCAAAGTCGGCGTAGCCAGGATAAATATCCACGGTATCGCCTTTCACACGAAATGTCCCCCGACTGAATTCCAGGTCTGTCCGGCTGTACAGAATCTCCACTAACCTGAACAAAAACTGATTTCTACTTACAATATCTCCCAACTTCACACTCACAATACTCTTTTTGTACTCATTGGGGTTACCAGCTCCGTAAATACAGGATACTGAAGCAACCACAAGCACATCACGTCTGCCACTCATCAGTGATGAAACTGTATGGAGTCTTAATTTATCAATCTCCTGATTGATCATCAGGTCTTTTTCGATATAGGTATTGGTAGTGGAAATGAATGCTTCCGGCTGGTAATAATCATAATAGCTAATGAAATACTCTACAGCATTATTAGGAAAAAATTGCTTAAACTCTCCATACAACTGCGCTGCAAGTGTTTTGTTATGACTCAGAACCAATGTAGGCCGGTTGATCTCTGCGACCACATTAGCCACCGTGAACGTCTTTCCGGAACCTGTTACTCCTAAAAGAGTCTGAGCTGGCTCCCCGGCATTAATTCCGTTTAGAAGTTGTCTTATCGCTTCCGGCTGGTCACCGGTTGGTTTGTATTCAGAAGTCAGTTCAAAATTCATAACCTGATGGTAAATTATGTCTTATATAACGCAGATTAAATATAGAATAGTTTCTTATCTGATGGCGCCATCAAAACGTGTTTTATTTATATAGCTTGTATCATATAAAAACAATACCCCGGCAAAGTGTTGCCGGGGTATGATAAATGCTGGTACTCGTCTTCTGCTCAGTGCTGAAGAACCTGCTGCGCCTTTTCCTGCGCTTGTTTTTCCTTCCAATGCTGCCATCCCAAACCGAATATTTTAGTCATACTTTTATCTACGAAAGTATGACGGACGATATTCATCCCCCCACGCATGGCAGTAAATACAGAGTTATTTGCGCGTAATGCTAAACTGAAACCACCGTCAATATAGCGTATATAATGCCACCAAAGTGATGGAATGAAGATTGTTTCCCCGTGCATCAATGTTGTTTCATAACCTGTCAAATTCTTCATTGCAGGGAACTTACTGTAATCCGGATCAATAGGGTTGACCTTGCTCATTACAGTAAACGGATGATGATAAAGTTTTGCACTATCCTCGGGAGAAAATAATATCACCTGCTTTCTTGTATGGAACTGAGTAAGGAATACATTAGAGCAGTCCATATCATAGTGCAGATTTGTAATTGCACCCTGACCTCCGAAAAATACAAATTTGTAGGATTTTAAAAACCCGTCCATAATCGTTGGAAAAATAATATCCTTTTCCAGAGATGGCGCCTTCTTAAAAATGTCAAATAAAAATAAGCGAAGATCGGTAGGACCTGCTTCAATCGCTGAAAGGTACTCTCCGAACTTCATTGTTTTCGCAGTTTGAAAATACTTATCAGCATCGTGTACGTGGTTATCCACCAAAGGCACCTCTATTTGTCCGTGATTTTCTCTGAGCCAATCGAAAGTCCACTTTTGCATGGCCGGCCAATCCTTCATCAGGTCAGTAAAGACAACAGGACGGCTTGGTTTCAAATAATTCTCAATGAACTCCTCGCGGGTCAGTCCACTACGCTTTTCTATGGGCACTAATTTCATAACAGAAACGGAATTAATGATAAGCTACTAATATGAAGGATTACTAAAATTGAAGTTCGTTTCCACCGAACCTTTATTCTGACAGAATAAGAATTATACTAATCACTCCAACTGAAAACAGCTTTGAGCCCGGATACTTACTCTGGTCGAAATCCGGTTCAAATTTATTAAAGAGATTTGAGAAACAACATAATTTTAATAGTTAATGTAAAATTATGTACTCTAAGTTTATAGACTATCTATTTTATAAATATTACAAGATCGGGGTTTTAGGTACCAGCTGACATCGTATAGGCAACTATTTTCAATCAGCTATGAATTCTTCATGATATTTAGGATATCGTGATGCATCGTCAAACATATTTGTAAATTGAACATCCAAACAGAAAACATGGATACCGGTAAACAAGAGTTTAGGATATACTCGAAGCACAAAATGTCCAGATCAAGAAACTACATGACATTGTACTTCAATCAATCAAAGATCAGGATCTGTTGATGAGCAACTTACTACACCCTCCTGCCGAAAAATCTACAGTCGGGCAAAGAATCTCAGATCAAGTGGCAAAGTTTGGAGGTAGCTGGACATTTATCATCACTTTTTCTATTATACTTATTGCCTGGATTGCCTACAATTCGATCGTTCCGGCATCAGCACAATTCGATCCGTTCCCTTTTATTCTGATGAATCTGGTTCTGTCATCTGTTGCAGCACTCCAGGCTCCGATCATCATGATGAGTCAAAACAGACAAGAAGAAAAAGACAGACTTGATGCCGAAAATGATTACATGGTGAATTTGAAAGCGGAATTAGAGGTACGAAGCCTGCACCAGAAAGTGGACCTACTGCTGGAAGAGCAGATCAAGACTTTATTTGAAATTCAGGGAAAGCAGCTGGAAATGCTTAGACAACTGGATGAAAAGATCGAATCTTTATTAAACAGATAGTATACTTAAAAACAAACACTTCAGATGAAAATCAATTATAACAACAAAGTTTTCAATCCGATATCCAATTCAGAGAATGGTGAAGTAGATTTGACCATGCAATTTGTATACAAACAAACCGGCAACATCGTCACTTCCTCCTATGCAGGCGGACGTATCGTATCCGGACACCTGATTGCCCTCGTGGATGAAAATGGTGGGCTGGATATGCGCTATCACCAAATTAATTCTAATGGCGAAATAATGTCGGGAATATGTAAGTCAATACCTGAAATTCTTCCGAATGGCAAAATCCGGCTCTATGAAAAGTGGAAATGGACAAGCGGAGATCTTTCTGAAGGGGAATCTGTTTTGGAAGAACAATAATTCGTAAGTACTTTAATTTATCTATATCTCATTTTATGATGAAGCATCTTCTTTATCTGGGCATCGTATACACTCTCAGCATCCTAACTACTACTGCCCAAACAAGCCGCATCATTTCAGGCTCTACTAATTTCAGTGTAAAATTTGTACTTGGCACTTGCGACGGTACATTTGACGCACCGAAAGGATCAGTGATTTTTGATGAGAACAATCCCACCAAAGCTTCATTTAACGTAACCATTGCTACGGCATCATTCAATACCGGAAACAACACCCGTGATAAAGACATGAAGGGAGAGAAGTACTTCCATGTATCCAAATACCCTGAGATCCTGTTTAAATCCTCCAAAGTGGAAAAGTCCGGAAATGCTTACCGTGCAACAGGAACATTAACGATTCGGGACGTCAGCAAAACAGTTACGCTTCCGTTTGAGGCAAAAAAAATCCCAAACGGCGGATACGCTCTGAGCAGTCAGTTCGATGTCAACCGTCTGGACTATCATATCGGCACAAAAGACTGGAAACTCAAAGATAATGTGACAGTCAAATTACGTGCTGAAATCCGATAGTTAGCAGGCTCTTAGTTTGCGTAAAAGAGTTTTTCACCCCGATTTTAATCAGCATTCGATCCAGGCATAAATAATTCCAGGACCATTACTTTGTAATTAGTCTAAATACTATTTTATTTGTAAACTTATAATTGGTCTAAATTGTAATTAACACCCATGAAATACCTTTTTCTGTTGGCAATTTGCTGTACATGCATTCATGATGTCTCTCATGCTCAAACCAATAAGATAATTATCACAGGAAAAGTAGTAACCAAGGATGGGAAACCAGTAGAAGGAGTAAATGTAGTTTTGCATCCATCGGAAGTAGGTCAGGCTACCCGAAAAGATGGTAACTACACGATCAAGGCCCGCGAAGGTTCTTATAAACTCGTAGTTACAAGTGTGGGTAACGATAAAATAGAAAGAGCAATACATGTCAAGAGCGGTGAAACGCACACTGAGGAGGATATCATTCTCCATGAAACGCCGACCATGCTGCAGGACTTTGTCGTTACAGGACAATTTGAAGCCCAGTCGCTAAAAAAATCCGTGTATCAGGTAAGGACGATTGACAGTGAACGTATAAGGCTGCGCGGTGCTGCCAATGTACAGACTGTATTGAATACCGAATTAGGCATGCGCTTCACCAATGACATGGCAACAGGCACCACCGATATCGAGCTGATGGGCATGACCGGGCAGAATGTCAAAATCCTACTGGATGGAATCCCGATGGTAGACCGTGGAGGGACACGTGAAAGCCTGGGACAAATAGATATTAATACAGTAGAAAGAATTGAAATTGTAGAAGGTCCGATGTCCGTCATTTACGGCACGGATGCTCTGGCAGGTGTAATCAACATCATCTCTAAAAAAGGTGTACATACCAACAACCTGATGATTACTGCACGGATACAAGAAGAAACAGTAGGTAAAGAATATAACGCATTCACAAAGAACGGATCACATAACCAAAACATCGGTGCTACCTGGCAAAAGAAAGGGCTTCAGCTGTCAGGTAATTTCACAAGAAATGATTTTGGTGGCTGGCAGGGAAAATCATCGGGACGAGACAAGGCCTGGATGCCTAAAAATCAAAGTCTGTATACCGCTTCAATCGGATACAATGCCAGCAAGTGGAATGCCTGGTACCGCTTCAATGGCACGGATGAGACTATCAAATTTTTAGGACCGGTTAACAGTAACAAGGCAGGTGATACCGACTATATATCCAAACGTTGGTTTCACCAGGCGCAGGCCGAGCTGAAACTGACTGAAAAACTAAATTTTAACGCAGCGTTGTCGTATACAGATTACAGTAGAAGAACCTTAAATACACAAATAGACTTTGATACCGGCAAACGCACACTTGCACTGGGTGCATCACAGGACAAATCCATATTTACAACAACGTTTTTCAGAGGCACCACGCAGTACAGAATTTCATCCAAAATAGCATTGCTTGCAGGAGTTGATGTAACCAATAACAATAGTTCAGGAGACCGGATACTGGGTTCACCTACGATCAATGAATATGCATTATTTCTGGCACCGGAGATACAGTTTATACCTGCCGTTAAACTAAGCCCCGGACTACGCTTTCTCAAGAATTCGGTTTATGATGCACCTCCTGTAATCCCATCGCTGAATGGAAAGTTTATCTTGACCAAAAGGCTTGATCTGCGATTTGGTTATGCGCGTGGATTTCGTTCCCCCGCTTTGCGTGAGCTATATTTCAAGTTTAAAGATGCTTCCCACGACATTGTTGGCAATCCAAATCTCAAAGCAGAATACTCCAACAGCTTTAATGCTTCACTGGCTCTGCAACTGGCTGAACAGACTGACCTAAGACTGACTTCCACACTGGGCGCGCTGTATAATGTTTTTCATGATCAAATTACAACCGGAACAACTCCGGGAGATGCATCAGTATCCACCTATTTCAACCTTAATTTATTTAAAGTCAAAGGATTAACACTTGAAAACAAAGTATACTGGAAGAACATGACGGCAACGCTGGGAGGATCTTACCTGGGAAGATACAACCGGCTTTCGGAATCTCCTGTGGAGCTGGGAGCATTGCCAGAGTTTACATGGTCTTCTGAAATCAATACAAACATTTTATATACACTCCCAAAACTACGGGGAACAATTAACCTCTTTTACAAATACACCGGTAAGCGTCCGAGTTATCAGACGATTACATCAGCAAATAATGAGATTGTGGCAAGGTTGGCAGAAATGGATGCCTACCATATGGCAGATCTGACCATTACCAAAACGGTTTCAAAGTATGTCAATCTGATTGGTGGCGCAAAAAACCTTTTCAACATCACTGACATCATGAGTACTGCCCAGGGAATTGGCGCGCACGATCCGGGTAACTCAGTACCTACCTCCTATGGCAGGTCTTACTTTATCGGGCTTAATATTCAGTGGACAAAACATTAGTTAATACCCTTTTTAAACAAATAAAACAATTATGAACAAATTATCTAAATACCTGTTAATCATTGCATTATTATTTTCCTTCAACGCTTGCAAAGACGACGAACCACCATTGCCGGATAATGTAGCAGGTTTTGAAAGTAAGGAACTTGGCTTTGATAACACAAAGAACGAAGTGGAGATAAAAGTCACACTAAGCCGTGCAGAAAGCGCAGCGACAGCCATTAAAGTGGACTTAACTCCTTCAAAACTAGCTTATGGAACAGATTTCACTACTGAACCCGCAGCAACAGCCAACAGTATCAGTGTGAGCATACCTGCCGGACAGACATCGACGACCATCAAAGTTAAAAAAGCAACCGGCATCACACTCAACGGTGATGAAAATATCGGATTAAAAATATCTTCTGTTGGTTCTCCTGCCATTGCCGGAACAAATTCAGATCTGAAACTATCCTTCTCTGCCATCACCTCTACAGGTGCCAACGTAACATTGAATGGAAAGGTCGGAGAAGTGACATATGCCAACTCGGTTTACTTCGATCTGAGTGGGAGCAATCAAACCGGCGTTGACCGCAAAAGCTGGAATTTAGGATTTTATAGTGGTGCAGATTTCAGGGTAATATTGAATCCGGCATACCAGTCCACCGCGAAAGCAACATCTAAGACAGACATCACAGCAGTGACCCTGGCAGATTCAGCAGGTATTGCACTCAATCACAACGTGGAAGACCCAACGACTGTATCGCTTGCTGATGACTGGACTGGAGATATTACCAAAACCGCTATTGCTGAAGTCTCGGCGACGGAAGCTGAAAACAAAGTATATGTGTATTCCTTCGAGGGAAATAAGTCTGCAGACAAATGGTTTAAAGTAAAAATTACACGCAACGGAACGGGATACAAAGTACAATATGCACGTCTTGGTTCTACCACGATCAAAACACTTGACATAGCTAAAAACGCTGATTTCAATTTCATATTCGCATCTCTTGAAACAGACAAGGTCGTTTCTGTAGAGCCCCGGGCAAAGAGCTGGGATATCTCATGGAGCTATAGCACTTATAATTCCGGATTGAATACCCCCTACTGGGTACAGGATTATGTCGCCATCAACAAGCTTGGTGGAGTTTCAGGTGCTCAGATTATGACAACGTCTGTCACCTATGCAGACTTCAAAGAAGCCAACATCGCAGCCGTTACATGGTCTACTGCCGCCGATGTAATCGGAACGAAATGGCGTGCAGCAGCTGCTCCGGGTAGTACAACACCAGCAGGTGTACGTGCAGATCGTTTTTATGTGATTAAAGATGCGGCGGGCAATGTTTACAAACTCCAGTTCCTAAGCTACACCAATACGGATGGAGGAGAAAGAGGTAAGCCAACCTTGAAATATGAGCTAGTAAAAAAAGGAGCATAATCTACTGAAAGACCGGAAAGGAGATCAATACTTTTTTCTGGTCTTTTCCATAACATCAAACATGATGATACATATATTGCTTGGCTCAATGCTTTCGCTGATGGAGCCCATGAACACAAACATCAATTCGACACCACGCATCAACAGCATGATATCAACTTCAAAGTCTGAAATAGTCGTTATAAAAGACCTGGATGCGAATACAAAACCTTTCATCTACTTCAATTTGAATACAGGGAAGGAAGCATCTGCTGACGATGCAAAAACTACAAAATGGGATCTGGCTTTCAGTAAAACCACCATTGTGGTCAACGGTGGAACAAGCGGCCCGGGCAGGGGTGCTGCTATTGTACTCGGAAAACCTTTTGATCAGGTAAATGAAGCTCCGCAGGAAGGTTATAAAACAGACGGAGAAAATGGAAATGCGATCCCTGGCGGGAGTGGGAACTCCTGGTATAAATATGATATGAGTGTTCACGCTATTTTGCCAATAGTTGGCAGAACCATTGTTGTCAAGACGGCCGAGGGAAAATTCGCTAAAGTGGAAATCCTCAGCTATTACAAAGGAGCTCCGGAAGATGTCCCAACGGAAGAATCAAGCTACTTTACATTCCGTTATAGTCTGGCTGACGAAAGTGGTAAGTTCTAAGAAAATAACCACAAAGACCTCTTACCAAAATGGGTTTTTGTGGTTATAGCTCTTTTTCATTCGTTCCGCAGCTATATCAAATCGCCTGGCCCAACCCGAAGTGGCTATATGGCCGACTTATTAAAACCCTCGGATGATCAGAGCTATGAAAAGAAAGATACCAATCAGACTAAGGATGACGAAAAGTATTCCTTTTAAAGTAATTCTGATTTTATTTACATAAGTGAATTTATACTTCACCTCATCAATATCTTCAATCAATTCAGTATTAAGCATACCCGCTTTCTCGAGAACACGTATGGACGCGTAATTTTCAACGTTAACAAACGCGATCACCTTCCGAATACCCAGTACATCTTTTGAGAAATGAATCAAACCTTTTGCTATTTCTGTAGCAATACCCTTCCCCCAGTACTCTTCTCTAATTCTGTAACCAATCTCAATTTCTGATCCTATCTGATCCAGCTTTGCTGCTCCTATAACCTCACCATTTTTTCTGTCCTTAATAAAATATCTCCCCAGGATCTCGTCAGATTCGTTGTCCTCCAGAATGCCTCTGAACATCTCGTCAGATTCATATCTACTAAGCGCATACCCGGTGACAAACTTCATTACATTCTGATTACAGCTGATACTATGGTAAAGGGATTGATCTCCATCAACCATTTTAACCAACACAAACCGCTTTGTATGTAAAAGATTCGAGCTCATGTAAAACAAGTTACATGCAGTTTTAGAAAAATGAAAAACTAATCACCAATTTTTGCAATCTGGCCACTTTTAAAAATATCGGCATAAAGAAAGGGCAAGCCAAACAGCCTGCCCTTTGCATGACACTTTTACTTCAACGCTAATTTATAAAATATAAAAACGTGATGGAGCCATAGCGGTTGGCATATCGTGTTTTTCACGCATCATTTGTTTAAGATCTCTTTCAATATTTCTTGAAATAGATAGTACCGGCGTATCGGTTGGCTTATTTTCAAATGGATCCTGAAGATGAATTGCCATCTTTTCAATCAAAAAGAAACATGCGGTAATTACAACCAAAACGGGTACCATGAGGAAACCGAATAATTCCACAAGACCGAATGGCAGTAACAAAATAAAGAAATGGAGCGCCAGATGAATGTAGAGACTATACGTTGACGGAAATACAGTATTTTTAATTCGCTCACACTTACCCATGTGATCACACAGACGTGTAAGTGTACTGTCAATTTCAACCTGTTGGTATGGATTAACCCAGCCTTGTTTCAACGCATTATTAAGGTCTCTGGCATGTAGTTGCAGTAAGCCTATATGTTTGTTATCAAATTCATCTACAAATTCTGCTTCTTCGGCGGACACAAATTTACGAACCAGTGGCATAGGATCATTTTTACGTAATCCTTTTCCCAAAGCATAACACCAGGCAATTTGCCTCTTGATCATCCGATGTTTGAATGGTTTAATTCCCTCATGATCGTAAGGATCCTCCACCAGGAAAAGTATCTGTCTCGCCAACGTACGCGAGTCATTCACAATAGCGCCCCATACTATACGCGCTTCCCACCAGCGGTCATAAGCCTGGTTGCTACGGAAAGCCAGCAACAGAGATATGATTGTCCCCAAGACCGTATGAATAGTCATTGGAATGGATATACTGGTGATATGGAAATTCTGATAGATGATTTCAATAGCAATTCCATATATCGCTACAAACAGTATCTCATATTTGATTTTCCCAAATATATAACCGATCGGAATATTCTTTTTTAACAACATAGTGTAAAATCTTTAAGTGTAATCCGAAACAGTGCAGCAGACCAGAATAAATTGTTATCCGGCATCCGACATCACTGTTTCCCTTATTGTATCGGTATTAATCAGATGCATGCCACACTTTTTGATGACTGGCATAGCCTCAATGCTGCTTTTGCTTAGCTTGGGTACACCATAGCTTTCCGAATACGCAATCGTTTCCGCATCATTGTAATCCAGGAAGTTTTTGAAACCCGCCAGTTTGCTCCCATAGAAAAACTCTGTCTTAATGCTTACCAAATGAGGATATACACTTTTCAGAATCTGAAGTTGCTTATCGAACTCATCAGATACAAACTCATATTCTTTCTTTCTGTAATTCGAAAAAAGCAAATCCTGGATATCGTCTGCTACATGGAACAAGTGAGTAAAAACAAACCTGATATCTGTTTTATCATTTCTGAGGATTGTTTCCGCTACCTGGATGGACTCATTACTAAAATCACTCGGAATTACTATAGTCTTCATAACCCTACTGTTTTGATTGACAATGCATTTGCATCAATAAATTGACAATACAATGTTACAACCAAGATATTAGCACTGGCTAAAAGAAAGATTATAATACAATAAGTGATTTCTTAGAATGAAATAAGAAAATTAAAATGAGATAAGAAATATCAGCGAATTATCGGTAGATAGGTTATAAAATGAGTTCCTACTCCTACAGTACTGTCCACGTAAATGCTGCCCTGATGCATTTTTATGATATTATTTGTGAGCGGCAGTCCTATACCGTATCCTTTATAGCGATTTGTATTGGATGCACGAAAGAAAGGAACAAAAATCTGAGCTATTTCCCTGTCCGGAATCCCAATTCCCTGATCGATCACTTCTACAACCACATGAGGTCCCTGGTTTCTGATAATGACTGATACCGGCTTATTGTCGGAATACTTACAACTGTTGAGTACAATGTTGGTAAATGCAGCTTTCAACAAGGCTTCATTCCCATTCACCTCCAGTTTACTTTCATCGTCTGGCAGATCGTCAAAATTAATCGTGACATCGTTAGTCGGCATGATTTGATCGATACTACTTTTTACTGAAAATATGAGCTCGTCAATCCGTACTTTTTCCCATTGTTCCCTTTTTCCGTCAAAACCAGTCTGCGCCAGGTTCAACATGCTGTTGGTCAGGTGCTCCAGCTTTTCTACTTCTTTAAAGATGACCTGAAAAGATTCACGGGCTTCGGACGACAACTGAGGTAATGACAAACCTATTTGTGCTTCTCCACTGATAATGGTAAGTGGCGTTCGAAACTCATGACTTGCATTACTAACAAAATTATGCTGCATATCAAAGGTAATCTCCAACCGATCCAGCATGTCATTGAAAGTTTTGGAAAGGTCATCCATTTCATCTTTCGGTTCGTCAACGGTAAGTCGTTGATTAAGATTATGGGCGTTAATGCCTTTCACATTTCGAATGATCCGCCGTATAGGTTCAAAGACCTGATGTGAAAATAATTTACCAAAGGTATATACGAAGATCATGGCTATAAAAAACCCGGTAACCATCAGATTTTGAAGGTTTTCCAGCTCCTCCAATCCGTATAAATCAACTGCCTTTGAGATGATAATGATATTTTTCCCTTCAAGTGTGATGTTCAGCCCTACATAGGATGTATCCTTATCGAAATAACGTGCCGGCTCCTTTCTTACAATCTGATCATAAAATGACGGGGGCACCGGCAGACTTGACTTGAGCGAGTTAACCTTCTCTATCTCACCGGTGCGAATAATTGTGTGATGCTCATACGGAAGATCTCCGAGATGCTTTTCCTTTATATCGTAGTAGATAGATGTCTGAGACTTGTTTTCGTGCAGGGATGCATGCCCCACAATATCAGCGCGTACTTCGAGACGATGAAAAAAGCTGTTCTCAACACCTTTTCTGGAAAATGTATATACAAATATGCTCAGAGCAATAATGATTCCTGCTGTGAGAAAGGTAAATATCAGGGCTATCCTATTTTGGATCTTCATAGGTTTGCCGCATTACATAGCCCATTCCAAAGACAGTATGAATTAGTTTCACAGCATGTTTTTTATCAATTTTTTTCCTCAGATAATTGATGTAAACATCTACGACATTGGTACCCAGATTGAAGTTAATATCCCATACATTTTCCAGAATTTCCATCCGGTTAAGTACCTTGTTCTGATTCATCAACAGAAACTCGAGCAGTCTGAACTCAGTGGCAGTCAATTCGATAGCCTGTCCTGCCCTGGTTACTGTTTTAGTGACTGTATCCATGATCAGATCTCCAATTCGCAGTCCACTTACCGTCTTCTCTTTTTCTGTTTCCTTATTACGTCGTGTCAGTGTACGTATCCTCGCTTCCAGTTCTGCCAGCTTGAATGGCTTGGTCATATAATCGTCAGCTCCGGCATCCAGACCGGAAACAATATTCTCAGTGGTCCCAAGCGCCGTCAACATCAAGATAGGAGTACTGATGTTAGCACTTCTAACTTTACGGCAGACCTCCATTCCATTGATCAAAGGAATCATCAGGTCAAGGATAATCATATCAAAATCATGTTGCAGGCACATCTGCAAACCGGACTGACCGTCCATAGCCACAGTAATTTCATTTCCTGGTGACAGGCTTCTTTGTATGAGTGAAATTACACTGGGCTCGTCCTCTATAATTAATAACTTCATTGGTGCAATAAGGGTAGTTGGCATCGCTTTATAGGTATCAATAACTTGCATTTATATTAAAAAATTTCTTGAATTATAAAATATCCGTGTCTCGATGTTCTTCAGAAGAATATACTTATTACTTCTCATCCTGTTTAAATAACTCAAAAACCTTTTAAAATCAAAATTACAATGAAGTTTACGTTAACATTTCACGCCCGATGACTCAATTTTATGCTGTTTTTTATACATAGGAGAATCCGGGATCATTGCAACCGTGCCTCACTTAACAGTTATTAACATTCTTAAAAATTTGCAATCTTCATTTGAATTATTATATTTGACATATAGCAGGCATTTATCAAATTTCCGCTCCAATAATTCCAATCATTCTTGAATTCATTATAAAAGTATGAATTTTTTAATGTACTGATACCAATCAGCATCATGACAAAAAGAACTTTTGTATTGTTTTTATTCCTGGTACATACCGTGGTCTTATCGCTGTTCTCAGGACAGTCAAGGGCATCGTACAAGCCAGATGGTCTTACAGCCAGGTTCATTTCCTACATGCCGGCGAACCAGGAAGTATTGGAAGATTTCGAGATCTGTGAGGAGGAAGAATTGATAGATGCACCTATTATCCAAGCGGACGAATGTGAATGGAAAGAGAATCTGACGGATTTACTTCGACACAGACACTCTTCCTACAGATTTTCCCTTTTTGAGTCTGCTCCTTCAGCCTTTATAGACTTTCTTCCCAATCACAAGGGACTTGCTAAAGTCCATAAACCACTATTTTCTGTATACCTGAGCAGAAATATTCTGCCCGACTATTACAGCTTTCTCCACCGTCTCTGCCCATTCTAAGGCCAACTTCACTTTTCTGATTTGAGTATTACTATGTATCGTCATGCATACATTGTAACCGTTTGTATACATGCCACTTACCTCAACTGGCATTCGTTTTTTAACGTCTTGATACATAACGGTCTGCTCTCCCCTATTCGATATTACCAAGAAAATATTATCAATATTACCAACTCATCATGAAAAATTACATTTGGCCGGTATTGCTTTTAGCCAGCGCATTCGTTACAGGTTGCGCTACGCAAAGTAAGGATACATCAGATAGCAGCGACAGCATCAGGACGATTCCTGTGACTGAGCTTAAAACGCAAAGCACGAAGCTCCATAGAGAATATGTGGGTGATATTCACGCAGTGAAAAATGTTGAGATTTACGCCCGTGTAAAAGGTTACCTCGAAGAGGTATATGTTGATGAAGGCAAGGAAGTAAGAAAAGGTCAGGTTCTTTTCAGAATTAACAATGAAGAATACGAAGCTAACCTTGCCAAAGCAAAAGCAACACTGCAAAGTGCCGTGGCTGAAGCTAAAGGAGCTGAGTTGGAATTGAAGAGGGTGAAATTGCTTGTAGAAAAGAATGTCATCTCCAAAACCGAAGTCGAAGTAGCAGAAGCAAAACTTGCAGCTGTCAACGCTAAAATTGAAGAGGCACGCTCAGAAAAAGCAAATGCAGCTCTTCAGCTGGCCCAAACGCAGATCCGCGCTCCTTTTGATGGAATTATCGACCGTATTCCTTCCAAAACCGGAAGTCTGATTAATGAAGGAACGCTACTGACAACGCTTTCCGATACGAAGCATGTTTTTGCCTATTTCAATGTATCCGAGAACGAATATCTGGAATATGTGAAAGCCAGGGGAAAATCAGAAAGTCAGCATTCATTGGTAGAACTTGAGTTAGCTGATGGTTCCTATTTTAAACATAAAGGAACTATCGAAACCATGGAAGGCGCATTTGATGAAGGTACAGGCTCTATAGCTTTTCGTGCACGTTTCTCAAATCCTGACAAATTATTGAAACATGGCTCTACAGGTACAGTACGCCTAACCAATTCAGTGGATAATGCTATCCTTATTCCTCAGAAAGCTGCATTTGAAATACAGGATAAGAGCTTTGTATACGTAGTTCAGGAGGATAATAAAATCAAAACACGCGTATTTACTCCGCAGTCACGTCTGGGTGATTATTATATAGTGAAGTCAGGATTGGAACCTGGTGAAAAGATTGTCTATGAAGGATTGCAGGGCTTAAAGGATGGTGCTACCATCAATCCTAAAGCCATTTCACTCGACAGTCTTAAAGCTCCAGCAGGAAAGGTAGAACTATCTGCCCGCTAAGCTCTTTTCGTTCCACCTGAATAAACAATCATGTTTCAAAAATTTATAGAACGACCGGTCTTATCACTGGTCATCTCAATCTTTATTACTTTGCTCGGACTGCTGGCTTTTCTGGATCTGCCAGTGTCACAGTTTCCTGATATCGTCCCTCCCTCTGTCGTTGTAACTGCCACATATACAGGAGCTAACTCCGAGGTTTGTGTGGATGCAGTAGCTGTTCCGCTTGAAAGAGCGATCAACGGTGTACCTGGTATGACTTACATGACCAGTGTATCCGGTAATGATGGAGTTACTACCATTACAGTTTCTTTTAATGTAGGAATTGACCCGGATCTTGCTGCGGTTAATGTGCAGAACAGGGTTCAGACCGTGATTGACGAACTGCCGGAAGAGGTAATCAAAGCCGGGGTTACTACTGAAAAAGAAGTAAACAGTATGTTGATGTATCTGGACATTATGAGTTCAGATTCAACAGTTGGAGAAGATTTCGTGTACAACTTTGCCGACATCAATATCCTGAAAGAACTCAAAAGAATTGACGGTGTAGGACGTGCACAGATTATGGGTAGCAAAGACTACTCTATGCGCGTATGGCTTAAGCCCGACCGCATGAATAGTTATGAAGTTTCTGCAGACGAAGTCGTCCAGGCTATTCGCGATCAGAACGTTGTAGCGGCTCCCGGAAAAACCGGCGTAAGTTCGGGCAGAGAGACACAGGCATTGCAATATGTACTGAAATATACGGGTAAGCTTTTTCAGCCTCAGCAGTATGAGAATATAATAATCCGATCTAATCCGGATGGTTCCATGCTCAAACTCAAAGATGTTGCCGACATTGAGTTTGGTACCTTGGAATACGATATGGCCTCCAAATCAAATGGAAAGCCATCTGCTTCCATCATGATCAAACAGCGGCCTGGATCTAATGCGCAGGAGGTAATTGCCAACATCAAGGCCAAAGTGGCTGAACTGAAAGGTACCACCTTCCCTCCGGGAATGGATTATTTCGTATCTTATGATGTCTCACGCTTCCTTGATGCATCGATACATGAAGTGGTGCGTACACTGATTGAGGCATTTATCCTCGTTATCATCATTGTATATCTTTTCCTGCAGGACTTCCGATCGACGGTCATTCCCGCTTTGGCAGTTCCTGTTGCACTCGTTGGTACCTTTGCATTTATGCAGTTATTTGGATTTTCGATCAACCTGCTTACATTATTTGCACTCGTGCTTGCGATTGGTATTGTGGTAGATAATGCCATTGTCGTCGTCGAGGCCGTCCATGCGAAGATGGCAGAGAAACATCTGGATGCACGAGAGGCTACGATTGAATCCATGAAAGAGATGAGTGGTGCCATTATCGCTATAACGCTTGTGATGTCGGCAGTATTCGTACCCGTAGCATTTATGTCCGGACCGGTAGGTATCTTCTACCGACAGTTCTCCATTACACTCGCCATTTCGATTGTTATTTCGGGTATCAATGCGCTCACGCTTACACCGGCCCTTTGTGCGCTGATGTTGAAAAACACCCATGGTCAACCCTCCAAAAACACTCCTCTTGACCGGTTTTTCAGAGGGTTTAACAATGGATATGATAAAATTTCCGGCAAGTACCGTAAGTTGCTTTCGATGATCGTTAGCCGACGGATGATCACAATTGGTTTACTTCTGGCGTTTTGCATAGGAACTTATGGAATCAATACTGTCCTTCCTACCGGCTTTATCCCGACAGAAGATCAGGGTGTAATCAATGTCAACGTTACTACTCCTGTTGCATCTACGGTTGAAAGAACAGAAGCTGTATTAGATGAAATTCAAAAAGTGGCTCAGTCTCTGGAACCCGTAGAGTCTGTTTCTTCCCTTTCCGGATATAGCTTGATTACCGAATCTGCTGGTTCTTCTTATGGTATGGCCATGATCAACCTGAAAGCATGGGATGAACGTGAAGCCTCAGTTCAGGACATTATTTCTGAGATGGAGCGTAAAACCAAACATATTACCGATGCAGATATTCAGTTTTTTCCACCACCGACAGTACCCGGATTTGGTAACTCAAGTGGTTTTGAATTGAGGGTTCAGGATAAAACGGGAAGTGATGACCTGCAAAAAACAGCCGATATCACTAATAAATTCGTAAAGGATCTGATGGACACTCCTGAGATTGCCAGTGCTTTCAGCAGTTTCGATGCAAGTTTCCCTCAGTACATGATCCATGTTGATGCCGATATTGCTTCTAAAAAAGGCGTGTCTGTTGATATGGCTATGAGTACACTTCAAACGCTGATTGGTAGTTTGTACGCTTCCAACTTTATCCGTTTCGGACAAATGTATAAAGTGATGGTGCAAGCCGATCCGGATTTCCGAAAAAACCCGGAAGATATCCTCAAACTGTATGTGAAGAACAATCGTGGTGAAATGGTGCCCTTCTCTACCTTTATTACACTGGAACGAGTGTATGGACCTGAGCTTTTGACGAGGTATAACATGTTTACATCTGCTATGATTAATGGGGATGCTGCTCCCGGATTTAGTAGCGGCGATGCGATCAAAGCCGTTGAAAGAGTAGCAGCTACAAGTCTTCCAAGAGGATTTACCTATGAATGGTCAGGTATGACACGGGAAGAAATTCTGTCTGGTAACCAGGCCATCTATATTTTTGCCATATGTCTGATTTTCGTTTATCTGTTACTGGCAGCTCAGTATGAAAGCTTCCTGCTTCCACTTCCGGTAATTTTATCTCTTCCTACAGGTGTCTTCGGAGCATTCCTTGCACTGAAACTGATGGGGCTGCAAAACAATATCTACGCGCAGGTTTCGCTCGTCATGCTCATAGGTTTGTTGGGTAAAAATGCCATTTTGATTGTCGAGTACGCAATACTTCGTCAGAAGGAAGGCCGAACAGTTGTAGACGCCGTATTGGAAGGAGCTACCGAAAGGTTACGGCCTATCCTGATGACTTCCTTTGCATTTGTTGCCGGACTTATCCCGTTGGTAGTAGCCTCAGGAGCTGGTGCTATTGGTAACCGATCAATCGGTACGGCAGCAGCTGGTGGTATGCTTATCGGAACCCTGTTCGGAGTAATTATAATCCCCGGGCTTTATGTGCTTTTCGCCAGTATGGTAAGAGGAACCAAGCCACCAAAGCCTACTGTAGCAACTCAGGAAAAAGTATTGCATTAAACTCCCGGGTTCAGCCCTCCGGCATCCGGAAGGCTGAACTACATTTTACATCAGAAAAAGACATTAATGAGAACATTTAAAGTATATCCGGTACTGATTGCCTCGGCCCTGATAGTGAGCAGCTGCCGTCTATCTAAGCCCGTGCCGCAGGTTCGGATTCAAACACCCGAAACATTTGCAGGACTAAAAGACACAACCGGCATTGGGAGTATTCCTTGGAAGACCTTTTTTACAGACCAAAACCTGGTTGCCATTATTGACACCGCCATCCAAAACAATCTGGATCTCAAGATGGCCATACAGAGAATTGAAATGGCGCAGACAAATGTGTTGTTTGCAAAAGGCGCGTTGCTACCTGTGGTGGATGTGGAAGTATCCGGTGGAGGAAGAAAATTCGGTGATTATACCATGGATGGCGTTGGTAACTATGACACCAATTTCTCTCCTAACCTGGACGATAAGCGTAAACTGCCCGCTCCTTTCCTACCCGATTATTTTGCCGGAGTACGTAGCTCCTGGGAAATAGATATATGGGGAAAATTAAGGACTCAGCGTAAAGCAGCCTTTACGCGATTTCTGGCTTCTGAAAAGGCGCGGCAGGCAATCACCACAAGTATTGTTGCCAATGTGGCGAGCTTGTATTTTGAGCTGATCAATCTCGACACAGAACTTAATATTATTAAAAAGAACATCACTTTACAGCAGACCGCTGTAGAAACAATCGGTGTTCAAAAAGAGGCAGGACGTGCTAATGAGCTAGCGGTACGCCAGTTTAAAGCACAGTTATTAAATACACAAAGCCTGGAAATAGATGTGAACCAGCGCATTATTGCTGCCGAAAATCAGCTGAATTTACTACTGGGTCGTTTTCCTCAGAAAATCACACGTAGTACAGTGGTTGAACAGTCATTTCCACAGCAGATACGTGCCGGTATTCCCACTCAGATGCTGCTTAACCGCCCTGACGTAAAACAGGCAGAACTTGAAATGCTAGCCAATTACGAAGATCAACACGTTGCCCGGCTGGCATTTATGCCGTCGTTAAACATAACGGCCATGCTTGGATTCAACGCTTTTAAAAGTAGCCTGATCTTCAATCCCGGCTCTATCGCATACAATGCACTGGGCGGACTAACTGCACCTTTATTGAATCGGAAAGCACTAAAAGCAGGACAGAAGAGAGCTGAAGCTACCACTAAAGAATCGTTATACAATTATAATAAATCAATACTGACCGGCTTCCAGGAAGTGAGTACGAGTTTAAATCGTATTGAAAACTCCAGAAAGATTACAGAATTAAAGCGTGAAGAAGTGGCAATGCTACAACAAGCGGTAACTACGTCCCGCGATTTATTCGTAACGGGTTATGCCACCTACCTGGAGATCATAACAGCTCAGAAAAGCGTATTAGAGGCTGAATTAACGCTTGCTAATGTACAGACGGATCAATACCTTGCATTGATTGAGTTATATCGCTCGGTAGGTGGTGGCTGGAAGTAATCAACCCCTATCAGAGCAACAAAAAACCGGACAAGTTTTACCTTATCCGGTTTTTTGTTTAAGTCGGTCAAAACTATTTCTTCTTAGTTCCTGCCAAACTTGGTTCTTTGGATATCTGAATAAGATCTACCAGCATTCTGCCAGTTTCATTAAGATAAATATCCTTTTTCTTCTTCGCTTCTTTCGGTGCCTCTACCGCCTTTCCGTCTGTTTCTTCCTCTTCTTCATCAGGTTCACCCAGTTGCTTCATGGCAGCACGTTTTTTCTCAGCTTCCTCGCGTTCAACTTTACGTTTTGTTTCCTGCAGAGATACAATCTTATTTTCGCGTGCTTTTTTAAAGTCATCTAGTGTTTTTACCAATGTCTTTAATTCTTCATCCGATTTCAGACGGTGATTGTATTTGTCTTTAAGCTGAGAAATAATTTTCTCATTGACATCATTAGTTGTCTCATATCTGGATGATGCGATCTGATCCCATGGCAAAGCACTTGGTTGAGAACCTTCTCCATACTCGTTTACTTTGAATGCAGTAGGCAGTTCCAGGTCAGGCATTACACCTTTCAGCTGTGTACTGCTTCCATTGATTCTATAGAATTTGGCAACTGTTAACTTCGCCTCACCCAATGGTTCAGGATATTTGGTATCATACTGATTCAGATTAATAAGCGTCTGAACGGTTCCTTTACCATATGTTTGTTCTCCTACGATAATCCCGCGTTTGTAATCCTGAATAGCCGCAGCAAAGATTTCTGATGCCGAAGCACTAAAGCGATTCACCATAACTGCCATCGGACCGTTATAGGCTATCATGGGATCATTATCCGACTGTACATCGATTTCTCCCCTACTTTCTTTCACCTGTACCACCGGACCTCTGTTAATAAACAAACCAGTAAGTGAAATTGCTTCTGTTAGTGAACCGCCTCCGTTGTTTCGCAAATCAATCACAATTCCATCCACATTCTCGCCCTGCAGTTCAGTGATCAGCTTCTGTACGTCTCGGGTAGTACTCGAAAACTCTTTCTCACGCTGCTGCGCACCTTCAAAATCACGATAGAAAAGCGGAATATCTATCACACCCACCTTATAATCCTTCTTGCCGGAAGTAATGGATACGATCTCTTTTTTAGCACGTTGCTCTTCAATTTTGATTTTCTCACGCACCAAACGGTATTCTTTCGGAGGTGTTCCAGGCAAAGCATCTGCTGAGTTAATCTGCAAACGAACAACAGTTCCCTTAGGACCTTTGATCAGCTTCACGGCATCATCCACAAACCACCCTACGATGTCCACGATTTTGCCATCGTCACCCTGCGCTACACCAATGATCTTGTCTTCTTTCTTAAGTTGTTTGCCTTTAAAAGCAGGACCGCCAGGAATTACTTCCTTAATCTTGATGTAATTATCTTCTTCCTGAAGTAATGCTCCAATACCTTCCAATGACTGACTCATATCCTGCTTGAAGCGGTCTGCCGCAGTTGGTGCCAGGTAAGATGTATGTGGATCCAGTGCTTCGGCATACGAATTCATGAACATTTGAAATACCTGCTCGGTACGAATTCTCGCCAACGCCCTATCTCTGTTTTTGTAACGATCACGAAGTGTTGTTGTAATAGATGAATCTGCCTTTCCTGATAGCTTCAGGTCAAGCGCCTCACTTTTAAGATACTTCCGCCATGTATCATTGAGCTCTTCATCGGTCTTGGCCCACGGTGCTTTTTCACGATCTGTATTGATAGATTCGTCCGCTGTAAAGTCGAAAGGCTTCTCCTCTTTCAGCAACGCCTGAATGTACTCGCTTCTTTCCTTATAGCGTTTTCTGAAAACGTTATACATATCGAAGGGAACATCAAGCTCTTTTCTGATCAGGAAATCATCAAATGAAAGTTTGTACTTCTCAAAATCCGCGATGTCTGAAGCCAGGAAATATAAACGACCATGATCTATACCATCAATATACTTATCAAACATCACAGCTGATAACGAATCATTCAGTTTCGTTTTTCTGTAATGATAATTGGATAAGATACGAGTAGTAAGTTCTTCCGCCTTAAACTGCGAAGCGATCGGCTTTATATCACCGGTTGTTGTCGAATCCGCCAACCTCAGTGAGCTTTTCTCCCTGGTGGGACCGCTCTGCCAACCCAGCAAAACAACCGGAATAAGAGTTATTAAGTACTTTTTCATTGTTGAATGTTCTATTTAACAATATCCAATAATTCAACTTCAAATACCAGTGCTGAATAGGGTGGTATCTGGCCTCCCGCCCCACGCTCTCCATAAGCAAGGTCGTAAGGAATAAATAATTTCCATTTGGAACCAACAGGCATCAGTTGCAAAGCTTCCGTCCATCCTTTGATCACGCCATTAACAGGAAATTCTATAGGCTCTCCGCGATCAACAGAACTGTCAAAAACTGTTCCATTGATAAGAGTACCATGGTAATGTGTTTTTACTTTATCGGTAGAAGTAGGCTTAGCACCTTCACCTGCCTTTATAATTTCATATTGCAGACCACTCTCTGTAGTGGTTACGCCGGCCTTCTTCTTGTTTTCTTCCAAAAACTTTTCTCCTTCAACGCGTACTACTGCTCCTTTTTCTTCCATTTCCTTTTGTTTAACGGCTGATATCTTTTCAAAATAAGTTTGCAGGAAAGCATTTGCGGCTTCCGGGCTCAATGCTGTCTTTTCTCCGTTTAGAGCGGCACTGATGGTTTTTGTAAGTACATTGGTATTCAGATTCCCGATTCCCTGAGATGCTACCGAATTCGAAAAACTTACTCCTATTGCCGCAGACAAGGAATCCATCTGGGTTTTAAGTAAAACAGGAGCCGGAACTGGTTTTGCAGCAGGCTTTGCTGTTGTTGCAGCAACCTTCTTCACAGGTGCCTTAGTTGCTGGTTTGTTTGTTTGTGCCAAAGAAGGTGCAGCCGCCGCAATACCGCATACAACACCTGCTATAATCATTTTTTCTAATTTGTACATTCTGCTAAAAAAAGATAGTCGGAAGTTTAAGTTTTATTCTGTAATTACTCTAAACGAACTCAATTACAACAAAAACACAATTAGTACCTAAAAAAGTTTTAAAAACGTTTAATCAGGCTGATAAACGGCCATTTAAACTGAGCTGATATGTTTAATCTCCTAAACTTGGAAAAATCTAATTTCCAGAGATAGTTTTTTACACAAAACATTCTTTATAAACCAAAATAAAAACCTACCTTTGCGGCTGATTTCAAAATCTTACTACTATACTCTAAATAAGTCAATTATACTATGGTATCTGTTAGACCAGATGAAGTTTCAGCCATTCTACGTGAGCAACTTGCAGGCGCTAAATCTGAAGCGGAACTCGAAGAAGTAGGAACCGTCCTTCAGGTTGGTGATGGCGTTGCCCGCATTTACGGTCTTTCGCAGGTTCAGGCAGGTGAGCTGCTTGCTTTCGAAAATGGCCTTAAAGCACTCGCACTTAACCTTGAGGAAGATAATGTCGGTGCTGTTTTGCTCGGTGATTACAGCGAAATTAAAGAGGGCGCTACTGTAAAGCGTACCAAAGAGATCGCTTCTGTTAAAGTTGGTGATGGAATTATCGGACGTGTAGTGAACACGCTGGCAGAACCAATTGACGGTCATGGTCCGATTCTGGGACAAACTTACGAAATGCCACTTGAGCGTAAAGCTCCGGGGGTAATCTTCCGTCAGCCTGTAACTGAACCTCTTCAGACAGGTATCAAGTCAATCGATGCCATGATTCCTATCGGACGTGGACAACGCGAGTTGATCATCGGTGACCGTCAGACTGGTAAAACAGCTGTTGCCATTGATACCATTATCAATCAAAAAGAATACTTTGATAAAGGAGAGCCTGTATTCTGTATTTACGTTGCCTGCGGCCAGAAAGCTTCTACAATTAAAGGTATTGAAGCTACGCTACGTCGTTATGGTGCTATGGATTACACAGTGATTGTTGCAGCTGGTGCTTCTGATCCTTCTCCAATGCAATTCTACGCACCGTTTACAGGAGCTGCGATCGGTGAATTCTTCCGTGATACAGGTCGTCCTGCATTGGTTGTTTATGATGACCTTTCAAAACAAGCTGTTTCTTATCGTGAGGTTTCCCTTCTGCTTCGTCGTCCTCCGGGCCGTGAAGCTTACCCAGGAGACGTATTTTATCTGCATAGCCGCCTTTTGGAGCGTGCAGCGAAGGTAATCGCAGACGATAACATCGCAAGAAATATGAACGATCTTCCTCCGTCATTGAAGGATATCGTAAAAGGTGGTGGTTCTTTGACTGCCCTTCCAATCATTGAAACCCAGGCGGGTGACGTTTCTGCTTATATCCCTACCAACGTAATTTCGATTACTGACGGACAGATATTCCTTGAATCCAACCTGTTTAACTCTGGTATCCGTCCTGCGATCAACGTAGGGATTTCGGTATCACGTGTGGGTGGTAATGCGCAGATCAAGTCAATGAAAAAAGTTTCTGGTACGCTGAAACTTGATCAGGCACAGTTCCGTGAACTTGAAGCTTTTGCTAAGTTTGGTTCTGACCTTGATGCTGCTACAAAACTTGCCATTGATCGTGGACGTCGTAACCAGGAAATCCTTAAGCAACCCCAGTATGCTCCTGTTCCTGTTGAGCAGCAAGTTGCAACTGTTTATGCTTCTACAAAAGGACTTTTGGACAGAGTTCCTGTTGAGCGTGTGAAAGAATTCGAAAAAGAATTCCTGACTGTTCTTTCTGTTCAGCATAAAGAAACTTTGGCCGCTTTGCGTGCAGGTAAACTGGACAACAGTGTTACTGACGTAATCGATAGCGTAGCAAAAGAAATATCAGCTAAATACTAAGCTAATCCATCACTCATTATAACTGCCGCAGGCAACTTGCATGTGGCAGTTATAACCGCAACGGCGAACCGTTTTTAATTTCCCAAGAATGGCAAGTTTAAAAGAAGTACGTAACCGGATTGTATCGGTTAACTCTACCCAGCAAATTACAAAGGCCATGAAAATGGTGGCCGCAGCTAAGTTGCGTCGAGCACAGGATAATATTATCCAGATGCGCCCTTACGCTCAAAAGCTGGGAGAAATGCTTTCCACTGTATCCGCAGGATCAGAAAACTCTGTGGACAGCCCGCTGAAAGTAGTCCGTTCGATCGAAAAAGTATTGATCGTGGTTGTGACATCCGACCGTGGATTGTGTGGAGCATTCAATACCAATGTCGTTAAAGCTACTATGCAATTGATCGATGAAAGATATGCTGCTCAGGCTGCAAAAGGAAATGTCGAGATCTTTGCAATCGGTAAAAAAGGTGCAGAATCATTTAGCCGCAGAGGCTTTAAGGTGAATTCTACCTATACAGATTTATTTACAAGACTTAGCTTTGTCGCTGTAAAAGAAGCTGCGGAAATAATAATGACCGCATTTTCTGATGGGCGTTATGACGCGGTGGATCTCGTTTACAACGAATTCAAAAACGTGGCTACTCAGATCATCCATGCAGATAGATATCTTCCTATTGTTTCGGAGCAACCAACTTCAACAGTAAAAAAAGCTGAAGTGAACTACATCTTCGAACCTACAGAAGAGGAGATTCTGGCTGAGCTGATTCCAAAGTCGCTTAAAATTCAGTTGTACAGAGCAGCTCTTGAATCCTATGCTTCAGAGCAAGGTGCACGTATGACTGCTATGGAAAAAGCAACAGAGAATGCTCAGGATCTTTTGAAAGAGCTGAAGCTTATTTACAACCGTACGCGTCAGGCTGCAATTACTACCGAGATTTTGGAAATCGTTGGTGGTGCAGAAGCTTTAAAGGCATCATAAAAAATATAGTTATCGAACTGGAAACGAGCGGATCAATTGATCCGCTCGTTTTTTTTATTAGTTTTAGATCCAATTCTGTATACATTTTATAAATTTAGAACTGAACCTGCACATCCTATGTCGCTCTCTTTCACCATAAAATCGCTGCTGATTACTTCGCTTGTGTTGATCCAATGTTATGCATCAGCTCAAACTGTAGATGATATCGTTTACAAACATATCAAAGCCATGGGCGGGGCAGACAAAATAGCACAATTGAAAGGGGTCAAAATAGCAGCTAACATGAAAGTAATGAATATGGATATGCCTGTTAATACCACCATTGTGCAGAATAAGGCATTTCGTACAGAAACTAAAGCTCAGGGAATGACAATTATACAGGCTGTTAACGGCAATACAGGATGGATGATCAACCCAATGGGTGGCCAGACAAAAGCGACTGTGATGCCTGAAGAGGCTGTTAAATCAATGGAATCTCAAAAGGATCTGACTGGGCTGTATAACTATAAAGAAAAAGGTTACAAACTTACTTTGGATGGAGAAGAAGATCTCGACGGAGCTAAGGTTTACAAAGTAACAGCCACACTGAACAGCGGGGTTAAACAAATTAATTATATCTCCAAAGACACTTTCTATATTCTTAAAATAGAAGCGTCCATGCCTGTTGAAGGGCAGCTTATCAAAACTGAGAGTACACAGTCTGACTTCAGACAAATTGATGGAATCGTTTTTCCATTCGTACTTGAAGTTACTACCACCGCCATGCCGGGTATGACCATGGTAAACAGAATTACGTCTCTCGAAGTCAATCCGAAAATTGATGAAAGTATTTTTGAAATGCCTAAAGAGCAATAAAAATTCAGCAAGATAAAAGGATGCTTTGCTATTAAACTTTAAATCTCAATCACAAAAGATTGAGATTTTTTTCTTTTGTCGGAACTACTTCGTATTATTACATGTATATACATTAAATGTAACAACACAAATAACACTAACATGGCAACTGCAACAACATGGGTTATTGACCCGACACATTCAGAAATTCAGTTTAAAGTAAAACACCTTGTTATCTCTACAGTTACTGGCTCATTCAAAACTTTTGAAGGAAGTGTTTCAACCGAAGCTGAAGATTTCGATGGTGCAAGCGTTACTTTCTCAGCAGATACTGCAAGCATAGATACCAACCAAGCTCAACGTGATGAGCACTTAAAATCAGCCGATTTCTTTGCAAGTGAGGAATATCCAAAAATCTCTTTCGCTGGTACATTGGCAAAGAAAGGAAGCGACAGCTACGCATTGAAAGGTGATTTAACTGTTAAGGACATCACAAAACCTTTCGAGTTCGCAGTAGAGTATGGCGGAAATATGACTGACTTCTACGGAAATAACAAGTCAGGTTTTGAAATTACTGGTAAAATCAACCGTCAGGAATTCGGTCTGACATGGGGAGCTGTTACCGAAGCGGGTGGAGTAGTTGTAGGCGACGACGTGAAATTGATTGCTAACATCCAGGTTGTAAAACAATAAGTTCTCAACATATATGCATCATTCTTTTATATAAAGATTATGCAAAAAATACGGTATCAGAATCACAGGATTATTGATACCGTATTTTTTATATCCCACTTTCAAATTACTCCTATATCCGTTTTATTTTCAGGGCAAATAATACGAAAGCTCGTCAATTTGTTACTACATTTAACAAAAAAAGAACTTAGCCTTGATAATCGAGACACGCGCTTACGCCCGCGCCGGGCTTTTGGGTAATCCTTCTGATGGTTTTTTTGGAAAAACAATTTCTATATCTGTCAGAAATTTTGGTGCTTCCATTTCCCTATACGAATCTCCTGAACTTCATATTGAGCCTCAGCCGCAGGATGTAAATACTTTCCGAAGTATCTACCACCTCCGCGAATCGGTAAGTATGCTGGGCTATAATGGCGGCATTCCACTGATTAAAGCGGGAATCAAAAAGTTTGGTGACTATTGTGAAGAAAACAATATCAAACTTCCCAACAGAAACTTCACGGTACGCTACAGATCTTCCATTCCACGTCAGGTAGGTATGTCTGGTTCAAGTGCCATTGTTGTAGCATTGTTCCGTGCGCTGATGCAATTCTATAAGGTAGAAATCCCGATTGAAATTCTGCCTCAATTAGTCATGGTTACCGAAACTGAAGAACTTGGCATCACCGCGGGTTTGCAGGATCGTGTGATACAATGCTATGAGGGTTGCGTATACATGGATTTTGACAAAGACATGATTCAGGAAAAAGGACATGGGAAGTACGAAAGAATTAATCCTGAATTGTTACCAAAACTATATGTTGCGTATAATACGAATCTGAGTAAGGTTTCAGGGAAGGTGCACAGTGATGTCCGAGCCAGATTTGACCGGGGAGAAAAAGAGGTTATTGATACGCTGGCTGCTATAGCGCAAAAGGCAGAAGAAGGTCAGAAAGCACTGCTGGAAGGCCGGGCAGATGATCTGCATCAGCTTATGAATGAAAATTTCGACCTGCGATGCCAGATTTACGACGTCCCGGAATCCAATAAGCAATTGATCAATGCGGCAAGAGCATGCGGTGCATCCGCAAAATTCGCCGGATCGGGAGGAACGATCATCGGAATGTATCATAATGACGATATGCTCAATCAGCTTTTCGTTCAGCTCAAAAAATTCAATGCAAGGGTAATCAGGCCGTTTGTAGTGTAACGGCTATGAGCTGTCAGCATTCGGCCATCGGCTCTATCCTTATTTATTTTAGTATACAGACCAATATTAAAAATTTATACATCGTGCTTAAACTGATAGCTGATAGCGGAGTACCGACAGCTGATAGCCGAAAGCCGAAAGTCACAAAATTATGATTCGTAAAGCCGTTATACCCGCCGCGGGACTTGGGACCCGTTTTTTACCTGCAACCAAATCGATGCCAAAGGAAATGCTTCCTATCATCGATATTCCAACCATTCAGTATGTAGTACAGGAAGCGGTTGATTCAGGCATTGAAGATATTCTGATCATTTCCGGAAAGGGCAAAAGAGCGATTGAAGATCACTTCGACCGTAACGTTGAACTGGAAAGCCGTCTGGAAGAAAAAGAAGATCTGCTTTGGTTCAATGAAATGCGCAGACTTGCTGATATGGCCAATGTTCACTTTGTACGCCAGAAAGAAGCCAACGGATTGGGAGATGCCATTTACTATGCGCGTCACCATGTAGGCAATGAGCCTTTTGCTGTACTGCTGGGCGACACTATTATGGACTCTGTGATTCCGGTTACACAACAATTAATGGATACGTATGAGCAATACGGCGGTTCTGTCATCGCTGTGGAAGAAGTGCCTGCTAACAAAGTAAACCGCTATGGTATCGTAGGCGGAACTACACTGAGTGACACAATTATGGAGCTATCGACACTGGTAGAAAAACCTGCTATTGACCTGGCCCCTTCCAATCTGGCAATTGCAGGTCGGTATATCCTGACCCCTGAGATTTTTAAAACTATTGAACAAACTCCGAAAGGCAAAAACAATGAGATTCAGTTGACCGACTCAATGCTTTTGCTTCTGAAAAGAGAAAATATTTTCGCTCACAGAATTGAGGGCAAACGCCATGATATCGGTGACAAGCTCGATTACCTGAAAACTACCGTTGAGTTTGCGCTGAAACGTAAGGAATTCGCTGAGCCTTTCAGGAAGTTTTTGAATGACCTGTTGGCCGCAAATTAAGCGAAGCTATTTATCGTAAAGAAGGAATTTTACCGTTATAACAATACAGAAGAAGCCGGACCTCTGGCTTCTTCTGTATTTACAATCATCGAAACTATACACTCATGTCAAATATCATTATCAGTGGTGCGTCAGGAAACCTGGGAAAAGAAGTAACAGAGAAGTTGCTGGGTTCGGGGCATGAACTGTACGTCACTACGGGATCACATTATGATGGCGGATTTGATCACCTTTCCGGCGTCAAAACTTTTTCTATAGATTTACTTGAAGCACAAGGATCATCAGTCTTTGTAGACCATGTAATCGCCAATGCAGGCTCAATCCAGGCAGGCATTTTTCTGGTTGGAGGATACACCTACGGCGATATACTAAATACCAACGATGAAGAACTGGAAAAGATGATTCATCTTAATTTCTTCACCGCCTTTCATCTCGTAAAGCCGCTTATTGCTCATTTCAAAAAGCAGGGTAGCGGAGGAAAACTGATATTCATTGGTGCAAAAGCTGCTGTTGAAAAGAATTCCGGTGATGCCAGTTTCGCCTATACATTGTCCAAATCTCTACTCTTAAAGATGGCTGATATGATCAATGCTGAATATCAGTCTGCAGGCATTACCGCTACGATGATCGCGCCAGAAATTATCGACACGCCTGTTAATCGCAAAGCAATGCCCGATGCCGATTTCACCAAATGGGTTTCACCAGCCGACATTGCAGAAAACATCGATTCAATCATACAACATACCGAAGCCCACGAAACAATTATCAGGTTATACAACAAAGATTGATCAGGACTTAAAAGATATCCTGATCGCCAGTGTCCAAAACTGTAATTTTTACCTGAGAGATACTTGTTCGCTGTTTCTTCAAAACTGTAAACTCGTATCTCTTCGTCTTTAATTTCTCGCCAACAGATGGGATTCTGCCGAATTTCCAGATCAGATAACCAGCCAAAGTTTCATACTCCGCTTCCTTTCTGATATCGTAAGGTAGTTTATCATTCAGATCCGTAATCGATGCAGAGCCTAACACAATGAATGAGTTATCTATATCATTTTTGATAATCGGTGTTTCATTATCATATTCATCCTGGATCTCCCCTACCAGTTCTTCCAGAATATCTTCCATCGTCACAATGCCGTCCACACCACCATATTCATCTACGATCACAGCCATCTGCTGTCTGTTTACCTGAAAATCCCGCAGCAATGCACCGATAGGCTTAGACTCATGCACCATGGATATAGGTCTGATCAGTTCCTGTAAAACGATACTTTTCCCCTGTCTCATTTTCAGTAACAGGTCTTTAAGGTGCAGCACTCCTACAATCTGATCCAGCGTATCTTCATAAACAGGAATGCGGGAATAACCTTCCTCAATAATCTTTTCCAGCTTTATTTCATTGAAATCGTTGATATCCACACCCACTACCTGGCCTCTGGGAATCATAATTTGTTTGGCAAGAATTTCTGAAAAGTTGAAAGCATTTTTGATCAGGTCGTAATCCGCTGCTTCAATCATTCCGCTGTCTTTTTGCTGTTGCACCAGATAACGCAGCTCATCACTACTATGTACTTCACTACCGTGAGTAGGTGTAATACCAATACCTTTGAGAATAAAATTGGCTATACCATTGAGCAACCACACCACCGGTCTGAAAACCAGATAAAAGCCATGAAGCGGATAAGAAAGAAAAAGCGTCGTAGACTCAGGACGTTGGATGGCGATGGATTTCGGAGCCAATTCACCAAACACAATATGCAGAACGGTGATGATCGCAAATGCTGCAGGTAACGCAATCTGATGGGCAAGTTCAGGGCTAAGTGAGATCCCCACCAGTTCCATACCGGCAATCAGCATTTTTGAAACTACCGGCTCCCCTATCCATCCCAGTCCAAGGCTGGCCAGCGTGATTCCGAACTGCGTAGCTGCCAGATAACCATCCAGATTTGAAACAATCTTTTTGGACAAAATGGCCATGGCATTCCCATCCTGCACTTTTTGTTCCAGTTGTGAAGCACGGATTTTAACTATTGCGAACTCTGCTGCGACAAAGAAACCATTTAAAAATACCAGAACAAGGGTTATGATAACCTGAGTGATCATTGTAAGTGATGTATAGTGAATTTAATTGTTGTGACTAATCTTCATGCTTTTTACCATCCTCAGCCGGTCCTCTCATGTGTATGATCAAACCATTCAGAAAATTGCGCAGCAACTGATCTCCACAAGGTTTATAATTTTCGTGCCCTTCTTTCCTGAAAAGCGCACCCAATTCACTGGCTGTCACTTTGAAGTCCACAAGGCTCAAAATATGAATGATTTCGTCGTTACGTAAATGCAGTGCAACGCGAAGTTTTTTAAGGATATCGTTATTAGTCATTGTCTATTTTTGGTTACAAATAATTCCGTAAAATATCGTTAACCGGCAAATTATACATTTTTTAGAATTCAATGATACATGTTGACTTAATCCCTGCACTTTAATAAATGACAAATGGACGGACAAACCTTACAAAAGGCTCATCCGTCCATTCAGTATTCAAGCTTCCGCGACTATTTCAGCCACCAGGTTCTCTGGTTTATCAGGTCATTATTTTCGCCAAACTGACTCTTGATAGCCGCTGCAACATTCTCCCTGTTATTGTTGTATTCGGCCTGAGGATAAATCCAACGGAAAGGCAGCGCGACACCGGCAGGACGGCGGTATTCAGGATAACCTGTACGCAAGGTGTTGAAGTAAGAATCCCACCCTGACTGGAAGAAAGACCTCAGGTACTTCTGCATCGCAATCATCTCAATTTTCTGAGCTGTTGTAGTCACTTTTGAAATATCATTGATTGACTTTGCCAGATATGTATCCGCTTTTGCAGAAGTTACGTATGAAGGCATCGTACCTTTTGAGTAGGTTTCATAGAATTTAAACGAAGCCTTCACCCCTTTTTGGTAATATGTATCAGCCGAACCAGTGATCCAGTTCCTTACCACAGCCTCGGCAAGAATGAAATTCTGTTCTGCAAATCCAAGCAATACCCGTGGTTCAGTAGTAGGATCTTTATGATAACGGTCGTTTACTTTGGAAGTACGGCCGGCCGTAGCTTTGATATTGACCTGCGCATATGGTACTGCAGGATCTCCACCCTCATAAGATGAGAAGTCGGTCAGTGCCTTACCAGCTTCACTCCCTACCTTGGTTTGGGTACAGTAGATGAATAGCCTTGGGTCTTCTCGATCCTGCAATCTTCTGATAAAGGTAGAATCCATATACATCCCTGAACCAAAACTGCTGGAGTTGAACTCAGGATAGCGATTGCCCTGCTGATCAAGGAATACCAGTTGTGCATCATCACTCTCGCTCACCAATATAGGCTCATTGGCAACAATCTGTGCAAAAGTAGCTTTCACATTCAAATCAGCTTCTGACTCTTTCCCCGAAAGTGCCATCAATACTTTCAGACGATATGCATTTACTACTTTTCTCCATTTAGTAATATCACCTTTAAAAATGACATCCCCGGCAATGATCTTGTTTTCGGCTTTTAAAAGCGTATTAGCTTCTTCAAGCTCTTTTAATATCCCCTGGAATACAGCCTTCTGTGAATCGTAAGATGAAGGTGTGTAAACAGGATCCAGCTCTCCTCTCAATGCCTTTGAATAAGGAACATCTCCGAAAGTCATTGTAAGATTATAGAAGTAGACAGCACGAAAAAACTTACCCAGAGCAACATAAGAGTTATCGCTGATCTTTTCCCCTTCCTGAATCATTTTGGTAACATCTCTTAACCTGGAATAGGCAGAGAAATCTCCTCGGTCCCATTTGTAGTATTGAGATGCACTTTCTCCATCCGTTTGTACCAGCATTTTTTGTGCATACAAAGGGCCGGTTCCACCATTATCCTGAAATGCGTTCCATTGTATTTTAGTGAGCAAAAGCTGCGGGTGGGCAGAAGTAGGACGGTTCGGGTCCACATTCATCTCGTCCATGTTCTCACATGAAAAGAAGACAAGCGTAAAGGCTAATAATTGATATATAATCTTTTTCATAATAGTCTTGAATTAAGTCTTTGAAAGATTTGGCTCGCTGTAACTACAGTTTGAGGTTAAGCGAAAATCCAAGGAAACGTGACGACGGATCCTGCAAATCAGTATCGTTACCATAGTCAGGATCAAGTATTGGCATTTTTTTCCACATCAATAGGTTGTATCCGAATACCGATGCTTCCAGTCCTTTCACAGCAGGACCAAATTTAATCACCTTCGTAAGGTCATAGCCCACAGACAATCTTCTCAGTTTCAAGAATGATCTGTCGAATACGTTAGCAAATTTCTTGTTTTCACTTTCGGTAACTGCAGCACGGTAAGGATACTGCTGGCTCCATGTCTGCCAGTCAACAGCAGTTGTATTTGGCGCATAAGTACGTGTATCTCTGATCACCGCACCCGTAACATCACGTACATATTCTCCACCTGTCACCACTACCCCCTGAGGCACATATACCGGCTTCTCTGCTGCATATTCCGCATCACGGAATTCAGTTGAATTAGGATGCTTACCACCCCACCACATTTTCTCAATGGTGGTTGAACCCATTACTCCACCCCATACACCATCAACATCAACGGCTATATTGAATCCTTTTACCTTAAACTTATTTTGGATTCCCAGGCGCCAGTTCGGATCCAGATGTCCTACGCTTGCAGGGAAAGGATCTCTCGTTGGTAATCCTCTCGCATCCAGAATGACCTCTCCATCTGCACTTTTCATCCATACTGTACGGTAATAGCTATCGGCGCGTTCACCTTTCGAAAGGTTGTTGAATCGAGCCTGATCATTATATATCTCTGTAATTCTGCGCACGTTTCTGCTCCAGTTGGCTCCTACTTCCCAGGTAAATCCTTTTTTCTGAATTGCTTTAAAGTTCGCAATCAATTCAAGACCGTTGGTTTCATACACATTGCCATTTACCTTACGCGTCGCAAAACCCGATGATTCAGAAATAGGCAGGTCAATGATCTGGTTTTCATCTTTAACGTGGTAATACGTCGCATCCAAACTGAATCTGTTTTTAAAGAAAGAGGTAGACATACCCACTTCGAAAGAGGTAGATTGTTCAGGCTTGATGTTAGGATTAATCAGGCCGTTCGGATAGTTGACAGAAGGTGTACTACCATACGTAACATCTTTTGCATATGCTGAATAGATACTATATGGATTCAAATCACTTGAAACTTGTGCCCACGAAGTATATAATTTCAGAAAGTCAACAGCCTTTGGCATGCTGATATATTGAGAAACCATGGTGCTCAATGACGCAGACGGATAAAAATACGATCTGTTGGTTTTTGGCAAAGTTGAAGACCAGTCGTTACGAGCGGTGAAGTTCAGGAATACTGCATCAAAGAAATCAAGATTTGCCGAGCCATATACGCTTCGGATGGCTTTCTCCTGATATTGGTTGGATGCCTGCACCGGCCCTTGGGTATTGTTTAAGCTATATACATTCGGAACGATCAAACCATCCGTGGACTGATACTCCTGCTTGTACACCCTATTCAGATTAGAGGCGCCACCATTCATACTGAACTCAATATCCTTTGTGATGGGTTGGGTATAAGATACAAGCACATCAGCATCCACGTTCACCTGGCTTGAATTCCACATTTTGTAATCACCATTTCTGGAATCTCCGTAGTTCATATAAGATTTCGGACTCTTCATACTTTCAAAAAGTCGCTGATTTCTACTATTCACACGCCCCTGTATCGACAGATTCGGCAATATCTGCCAGTTCAGTTTCGCCTGTCCGTCCAGTACATCCTTATCATATTTCTGAATCAGTTCAGTAATAGCAAAATAAGGATTGTTGTACCAGGCATAGTTGTAATTTGCCTGGCGGTAACCTTCCTGCCCCGGCACCCACATATGGTCTCTCAAATCGCGCCCGTTCACATCATCTCCCATCCAGATAAGGATCGTATACATATGATTTTTAGGACCATAACCGTATCTTGGATAATTTGGAGAATTCACCTTATTGTAAGCCATCGACAAATCCAGTTCCAGATTTTTTGCAACCTGGAAAGTCGAGTTGAAGGTCAGTCCACCAGTTGTGAGTGATGAGTTTGGCGTTTGCCCTTTTTGTTTAGCGTATTTTCCGGATACATAAAATTTCGCCTTCTGTCCTTTGTAAGCCAGCGAAAGATTGTTTGATGTCACATAACCTGTCTGAAGAAAATCCTTGAGATTGTCGTGCTGAATCCAGTCTGTTGGCACACGCTCATACTTAGATCTGTCGTCGTACACAGTACCTTTCACATCACCGTACCACGGAATTGTTTCTCCGGTTTGTTTATTGCGAATCGGACTGTTCCATTGCGGTATCTTCACACCTGTTCCAAATTTAGGCCCCCAGGTCATATCCCCATCAGAAATACCTCCATCAGCTCCATCCCAGAACTCATATTTCCCATTGGAACCGCTACCATATGCTGTTTGAGTTTTAGGATAAACTGTGAATCCGGCAGTAACCATGTTGTTGGTACCAACATTGATCTCCAGCCCTTCCTTTTTTGCCGTTTTGCTGGTGATCAAAATTGCACCATCTTTTCCTCTGGAACCATACAGTGCAGAAGCTGCCGTACCTTTCAATACGTTGATGTTTTCAATATCTTCACCGGTAATATCGAAGAAATCAGTTTCCACCGGAATACCGTCCAGAACGATCAATGGTTTTTTACCTCGTAATACGAAGCTGGGCGACTGAAATATACCGGTAGGATTATTGACGGTCAAACCTGCTACCTGCCCCGCCAGTGCATTACCGACGTTCATAGTCTTGGCCTGAGCAAGTGCCTCATTATTTACCTCCTGAGTGGTATATCCAAGCTTTTTCTTCTGCTGCTTAATACCTATCGCCGTTACAACTACCTCATCCAGCTTCTGATTATCTTCTGCAAGAGAGACATTTACCTCTGTTCTACCGGCAATTTTCACTTCCTGTGCGGTATAACCTATGAAAGAAAAAACAAGTATTCCGTCTGACGGTGCATTTAAATTGTACTTTCCTTCGGAATCTGTTATCGTTCCTGAAGTAGTGCCTTTCAGCAAAACGTTAACACCAGGAAGTTGCGATCCCTGAGCATCATTGACAGTACCTTTAATGGAGATTTGGGCAAAGGTAATCCCGGGTATGATCAAACAGATCAACCCAAAAAGAATAGAAATTTTCTTCATACAATTAGGGGAGTTAGTTAAAATTAATATTCAAAAAATGTTTGGAAGACAATACAAACCCATACCCTTATACGCACACAGACGTACAACAGATAATAAACTGAAAGGCAAACGCTTAGTATAAACGATAGCTATTTAGAGTAACTTCACTTTTCTGAACAGAGCAATCTGGTTTCGGGGATTCTTTTTTTCCTGATTAAGCGCTTTTTCAAAATCTCCGGTACCAGGTGCATATACAACGGCAAGTGCAACACGCATCACGTAGATGTAGTTTTTTACTATTTCATGATCCGCTTTCTGATCGCGTGATGCTTTCCTCAAATACTTATCAATATTCCTGACTGCCTTGTAAATATCTGGTTTCAAAACAATTGTGCGCAAGTTGGGATCACCCGGTACCACTTCTTCTTTCTCAATATAACGGGCATCCGCCAGTGCTTTTAAACATGCTGCTTCCTTTCCAAAGTCAGCAGTATCTATTTCATTGCATTCAGGAGCCTGCAAACCAGCATTTTTCAGTTCATGAAATTCCCATAAGTAAGTTTCAACAGATGTGGCAGATTGAGACATATTGCCCGGCATATTCACCGTATAAAGTTCCTGAGAAAATACATTTCCTGTGAGCGTTGCCTGAAGAATCGCAAAGCAAGTACAGATCCGGATTAATAACATAGCAGGGGTGATAAATTTGCGGTGCAAGATTAGAAAAAATGCTATTTATCTTAAAACTAGACCACAACCTTCAATTTATAATCTATTATAAGCCAGAACTTTGTGCAAAAACAATTAACAATTTATTCATTTAAGCAAACAGTAGTTCCTAATACCTTAATATTTGGATTATAACCTCAATCCAAATATTTATCCCTTCTATTACAAACGTCTATTTAGTAACCTTTAATTGACTACACGAGAGATTTACAGTTTGATAAACAAGCTCAACGGTGGTCAATTAAATCATAATCAATTTTTTCCTGCGTTTATTTTTTTTTAAATTTATCAATTCTAAAAATCAGATTATGATACTTCAACCATCCACCATGGCACTTCCCAAATCCTTTGAGGAATTTCTTCAATGGGACCCTATTGATGGCTTCAAATATGAATGGAATGACGGTGAAGTAATCAGATTTGAAAAAATGAAGAAAAAACATCTTGTAATCCTACGAATCCTCAATCGACTTTTTCTTGCAACTACTGCACATAGAAGTGGTGGAGAATTAATTAGCGAGCAGGATGTAATGCTCACGGGCATTCAAATGCGGCGTCCTGAACTGGCTTATTTCAGCGGAAGCCAAATAGATGATTCTGTCAATTCAGACGAAGAACCGATTCCGGAATTTATTATAGAGATAGTGTCACCAACCGATGACGCCATTAAGGTAGAGGAGAAACTGGCCGAATATTTCAAATCGACCGTTAAAGTGGTTTGGCATATTTATCCCGAAAACGGCGTCGTTTATGTTTACACATCACGCAAGGAGGTGAAAATTTGCACTGATCTCGATATTTGCAGCGCGGCTCCTGTATTGACAGATTTCAATGTATCAGTCAATGACTTGCTCGCTTCACCGGTTTGATTTGCTTCCGATCATTATTATTACAGTAAATAAATACCTATTTCTACTCTTAAATGAAATCTTCGTGATTCAGGTCCGAAACACCTGTTTGGCGTGCTCTTTCAAAAGTCAATCTCAATGACCCCAAAAACAATTCTCAAAAAACCTTTATCCATTGCTGCACTTGTTGCCCTGGCTGTTGTTTCCTGTATGAAAATGACCCCCACGGGCACCAGTAAACTCCCTGCTGACGCACTGGTCATCCGTGAAGATGCCGCCACCGGTAAAGCAAGAGCCAAAGAAATTCGTGAGAAAACAGCTATAAAAGTAGCTGATGGATTACAGCTCGACCTCTGGGCTTCAGATTCTCTCGCTCCGGATCCTGTTTCCATCACGGTTGATGATATGGGACGTGTGTACCTGAACAGAACCAACCGTCAGAAAAACTCTGAGTTTGACATCCGTGGTCACCGGAACTGGATGACGCCTTCCATCGCTATGCAAACTGTGGAAGATCGGCGGGCATTTCTTCGCAGCACTTTTGCTCCTGAAAAAAGTAAGGAGAACAGCTGGCTGAAAGACCTGAACGGCGACGGCTCGCATGATTGGAAAGACCTTACTGTAGAAAAAGATGAAGTATGGAGACTCGAAGATACCGACAATGATGGTATCGCGGATGTATCCATGCGTGTCATCAATGATTTTTTTGATGAAGTATCTGACGTTGCGGGAGGAATTCTGGTGCGTGCGAAAGATGCGTTTGTAGCCATTGCACCAGATCTTTGGAGATTTGAAGATACCAATAACGACGGCATTTATGATAAAAAGACTTCAATAAGCCACGGTTACGGCGTACATATCGGTTTTGGCGGACATGGTATGTCCAACCCTATTGAAGGACCGGATGGGAAAATTTACTGGAACATCGGTGATATTGGCGCGAATATCACTACTGCAGAAGGCGTAAAACATGAGCATCCTAACTCAGGAATTATTGCCCGTTCCAATCCGGACGGCAGTCATTTTGAAATATTTGCACATGGTCTTCGGAATACCCACGAATTCGTTTTCGATGAATTTGGTAACCTGATCAGCTCAGACAACGATGGTGACCACCCTGGTGAAAGCGAACGTCTGGTACACGTGGTGGAAGGTTCCGATGCCGGCTGGCGTTCGAACTGGCAATATGGTAAATACACGGATCCCAAAAATAACGACTATAAGGTATGGATGGATGAAAAACTTTATGTTCCGCATTGGGACGGACAGGCTGCGTACATCATACCTCCTATTCAAAATTACCACAATGGCCCTACGGGTATGCAGTACAATCCGGGTACGGCATTGGGTAAAGAGTGGAAGAATAAATTTTTCCTGGTTGAATTTGTAGGAAATCCTGCCCGTTCGCCGATCTGGTCGTTCGGACTTAAGGCCAAAGGTGCTTCGTTTGTTTTGGATGGAGAGAAAAATATCCTCAGCGGAATTCTACCGACAGGTATTCGTTTCGGTCCTGATGGCGCACTTTATGTAGCTGACTGGATTAATGGCTGGGATACTAAAAATTATGGCCGTGTATGGAAGCTGGATGTAACGAGTGAAAAAAACGATCTTAAGGAACTCCGGGCAGAAACGAAGCGTCTGATTCAGTTGAATTATCCTTCACAAACAGAAGATATGTTATTATCGCTGCTGTCGAATGAGGATATGCGTATTCGCCTGAAAGCACAGTTTGAACTGGCAACGCGTGGCGCAAAAGGCGCTGAAACGCTTAAAAAGGCCATTACTCAAACAGGCAGTCAGATCGCACGTGTTCACGGAATATGGGGAACCGGGCAACTGGCCAGAACGGACAAGTCTTACGGCAATGCTTTGTTGGCATTGTTAAAAGATTCGGATGAAGAAATTACTGCTCAGGCTGCAAAAGTATTGGGCGATGAGAAAATTGCTGAGGCCGGCCCATTGCTGATTCCAATGCTTACCAGTAAAAACCCTCGCGTACAATTCTTTGCAGCTCAGGCTTTGGGAAGAATAGAGGAGAAATCGGCAGTGGCTCCGTTGCTGGATATGATTAAGAAAAACAACGACCAGGATCTGTACCTGCGCCATGCAGCTGTACTTGCATTGTCACGTATAGGAAACGCAGAAGCAATGGTCGCTTTGAGCAACAGTCCTGAAAAATCACTGCGCACTGCTGCAGTATTGGTTTTAAGAAGATTGAAAAATGACAAAGTAAGTATATTCCTTCAGGACAAAGACGAATATATCGCCACGGAAGCAGCAAGAGCCATCAACGATGATCTGTCTATTACTTCTGCACTTCCTGCTTTGGCTGCAACACTTAATGAAAGTCGATTCACTTCTGAGCCTTTGTTACGTCGTGCCATCAATGCTGCATTGCGTGTGGGTGGTGACAAGCAACTGGATGATCTGATTGCATTTGCAAAAAGAAAAAATGTGGATAAAGAACTCCGTGCGGAAGCACTTGCAACGTTGGGGTCATGGGCAAGCCCATCTGTATTGGACCGCGTAGATGGCCGTTACCGTGGTGTGATTGAAAGAAATCCTGCACGCGTTAAAAGTAAAATTCAGCCTGTGGTTACCGACTTGCTTACAGATCAGGATCCTGCTATACTGATTGCGACAGCACAGATGCTTACTAACCTGAATGTATCTGAAAATAATGATGTGCTTGTAAAAATTCTTGGTTCAAGCAATAACCCGAAGGTACGCGCCGCCATGCTGACAGCTTTGAATGACCTGAAATACAGCGACATGGAGACTGTAATGAAAAAAGGCATGACAGACAATGATGCCGATGTGCGTACTGCCGCGCTTGGTATGGTTGGAAGTGTAAATATGTCGAAAGAAACGCTTACAGATATTTCAGGCGTTATTTTTGAAAAAGGAAGTGTAAAAGAACAGCAGCAGTTATTGAAAGTATTGGGCACCCTGCCGATCAGCAAAACAGAATCTATATTCACAGGGCTGATTACGCAATTGTCAGATCAAAAACTGGCTCCGAGTCTTGCTCTGGATCTTGGTGAAGCGATTGATTCCACTAAATCAGCTCCATTAATTGCCAAACTTGCTCCTCTCCGTAAAAACGGAGAAACAGTGGCTGATTATCAGGATGCATTATTTGGTGGAAACAGCCAACTGGGTCGTCGCTTCTTCCTGACCAGTTCATCGGCTGAATGTGTGAGATGCCATTCAATAGGCGGACAGGGCGGTGAAGTAGGACCAAACCTTTCCAATATCGGGAATACTCTGAGCAGGGAACAAATTCTTCAGGCCTTGGTCGAGCCAAGTGCACGTATTGCTCCGGGATATGGAATGGTTGTCCTTACACTTAAAGACGGCACATCGGCTGCAGGGATTCTGACTTCTGAAAATGATCACGAGCTGATTCTTAAAACATCAGAAGCTGAGCCTTTGAAAATCGCTGTGGCCCGTATCGCCAAGCGCGATAACGTACCGTCGAGCATGCCGCCAATGGGCCATATTATGACAAAACGTGAGATCCGCGATGTAGTAGAATTCCTATCGGGATTAAAAAAGTAATCTATTGCACGACTGGATATTTTATTATCACTATAAAAGCCTGGCCTTAAAAGTCAGGCTTTTATAGTGATAAGGGGTTTTAATACTGTATACAGTCAAAAAATAATTTGCTTGCATACAGCATTGGTATGAATATATTGCCTGTTCAAAATGACTTAATAGTATTTGAATGGAACTGGATAAAAAGGAGGCTGCTGTGGTTGATAAGGCTATAAGCACATGGGAAAAAGAGAATACAATCTCTCCGGAGCTGGCCGATTCGCTACGCTCCTCAGTTACACTCAGAAATTCCAATATTGATGCAATTACTGTGTACGCACTTATATCGGCCATTTCCTGTGGACTACTTGCCTTTGGGGCACTGGTGATTGATGAAAAATGGATTGAACTTTTAAGAAAAAAATGGGGATTCTCGGAGACTATTGTCGGCATTGGATTTACATTGCTGGCTGTACTATTTGTATTTTTAGCTAGGAGGCGAAAAGTTAGATTTCCGGATGCTTCAGCCAGTAATGAAACCTATAACATTACAATAGCACTCACTATTGGTATTGCCATTACCTACTGGACAAGAAGTTTTGCCAACTTCGATGGTAATTATGCACTTCCGCTTTTGCTGGCAGCCATAGCATATGGAGGTGTTGCGGTTTTACTTGAATCCAAATTACTGTGGCTGGTTATGATTGCTTCGCTGGCAGGATGGTGGGGCGCACAAACGCACCTTTGGTCAGGAGGAAATTATAGGTTTGCCGGCATGAACTACCCACTGCGGATGACGGTTTTCGGCCTCGTCATATGGGGTTCTTACTGGCTTGTCAGGAAAATCAGCCAGTTACGCATTTTCGCAGACCACACTTATACCGCCGGACTTATCCTCTTTCTTATTGCCGCCTGGACTTTGTCTATCTTTGGCAACTACGATGATTATCAGGCCTGGAATCTGATCAAACAAAGTCACTTCTGGTATTGGTCACTGGGCTTCACGCTTGTTCTCGCCGGTATGATCGCCTATTCATTTCAAACTGATCAAAACACGCTACGCGATGTTTCCCTGGTATTTTTCCTACTGAACATCTATACCAGATATTTTGAATATTTTTGGGACCGAACCAATAAAGGAATATTCTTTGCGTTAATGGCATTGTCGTTCTGGTTGGTTGCCAGAAAGGCCGAACAATGGCATAAAAAAGAGAAAAAAGCTGTATGAGCACACCCAGAGAAAAAAGACCCATCCGCCAGAATGAGCTTGAATTGATCGGTTTTTTACTAATAAAACTAGATCGAAACCTGGCCGATTATTCTATTGATGACCTGGTTGATGAATACGAAGGAGGCAAAATGGGAAGTATAAGTCTGGGTGGAAATCCTGATGCCTATGCAGGCGATCTCATCAGAGTGGAATATATTGATTCCGACCAGACACCCGTTGTCATCACGCTTACGCATGACGAAACAGGCAAACTGCTGGATCTGGATTTTTGGAAAGTCGATTTTTCGAAATTACTCGAATATCCCACACCTGACAAACTCATCTTCGGGGTTTAGACAAGCGTATTGAACTTGGCTGCAATATGCGTCTTGGCTTCATTTTGAAATTGCTCAGGCGATTGTCCGGTATGCTGTTTGAAAAAACGGCTGAAGTAAGGCCTGTCTTTAAAACCCAGATCATAAGCAATTTCTTTGATCGTACTTTCGCTGTGAATAATCTGGCGTTTAGCTTCAAGCACAATACGGTCATGAATGAGTTGCATACCGGTTTTATCAAGTTTCTCTTTCAGAATCTGATTCAGCCGTTTCGAGCTTATACCTAATTTCCCTGCATAAAAATCCGTGTTCCGGACCTGCTGATAATTCATTTCCAGCAAAACCATAAACTCATATACCCGCTTCTGATTGATATCCTGAATGGTGAAATCCTGCTCCTTGATCCGCACCAGTTGTAATAAAAATACTTTTAGCAGCGCCTTTAGGATTGTTGGACTCGTACCTTCCCGCTGATATTCCTCCTCCATAATTTCATATACCTTCGCCAGCTGCCCGGCAGTATCTGCGTCCAGCCGCAAACAGGAAAATTCACCCTGAATGTTGAAAATCTTAAACACATCCAGCAGAAATTCTTTTACGTCTTCATCCAGAAAATCCCGTTTAAACGAAAGCAGTACTCCCTTTTTCCCAGCCTTATTAAGCTGATGCACCCGATAGGGCGGAATCAGATAAATCCAGTCTCCTCGCATTATCTCCCCACCTTTCAAAGTATGGAGCGCATTCTCATTTTTCAACCATACAATTTCGAAGAATTCCTTGCGACCCGGATCGTCCAGATAGCTTGGTGGACAGTTGTCCAGATTCCTGATAAAGATCGGTGTATTGCTGAGTCCGTTTTTAGTATCTGTTTGCATGAAATATTGTCCTATTCCGAATTAGATACCAAAATTAGCAAATAATGCAACCAAAAGATTTATTGTTGGCAAATAGTACCATATATGTAGCTGATTGTATAACCTTTCCTCTTGCTGTTCACTTTAACTTTGCAAGCAGAAAATCACTCATTTTTTGAGAACAGCAATGCAAAATCAAGTTTCAGCAAAACAAATTGAAGAAAATCTGTTAACAATTCTGACAGAAAACCAATCCCTTGTTACAAAAATTGATTTTGAACAGGTAGCTGCTATTATTCCTTTGATACAGGAAGCCAATCATATATTCATTACAGGCGCCGGTCGTACAGGACTTGCTCTGAAAGCGGCTGCTATGCGCCTGATGCATTTGGGTTTCAGTGTGTATGTAGTGGGGGAAATTGTATCACCTGCTATTCAAAAGGGTGATCTGCTTATTGCAGGTTCGGGATCAGGTACTACAGGAAGTATTGTTAGCGCCGCTCAGAAAGCAGTAAAAGCAGGAGCAAAAGTATTGGCTTTTTCTACTACTGATCAATCGCCGCTGGCAGAACTATCAGACAAAATCGCCATCATTCCGGCTGCTCAAAAACAAGATCATGGATCTACTATTTCACAACAATATGCGGGTAGTCTTTTTGAGCAATCGGTTCTGCTGCTGACTGATGCCGTCATTCAATCTTTGTGGCAAAACGAAGAGACACCAGCAGAAGAGCTTTGGAAAAGGCATGCGAATCTTGAGTAGCGCTGTCGTCTAATCGCACAGAGAAGATTCAAACCGCAGATTAAAATAAAAAAACACATCAATAGCTAAAAGCTAACAGCTTATTAACAATCAATTCAAACAAACATGGCAAAATTACAAGTAGCAATCGACCTGTTGACAACAGAAGATGCAATTGCATTGGCAACCAAAGTTGCTCCTTATATTGATATTATTGAACTGGGAACGCCACTTATTAAAAGCGAAGGTCTGGCTGTAATTACAGCAATGAAAAAAGCTTTTCCGGATAAGATCGTTTTCGCTGATTTCAAAACCGCTGATGCTGGTGAACTCGAAGCGGACATGGCATTTAAAGCAGGTGCCGACCTGATCACTATATTGGGAGCTACAGGAGACGCCACCATCGTTGGTGCAGTTAAAGCTGCAAAAGCACATGGGAAAGGTGTCGTTGTAGATACAATCGGTGTTGCTGATCGTGTGAAACGCGCGCAGGAAGTAATTGCACTGGGTGTTGAGTTTGTAGAATTACACGCCGGACTAGACGAGCAGGCACAGCCAGGCTATTCTATTCAGGTGCTGATCGACGAAGCAGCACGTGCAGGCGTGCCGGTTTCTATTGCAGGTGGTGTGAAGCTGAGCAACATTGCGGCTGTAAAGGCTTCAGGCGTGAAAGTTGCCGTCGCCGGAGCTGCCATTTATGGAGCGGCTGATCCTGCTGCTGCTGCAAAAGAATTACGCGAGGCATTAGATGCTGCTTAAGTAAATTATACTTCCCAGGTTTTTGACGACCTGGGAAGTATTATCAATAGCTTTAAAAATCAGAAAAAGAACTCCCTTTTTGCGTTTAAATATTTGCTATAAATGGCGCTTTTCCGATATAGCTTGTGTCATGCAGCTGGTCAATGAGAAATGCGGCAATATCAGCAGCACCTATATTTTGTCCCGGCGAATCTTCAAGGCTTACCCCTATTTCGCTCCTGGCTTCTGTAAATGCGATTAGCGGTACGCGCACCACTGTCCAGTCCGCGTCACTTTTCTGCAAAATCTCATAAGCCTTTTGCTTATCCCTGTGGATCTCTCCGTAGTTGGCCTTCATCCATTCTGTTGCTGCCAAAGTTTCCGGCCCTTTGCGGTCAAAAGGTGTGTCCAGATTTAAGCCAGCTACCAGAAGATAGCGTCTCCTTTCTTTTCCGTCCAAACCTTCCGACTCCGACAATGCTTTCAGGATATTTATTGTAGCCTGACTTCCTACCAAAGGCTCGTCCTTTCGTTGCCCCACAGTACTGATCACCGCGTCACAGCCACGGACCAGCGCATATACGGCTTCGTAATCCAGTACATCTCCTTTGATAACCTCTATGGCAGAATTTTGTAGAGGAATACTTTGTGCTGCGATTTCCGGATTTCGAAGGAGTAATTTAAGTTGAAATCCACGATCGAGTAATTGATCTACCAGATATTTTCCGGTTCTGCCGCCACCACCGATGACCGCTATGCTATTATATGTCTTCATTTCCTGATTTGTAAAATATAAAATACACGATTACACACCAGATCCCTAATATGGTTAAGATCTGGTTGTCACAGCGACTTTTGTAAGGCTGTAACGATGAGTTTGATATTTTACAAAGAGATTCGAATGCGTTAAAGGTAGGAGTTTTAATACTCAATTTCAACATCGGATCATTTCCTTACCTTTACAGGAATTAAGTTTATACCCAATCACGGAGAATAATGGAAGTAAAAGACAGTAATGGCACTACCCTCGCAGAAGGAGATTCAGTAAAATTAATCAAAGACCTGAAAGTAAAAGGCAGCTCACTCACACTCAAAAGAGGGACTGTAGTGAAAAATATCCGTCTCACCGATGATGCAGAGGAAATCGAAGGAAAGGTAGAAAAGAGCGTAATTGTATTGAAAACGATGTTTTTACAGAAAATGTAATTTTCTCAACTTCTCTACAAAAGAGAAAAGTCAACTTTTCTGGATTCTCTCTGATTCCAGAAAAGTTGATGTGTTTAGGAAATAAAAGTTCGAAAACATGAAGTCACTCCGTTCAGTCCACAAAAATGTGTACAGACCGGAACTCGGCGCCAATTATCAATCGCATCGGCCCGGTTTTAATTCTTCATTCTTCTATTCTTCATTCTTCATCCCTCCGTTACTTACCAAAGTTGAGATTCATCGTAGTCCCGATGCGGAAGGCAGTATGTCTATACCTGAATCCTTCAAAGCTATTGGCCACTTCGAGTCTGAGTGGAAAACGTAAACCAATATCCAGGGCATAACCAAGCTCTCCATAGTGATCGGAGTAGGGAGTTGCCAGGTAGTTCACAAAGAAATTCTCTTTGATTCCCATGATCCTGAACCAGGTAATCTGCGTGAGTAAAAACTGCCTTAACTCAGCAAGCGCATGCGCCTCCACATATTTTTCTCCGGTACTAAAACGATAGTAATCCAACATTCGAAATGTACCCACAGGATCGCCATACTGGAAGAAAAACTGATTCCCGGCAAAATGCTGGTAATCCTGGAAACCAGCAGCATCATATTGAAGGAATGCTCCGGCAGCTACTTTATAACTTATTTTGCTTCGAACGCCTGTCTGAATGCCATGTGTAATGCCGACTTGTAAAAAATCGTAGCTAACCTCGCTGCCCAAAACACTGATACCTTTTCTATAGCCTGCTGATAGTTTAGGAGAATCGTCGTCATAATAACTCGTTTTCCCCTTCACGATTTTATATTTCTGCCAGGGTTTGTATGAGGCATGGATACCCACCACCAATGCATTGTGACGTGTTATTTCGAAAGGTGCTGCACTAGAAGTATAGCTTAACAATTCTTCACTGAAGGGAACATTAGATGTAAAATCTCTTCTTCCCCAATTAATCCAGCGATAGGGATCTGTATTCCTTAGGTTCTGAAGTGGCGAACGATCCGCATATTCTACATTTGCACGTAACTCGAAATGGTCGTTTTCACGGGTAGTTCTGAAATCAATTCTGGCAAAGTTCTTCTGATAGAGTTTGATAAAGTTTTGTTCCAAAAACAATGTGGTAAAACTGTTCAGCAACGGGTGTAATGGATTCTCAGAATTAAATTGTGAGACTGTTTGCCCTCCGGATACACTCAGCGTTGACCTTTTCCATGCATAGTCGATACCGCCAGTTCCCATCAGTTTTTCCCGGGCGAAGGAATACCTGGTAAGACCACTGATTGTGAGGGCACCTTTGTCTCTGTTTGAGGTATGTTTAATACCGTTGGAAGATATTACAATTTGGTCCGACTGCTTAACCTGTTGCCCGCGTTTCATATACCTCAGCTTAAATCCTGTTCCATTCAGAACAACCCCTTCCACGGTATTTACTGACAAACCTTTTACAGGGCCAACATATTCCAGGTTCCATGGACTTTTCTTGCCGAATCCAAACCGATATCCTATCAGAATATCACTGAAAAAGCCTGAGTTATTCTTCTTCCTTGTGCTATCCGACCTGGAAGTTCTGATAGTATCGCCTTGCGACCTATTTCCCTGTTGCACCACAATGATACTATCCAGTCGGGTGTAGCTTTTCACTTCAGCGGCCGTCAAAGGTACCGTCCGGATCGAATCCCAAAAAGCCATACTACGCTTACCAGCCATAGAATCCACTACTGTAGAATCATTTCTGGTGAAATTGAGATCCACGTCTTCCCCTTTTCTTCTTTTTCTTTCAACTCCTTCTTCTCATATTCCTTCAGCATTTTGCGCAGGTTTTTCGAAGAAAATTTCTTTTGTTTTGCAACAACCTCTTCCAGTTTACCACTTTTGATTTCCCGGTTAGTCAGCTTCACTTTTTTGCTTTCTTCCTTTTCCTTCTTCGGATCAAGGACAACAATATCAGGCTGAAAAGCAGGATTTACTTTCAGTTTTGAGAAAGTCTGAGAAATGACCAGATCCCCTTTTCCTTTCAAGCCATAGATCCCACCCTGTACATGGAACTGCTGATTCACCGGCATCCACACGTTTTGTACCGGACTGTATACCTGCTTGATCCCAATATAGATACCTGTATTGACCGTTTCCAGATCAAGGCTATAAATGCTCCATTCACCTTCTATGATATGAATCGTCCCCCGGTAAACACCCTCTCCGTAGGATCTAGGGATCACTTTAATTTTATTCACTTCAATTCCGTTTTCCCGAAAAGCACCCAAATATTCAAATTTATAATAACCAAAAGCCTTAGGTGACAAGGGAGAAACGGCTTTTACAACTTCAGGCTGGTAAAAGCTGGTCAGGAAGTAAGCGTTTGCACTGGCGAAGTTTTTATCCTGACTGTTCCTTGCAGCGATTACTTTTTGTTTATATGAATTAGGTTGATTAAAAGTTACTTCAGAAACACTTTCGTTCAAAATCGGCACTCCTTTTTTGAAGTTGGACTCCTTTTCAATTTCTCTCAACTCCTTTTTATACATAAATTCCATCGGCAAGTCCGTGATCACGAAAGACGATTTGGTATATGCTTTGGCTGTATAGCTTTCGACTTGAAGAAAATGATAGCGACTCTTAGCGATTGCGCGTCGCATAATGGTATAGGCAGGATCTTCATCTTTACTCCCTATACGCACCTCACCCAGGCTCAGTGCCTGTTCTTCCATGGTGAGATTGAAAATTTCAATCTTGTTTTCAACCATCATGGACTTCATTCCTGTTTTGAAACCCAGATACTGAAAAATGATCTCATAGTAACCAGGCTTTAAGTCAAGCTGATACTTACCTTCTTCATTGGAGATTGTGCCAATTTCAGTGCCTTTTACAGCAATAGCTGCGAATGGCAGCGGCTGACCATCTTTGGTTTTAATAGTTCCCTGTATACCGGATGAAATCTTTTGCGCTTCTGCCGAATGAGAAATAATGGTGATCAGGAGAATAAGGAGTAATGGAAGGTAATTTTTTGGCATATATCAAATCTGATTTTGAGCTGGCAATATAACAGAATCCCTGCCTTTACTCGATGTAAAAAGCAGGGATTTGGTTGCTTCACAACAGATTTTAATATGTCTATCAGAAAAAAACCTAATTACTTATTGGGATCGGCATTTGCGCGGGCTTTGGCTTTAACCAATATATACTCAATTTTACCCCTTCTTCCAAATGCCGAAATCTGAGAATATTTCTGATAATTGTCCCATTGCTTAAGTTCCTGATTATCAATTGCTGGTTTGATATCTTCCTTCAAATCCAGTAGTCCGAGTATTACACGTCTGTCAAAATTGTAATCCGAAACACCAGTTACCGTAATACGATCTGCCGCCTGATTGATAAAAATAATCTCGACTTTCCCGTCTTTATAAGCCATTTTAGGACACTGCTGGCAGTTTAAGTTTTCGTCATGAAAGTAGCTCAAAAGCTTCCCTTTGCCGAGAAACGCCTCCACCTCCTGCTCACTTCCGAACGCCACTTTATCCAGCTCCAGTTGAACGGTTACAGGTGCATTCTCATCTTTGTCCTCTAATACATAGAACTTAATAAAAATACCAGCCAGGATAATAATCAGAGCAAACATTCGCCAATTGTACCACTTCTTTTTAAAGCTACTTCTTTCCATTTTAATGGTTCGATTTTTTAGGGATAATGATGCTCATTTTATATAAGAATATCATGCCACCTATAAACGTTATGAACGAACTTTCGGATCTTTTGGAATTACAAATACCTGTTGATAAATATAACAACCTGAGTATCACAGAGGCAACTAATTTACAGAACGCCCTGCGCCATCAAGTTAACCTAAAACCGTTACGTTCCGGAATCAGAACGATTGCAGGAGCAGATATTTCGCTGGACTTACATGGGGAAACCGTTTTTGCGGGATTAGTAATTCTGGATATGGACGACTTACAACCTATTGCCTATTCCTTGGTAACGGCAATAAACACATTCCCTTACATACCGGGTTACCTGGCTTTCCGTGAGATTCCGGCCATTACCCGGGCATTCGAACAGATCCCTGTTGCCAACCGGCCTGACGTGATTATGTTTGACGGAAATGGTATTCTACACAGCCGCAGAATGGGTATTGCTTCACATTTCGGTGTGCTCACAAAAACCGTTACCATGGGATGCGCGAAGAAAAAACTGGCAGGAAAATACACAGAACCTGATGCTTACAAAGGAACCTACACGCCGGTAATAGACAAAAATGAAACAATTGGATTTGCCCTCCGAACAAAGGTGAATGTGAAGCCGGTTTTTATATCGCCGGGAAATGGGATGAGTCTGGCTGACAGTATTTCCATCGCCATGAATTGTGTCAGGAAGCACCGCCTCCCTGAACCGACCAGGAAGGCGCATGAATTTGTAAATCTTTTCAGAACCGGTAACTTAAAAGAAGGATACCATGATATACCGAAAATGACCCTGTTTTAATGCAGCAAGTTTTATTTCAAACTACGATCAATTTCATTCAGCAAATAACGCTTGGGATCTGAGTCATACTCCCAGAACATCACGCCACCCATTTTGTTTTCCAACACATATTTACAGCGCTCCTGAATCGACTCCTCGTCTTCGTAGCTGATGATTTCCTTGGTTTGCTGATTCACCAGATAAGGAACTTTCGCTACCTCATCCCGGTATGATTTAAATCCCTTCTGGTTCACCAGACTATCTTTGATAAATGTGTAGCCTTTATAATAGGTCTGTGCAGACTGCTTTTGTCCAAGCCCTTTTTCCAAGGTGCCTGCTACTGTAAATTTTCTACTATAAAATGGAATTCCCATCACAAGTTTTTCGATAGGAACACCTGCCTTCACGAACCCTTTCACAGCAGTATCCGCAGATTTTTCTGTCGGATACATATTTGTAGTGTAAAGCGGCGCATGATGCACTACCGTATCGCCCTGGAACAAATCATAAGTCATCAGATTTACAAAGTCGAGATATTGCTGTGCTTTGTCCATTTCGGTAGCATTCAGAAATCCCACCCAACCTGCCACGGCTGTAGTAAGCAGCTTTTTGGAACCCGTCTCCTTTTCCATTACATCCAGCTCTTTACGGATTTCTTCAAACATCAGCGTATAATTTTGCTTGTCTTCGGGACGATATACATTACCTTCTTCGCCAGGTAATGCAGGATATTCCCAATCAATATCGACACCATCCAGTTTGTATTTCCTGATGATATCTACCGAACTTTTTGCAAATTCTTTTCTGGCATCTGCCGTAAGCACTGCATCCGAAAAATGTTCACTCCAGGCCCAGCCACCAATGGAGATCAGTATTTTCAGATCCGGATTTTTCTCTTTCAACAGGTTTAATTTTCGAAAATTGGTGGAGTCTGTTTTCTCATTGGTCAAAAATGCCTTTCCTTCTTTGATATCGACAAATGCATAATTGATATGAGTCAGCTTTTGCACATCAATATTCGCTACATTCAGCAATCCATGGAAGCCGCCTACGTAGCCGATGACTACAGGTTTATTTTTCTTAGTGGTTTCTTGCTCCCCGGAGGAAGTATTACAGCCCGCCAACACTTGCAGGATACATAAGGTGAGTAAAAAGGCCAGATGGCTTCTTAATGATTTTGGAATTAGTTGCATGGTTCAGGAATTGAGTTGTTCTACATCATTATTCCCACAAAAATAGCAGCATAATAGTCCGCTGTACCTATTTTGCCGGAATAAGTATCAGCTCAAACATACATGCATCTATCAGCCTGCATGCAATGTCTCCATCTTCGTGAGCGCTTTGTTCATGTCAATCCCCTTTCCCAAAACTCCTTTAAACAAATCACCTTTTTTTTCCACTCTTTCAATCATATTGTGAATAGTAAAATCGCTGATCTGCAAACCATGCTTTACCTCTTTCCATTCCAGTGGGGCAGAGACGGTAGCTCCCGGTTTCGGTCTTGCACTATACGCAGAAGCAAGTGTCTGTCCTTCCCTGTTCTGCAAAAAATCTACGTAAATCTGGTTCTTTTTACGCTTGCTCAATGAGCGTTCAAGAGTTGTAGTTTTAGGTAAGCGCTCCGTAACCATACTTGCCAGGATGTGCGCAAAATCCCTGCTTTCGTCGTAGGTGTATTTTTTATTGAAAGGAATATACACGTGCAAACCGCTCGAACCGGAAGTTTTACAATAGCCCGTCATGCCGGTTTCATCCATAATTTCCTTGATGACAAGCGCAACATCAATGACTTCTTCAAATGTATTTTTTGCTGAAGGATCAATATCCATCACGATGTAGTCAGGGCGATCCAACTTGTTGATGGTTGAGTTCCACGGATTCATTTCAATACAACCCAGATTGGAAATAAAGAGCAGACTTTCGACATCATTGCATACCAGATAATTGATCATTTTATTGGTGGACTCCGAATGAATTTCCTTTTTTTTGACCCAGCCAGGCGCACTGTCACCGGCGTCTTTATGAAAGAAACCTTTCTCCTTGATACCGTTTGGATGACGCAACAATGATAATGGCCTGTTTTTCAGATATGGAAGAATATAGGGCGCTATCTTGCTGTAGTAATCCAATAGTTCACCTTTTGTAATGCCTTCATCCGGCCAGTATATTTTATCCAGATTCGTCAGTTCAGCTTCCTTTTTCATCTGTCAGGATTTGCGGTGTTTCTCTATATCATACTTTTTCTCGACGGCATATTCGTCCTTATGTTTGATCAGCAACCAGTTATCACCTTCCTGTTTGAATTTGACCAGTACAAAGCCACCCTCAATCTTTTTCCCTTTCAGAAATATTTTCAGTTCTCCTTTTTTCAGGGCGGCCAGCGCCTGCTTTTCAGTCATCTTTTCAAGATCACCATTTACCGGAAAAAACTGTCCGTGATCCCATACTTCGACCTCTCCTGCACCATAATTCCCTTTCGGAATGGTCCCCTCAAAATCAATATAGCTTACCGGATGATCTTCCACCATCACTGCGAGCCGCTTGTCTTCCGGGTTCATAGATGGTCCTTTGGGAACTGCCCAGCTTTTGAGTACGCCTCCCAGTTCGAGCCTGAAATCGTAATGCAGCCGTGTAGCGTCATGCCTCTGCACTACAAACCGAAACTGATTATCCTTTTCAGCCTTTCCTTTTGGCTCAGGGGTGTCATCAAACTGACGTTTTTTATTGTAGGTGCTGAGTGCCATCAGGAAGCTTTTCTTTTAGATGAACTAAGACTTTCTTTCAATTGCGCCATCAGGTCGCGGCTCTTCGAGTGAACCACTTCCATTTTGGGAGCAGCCACTTTTTTGCCCTTCGCCTTCGCCATGATCAGTTTCAGTAATTTTTCATTGTAGGTATCTTTATAGCTCGTGATGTCAAAATCGGTTGTGAGAGATTCGATCAGTTGCACAGCCATATTCATTTCGGCAGGTTTGATTTTGACACTGGGGATATTCAGATCATCTGTATCGCGGATTTCTTCCTGAAAACGAATTTTATTTAAAATGAGCAGGTCGTCCTGCGGTTTTATCAACACCAGACTTTCCCGGTTTCGAAGGACATAAGTGCCGAGCCCCACCTTCCCGGTTTTTTTAAGAGCTTCTCTCAAAAGCGCATAAGGTTTTCCCCCAGATTTTTCAGGTTGAAGATAGTAGGGCGTTTCGTAGTATATGCTGTCAATTTCCTTTTCATCTACAAACTCAGAGATCTCGATGAGTTTGGATTTTTCCGGGCTTGCTTTTTCAAAATCCGCATCCTCCAGCACTACGTATTTATCTTCTATTTTGTAGCCTTTCACAATATTTTCCCACTTTACTTCTTTGCCGGTGCTGGCATTCACCCGTTGGAATTTGATATTGGCGTTGTCTTTTTTATCCAGCATATCCAGGTCAATTTCACTTCCCTGAACGGCGCTGAAGAGTTTAACAGGAATATTAACGAGGCCAAAACCGATGGCCCCCGACCATATAGCTCTCATATTTTCAACATTTTACGTGTATAAAACCGATGAGAGTGAAGTATAAAAATCTGTGCCTCGACAGGCTAGGCAATCTTTATTGCTACAGTTCTTTATTGCCACGGATACACGAATGAGCACAGATCATACACTTAGCCGCTTCAAGAGAAAGATCCGCGCATTCGCAACTAGTCACTTATTGTCACAGATACACAGATGAGCATGGATAGAAATGATAAAATTGATTAAGAAAAGACATTCGTAGAAATCCGTACGTCCGTGGCTAAATTACCAAATGTAGCTAAGCATTTCACTGCCCTAACCAAATCTTAAAAGCACTCATTCTCTCCCGGCTGATCAGGATGTCGTTGTCGTTGCTGTTTTCTAAATGAATTTTAAGCCGGCTGTTTGAATAAGTAAATACCTCTTTAATAGCGGCAATAGCGCTGATATATTTTCTATTGAGACGAAAAAATGATTCCGGATCAACCATATCTTCGATTTCATCCAAGGTATAATCTACTATGAATTTTCTACCGTGGCTTGTTTGCAATAGTGTCATTTTATCTTCGCTGAAGAAAAAAGCAATTTCCTGAATATTCACAGTTTGTATTTTTTCACCCACTTTCACCAGAAAGCGATTCTTGTAAGTTTTTGCACGCTGCCCCAACATCAGGCGTATCTGATCTATACTGACAGCAGGCTCCTTTCTCCCATCTTTAAACTTGTCAAGCGCTTTCTTCAATTCATCCGGATCCACAGGCTTAAGCAGATAATCAATGCTGTTCAGCTTAAAAGCGCGTAAGGCATACTGATCAAACGCCGTACAGAAAATAATCGGTGCCTTGACTTTTACCTGATCGAAAATATCAAAACTGATCCCGTCTGCCAGTTGTATATCAAGAAAAATAAGGTCTGGTTCCGGATTATTTTCCAGCCATTGTACAGATGCGGTAATTGTATCCAGATTTCCGAAAATTTGCGCTTCGGGCATATACTCTTTGATGAGTTTCACAAGGCGTTTGGCCGCCAGGTTTTCATCTTCTATAATAAGGATTTTCATAATCAATTCATTTTCAGCAGAGGCAATCGTACTTCAAAATACCCATTTGTATTCCTGATCGACAAATTTTCGGCACTGAGCAAGGCGTATCGTTTTTCAATATTAGTCAGTCCAATACCTGTAGATTCTTCACTTACACTCTTTTTAGGCTGGAGATTATTCTTTACAATCAGACTACTGCCGTCCAACGTAATGTCCACATACAGCGGTTTTGCCCGCGATGCTTCATTGTGTTTAATAGCATTCTCCAGCAATAGCTGTAAGGAAAGTGGCGGCAGATAGCCGGAGGTATTTTTATCAATACGGATGTTATACTGTAAGCCCTCTTCGAATCTTATTTTCTGTAGTGCCAGGTAGTTCTCAGCAAATTCAAGTTCCTGCCACATAGATACTAATTCCTCATGCTGCACATCCAGCACATACCTGTAAATCTTCGAAAGTTGCCTGATAAACCCTGCTGCTGTATCCGGATTATCATATACCAGATTACTGAGCACATTCAGTGAATTGAACAAAAAGTGTGGATTGAGCTGATCTTTTAGGGATTGGTATTGCTGCGCATATTGTTCGGTTTTGAGCTGTTCCGCTTCAATCGCTGCTTTACGCCACTGTAACAGAAACGATCGGCTAATCAATACACTGGTCACAATGAATGCGATAATCATTGGCTGTTTTGTATCACCTATGAGCTCTCGCCATGGTATATTTTCCCAGGTAAAGAACTTCCTTAATAGTGCATAGATGAGTATCAGTACATAACTAATTACAAACGAATACGCCATGTAAGCGAACGACTGCAGCAACAGCCTCTTTACCGGATGGTGAATCCATGGCATACGGTTGTTAAAATAGCGTTCGGTAATGTATCCGCCATAGCTCAGTCCCACCGACAGCAGAAAGGTAATGATCAGATTATATCCAACCTTCTCCAGGCCGGCGGCGTCAGCATAAAATCTTGCAGGTGTAAAAAGCACTGTTATTGCCACCGCAATTGTAGCGTTCACACCAAAGAAGCCCAGAGAAAAATTCCAAAACTTATTGTTGTCTGTAATACTGGTATTGGAATAGGACATCGACTTTCACTTTTAAACGTTAACTGAACCTGGTAAATGTAATAAATATATCAGCCGTTGAGCATGCCTATTTGCACTTACTAAGCACACTTTTAGCCATGGTTCTACCCCATGTTGGCAACATATTGGCAATGCGTGCCGCTTCATCCTGAGCTTCATATATAGCCTGACTTTGTTTCGCTAATCCACATGCTTTCTCTGGTCCATTCCCGAAAAACTGAGCCATGCCCAACTCCATTTGCGCAAGCATCGCCAGTGCTCTCGGATTTTTCCCATCGATAGCCAGTGCCTTACCATACGTTGCCATGATGGTACCCGACAGACTTTGTCCTCTATTTGCCGCGTCAGCACTTAGCTTAGCCATCAATACAAATCCCTGCAGCGCAATAATTTCTGAATTCCCCGGCGATACAGCCTCCGCGGTTTTTAAAAGCTCATCCGCCTTTGCCAGTACTTCATCTTTTTTATCCAGACTCAAAGATGGACTAAATCCTTGAAAGGTATAGGCTAAAGCACCATAATAAAGAGGCTGCCATTCTTTGGTATTCAGCGCAGCAATACGTGCAAAAGCATTCGCCGACTGTTGTAATGAGCTAACGGAATCCGTTCCTATCACCTTAGCAATTTCCTTTTTCATGGCTTTCTGATACGCTGTTTCCTGTGCAAAAGTTACAGTAAAACAGAAAGCGAAGATGGCAATGAGCGTAAGTAGCTTTTTCATTTTAGTATAGAATTAAGTGTTTAAAAATAGATTGAATTATAGATTATTGAGCTGATTGGCGGCCTTGTCTTTCGAAAGTGTGATAAACAGGGCCACCACCGCAAATCGTTTTGCACCTTGTCCGACGGGCTGACTGGCAAAGGAGCCACTCTCATCCGGAGCTGAGGAATATTGATAGCCGAATACGTTATCGTGACCCAACACATTGGAACAGGCGATATGCAGTATTACGTTGGGTTTGGGCAGATAACTCCAGCTCAGACTCAGGTTGCTATACATGCTGGTTTTGTGTTGCATCTCCCCGGGTTCATTGGGATTCGTATACGTATATCCGCTATTCCAAGACCACGAACTGCCCAGCTGAGACTTCAACCGACCTACAAAATGTTTTACCACCACAGAGCCATTATGTTTCGGGGCGAAGGAAGGTTGCACGCGGGTTTTGTAGTATGCAAATCTGCGGCGACTATCCACAAAGCTATACGTGATCCAGAAGTCTGTTTTTTTGACTGATTGCCTGTCGCGATAGAAAAAATCGAAACCTCTGGCATAACCGGATCCAAGCTGACCGATGTTCTCCGGAGCAGAAACAGTACCTGTATACGTAGTCAGATTGTCATAAGTTTTATAGAATGATTCAGCGCGGAACGTCCTGCTGTTACTTGCAAAAAAGTAATTCAGGATGTAATGGTTGGAACCTGCATTTTTCAGGTTATGATCGAGTAATCTCAATTTCTCCTCCGGCAGTTGTTTGAATTTTCCTGCTGCCATGGATACCTGACCCTCATTTACCTTATACGCAATAGAAAACCGTGGTGTTACCCACATTTGTCTTGCAAGCACGCTGTATCCGGTACGTAAACCTGCCACGGCCACCAGATTGTTATTAAAATAATAGATGGTTTCTATAAAGTGATTTAGCTGATGATCCGCCATGTCCCTTTGCCTTCCCTCATTCGGCAGCGCTTCTGAATAGCTTTTCCCGAAATATTCCAACCCATTTTTGAGAGTAAACTGCGGATTGAAATCTTTGATCGCAACCACTTTCCCGTGCACAACCTGATTCACCTGCCGAATCGGCACATAGTCAAGATTGATCCTGTCGCGGTTGTAGGAATAAGCCAATCCGCCTGTGAAGAACCAGTCATGCCTGCCAGCTTGCCGGAAGGAAACATTGCCATATGAATACTGATTTTTGATACCAATTCTACGTCCTCTCCCCTCTTCACCCGGTGATTTTTGCCAGATAGTCATATTGTTGCCTTCGGTATGAAAATAAGCTTTTATAAATCCTGATTTCCCCCATTTTTGTTTAAGGGCAATTTCCGTATCCCAGTTTTCGGGCGCTTTTTCCCAATCGAAATTTTGTTTTATAATACTTTGGTAAGGAGCAAGATTAACATAGTTGGCCGATGCGGTCAGCGCATTTTGCTTTCCCACCAAAGTATGTGTATATCCGCCTCCGACTGACAACACACTGATGTCTCCCTGATTACGCAATGGCATATCCAGCGAATTGAGAGCAAGTGTGGAAGAAAGTGCCTGTCCAAATTCCGCAGAATATCCACCTGTGCTGAAAAAAGACCCTTTGAACAGATTAGGACTGAAACGGGTACGTGTGGGCACATTGGAGGCTGCTGTCCCGAAGGCATTACCAACCTGCAGCCCATCCATATAGATAGATGTTTCCGATGCATCGCCGCCCCGAACAAACAGGCGTCCGTCATTGCCTACTGTTGATGTTCCCGGTAATGTCTGAAATGCGCCTGTGATATCGCCCATGGCACCGGAGGTCGTAAGGATATCAATCGGCTTCAGAACTACCGATTTCCTTTCATCCCCGGCTTCCATTGCTCCCGCAGTAATGGTCACAGCTTTTAGCAAATTGATGGTTTCCTGAAGTATGGGTTTTAATATGACCGCCGTTCCTTTCAATTCAATTTGCTCTTCTGAGGACTTATAGCCTATCGCCTGAACGATCAGAATCTGACTCCCCATTTCATCTGATGCAAAAGAGAATTGACCAACGGCATCTGACGAAGCACCGTCGTAAGTTCCTTTGAGATATACATTGGCGCCCGGAATTGCTGTACCTTTTGCATCAGTGACCTTTCCTGACAAATAGGTCTGTGCCCTAGTTGTAAAAGTGAGTAGTATAAGAAGTGAAATGTAAATTATTTTCATTACCTCGTCTGTTTTGTTAAATCAAAATTGGACAGAAGCATACAGCTCATCAACTTAACCTTTCCGAAGTGACGGATCTGATGGATGAAATGCAGAATGGAAGGATGAGCCGGATCAGTAGCCAGATTTTCACTACAAACTCAGCTGACTGTTGACACGATCTCCATGCGTATCTTTTTCACAACACTACAACCCTGGATAGATATCAATGGATCACCAATTAATACCATTTAACCCAAGGCAGAACAAAATATATAAAAAATAATGAAAAAAATTATTTCACTATAAATCAAATAGTTAAGCAACTTCACTTTCGTTAAAACCTTCTATTTATAGCAAAAAGATGCCTATCAGAACCCGGATTGATAAAGACTGGCACACTTATTTTTTATCTCGAATCAAATAACAATTCTCAACCAACTGATCATTTAAATAATTAACAATATGATAGCTTCATTGGAAAACAACGCGACAATTACTTTGAAACCAGGTGCAGTTTTAACAGTCACTGGCGCCACAACCGAAAATGATGCGAAACGTGAAGTAGCAGATTTTCTCAAATCAAGTGACAGAACAGATCTTGGGTATTTCCTTATTTCCAAAGACTATGTGTTATTGTATTTAAAGTCAGGAAGTTCGTCGCATGGAATTGCTTAACATAGTTAATCCAAGAACAAAAAAGAATATGGTACAGTCAGGTACATTTAAATTATTAGGTCAAAAATTCATCAACATCATCATACATAAGCAAGACGTTGTAAAAGTTGCTCCGATCGAAACAGGAAAAGGCTCAACCATATATTTAAAAAATAAAGTCTTGTATACAGTAAGTGAAAGTCAACAAGAAGTATATCAAAAACTCAGTTTGCTTTCTGCCTGATATTTAATTAAGGTTCAAATGTGGCGGTCAGGATTACTCCAGATCGCCATTCTTATTACCAGTCGAAAAACGCAATTCAGTTTTGATCTCTCCCCAACGCACGCAAGGTCAGTGACCCGATTATTCCTGCTATTAACAAAGAATCAGCCATTGTCCCGGAAAAGAAAGCAATGCTATAAACACAGACATTGTAAAACCACAATACCTCCTAACATACCCACACCCGCTAATTGACTCCAGGTGGCCCCTTCTGGTTTGGCGCATATTCCAATCTTTACTGCTATCCACGAAAAGAGTGAAATACCCATCGGCTTTCCTACTACCAATCCTGCCATAATTCCCAATCCAAGTGTGGTCCCTACTCCACTTATCATTTCTGATTCGAAGTTAGTATTGGCCATCGCAAATAATGGCATAATGATGAAATTCACTGGATTTACCAGCTTATGTTCCAGTTTTTCGAGCGGTGAATTCTTTGGATCATGTGATGTGGGAATAGCCATGGCTGTAAGCACACCGGCAATGGTGGCATGTATTCCAGAATGGGATCAGGTACCATATAGCAACGCCAGGAATCAGATATGCAGCCATTGAACGTACTCCGAGTTTATTAGATAGGAGCAATAAGAAAAAATCCTACGGTATAGGCGAGGTATTGATAATGCAAATCTATAGAATAAAATACTGCAATGACCAGAATAGCAAGGAGATCGTCCACAATGGCAAGTGCGGCAAGGAATACCTTAAATGAAGTCGGGTAGCTTTTCCCCGGCATAGTTATACCGCAAGAGCAAAAGCAATATCAGTAGCCATGGGAATTCCCCAACCTCCGGCAGTTGTAGTTCCAACGTTCAAACGCGTGTAAATCAGAGCAGGAAACAACACCCCTCCTAATGCTGCAAATACTGGCAAAGATGCTTTTTTGAACGAGGATAATTCTCCCCTACCAGTTCCCGTTTGATCTCTAACCCAACCAGGAGGAAGAAAATAGCCATCAAACCGTCATTAATCCAGATCAGAACAGAATACTCTAAATCCAGAATACCGTTATGGATACCTACATCTGTACTCAAAAGCCTTTCAAATGCATTTCCTCATTGAGAATTGGCAATAAGCATGGAGATGATTACACAGGAAATGAGGATGATGCCTCCCAAAAGAACCTGACCGTAAGATCTTGGAAAAAAGTCTTGAGGTAATATTTCTGATCATAGGTCAAAAATAGGTAAATACCTTCGCTTGTGTATGAGAAACAGCAAATACCAAATAGTATACTGATACATCTTTTGCACACGCGCTATTGCACTTTAACAATATATCAATTTTAAGCAAAGAAAGACGAATCTTATATTGACATAAATATTAAAAACATTTTATATACCAAAATGCACTCATAATTAACAAAAACCATTCATACCGCATTTTGATCTCCTATAAATATTCTAATAAATACGAATCACACTCGTGCTACATTTGTTTTATCAAATTAGACAAATAAAAGAAACACCTGAATATTCACGAAGATGAAAAACATAGTAAATATCCTGATATGCACATTTGTATTGAGTACCTGCACATTTGCGTATGCAATAAAAGATAAGGAAATCAGCACTACCGTAAGTACGCTTCCTTTAACCATTCCGGCTTTAGAAACTCCGGCTCCAAGGACAGGAAAAGCAATTACAGAAATAAAATACTCCCCGGACCAGAAAGCCAGTCTGATAGAACTAAAAATGAAATCAGCGAAAGAAATATAATAAGGGTTAAGTTAGATGAAAGGGAGGAATCAATTGGTTCCTCTTTTTTTGTCCCAACAAAAAAATATGGCTTATATCCAGCTTTTATTCCGGTACAAGCCATACTCAGCTATCATATCTTATATACTATATCTCTGCTAATACAGGGTCATGGAAGCTGCTCCAGAGTTCCAGCGTTTCTTCTATGGTTTCAGGTGGTTCAGCCAGATAAGCCTGAATTTTAATGAGATTCTCCGATTTAGATCCCGGCTTTGCATGCTTTACCAGCTTTACCAATAGGTCGTCAATCTCGGTTGTATCTTTTTGCCAGTTCCGGCTATACTTTTTGAACCAGTCCCTATTTAAGAACACATACCCATCATAACGATAGGCATCTGAAAATCCATTTGCATCAATAACAACCGGCTCTGTTGGCATTACGGCGTCCAGTTCGGTGTCGTGAAAGTGCTCTCTGCCATCTCCCAGCAGTGCGACAAATCGCTGATATCTTCCCATACCCTTGATTTTTATATCATTTTAGTAAAGCTAAAAAAACGAAATTATCATGCCAGCGTTGGTTGTATATTCAATATGTGACTAATGCCCGAAACGGTTTTTAATTCCAAACCCCTTACTTTTGTAAATCAAATGACTTACCAATACAATGATTCAAATCTCGACATTACCGCTTATTATAAACAGGGGTCAGTTTCATGCAGCAAGCCAGATCTTGCTGGTAGATGTGCTTAATATTGGAGATGCTCCCAGAAAAATGCGGGAGTATATCAAAAATAACCATGGCGGATTTGTGTACGGGAGAGAAACCTTCATGCCTATTACCCTCACCGGTGCACCTGACAGCCTGATTGCGAATGCAGAAAAAGGTATACTTTTCAAATTTGACCATGGATTTCAAAATCTATACACGTTGGAAGCAAACCTCGATGCAGCGATCTGGCATAAGAAACTATATAACCTTTCGACAATTGATGATCAGCCAATCAGTTTTATGCAGGAAGTAGACTTTATCATTGATCGTTATATTATAAACCGCAAAGCGTTTCCGGTAACAGATGACACGATTTTGAGAGTTCCATCCAACCTTCCTAAAATTGGTACGAAGGCAATGCTGGGGCTGAAGCCGATCAAGCCATAAGTTGCCCCCTTATACAAATCTTTTTCTTTCAATATCCTGGTTTTATCCGCAATATAACTTCGGCTCCTGCAGCAGTGTGATCTCAATCAGCAAAGCAATAAAAAATAGCGTATGTCTAAGTTATATAGCATTATCAGACTGAAATGTCCGCGCTGCCACAAAGGAGATTTGTTTCTCAAATCCAATCCGTACAGTTTCAAAGGTGGATTGGATATGCCCGACCGTTGTCCTGAGTGTGATCAGGATTTCAAAATGGAACCAGGTTTTTACATCGGTGCCTTATGGACAAGCTTCCCGATCGTAATCTTCATTATGGCAATTCTATCCATCTTACTTCTGGTGTATGCGCGTATGGATATGAACTGGTTTTTTGTGGTCATCACACTCTTGCTTCTATCACTTCAACCTATGATCATCAGAATAGCCAGAGCAATCTGGATTCACATATTTGTTGACTATCAGGATTGATTTTACAAACTGGTTCATAAGATTTTATGACCATTGAGACTTTTGAAATACCAATTTCTTACAAGAAGTTCTTTCTCTACGACTTTGATTGATTTTTTTTCAACCGGCTGAGCGTTTCCGGTGTAATAGAAAGATAAGAAGCAATATCTTTTTGTGTAAAATAAGAAATATGTTCACCATACTCTTCCATGAACTGGTTATATCGGTCTTTCGCAGAGTTACATAGTAAAGACCTAAGCCGTTGTTCGTATTTGATAAGTGCTGCAGCATAATTCCCAACATGTATATCGCGTATTTCTTCAAACTCATTCATCAATTCAGTGAAGTTTGAATATTCGATGTAAATAGCAGTAACCGGAGTTACCGCTTCAAAAATAAGACACTCATCGGCAGGAATAGATGCAGGGTCTACATTTGTAACCCCCTCTCCCTCACCAAAATACATGGAACTTATCTTTTCATTTTTATACTTGAAGGAAGCCTTCACAACACCTTTTATGATAAAATAAAGATTATTGTCATTACCACCCTGTTCAAAAAGTATTTCTCTGGGATACATCGTTCTGATCAGGCATTTCTGTAATATCTTCAGTAAGACAGGCTCCGACAATTCTCCAAGAACTCTGTGATTTTTTAAATGTGATAGAAAATGAATCATGTATTTTAATTATGCCAGCATTCACCGTGAAAATAGAATTAATTAGATACTACATAAAAGCAAAATGTCAATTATTTGTCAAATTATTCCCTCACAATGTAAATTTATATCCTAATTCATCGAATGTTGATATTTATCAATTTTTGAGAAATTAATTCTTGAAATAGAAAATCAAAGCATAGAGTTTTGCATCCAAAATTTGGTCAGCATAAATCATATTGATAAACATTGTACTGCGTTGTTAATGAATATTGAAGTGTTATGAAGTGCTGCGAAGACATTTACCTATACCACACTACCTCCTTTTTTCACTTCATCAACAATCTTAAATTATATAAGCTTCGGCTGCAGGCTGAACGATAACTCACCAATCTGCTTCAAAGACTTGTAACAGACCGTGTAGACCGCCTCACGGCTTGCAAACCGGTAAACTGGAATGATTGTTTTTATTTACTGTAAAACAAAAACAACCTACCATGTTTATCATTGACATCAACTATACGGCTTCGCTTGAAGAAATTGATAAGTACATGTTTGATCACGTCAGGTACCTTAAATCGCATTATGATAATAATGTATTTATTGCCTCAGGCAGAAAGATTCCCCGGACAGGGGGCATCATTTTGTGCATTGCTGATTCCGAGAAAGATGTGAACCTGATCATTAACGACGATCCCTTCTTTATTCATAAACTGGCAGAGTTTAAGGTCACCGAATTTTTAACCTCTCAAATCCATCCGGAACTGGAACATTTGCTTACCAAAAAGGACTCGCTATAGCAGTCAGAACCAAGAATAGCTTATCGCCAGATACCCTGTTAGGGAAAAACTTTATACATCAGATATAGAAATTTTCTGAGGTATTTTTGGTACATTATTCATTCGTTAAAATTTATAGTTGATATTTTCTACAAATCACGCACATGGTTTACATTCCCAAAATCCGGCGTATAGTGGCTAGCCTGTTCATATTCAGCGCCCTTTTCTCATGTGATTCAAAAACAGACACCGAATACAGCGAAGAAACTGATTCACTTGCAACCGACTCGTCAGCTACCGATTCTCTGGATAATCATCAGCAATTATTCTCATTTCGGGAAGCACTGGACTCCATCTACAAGAATAATGCAGTACAGGTATATTCCACATTGCTGAAAGGAAACAAAAGGTACGCCGGGGATTCAGCATTTATTTACCGATCATCGGAACCGATACCTGATAGCCTGTCCCGGAAAAAACCATTTTTCCTGCTGACAGACGTTGATCTGCCCCAATCTCCCGACAGGATATTTGACCTACGAAAATCCATGTTTATGCAATTATCCAGTCCGGCCTGCCTGCTCGACCCCAAGCACGTTGCCGTAATGGAATACGCTGCTATGTATAGCGGCACAAAGGTTATTATGGTTTTGGCCAACAGCAACAGTAAAATGATCGGCGCGGCATGCGACAACGTACAGACCGGGAACTTTGGAAGTATTACCCGTGAACTAGGCAAAGCCATGACGTCTGCCCAGGAATTTGCCGACAGATCTTCGGCTAATAAAGACTATGTGAATAATATCGCCCAAAATCAGGCTACACTGTCATTGAATCAGATCACCGCACAAAGTCCCATACTAAAGGCACTGGCAGACAGTGGTAAGGTAGTCCTCAAAAGTGCCTACTTCGATGCTTCAAAAGGAGTAGTCACCGTACTTGAGCAGAAGTCCTCTATCAACACATTGACTAAAAAATAAATCGTTATGACCTTATTACTCAATGCAGAGGGAATGTTTCAACTACCGCTCAGTAATCCGGTACTGATATTTTCACTTGTACTGTTCATTATCCTTTTCGTTCCTCTTCTTCTTAATAAAATACGGGTACCTTATGTAATCGGCCTGATTCTGGCGGGTGTACTTATCGGGGAGCATGGAGCAAACCTACTTAAAAGAGATAGCAGCATCGTTCTGTTCGGAACTGTTGGGCTACTCTATATTATGTTTCTTGCTGCGCTGGAGATAGATCTGAAAGAATTTAAGAAAAACAGCAAAAAGAGTCTTGTTTTCGGTTTGCTAACATTCACTGTTCCCATGCTTCTTGCAGGAGCTGCAGCACGTTATATTCTGGATTTTACCTGGATTTCTAGTATACTTTTTGCCAGCATGCTGGCCTCACATACTCTTATTGCATATCCGGTTGCCGCCAGGTTCAATGTACATAAAACGATCGCCGCAACGATAGCGGTAGGCGGTACAATCATCACCGATATTCTGGCACTGCTTGTTCTGGCTGTAATTGCCAAAATGAGTCAGGGAGAGGTCAATCAAGCATTTTGGATACAACTGACGGTGTCTGTACTTGCTTTTGCAGCCATTGTATGGTTTATCTTCCCAATCATTGCCAGATGGTTCTTCAAACGTTTCGATGACAGCATTTCTCAATATATATTTGTGCTGGCCATGGTCTTTTTGGGTGCCTTTTTCGCGGAACTGGCAGGGATAGAAGCCATCATCGGAGCATTTTTATCAGGCTTAGCGCTCAACCGCCTCATTCCACATCATTCCCCTTTAATGAACCGTATTGACTTCGTGGGAAACGCTCTTTTCATCCCGTTTTTCCTGATTGGTGTCGGTATGCTGGTAGATATTAAAGTTTTGTTCAAAAGCTGGGAATCTTTGAAAGTAGCCGGTGTAATGACAGCAGCTGCCATCCTGGCAAAATGGATGGCAGCCACTATTACTCAGAAAATTTACGGGATGAAGCGGCATGAAGGCACACTGATATTCGGTTTAAGTTCCGCTCAGGCAGCTGCAACACTCGCAACAGTTCTCGTGGGTTACAACATCATTGTTGGTCAGAACGAATTTGGCGAGCCAATCAGATTGTTGAATGAAGACGTTTTGAATGGTTCTATTATCATGATTCTGATCACCTGTTCACTTGCATCGGTAGCAACAGCAAGCGCTTCCGCGAAGATTGCTCAGGAAATGAACGAAGGAAAGCTAGATACAGAAGAAAAAGATACGCGCAATATTCTCATTGCTGCATCAAAAGAAGACACCATTGATCCTATGGTAGAACTCGCCTTGCTGATGCAACCACGCAAACAGGAACAGAATATATTCGCACTATCTGTTATCAGTTCAGACAATGACGATCGGGAATCGGAGGAAAGGCGCTTAAAAGCCTATCAGGATAAAATGGTGGTGACTGCCGCAGCTACAGATGTGATATTGACTCCGCTGATCCGATACGATGTTAATTATGTGTCAGGAATCCAGCATACATTGGAAGAGAAGCGGATTCACGAGGTTATTATCGGGCAGGAAAAAAATGAAGATAATGGCAGATCGGCAACCGGATTAAAATCAAGGAGCCTTCTGGATAAATGCTCACAGATCATATACCTGATACACGGCATGCAACCACTGAATACGATCAGAAATATGACAGTGGTGTGTCCAGACCGGGCAGAAATGGAACCATCATTCCCTATCTTACAGGAACGAATTACAACAATAGCCAAACAACTCAATTGTGATATTCATTACTACAGCTCTTCCAGTACATTAAAAACAATCACTCGTCAGAACCATGAAAATAAGGGACCGGATGCCCGTTTCACCGTGTTTGATAATTGGAATGACTTTCTGATACTGGCCCGGGATGTCCGGAAAGAAGACCTGTTCATCGTTATCTCTGCCCGCCCAGGCAATATCAGTTACCATCAGGGATTGGCAGAAATACCACGGCATCTTGCCAAGTATTTCAGCCAGTACAATTACCTGCTGATGTACCCGGATTTAAGTCCGACATTCTCACAGAATCCGAGTGGGGAATTTGAGCGTACAGGTGAGCTCCTGCAACAAGGTATGAGCCAACTGGGCAAAACCGGAGACAAACTATTTAAGAATATACTGCGACCAGGAAATTAATCGGCGAGCGCTAACTGTATATGAGCCAGGTGATGACGAACATGCCAGGCCGACATGGCAGTTGCCTGACGCTGATCCAGCATAATCTGCCTGACAGGATGAAAGTATGATAGTGCTTTTTCTTCTTCGGTCAGCGAATTAATAAGCAACACATAACGCTTTGTAATGGCTTCGAACATCATCAGGGAATCTTCCACTGACCCCTGTACAGAGTCAGCCGTGTTCGCCCATCCATCCATATTGATCAAAGCCATATCGGAACCAGGTTCTGTTATGGCTTTTTTCATGCGAAAATAATGAAGTAACGCAATGTCGGCAACGTGATGTACCAACTGACGAACATTCCAACTTCCTTCGCGATAACCTTTCAATAGTGCTTCTTCCGAAACATGGGCAACCAATCGGGAATAATCCTGCGGAGCGTTTGAAATACTTAGGAGGAAATTCTCAAGCTCTTCACTGTTGTATACATCCTTTAATACAAACGGACCAATTGGAAATTTACGATCTGTCATTGAAGAGGAAATTATGTATGCTGATAGTCCCGGATTTATACGATCACGATGGATTTAACAAAGATATTCAAATCGGATATGCTTTTAGTAGCTTACTGGATTTCTTACAAAAAACTACCGATACATCACGCTTTACCTGCCACAGGTTTCCATCTCTTGTGTGACCATAACCAATGACTTGGAGATGCCACTATATTCTTCTCCAGCATATTGTAATAGGCCTGCGTAATTCCCAAAGGTTCAGAACCGGCGCGTTCGTCGCCCAAGGAATGGAAAGTATATTCATAATGGAATCTGGCCTTTTTTCTACATTCAAGAAAAAGCACGACAGAACCTGAAGCGTTTGCCAGCCGCTCAGCGCCAAGCTGCACACAGGTCGACTGTCCAAGAAAGTCAACGAAATATTTGTTACTACCAGGAGCAGGCCGTTGGTCAGCGATAACAACTGTGATAATAGGATTTACCGCATTTCGCATCGTGGTCAATACTCCTTTATAAAAACTATTTTTCGCGATCAGATTTACACCGTAGAGAGATCTTATCTTCAGCAACCACTTGTCAGCGAACTTCTGGGTTAACGGACTATAAGCTGTAATTAAAGAAAACCTGGTCATTTTAGGAATATTGATGAGGTATTCCCAATTTCCATAATGCGAAGCCAAAGCCACTACGTTTTGTTTGTGTTCGTAGATTTTCTCAACCAATTCGATATTACTATACCTCGCAAGCTTCTTGCGCCCCTTGCTTCCTATTAAAATGAACAATATGGGTTCTATGATCAGATCGCCCATATGTTTATAATAATTAGTAGTCATTTTTTTAATCTCATCAATACTCTTATCCGGGAATGACGACAACAAGTTTGATACGACCACATTGTACCGATATTTAAATATGCGATGCAGGAAAAAATATAGCAATGAAGAAAATGAGGCCGCGCTAAATAATAGTATTTTTTCGTAAATGGTTTTACTATCTCGGGAAGTGATCATATTGTGGTGGTAAGCGTCAGATACAGTATTTTAATAATCACAGAAACTGTGTATACAAATTTGCATGCTGTTATCTGATTTGTAAAAAGGAATTATACTAAAACGGACAAATTGTGGGTTGAAAAATCAGCTCCAATAAAACCTGTATTGGGCTACGGATTAACACCACAAGCATCATTATTGTTTCCGACCCGCTTCATAATACTCTTTCTGGTTCAATCAGACAGCATTAAAAAGTACAAGAAAAACCCCTTCGGATTTTCTATATCGGGATGTGCATCTTTAAGTGAAGCAGATCCATCAATGTGGGTCCTTCGGAACCATTCCCCGCTAACATGCTGTTAATCAAAAACCCTGGAAGACATTTCTTCCATTTTCATGAACAACTTAAATACAAGTCATTCGTTCAACATGAACGGATTGTTCAGAATCCAGCGTTTTGAACCGGAAATTCTTGTTTAATTAAACGATTCTTCAATGACAAAAGCTCAGGTAGTGTTAATGGCAGTAGTAGTTGCGCTTAGTGCTTCATTCGGTTTCCAAAAAATTGACCATCTTTCTCATTCCCAGTCTGTTTACTCAGATTCTCTAAAAATCAAGTCTGATTCTTTAAAAGCTAAGCCGGAGTGGGTTGCGTTATATGATTCACTGCACCTTGGCGAAAAGGGATTGTCTCAATTAGCATTCAAAGCAGCTTGGTACGGATTTCAAAAAATGGATCTGACCAATCCAATGATGGCTATTGCCGATTTTAGCCAATCGTCGCGAAATAAAAGGTTGTACGTAATTGATATGATCAAAAAGAAGATTGTGATGCATACCTATGTTGCTCATGGTCGGAATTCAGGTAATGAGTTTGCTGAAAAATTTTCCAATAACAATGAGTCCTATCAATCCAGTCTGGGCTTTTACCGCACATTAGGCACTTATATAGGAAAACATGGGCTGTCTCTGCGACTTGAAGGAGTTGAAAAAGGTATCAATGACAGAGCCTTACAACGTGCCATTGTTATGCACGGTGCTGACTATGTCAGTGAATCCTTTATCAGGAATACAGGCCGCCTGGGCCGTAGTTTGGGATGCCCTGCTGTATCCGTCGCTGATAGCAAAACCCTGATTAACATGCTTTATAATGGAGCGGGACTGTTTATTTATTCGCTCGACCAGCAGTATGCAAAAAAATCGCAACTACTGGCCGGACTCACAGACGAGGAAAATAATCAAACCTTGGGTACTCCTCTCTTGTATACATCATCAAAATAGATCAGATCACCTTTCTCGTTACAATCTGCTCCTAAGTAGAACAGAAAGACAGGAATTCGCTTTTGTAATTTATGCCATTTCGGAGGCGTACTTACCGTATCTGGTTCAGTAAGAAAATCGCTGCTTAAAAGCTCAGTCCCTGCCATAAAGTTGGCAAGATCTGTCGGGCGTTCTACACGCACACAACCATGACTTCTGTAGCGGTTTTCGCTTTTAAACAGATACCGTGCATTGGTATCATGCAGATAAATAGCAAGAGGATTCTTGATTTCTACCTTCAGAAGTCCTAGCGAGTTATCCTCCCCTGTTTCCTGACGGAATCGATATGGGAAATTTTCAGCGGATAGTTCATCCCAATCCAGTTCAGACGGATCAACCACTTCGCCCTTCTTGTCAATGACTTCAATCTTATTATTGGAAAGGTAAGACGAGTTCTGCTTCGCTTTTGGCAGAAGCTCTTTAATTGCAATACTCTTGGGCACGTTCCAGTAAGGATGCGTAACAATACTGGTAGCATATGTATCAATAGTAGGTGTTGGAGTATCTTTTTTACCAACAATGGTGCGCATGGTTACTGTACCTTCACCAAGGGAGTCCATTCCTGTAAGATAAGCACCGCGGATATTCACGATGACCATACGCGGGGAACCCTGCGATTGACGGTGAACCCAACGATATGCATTCATACTCTCAGAAACGATAGCAGCACTGTCTTTTTTATTTGATTTGATCAGCCTTGCATAATGGATCTTAAGATTCCGGTAGACAGGAAAAACGGGTTCCAGTCTTTCCATTGCTTTTTCAGGTGACTGTCCTTTTACGAGATCTTCAGCCACCGCTCGCAGAAGCGATGTATCTGCGTTTAGTTTCTTTTCCGTATAGCGAATGGCAGGCTTGTGTCCGTAACCCATTTCTTCGAGCAGACCAAAAACAGGTGCCGTCCCCTCTCCTGATTTAAATTTGTCGGTATTCACTCCGGATAACTCCGCATATTCCAATATTTTGGTATACGTTTTATCCTTGCTTAATTCAGAGGCCAGCTCCTCCTTGGTCATTTTTCCCGGATCCTTTTTACAGGATTGTACCAAGATCAACATACCTACTATAAGAATCGGGACATATCTGAATCGGCCTTGGCCTGAAAACATCTGCATGCGTAATAAAGTTAGTTTCTTATGTTTGTTATGCAACTTCTGTGCTAAGGTTTATATGATACGAAAAGCCTCAATTTCCAGCATTATGAGTATAATAAACGCTTACGTCTGTAGAAATACCCGCACAGGCAGTTTAAAAAGTGTATACCAATTCTACGCCGTGAATGTTTACAATCAATGCATTAGTTTGATGTAACGGCATAAAAAGGGTTGAGCCATAGCGGTTCAACCCTTTTTTTATCAGTTTGCATGACTGTACATCGACAACTTCATCTTATGCCGTAGCTCAATGACGTTGTGTACACCCAATTTTGAAAAAATTTTGGATTTCATCGTGCTTACAGTTGACGACTTAAGGCCCAACTTTTCAGCAATATTGGAAGTTTTTTCTCCTTCACTCACCAGACTCGCAATTTCCGATTCTCTTGCCGACAAACTTGCATGTGTTTTAAAAGCAGGTTTATCCAAAATCAGGTACTCGATGATATTTTCCTGTATTTCCCGACAAACATAATTTTTACCTTTCATTACTGACTCGATACACGTAAGCAATTCCAATTCATTATCTCCTTTAGAGATATATCCGTTCGCCCCGCCTTTGATCAAATTAACCGCATTGCCATAAGTGGCTACCATATCAAATACAATGACAGGTACATTTTCAAATAATTTCTTGACATTTCTACAGAAGTTAAGGCCCCTCAAAGGTTCATTTACCATACCCAACCCCGTGATAATCAAATCAGGAGAAAATTGGGTCAGTTCGCTTTCGTAATCATCTGCGTGATCTGTGTCATAAATGGTAACACCATCGAAATGTAATTCAAGCAAGTGTTTCAAACCCAGCCTGAAAATTACATAATCCTCTATAATGGCAATTTTTAACATAGTAAGTTGTGAATAAGTCTAATTGTACACCTGAAAGGGGGGTAAATCTTTTGAATGATCAGAAAGTGTAAATCAGCCTTTCATCTCCGCAGTTCGTACGCCACTTCCACCTTTATAAATAGTGAATCTACAAATACCGTTCCCGGATAGGGACGATTGGTATAACAACGAAAAACACTTGATGATTATTTAACAGTATTGAAATAATTCATTTCAATGTATTGAGATACAGATTGATAGATTTATATGTATCCATGAAAATAAATTATATAACAGAACTAAAAAGCTAGTAGAAATGTATTACGTGGATGCTATTGCGAATTGATTCTTAACGGCAAAGATCCGGTACTTAAACACTAAAAAATGCGATTATAACGGGGCAAGGTATCTGAGTTGGAATTTGAATTAACTTACTATCCAGCATCCAGAAAAAGCAGAGGAACCAGATGCTGATACCCCGTTTGTATTACATTACTCTTAAACTTCGACAAACAAGGTTTGCAGCGAGGGTAGGGTAAAAATGTTAGAGCCTCACAGAGTAGAGCGGGCATATGGGTACTATTGTCAAGATTTAGAACATAAGCATTGAGTATTACAAGAGTTTGCTGGTCCGAAAGCACAACATGGACATCGGCACCCGGCATCCATGTCGATCTCTAACCAATGTTGCCTGATGACCATGCAACGGAGTGCAAAATAGGATGAATGGGAGAATTTGATAAGTCTGGAAAATAAAAATGTGCTTCGACAAATGTTTTCGTAAGGAGCAAGAACACAAACGATGCATGGAGGTGATCAAGGGAGTATCGAAAAGAAACACAATCTATACTGATCTGTTAAACCAAGACAATTCCGAACCTACCAGGCTCAAATGGCTTTCGACGTCAGAGCATCCTTGTTATACGTAAGTAACATTGAGATCAACACCCGGCACTTGTCACATCTTCGTTTACTGACAGATCTAATTGACAGGCTGGAAAGACTTAATCAGACTTCAATGAGAGGCTTTGGGTTGTGACAAAATGCCACCCAATCTCCCATATAATAAGAAAGCTATGAGGAGTAGGCCCCCATAGCTTATGAATGTTACATCTTTATAAAGCGTTCTATTTGATAATAGTTTTTTTTCTAGGAGCTCTCTTTTTTACTTTTTCTTTGGATTTTACAATCTCATGAACACTTATGGAAGGAAGCAAGTAGCCTCCTAAGGGATTGTTACTTGTAACAAGCTTTAAATAGCTTCTTACTGTTCCTATCAACATCGTGAGCGGTGAAAGGTTAGTCAAATTTTTTATGGCAGTTTCGGTCAGCTCTTCACTTGTTTGAACTCGAAAATAGCCTCCTGCACTAATAGCAATGGAATGTCCAGGAAGTTTATTTTTTCCCCGGTTAATTGATAGCTTGATATACATACCGAACTCACGATCTAGGTTCAAGTTTGGAATGTAATCTAAGTCTATCTCGTATGGTTGATCTTCAATTTCAATACCCGAATCTTCCGGTTGCAAGTCAAATTCATACTGAAAATCAGTAACATAAAACGACTCGAATTTTAATGGTGACAAGTCTACTTTCATTTACTAAGCAGTCATAGGTAAATAAGCATCTTGATAATCGTCATCCACATGCTCTGAAGAAGCATCATTGGAAACTGAACTCCAATCTGGCTTTACTATAGAAAAGATTGAACTCTTTTTATTTTCAAACTTTCTCAGATTGTCAATGATTTCAGAATTGGATTCCTCAATTGTCTGATGTCTAGATGCATTCTTAACGTCAAAAGAAATCTCTAAAACGTTACTGATATGCGCGAGAGTCTCTAAATTAGGAAGTTTGTCTCCTCGAAAGAGCTGTGTAAGCCAGCTACCTGATTTACCAAGCATTTCTGCAAGGCGTTTGCGAGTAATTTCTTTCTCTTCCAGCTCATTGTTGATAATTTCAAGGAACTTAGCGGCAAGTACTAGGGCGTCGACCTTATTTTGATCAGATAGCTCATTTGAAAAAAGATCCGCAAACTCAGCAGATATTTCGATTTTGTTGCCTGCGATCATAATGTATATAGATTGGGGATTGATAGACTATGTATGTTTTGTATGGTATTCAAAAGTTATGCCATACCTTAGCTTTTTTTGTCTGGTAACTTAGGAGAGTATTCATAGCTACCAACTGCTTCTATTTTTGCATTCTCTTTGGCTTTATTTTTTTGACTTTTCTTTTTCTCGTTCAGTACAGCCATGACTACAACATAGCATTGTTCGGGAGTCCTCACCTCTTTGCAGTAAATCCTGTCGTTGCTACCACCTTTAAAAAATTTCATTGCGGTAACATCTTTGCATTGCTTGTTGATATCTTCTTTATCGTATGCGTCTGGTAATCTGATATTTTCAAGAATTATTTTAGCAAGATAGCTAAATCTGTTCCTGTGTGCCGGTGACTGATTAATGTATGCCCATATTTCCTCTCTGTTATCCTCATCTATGAAAATCGCTCTTTTTCGATCATTCGTAGCAGAAACAAACCGACACTCTCTATCCACAACAAAATTAAGCTATAGGTAAATACAATAACAACAATTTCAAAAATATATACTCAACTTTTTCAAAAAAAAATATTACAATGACTTCACAAGCCTCCACTGAAACATAACAAATCTATGCAATTCTGGTAAAAAATCAACCTTTGGGCATTAGGGACATCTCATTGTTTCCGAATTCCTAAACAACACCAATAAAATTTTAGATGCTAGTATGGTGGATTTTTTGTGTGTCTTAAAGTAAATTTCTAGCTCAGCAAGACTTTGAAGGGTAAACTCCTCTATTTCATGTTGATTAAAATCAGGTTCTGGTTAGCGGTGCCCTTTTGGAAGAGGTATCCGTACATTGTATCGATGCGTCCCAGCATACTTCTTCTTTACATAGTTGGATTCGCGATAATTTTCACACTTATCGTCACAGCCAACATGACATGGCTTCATAGAGTGGGTGCTGATATGTTTCCCAAAGCGAGCTTTCCATATTTGGAAGAATCATTAAAAGTTATTGGCGGAACATTCGTTGGAGGTTTATTAGCTGTCATGATCACTAACTCTTGGCAACAGAAAAGCATCGGTTTGGAAATGCTTAAGGAGTTAAACTCACCCGAGTTTATGGCTGTTAGAAATGCCCTCAGCACTCAAATGAGAGTATCTCGTACGCGTAAGATCGAACTTGATAATCTTCACACATGGTTTCCTTGCAATCACCCCGAGAGTCCAGATATGCCAATTATAGTAGAAACAAATGAAACTTTCATACGAAATCATGCACTTGCGAGCATGGTCTATTTTGTTGTTCGGATGTCCAATTATGCTAGAAATGGAATGCTGAACGTTTATATGACTCAACATCTATTTGCAGTTTTCTTCGTACACTACCGAGAGGTGGTTCTTGAATTTGCGGAAGCTATGGAGATGTATCTGGAAAATTACTACTTGACTGATAAATCTAGCGATCATCCAGAGGTCAAGAGCAGGATGTGGGTACGCCGTATTGAAGACTTACGATACTTTTTTGAAATACTATCGCTAAGTAGCTCTCTAGATACTGGAAATATCAAATACGAATACAAATACTTCTTTAGCTTAATTAAAAGAGAGGTTCCAGGACAGGGAAGTCCCTGTGTTGCAGAGATGAATCTCGGTGAAATTAAAAGCTAAAACTAAGATTATGGTTATTGGAAGGTAGAGGGACGAACTTTAAGAAACTTGCTAACTAGAAAGCCACACGAGTGTTCTATGCCAATACATTCGACGAATGTCTACGGCGATAACGTGTAAGTAAACAACAGTTATTCGTTGATGGGAGAGTATTATTTGGTGATGTATGGGAATATTGATGATGTAGGCTCATTCTCGACTGACGCTGTTCTTGTATAAGGACGTAGATAAAAAGGAGTATTGAAAATATGATTCCGAAAGAGCTGCTCATGAAAATTGTTTCATTCCAGGATACATCGCCGATCACAACAGAAAAAGCATAACCGCTAATCCAACCGCATAGAAAGAATAGAAGCACTGACATAAGCAATATCTTAGTATTGGCGGACATGATTACACTATGAGAAAATGAATTTGTTGATTAAGTAATACTCGCGATGCCTGACATAGACCGTGAAGATATCGTCATGCTTACCCATAATTATCCAACTCCGTACGAAATATTATAATTCTGAAATTCTCCTAAGCAGGTATATGAATATACACATCTAATCAATAAAAAACTCCTGCCGCTAAATTAGCCCCCATATTGTCATATTTTAGTATCTATTGAGTCACCTCCATAAGTTCAACGGGACTCGAACGGCACCGACCGACTGGTTATCAAGAGTTTAAAACAGGCTCGTGTAAGACTCTATTATCGCGCGGCGAACGTTCTGTCAACAGAATATGTATTTAAACAAAAAAGGCCAGGCTAATGCCTGACCTCCAGTGACCGCGACGGGAATCGAACCCATATCTAGAGTTTAGGAAACTCCTATTCTATCCGTTGAACTACGCAGTCTTTAATTTCATAATCTCCCTGGTGACCGCGACGGGAATCGAAGGTGAATGCACCCCCAGCCATATCTAGAGTTTTCTCCGGGCTCGCGTACGACACTCCCTATCGCACGGCGACCTTCGTTGAACTACGCAGTCTGTCAGCTTTGCGCTGGTAGCTATGCCCCATGCCCTCTGCCTTTTTTCCGGGGTGCAAAAATGCGAAATAAGCGTTGAAATTACAAACGCTTATTCTTCTACATTTTCAACAGGTGTATAACCCAGATCCAGCCAGTTCGGATAGATCACGAAATGTTTCGCTTTTACTAATCTGAAAATCGCTTCGCGCAGCTCATCAATGTTCTCTTTTTTCTCTGCCGATACGAATACTACATTTTCACCTTTATCGGCTACATAGCTTCTTTTCAGCTGTTCAAGTATACTTTCAGGTGACAATACCGGTTGCTCTTCTTCTTCCAGCTCCTCATCATTGAAAGCCGGTTTATAAAGATCAATCTTATTGAATACCAGAATAGTTGGCTTATCCGCAGCACCGATCTCCACCAGTGTTTTGTTTACCACATCCAGATGTTCTTCAAACGACGCGTGGGAAATATCCACAACGTGCATCAATATATCTGCCTCGCGTACCTCATCCAGCGTGGATTTGAAAGACTCGATCAGCGTAGTGGGCAGTTTACGTATAAATCCAACTGTATCGGTAAGCAAAAACGGAATATTTTCCATGTTCACTTTTCTCACCGTAGAATCCACTGTGGCAAATAGTTTGTTTTCGGCAAATACATCTGCTTTGGACAAGCTCCGCATCAGCGTCGATTTACCTACGTTGGTATATCCCACAATCGCTACGCGCACGAGTCTGTCGCGCTCTTTCCGGCGGGTCGTGCTTTGGCGGTCTACCTTTTCCAGTTTTTCTTTCAAAAAGGCAATCCGGTCTTTTACAATACGTCTATCCGTTTCAAGTTCCGTTTCCCCCGGTCCACGCATACCCACTCCTGCACCAGACTGGCGGCTAAGGTGAGTCCAAAGACGTGTCAATCGTGGGTACATGTATTGATATTGAGCCAGCTCCACCTGCAACTTCGACTGAGCCGTTTGTGCACGCATGGCAAATATATCCAGGATCAGTAAGCTCCTGTCAATCACCTTAATATCCTTAAATACTGCTTCCAAGTTACGTACCTGTGAGGGGGTCAGATCGTCATCATAAATGATCATATCCACCGGATTGGCCGTTACAAAAATCAGTATTTCTTCAAGTTTCCCTTTTCCTGTGTAGGTTTTAATATCGGCCCGCTCCAGGTTCTGCGTAAAAGTCTTTACCGTTTTCACCTCCAGTGTGCTGGCCAGAAAGGCAAGCTCATCCAGATACTCCTGGGTTTTTACAGCGGTCTGTTTCTGTGTACTTACAGCTACCAATACGGCTGTTTCTTTTTCGACTGCGGTCGAATACAACTTCTTCTTTTCAATCATGCACTAGTCTTTATATAATTTTTAACGGCAGCACATCTGCCATTTCTCGTTCCAAAGTGTAGATTGGCAACGGTTTAAAGGTATCAAAAGTTCATAACCCCTGGTGGTGAAGGTACATTTTCCATTTTTATAAATCCAGTATTTTGTTTGAATAATTAAATCGCTCTTTACTACCTTTGCCAAAATTCTGAGCAATCATGTCGATTCTTTGCACCGGTCATATCTAACTGACCTCCTTCTTTTTCTCCGTAGACCGGAGCTTTTTACGAAAGACAGTCCTTCTCTGCCTGTTAACAATTACACATCTAAGCAATTTCATCCATGAAAAAGTGGTTTCAGCTACTTCGGCAGGCACTTAGTGGTTCCGAAGAAAGTTTTACCCAGGGTAGTATCAACCGCGCTATATTTCTGCTGTCCGTTCCGATGATCCTTGAAATGATCATGGAATCGCTCTTTGCTGTTGTAGATATCTTTTTTGTATCGAAGGTAAGCATTGAAGCCGTTGCTACTGTAGGTCTTACCGAGTCGGTCGTGACGCTGATTTATTCCGTAGCCATTGGATTGAGTACTGCAGCAACAGCCACCATTGCACGGCGTATCGGAGAAAACAATGTAGCACAAGCCAGACGGGCCATCGGCCAGGTCATTTTACTGTCGCTGGCGATCTCGATCGTGATAGCCATGCTGGGTTCCGTATTTGCCGGAGATATTTTGAGTCTCATGGGTGCGGATCCTAAAGTAATAGCAGTAGGTACCACTTTTGCAAGAATACAATTTATCAGCAGTCCGGTGGTGGTGCTGCTTTACTCACTCAGTGGTGCTTTGCGTGGAGCAGGCGCGGCAGCTACAGCTATGCGTTCGCTGATGATTGCCAACGGTTTCAATATGCTGCTCGGTCCAATGCTGATTTTCGGTGTCGGTCCTTTCCCCGAATTGGGTGTTACAGGTGCAGCCATTGCCACTGCCATCGGCCGGACCATCGGTGTGAGTTATCAGCTTTATTCTTTGGTGAAGGCAAACAAAATACTCCAGCTGATCTGGGCTGATCTTCGTCCGCACCGTGAAACCATCAAAACGATCGTCGAAGTAGCAACCGGAGGAACGGTTCAGTTTCTGATATCTTCCGCCAGCTGGATTTTCCTGACCCGCATTCTTGCAGAGTTTGGTAGTGATGTAGTGGCCGGTTACACGATTGCCATTCGCGTGATTATGTTCACCCTGCTGCCCGCATGGGGACTTGCCAATGCGGCGGCAACACTGGTAGGGCAAAACCTGGGAGCCAACCAGCCCGAGCGAGCCGAAACATCCGTGTGGCGCTGTGCGCTTTTCAATCTGGTATTTCTGGTGAGTTTATCCATAATGATGGCGATCTGGGCCGGGAACATCATTGGCTGGTTCACAACTGATGCTGACGCGATTGAAACCGGGAAACTGGCTTTGCGTGTACTTTGCATTGGGTTTGGCTTTTATGCCTATACCATGGTAGTAATTCAATCGCTCAACGGAGCGGGCGATACCAAAACGCCGACAGTCCTGAACCTGCTTTGCTTCTGGCTCTTCCAGATTCCTCTGGCTTATCTGCTGGCTGTGGTGTGGAAAATGGGACCGCTGGGTGTGTTCATCGCCGTTCCGGCCGCCGAAGCTCTATTGGCCGTACTCGGAATATGGAGGTTCCGGCTCGGGCACTGGAAATCGGTAAAAGTATAGTGATATAGTCTCTGACGAGTATCCGGAATAGGGCCAGTTAGAAATACCGGTACCTTTATTCCTATTTTTGTTGATCAACACCAGACAAAGCCGGAATGCATAAAACTTTACGAACCATCTGTATTGTAGCCATTTCTTTTCTGGCATACCATATTCTGTTTCAATACTTCGGTGAAATCAAGTCGGCACTTGATACGATCACCCGGCTGGGGCTGCTCAGCTACTGTTTCACTTATGCGCTTACAGGCGTACCTCTTTTTGCAGGTACCTATGTGCTGAAAACCAGAGTTGGTATTTTTTCAGAGTTGGGGTTGTCGGGAAATCTTGGTAAAGCTTTTTCTATTGCCCTTCTTTTCAGCTTACCGATGTTCATTGGTGGGTTTTTCTTTTTTGATTTCAACCCCAGACAGGAACTTCAGCAGCTCATAGCAAGCACATTTGTGGCTGGCTTTGTAGAAGAGCTATACTTTCGCGGCTTTCTTTACGGACTCTTGTATCGGTACAGCCGACTGGGTTTTATTCCCTCTATTGTACTCGGAGCAGTTATTTTTGCATCCGGACATTTATATCAGAGTCAGGATATAGGTGAATTGACGGGAATCTTTCTGGTTACATTCAGCGGAGCTTGTCTCTTTGCCTGGTTATATACCGAATGGAATGATAATTTGTGGGTTCCCATTTTTTTGCATACACTGATGAACCTGAGCTGGTCGCTTTTTGAAATGGATCACAGTGCCTTGGGTAATGTTCCGGCAAATGTGCTCAGAGGTTGCACCATCGCACTCGCTATTGTGTTTACCATTTTATACAAGCGCCACACACATCAAAAACTAACTATAAACAGCAATACAATATTCATCAAAAAAGAAGATGACGTGTAAGGTTGAACATAAAGCAGCACCTCGTCAGAACTGATTTACAAACTTTTACCTGTTATGAAGATTGAACAAATATATACCGGTTGTCTGGCTCAGGGAGCTTATTTTATCGTATCCAACGGTGAAGCCGCAGTCATTGATCCTTTGCGGGAAGTACAGCCCTATATCAATAAAGCGGACAAAGTAGGCGCAAAAATCAAGTATGTTTTTGAAACCCATTTTCATGCTGATTTTGTATCCGGACATATTGATCTGGCTGAAAAAACCGGCGCTACCATTGTATATGGCCCTAATGCACAAACAGGCTTCCAGGCGCATATTGCGAAAGATGGTGAAGTATTTCACATAGGAGATATTACTATAAAAGCGCTGCATACACCTGGCCATACATTGGAATCAACCAGCTATCTGCTGCTCGACGAAGCAGAAAAACCGGTTGCCCTTTTCAGTGGGGATACATTGTTTATTGGTGATGTAGGCCGACCGGATCTGGCTCAGAAAGGTGATCTGAAGATGAACGATCTGGCAGGAATGCTGTATGATAGTCTGCGTACCAAGATCATGATGCTACCCGACGATGTAATCGTATACCCGGCGCATGGAGCGGGATCAGCTTGCGGGAAGAACATGAGTAAGGAGACTTCGGACACACTCGGGAATCAGAAACTGTTCAATTATGCGCTGAGGGCTGATATGACCAAAGAAGAATTTATCAGTGAAGTAACTGACGGACTCACAGAACCGCCTCAGTATTTCCCTGAGAATGTGAGAATGAACAGGGATGGCTATGAAAGTATTGATGATGTGATGGAACGTGGCGACCAGGCTCTTTCTCCCGAAGCTTTTGAAGCGAAAGCCAATAATACCGGAGCACTCGTACTTGATACCCGCAAAGCTTCGGAGTTCGCAGAAGGTTTTATACCTAATTCCATTAATATTGGTATCGACGGTGGCTTTGCGCCATGGGTAGGTGCGCTTGTACCGGATTTAAAACAACAGCTGCTTATCGTGGTAGAGCCGGGAAGAGAAGAGGAGGTGGTTACCAGACTTGCCCGTGTGGGTTACGATTTCGCGATCGGTTACCTGAATGGCGGTTTTGATGCTTGGAAAGAAGCCGGAAAAGAAACGGATACTGTGATTTCCATTTCTGCTGAGGAATTCGCCGATCATTATAAAACAGGAAATATACAGGTAATCGATGTCAGGAAACCGGATGAATTTGAATCTGGTCATATTAAAGATGCCGAAAATCTTCCTTTGGACAACCTGAACGACTTGATGGATCAATTCCCTAAAAACGAAATGCTTTACATCCATTGTGCAGGAGGCTATCGCTCCATGATTGCAGCATCCATCCTGAAATCACGCGGTTTTGAAGATGTTGTTAACATTGAAGGCGGGTATGGCGAAGTGGCTAAAACAGATGTTCCCTTAGTTTCCTGATCAAACTAAACAGCTACAATATGGATTGGATAGAGCTTTTGCGTAAACCCTGGCCATGGTATGTGGCGGGTCCATTAATAGGACTCACTGTACCTGTATTGCTCCTTTTGGGTAACAAATCGTTCGGAATTTCTTCTTCGCTTCGGCATATTTGTGCGGCCGTGATCCCTGCCAATATTCCTTTCTTTCAATATGACTGGAAAAAAGAAATATGGAATTTGTTCTTCGTGGGAGGTATTACCATCGGAGGATTTGTTGCCACTTTCTGGCTATCCAATCCTGATCAGATCGTCATTTCGACCTCCACACAGCAAGCACTGGCTCAGCTCGGCGTTACCGATTTTAGAGGCTTAATGCCACTTGACCTCTTTTCAGTCCAAAATATTCTCTCCGTAAAAGGGCTGATATTTATGGTATTGGGAGGATTTCTGGTTGGGTTAGGAACGCGTTATGCCGGTGGATGTACTTCCGGACACGCCATCATGGGGCTAAGTAATCTGCAATGGCCATCGTTGGTGGCGACCATCAGTTTCATGATCGGAGGATTTGCATGCACGCATTTACTGTTCCCGGTTTTATTTCAACTCGTCAAATAGCTCACCATGAAAAGCACTTATTCGGAACCCGGGAGTTTGTCAAAAAGCGGACAGGAGGATTTTGACGGAACCAATCAACAAGAGAAACCGGAACATATTTTTTCCAATAGCAAATACCTGCTGGTAGGCGTTATGTTCGGCATTGTGTTCGTGAAAGCCGAAATCGTTTCCTGGTTTCGCATTCAGGAAATGTTTCGGTTTGATTCCTTCCACATGTATGGTGTAATTGGTTCTGCAGTATTGGTAGGATTGATTTCTGTGCAATTGATCAAACGATTCAAGGTCAGCACAATGGATGGGGAAGAGGTCGATATTCCCGGGAAGACTTTTAACAAAGGGCAGATATACGGCGGGCTACTTTTTGGTATAGGATGGGCTATCACCGGCGCATGCCCTGGCCCCTTGTTCGCTCAGATCGGAAGTGGATTTCTGGCGATTATCATCACACTGCTCAGTGCTATTGCAGGAACCTGGACTTACGGATTACTCAGATCCAGGCTCCCGCATTGATTATGACTTTTTCGCTACTACATACAGTTGCTCGTCTCCCAACTGAAACGGGTCTGCTTCCAGGTTGGCAAATGTAGCTGTAACTTCAAAACCAGCCTTAGCCAGCATGGCACAAAGCTCAGAAAGTGTATAAATGTATTGCCGCACGGCATAGGTTTTCTTCTCAGTACCTGATATAAAAGTCTGCTCGGCTTCGATATAGCCACCTTCCGCATTGTACTCATTTTGAGCCAGGTAGTAGATATCTCCCTGAACCGGCATCCAGTTTCTGGTTTGAAAATGGGGCAAAATACTTTCAGCAATATGTTCGGTATGGATTGCAAAATACCCGCCCGGCAACAGTACATCCGAAACCTGCTGGATAAGCCGCTGCATATCGCCACGTGGAAAAAAGCTGAAACTGTTACCGAAACAGTATACCGAATTGAACTGTCTCGTTCCAAAATCATGATCCAGCACATCATCACAAATCACCTCAATAGGAAGCTTTTCTTTCCTTGCCACTGCGCTTAATTCGTCACAGTATTCGGATGAAATATCAATACAAGTGACATCTATACCGGCCATGGCCAATGGAATGGCATGCCGTCCGTAACCCGAAAGCAGATCGAGTACTTTCTGATCTTCGTGCATTTCGAGTACATCTTTAAGAAAATCGACTTCGTATTCCGTATACTCTTCGTCCTGATGTAACTTCCAGGCGCGCTGAGGTAATCCTTTAAAATAGTTATGATACCAAGCCAATGTTGTCGCTGATTAAATATGGAGCTGCAAAGGTACTGAGAAATGGGAAGATTGGGAGGGAGGATCAAACCCAATTTAAAACAGAATAAACTATCTTAGTAACGAAACATAGGAAATACACAAAGGCTATGTGTTATGCTTAGACATGAGCAATACAGCCTTCATTCGTTCTGAATACATTTCTTCCATTTTAATAAATAGAACCGTATTTACCGCTACAAAAACAACGACAAACCAAAATCCGTAGTAATTGCTGATCCACGTTGAAGCTCCCCAAGTATGAATCATTACAATAAATAATACGAATGTTTTCAAATGCCTGGTTGGTAAGTAAAAACCAATAAGACCAATTAAAATAGGCCAGGCAATAGAAATTATGAATATGCCCGAAACATGGTATTCCATAAATGCTGCACCTATGGGATTACCTTCATTAGCAGCACTCAGATTCCCACTCCAATACTCAGCTTTTTGTTTAACAATAGTTATTGTCTCATCAAATAAACAAGCCCAAAAAGCTGGTATGAGCATAAGCATTTTATTTCTAAACATCCTTTTACGTATATAGTTTTCGTAATATACTAAAAGATGACTTCAACATCCAAAGCAGCAATTAGAATGCATAATATACCCTCACATCCCCATCCTCCCCGGCGTCACCCTTAAATAAACCTGCCCTGAAAGCGGCGCTGTTCCATACACTGATTTTAGGAATGAATCTGTGGCATAGACACCGATCTGGGCGCCTGCCTGCACCAGTGTATTACTGAATGAAGCGACCTGCCGGTTCAAACCCAAAGAAAACAATGACACAGGCAACACATCTTTTCCTGGAAGTTCCGCCCCCATTATACCCAACTCGCTAAAGCTCTTCTGAACGAATTCATAACGACCATATACCGCCCATTTATTAAGCTGCAAATTAGATTCTGCGAGCAGGGAATGTTCATTATGTCCTTCGGAACTATTGTAACCCCATACCAGCGAAGATGCCACCCATTTGTTATGGCCCGTCAATTTGCCCGAATGCTGCACAGAAGCTGTCGTACGATTGACGTTATGTTCGGGATGACTGATTTCCGGACTTTTGATAAAACCGCGGGATGCTTGCAGAGCCCAGTTTTTAGAAGGATTGAACAGTAACCGGTAGCTGTAAGAATCAAACCGGGGCTTGTCAAAATTGAAGCGATTTTCATCAGGCTCTCTTCCTGTAAAGCTGGAAGCTTCCAGTTTAAATTTCCCATAGCGAACACCAGCCGTCACCACCCCAAAAGTGATGTGCGTTGCATCCTGCCAATGATGACCCAGTACTGCATCCGGATTATTGAAGGCAGACATCCTGTGCATAAAGGCAGTCGGCCCCAAAGCCGGTTCACCAGGATATCCGGCATAAATCGTTAAATCTAATTTGTCATTAATGCGCTGCGTATACCCTACAGCCAGTTCCGAAATTAAGTCATGTGGATGCTGCCGATCAATCAGCGGACTACCCTGCCAGGTTTCACCGGACTGAAACAATAATGGATATCCTGCCCCTCCATCCGTAAGGCGATCCAATGAAACCATCGCTCTGAAGGTCAGTAAACCATTTTTTCCAACCTGTCGCTGCGCCATTCCCATCACCCAGTTGGGAAAACTGAATTTGGCATCGGCTCCTTTTCTATCACCATTATTGAAATTCTGGGAAGTATAGCGCAGGAAGAGGCTACCATGCAACATGTAGTTCCATTTGTTGCTATGCTTCATGTAGGCATACATAGGCGTGGCGTCGGGCTGCCAGCCTGTACCCGAGCCATTTCTGGTCATAGGCAAACTTAGCGAAAAATTATGCGTCATGCTGTGACCTCCATGATGATCCTCACGATTGCCGTGTGCTGCACTATCTGGTTTGGCGTGCCCGGAGTGCATGTCTTGCCTGCTGGTTGTATCCGGCTTGGTATGATGCTCATGCTGAGCCCATACAGGCAATGCGGTAGCCACCATACCAGTCAAAACCAATATGCTCAATTGCTTTTTCATACAAAAGTTGTTTAGAACTTAATGCGCTGCAGCTGTTTTACGGCAGCAACTTGGCAGTTTATCGTGTGCTTTCATATTGGCCGTTTGCCCATCTGCATCGTAACCCGTATTGATAATAATATCCCGAATAGCTTCCGGACTGGTTTTATTTGGGTTATACTTTACCGTCACGGTTTTGTCTTTCAAATCCAGATTCGACTCTTTCACACCCTTGGAAAGACCCAAAGTACGTTCAATACGTGCCTTGCACATCGAACACACAGCAGTAGTTTTGATCTTAATTTCTTTATCGCCATCAGCCATGGCAACATTAAAAATCATGAGTAAGGCGGCTGCGAATGATATGATTTTATTTTTCATGGTTATCGATTTAAGTTTGACAATACATTAATGTGCATGACTGGTTGAGTCTGTTTCAGCCAGCGCAATTTCCTGCAATTCCATTTTACAAACCGGACATGTACCAGCTTGTTCGTAGGTTTTTTCCCCTTCACATTTCATGGGGCAACCATATACTTTTGCGTGTGCAGTTTCAACTGCGGATTCTGTCTTCTCTGCTTTTTCAGAATTCCCCGCACAAGCAGTGAAAAGCAACATCATAGAGGCATAAATCAATTTGTTCATATATGTGAGTTTTAAGGATGAATCATTTACAGTGTTTTCTCTCCTACCTTATCCAGGGTTTTTCGGGCAATCGTATTGCTCTTTTTAAACGCGCCCGGAGTAATTCCAGTCACTTTTTTAAACTGATTACTTAAATGCGCAGCGCTGCTGTATGAGAGTCTCCACGCCATTTCACTTAGCGACAATTCGTTATAGGAAAGCCACTCTTTGACTTTTTCCACTTTTTGCGCAATGATATATTGTTCAATAGGCTGGCCGGTTTCTGTGGAAAAAAGGTTGCTGATGTAAGAATACTCATAGCCCGTTTTCATCGCCAGGTAATCGGAAAAGTTCATCTGAGTAGGTTTGTTTCCTTTCAGATACTGAACCTCTTCAATAATGAGGGTACGAATGTGCTCCACAAGCGCATCTTTCTTATCATCAAGAAGCGCAAAACCGTTCTTTTCTAGCATGTTCCGTATGTCTTTGAGCAATGTTTGATCAGGTTCAATAGCCGTCTCCACCTCCCCCAGTTCCACACTTGTCAGTCCAACTCCAAGCTTTGCCATCTCTTCCTGCACTACTTTTTTGCAGCGGTCGCAGACCATATTTTTAATATGAAGCCTCATGATAATGGTTAGTTGTTAATGGTTAATTGTTAATGGGCTATCCCGTGCCCTTCAGCCCACACCCAAAGCCCCTGCCCTATGCTCCGACTACCTCACAATCTTATAACGTATACCCGCGTAAATCATTCGTCCTGTTACAGGTCCCCAGGCCATTCCAGCATCAAAACCCTGGTTAAATGGCTGATCGGCGCGCATAATCGGATTTTTCTGTCTGAAATCACCCAAATTTTCTCCTCCCAGATAAATATCCCATTTCAGAAATGTACGTGTAATCTGTGCATTGAGATTGTAAAACGATGGCGCCATGGTCGAATTCATTTCGGGCAAAATACCATGCTCAGCATGTTCTCCCATCTCTCCCATAAAAGGTATACGCTTTTTGCCATTCCACTGAACGGTAGCATCAAACTTCCACTTATCATAAGGCAATGCATAACCGGCGTTAAATAATACCCTGTCGCGACTCACCATCATACGTGGAAGTAAGGTCTGGCCGTCGATACCATCTAAAGTCTGTTTCACATCAAATAAACGATACGCTAATTTCAGGTCAAAGCGCTTGGCAGGTACAAGATTGACCTCAGCCTGAAAGCTGTTTGCAAAAGCCTTTCCGTTCAGATTATAGAAATACATATATCTCGGATCTTCCAGGTCAGCTACCATTTGATTTTGAAAATCGGTACGGTAATAATCCAATATCACACTACCCGTCATTCCACCCAGTTTGTATTCCTGTGTAAGGCTCGCTCCGTAATTCCAGGACACTTCCGGGCGTATTGCTTCTTTAAAAACAACCGCTCGCGAACTTACCAGGTTGCCGTAATACTCGGCCAACGGATTCGATACCCGAAAGCCTTTTCCAGCCGAAGCTCTTAATGTTGTCTGGTCTGTCAGACTGTATTTCAAATGCAAACGCGGCGTCCATTGCGTTCCATACAAATTATGAAAATCAACACGACCGCCTGCAACCGCTACAAACTTATCGAGATGATTGAAAGTATATTCAAAGAACGCACCGGGAACCGATTCCTTTCTCAGTAAAGGAAGTGTTTGATAGCGCTCGTTATAATTGTCGTACATGTAGCTTAAACCCGTTTTGTAAGAATGATTGGTGCTGCCGATGATAGACTGGTAAATCAGATTTCCGTAAATGGTTTCCTGTCTACCATTGTATTTATTCAGTCCGAAATACGATTTGGAGTCATACAAAGAAGCATTCAGCACCAGCCCGAGCCCTTTATAAGGTTGATCCGGAAAGAGCCTGGCAATTTTGGAAAATACTTCATAGCGAGTCACTGTTGCACCAAAACCGTATGCCTGCGTTGTGCCCTTCATTTCCCGCTGGAAATTCTGCTGCCCGCCCAGACGGTCCTCGTATAATGCCTTCACACCAAACTGCGCCATCACTTTATCACTCTGGTATTTCCATCTGTTCACCGCATTGAATTGCGTGTAAAGCGGCAGATCCAGAAATCCATCTTTGTTTCTGTCAATACGATTTTGCAGCGTGCTACCATGCGTTAATAATCCGGTGCTCCATTTATCATTGATCTGATGTGCCAAGTTAAGATTCAGTTCACCCCTGCCAAAATTGTTGACATATGTATTCAGATATAGCTTCTCCTGCGTGTCGGGCTTTTGTAATTCTACATTGATCTGACCTGTCATAGACTCGTAGCCATTTACCACAGAACCCGCTCCTTTGCCGATATCAATGGATTGTATCCACGTTCCCGGAATGAAGTTCAGACCGAACGTCGATGCAAGTCCTCGTATACCAGGAATATTTTCCACGTTAGTTTGTATATAGGTTCCACTCAATCCCAACATCTGTATCTGTTTGGAACCCGTCACCGCATCGCTGTAGGAAACAGAAACGGACGCATTGGTTTCAAAACTTTCAGAAAGGTTGCAGCAAGCCGCTTTGGCAAGTGCACGGGTGGTAATAATTTCAGTCTGATGTGGTGACAGCCTGTCAATGGCATTGGCATTCCCTCTTACAACCACTTCCTTTAAATCCTGATCGTTGCGGAGCACGATTTCCAGGTCACTTTCCTGCCCGATTTTGATCGTATCATTACTGAATCCAACGAAGCTGACAACCAGCAAATTGGTCTGCAACACTCTTGGAATACTGAAATGACCGCTGGTGTCGGTAGAAGTGGCTTGCGAAGTACCTGCCCAATAGACATTTGCACCCGTTATTGGTTGCAGCGTTTTGGAAGTGGCATCCTGCTCATTTACAGATCCGGTGATCCGTTGCGCGTTGGCAGAGAAATAGAATATAGAAAGGAAAATACCTGTGAGATATCGAATCATTTGAATTGAAATTCATGAAATTAAAAGCGATTAACCATCAGACAACCTGTTTGGATTTACCTGATTAACGACTTAAAATCAATGAATCAAATCAAAAATGACTGTATAAAAGAGCGCATACCTCGCCCGTGAAGCCGGGAAGAAAAGGAAAGAATATCAGTGGAATACCGATTGGTTGGTAAAACCCATTCAGCCTGCTGAAAGGTGAATGATGTTGCCGACCAGGTAATTCCGGCAAGCAGGTTTTTAATGAACTTAGCCTGAATCTGAGAAGATTGTGAAGGCACATCCAGCTTTTCAAATTTTTGGCTTTCCTTGCAACAATCTGTTTTTTTGAAGAATGTGCCTTTGGATTCTTTTTGCACCTTGCTTTTTGCACAGCAGGATGAAACTTTTTTGGCACTATTATCTGCCTTCCGTTGAGATAGCAGTTGCAGCGATTTTCCCCGCATCATACACTCATGCTCTATAAACCCAAAACCGGTGCTGCTTAAAAGCACCAGCATGGCCATAAAGACGGTAAGTGATTGACGGAGTTTCTTATTCATTACTTGTTTTATGCTTTTTTCAGTCAGCTATCAGCTGATTGACAATAGAGATTACGACAACAAAGTTATTGTATATCAATCAATTTCTTCGGCATTGTAGCCTGCTTTTTTAAGCAAGTCACTCACTTCATTGGCAGAATGGCTGGTTTGTACCGTAAGTAGACGATCTGCACTTTCGAGATCTACCTGCCATTTCTCGATTTCCTGATCACCATCCAGAAACGGTGTAACGGCTGCAATACAGCCTCCGCATTTTATATTGGTCTTGAATTGTAATGTTTCCATACGATTGTCACTGACATTGAATATTGATAAGCAAAGGTCGGTCAGGAAGGTTCAAAAATCATTACACAATTCAGAAAAGGCATTACAAAGTTTTTGGTTTTCACATCAGACCAACTCTACTTTGTTGTAAATGTCAGACATCAGGATCGTGCAAGTTCCGATCAGCACATTTTCATCCTTTTCTGTGTAAGTATGACTAAGCCATTCCGACTCGCTGAGCTTTTTGACCACTTCCACTTTCTTCTTTTTGGATGAGACCATCACATACTCTTTGAACGAAGGAATGGTCTTGTAACAATCAAACTTTTCGAGCCGATCATAGCTTTCGGTAGAATCTGAAAGCACTTCAACAATGATCTCCGGATTTTCGAGCGCAGCCAAACCGCCAGGATATTTTTCGTAAACAGGCTTTTGACAAACAATGACCAGATCAGGGAATGTGTATTTATCACAATCTTCCACCTTGATCAGCTGATCACTTGTAAAAAGATAGCAACCCATCTTTTTCAGACAATACCCTAATTCCATAATGAGATTAGCTGCGACCAGATTATGAGCAGGCTGCGCACCGGCCATAGCCACGACTTCTCCGTTATGGTATTCCAGTTTTATATCAGATTTTGCCAGAAGCTCAAAATATTCCTCGCGGCTCACAAGTGTTGTTGTTGTATGATAATGACGAATGAAAGATGAAGTGTTATTTCAAATTTACCTTTTTAATCATTTATATACAATGTTCAGAGGCAGTTACCTATTATTTAATTGAGCCAGATCAAAGGATTACGTACCGGCAAATTCCGAATGACTTCTTCCACTTTGGGAGAATGGTCCAGGCTTTTCCAGGTTTCCAGCCATTCTCTATTTTGAAACTTCACAGCACCGAATACGAGAAATGGTTGTGCAACCGGCCAGTTTTCCCAATACATCACATCGGGTTTCAGAGTCCAGCTGCTTTTATTTTTCACAAATGGATACAGATAGTCAAGACCTTTTTTGATACTTTTCCCATCAGGCGTTGTATAAAGCCATAAATTGTCTTTACGATCAGAAAGAATCTGGCAGATCATGACCATGGCATCCAGATTAAAAAGCGAATATCCATAAGGCTTAGTTCTCTTAAGCTCCAGTGGAAAACTGCCATCTTCAGCCATCTGGTTAGGTAACAACACATTCTTGTACCGCTCTTTGCAAAAATCTATTACGGTTTGGTTTTTTGTAAGTTTCGCAAAAGAAGCCACCTGCATCACCCAGCATGTACCGTGGTTGTTCTTAGCTTCCATCTCATCTTTTCCATACTGATGCGTAGTAAGCCACTGAATGTACGAAGCAAACCAGGATTTTGCCCCTTGGATATCTTTCAGTTTCACCTCTTTATTTCCTTCCATCATACGGATCGCCTGCGCAACTTCCATCAAATGGATGGTATCGATAATGCCTATTCCTCTACCGGTAGCTTTACCTTTAATCGCCTGTGCGTAAAGCAGAGATGGATTCATTCTGGTATCCGTGTTGACAAACCAGGCATTGATATGCGCAAACGCAGACCTGATATACTTTGTATCGCCGGTTAATTGATAGGCAGAAGCAAGCGCACCAACAATCCGGCTGAAACGAATCATCAATATCCGGTGTACAACGAAATTATCAGGATTGGTAAGACCGTCACGTTGTATATAAGAGCCATCGGTATTGAGGGAATCCGGCCACCAATAGTCGCCTTCGGAATAAAAATCATGTTTTGTGCCCGCACTGCGCGGACTGGTTTGGGAAGTCACGGTCCGAGGTTCCTGTTTGATGGCCCAGTTGGCATCATCCAATATTTTATTGCGGAGTGTTTGTTCAACATCCTTCACAAAGGACTGTGATTGAGATACAACAGGCAAAAAAAGGAAAACAAAAAGTAAGATTCTGTAAAGCATAGGATTTAGGATTAGGAAGGATTGACACGGAGCCAACTACATCTCCCATGACTTTATTTCCTGCTGTCTTCCCTGAAATATGTATCACAGCCGGGCACCTTTCAACCTCAGACTATTGGTTACCACAGACACGGAACTCAGCGCCATGGCCGCACCGGCAATCATGGGGTCCAGCAAAAATCCGTTGAACGGATATAGAATTCCTGCCGCAACAGGTATACCGATCACGTTGTAAATAAAAGCCCAGAAAAGGTTCTGACGGACTGTGCGAACTGTTTGTGAAGACAATTTGAGCGCCTTCGGCAGCAACACCAGGTCTGAGGTAATCAGGGTCATTTTGGCTACATCCATCGCAATGTCCGAGCCCTTGCCCATCGCTACACTTACATCTGCCTGTGCAAGTGCCTGTGAGTCGTTGATACCATCGCCTACCATGGCCACCACTTTGCCCTGCTGCTGTAATTTTCTCACAAACTGCATTTTATCGTCCGGCTTCACCTCTGCCTGGTAATGATCGATACCGGTTTCAAGTGCGACAGCTGCTGCCGTTTGTTGGTTATCACCGGTAAGCATGTATACCTCTATACCCTTTTTTTGTAATGCTGACACCGCTTGTGCCGATGTTTTTTTAAGTTGATCGGCAATACCAATCACTGCAATATGTCTTCCATTGCAACTTACTCCAACCACTGTTTTTGCCTTATTCCGCAAATCAGATGCTATCTTTTCGAGCTCAGCATCTATTACAACACCTGTACTTTCCAGAAACCTGAATGTCCCAATCTGATATTGGTGCTCGTCCACAAGACCCCGGACACCATTTGCAGTGACAGACTCAAAATGTTTTACCTTCGGAAATTTCCGTTTTTCGCCGTATCCGGCTACGGCCTGTGCAAGTGGATGTTCCGATCTGTTTTCGATCGCTTTGACTGCAGCTTCGTGCGCAGACAATTCTTCCACATGCTGCGCCCACAACCAGTCGGTAACCTGCGGACGCCCCTCTGTAAGCGTACCTGTCTTATCCAGAACCACCACATTAACCGCATGCGCCTTTTCCAGACTCTCCGCATCTCTGATCAGAATATGATTTTCTGCCCCTTTTCCTACCCCGACCATGATGGCCGTTGGCGTGGCTAGCCCTAGGGCGCACGGACAAGCAATAACCAATACCGATACAGAAGCGAGCAAAGCATGTGTGAGTGCATTTTCTCCACCAACCAGAATCCAGATTAAGAATGTCAGTAAGGCTATACCCATCACGACCGGGACGAATATGGCCGCTATTTTATCGACAAGCTTCTGAACCGGAGCTTTGCTTCCCTGGGCTTGCTGAACGGTTTTTATGATTTGAGACAAAACAGTATTTTTCCCTACTTTTTCGGCACGGAAAGAGAAACTACCATTCTGGTTGATTGTGCCTGCAAAAACCTTTTCACCGGCTTTCTTTTCGGCTGGAACCGGTTCCCCCGTCATCAGACTTTCATCCACAAAAGATTCTCCGCTTATCACTTGCCCATCAACCGGAATCTTTTCTCCTGAGCGAATAATCACTTCATCTCCTACCATCACATCTCTAACCGCCATTTCTATTTCTTCCCCATTGCGTGATACTCTGACTGTATTGGGCTGCAAACCGATCAGCTTTTTCAGTGCATCTGAAGTATTCGACTTGGCACGTTCTTCCAGCAACTTTCCCAGAAGAATAAAAAAGATGATCACCGCTGCTGCTTCAAAATATACATGTGGATGCAGACCTCGCGCGTGCCAGAACTCAGGATTGAAAGTATTAAATACACTGAAAATAAAGGCTATTCCGGTACTAAGTGCTACCAGCGTATCCATATTCGCCTTACCGTGCTTTGCCTGCTTCCATGCATTTATATAAAAGTCTCTTCCGAAAAATGCCAATATAGGAGCTGTCAAGGCCATCATGATATAGTTACCAGCTGCAAACCGGTCCATAAAGAACATACCGATCACCACCACGGGCAATGACAAAACGCCTGCCCATATTGTACTTTCCTTTACCTTCTGATAATGTTCCTGCTGTTGTCTTTCCTGCTCAGCAACAGCATCTGATTCGTCTTCTTCGATAATTAACCCGTAACCTACTCCCTGCAAAGCAGTGTCCATATCCTGCAGGGATATAGCGCCGGGATCATACTTCACAGAAACAGACTGCGTAGCATAATTGACTCCGGCATCTGCTACACCCGCTGTATGTTTCAGTACGGATTCAACGCTCGCAGCACATGCAGCGCATGACATGCCCGTTACGGGTAATGTAATTTGTTGAGCATTCATTGTTGTTTCCATATATCGAAAAAAGCTTTCTGCAAAAATACCATGCTAAAAGTTCACGCTACTTACAGAACTATTGCCAGGTCATACATCATTTCGGATCAGGCGAGACGGGTTCCGTTTTCGACAGGGAAATCAGGCGATGTTAGGATCACATCACCATTCTGAAGCACATATCCGGTGGTAAGGACTTCTGACCTGAAATCAGCAATTTGCTTCACCGGAAAATTGACTACGCATAATATTTGTTTATTGAGCAAAGACTCCTTTGTGTAGAGCGCTGTAATTTGTGCTGAACTTTGTTTTATACCGATCTCAGTACCGAGATCAATCCAGAGTTTAAAAGCAGGTTTTCTGGCTTTTGGAAAATCCTCAACTTTTACGATAGTACCTGCTCTGAGATCTACGTTTTCAAAGTCCTGCCATGTGATCGTATTCATAGTCCTGTTTTTAAATAGTTTTCTTTACATTATAATCCATGTACGCTACGCTTTTGGCAAAGGGTACAAGCAAGGTCAAATTCAAATATCTATATGAAAAAGCTCAGATTTACATTTATAGTTCTGCTTTCGATCATTTCGATAGCGACATTCGCACAAAGCCAGATCACCTTTTATGTGGGAACGGGAGACAAAAATGACAATTCGGTCATCACGCTTTGCCACCTTGATCCTGCCACGGGTAAAATCATAGTGGTGGATTCTACGGTGAATGCGAATGGTCCGGGTTACATCGCCATTGCGCCTGATAAGAAAAAACTATATGCAGTATCCGGTGCGAATAAAATTACAGCATATACAATTCAGACAGATCAAAAACTTAAAGAAGTCAACAGCCAGTCATCAGAAGGAGCAAATCCATGTCATGTGTCAGTACATCCATCCGGCAAAATGGTATTTCTTGCGAACTATACCGGAGGAAGTTTCTCAGCATATCCGTTGAACGCTGACGGATCCGTTCAGGCACCTTCCTATACCCAACAGTTTACAGGATCAGGTCCGAATGAAAAAAGGCAGGAAAAAGCGCATGCACATTTTGTTACAACCAGTCCGAACGGAAAGTATGTATATGTGACAGATCTGGGCAGCGATAAAATTATGAATTATGTGGTAAATACGGCTAACGGAAAGCTATCTCCCAATCCGGCTCAGGCATTTTACCAGGGAAAACCGGGAGCAGGGCCACGCCATTTTGCCATTGCCCCATCAGGGAAATTCCTTTATCTGCTCAATGAACTTGATGCCACTGTGACCTCTTGTACCGTGGATAGCAAAGGAGTAATTAAAGCACTTACAGCTTATGAAACTGTACCGGCAGGTCTAACCGGCAATACCAGCTCAGCTGTGCATATTCACCCCAACGGAAAATTCGTATATGTTTCTAACAGGGGCCACAATTCCATCAGTGCGTTTCGGATTTTGTCCAATGGTGAATTAGAAAAAGTGGACGAAGCGACAAAAGGAATTTCAATTCCGAGAGACTTCAATTTTGATCCTTCAGGAAAATATATGATTGTGGGAAATCAGGATAAAAATAACCTTACAGTATATACTGTAGATGAGCAAACTGGAAAAATGGCGTTCAAGCAGGAAAGCGTCTCCATCAAAGCACCGATCTGTATCACATTCTTGTAAAAAACAAACGGCTCCGGCGATTGCACATCACCGGAGCCGTTACTTATCGTTTTGTCAGCTGTCAGATTTTCTTTCCTACCTTATTCTGATAGTAATTCATAAAATCTTCAAGTTGCTCCACAGGCATTTTCCGTGCAATGATCTTTTTATTCTTATCAAGAATATAGACCGTCGGCGTAGTCACCACATCAAACTTTCTGTTGAAATCAATCTGTTTAAGGGGATCATAGGCATTTACTAGGCCATCCAGGTGATTGGTTTCAATAAATGACTTCCATTCCTTCACATCATGCTCGATAGATATGGCCATCACTTTAATACCCTTTGCTTTATTTTTTTCGTAAAACTCCTTCACTTTTGGTGAAGCTTCTTTACAGTGACCACAGGTCGGGGCATAGAAAAACAAAACGGTGTATTCTGCCGGCATGGTTTGCGGACTCACTTTTTTCCCGGTCTCGTCTGTTAAAGTCAATGCAGGGAATGTCTTGTGCACCAATAGAGGCTTCAAAGTCGCCACCTTCTCGGCAATACGTTTTTTGGTATCCTCAGAAACGCCCATTTGTCCAGACAAATAATACTTCTCCGCCATGTGTACCCATAAAGCTTCCGTACCAACTGTTTTGGGATTCTCGTATTGGTTGGTAATATGGAAAACAACAAAAGATCTGATATCGCTGCCAGGCAATGTCTTCGCTACAAGGTTATTAGCATCTTTAATTAATGAATCAGGCACTTGTACAACCAGATTTTTCAGATATCTGTCGAGTCTTGGTTCCAGAAATGGGGTATTCAGTATACGCGGGTCAGCGAAATCATAATCATCCCAGTAATGTGCTTTGTAATAGTTGAATACCCACACTGAATCCGCTTTACCATTAGCAAGTTTCGGAGCTGCAGGAATTTCAGGATCTGAAGACATTTTCAGTAATTTGGCTGTAAAAGATTCTTTATTATCCTTCAGCAACTTATCTCGAAAAGCTTTAAATTCCATCTGAGAGGCAGTAAGTTGCTGTTGAGCATTTGCTCCGCCAGCCTTCCGAATTTCCTCCATTTCTTTTGCCCGTTTTTTCAACTCCTGCTGATAAGCATAGAATAATTCATTCTCCTTTGAACCAGTGATTTTCATATTACCTATCACGTCGGTTGTATCAGTACTGATTGAAAATTTGGTCTCCTTACCGGAATAAAGTAACTCTACCCAATTTTTGTTGCCCGGAAAAAGTATTACGTATAATCCACCAGGAAGTTCTTTCGTTCCGCTAAAAACCACTTTACCTTCCGCATCTGCTTTTGCGGTATCCCTTGGCACAAATTGTGTACTGCTTCTGCTATAATGTCCTAAAATAAGAGACGAGTCCTTGATGCCTTTGATACGTGCTTCAATCTCATATCCCTGGCCGAAGCTCCGGGCAAAAAATGCCATGGTAAGGCATAATGACAATACCGTTATCCGGGAAAAATACTTCATCAGAAAAAATCCTGTTTGGTTACAATTGTTATAATAAAGTTTCACGCTTTATCTTTCAGACAAAATTAACTTCAAAACGACAACATACGCTCCGTTCTTATCCAAATGTTTTATTTTCTATCAAAAGCTATCGTCTTCCTGATTATGCCATTTAGCATTTTCCTGATGCTTTTTGTTACCACAATTTTTATTAAAAATAAAAAAAGGAAGCAAACTGTACTCCTTATTTCCTTCTTCTGGCTTTTACTCATATCCAATACATGGATTGTCAATAAGGCATCTCAATGGTGGCAATGGCCATTTACCAACATCAGTGATATCCAGAAAACTTACGATGTGGGGATTGTATTGTCCGGAGGAATGATTGCTTCGATGCCACCGGGGGCAGATCATGCGACCATGGGTAGTAACAGTGACCGCTTTACACAAGCTTTTTTATTATACAAAGCTGGAAAAATTAAAAAGATATTCATTACAGGAATAAGTCTTCCTAATCAAATGGCTCAAAATATGGGAGAAACAAGACAAGCCGCATACATGCTGACCAAATGGGGAGTAAGGCCGGAAGATATTCTCTTTGAGGAACAAGCCCGTAATACCAGGGAAAATGCCCTGAATGCAAAACGTATTCTCACAGCGAAGTTTCCAAATGCAGATTATCTGCTTATTACTACGGCCTCTCACCTGAGACGTTCAAAAAAATGCTTTGATAAAGTAGGCATGACTACGGATGCTTATCCGGCCAATTACAGCGCACGAGAGTATGAATTTAACTTCGGGAACTTTTTCATACCCGACACCCAGGCACTATCCGAATTAAACGCACTCTGGCATGAATGGGTAGGCTATATTACGTACAAACTGATGGGCTATTGCTAGCTGAAATAGTCATAGGATATAATCACCCGATCAATGAGATTAATCATTCATCAATGACTATCCCTGACTATTCTCGCAACCGGTTCGAAAGAACCTTACTTATTTTTCTAACTTATTATACACTCAGAATCTTAACCATTCTTAGCAAATCCTCATTGATTGGCTTCGGAAGGCGGATTGTATCCTCAAAGGGAGTATAGACCAAATCATTATTGATAATACCAGCCATCACATTTTTTTGTCCGGCCATCAGTCCTTCCAAAGCACCCAATCCCAAACGGCTTGCCAGTATACGGTCATAAGCAGAAGGTGGCCCTCCGCGTTGTGTGTGACCAAGAGTCGTTACACGGATATCGGCATCCTCGCTTACCTGCTGCTTGATTTTTTCGGCTACTTCTACTGCACTTCCTTCTTCGTCTCCTTCTGCTACGATGATGATCGACGAAGATTTAGAACGGCTCCAACCCTGCTTTAATGTTTCAACTACCTCGGAAATCGGTGTCAATACTTCCGGCACCATCACAAGTTCAGCACCTCCGGCAATACCAGATTGAACTGCGATGTATCCTGAGTCACGGCCCATTACTTCGATAAAAAATATACGGTCGTGAGAACTTGCCGTATCACGGATTCTATCGATCGCGTCCAAAGCCGTATTCACAGCAGTATCAAAACCAATGGTGTAGTCGGTTCCGTACAAATCGTTATCAATCGTTCCTGGCGCTCCAACGGTAGGAATTCCATATTCGTTGCCGAAAATCATAGCACCTGTAAAAGTACCGTTTCCGCCGATCGCAACCAGTCCTTCTATACCCAGCTCCATCAGATTGTCGTAGGCCTTCTTCCTTCCTTCGGGTGTCATGAACTCCTTGCTACGTGCAGATTTCAGGATTGTACCACCTCTTTGAACAATATTACTCACAGAGTGTGAGTCCATTTTAGACATTTCACCATTGATCATCCCATTGTAACCCCTTCTGATTCCATAAACCTCGATCCCATGGTATACAGCTCCTCTCACGACGGCGCGGATGCAGGCGTTCATCCCGGGTGCATCTCCTCCTGAGGTAAAAACTCCAATTCTCTTCATTTATTTATAGGTTATTTCTCTGCAATTGCTACAAAACGCATTGTAATCACTAAAGGCGCAATTTCCACAAATTTATCTGGTATTTTCTTAAAATATACCGTCTATACAGGAATTCTATTAAAAAAATACCAAAATAAGATTCGTTTTTAACATCATAAACATATATCATTACTTCTATCTTTGCGCGAGTTAATAAAAATTTAACCTTCAATTACAGGGCTTGTATCAACTATTTCTGAGTGAAAAGTCATATTTGTAAAATAATTCGCTTTCCATTCCGCTTAAAGTATCAAGACTGATTCAGCTAATATTATTAAAATGAAAAATTTGTTTTCCTGGCAGCGCCTCTGGCCTCATTTGGTGGCAGTAGTTGGTTTCATCATCCTATCCCTTGCTTACGTCTCACCGGTGTTACAAGGCAAAAGACTGAATATGCATGACGACCAGCAAGCCAGAGCAGCATCGAGAGAAGTAGTTACTTATCACGAGCGAACAGGGGAATGGTCACAGTGGACCAACAGTATGTTCGGTGGTATGCCGGCGTATATGATCGGTACCGATTACGTAACCAGTCTACCGACCAAGTTGGGACAAGGTATCAATAAAATCTTACCCGCCCCTGCCAATTACCTGCTTACCGGGTTGGTGAGCGCTTATGTACTCTTTCTGGTACTGGGAGCCAGTGGCTGGGTAGCTGCGTTGGGTGCTATTGCCTTTGCATTTTCCTCTTTTAATATTATCAATCTCGAAGCCGGTCACGTCTCCCAAATCATTGCAGTGATGTATGCACCTGGTGTACTGGCGGGCGTCTTTCTTGCTTTCAGAAAAAACTGGCTCGTCGGAGCAGCTGTAACAGCCCTTTTCTTTTCCCTTGAGCTGTATGCCAACCACGTTCAGATCACCTATTATCTGGGCATTGGAGTAGCGGTTTTAGTGGTTATAGAGAGTATCGCGCTGATTAAAAATGGACGAATCAAAGAATTGACCTTGGTGCTTTTCGGGTTGGGATTTGCTGTAATCGTAGCGGTGGGTACACATACAACCAGACTTTGGAATGCATCAGATTACACCAAAGAGACCATCAGAGGAAAATCAGAGTTGAGCCCTATAGATGCTCAAAACGTTTCCAAGCAAGATGGATTGGATAAAGAATATGCCTTTACATACAGTTATGGAATTGGCGAAATATTGACATTAGTAGTTCCAAATGCCTATGGCGGGACTTCGTATGGACCGTTGAGCAATACATCAGAGACTTATAAAACCCTTGTCGGACGTGGCGTGGATGGAGCCACAGCATTGAACGTTGTGCAACAACTGCCGCTTTACTGGGGTGAACAGCCTATTATGGGCGGTCCGTATTATTTGGGATCTATCATATTTTTCCTGTTCGTGCTCGGATGTTTTATCATCAGACATCCGGTTAAATACTGGATTCTGGGTGTAACTGCACTGTATATTGTGTGGGCCTGGGGAAAAAGTATGGCGGGAATTAACTACCTGTTTTTTGATTACTTCCCGATGTTCAACAAGTTCAGGGCAATAACAATGGTGGTGTCGTTAGCAGAATTGCTGATGATCATTCTGGCTGTCCTGGCTCTTTCTGCAGTTGTCAGAAAAACCATTTTCTGGAAAGAACTACAAAAACCATTTTTGATTTCATTAGGAATTACAGGCGGACTAATGCTCATATTAGCGCTGATGCCTACACTTTTTTTTAGCTTCCAGTCTTCCAAAGATGCTCAGGTAGTTGAAAGTTTCACACAGATGACGCAGGATAAAAACTTCGCGCAGCAAATTGTCAACTCCATAGTTCAGGACCGTGCAGGTTTGATGAGAAGTGATGCTTTCAGAAGTCTGATATTTATACTATTAACGGCAGGATTGGTTTGGCTCTGGATGAAAGATAAAGTAAAGCCTCTGCTACTCTACCCTGCGCTGATCATACTGATGATCATTGACATGTTTGGTATTGACAAGCGTTATCTGAACAATGATGACTTTGTGAGCAGTTACGCAGCAGAAGCGAAAGCAGCTCCAAGTGCTGCAGATGAGCAAATTATGAGAGATCCGGATCCTAACTATAAGGTTTTGGACGTATCTTCTCAGCAAGGCCCGTTTAACAGTGCAGATGCAAGTTATTTTCACAAATCAATAGGTGGCTATCACGGAGCCAAATTACGCAGGTATCAGGAGTTGTTCGAAAGACAAATTTCGAAACCGAATGCCAATCCAGGTATTTTAAATATGCTGAATACCAAGTATATCCTTACCGCTGATCAACAGGGCAATAAAGTGGCACAACCTAATCCTGATGCTAACGGACATGCCTGGTTTGTAAACAGCTACAAAGTAGTGGCTAATGCAGATGCAGAAATGGCCGCATTGGATTCTTTAAAAACGAAAGAAGAGGCAGTTCTGGATCAGAAATTCGATGATAAGTTAAAAGGCCTGACACTTCAGAAAGATTCCACTGACAAAATAAGTCTGATTACCTATAAGCCGAATGAACTGACTTATGAGAGCAACTCTAAAAGTGAAGGTCTGGCTGTATTTTCTGAGATTTATTACAATGTGAGAAACGAATGGCAAGTCACTATAGATGGCAAACCAGCCGATCTGCTACGTGCCAACTATGTACTGAGGGCTTTGAGGGTACCCGCAGGGAAACATACCATCGTATTCAAATTTGAGCCGGTATCTGTCGCGGCGGGTAAAAAAATAGATCTTGTCAGTTCAATTCTTCTTGTAGCGCTAATCGCAGGGGCCTTCTTTGTAGAGGCAAAACGTAAGAACAATGCCTGAGGGCATTAATATTTTGGGTAAGAGAGAGAGAGAGCAGGTACTCAGGTATCTGCTCTCTTGTTTTCAGGGGTGTAATAATTTATCATTTCAACTGAAATAATCGCTCTTTTTTTCGCATTTTGTATATTTGAAACCATTGCTGATGTAGAACAACCTATGATGATATGCACGCTAGTTTGACCATGAAAAAAATTGCCAAAGAACTTGGCGTATCCGTTTCAACGGTTTCCCGTGCACTGCAGAATCATCCGAGAATTGGTGCCCAGACGACCGAAAAAGTGCAGAAACTGGCCCGACAACTCCACTACCAACCCAATAGCAGAGCTATCAATTTTAAGAATAAGAAATCTTATAATGTGGGTGTGGTGCTTCCTTATCTTACGGAACAATACTTTTCCATTGCACTTTCAGGCATAGAGGAAACACTTTCGGAAAAGGGGTATAACATGGTGGTGATGCAATCCAGAAATGACTATGAAAGAGAGGCTACGGCTATCAACTCACTCATCAGGCACGGTGTGGATGGGATACTGGTTTCCCTCGCTTCTGAAACTTATAATAAAAGCCATTTCAATGAGGCTACACACAAGGTGCCCATCGTATTTTTTGACAGAATATTGAAGCATCCCAGATATGGGGCGGTATACGGAGATATTACCAAAGCAGCATTTGAATTGACGCAATTTCTGATCTTACAAGGCTACACGAACATTGCACTCATGAACGGCCCTAACTCTTTGCAGGCTACTTCCGAAAGAGAAAAAGGATATATTGATGCCTTGAAATACCATGATCTTCCTACTCACAAACATTTCATCAAAAACCTGAATCTTACCAAAGAAGATACGATTCTCAAAATAAATGAACTCCTGAATCTCGAAATTCCTCCCAAAGTCATTTTTGCTTTTCATGACTACATAGCGCTTGACGCTATGCAGGTATGTAAGCACCGGGGATTAAAAATGGATCGTGATATCAGCTTTGTGACCTTTTCAAATTTATCATTCTGTTCGTATCTGGACAACCCTCCTATTGCCACTGTAGAGCAGTTCCCGGGCGAGCTGGGTAGCCAGGCTGCCCGACTACTGCTGGAAGCGATGGAGCATCCTGACACCTATGTTCCAAGAGAGATTGTGATTGAGCCAAAACTAATTATCAGATAAATGGAGGCAATAGTTATTCATAATTAATGTCTGTATAAGTCTGGATTAAAATCTACTACTTCTCAGCACCTTTCGGAATTTGCGCAAATTTGCGCAAACGATTGGGCAGCCATTTCAATCGGTTGCGCACCTATTTTTCTTCAATTTTATCAGAACACAACTTCATTTACTTTCCACAGAAATATACATTTACTTATGAGCTCTGACAAATCAATGATAAGTAGCCGCATGCATTCCGATACTTCGGTTAGTTCCCCGCTGACAACTTCTGCATCCGGTCGGATTTGTCTGTTTGGAGAACATCAGGATTATCTGGGCTTACCTGTTATTGCAGCAGCTATATCGCGTCGGATTGCCATCAATGGCGGTTTCAGAAGCGATGCGCAGGTGGTGATCCATTTACCGGATATCAATCAAAAGGAAATTTTTGAACTACAATCTGAAATACCTTACACAAGTCCCCGTGACTATTTCAAAAGTGCAATAAATGTCCTAACCCGCGAAGGCTATCAGTTTTCAAAAGGATTTGAGGTAACTGTACACGGAAACATCCCGATCAATTCGGGCACATCCAGCTCATCGGCATTACTGGTTGCATGGATCAACTGGCTGACTCGCATGGCCGACAATCCTTCTCCGCGAACACGGACAGAAATCGGTGAGCTGGCTCACAAGGCTGAAGTGCTCGAATTTGGCGAGCCTGGTGGCATGATGGATCACTATTCCACTTCGGTTGGAGGAGTGATTTATCTACAATCTCAGCCAATTGTAAAACTCGAAAATTTCCAACCCTCGCTGGGCAGTTTTGTACTGGGAGATTCCCGCCAGGCAAAGGATACACTTGGCATTTTGAAACATGTAAAATATGGCATGCTGGATGCACTGGAAAAAATAAGAAAAAGAGATCCGGCATTTTCTCTACATACATTCCCGGCAGCATTGACTCCCGACTATAAAACCCTGCTTACAGATGTAGAATATACGTTGTTAGAAGGTAACCTCTCAGACAGAGATGTGTTGATAGAAGCGCTTGAAATGCTACGCAACGACACGCTCAATCATCAGAGATTCGGAGAGTTGCTTAACATACATCAGCAAAGTTTGAGAGATGCCAAAAAAGTATCTACCCCGAAAATCAATGGTATGATCGACGCCGCTCTTGCCGCAGGTGCATTGGGTGCGAAAATTAACGGCTCTGGTGGTGGCGGCTGTATGTTTGCCTATGCACCCGAAAAACCCGAACAAGTTGCCGAAGCTATAGAAAGAGCCGGTGGAGCAGCATATATTATCCATGTGGACGAGGGCACAACTAGTAACGTCCTGGAATCAGCATAAGAATACTATTCCTAAATCCTGATAAATATCCTGCTGTTGCGCTCCTGTAATAGCAGGCATTTCCTAAACTTTAGCCTTTCAAAACCATGAAATCTGTTCAAGAACGTAGAAGTTTTCTAAAAAAAGGTCTGCTTGGAAGTGTGGGCCTTTATGGACTTACCAGTCAGACTCAAATTACTGAGCCTTTGGAACATGAATTAATTATTCCTGCTGCAAAAGGTAAATCTGTGATTGATCTGGCGGTGGCTCCTATTAAGCAAGTGAAAGTAGCACTGATCGGAATCGGGGCACGTGGAAGCGGACACGTGAGCCAGTTTGCCGCCCTGTTTCCTGATAAAGCGAAAGTAACCGCTCTCTGCGACATCCAGCCGGAACGTGTTGAAAAAGCAGCTGCCAAGCTTAAAGCCAAAGGTCAGGATGCGATTACTTATGCCGGCAAACCGGATGCCTGGAAAGAGATGTGCAAACGGGATGATATTGATCTGGTGGTAATAGCAACACCCTGGCGCGACCACGTTCCAATGGCGGTGTATGCCATGCAACAAGGCAAACATGTAGTGATTGAGGTTCCGGCCGCGTTGACACTGGACGAATGCTGGCAATTGGTCAACACTGCCGAAGAAACCCAGCGCAACTGCATGATGATGGAAAATGTCTGTTACGGTGATGAGGAGCTGTGGGTACTGAACATGGTTCAGCAGGAAGTATTCGGAACGCTTACTTACGCCGAAGCAGCTTATATCCATAACCTGACTGAGCTGATGCTGAGTGAGAAAGGTTACTACGATTTCTGGAGATTGAAAGAAAATATTGCTCACGATGGCAACTTATATCCGATGCACGGACTGGGACCTGTAGCTCAATATCTTGAAATTCTGCGTGGTGACAGATTCGAACATATTGTTTCAATGAGCAGTGTGGAAGCCTCTTTATCGGAAAGTATCAAAAAGCTTCCTTCGGGTCACCCGTATTCAGGTTTCAAAGGAACAATCCGTCATGGTGATATGAACACGTCGATGATCAAAACGAATAAAGGACGGATGATTACATTGAAACACGATGTGGTTTCGCCGCGCCCTTACGACCGTATCAACGCATTGGCCGGGACACATGCCTACCACGAAGGTTACCCAAGCAGATTATCCATTATCGACAAAGGTCATGAATTCCTGAAACAGGCCGACTACAACGAATACAAGAGCAGGTACAAACATCCGATCTGGGATAAACTTAAAAAGGAAATTGAAGTAAACGGCGGACATGGCGGAATGGACTTTGTTCTGATTTACAGAATAATCGACGCACTTAACCAGGGTCGTCCGATGGATATGGATGTATATGATGCCGCAACGTGGAGCTCGGTAATACCACTTTCAGAGACGTCGGTGAGTAAGGGAAGCGTCGCAGTTAAATTTCCTGATTTTACCAGAGGCAGATGGAAGGAGAAGAGAGAATTGGGGATTATGAAGTCACTTTAAATGAAAAAACGCTGCTTAATGCGAATTTGGCAGCGTTTTTTCTATTTTATTTTTTCTCAATTCCCGCAAGAATCCGGCCAATATCATTGGCTCTGTTCATAAATGACAAACTTGTATCAGTATCCCGGTCATCGATCGCATGCTTGAACTTTTTCAGCAGTTCAATATAATCCTCAAGTGCTTTGGATACATTCTGCTTATTCTGATCAAAAATAGGCGCCCACATTTGGGGAGAACTTTTAGCAAGCCTTACAGTTGATGAAAAACCAGTGCTTGCCATATCAAAAATAGCTCTTTCGTCACGTTCCTTGTCCAGAACGGTCAGGCCCAAGGCAAAGGAACTGATATGACTCAAATGAGATACATAAGCCAGATGCAGATCATGTTCGACCGGCGTCATGTAATGGATTTTCATACCTACATCACGCAGAAATGCCTCTACCAAACCAAGCGAATCGGGGTGACTTTTTTCTTTTCCGCAAATGATGACGTTTTTGTTTTCCAAAAGCTCCTTAAATGCTGCTCCCGGTCCTGAATTCTCAGTACCAGCCATTGGATGTACCGCCACGAACTGGTTACGTTTCGGATGATTGTCGGCCAGTGAGCAGATCAGTTCTTTGGTCGAACCAAGATCCATAATCGTTGCCCCCTCCGGAAGTTTGTCCAGCATATCAGGAAGTAAGGTATTGATCACATCCACAGGCGTAGCCAGCACATTCAACTCTGATATACTCAGCGCCTCATCCAGGGTAGCAATCTCATCCACAATCCCTTTTGCAAGCGCAATTTTTTGATTGACTACCGAAGCGTCAACCCCTATAAACTTTACATGCGGGTATTTTTCACGTAGTCCCAAAGCAAAGGAACCACCAAGCAACCCCACACCTATTATACTAATAACCATTTCCTATCCCGATTGAGAGGCTTCACAAAGCCCCAATTCAATATTATATTTCAACAACTCCCAAAACCCTCTGCCCTACTCCCTAATCCTCTCCACAGCTTCCCAAATCCTCTCCTTAGGCATACAAAGCGACAATCTGATATAGCGTTGTCCCTTAGGTCCGAATATGAAACCAGGAGCTATGAACACGTGCTTTTCTATCAGCAAACTATTCACCAGCTTTTCTGCAGACTCTACCGAATCGGGTAATTTCCCCCAAAGGAACATTCCTTCCTGAGCAGGATCCCAGGTACAGCCCACAGTACGCAAAAAAGCTTCGGACGCTTCCAATCGTCCCTGGTATACAGCGTTACGCTCCCTATGCCATTCATCGCTGTTACCAAGAGCCGCCGCCGCTGCTTCCTGCATAGCCCAGAACATTCCGGAGTCGACATTACTCTTGATCGTCAACACCGCATCGATATAAGGTTTCGCACCAGCAAGCCAGCCCATGCGCCAACCCGCCATATTGTGCGACTTACTCATAGAATTGAGCTCGATCGCAACTTCCTTCGCTCCTTGCACCAACAATAAGCTTATAGGAGCTTTTTTATTCAGCACCAGGCTATAAGGATTGTCATGGCACAAGAGAATCTTATGTTCTTTGGCAAAAGCAACTGCCTTTTCGAACAATTCAATTGTTGCAGGAGCACCTGTAGGCATGTGCGGATAGTTCATCCACATGATTTTTGTCTTCGGTGTAACCAGCTGAGCCATTACTTCCCAGTCGGGCTGCCAACCAAAATCCTCTCTGAGTGGATATTCAATCACTTCTGCTCCCACCATTTTACTCACAGCACGGTAGGCGGGATAACCAAGTTCCGGCACAAGCACTTCGTCGCCCGGATCAAGAAAAGTCAAAGAAATATGTGTAATCCCCTCTTTGGAGCCAATCAAAGGCAAAATTTCAGATGTAGGATTCAGATCGACCTGATAAGTTCTTTTATAAAAATCTGCGATTGCGGTGCGATAACTAACAGTACCTGTATAAGGCTGATAACCATGCGCCAACGATTTGTGGGCCGCTTCGGATAAAGCCTCAATAGTTTGGCTGGAAGGCATCATATCAGGATTTCCAATCCCGAGATTAATTACGTCGTGCCCTTCCGCAATCAGTTTCCGTACCTCAGCCAGCTTCACAGAAAAGTAGTATTCTGAAGTCTGACGGGTGCGCTGTGCAGTTTCTATAATCATTATGATCAGTAAATAATTCTGTCTGGCTATAACATGGAACGCTACCATGGCGCATGTCGCCAAACGGGGCGCAATTTACGATTTTTACCCTTACACACATAGTGTCAGGATATGCAATCTATTGCTTCTGAAAGTATAAAGCCACGAGAGTAATATAGGGAAGATCAACTTTTGCTTTAAAAGACGTGTATTGAGGTTAATCTGTTAATTTAGCATTATGAACTTTTACCGATATATACTCTTTCTGCTATTGCTTTCAGCCGGATGTTCCAAACCATCCGACAAAATCATCGTCGCGACTGCCGCTAATGTCCAGTACGTGATGCAGGAAATCAAAAAGGAATTTGAGAAAGAAACAGGCAAACCGATAGAAATTTTAGTCAGCTCATCAGGGAAACTCACTACCCAAATCCGCCAGGGCGCACCATTTGATGTATTTGTTTCGGCTGATACCAAATACCCTAATGAGATTTTCAATAAAGGCGGGGCCGAGGAAAAGCCGCGCGTTTATGCCTTGGGTACGTTAGTGATGTGGTCGAAAGAATTACCCGTGGAGAAGTTATCAGCCGATATTCTGACTGATGCGAGTGTAAAAAAAATCGCGATCCCCAACCCCGATGTTGCCCCTTACGGCGCAGCGGCTTTGGCATTTCTGAAAAAACGTCCCGATTTTGAGCAGATCAAAACCAAGCTGGTATATGGTGAAAGTATTTCTCAAACTGCTCAATATATTTCTTCAGGCACAGCTGAAATTGGCTTCAACGCATTATCCATTGTACTGGCTCCTGAAATGAAAGGAATAGGGAACTGGGTTGAAGTTGATTCTTCTTTATATCAACCTATCGAACAAGCTGCTATTTTACTTCGTCACAGTGATAATTCCCCCAAAAAGGAAACCAGCGAACAGTTCTACAAATTTCTCTATTCTGCCAAGGCAAAGGCTATCTTTAAAAAATACGGATACAAGTAATTCTTAGGTTAAAATGGATTGGCAGCCTCTATTGCTCACTTTCAAGCTCGCAACCATTACTTCAGCAATCTTGTTGATCGTGGCACTGCCTTTGGCCTATTGGCTTACGTTTGGGAAGTTCAGAGCAAGGGGAATTATCGAAGCATTAATTGGAATGCCACTGGTTCTTCCCCCATCCGTGATTGGTTTTTATTTGCTTCTGGCTTTCAGTCCCTCCTATTGGTTTGGCTCCTTCATTGAAGATACAATCGGGTTGCGATTGGTTTTTTCTTTTCCCGGTCTTGTAATCGCATCAATCATTTACAGTTTGCCTTTCATGGTTTACCCGCTTCGGGCAGGATTTCAATCCTTACCGGAGTCGTTAAGAGAAGCTTCCTATACACTGGGCAAAGGAAGGCTCGAAACCTTTTTAAAAGTACTGTTACCTAATTCGAAACCAGCCATACTGACCGCCTTTGTACTCACCTTCGCACATACTGTGGGAGAATTTGGCGTTGTACTGATGATCGGAGGCAATATACCCGGTGTAACCAAAGTAGCCTCTGTGGCTATTTATAATGAGGTGGAAGCGCTGCATTACGACGTCGCCAATCAATATGCACTCGTTTTGTTTCTGATCACTTTTGTCATTTTACTTATTGTTTACTCCATTAATAACCGATTACGAGGTGTCAGAAGAACTGCTTGAAATTGACATCAGCCACAGCTTACACACTGCCAGCGGAATTATGCCTATGGAGATATCGATTTCGTTGCCAGCAGGAAATATTTTGGCTATTACCGGCCCATCAGGTGCTGGAAAAACAACTCTACTGCGACAGCTGGCGGGCTTGACACAACCTGACGCGGGATACATCGGCTTCAAGGAAAACGTATGGTTGAATACTGAAAGCAGAATCAATGTCCCTGTTCAGAATAGAAATATAGGGTTTGTTTTTCAGGATTATGCGCTTTTCCCTCATCTTACGGTAGAAGAAAATCTCTTGTTTGCTTTACCGAAAGGCGGGGATACCGGAATTATTCATGAATTACTCTTCGCTGTCGGATTAAAAGAACTGGCAAATCGGAAGCCATTTCAATTATCCGGAGGACAACAACAGCGGGTAGCCTTAGCAAGAGCTTTGGTTCGAAAACCCGACGTGCTATTGCTTGACGAACCACTTTCGGCTTTGGACGCTTCCATGCGGGAAAATTTGCAGGAGTTACTTTTAAAATTCCATCAAAAGTTCGGCTTCACAATGATTATTGTAACGCACGATCTGAGCGAAATTTTTCGGCTCGCAGATCATGTTGCAATACTTAAGGAAGGAAAGCTTGACAGCTTCGGCACGCCGGCAGACGTTTACATTAAAGAGCAGCACAATAACAAGGACCTTGTACTACACGGCGAGGTTCTGTCCCGGATCAGTTTGCAGGAAGTAGTTCGGATACATGCTTTGATCAATTATAAAATGCACATTTTTGATTTGTCGGAACAGGAGGCAGAGCATCTGCATCCGGGCAGGCATTTCACTGTCTCATACCACCCCGACCATCTTACAATTCGTCCGATAAACAATTAAGCCACGTTTCATCTATTCATATTCACTTGGGGACAACTACTCAGGGTAACTTTTCATAGCATACGTCTTTTTTCAAAAACTAAACTCACATTTTTATGCAACGCTTTTATAAGCTGATTCAGATCGCACTAATAGCACTTCCTTTACTCGCTATGCGTCAGGATAAACCACTTAAAGTCATTTTCTTCGGTGATTCTATCACACAGGCAGGAGTCGGCCCCTCTGGTTATATTACCAAAATGACAGAAATGCTGAAAGCAAATGGAAAATCAGCTCAATACGAACTTGCCGGTGCAGGCATCGGGGGAAATAAAGTATACGATCTCTACCTGAGGCTCGAAGATGATGTTCTTTCTAAAAACCCGGATGTGGTATTTATTTACGTTGGTATCAACGACGTATGGCATAAGACTTCTCACGGTACGGGAACGGATGCTGACAAATATGTAAAGTTTTACGATGCGCTGATTCGTAAAATGAAGGCACAGAATATCCGTGTGATTGTATGTACGCCGACAGTTATCGGAGAAAGAAATGACAATTCGAACGCGCAGGATGGAGATTTGAACTACTATTCAAAACTAATCAGAGACATTGCGACAAAAAATAATGTACAGCTTTGCGATCTGAGAAAGGCTTTTGGCGACTACCTCCTGAAAAATAATCCTGAGAATAAAGAAAAAGGAATCCTGACATCAGACCGCGTTCACCTGACAGACGATGGCAATAAGTTTTTAGCGGAGAGGATGATGGAGGCTTTGGTTCAGAAATGACCCGGCCTGCGCGACCCGGTCTGCGCGACTCGGTCTGCATGACGAAGTCAGGCTGAACGGCAAAAGCACAACCTACTAAAGCTTTACTGCATGATCTTTCCATACAGAACTAACTAAAACAAGCATGGTTAACTTTTCCGTGCAGACCAGCTATCGCTGTTCAGACCGGAACGCGACCCGGTCTGCATGACGAAGTCAGGCTGAACGGTAATTACGCAACGTTCAAAAGCACCACTACCTAATTCTTCCGTGCAGACCAGCTACCGCTGTTCAGACCGGAGGCGACCCGTTCAGCCTGACTCGGTCTGCATGACGGAGTCAGGCTGAACGGTAAAAGTGAAACCTACTAAAACATTACTGCTTGATCTTCCGTGCAGAATTAACCAAAACAAGCATGGTTAATTCTTCCGTGCAGACCAGCTATCGCTGTTCAGACCGGGTCGCGTAGACCGGAACGCCCTGATCGAAAAGTAGCTACTCCCAAAGCTTGGCAGGATATACCCCATTCTCATGAAGAGGAGAAAGAGCAGCCTGTACCATTGGCTTATCTTCCGGATAGGTTACACCAAACCAGTCAGACTGGCTGCGGAATACACGGCAATCGCCCAGACCATTTTTGATGATATGTGTCATCACAGTCGGAATATAGAATTCAGCCTTTGGTGTATTCAGATTTTCTCTTGCATATACTTCAAACAAATCCTTGGTAATAGGGAACATCGATGGCTTGAAACCCCAGAAATTCATGGAAACCGGCGTTTCCTGCGCTAATTCTGTCAATTGATCATTCTCTTCAAAATAGATCGTTCCATCCTTTTCAAATATCTTCGTCCGTTCTATAACCGATTCCAGATTGTGATCTTCTCTCTCGATACACACCCCTCTGGAAACTGTTCCATTTTCCGAAAGTGTGCGTTTGAGTTCATAGCCTATCATGGCATGCTGATTCTCGTTTTTATCGTTTGTCAGGAAGTCAGCCATCGTTTGAAATGCCTCTCTTCCATAAAAATCATCAGCGTTGATTACTGCAAAAGGAGTATCTGTTTGCTCCCACGCACAAAGTGTGGCATGGCCGGTTCCCCATGGCTTTACACGTTCAACCTTACCCAGATCTTCCGGAACATAGGATTGTATGCCTTGAATAGCGAAATCAAAATCAATTTTACCTTCTAGTTTAGGAGAGAAAATCGCCTCCGAACTTTCACGAATTTCTTCGCGAACAATAAAAACTACCTTGCCAAAACCTGCACGAATAGCATCAAATAGCGAATAATCAATGATCGTTTCGCCGTTAGGCCCAAATTGATCAAGCTGTTTGATACCGCCATAACGGCTACCCATTCCTGCGGCCAGAATTAAAAGTGTTGGTTTCATTAAATTCCTGTTATTGAATATTGCGTATAGTGAAAAATACGTTTTTTTAGATGTTATTTACTAACCATTCAGTCACGCAAATTAACCTGATTATACTGTATAAACGAAACGCGCCATGAGATTTCATGACGCGTTTCGTTTAATAAATATTTTTAAAATCTGCTAAACAGCGAAGCTCTCCCCGCAACCGCAGGTCCTTGTAGCATTTGGATTAATGAATTGAAAACCCTTCCCGTTCAGTCCGTCCGAGAATTCCAGAACAGTACCTGCAAGGTAAAGTAAACTCTTTTTATCCACTATAATTTTAACTCCTTTATCCTCGAAAACCATATCTGTAGGTTTTGAGTCAGAATTGAATTCCAAATTATAAGTGAGGCCGGAACATCCGCCTCCTAAAACACCAACACGTATTTGATAGTCATCCTGATGACCTTCCGCATTTCTAAGTTCTACTATCTTACTTTTGGCTGTTTCGCTTACAGTTACCATAGCCTATTCATTTTTATGATTGCAAATGATTAACGTCCTTGTTATTTAAGAAAGTTCATCAAAATTCAAAAAGTTACACGATTATCAGTAGGATTCCAACACTATGGCACCTCCTTCGTTGATTCCGGATAAGTGCATTGTTGCATCAATACCTGACTTCAAAAAGGTACTCACCATAGCTTCGCCGGCTTTTCTCGCATTTTCAATACCCCTGGAAAGTGCAAACATAGAGGGACCGGATCCTGATATACTACAGCCCAAAGCACCATTGTCAATGGCAGCTTTTTTCACTTCATTAAATCCTGGAATCAATATCGAACGAACAGGTTCAATTATAACATCTACCATCGAACGGCTGATCAGCTCATAATCCGACTTCATTAATCCTGCCACTAAGCCAGCAACATTGCCCATCTGTGCAATTGTATTTTTCAGCGAAACTTCATCCCGAAGTATATAGCGTGCATCCTTTGTATTAATCTCAATATCAGGATGTACTAAAGTGCAATACAAATCCTCAGGCACGGGTACAGAAAATATATCGAGTGGCGTATAGCTTCGGATTACTACAAAGCCTCCCAGCAAAGAAGGACCTACATTATCAGCATGAGCAGAACCTGAGGCGATACGTTCACCCTCCATCGCAAAACGAAGTAATTCTTTTCTTGAAAGCGGACTTCCGAGCAATTCATTCAATGCCACTACGCCGGCAACCGCGCTCGCAGCACTGGAACCCATTCCGCTACCCAGGGGCATATTTTTATGCAAAACAACTTCGCAACCAAAATCAGACATATTGAGATGGTTCAACAAATGAAGCATCACTACGGTTACTGCATTTTTTTCAGCTGATCGTGGCAATCTTCCGTCATCTCCGGTAATGTCGGTAATGATTATACCCGGCTCATCTCTCCGTCTGATTTCCACGGTATCTCCAGGCTCCTGTATTGCAAAACCAAAAATATCAAATCCGCAGGCTACATTGGCTACCGTTGCGGGGGCAAAAGCTTTTATATAATTCACTGTAGTTTATTTTTTCAATCAGTTAATTATCCCAGATAACTACTGATGCTCATAATATCTGCAAAAACACCGGATGCCGTTACCTCAGCACCTGCACCAGGACCTTTTATCACCAAAGGGCGATCCTTATACCGTTCTGTTGTAAACGAAACGATGTTATCACTTCCGGAAAGTGTGTAGAACGGATGAGATGCATCGACCGTTCTCAGTTCAACCACAGCTTTGCCATTTTCCAGCGTTGCTATATATCTCAGTTTTTCTCCCTGCGCTTCGGCATCTGCCTGAAGTTTCCCAAAATATCCGTCAGATACAATGAGTTCCTGAAAAAAATCTTCAACCGTAGGAGCAGCCAGGCAATTTTCCGGCAAAAGCTGGGCAACATGTACGTCTGTGGATTCCAAAGGAACACCTACCTCTCTGGCAAGAATGAGAATCTTTCTCGCCACATCCGCTCCGCTCAGATCTTCTCTCGGATCCGGCTCAGTGAAGCCTTTTACTTTTGCTTCTTTTACCACATCTGCAAACCGAATACCCCGCCCAAATGAATTAAAGATATAGGAAAGTGTTCCGGATAGGATTGCTTCAATTTTCAGAAACTTGTCTCCACTGGATATCAATCCCTGAATCGTATTGATGATGGGAAGGCCAGCACCTACGTTTGTCTCATATAGGAACTTAACACCACGTTTCAAGGCAGTTCGCTTCAACGCGGTGTACTCTGTATACGGGCCTGAGTTTGCTACCTTATTAGGTGTAACTACTGATATACTGGCTTCAAGCAGCATATTATAATATTGTACAATGTCCTTGTCCGAAGTACAATCTACAAATACACTGTTTGGCAGGTTGAGCTCGATCATGCGCTGTACAAATGCCGGAAGACTTGTTTTCACACCTTCGTCACTTACCCGATCCTTCCAATGCTCCGTGCTGATTCCATCCGGGTCCAGAAGCATTTTTCTGGTATTAGAAAGGCCTGCAATATTCAGATTCAGTAACTTTTCCTCACGCAGATAGTTTGTCTGATTTCTGATTTGCTCCAGCAATGTACTTCCAATTAAACCTACTCCCACGATAAACAGGTTCAGAGAGCGGGTCTCCGACTGGAAGAAAACGCCGTGAATAGAATTCAACGCTTTTGATAAATCACTTTTTGCGATCACAACAGAAATATTCAGCTCGGAAGATCCCTGTGCTGTTGCTACCACGTTGATACCGTTCTTTCCAAGTACAGAGAACAGCTTACCCGAAACGCCTGTACTCTTCTTCATCCCTTCTCCCACAATGGCAATAATGGAAAGGTTTTTCTCGATAGAAATACCATCTATATAACCCAGCGCGATTTCGTGTGAAAACTCTCTTTCAAGTACTTCTCTTGCGCGTTGCGCGTTTTTAGGATCAATAGAAAAACAAATGGAATGCTCAGAAGAAGCCTGCGATATCAATATCACGCTAATTTCGTTCATTGACAAAGCTGTGAACAAACGACCGGAAATACCTGCCACACCGATCATTCCACTTCCCTGAATATTCACAAGCGCAATTTCATCTATAGATGAGATGCCTGTAATTGCATAATCTTTTTTCTCTGCACCCTTTTGCACAAATGTCCCGATGAAATCAGTATTAAACGTATTTAATACTTTTAAGGGAATATTTTTAGCGAATGCAGGTTGCAGACTCGGAGGATATATCACCTTTGCACCAAAATGTGAAAGCTCCATAGCCTCCGCATAAGAAATAGATGGAATTGTAAATGCATTGGCTACTTTTCGCGGATCGGCAGTCATCATACCATCCACATCAGTCCAAATTTCAATTACAGTTGCATCAATAGCCGCACCGATAATGGATGCAGTATAATCAGACCCGCCACGTCCGAGCGTTGTCGTTACACCATCTGTTGTAGACGCTATAAAACCCGTCACACATTGTAACGAAGTAGTTTTTGCAAAATATTCAAGGATTTGCCGATTCGTAACTTCGAAGTCAACATCGCCCATTCCATAAGTTTCATTGGTATGAATCAGGTTTCGGGCATCGCAAAATTCAACATCAACACCTCTGCTTTTTAATATTTCGGAAATTACCAATGTTGATAACCTTTCACCGAAGCTCATAATAAGATCAAGCGTTCTTTCAGAAAGCTCACGTATCCACGATACACCACGAAGTATATCACCGAGTTCGTTGAAAAGTCCACGTACTGCAGCAAACGTACTGCTTTGATTTTTCACGTTGATCATTCCACGTACTATTGCGAAATGTCGTTCCTCAACCACTTTTAAAAACTCAATATACTCCGTATTCCCGGCAGCGGCCATTTTACCGATTTCGATCAGGCGATTGGTTACGCCCCCCATTGCAGAAAATACAACAGCTATTTTTTCGCCATTGGCAATGTTATTTTCAAGAATGTCTATTACAGTTTTTATACTATCAACAGTACCGACAGATGTGCCGCCAAATTTGAGAACCTTCATTTAACGTAATATTCGAATTTTCGCAGAATGAGAAACAAGTGGTTGTGAGCCACTTTCTTTAATTCTGCAAATATAACAATTCAAACGCCGTATCATCCATCACAAGTCTGAAAAGCAGCATGTACCTGTAACTCTGATAGCTCACAACAACTGCTCCAAAACAAAAAATGCCCTTTAATACACCTAAAACATATTATCTGATCCTTCAAAAACAAAAAAACGGAACAGCTTCCGCCATTCCGTTCAGAAAAAAAAATCAATCTTCACCTTAGAACATAATTCCAAAACCGGCGCCTACATTGGCAACACCTACAAATCGTTTTTCATTAATTGGAACACCCAGTTCAGGATAGTTGCCTACTTTCACACTGATCGCCACGTTTTTCAGTTCTGCTTCGGTTGCTAAAAAATCCCCTGACAAATGGAAATAGAGTGTATTCCCCAGTGGTAGCCTCAGACTGGCCCCGGCTCCTACACCCAGGTCTTTTGTCGACGCGGGACGAAGTGAAACAATCATATTATTCTGGCCAGATTCAAAAGTGCCGGTCATATTCACAGAAGGAGACGTAACCTGCACATAACCTGCCTGAACGTGTGCTTCCAACTGAACTTTATTCAAGTTGATATACAATGCCGGTCCGATCATGATGGCATTAAACTTCCATTTAGAAACGTCCGACTGCCAGGAATGACCTGATGTTTCATTGATAAGCGGCTTAATTTGTTCGACCGATTCATTTGCCCGCTCAATAATAGGCTCAGGTTTGGTTTTATTCAGATTCATACTTCCGGAAATTTTCATTCCGAACCATCTGGCGATACGAAAATCATAATTTACCTGCCCATAATAACCTGATCCCGTAAGACCTGCAAATGGATCATTGAGTCGCTCACGGGCGAGCTCACCAACCGGCAAACTATATCCCCCTGTTATAGAAAAAAAACTTCTGTTGTTGTTTTGAGCCATGCAATCCGAAGCAGCAAGCGTAAAAACAAAGCACAGTATTGTCAAACAATATTTCATAATCTGGTTTTTCAATTGTATTCAAAAGTGGCAGTCTGTGGAAACAGACCCCTAACGTAACACGAATCAAAATCATTTTAGTATACGTGTCTTTAAATACTTCGTAAAGGGAAATTTTATCAACACAATTTTATAAAAACATTTCAGGAATAATCAGAATCCACTTTGGTACAAAAATGGTAGAGACGATACCAGAACTAAATCATTAACGTCATGAACAGACAAGAAACAGATAAAGAAGCCAAAGCAACTAAAAACACGAAACATGTCTGGAAATGGATTTTAGGTGTCGGTGTTATACTGATGCTCATAGCATTTTGGGGAGGCTTCTTTAACCACGATGAAAACTTTAATGAATCAGAGACACCCGGCCAGACCACCGCACCAGCAGACACAATAGCCTCAGATACGGTAGGTAACGTCAAAGCGGATACGATCATGCAAAGTGTACGGGGTACGAAGTAGGAATACACCCATCATGGCAGCAGTGCCTCCCATAATATTTCAATAGGATGGAGTGAAATTCGTCCTGTTCCATCTTTAATCTGGTGACGGCAGCTTGTCCCGGAAGCAGCAATTATCACTTCTTCAGGCTGCTGTCGCACCGTTGGAAACAACACCAATTCCCCGATTTTCATGGATACCTCATAATGCTCTTCCTCATATCCAAAAGAACCGGCCATTCCACAGCATCCCGACGGTATCAGTTGAACATGGTAGTTTTCAGGTATTCCCAATGCCTTTTTTGATGCGGTCAGCGTAGATAATGCTTTCTGATGACAATGGCCATGCAGTTTAATCAACCTCTTATCAGTTTTGAAAGAAGTCCGGCTAATGCGCTTCTCATCCATTTCTCTCGCAATAAATTCTTCGAAAAGCATCGCATTGCGGGAAATATCAATGGCACTTTCTCTCAACTCTTCCGGTACCAGATCGATATATTCATCTCTGAAAGTCAAAATTGCAGAGGGCTCTATACCAATCAACGGCGTATCATAAGTAATAAGGTCTTTAAGCCCATTCACATTTTGAATTGCCAGGTTCTTAGCTTCTTTTAAAAATCCTTTAGACAGATACGAACGACCAGATTCCACATGCTCCGGAATAATTACTTCATAACCTAGCTTTTCCAGTAACTGAACAGCTTTTCTACCTATTTCTGCATCATTATAATTGGTAAATTCATCGCAAAAAAGGTAGAGCTTACGCGCATGGGGCTTAGGGCTTGGGGAAGTTCGTTTGGTATACCAGCTTTTGAGTGTAACATTATCCAGATGAGGCATAGATCGGTCTGGATGAAACCCAACCACTCTATTGACCATTTTTCTCAACACCGCATTTCCGAAAATTCCGTTGAACGCCCATGGCGCCAGCGAAGCTAATTTCATTTGTTTTGAGAAATTAGCAATCAATTTACTTCGTTTCGGGACTCCAAACTGTTCATGATATTGCTGGGTAAACTCAGCCTTCATTTTTCCCACATCCACACTGGAAGGGCATTCCGACTTACATCCTTTACAGGACAGACATAAATCGAGCACCTCTTTCACCATTTCAGGAGAAGTACTTTTCCTGGTATCCTCTGTCAGATATCTGCGGAGCATATTGGCACGGGCACGGGTTGTATCGCGTTCGCTACGGGTTGCCATGTAGCTGGGGCACATGGTTCCTCCGGTCAGCTCTGTTTTACGACAATCGCCTGATCCACTGCATTTTTCAGCCAAACGCAGCATACCTTCTTGTCGGGAAAAATCAAAATGGGTGGAAATTACAGGAGCTGGCTCATCCGCTTTATATCGCAGAAACTCATTCATCGGAGGCGTGTCTACAATCTTGTTGGCATTAAAAATACCTTTCGGATCCCAGATCCTTTTTACCTGACGAAACATTTCATAAACCTCCTCACCCATCATGTAAGGAATAAACTCTCCCCTCAATCTTCCGTCACCATGTTCACCAGACAGAGCCCCGTTGTATTTCTTCACGAGCTTGGCAGTATCGGCAAGTACGTCACGAAATTGCTGTTTCCCTTCAGAAGTTTTGAGGTTAATCATGGGTTCAACATGCAATTCTCCTGCTCCTGCATGCGCATAATAGGACGCCTGCAACCGATGTCTGGCTAAAAGAACCTCCAGCTCGGCTATATATTCCGGCAAGTCTTCGACTGCCACCGCACAATCTTCAATCAAATTTACTGGTTGTATATCACCCGGCAGATTGCGTATCAATCCTAACCCGGCCTTCCTGATATCCCACGCTTTTACAGCAGCTTCTCCAAACAGCAGTGGATAGGCATATCCAAGATTTTCTGTCTGTAGCTCCTGAATTAAAGACGATGCCTGTGCTTTGACTATATCCTCATCTGCTCCCCAGAATTCAACCATCAATAACGCTGCCGGATCACCTTCTATAAAAAAGCGATTCTGAGAATAAACAGTATGATCTTTAGTAAAGTCCATGATATACCTATCAACAAGCTCCGAGGCCTTAGGCTGATATTTCATAGCGACACGATTGGCATGCAGCGATTCTGCCAGGGAATTGGCGTGGATACATACCACTCCGACGGCAGGCGGCATTACATCTACAAGTCCTATTTTGGCCTCTGTAATAAAACAGAGCGTACCTTCAGACCCGGCAATCAGATTGCATAAATTGATATTACCTTTCTCAAAGTTGTTAACAAGCGCGTCCAGCGCATAACCTGAATTACGACGGGTTACGGAAGGCTTCGGAAACTGCTTTTTTATCAATTCCTGATCTATCGGATTAGATAACATGCCCCACATACCCGCAAGAATAGCCTGCTCCCGTTTCCCTGCCACATCACGGGTTGATACGCCCTTAGTATATTCCGCTACCGTATTATTTTTAAAAATGACTTCCGAACCGTCGGCAAGCAATGCTTTTACTTCCAGAAGATGATCACGCGTACTTCCCCAAGTAATCGAATGCAAGCCGCAGGAATTATTTCCAATCATCCCGCCAATCATGGCTCGACTGGCTGTTGAAGTTTCAGGACCAAACAACAGGCCATATTGAGCAAGCGTTTTATTAAGATCATCCCTTATTACACCTGGCTGCACCCTAACCCATTTTTCCTGCTGGTTCACTTCCAGAATGCGACCAAAGTGCTTCGAAATATCAACCACAATTCCATTTCCTACCACCTGACCGGCCAATGACGTTCCGGCAGCACGAGGTATCAGGGTTAGTTTCTGTTCATTCGCAAAAGTGATGAGCATTTTGATATCTTCTACGCTTTCAGGCAAAGCAACTGCCAATGGCATCTCCTGATATACCGATGCATCAGTCGCATAAATGGCCTTTTGAGCAGCATGAAGCGGAGAGTCGTCAAAATAAAACTCACCTTGTAGTTTACCTTGAAATGTACTGAATTGAAACTGTGATATACGGTTCATCTGGTGCTTGTCAATTGTAAGGTAAAATTACTCGAACGAAAGTTAAACCAACAGATTCAAACGATAGAAATCGTATACACATTGAAAATGTAGAATCATTTTGAATAAGTGTTATAAGCCCTATCGACCATGCCTTGCAGACCGATACGTATATTGGCACAGTTTTTACAATTTTCGTATCAATCAATTCAAACCAAACCGGTAAATCCATGAAACAGATATTTGCTCTGTTACTTTGTTTCCTCTGTCTGCAATCTTTTGCACAAAATACAGCTCATGTTACGATTGCTACACCTGCAAAATTTGAAGCCCAGGTTACACTTATACTTGAAGATGTTCACTTTCACCCCAATCTGGGCATAGGCCTCTCGGATGCTAAATTGGAAACAGTCGCATCTGTCAATCTGATGGAGACACTTAGTGAAAAAGTGTCAGTTACGATCAGTGAACCGAAAATGATGCGATTGCAGTTCAGTGGTGGTGGAGTGAATAAGACACGCATGCTTTTTATTCAACCGGGGGACGATCTGACAGCCACCTTTCCAGGTAATTCAGATGTGAATTTTACGGGTAATACTGCGATATATCAGACATTCCTGCAAAAACACTTTCTTGAAAACCAGTATCAATACCTTCCGGTATTCGGATATCGTCCGGCTCAAATTGAAAATAAAACAGTAGTACAGCAAAGCGACAGTCTGAAACAGGTACGCCTTACGGCTTTCCAACAATTCAAGTCTACCAACCCGAATACGTCGCCAGCATTTGAAGCATATGTGAATGCCACGACACAATCCGAATCAGCGGTGATCAGAAGACTGATTCAGGAGAAAATTATGAGAAGAAACCGGGTATCTCGTCTTGAGCCCGCTCAACAAAAAGAGCTCGAAGATTTTACCCTTTCAGAATTTAAACTTCTTTCGGATGACGCGCTTTTGAGCCAGTCTTACAGAGACGAGCTTCGCAATTGGATTTCCATTCCAACGTTAAGGAAGTACCCGCTTGCAGCATCCAGTAATTACGAAATGAGTGCAGATGCGATGAAGGAGGTTTTCGAGGTTAGTAAAAGTAAGTTGCAGGGCCACCCCAAACAGCAGTCCTATTTGTTAACCTACTGGCTTAATTACGCTGCTACCGCCCTGCCAAATACTGACGTAGCTAAAACGCTTCTGACTGACTACAAAGCTACTCTTCCTAATTCAGAATACTCGGACTATATTTCCAAACTTATTGCTACCAAAGAAACGCTTAAACCAGGCTCTTCCGCTCCAGAATTTACTTTACTGAATAGTGACAGTGCAGCAGTTTCGTTAAGCCAACTTAAAGGAAAGCCTGTTTGCATGGTATTTGCGTTCAGTATCGGGCAGCATGAGCCAGGTTTGAAAGCACTTGAAGAGAAGTACAAGGGCAAGGTAACTTTTGTTTATACCCTTATGACATCCGGTGTACCACTTCACACCTGGAAGCCATATGCTGCTGAAAGAGCTGATACTAAACATCTATGGGCATCCGAAGAGAACATTGATCTTTTGAAAGAGAAATATGCTGTAGATATCAGATATCCTTTCGTTGTTATTGATAGCAGCGGAAAAATTGTTGAACGCTGGATCCCACAGGAATTTCCGAATAATAAAACACTTGATGCCACTATTCAAAAAGCACTATAATTGTCCAACAAGATTAATATTCAGTTAAAATAGCTGTTATTGAACAACTTTTGTATGTCTGGTGTGTTTTTAAACGATACACCAGACATCAATTACATGAAATTTTCAGCCCTTATGGGTCTTATTCTAAGCCTGTATTCCATCTCAGGTTTTTCTCAAATTTCTCCACCCGGATTAGACGATACCAATATTGCAACCTGGGCGGCATTAGGTTTCAGCCAGCAATTAAATCCCAAATGGACACTAACCGCTTATCTTGGAGGAGCCCGGGTCAGTAATCCAGACAGCTGGTTCCCTTTGAAAAAGCAGAGTATTGCTGTATATAATCACGAATTTCAATATAAATTCAACCCGAAATGGCAGGCATCACTTTGCAGCAGTATCCGCCTCCAAAATAAGTACGAGGAAGAATTCCCGTACAAAGCGGCACTTCAGGCTTATCGCTGGGAAATCAGGTATTACGGTAGAGTTTACCGGAAGCAGCAAATTGGCAAATGGAGTATGACTTACTCCTTCAGGCCAGAGTTTCGTACTTTCTATTCCCCGGACTGGGCACCATCACCTATACCAATAGAGCTTAGATTCAGATTGAAAGCCCAGGCAAGTATTCCGCTCAATACGGCAAAATCTAACTTTTTATTGGGTGCCAATGAGTTCCTATCAACTGTAGATGAGTATACGTTGAATACGCCTGCAGGTCGTGAACATGAATGGAGCAACTATCAGTTTACCGAGGACAGGTTATCTGTATATTTCCGGCATGTGTTTAAAGAACAGGATGTAATACTTGATTTGGGTGTCATGGAACAATTTAAAACCGGCAGCGATTTTGACGCAGTCTCCTATGTAGCTTTCGACTTACTTATTCAAAATCCGTTTTCAAGAAATCACTAGACATAAAAAAAGAGGCAATGTTTCCATCGCCTCTTAGTAATTATGAACCTTACTTACGACTGTACGTATCCAGTGTTGCCTGTGGAAAAGTTCTCAGGATATCTGCCATGGTATTTTTGATCATGGCATCCCTGTCATCTTTCTTGGAAGGTGCTTTCACCTTACCCGATGCCCAGCCCTGCCAGATCATCTTCTCCGTACTTTTCTGATAGATATTCAGAATAAAGCGACTTTCCTGATAGTTGTAGGTAGAGATATTGTTCCCGCCTCCATACCACCACATATAGGGTGAATACATGTTATTAGAGCGTACTTGCTGCCGGTCTTTTACGTCAGTCATAAATCGAACGACGATCTCCGGACTATTTTGGTCCAGCGTATATCCCTTCGCTTTCATCACTTCTACCACAGCGTCACCAAGCCGCCTTCTGTTCAACTCGCTTCCCAGAAGTGGATCTTCTTCCATGGTGCGTTCAGATTCTACTTTGAAAGTTTTAAACTGTTTCAGGTTAACTGATGTATCGTGATCGTAGCTCACTTGCAGAGCCTGACTGCAAGCCATAAACAGTATCCCCGCCACAACCACCACCAAGGCGGATTTTGTCAACTTCACTATGTTTTTCATGCTGATGTTATAATTATTGGTTTAACAATTATCTGACACTTTCCGAGGGTAAATGGTTTAAATACGGAAAAAGATATTTATAGAACTTACAACAAATGCTGTTCGTATACCAGTTCGGAAATTTATTTTAACCTACTCCCTGAATGCTGATGATTACGCAACTCATTCTGTTTGTGTTGCATAAGAGAGGACTGTGAACGGATGCGATCCGACATTAAAAAAGGTACAGGAATAGTGCAGCGTAGTTAGATAACAAAAAATGCAATGGAACGATCACTTACGTCCATTGCATTTATATCAAACCAGGCAACTCGGGTTTTATCTAAACATTTCTATAGTCAGGGTGTTTGTAAGGATTCCGATAAGCACGTGCCAACAAGGCAGTAGCTTCTTTATCTCCTACCACCTCTTTTTTTGCAGGGTCGTACACCAGTGCTCGACCGGTTTTCATGGACAAATTAGCCAGAATACAACTTGCGGTCGATATATGTCCCTCTTCAATGTCTGCTACAGGCCGTGAACTATTGTCAATAGCACTCAAAAAATCAAGCATATGAAGCCGCGTTGCAGGTGCTGCATTGAGCTCAATTCTATCCTCCTTTACATCCTCAGGATACTTTTCTTTTTCATATACCACATCTTTATGAATTTTTTCTCCCTTGCCTTGGGGGATGAAATCATAGGACATCGTACTAGCCCAGAGGGTCCCCTTTTCTCCATACAAAGTAAAAGACCATGGATAATCCGGATTGTTAGGCGTTCCCCACGTCCGGTGCTGCCATACACAATTCAACTCAGGATATTCGAACACAGCCGATTGGGTGTCAGAAATGTTCGATTTCCCTTCTTTCTGCACGTATATACCGCCTTGGGAGCTGATCTTCGCAGGCCAGCCGAGTTTCAGCATCCATCTCACTGTATCAAACATGTGTACACACATATCGCCGGTAATACCATTTCCGTACTCCATAAATGTACGCCACCAGCGAATGTGCGGAATGTCGTCATAAGGCCTGAGCGGTGCAGGCCCGGTCCATCTTTCGTAATCCAGAAAATCAGGAACGGGTTTTACAGGAGGATTTCCGTTGTTACGCATGTGATAGTAGCAACACATTTCTACATGTGAAATCTTACCAAGCAATCCGGCATCGACAATGTTCTTTTTTGCATCTATCAAATGCGGCGTGCTTTTTCGCTGCGTACCCACCTGCACTACCTTCTTATACTTTCTTGCTGCAGCCACCATGGCCTCTCCTTCCATTACATCCACACTTATCGGCTTCTGAACGTACACATGTGCGCCTGCTTTCACGGAATCTATCATTTGTAGCGCATGCCAGTGATCCGGAGAACCAACCAGGACAATGTCCATTTCATTTTCTGTGAGCATTTTATTGTAATCGGCATACAGCCTGGGAACCTTCCCCGACTTTTGTCGCTGGCTCACCAGTTTACCTGCCTCATTCAGTTGGTTTTTATCAACATCGCAAAGCGCGACAACCTCCACCGGCACTACCTGAATCAGTCTGAAAAGATCACTTTTACCATACCAGCCAGTTCCTATAAGTCCGACTCTGAACGGTTTTGCCGGATTGATCAGATCCATCCCTCTTGCTCCGAAGGCAGACAATGCCAGAGAAGCCGTAGCGCCATACATGAACTGACGGCGGTTGATATTAAATGTATTCATGCTAGGTCGTGTGATTGGTTTGGGAATAAAAAATGCAGCCGGAATACCAGCTGCATGTAAAAGAAAATTCGGATGTCGGTTTACTAATGTTCCATACTGATTCACCAAATCGTGATGTACCGATCTACACATAAACTACCTCACTTACAACCTTTTATCCAAAATCAAAATTTATCAATCCTACCTACTCTCTTTGAGACCCGTCATATACAGATCATATCCACCTTTTCCACCAGGGCGGTCAGACGAAAAAATCATTAAAGGATAATTGAAATGGGTTAGTGACGGCAAAATGGGTCTATACTCATTATGCCGGGTGTTGATCCGGCTCCCGGCATTGACAGGCTTAGACCATTTCCCGGATTCCAGCATGGAATAATAAATATCGTATCCTCCCTGTCCGCCCGGCCTGTCTGAAACGAAAACAAGTGTATTATCATACAAGTAGGGGCATTTATCATTAAAGGGACTTGACAACTCTTCCACTTTTCTCAATTGGTAATTTTCAGGAGAAACCAAACTTTCTACCGTAAGCCGTTCTGCCTCTGTTCTGGGAACAGACAGTTCATAAATATCAAAGTTACCATCACGGTTAGAGCAGAAGTATATTTTATCTCCATAGTGAGAAAAACTGGGGTATCCATCATCTTTAGGGGAATTGAGCAAAGTAAACTTTTCAGGACCATGAATACCGTCTTTATTACTACGAACATATTTGATCTCCATGTTTCCTTCAGAATCATCTGCATAGAATAGAAGTAGGTCGTCAACCCCACCCTGATAATATTCCAAATCGTTTTTAAAGGATATCACCTTAGGACCAAATAAGTTGAAGTTCCCGTTAGCACGTGATATTAAAAGTGGAACTGAGCTGTAATCTCTAAAGTAGTTTAAATGCATTCCACCATTATACTTTTTTAAGCCCAGACGCTTATCATACGTAAGCTCTGCATTAAAGTGCACCAAGTTAAAAACATCCTTTTTATCTCTTTTAGACGAAAAAGTAAGATGCGTTTGCCCCATTTTGTTGTAAGGCAAATCTGAATTGTAGTCATCAAATTCAGAGTTAAATTCATCCAGATTGATCACATCTGATAAAAACTTTCCCGCTTTGTTCTCCAGGCCAATGGGGAAACAGCCATTTAAAAGGAACAACGAACCTAGTAAATATAACTTTTTCATAGTGTAGGGCGAAGTTTAAACTTGTTTTGAGATTGTAGACCTGAAACTATATGACACTTACATACCTTCAAACATGAAATTATCTCAATAGGTATCCTTAAACCGGTTCACAACCAGATAATTCACTTTACCATCCTGCATCATAATTTCTACATGCTCGTAGCGCTTCGGCTCTATGATGTAACGGAAATACCACTGGGGAGATTGAGTCATCAATGGATCATATTGCGAAGCCAGCTCCTTCGTGAAAAGAGAAATCCGTTCAAATTTATTAGCATAAGAGCTCTTGTCCTTAATTCTTACCAGTTTACTGTACAAAGCACTGGACTGATCACCCACACGAACAGAACTTAATGCATTTTCTTTTGATGGCCATTGAGAGAGCTGTTTCCCGTTATTGAGATATATACTTTTTACCTTGCCATCTTGAAAACTGATCTGTATGCCAGAATCTGTCCCTTTTTGTTCATCCAGTAAAATAGATTGGTACAAATGTATCCTATCATCCAGCTGGCTGAGATCCGAAAAAACATTACCTACCACATGCACATACTGTAAATTCTTTGTTTCCTGAATGCCTTGAAGCGCAGTATAAACGTTTTCGGCGTCAGCGTTGACTTTCACTCCAAGATGTCCTCCGGTTTTGATTGTGTCACTGCTCACGAGCATTTGAAACACAGGCTCCACGATAATTTCCGGTTCTAACGAATTTTCATTCAGGCATCCCGTTCCTAAAAATGTAAGCGAAACAATGGCAGCAAGTACTGTATTTTTCATGTATTCAATATTTAAGGAAGTAATAATACAGAGATGCTGCAATACGCAAATTAGTTGTAACCGATCATGCTTTTTTATAAAGGAACTTTTGAATTTGATAGTCTACAAAGGTTAGATAAAACTTGGATTGAATTCGATTCAAGTTTTATACCATTCAATTTCAGTATGGTATGAGAAAAGTGGTTCGAATCCCTGCATCTCCACAACTCCCAAATCAGTTTCAATTTTAATGTGGTATGATTGAGGCTATCGTACCGTTTAAATTGTTTTTACTTAATTAACTATTTCAATTCCAATATGGTACGATTGAAGCCATTTGGCGCGGCTGGATTCGCCTGCTGAGTGGTGATTTCAATTCCAATATGGTACGATTGAAGCTAAAATAGATGCTTATCTAAAACAGTTACCTATTCTAGATTTCAATTCCAATATGGTACGATTGAAGCGCAATCGGGGCAATAGCACATATCACGCAGTCTTGATATTTCAATTCCAATATGGTACGATTGAAGCATTGGATACGCTTATCAGTGTAGTTCAGGCGAAGATATTTCAATTCCAATATGGTACGATTGAAGCCGGATGGATTTGTATCGTTTCGCGGCAAAGCAATTGCATTTCAATTCCAATATGGTACGATTGAAGCCTCACCTGGCTTTTGTATGCAAAATTTAGGAAGCGACATTTCAATTCCAATATGGTACGATTGAAGCAAAAACATGGGTACCGTATATTCAATACCCATGTATATTTCAATTCCAATATGGTACGATTGAAGCACAATCTGGTTATCAGGCGCGGATTATACCCGTCGTATTTCAATTCCAATATGGTACGATTGAAGCTTCCAAGAAAAACAAAGGTGGAACCCGTTTTCGAAGAATTTCAATTCCAATATGGTAATTCCATAACAATTGTTGCCGGTCTTTTACGGGTTTTAGGCTTAATCTTAAACGCATCTGATAGCGGTGGGTGGTTGCATCCGCATTTTAGCACTTTATTTGCAAATTATTAAACAAAATAAATTCAAATTATTAAACGGTTACATAACAAAAAAAGATGCATCGCTGCACCTTTCTGAATCTTCTTGTTTTTACTACAGTAGCATTGTGCTATCTCTGTTCATGCTGGTTTTCATTCCGGATAAACAGATTACAGTCATCACGAACCTGTCCACTCCACACCGGTATCTTTCCAGCTCCTTGAATTAGCCGAATTAATAACGGCTTCGCATACTTTCTGGGTTTCCAGGGCGTCTCTAAAAGTCGGAGCACAATCTTTGCCGGTTTGCAGACTTTCAAAGAAATCAGCAGCCTGGTGAATAAAGGAATGTTCGTAACCAATACTTGTTCCCGGAATCCACCATCTTTTCATATAAGGCTGATCGCTATCTGTAACCAATATGGATCTCCAGCCACGAACAACCGAATCGTCGTTATGGTCAAAATATTCCAATCGGTTCAGATCATGCAAATCCCAGCGAATGGAGGCATGTTCACCATTAATTTCGAAAGTATATAGTGCTTTATGGCCACGCGCATAGCGGGTAGATTCAAATAATCCTAACGAACCATTATCGAAGTGACAATGGAAGATAGCCGCATCGTCAATCCCTACCTTCTGAACCTGTCCGCTCTCGGAGTGAACACGTTCTTTGATGAACGTTTCAGTTACAGCAGATACGTCCTTAATACCGCCATTGATCCACATGGCCGTATCAATACAATGCGCAAGCAAATCACCCGTCACGCCAGAGCCTGCGGCATCCACATCCAATCGCCAGGTTGCAGCACCCCCTTGTGGCACATCCGGACTAATCGTCCAATCTTGCAGAAAGTTAGCACGGTAATGAAAAATACGCCCCAGCTTCCCTGAATCGACAATTTGCTTAGCCAATGTAACTGCCGGTACCCGACGGTAGTTATACCAAACTGTATTTTTAACCCCTGCTTTTTCCACAGCGTCTACCATGGTTTGTGCTTCTGCCAATGTCCTGGCCAATGGCTTTTCACACAGGATCATTTTCCCTGCTGCCGCTGCTGCAATCGCGATTTCAGCATGTGTATCGTTAGCTGTACAGATATCAACCGCATCGATATCATCTCTGGCAATGACTTTTTTCCAATCGGTCTCATATGATTCATAGCCCCATTGTTCTGCGAAGGCTTTTGCTTTCTCCGCATTACGTGAGCAGGCCACTTTTAACACCGGTGTATATTCCAGTTCAGGAAAAAAATTGGCTATTCTGTTATATCCGTTGGAATGCGTTCGGCCCATCAGTCCGGTTCCGATCAGTCCAATTCTGATTTCTTTTTTAGTCGACATATGTTTTTATGCTATCGGCCATCAGCCGGGCGGCGAACCGCAGTCGGCTTTCGGCCTTTTTATCAATAATAAATTTGATAATACTACGATTCCTGATACCAGCCGTGCGCCTGACGTACTTTTACCATCGCAGCCAGAATATCATTCCATGTTTGCTGATCTTCCATCACCGAATTCGGGAACATGCAACCATCCCAACAGATATGACGGAAAGCTTTGGTCAGTTCACCGTTTTCGTCACGCAGCCAGTAACCGGCGTCATGTGTAATATCCAGTTTTCCGTTAGGATCTGTTGCCAGACAATGGCGGCCCGTCTTATCATGAGAGCCGGTACCATGCACCGTACCATCATTTTGAGCTACGTGAAAATCGAAAGTATACGGACGTAACTTTGCGGTCATTACTTTTAGTCCTTCCTCCAAAGCGGCACGATCCTCCCACCGAAAATCCAAAGGCAGAATGCGATCTTCCGGACTATTGTATCCCAGTAGATAAAGAAAAGTATGAGACATATCAGCCTGGAAACCCATATTAGGGCGGTCCACTGCTTTCATCGTTTCAATCATAGTTCTCCAGCTCTGCATACCTCCCCAGCATATTTCTCCCTCGGCCGCAATCTTTTCACCAAAGTCGGCAGCCACATCACAAGCCCGACGAAAAGTTTCAGCAATTTGCTTGGTATTACCCGATGGATCCGCCGCCCACCTATCGGGCGACACGGCTGAATCAACACGTATTACACCACCGTGACGTACGCCTGCCTCACGCAGTTGCTGACCAAAAACACATGCTTTATGAACCTGCTCTACAAACTCATCACGGGATTCTTTACTACCCATCGCAGAGCCTGCCCACACGTTCGCAACAAGACTTCCTATTTCAAGATTGTAGCCACGTACCTTATCAGCAAGCCGGTATGCACCATCTTCGCTATTCAGATATGGACCAATATGCTCGTCAAAAAGTCCGATATCGACGCCATCAAATTTTACACCGTCTACTTCGGCAGCGGCAGTTTTTGCTAGTAATGTATCAAAAGGAATAATGGGTTCGGAATCTGAACCTTTGCCCACAATACCCGGCCATGTGGCATTGTGCAGCTTTGGATAATTATTTTCTGGCATGGATTAAGAGTTTATGAGGTTTAAAATTGCAGTCGGCTTTCAGCAATCAGCTTTCGGCAGTCGTAAAAAGCCGCTTGCTGACGGCCGAAAGCCGACAGCTTACAATACCAGATCCGGATTTAACGGACCAAAGTGTTTTAAAATCACAATCGGATCATTCGCCGACGGGTTGCTGATGACAACGCCTTCTTTCGCCGCTTTTTCGCTTACGAAGAATTCGTCGTTTGTCAACTGTCCGTAGCGGATCAAAGCAGGTGTTTCAATATCCCAAACGCCCAATTTTCCATGACCCTGCATCACGATCATTCCGTAAGCAGCTGCATCCGTAATGGTAACTGTCTGTCCTGGAAGAATTGTAAGTTCTTTGGCGCTATAAGCTTCGTTTTTATAACAAATCCAGTTTTCGCTATATCCTTCTGCCTCCATCTCGGCAACATCTTTTACCGGTTTCGGACGCATGAAATGCTTTTCCATCAAATTAGGATTTACATTCAAATCCCAGTCGATCACTTCCATTAACAGATCGTAGTCTCCGATTCTGTCTTCCGGCGTTCCTTTCCAAAGCAATTCCTCCGGGATAACCGCTTCGTTGACAAGCGATTGATACATCGCGAAAATATCAGATGCTTTCTGAGGCTCATAGGTACACAAACTGCCAGGTGCATGCAACATGCCAGGAGGTACATCCCAGCCTGTACCAGGCTCCAGACGAAACGCCTGCGAGTAGTTTGTAATCTTATTATCACCCTTGGTGAAGTTCATCAGACATTCCTTGATCTGCTCTTTCGAGGTACCGGGAGCTATACCAATGAATGTGTATGGAAAATCGCCACCATGGTTATTGAGTTGCGGAGGGAAATAATATGCTTCCGGCTTTCCGTTCTGCCCCACCATAGCAGCATGCTCATCTCTGTGGTGAATATGATGAGGCAATGGACCCATATTATCAAAAAATTTGGAATACATCGGCCAGCTTTGATATTCATTCCAAAGACGATCACCAATAATTTCGCCTTTCAGCTCACTTACTGCATCTCTCAATGTCACTTTTTGAACACCTGATTCATCTTCAAAAACGATCTGGCTCAAACCTTCATTTTCGCCGGTAAGCGGCCCGTTCTCAGCCGGGGTGGTTGAAGACAGCCAACGTTCATCAATACCTCCACGCTCTCCACCTAACACGTAATAATCATCAGGATGCAATTTTATTCTGCGACCAGGTACACAAAACGAACGCGGCACCCAGGTTGGCGCCAAACGCAATATTCCTTTTCCCTGTTCTAATGCCTTTTCGGCTATACTTGAAAGTCCCATCGGTTAGTTTTGAAATTTGGTTTAGTTATAAATTTTAATCTTAGTTTTTGACAAGTTTTATTGCGGTGCGATGCACCTTGTATTTTGCTTCAATAACTACTTTTCTACAAATCCTTCGGTGCTCTGCACCTGGATTAAGATGGCGCAGAGCGCCGTAATATTTGTAGAAAATTTAGAGCATCTCAATTTCATAAGGTGCAGCGCACCGAAATAAATTAAACTACCCCGGTCAGCTAATTATAGCTGATTAAAAAATCATTGATCTCTCCTTCATCCACAATCACCTCCAGCTCCACGTCATATTCCCGTTTTTCTCCCGGTTCAATAAAAATCAAGGTCCCGTCCTCACGGGCTTTTGCCTGTCCTGAGAGCGGATGTGTGCTTGGCTCCAATCCCGTAACGTATTCGCCTTTGCCCCAATGCTGCCAATTGGCAAACCAGGGTAGCTGCTCTTTTTTGAACTTCATAGACAAGGCAAGACCCAGTTTAGAATTGTAAAGGCCTGCAACACTGTCCCCAAAAATATCCGCCTCAATATCTACCAAAACAACTTCTTCACCCGTTCCCAGGTGAGAATCAATCGGACCGGGGCACTTTTTAAAATCATTACCTTCTCTGAATATCTTTGCATTTTCTTCTCCATGACGAGGAAACCACTTACCATTCCAAAGTAAGTCCGTTCCTTCATCTACAAGAGGATATCCAAAATTGAAATGATACAGCAACATGTGAGGTGCCGCTGTATTAGCCTTATTAACCACCTCATCATGAATACGGATGGTCGCTTTACCAAGCGTCGCCGAAATCGTTCTTTTCAGTTCCAGACTTGGACCAAATGGTTTTGTTTCTCTGATGATGCTGGTAATGCTCATTTCCAGCTGTCCTGTTCTTGGATCAGGCTGAATAATAGAAATTACTTCCGCAGGGGTATTGCTGATCAGACCATGTAAACCTCTGTCACCAAACTCGTCGGATTCAGGGCCACCTACATGGGAAAGCCCGCAGGTTGTTAGTAAGCCACCACCGAAGGTTCTGAGCCAATCGATGCCTTTATCAGCAAATGGTTGCGGATACGTAATACCTCCATGACTCAGCCATGCCAGACTATGTTGATTATAAAAAGCATCGGCAATATCCATCGCGCGATCGATCACGACCTTGAAACGGAGTCCGGTACCGGTATTAATCCAGGCAATTCTGGTTCCCCTTCCCGCTCCATTATCGATCACCGAAGTTTCAATACCACCCAATTGCGCATGATTCGAAACCTTGTCTTTCCAATCCTGATTTGTTGAATCCGCCCCCTTCATAATTTTGTATTAATTAAGAATATTATCCAAATCAAAAAAGGCCGCAAACCGGCTTATTTAATCACTTTTTTGTAATAAACACCTTCAAACCTTAAATCAGACTCCCCTTTGTCAGATCAATACACAACCTATCGCAAACTGCTTCACTATACAATGCTTCAAGCTATTTTATTTATCCTAATGCTCCAATAACCAATCCCGAACTCTTTGATTAAAATCCGCTGTATTTTCAAAATGGAAAGCGTGCCCCAGTTTTTCATATAAAAAAAGCTCCGCTCCGGGAATTCCATTTGCTACTTCTTCTGCCATCCATACGGGGGTAAAAATATCTTCTCTTCCGCCGATCACCAATGTCGGTTTTTGAATTTTGTTCAAATCATCCAATGCATTGTGGTTGATACATGCAGCTGCCTGACCTTCCAATCCATGTAAAGGCTGAGGAAAAGAACCAAAAGCATCCTGGTTTCTTCCCTTTTCAAGGTCGGCGTGCTTTTCGGTATGATCCCACGATGATTTGGAGAATATGAGCAGTTGAATATATAAGCTAAATTCCTCGGGACGAAACCGCGCTTTGGCATTCATAATATGTTGAAACAACCCTTTCGCATAATTGTCGCAACGTGCCCATGGACACATTAAAACCAGTGAATGCACTTTATCAGGATGTCGAATCGCCAGTTGCTGAGCAATGGTACTGCCCATCGAACATCCCACAACCTTAACTTTTTCAACCTGAATGGCATCCAGCAAACCAGCATAATCGTCTGCCATTTGTTCAGAAGAATAAGGTCCGGCAGGTTTGTCACTCATCCCCACACCGCGGTTGTCACCAATAATGCATTTGAAATGATGCTGCCAATCGGCCAAATGTACATTCCAAACTGAGCCCGGAGCGGTGATACCCATGATGAGCAGCAGGGGTATATCATCAGTAGATTTTCCTGATCCACGCAGTTCGTAATGCAGCTGTATTCCGTTGGTTTTTACTGTTGGCATATTAATTTGGGCAATCGGCTTTCGGCAATCGGCCGTCAGCATAGATGATAGCTATTCTATTTAGGGATCATGTACTCTATTGTAAGGCACAATCTGCGACTTCTCGATTATCAACAGCCAATAGCTGACTGCCGACAGTCGAAATTCATCTCAATCCCGGAATCAAATCCTCCTGAATCCATTTTCCGTCATGTAATGTGACAAAGTCAGGATCTTCCAATGCTTCTTCGCCCTCATCTTCACAAATGATCCAGCCTGAATAATTGATATCTTTAAGCCATTGCGTTACACCCAAAAGATCAACTTTCCCTTTACCCATCAAAGCGAATTCCGGATCACCGTTCCAATCCTTGAAATGAACATGGTTGATCAGCGACTGGTATTCCTTCATTTTAGTCAAAGGATCCATACCTCCGTTAATGATATGTCCTACATCCGGTGTCCATCCTGTTACAGTGGCATCGAGGGATTCAAGCACGATTTTGTAATCTTCCTCCGTTCTGATAATAGATGAATGGGGAGAGTTGGGGTGATAGCTGCAAGGTATTCCCTTATCCGCTGCCCTTTTGGAAACAGCATTTACAATGTTGATCAGGTTTTTTTGGCGCTGTTCAATATCATGGCGTCCGGAAGGAATCTGCACAGTATTCAGCACCGCACCAGGAAACCGTTCCAGCAGCCGGATTGCATGATCAGCCACCTTTTTCTCCTCCTCTGTTTCTTCCGGATTATTCCAATCCTGTGCAAGAGCCAGTGCGGCCAGCTCAATACCCTGTTCTTTCAGTTTCGCTTCCAACAGATCCGGATCAATCAGATCACCCATCCATGTAAATATAGGTTGAATGCCGGTGAAGCCTGCTTTTGCAATTATTTCGATCATGTGCCCCAGGCGTCCCTCATGGGTAGTGCCATTTCCGCTCATGAACCATGTATATACCTCTGAACCGAATTTGAATGGTAGCATAGCTGTTAACAGTTAGCGATTAGCTGTTAGCTAATCCGTTCCTAAATTCTATATTCCTAACTATTGTTATTCCTAACTATCGTTCAGTCCGCATAAAAATGCGTCCAGACCGAATTCTTAATTCTTAATTAAGCCCGTGCTTCAAACTCATTTCACGGATAAACGTATAGCCATTTTCGGCAATGTCCCAGGGATCAGAGAATTCGCGCCAAACACCGATTGCATTAGCAAAATCTGGATCATTTCTTGAAAAAGCTTCAATGGTAAGCCAGCCCTGATAATTGATTTTGGCCAGACCTGCAAACGCATCATCCCAAAGTACCTGACCATCTCCGGGTGTGCCCCGGTCATTTTCGCTGATATGAACATGCGCAAGAATCGGCGACAAGGTATCTAATGCAATACCATAGTTCTTCTCTTCGATATTGGCATGATGTGTATCAAACATAGCACGTACATTCGGATGATTCGCTGCTTTCACCAGTTTGGTCAATTGTTCAGCTGTATTGCACAGGTAGCATTCAAAACGGTTCAAAGCTTCAAGAGCAAATGTGATATTCGCTGTGGCAGCATACTCAGCTGCTGCATTCAGCACTTCGCCTGCCAGCGCATATTCCCGATCTTCTGCAGGACGGTTTACAAAAACAGTATGAGCGGAATGAAATGGGCCACAGATAATTTTGGCATTTAGCGCATGCGCCCGATCAATTCCCCATTTGATCTTATCCAGTGCCTTTGCCCGCACTTCCGAAGAATCACTGATCGGATTCTCCTCAGCACCCAGCGTCATTACTGCGGTTGTTTCCAGTCCGGCATCGCTCGTATACTTTCCCATGCGCTGATAAGCTGAGAGTTCTGGTGCACCCAAGTAAAACTCCACTCCATCATATCCAATGGCTTTCAACCTGTCGATCACAGGAAACAGATCATCAGAAACAGCCGCCGTCCATGCTAAAACGTTAAATCCTATTTTATTCATTTTTGTATCTGTGAGCTATTCGCGGACAGCCAATAGCCCAACGTTATATTATCAATAAACTACTGCTTGATGCGGATGTCTTTATATTCAACCTTCATCGGCGGGCCAACATGAACCTGTATACCCATATAGCCTTTTGCTTTTCCATTCACTGAGTCGTTGTCTGTTACATCGCTCATCAAAACTCCATTGATATAGTGCTGAAGACGATTGCCTTTGGCTACAATATGAAAGTCATTCCAGTCTTCACTTTTGATTTTTGTTTTCAATTCATCCGATGTCCCCAATGAGCCCGTAACCGTTCTGCCCAGCCATGCATTGTTTTTCAGATTGGCCTTGAATGCTTCCGGAGATTTGTCTGTAGGGTTATTTACCGTTACAATTTCACCTCGGTATCCCAGCGTTGTTCTTTTACGCTCTTCATAATTCTGACCTGTATAGCGAATCCCGCCGTCAATATCCGCCTGATAACCTTTTAAAGCATTAGGCACATCAGCCACTTTATCACTTCTGTAATTAATACCTGAATTTCCCTTCTCGGTTATTTTGAAAGATCCTTTCAATTCAAAGTCACCAGGTTCTCCACCTTGCCAAACCACAAATGAGTTCGTCTTCAGCAATGTTTCAGGAGTGATCTCCCCCACCAGATTGCCATTTTCCACACGCCAGTATTTTGTATCGCCATCCCAGCCTTTCAAGGATTTACCATCAAAAATATTGACAAAGCCTTTTTCCTTCTTTTGAGCAATGCAAGAAGCCGAAAGCACAACAGCAATAACTACACCTGCCAGGACTTTACTACATAGACAATTCATTTTTGAAAGCATTTTTATAGTTTTTAGACTTTTGAATGTTTGATTACCCTTATTCTCAGACAGCCTTATGAACGAGTCACGCTCTTAGCACACTCCAAAAAGATGAAAATAATATCCAAAAATTCTTAATATTATCCATCATACTATCCTGTACTAACCTGCTTTTTTTGAATTAAAGGTTTAATTATTATTGCAAAACCATTTTCTACGGGATCAGATCCTTACTTTTTAACCAACTGACACACCTTCCAAACCATTCATCAAACGGTGGGTAGGTAGAAAAACCGTGCTCACCCTTGGAATAGATATGCATTTCTGCTGATACACCCTGTTTAAGCAGATTTTCATAAAAGACAACGCTGTTCATTACCGGAACCACCAGATCAGTACCTGCATGTATAAGAAACGTAGGTGGCGTATTTTTGGAGATATGGTATTCGTTGGAAAATAGTCTGATCTTATGCTGAGAGAGATCCGGGCCGATCAGATTCTGACGCGAACCGGTATGCCCCAAACTATCTGTGAAACTGATTACCGGATACACCAGCAACATAAAATCAGGCCTCAGACTGGTTTTTCCTTTGTTTTCAATATAGTCTTTGTCGAAGTGAGTGCCGGCAGTGGCAGCTAGATGACCGCCTGCCGAAAAGCCCATGATACCAATTTTATCAGGATTAACATTCCATTCTTTTGCGTTCGCACGTACGGTTTTGATAGCCTGCTGTGCATCTTGTAACGGACCAATGGATTTGTCATGCATCGTTCTGTCGTCAGGTAGTCTGTATTTGACAACAAATGCTGTTACACCCAGGGAATTGAATTTCCTGGCCATATCACTGCCTTCTCTTTTCATCACCAGTGTGCGATAGCCACCTCCGGGAAAAATGATTACGGCAGTGCCATTGGCAATTGCTTTAGGTGGAAGGTACACGGATATGGTGGGCACCGATACTTTGAAAGCCAGTGAGTCTCCTCCCGGTTTCGTCTGGATTTCTTCCAGATTATCGGCATCTTTTGCATTTGGAACTGTCCCGGGATATAATGGTTTCTGTGCTAAAATAGTACTGCCGGAAAAGCAGATGAAAGCAACAAGAAAAAAAATAGGTTTCAAATTCCTGATCATAGTATACAAACCAGACTTTTAACAACGTCTGACCTTATCCCTTAAAGGATACACAGGTGTAAGTCTACCATATAAAAAATGGGATTCGAATTGAATCGAACCCCATTTATCCGGTTAATACTGAACCTTGCCTGTTAGTTATTCACAGCCTGGTGCATGTCTCTGTATTTTTTAATCAAATCATGTGAATTTTTCAACGATGATTTCTGATCTGTAATAATCTGACGAATGTTTACCGGCAGATTTGCATCTGTAGCAAGTGCATCTTCATATGCTTCCTGAGCAGCATCTTCACCATACTCACAACTTTCAAGTACGGATGTTCTGTCATGACCTGTGAAAGTGGCTTTGATGTCCATCCATACACGGTAGATTTTACCTGAGTTAGTTGTTCCCGTAGCTACCTCACCTCCAAGGCTTATAACTTCTCTGCTCAACTCTGCTACATTATCCCGGCTTTCATTAGCCATTTTCTGGAACATCCCTCTAAGGTCCAAATCTATATCCTTAACTTCCTCAAGTGCTTTTTCATAACCGTCAATACGGTCATTATTTATTTTAATAAGGTCATTTAGTACCTCTACAAGATTTTCATTGGTTTCCATAACAGTGTTGTGTTTTGATGTAAGTAGTTAATTCTACACCTAATGCTTAAAAGCCTGTGCCATTCTAATCCGGTTCTAAAAAATCCAGCTTAACACTTCGTATATGTTGCTGTAATCATACAATTTGTGACGTATATGATTCAGAAATTCTTCACATACGGGATTGATTGGCCAACAACTTTCGAAGTGACTGTTCTGTAGCAGTTAAATGATTCGCCTCAGGTAAGTCTTTGTTCATATACCTTTTCAGCTTGTCTGTTTCGTAAGCCCGGAAAACAGCGGGATGGACGTAGTATTTTTTACAAACCGCTCTTGTATTCCCTAAATGAGCGGCAACTACATCCAAACATGCGTTAATTGTGCGGGTATATTGACGCTGCGAAGTGCTTGGTTCCTGAATAGATAAATATTCAAAAGCGGTTACAGATCCCATCCATGTTCTGAAATCCTTTGCGGAGTAATCCCCACCCGTATGCGACTGAATATAATTATTTACCTGGGTCGCATTAAGCGAACAACGTGAGCCCGAGTCTGTGACATATTGAAAAAGTCTGCGGCCAGGCATCTCCTTGCATTGCTGAACCAAACGGGCAAGCTGCTGATCACGCACTACGATGTCTTGTTTAATTCCCTTCTTACCTGTGAATTTGAATCGGATGCTTTTTCCTTTTATTGTTGTACAGCGCGCATCTAATGTAGTCAGCCCCGAAGAGCCATGCCTGATCTTGTACTGTTCGTTACCGACACGAATACAGGTTTTATCCATCAAACGTATCACAAGGGCCGACACCTTTGCCAGGTTATAATCCCTTTTTCTCAGGTCGCTTTCTACCTGGGCTCTCAAATCGGGCAGAACTTCAGAAAATGACAACAAACGATAATACTTCGTTTCGTTACGGATCTGATTCCAGAAAGGATGGTAACGGTATTGCTTTCTTCCTGCTTCATCCACACCCGTAGCCTGCAGATGCCCTTCAGGGTCTTTACTGATCCAGACATTTTTCCAGGCAGGCGGCAGCACGAGTGCTTTGATTCTCTTAAGAATTCGCTGATCGCGGCACCGTTCTCCTTTTTGATTTACATAAAAGAAACGGGGCGTTTTACCTTTTCTGACATAACCTGCAGCTCCTGCTTTTATATAATTCAGTCCTGCTGCACCAGCCGTGAGCTCGGGATCTTTCTTGATTTTTTTAATGATTCGCGCCGTTATTGCCGGGCTCTCGGGTAGTATTGCTGCAAGTGGTGATGAAGACATGGTTCTGGTATCGAAATGTGTGATCGTGCTGTTGATACTAAACCGATACCAGATACAGTCAAATTAACAAAGACAGCCCCAGACTATATTTTTCAGCATTCCGGCAATACTGAGCGGCTTTTGCATAAAAAAAATTCCTCAACTGAGTGGCTACATAGCCATTTCAGTTGAGGAACAATGTACTCATATGCTATTTCACTCTGCGAGTTCTAAAGGAAAATAAGCAATAAACTTGGCACCATGTTCGGGCTGTGATTCAGCAAAGATATAACCTGAATGGTTCTCCATAATCTTCTTACAAATAGCCAATCCTATACCTGTTCCCGGATATTTGTTTCCCGGATGCAATCTCTGGAAAACATCAAAGATGCGTGATGCATATTCACTTTCAAATCCAATGCCGTTATCCTGAACAGAAATTGCGTAGAATAATTTGTCAGCCGGCGCTTTGCTATCAGCAATTTGAGAGGAGGTTATCTGTTTAATTTGAATATTGATAACCGGACTGATATCCTGAACAGAAAACTTAAGTGCATTGCTCACCAGATTTACAAAAAGCTGATGTACCTGAAAAGGGATTACTTTTAGTGTTGGTAAAGTTTCAACCTGAATGACAGCATTCTTCTCTTCAATCGTATCGCTCAGCTCATCCTGTACATTTTCCAGAATAACATTGAGATCAATTTCCTCAAACACCTTGTCCATATTTCCTGCTTTGGAATACGTCAGGATGTCCTCAATCAGCAACTGCATTTTTTCTGCTGCAAACCGCATGCGCTCCACCGAATCTTTAACCTGGGCAGATATATCCGTTTTTTCTCTGTCAAGAATCTTAGAAGCAAATATCTGAATCTTGCGCAAGGGCTCTTTCAGATCGTGGGTGCTGATCCAGTTCAGATTCGCAAGCTCTTTATTAGCAGCCTTCAGCTCTTCGTTGAGAATTCTGTTACTTTGCTCCTGACTACGTACATATCTCAGATTGATATGCTTTTGTAAGGCATATGCAAAGCTTGCCGCAGCATGTATCTCAGCTTTGCGCCAGGCCGTACTCTTATTTTTAACCTCCTCCATCCATAGCTCGAAGGATTTTCTCGGCGAAAGGCGTGTTTCACCCATTTCATTGACAACAACTGCCTTATGCGGATTCCCGGCCCAGCTAATGGTTTCACGTCTTTCTTTTCTCAGCCAGAGAATACCATCCGGTGTACCTGCGGTGATAGAATGATAGATGATACCGGCGGCATATTTAGCCAGTTTTTCTCCATCCTTGTATACATTCAGAATACGCTCCGTGTGGATTCCTTGTGATGGATATTTTTCGGACAAATATTTCATCAAAGGAAGCAGATCCTCCGGCTGTGGTACATATCCATTCTGGTATATTTTACCTTTATAATAAATGACAAAACCGGTGGCATTGGCAACTTTAAGTAAAGAAGGATCCCGGAAATAATCTTCGATAAAATTGTCATTCTCATGCAGCAACGACATAGAATCGGACAGTGCCTTTTCTACAGTCTGCCCTACTTCAAATTCTTCAGCTACCTCGCGGACTGAAATTTGAGAGGTAAGGAAATGCCCCTGGAGCAACGCCGATAGTCTTGTATAGTGAGGAAGTATTTTCGGTGTATAGTGGTGGCAGGCAATGAGCCCCCAAAGCCTGTTATTTTGTAGCAATGAGATAGTAAGCGTAGCATTTACTCCCATATTCCTCAAATATTCCAGATGTATCGGAGATACACTTCTCAGCACCGACAGACTCAGATCCACCGAACTATTGCTCAGGTTCTCCCTGTCGATGGTCAGTAACGGAACAGCTGTATAGTTTACATCAGCGATGGTTCTCAACTGATTCCTGATATACAGTTGCCTGGCCTGCGCCGGAATGTCGGTATGAGGGTACTTCTGTCCGGCAAAAGAACTCAGATCATCCCTTTTGCTTTCAGCAATAACCTCACCATTGTATTCCGCATCAAATTTATAAATCATGACACGATCATAGCCGGTTATCTTGCGCATCTCACCAGCCATATCCTTACACAAATCCTGCAGATGGCTATGTTTTTCCATCAGGGACACGAAGTTTCTGGTTTGTGCGTACAAATCCGGAAGCCCTATCGAACCATCAGGAAATGGTTCGAATTCCAGAATGAGCGTATCGCCGCTTTGATGTACTGTTGTATTATACGGAATGTCATTTTTTGTGAACACAAACGGCCGTGCAACATCAATTTCAACGTCTGTATATTTATCAAACTGATCAGACTGATGCTGGTCAAACAAGTCTGATAATTTTTTACCCAATACGACATCAGGAGTGCAGCCAATGAAGTTACCTGTATTTTGGCTGCAATATTCTATGACATAGCTTTCTGTATTTAATCCTAGCAGAAAGCCATTTGGTTGTATACTTCCGGGAATGTGTATAGGTTCACTTTCACAGTTGGCAAGATTGACCAAGTCCCGGTTTATGATATCTCTAATCTTCATATTATAATCATGTGGCCAAAGGCCGCTTACGCTTTGAGCCAGTTATCCACATCCTTAAAGGTTTGAGTAGCACCTTGAATTACATTCTGCTCAGCATGATTGAGCACAGCATAAGCAGCAAACGAAGAAACAAAGCGCTTCCATTTCGGCCCTGTTTCGGTGCCATATCCCCAGAAGAAGGAAGCTCCTGAAGTTTCATCCAAACCTAATACTTTCTGAACATGTTTAAACAAAACTTTGCCTCCCAGTGTAGAGCCTTCCAGTACATACATGATCCCAAGTGCCTCAGCCAAATCAGCGGGAGCAAATTTATGAATGCTCAGCTGTTCTATAGCGGCCTGATCCATTCCGGTAACCTGAAGGTCTTTCAAAATCAGGTGCGCCTTTGTTCTTTCATCCAAATCATTAAATGAATCATTAAGAACGGGATACACATCGCGCTCACAACCAGCAACAACGCCGTACATTTTGGAAAGATAATCCTGATATATTTTAATGGAAATGTCGGGAGAAAGTATCCCTTTTGAACGTTCGTTGTCTTCCAGCCCTTTATGACTCTCAGCTGTTGCAGCTCTGAGGTTATTTAAAAAAGTGCTGGTATCCAGACCGACAGGGGTTTCATGCATAAATGAAATGAGAAGTTTTACCTTAAATTACCTGATCAAAAATTGTTCCAGAGACACCCCATCTTGTAAACTTTCTTTTTCAGAAAGGCACTTTTCTATGATGTTTATCAGTCCGGAGAAGCTATTCGGTTTTTGAATGTACAAATTTGCTCCGGCCTGGTAAGCGGATTGTATCAGATAATCAGCTATGGAAGTTGACAAAATCACAACCGGAATATCCTTATACGAAGCAGAGTTTCTGATTTCAATAAGACATTCCATACCATTCTTAACAGGCATGTTCATATCCAGAAAAATCAGATCGGGTTTAGCCATTAGCCTCCCTAAAATATCCATAAGCTCCATTCCGTTTTCTGCAACGTCCAGTTTTGTAACGGTAGGAACTTGCTCCAATGCTTCCTGAAAAAGTGATGTATCGTCGTCGTCGTCGTCCGCAAGTAAAATGTGGACAGGGGCATTTTGCTTCATTTAGTAACCGATATTGCTTATTTTTCTACTTAGAATTCATATTTTTCCCGTTGAATCGCCGGCCGGTATTTGAATCCACAAATGTAATATTTCTTTTTTTTCAAACTCTAATATATACGTCAGTGATAATCCCCTGGATTGAAGGAAGAATCGATTTTTTACCGCTTCAAACAAAAAAGGAATGATTAAACTATCTATTCAGTTGGCATAATTTTTTATCTCTACCCAACAACGTTCACACTTAATACCATAATATTTATGAAAAAGATCCTATTAAGCACTATGCTCATCGCTTCCATGATGGCATTTACTTCGTGTAACTCAAATAAAACAGAGGATAGCAAAGAAGTGGCTGAAGACCAAAACGAACAAAAATTTGAAGATACCAAGGTAGAAGATGATACAGAGTTTGCTGTAGCTGCAGCAGATGGTGGTATGTTTGAAGTGAAACTCGGAGAATTGGCGCAAACAAATGGTTCAGCAGCATCAGTGAAGGAGTTCGGTAAAAAAATGGCTACTGATCATGGTAAGGCAAATGAAGAACTCATTTCATTGGCAAAGCAGAAAAACATTTCTCTTCCAATGGCACTTAGCGATGATAAACAGAAAAAAGTAGATGATCTTGCTTCTAAAAAAGGCAAGGATTTCGATAAGGCTTATGCTTCTTTGATGGTGGATGATCATCAGGAAGATATAGAAGATTTCCAGGAGGCAGCAAAAGATGCTAAAGATCCTGAAATCAAATCCTGGGCAGCTGAAAAAGTACCTACTTTGCAGCACCATCTTGAAATGGCAAAAAAAATGAAGGATGCGGTGAAATAACCAGTTCCAAATAAGAATAAAAAGGAAGCATGTTCTGACATGCTTCCTTTTTTTGTTTTTGACCTTGTTTCTTATTTTTATCAGGTCTTATGATTCTGAATTTGGAGATGACCTCAGGAAAGATTTACTTTGTCTACTAATCTAATAGAGTAATATGCAAAACCTTTTAGTTCATATCGTTTCATGAAAATTTCATTTACGCTGGGTTCCCTCATTTGTGTATTTCTTTTGACGAGCAGTGTGGCCTCTGCCCAGCAAAATAAACCGAATATCATTTTCATTTTTTCGGATGACCATGCTTATCAGGCAATCGGTGCTTACGGCAACAAGCTCGCAAAAACACCTCACATTGACCGATTAGCTAAGGAAGGTGCATTATTGACTAACAATATTGTCACCAATTCCATTTGCGGCCCAAGCAGAGCCACGTTACTGACAGGCAAGTACAGTCACAAAAATGGATATAAGAGAAACGACCTGACACTTTTTGATACGAATCAAACTTTATTCCCCGAACTGCTGAGACAAAATGGGTACCAAACTGCCTGGATCGGCAAAATGCACCTCAACAGTTTGCCTGCCGGATTCGACTACTGGAACATTTTACCCGGACAAGGAAATTATTATAATCCTGATTTCATTTCGCAGCCTAATGACACCACTCGCTATGATGGCTATGTATCAGATGTAATCACCAGGTTTTCTACTGAATGGCTAAGCAAAAGAGACGAAAGCAAGCCTTTTTTCCTGATTGTCGGACATAAGGCAACACACCGCGAATGGCTCCCTGATTTACAGGATCTAGGCGCTTATGATCATGTTGAATTCCCGTTGCCTGCTAATTTTTATGACGATTATAAAGGAAGAAACGCCGCTGGTGAGCAAGATATGACCATTGAGAAAACCATGCGGTTGAAGCAGGATCTCAAGGTACATGCTGACTATGAAAAGGATCGGACATATAACCGCTTCAACACCGAACAGCTAAAGGTCTTCAAAGCATATTATGATAAAGTATCAAAGGAGCCTGTGGATAAAAAACTAACAGGAAAAGCACTCACAGAATGGAAATACCAGCGCTATATGAAAGACTACCTTTCCACAGCCAACAGTCTTGACCGCAATATTGGAAAGTTGCTTGACTATGTGGATCAAAGCGGATTGGCTCAGAACACCGTTATCATATATGCTTCTGACCAGGGCTTCTACCTGGGTGAACATGGATGGTTTGATAAACGCTTTATCTATGAGGAATCACTGAAAACACCTTTTATCATTCGCTATCCGGGTGTAACCAGGCCAGGATCTCAGGTAAAAGATTTGGTATTGAATATTGACTGGGCTCCTACTGTGTTGGATATCGCTGGTGCTGCTGTGCAACCTGACATGCAAGGTAAATCATTTGTGCCCCTGTTAAAACAACAAAACTCAGAGGCAAAATCGAACTGGAGAAAAGATGCCTATTACCACTATTACGAATTTCCTGAACCACACCATGTATATCCTCATTTCGGAATACGTACCGATCGCTATAAGTTAGCCTATTTCTACGGTGGAGCAGATTCCTGGGAATTGTATGATCTGAAAACAGACCCTACCGAAATGTTGAATCTGTACGGATCGAAGAGTTCAGAAAAAATTACAGCCGACCTCAAAGGTCGCCTCAAATCGTTAATGAATCAGTATCAGGACACTGAAGCACTTGGAATACTGAGCAAAGCAAAAAAATAACTTACATGTCAGTTCAACGGAAATATAAGGTTTCAAAAATTAATAAGTTACTTCTCGCAGTGAGTGTACTGAGCTTTCTTGCATGCAACTCCGATAAAAAAACAGCGGAACAGGTAGCGGATAGTCTGGCTCACTGCGCTGCCGACGGAATGCCTTCACGCGCAGGTTTCATCAAAAACGCAAGTCAGGTAAATGAAGGAAAAGCTGACACCACCGGAATGGTGTGGATCCGTGGCGGGAAATATCTGATGGGTTCAGATGAATTTCCCGATTCCCGACCTGTTCATGAAGTTTCGGTGAATGGCTTTTACATGGACCAGCATGAAGTAACCAATGCACAATTCGCAGCATTCGTAACGGCCACCAATTACAAAACTATTGCTGAACGCCCGCTAAATTCAGCTGATTATCCGGGTGTTCCGGCTGACAAACTCGTTCCGGGATCTGCTGTTTTCACGCCTACTCCTACCCGGGTATCCCTCGATAATCCACTGCAATGGTGGAATTATGTTCCGGGTGCTTATTGGGCGCAGCCCGAGGGAAAAGGAAGTTCAATAAAAGGAATGGAGAATTACCCTGTCGTACACGTATCTTATGAAGATGCCGCTGCTTACGCAAAATGGGCAGGGAAGCGCTTACCTACGGAAGCAGAATGGGAATTTGCGGCAAGAGCAGGAAAGAGTGATCAGCCGTATTATTGGGGTAAAGAACTCAAACCCGGGAACAAATGGGTTGCGAATATATATCAGGGGCATTTTCCCGATAAAAACACGAAGGAAGATGGATATCTTACAGCCGCTCCGGTAAAATCCTTTCCTGCAAATCCTTATGGCTTATACGATATGGACGGCAATGTATGGGAATGGTGTTCTGATTTTTACCGACCTGACGCTTATATCAAATCGGTATCCAATAACCCAAAAGGCCCGTCGGACAGCTACGATCCTGATGAACCTGGTGCAGTCAAACGCGTTCAAAGAGGTGGGTCTTTTTTGTGTAGTGATGAATATTGTATTCGTTACAAAGCAGGTAGCCGCGGTAAAGGAGAGATTACGAGTGGTAGCAACAACCTCGGTTTCCGATGCGTTAGTGATAGTAAGTAAGTTTATTTCAAATTCATTTCATTGACCAAAAGCATTTATGCATACGCGTTTTCTTACTGTTCCGGGTCTTGCAAGTTCAGGCCCTAATCATTGGCAAACCATATGGGAAGAGCAATATCCTGATCTGTTCGAGAGAGCAGAACAGGTTAACTGGGATTGGCCTGTCAAGGACGAATGGGTTCCAAAGCTTCAGGAAACGATCAGCCAATTAACTACGCCAACCATTCTGGTCGCTCATAGCCTGGGCTGTATTACTGTAGCACACTGGGCTCAGGAATTTCAGTCTGAATTGATAAAAGGAGCTTTGCTGGTTGCTCCGGCCGATGCAGATTTATCGAAACGACTCAACTTTGTAGTGGGATTCAAACCTATACCAGTTACCAAATTGCCTTTCAAAAGTATAGTCGTTGCAAGCACCAATGACATATATGCATCTATCGGGAGATCCGAGAAATTGGCCGGAGACTGGGGAAGCGAATTTATTAACATAGGCAGAAAAGGGCATATTAACGCAGTTTCCAAGCTTAATGACTGGCAGGAAGGAAAAGATATACTTCAAAAACTTTCAGGTTTAAACTTTTCGGCTATTTCGGTGTCATAGATGTATTGGAAATTTTACATCAGCGTAATAGGGTATTTCAAAACGTATATTTATCTTTCAATCAATTCTCTTTCCATTTAAAATCAAACAACTATCATGAAAAAAATCTTTGTCTTTATTCTTGCAGGTGTAATGTCAGGTTCTGCCGTATTTGCAGGAGGACCGGAAAAAGCAGATAAAAAGTTGACCGTAGATCCTAAAAGCACCAAAGTTGAGTGGGGAGCGAAAAAAGTAACCGGAACGCACGCAGGTAATGTACCGCTTACAAGCGGAACGCTCATTGTGGATGGTGACAAACTCAAAGGTGGAGATTTCGTACTGGATCTTAAAAATCTCACTGTTACAGATGTGAAGGATGCAGAAATGAACGGAAAACTGACTGGTCATCTTAAGAATAAAGATTTCTTTGATGTAGAAGCGCACCCTCAGGCGAAGTTTGTCATTACATCAGTAACTCCGAAGTCAGCGGGCGCTTATGATGTAGCCGGCAAGCTGACTATCAAAGGAATTACGCATGACATTAAATTCCCTGCTACTGTGAAGTCGGATGCAAAAAAGGTTACTGCTGATGCTAAAATTGTTGTAGACCGCACGAAATATGATATCAAATTCCGCTCATCCAACTTTTTCGAAAACCTGGGTGACAAAGCTATTGACAACGACTTTACGCTGGATGTAAGTCTTGTTGCAAATAAATAAGCCCGAATCACATCAGTTACATGACCTGTTTTCTTCGGAAAACAGGTTTTTTTATTTTTTCGGGTGTATATAATCCAATGAACAATTAAATGGATTTAACTTTGACCAAACTAAACCTGGACTACATTCCATGAAATGCAAACAATTCCTTTTCCTTTTTCCTATATTCCTGTTTATACAACAGGCTCATGCGCAATCCATCAATACACTTCCCGACTGGGCAATGGGAGGATTTGTACGTCCTGCAGGTGTTAATCCTGTTATATCTCCAGACAGTACTTCCCGATTTATGTGTCCTATGAACGAACGCATGACCGATTGGGAATCGAATGATACCTTCAATCCTGCGGCTACGATCAAGGATGGTAAAATTGTAGTACTGTACCGTGCAGAAGATAAGGCGGGTGTAGCCATTGGCAAAAGAACCTCACGCATAGGTTATGCCTCCAGTGCTGACGGAGTTCATTTTGAAAGGAGAAAAACACCTGTTTTATTCCCTGATAAAGACAGGCAGAAAGGGAATGAATGGCCGGGCGGCTGTGAAGATCCGAGGGTCGCTGTAACTGAAGACGGTCTTTATGTAATTTTGTATACCCAATGGAATCAGGATAAGGCACGTATCGGTGTGGCCACATCGCGTGATCTGATCAAATGGGAAAAGCACGGCCCGGCGTTCAAGCAAGCCTACAATGGTAAGTTTAACAACATCTGGACCAAATCGGGATCAATCCTTACAAAGCTATCCAATGACAAACAAGTGATTGCCAAAGTGAATGGTAAATACTGGCTTTATTTTGGCGAAGCGCATGTAAACATTGCTACATCAACAGATCTGATCAACTGGGAACCTGTAGTAGACCAGAGAGGTGAACTGATTAATCTGATATCACCCAGAAAGGGCTACTTTGACAGTAATCTTACAGAATGTGGACCGCCAGCCATTCTTACAGAAAAAGGGATTGTGTTGCTGTATAATGGTAAAAATGATAAAGGAGAAAACGGAGATAAAAGATATACCCCGAACAGCTATTGTGCAGGACAGGTTTTGTTTGATAAAAATGATCCTACAAAAGTACTGGCCAGATTGGATGTTCCCTTTTTCCGTCCGATGGAGCCATTTGAAAAAAGTGGTCAGTATATAGCGGGCACCGTTTTCATAGAAGGAATGGTATATTTCAAAAATAAATGGTTGCTTTATTACGGTTGCGCCGACTCTCGCGTGGGTGTAGCTGAATACGATCCGACAGGTAAAACCCCGGGAGATCCTATCCCCTGATCTGCACTGGTCAAATTTCCTATAGCATATGCATGGTAATCAACGTCACCTTGCATATGCTATTTTTTTACGTATTATATCCTCTATTTTTGCTTACATATCAGATACAATACTGTCACCAGATGAAAATTGCTTTTATAACTTATAGCGGATCTGTGAAATATTCCGCAGCCAATGGATTTGATGAGATTCAGGATTTACTGCCGTTTCTTCAATCCAAAGGACTTGATATACATGAAGAAATATGGGACGATCCTAAGGTCAACTGGCAAACTTACGACATTGCTTTACTTCGTATGCCATGGGACTACCACCAGAAGTTTGATGCTTTCAGGCATTGGCTAACTGAAATCGAATCAATTGGGATCACGTTGCTAAACTCCTATGAAACTGTCCGCTGGAATATTGACAAGCACTATCTGAAGCAAATTGCAGATGCAGGATTTGATATTATCCCTTCTGTTTTTCTCGAGAATGATTGGGATGGGAATATGTCATCATTATTCAAAACATTACAATCTGACCAGATTATCATTAAACCCTGCGTCAGTGGAGGATCAAAAAATACATTCAAACTCACTACCGAAACAGCAGAAAACAGTGTGCATGAAATAACAGCACTAGTTCAGGGGGGCTCGTATATGGCTCAGCCTTTTATGAAAGAAATTGAAGAAGGAGAGTGGTCTTTTACTTTTTTCAATAACTGTTACAGTCATACCATTTTAAAAAGACCTAAAACGGGAGACTTTAGGGTGCAACAGTTTTTTGGAGGCACTATTGAGCGCATGACTCCCGATTTACAGCTGATCAAACAAGCAGAAGCCTGTTTAAACACTTTCGCTAAGGATACCCTATATGCACGCGTAGACGGGTTAATGGTAAATGGTAAATTCATGCTCATGGAACTGGAATTGGTTGAGCCATTTCTATATCTGGCATATGCACCCGATGCACCTGACAATTTTTACCGCGCTTTACAGGAGAAGATGGACATATTAAAAATCAATAATACAAGATTATAAAATATTGATTATCAAACCATAAAACTTTTAAGAGTTGAATAAATATGTTTAAAGTACTGATTTTTTAATGGCATCAATCCAAGTGAATGAACTGTGGCGTATATCACTGAAATCACACTTAAAACATATAGTTTATGAAATTCTTGAAAATGAAACGCACACTATTGGCTTTTGCATTGTTCGCTGGTTTTGGAGCCTTTGCTCAAAACGAGAAAACGGTAACAGTAGGAGGAGCTGCCATGTATCCTTCTAAAAACATCATTGAAAATGCAGTTAACTCCAAAGACCACACTACCTTGGTAGCAGCTGTAAAAGCAGCTGGCCTGGTAGAAACACTATCTGGTACCGGTCCATTTACAGTATTTGCTCCCGTTAACTCAGCATTTGCCGCTTTACCTGCCGGCACAGTGGACAATCTTTTAAAACCAGAAAACAAAGAGACACTTACATCGGTACTTACATATCATGTAATACCAGGCAAAGTAGATTCTAAATCGGTTCTTAAAATGATCAAGGACGGGAACGGAAAGGCAGTTGCGAAAACAGTGCAGGGAGAAGAGCTGACGTTTACAACAAAAGGTAAGGATGTGTGGGTAAAGGATTCTAAAGGCAATGTTGCAAAAGTTACTATTGCTGACGTTTATCAGTCGAACGGTGTGATACACGTTATTGATAAAGTTCTGATGCCTTAATGCTTATTGTTATGTATAAAAACGGGCTGCCAGAGATTTATCCGGCAGCCCGTTTTTATATGGATTCATATCCAATATTATAATCTCGATAACAGATCTGCTTTTTTTGTATTGAATTCTGTTTCTGTGATTTGTCCCCTTTCCAACAACCCGCTGAGTTTCTCTATCGTCGAGATAATGATTTCTTCGGGACTGCGCAATGTGGCTTCATTCGGATTACTATATGCATGTGTCACGTCGTAAGGCATGTCAGGAGTGTCCTGGAGTTTATCCCCCGGCTCTGATATCAGCGTAAGCTCACTGAGATTAATATCTCCGTCCTGACTGGTAAAACGATATGAACGTTCATTTCCCTGCTGTTGAGAAATACCTAAAATGTGATGATGCTTAGTATCATATATCGATCTTTTGCCATCCTCTTCCACAACCAGGCGATTTTTTGGAGCAAAATAGGCATATTTGAAATTGTTTTGTGAGCCACTGGCAGTAGGATTGCCAAAAACAGTGGGCCATGCATGACCAGGTTTTACGTCCTCTGAATCAGACTGGTATGATGAAACCTTTTCTTCCGAAGTAAAGATTACCCTTGTGGAAACCAGATCAGACAGCTCTGAAGCGACTTGCTCTACTTTCACCTTCACCTCATGATTGAACATATCCCCGACCATTGTCATTCCACCTTTCATCCATTGCCCTGCTCCTCCCAGCTCAGGAATATTAAACTGAGCCATCGTTCCATGCCCTTTTACAATTGCATCCAGCAATGCTTCTACAGTCTGAAATTCTAAACCATGTTTTTGAGCAGTTTCTTCAATAATGTGGCGGCCTTCTGTTGTTAATGTTTTCATAGTAATTGTGTTAAGCTGGGGTCATACATGACACCTGCAAGGTGTGTATTTAACCATATACCATCAAAAACAATGCCATCAAGCTATTTTAAAACTGCAAGGGATAGCCGATCGTAAAAAGAAAGCCCGGATCAAGCCAGGTTTCAATCATTTCCTGCAACGTGTCAGTTTGAATCAGATATCTTTTCTCTTTACTCACGTGATATACCTGAAGCAAATCCAGGTTCTGATCCTCTCTGAAATTGTAGCATTTGATGATAAAAGACTCGTAATCCTCCTCTTCCTGCATGGAGACAACATGCCCCCGTTCATCCATCACATTGATCTGGTACATCTGTGTACTTGTCTTAAAAACCACCGGGAAATATATGATTGACTATTAAAACACAAATTTAGACATACGTCTTTCAATCGCGAAATGGACTTATTCAACGGTTGAGCAATATAATCAGAGCTTAGTCATTCGGTTACATTTTGACAGGATCTACTTTTTTCCCATGCTGGTCAAAAAACAGATCGATGTCCTCAGAACGCTTTTTAAGTTCTACTTTGAACACCGTTTCACTCCCGCTTTCCAGCTTTTCAACTTCATCAATACTGTATCCTTTGTAATCTTTGCTGATGGCTGCTTTTACAGATGCGGGCAGATCGGCCTGATGGATATCCTGCTTGTGCTTCACCACACTTCCCGCCTCATTAATCCATAACGAGTGATCTTGCCTTTTCACTTCGAATTCAACTTTGTACATCTCTGCCTTACGCTCCCATTCAACATGAGTTGCCTTTGGGAATTTTTGCTCAAATATATTTACCACCACGGAGGGCACCTCCTTTGCCGGGATATCCTGGGCAAAACAGCTAAATGTACATAGCAACATTGGTGCTAAAAAAAATATCCTTTTCATGTGTTTTGAGTTTAAAATGAATAAAAATTGATTAAAAGATGAGCATTCTATTGCTGCATGCGCGAAAAATGTTATTTCTTCCGTGGCTCATAAATGATGCGCGCCATGAAACTCATTCCATTATTTTGGAAGCTGGTCGGGATGCCGGTTACAAGTCCTAATGCAAGATTATCAGCAAGAATAATTTTCATTTGAGGGCGCAGTACTGTTTGATGACTTGCGTGACCATGTTCACTATTCACTTCCAGACCCACAAAATTGCCGGAAACAAGAACATAATGTACACTGCCATTTACCTGATAAAATAGGTCACGCCGGTTTTCCTCAGGAGTAAGCTCCCACTCCGGACCTGTATAAAGCATCGTATTAAATCTCCTGCCGATCTTTTTCGCGACGATCAGAAACGGACTGACCGAATTTCCTTTTAACATACCTCTGCCATGATCAATAGAATAAAAAGAATGCGCTCTGAATTCATGCATATATCCGGCGGCCATTGATAACTTGTGTTTCGGGGAAACCAAAAAAGTATATTGAGCCGCCAGTTTAAGTCCTTCAACTCTGTTGCGGGGTATAGCTGTATTCTCATCTCCGCCAAAAGACCGATAGAATGAAAAAGGAACCTCGACTTCGAGCCCAAGCCGATTCAGAGGAGAAAACTCGTATTCCACGAAAGTGTGATTGACCGTATAGTCCTTGTGCCCTTCAATGCCATATCCTACATTCCATTCCCTTTCGCCCTTCCTTGCTCCAAGGTCTCTGATCAGATCCATATATAATGGTTCCGCATGTCGGATTTTCACCGGTACTTTTTTCTCAGTCGAGTCAGATTGGGCTATCGCATGCATACTTACAGCGACAAAACAAATGGATATAAAAAGGATGCATTTCATACTTCCGGTGTTTTTTGATACAATGTTACGCGTCAAAACCGGAAGCAATTGGGAACAATCCGTTCGGGATAAAGAAACTTTAATTTTTAAAAGAAACCGTCATGGTATGCACTCCATCATAGGTGTAACTGATCGTCGCGCCGTACATATCCGTAATCGCTTTTACAATCGCCAGTCCCAGACCGGTACTATTATTGTCTGACGAAGATTTTTCGAACCGCCTGAAAATCCGTTCATTATTAAGTACAGAGGATACCCCTGTATTAGCAATAATGAAACGATCCTGATCGATTGTAATGTTCACTAAACCATCTTCATGATTATGAACTATAGCATTCCTGAGCAGATTAGATACAAGCACTAGGGCCATATCTTTCTGCATGATATAATTCAGTTCTGCTTTTTCCTCCATGCCAATTTTTACTTTCTTGAAACTGGCAAAATCTTCCAGCTCAGCCACCAGATCTTTGATGATTTGATTAAGACTGATTTTTTCTCCGTTTTCAAACTGGCGATTTTCAATTTTGGAGAGGAGTAATAAAGATTTGTTTAAGCGGGTAAGGCGTTCCAGTGTCTGAATAACCCGTCCAACCGTTTCCATATCCGGCTCTGTCAACGCTCCTTTCTCCGCAAGTAATTCCAGGCGATTAATACTGATGGCAACCGGCGTCTGCAGCTCATGGCTGGCATTTTCGATAAATTGCCGCTGACTATTGAAAGCATCTGTAGTATGTTGCGTCAGAGATATGACAGAATCATTCAGGATGCGAAATTCACGAACGTTAGTTTCTATTGATTTGATAGGCTTATTTACACCTAGCCTGAAATGTGTCAACTGTTCCACCATGCTGTAAAATGGTTTCCATACCTTACGAAGCAGCAGGTTATTCACAATCAGGATACTACCAATCAATGCTAAATACAGCCATATCAGCGCATAAAATAAGTCTTCAATCAGATCATCTTCTTCCACCATGGAAGATATAATCTTGAGCTCATAATAACGATCATGTTTTTTAAAGGCGGTCGTCAGCATCCGGACAGGCTCTAAATCGTCCTCAAAAGGCATATACATAAGTGTGTCTTTATGTACATCCTTGATCTTCTTTGCATACTCTTTCGGTATTTCCCGGATCTCATAGTTACCTTCTGCAAACTCATTCCTGAAAAGTATAGTCGAGTCCTGACTGGCCTTTTCGATGATAAGCATTTTAAAATTATCCAGACCATCATCCAGACTGTCATATACCTCGTCCAGCATATTCACATAAAAGATCACAGCCCACACACTTATGATGCCAAACAGTGCAAATGCCAGATACTTAAGTGTGTAGTTCAGTAAACTCATAGCTGTACAAGTTTATACCCAATACCATATACCGCCTGAACCTCTACATCTGCACGATGATCTTTTAATTTTTTCCTTAAGTTTTTAATCTGGGAATAAATGAATTCATAATCATCCGCATCCTCCATATGATCCCCCCAAACATGTTCAGCGAGCGCAGTCCTTGTTACAAGTCTGTTTTTATTTACAATCATATAGGTGAGGATATCAAATTCTTTTCGGTTCAGGGCGAGTGTCTCCTCATTCACTATCAATGTCCGATCCTCTATATTCAGTTTTAGATTTCCGAGAACCAGGCTGTTGTTTCCCTGAAAAGATTTTCTTCTCAATACAGACTTTACCCGTGCGGTGAGCTCCGCGATATGAAAAGGCTTAGTAAGGTAGTCGTCCGCACCCAGATTCAAACCTGTGAGTTTATCATCCAGTGAATCTTTGGCAGATATAATGATCACATTTTCTGATTTCCCTAAGGCTTTCAACTCCGCTAGCAAACCCAGCCCGTCTCCCCCGGGAAGCATAATATCAAGAAGAATACAATCATACTCAAAATCGATAATCTTATTCAAAGCAGATGCATAATCAGTAGCAGACTCTACCAGATAATGCTCCATTTCCAGCGATTGACGAATTACATCCTGCAGATCTGCTTCGTCTTCAACAATCAATATTTTCATAGTGGGTAAAATAACAAAGCAAAACCGGAAAAAACAGGGAATAGCATACGCACTCAGAAGGTATCATCAAATTAAGGCACAATTATTTTAACATCCTCCGAAACTCTTGAACCAGATAAACGTCTAAACGCCATGGATATATATCAAATTGCAACTACCTTCTGGGAACAGGCCGAGCCAGTTCACAAAGACAATTTTAACATCGAGCCAACACCTGCTCCTGCAGGGCCGGATGAAACACCGCCATTTGACCCACGGCCTGAAGTGCCTGTTCCTAATGCCCCGGAAGAAACACCGCCTTATGAAAAAGAGCCGGAAACACCACCCATTCAACCAGAACCGGAATTGCCACCAGTAGAACCGATAGTTCCGGAAACGGAACCTACTCCCTATCCTGGAGAAAAGCCGGAAATCCCGGCTTTCAATTAACATGTAAAGTACCAAAAGCTTCCATATTTTGTGGAATAGGCTGTCCTTCCTGCCTTTCTACATTTAAGTCAATAAGGTCAAATTTAAAATTAATTTGACCCTTTCTCAGTATCTGCGCCAGAAGGATCGTTCTCAAATGCAAAATCGGGGTATGTAAAAATACATTGTATACGTGTAGAATATAATCTATATTTTTGCGAAAAAATATAATACACAACAAGTACAATAATTGATTAAAATTTCTACATTGCTGCAAATAAATTACATTATTCTCTTCTCTGGTTTTTGAGATCAACAAATGAAAAAACTTCTGCTTTCCTTTTTTTTAGTTTGGGGCTTCGCATACGTAAATGCCCAGAATTACACGCAAATTCCCTCCAGAATTGAAGCTGAAAATTATGATTCCATACACGACGCAGCTACAGAAGCAAGCCTGGATCAGGGTGGTGGAGATAACGTCGGACATATCAATAATGGCAGTTGGATGGACTATCACATCCAAACAACCCAAGCTGCAGGTTATACACTGAAATTGAGAGTGGCCAATGGCTTCAATGACCATGCTGAAGTACATATTAGAAATGCGGATGGAGTAAAACTTACAGGTACTGTTATACCACGGACAGGAGGTATGCAGATGTGGCAAACGATCTCATTATTTGTAATTCTTCCATCTGGAAATCAAACGATAAGAGTATATGCTGAAAATGGAAATTTCAATCTTAACTGGATTGAATTTGTACCCACAAAATTACTAACGGGACGTATTGAGGCCGAGGATTTCGATGGAGCAAGCGATGTAAGACCCGAAGCATCAGGAGATCAGGATGGTGGGGTTAATATAGGCTATATAGATGATGAAGACTGGATGGACTACCATGTAAGGGTTGCCAATTCAGGGTTACATACTTTCTCATTTCGTGTGGCCAATTCCTATGGAAACGGAATCATTCAGATCCGGGATCTGAATAGCAATATACTTGGGATGGCCAATGTGCCGCAGACAGGAGGATGGCAAACGTATACTACAATTAGTACTACAGCTACACTGGCCCAGGGCGACCAGGTGATCAGGCTATTTATGCCGAAAGGAACTTTTAACTTCAATTGGTTTGAAGTAACAGAAGGTGGATCGATTGAACAGCCTGTACAATCTCTAATTACATTCGAGACTTTATCGGCTGTCAAATTGGGTGATAACAACTTCACGCTTTCTGCTACTAGTAATAACCATGTTGCTCCTATTACTTTTTCATCTTCAAACCCATCTGTCATTGCGCTGACAAATAACGGAACTATATGGACAGCAACTATTCTGGCCGGAGGAAGCAGCAATATAACTGCATCACAAGCAGGACAAGGATCTTTTGCCGCTGCAGAAAACGTAGTGAGAACCGTCATCGTTAATCCGGCCACACCTGTTTCTCCAAATACTTACACACAAATTCCTTCCAGAATTGAAGCGGAACATTACAGCGCAATCCATGATGCGGGTACAGAAACAACATCCGACACCGGTGGTGGAAGTAATGTTGGAAGTATTAACAATGGTAGCTGGTTGGATTACAACATCCAAACATCCCAAACCGGAGGATATACACTCAAATTGAGAGTAGCCAATGGATTCAATGACAATGCGGAGATACATATCCGAAACGCGGACGGAGTAAAACTTGCAGGCTCGGTGATACCGCGCACGGGAGGTATGCAGAGTTGGCAAACTATTTCCTTATTCGTTAAACTGCCTGCCGGGAATCAGACGATAAGAGTGTATGCTGAAAATGGTAATTTCAATCTTAACTGGATTGAATTTGTACCCACAAAATTACTTACCGGACGTATTGAAGCGGAGAATTTCGATAAAGCAAGTGATGTACGACCCGAAGCCTCAGGAGATCAGGATGGTGGAATCAATATAGGCTATATCGATGATGAAGATTGGATGGATTACCATGTAAAAGTGCTGAGTTCCGGAATTCATACCTTCTCTTTCCGTGTGGCCAATGCCTATGGAAATGGAATTATTCAAATCCGGGATCAGGACAGTAATATACTCGGGAATGTCAGTGTGCCACAAACAGGAGGCTGGCAAACGTATACAACGATTAGTACTACAGCAGCGCTGACCCAGGGCGACCAGGTCATCAGACTTTTTATGCCGAAGGGAACATTTAACTTCAACTGGTTTGAGGTGCTCGAAGGCGGACAGGTGACACAGCCTACACAATCTGTGATTACATTTGAAACTTCGCCTGCTATCAAAGTAGGTGATAATAGCTTTAATCTCTCTGCGACAAGTAATAACAATCTTGCCCCTATTATTTTTTCCTCTTCCAACCCATCCGTTATTGCACTGACCAACAATGGAGGTACATGGACAGCAACCATTCTGGCCGAAGGGAGCACTAATATTACTGCATCACAGGCTGCACAAGGCCATTTTACCGTTGCCGAAAATATTACAAGAACGATTACCGTACACCCGGCAGATCCCGTTTCCAACGCTCAAAAAATTATTCTCGATCCAAAGAGATGGTATCAGCTGACCAATGCAGCGCATGGCCTGGATCAGCTATTCGATGGTATTACCACAGAGACTTTACATACAGGTTGGGGCAAAATACTCGATAACTATGAAGCCTATTACCCATTGCTTGAAGGAGAAAAAATGACCATTGAAAGTTTGAGATTCTTTGACCTGGAAGGATCGAATACTCAAAACCCTGCAAAACTCTCTGTCATTACGGATCAGTGGGAACGTATTGAAATTGCACGATTTAACGGAGACAGATACAATGGATGGGTGGGCCCGTATCCGGAAAGAAACATGTCTGGAAATGCGCAATTTGTACTTGATATACCTGTTGAAAATATTCGTTACCTGGTTTGGGATGTGCGTGGGATTATGCCTACCGAAATGGAAATTTATGGAAGTCATACCGCGGCTACAGTAGCTCCTTCTCCCCTACCGGCCAAGTCTGTCCGCTTGGGCGACATGTTTGGTATCAATGGTTATGAGTGGAATTTTCAGCATGGAGCAAAGCCATGGGAAAACGACGAAAATTTGGTTAACGCTGCCAAAAATTTCAAAGGTTTAAGACATTACCTTGACTGGGAAAAACTGGAATCAAGTGAGGGAGTATATTCCTTTAATCCAACACTGATAGGTGGCTGGCATTACGATCTGATGTATGAACGTTGCAAGCAGGAAAACATAGAAATCCTTGCATGTATCAAGACTTTACCCGGCTGGATGCTGGCAACCTATCCGGAGGGCGAACGGGAAACAGAATTTGTACCTGTAAGGTATGGTAAAGACTTTGCTGATCCGCTTTCCTACATTGAACAAGCTAAAGTAGCATTTCAGTTTACAGCCAGATATGGAAGAAATACTGCTGTAAATCCATCTTTACTAAGTGTATATACAACGCCAAGATGGCCGGGCGACAATCCAAACACGATCAAAATTGGTTTAGATCTGGTTAAGTATATCGAGTGTGATAATGAACGTGATAAGTGGTGGAAGGGACGTATGGGCTACCAGACTGCCCGTGAATATGCTGCTAACCTGTCTGCTTTCTATGATGGACATAAAAATACTATGGGAGCCGGAGTAGGTGTAAAAAATGCTGACCCAACCATGCAGGTAGTTATCGCAGGCCTCGTTACAGGTCCTGATTATGTGAAAGGGATGGTGGATTGGTGTAAAGAATTCAGGGGATTCAATCCTGACGGAACCGTGAATCTTTGCTGGGATGTCATTAACTTTCACCTTTATACCGACAACACCTCGTCTTCTCAGAGCGGCACTTCTACGAGAGGTATGTCTGCGGAAATGACACCCGCCCATATCATCGTCGATGAATTTGTGAAAGTAGCTCATGAAATTTGCTATGACATGCCGGTATGGATTACAGAAACCGGTTTTGATGTTAGTCCGAACAGTCCGATCAAAGCGATTCCTATTGGCAATAAATCTGCGTTGGAAACACAGGCCGACTGGATCATCCGTACCTCATTATTCTCGGCAAGAAAAGGAATTGATAAAGTATATTTTTATCAGATGTACGACGATAATCCTGAAGCAGGAATGTTTGGATCATCCGGGCTTCTGAATACAGATCAGACCCGGAGACCTGCGGCTGATTATATGGTACAGATTAATAAATTATTCGGCAACTATCGGTACAAGGAAACTATCTACAGCGATCCTATAGTGGACCGTTATGAGCTGGATGGTCAATCGCTATACATTCTGACCGTTCCGGACGAGGTGGGCAGAACGGCTAATTACGCTCTCAATTTGGCTGGAAGTGCAACTGCTCAGGTATATCGTCCTGTAATCGGTTCTGACAATATGTCCTTGGAAGAGCTTCCGGTTACAGGCGGAAAGGTGAGCCTTACTGCAACCGAAACCCCCATGTTTGTACTGGCAGCAGGCAGCCGAAACCTTCGCAGGGCTTTGATTGACACAACGCTTCTGCAAGTAGCGAACAGCGAAGAGATTATCCCTTTGCAACGCCTCGTATCTGTTTATCCTAATCCTACAGCTGATTACATTACCATCGATCTGGCTAATGCATCAATCGGCAGTGTAGAGCTGAGAATATTCGATACTGGTACCGGAAGGCTTTATAAGAAAGAAACACTGACTAAATCAGAAAATAATTTCAAACAAAAAATCAGTGTTGCTCATTTGCCAACCGGCTCTTACGTGGTAGAAGTAATACAGGGACAAGATCGTGCTTTCAGAAAAATTGTGAAAACGCATTAATCCGTATCGTATTTTTTTATAGGCTCAAAAGTAATATCAACTTTTGAGCCTTTTATTTTGATCCTACTCTATCGAGATACGCTTCGCCTCTGGGAGAAATGGAATAACCCGGTTCATGACTGATCGTAAGTCCCAGTGCTTTTAATTTTCTGACATTTAGCTTCAGCCACTCCTTCTCCCGCTTCACAAGGACTGCAAGATCTGCTGCTTTAAGCCGCGGATTCGCTTTAATTGCCTCCAGTACTTTACCCGTCCATTTACCGGTTTTGCTGAACTTATCAAGGTTAAGCAAAGCCGTCTGAATTTCTGTGTAAGTAGCTTCATCCAATTCCACCGTTTCTCTTAATTCGATACGGGGATCTTCTGAATCAAACGACACTCCTATTTTATAAATCTGGCCTTCATCCTGTTTTCCAAGCAATGCTACCAATGATGAAGCATCTCTTAAACCTGCGCTGGTGGCTTCCGCATCCGTAATCTGAGATGCGGTGATTTCCTCTACACTAGTGACGCGGATTACCCCAACACTTGTTTTAATCAGACTTCCAGGTTTTACGTCTGCTTTTTTCCATCTGCGAAATGCAAGGGTAATCTTCCCCGATTTTATAGCCTCCAGATGTTTCTGTTTGAATAACATATCAATTTCCTAATAAGTGTAAAATTTAAAACCGTCGTGTAAGTAATACATGGCAGGATTTTGGCAAAGATTCTAAAAAAGAAACGAACCTGAGCTATAATTATGAATATCGACGCAAAGATAATGCAATGCATTGATGCCTGTAACGCGTGTGCGACTGCTTGTAATTATTGCGCAAGTACCTGTCTTGAAGACGAGCAAGTTTCTCACCAGACCAAATGTATCAATCTTGATTTACAATGTGCAGCTTCATGTCATGCTGCAGCTCAGTTAATGCTTCTGAAAAGTACATACACCACCGATTTTTGTGTAGTATGTGCTAAAATCTGTCGTGAATGCGCAGAAGAATGTGAGAAGCACGCTATGATGGGTATGGAACATTGCAGAATATGCGCTGACGCATGCAGAAGGTGTCAGACCGCCTGTGAAGCACTTGCTGCCTGAATCCAGATTTAGATAGAATCCAAAACGACAGAAGTCAAATTGGCTGTATGACGCTTTTGATCCATTCTGGAAACATTGAATTTAGCACGGTAATCCTTAGGCGTTAGCCCCGCACTTTTTTTGAATAACTGCCTAAAAGATTTAAGGTCATTATATCCGGAATTAAGCATGACTTCCAATACGCTCTGATCCGTTTGTTCCAATAATTTCTTCGCAGCTTCTATTCTCGTTTTCTGCAGGTATTCAATAGGTGTGATACCCGTTGCTTGCTTAAAGCGCCTTACCACATTACGCCGACTCGCAGGAATATCCTGTATCAGTTCTTCAATCGTTCGCCCGTCCTGATATTGCTTCTGGATTTGTTGCTGCGCCATATTTACAATTCCGTCACCATGATCTACAGTCGGCTCAAACGTCCCGAAATAAGTCTGATGTTCCCGATCCATATCGATCGCAAACATTTTGGCAATGCGTGTCGCCATTTCTTTTCCACAATAATTTCCGATCAGATACAGCATCAGATGGAAACTACTCGTAGCCCCACCACTTGTATAGGTCCGGCTATCATCCGTCACGACGGCATCTGCAGTGAGTAGAACATGAGGAAATGACGCAGCAAAAGGAATTGAAGCATTAATGTGGGTAGTGGCCCTTTTTCCATTCAAAAGTCCGGTAGCAGCCAACAGAAATGCACCGGTACAAAAACTGGCAATTTCAGCTCCACGGTGATACTGCTGATGTAACCATGGGATCAGAGCGGCATTTTCTTTAATAGCATTTGATATGTCCTCTGCAGAAAATGCAGGAATAAATATCAGTCCCGGTGCTTCTGCTTCCGATATCGGTCGAACAGCATGTCTACCATATGCCGGTACATCAGCCGATGGGGCATACAATCTGATATCAAAAAATGCAGGTTTGCCATCGATTTCATAAAACTGGTTTACCGATTCGAATACATCCAGAATAGCTGCAACGCTCAACATTCTGTGCTTGTTGGTGATCAATAAAGCTAGCTGTATCATATATTGAAATTTTGCTTTTGTATAGTGTTCCTGCAAGATTACCACAAGTTAGTATTTTGTCCTGAATACCCCTCGCAACTGTCTGGTTCTACCACATAAATTTACTTCTATTGTATGTATTTTTGTTCATGGCTATCACACTGACTACTCAAAATCAGCATGATGCCATATTAAAAAGCCTAAGTTGCCGAAGAACGTAAGATGTGGTATAACAAAACTTCAACAGGCTTATCTTTCAAATCATATCTGCATTAATTCAACTTTAAATCATGGGCAAATTCGAAGAATCATTATCCTCAGGCGTTCATAAAGAACTCTCAGCACTTACAGGTGCATGGGAAGGCACTACTAAAACATGGTTTGAACCAGATGTACTGGCGGATGAGTCACGAGTGGAAGCGACATTCCGACCTGTGCTTGGAGGACGTTTTCAAATGTTTGAATACCGGGGAGAAATGCAAAGTAAACCCTTGGAAGGAATTGCTGTTTACGGTTATGACATTCCCAATAATACGTTTCAATGTGCATGGATCGACAGCTTTCATATGGGAACAGGCATGATGTTGTCAAGTGGACAGAAGCCTGAACAGGGAATTTCTGTTCTTGGCAATTATGGTGGACCTGACATTCCTCTTCCATGGGGATGGCGCACAGATACGATCCTCCAAGACCACGATACGCTGGTAATTACTGCTTACAATATATCACCCGAAGGAGAAGAGAGCAAGGCAACAGAAACGATTTTCAGAAGAGTGAAATAAGGTCAGAAAGAAATTTTATTGATGGTCATCATAAAGCGGATTACAAGCATCTTCATAAATAGGGTTATTCAGTACCTTATTACAAACGCCCCAGTTGAGTATCTCCGATGTGCTCTTGGCTTCCTGATAATAAACCAATGGTACCGATTTATCTTTTTTCCATTTTACTACAGTTTCACTTAACTCATTTCGCATTGCTCTGAGCGCAAAATAATTGTTATAGAAAGATAATGCCCAGAGCGAAAGTACCACGGGAAGTGCATAACGCAGTTGTGGCCACTTAATGATCTTCATGTCCAGTAAAATCAGAACAATCATGATAGGAATCGTGGTGGTAAAAAACATATAGCGCGATGTAATACCACCAGCAGATTTTGTCTCAAATCTTGAAATAGAGATAATTATTCCGGTTACCACCGGCAAAGAAAGTAATACATAAAGTAATGGCTTTCTAAAAGCATATCCTGAAAAAAACAACCAAAGCCAGAAAACAGCTACGGCTATACCAACCAGCATACACAAAATGATATTAACGTGTTGTCCTGCTGATGGATTGATATACACGAAACTTCCTAAAAAAGTAAAAAGCAGCCTGGCCATCCATTCAAAATTAAATTCAGTACCGGCAAGTTTTTCAGGCTTATCAATCACGAAACCGTACACAACCATCACCATTGTAAATACTCCCCAAAGCGCCAGGAGCCGATATCTTCCATGAGCAAACAACAGAAAACAACCCATGAGCAATGCCAGTATCCCATTACCAAACGACAGTGTAGCCAATAATCCAGACAACACAGCGAAGCCAAAAGAGGGACTTAGTGGTCTTTCCGCATCATTCAACCATAACAGACAAGCAAAAGAAAATACAAATACAGTGTAGTGCTGTATCCCGCCCCAATAAAAAGACGTCACATGATAGAAAGATGTACTGAACAGATAAGCCGCAATAAACAAAAATGTAACAGGATTCAGCACTGCATATTTCCGAAATAATCTCACGATAATAGCGGTAAAAGCGATCAGAAAAAGATTTTGAAAAATAATGAGATGATGGAAATTAAGCTGCCCGAATATGGCGTAATAAGCAGTTGCAGTGGCTTTCGAAATGACAATTCTATGCTCATTATGCCGGGTAAGCAACAGTTGGATGCGATCAGCAAAATTGGTATTTTCAAAATAAAATTTTTTGATCAGATATAGTGTAGCATAATAATCATCAAAGGAAGGAATAGTCGGAACAGCAAAAAAAACAATATATCCGAAAGCCAGAATGATTACGATGCTGGCGGCAATGTATTTGGTCATTTCTTTCAAGCGCAATATTTATGTAACTCAAATATCCGTAAATAAAATTGCCAGACAAAAATTTAGAGGATTGTGTTACTGAAAGGTTATAAATCCGAGTAAATGGTCATAAAAAGTCAATGTGCTGTAAGCAATTACCCGTCAAAGGGCATTACCCTTTATTATTGCCTGACAGACTCTGGCAAAACAAGCCTGGGTATCGATTGGTAGATCTGAAGTAAACAATTGGCACCTCACATCCGGGATAAAACCCGGGCCAACAAACCGGATCAGTCAGAAAACCGCTCGCAAAACCTATTTTCACCTGCTCTCATCAGTAGTTTTTTTCAGTACCTGCTTTAAGTAATTCACTCTGAACCAAATTTAGCGGGATCGTTCCTATTTGATCATCATACACAAATACGGAAATGTACCTCTGCAATATATTGTCTGAATAATTTCCTTAAATTAGGATCGGAATAGTATTATTTTTTAATGACAAAATATCATATCATTAGAAACCGGAGGATTGAATATTGCAGCAATGTCAGAGGAAGAGCAACTGTGGAAAGACTTTACGGGCGGGGATGAGAAATCACTCGAACAGCTGATCAGGCTGTTTGGGAAACCACTTGCACTTTATGGAAGAAAGCTGGTAAAAAATGACCTGCTGATACAGGATTGTATACAGGAAGTCTATATTCAGCTCTGGCAATACCGTTCAGGCCTTCGCCAGCTTACCGAGATCCGCCCCTACCTATTTACGTGCCTTCGTCGCAAAATTATTACTACACTCAAAAAAGAAAGTGTCTTTGTATCCGGCGAAAAGCATGAAGAAGCGCCATTTCTCACAGAATTTTCGATTGAAGCCCGTCTTATAGAAAATGAAACGGAAGCAGAAAGGGTACTTATGATCAACCGCTTTATCAGTCAGCTTCCCCGCAGACAAAAAGAAGCAATTTATCTGCGTTTCTTTGAAAACATGAGTAATGATGAGATTGCAGAAGTAATGGGCGTTAAATACCAGACGGCCATCAACCTTATTCACGAAGCACTCAATTCTCTGCGTCACTCCTTTCCATTGAACTCCATATCAGCCATCCTGTTTTATCTCAAATTTTATCTTTTTTAAAAATTTCAAAAAAAAATATAATCAAAACCAGTATAAAGCTTATGAACTGTTACTACTGCTTATAAACAGCAAGATTAACATTTCATGATAAACTATTCCCATTACAAAGTTGCTGACTATTTAGCTGACGAAAGTTTCAGGCAATGGGTGCTCAACGGAGGTTTTCGAAATACAGAAGCGACATGGAGTTTATGGCTTTCACAAAACCCTGATTCCGCCAAAGAAGCTATGAAAGCCAGAGAGATTGTTCTGGCCAGTGTAATCAGGGAAGAACCTTTTTCGGACGATTACTTCGAAACAATAAGTCTTGAAACCATTAAAGCTGTAAAAGCAGAGAAGTCCGGCTACATCAAACCTATGTACTGGCGCGCCGCAGCCGCTGTTGTATTGCTTTGCTCATTTGCAGGATGGTATTTCCTTACAAAAAAGACAACCGGAAAATTTCAGCCGGAACACCATACCACCGCTACTGTTGAAAAGATAGATACCCGTATTTTTAAAGATAACAGAACAAACACAGTTATTCCTGTAGCATTGCCGGATGGCAGCTCTGTACTTCTTCATCCCAGAAGTACCTTAAAATATGAAAAAGAAGCAGGTGGCAACAGGAGGGTGCACTTGACCGGGAAGGCTTTCTTTGAAGTTACCAAAGACCCTTTGTCTCCGTTCCTGGTATATTCCGGTGAGATGTTGACAAAGGTGGTGGGTACAAGCTTTACGGTCACAGCCTATTCGGATGACACCGATTATTCCGTTGTTGTGAAAACAGGAAAGGTAGCTGTTTCCAGCACATCAGCACAATCAGGAAAAAACGAAACCGTCAATTTGATTCCGAATGAGCAAGCTGTTTTCAATAGGGCTAAGTCGGGCTTCAACACAAAGGATTTGGAATCAGAAGACTTATTGAAGTACCTGCCTGCAACGCCCAGCTCTTATGCGTTTACAGACACTCCGGTTTCGGAAGTATTCGAAAAGATCGGGAAAGCATATGGGCTGAAAATAGAATTAGATCGTGCAGTACTGGATGGCTGTGAATTGACCACCAACTTAACCGATGAACCCCTGTTTGAAAAATTAAATATTGTCTGCAATTCAATTGGCCCTGGCACCAGCTATATGATTGAAAATGATCACATAAAGGTTATATCAAAAGGATGTAATCAGTAAGACTTTCACATTTAAACCCGAATCTATGTTTATAAACACATCTTATTCTCCCTGACAAGTCATAAAAAAGCCGGGCATGTTCGTACCATGACCGGCTAAAATCCCCGACTTGTATTTCAATGTCAAGCTGCTCCCTTGCCGGGGAGCATGAGGAATGTTTTTGCCTTTTCAAATCACAAAAACCTATTAAATCTATGCAAAAAAATTATAACTATACCCATCTGTGGTTTAGGATTATGAAAATTACTACCGTACAGATTTTCATGACGTTGCTGCTATCAGGTGTTTCTTACGCAGGTGCTGCGCAGGAATTACTTCAAAAGCGGCTGAAAATATCCAGAGAAAACACAGAAATGCGTACCGCTCTTGATCAGATCAGCAAAGCTGCCAATGTCAGAATTTCTTTTAATTCAAAACTGATACCAAAAGGACAACCTGTAACACTATATGCAAACGACGAACGCCTGTCAGAAGTGCTTGACAGAATTCTGACTCCTTACGGAGTTTCATATATGATTATGAACAAGCAGATTATACTGCGCAAAAACACTGGAAAAGATCAGAGCGAAACACTGGATATTCAGACTGCGCCGGCTATTGACCGTACTGTTGCGGGAACTGTAAAGGATGCAGCCAACGAACCACTTCCTGGTGTAAGTATTATTGTGAAGGGAACAAGCAGAGGTACAACTACCGGACTGGACGGCAGGTATTCTATTGATGTCCCTGATAATGGGGTATTGATATTTTCTTATGTTGGTTACGAAACACGTGATGTTGAGATTGGTAATCAATCTGTAGTGGACGTTACTTTAACCAACGATGATAAGACACTGGAAGAAGTAGTCGTAATCGGATACAATCGGGTGAAAAAAAGTGACCTCACCGGATCCGTAAGCAGCGTGGGTTCCGATGAGATCAAGAAAAGACCGGTAGCCAACGTGCTGCAGGCTATGCAGGGAAGAGCCGCCGGGGTAGATATCACCTCCAACGAACGTCCGGGTGAAATGGGGAGTATACGTATACGAGGTAACCGTTCACTTAGCGCGAGCAATTCACCGTTATACGTAGTAGACGGAATTCCTTTAGCAGCAGGTGGCATTGAGTCCATTAACCCCAATGACATAGAATCTATTGACATTCTGAAAGATGCTTCTGCGACCGCAGTATTTGGGTCGAGAGGTGCAAATGGCGTAGTACTGGTTACCACCAAACAAGGTAAAAGCGGAAAGCTTTCACTTAATTACATCGGCACCACCACCATTGAGAACCAGCAAGATCGCATGAATATGATGAACTCTGCGCAATATGTTGAGTTCAGAAGAGATGCATTCCGTCGCGCAGGGAATTATCCGGCAGCACCTACTCAGGCAGATGATGAACGTATTTTCGGTGGTGATTCCTATGCGCTGGCCAATGTAATGAAAGGTTGGGAAGGCGGAAGCTGGAACGGTAATCTCGTACCCACAACCAAATGGACAGACATGGTACTCAAAACAGGGGTAACACAGGATCATACACTTGGCCTGAGTGGAGGCACGGACAAAATGAAAGCCTACGGATCCATTGGCTACCTGTTTCAGGATGGTACACAACTCGGCCAGGATTTCGAACGATTTAATGCTAAGTTCAGTGTGGAGATGTCGCCTGTAAAATGGTTCAAATTTGGCGGAAGCATTAACGGGACCTACAGCCTTCAGAATTACGGATTTGCTTCGGGCAGTAACTCCGGTCCGGGCAATCTGTATTTTGCAGCTCAGGGTATGTTACCATTTGCAGTTCCATTCGATGATAATGGAAATCGTATCAATCTTCCTGGTGGAGATATCAACATTCTTAATCCGATCGGGGAAGACAGATTCAATATCAATGAAAGGAAGGTATTACGTACGCTGGGTGTATTGTTTGCAGAAGTGGATATTATGAAAGGGCTGAAGTATCGCATGAATTTCGGTCCGGATTTTTACAACCTGCGTAACGGAAGATGGATGGACAGAAACTCTATCAACCGTGGCGGCGGTGAACCGGGGTCAACCAATTATGCTCAGCTAAATCAGACATCGCGTTTCTCCTATACGCTGGACAACCTGCTTTACTATGACCGCACTTTTGGGAAGCACACCATTGGTTTAACCTTGCTACAGAGTGCATCTTCAAACCTGACAGAAACGAGTGGGATGACCGCGACGAACCTTCCCTGGGACAGCCAGAGATGGCACCAGCTAAATTCGGTAAGCGCTTTGGACGGGTTTGGAACGGGTCTTAGTGAGTCTCAGTTGCTGTCTTACATGGGTCGTTTCAATTATGGCTTTAATGACAAGTACATGATCACTGCCTCAGCGCGTTGGGACGGCGCCTCACAGCTGGCACCTGGAAATAAATGGGATTTCTTTCCCTCTGCTGCATTTGCCTGGAACATGGATCAGGAAGAGTTTCTTAAGTCTGTTTCCTGGGTGAATATGCTTAAAACCCGTATCGGATTTGGAAGTACAGGTAATGCTGCCATCAGCCCTTATCAGACCAAAGGAGCCCTTGAAACACTCTATTATACGTGGGGAAACAAAGTGGAAGCCGGTTACGTCTCTTCAGATGCTTCGCTGGCCAATCCTGTTGTAATGGCTAACCTGAATCTTGGTTGGGAACATACAACGCAATGGAACCTGGGTATTGATTTCGATCTGCTGCAACGCCGTGTGAGTGGTACAGTTGATCTCTATACCTCACGCACCACGGATCTGCTACTTCAGAGAAGCATTCCGTCTATTGTGGGTTATGTATCAACTTGGGACAACGTAGGGGCTACATCCAACAAGGGAATTGATGTAACGATCAATACCGTCAACATCAAAAAACGCAATCTAGAATGGTCTTCAACATTGAATTTTTCGGCCAATAAGGACAAAATTGAAGAATTGTCTAATGGTAAAAATGATGACCTTGCCAACCTGTGGTTCATTGGTCAGCGCCTCGCTGTATACTATGATTACACCAAGCAGGGAATCTGGCAAAATACAGAGGCGGATCTGGAAGAAATGGCAAAATTCAATGCCAATGGCCACAATTTCAGAGCGGGTGACATCCGGGTGGTAGATTTGAATGGCGATTACCGTATCGATGCCAACAACGACAGAAAGATTGTAGGGAATTCAAGTCCCAAATTCACATTCGGTTTCAACAATACATTTACTTACAAGAACTGGGATCTCGCTGTATTCATGTTTGGGCGCCTGGGCTTTACGGTGGCAAGAGGAGCCGAGTCCTTGCAAGGACGTTTTTCACAACGGGTTCTTGATTACTGGACTCCTGAAAATCCGACCAATGACTATCCGTCTCCGAATTACAATTCTGCTGCAGGTGATCCTTTCAAGAGTGCTATGAATTATCAGGATGGCTCATTTGTTAAAGTTCGCAACATATCGCTAGGCTATAACCTGCCTGCAAGCGTTGCCGGAAAATTGAGGATGACGAACTGTCGTGTGTATGCACAAATTCAAAACCCGGGGCTGATCTACTCGAATATTTCATGGCTGGATCCGGATCTTGGTGGCTCTACCTTCAACAGGGGATTGGTGTTTGGTTTGAATGTAGGTTTTTAAGTAAACCGGTTTTTGTCTCATTTATTACGAAAGAATTATATGAATCATATAAAGTCAATATTTACTAAGGTTTGCATGGGAGCACTATTACTGACAGTACCCTCTGCATGCAAAGAGAGTTTTCTGGACGAAGACCTGATTACCGACAGAAGTACCCAGGATTTCGAAACAACCAATGGACTGGACGGCCTCGTTACGGGTATGTATCAGAGTCTTCGCTTCCACTTCAATTATGAATGGGCTTATGCAACTACCAACTACGGAACCGACGAATTTACCGTAGGTGGCGACCGTACCATGCAGATGTGGAACTCCTATGATGCAAACCTGAATTCACTTACGGGCGACGTCCGAACTGTTTGGGATAACATGTACGGGAACATCAATTCGGCAAACATCGTCATCACCAATGTGCCGGTTTATTATGGAGATGGTCCTAACCGCAATACCCGCCTGGGAGAAGGCTACTTCATGCGCGGATTCGATTACTTTAAACTGGTAAAGCAATTTGGCGGCGTTCCTCTGAAACTGGAACCATCTACAGTTGTAGAACTTGAGTTTACCAGAAACACGGCACAGGAAGTATACACACAGATTATCAGTGATCTTGAAAAAGCTTATGAACTGCTTCCGGCAACACCCGCAGAAACCGGCAGAATTACAAAATGGGCAGCCGCTCATTTCCTGGCAAAGGCCTATCTTTTCAAAGCCAGTGAACTGAACAGCGACTGGAACAGCAGCAGCCGTCAGTCGGATCTGGAGAACGTAATCAAGTATGCAAATCTGGTCATTGATAGTGGTGTGCATACACTCGCGCCTAATTTCAGTGACCTTTGGAACTATACTGCTCCGGACGGCGCTTCAGAAAGATTGCCGGAAATTATTCTTTCCGCGCAGTTTTCCAGCAATACTGCCACGCAAGGCCGGTATGGAAATCAAATGCACCTGTACTATCCATCGGTTTATCAGAACTTGCCAGGTATGCAACGCGATATACCGGGAGGGCGTGAATTCCAACGTCTTCGTTCCACCGACTACGCGCTTGATGTGTATGACAGGGTAAATGACAGCCGTTTCTGGAAAAGCTTCAAAACCGTTTATCTGAGCAACCGTCCGGCGGCTGCACCGGTATGGACTGCAGCTAATGCACCAAGTACGGATCTTGTAGGCAAGCCAAAGTTTGCAGGTGGAGAACAGTCGATACTGTACATAGTCAATAACGCAGGTGATACAAGATATACCTCCGCAAACATCCAGCGTCGTGCACCGCATATGTTTGTGAGATATTTCTCTGGCCAGGCTGAAAATCTTTTGGGAGGGCATGGCAACTACGAAGCAAGCCGTTTCGTGGCGCTTTCCAAATTTGCTGACGGCTCGCGTATTTCAGTAGCGACACAGTTTGGCCAACGCGATGGTATACTGGCTCGTCTGGGTGAAACCTATCTGATCGCTGCAGAAGCTTACGGGCGTCTTCAGCAATATACGCAGGCACTTGCCTATATCAATAAGGTTCGTGACCGTGCAGCCTATAAGCAGGGAGAAGACCGTTCTTTTTATGTAGATGGAGGGGTTGCCTATAAAACCAACGTTGCTGCTAATACTGCTGCTTTTGTATCCTATTCAGACAAAAACACGTATTACGAATCCAATAACGTGGAGACTACTACGGCAAGCTCAGTCGAAGCTTTGCATTTAACAACTACAAGCGACATTTTCAATTCAACTACTGAGTTCTATAATAGAGTCGGAGCTTCCACCAACGAGAGTAAGTTTATCCATTTTATACTAAATGAGCGTTCACGGGAGCTGATGGGAGAACTGATGCGCTGGGAAGATCTGGCACGCACCAAAACTTTGGTATCACGTGCAGTTGTTTTCAATGATGAAGCGAAACCCATTGAAGCAAAACATTATCTGAGGCCAATTCCACAAACCTTCCTTGACGCCATCCAAAAAAGTGGCAGACCATTAACAACGGATGAAAAGATGGCTATGCAAAATCCAAACTGGTAATAGCGTCAATAAAAAATCGGCGATATCTGGATGGTATCGCCAATTTTCTTGCTTAATGTTTTAAAAAGTGCGCTCATCGGCAGATGGTCCATAGATGGATGGAACTGCAATATCATTCAGACGCATATAGACGGTCAGCTGACCGCGGTGATGTACCCAATGTCTTATGGTTGTACCGATTTCTTCAATCACATTGGCTGAATACAGTAATGCTCCGTCATTTTTCAGCGCAAAGGAACCGGAAAGCTTTTCCTCTGTCGCTTCCTTTAAAAACTTCTTTGCTTCATTTATATTTTCTTCAAAATGAGCTGATAACTTCTCTCTGGTACTTAGTGCAAAATGTTGATATGTGGCAAAATCGATTTCCCCTTTATCAATCATCACTGCAATCCAAAGCGGCATTTCAGCCACCAGTAATGCCAGATAACCCAGATTCATTGATTTCGGATGGGGCTTATAAGCGTAAAGCGATTCAGGAATTCTTTCCAGGCATTTTCCGGTAGCAATTGCTTCGGCATCCAGATCTCTGAGATAGATGCTGACAAGATCAGTGTTTTGCATAGTGATTTTCGTTTAATAAAAAATGAAAAAATCCATACCAACACTGATTGTCAACGACTTAAAGAATCACATTTTGACTATTTAGTGAATAGAGTATCAATAGTATTTTAACACATTACTTTTCTGCTGTTCCGAAAATTATACAGCCATGCCAACCAAGTGTACCTTTTGTTTATGCTGCTTATATCGGTTTCTTTTGTGCAAAAACCAATGGTTAATGCTTGGTCAAACGCTCCGAAATCACAGGATGACAGCTATACAAATCCTAAAAGTATAGTTTATACCGCATCGAATGGCTTCTGGAATTGTAGCCAGGTCTGTGCAGAAGGCGTTTCTTCTCGATGTCTTTCATCAACATCACTTGCCGTCCACTTTTTCAAATGGAAACAGTACGGAATGCACATGTTCCCTGTTCATGATATTGCCCAGCTCTTTGGCTTTATCCGCAAACTGTGCTGCAAGATTTTTACTTTCCGCAGGGTCTTTTGATAGATCGTAAAGTTCAACAGGCGCATCGGGATTACCTGCCGCTTTTAATCTTACCGCTTTCCAGTTTCCCTGACGAACTGCCTGCCTGCCGCCTTGTTCATGAAATTCCCAGTAGAGGAACTCGTGTTTTTTCTGTGTTCCTTTCCCGGTAAGTGAAGCTGTAAAAGATATTCCGTCTACGCCGGAAGGCACTTTTGCACCACCCAGTTCTGCAAACGTCGGAAGCAGATCCCAGAAAGCACCGATATAATTATTGGTTGTTCCCGGTTTGATCGTACCCGGCCAGCGGGCTGCAAAAGGCTCACGGATCCCGCCTTCGTATAAATCTCTTTTCACACCCTTAAAGCCACCGCCGCTGTTGAAAAATTTCGGGTCGGCACCGCCTTCTACATGCGGTCCGTTATCGCTGGTGAAGATCACCAATGTGTTTTTATCAAGACTTTTTTCTTTCAGTTTTGCCAAAATTTGCCCAACGTACATATCCAGCCGCGACACCATGGCAGCAAAAGCAGCATGTGGGTATTCCTGAGAAGCATAACCTCCCCTGGTTGCATCGGGTCCGTAATCCAATCCTTTATACGCTTTCTCGGGAAATTTCCCTTTGTAATATTGGAAAATGCTGTCTTCCGGAACAAGTAGTTCTGCATGTGGTAGAATATAAGGCAGGAATAAAAAGAAAGGCTGTTTTCCGTCTTTGGAGTCTACGAATTCAAGTGCCTGTTTCTGAATCAGATCCGGCGCATACTGTTTGTTATACATCAGGTTCTGGTTCGCTTCCAGCACGATCTTTTTCTGATTATCCCAAAGGTGATTCGGATAATAACGGTGCGCCAGCGTCTGGCAGTTGTAACCATAAAACTGATCGAAACCCTGCTTGTTCGGATCACCTACCGATCCTACGGGTCCAAGTCCCCACTTCCCGAAAGCGCCTGTGGAATAACCTGCTTTTTTCAGAACCTCGGCAATCGTTACGACCGAATCGGCGATCGGCTCCTGCCCTTCCGGATCCACGCCTTTGTTTCCGCGGATGTACGTATGCCCGGTATGCTGCCCGCTCATCAGTGAAGAACGTGAAGGTGCGCATACACTGGTACCGGCATAAAACTGACTGAACTTGACGCCTTCCTTAGCCAGTCTGTCAATGTTTGGTGTTTTGATCAGTTTTTGCCCATTGAAACCAACGTCTCCGTAACCCAGATCATCAGCAAGTATAAAAATGATATTCGGACGCTGCGTTTTCTGCGTTTGGGCTGATGAATTTTTGCCAAAAAATCCGGCAATGATCAAAGCGGGTAATAGGTATTTTTTCATTGTTTCAAGTTATTAAATTTAGGTAACAGGTTTAGTTAAAAACACCTGTATTGCCTTTTTCCCATATTTTAGTCAGTTCGGCTACCACTTCCGGATGCTGAGCGGCAACGTTATGATTTTCATGCGGATCCGTTTTATGGTCGTACAGTTCAACAACAGGCTTTTTTTCCCGGAAGTATTTTGTCAGGCGATAACGATCATTCCTGACCGTAATTCCTTTATTGTAATAGCTGTAAGCTACATTTTCCCAATTTTTACCGGGCTTTGCTTTTAAAAGATCCGCAAAACTTTTCCCATCCAGATCAGGTAGCGTTTTGACTCCGCACAACCCCATGAGTGTAGGGTAAATATCAACGGAACTCACAATCTGGTCACGAACTGCCGGGTTTTTGCTATCCGGTGTTTTTACGATCAGCACACTCCTCAGCGACTGGTCAAAAATGGTATGTTTACCCCAAACCCGGTAGTCACCCAAATGCCAGCCATGATCGCTCCACACAACGATGATCGTATTTTCGGCCAATCCCTGCGCTTTCAATTCATCCAGCACTTTTCCAACCTGCGCATCCGTATAACTGATTGCCGCATAATAGGCATGCCTGAGTTTCCGTGCATAGGCATCAGAAACGGGTTTTTGCAGCGAAGCTTTTTCTTCTCCCAACTGGTATTGATTGAATTCAACACTCGGGTGAAGACTGGCATCATTTACATTTTCAGGAACGTCAGGAGAATCCGTGAGTGTGATTTTTGATTCGTCATACAAATCCCAGTATTTTTTCGGCGCAGTAAAAGGTAAATGCGGTTTAAAGAAACCTACACTCAGAAAAAACGGCTTATCATTTTTAGCCAGTTCTTTCAGCTTTTTGACAGCCAGGTTCGCACTCAATCCATCCGGATAACTTTCGTCGGGCACGTCCGCATTTTCGTAAGGTTTTACTTCCCCTTTTTTACTTTGTCTGTTGGAACCATCGGCATATGCGAAGAATGCATTCCAGCCGGTTTGCCATTTTCCGGGATCAAAAAGCATTTCGTCCCAGCTGTATGGCAATTCCGGTTTATCACTTTTAGGCTCATTATAACCATATACATAACCGTCTGCCGAATGGCTTACTTTCCCGATTCCAACCGTGTAATAACCATTCCGGCGCAGATTATCAATGAAAGTCTCCGGTTTGTCTGTCCTGGGTTTACCGGCTATCTGCTGCTCAATGGCTTCATTTTTTAATTCAATCGCCTTTCGGGGAAGTCTTCCTGTAAGCAAACTGTACCGCGAAGCGCCGCAGGTTGGCTGGGTTACGTATTGATTTGTAAAAACAGTCGCCTGTCCTGCCAACTTATTCAGATTGGGCGACTGTACAATGGGATTTCCATAAACTTTCAGATCAGGGCGAAGATCATCGATGCAGATAAACAATACATTCGGTTTTCGCGCAGCTGGTTTTGCAGCGCCGAATGTCAGAACAACAGCATAGAGTCCAAGGCAAAGTGCAACTACCGAAATGATTTTTTTTAGCATATAATGCTTGTTTTTTACTAAATAATTTTGCCCATCCTACGCTTTTCAACGTTGGACGGGCAATAAGAAGCCATTATTTCAATAACCCGGATTCTGAGCAAATTCACCCGGATTGGTTACCCTGTCGAGCTGTGTTTGCGGAATCGGACGAACCAGATGCATTTCCTTGATATTCGGTGCTGCATCCAGATTGTATTTTTTCACACGTTCAAGCAACGTACCTGTTCTTTTTAAATCGTACCATCTGTCAACTTCACCAACCAGCTCCCGCGCTCTTTCATCCAGGATAAAATTCAGGTTAACGTCTGCTGCGGTGATCTGCATCTGCGCTTCCTTTCCTGCGATGGCAGCCCGCGATCTCACTACATTGAAATAAGCAGCCGCCTCCGCGTTTTTACTTTGACGCCATGCGGCTTCACCTGCAATCAGATACAGTTCAGCCAGGCGGAGTACCGTAAAATCACGTCTTCCATCCACCGCATTGATACTCGTTCTCAATGGATCCAGGTATTTTTTCACAGCCGGAAAACGTCTCCGCTGTCCGCCACCGAATTCCAGATTGGTTACGGCTCCGCCCACCCAGTTATCGTTGAAGTCGATCAGCCAGTAAGGTGCAGCATTTTGTACCGCATCTGCAACAGGGTAAGGAACAATTTTGATGGCCGTATCACCAGGAACAACTGTTTTTCCATTGATCGTACCTCTGTTATTGGCTATCCAAACTGTTTTGAACGTACCGTCCCAGCGGCTGTCTTTTGCCGGATCAAAAAGTTTGATCAGATAATTGGTCGGCATAAAACGCTGATAAGGCCGTCCGTTGGTCAGATCACGAATGATTGTCGGATTTTGGGCATAATCAAAAATGAAGAACAAATGGCTCTGATTCCCCTCTCCATTGGTGAGCGGATCGGCCGTGAACTGCACTGACCAGATTACTTCCGAATTGACATCATTGGCGATATCCCAAAGTCTTGAAAAAGGTTTTACCAACTGGAAATCATAACTTTTGATCACCGAAGAAGCCAGTCGTTCTGCCTCGGCCCAGTTTCCCAAGGTTAGCTGCACGCGTGCCAGTAAAGCTTCGGAAGCAGGTTTTGTAACCCTGCCATATTTTGCTGCTTTGGCCGGCAAGTTTGCAATTGCAAATTGCAGATCAGGAATAATTCCCTCATCGTAAATTGTCTTGACAGGCGTTCTGTTGGCCGTTGTTTGTACACCAATGGTCTCTTCCAGAGAAAAGTGAACGTCGCCAAACTGCTGTACCAGATGAAAATAATAGAGCGCCCGGATAAAACGTGCTTCTGCAATAATCCGCTGTTTTTCGCTATCACTCAATCCTTCTACTTTCGGCGCCCGGCTGATGACTGCATTGGCCTGATTAATCCCGATATAGAAATTATTCCAGACTTCGGTTATCATTGCATTCGTACCCAGCAAATTGGCAGAATAATTATTGATATCAGGTGAATTGGTTACGCCTCCGAAGCCATTAGTAAAAACATCTGTTCCGGTGACGGTGAGGAAAAAACTTTCTTCCTGTCCGTAAAAATTGCGGAGCGTGGTATATACTGCCTTTAATCCGTCTTCGATTCCTTTCGGAGTGGCGTAATAACTATCGGCCGTAGCCAAACCTACCGGATTTTCTTCCAGAATATCGTTGCAGGAAGAGAAACTTCCCAGGAATATTGCTGAAATGAGTATGTATGTAATCTTTTTCATATTTATCAGCTTTAAGCATTGTATGGAAATTCTGCTGTTTGCAGATCATCCTGCCTGTTCAATGATTTGTTAAAATTTCAGGTTTACACCAAATACATAAGTCGCTGCGGACATCGGCGTGCTTCCTCCCACAATTCCGTTTGCCGTTTCAGGGTCAACCAGTTTGTATTTGGAAATAATGAAGGCGTTGTCGGCTGTTCCGTAAATACGCAGACTGGAAATTCCGGTTTTGCCAAACAGGCTTTTCGGTAAATTATATCCCAGTGTGATGTTGCGGATTTTCACGAACGAACCGTTGAAATAACGAACGGCATCGGCATACAACGGAGCTGACGCTGCATAAGGTCTTGGAATCTGGTTGGTTTCGTTGGTTGGCGTCCAGTAGTCAAAATTAATACTGTTATATCTTCCCTGCCACTGGTTTCCACCAAGATTGTGAAAGTCGCTCTGGATCATTTGTCCCTGACGCGCAAATACCAGAAAAGAGAAATCAACGCCTTTGAAACTAAAACGGTTGGTGATTCCACCACTCCATTTCGGCACCGTTGAGCCCAAAACAGTACGGTCGTCCGCATTGATCTTGCCATCAGGTGATTTTGTCAACACACCATTTTCATCACGGCCGTTCACATCCCCGATTTTGATATCACCCGGGCGCTGGCCGGCTTCGGTTGCCTGTGTGGCTTCGCTGCTTTGCCAGATACCGGTTTGTTTGAAACTATAAAAAACATTGATCGGCTGACCGATAAACCACTTGTTACCTACGTCATCATCACTGCCATTGAACAATTCAACAATTTTTTCCTTATTGGAAAAAACGTTTGCAGTTGCATCCCATTTAAACCCGGAAGCTGAATTGATAATGCTGCCGTTTAAGGTCAGCTCCCAGCCTTTGTTGCTGGTTGCACCAATGTTTTGAAGGATTGACGTATATCCGGAAGTAATGGGTATCAATCTGCTCAGAAGCAAATCGCTGGTTTTGGTATCATACAATTCCAATGAACCTGAAATCCGGTCATTCAGTAATCCGAAGTCTACACCGACATTGATGGTTTTAGAAATCTCCCAGCGTAAATCAGGATTAGGAATCACATTTAAAGCATATCCGAATGCCGGGTCAGATCCGAATGCATAAGAAGAACGGGTCAATCCACCCAAGGTTTGATAAGGCGCGATTGAAGTATTGCCAACCTGGCCGTAACCAGCACGTATTTTCAGAAAAGAAATGGCTTTTACTTTATTCAGAAACGCTTCATCTGAAATCACCCAACCTGCGGATACAGAAGGGAAAAAGGCCCAGTTCTTCCCGGCCGATAAACGCGAAGAACCATCTGCTCTGCCCGTCAGTGTTAAAAGATAACGGTCTTTAAATCCATAGTTGATCCGTCCCATGTAAGAGAGCAATCCCCACTGCGTAAGAGAGCTTTGTTTATCCAGAATTTCAACCGCGCTTCCGATATCATAAAAGGAAGAAGTTTCGATTGGAATATCGCGCACATTGATTTGGGAAGATTCAAAACGGTTCTTTTGTGTACTGAAAAGTCCGGTTACGTTCAGCGCATGCTTTCCGAATTTCTTATCAAAATTCAGAATATTTTCCAGCGTGTAAGCGAAGTTCTGCTGATTGTCCACTGATGCCGTATTGGTACTTCCGGCCAATGTTCCGTTGTAAGTTCCTTTGCGGGATGTATTCAGGTCGGGGCCGTAATTCAGGCGGTAACTAAATCCTTCCGCTATTTTGTATTCGCCGTAGATGTTCGCAAAAACACGGTACTTTTTTCTTTCATTCACATATTGGTTGGGCTGATATTCCAGCAACGGATTCGTTGCGTTTCCTTCGCGCGGATTGGGATAGGCTACGAAATTACCGTTTGCATCATAAGGCAGTACCAATGGAGAAAATGACAATGCGTTCGAATAAGGCGCATTGGCCATCGTGTTCTGAACGTCGTTGGTGACCGTAGCGCTCAATCCGACTTTTAATCTTTCCGTCAATTTGCTTTCCAGGTTTGTCCGGAATGAATACCGCTTGTAATCACTTTTTTGCTGGACTCCTTTTTCGTCAAAATAGGAGCCTGATAAGTAGTAGGTCGTGTTTTTATTGCCTCCACTGGCCGATAACTGATGACTTTGCTGTATGCCGTCACGAAGGATCAGGTCCAGCCAGTCCGTCGAAACGCCTTTAGCCAGATTTTCAATTTCAATACCGCTTAAAAAAGATGCATCCTGACTGGCGTCGTCTTTTGCCAAACCCCGCGATGCCCGAACGTATCCTGCAAAATCCGTCCCGGTCATCAGGTTGATATCTTTTTTGGCTTTTTTGACACCATAATACCCGTCGTAACTGATCACCGCCTTGCCTTCTTTTCCCTTTTTGGTTGTGATGATAATGACGCCGTTTGCTCCGCGCGAACCATAAATGGCTACTGAACTGGCGTCTTTCAATACTTCCATGGATTCGATATCATTGGGATTGAAGTCATTGATACTGACATCCGTTGGAATCCCGTCCACCACATATAATGGATTGTTGCTCGCATTGATCGAACGGTTTCCTCTGATCCTGATCGTCAGGTCTGCACCGGGCGCACCGCTGGATCTGACAATATCCACACCGGCCAGCCGGCCCTGTGCATTGGCAAGAAAATTAGCAGCGGGCGTTTCCGCTATATCTTTGGCCGAAATAGACGAAATAGCTCCGGTGAGATCTCTCTTTTTCTGCGTTCCGTAACCAACTACGATGAATTCTTCGAGTTGTTTTGTATCTGATTCAAGATCTACGTCAATCGTTGAGCTGCCACTAACGGATACCTCTTTGATTGCATAGCCGATTCCTGAAAAAACCAGCACTGCATCAGAAGAAGCACTGATCTGGTAATTTCCATCAGCGTCTGAGGTTGTTCCGGTATTCGTATTCTTCACAACGATGTTGACACCAGGAATGGAGGATTTGTCGGGTGCATATGTGACTTTCCCTTTTACAGTAATTTGCTGACCAAATGCTTGTAAACTGACAGCTAGTAGCAGAAAGACCCAGTTGAATCCTCTGTAGAAGTAAGGATGCGTAAAAATTTGTTTTTGCATATTCGTGTATCGGCAATCGTACATGCATGATGATATTTCATGGACAATCGACCTATTATTAGTGGATTATAAATGAGAGGCTTAAGAAGTAATACTCGAAAAATTCAGATAGTAAACCGAATGCTATCCGGAACGAGAAGCAGCTGAGAGCCGCAGACGAGTAGGTTTCAACAACACGTCCGTGGTGGTGTATAGCTGTGATAAGACAGAGGGCAAAGACGGACAGATGGGTCCAAAAGCTGGGACCGCTTGTCTTGAAAATACGATTTCATGCAGGCAATAAAAATTATTTAATCTACAGAATATATAGACAAAGTAACAATATAGAATTTAAACCAGCAAAGTATTTATTTCACAACCTTCATTTTATGCCGTGAAATGATCGTTATAATGCACTAGAAGATATTTTAAAATTGTCTATCTGGTGTCTGGACCAGGTAGATCTGAAGCCAAAGTACCCCTCTTTAAGCGGAGAGGGATCGGTATAACTGAAGTACTTTTTACCATCTACCCAAAAGCTGGTATGCCCATCGCTTACAACAATTTTGATGTGATAAGTATGATTTGCCTTTAGCAAATGCGCTTTATCGGTATGTTCCTGCAACAGTGGTTTATTGCCATTTCCATGGTATTTCCTGAATCGGGTGGTGGTATTTGTATTGCCTCCCATTCCTACATAATACAGGCTAAGGGAATCATACTCCTCGAATTTACCGCTTCTCGTAAACAAATTGTCGTTCTCTGGATCAGTCGCCATCCAAAACTGGTTCAGATCAGAGAGTCTGTCGTTCTTTCCCCCCGCCACTATTACCGTCCAATCATACTCCATCACCCAATCTCCGCTCAGCCGTTTATTCAACCATACGGTTACGCCACCGGGGGAATCAATAACCAATTTTCCCTTATTTGTCTCAACCAGGCCCGGTTCAGCCATTTCTATTTTCCATATATCTTTGTCAAGGGGTTTGTCAAACGTCTCTTCAAAAACGATCCTTTTGCTGGCTGTCTGAGCATAACATATATCCTGACAGAGTAAACCGAACAGAAATAAACAGATGAGATGAGTTGATTTGAGAAAACGGAAAGAAAGCTGATATATCATGAATATAAAATGTAGTCGTATAGCAAGGTCGCTAAAATATGATGCAGACGCTACATTTTTGTACAAATACCGCAGATCTTACCTATACTTTAAAGCAAGACAACCTCATTTCCCTTTCCAACTTTGACAGCACTTAGTAAAACCATCTACATTTGTACTTATCTGAAAAGTATGGCTTCAAATATTTCAGTAGCAACGAATGGAAAATGAGAATACCTCCTCTGGTGTAAAGGAAATAGCAAGACGGGCAAAGGTATCTATTGCCACTGTGGACAGGGTGCTGCATAACCGGACCGGTGTTTCCGAAAAAACGAAGAAAAAGGTTAATCAGATCATCAAGGAACTGAACTACCAACCCAATATCCTGGCGAGCAGGCTTGCTTCCAAAAAAGTCATCAGCATCGGCGTATTGATCCCTAGAATTTCCGACGAAACAGATTTCTGGGAAGCTCCGTTACGTGGAATCCGAAGAGCTGAGAACGAAATCAGGCAGTATGGTATTCAAGTCCATACATTTTTGTTTGATCTTAACGACAAAAAGTCATTTAAGGAACAATCTGATCTATTATTAAAAACGGGTGTAAGCGGCGTGCTCATTGCACCTTCTTTTATTGAGGATGCCTCTGCCTTGGCTCAGGAATGTAGAAAACTGAAAATTCCGGTCATCTGTATTGATAGCAGCTTACCAGATAGTGAAACGCTTTCTTATATAGGACCACATCTTTCACAAAGCGGATATGTGGGCGCCAAATTACTGACATACAGACTAAGACAGGATTGTAAAATTCTGTTTGTCAATATATCGCCGGAAAAGGAAAGCTACAACTACATACGGATCGAAGAGGGATTCCGATCCTATTTTAAAGATCATAATCAGTTGAATGAAATCGTCAGGATTGACATACGCGATACTGATTTTCTTTCTGTGTCCAAAGCGTTGGTAAAAGCATTTCATATGCATCCTGAGACCGGAGCCATTTTTGTAACAAATTCACGAGTCTTCTCCATAGCAAAATATTTACAAGAAAAAGGGCTGACTGATATCGGCTTGGTAGGATATGACTTTATCAAACAGAATGTACTTTTTCTACAAAATGGCATCATCGATTTTCTGATCTGTCATAAACCGGAGGATCAGGGCTACCGGGGAATCATGTCACTTTACCAAAATCTTGTATTGGGAACGTCCGTAGAAAAAGCATACTTTATGCCTATCGATATTGTGACAAAGGAAAATGAAGTATTTTATCAAAATTGATGTATCGCTTCGATCATATTTTGTTGGAAGATCCACATTTAAATAACATTGATTCCATGTATAATATTAATTATATACTACAATTAAAAGTTGACACAAATATTTAATAAATTGCGGGTACGTACCCGAATGTTTATTAATTACTGACTATTCCTAAATCCTATCATTATATTTCGCTATGAGTACCGTTTCCAGAAGAAAATTCGTTGGCGCAGCATTGACGGGCAGTATCTCCCTGGCACTTATGCGCGGCTTGCCTCTAAAAGCGTCAGGTAATCCAGGCAAAAGAATTGGAATTGTAGGTTTGGACACATCTCATAGTGTAGCTTTTACAAAAGTACTGAACTCAGTCAATGCCGATCCCGCTTACGACGGATACAAAGTAGTTGCTGCTTATCCGCATGGTAGCAAGGATATTTTGTCAAGTACCAAAAGAATTCCTGAATATATACAAGAAGTAAAGAAGCTTGATGTGGAAATTACAGCTTCCATTCAGGAATTACTTGACAAATGTGACGTAGTTCTTTTAGAAACAAATGATGGACGCCGACATCTGGAACAGGCAACCGAAGTATTAAAGGCTGGCAAACGTGTATTCATTGACAAGCCGGTTGCAGGTACATTAACTGATGTGATCGCCATCTACAAGGCTGCAGAGAAATATAACATCCCCATTTTTTCTGCCTCGTCTCTCCGTTACATCACTGGTATTGAGGGGATCGACAAAACCAAAGTGCTCGGCGCAGACACATTCAGTCCTGCAGTTTTGGAAAAAACGCATCCTGACTTGTTCTGGTATGGCATCCATGGTGTGGAAACTTTATATACTGTCATGGGAACCGGCTGCAATAGCGTTACCAGAGTAAGTACGCCTGACACCGACCTTGTGGTAGGAATATGGGAAGACGGCCGTACCGGTACATTCAGGGGAACGCGTACAGGTAAACATGATTATGGAGGAACTGTTTTTACAGAAGCCGGAAACAAAATACTAGGACCATACAATGGTTACGAACCTCTTTTAAAAGATATCGTCAAATATTTTCAAACCGGACAGGTACCTGTTACACCCAAAGAAACCATCGAACTATTCGCATTCATGGAAGCCGCCGATGAAAGTAAAAGGCAGGGAGGAAAAAGTGTAACCATTGAAAGTGTAATGAAGAAGATCAAATAGCACTATTCCTAAACTCTTAACCATGAAAAATACTACTATCTCTGAACCTGCCACTAATGGATCGCGGCGAGCGTTTATCAAAAAAACGCTCGCGGGTTCAGCACTGCTGACATTTGGAGGCGTGCTTCCCGGATTCAGCGCTAAAAGCTATTCCCGCATTTTGGGTTCCAATGAAAAAATACAAGTGGGTATAATGGGTGTAAATAGTCGGGGGCTTGCACTGGCCGGCAACTACGCACTTCAGCCTAATTGTGAGGTGCTAAGTATATCTGATGTGGATTCGCGCGCAGCTGAAAAATGTATCAGTTCAGTTGCCTCAATTCAAAACAGCAAACCAGCCAATATCCCGGATTTCAGAAAAGCACTTGAAAGCAAGGATATGGATGCATTGGTAGTCGCCGCACCCGACCACTGGCATGCACCTGCGGCTATCCTTGCTTCTAAAGCGGGTAAGCACGTATATCTGGAAAAGCCATGCAGCCATAATCCTCACGAAGGTGAATTGCTGGTTGAGGCGGCAAAAAAATATAAGAATGTGATTCAGATGGGTAATCAGCGTCGTTCCTGGCCGAACGTAGCGGCTGCTATTAAAGAAGTTCATAATGGTGTAATCGGCAGACCCTATTTTGCAAAAGGCTGGTATACCAATAACAGAGCATCTATAGGTACAGGTAAACAAACTGCCGTTCCCGCCTGGCTGGATTATGATCTTTGGCAAGGACCGGCTCCAAGAGCCACCTATAAAGATAATCTCATTCACTACAATTGGCACTGGCTGTGGAACTGGGGCACAGGAGAAGCACTAAATAACGGTACCCACATGGTAGATCTGATGCGCTGGGGACTTGGCGTGGAGTATCCTACGCATGTAACATCTACGGGTGGAAGATTCAGGTATAAAGACGACTGGGAAACGCCAGACACACAGATCATCAGCTGGAATTTTGACAACAATACTGCCATGACCTGGGAAGGAAGAAGTTGTAATGGCCGTACCGTTGAAGGCGATAGCGTAGGTGTTGTTTTCTACGGCGAAAATGGTTCTGTACAGATTTTTGGTGGCAATGAATACAAAATATATGATCTCAATAACAAACTTGTGAAAGATGTCAAAAATGATCTGATGATTGATCCGAGGAACAAGATGAATCCTTCGCAGGCATTGGATGCCATCCATATACAGAATTTCTTTGACGGTATTAAAAACGGAGCAACGCTCAATGCAGAAATTATAGGCGGACACCAGAGTACTTTGCTTTGCCAACTCGGCAACATCGCACTGCGATCCGGTGGTTCATTAGAAGTCAATCCGGCAAACGGACACATTCTAAAAAATAAAAAAGCTCAGAAATTATGGAAAAGAGCATATGAAAAAGGTTGGGAACCTACGGTTTAAGGCCGCTGAGAAAGATATCTCTGTATTTTCCTTCATTATTTTACCAGATTTTATGTGGTAACACGGCATCGACTTCTAATCAAGGGATTCTGAGTCTGACCATTCACCATCAATTTGAACTCCTTCACTTCAGAATGAAACTCAAAATTACAAACGGTACCATCATCACACCGCATCGGTATATCCAACATGGCACCATACTTATTGAAGCCGGGAAAATTATCGGTATTCATCAGGGTAATCCCGATTTTCCTGATGCTGATATCATTGATGCCAAGGGTAAATACATCTCACCAGGATTTATAGACATTCATATTCATGGAGGCGGAGGATCCGATTTTATGGATGGCTCAGCGGAAGCCTTCCTGCATATTGCTGAAACGCATGCACGCTATGGAACTACAGCCATGGTGCCTACCACACTTACCAGCGAAAAGGACGACTTGCTGAAAACCCTGGATTACTACAAAACTGCCTGCAAAAAAAACAAGAAAGGTGCGCAGTTTTTGGGTATGCATCTGGAAGGACCCTATTTTGCATTGAGTCAGCGGGGCGCACAGGATCCCCGCTACATCCGAAATCCTGATCCTGCAGAATATGAGGAGATATTGGCTTATTCGGATTCCATTGTACGCTGGAGCGCCGCGCCTGAACTTCCGGGTGCTATCGATTTTGGAAATAGCCTCCGAAAAAAAGGCATACTACCGGCAGTAGCCCATACGGACGCCATTTATGAAGAAGTCCTGGAAGCTTACGAAAATGGATACACGCTTGCAACGCATCTGTATTCCGCCATGTCGGGTGTTACAAGGCGAAATGCTTTCCGGTTTGCAGGCACTATAGAGAGTGCCTTCCTTTTAGATATGGATGTTGAGATTATAGCAGATGGAATTCACTTACCGGAACCACTTCTAAAACTGATATTTAAAATAAAAGGACCGGATAAAATCGCGTTGATCACAGATGCCATGCGTGCTGCGGGAATGCCCGAAGGAGATAGTGTACTGGGACCTTTACATAGTGGTCTGAAAGTGATTGTGGAGGACGGGGTTGCCAAACTTCCTGATCGCACATCTTTTGCAGGAAGTGTTGCTACAGCCGACCGCCTGGTAAGAACTATGATCCGGAAGGCAGAAGTATCTTTGGCAGACGCAGTGAAAATGATGTCACTCACTCCTGCCAGAATCATGAAGGTTGATAATCAGAAAGGGTCGCTTGCAGTTGGTAAAGATGCAGACGTTGTCATTTTTGACCATAATATACAAGTAAGCCATACCGTCGTTGCAGGTTCACTGCTATTTGAAGATAGCAATATAACCCAAAACAACCCATCCTGAGTGACAACGGACTCCACCTTAAAGCAGATCATCGGATCATTAGAACATCCATGCAGAAGAGAGACCTTCAAGAGTCTGCCTTACTGATTCAGGGACGTTGTGAAAAAAATGCGTCTGTCTGGCTAGACTCTTCATGACAAATCATTGAAATTAAGAGTAAAATTGCAAGCTCAACTAGTTATTAGTATTTAGCTGTCAGTATTTATAACCATATTCAAATGAAGGGAAAACTGTTAATGATCGCCGTAACGGGCATACTTGCGTTGAACCAGGGATGTAATCAGAAAAAAGAAGAAGCTCAGGAATCAAAAAAACCTTTGAGCCTTATAGTAGTTGAACCTGGTCACTTCCATGCCGCTTTGGTACAGAAATCCATGTATGCTGATGTTGATTCGGTTGTTCACGTCTATGCTTCTGAAGGACCGGATGTAAAGGCTTATCTTGACAAAATAGAAAAGTATAACACCAGACCGGAAGAACCTACGCAGTGGAAAGAGGAAGTATATACCGGAGCGGATTTCATGGATAAAATGATTGCCGACAAAAAAGGCAACGTAGTAGTACTTGCAGGTAACAATCAGAAAAAAACAGACTTTATCAAAAAGTCGGTAGACGCCGGTCTCAACGTACTTGCAGATAAACCGATGGCCATTGATGCAGCCGGATTTGACAAACTGCAGGAAGCATTCACAAGTGCGGAAAAAAATAAGGTGCTCCTGTATGATATCATGACAGAGCGTTATGAGATTACCAATACGCTGCAACGTGAACTGGCATTGCTTCCTGACATTTTCGGTGAATTACAAAAAGGTACGCCAACTGATCCCTCAGTAGTAAAAGAAAGTGTTCACCACTTTTTCAAATACATTTCCGGTGAGCCTTTGGTACGTCCAAGCTGGTTTTTTGATGTAGAACAGCAAGGTGAAGGTATGGTGGATGTAACAACTCACTTAGTAGATCTTGTACAATGGAGCTGTTTCCCGAATGTATCTCTGGACTACAAAAAGGATATCAATTTACTTTCTACAAAACGCACTGCAACCAAAATAACGCCATCTCAATTTAAGCTGGTTACCAAAAGCGATACCTATCCTGATTACCTGAAAAAAGACGTTACAGACAGCACGCTTAACATTTACTCAAATGGCGAACTGAATTACACATTGAAAGGTGTTCACGCGAAAGTGTCTGTCATCTGGAATTTCCAGGCACCGGAAGGAACCGGGGATACGCATTATTCGATCATGAAAGGTTCTAAAGCCAATCTCATCGTGCGACAGGGTAAAGACCAAAAGTACAAGCCCGTTCTTTACATCGAAACAAAAGATAAAAGTAAGGCTTACGAAGATGCCGTTGCTGCAAGTTTCAAGGCTGTTCAGGATAAATATCCGGGCATTGAGTTGAAGAAAAACAAAGCCGGTTGGGAAATCAGCATTCCGGCCAAATACGATAACGGGCATGAAGCACACTTCGCTCAGGTGGCGAACAAGTACATGGAGTATCTGAAAGAAGGAAAACTACCTGAGTGGGAGGTTCCTAATATGATCGCCAAATATTATACCACAACACAGGCGTTGAAACAGGCGAAAGAGAAGAAGTAATAATTTCGAAAAAATAATATGTTAGAAATGCCTAAGGTATGCGATGTTGCATGTCTCCGGCATTTTTTGCTTCATCATACATGACCTTATTGCTACCGAAATTAAATCCCTGACGGGATTTCAACATTTGATAATTTGATAGGCACGGATAAAGACATTAACCGGTACGAGCAAGTCCCGCTGGGGATGTAATTTCGGTAGAAAGACAGTTCAGTCTGAATCACCTAAATCCTGTCAGGGATGGAACATCGGCAAACCCGAAAGCATCCCCTACCCCCCTAAATCAATAATGGGCACCCGCATTACCACGGACACCCATTATCACTTATCATTGAACTACCTTCTATCGTAAATCAACAACCTCCACGCCCGGATATTGCTTTTTGTTAAATACAAAAAATGCATCAGCTACATTCACGTCAGGTTGAAACTGCTCTACTTTATAAGTAACTTTATCTCCGTTCTTCTGGAATATTTTCCAGCTCGCGATTGACTTATCTGTCTTGTTAACCTGAATCTGTACTTTGTTGACCTGACTATTTTTACCGGTTGGTGTCAGTTCTACGGTTTCCAAAATCTGATTCCCGACCTTCTTTTCGTCCACAAAAGTATATTTGAATCCTTTTTTATAAGCTGAGTAAATCTTGGTCGGATCCAGATCCCCCGTCGCTGTGGGATCGAAATCCTGAACATTCACCTCATTCGTTTCTTTGATATAAGTCGACATCAACTTTCCATCATTGAATATTTCCTGACCAGCCATCTTCAAACGAAATTTGGTCCCTTTCACGGTTACATCACCTTTTAATGGTTTTCCTCCATCAGGCGTATATGTAAATACAGCGCTAAATGACTTGATCTTCTGGTATTTAGCACTCATGGCTTCGAGAATAGCCGTAGATTTTTTATCTCCCTGAGCTGATACTTCCACCGCGTTTCCTACACATGCAAAAAATAACAGGAGAGATAGCAGAACTTGTACTTTTTTCATAATTACAGAATTGATTCTAAGCGGGTTAATTGTAAAATTATTACTAATTAAATTACACAAAGTTTAGACTAAACCTTTAGAGTTTAGTTTAAACAGTTTTGCGAAAAGTGTTTGAAAAAAGGTACATCAATTAATACCCATCACACGAAGATGCTCTTCAAGTCCGCTCAGATCCATAAACATCACATCCCTGGCTTTACTTCCTGTAAAAGGACCGACAACACCGATGGACTCCAACTGATCTACAATACGGCCCGCACGGTTATAGCCCAGTTTCATTTTACGCTGGATTAAAGATGTACTTCCCTGCTGGTGTGTCACAATGAGGCGTGCAGCCTCTGGAAGTAAATGATCAAAGTCATCCACATTCACTTCACTCTTACCTTCTGCTCCATCTTCCCCTTCGTATTCAGGTAATGCATATGCGCCGTCATAGCCACGTTGCGCACCAATGAAATCACAAACATCTTCAATTTCGCGTGTATCAATGAACGGACATTGTAAACGGATCATTTCTGAATTAATGGAGAGAAGCATATCACCTTGTCCCACAAGTTGTTCGGCACCACCTGCATCAAGAATAGTCCGGGAATCAATGCTGGATGTTACCCGGAATGACAAACGTGCCGGGAAGTTGGCCTTGATCAGACCAGTAATCACTTTCACAGACGGGCGTTGTGTAGCAACAACCAGGTGAATACCCACGGCACGGGCCAGCTGCGCCAAACGGGCAATAGGTGTTTCCACTTCTTTTCCGGCTGTCATCATCAAATCGGCGAGCTCATCAATCACCAACACAATATAAGGCAAGAAACGATGCCCCCGCTCCGGATTAAGTCTCCGTTGTGCAAACTTGGCATTGTATTCTTTAAGATTACGAACCGAAGCTTCTTTCAGTAAGTCATATCGCGTATCCATCTCTATACAGAGAGAATTCAGCGTAAAAATAACCTTCTTGGTATCGGTAATAATCGCTTCACCTGAGTTGGGTAACTTCGCAAGGAAGTGCCTTTCGAGTTTATTGAAAAGGGTAAGTTCTACCTTTTTAGGATCGACGAGTACAAATTTCAATTCTGCCGGATGCTTTTTATAAATAAGTGAAGCAAGTATAACGTTCAATCCCACCGACTTTCCTTGTCCGGTAGCCCCTGCCATCAGTAAGTGAGGCATCTTTGCCAGATCGGCGATATGGATTTCGTTTGAAATCGTTTTCCCCAGGATCACCGGCAAGTCGTATGTAGACTTCTGGAAACGTTCATTGGACAATACAGAACGAATAAAAACCGTTTCCCGATTCTTATTAGGCACCTCGATACCGATTGTTCCACGGCCGGGCATAGGCGCAATAATACGTATTCCCAATGCAGCAAGACTAAGTGCAATATCGCCCTCAAGGTTCTTTATTTTGGAAATACGGACACCTGCTTCAGGTATAATTTCATACAATGTTACGGTGGGTCCGATGGTTGCTTTAATTTTGGAAATATTAATCCCATAGCTTCCCAACGTATCTACAATACGGGTTTTATTTCCTTCCAGCTCATCGTGAGAAACCTTTTCATGTGCATTTTCCACGACCTCATTCATCAGAGATACATCCGGAAACTGGTACGAAGGCAAGTCTAATGTAGGATCATACTGACCAAATTCCCGCAAAATAGAGGCATTCACGTCTTCTGCTTCTTCTACAAATACTTCCGGCTCCTTCACCATTGTATCCTCCACCTCCAGTTCCAACACACCCGGCGATAAAACCCTGGGCGGCTGAGATGTGACTAAAACAGGTTCTACAGAAAGCATAACAGGTTCTACAGCTGAACCAGTCGCAGGAACCACTTCTTCAGCTTCTGCTACAGCCGATTCTTCCTCTTCTATCACCTCTTCCTTTTCTTCTTCTATATCGTCATAGGTATCATTTACAACTGATACATACTTCGGTTCCTCCGGCTTCACAGCCTTGGCTTGTTCAAATGCAGGTTCTCCAGACACAATAGCATCGTCATTCACCTCAACAGGAATTGGCTCCGGAGCCGCATTTTTTACCTGCCACTGTTCAATGGTATCTCTGAAATCGTAGAAATAAACTGCAAAAAGGAACAGCGCAAAAATGATCGGAATAATACTTCCCCATTTAAGCCAATCGAACAGGAAAACATTAACAGTATAACCCATTCCACCGGAAACAAAGCTGAGACTACTTTCCTGGTTACTCATCAGTACCACATAGCCCATAAGCACACTTCCCCAGATCAGGAAGAAGATAACCTCCTTTGTTTTACGACTCAGAGAATAAGGTTCTTTTCCAAAAGCAATTTTCCAACCTCCTAAAACCGCAATAACCGGCAATAGTATAGCGCTGATACCAAACCAGCGATAAACGAATATATGAGAAATAGTAGCGCCCAGCACACCTAACACATTCCGTGTTTGCCGGCCGGCGTCACGTATAGATTCTTCTCTGATACCGTCTACCACACTCTGGTCTGTAATACCAGTAAATATATAAGAGATAAAAGATACCTCCATGATAAGGCCAAGCACCATAAAAAAGATACCCCATGCCAGCGTACTTTTCGGGCTGGCAAAAATCCCATCCCAGTCTATCGAAAAACGAAGACGTGAACCCGCGGCCTTTTGCTCCTGCTGCCTCTGTGTATTTCCCCGGGGTTTGTTAACTGCCATCTAAATAGACTTGTAATGTGCGAAGTGAAATTTCAACTAAAACGAAGCGTTCAACGGGCTACCATCGCTTTACAGATACGGCTGGCCAGTCCAGGTCCTTCATAAATAAAGCCTGTATACAATTGTATAAGACTTGCACCTGCCCTACGTTTTTCCAAAGCCTGCTCAGGTGATGCGATACCACCTACCCCGATCACCGGAAAAGCATTGCCAGACTTTGTACAAAGGTAACTGATTACCTCAGTTGCTCTATGGGCCAAAGGTCCACCGCTTAGCCCCCCGGCGCCCATTCTGGCAATTTCAGAAGCTGATGTTTTCAGATTCTCTCTGCTGATGGTCGTATTGGTTGCAATCACACCAGCGATACCACTTGTTTTTACGATATCAATGATATCATCAAGCTGACTGTTCGTCAGATCCGGTGCTATTTTCAAAAATATAGGCTTTGGCGTAAACCTTTCTTTATTCTTCTTTTGAAGCTCTCCCAATAAGGCTGTAAGAGGTTCCTTTTCTTGTAATTCCCTTAGTCCTGGTGTATTGGGTGAGCTGACATTTACAACGAAATAATCTACTACCTCGAACAATTCACGAAAGCAGATCAGGTAATCGCTCAATGCATCTTCGTTGGGTGTATTTTTATTCTTTCCTATATTCCCGCCTACCAGAATTTTTGATTTACGGGTGCGCAATTTAGCAGCAGCCACTTCTACTCCCTTATTGTTAAAACCCATTCTGTTAATAAGAGCCTTATCCGATTTGAGACGAAACAAACGTGGTTTATCATTTCCTGGTTGTGCCTTGGGCGTAAGCGTTCCTATTTCAATAAATCCAAAACCAAGCGCCTCCAGTTGATCAACCATTTCTGCATTTTTATCAAAACCAGCAGCAAGCCCTACCGGGTTACGAAAGCGTAAACCTGCCACTTCCTGAACAAGATCAGGATGCTCGTAGGTATACATCGACCGAAGGATTTGAGGTACGAACGGAATTTTGAAAGCAAAATCCAGTACTTCACATACAAAGTGATGTACCCGCTCGGCATCAAACAAAAAAAGGAAAGGCGCAACAAGAATCTTATACATGTTGCAAAAATAGAAGGTTTGTAGAAAGGGATAAGTTGATACTAGATTTTTATTTTCACATCATGACACAACTTCTACTCATCCCGATACTCCTTTTGATGATATCTCCTTCCTATAACTACACGTTTTTTGAAGAATCCCCTTCGCAGGTATTACCAACTTACCTGGTATGTAAACGGAATAATGATAATCCTGCGTGCCCGCATAACATTAAAAAAAAGTTTTAAAGTCAATTGAGCAGTTATAAATACGCCTTTTTTAGCCTTTTTACCAATTTATATATTAAATTGCATAAAATGTCCGTTTGTCTGCATAACGGTAAAATCATAAATGATTTGTCCAGTTTACCATGCAGCACTCAGGACTACCCTGCAAAGCATTATATCCTAATCCCTAACATAACTTATCTATTATCGTGAAAAGTAAACCTTTTCTTCTTCACCTTGCCATATTCTTCATTTTAAGCAGCATGCTATCAGTCTCTTCCGCCAGATCATTGGACGGTGGAAAGCTGTTGGGGAAAATTGTTGAAGCATCCAACAGTGAAGGTGTCAGTTTTGCCACCGTTGCTCTTCTGGCTTCCAAAGACTCATCACTCGCATTCGGTGCCGTGGCTGATCTGGATGGTATATTCACCATTACGAGCGTAAAACCGGGCAAGTATATCCTACGTGTAACGAACATCGGCTTTGAAACGCTTTATATGCCGGGAGTTAATGTTGCCACAGAAGCCAATGTACTGGATCTCGGCACAATCAAAATGAGTTCAGCTGCTCAAAGACTGAATGAAGTAACGGTTACAGCTGAAAAAAGTATGATCGTTGACGACATAGATAAAAAAGTCATAAATATTGGTCAGGACCTGCTTGCCTCAAGCAACAGCGTAAGTGATCTCATGGAAAAACTTCCTGCGGTATCACTGGATGAAAACGGAAATCCCCAGGTTAGAGGAAAAGGCAACGTAGTGGTACTGATCGACGGGAAACCATCTAACTTATATGGCAATGATCTGCCAACGATTCTACAGTCTTTCCCTGCCAATCTTATAGAACGCATTGAAGTAATGACAACTCCTTCCGCAAAATATGAGGGAGAAGGCGCTTCCGGAGTTATTGATATCATCACTAAAAAAATAAAAATACGTGGAACAAACGGAAGTACCCGACTTAGTTTAGGAAACAAGAATAACCATAGTGCTTCGGGTAACATCAATTACAAGGCTGGCAAATTCGGACTGACAACTGCCTTGAATGCCCAGTCGACCAATCGCTACAATAAGCGTACTTTGAGCAGAGAAAACTTTATTTCAGAAGTACCAACATTTCTTGAACAAACCGGAACGGGTAATAACAATAATAAAAGCGTATTCGGGCGGGTTGGCATCAATTATGACTTCGATAGTAAAAATACACTTGAAGTAGGTGTGAATTATTCGCGTAACCGAAACGGGAATAAATCTGACATACTTAATCGCACTACATTAACTGACGGGTCTGTTCTGGAAGAATTTACCAGAATCAATAATGGCAGCGGTAATGGTGAAAGTATGAACATGAGTCTCGACTACCGCAAAAAATTCAGTAAAGAAAACCAGGCATTCTCCTTTACAGCCAACTATTCATTAGGCAGCTCAGATAATGACTCCTATTTCGATCAGGAAAGCAACATAGACAGCCTTGACAGGTTTCAGAAAAACCTGAGAGATAATCAACGTAAATCTCTTTTTCTGAATTCTGATTACACATGGCCAATCTCGGCAAAAGGCACACTTGAAATGGGGATCCGTTCAAGGCTCAGTTCCAACGACAATGTAAATGGATTCTACAATCTGAATCAGGAAACGCAGCAATTTGAGTTCAGTTCTGCTCTGAGTAATGTATTTTCTTACAAAGACCAGACTTACACGGGTTTTATGACATTCAGCCAAAAATCTGGTTTATGGGGAGTTCGTGCTGGTGTTCGTCTTACTGATTACAATCAAAATATCAATCAGGTAAATATTAATCAATCTTTCAATGTCCATTTCCTGACACTGATTCCGTCTCTGGCATTGACCAGAAAATTGAATGATGCTTCCCAGTTCAAACTAAACTACAGCCGGAGAGTACAACGTCCGGAAGCAAACTGGCTGAATCCTTTCACTGACCTATCAGATCCACGCAACGTACAAACAGGAAATCCTGAACTAAGACCTGAATTTACGCATAAAGCCGAACTCGGCTATTCCAACTACGAGACCGCAGGAGGTTGGGGACCTTCATTATTTATGGACTATTCCGACAATGCCATCACACGTATCAGAACAATTGACGAGAACGGAGTTTCTCTTACACGTTATGACAATGTAGGAAGAGAAATGTCGTATGGAGTAGAAACCGATTTTTCTAAAACAGTATGGGAAATTCTTAAGATCAACGGAAGCGGCCGCGTATTCAGAACAGAGGTAGTTTCTCAAATGGCACAAATCGACAACCGTACCTGGAGCTATTCCGGAAATCTCAACGCTTTTATAAAACTTCCTATGGACTTCCGTGCATCAGCTTATATTAATTATGAAGGTCCGAGAGCTATAGCGCAGGGAACACGTGAAGGCGTATTCATCGCCAATATGGGGATTAGAAAGGATGTTCTGGAAAAAAAAGCCACAGTTTCATTTAATATTCAGGATGTATTTCTGTCCAGAGCATATAAGAGTCAGTTGAGTACAGCTACTTATTCTCAAAATTCGCTATGGCAACAGACCAATAGACTTGTCAACCTTAGTTTTAACTACAGATTTGGTAAAATATCTACCGGAAACGGCAGTGGAGCCTAGACACATGACTATCTCTGTATTTTACTGCTATTATTATATAAAAAAAGAGAATGCTTTCATGGCATTCTCTTTTTTGTTACCTCACTACTCATAATAAGTCACCGATAATTACTTATTTCTATATTTAACTCACCAGGTCAATTGATGTTATGTTGTAGCTTTACTTTTACACAGGGTATAATGGAACAATTTTTGTCACAGATATCGATAACGTTAACAAAAGTTAAGATAATCATGTTTTTTTAAACTTTGTGCAATTCCGGTACTCTAAAAAAAGGTTTTGGAAATGACTTCCTATGCCGCAATTCGTATTACTATTGTACAAATTCATTAAAAACACAATTAACATGAAAAAGCTTTTTAGTATTGCAGCAGCTCTGCTCATGATACATACATTCTCATTCGGGCAAAAATTGCCAGCGGATTCTATTTTTGCCAACTATTATAAGGCAACCGGCGGAATCGAATTATGGAATGGTGTAAAATCTTACACGCTTAAACGCAACTACACATCGGCATCCGCCGCTCCTTTTGAGGCAAATGTATCCGTGTCGATTCCTGATCAGTCCATTTACAAGTCAAAAGTGATCATGAGACGTAATTTTGAGTATGGAGTAAAACCCAACGAAGGGTGGATTAAAGTTCCTATTGGTAACAAAATAGATGTGAAGGATCTTAGTCAGGCAGAACAGGAAAATATGAGATCGGAAATCTATGAGAATCTTGCTTCTTTCAAGGATTATCAAAAAAGAGGGTTCATTGCAACAACTGTAGGTACAGAAGCAGTAAATGGTGTGACGACCAACCATGTTGAAATGCAGGGAAAAGGAGTAAAATACAACCTTTATTTCGATGCAGCCACAGGTTTGCTTGTTCGTCAGCGAGAGACTATAGGTGGAATCGAAACGATATCAACCTACTCTAATTACACGAAGTCGGCATATGGAATAAGTTATCCGACAAAGATTGTGCAGGTGAATAGTTCAGACAAAAAGCCTGTTACAGTTACATCCAGTTTAGCTGTAAATCAATCTATTGCGCCTGAGGTATTCAAGCGCTAGTTTATAAAACAATATAAAACTTTATTGCTGGATAGTTATCTCAATCATAACTATCCAGTTTTTTTAGCTTAACAAGTTTGCAAATTGCCCGGTACGAATACATGTATCAGGTTTAACTCTAAGGAATGAAAAAGGTATTAAAAGTTTTGGCGGTCATTCTCCTGACGATATTAATTCTGATAGGTGTTCTTATATGGGGTATTCAGACTCCCGCCGGACAAAATTTCCTGACTGACCAAGCCAATTCCTACCTTAGAAAAAAACTTAAAACGAATCTGAACATAGAAAAGGTGCGTTTCGATGTACCCGACTGGATCATGCTGGAAGGTGTCTATTTTGCCGACCAAAAAGGTGATACACTATTATATGGAAAGAGACTGTACGTTGATATTGACATGTACAGCTTAATCAAAGGTAATATCGGAGTAAACAAAGTAGAGTTAGAAGGTATCACAGCAAATATTTATCGCACACTTCCCGATACCGTTTTTAATTTTCAGTTTATAGCAGATGCCTTCGCCGGCTCTGATGAACCTACCCCGGTGGATACTACCTCTAAGCCGATAGAAATGCGGTTGGATATGATATCACTTAAAAATGTGCAGTTATCATATCGGGATGCTGTTATAGGAACTGATGCTGAAGCTAAAATTGATTCTGCTTCAGTACAATTCGACAAGTTTAACCCATCCCTGTCACAATATCATCCAACTAAAGTAACACTACTAAACAGCGGGGCAAAGCTCAGAATGTATGCCGCTCTTCAAACAGATACAACTACTACTCCAACCAATCCCGCCGATTCACTTGATCTCAAACTGGGAGATATAGATATTCGACAGTTCGACTGGGTATTTACGGATGAAACCTCAGGGCTCAAGAATGGTGTGACCGTGGGCAAACTGGAAGGAAGGGTTAAAACGATCTATATGGGCAGCCAGCAGGTAGATATAGACGCTATCAATCTGGAGAACATGACTGCCTATGCTGAATTTGCAAAAAAGGCAACAAGTGGTGCCAAAAAAGTAGGCAACGAAATTGATAAAGCTACAACCACGCCCGAAGAAGCAGCTAAAACTTCCGGAGAAGCACCTGGCTGGAATGTGAAAGTAGGAAGTATCAATCTGGTTAATAACAATCTGCGCTACGATGACTTCAATTCGCCCAGTATTCCAAAAGGACTGGACTATGCACACCTTGACATCAAAAATCTGAACATTGCCCTGGAAGAATTTATTTTCTCACCGGAAAACATTGCAGGTGCTTTAAAATCAGGATCGTTTAGAGATAAAAGTGGGTTTAGAATCGATGAATTCAGGACTAACTTTGCCTATGGCAGCCAACAAACCTACTTAAAAAACCTCCTCCTAAAGACCCCTAATACCACACTACGGGATGAGCTTGTACTTCGATATAATAATTTAGATCAGCTCACCAATGACATTGCCAAAGTAAAGATCAGGCTTAAACTCACGGATAGCCGCGTAGCTTTTGCAGATTTGCTGATGCTTGCACCAGATCTTGCCACAACTCCGCCTTTCAGCAAAGAGCCTAACGGCGTGCTGAAAGGAAGTGGACTTGTAACAGGTTCCGTTGACGACATGCTTATTTCAAAAGCAAAATTCAGTATGCTTGATGGCACTGTTTTAAATCTTGATGGAAGAATAAGAGGACTACCTGATGCTGACAAGCTCGCCATGGATGTAACTATCGGAGAGCTATCTTCCACAAAACAGGATTTACTTAAAATGATGCCTGACAGCGCGCTACCCGCATCCATTGAACTGCCTGAAACCATTAATATTTCGGGAAAAATAAATGGGTCAATGGCGAACCTGTCTATGAACACGACAATAAATACGTCTTTTGGAGTAGGCACTTTTGCCGGAAATCTGAAAAACATTACGGATAGCATCAGGGCTGAATATGACGGCACACTTAGCTTCCAGGACTTCGATTTGGGTAAGTTGATGAAGCAACCACCCGAGGAAATGGGTAAACTTACACTTACAACAGATTTCAATGGTGTAGGATATGATCCCAAAACCATGATGGCCAACTTGAACGGAACAATTCAGAGTGCCGATTTGAAGGGATATGTCTATAAAAACTTAACGCTCAGGGCTAGCGTTGACAAAGGTTTGGCTGGAATTACAGCGAATATGGATGATCGTAACATCAAAGTCAGTGTAGACGGACAGGCTGATTTATCCAAAGAATTTCCGTCAGTTAGAGGGGATGTGAATATCAACCACCTTGACCTGACTGCCCTGAATCTGTATGCCGATTCTTTACAGATTAAAGGAGATATTAAGGTAGATATGCCCTCAACCAATCCGGAAAATCCACTTGGAAGTGTCAATATCGCAGACCTTGTTCTTACCCACCACAACAAACCAGTTGGGATTTCAGAAATCGCCATGAGCCTGACAGATTCGAGTGGTCAGCGACAAGCGATCATCGACTCGCCTTTCCTGAAAGCAAGAATGGAAGGTGAATTTGTATATACAGAACTGGCCGATGTCCTTTTCACTGAAATAGGTAAGAACTTTAAAGCGCCTAACCTCACCTATAACGAGATTACAAAGCCCACCAATTTCACATTGGACGCAACAGTCATAAATCACCCGGTATTTAAAATTGTTGCCCCTAAGCTGACCGACCTTAATCCGATTCGTTTCCAGGCCAAAGTTGATAACCAGCAGGATTCATCAATTGTAGCAACACTGAATATCCCTGTTGTAGAATTTGATAGTATCCGTACGGAAAGAATTAATCTTAAATTCAGTAACCTACAGCAAAACGCTTCACTAAATACCACCATCGGGTTAGTGAATACAGGGGGATTCCGTATGCAGAATGCTTCTTTGGAAAGCGATATTGTCAACAACGATATCAAATTTGACTTTACCGTCAGAGACTCAGTACTTGCAGAACAGCACGCGTTGAAAGGAGATTTACTCGTGGCTGACAATAAATACAGACTTAATCTACGTGATAATCTATTGCTTAATTACCGCAATTGGGAAACTGATACTTCCGGATATGTACAATATGCTACGGACAGCCTTTACATCAATAATCTGGTGATCAGAGACGGAAAGCAATCACTTAAAATCAACTCAACTACACCTGAGCCGAATAGCCCGCTCGATGTCGAGATCAATGACATTGAAATTGGGCCCATGATCGCCATCGCAACACGCGATTCAACCATGGCTACAGGATTACTAAAAGGAAAAATACTTTTAAGTGATTATATGACTTCACCTGTTTATACCGGTGAGCTTACCATTGACAACCTGGCAGCCATGCAGATTCCGGTGGGTAATCTGAGTTTGAAGTCAACCAATGAAACAGAAAATCTGATTCGGGTAGCCATGGCACTGGTAAGTGATAAAAATGACATTCGTATAGGCGGAAGCTACAACCTCCAGGACGAAAATAATGCCCTGAATTTCAACATGGATCTGAAGAAGCTAAGCGGAGAAACTGTTGAGGCATTCAGCTTTGGTCAGTTACAGAAAGCAACTGGTAATCTTACCGGGTCAGCAAAAATAACGGGGTCTGCCTCTTCACCGAAACTTAATGGTGCAGTAAACTTCGACAATGTGGCCTTCAACGTTGCGCAGCTTGGTTCGAGATACTCTTTGAACAATCAGAAGATTAACTTCAATGGGCAGAATATTAATTTTAACAATTTTGTTATTGCCGATTCTCTGAAACAGGAAATGAAAATCAACGGTAATGTCAATATTGCGACTTTGCCGGATGTAGGTTACAATCTGACCATTGGTGCCAAGAATTTCACAGTTCTGAACTCTACCCAGAAACAAAATGAAATGTTCTTTGGTAAAGCTACAATTGATGCAAATCTTACTGTGAAAGGGAAAGGAAGTAAATCTGTTGTAGATGGAAATGTGAAGGTCGATCCGGGTAGCGATATTACCTTCGTCATGATTAATGAAGCAACGGAAACAGGTGATGCCAGCAAAGGTATCATTCAGTTTGTGGACATGAGTGATTCAACTCAGGTTGCAAAAGCAGATTCAGCAATTGCGCAACCGATTATGGTTGATTTTGCTTCTGAAATAACACTGGATATTGATGTAGATGATAAGTCTGAGTTTAAGGTAGTAATCGACGAACTCAACGGCGACAATATTCAACTCAAAGGAAATGCCAAACTCAACACGGGAATTGCACCTAACGGCCAGCTATATCTGATCGGTGCTTACGACGTGAGTGAAGGATCTTATGACCTTACACTACAGATTCTTAAAAGGCAGTTTAAAATTGCTAAAGGCAGCAGCCTCATTTGGACCGGGGATCCTATGAAGGCAGACTTGAACATTACTGCTGTGTACGAGGTAATGGTGGATCCGGGTTCAATTGATAACAATTACAAAGGAGACAGAAAAATACCTATCGATGTGCAGATCATCATCACCGGAAACCTGTCGTCTCCAAGTATCGTATTTAACGTGGTACCGAATGAAGAGGTGAGCCAGAATGTACAGAGAGATATTACTTCTCAAACATTCTGGAATGATATGAAAAACAGCCCTTCAGAAATGAACAAGCAGGCATTTTCACTTCTGATTACCAACCGATTTATTACTGATCAGGCTTCTTCCGGATTCAATATTGGTTCAAGTGCTGAAGCGATAGCGAGGCAGAGTGTAAGCCAGCTTTTAAGTGACCAGTTAAACAACCTGGCTTCAGACTTAGTAAAAGGGGTAAATCTGGATCTTGATCTGAATTCTTCGACTGATCAGGCGGCTGGTGCCCGCACCGACTTAAACGTTGGTCTTAGTAAGGCATTTATGGGTGATCGGCTTAAAATATCGGTGGGCAAAAACTTTGAACTTGAAAGCAAGAGCCAGACGCCGAGTTCATCACAGGTTTTTGACAACATCGCACTTGATTACTCCCTGAGCAAAGATGGACGTTATCTTTTCCGCGGTTACCGGAAAAATCAATATCAATCTATTCTTGAAGGTTTCATTATCGAAACAGGTGTTAGTTTTATTGTGACGGCAGACTACGATTTGTTCCGTGAAATATTCCAAAAGCAGAAAAATGAGAATTAGTATATTAGCCTTCTTTGTTATTTGTATTGCGTTGAGCAGCTGTTCGGTTCAAAAATATGTACCGGAAGGGCAAAGTCTCTATGTAGGAAATAATGTAAAAGTACAACCTGATACAATTACTAAGCCGAACGTCTCCGGTTTGGCTAGCGGGCTTGAATCCATCATCAAACCTACGCCTAATAAAACACTGTTCGGCTTTCCATGGAAAGTCTGGTTTCATTATTTCATCGGTGAACCCAAAAATGAAGGAGGCCTGAAAAGTTGGTTCAGAGACAAATTAGGCGAGCCCCCTGTATTTGCAACGCAACGTTTGCTGGATATCAATGCCGCCAATATGGTAGGTTATATGGACAATGAAGGTTACTACCGGTCATCTGCTAAGGGTAATCTGAAAGTTTCGAAAAAAAGGACTGCAACTGCTGAATATGAAGCCTATGTAATGCCAAGGTATTTCATCAATGAGATCCGGTACGTGGTGCCGAATAGCTCCACATTTAACAAAGACCTCATTGAAGCCAGGAAAAAAACTTATCTGCGAAAAGGAGATCCTATCCGTCTGGACATTGTGGAAGCAGAAAGAACGCGTATTGATCAGGAATTAAAGGGAAAGGGATACTATTATTTTAATCCTGACTATCTCATTGCAAAGGTGGATTCTACTATAGGAAGACAGGATTCTACTTTAGGTCCGCAACAGGTAAATATTTATCTAGAAGTAAAAAAAGAGACAGCTCAAACCGCTCTTAAGCAATATTACATCAATAACATTTTTGTAAATACAGGAACGAAAGAGACAGAAACTACCGATAGTATGGCTATACGGCAGCCGCTTCGGAGAGGAATCAATGTGACAGACCCAGGCAGGCTTTATAAACGAAGAATTTTTTATGATGCTATAGGCTTCAGAAAAGGTGATTTGTATACCAATAGAATGCATGACGTTTCGGTAAGAAGACTTGTCAATTTCCAGAATTTCAAATTTGTAAAAAATACTTTTGAGCTGGTTCCAAGATCTGACTCTGCATTACTGGATGTACGTTACGATCTGGCTCCGATGAAGAAAAAATCGTTACAGACCACGATAAGTGCCAGCACCAAGTCCAATAATCTTGGTGGGATGGAATTAGCCTTGAACTGGAAAAACCGCAACTTTTTCAAAGGTGCGGAAATCCTCAGTCTCAGTGCGTATTATGGTTTTGACTTGCAACTGGGTGGCAACAGAGTTGAAAACCCAAACAGAGTAGGAAACGAATTTATCAGGTATGGTGCCCAGGCGAGCTTATCCTTTCCTCGTTTCGTGATTCCCTTTTCGAGAATACGACCTGAAAAAAGTGAAATTTTGCCTAAAACCATATTGGCCCTGAACTATGAGAACAGGGTACAAAGAGGATTTTTTACGTCGACCTCTATTCGGGCTGACTGGTCGTATGTATGGAGCAAAAACTCCAGGCTGGAGCATACTTTAACGCCTATTGCTATCAACTATGTAATGCCGAGTAATGTAAACACTGAATTATTAGGAAACATTGCCGAGATACTTCCGCCACTTGAAGTTGACAGATATTACAGATTAGTGGATCAGAAATTCCTTATTATGGGTTCCAACTATAATGTAACTTTCAGACCACAAACCAGGCCATTCAGTAAAAATCAGTTTGTGCTGATTGGAGGCTTGGATTGGGGAGGAAATCTTTTAAGTTTACTCGGAAAAAAAGACTCTGCTGACTTGACCGGAGCCAAAAGCTTCTTAGGTGCTCCTATACTTCAGTTTGCCAAATTTGACGGTGAAGTACGCTATTTCAGAACCATCAATTCCAGAGTCAAATGGGCCAACCGCTTTGTCGCAGGTGTCGGGATTCCATATGGTAATTCAAGAAATATGCAATTACCGCAATTCAAGCAGTACTTCGGTGGTGGTAGTGTAGGGTTACGTGCTTTCCGGGCACGCGCCTTAGGTCCTGGTGCATACAATTCAGACACGGCAACAGTGAGATTATTAGGTTACAACTCTTTCGGCGATATCCGTCTTGAATTCAACACGGAAGTCAGGATGAAATTCACGGATATTATCAATGGTGCTGTCTTTGTAGATGCCGGTAATATCTGGTCTTATAAGGGGGATGCTGGTCAGGGATACGGGCCTGAGTCTGTTTTTGATAAAAGCACTTTCCTGAATCAGGTAGCTGTTGGTGGAGGTTTAGGTCTTCGCTTGGACTTCTCATTCCTTATATTCCGCCTGGATCTGGCTACACCATTCCGTAAACCCTGGTATACCAATACACCAGTAGCATCCGATCCGGACGCTCCTTTTGATCCGGATGCTCCGGTCGTTTATAAAAATCCATGGGTATTTAAAGAAATCAATTTCGGAAGCCGCGCGTGGAGAAGAGAAAACCTGATATTGAATATTGCTGTGGGATTACCATTCTAATCCCTTAAACACGCTCCTGGTCCCTTAAACACGCTCCTGGTTGATTTCCTGACAGAGCTCTACCAGGAGCCCATTCGCTGATTGAGGATGTAAAAAGCAAACCAGTTTATTATCTGCTCCCCGCTTTGGCACATCATTTAATAAGACAAAACCTTCTTTTGTTAGTCTTTCCATTTCAGCAAGAATATCATCTACCTCGTAGGCAATATGATGAAATCCTTCTCCTTTCTTTTCTATAAATCTGGCAATAACACCATCAGGGTCCGTCGACTGCAGAAGTTCTATCTTCATATCCTTTACCCTGAGAAACGAAGCGAATACCGATTCTGAGGTAACCGTCTCTCGCTTATAAGGCTGCACATTAAAAAGGCGTGAATACAATTTTTCAGACCTGTCCAGATCCTTAACCGCTATGCCGATATGTTCAATGTGCAGCAGCATATTTACTTACGGTTATCCCCTCCACCCACCATACTCAGATAGCTTTCATATCTGCTGAATGCAATGTTACCTTCCTGAACAGCATCTTTCACAGCACATCCGGGTTCATTGATATGCTGACAGTTGTTAAAACGACATTCATTCAGCAGGCTTCTCATTTCTGGGAAATAATGGCTTATTTCTTCAGGTTTCATATCTGCCAGACCCAATTCCTTGATCCCCGGCGAATCAATGATAAATGTATCCTTTTCTAATTCGAACATTTCAGCAAATGTTGTGGTATGTACCCCTTTATTCGCAAATGTTGATACTTCCTGTGTCTTGATAGAAAGACCCGGCGAGATCGCGTTTACCAACGTAGACTTACCAACACCGGAATGACCTGAAAACAGAGATACTTTTCCTTTCAGCAAGTCTTTCAACTCCTGTACACCTTGATAATGTAATGCATCCGTAGCCAGACAGGTATATCCCAGGCCATCGTATAAATCCATGAGTTGCTGCTGAAAATCGCGTATATCCTCATTCAGCAAATCTTGTTTATTAAATACAATTACACCGGGAATACGGAACGATTCAATGGCGACAAGGAACCTGTCTATAAAACCAAGCGATGTACGAGGAAAAATCAATGTTGCAATTAAAATGGCCTGATCTACATTAGCAGCAAGCAAATGTGCATGCGCTGTCTTATGCACAGAGCTCCGTATTACATAATTTTCCCGAGGCAATATTTCATGAATAATGCCGAAATTTTCCGTTTCATTTTCAACTTCAAACATCACATAATCACCTACAGCCAATGGATTAGTAACTTTCAGTCCCAAATTTTTAAATTTCCCTTTGAGCCTGCATTGCCATATATGTGCATCACTGGTATCTCTTACCTCATACCAGGAACCTGTCGACCGTAATACCAATCCTTTTTGTAACTGCATTCTTTCAATTCAATTTTAAGCAATTACGAATATAGCAGAAGTTTGAGCTTATCAGGAATCCGTGAGAATAAAAAACATTCTTCATGACCGTATATAGTAGTTTTCACTAGGGATGTGTCTTTTCTCACAGTCTTGACTATCTTATAAAACACGTGTCCCCCCTCGTATTGGTAAATGCGGGAAGAGCCAATTGTTATATAAGAGATCATCTATCTCTCAAGGTGTTGCTAAATCGTTTTATTTATGTAATTATCATATTAAATTTATTAAACATGATGATTATTAAGAAATATTAATAATAGCAGTATATTTAATGAATGAAAATGATTTGTGTAACCGTTTATGAACCTAATTGCTGAGGAAGCAAATTCCGTAATAGATATTCGTAAGAACCGTGTCAGAAGCAACCTGTTGCTTCACCTGTATAACTCTGGTGACACGTCAATTAATAAAATGGCACGTATGTTCCATGCCAGCATTCCATCTGCAACGGGTATCGTCAATGAATTGATACGTGATGGATGGATTGTTGAAGCTGGTACTGGCCCTGCCAGAGCAGGCAGGCCGCCCGTGTTATACGGCTTGAACCCTGACAAATATCTGACACTGATCATGGATATCAACCGCCATGATACACAGTTCGTTATTTTTAATTTACACAACAAGCTAATCACCAAACGAAAAGTTGACATCAGACTGGATGATTCAGCGGAGTTTTTAGAGACACTCTTCGAAGCTGCACACGACTTTTTGAGTTTCAATAATATATCGATCTCCAGCTTATGGGGTATTGGCTTGGCCATGCCCGGGTTGATCAATTCATTACATGGCATTAACCTGACTTACCCGAATCTTACTCCGGGTGGCACCTCACTGTCTGGTTATATAGGAGCTCACTTTAATCTGCCCACTTATCTTTTCAATGATACGAAAGCAACCACTATTGGTGAACATCGGTTTGGCTTTGCTGTAAATAAATCGCAGGTACTCACCATTAATATTGACTGGGGAGTTGGTTTAGGCATTATTGTAAATGGAGAGGTGTTTCATGGCACTTCGGGTTTTGCAGGAGAACTCGGGCACATTCAGGTTAAACCTGACGGTATGCTATGTCATTGTGGAAAAATAGGATGCCTTGACACCGTTTCATCGGCGATGGCGCTGATCAGGCAGGCAAAGGAAGAAATACAGAACGGGCGAGCTACAATTCTTTCTCAAATTGTTGACAATGATCTTAATAAACTGGACACATCACATATCATTGAAGCGGTCCACTCCGGTGATGAACTATCTATTGATCTGTTAAGTGTGGTGGGTACTGAGCTGGGAAAAGGACTGGCTACTGCTGTACACTTATTCAATCCTGAAGTAATTATTGTAGGGGGAATGCTCGCAGAGGCCGGACCATTCATATCCAATCCGATAGAGCAGGCAATCAATAAGTATTGTCTCTCCGACTTCAAAAATTCGTTATCCATTCATATTTCCAAACTGGGCGCTAATGCACGTTTATTCGGAACACAAGCATATCTGTTTGAACATCTGATTACAAGAGAATTTTCCAATTAAGATTTTAAGGTTGATAACAGGCAATGTTTGTCTGCTATCAACCTAGTTTTTTTATCACTTCTGTCATCACAACGCTTGTTGCTCCCACTCGATTCTCTACATATTTACGACTGATATCCCCTACTGATACGCTCACCTGCGTATCGTACCACTTCTGAATCAATATTGTTACCTGACCCGCATCAGCCACAGCTACAGCGCCACCCTCTGCAATAAGTTCCTTGGCTTCCTGAAATTTATGATAGCCTTTGTTTCCGAACATGACCGGCAGACCAAATGTGGCCGCCTCCAGGATATTGTGCAAACCGTTGCCAAAAGATCCTCCGATGTAAGCCATTGTTCCATATCTGTAAAGTGAAGATAGCATACCAATATTATCAATAAACAGATAGTCAGCATCTGTGTTTATTCCTTTTACAAATTCAGAATGAAGAACAGAACTGCCGTTTAACTCTTTACGCCAATTCGCTATTTCGTCCATCTTGATTTCATGAGGAGCGATAATCATTTTCAGACGTTTACCCAGCGTATTAACAGCTGGAATCAACACCTGCATATCTGACTCCCATGCTGATCCTGCAACAAGACAAGGTAATCCATTTACAAACTCTGCCATTTGAGGCAATTCTCTGGCTTGGCCGGCAATAGCAGAAACCCGATCAAACCTGGTATCACCTGCAACAGAGCAATTCGGAATCCGTATACTTTGCAACAGCCTTACCGATTCTTCATTCTGTACAAAAATGTGATCAAAGTAATTAAGCAGATTTCTGTAAAAACTGCCATACCATTTAAAAAAAAACTGATTCTGACGAAAAATCGCAGAAAATGAGTAAACAGATCTGTCTTCCTTTTTTAGTTCTTTCAGATAGTTATACCAGAATTCATATTTTATAAAAAAGGTAATACGTGGATTTATGATACGTATAAATTCCCGGGCGTTCGCCTTTGTATCATGAGGAAGGTAACAGATATAATCTGCACCTGAATAGTTTTTTCTTACTTCATACCCTGAAGGAGAAAAGAAAGTCAGTACTATAAAGTAGTCAGGATAATTTGCTCTAAAAGCTTCCATAACCGGTCTTCCCTGCTCAAACTCTCCCAATGAAGCAGCATGAAACCATACAACCGATCTTCCATTTGCAAGTCCCGCAAATGACTGATCCAACCTGGAAAGTAAATTTGCCCTGCCTTCTACACCTTTTCGGATCTTACCGCTGAATGATGAAGCTATATGCATCCCCAGCTGAAGTATGAGAATGAAAAACTGATACAAAAATGCTGTCAATGGATTGATGATTTGATGTAGCCAAAAAATTAATGACCTTAGATACAGGTAATATTTTTCGGATAATATTTAAGTGTTAAACTTTGTAAAGATCTTACGAAGATTTTTATTGTTAACAATAAGAACATAAATGTACAAAAAACCGTTAAACTGGTGGCGGAGCGGTGAGTATATATCAATAATTAGTATATTCACCCTCTTTACTTTGTATTGCTAATAGTCACTGAGATATACAACTATATGATTCGTGTTAGACTTTTACTTACTTCATTAGCCCTGATCGTTGTATCAATGGATTTGTATGCTCAGCGGAAACCAAAGATTGAAGATAACGAAGATACTTACAGAACTTTTACATCTGCCGGACTCACCACGAACACTAATTCCGGAATTCTGGGCGGATTTGTCTTCAGACAATCATCAGCCTTATCGTCAAAATTGTTTGGGAAAAACCAATACCGCTATCTGGCAGTTGAACTCGTCAATGTCAAACATCCTAAGGAGTTGGCAGAGCAGAATTTCACTACCGGTTCCCGAATTATATATGGTAAGCGGAATTACCTTTTTGCTCTCCGACCCGAGTACGGACGAGAAATTACACTATTCAACAGACACGAAGACGAAGGGATTTCTATCAGTGCTATTTTCGCAGCAGGACCTACTCTTGGTCTTGAAAAACCATATGTACAACAGTTAAGAAGTGCCAATGGCGCTGTTGAGAACCGTGTTTTAGGTTTTTTCCAGGGTTTTGGTCAGACAAAAGTAATTCCAGGTGCACATATTAAGGCTGCGCTAAGCTTTGAACTCAGTGCATTCAGGGAAAGTGTAACTGGTGTTGAAATCGGTTTTTTGGGTGAAGCGTTTACCAGAAGGCCAGAGCTTATGTTTTTTGCAGAAAACAAGAGTGTTTTCACATCGGGCTATCTGACACTATACTTTGGCAGCAAAAAGAAATAATTTGAAGTACCTAACCGACTAGGGACACTAACTCTATGTCAGTATTTATATAACCATGATTGAATTACCAGTTATTCCTTCGGAACGTAAAAAAAGACCCGATTGGTTGAGAGTGAAGCTTCCGGCCGGGCCTGAATTCCGGAAAGTTCGCCAGTTGGTGGACAATTACAAGTTACATACCATATGTGAGAGTGGCAGCTGCCCGAATATGGGCGAGTGCTGGGGTGCAGGAACCGCTACATTTATGATATTAGGAAATGTATGTACGCGTAGCTGCAGTTTTTGTGCAGTAGCAACAGGTCGTCCTAATGAGTATGATGCCGATGAACCACGCCGCGTGGCTGAAGCGATCAAATTGATGCAAGTAAAACATGCTGTACTCACTTCTGTAAACAGAGATGAACTGAAGGATCGCGGAGCAGAAATATGGTATCAGACCGTTGTTCAGGTAAAACAAAATACACCGGAGACAACAATTGAAACGCTGATTCCTGACGTAAAAAACAATTGGGATGCACTGATCCGTATGATCGAAGGCGGACAGGAAGTTGTTTCTCACAACATGGAGACGGTGGAGCGCTTATATCGTTCAGTACGTCCTCAGGCGAAATATGCACGAAGTCTTGAGCAGATCAAACGGACCAAAGCGTATGGTCAGCGTACCAAATCAGGTATCATGCTCGGACTTGGAGAAACGCAGGATGAAGTTTACAAAGCAATTGATGATCTGGTAGAAAATGGCCTGGACATCCTTACGCTGGGACAATATCTTCAACCGACTAAAATGCACCATGAAGTAATCGAATGGATTACGCCCGAAATGTTCGACAATTACCGGGAAGAAGGACTCAAGCGGGGTCTTAAATATGTTGAATCGGGACCACTGGTAAGATCCAGCTACCATGCTGAGAGACACGTAAATGTGCCCATCTGATTTCTGACAAACCTTATGTTAAAGCCTTGCTTCTTTCCGGAAGCAAGGCTTTATATTTTTTTGCTTTTTGAAAAGGCTAAATTACAAATAGGAAGCCAACAACTTTTCCAAATATAAAATTTGGTTAATTTCTTAAAAAAATTCAATTTTACAACTCAAACTGTCTGAGTGAAGAAACAGCACTTGACAGCTTATAACATCTTAAAAATTCAATTTTTATGCCATATTTATTTACCTCGGAGTCCGTTTCCGAAGGACATCCCGATAAAATTGCAGATCAGATATCAGATGCTTTAATTGATAACTTCCTGGCTTGGGATACTAATAGTAAAGTTGCTTGCGAAACGCTTGTAACAACAGGACAAGTTGTGTTGGCCGGTGAAGTAAAAACCAATACATATCTGGATGTACAAAAAATCACGCGCGAGGTAATTAAGAAAATTGGTTACACGAAAAGTGAATATATGTTTGAAGCCAATTCATGTGGTATTCTTTCCGCTATTCATGATCAGAGTGAAGATATCAATCAGGGTGTTGACCGTGCTGCAGCAGGACAGAGCTTTGAAGACAAGGCCAATGCACAAGGAGCTGGTGATCAGGGAATGATGTTTGGCTACGCAACCCGTGAAACCGAGAACTATATGCCACTTGCCCTGGATCTTGCACACAAGATTCTCCAGGAAATGTCATATATCAGAAATAACGAGCCCCAACTGATCTCATACCTACGCCCGGATGCTAAATCGCAGGTAACGATCGAGTACAGCGATGACAATGTGCCTCTCCGTATTGACACCATAGTCGTTTCTACTCAGCACGATGATTTCGATACAGAGGAAAACATGCTGGCAAAAATCAAAGAAGATGTTATCAACATCGTTATTGCCCGTGTAAAAGAAAAATTGTCTCCTGAAATCCAGGCGCTGTTCACAGAAGACATTACACATCATATCAATCCTACCGGAAAATTTGTAATTGGTGGGCCACATGGTGATACAGGTCTTACCGGCCGTAAGATCATCGTAGATACATATGGTGGAAAAGGAGCACACGGTGGTGGTGCTTTCTCTGGTAAGGATCCTTCCAAAGTAGATAGATCGGCTGCTTATGCAACACGTCATATAGCTAAAAATATGGTGGCTTCCGGACTATGCGATGAGGTGTTAGTTCAGGTTTCATATGCAATTGGTGTTGCAAAGCCATGCGGATTGTATGTTAATACTTACGGAACAGCCAAAGTATCTGATCATGACGGCGCTATCGCTGAGAAGATCGGCGAGATTTTTGACATGCGTCCATATGCAATCGAACAAAGACTGAAATTACGTAATCCGATCTATTCTGAAACGGCTGCTTACGGACACATGGGACGTAAGAATGAGATTGTGAAAAAATCTTTCAGAGCCGCCAACGGAGAAGAAAAGGAAGTGGAAGTAGAACTTTTCACTTGGGAAAAACTTGATTTTGCAGATCAGATCAAAGCCAAATTTAGTCTGTAAAAATTACGAAACTATACGTTCCAAAGTAGGCCGATAAATGTCGGCCTACTTTTTTTATGGCTATTTCCAGATTTTCATAATATTATTGGGATTTATAGGTAAATTATAAAATAACTTACTGACCGAATAAAATTAATATATACTTTTGGCTAATAAATCGAGGCCGAAACCGTTTCAGTATAGGTTGAAAGAAGAAAATCTTCTTGTTGGCTTCCTACATTTGCCACTCATATATGCAGTATCAGAAGATTAAATTTTCTAACAAAGACAAGTCAAGTTTTTTTCCCGTCCTTCGCCAAAGAGTTGATCAACACTTTTCATCCAATGATATTTGTAAATCCGGTGGAAAAGGCATTCAATACAAGGCTTTGTTCATGTTGGGTCTTTATTTGATTCCTTACGCATTAATTCTTTCCGGAAATTTTTCAAATCTTGTGAATCTCGGATTAACCATTGTCATGGGCTTGGGTGTGGCCGGCGTGGGTATGTCAGTGATGCATGATGCAATTCACGGCTCGCTGTCTACGTCAAAGATTTTGAACAAATTCTTCGGGGCATCCATCTATCTGCTCGGCGGCAATGCATATAACTGGGAAGTGCAACATAACAGACTGCATCATACCTACACGAATATTCATGAAGTAGATGAGGATATCACAGGAAAATTCCTGCTACGATTATCTTTTCAGGAAAAGTACAAGTCGATCCACCGTTTTCAGCATATATATGCCTTCTTTCTTTACAGTCTGATGACCATCTCATTTTTATGGAAAGACTTTAAGGAAATTTCCTTGTTCAATAAGATGTCTGAATCAGGCATGACCAAGCGTTTCCCTGGAAAAGAACTTGTCATTCTCATTATCAGCAAGATAGCTTACGTATTATTTATATTTGCACTACCGATGTATTTCCTTCCTATTACTTTCGGGCAGTGGGTTATCGGATTTCTGGCTATGCACTTTACATCAGGACTTATATTGAGTACAGTATTTCAAATGGCGCACGTTGTGGAAGGCGTGCATCAGCCGACACCCGATCATACAGGTGGTTTGGAAAATGCCTGGGCAGTACATCAACTTCAGACAACATCAAATTTTGCAGGAAAAAACAGACTTTTATCGTGGTATATAGGAGGATTGGACTATCAGATAGAGCACCATTTATTCCCTTCTATTTCCCATATTCATTATCATGAAATCTCTCCCATAGTACGGGCAACAGCACAGGAATTCGGATACGAATACAATGCCAAAACTGACTTTATATCGGCTCTTGGTTCACACGTCCGCATGCTTCGGAGTATGGGATATCCTTTTCCTCCGGCAGTATTTGCTCCTCAACAAGAAGTGGCTGTTCCTGCTTAAATGACGAGTTTCTAAACGAATATCAGTACGAGTTAAAACAATTTTGAAAGTGAGATGGCAGCTACTCCGCCATCTCACTTTCTTTTGCAATACGATCAATCATTTTCATATTGTCGTAATTCTTTTCTCTTGACAGAAATGTATAAATCGCCGGAATCACATAAAGCGTAAGAACGAGCGAGAACAAAAGTCCCCCCATAATGACGATACCCATCGACATCCGGCTTCGACCAGCAGATCCCAACGCCATGGCAATAGGCAATGCACCTAAAACGGTAGCCAGACTTGTCATCAATATAGGTCTGAACCGCAAGGTCGCAGCTTCCAAGGCAGCTTCCCGGATTCCCATCCCTTTTTCTCTGAGCTGATTCGCGAATTCTACGATCAGGATTCCGTTTTTGGTCACCAGCCCTATGAGCATGATCATGCCGATCTGACTGAATATATTGAGTGTCTGATCAAAAAACCAAAGTGAAAATACTGCTCCGCCAATGGCCAGCGGTACCGTAATCATAATAATGAACGGATCTATAAAACTTTCAAACTGCGCTGCCAGGATAAAGTATATCAGGATGAGTGCCAGAAAAAATGAGAACATCGTATTGGACGAACTTTCGGCATAATCTCTGGAAGATCCGCTTAATGCAGTCTGTATCGATTCATCTTTCAGCTTGTCCCTGATTCTGTCCATAGCCGCTATTCCGTCTCCAATCGTTTTCCCCGGAGCAAGTGCTGCCTGCACAGTCGCACTCATATAACGGTTATAATGAAAAAGTTGCGGAGGACTGCTTTCTTCTTCGGCCTTCACGATATTATCCAATTGAACCATACTTCCGTTGCTGGTTCGTACGAACATACTTTTCAAATCCAGCGGCTCATCCCGATTCATTCTGTCGTACTGTCCGATCACCTGATATTGACGACCGTTCATAGTGAAATAACCAAACCGTTGTCCGGCAAAGGCAAGCTGCATGGTTTGAGCGACATCCTGAACCGATACTCCCAAAGATTTGGCCTTCTCCCGATCAATAGAAATCTGCAGCTCCGGCTTACTAAATTTTAGATTTACATCTGTAATAGCGAAAGTCGGATCATTGGCTGCCTCTTCCATAAATTTCGGCAAATATTCTCTCAGCTTTTCAAAATCCGGTGCTTGTAATACATATTGAATAGGCAGTCCACCACGCGAATCCACTGAAATCGTCTGTTGCTGTACCACAAATGATTTGGCATCGGGCATTTGTTTGAGTTTGCTATTGACGTAATCCGCAATCTCTTGCTGAGTTTCCACTCTGTTCTTTTTATCTACCAACGCAATACGTCCACTCCCGGTATTGGCCGCACCCAACCCTGAGTTACCGGGAGATGTTATGAGCATCAGTCCTTTTCTTCCGGGCATGGAATCCATCAGCATGTTGCCAACCTGCTGTACATAGCGATCTGTGAACTCAAATGATGAGCCTTCAGGCGCAGTCATATTGATCCTGAACCAGTTCCGGTCATCAAGGGGAGCAAGCTCAGATTGCAGGTTTTTTCCAAAGAAATAAATCATCCCAAGCGTAACACCTACCAAAGGAAGCGCCATCCATCTCATTTTGAGAAACTGCGCCAGCGCTGCTCCGTAGCTTTCAGTAATACGAACGAAAAAAGGCTCAGTCTTTTCGTAAAACCAACTCTTTTTATCGTTTTTACGCACCAGATAAGCATTCAGCATAGGAGTTAGCGTAAGCGATACGAAAGCGGAAATTAATACAGCCGCCGAGATCACGATACCAAACTCTCTGAAAAGCTTACCTACAAAGCCCTGCATAAAAATTACAGGAAGAAACACCGATGCCAGCGTGATAGAAGTAGAGATGACTGCAAACATAATCTCATTTGCTCCTTTAATGGCAGCTTCAACAGGTTTCATTCCTTCCTCAATTTTTTTGAAGATATTCTCAGTCACCACAATCCCATCATCTACAACAAGACCGGTGGCAAGTACAATGGCAAGTAATGTGAGTACATTGATCGAAAAGCCCATAATATACATCACAAAGAAAGTTCCGATCAGCGAAACGGGTATATCAATAAGCGGTCGGAATGCAATAAGCCAATCTCTGAAAAAAAGATATATAATCAACACCACCAGTACGATGGCAATTAATAAAGTCTCTCCCACCTCTTCGATGGAACGCTCTACAAATATGGTGTTGTCAATCAGCGTATCGAGCTCATAATCTTTGGGCAGTTCCTTTTTAATTTCTGCCATCCGCTTATTTACTTCTTCTGCAATGTTGATGTAGTTGGCTCCGGGCATAGGCGATATAGCCAGACCAATCATTGGAATATTATTGAGACGCAGAATAGTCTCCTCATTCTCCGGACCTAGCTGAGCAAACCCGATATCTCTCAAATGGATTGTTTGCGTGGTGGCGTTTTTAACGATCATATCATTAAAATCTTCAACAGTACGGAAACGCCCAATCGTTTTCACAGTCAGTTCTGTGTTATCTCCTGCCAGTTTCCCGCTCGGCAGTTCCACATTTTCTTTATCCAAAGCAGCTTTCACATCCTGAGTCGTAATGCCCAGTGATGCCATTTTGATAGGATCCATCCATATCCGCATGGAGTATTTTTTCTGACCAAAAATGCGGATTTCACTGACGCCTTCGATCGTCTGCAGGCGTTGTGCAATTACATTTTCTGCATAATCACTTACCTCAAGATGAGACCGGGTATCGCTTTTGAACGTCAGTACAATAATTGGTTCAGAATTAGCATCCGCTTTACTTACCACCGGAGGACCATCAATATCCAAAGGCAGCGTGCGCGACGCAGATCCAACTTTGTCTCTTACATCGTTGGCAGCACGCTCCATATTCACACCAATATCAAATTCGACAGTGATCTGACTTGTTCCCTGGCTACTTGTTGAATTAATCGACTTGATTCCTTCAATACTGTTCAACTGTTTTTCTAGCGGTTCGGTAATCTGCGATTCAATAATATCAGCATTAGCACCGGTGTAGCTGGTACGAATCGAAACCACCGGTGGGTCTATTGACGGGAATTCCCGCATTCCTAGATAAGTGTAACCCAAAAAGCCAAACAAGATGATGAGCAGATTCATCACGATGGCCAATACCGGGCGTTTGATAGAAAGTGTTGATATACTCATTTTCGAGAAGTTAGAGTAGTTAAGGAGTTCGTGAAGTTAGGGAACAACAACTGCAGCATTTATACGAACTCGTATATCAGGTTTCAAAGCAATAATACCGGATACAATCAACGAATCTCCAGGTTGAAGGCCCTCTACCACCTGAATTTTCTTATCCGTACGTACTCCTGTTTTTACCATCGCCTCCACCGCTTTTCCATTTTTAACTACAAATACCTTTTTCCCTTTCAAAACCGGCACAATGGCTTCCGTCGGAATCATCATCGCTGTATTATTGGCATCCAGATTCGCCATTACTTTTACAAACATACCCGGCACAAACCTTCCCTGAGGATTTGGAGCAGTCGCTCTGATTTTCAGCGTTCTCAGGCTTTCGTCTACTTTCGGGTCAATCGCAATTACTTTGGCATTGTATGTAGATGGATCACCATCAAGATAAAACCGTACTACATTCCCATTTTTAATATCGGGAGAATATTTTTCCGGAACAGCGAAATCAATTTTCACAGGGTTGCTCTGAATGATACTCGCGATGGGCGTTCCGGGAGCAACATAGGCTCCGACACTGATATTCTTCAGGCCGATACGCCCGCTGAAAGGTGCTCTGATCTCGGTCTTTTCCAATTGCGAGGCTATAATTTCTTTGTCCGCATCGAGCACCCGAATATTGTTATTTGTAATATCATATTCTTCCAGATTAATCGCCTCTACTTTCAACAGTTTCTTTTGTCGTTCTTCCACCTTTCTGGCCAGATCCTGATTATAATCTATCCTTTGTAACTGCGCTTTTAACTCTCTATCGTTGATTTTTGCAATGAGCTGCCCTTTTTGCACGTAAGCTCCCTCCTTGATTTCCAACTGCACCAGCCGCCCTGCTATTTCGGCCATCAGGTTCACTTCTTCATTGGGAAGTACTGTTCCGGAAGCAAAAACCTGATTCTCCAGTGCCTCCCTGCCGATCACGTATACATCCACGGGTATTCCTCCCTTTCCAACTCCCGACTTTGCCGAAGCTCCTTCTGCTTTCACATTTTCCTCCTTCGGAAATACATAAAGCTTACCAATCACCAATGCGATGATAATTGCCCCGATCAATAAAATTGTACGCATAAAAAGTTAAAACTGAATTCTATAATTTGCACTTAGATAAATATACTTCTGAATATAACCTCTTTAAAGATAGATCATATTGAGCAAAGGGGCAACGGGTTACTTTTTTACTTTAACTATTCATTAATTTCCGTTTATCATTCGTTTCTCATCGCAGCCAGCCAGAATCTGACAGGAGCTGACAATATTTATTTTTACTATATTTCAACCATTTCTTTCCTAAAATACTCCTTTAAGTTATCAGATACATCATCATTCAAAAGCCATGAAATTAAAGCCAATTTGTACTAACCTTGTAATTTTTTTGTTGCTTTATTTCCTGTCAAATAACATAAATGCTCAAAATTTGGCTAACCCTTACAGCAAAGAATGGAAATTGGTGGAAGAGCACATCAGCAAAAACCTTCCGAAGTCAGCATTGGAAGAGGTAAAAAAGATCTATCAGTCTGCAAAGAAGGAAACCCAGTCCGGCGAACTGATCAAAGCAGCCGTATACATGGCCAATCTGCAAAATGAAAATCGCGAAAACAATGCAGTACTATCCATAGCTGAACTGGAAAAGGAAAGAATGGAAATCCGCGAACCAGCAAAGTCCATATTGACAAGCCTACTGGCCACATCCTATTACCAATACTATCAAAATAACCGCTGGCGGCTTTACCAACGTACCCAGACGGTTGACTTTAAGAAGGACGACATCACAACATGGGGTGTAGAAGATTTCCATAGTAAGATCAGCGAGTTGTATCTTCTTTCTCTGAAAGATGAAAAGCTTTTACAACAAACAAAGCTTGAAAACTATGATGCGATCATCACAAAGGGGAATGTCAGGAAGCTACGACCAACACTGTTTGACCTGCTGGCTTTTAAAGCGTTGGAGTACTTCTCTTCGAATGAAAGGGATATCAAAAAGCCCGCTTACGCTTTTGAAATCAATACGGCGTCAGCATTTGACCCTGCAGCAGATTTTATTCACGGTAAATTCGAAACCAGGGATGCTACGTCTCTGGAATACAAGGCTTTGATCATTTATCAGCAATTGCTCGCTTTTCATGCGCATGACAATGAGCCTGACGCTTTAATTGACGCTGATATCGAAAGATTACAATTTGTGAAGAGAAAGTCTGTTCATCCAGACACCGATCAGTTGTACTATATATCCATGAATCATCTGGCAGAACAGTATGCCTCAACGCCAGCTGCGGCACAAGCCTGGTATCTGACCGGGCTGTGGCATGAAGAAAAAGGAAGAAAATACGATGCACATACGGATACGACCAATCGCCTTGAAAGAATTAAAGCGAGCGCGATCTTTGAAAAAATTTTAAAACAAAATCCGGATACGGAAGGAGGTATCAATGCGTTCAATGCGCTGAATACCATTCGCGAAAAAAACTTTCAGTTTCAGGTTGAAAATGTAAATGTACCGGATGCTCCCTTTCGTGCCTTGGTAAATTACACCAATGTCGATCAGCTTTATTTCAGGTTAGTTAAAGCCACCGATAAATTAAAAACAGAACTACAGAATGATCGGAATAATACTTTCCGCTCTTCGTTGGCTGGTGCTCCCTCCGTCCGCAGCTGGAAACAGGCGTTACCGGATACCAAAGACCATCAGAAACATGAGGTAGAAGTAAAAGTAGATGCGTTGCCTATTGGCGAATACTTTCTGGTGGCGTCCACATCAGAAAACTTCAGCGACAGTAAATCGGCAATGGGTTCCATACTGTTCAATGTATCCAACATCAGCTATATGAGCCGGGGTAATGATTTTTTTGTACTGGACCGTACCAGCGGCCAGCCTTTGGTGGGAGCAAATGTGCAGGTCTGGAATCAGATCTATAATAATTCAACTTACAAATATACCTTTCAGAAAGGCGAAGCATTTATAACGGATCAAAACGGTTTTTTCAAAAGAAAAGATGAACCGAATAAAAAAGGGAATCAAAATTTCCGGCTTGAAATCAGTCATAAAAAAGACCAGCTTTTCGACGACAAGTTGATTTACAAATATTACAGTTACGGTCCTGTTAAGCAAATAGAAGAAGCCCGTTTTTTTGTTTTCACGGACAGAAGTATTTACCGTCCCGGGCAAACCGTTCACTACAAAGGCATTGCAGCCGGAAAAGATCAGGTAATTGCCAATGAAGAATTCAGTGTTGTTCTTCAGAATGCCAACAGAGAAGAAGTTTCAAAGGTATCGGCGACAACCAATGAATATGGTACATTTTCTGGTAAATTTCAGTTACCCCAGGGCGTTTTAAATGGTGAATTTACAATCGTTGTTGCCCAAAAACACCATTTCAACTTCCGGGTAGAAGAATACAAACGGCCCAAATTTTATGTTGATTACGAACCTGTAAAGATGACCTATCAGGTCAATGACAGCATAAAGATCAATGGAAACGCAAATGCTTATGCAGGGAATACGATCAGTGGAGCAACTGTCAGCTATCGTGTAGTCCGCACTCCGCGCTTTATGTATCCCTGGTTTATGAAGCGGGGCTATTTCCCCCGACAAACTCCGATGGAAATCAGCCATGGGGAAACGGTTACTGATATCAACGGAAAATTCAGTATTACATTTCCTGCTATTCCTGATTTAACGATTGACAAAAAACTGGATCCGATTTTTAACTACACTGTTTACGCCGATGTAACAGACTCCAACGGGGAAACCCGAAGTGCGGAGAAATCGGTTTCTGTTAGCTACAAATCTATTTTACTGCATTTGAATTTGCCTTCAACACTTCCGGCCGACAGTCTGAAAATACTGGATATCAAACCAGAAAATACCAATGGTGAATTCGTTCCTGCGTATGTATCAGTCAAAATTAACAAACTCAAAGCGGAGCAGCGATTGATCCGCCGTCGTTACTGGAGTCGTCCGGATCAGTTTGTGATGACCAAAGCGGAGTATATCAAAAACTTTCCATTTGATGAACACGATAATGAAACCGATACAACCACATGGTTGAAAGAAAAAATTGCTTTCGAAAAAAGTGACTCCATTACCGCCGGAAAGAAGTTCAGCATCAATAACAAACTAGCTCCTGGTTTCTATCAGATTGAGATACAGACTAAGGATAAAAACGGAGAAGAAGTAAAACTCTTAACCAACATCGAACTCACCGATCCGGGCAGTAGACAACTCTCCGACACCAAATACCTGTGGACCGAAGGAAGTAAACCAATTGAACCCGGACAAAAAACTACTGTGAAACTGGGTACATCGGCAGACAATCTTTTTATTGTACATGGCTTAACCAAAATCTCAACTCTGCAAAACACTGATTATTCATTTTTGAAGCTTAATAAAGAAAAACGCAGCTTTGACTTTACAGCAACAGAAGAGGACCGCGGCGGCTACGGATTAACTTACATGTTTGTAAAGCACAATCGGTTTTACGAATTCAATGATAAAATTAATGTTCCGTGGACGAACAAAGACCTGCAAATTGAATATGCTACATTCAGAGAAAAAACGCTTCCGGGCAGCGAAGAAAAATGGAAGGTAAAAATAAGCGGCTATGAAAAGGATAAGGTCGCCGCTGAGATGCTAGCGAGTATGTACGACGCTTCTCTGGATCAGTTTTACTCGCATAATTGGGTAAAACCAAACGTATGGCCCATGTATGACAACCACCAGTTCTGGAGTTCAAATGAAAATTTTGGGTTTGGAAATGCAAATGTGTTTAGCGCACAGGGCGCAAAATATAAAACTTATGACAAAATATATGACCGGCTTATAGAGCCTGCCAATACAGGTAGCAATATCCGGCTTAGTGGTGTGAACAGAATGGCAAGAGGTTCGGTACTGCAAGCAGCACCAGCCCAGGCAGGTTTTGCGGCAGACGAAAAAGCTTTAAATGAAGTAGTTGTAGTAGGCTACGGTGTGCAGCAAAAAGTAAGTTTAACAGGTGCTGTTGCTGTCAAAAAGGATGAAGAAGCTCCTGAAACAGACCAGCCAGAGGCATCCGCTTCTATCAAAACACCACAGATTCGAAAGAACTTTAATGAGACCGCTTTCTGGCTACCCGATCTGCATACCAATGAAGCGGGGGACATCGAGTTTTCGTTCACTTTGCCGGAAGCACTAACGCGCTGGAAATTTCAGGCCTTAACACATAGTAAAGACCTGGCGTTTGGATATAGCAGTAAAGAGATCGTTACTCAAAAAGACCTGATGGTGCAGCCTAACGCTCCCCGGTTTTTACGCGAAGGAGATCAAATAGAATTCAGCTCTAAAATTGCCAACCTGACAGATAAAGTCCTGACCGGAACAGTTACCTTCCAATTGTTTGACACGGAAACCGATTCACCAATTGACGATTTATTTGGCAACACGGTAACAAGTTTACCATTTACGGCGCAGCCTAAGCAGAGTACTGCGGTACAATTTCCTGTTTCAGTTCCAAAGAATTTCACTCAAACAGTAACCTGGCGAATTACTGCAAAAGCAGGTTCTGTATCGGATGGCGAAGAAAATGTACTGCCTGTTTTGCCCAACAGAATGCTGGTAACGGAAAGTTTGCCACTTACTGTGCGCGGAACAGAGAGTAAAACATTCAAGTTTGAAAAACTGATCAATTCGGGCAAATCATCCACCTTGACTAACCATTCGCTGACCATAGAATATACCAGTAATCCTGTCTGGTATGCTTTACAGGCATTGCCTTATCTGATGGAATATCCGTATGACTGTGCGGAACAAACCTGGAACCGCTATTATGCCAACGCGCTTGCAGCTCATATTGCCAATAGCTCACCAAAGATTGCGAAAGTGTTTGAAAACTGGCGAACTGCTGACACCACGGCACTATTGAGCAATCTGCAGAAGAATGAGGAGTTGAAATCCGTATTACTGGAGGAAACGCCCTGGGTACTTGAAGGAAAATCAGAATCGGAACAGAAACGAAATATTGCCTTGCTTTTTGACCTGATCAGAATGAGCCGAGAAATGAGCCTGAATCTTGAAAAAGTAAAGCAAATGCAAAGTGCAAATGGTGGTTTTGTGTGGTTCAAAGGTGGACCGGATGATCGTTATATGACACAGTATATCGTGTCAGGAATAGGTCATTTGCATAAACTGAAGGCCATAAATAAGGATCAGTCAGCTGCTCTGAAACAGCTATTGGACAAAGCTATACCCTATCTGGATCTAAAAATCAAGAATGATTATGATGAGCTAATTCGGACTAAAGCGAATACAAAGGATTATATGCCGGGCGCCGTTGCAGTTCAATATCTGTACATGCGTAGCTTCTTCCCGGATTACAAAATTGCTGAAACATCGCGGAAAGCGGTCGATTTTTTTACCGAACGTTCACGAACAACCTGGACCAAGCAGAATAAATACATGCAGGGCATGATTGCGCTTGCCTCACACCGCGCGAAGGACAATGCTACACCAAAGGCAATTCTAAAATCACTTGGTGAAACAGCAGTCCGCAATGAAGAGTTGGGCATGTATTGGAAAAGCACGCGAAGCTGGTGGTGGCATGAGAATCCTATCGAACGCCAGGCGTTACTGATCGAAGCTTTTCAGGAAGCAGGCAATGATACCAAAACGGTGGACGATCTGAGAACATGGCTTTTGAAAAACAAACAAACCAATCGCTGGGAAAGCACAAAGGCTACTGCTGAAGCATGTTACGCCCTATTATTGCAGGGAACAGAATGGCTATCCACAAGTCCGGAAACATCTATACAACTTGGGAATACCACTATACAATCTACAGATGAAAATCAGCAGGCAGGAACAGGTTACTTCAAAAAAACGATAGAAGCCGAAGAAGTGAAGCCCGAAATGGGAAATATCAGGGTAAGTCTTTCTAAGGCTGATAAAGGAAAACTGACCACGAGCTGGGGAGCAGTATACTGGCAATATTTTGAAGATCTGGACAAAATCACCTTTGCCGAAACACCTCTTAAAATTGAGAAAAAGCTATTTGTAGAGAAAAATTCGGATACCGGCCCGGTACTTACACCCGTTGAAAAAAGCAAGGGATTGAAAGTTGGAGACAAAATCAAAGTAAGGATTGAGCTTCGCGTAGACAGAGACATGGAATACGTCCACATGAAAGACATGCGGGCGTCGTCGTTAGAACCTGTAAATGTATTGAGTGGATACAAGTGGCAAGGCGGACTTGGCTATTATGAAAGCACCAAAGATGCAGCTACCAATTTCTTCTTCAATTCACTACGAAAAGGAACCTATGTATTCGAATATCCCCTTTTTGTGACGCACGAAGGAAATTTCAGCAATGGCATGACAACCATCCAGTGTATGTATGCTCCTGAGTTCACGGCGCACAGTGAGGGTGTGAGGATTGAGGTGAAGTAATTCATCCTCATTCTTTATGCAAAATTTGCATCTTTGTAACGATGATTATAAAAATGAAGTACATTCTTGGATTTCTTGCTACACTGGTTATTTTCTCTTCTTCTGCTCAGGAAATGAGTTATAAAGAATGGAACCGTGAAGCTAAAAGAAATATCAGATTAATACCTAAGTATGGTAATCAACCCAAATCCGACAAGCAAAAACAAGCAGATCAGGAATTGATTGATAGTTATATTGCTCAGGAAGGCAGCAGGCGCAAGGCATCTGAATTTTTAATCAACACCGGTTTTAACTATTTGTATGCAGGAGATGTTAAAACTGCTATGTATAGGTTTAACCAGGCATGGCTACTAGACCCTGACAATGAAGATGTCTTTTGGGGATGGGGCTCTGTTTACTTTCATTTCAGTGACAAACAAAAAGCGTTAGAACAATATAATGAAGGTCTTACTTTAAATCCAAGAAATCCACGGCTGTTGACGGACAAAGCGACAATTTTCATGGGCGACTATTATGAAAATTCAGATGTGAACGCTGCCAATATGGCTATTGCGCTATTTTCTGAATCCTATTCAATAGACAGTACTGACCAGAACACTACCTACAAGCTTTCTGTGGCCTACTTCACTCAGAAAGACTGTGAGAACGCATTAAAATATTATAATCTATGCAAGCAGCTCGGAGGGAAACCGATTAGAGCTGCTTATACGGATGCATTAAAAGAGACTTGTAAATGAAATTTTTGAACAATATTCTTTATTTTCTTTTGCTCACACTTATTCTTTTAGGTCAATTCTCCTGCATTAACAAACATGGAATCAATTTACCACTGAATGTCAGAAAGCTTAAAAATAAAGTTCGGCCTCCTCACGAATTCGGACAGATGGTTATGGATTATCGTTACGAAAAGGGTTTCTGGCCGAAATCAGAGCTTGATCTTATATCTGCAGACAGACATACTGTAAATGCATTATACGGACATGGCTTCACCGACTGGCATTTAGGTGATTCCACCTCTGATTCTCTTTATGTTCATTTCACACACGAGCCTGTTTTTGAAGATGCGCACGTTGGTATCATGCCCATTACCGGCAAAAATGTAAAAATTAGAACGCTGTATATTTATTCCAGTGGTATTATCAAAACCCAGCTGGTTAAAAGAAGGTAGAAGCGACACCAGAGATTTCGTTGTCTCATATACCACCTTATTTTGTCGTCAATGGCACCTGTAGATCTGCTGTATTACCTTCATATTTGCATATCACAAAACTAACCCATAACATGAACGAGGAAGTATCACAGTACATTCAGAAATTGCCCACATGGCAAGTCGAAATTTGCGAATCACTTCGTAAAGTGGTTTTTGAAACCATCCCGGATGCACAGGAACGGATGCAATATGGCAAACCACATTATCTCAAAAATGGTCATTACGCTGCGGTTATTTCTGTGGCAAAAGACAAAGTCTCTTTTATGATCTTCAATGCCACAGAACTGGAAGATATCAAGGGCTTTTTTAAGTCCACAAGCAGTCCTGACAGAAAAACAGCCACAATTACACAAGGGACCGAAGTAGATTACGCTATACTCGCTTCAAGACTCAAACAGGCTAGCGAAGCTTTATAACCAGGAGTTGATCAGGGTACATGTAGTCCGGCCAATGGCCAGATAATTCCTGTAATAAATGGTTTATGGAACAGCAATGGCAGAGGTATCACCAGCCAGCTGAATAGCCATATCTTATCAATGACAGTATTCCCTGCGCGGATTATATTCTTCGTTATCAGAAATTTTTCCAGCGCAACCGCCACTCCCTGAATCACAAAGTAGGCCATCGGTAATCCGTATCCCTTATTTACAGGAACGCTGATGGCCATTTCATGCAATACTCCGGAAAACATAAAAGCCAATAGCAATGCAGGTATGGCTCCATTTTTTTGCTTCAATGGGCGAAACACTGCAATGGATGTCATCTCACTGAACGCTATGTTCCAGCGCCGGCTCCAGAAATCATTCAGTGTTCCGGATTTCAACGGTTCATTAAAAAGCAAATAGGTATCCACTCCAAAGTAACGCCATACACCCGCACTGATGGCCAATATCCCGAAATGGAGCGTCAGGCTGAATGCAATCAATAGTGCAGATGTAATCAGGAAATATTGAAGAGAGGCATTCATTTCGACAGGCGCCAGGTAATGCGCAACCACAACCAAGGAAACTCCGGCCATCACTTTAAGGATTCCGTGTACGATCATCCTCTTCGCCCCCGGCAGCGAAGAACAACCAGCAGTTTTAAAAATCCCGGCCCTCATTCCTGCCCATGTGATGCAGAAAGCCAGCCATTGCGGGAACGTCAAAGTAAAAGGCTTATTTCGGATCTCTACCGCGGCAGTAATAACTTTCATTCCCATAAAAACCGTAGTGATCAGCGCAAACATCCGAATCGTTGCCGGTGCTGACAGAAAAACGAAATGGATCAAAAAGCCACAAAAAAGACACAAAAGCCAACTTGCCGAAATCAGTTTTTTATGGGCAAACCAGTATCCCAAGCAAATGATCGCGATGTTAATACCAGTCAGATAAAGCAGGTTCTGAACTATCATAAAATATTCAGATTAAAGTATAATACCAGACTATAAATGACTGCCAACGCTATAAACAGACAAGTCAGCACCACTTCAGCCAGTTGATTTAAAACGCCTGCTGGGAAGCCCGAACGATCAAAATAGAAGAATTGCACCAGCACCCTTGAAATCCAGTAGACAGCTATAAAACCAGTGATGACCTGTGCCAGAAAAGATTTGTTCATCAACTCGTCTACCGCCACTACGGACAATGACCCGAAGCAAAAGTTTATCACCAGAATATAGGCTGCATAAGTCCAGAACATTTGTCTGATCAGAGGCTGTACCCTGGCCAGTTCCTTATTCCAGCCAAGTACGTTAGGGATAGCGACGCTGCCTGCTACAAGCACGAGTTGAGCCAGGCCAGCCAGAAACAAACTGGCGGGCAGGTAGGTAAATAAGGGATTGATCATCACAGTCGCAGACTTAAAATGTCTTTAATGGCATGGTCTGCCTTTGGGAACAAAAACTGGTATCCGTGGGTAAGAAGCCTGGTAGGTACTACCCATCTGCTTTTTAAAATAAGCTCTGTTTCAGTTCCAATCAGCCAGGCACCAAGTCCCAGCAACCAGGCAGGAGAAGGGAGGCCAATAGAAATGCCAAACGCATTGCGGATGGTTTTCATGAAGTCCTTGTTTTTCAAAGGGTATGGCGCCGTACAATTGACAATCCCTTCCAGATCGTCCTGACTCAAAAGCCATTCCGTACACTTTGCAGCGTCCTGCTCATGAATCCAGGATACATATTGTTCGCCATCTCCTTGTTGCCCGCCCAATCCATACTTCACCAAATTCAGCAAACGGGGGAAAGCACCATCTGACCTACCTAGCACAATTCCCATCCGTAAAGCTATCTTTCTTGTATCCGGAGTAGTCATTTCGAAAAAAGTTTCTTCCCACTTTTGGCATACATCAATAGAAAATCCATAACCGATATCACCATTTTCCTCATCCTGCGGACGGTCTTCTGCATGGCGGTAAATTGTAGCGGAAGTGACATTTATCCAAAGTTTTGGTGGATGTCTCAACTTTTGAATGGCTTGCCCAAGTAATCGGGTAGGTACTGTTCGCGAGCCAATAATTGCTTTTTGATTGGCTTCGGTGTAACGACAATTGACATTTTTCCCACACAAATTGATAAGTAAATCGGCGTTCTCAAGTGTTTCAATCCAATCTGATTCCGTGAGTCCATCCCAGACAACCGTCCTCACATTTCCATGTACTCCTGATATTTTACGACCTAGTATTACAATTTCTTCGGCTTTCCCTTTGTAATAATCAGTCAATACCCGACCGAGGTAGCCGCTACCTCCTGCCAGAACTATTTTTCTATACTTCATAATATATCAAGATTGATGAGTAGCAATATAAAAAGGCGATAACCAACCCAGGTAAGAGTCATAACCCAGCCCAAGCCCAAAAGCTTACACCTCCGGATATGTTCCAACAGCATCAGTCCGGCCACCACAAGAAACCAACCTGCACCTATTACCGGACTTACCACCACTAATTTTGAAATCCAGATTAACGGTAAGAGCAGCAATGCCCCGGCAAATGAAACGGTCATCATGTTTCCCAGATAACTCCAGATTTCATCTTTCTTAACCAGGATGATTATAATAGCCTGAAAAAGTATTTGTCCACCACAAATGATATACTCCCGGTAATTTTCTCCCTGTGGAATAATCGGATTCAACAACGGAGTATAGTCTGACAGAATAGAGCCAACGATCAGCAACGTTATAACGATATACAGTATACGATATCCTAAACGAAAGGTTGGCTGCAGTTGAAAACGGTCAGAATTGACGGGAGCTGGGATAATTACTCTTCGGTTGTAAGAAATAAATGCATACACCTTCGTCATCAACCATATGAACGGTTTGAAGGAAAACAGAACTCGTAAACCTGGCAGCGCTACAGAGATTACCTTGAATATACTTTGAATTCCATAAGTAACTTCACCCGTTCTATGGTTAATCAGTGCAATCTCATTCACTGCACGCTGGCGGTCCACCATAGGACAGGATTCTTCCGTTACTTCCTGATAGGCAACCCGTCCGTCCTGCTCTAATATCCCTGCATGCACAATCGCTTTTGTATACAGCTTGCACATAGGACATTCTGCATCAAAAAGTATTTGATGATCTTTTAAAATTTCCATCTAATGAGTTATTGAACTTTCAGAAAATAATGAAACTTTTAATCAAAAAAATAGGTCCTACTTAAACATTTTGAAAATAGAACCCCAAAACCAGCTTTCTTCAGCTTTCAGCATCGTATCCAATGTTTTATCTACGTTTTTTGCCAGCTTATTAATGTCTCCTACAGATTTCGTGAATGTGGCAAACTCCGGATCATTAGGATCACCCTCTACTTTACTTATTTCTTCCAACACTTTGAGCACAGGGTCGAGCTCACGTTTACGTCTTTCTTTCGCTACCTGTCTTGCAATGTTCCAGGTATCTTTATCAGCATAAAAATATTCTTTTCTTTCTCCAGCCCGATGCTGTTTTTCGATCAATCCCCAGCCGATCAGATCCCGGAGTGTCATGTTCGCATTTCCTCTGGAAATACTCAGCGTTTCCATAATTTCCTCTGTTGTGAGTGCTTCCGGCGAAATAAGCAGCAAAGCATGGATCTGAGCCATCGTACGGTTAATCCCCCATTCCGATCCTAATTTGCCCCAAGCCTCTATGAATTTTTGCTTTGCTTCTGTCAATTCCATAGACAAAGATAAATAAGTTTTTAAACTTTCAATCAATACTGAAAGTTTATTTTAAATTTAATTTTTGATGCTGGTATTCCTACTTTATTTCTGGCTACTCACAGAGATCAGAACCTGATCACGCCGCACAGCAGTCCGTTCAATCCTCCTGATTCCGGCAAAATTTTATAAAAAAATCGCCCTGGTAAAAAACCGGGACGATTTAACAAAATACAAGTATGAGTATTATAAAGTCAGGGATTCACCGTAATACGGTAAAAGAACGGTGATTTGTAATAGGCACCTCCTTTGATCTCAGAACCCGAATTGGTGTCGGTGAAGCTACGTCCATCAGCCAGTTTCATAACAGCATGTACTTCAAACACATCGCCCGCGGCAACATCCGCAGCAGTCAGTCCCAGTTTGGACATCAGTTCACTTGCCGTCAATGTCATTTCTCTGCGCGGATATCCTGTAACCACATCCTTTGTAAAACTGGATGCAGGGTAAGAATCCAATGCTATGTAAGGTTTTGATGCATTACCGTTGGCGGTAGTATTGTCAATAAATCTCACGGTCAGGTCGTATGCACTAAATAGTGATCCTTGCTGAGGATCAACGGCTTCGAGCGTCAATTTTACACTTCCAGATGCCAGTGCGGCCTTCGAATACACAATGCCATTTGCCACATTCAGGGGCCACGGAGCCACTGTTCGCATATATGCACCTGTTTCCAAAGAGAAAACGTCTATTTTATCAATCAATTCAGTTTTGCAGGACATTACACCCAACAACATGAATGCTATAAATATCTTTTTCATATAGATTGAGGTTAAAAAGTCAGTGTTGCAGGATTATTATCCCAAAATACCGGCTGAGCAATACTGCTCTTTTGTGTAATCGCGTTGTTTCTGTTTACAACAGCTGCGGGATAGAGCAGAGAGCGTACAAATGCACCGGGACTCGCTTCCAAAGCAGGCTGCATTTTAGATGGTTTTCCGGTACGGCGATACATATTGTAAGCCTCCACACCATTTCCATAAAGTGCAAGCCAGTATTCACGTGCGATCACATCCAGTTTTGCATCGTTTGTGGCAGCTGCATCGTACAATGAAAGTACTTTAGTTACATACTGATTCACTTCCTGAGCCCACACGATTGATTTGCTGGTTTCAAATGCCGTAATAGACGCGTTCTCAATGGTAGCAGTAGCGAAACCTCTTACATCTGCCATTGATTTTCTTATTGCCGATTCCAGCAAAGTTCTTGGGTTACCTGTCGTGCTGATCGTCAAAGCGGACTCAGCAAGCATAAAGTCTACAAAAGATGACATCATGATCGGGTGAATACCGCCTCCACCTGCACCTACTCCCTGCCCTACCGGACGCCCCGCGTCATTGTCATACAAACCTCCTGCAGGATACAAACCCCATGCAGTGCGGCGCAGACCATCTGGCGGTATACCTTCGTTGCTCAGGTGATCACGCCCCCAATATCCCACAGAAGTAGGCACACAGAATACCATATCGTTGGCATAATGCGAAGGCTTCTGGTTGTTGATACAGCTTAGCTCATTCGTAGTGGTCGTATTGGTAATCGTCTGGCGATACATGTAGAAGCGGATGCGGGGATCAGGAAAACCTTTGCCTGCATACAAATGCCACATGTAAAAGTTAGCCTGATAATCTCCGCCACCAGTTGGTGAATACTGACTGGCGTAGCGTGGATGACGGCTGTCCGGATTGGTAAGCGAGGTCCCGAATTTAAAAGAGAAATTCTGAGTTCCGTCTTTAATCAGTTTATCTTCAGCAATGAGCGCGTTAATAGCTGCGGCAGCTGTGTTGTCTGTAAGTCTCTTTGTGAAAAGCAGTTTCAGCTTGATCGTCTTGGCAGCACGCGTCCAGCTATCCGCATTTGCACCGTAAAAGAAGTCATTGGGTGCCGCTGCCGAAGTAGCTGCAAAGTTCACAATAGCATCATCAAGGTCCTTCATCGCAGCTGAATATACCGAAGCGGCACCATCAAGACCAGGATTAAAGTTAGATGAACTAAGCGCTTGCGACAATGGAACATCTCCATAATAATCGACCAGCGTTGCCAGTGTGTAAGCACGAATCACTCGGGCCATTCCGGCATGCATATTTAGATTGGACGATTCAGCCAGCGGGAGCAATGTCTGTATGTCTATCAGAATATTTGCATACGAATTGGACCAAAGTGCATCAGTACCGTCAGGAGCATAGGCATTTTCATACAAAGCAGAGCCTTGATTAAGCATCCTGGTAAGACGCATACCAATGTTAGAGGTACTATTGAAAAATGTAGCATAGTTCAACTGGATGCGATTGAGCAAAAAGTTGACATTGGTATTGCTCGTCGTTACCTCATTGGGGTTATCCAGCAAGTCGAGCTTACAGGACGTGACACACAACGCGAACATGGCGAGGCACATCAATTTAAATTTCCTTATCATAATGATTCAGTAAGTTGCTGTTAAAATGATACTCTCAGCGTTCCGCCCAGTCTTCTGGAACTAGGGCCTGTCAGGAACTCAAAACCCAGCCCGTTACCCACGCCCAGACCCAGGTTATCTGTATCGAAGTTCAGGTGTTTTTCAAAGTGCAATGCTTTATACCACAGGTTGTTGCCTGAGAAAGAAAGTGATGCCGATTTGAAAGGCGTTTTGGCAAGTAACGATTTAGGAATAGAATACGAAATAGAAGCTTCACGCAAACGGATCGTCGAACCATCGTACATACGACCTTCATCTCCGAAGAAATAATAGTTGTCGAAGTAGACATTTGATGACGTGATCTGTGTCGTATTTGGTACCCCCTCCTGCGTTACACCCGGGAAAATGTATCCTTGCGCACGATCAATATCCAGATCCTTTGTAAGGCCACGTCCCAACAGCGAACCGGCAGTGGTTGAGTACATAGCACCACCATGACGGTAATCAAGCATCACTGAAAGACTGAATCCTCTGTAGTTGAAAGTATTGATCAACGCTGTTGTAAAGGCTGGATTTGGATCTCCTAAAACACGTGGAGAAGCTTCCTGCAGCAAATAACCGTTGCTGGCAATGATTGGGTTACCTGCTTCATCTCGACGGATAGCGGTTCCTTTGATAATATTGAAGGGTTCGCCCGGAATAGCGTAATTACCCAAACCACCACCGAAACCAGTCACCTGCACCTCATTCAAACCGCCGCCCAGTTCTTTAACCAAAGGCTTGTTACGGGTATAGTTCAGATTCAGATCCCAGCTGAAACGTTCGCCGGAGATAGGCGTCGCAGTAAGACCCAATTCAATTCCGTCGTTACGTAACTTACCTACGTTGATGGTTGTAGACGTATATCCTGTTGAAGGATCGAGGGGAGTTCTGGTAATCAGGTTTCGCGTGTCACGGCGGTAGATTGTAAAATCTGCACCAATCTTGTTGTTGAACAACTTTGCTTCAAAACCAAATTCATACTCCGTCAGCAGTTCAGGTTTAAGGTTCGGATTACCTAATTCATCGTTTACAGAATGTGTCGATGAAACATTACCGGCCTTATCCACAAATCCTCTCGCAACCTGGTTCAGAATATTTCTGGTTCTGTATGGGCTGGGGAAACCTGCAGAGGTACCTACACCAGCTCTTAGTTTAAGATAATTCAGCACACTCGACTCCAGGGCCGGAATGGCAGAAGTGGGTACGAAGGAAACACTACCTGATGGATAGAATATCGTTCGGTTGTCTCTTTCTACAGTTGAAGTCCAGTCGTGACGGCCAGCGACATTCAAAAAAAGATAATTGCTTACATCAGCAGTCAATTCGCCGTAAACACCCATTCTGGTTTCTTCAGTCTCTGAGTTTCTTGCAATTGTAGAAATAAAATTAGAATGACGCATCAGACCGAAAGCCAATTGGTTCTCGCTGGTTGTAGCCACACTACGAAATCTGTCATTACGCAGATTACCACCCACTTTTCCAGAAAAACTGAATTTTTCGCTCACTTGCTTATTATAAGACAGGATTACGCTGTTATCCCAGATCGTGTTGGTAATGTCGTTGGTGCTATACCAGCCATTTACAAAATCAACACCACCCTTGTTGTATTTGTATTCCTGATTTTCAGTGTAAGTATCCAGTCCGACACGGTACAAAAGCGTCAGATCTTTGGTCAGTTCAGCACGAAGTGAAGTTGAATTGAACAAACGATTTACTTTACCTGTATTGCTGTAATATTTCAGCATCCAACGCGGATTAGGGATGTCATTTCCACTGCGGAAGTATACACTCCTGTTGTCTATCGGGCTTTCGAATGGCATTCCCCATAAGTCTACGCTCAGCGGCGTATACATCACGTTAGCCATAATGGAAGGAAAACCATTTAAAGTATTATTTCCCTGTCCGGCACTCAGTGGAGGCGATATCTGATCCGTATTAGCAAAATTGAATGATGTAATCAGACTGACTTTCTTACTCAGCTGCGCATTGATTCCCATACCAATATTCAGCTTTTTCAGATTGTTGCCAGGAATATATCCCTGCTCGTTGTTATAACCTACAGATGCATTGTAGCTTACCTTTTCACCACCACCGGAAATGTTCAGTGAAGAGTTTGAGATTAATCCTTTACGAAAAAACTTCTCCACATTGTCGCTGTAAGGACGGAAGTCATAAACCGTACCTACCAGTTCCGGAAAAGCATTTTTCAGCGATGTATTTGTCAGGTACGTGAATGGGTGAAGTTGTGAACCCACAGGGACTTCATCAAAACGAGGGCCCCAGTTACTAAAAAAATATCCCGGAGCCTGGTTGAACCCACCTGCGTAAACGTCAGTATAGCTGGGAAGGTGTGCCTGGTTCGTGAAAACGGATTGTGCGATGGAAACCTCGGTAGGTCTGTTTTTCTGTGTTCCGTTTTTTGTAGTTACAAGAATCACACCGTTTCTTCCCTGATCGCCATACAATACCGTTGCAGCCAAACCTTTTAGGACACTGATATTTTCAATACTGTTCGGATCGAGATCCAGAAATCGGCTTGATGCCGATTGTCCACCGCCTGTAAATCCGTCTCTGGAATTGGTATTGGAGTTAAAAGGAACCCCGTCTACTACAAATAAAGGCTGATTTGAACCTGTTATAGATGAATAACCACGAATGATGATGTTGGTTCCTGTTCCCGAAACACCTGAAGTAGACGTAATGTTAACTCCGGGAATTTTACCCTGCAAAGTACGGCCAATATCGGACTGTGGTCTGTCCTCAATCAGTTTCTTGTCTACATTGGCAATGGCATAACCCAAAGCACGCTTTTCTCTAGCAATTCCCTGCGCCGTCACAACCACTTCCTGTAGACTTTTAGTGTCATTCAGCAGCGTCACATCAATCACGGAACGTGACCCGATCTGAATTTCCTGAGTCGCACTCCCCACAAAACTAAAAATAAGGGTAGTTGCCCCCTGTGGTACATCAATGGAATAGCTTCCATCGGAACTTGTGTTGGTTCCCACATTAGTCCCCTTCACAATAACAGACACTCCGGGAAGGTCACTCCCGTCGTCTGCAGAAGTGACTTTCCCCGTCACCTTCTTTTGCTGTGCAAAAGCTGTTAGCCAGCAGGAGCATACCATAAGCAAGCTCAGCAGTAGATTTTTTCTCATGAAATTAGAAGTTAGGTTCTTGGTTATGATAACCGTTATGCAATAATAAGAACCAATATCTACGCTAAGACTACAAAAATTAGCCAATTTTAAAACAGAATTATCAACACAAAATTTTATATTGATTTTAATTTTAATTAATATGATTTATTTTACATTAACATAATAATCAAGAATAATATTTTACATAATATGACACTTATATATTATTGTAACTGCAATTACACTGACTTATAAAATACAATAAGTAACTGTTATTGTGCTGTTTACTCTTCTTCATCCAAATAGCCCTGCCTTCCCTTCAAACAGAAGGGGAGATAACCTGAACCGGTCACCTCCCCTTCTGTTACATTTGACTACGGAGCTTTATTTCTCAATCACCAGCTCATCCTTTATATTCCCATCAGGATCGAGTGACTGATAAAAGAGTTTATTCCCTTTGATTACGATATGCTGATACAAAGGTCCGTCAGGATAACGCACAACAGCGTAATTTTCGGCTGGCCATTCCTTCTGTTTACCCGGAATACTGATGGACATGGTATAGATGGTTCCATCTGAAGGCTTCTCCACAGCCTTGCCAGCAAACATAGGTTTCGTACGAAGGTAATAATGCATATGCCCGCTCATTACCATATCCACGTGGTACTTATCAAACAGCGTACACCATTCCTGCATAATCTCGTCATAGGGTTCTACGAAATTGTATGGAGGAAAATGGAACATGGCAAACTTCCATGTCGCTTTACTTTTTTTAAGCTGATTCTCTATCCAGGCAGTTTGGGCTTTTACAGGTAATGTTCCGTCAATCATCAGATAATGAGCGTTACCGTATACGAAACTATAAGTCATTTCTTTCGGTAAATTTTCAGGTCCGTTTTCAGGAAGACTGAACATTTCCTTGTACATCCAGGCTCCCAGCCCATCCTGACTATCATGATTACCAGGTATTGGCATCAATGGCCTCTTACTGAATACACCGGCTGAGTGGTTCCAGAGTTCGTCCCATTCATTACGGTGCAAGCCTGTAGATACCAGGTCGCCTGCTATGGAATAAAAAGCTACATCGGGATGCCTTTTAAATGCCTGCTGAGCCATATCTCCCCATGCTTTGGAATAATGCGTATCACCAAACCAGATGAATGAGAAATCCTTTTGTTTGTTGGACTCAGTATGAAAACGCTCAACTTCTGACCAGCTTCCGTCCTTTGCCCCGACGTTATACCCATATTCGGCACCTGGTGTCAGTCCTGTTAATCTGGCTGTGAACCTTTTGACATACCGGTCATTCTGAAGCAGTCTGTCTTCCATTTCAAATACACCCGCAGCAGTGGTGAGTGTATCACTTCCACCGACTTTCCAATATTTAACAATGCCTTCCTTCACATCCATACCTGTTCTCCACTGTACATTCACAGTAGTTTTTGGATCGGCACTCCAGGTTAGCAATAACTGATCGGGCTTGTCGGACGACGGCGTATTCGTTTTTCTGAAAGCACCTGTGAGATGTGCTTCACGTGCGCGTCCACGAACGGTTGTGAACAAAACTTGTCCTGTAAGTTCAGCAGGTACTTCGGTTAATACCAATCCATCCCAGTCATGATAGGTAAAAGCCCCTTTCTGCATAACAGACAGGTTATATTCTGCCGGATATACATTTGAAACCTGAAGACTATCTTCCTTCTTTTGTGGTGCTACGCCGATAAAATAAACAGGACGATGTTTATCAAAACCATTAATACCCAAGCCAACTGTTCCTTTGTCAAAACTGCGTTGCCATACCTCGTAAGTATACTCTTCATTTTTGACAAACATATTTGTCTTTTTGAATCCGCTGTCTTCTATCCAGAAAGGCACTATTTTCTGATCGGTATCGCGCATCAGCGAAACAGTCACTGGTACATTCACATCAAATGTCCAGAATTTGGTAGCAAGGACCTGCTTCTCCTCCGTACTCAGAAATTGCCGGATGTATGCATCCGAAATCGTATCAAGTTCAGCCGCTGACAATTGCTTGTAAAGCCGCGTAACAGCATTATCAATCACATCCTTTACGGTTCCTTCAACCGGTGCAGCATTCTTTTTGCAGGACAGGCAAATCAGAAAAACAAAGGCGTATTTAAAAATCAGGGTAATATATTTCATGTTTTGAATACTTCTTTACATCATAAAGGGACTATTGAAAACAAGGTCACAACACCTCATTTTCGTTGGCCAGAAAAACCCTGGTACTCTCTGTATAAGTCGCACCAGCCTGATTTTTATATTTTAAATCGACATACATCGCCTTAAAGCCCGACTTGGGCAGAGGTTCCACCACCTTTATTGTAGGCTTATTTTTGATACCCAGACTACGGCCTGTCCACTGATCATTTCTCAGATCCTGATCAGGAGAAGTAGCCGACCATAAAATCACATCCACCAGTGCATCCGACGTCGCCTTAATATCCAGCCGTATATTTTTCTTCTCCACAGACTGCTTCCAGTCGCAAACAGTAAATGGTGTTTTATTAATGGTTGATCCATAAAAGGCGCTCAGAGCCTCCATTGCCTGTTGCCCTCCGCCGAGGTCGTGACCCGCATTGGGAACATAGTGCAGACTGTTTTCTCCGGGTATATTCTTCAAATAGTTTTTGACATTATCCACGACCCAATATTCATCGTTCGTTCCCATGAAAATCAGTTTCGGAATCGTCAGTTTTGATCTGTATGAATAGGGGTCAATCATCGCTGTAATGGCTTCGCCGTCTACGGACCCGGTCGATTGAGGAATTCCTAATTTTACATAATCTTCGATCTGAATACTGTAGTCACCCCAGGATTTAATCTGGTAATCCAGACTGATCGGCATATTCAATATATCTATCACCATCGGAGCAATGGCTGCTACTCTTTTGTCGCTGGCACCAGTGAGCCAGGTTGTCCATCCTCTTTTGGAAGCACCGGAAACCACAAACTCCTTCACTTCATGATTCAGTTTCTGCTTCGAAAATTCCTGAACCACATCCATCGCCCGGACTGCACTTTTTACCATCGGAAACAAAAGTGGCCAACTGTAATCCTTATCTCTTTTCCATTGATGTAAGGTATAGGAAATTAGTGCGTCCTCTGTAAGATCTCCGAAGAAAGGTTGATTAGGAGTTTGCCTGAGCTGAACAACAATAGCCTTATTGGCAGCGGCAATACCGGCGAGTGAGGCAATAAGCTTATCGTCCTTTTTGCTGTTCCATTTTGGCATTTCATCCTGATTAGAACCTCCGGTGATAAACAGCAATGCGGCATTATGCTTGTTTTCCTTTGGAACTATAATAGTCAACTGGTGCGTCCAGGTAAACTCACGCCACTTCTGGGAAGTAAGCAGGATGTTGTAAATCGTCTGATTGTCTTTGACGTACTCATCCTTCAACTCCCATTTCATGCTCTTGTCGCCATTATTCAGATAGCTTTCCAAAGCATTTTGTGGGGTGATTATCTGCGCTTGCAGATTGAAACAGTGTGTCGCTACAGATAGCAACAAGATCATTGCGAGGTTTTTAGTTTTTGTTTTCATGGGCTGAAATCCGGTCTGCATCGCGCAGCGAGGCTGAACGATTAGAGGTTGTTATTAAATTAAAAAAGATTGAAGGCTGAACGGTTAGAGATATAATTAAATAGAAAAAGCAATTTCGAGGCTGAACGGTTAAGGGAGAAGTCGTCCCAACCGTTCAGCCCGACTGCGTCGTGCAGACCGGGTCGCGCAGACCGGATCATCTACCAGGGCTTGGTAGTCCCCTGCAATAACCAGGGTTTAGACCATGCGCTGTTCTTACCATCCGCTTCAGAATACCTGGTCACTTCCAGTTTATCGATGGCTGCGTCGGCATTGGCTTTATTCAGATTTCGCTCATCAAGCATATAGTAAAAACGAAGCGGCAAAGCTGCTCTTTTGCTTTGCGGACCTGTCTTCATTTCAGGGAACCCGGTTCTCCTGAAGTCAAACCAGGCCTCGGAAGCAGCAGTCCAGCTGGCAATCCATTTTTGCTCAATGATTTGTTTCAATGTTCCGTTATAAGCTACAAGCGGCTGAGTCATATATGCTGCCAGTCCCGTGGTCGTTCCCCATGTTGCAAAAGAAGCCTGAATCGCTGCTTTATAATTCGCTTCAGCATTACCCGCAGCCCATCCTTTTTGTGCAGCCTCTGCCAGTATGAAATTCACTTCCGAAGCAGACATAATTCTTGCTCTCAGCATAGCTCCTGTAGGCTGCATGTACATACTGTTTACCCACGACACGTGTGGGTTGCGCGCGCCTTGCGCTGCGGTAGGACTCATGTTATACGAAGCCCCTCCCAATAATGCCACAGGTAATCCTACATATTCAGGATCAGTATTAATTGTACCCGCAACCTTGTCCGGAGACAGGTAACGTTTCCCACCTGTGATCCGGTCAGTTCCGGCTGGCAAGGTAGCATCCACCACCAATGGAATCTGCACTTTGTTTGCAAATACACCCAAACGCGGATCCTTTACAGCCTGCAGGTATTTCACGAAAGTGTCACACATTTTTATCCTGCGGTAGTTGCTGGAATCCGGATCGAAACGAACTGCTCCAGGCCACGAGTCTGAAACGCTATTTCCTGCATAAGCCATGGAAGCATCGTCAGCAGCGGCGGTGATAATAGGATATTGTGTAGGATTTGCAACAATAGCCTCTATGCCCGCTTTGGCAAAATCAGGTTTTTTGGCAGACAAACGCATGTAGTAGCGAAGCTTCAATGAATTCGCCAGCTTTCTCCATTTGATAGGATTGCCCTGGTAGTAGACATCAGCACTTCCAACTGCAGCATATTCCGAAGCATTTTTAGAAAGAAGCACATTGGCTTTTTCCAAATCATTCAAAATTCCTGTATAGATATTCTCCTGAGCATCAAAAGCGGGGAAGGTATTCTCTGCCCCTCCTTCGGCGGCTTTTAAAGCATTTGTGTACGGTGCATCGCCCCACAAATCTGTGATCAATCCGAAAATCATCGATTTCATCACCAGTGCTATTCCCTGATGCATTTCGTAATTAAGCTCCACAGACCGGTCGTACACGTACTGGTTATTACGAAGGATATCATAATAGCCCGACCAGCTATTTTCCTGATTCCACTCATAGTCATTATGACCACCACTCCAGCCGTCCTTTTGTGTATGCTGTACAATACCTGCAGCATCCTGATAACCCAGATTCACAATCGCACGACCGGTTTCGGTCAGTACTGTCGAAAGCACCAGGCTCGGATTAGCTGTGAGCGGATTCACGCCATTCGGGTTATCATTCAGGTCGGTGATGTCGTTGCACGAGGAAGCCACGAAAATTCCGACAATCGCGATAACAATAGATTTTATATGTAAACGATTCATAAACAATCAATTTTAATGTGCTTTTGTATTAGAAAGTAAGACCAACTTTAAACCCTACAGGCATTACCCAAGGCGTTACATTGTACCTTTCAATTCCTTGCTTAAACTGCATCCCGTTACCCTGCACACCCGACTCAACCTGGAAGGCCGTTTCAGGATCAATCCCAATCCTGGCTGCAGTCCAGAGCATGATGTTACGGCTGTACACCGACACATTTGCATTTTGTAAACCAATTCTCTTCACCCATCTCGTCGGCAGTTCATAGCCAACCGCCACTTCACGCAGTTTGATAAAAGAAGCATCGTAAGTAAATGGTTTCGTAAATGACCAGGTCGTCAAACCTGCGATTGGTTGGTATACTGTCCCCGAGCCACCCAGATTTTTGGTATAGCCCGTCAGATTTCCGGCAGCATCGTAATTAGCAATTACACCCGGCACAAAAGCACCACCGTGAGGAAGTGGTATCCCGCTGTATTTTACAGGAAAACTTCCGTAGTCGGGTGTAGGCCCGCCCACTACAGGGAAATTGCCCCCGTTTACTTTGATCATCGTTTCCTGATTTGCAATCAGGTAGTTTTCAAGTTCATCTCCGCTCATACCATTCGGGTTGATGAGCTTATCCAGGAAAAGCTGTGACCGCATATGTTCCTCACCATAGCGATAGGTTTGAGACACAAAATCACCACCATTTCGCCAATCGAACGACAGGCTCAGGCTTACTCCCTTGTAAGTGAGCGAGGTCTGCATACCCATGATGAACTTCGGGTTGAAATTCCCAATCTTATTTTTGGATTGAATAGCATCAACAGACTGCCATTTTCCATTTCTGTCGAGCAAAGGATATCCGTAATAGGGAGACGACTGATCCGTAACAGTCACAAGCTTCGCATCGTATATATCACCGATTTCTTCACCTACGTAAGTCCATGCACCACCTTTGGCATCCGACCACAATGTGAAATACGGAATATCATCAGCCAGTTCCATAATGCGGGTACGGTTTCTGGAAATGTTCGTATTGATATCCCATCTCAGGTTTTCAGTCTGAATGGGTGTTCCTCCAAGTGAAAATTCTACACCTTTACTTACCAATAATCCGGCATTGATATTCTTACCAATATACCCCGACGAAGGCGGCAATTTGGTACTTAAAATCTGATTCCTGTTTTCCACCACATAGTAAGTTCCCGCCATTCTCAATCTGTTCTGAAAAAGATTCAGATCAACGCCTGCTTCATAAGAAGTAGCAATCTCAGGTTTCAAATTATTGATCAGCAAGTTATTCGGAACCGACAAACGTGGAATAGAACCCCAAGTTCCTGCGTTGGCTAATGTTGTTTCAAGCTGATACGGAGAAGCGTCATTACCTACCTGTGCTACACCTCCCCTGAGTTTGAAAAGACTCAGCGCATTGATATCCGGCAACATTTCGCTCACCAGTACACTCAACGAAGCAGAAGGATAGAAATAGGAATTATTCCCTTTGGGCAAAGTACTCGACCAATCGTTTCTGGCAGTTACATCCAGAAACACCATGTCCTTAAATCCAATATTGGCGAGTCCAAACACGCTGTATATTCCTCTTTTGGATAAGCTGCTCGAATAGGCCAGATTATCAGGCAGGATATTCTGAAGCGTGTAAACACCCGGAACGATTGGCCCTGTACCACCTTTGGTAGTATTCGTAACACTTGATCCCGTCTGGTAGCGATAGTTCCCACCTGCTGAAATCGAGAAGCTGAAATCTTTAATATCTTCCTTCAGCGTAGCCAGGAAATCTGTATTGGTTTCAAGTCCTTTGATTCCGATCAGACCGTAAGCCCCGCGCGGATCACTCACATAACTGGTTGCAATTTTAGACTCCCGCTGTTCATTATAAGTATCCAGCGCTACTCTACCCATCAGACTCAACTTTGGAGTGATCTGATAGTCAGCCTTAATATTCCCAAAAACGCGGTCTCTTACGAAACTGTTTTTGATTTCCTTTGAGAGAAAATAGGGATTATTGAAAACGCCATTATAGGGTGTACGCTGTTGCAAACCTTCCTGTCCCGGCATCCAGTATTGCTGCATCTCACGCACATCTATATGCGGAGAAAGCTCATATACGGCTTCCAGCGGATTGCTTCCTGTATTTCCTGACGGCCGGTTATTCGAGTTGTTTCTGCTGAGATCAAGGTTTGTACTTAATCTCACTTTCTCATGCACTTTGGCTGAAACGTTCAGGTTTAATGTATTGCGGAACAGGTCAGTATTGGGGATAATCCCTTTGTTACGCATGTTGTTATACGAAATCCGGTAAGCAACCAGATCCGTATTGTTAGCGATTGCTATGTTGTTGGTCGAGGTTACACCGGTCTGCAGGAAATTTTCGGCATTGTTAGCGTGGGAAATCAGTTCTAACGGCATCTTTTTACCATCAGGTCCGATTGGACTATTCCATTGAATTTCCTTATAACCTTTATCCAGTGCTCCTCCGCCTGTGCCTCCCACGCTCTCATCAATTATTTTGCCAAATGGATTGCTATACGGATTGCCGGAAATATCAGCGGGTATACCTGAAAACTGCCCGGATCCAAACTGAGTCTGCCATTTCAGAAAACGATAAGGCTTATCAAAAACAGTACTTGAATTGATGGAGACTGTCATCCTTTTATTTTTACTACCGCTTTTGGTAGTGATCAGTACCACACCATTTCCTGCACGGGAACCATACAATGCCGCTGCACTAGGTCCTTTGAGCACTGAAATATTCTCAATATCCTCAGGATTTAAACCGGATATCGCATTCCCATAATCCACACGGTTGTTATTACCGATCTGGCTCACGTTGTTCAGGGTGTTGGCAATAGGCACACCATCTATTACAAAAAGTGGCTGGTTGTCGCTGTTCAGGGAAGTAGCACCGCGAATCACCATACTCACGGAAGAACCTGTTCCCCCTGTTGCATTAACAGTTACACCAGCAATTCTACCTGAAATTGAGTTAAGAACATTTTCCTGAACTACCTTTGTCATCTCCTTGCCCTCAACCTTCCCCACGTTGTAACCCAGTGAGCGCTCTTCTCTTTTGATCCCCAAAGCCGTTACCACAACCTCATTCAGGTTTTCACTGCTGACGGCAAGTGAAGCATCCACTACACTGCGGTTACCAACAGCGGCTTCAGTTGCCTGATAGCCCACGAATGAGAAAATAAGTGTTGCATTCCCGTCTGGTACGTCTATACTGTATCTGCCTTCTGCGTCGGTGGTGGTTCCTCTTTGTGTTCCTTTCAGAATAACATTTACACCGGGCATACCGATGTTGTCCGATTTAGAGGTTACAGTTCCGGTAACCGTTCTGTCCAGCACGTTTTTTTGTAAGCCAATTTTCGTTGTGTTCAGAGGTAAACCGGAAACAGGAGCAACGAGCAGCGCAGAAACCAGAACAATGCCGGGAATCTGCCTGATAAAGTTTGTAGCGGGTGATCTCATATAGTGAAGTTAAAAGTGAGCGATTATTGCGTTCGGTAAAGTGATTGATGATGTATTTCAATACCAGTTTTACTCTCTGAAGTTCTATTGAGCCTACTTCCTTATATTATGCTTTTGTTATGTATGCATACTATTATGCGACTATAAAAAACCCGATTGAACCCGGTGAGAATTCAAACTTTCAAACACTTTACTTATTACTATTATTTCGCAATAATGTACTACTGTTTATATAAAAAAACTGGCATGCCGTGATTCGGCGTGCCAGTTTTAAAAACATACTAACTATTTGAATTACCAGGGTTTACCCGTTCCCTGTACCAACCACGGCTTAGACCATTGGCTGTTTTTCCCTCTCAGTCCTGAATGAGATGTCACTTCCAGCTTATTCAGAGCAGCATCTGCATTCACCGAATTGAAATTCAGCGTATTGTCGCCGTAGTTGAAGCGTACTGGCAGTACCGACTCATCCGAAGCATTTCCCGGAACCAGAGCAGGTAGACCAGTACGACGGAAGTCAAACCAGGCTTCAGTTCCTACAGTCCAGCTCGCTATCCATTTTTGATCGATGATCTGCGACAACGTATTATTGAATGCTACATTCTTTTCAGCGATATAAGTCGCATACTTGCTGTCGACACCCCATGTTGTAAGCGAGTTTTTGATACCGTTCTCGTAATGTTCTTTCGCAGTTCCGGCGGTCCAGCCTTTCTGAGCAGCTTCAGCAAGAATGAACGAAGTTTCAGATGCCGACATCAACCTTGCTTTCAGGATACCTCCGGTGCTTCCTCGGTATACGTCTGCCAATTGAGATACGTGCTGATTTTGTACAACCTGACCTGTAGTTGGGTTGCGGTTATAGAAATCCGGCTGTCTCATACCAGCAGGAATACCTACATAAAGCCCTGTATTAATAGCGTCAGTACCTGTTCCTGTATATAATTTAGGATTAAAATGGCGGGTAAATTTCGCACCTGCTTTAATCTGAGTCTGGAACTGAATATCAGTTAAACTCTTAACACCTGTCTGAATTACGCCATCTTTACGAATGAACTCATCCAATGCCGTGGTAAGCGTTTCATCCGCCACCCACTGAACATGAACCGGATTTACCCATACTGTAAGGCGGGGATCATTGTTAGCTAAAAGTTTGGCTACGAGTGTTTGCGCCGGTTTTTTTCTACGGAAATTGGTTTGTTCAGCATCCCATTGCACAGCACCCGGCCATGAGTAGTCTGCTGTAGTACCCAGGTAATTCATAACAGCATCCTCAGCCGGCGTTTTGATATAAACACCTGAACTGTAAATACCTTCAACACCTGCCTTTGCAACGTCCGGCAACTTCGCGGAGATACGCATATAGTATCTCAACAGAAGGCTGTTTGCAAATTTCTGCCATTTCGCAGGATCACCAGCATAATACACATCGTAGTTAGCCAGGTATGCAGAATTGTCCTTCGTCGCAAAGTGCGCAGAAGCTTGTTTCAGATCTTCAATAATTCCCTTGTAAATTACCTCCTGACTATCATAAACCGGCGTAATTGTTCCATTAGATTTGGCTCCTGAAAGCGCTTGCGTATATGGGGCGTCTCCCCAAAGGTCAGTAACCAGACCAAAAATGAAGGACTTCATCGTCAATGCAACACCTATATGAAATTTGGAATCAATCGCTGTGGCGCGTTCCAGCATCAGTTGATTATTTCTCAGCAAGTTGTACCAGGTTGTCCAATCCTGAGGTCCCCAGTCATAGGAATTCACGCTGCTAAACCATCCGTCATGCTGGATATGCTGGGCAACTCCTCCCACATCTCCATAACCTAATTTAAGGTATTCCATAGCCGCACCAGTCATCACCGTGGGCATAATCAGATTAGGATTCGCTTTTGTAAGATCTACTCCGTTCGGGTTCACATTCACCTCATCCAGCCGGTCGTTACATGACGACATCATCGCCAGGCCGATCACCAATGTATATTTGGGTATTAATTTTAGAATATTCATGTGTTAAAAAGTTTGGCTATTATAGATTGAAGCTTACCTTAAAACCTACCGGCATGGTCCATGGCAGTACGTTTTGTAACTCTATCCCTTGTCTGAACTTACCTCCATCGGCCTGGAATGCTCTCTCCGGATCAATTCCCACTTTTGCGGCTGTCCACAGCATAATGTTACGGCTAAATACAGATACCGTTGCATTACGGAAAGGTCCTACATTTGGAATACTATATCCCAAAGAGATTTCTCTGAGTTTGATAAAGGAAGCATCAAAAGTAATCTGTTTGTTATAGCTCCACGGATAGGTATCTGTTATAGGCGCTATCACGGTACCAGCTCCTCCCAAATGTTCAGTGTACGTTCCATCTGCATTTTTGATTACTCCGGGAACAAAGGCGCCGTCGTTGGCACCATCAAAAGGAAATCCACCCGTTTCTTTTGTATGGCCACCCACACGCGGGAAGTTTCCATTCTGAGGGATAATGTATTTTTCAGGATCTGATTTTAGCAAAGCTACAAGTTCATCAGTCGAATATTGTCCTCCCGGTATCAGGTTGTCGATCTGACGCTGACTTCTCCAATCTGACTCCAGATAACGATAGGTATATGACTGGAATTCACCTCCTGCGCGCCAGTCGAAACTTGCTGCAAGATTGAAGCGCTTGTAAGAAAGGTTCAACTGCATACCCATCATGAAGTCAGGATTAAAGTTACCTACTTTTTCACGGGCTGTACGATCGTTCGATGCGATCCACTGACCATCACTTGCGCTCAGAATAGGCCATTTGTAATAAGGGGAAGTTGGGTCTTCAACCTTGGCATATCCGCGGCTGTAAAGATTTCCTATATCTTCGCCAACCCAGGTAAATGCTCCTCCACCGTTGTCATCCCACAATTGGTAGTATTCCATAGAAGGGGTCAAAGCCTTGATCTTCGTACGGTTTCTGGTGAAATTCAGATTGACATCCAAATTCCATCCATTTCTGTCACGAATCGGGCTCCCACCCAACATGATCTCAAATCCACGGCTTGCGAGCAAGCCTGCATTTACTTTCTGACCTGTATATCCCGACTCTGCAGCAGTGGTTATATCCAAAAGCTGGTTTTTATTCTCGGTGTAATAGTAGGTTCCTTCAAATCTCAAACGGTTCTGAAACAGGTTGAAATCAATACCAAATTCCTGAGATGTTGCGATTTCCGGTTTAAGATTCGGACTGAGCAAATTAGCAGGAACACTACCTACCACTGTGCTTCCATAAGAACTCGTAGCAAGTGTTGGCTGCAATTGGTATGCACTTGCATCATTACCTACTTGTGCCCAGCCAGCTCTGAATTTAAGTAGCGAAATCTCTTCCGGCAAACGGAAGGTATAGTTGGCCAGCCAGCTCAAAGATGCAGATGGATAAAAATATGATCTATTAGAGCGTGGAAGTGTACTTGACCAGTCATTACGCGCAGTCAAATCCAGATAAAGTGCGTTTTTATAACCAATAGATGCTGTTCCGTAGATACTGTAAATCTCTTTTTTGTCAGAACCATTGGTATACGTAAGTGCCAATGCCGGTATGTTGGAAACTCTGTAGAGACCTGGTACTGTAAGCGTGCTACCGCCGGTAAACATATCTCTTCCCGACTGTCTCATAATATTACCACCACCTGATACACTGAAATCCAGATCCTTAATGCTCTTTTTGTACGTTAGCAAAAAGTCTGTGTTCGTTTCCTGGCGAGAGAAATTCTGGTTAAAATAACCACCATTTTTAACGCGGCTATAGCTCAATGGAATTTTGGTTTCACGGTTTTCCATAAATACATCGTGTGAAACGCGGGCAAAAGCTGTCAGTTCCGGGAGGATTTCCCAATCCAGTTTCAAATTACCGAACGCACGATCACGTGTAAATCCGTTATTGACTCCGTAAGCAAGGAAATACGGGTTATCGGCACTTGTCGGGGATCTCTGCGCCACATCTTCAGCACCTGGTTTCCAATAGTCCTTCAACTCACGTATATCAATATGTGAAAACAGATAAGCCGCTTCCAAAGGGTTAGCTCCCCTGTTGGCAGTAGATGGACGGTTATCGGACTGAGAACGAACAAAGTTGAGGTTGGTGCTCAGTTTCACTTTTTTAGTTGCTTCATAAGTAGCGTTGGCCGACAAAGCATTCTTTTTAAGATCCGAATTTGGAATTAACCCTTTGTTATTCATCAGATTATACGATACCCGAAAAGTTGCTTTATCATTAGAACCAGAAAGTGCTACGTTGTTCGTGGAAGTTACACCTGTGCGTAGGAAGTTTTTCATATTGTCCTTATAGGAACGTAGCTCAGTAGGAATTTTATTTCCATCAGGCCCAACCGGACTGTTCCATTGCACAGCCGTATTGCCGACATCCAGCTGAGGTCCACCCCAATAACTGGATGTTTCGCTCAAAGCATTGTTACGGTCACCATTCGCATATTTGTAATGCAGATCCAGGTATTCATAAGGCTTCTCAAAAACATTACTTGTCGAGAAAGATACGCCTAAGCCTTTCCCTTTTTTCCCACTTTTTGTGGTGATCAGGATGACCCCGTTTCCGGCACGGGATCCATATAATGCAGCAGCACTTGGTCCCTTCAGAACCGTCATACTTTCTACATCATCAGGGTTGATATCAGAAATGGCATTACCATAATCAACATTATTACGGTCGCCCATTGATCGAATATTATTCAGCCCGTTAGAAACCGGCACACCGTCAATTACAAACAGAGGCTGATTGTCGTTACTCAATGATTTCGCACCACGGATTACAATACTTACAGATGATCCTGCGCCACTGGTCTGGTTCACAGTCACCCCAGCCACACGTCCGGACAATGCATTCACCACATTTTCCTGAGGCACATTTACGATGTCTTTACCAGCTACACTTCCAATAGAATAACCCAGCGATTTTTTCTCACGGCTAATTCCCAATGCTGTTACTACTGCCTCGTCCAGCGTGGCAACATCTTCCTGCATGGTTACATCTATTTCAACTTTGCTTCCTACTTTCACTTCAATACTATTGAAACCGATGTAGGAGAAAACCAGTGTTGCATTGTTCTCTGACACTTCGAGCACATAGTTCCCGTTTGCATCGGTAGTGGTACCGGCCTGCGTTCCTTTAACAAGCACATTCACACCGGGCATGGATGATCCGTCAACTGCTGAAGTAACTTTCCCGGTAATACGCATTACTGCTTTAGCATGATTACCCACGTTTCCTGCAAAGGCAGGTACTACCATTCCTGCAGGTGCCACCATTATAAGAAAACATCGCATGGCGATTTTTCTAAGTAAAATTGATTTCATAATTCTTCTGAATGATTGATAAATACTAATTGAGGGATATTTATAGCTGCCTTCGCGATAATAAAGTGATGGTTGTAATTGTTCGATCCATAGTTTTTCATGATTAGTGGGAATTTATAAGTAACCTTTCTGCTGTTTGATAATGTTGGTTATTTTGCTTTCTTCTCCTCGTTCTCCTGTAAAAGCCGGTTAAAATATGTCTCAAGAACATCAGATATCTTCTGCTGTTCGTCCTCGTTACTTACTCCGTTCAGCAACTCCTGCAACTCATCAGCAGAAAGATTATTGCTGATCAGCCTGTCGATTAGATATTCGGCCCGGGTAACTGACATATCGTTAGGTGTTTAGTTGTGTATGATACTCTATGTGATTTGCAAAAGACTATTGTATGTCTTCGATTTTTAGAAACTTAATATTTCGTTCATATTTCAAAAATAGTCTGCTGATTCACATACAAACACTTCTATATTTTCAAATCGGGTACTTAACAAAACCCGATAATGCCTTACTTTTGCTATAATTCGGTGGAAATCATTGAATCACAATCCAGGAAAGATCAGGTGTAAAATATGTGCAAACCGGTAAAATCTTTATTACATTATATACTTTCTGCTATACTTTTATACGTGTACCTGCCCGCAACTGTCAGCGCACAAACCACCGCTCCTACTTCGCCGATTGTAATCGGTGATATCATCATCGAAGGGAATCACAAAACACGATCGCCAATCATCCTTAGAGAAATGGCGGTAAGGACCGGAGATACTGTGGCGGCAACAAACCTGAATGAATTACTTGAAATAGATCGCAGGAAAATCATCAATACTAATCTTTTTGTAACCGTAGATATGCTTCCTCAGCTTAATGCGGACTCTGTGCGCACAGATGTAAAGGTATTGATTAAGGAACGCTGGTATTTGATTGCATTGCCGGTTTTTCAACTGGCTGACAGAAACTTCAACGAATGGTGGTACGACCGAAACAGGGATCTTAGCCGCACCATTTATGGTGCATATGTCAGCTATGGGAATGTTACCGGCCGCGGCGACCGTCTGCGGCTGATCACCGAATTCGGCTTTATTCCCAAATTCGAAATGGCCTACTCACTTCCCTATTTAGATAAAGCTCAGAAAACAGGGATCACAGTTGGAGCATCTTATTCCCTGAACAAGACCATGGCTTACCGCACATGGATGGATAAGCTGGATTATCTGAGTAGTGAGCGTAAAAACAGAGAAAGGTTTTACACCTACGTAGCTCTCACGAGAAGAAATAAATATTACACCTTCCACAGTGTAGATTTACGATGGAGCACGTCTAACATTTCAGATACAATTGCCAGGCTGAATCCTGCTTACATGCTGGATGGAAGAACTGCTCAGAGATACTTTCAGCTGACCTATTCATTCTCTTATGACAAGCGTGATAATACGCAATATCCCTTATTAGGACAAAGTGCCGGAATTCAGCTTTCCAAAATCGGACTGCTTCCTACGGATGACGTGAATATGGGATACCTCTATGGTTCTTATCGTAAGTATTTTTCTTTGGGAAAAAACTGGTATGCTAACACAGGAGTAAGAACCAGGCTATCCGTTCCGGGTCGACAGCCTTATCTGCAGACCATCGGACTCGGTTACCGGAACGATCTGGTTCGGGGATACGAACTTTATGTGGTTGATGGTCAAAGTTATGGATTAATTAAAAGTGAAATAAAGTACAGGCTTTTTTCTATCCGTAAACATTTTCCATGGGTACCGATAAAACAATTCAATACACTTCCATTGGCTGTATATATCAATACTTTTGCTGATGCAGGCTATGTGCGCAACAACGCTCCGGAACTCAGCCGAACACGACTTGGCAACACGATGCTTTACGGAGCAGGTACAGGGCTGGACGTTGTTACATTTTACAATATTGTTGCCCGTTTCAATGTCAACATCAATGCAGAAGGAGACCGCAGGTTCTTTTTTAATCTTGCACGTGAATTTTAAAAGTTGCAAAGATGCCCCATCCTATTTACTTGCCGGCTCTTATATTTTCTCCGCTAAATATTGCTATACACTGAAACCTATGTACATTTCGAACGTCTCAGATAGGTAAAAATAGATCAATCTATTTAAATTTGTAGCATATGGTTGTTTTGCTAATCATTAGCGCAGGCACACATTTTAAACTCTAACTTATATCAGTTCCATGAACACACCTTTTACAAAAATGAAATACACTTCTTTCTTCAAAAAAATACTGTTTGTATGTCTTGTTTCAACTGCAATTAGCGCTTGTAACACCAAAACGCAGCAGGAAACAGATACCCCGGCGACAGACTCTGCCACGTTGCCTGATCCTTCACAATCGGAACTAAACAGCAACCAGTCTGCATTACTTAAAACGATGCTGGGAACAACTCCGGCAGAAGGAAGTATAATTAGAGGTGTTTCGTTTGGAGATCCTGTAAATAAAGTGAAAGCTACAGAAACTTTTGAGATGTTTGAGGAAATGCCCGATCATCTGGGCTATACCATGGAAACTCCTCAGCTTGAAACCATGGATGTGCAATATTTCATTAACAAAGACAAAAAAGTAGAAAGCATAAGAGTGGATGTTTACCTGAATAGTGCCGATGCTACCAAACAATTATGGAATGCAGGAAAAAGCCATTTTTCCGAGAAATACGCCGCTCCCAAAGAGGAAGGCAAAGTGGTTACGTGGAACAAAAATTCGGTACGTGTAAATATGGAAGATGTTTCTTCAGGAAAAGATTATGGACTAAAATTTGAATTTTTCCCGGCTGGAGCTGCTGTTCTAGCCACTAAATAAAATGTATCTGATCTGCTTTTTTGACGATCAGATACATCGTTTCTTACTATTAATTGACAATATGAAAAACCAAAAGTTAGCTTTTTTAGGACTGATATGCCTTTTTTCAACAGAGGTATTTGCTCAGAAAAAATCAAAGAAAGACGAACTGATCACTATCAAAACTGACCAGGGCACCATGCAGGTGATCCTGTTTGACGAAACACCAAAACATAAAGCAAACTTTATAAAGCTTGCCAAAGACAAGTTTTACGACGGTCTGCTTTTTCACCGCGTGATTGAAGGTTTTATGGTGCAAGGCGGTGATCCCGAATCCAAAGATGCAGAAGCCGGTAAAATGCTCGGTAAGGGAGATAACGGATATAAAATTCCTGCTGAATTCAATTCTAAATTATTTCATCAGAAAGGCGCTTTGGCCGCCGCCCGGGATAACAATCCAGCGAAGGAATCAAGCGGATGCCAGTTCTATCTGGTTCAGGGTAGGAAATGGAATAAAGCTGAACTGGCCAAACAAGCAGCGAGAGCAGCCCGCAAAATATCGGATGAACAAAAATCTGTATACGAAAGCATTGGCGGGGCTCCTCACCTGGATGGTTCCTATACCGTATTCGGACAGGTGATTGACGGAATAGATGTCATAGATAAGATCACTTCATTTCCACGTGATGAACGTGATCGTCCTGAGAAAAATATCGCTATGAAAGTTTCAGTGAAGAAACTTAAGAAGAAAAAAATAACAAGAAAATACGGCTGGAAATACGCATCCTGAAATTCTTTCTGTCCAAACGAGCCCCATCTTGACTAAGAAAAAAATCCTCATCACCGGCTCTAACGGGCTACTTGGCCAAAAATTGGTGAACTTATTGATTACTAAACCTGATGTAGCTGTCATAGCTACATCAGTTGGTAATAACCGGCTGCCTTATAATACGGGTTACCAATACCAGGAAATGGATATTACCAATCCGGATGAAATTGACACTGTGATTGCCACAACACTTCCGGATGTGATTATTCATACTGCCGCTATGACCAATGTGGATCAGTGTGAAGCTGAAAAAGAAGCTTGCTGGAAGCTTAATGTTACCGCAGTAGAATACCTGATCGAGGCATGCCGCAAATACAATGTTTTTTTCGAACATCTTTCAACTGACTTTGTATTCGACGGAGCGGCTGGCCCATACAAAGAAGAAGATGCACCGAATCCGGTAAGCTTTTATGGATGGAGTAAATACGCCGCGGAAAAAGCAGTAATGGGTTCAGGGCTACGCTGGAGCATTGCAAGAACAGTCCTCGTTTATGGCATTGCGCATGACATGAGCCGGAGCAATATCATTCTTTGGGTGAAAAAATCACTGGAAGAAAATAAATCTATCAAAGTGGTAACAGATCAGTTCAGGACTCCGACATTGGCAGAAGACCTGGCTACAGGTTGTTATCTGATTGCAGAAAAAGAAGCAGAAGGCATTTTCCACATTTCAGGAAAGGATTTTCTGACACCTTACGAAATGGCCATTATGGCTGCCGAATACTTCGGTCTGGACAAATCACTGATATCGCCTACCGATGCATCTTCTTTCACCCAACCCGCACGCCGTCCTCCACGGACAGGTTTTGATCTGACCAGGTCAAGAGAAGTATTGGGTTATGAACCACATTCATTTGTGCAGGGGATTGGGATTCTGGAAGGGCAGATTTAAGTTTCGTCTATCAGCGTTTGGCTAATGCTGATAGACGAATACCATTATCAATACAACTTCCCGTAATACTCCCTCGCCATTCTGTCTGAGCTGAATGTCTCACTCACATCATTCATACTGGTCAATACCATGTCTCCCCATTTTGCCTGATTTTTATAATAGGTTGGAATCACAGTTTTTTCCAGCATGTTGAGCAGATTTTGCGAATCCTGTTTATTGATGTCTTCCCCTTTTGCAACTGGTAAAATGAAAGCATTTTCTCCGTCACGGGCAAATTCACAGATCCAGCCATCAAATGTGGACAAATTCAGCGATGCATTCATGGCAGCCGTCATACCACTGGTACCGGAAGCTTCCCTTGTTACCACTGGTGTATTAAGCCATATGTCTGAACCGTCTTTTAATAATTTGGATAATGCCAATTCATATCCTGTTAGCACAGCCATGTTCGGAAAATGGTGACTGAGGTAATACAGGTGATTAAAAGTACTAATGGCTCCTTCGTCCTTGGGATAAGGCTTGCCCGCCCAAATCACCTGAATGGGTTGAGAAGCATTTTTCAAAATTTTTGTAAAACGCTTCATATCCCATACCAGCATATCCGGCCTTTTATAAGCAGCAAAACGTCTGGCCCAAACAACTGTTAATACATTTGGATCAAATAGTTTACCGCATTGGTCCGCTATGGTTTTGAACAAAACTTTTTTTAGCTCCTTTTTCCTTTCGGCAATTTTACCGCTATCGCTCTCCAGCCTTGCATCTTCCAGTGTTTTGTCAACCCAATAGGCATTATTCTGCGCATTGGTAATGTGCCCAATCTCGGCTATACCAGGAAATGACTTCCACATATTTCGTGAAACTTCACCATGTAATTTCGAAACGCCATTCGCCTTCCGGCTCATAGACAACGCAGCAAGTGAATGATTAAAAATATCTCCTGTACTACCACTGATCTTTTTTACAACATCAGGGGTGAGTCCGGAGAAGAACCCTAATCCATCCAGAAACTTCATATTATGCTTTTCGTTACCAGCCTCTTCTGGCGTATGCGTGGTGAATACGGTCCGTTTCTTTACATCTTCAACATTTCCAAATTTGTTATACAAAGAAAAAAGAGCAGAAACAGCATGTGCTTCATTGAGATGATATACTTCCGGTTCATATTTTAATTCTTCCAGCAAGCGCGCTCCTCCTATTCCAAGTATCATGCATTGTGCTACTTTCATGGTAGCGTCAGCATCATACAGTGAATAACTGATTGCCCTTGTTTCAGCATCATTGCCCTCCGTATCTGTTGTAAGCAAAAATAATGGTGCAGACCGGAACACGTCCGGTGCCAGGTAATAGGCTGTCACCCAAACCTGCTTTCCAAGAATTGGTATCTGAAAACGAATGTTTGTATCCTGTAAGAAATGATACATTTTTTCTCTGAACCTTGGCTCCATACTGCCATCCATATTTCGATCCTGATCATAATAGCCGTATTTCCAAAGCATGCCGATACCAATCAGATTCTGTTTCAGCGTATACACACTTCGCATGTGCGAACCTGCAAGAAAACCCAATCCACCTGAGTATATTTTCAGTGATTGGTCAACTGCAAACTCCATGGAAAAATAGGCAACAGATTTTTTGTAATTCTTATCCGCTTTGACTGGATGCTTATAAGGTATAGCGAAGGCTGATTGTGGCATATAATAATAAGTTTGGGAGAAACTGTATGTGATTGAATTTACTAAAACTATATTTAATAAAACTATACCATGTAAGTATCTGACTATCAAAAATAAAAAGCACCTGAATGAGTGTTCAAACAGGTGCTTAGATGTTCATATTCCCTTTTATTTCCCAAAAAGCCTGGCCCAAAATCCTTTTGCTTTTGTTTTGGTCTCTTCATATTTTTCGCTTGCCACCTCTCTGAGTTCTGCTATCTCTACTTCGGCCTTTGCTCTCAGCTCATTTGCTTTGACCTGCGCCTCAGCTAGTTTTTCAGCAGCAATCTCTTTGGCTTCTTCCAGTGCTTCTTCCGCATCTTCTCTTAAATCCGCAAATTCTTCAGAGGCCTCTGCTCTTAACTCCCGCACTTTCCCCCTGGCTTCGTTTAATTTCTCTGTTGCTACGGCTCTCAGATCTTCTGCTTTATCAGAAAGGTCTGCAGCTATTTCCTGAGCTTTGACTTTACCTGCAGCAATATTCAACTCTACCTCATTCTGAAGCTGACTTGCTTTTTCTGAAATTCCAGACGCAACACGATCTGCCTTTTCAGCAGTCTCTGTCTTCACATGCTCTACCGCGTCTGCCACCGCTTCCACCTTTGCGTCAGCCGCGGCTGCGACTTCTTCTTTCTTATCTACCGCAGCTTCTTTTAAATCCTCCGCCTTATGACTGATTTCATTCTGTACCTCATCCGCGCTATCTGCAATTGAAGCTTTCAAGTCATGCGCCTTTTCCGTTGCCTGTTCTTTTACTTCTACAACGGATGATTTTACATCGTCCACTGTATCTTCAACAACATACTCTGCTTCATCAGCTTTCGCCGCCCACTCATCCTGTACCCCTGCTATATCCGTCTTCACTTCATCCTTCTTATACTGAAAGTCAGCCTGTACCTGATCTGCTACATGCTCTTTCAGTTCGACGGCTGATTCCCCTACTTCCTCCGCGTTATTTACAATGACTGCCTCCACCTCAGCCAACTTTTCCTCTGCCTTCTCTTTTGCTTCAGAAAAATTGTCATTTCTACTGTCTATTCTTTCCTTGGTCTCATCAACGGTTGTTACTTCTTCTTTCAGATCGGATGCTCTTATCAGTATCTCTTCTTCATTGGAAACAATTGCTTTCTGAGCTTGTGATTTACTGTCCGGCGATTCATTCTCGTTTTCAGGTATCAGGTCGTTTGGTGTAGCCATCGGAGACAATGTTTAGGTGTTTTGGATAAGAACGGATGAAAATGTAAGCTACAAAGGAGTTACGAGTGCTGCAAGCAATGCGACACTTTTTCCTTACGCTAACCTTCTAATGATCAATTTTTTAACAAGTTCATAAAACGGATCCGGCTGTAAGGTGCGCCAGTTATTCAACTGTAGCGTTCCACCAAAATTGATGTAATAATCAAGCCTGAATTTTTTCCACTGCTGCTCTACGTGTTCTCTGAAATTGACCGCTGCAATCCAGCCATCTTCCACATCATCAAACCATTCCGCATAATAGTCATCCTCTGCCCCATGAAAGTCCAGCACATTCTCACCCATGAGGATAAATTGATTAATTCCTTCTTCCAGTAAGGGATCTATGACCTGTCTTTTGAAGAACATGATGTCGTTATGCAATGTATCGTTCCATTCTCCGAACATCTCGATAATTACGTATTTCTTAACATAGTCCGCAAAAAGGATTTTCACATATAGTGTTTCTGAGCCAATATGATCCCATAGCGGATGAATGTAGTAGCCATAGATTGCATTCTCGAAATAGTCCAGATTATAGGTTCTACCATAAAACGGAGAGCGATCGTCATGGCTTGCTACATAGTGTTTTTCCCAATTGTAATAAGGCTCAATCTCTTGCATACATAATCCGGTTTACAAACAGCTACAACTTAAAAATAAAAAAGACTTAAACGATGTCCACCATCATTTAAGTCTTTTAAATATTATACCTGAGTAACGTCTTTCAAACTTTACTCTGTCATTGAATTATAGCTCACGGATCCAGATATTCCGGAAACTTGTGGTGTTGTTGTGATCCTGTAATTTGATCGGGCCACGTCCGTGAGGCTCGATGGTTGGCTGTCCGACATAAGGCGTAGTTCCCTGAATGGCAGTATGGTTTTGCACTAAAACGCCATTATGAATTACTGTGATATAAGGCGGAATGGTCATTTGCCCATCCTTATTGAAATGTGGTGCTGTATAAATCACGTCGTAAGTCTGCCATTCTCCGGGACCAATCGTTGCGTTTACCAGCGGCATAGTTTGTTTGTATATGGAACCTGCCTGTCCATTAGAGTAGGTTGGATTGTTATAACTGTCCAGCACCTGCAACTCATAAATACCCTGCATGAAGATCCCACTATTTCCTCTACCCTGACCGTTTCCATCTACCTTGGCAGGCGTTCTCCACTCTATGTGAAGCTGGTAATCTCCAAATGTTTGTTTGGTTTGAATATCTCCTGACTTCGGAGCAACAGTCATAGCACCATCTGCAACGGTCCATGGAGCAGCGGGATTACCCTGCTTCGCAGAAACCCAATTATCCAGGTTTCTCCCGTCAAACAAAACAATAGCATCAGAAGGTGCCGTGAAGCCGGATACAGCAGAGTTAGCTTTCCCGGGAACAATAACCCTTGGGACCGGGCTCCATAGTTCGCTTGATTCAGGTGTTTGCTTCGAAGGTTGTAGCTGGGCTTGGGCCACTGCTGCTGTCAGAAGAGCAGCGGCAATCATTGTAACTTTTTTCATAGATTATTTAATCGGCTTTTTAATACAAACTATATAAGACCTCATCGAAGGATGATTTACTTACTCTGAATATTAACATGTACCACCAGGAAACAGAAAATTAGCTGTTCGAAGCCAAATTTACATTTCTTAAATTGTATTTTAATTGTATAATCTAAAAATATAAATTGTCTTACGATAAATCCTGGTTAGTCCGCAAAAGGAAGACGTATATCTTTAAGCAGAGGAATGTGTATATTGCCACCCGGTTTATTGTAGTGACTTACAATTGGTTGGGTTCACTTCAAAACCTTTTCTGGCAACTTTTAAATTATATCATCCTAAAGCATACAATGCAACCTGGCAAGAGGAATAAAAAAATTTCGATACGGGATATCGGAAGAGAACTTGGCATATCTATCACCACTGTGTCTTTTATACTTAACGGAAAAGCAAAAGAGAAAAGAATCAGTGATGCGCTCACACAAAAAGTACTTGAGTTTGTCGAACGGATAAACTTCAAACCCAACATGATGGCTCAGGGTTTAAGGACTGGTAAGTCTAAGATCATTTGCCTGATGGTAGAAGACATTTCCAATAATCTGCTTTTTGCCAAAGTAGCGCGCTATATCGAAGAAGAAGCCCACAACAGAGGCTACCGTATTATTTACTGCAGCACAGAAAACAAAAAGGAAAAAGCAGTTGAATTAATTCGATTATTTCAGGATCGCCTTATTGACGGTTACATCATTACCCCACCGGAAGGCATCGAAGAAGAAATTCAGTCACTCATCAATGATGGAATTCCTATTGTACTTATCGACAGAGGGCTTCCCGGTCTCAACTGCAATCAGGTGGTCATAGAAAACCTGAACAGTACGCATGAAGCCATCACTCACCTTATCTCTAATGGATATAAGAATATCGGCTTTGTTACCCTGGATTCCAACCAGACACAGATGACCGATCGACTTGCCGGCTATCAGAAGGCTATTGATGAACATGGGTTTGGTACGTTTATTAAAAAACTTGGTTTTCATCAGAGTACCGAGCAAAATGTACAGGAAATCACTTCATTTCTTCATGCTTATCCTGAAATGGATGCCCTTTTCTTTTCAACCAATTATATTGGAGGCTGGGGATTGCAAGCCCTCAAAAACCTTAACCTACAGATCCCAAACGACATAGCCGTTGTTTCATTTGATGATCAGGACCTGTTTCGGTTCTATTCTCCCACTATCACTGCCGTAGAGCAGCCGGTCCAGGTGATTTCAAAGGAAATCATCAGACTTATGCTCAACGCGCTGGAGGAGAATGATCAAAGGATACACCAGATCACATTACCCGCCAAGCTTATTATCCGGGAGTCTTCTGCCCCTGCGACAGTAAAAAAGGAACATGCATTTTTCAAATAATATTTGCATAATACTACGAATGGCTTTACCTTGGCACCGGAATTCCTCTAATCTCTTTCTAAGACGGTATATACTTGTTATACTTCAATCAGGAATATCCAATTTCCCAAATAATACGAGAAAAGTTATAAATTTTTAATAAATTATTTAACAATAAGCCAAAAGCTAAATCGTTTTAGTTTATCAATATAAAATTAGAACTTTACCAAGAAATCGTTTCATCATGAATTTGACTGTTCCTACCCCAACCTTTTATACCAGCCATTAAGTGTATTGATTTACAAAGCCTTATGCTTATCTGGCTAAATCGTTTTAGCTAATACCTGATAATTAACCTATAATAACCTTTATGAAACGAAAAATACCTTCTGACCGTCGCAGAACAAGCGTCGGAAAGCTAAGGATGCTATGCCTGGGCTCATTAACCCTTGCCATCAGCCTTTCGCCTGATGTAATCCTCGCTGATACGGGCAAGATTTCAAACACTCCTTCTATCTCCCGCAACATTTCAGCTGAAGATATTGTGGTGAAAGGACGTGTAGTCAGTGCAAAGGATAAATCTACACTTCCTGGTGTATCCGTCATTATCAAAGGAACTTCCAAAGGGGTTACGACAGATGTAGATGGTAATTATACGATTACTGTCAACAGCCCTCAGGATATTCTTATCTTCTCCTTCGTGGGAAGCATCACACAAGAGGTGACGGTTGGCAATCAGTCTGTCATTGATATTGACCTTGTGGAAAATGCAAAACTTCTTGAAGAAGTGGTGGTAGTGGGTTATGGCTCTCAAACGAGAGAAAGAACAACCTCTGCAATTTCAAACATTACATCGGCCAATTTCAATAATTCCGGAGCTAGAAATGCAATGGATCTGATCCAGGGTAAAGTGGCAGGTCTGAACATTAACAGAAGCGGATCCAATCCGAACTCTGGTGTATCCATGCAGCTTCGTGGTGTGACCTCGCTTACAGGTGGTCTCTCCCCTCTTGTTGTCATTGACGGTATTCCCGGTGGAAATCTGGATCTGTTGCAACAGGATGACGTTGAATCAATCAGTGTATTGAAAGATGGTTCTGCAGCAGCTATTTATGGAACACGTGCAAATGGTGGTGTAATTTTGGTAACTACTAAAAAAGGACAAGCCGGCGGTGCAAAATTCGATTACAATACCTATTTCAGAAAGGAATTTGTACGCAATCGTCCTGATTTCATGAATGCGGATCAGTTCCGTGCCCGGATTGCCGAAGGAATCATTCCTGCAAGCGCCGACTACGGCAATACCACTGATGCATACGATGCGCTGATCAATCATGGTAATCTTACCCAAAACCATAACCTTGCGCTGTCGGGTGGAGCCAAGGGTACGACCTATCGCGCCAGCCTTTACTACCAGGATCTGCAGGGAATAGCCAAAGAAAATGGCCGTAAACAATATGGTGGACGTTTAACAGTAATGCAGACAGGTTTGAAAGATAAGCTGACTGCACAGCTGAATCTTGCCACTAACTTCAATAATGCAAATCGCTTAGGTGGTGGTGGATGGGAAGGTTCTTTGATCAGAAACCCGACTTTGTCTTTCTACAATCCGGATGGATCTTACTATTTCGAGCAAACCAGTACCAACGAAGTGGCTCGTTTAGAACAGGAAACCAATCGTCGCCAGCAGCAGACTACTTCAGCCGATGCAAAATTTGGCCTTGAGATTCTTCCGGGCCTGCAGGCTTCTATTTTCGGAGCGGTACAGCGTAACAGTTGGGTTGATGGAGAATATCGATCTCTGCAATCCGAGTTTTCAAAGGAGAATGACATTTACCCTAATGGAGGGTATGCCAAAAGATATACTTTACTGAGCAATAACTATACGCTTGAACCAACAATATCTTTTGATAGAACATTCGGAAGAAACCATACCATTAATGCAGTGGGAGGCTACAGTTACCAGTACGGTGTTGAGGAAAGTTTTGAAGCCAGTAATTACGGTTTTGTGAACGACATTTTTGAAGAAAACAACCTTGAGGCCGGTAGTCAGCTAGTAACCGGGAAAGCCAATATGAAAAGTGGAAAGTTTGACAATACACTGATCGCTTTTTTCGGTCGTGCCAATTACTCTTTCATGGACAAATACATGGTGTCTCTCATCTTGCGCCATGAAGGTTCTTCACGATTTGGAGCGAACAATAAATGGGGTAATTTCCCTGCAGCTTCTGTTGGATGGAACATCAGCAAGGAAAAATTCATGGAAGGTGTAAGTTTCGTAAACAACCTGAAACTGAGAGCAGGATACGGTGTGACGGGCAACCAGGACATTGCGAACTATTCATCTCTGGTAACACTAGGAACAGGTGGTGTTTACATCAATCCGGATGGAGAATGGAGACAAACTTATGGACCTAACCGTAACCCCAACCCCAACCTGAAATGGGAGCGTAAAAGCGAATACAACGTTGGTGCAGACTTTACCGTACTCAACAAAAGGCTGAGCGGATCTTTAGATGTATTTAAGCGTGTAACCAGCGACTTACTCTACAACTATACATCGCAGTTACCTCCGTTTGTTCGGGAAACCATCTATACCAACGTGGGATCTATATCCAACCGAGGGGTGGAACTGACATTGAATGCTGTGGCTGTTCAGTCCAAAGATTTCAGCTGGACGATCGATGCAACCGGTAGTTATGTAAAAAACATTGCGGATGATCTTTCCAATGATGTTTACAAAGTGGAAGCCATCTCAACCAGCAGCATTGGTGGTTTTGGAGCATTGGGAGAAGCGATTCGCATTGAACAAGGCGGCCAGTTGGGTAATTTCTACGGAAAGCGCTTTGCCGGATTTACAGATGATGGAAAATGGCTGTTCTTCAACCGAAACGGGGACAAAGTAAGATTTGACCAGATCAATAATTCGGCCGATCCGAATGTATCTGACTTGTCTGTCATTGGTAATGCAATTCCTAAGTTCAACGCATCCTTAACCAACAATTTTTCTTATAAAAATCTGAGTCTGCGTGTATTTATGAGAGGGCGCTTTGATTACGACATCCTAAATACCATGGATCTTTCCTATGGTAATAAGGTATCTCTTCCAAACAACCTGCTTAACAGCGCTTTTGGAAAGCATGCGAACCTGAACGATACGTATCAGTACTCTGACTACTACCTGGAATCAGGAAGCTTCCTGAAGCTGGATGAGATCACATTAAGCTACAATTTCAAGCTGAAATCTGATATTATCCGTAATCTGAGGGTATATGCCACGGGTGCCAATCTCGCTACATTCACCAAATACACAGGTAATGACCCTGACTTTGTAAATGATACAGGCTTGGGAAGAGAAGATGACGCACAGCGTCGCCTGGGTATCGATGGCCGCAGCGCTTATCCGAACACCCGTTCATTCCTGGTAGGACTTAGTTTTGGCTTTTAATAGTATTAACAATGATCAATTTTAAGAAAGCATTTAAAATTGCAGCTGTAGCATTGCCTCTGCTTGCAACCACTGCCTGTACTGATCTGAACGAGAATATTTATGATCAGTTAGTTACAGACAATTTTTACAACAATAAAAACGAAGTACTATCTGCAGTGCTTCGCCCCTATACACATGCTAATGCCTGGGCTACTCCGGGACAAGATGGCTGGTGGCGACTTAACGAACTTTCTGCTGACCAGCTTGCATGGCCAGTGAAAGGTCGCCACGGACAAGATGGCGGAAAGTGGTTCCGTTTGCACTACCATACGTGGACTGCCGATGACGATGTGGTTTGGGGTGCATGGAGATTAATGTGGTGGGGACTTGGACTCTGCACTGACCCGATTGAAGCATTGGAAGCACGGACACCCGCTGCCATGGGCATCACGGAGACAGAAAAAGCAGCTTACATTGCTGAGCTTAAATTGTTGCGTGCTTTCCATTACATCAAGCTGATGAGCCTTTATGGAAATATTCCTACCGTAAGCAAAGTAGGAGATCCGGTAAGCCCTCCCACCCAGCCGCGCGCAGAGGTTTTTAAGTTTATCGAAAAAGAGATTCTTGATAACATCAATGCTGCTCCAAAGCTGTCTCAGGCGATGATAGGCCGTATGACGCAGGCCGGAGGATATGCTATGCTTGTTGAATTGTACCTGAATGCAGAAACCTGGACTGGTACTGCCCGTTGGGATGACTGTATTGCTGCTGCGAACAAGTTGATCGCCGGAGAAGCGGGTGGACTGAACGGTGCGCCTGCCTTGGATGTAAATCTTACAGATACTTACAAACCTGCCAACTTCCAGTCGAAAGAGATCCTTTTCCAATTGGCATATGAATTCAAGAAGGCTAATTTCCAGCCTCAATGGCCCGGTGATTTCTTCCATTTCCAACAGCGCTTCATTTATGGAGGCGCACGTAACGGAAACGACGGCGTGGTTGTAATTCCAGGCGTGTACACAACATTCAAGGATACAGACAAGCGTAAATCAGAGTGGATTCTTGAAGGTACACAATACCAATACGCAGACCCGACAAAGCCTGTACTTGCAACTGGTGGTAATGAATATGATCAGCAACCACTGGTATTCGTTGATAATATCCGTAAAAACAAAACACTTCGGCCAGGTCAGGACCCTGCAACGCTTCCATCCGATATGACACAAGGAGAAGAGAACAGCGGTGTTCGTTTCAATAAATATAAATTGGGAGCACTTGACGATCCGAACTACAATGGGTGCGACTGGGCGATTTACCGTCTGTCGTGGGTGATGTTCGCGAAAGCAGAAGCCATGATGCGCAAAAATGGTAAAGTTGCTACTGCAGAAGCTGTTGAACTTGTAAATCAGGTGAAACAACGTGCATTTGCAACCAATTCGTGGACCGCAGAGAAATATACTACTTCAACGCTTACAATGGATGAATTCCTGGCTGAGCGTGGACGCGAATTTATCTTCGAAGGTTTCCGTCGTGATGACCTGATCCGCTTTGATAAATTTACTACAGCCACCTGGTGGGATCACAAACCAACAGAGGCTTACAAAAAACTTTATCCAATACCTCGTCGTCAGATCACACTGAATACAAATCTGGATCAAAATCCGGGGTACAACTAAGAATTTACTATTCCTTACACTTAATTTTTCTGACTCATCCAGCGACGGCTTCTACACAGTTCCGTCGTTGGATTTTGTTAATCCCTGCTTCTGTAGCCTTTACGTTCTTAAAAATTATATTATTCAACGATATTATCATTTGCCAGAAAGTAATTTTCCGAAATCTTATATCGTAATTTGTTCCGCTTTAATTTATAACCAATAAGCTTACCTACTGTATGTTTAAACTAAGTAAACATTTTTTATCCTTGCTGACGATGGGATTGACCGTACTGACTGTACCGTTGGCCTATGCGCAGCAACCTATTCCTCTTGATGACCTGAAAGCATTCACCACAAAATCTGACAACTGGAAGATTGTGGGCGACGCAAAAGTTGACATTACCAAAGAGAATGTATTGACCACAACAGCCGGTAAAGGTGTTTTGGCTTGTATCCATGAAAAAGGCAAATATGGTACGCAGTATGAACTGATCTCCAATATGAAGCACGGAGATCTGGACATTGAAATGGATTTCATGTTGGCAAAGGGATCGAATTCAGGTATCTATTTGCAAGGCAATTATGAAGTTCAGCTGTTTGATAGCTGGGGTAAAAAAACAGCCAAGTATAATGACTGCGGTGGCATATATGAGCGCTGGAACGATGCCAAGCCCGAGGGTGAAAAAGGTTACGAAGGTTATGCGCCTCGCTATAATGTAGCAAAAGCGCCGGGACTATGGCAAAATATCAAAATATCCTATCAGGCCCCTCGATTTGATGCAAACGGGAAAAAGGTGGCTAATGCCGTATTTCTTTCTGTCGTATTAAACGGTGTTACCATCCATGAAAATGTAGAAGTAAGCGGGCCCACACGCGGATCACTTACGGCGGAAGATGTAGCAATGGGACCTCTTCGTTTCCAGGGTGACCACGGTTCATTAGCTATCAAAAACATCAAGATCAATAATTTTGATAAAAAGCCGGGAACGTTATCAGACCTGAATTACAAAATTTACTACGGTGGATTATTGGAAACAGACGACCTTTCAAAACATAAGCCGGCTGAAACTGGTACTACATCCGCACTTACATGGGAAATCCTGAAAGAAAATAATAACTACACATATGTGTACGCTGGAAAATACAATGTACCGGCAGCGGGTGAATATACTTTCCGGTTACAGGCCGCAGGTAACTCACGTTTACGAATCGACGGCAAAGACCTGTTCGGAATGGAATGGAAAAATGTAAATGAGTATAGAACCGGCACAGTTAATCTGAAAGCAGGTGACCACACCATCGAAATCTATAACAATAAAAGAGATGGCTGGTTAAAGCCTGCCTTGGGACTTTGGGTTAGTGGGCCTGGCTTCAGAGAAGTTTCTTATGCTTCTAAAAGTTCTGCTACCAGCGCTAAAGGAACCGATCCAATTCTGGTATCTGCCGAAACCAATACGGTTCTACGCAGCTTTATGGATTTCGTAAAAGATCCTAAATCAAAACGTACACGCGTAGTACACGCTGTAAACGTAGGAAGCCCTTCTAACCTGCACTACACCTACGATCTTGACAAAGGAGCGGTTCTTCAGGTATGGCGTGGAGATTTTCTTGATGCTACACCCATGTGGCACAACCGCGGCGATGGTTCATCAAGACCACGTGGAAGTGTAACATTATTGGGTAATGACATGACACTTGGTAAAATCAACGGCCAATCTAAGTGGGTGGCAGACACTACGGGCAGCGGTTACCGTCCGAAAGGATATGTACTCGACGAAACAGATATCCCTACTTTCCAATATACTGCATTTGGTTCTCCTGTAACAGACTACGTTTCTGTGGTAAACAACCAGTATTTCGAGAGAATTATCAAGGTGAGCAATCCAGTGAGTGGTTTAGTTGCCCGTGTTGCAAACGGAACGTCTATTGAAAAAATTTCAGACGGACTTTATGCTGTTAATGGCAGATCCTATTACATACAGCTTGCTGACAAAAAAGCGAAGAGTGAAGTAAGAACAGCTGACGGCCAGCAGGAATTACTAATCCCTGTAAGCAACGGAGAAGTAAAGTATTCCATCCTTTTCTGATAAAATCATTCAAAACTGATAGTCGAAAGCTAACAGATTATTAAGCATATATAAAATGAAAAAAATTGCTCAAATAGCATTCTTTCTCCTTTCCACACTGAGCATAGTACATGCTCAGGAGTCGCCGAAAGAAGAGGATTTTTACAAAATCGTGACACCTTCAATACCTGAAGGGATCATCCTCGAAGTAGGTGGATTAACCACTTTGCCGAACGGATCTCTTGCTATATCTACACGCCGGGGTGAAGTATGGATCGTTGAAAACCCCACCAGCAGCAGACCACACTTCAGAAAGTTCGCTACCGGACTTCATGAGATTCTGGGACTTGCTTACAAAGAGGGCGCACTTTATTGCGCACAGCGTGGTGAACTAACCAAGCTTGTTGACAAAAACGGAGATGGAAAGGCGGACGTATATGAAACTGTATATGCATGGCCTCTTTCAGGACACTACCACGAATACTCTTTCGGTCCTAAACTGGCACCGGATGGCAGCTTTTTTGTAAGTGGAAACGTGGCTTTTGGTGACGAAGAATGGTGGAGGGGTGAAAGCCGCGTGCCTGGTCGTGGATGGATTTTCCACATCACTAACGATGGTAAGTATGAGCCATACGCAACAGGTGTACGTTCCCCGGCTGGCATCAGCATGATCAATGGTGAATTGTTCTATACCGACAACCAGGGTGACTGGATGGGAACAGGTGGTATATTCCAGGTAAAGAAAGGTGATTTTATGGGGCATCCGGCTGGCTTAAAATGGGCAGGCCTTCCTAACTCGCCTGTTAAACTGACAGAAAAACAATTCTTTGCTGAACGCGACAACCGTCAAAAGCGTAATGCGCAGGATCGTGCAATCAAGCCGGAAAACATCGTTGACGAAAAACCGGAATTTCTTTACCAGCTGAAAGAAAAGTATGATATGGTAAGACTGCCGGCAGTTTGGCTTCCTTACGGTGTACATGGTGTGTCTACCGCTGAACTTATAGCTGATAATACCGGCGGAGATTTTGGTCCTTTCACAGGTCAGATCTTTGTTGGTGATCAGGGACAAAGTAACATTATGCGTGTGGTACTTGAAAAAGTAAAAGGTGAATACCAGGGAGCTTCAATCGGTTTCCGCAGCGGCTTCCAGTCGGGTGTATTGCGTATGGCTTTCGACAAAGACGGAAGCATGTATGTAGGAGAAACCAACCGTGGGTGGGGATCAGCCGGAGATGCGAACCAAGGACTGCAACGTCTGGTTTGGAATGGCAAAATGCCTTTCGAAATGTATACTGTGAAGGCAATGCCTGATGGTTTTGAAATCGAATTCACGATGCCGGTTGATCGCAAATCTGCTGAAGATCTTGACTCATACAATGTAAGCAGCTATCTGTACAAACACTTCCCTGTATACGGAAGTCCTCCTGTAAACACTGAAGAGCTTAAAATCAAAGGTGTAAAAGTGTCTGCTGACGGCAAAAAAGTTCGTCTTGTAGTAGACGGGCTGCGTCAGTATTATGTTCACAAAATCCAGCTCGAAGGTGTGCGTGCAGAAACCAATTCATGGTCTCTTGTTCACCCTGATGCATACTACACTTTGAACAACATTCCTGACGGGGAGAAACTGAAGGAAGCTGATCTGAAAACAACACGTTCAGGAAAAGCACAGGCGGCAGTAGAAAAAGCTCCTGTTAAAGAACACGTTTCTCCGGACGGTAAAGGTAAAACACCTGAAAAAGCAGTAGCAGCTGCAGCGAAAGCTCCGACTTGGGAACAAATCAAACCGATACTTTCTAAAAACACATGTCTGGCTTGCCACACTGTGGACAAAAAGGTAGTTGGACCATCTTATATGGATGTTGCCAAACGTAAATATTCCAATGAAAAGATTGTTGATCTGATCTATAATCCTAAGCCTGAAAACTGGCCGGATTATGCGACACCAATGGCGCCTATGCCACAAGTGCCGAAAGCAGATGCAGCTAAAATCGCTGCCTGGATTAACTCCCTTGCGAAATAGAATAAAATCCAAGATAATGAAAAAGGCTGCTTCAGAGATTGAGGCAGCCTTTTTCATTATGAGTAATCCTGATCGTATCTTTTTGACCAATTTTATGTAAATTTGATTTGTACCAATCCCGGATGATTAATTATGGAAACTGTCCTGGTTCAAATAAATGATGCTAAAGCATACAAGCTTTTAGAGGAGCTGGAAGATCTGCATATGCTGACTGTATTAACAAAGCCTGTGGATTCAAAACAGAAACTATCTGAAAAATATGCGGGAAAAATCCCTTCTGATATTGCCGACGAACTTCAGCATTACATAACACAGAGCCGGAATGAATGGAACAAGCCCGCTATTTAATTGACACCAACGGGCTGATTGATTACCTCAGCAGAAAGCTCCCTGATACCGGAATGGAATTCCTTGACCAGGTAATAGATATTGTCCCATGTATTTCTGTTATATCTAAAATCGAACTGCTTGGTTTCAATACTTCGATGCAACATTACCAAATTCTTACAGATCTTGTCAATGATTGCTATATTTTTGAATTGACAACAGAAGTAGCTGAGACCACGATTTCACTCCGTAAAAATTATAAAGTTAAACTTCCCGATGCCATCATTGCTGCTACAGCCATCGTTCACAACAGAATCCTTATAATGCGCAATACAGGAGATTTCAGGAACATTACTGCTTTAACTACGCTTGATCCTCATAAGCTGCAACAAGCTAATGTTGTTGCGTCTTTGATCCGGTAAACTCATATGAACGCAATTTTATTCCTAAATTTCGTTTCTAATGCCATACTAAAACAAGCATGTCCCCCATTCGCCATACCTCTTTTACCGGTTCTGTCAAAGGTAAAGTCCTGCTCGGTTTCCTTGTTGCAGCCATTGCTCTGGGGACATCGTGGGTGATTACCAAGCTGGCCTTTGATAGTATGCTTACCAAACTGGAAGTTTTGTCTACACCCAATGATAAACTTCGATTGGTAAATAAGGTATTTAAAAATATCCTACAGCTTGATCACCTTCAAAATGAGAGATCTCTTTCCGGAGATGAGAAAAAGGAACAATTTATAGTGCAATCCCGTGAATTGATGGCAACCCTTGACACCCTCAGTTTACTCAGCATTGACGATCCTATGCAAATTATCCGCATTGATTCCATGAAAAGGATTTTAGCGGAAAGAGAAAAATTATTTAGCACTTATATCAAGGTAAAATCGAAATTAGTTAGTAACCAGGATCTCGCAGATGAAGTCAAAAGTATCTCAGGACTGATCACTACGAATAAAAGGAAGACAGACAGTACAGTCGTAAAAACAGAAAAACGTACTACCACTACCACAACCTATACTGAAGTTCCCGACCCGTTCAAAAAGCAAGAAAGCGAAGAGGATAAAAAAGGCTTTTTCGGAAGAGTATTTAGCTCGAAAAAAAATAAAAAAGAACCCGCTACCGTACCTGCGAAGATTGTTCAAAAGCAAGAGGTAAATGTTGAAGTGGATACGCTCAAAGTCGCTCCTAAAGACAGCATGATTGAAATTGTGGGCGAGGCGGTACACGCAATAGAAAAATCTCAGAAGAAACGGACAACGAGCTTCATAGATAAAGAACAGGAATTATCATTGGCTGGAAGTTCGTTAGTTACACAGCTGATCAGGGTGATGCAAGAGGTTGAAAATGAAGTAATGAGACAAGCCGACAGAGATAGTAATCAGTCTCAGAAAATGGCTACAGCCAGTATCGACAGGCTTGAATGGGTGATGCTTGGCTTCTTTTGTCTCACTGCCTTACTCGCTTATCTTATCTTTACAGATATCACCAAAAGCAATAAATACAGAGCAGAACTGGAAGAAGCAAAAGAAGAGGCTGAATATCACAATATGGCCAAACAGCGTTTTCTATCCAATATGAGCCATGAAATCCGTACACCGCTGCAATCTATTATCGGTTACACCGAAGCACTAAAAAAAGACATAAAACCCAAGGAGCAGGATCTGAATAATCTACATACTGCCTCAGAACACCTGCTGTATCTCGTCAACGAAGTGCTTGACTATAGCCGTATCATCTCAGATCAGTTTACCTTTGAAGAACGCACTTTTGCCATTACACCTCTTCTTAATGAGGTAATTCAGATGTTACTGCCAATGGCCCAGGAAAAAGAGCTGACACTTACACTGGACAATTCAATTCCTGAGCAGACTTTTTTGAATGGAGATCCATTCAGATTACGCCAGATACTCTACAATCTGCTTACAAATGCCATCAAATTCACACATGAAGGAAAAGTAAGTTTGCTGGCATCTTGCAGAGAAACCAGCGACGGAATTATGGTATCTCTTAAAATAAGTGATACAGGTATTGGCATGTCCGAAGAACAGGCTGCACGTGTCTTTAATCAGTTTGAACAAGCCGATCCATCTATTTCACGTCGTTATGGAGGAACAGGGCTAGGTCTTAGCATTGTAAAGTCCCTGGTTGAAGGGATGGGCGGAACAATCGTTGCACAAAGCCAACCCGGAAAGGGCACGGTCTTTTCCTCTTCTATTGTATTTACCAAAGCCGAAGGTATGACTGCATCAGAAGACCACAAAGCCAGTAAGACGTACCATATACCTGACAAAGTGTGGTTGGTAGATGACGACGCATTTATCCTGAAATGGTGTTCATCCGTATTAGACATGCATCATGTAGAGCACGTTTGCTTTTCGTCCGGCGAAGAAGCACTGGCACACACTTGGGATGAGGATGTAAAATTTGTACTTACGGATATGCGTATGCCAGGAATTAATGGAGCTGAATTATGTGCCCGGCTTCGTGAAAGAGCATCCGGAGACGTCAGATTTTATGTACTCACAGCACAGGCTCTGCCAGAGGAACGCAGTAAGATTCTTAATATGGGCTTTGATGGAATATTAATGAAACCATTTCATTCCAATCAGCTGCTTGAACTATTAGAGAAATCGAGCTTGAAAAAGTCTCCTAAACCTGTCAGAGCTATTCATGAGCCAGCTGAATTTGATTTGACCGTTCTATCTGAAATGACATTCGGAGATGACGGTTTGATTCGTGAAATTTTGGATCAGTTTGTAAGCGATTCCAGAAAAGACATTGCCGGTTTGCAGCATATGATAGAAATGGAGCAGACCGATGATATTCATGAACTGATGCACAGAATGGCTGGTCGTACGGGTCAGATAGGAGCCAGCGAAATAGCAAGTATTTTCAGACAATACGAAATAGCATTACGGGAAGATAAAAAAGCAATAGCTGCCCCCGACATCAGCAATCTGATTGCAAGAGCAGCTAATCTCATTGAGCAGGTTGAGCAAAAAGCTTTGTCCTATTCTATATGATACTTTTCTATTTTGTAATACAAAGTCTTTCTATCAATGTTGAGTAGCTTCGCAGCCTTACTTTTATTATAACGTACTTCTTGTAACACCTTTTCGATCATCTCCTTTTCATGGGTTTCCTGAAGTGCTTTCAAGTCAGAGCCTGTTGATTTCGGTGCTTCTTCCAGTGAAGTTATCATCTCAGCAGGCAGCGCACTAAGTGGAGCTATTTCTTCTTTAGAAAGCAGGACCAGCCTTTTGATCACATTGCTGAGTTCACGCAAGTTTCCGGGCCAGTCATATTTTTCAAATACATCCATAACCTCTTTGGAAAGAGATTTTACATTACGATCTAATTCCTCGTTAGCCTTATCAACAAAATGCTGTATAAACATAGGCAGATCTTCTCCTCGTCTCCTCAAAGGCGGCACTTCAATTTTAAATTCATTAAGCCTATGGTATAAGTCCTCCCGAAAATCCCCATTCGCAGAACTTGTAATCAAGTCTTCATTGGTTGCTGCTATCAATCTTACATCCACTTTCACAGGTTGTGTACTTCCGATTGGAACAATAATACGCTCCTGTAAAGCTCTCAATAGCTTGATCTGCACATCATATCCAAGATTTCCTATCTCATCCAGAAAAAGCGTACCGCCGTCTGCAGCTTCAAACTGCCCGATCTTATCCATCAGCGCACCGGTGAATGCACCTTTCTTGTGTCCAAACAATTCACTTGCCGCCAGATCTTTCGACAGCGACCCGCAATCAATAGCCACAAAAGGACCTTTATTCCGCTTGCTGAGTCTGTGAATCGATTTAGCAACATGTTCCTTCCCCGTTCCGCTCTCTCCAAGCACGATTACGGACATATCTGTAGGAGCAACAAGTCTGACGTACTCGTAAAGCTGTTTTGAAATCTTACTTCTTCCTTCAATAAAATCTGTACTCAGTTGATCCGACTTTTTGGAAGCCCTGGCAGATACAGGCGCGTGAGCCACTGAGGGTTTGGCAGACTTTTGCAAAGCTTCACCCAATACCATTAATAACTCTTCAGGATGCACCGGCTTAGTAATGTAATCGAAAGCACCGCTTTGCATTGCATTCACTGCTGTTCGTACATCATGAAAGCTGGTCATAATAAAAGCCGGGATACGAACTCCTTCACTCCGCAACTGTTTCAAAAAATCTACCGAATTACCATCTGGTAAACGGTAATCCAGCATCAATACATCAAAATGCTCATGATCATCCAGACTTGTCCTGAAAGCAACTTTCGCCTCCTTCAACGTCGAACACACCTTCACCTGATGGCCATGTTTACCAAGAAAGGAATTGAGCAGTTTAGAAAAAGTGGTGTCGTCTTCAAGAAGGAGCAAATGAGCCATGTTCTGTAATTATCTAAAAATTATATGTCTTAACGATCCGGAAAAATGTAAAATTATAAAATCTAACAGCAAAAAGCCGGAGAAATAATCTCCGGCTTTTTTTCCATCACACATTTGGACAAATTTTTAGCGCTTACTCTACTTTTTTGCCGTCTTTATCCAGATTAACGGTTGCAGTTTCATCACCTTTTTTCACTCCAATTTCGAAGTGTTGTGAATTATCCGCTTTTGTTACAAGAAAAGCTCCCGTAACCTCCCACCCAGAATAAGCATCACCTGCAAGCGCAGTTTTGACTGCCTCAGGTAAGTCTTCGGGCTTAACCGCCACCTTTTCCTGTGTAACGGTAATGACTACATTTTCGGGTATCACATGATTAGCCTGAACTGATCCAAATGATATAAGAGAAACAGCGAATGCTGATATGATTAACTTTTTCATAATAATTAAATTTAGCTAGTGATATAATATGTGTAAAACCGTGTTGATGTAGGACTATAATAATACAATGCCATTCTATTTACATTAACCAATCAGCTATAAATCAACAACTTAACTTATTAAATTATTTGACTATAAACAATTAACTGAAGCTGCTGCTCAACAGTCTGCGGAATTATGTACCATTCTTAAACTATACATCCTTAAGTGGAATTTGACGAAAATTTAAAATTATGTCGAAACGTTGCTTGGAGAATAAGATTTCATATATTTGTAGAATTACTTTGAAACTAAATTATAATAAATACCACAAATTATATTTATGGTTGGTTTTCTACATCTTCGAATCGGTATTGTCCGGTAATTTTACTCAACGTTAATTAATGTACTTAAAAAGGACCTCTGGCAGGTCCTTTTTAAGTACAGTTTAATGATTATCAAAACCCCGATATTATTACACTTTTTAAGCTAATCTTACAACCTGTTGCTCTATTTTAAAAAAAATTCATCCTGTACAATATACTCACAAATATCTGATTTATAGACATTTGAATACGATAATATCTATACACGTCAACGATAAAACAGCAACGGTTACTTATTTACTTCTTATAAGGATTCAATCCAAGTGAAATAAAAGGCCGTATGTTTCCGCAGATTGTCTTTCGATGGGCGAAGGAAAACATAAACCTTTTTATTGTTATGGAAAGAGTAGCTGGTACAAACACAAATTCAGATAACGAAGGACAAAAAGTGTCATCAAAAGTAGATAGACGCTCCTTCCTTATGTCTGCAGGTATCGCCACGTCGATAGGGGCAGCGATGGTTGCATGTACAAAAGACCACGAGCCGACTCCGGGTGCAGGTGGCACAGTTGATCTGGGATCAGGTGACGTTGGTGTTCTTAATTATGCATATGCCCTGGAACAGCTGGAAGCGGCATTCTACATACAGGTCATTGAAACACCTTATGACGCTATGACAGATGTTGAGAGAACTATCTTAACCGACATCCGCGATCACGAAATTATTCACAGAGATTTCTTTAAAGCAGCGCTGACAGCAGCGGCTCCAACCGCTATTATTCCTGCGCTGGAAGTAAACTTTTCTACTATCAATTTCAAAAACAGAGATTCGGTATTAGGTGCTGCCAAATTGTTTGAAGACACTGGTGTGGCTGCTTACAATGGTGCTGGTAATCTGATCAAAACAGCAGATTACCTGGTATTGGCTGGTAAAATTGTTTCTGTTGAAGCGCGTCATGCATCTGTAATACGTGATTTGTTGAAGCAAAATACGGCTGACTTTGCCGGAGATGATGTAGTAGATGCAGACGGTCTGGACAAAGCGATTGATCCTGCAGTAATCCTGGCAGCAGTGAAACCGTTCCTGAAAACAAATGTGACGGGTGCTAACGTAGGTAAATAATTAAGACACAACTTCAATTTCAGAAACAATGGATATTTTCAAAATAATTGACGATCTACAAAAAATTGATGGTGATGCTGTAGGTCGCCTGGAACACGCTTCCCGCCGTTACTTTATGAACCGCGTAGGCAGTACGCTTGCTGCTGCAGCTGCTCCTATGGCATTTGCTACTATCGTGAATAAAGCTTACGCTCAATCAGCAGCAGCTGTTGACGTGCTTAAATTCGCTCTTACACTGGAATATTTGGAAGATGCATTTTACAAAGAAGGTTTGAAAGCTTCAGGACTTATTCCTGACAAATACAAAGCTTCAATTGCACAAATAGGAAAGCATGAAAGCCAGCACGTTGCTTACCTGGTAAAAGCAGTTGGTGCAATGAACCTTCAGTTTGACTGGACTTACGGCGGCAAATTGACTGATACATTCAGCAACTTCAAAACGTTTATTACTGTTGCAACTGCACTTGAAGATACTGGTGTACGTGCATACAAGGGACAGGCTGGAGCACTGATGAAAGATCCGGGAATTCTTAAAGTTGCTTTGCAGGTACACTCTGTGGAAGCACGTCACGCGGCTCAGGTTAGACGTATCTTTGCAGTTGAAAACGCTTCTCCATCCACTAAAGGTTGGATTACAGGAAATATGTCTCCAATTCCGTTGGTACAGGCTGTATACAATGGTGAAGATAACCTTACACAAGGTGGAGTAAATCTGAAAGGATTGGCAGGAAAATCGGATGCCGCTATTTCAGAAGCATTTGATGAAGTTCTTACAAAAGAACAGGTACTTGCTATAGCCGGACCATTTATTAAAATGTAGTCATTACCGCTAACCTTCCTCTGACACACCTATATACACCTGGCATATTTAGGAAATCCTGAACTACTGTCATGTTATTATATCACAAGGGCCACTCTAACGGGTGGCCCTTGTACGTTTCAGGATGAATGAATTTAAAATTTGCTTATCAACGGGCAATCTTATTACTTGTACCTGCTATTCAATTTGAACTATCTGAATCCTGAAATATGAAATTGTCATTTGACAGACGAGGTTTTCTGAAAAAATCAAGTCTTGCTGCAATTGCAACTGCCCTTGGTACTGAAATCGTATTCGCTGACAAACTTCCTAAAAGATATATCCCAATCCTTTGGGATGAAAAAGATGCACTCAAAGGCAAAGCAACGGAGATGATTGTACAGGGAGACCGTCCCTGGAATGTAGAAGCACCCATTGATTTGCTGGATGATCGTATCACACCTGTTGAAAAAATGTTTATCAGAAATAACGGGCTTGTACCGGAAAAGATAGACGTAAAAAACTGGATATTGACAATTGACGGAGAATCCGTAAAAGCACCTAAAACTTATACACTTGCAGATCTGAAAAAAAAATTCAAACAATATACTTATCAGCTCGTGCTGGAATGCGGTGGCAACGGAAGATCCGGATTCCAACCTCAGACTTCAGGTAATGCGTGGGGACAAGGCGCTGTGCACTGCGCGCAATGGACCGGCGTTCGCTTGAAAGATATATTGAATGATGTAGGTATTAAACCTGATGCTGTATATATAGGTTACCATGGCAGCGATATACACCTGAGCAAAGATCCTAAAAAAGAAGCTATTTCCAGAGGAGTACCCATGAAGAAGGCCCTTGAAGATGAAACATTGATTGCCTGGCAATTGAATGGCAAGGACATTCCCGAATTTCACGGATATCCGTTACGACTCGTAATTGGAGGATGGCCCGCTTCCGTTTCAGGTAAATGGCTCAACCGGATATCTGTCAGAAATAAGGTACACGACGGTGCTAAAATGGACGGTCACAGCTATAAATTACCGAAATCACCCGTTCAACCGGGAACTGACGTACCTCAGACTGACGAATATTTCAGAATCATTGAATCCATGCCGGTAAAATCGATGATTACTTATCCTAAAACCGGTGCACAAATTCCTGTAGGAAGTGAAATTGCCCTGCGCGGACATGCGTGGGCTGGCGATTTGTCGGTAAAGCAAGTGGATATATCAGTAGACTTTGGTGCAACCTGGCAGAAATGCACCCTTGAAGCACCTGCTAACCGGCTTGCCTGGCAACATTGGAATACTCGAATAAAACTTCCGGTAAAAGGCTATTACGAAGTTTGGGTACGTGCCACAGATGAAAAAGGTGCAGCCCAGCCAATGGTAATACCAGCATGGAATCCTGGTGGCTACCTTAATAATGCCTGTGAAAGAATTGCGGTGATGGCGGTATAATTGAGAAGGATAAAACCATTTTGACATAAGTAAGGATGAAAATAATAATGGTATTGCTGACAGCACTTTGTGCTATCGCCGGAAGCCGGAATGCAGATAGTTCGTCAGAGACAGCAAACATCAAAAAAGTTATTGCTTTTTCGGATACGTTGAAAAAAGATTCTGAGACAGGTTTGATCGTTGACAAAGACCTATATATGGTTAAAGCGCAATGCACGAGCTGCCACTCTTCCAAACTTATTATTGCCAACCATTTCACACGCGACGGCTGGAAACAGAAAATACGTTGGATGCAGGCTAATCACAACTTGTGGGATCTTGGCGAAACCGAAAAACATGTGCTCGATTACCTTGAAAAATACTATGCTCCTACTCAGACATTTGCGCGCCGACAGCCTTTGCAAGATATTAAATGGTATAAACTTGATGTAAAATAATAGACTGTTTCATAAGCCCACGTCAGCTCTAAGTCATATCTTCGTATCTCAATTGTTATGAAATAGTTCGCGTGAAGTTTTCCTTGCATACATCAATCAGGTTATCAGTCTGTAACCTTCTTCTTCTTTCTTCTTTTTTAATTCTGGCATCTTTTAAACAGATAACACGCCAGCAACCGATTCAGAAGAGTAGTGTACTACCGGCTCATTTAAAGGCTGAGGTTATTGGAATACAAGATGGAGATACGATTGAATTAAAATTCATCTATACCAATAAGAAAGCGGGACGCAGAAATGGCTTACCACTTAGAATACGGCTTTTACATGTGAATTCTCCCGAACGCGGAAAGCCCTATTATAAAATCGCAAAGCAGTTTACCTCGGATAAATGCTTTAGAAAAAAAGTACAGATCCGTCATGCCGGGAACTTTGATAAATACGGAAGATTGCTTGGTGAGGTCGTGCTGCCGGATGGTAAGGTATTAAATAAGGAACTTGTCAAAGAAGGTTTGGCAGTTCATTATAAGAAGTATAGCAGCAGTACCGAATATGCCAATCTGGAAACGCAGGCTCAAAAGAAAAAAATTGGGATATGGAGTCTGCACGGGGTAAATTTGGGAAAACTTTGATTTCTAAAAATTACATGAGTTCACAGGCATTTTATCAGCTTCTTTTTCAAAACGATATACTATTTCAGTTGGAGACTTTTCAGCAGGAAACAGTAGTGGAAAAAGTAGTTTCTGTTTCTGAAGAGATGCCTGTAACGCAGCGAAATCCGGCCCCTGCACTTAAGAATACCCCAACGGTAACACCCATACAGGTCGCAGCCGCTCCTGCTCAACTTCACGAGCTTCCGGAACTAAGGCACCAAATCATGATTCTTACTGAGCGCCCCACGCAGCAAGAAATGCCGGAGACAGAATCTGTTTTTCTTGATAATATTTTAAAGGCTGTTAAATATTCAATAAGTCAGGCTGATTTAATTAACATCAGCTTTTTACCTCCTACCGATGCGAGTAAGGTGATCTCACACAAGAAGACAGGACGCTTCATCTCTTTTGGTGTACCTCCGGCACGGCTTAATCTGGATTTACTACTAACTCCCTATACGCCAAAACAAATTAATGGTGTATGGTGCCTGTTGGCCGATCCGTTGGCTACGATTGAGGCAGACCGTGAGCTCAAAAAGAAGTTATGGCAGGCACTTAAGGCCATGTTCTGAAAGTAAAGATCGCATATCATTATACTAACTGGAATAGTGTGATAGCCATTCTTGCAGAGTCGGTTACGTATTTTTATAACCGATCATCACAATAATCTGGTTAAGTTCCGTGTTTTGATGGATAATCGCAGGCTAATCCATGAAAACATATGGCCATGTCCAAAGAATCCATCAGAAATCTGTTCCGTTCATCACCATCTGATGAAAAACAATATGACGACAATAAGCCTGTCGCTAACGAAAGTATAATCCAATCCGAAACCCCTTTACAGCCCGTATCATCCCAGCAGCCTGTTTTGCTTACGGAAGCACCGGGGACTGAGCTTTCATCTCAACCAGGAAGCGAAGTCCTTATTCCATACTGGCTCGAGGACGAAGATACACTCCGTGATGAAGGTGTATTGTTTGGACTTTCTGAATCAGATCCAACCGAAAAAACAGATATCATTCATAAATACTTCGTGCACCTGGCAGCCGGTCCGCTCGGCGACATTGAACAGCACAATGAACGTATTCAGGAATTTAATCTTTTTATCGGTCAAAAAACGGAACGTATCGAAACACTTACAGCCAAGTCAGATACTGTGCTCACAGCCGATAACATCCGGGAACATCATCTTCCGCGTACACTGATAGGACTTACATTGAGTGCAGTTATGTGTATAGGTAATTTTTTCCTTATTCGTGAATCACTTCGTCCTGCTTTTGCGGAAAGCTCCTGGATTGCTATGGGTGTCTTCCTGGCTGGTATGTTCAGCCTTTTCGGACGAATCTCCATCTTCCATGACAAGGATTCGAAAGTAACCTGGCGGTCGTTACTGGAAGAAACTGGCTTACCATTTGCTGCATCACTATTTGTTTTTGCACAGGTGTATCAATCGCAAGGTTGGTTGCAAGCTGCATCTCTATTCGTATTTATTTTCTTCCTCTTCCTTTTTGCAGGAAAGCTCTTCCTGAGTAATATCACTGCTCTTCGCTCAGATTTCAAAGCTTGGCTTGACCCTATCAAGGAAAAAAAACAACGCGAAGAAGAAAGCCACAAATCTGAAAATGAAATGCTTATACTGCAGGAGGAGCGAGATGCACTACGTGTAAAAAAATGGCAGGCCGTAAGAGAACTAGGTGCATCGGAAACTGAGCGTGACCGTATTTATGCAAGACGCGATATGCTTATTAAATTGTTTGAAAGCGAATTTTTTCTGGCTCGCCGCATGAAAGGGCAGTTATCCGGCAGACAGTTAAACTACATCAGGAAAGGCGATCAGTAAATCTTTCATTTCACTCAGACTTTATAACATTTAAAAGATATGGACGAGCAAAATCCCAACCAAAATGGAGATTACCAACATGGTTACTCCAGTGGTATCGAAGGTCTTGAACGAGAGACGTACGAAAAATATCTTGCAAGTAATGTGGCACATGCATGGACATCCGATCAAATCAGTCAGAAGCAACAGCGGCTGAGTGAATTGCGTGGAAAACAGCAGGAAACCTTACTAAAACATAAGTCGTCTTTCGACAAGCTCCAGACAGAAACGATGGGGCTGAATAGCAGTGCCAGAAAGTTGAAAGACTTTGAAGATACTATAAGCAAAATTGATAACGAAACTGAGGAGCTTAAAGAAAAACGTACATCGAAAGCTCCGTCCTACTCTTTAATCGCAGGTCTGATATTCCTGGCAGCCGGTATTTCATTTGTGGCAGGTGATCTGATCATCTCTCATGAAATTGTTGCTTATGCCCTCAATATCAGGAACTCTAACGAGGCTTGGGCGTTTGCAATAGGTCTTGCTATGCTTTCTATATTGCTAAAGCCCGCGTACGACCGACTGATAGAAGAACCATTTCATTCGGGAGAAAATCCTAAAGCAAAATCGCGGTACGCTACTTTCAAACTGACACTGTCCATTTTTGCAATCGTTACATTGATTGTTTTGGGCTGGTTCCGCTATGAAGCATACCGTACTGACAAATTGAAAGAGGCCATCAATAAGTCAGTTAAAAATCTTCAGCTTAATGCTGTCGACCCCATGACAGGTGCACCTATTAACAGTCCGGAACTTACCAATAAGATTGAGCAGGCACTCAGGAATTCAGATCAGCTCAATATGGATTTGGTCAACAGTCCGTGGGCATTATTATCGTTTGTCTTAAGTGGTGTTCTGTTTGCTATAGCCGGCGCGGTTTCACTTGGCATGGCACTGCCGGTTTTACAGGGATTCTGGTACCGATGGCTTCAGATCGATCCGAAGCTATGGCGATTGCGTCGACGTCGCAAACGGATTGTGAAACACATGGAGCCTTTACAGCAAACATTAACGGAACATCTTGCTCAAAAAAATATTCTGGAAAATGACCTGGCGATTCTTGTATCTCTCGACGAATTAAAACAGGAAGAAAAATCACTGCTTAATGAAATTGCAGTTCTCGAAAATGACCGTCGTCAGTCGCTTACTGACAGTCGCAGAAATTCGTTTGCTGATGGCTACGGACGTGGGCAGGTTACACGAGACGTCATGAATCAGGAGGAATATGATTCCTGGCGTAACAGGCATATGACCGTATCTGACCTGGCCCTGAAAGCCAAGTCGAATGCAACGTCGGATAGAGCCGTTACCAGAACCAAAAGTACAGGCATGAGGCCGCATCAGGCCATCCGCAAAGCGATAACAGATCGCTTTGATGAAAACAACTCACAATGATTTTACCTAACTTGGGGGTCAGGATTATAATACCAAAGCAACATCCATGATTTTGACCCCCAATTTAAGAATAGTCGTTTGTGACGATACTTTATTCGATGCCATCAAAATGGGCAACAGCACCCTCGCCAGAGTGATGGGTGTAAACGTCCCCAAAAAATGGACCGAATTCAGAGATACATTCACCCCATCTTATCAGCGCTGGAAAGACCACCCACCTTTACGCGACTGGTGGGTTTACCTTATTATACACGTCCCCGATAACCTTCTGATTGGCTCTTGCGGATACAAAGGTGAACCAGATTCTACCGGCACAGTCGAAATCGGATACGAAATTATTCCGTCACACAGAGCGAAAGGCCTGGGAACAGAAACTGCCCGCGGACTGGTACAGAACGCTTTCTCCAAAAGTGGCGTACATAAAATAATTGCCCATACACTCGCAGAAGAAAATGCGTCAGGAAGCATTTTACAGAAGGTTGGTTTTCATCAGACTGAGGATGTAGATGACCCGGAAGAAGGGCTTTTGTGGCGTTGGGAAGTAAAAAAATCAAAAGTGGTTTAAGGAAATATCAGCCTGCGTGGTCTAATATTTTTCAGAATTCAATTGTATTCGTTTAATAATTTTTTATATTAAATTATTGTTTAATGATTAGCATTCTCAACTAATACCCTTACCGCATTATGAATTCCATATCAAAAGATACATATCCATGGCTTACACATTATCCGGACGGCATACCGTATGATATTAATCCTGATGCTTATACGTCTTTGCTGGATTTGATGGAGATCAGTTTCAGAAACTTCCCTGATAATCCGGCGTATACAAATATGGACAAGACAATCACCTTCGGGCGGCTGGACGAATTATCAGGAAATTTTGCCGCCTACCTTCAAAGTATTGGTTTGAAAAAAGGAGATCGTATTGTAATTCAGATGCCGAATGTATTGCAGTATCCTGTGGTCATGTTCGGCGCCCTTCGAGCAGGACTGGTCATCGTGAACACCAACCCGCTGTATACCCCGCGGGAGATGCTTCATCAATTCAATGATTCAGGTGCAAAAGCCATCGTGATTATGGCCAATTTTGCGTCAAATCTGGAAAGGATCATATCTGAAACAGGCATTGAACATATTATTGTTACAGAAATTGGTGATTTATTGGGATTCCCAAAGAAAATCATTGTCAATGCAGTTGTAAAATATATCAAGAAAATGGTTCCTACTTATCACCTGCCCAAGGTGACGTCATTGAATACAGCGCTCAATGAAGGAAAAGGAGTTACTTATCAGCGACCCAATGTCTCAGGGATCGATATTGCATTTGTTCAATATACCGGAGGAACAACAGGTGTATCCAAGGGAGCCATGCTTACCCATCGAAACCTGATCGCTAATGTAGAGGCTATTAACGAATGGCTCATGTCCAAGATGAAAAACTCTGATCATGAAGGCCCCATGAGTATGGTTGCAGCCCTGCCATTGTATCACATTTTCGCGATGACAATCAATGCACTTTGCGGAATCAAATGGGGAGCACTGAATGTACTGATCACTAATCCTCGTGACATTCCGGCATTTGTAAAGGAGCTGAAAAAATATAAGGTCAATATTTTTCCGGGACTTAATACACTGTTTAATGGTCTGTTGAATAATCCTGATTTCAAAAATATTGATTTTAGTGGACTTAAAATATCTATTGCCGGAGGTATGGCGCTGCAAAAAGTAGTGGCAACCAAATGGGAAGAGATCACAGGTTGTGTGCTTGTGGAAGGATATGGACTATCTGAAACCTCACCTGTACTTTCTGTAAGTCCATTAAATGGTAAACATCGAAACGGAACAATTGGCATACCCATCCCCAGCACCGTGATGCGGATTCTCGGGGATGATGATAAATGGGTAGAACCGGGACAAAAAGGAGAAATATGTGCTAAAGGGCCTCAGATTATGCTCGGTTATTACAATCGCCCGGATGAAACAGCGAAAGTAATCTTTGAAGATGAAAGTGGTCGTTGGTTCAGAACAGGGGATATAGGGATAGAAGATACGGATGGTTTCTTCAAGATCGTAGATAGGAAGAAAGATATGATTTTGGTCTCTGGATTCAATGTTTATCCTAATGAGATCGAAGGGGTAATAGCGCAATGTCCGGGTGTACTTGAAGTAGCATGTGTAGGTATTCCGGATGATAAAACCGGAGAAATGGTAAAAGTGTTTATCGTAAAAAAAGATCCTGCGCTTACAGAGCAACAGGTAAAAACTTTTAGCAAAGAAAATCTGACCGCTTATAAATGTCCAAAACAGATTGAATTCCGAGAGGAGCTTCCTAAAACCAATGTAGGAAAAATATTACGGCGCGCCCTAAGGGATGAAGAACTAGCAAAATCAGCTAAATAATGGCTCTGATTTTGTGCCTTAAAGATGCCTGTCGGAACACTCTGGCAGGCATCTTTTGTTTATATACATAATCACTTTTCTACACGGAAAATGTGACCATCTCAACTAAAACCCCTATTTTAGAATAAGGATTGAATAAATTAAGTAAAACAATTCCTCAACTTTGAAAGTTAAAAACTATGAATTTATACAAAAAAACACTGGTTCTGTTGCATGGGCATGGCATGGATGATACCATTTGGGACTATCTGGATGCAACGCTCAATGATTACTTTACGATAGTCAGGCCGAACCTTTCTCTTTACACTTCATCGCAGACTGTTGAAGAATATGCCGAAGAACTTCACCGCTTTCTTACCAGTGCCGGTATTACAAAACTGACCCTGATAGGACATTCAATGGGTGGATATATCGCGCTGGCTTTCGCTGAGAAGTATCCCGAAATGCTGGAAGGTTTCGGACTGGTTCATTCTACAGCATACGAAGACGATGAAGCCAAAAAGCAGCAGCGCTTGCAAAGCATCGAATTGTTAAAAAATTACGGTACGGAAGCATATATCAAGAATACCACACCAAATATGTTCGGGGATAGGTTTAAGGAATTGTTTCCTGATAAGGTGCGCGCACACAGTGAACGCTATGGCAAACTACCGGCTAAGGCTCTTATCGCAGGTATGACAGCGATGATCCAACGACCGGACCGCACATCTATATTAGCTCAAATGCCGTTTCCGGTATTATTTATCTTTGGTATGCAGGATAAGCTTATTGAATTTGAGAGCTCTATTGCTTTGTCTGAATACCCTAAACAAAGTTACCCATTTATCCTGGCGGAAGCTGGTCACATGGGCATGGTAGAACGTCCTGATGCTACTTCAAGAATGATCAGCTGGTATATGAATAAAATTTCCTCCTTATAAGTCCTATTTTATTGACCTAAAATGAGTTGGTATTCGTTAGTAATGAATGAATACCAACTCATTCTATTTGAACGTCATGCGAAAACATTTCCCGAATCCGCTAAAATCTAAAATTCCTCTGTTATTCGTTTTCTTCCTGCTTTTTCTGGCATCCTGTGATAAGGACGAATCAACAAATCCGGAAGAAGATCAATACCTTGTAAGCTCCTCTCTGGTTACTACTATTTCCAAAGAAACAGTCATTCAGAACGCAGGCTCCAATGATCCTCGATTAAAAGCATTTGCAGCATTATATGTGAAAAATGGTGTTCAGGTTTATAAACTTACCTACAAAACAAAGAACACCGACGGACAGGAGATCACCGCATCTGGTGCCTTGATCATTCCCGATACAGATCAGCCGGTATCGATGATCAGTATTCAACACGGAACGATCACTACTGATGCTGAAGCTCCTTCTAATTTCGGAGCCGGTACAGAAAGTGCTACCATGGGAACGCTGTTTGGGGCTGTGGGCTACATTATTTCCTATCCTGATTATATCGGTTATGGAGCATCCGGTAATTTACCACATCCGTATGAACACCGTGCGAGTCTGGCTTCGGCTTCACTTGATATGCTAAGGGCTTCGAGAGAATTTATTGCTCGTCAGAATGAAGTAAAATGGAATGAAAAACTGTATATCGGCGGCTATTCGGAAGGAGGATACGCAACGATGTCGCTGCAAAAGAAAATAGAGGAGGAAGCTCCTTCTGAATTTAATTTGATAGCATCAAGCTGTGGTGCAGGCGCCTATGATAAAACAGCTTTTATGAAAGAGATCGTGAATAATACTACACACGGAACTTCCGCCTATAACAAATTGTATCTGTGGGTTTTACTTACTTACGACCGCATTTATAAACTTAACAAACCTGCCACTTACTATTTCAAGGAGCCTTGGGCTACTCAGATTGCAGCAGCCAACGGAGATCCGTCTAAAATAGTAATTGACAGAAGCTTCAATACCATCCTCACCGACGACTTTAAAAAAGCGCTAAACGACGGTACTGACGCAGCATTTATCAATGCTGTTGCGGATAACAATGTGTACAACTGGAAACCGAAAACACCTACAAAATTGTATCATGGTAATGAGGATCCGCTTGTGTTTTATTTTAACTCAGTGAATGCTGCTAATGCAATGAAAGGACTTGGTGCAACTAACGTAGAGTTGATTACGATTGATAAGGGAACCCATGTCACTTCTATCACCCCTTATCTGTTAGGAACATTTACCTTCTTTGTTTCCACCAACTAAATACTATCCCTATATTTGTTACCCAGTAAACAAATAGAGTAAATATGTTTTTGCAAATATCATGTGATTTCATTTTTGTTGAAGGATCAGGAAAACAGTGTAGCCTGCGATGTTAATTGAAATTCAGATTGGCATAAGCCGCTCTGCTTCAGGTATGCAGTCAAACAAATCAATGTACTTTTCTCCAATTAAAAAATGTCATCACTTCTTGAACTGGTCGGCAATACACCGCTTGTTGAATTAAAAAATATAAATCCGAATCCTCATGTAAAATTATATGGCAAACTGGAAGGTAACAATCCCGGAGGGAGCGTGAAAGACAGGGCGGCGTATAGCATGATCAAAGGAGCATTGGATCGCGGTGAAATAAAAGAAGGAACCAAATTGATTGAGGCTACCAGCGGTAATACTGGCATTGCCTTGGCTATGATTGCCCGCCTTTTTAATGTAGAAATTGAGCTGATTATGCCTCAGAATTCTACCCGCGAACGGGTACTGACTATGGAAGCTTTTGGCGCTAAAGTGACGCTTACCGAAACCATGGAAGGGGCACGGGATTATGCGGAAGACAAAGCTTCTAAAAATGGTTATCTGATGCTCAACCAGTTTGCAAATCCTGATAACTGGAAAGCACATTACAACACAACAGGACCCGAAATATGGAGGGACACCAACCATGAAATTACCCATTTTGTATCATCTATGGGAACAACCGGTACCATCATGGGCGTTTCTCGTTTTCTGAAAGAACAGAATCCTGAAATTCAGATTGTCGGTTGCCAGCCAACAGATGGTGCAAGCATACCTGGAATCAGGAAGTGGCCAGAGGAATATCTACCGAAAATATTTGACAGCCATCGCGTAGACAGAGTCATTGAGGTGACAGAAGCTAACGCAGTTAACACAACCCGGGCCCTTGCTAATCAGGAGGCTGTTTTTGCAGGAATGAGTAGTGGTGGAGCGGCTTGGGCTGCAGTGCAACTGGCCAAAGAGATTAAATCCGGTGTGATTGTATTTATCGTATGTGACCGCGGAGACAGGTATTTATCCAGCGATCTTTTCAGCTGACCATCTGTATCACTTTGAATAAAGTTGTACCGAATTAAGCTGTATAAATAAGAATGGCTATCAGGTTGATATCCTGATGGCCATTCTTTGATTTATATAGGCTTGGTTTTCGTTCAGAACCAACCAGATCCCAAATTACGAAATGGCCACGGAATCGCAGCTAAAATGATGATCAGCGCCAAAGCATAAAAATAAAGCACCGTTCTATGCTTATCTGCACCTTCCACTTTCTTGGAACGAACTCTTCCTACAGTAATCAATACGATAGCAATGAGCATCATGAAAACGTGTTCAATAGAATAGAATCGGAAAACCTTTTCACTAATCAGGCTGAAGTTCACTTTTGGGCTCATGAAATACAATGCAAGACCAATAAGTAATTGGGTATGTGTAGCAATCAATGCAAAAAGATAAATCTTGCTGTCGCCCTGCTTATTACTCTTCCAGTTGGAATAGGCTGCGAAAATAGCGGCGAGAAGCAATGCCAACACAACATAACGCAGGCCGGAGTGGGCACGTAGTAGAATATTCATAGAAAAAACAAGTTACGGTGAATTTGTAATATGGGCAAAGGTAACGCTGAAACGACCTTATCCAAAATATTTACACTTCCACATCAGACTAAAATATAGATTTCTGAGCAGTCAGGATTAATTACGATATTTGTAAAAAGTATCGATAAAACATGTCTCCAATGATCATTTTCAATATCACAGTTAACATCAGCTACGCAGCTGAAAAAGAATGGCTTTCCTATATGAAGGAAACACATATACCTGAAATCATAGCTACAGGCTTACCTACAGAAATAAAACTGCTTCGATTACTTACCGAGATAGAGAACGAAGGATCTACGTACACTTCTCAGTTTTCTTTCAGAACTATGGAAGATTTCCTCGCTTATCAGACTCACCACCAAGCCGGTCTTCAGAACAAACATCATGAACTTTTCAATGGACAATATGTATCATTCCGGACACTGCTGGAAGAAGCATAAGGATAATGAAGATATTAGAAACGATCTGAAATAAATTATAATAAACCTTGTTTTTGGCTTGACATTAAGGGATTAATTGTCTTTATTTAGTTAACCATTCGTTATCAGATTAGCTCAGAAAACGGCGCATTTGTACTTTTTCCTGAGTCGGATATATTTGAGGATCGTTAGAGTTAAACGATATGACGTTTGGTACAAAGTAATGTTTTACCTTAAACCTAAGTGCTTATGAGACTGCAGATGCAAGCAATTCACTTTGACGCTGATCCTAAATTGTTGTCTTTTATACAGCAGAAGCTGGATAAACTGGACACATTTTATGATAAGATCACAAGTGGTGAGGTATTTTTAAAACTGGACAAAAGCGAAAGCGCCAAAACACATACAAAACTCCTTGAAGTAAAACTATATGTACCAGGCGGTACTATGTTTGTAACGGAAAAAGGAACCACATTCGAAGAAGCTACTGACCTTGCTGTTGATACACTCAAAATGCAGGTTAAAAAATTCAAGAATAAGCGTAGTAATGCACGTGTAAACAAGCCTCTTGATGGCACTGTCGAAGACGACGGCGAAATTGCTCTTATTGCTGAGGATATAGAAGAATAGATTTTATAGAAAAATCTTAAAAAGAAGCTGCGCTCAAACGCAGCTTCTTTTTTTATGCAACTACCGGTTGTGTAGTTCTCCTATTTAACCGAATTTTGACCAATTAACTATAACTTATATTATTGTAATGGATATCGAGCCAGTTATCAATGCCTCATTTGAACATTTTTTCAGCTTCACACAAGACCAGGTAATTCGTTTTGCGGAACTTACCGGTGACAACAATCCGCTTCACCTGGATGCAGCCTACGCTGCAACTACTAATTTTAAGCGACCCATTATTCATGGTATGTTAGGAGCAACTGTATTCACCAAGGTGTTAGGCACACAGTTTCCGGGCTTCGGATCTATTTATCTCAAGCAAACCGTTGAATTTCTCCGTCCGATGTACGTAGATACAGAATACAAGGCAGTATTTACAATAAAATCAATACAACCCGAAAAACACATCGCAGAAATTGCGACTGATATTGTGGACATTAACACAAAAAAAGTAGTTACACGAGGTATTGCAACGATGATTAATGACCAAAAATTCTAGGCAAATAAAAAACCCGGCTCAATGGGACCGGGTTCTTAATTTCTTTCGTGTGCCTTTCAATTACTCAGCTGCGTTCTTTTTGTTTTGAACTTCTGAACGAATTTCTTGAGCCAAAGTTTTCAAATCCTGCATGCCTTTACGAACGCGAGTTCCAGCTGCCTGATTCTCTTTGTTGTAAAACTTATCGAAATCTCCTTCTAAAGAAAGAATCAGATCTTTTACTTCATCAAATCGTGCCATGTCTTATCTGTTTTTTTAGTTAAAAAATGCCCTAAACAAGCTAAAAACACATGTTTAGACCGAAATTTAATAATTAAAAGTTTTACTCCAACTCAAAAAACAAAAAAAAAGAGCTTTAAAGTCCAATTTATTCTCAGCATAGTAGATAAATGTTTATAAATCAGCATTTTATGAGAAATAAATATTTTATATTATGTCATAAAAAAAGAGGGCATTTTATAAAAAAATGCCCTCTGGAACCTTAAAAATGCCTTTTTATCTATTCTACTACTTCCTGGTTAACTTCATCAGATTGATAAACCCGATTTTTAAGTTTTTCTGCTAAAGTTGTGAAGGCATTCAATGTATATTCAACATCATCCAATGTGTGAGCAGCTGTCGGGATAATTCTCAGCATAATCTGTCCCTTAGGTACTACAGGATAAACTACGATAGAGCAAAATACACCCATGTTTTCACGAAGATCGCGCACCATCCTGGTTACCTCAGGTACCCCACCTTCACTGTGAAGGAAAACAGGAGTTACAGGAGATTCTGTCGTACCTATATTAAACCCTCTGCTTCTCAAACCATTCTGCATCGCATTTACATTCTCCCAGAGCTTTGCTCTCAGCTCAGGATTCGCTTTTAATAGCTCAAGTCTTTTGCGTCCTGCTTCAACGTAAGGCATCGGTAAAGCCTTTGCATAAGTCTGAGAACGCATGTTATATTTTAAGTACATGATGATTTGCGGGTCATCGGCAGCAATAAATGCACCGATAGCAGCCATAGACTTAGCAAAGGTTGAGAAATACAGATCTATTTCTTTTTGTACGCCTAAAAGCTCACCTACTCCGGCACCGGTTTCTCCCATCGTTCCAAATCCGTGTGCATCGTCAACCATCAGGCGGAATTCATATTTCTGCTTCAGTTCCACAATCGCTTTGAGATTACCCACTTTACCAGACATTCCGAACACACCCTCAGTAATCACCAGAACACCACCGCCTTTTTCGTTGGCAAGCTTGGTTGCACGTTTCAGATTTTTTTCCAGGCTATCCATATCATTATGGTTGAACTTGTAATATTCTCCAAGTTTAGCCTTATGTAACCTGATACCGTCTATGATACATGCATGAGATTCCGCGTCATAAACGATTACATCACGGTGGTCACAGATACATTCAATCGCAGACATAATCCCCTGGTATCCATAATTCAGAAGAAATGCATCCTTTTTACCAACAAACTCCGCTAATTCTTTCTCAAATTCTTCATGTTGAGTCGAATTACCTGACATCATTCTTGCACCCATAGGATAGGCCAATCCCCACTTGGCAGCAGCATCTGCATCCGCTTTTCTTACCTCAGGATGGTTAGCCAACCCAAGATAATTATTCAGACTCCAGTTTAGCACTTCCCGTCCCATAAAACGCATCCGAGGACCCAGTTCTCCTTCCAACATTGGAAATGAAAAATAATGATGGCTTTTCAGCTCTTTAGCCGGATTACCGATTGGCCCTGAGTTGTTATGCAGTTTCTCAAAAATATCCACTCGCTTCTAATTTATATGAGTACCTTATTATTATATATGTTAGATAAATGCAAAAATAAAAAAAATTACATTACCTTAATAATCCCTTCGTCTTCAAGCACTTTGTAAATTGAGAAAATAGCAATAAAATAGAACCCTGGTATTGTATATTTTCCGAATTTCATATTCTCAACCCAATCTTTAGCATGCGCTCTATTCAGAAAATACTAGTTGCTAACCGTGGAGAAATAGCATTGAGAATAATGCGGTCTGCCCGCGAAATGGGCATATGTACCGTTGCGATCTATAGCGAAGCAGATCGAAAATCGCCACACGTAAGGTATGCCGACGAAGCAGTTTGTATAGGCGAAGGGCCGTCATCTGAATCCTATTTGCGTGGCGATAAAATTATATCTGTATGTAAAGATTTATATGTGGATGCAATCCATCCGGGATATGGTTTCCTATCTGAAAATGCTGACTTTGCCAGGGAAGTGATTCAGGCAGGAATTATATTTATCGGCCCTTCTCCAGAATCAATTGAAATAATGGGAAGTAAACTAGCCGCAAAGCAAGCTGCGGCAAAGTACGACGTACCAATGGTACCCGGAAGTTCAAGTGCTATTACCGACATTACAGCATCTAAAGAACTGGCTGCATCTATCGGTTATCCTGTACTGATTAAAGCCAGTGCGGGTGGAGGAGGTAAAGGGATGCGGATCGTTAAATGCGAAGATGAATTCAATGAGCAAATGGAAAGAGCTGTTAGTGAAGCCCATTCATCATTTGGCGACGGCTCTGTTTTCCTAGAAAAATATATTACTTCTCCGAAACATATAGAAATACAAATTCTCGGAGATCATCATGGAAACATTATTCACTTGTTTGAACGGGAATGTTCTATTCAAAGACGCCACCAAAAAGTGATAGAAGAGGCTCCTTCCATTTCTATTACTCCTGAAATCAGGGAAGCAATGGGAAAGTGTGCTATTCATGTTGCCAGAGCCTGTAATTATTATGGTGCTGGTACAGTTGAATTTATACTGGATGAACAGCAGAATTACTATTTCCTGGAAATGAATACACGTCTGCAAGTCGAACATCCTGTTACCGAACAGATAACCGGGGTTGACCTGGTAAAACAGATGATTGCTATAGCTGAAGGCAACCACCTTACATTAAAGCAGGAAGAACTTTCAATCCGTGGGCATGCTATTGAAGCAAGAGTTTATGCTGAAGATCCTCAAAATGGCTTTCTGCCGGACGTTGGAAACCTGAAAACCTATAAATTACCACAAGGAAACGGAGTTAGAGTAGACGATGGATTTGAACAAGGCATGGACATCCCTCTGTTTTACGATCCCATGATAGCCAAACTGATTACTTTCGGTGCAACCAGAAAGGAGGCTCTTGATAAAATGATACGTGCCATTGATGAATATCAAATTTTCGGTGTTAAAACTACGCTTGGTTTTTGCAAATTCGTGATGCAACATGAATCGTTTCAAAACGGTACATTTGATACTAATTTTGTTACCAATTACTTCAAACCTGAAGATCTTCCCGAAAACCAGCATTTTGAACAAGATGCGCTCGCAGCGCTATTCGCGGCAATGCTTCATGAAAAGTCACCTGTACTTGTTGAACCGCAAAAAGTTACAGTTACCATATCGCAGCGTTCACCATGGAAAAATCGTCGGTACGATACCTAAAAAGGCGCTCATTCCCTAGGATTCTTTGGTAAACTTACCTAATTTCGCAATCTTAATTTTTTGCAAATTCCGGTAGCTACGCCCTTTTAATAAAAGGAGCTATTGTTAGTAAGTATTCCTTACTGCTTTTGTTCTTTGTTATAACAGCATTGTGAGTTAATCCGGGCATGATTTTCAGAAAAGATTATAAAAAATTTAACCAATATACTGTCTGATTGCGATCAACTCAATGTCATCACAGTTATCGACTTTCACTGACTAAGCATCTATGAAGCTATCCGAATTTAAATTTGACTTACCTCAAAGCCTTATTGCACTTCATCCTTCAGACCGTGGCGAATCCCGCTTAATGGTAGTACATCGTAAAACAGGAGAAATCGAACACAAAATGTTTGCAGACCTGATCAATTATTTTGATGACGGTGATGTGATGGCTATTAATGATACCAAAGTGTTCCCTGCCCGTTTATACGGTCAAAAAGAAAAGACAGGTGCCAAAATCGAAGTATTCTTGCTTCGTGAACTTAACCGTGAAATGCGTTTATGGGATGTTCTGGTTGATCCTGCTCGCAAGATTCGTGTTGGAAACAAACTTTATTTTGGCGATAGTGATCTGGTAGCTGAAGTAATAGATAACACCACTTCACGTGGAAGAACGATCCGCTTTCTTTACGATGGCAATAATGACGAATTCATGAAATTAGTGGATGAACTTGGTGAGACGCCACTTCCACCCGAAATTATATCCCGCCGTAAAGTAGAGAGTGCTGACAGAGATCGTTTTCAAACAATATTTGCTGAAAATGTTGGCGCCGTTGCCGCTCCGACAGCCGGTCTGCACTTCACCAAAGCCATGATGAAAAGGCTGGAGATTAAAGGTATTAACTTTGCTCCTGTGACGCTTCACGTAGGTCTTGGTACATTCCGTACAGTAGATGTAGAAGATCTTACTAAACACAAAACCGATTCTGAAAACTATAAGATAACCCAGACTAGCGCAGATATCGTCAATGCATCGATCGATGCTAAGAAACGCGTTTGCGCAGTAGGAACCACATCTTTAAAAGCAATTGAATCATCGGTTTCAGCAAGCGGACATTTAAAAGCAGTGGAAGGATGGACCGATAAATTCGTGTTTCCACCCTACGACTTCAAAATAGCCAATGCTATGCTCTCAAATTTCCAACTACCAGAATCCATATTGCTGATGTCTGCATGTGCATTTGGTGGATTTGATCTTGTCATGAAGGCATATGAACTTGCAATAAAAGAAAAGTATAAGTTCTTCACATACGGTGATGCTATGCTAATTATCTGATTAGTTTGGAAATAACATATTTTTGTCGCTTATCGAATTCAGTTCATCCTCTATGGAAAATTGATCGGTAAGCGATTTTTATATTTATACTACTTATAATAATGAAGGAATTTGTCATTCTCGTTGCGGGGGGTAATGGTAGCCGCATGAAAAGCGAGATACCAAAACAATTTATCGCTGTAAATGGGCTGCCAATTTTAATGCACACGTTAAAGGCATTTAGAAACTACGCATCGGATATCCATATTATCCTTGTTCTACCTGAGCAGCAAATCAATTTCTGGGAAGAATTATGCCGGAAGTATAGATTTGAGATCAAACATCAAATTGTCAAGGGAGGAGAAACAAGATTTCATTCAGTACGAAATGGTCTTTTATCCATTTCTAATAAAGAAGCATTGATTTCTGTTCATGATGGAGTAAGACCCGTGATTACCTGCGAAATTATCTCAGAGGGCTTTAAAACAGCAGCAATACACGGAACTGCTATTGCTTCGGTTCTTGTTAAAGATTCTGTCAGAATAGTTAACACCGAAACGGGGCTTAATAAAGCCTTGGATCGTTCGTCTCTTCGGTTGATACAAACTCCTCAGACATTTCGCTCGGACTGGATGAGAAATGCATTTTCACAACCTTATAATACTCAGTTTACAGATTGTGCCAGTGTACTGGAATCAGCAGGATACACCGTCAAGCTGATAGACGGATCATATGAAAACATCAAAATCACCACGCCAGAGGATTTACAATGGGCAGCCATGTATTTACCTGATCAAAATCAGAATGTAGCTGTTTTAAAATAGTATTACATAAAAGACCATTTCTTAGTCTCCTTCAGCCCGGCGAATCGTCAAAACAAAAAAGAGAGTGTCATCTTTTTGTAGCGCGATCCCCATCTGCCCCCGTCGTATGTAACTTCTCTGTTTGGTTGAAGTTGCACACGACGGGGGCGGTTTGGGAAGATTTGTATAAAGCCAACGCGGCGCGTGAAAGTCCTA